>NZ_CP139572.1:1700000-5765864 GCF_050859125.1 Aminobacter sp. BA135
ACTCCATTCTCGGAGTGTGAGCTTGGAAGACAAGGCTGCCATGCCTTGTTGGAAGAGTTTGCGCGGTGATGAAGATGGTTTGTCGCGGTGAGACGCTCAATCTCCCGCATATGATGGGCTTGCCTAACCGCTGCCCCCGGACCGATCTCGAGAAGCTGGTCTTTTTGTGCCGATGTCGTTGTGAGAAATCATGATGAACATTGGCAATGAGAACGATCAAGTGTCTTAAGGGCAATTGGTGGATGCCTTGGCATGCACAGGCGATGAAGGACGTGATACGCTGCGATAAGCGTCGGGGAGGTGCGAATACCCTTTGATCCGACGATTTCCGAATGGGGAAACCCACCTAAGATACTTGTAAAATCAGAGCAGTCGGCGAGCGCAAGTTCGGCGGCTGTTGTGGTTTACAAGTATCGTTATTAGGTAACTTACCCTGAATACATAGGGGTAAAGTGGCGAACGCGGGGAACTGAAACATCTAAGTACCCGTAGGAAAGGACATCAACCGAGACTCCGCAAGTAGTGGCGAGCGAACGCGGACCAGGCCAGTGGCGATTGAGAGACAAGCGGAACCTTCTGGAAAGTAGGGCCATAGTGGGTGACAGCCCCGTACGCGTAATGCGATCAATCGTCCTTGAGTAAGGCGGGACACGTGAAATCCTGTCTGAACATGGGGAGACCACTCTCCAAGCCTAAGTACTCGTGCATGACCGATAGCGAACTAGTACCGTGAGGGAAAGGTGAAAAGCACCCCGACAAGGGGAGTGAAAGAGTACCTGAAACCGGTTGCCTACAAACAGATGGAGCCTGAAATGGTGACATCGTACCTTTTGTATAATGGGTCAGCGACTTAGTGTGTCGAGCAAGCTTAAGCCGGTAGGTGTAGGCGCAGCGAAAGCGAGTCTGAACAGGGCGTTCAGTTCGACGCATTAGACCCGAAACCGAGTGATCTAGCCATGAGCAGGATGAAGGTAAGGTAACACTTACTGGAGGTCCGAACCCATAACTGTTGCAATAGTTCGGGATGACTTGTGGCTAGGGGTGAAAGGCCAATCAAACTCGGAAATAGCTGGTTCTCCGCGAAATCTATTTAGGTAGAGCGTCGACCGAATACCCCAGGGGGTAGAGCACTGGATGGGCTAGGGGATCTCACCGATTTACCAAACCTAACCAAACTCCGAATACCTGGGAGTACTAGTCGGCAGACACACGGCGGGTGCTAACGTCCGTCGTGAAAAGGGAAACAACCCTGACCTACAGCTAAGGTCCCCAAGTTATGGCTAAGTGGGAAAGGATGTGAGGATCCCAAAACAACCAGGATGTTGGCTTAGAAGCAGCCATCATTTAAAGAAAGCGTAACAGCTCACTGGTCTAAATAAGGGTCTTTGCGCCGAAAATGTACCGGGGCTAAAGCCATACACCGAAGCTTAGGGTTTGCAGCTTGCTGCAAGCGGTAGCGGAGCGTTCTGTAAGCTGACGAAGCCGTACCTGTGAGGGGCGGTGGAGGTATCAGAAGTGCGAATGCTGACATGAGTAACGTAAGGGGTGTGAGAGACACCCCCGCCGAAAGTCCAAGGGTTCCTGCTTAAAGCTAATCTGAGCAGGGTTAGCCGGCCCCTAAGTCGAGGCAGAAATGCGTAGACGATGGGAACCACGTTAATATTCGTGGGCCTGGAGGAAGTGACGGATCACGTATGTTGTGGGGTCTTATTGGATTGATCCCTGCAGCGGAGTGGTTCCAGGAAATAGCTCCTCCTTATAGACCGTACCCGAAACCGACACTGGTGGACTGGTAGAGTATACCAAGGCGCTTGAGAGAACTATGCTGAAGGAACTCGGCAAATTGCACGCGTAACTTCGGAAGAAGCGTGACCCTTTCCTGCGCAAGCAGGGTGAGGGTGGCACAGACCAGGGGGTAGCGACTGTTTATCAAAAACACAGGGCTCTGCGAAGTCGCAAGACGACGTATAGGGTCTGACGCCTGCCCGGTGCTGGAAGGTTAAGAGGAGAGGTGCAAGCTTTGAATCGAAGCCCCAGTAAACGGCGGCCGTAACTATAACGGTCCTAAGGTAGCGAAATTCCTTGTCGGGTAAGTTCCGACCTGCACGAATGGCGTAACGACTTCCCCGCTGTCTCCAGCATAGACTCAGTGAAATTGAATTCCCCGTGAAGATGCGGGGTTCCTGCGGTTAGACGGAAAGACCCCGTGCACCTTTACTATAGCTTTACATTGGCATTCGTAGTGGCATGTGTAGGATAGGTGGTAGGCTTTGAAGCCAGGGCGCCAGCCTTGGTGGAGCCACCCTTGAAATACCACCCTTATCTCTATGGATGTCTAACCGCGGCCCGTTATCCGGGTCCGGGACAATGTATGGTGGGTAGTTTGACTGGGGCGGTCGCCTCCTAAAGAGTAACGGAGGCGCGCGATGGTGGGCTCAGACCGGTCGGAAATCGGTCGTCGAGTGCAATGGCATAAGCCCGCCTGACTGCGAGACTGACAAGTCGAGCAGAGACGAAAGTCGGTCATAGTGATCCGGTGGTCCCGTGTGGAAGGGCCATCGCTCAACGGATAAAAGGTACGCCGGGGATAACAGGCTGATGACCCCCAAGAGTCCATATCGACGGGGTTGTTTGGCACCTCGATGTCGACTCATCGCATCCTGGGGCTGGAGCAGGTCCCAAGGGTATGGCTGTTCGCCATTTAAAGCGGTACGTGAGTTGGGTTCAGAACGTCGTGAGACAGTTCGGTCCCTATCTGCCGTGGGTGTAGGAATATTGAAAGGATCTGTCCCTAGTACGAGAGGACCGGGATGGACGGATCTCTGGTGGACCTGTTGTGGCGCCAGCCGCATAGCAGGGTAGCTATATCCGGACGGGATAACCGCTGAAGGCATCTAAGCGGGAAACCCACCTTAAAACGAGTATTCCCTGAGAACCGTGGAAGACGACCACGTTGATAGGCCGGGTGTGGAAGTGCGGCAACGCATGAAGCTTACCGGTACTAATAGTTCGATAGGCTTGATCGTTCTCATTCCTTATGTTCATCGCAGTGCGATCCCAAAGGGGTCGTCACGAAATGTGACAAAAGCACAAAAACAGCTTCTCGATTAACATGCGCTTTGCCGACCTGGTGGTTATGGCGGAGCGGCTGCACCCGATCCCATTCCGAACTCGGCCGTGAAACGCTCCAGCGCTGATGGTACTTCGTCTCAAGACGCGGGAGAGTAAGTCGCTGCCAGGTCTGCCAAGCGCATGTTAAATCTTCTCGATACAAAAGGCCCGCCAACGGGTAGACGGGCCGCGTAAGCGGCCCTTTCCTTTGGCAAAAGCCAGACAAAAAGACATTTTGCCTGTGGCAAAAGTCAGAAAGCGTTGAAAAAGGACATTTTGCCTGTCGCAAAAGTCCGGTGGCGCGGGGTGGAGCAGCCCGGTAGCTCGTCAGGCTCATAACCTGAAGGTCACAGGTTCAAATCCTGTCCCCGCAACCAAATACCAAAACAGCCCAGCTTGTCTGGGCTGTTTTGGTATTTGGACGCAGGTGACGGTCGAGGTGAACCTGCATCAGGGGCCCGCTAGAAGGCAAAGCCGACGACGCGGGACAAAAATGTCAAATCCTGTCCCCGCAACCAACAATAAAAGCCCGCCAAGGTGAAAACCACGGCGGGCCTTTTGCTATCTGGAACCCACTGACTGCCCGATCTTGAAGCGCATCAGGGGCACGCAACAAAGCCAATGCCGACTATCTGTCTATCCAGATCACTTTGAACATCGAGTCGAGGCTGTGCATATCTTCTTGCTGGGTGGGGAGAAATGGCCGTGGACAGTCGACTGACGCAGAATGCAAGTATCCTTCGTCGCGTTGCAGCCATCGCACTCGGCGCACTCGGCATCCTTTTCGTCACCCAACTGATCCTCGGGTCATTGTATCTTTCAACCAACGGTCAGGTGCAGGGCCAAACCTGGTTCTTCGTCAATCTATGTGGGCCAGCGAATGCGGGCGTATAGCCACCATTGGAGGCCGGCGCCTTCTTCATCGATGACTGCAGCGAAACTGTTCTTGGCCTGCCAACGGCACGGCTATTAGGGCCGCGAAACAACGACGAAACGCAGGCTCCGGGATATTACTACCTCAACAGACAGGGCGGCCTGGTCGAAGGGAAGATCATTGTCCTGGACTGGCTCGCATTCGCGCTTTTCCTCGTCTACCGATTGATCGCCGAAGCGAGGGGCGGCGCGACTTTCGGCAAACGGCTGGCTGGGCTGCGCGTAACGAGCGTCAATGACACCAAACAACGACGCCTTCCGATAGCTCGTGCAGTCATTCGGACGGCTGTTCTGGCGCCAGCTTTGGCATTGTTACTATACTCGTCATTTTCATTCGGGCTTACTCTTGAACCAGGCGACGGGGCTCCGGCTATCTGGACAGGAGCCGTCTCGGCGCTGGGGCTATCGTGCCATGGTTTGGCTGGGCATTTTGTGTGCGTCTGTTCTCGCGAGCCGTGTCGCACTTCACGACCGGATCGCCGGCACAATTGTATTGAAGGTGACGTGACAGGAACGGCGAACCAAACTCATCTCGAGAGTCCAGAGACCACTGCTTGAGATCGGGACGATCTTCGTCGCGGTTTCCTCCAAGCCCTCGACTGGACGCTTACCCACAAGCAAAGCGATAAAAGCCAAAGCCTGGCCCCAGAACCATTGATAACGACACTCCCGTGAGCCTTGCTCCGGCAGTGTTTGTCGTTGCAGGGCCAACTGCCTGTCGCTCGGTCCAGTTCAGGATCATACCCAGTTCCCCATACCGCGCAGCTCGATCTCGCCGCGCTTTGTGCCGGGTGTCAGAATGAAGTGGACGGCCGTCGGAACGGATTTCGTAGGCCTCCTCGATCGTGTAGTGCCGGATGACCGAGACGTCCCGCTTCAGATCCCGGGCACTACCGTCAACGGGATTGCAGAGCCAAAGTTTCGATCAACTGGGAAATATTGCGTTGCTTGGTTGACATGCCGGAACAAAAAGGTGCTGACTGCCCAGCACACTGTCTACACTTTTTGCGATGGCGGCTGCGCCTGTCAGGCGACGCTACTGAAGCGATCTATATTGAAACTGAAGCGACATATATTGAAGGATATTTGGCTGTGAAGATACATGCTGGCCTTTTGATGACCTCTGCGTTGATTGCGATGAGCGCGGGGACGGCGCGGGCGGAAAACGTGACTACCGAGACCGCCCCAGCCGGCACGGCGTATGCTGACGCGACGGACTGGAGCGGGATCTACGCCGGCCTGCATGTCGGTTTCGCCGATGGCGCCGCGACGCAAGGGGAACAATGGGTTCCTGGTTTTGAGGCAGGCTTCGAGCTTGACGGCTTGCTCGCCGGCGGCCAGGTCGGCGCTTTGGCGCAGTTCGGTAACTTTGTGCTCGGTGTGCAGGGCGATGTCTCCGGGGGTGGCCTGAGCGGTAACTACGACTTCGGCTTCGGGCCATTTCCCAACATCTCCATGGAGGTCAACTGGCTGGCCAGCCTGACCGCCCGTGGCGGTGTCGCCTTCGACAGCGTGTTGCTCTACGGCCTGGCCGGTCTGGCCGTGGCGGATACTGCAATAAAGTACCCGGGAGGATCCGCCGACCCCACATACACCGGGTACACCGCTGGCGCCGGCGTTGCTTTGAAACTCAATGCCAATTGGTCGGTTTTCGGTGAGTACGCCTATTACGGGCTTGGCGAGCAGGAGTTCGATGGGGATACCTACGACCTCAGCCTTTCAAGCGGCAAGGTCGGCTTGAACTACAAGTTCTGATCTGTCCTGACGGGATTGGCTGCGCCGGCGAGAAGCACACTTCCGCCGGCGCTGCGGGCCGCCACGCAAGTTCCTCCTGCATGGCGATGGGCTACGGGCCAGTCGGCTGTCGATCGTCCAGGCGTTGCAACGGGCCGAAGGCCGGTAGTCAGCCTGCCAGCCCCAGCTTCTGTTTCCGCCGCGTTGCCCATGCCGTGATCAGCTGGTCGGCGGTCAGGCCCATGAAGGCGACGCAGAGGCCCAGGACGAGGCCTTTGCCGGCATCGTTGAAGGTCAGCGCCCGGAAGATTTCCTGGCCGATGTCCTTGGTGCCGATGAAGGCGGCGATGATGACCATGAACAGGGCGAACATGATCGTCTGGTTGACGCCGAGCATGATCTCGGGGAAGGCCAGCGGCATGCGGATGTTCCACAGAAGCTGCCTTTGCGTGCAGCCCGAGGTGATGCCGGCCTCGACGATCTCCTGGGGCACGTTGCGCAGGCCGAAGATGGTGTAACGCACGATCGGGATCATCGCATAGATGATGATCGCCGAGATCGCGGCGACGTCGCCGACCTTGAACAGCATGATCACGGGGATCAGGTAGATGAAGGACGGAAAGGTCTGGAACGTGTCGCACAGGAGCTTGGCGATGCCGGTGCGGCGTTCACTGCGCGAAGCCCAAATGCCGATCGGCAGGCCGATCATGATGCACAGCAGCACCGCGACGGTCACCATATAGGCGGTGATCAGCGAGCGCTCCCAATAGCCGGCGAAGGCGATGAACAGCACGAAGCCGGAGACGATCGCAGCGAGCCTGAAGCCGCCGAGTGACCAGCCCGCCGCGGCGACAAGCGCCACCATCGCCGTCCAGGGGATCGACTGGAACAGGTCGCGGATCGGGATCAGCACGTATAGCAGCATGGCGTTGCGGAGATATTGCAACGGGTCGTAGAGAGTGACGGTGATCCAGTCGACGAGGGCATCCCAGAAGGGGGCGGTGCTGAGGGCGAGCTCCGAAGGCCAGGCCTGGGCGTAAGGCGTGATCGCGGCGAGCAACAGCGACGCGGCAATGACGGCCAGCGATGCGGCGAGGAACGGAAAGCGCTGCAGCAGGCTGGCGTCGGGCGCGAGATGCGAGGGCTCCTTGTGGGCGGCAGCGCGGCTCAGCTGATCGAGCGTGATCGCCATCAGGACGATCGCGACGCCGCTTTCCAGCGCCTGGCCGATCTTCAGCGCCTGGAGCCGGAACAACAGGTCATGGCCAAGGCCGCGGGCGCCGACGAAGGAGGCGATGACCACCATCGCCAGGCACTGCATGATGACCTGATTGACGCCGACGAGCAGCGGCTGGCGCGCCGACGGAATCTCCACCATCCACAGGGTCTGGAAGCGGGTGCAGCCGGCCATCTTGCCGGCCTCGCGCACCTCTTCGGCAACGCCCTTGAGGCCGAGAATGGTAAGGCGGGCCATCGGCGGAATGGCGAAGATGACGGTGGCGATCGCGCCGGCCTTGTGGCCGACGCCGATGAAGATGGCGATCGGGATCAGGTAGGAAAAATGCGGCAACGACTGCAGCACGTTGAGCAGCGGCACGACGAGCGCTTCGAACCACTGTTTCTTCACTGCGAGAATGCCGATGCCGAAACCGATGAGACCGGCAATGGGGGCGGCGACGAGGACCACCGACAAGGTGATCATCGACAATTCCCATTTGCCGAAGATTGCCATGTAAGCGACGCAGCTGGCGGCAAGTGTGCCAAGTCGCCAGTCCCGGAGGTACCAGCCCAGCACGCCTGACAGGCCGGCGGTCATGACCCAGGGCATGGCGGCGATGCCGATATCGGGGAAGCCGGAGACCAAAAGTCCCTCGACGAAGGCCAGCGGCCAGGTGATCAGCTCGGCAGCACCGCGTGTCAGGTCGCGGAACGAGAACAGCCCGAAGATGGCGTCGTCGCGCAGGTGATCGAAAACGGTGTTCGCCCAGTCGACGAACGGAATAGTCCAGCCCTTGGGCACCTGCACCGCCCAGTCGGGCAAAAGCGAGGCGGCAAGCAGCAGGACGAGGAAAGGCAGAACGACAAGCAGCGGCCTGGTCATTGCGGCCAGCGGCTTCTGCGGTTCCATCGCCTCCTGGCGGGTCAGTGTCGCGGCACTCATGCACACTGCTCCTTGCCGTAGAGAGCATCGATCAGACCGTCGCGGGTCAGCGTACCGACGAGCGCGCCAGCATCGTCGATGACGTCGACGGGACGCTCCGAGGTCAGCACCTGGCGGGCGACGCTGGCGAGCAGGGCCTGTGCCTGGACCGCAGCGGCGTCCGGCTTTCGAGAGGATGCGGGCGCCATGACGGCGCGAACCGACAGCAGGCGATCATGCGAGACGTTGCGGGTGAACTCGGCGACGTAAGGGGTGGCCGGGCAGGTCACCAGCTCCTCGGCGGTGCCGAGCTGCTCGACGACGCCGTCCTTCATGATGGCGATGCGGTCGGCGACGCGGATCGCCTCGTCGAAATCGTGGGTGATGAAGACGATTGTCTTGTTGAGCACCTTCTGCAGGCGCAGGAATTCGTCCTGCATCTCGCGGCGGATGAGCGGATCGAGTGCCGAGAACGGCTCGTCGAGAAACCAGACGTCGGGGCCGACGGCGAGCGAGCGGGCGATGCCGACGCGCTGCTGCTGGCCGCCGGAGAGTTCACGCGGATAATAGCCCTCGCGGCCCTTCAGCCCGACGAGTTCGATCACCTCGCGGGCGCGTCTCTCACGCTTCTGGCGATTGGTGCCGCGAACCTGGAGCGGGAAGGCAACGTTGTCGAGCACGGTGCGGTGGGGCAGCAGGGCAAAGTGCTGGAACACCATGCCCATCTTGTGGCGCCTGAGATCGATCAGCTCGCGCTCCGTGGCGGCCAGAATGTCGCGGCCCTCGAACATGACCTCGCCCGAGGTCGGCTCGATCAGCCGCGCCAGGCAACGCAGCAAGGTCGACTTGCCCGAGCCGGAGAGGCCCATGACGACTAGGATTTCGCCCGGCATCACATCGAAGGAGACGTTGCGGACGGCGGGGACGTAGCCTTCGGCCCTGATGGTCTCGATGGAAGGATTGTTGTGGTTGCGGCGCAGGAAGCCGGCGGGATCGGAGCCGTAGAGCTTCCAAAGGTTGCGGCATGCGATTTTTGCTTCGGACATGTCTGCCTCTCGCCAAAGGGGGCCGATGATACGCGCGGCGAGGTGGCGCCCGCATTTACGCGGGCGTCACGACGCCATGACGGGACGGATCGATGCGGAGAGTTAGCTGGCGGAACCGAGCCAGGCCTTCCAGCGCGCCTCATTGTCGGCCAGCCATTTGTCGGCGGCCGCCTCGGGCTCCATGTTGTCGATGTCGGCGAGTTTCGCCTGCACGGCGATGTCCATGTTGGAGAAGTTGATCTTCTGCAGGATGGCGTAGGCCTTGGGCCACTTGGTCGGGAATTCCTTCCAGGCAGCGATCTTCAGATAACCGTCCTTCGGGTTGCCGCAGTCGTAGCTGAGCTCCTTGTTGGAGCCCCAGGCCGGGTCGTCCTTGCACTTGGGATCAAAAGCCGGGAACTCGACGAACTTGCCGTCGTAAAGCGCCTCGACGAAGTTGGGCGTCCAGTTGAAGAGCACGATCGGCTCCTTGCGCTTGACGGCGGATTCGAGCTCGGCCCACAGGGCGGCGGACGAGCCGGCATTAACGACCTCGAAGTTCATACCGAGGGCCTCGACGCGTTCTGCGTCATGCTTGAGCCAGTCGACAGGACCGCCGAGGAATCGGCCCTTCGGCGCGGTTTCGGCCGTGGCAAACTTGTCGGCGCAGGCGTTCAGCGCTTCCCAGGCGGGCAGGCCGGGGCAGACCTCCTCGACATAGGTCGGGTACCACCACTCCTCGCGTGTCTTGGCGTCGTGGGTGGCGGCATCGACGACGCAGCCTTGCTTGACCACCTTCTGGAAGGCAACGCCGAAGGCGCCTTCCCAGACCTCATGCACGAGGCTGACGTCACCTTCGCACAGAGCGGTGTAGACGACCTGGCTGTCGGCGGAGACGTATTCGACCTTGGCGCCGCCCTTCTCGAGCAGCTTGCCGACGATGTGGGCACCGACGATCTGGCTCGACCAGTTGTGGGTTGGGATCTTGATAGGGTCGGTGGAATCCTGGGCGAACGCCGTGCCGGCCGCAAAAGCCATGATCGTGGCCATGGTTGCGGACTTGGTAAAATGGGTCATTGAACCTCCCGTTCCTGTTGTTGCGATTGTTCCCATGGAAGGCGGGATGCCGGCCTCTGTGTGCCTGTTGGATTTCCGCGCCATCCCCGCAAAGATAGCGACGAGAAGTGAACCGGTGTCGGCCGGGGTGTAAAAGTCGTAAGTCGACTTGTGAAATGATGTTAACAGGCAACCTGTCGCGCGGTGAAAGTCGCGCGTCGTTTCCCGAGGACAGGCCATCAGGTCGGCGAGGCGGCAGGCGCGCCATCATCTTCGCGCTTTTGTAGTCGAGATTGTCGGGCAGTGCTTGGCTTGCAACCGCCCGCTTCGATAGAAGAAGCTGGTGTCGGCCATCAGCCGGCATGTCTCCTTGGTGATCGCGCTATGAACCCCAGCATTCTCGTTGTCGATGACGACCCGGACATCCGCAACGTGATTGGCATTGCACTGGAAAGGGCGGGAATGCATGTCCAGCAGGCGGCCAACGGACGCCTGGCGCTGGAGCAGTTGCGGCGACACCATGCCGACCTGGTGGTGCTCGACATCGGCATGCCTGTCATGGACGGCATCGAATGCTGCAAGGCGATCCGTGCCAGCTCGCATGTCCCGATCGTCTTCCTGACGGCGCATGACGACGAAGTCGACCGAATCGTGGGGTTCGAGCTGGGGGCGGACGACTATGTCAGCAAGCCGTTCTCGCCGCGCGAACTGCTGCTGCGAATCAAGGCCATACTGGCACGCGGCAAGCAGGCAGGCAGTATCACGCGGCACGGCGACCTCAGTCTCGACAGCGAACGCCACATCTGCTCGCTTGCCGGAAAAGATCTGCCGCTGACGGCAACGGAATTTTCGGTGCTGGAGATCCTGTCGGTCCGGCCCGGGATCGTCGTCGGTCGGGGCGCGATGATCGACAAGGCCTATGGCGGGAACAACACCTTGTCCGGACGCACGGTGGACAGCCATGTCCGCAACATCCGCGCCAAGGCGGCGGTACTTGGTTACTCCGACATAATCGAAACGGTGCGAGGGGTGGGCCTACGGCTTGGCAATTGTGTCGCCGGACCAGGCACCGCGTGAGCCGGGTCGTCCGGAAATGGCGGCCATCCATGCCGCTGGTTGTGGCGATCGTCTGCGTTAGCCTGCTGGCGGTGCCGGTCGTGACGACGCTGGTGTTGCAGATCGGAACAAACCGGCTGGTCAACGAGACAGAGGCCTCCCTGATCAAGCAAGCGGCGATCTATGCCGGCGCCTATGCCGTCGCGTTCGAGACCGAGCCGCCCGAAGCAGGCGGGGCTATACCTGGCTACTATCTGCCGCCGCCCAAGCGCATTTTCTGGAGTGCTGCGTCACGAACCTTTCGACCGCTCCTGAACCTGCGCCAAGATGTGGTCGAGCCCGTCCGCCCCGATCCTGTTCCTACCGCGGAGCGGCTCGATCCGCATTATCTCAGGATTGCGCCGGGGCTGGGTGCCTTGGCCGACAATGCCAGCCGCACGACACTTTCGACTGTCGTTTTCCTGGATCATCAGGGCATAGACATGCTCGCTGGCGAGTCGGCGAGTTTTGCCGCCGTGCCAGAGGTCCAGCAGGCGCTGCAAGGCGATGTCGGGGCCGCACTGCGCTGGCGGGGTGACGCGGGTACGCGGTTGCGCCTCGCAGTGCTTGGCGGCGGGACAGGGTTCAGGGTGCTGGTTGCCTATCCCGTCATCAGCCACAACCGGGTTATCGGCGCGGTTTATTTGTCCAGGACCGCTCCCGGGCTGACGGAGTATTTTGCCGGCGAGCGCAGCGCCGTCATCGTCCTGGCCGTCGTGACGCTGTTGAGCGCCGCAGTCGTGGGAACGTTGCTTGTGCGAACGATGCTACGGCCGATCCGCGCCCTGCGCGACCAGTCGAGAATGGTCGCCAATGGCAGCCATTCCGAGCTTGCCCCGCTCGGCCACTATGGCATGCGGGAGATCGCCGACTTGGGTGAGGCGGTCATCACCATGGCCGGCACGCTGTCGCAGCGCAGCAAGGAAATCGGCATCTACACCAACCACGTCACCCATGAGCTCAAATCGCCGGTTACCTCGATCATGGGAGCAGCCGAGCTTCTCGAGGATGGCCACCTGTCCGATGCTGCGCAGCAAAGTCTCATAGGCACCATCAGGGCCCAGGGAGAGCGGATGGATTTGCTGCTTCACCAGCTTCGCGACATGACAAGGTCGCGCGAAGCCAGGCGCGGTGAACCTGGCCAGTTGCGAGATATGCTGCCCGAGATTTCCGGGCTTGATATCAGCCTGGCTCCCCCGGATGCCATCCTGCCCCTCTCGGTTGCGCATGGACAAACGGTACTGGCGCACATGGCGGGGAATGCCCGCCATCATGGGGCGACCAGGCTCGACCTCGATTGGGATGGACGGACGCTCCGGCTTTCAGACAATGGTGAGGGATTTGCCGACATCGACCTCGGCCGCATGGTCGAACCGTTCTTCACCACGCGCCGCGAGGAGGGCGGAACGGGGCTTGGACTGGCCATCGTGGTGGCCGTTCTCGAGCTTTATGGTGCGCGGCTGACGCCGGTTGCCGCTCCGGGCGGTGCGGTTTTCGAGATCGAGTTCGGCTAGCTTCCATCGGTGCGCATTGCGTTCGAGCTGGCCTGCACGGAATCTGCACACGAGTTGCACCACTTCGACGGCGAATGCGGGTCATCCGCAAACTAGACGTCTGAGGGTCACGGGCCTGCTGGCCCCGATCCACTCAAGGGTAGACCTATGAAGTTGAAACGTCTTCTTGGCGCCGTCGTAACGCTTTGTGCCGCGATTGCCGCCACATCCTCGGTGGCATGGGACAATCCCGCCAATCGATACGCCAACGCCTACAAGCAATACACTGATGCAACATGTCCGCTGCCGGCGGACAAGATCGAGCATTTCGTCTATTTCAGCCGGGATCGCGACGCGATCCGCGACCATGCCTTCCTGACCAGCGATCGTTTCGCAGGCGCGCAGATCATGTATGTGTGGCGCCAGCTTGAGCCGACGGAAGGACACTACGACTTCTCACCGATCCAGTCCGACATCGACTACCTGGCCAAGCATGGCAAGCGGCTTTTCATCCAGTTGCAGGATGCGTCCTTCTCACCCGAATACAAGCCGGTGCCCGACTATCTGCTGAAAGGTGACTATGACGGCGGCGTCACCGCCCAACATACCGACGACGGAGTTGTCGAAGGTTGGGTTGCCAAGCGCTGGAACGCCAAAGTCCAGGCGCGCTTCGCGGCATTGCTTGCGGCACTCGGCAAGCAGTTCGACGGCGTTGTCGAGGGCATCAACCTGCAGGAAACGGCCATCGGTGTTTCCAAGGAGACGGATGCGTCCTTTACCCCGGACAAATATGTGGCGGCGCTCAAGACCAACATGCAAGCCATGAAGGCCGCATTCCCCAAGTCAACCACCATGCTCTACGCGAACTTCATGCCCGGCGAATGGCTGCCCTGGGAGGACAAGGGATATCTGCGCGGAATCTATGAGTTTGGCGACAAGATCGGCGTCGGCATGGGGGCTCCCGATCTCATGTACAAGAAAAAGGGCCAGCTCAACCATGCCCTGGCCATGATGCACGAAGGCAAGTTCAGCGTGCCGCTCGGCATTGCGGTCCAGGACGGCAACTATGTCGGCGAGACAGGCTCGACGAACATCGTGACGAAGCGCACGAACCTGGTGCCGAGCCTTCATGCCTTTGCGCAGGATTTCCTGAAGGTTAGCTACATGTTCTGGGTCAACCAAGAGCCGTATTTCAAGGAAGATGTCCTGCCTTGCTTCTCGGCTAGGAAAGGCTGACGTGACAGATCCCAGGCAATGATGCAGGGGCCGGCGACGCCATGACAAGTGCGCCGGCTCCTTCCGTCGTTGCCCGGGCCGCCCGACTTGTGAAATGATGTCAACAAAAGTCGGGAGGATAGAATGGTATGCGGGCTCAGCATCACATAGTGATCGTCGAGGATGACCCGGTCACACGGGCGAAGCTTGCGGGCTATTTCCTGGCCGAAGGTTACAAGGTCAGCGAGGCCGGCGACGGCGATCAGATGCGTGCCATCATGTCCAGGCATCCGGCCGATCTCTTGATGATCGACATCAATCTGCCGGGTGAGGATGGGCTCAAGCTGACGCGTGAGCAACGCGAGCGGTCCGACGTCGGCATCATCCTGGTCACCGGGCGCACCGACACTGTCGACCGCATCGTCGGGCTCGAGATCGGCGCCGACGACTATGTCACCAAGCCGGTCGAGCATCGCGAGCTGCTCGCCCGGGTCAAGGGCTTGCTGCGCCGCGTCGGCAAGGGCCGGATACCGCAACCGGCTACGGCCACGCGGCATTTCTATGGCTGGACGCTCGAGGTTGCTCGCCGCACGCTGCAGGCAGCCGACGGCACCTTCGTCGAGTTGACCGGAGCCGAGTTCAAGCTGCTGTCGGTGCTGACAGCCAATCCCGGCCAGGTGCTGTCGCGGGAGCGGCTGCTGCACGAGATATCAAGGCGCGAATGGGATGCCAGCGATCGCACCGTTGACGTGCTGGTCAGGCGTCTCAGGCAGAAGCTGAACGACAATCCGCGTACGCCGCGCATCATCGTCACCGCTCATGGCGAAGGTTACTTCTTCGCGCCGGACGCCGTCCAGCCCGGGCGTGTCGCTGCGGCTCTTTAGGCGATAGCTCTAGGCCGGCAGGACGGGGTCGGCGCTGCCTTCGAGTATCTGTTCCCATTGCCGCGAGCCGTCGGCGAAGGCCGTTTCGCAAGAGCCGACGATCTGCCTGAGCTCTGCTGCCGGCCTTTGCGCTGCAGCCGTCTCGAGAGCTTCAGCCGCCTGCAAGAGACGTGGAAAACCGAGCGAGCCGGCCGTGCTGCGGGTGGCGTGGGCAAGGTCGCGCAATGCTTCGCGGTCATCCGCCTTGACCGCGTCGCGCATCGCCTGGAAGCGCCGGGGCAGGCTGTCATGGGCGATGCGATGCAGCCGCCGCACCGTCTCGGAACCCAATGCGTCGACGTCGGCTTTGAAGGCAGCGATGTCGAGCGCGACCACGTCCTGTGGCTGTTGCGGCACGGACTGGCCGCCGAGCGAGGCTACGGCGTCGAGCAATTGCTCGTGGACGATCGGCTTGGCAACGAAGGCATCTACACCGGCGTCGAGATAGCGCTCGACATCGGCCTTGAACACATGCGCCGACATCGCCACGACAGGCAGGTCGGGCGCCCCAAGCTTCTCGCGTAAGCGCTTCATCGTCTCGATGCCGTCGATGCCGGGAAGACTGACGTCCATGACGACGAGGTCGGGTCTGAACTCGCCGATTGCCTCGAGCGCGAGATAGCCGGAGCTGACCGCCGTGATCCGGTGACCGGCATTGGCCAGCACCGTGGTCGAGACCAGCCGGGTGGCGTCGTCGTCCTCGACCAGCAGGATGTTGCAGGCAGCGGGATTGGTCTTGCGGCCGCGTTGGCGTTTCTGGGCCGAAAGCGCTGCTGCCTTGGCCTTGCGCAGCGTCATGTCGAGCATGAAGGTGCTGCCTTTTCCGGCCTCCGAGGCGACGCTGAGTTCGGCGCCGATCAGGTTGGCGAACTCGCGGCTGATGGCAAGGCCGAGCCCGGTGCCGCCGAAGCGGCGGGTGATCGAGGCGTCCATCTGGGTGAAGGGCTGGAAAACGTCCTGCTGCCGCTCGGGTGCGATGCCGATGCCCGTGTCCACTACGGCAAGGCGCAACGTCTGCATGTCCTTGCGGTTGGCGACGACCTTGACGTCGACGGTGACCTGGCCGTGCTCAGTGAACTTGATGGCGTTGCTGACCAGGTTGAACAGGATCTGGCGAATCTTGCCGGCATCGCTGCTGAAGGCGGGCGCAAGCTTGTTGTCGAGCGCCAGCGTGAGGTCGAGCCCCTTTTCGGCGGCCATCGGGCGCATGAAGGCGGCAACACCGCTGACCAGCTTGCCAAGGTCGAAATCGACCTTGTCGACGTCGACATTGCCCGTTTCGACCTTGGAGTAGTCGAGGATGGCGTTGAGGATGCCGAGCAGGGCTTCACCGGAGCTGGCGGCGACCGACAGATGCTCGCGCTGCTTCGGCCCCAGCTTGCTGTCGGCGAGCAGGCGCATCATGCCCAGCATGCCGGTCATCGGCGTGCGGATCTCGTGGCTCATCGTCGCCAGAAAGGCCGACTTGGCGCTGCTTGCCTGCTCGGCCCGGGCGCGTGCCTCGTCATGGTCGATCGCCTCCTGGCGCAGGCGCGTATTGACCAGCCTGATCTGCTCGGTCTGTTCCTCGACAAGCTGCTGCAACTCCTCGCGGTGGCGCCGGAGCTCGTCGGTGATGCGCGCGCGCTCCTGCTCCAACTCGAGCCGGCGTCGCGACTCGTCGCGGAACTGATTGACGGCCACCGCCATGGTGCGCAGCTCGTCGTCGCCACTGTCGGTGACGGTGACATCGAGATCACCCGTCGTCAGCCGCTGCATTGCGCGCGACAGGCCGCTCAAGCGGCGAACGAGGTTACGCTCGACATAGAACCAGACGATGGCGCCCGAGGCGAGGATGGCGCCGAGCAGGGTGACGACAAGCACGATGACGCCAATGCGCACAGCATTGTCGGCGCGCTCGGCTGTTGTGCGGGCGAACTCGTCGGAGCGGTCGAGAATGTTGCGGGCGATCTGGTTCTGCGTCACGGCGAGATCGCGGTTCGCTTCGGCCATGGCGTTCAGGCTGCCGGCTAGGTCGATGACCCGCTGGCGGCGGCCGAAGATCGAGCTCGACACGGGCACGTCGCCGGCGGCGGCCTCGATGGCGCCAAAGAACTCGATGCCCTGCTTGCGCCGAACGGGATCGTCGATGCTGAGGATGCGGCGCCTGATGACCTTCACATGGTCCTGGAAGATGCCGCTGATCTCGTTGATCTCGGCCTTTGTCTCCGCGCGGCTCAGCCGGTTGATCAGCAGGCTGATCTGGGCGCTGCGGTGGCGCAGCTCGTACATGCGCTCCATCAGGTAGATGTCGTGCTCGATCAGCCGGTCGAGCGCGATATAGGCATCTTCCCGGCGCCCGGGATCGCCGATCAGGCCATAGAGGCTGGCGGTCACCGCCGAAGCGCCGGCCGAGGCGTTGGAGATCAGCGTTTCCGACAGAAGCAGCACCGATTGCGCTGCCGATGTCGCGGCCTCGGCGCCGTCGCGATAGGATTTGTCCTCGTCGAGGCGCTGGCGCACCAGCTCGTTGTTCTGTTTGAGGTTGGCCAGCATCTTCTCGACCGAGCCGGCAAAAGCCTCGACGAGCTCGGGGTCGATCGATAGACGCCGGACCTCGGCGAGCGACTTGACGATCTCCTGCGACAGCGTTGCGAGCTTGGCCTGTTCGGCGAGCAGTTCGTCGCGCGAGGTGACGGCGGCAAGGGCAGGTGCGGTGGCGATCAGCTTGGCGCTGAGCTCGGCTGTCCGCTGGGTCGCCGCTACCGCAGGCAGGGCTTGCGCGTTCACCACGGCCTGGGCATCGGCAATGTTGCGCAGGATCAGCCAGCTGACGATGCCGGATGTCAGGGACAGTGCGGTGATGCACAGGAAGGCGAGAAACAGCCTCCCGCCGATGCCGAACCTATGAAGCATGGCTCATATAACCATGGTTTGCACTGCCAGCGTAAGCTGCAGCTTTTGAGTGGGCATGATCCTTTTCGAAAATCGATTTCGATTTTCGGGGTCATGCACTAGCGTAAGACGATGCGTGCCCCCGCCCCAAGCCACTGCCTGAACCTGATCGCCACGGCTTTTGTCGCCTGCAGTATCGCCCAGTCCACCGGGGCCGCTGAGACGACGTGGAAGCTGAACGCCTGGGAGCCGCCATTCGACTATTCCAGGCAGCCGGCGCCGATCGATTACCAGCCGGTCGTCAAAGCGGCGAAGCCGTGGCGCATCTGTGCGTCCTATCCGCATCTCAAGGATTCCTACTGGGTCAGCGTCAATTACGGCATGGTCGAGCAGGCGCGTTCGGCGGGCGTCAAACTGACCGTCGTCGAGGCCGGCGGCTATCCCAATCTCGAGCGCCAGATCGAGCAGATCCGCACCTGCAGCGCCACCGCCGACGCGCTCATCGTCGGCACTGTGTCCTATGAGGGCCTGACACCGACGATCAAGGATATCGCCAGGCGCATCCCTGTCATCGCTGCGGTCAACGACATCGACGACGCCGGCATCTCGGCGAAATCGGGGGTCTCCTGGGAGGAGATGGGGCAGTCCATCGGTGCCTATCTGGCGCAGCTGCATCCGGCCGGCACCATGCCGGTCAGCGTCGCCTGGTTTCCCGGGCCAAAGGGTGCAGGCTGGGTGAAATTCGTCGAAGCCGGCTTCCAGCGCGCGCTGAAGCAGAGTTCGGCCGAGATTGCTGCGGTCAAATGGGGCGACACCGGCGTCGAGATCCAGCTCCTGCTGATCGAGGAGATGCTCGAAGCCCAGCCCGATATCGACTACATCGTCGGCAGCGCGCCCACGGCGGATGCTGCGGTCAGCATCCTGAGGGCGCAGGGCAGGGCCAACCACGTCCAGGTTCTGGCCGACTATTTCACCCATGGTACCTTCCGCGAAATCAACCGGGGCAAGGTGGTGGCGGCGCCGACCGACTCACCGCCGCTGCAGGGTCGGATTGCCATCGACCAGGCGATCCGGGCGATCGAGGGCACGCTGCACTACCGCCATGTCGGCCCGCCGGTCGAGGTGATCGACAGGAACAATATCCAGGCGCTCGACCTAGAACGCAGCCTGGCCCCTGCCTGGTTCAAGCCGACCTTCGACGTGCAGTAGCCGATAACAATTTTTCACATTTGCTGTGCTGATTTTCACATGCCGCGGGGGACCGGTTCACAGCCGGACGCTAATCTGGCAGGTGGCTGCGGCGTGCTGCGAGGAGGGCGGTGATGATTGCGACAAATGTGGTCTATCCCAAGGTGGTCTCGGGCCCCCCGCGTCCGAGTCTGATCGTGCAGCCTGGCCTGTTGGTGCCCGGCATGGAGCGCTATCACGTGCCTGGTGGCGGTGCGGTGCTGATCGACATCGAGGCCGGCGATCATGTGACGGTGCGCAATCTCGAAGGCGGGCAGGCGTGCGAGCTGGTGGCCTTCGATGCTGCCGGCCGCGCCGATCCGGGCATGCTCGGCACGCGCTCGAACAGCGATGCCTCGGGGCTGAAGGCGCTGCTCGTCGATGGCGACGAGAGCCTGCAGAAGTTTCGGCTTGGTCTCGCCCGCCGCAAGCTCGAGCTTGGCCGGGTCGAGGCGGTGCGCTTCTTCGATGGCGCGACCGCTGCCGGGGTCGAGGAGCGTTTTGTCGTCTCGCGGCCGGGCTCGCTGGTGATTGCCGCACCCGGGGCGCCGATGTCGGTCGACAGCCAGGACACGACTACGCCTCTGGTGGTGATGGTCAAGCGGGCCAAGGTGCGTGCCGTATCAGGCGGCTTCGAGCTGCCCGATCCGCTCGCCGATCCGGTGCTCGATGTCAGGGTCAAGTCGAAGACGGCGGAGAGCTATTTCGTCAAGGCCGGCGACTACATCCAGATCATCGACGTCGATGGCCGCCAGTGCACCGACTTCCAGTGCTTTTCGGCGCGCAAGCTCGATAAGGGCAGGGACCTCGCGCTTGACGTCACCGCCACCCGCTCGCTGATGGGCCACGCCTATCCGATGCCCGGCCTGCATGCCAAATATTTCGACCAGGATTTCGAGCCGCTTGTCGAGGTCGTGCAGGACACCTGCGGCCGGCATGACGCTTTTGCGCTCGCCTGCTACGCCAAATATTACGACGACATCGGTTATCCCGGCCACATCAACTGCTCGGAGAACTTCAACGGCGCGCTTGTGCCGCATGGCGTCAATGCCCGCGCCGGCTGGATGGCGGTCAACTTCTTCTTCAACACCGGCATCGACGCCCACGGCGTGATGTTCTCGGACGAACCCTGGTCGCGGCCGGGCGACTATGTGCTGCTGAGAGCGCTGACCGACATCATCTGCGTCTCCTCCGCCTGTCCTGACGACACCACGCCATCCAATGGCTGGAACCTCACCGACATCCACGTCCGGACCTATTCCGGCTCCAACAAGTTCCAGCGCGCGATCGCCCGACGCACGACCCCGGAGGCAGAACCCAAGATGACCCGCGAGACCGGCTTCCACGCAAGCTTTGCCAAGCACACCCGCAACTTCATCGAATACAAGGGCTTCTGGCTGCCGCAGGAATTCGCCAAGGAGGGCGCCATCGCCGAATACTGGGCCTGCCGTGAGAAGGCGGTGGTGATGGATCTCTCTGCCCTGCGCAAGTTCGAGGTCACCGGCCCTGATGCCGAAGCCTTGATGCAGTACACGCTGACCCGCGACGTCAAGAAGCTCGGTGTCGGCCAGGTCGTCTACACCGCCATGTGCTACGAGCATGGCGGCATGGTCGACGACGGCACCTTGCTGCGCCTGGGCAAGGACAATTTCCGCTGGATCTGCGGCGACGACTATTCCGGCGTCTGGCTGCGCGAGCAGGCGGAGAAACTCGGCCTCAAGGTGCTGGTCCGCTCCTCGACCGACCAGATGCACAACATCGCCGTCCAGGGCCCGAACAGCCGCGACATCCTGAAGGAGATCGTCTGGACGCCGCCGCACCAGCCGGCACTCGGCGAACTCGAATGGTTCCGCTTCACCATCGGCCGCATCGGCGATGCGCAGGGTGTCCCTGTGGTGGTGTCGCGCACGGGCTACACCGGCGAGCTCGGTTATGAGGTCTGGTGCCATCCGCGCGATGCCGAGACTGTCTTCGACGCGGTGTGGGCAGCGGGCCAGCCGCATGGGCTGAAGCCGATGGGCTTTGCCGCCCTCGACATGGTGCGCATCGAGGCCGGGCTGATCTTTGCCAATTACGAGTTCTCCGACCAGACCGACCCGTTCGAGGCAGGCATCGGCTTCACCGTGCCCTTGAAGACCAAGACCGACGACTTCATCGGCCGCGAGGCGCTGATCCGGCGCAAGGACAACCCGATCCACAAGCTTGTCGGTCTCGACATCGACGCCAATGTCGCTGTCGGCCATGGCGACTGCGTCCATATCGGCCGCGCCCAGATCGGCATCGTCACCTCGTCGATGCGCTCGCCGATCCTCGGCAAGAACATCGCACTCGCCCGTGTCGAGGCAGCGCATGCAGAGATCGGCACCGAGGTCGAGGTCGGCAAGCTCGACGGCCAGCAAAAGCGCCTGCCGGCCAGGATCGTGCCGTTCGCCCACTACGACCCCAAGAAGGAACGCCCACGGTCGTAGGCGCAACCGGCACCACACATCACCTTCGACAACGCAAAAGCCTCGCAACAGCGGGGCTTTCTGTTGGTAGCGGCGGGATCAGCCTGATCCGGCGGTGCCATCGAAGACGTGGGCCTTGCCGTGGACGCTGATCCGTACGATCGCGCCCACCGTTGGCGCGTCGACGAAGGACCGGCGCAGGATGAGCGGGTGGTTGCCGATAACGGCGGCGTCGGGCGGGTCGAGACTGTTGAGTACACGCAACGCGACAGTGCTTACCGAGCCGGCGAACTCTGCCTCGATGATCTCGCCGAAAACCACGTTGGGTGGCGGATTGGCGACGTCTGCCCGCGACGCCGGCTCAAGGAAGACCTGCTCCGGGCGCAGCATGATACGGGCGACGTCGCGCGGGCTCGTGCTGTCAGCGCCGATGTGGCCGATGGCGCATTCGGCGATGCCGCCTGAGATACGCGCCGGAAGGATGATGCTGTCGCCAAGGAACTCGGCGATCATCCGGTCCTTCGGGCGCAGATAGAGGTCGCGTGGCGCGCCGACCTGCGAGAAGGCGCCGTCGCGCATGACAGCGACCTGGTCGGCGAAAGACAAGGCCTCGGCCTGGTCGTGGGTGACCAGGATCGTGGCGATGCCGGCCTGTTCGAGCAGTTCGGCGACGGCCTTGCGCATCGAGGCGCGCAAGCCCGTGTCGAGAGCCGAGAACGGTTCGTCGAGCAGCATCAGGCGCGGCTTGCGCGCCATGGCACGGGCGAGTGCCACGCGTTGCTGCTGGCCGCCGGAGAGCTGGTGCGGGCGGCGCTTGAGGATGCCCCTGTCGAGGCCGACGACATAAGCGAGGTCGGCGATGCGTTCGTCGCGCCCATCCTCGTCGCGTTTCATGCCGAAGCCGATATTGTCGGCGATGCTGAGATGGGGAAACAGCGCGCCGTCTTGCGCCACCACGCCGATGCCGCGGCGATGCGCCGGCACGGCATCGCCATTGCCCGCGAGCTCGGTGCCATCAAGCACGATGCTGCCGGCATCGGGGGCCTCGAAACCGGCGATGAGACGCAACAGTGTGGTCTTGCCGCAGCCCGAGGGGCCGACGATGGCGGTGCGGCTTCCGGCTGCTACAGCAAGCTCGATGCCGTCGACGGCGGTGACATTGCCATAGGCTTTGCGCAGGCCATGCAGGTGAAGAAAGCTCATCGGCCGGCCATCCGTCGCGACTGTACATAAAGGAGCCAGGTCAAGGGCAGCGACATCACCACCATGATCAGCGCGTAGGGTGCGGCTGCGGCATAGTCGAGTTCGTTGCTCATCGCCCAGAAGGCCATGGCGAGCGTGCGGGTGCCGTTGGGCGCGAGCATCTGGGTGGCGGTGAGTTCATTGGTGATGCCAAGCCCGACCAGGGCAATGCCGGCGGCGGCGCCCGGCGCGGAGAGGCGCACCGTCGTCGACCACAGCGCGCGCAGCGGGCTGCGGCCGAGGCTGCCGGCCGCCTGTTCGAGCTCGACCGGAGCCTGGGCGATGCTGGCGCGTAGCGACACCAGCGCCCGGGGCAGGAACATCAGCGCATAGGCGGCAAGGATGGTGGCGACGGTCTGGTAGAGCGGCATCGCGACACGCACCGTGACCGTGACCAGAGCGAGCGCGATGACCACGCCGGGCAAGGAGCCGACGATGTAGTTGCAGCCTTCGAGCAGGCGCGGCAGTGGGCCTGGGCGGCGGATCGACAGCCACGCCATTGGAATGGCGATGGCGACGGTGAGCAGCGCGCCGCCAAGCGCCAGCACGAGCGTCTGCCACAGCGCGAGGCCAATGACATCGAGGTTCCAGACGCCGGCGCCACCGGCGACGAGCCAGCGGCCGACGGTCAGGAACGGCACGCCGAGCGTCAGCGATGCTGTGATCAGCGGCAAGGCGAGGCAAGGCACGGTGGCGCGGCCGAGGCTTGTGCGCTCAGCGGTGCGCGCAGCACCCGAGCCGACGCGGGCGTAGCGCTCGCCGCCGCGCAGCATGGCTTCGAGCGCCAGGAGCACGAGGCAGCAGACGACCAGCACGCCGGCCAGCATATTGGCCGCCGGTCCGTTGAACGTCGACTGGAACTGGTCGACGATTGCGGTGGTGAAGGTGTCGAAGCGGATGAAGACATAGAGGCCGTATTCGGCAAGCAGGTGCAGGCCAACGAGCAGCGCGCCGCCCAGCACGGCGAGCTTGAGCTGGGGCAGGACGACCCGAAGGAAGACGCGCCAAGGGGTGTTGCCGAGCGAGGCGGCAGCATCTTCCAGAGCCGGATCGAGCCGGCGCAGCGTCGCTGCCACCGGCAGATAGATGAAGGGAAAATAGGCAATGACCGAAATCAGCACGCCGGCGAAAAGGCCGTGCATGGATGGAAACAGAGTGATCCAGGCATAGGAATGGACGAAGGCGGGAACGGCGAGCGGCGCTACCGACAGCCCCGACCAGAAACGTGCGCCGGGCAAGTCGCTGCGTTCGGTCAGCCAGGCCAAGGCCACCGACAAAAGCACGGTGATCGGCACGACGAGGATGACGAGCGACAGCGTGTTGACCAGGAGTTCGCCGACGCGTGGCCGGAACACCAGCTGGGCAACTGATGTCCAGCCGGTCTGGATCGCAACCCAGATGATGAAGCCGAGCGGCAAAAGGGCAAACAGCGACACCAGCACCGCCGCGACCGCGATCCAGGATGTCGGCAGCAGGCGGGACCAGGCCGCGGCTGGGGTCGATGGCCGCGAAGGATGATACTCAGCCGATGAAGGCGTCACTCCAGGCTCCCGGTTCGCCTCGCGGCGAGGAATAGGTGACCATCCGGTGAAGGAATTCCGCCGTCTTGGCAAGCCCTTCAGGCGCAAAAGCTCCCGCGGCCGTGTCGCGGGAGCTTGATTGGCACAGCGGCATTCAGAGCAGCCCGGCCGCCGTCATCAGCTCGGACACCTTCTTGCTGTCGAGCTTCGAGGCCTCGACCTTCGGCGCCTGCAGGTCCTTGAGTGGGGTGAGCTCCGGGTTGGACTCGTCGCCGGTGCCGACGGCATATTCGAACGAGGTGCCGGTCCTGAGGATGCCCTGGCCGGTCTTGCCGGTGATCCACTTGAGGAACGCCTGGGCTTCCTTGGGGTGTTTGCTGGACGCGAGGACCCCACCTCCAGAGATGCTGACGAAGGCGCCAGGATCCTGGTTCTTGAACAGATGCAGCGAGACATTCTTGCTGTTCTCGCCCGTCTTGGCCTGATCGCCATAGTAGTAATAGTGGTAGATCACGGCGCCCTCGACCTCGCCGGCATTGACCGCCTTCATGGCGGTGCTGTTGCCGCGATAGGCGGTGAAATTGGCCTTCATGCCCTTCAGCCATTCGGCGGTGGTAGCCTCGCCCTTGAGTTCGAGCAGCGCGCCGACGATGGCCTGGAAATCGGCACCCGACGGCGAGGCCGCCCAGCGGCCTTTCCAGCTCGGGTCGGCGAGGTCTAGAAGCGATTTCGGAAGCTTGTCGGCGGTGAGCTTGGTCTTGTCATAGGCAAAGACGGTGCTGCGCGCGGCAATGCCGGTCCAGTGGCCGTTGGCGGGACGGAATTCCTCGGGCACCTGCGCCAGCGTGTCGGCATCGACAGGCGCGAACAGCCCGGCAGTGTCGACCAGCGCCATGGCCGGCGAGTTCTCGGTCAGGAAGACGTCGGCCGGCGACAGCTTGCCTTCGGCGACGATCTGGTTGCCGAATTCGGTGTCGCTGCCCTTGCGGATCGTTACCTTGATGCCGGTTTCCTTGGTGAAGGCTTCGGCCCACTCGTTGGTCAGGCTTTCGTGCTGGGCGTTGTAGACGACGATGCCGTCGGCATCCTGCGCCAGGGCTGATGAAGCGTAGAGGGCGGTCAGCAGGGCGGCGCTGGTCAAGGCGAAATGTGGGGACTTCACGGGGGCACTCCTTGGAAGCTGAAGGTGCTGGGGCCTGAGGGGCGGTAGCAATACATGAGTAGCGCAGTCAACATGGGTATGTCGACGCCAAAGGAGGCCGGCAAGCGTGGCGGCGATGGCGCCAAGCTGCCTGTGCGGCGATCTTCGTCGTCGCGAGAGCGCTCCCGGAATGTCTTGCAGTTCTTCTGATCTTCTGCGGACCAGATGTTTTGTGAACATGACGGACTGGTCGCAACCGTGTCATGTCGATCGCGAATGAAGACGTCTCGAAGACCTGTCGGAAAGATCCGCCTCTAGCCGGCGTTTCTTGGAAATTTGTGTCGGCGCCGCGCCATCTGGCCTGCCGGGCAAGACAATCCGGCTCTATTGGTGACCCCGTTCCAGTGGGTCACGATTGCATTACCCCAGGCGATTTTCTTTTGGCCCAGACGATCTGCGGCTAGGCGCGGCGGTCCCCGAGGATCATTTCGGCTGCCTTCTCGGCGATCATGATGACAGGCGAATTGGTGTTGCCGGAAACGATCGTCGGCATGATCGAGGCGTCGACGACACGCAATCCGTCGAGGCCGTGGACGCGCAGGCGGTCGTCGACCACGGACATTGTGTCAGACCCCATCTTGCAGGTGCCGACCGGGTGGAAGATCGTCGTGCCGATGTCGCCGGCCTTGCGGATGAGATCGGCGTCGCTGTCGTACTGGGTCCCTGGAAGCATTTCCTCAGGCGCGAAGCGCGCGACGGCCCTGGCCTTCATCAGGCGGCGGACATGGCGCAGCGAGGCAATGGCGGTGCTGCGGTCGCCGTCGGTGGAGAGATAGTTCGGCCTGATCTTCGCTGCCTCGCGCGCGTCTGATGAAGCCATGTGCACGCTGCCGCGGCTTTCGGGACGCAGATTGCAGACCGACACCGTGACGGCTGGAAAGCGGTGCAACGGTTCGCCCAGCCGATCAGTGCTGAGCGGCTGAACGTGATATTCGAGATCGGGCGTTTCGAGACGCGGATCGCTCTTGGCGAAAATGCCGAGCTGGCTCGGCGCCATCGACAGCGGGCCGCTGCGCTTCACCGCATATTCGAGCCCCATGGCGGCGCGGCTGAACAGATTGTGGTAGCGCTGGTTGAGCGTCGCCGCCCCCGTTACCTTGAACACGGTCCGGATCTGCAGATGGTCCTGCAGGTTTTCGCCGACGCCGGCCAGCGCATGACGGATTTCGATGCCGAGGCTTGAAAGCAGCTCGGGCCGGCCGACGCCGGAGAGCTCGAGAATCTTTGGCGAGTTGATGGCGCCGGCGGCGAGGATTGTCTGGCTTGCCTTGACGCGATGCAACTGGCCGTCCTTGCGGAAGACGAGGCCGGTAACGCGCCTGCCGTCGAATTCGAGCTGCTCGGTCTCGGCGCCGGTGACGACACGCAGGTTGCTGCGGTCGGTTATGCCGCGCAGGAAGGCCTTGGAGGTGTTCCAGCGCACGCCGCCCCGCTGGTTGACCTCGAAATAGCCGGAACCTTCGTTGGTGCCGGTGTTGAAGTCGTCGGTGCGCGGGATGCCGAGTTCCTCGGCGGCGTCGCGGAAGGCGTCGAGGATCGGCCAGGACAGGCGTTGTTTTTCGATGCGCCATTCGCCGCCCGACCCGTGCATGGCGCTCTTGCCGGCGTGATGGTCTTCCGACTTCAGGAAGTAAGGCAGCACATCATCCCACCCCCAACCGACATTGCCGGACTGGCGCCAGCCATCATAGTCGGCGGCCTGGCCACGCATGTAGATCATGCCGTTGATCGACGAGCAGCCGCCCAGCACCTTGCCCCGGGGGTAGTTCAGGCTGCGGCCATTGAGGCCGGCATCCGGCTCGGTCTTCATCAGCCAGTCGGTGCGCGGATTGCCCATGCAGTAGAGGTAGCCGATCGGGATGTTGACCCAGTGATAGCGGTCGGAACCACCGGCTTCGAGCAAAAGCACGCGATTGCGGGGATCGGCGGACAGCCGATTGGCAAGCACGCAACCGGCGGAGCCTGCGCCGACGATGACGTAGTCATGGTCGCCAAATGAGGAGGATGCTTCGGTCACTGCGGTGCCTGCTCGGACTGCTCAATGGCGATGCGCTGCCAGATCGGGGCCATCGCCTGGTTGATCTCGCCATACAATCGATAGCGCCTGGCATAAACAGGGGCAATCGCGCCATTGGGCGTATAGTGGCGGGCGGCCGAGGTCATCGCCGTCGCACCTTCAGCATAGTCGGCGAAGAGGCCAAAGCCGGTCGCGGCGGCAATGGCGGCGCCCAGCGCGCCGGTCTCGCGGCTGCGAGCCACGGTGACCGGAACGCCGAGCACGTCGGCGAAGATCTGCGGCCAGACGGCGCTGCGCGAGCCGCCGCCCGACAATGTGACCTCGTCGAAGTTGGCACCCGCCTTGCACAAGGTCTCGACGTGGCGCTTGTGCTCGAAGGCAACGCCTTCGAACAAGGCGCGCAACATATGGCCGCGCGTGTGCCAGCCGGCGACGCCGTAGAATCCGGCGCGGGCGTGGCCGTTCTGCTGCGAGCCATAGAGGAAGGGGTGGTAGATCGGAATGTCGCCATCGGGGTCGACAGACGCGACGAGTTCGCTGCACAATTCGAACGGCGAAGCGTCGCCGTCATGGCCATGCTCGAAGAACTCGCGGACGATCCATTCGAGATTGGCGGCCGAGGTGGCACTCGATTCGATCGCCAGATAGCGCCTGGGGTCGAAGGTCGACAGCATGAAAATCGAAGGGTCGCGGATCGGCTCGTCCGTAATGACCTGGTTGATGCTCCAGGTGCCGGCGATGATCGAGGCTGCGCCCGTGCGGGTGACGCCCGAGCCGACAGCGCTGGCAACGACATCGAACAGGCCTGCCACCACTGGCGTGCCGGCGCGCAGGCCGGTCTGGGCCGCGACCTCTGGCGTGACGTGGCCGGCGATCTCGGCCGATTCCAGCACAGGCGGCAGAAGCTCCATGCAGTCGCCAAGCCCGTAAGCGGCAAGCAGGTCTTGAGCGTAGCAGCGGCTGGGCATTTCAAGCAGGCCGCAGCCAGACATATCAGACGTATCGGTGGAGCGTGCGCCGGTCAGCCGGTTGACGACAAAATCCTTGCACAGAAACACCGTGCCGATGCGGCTGAAAAGCGCGGGCGCATGGCGCTTGATCCAGGCGAGCAGGGTGGGCGTCTGTGCCGCCCACGGCTTTTGCAGGCAATGGGCGTAGGTGCGGTCACCGACATTCTGTTCGGCCCATTCGTCGACGATGCCTATGGCGCGCGTGTCGAGCGACTGGATGCCGATCAGCGGAGCGCCGTCGCGGTCGAGCGCATAGAGCCCGTTGCCATGTCCGGCACAGCCGATGGCAACGATGTCACCGGCGTCGATGCCGGCCTGGTCGATGCACTGGCCGATGACGGCAATGGCGTTGCGCCAGAGCTCGTCGAGGTCGCGTTCGACATGGCCTGGCTTCGGCATGCAGGAGCGGCCGTCGCGGGCGGCGAGCGCAAGTTCGCGCCCTGACGTGTCGAAGATGATCGCCTTGATGACGGTGTTGCCCGCATCGAGGCCAAGAATGTACGTGCCCATTGGCTCCTCCCGATGCCGCTGCTTCAAGCCTGCTTGTACAGGTCGAAGGCTGTGGCACCATCCGCGCCGTCGTGGATGATCGCCATCAGTCCGCGAACGACCGCGCTCGGATGGGCATGCTGGTAGATATTGCGACCATAGACCATCCCCATCGCGCCTTGCGCCATCAGCGCCGCCGACTTGTCGAAGACGGCGCGCAGATCCTCCTTGCCGCCGCCACGCACCAGGACCGGGCAGCGTGCCGCCTCGACCACGCGGTGGAAGTCGTTGGGATCGGTGGTCGGGTCGGCCTTGATGATGTCGGCGCCCATCTCGCGGGCGAGGCGGGTCAGCGTGACGATCTTTTCGGCATCGCCGTCGACCATGTAGCCGCCGCTCTGGTCGACGGGCAGCATCGCCAGCGGCTCGATCATCAGCGGCAGACCGTATTTCTCGCAGTCGGCGCGGACGCGCGCGATGTTCTGGACGCATTGCCGGAACAGGTCAGGCTCATCCGGCAGCATGAACAGATTGACCACGACGCAGGCCGCATCCATCTCGATCGCACCGAGCAAAGGCTCGGCCTCGTTCTGAAGCACCGCCCACATCGCCCGATGGCGGATCTTGTTGTAGGGATTGCCCATGTCGATGCGCATCACGAGTGCGGGCTTGTCCTTGCCCGGAACGGTCTGCAGCAGGTCGGCCTGGCCGTAGTTCATCTGGATGGCGTCGGGACGAGCCTTGACCAGCTGACCGACGACGCTTGCCATGTCCTCAAGCCCGTTGAGGAAACTCGGTTCGTTGCAGACGCCGTGATCGATGGCGACGTCGAGGCAGCGGCCACCGCCGAACAGCCTGTTCATGCGGACTTTGTGGTTCAGGCGCATAGGGCGCTCCTTTTGTCGTTCGTCTGGGAGAGATCGGAAAGTGCGATGCCGTGCTGATGGGCGAGCAAGGCGAGAAAGGCGCTGCGCTCGGCGGCGGCCTCGGCGGCGCTCCAGCCTTTGTGGTTGGCCAGGATGGCGAGCACGGCCTCGATGAGTTGGAGGTTGAGCCCGCCCGAAATGGCGATGGTTGTGCGGCGCAGGAATATGTCGGCGAGGCATTCGACCTGCTCGCGCTCGACGATCATGCGGATTTCGCCGGTCGAATAGTCGGAGCCCACCAGCATCGGGTCGGAGGCAGCCGCGAAATCGACCGCCGAGGTGCCGTAACGCTCAAGCAGGGCATGCGCGCGTTCGATATTGAGACCGTGCTTTTCCGCCAGCTTTGCGCACCATGCATCCGACGCGGCGGGAAATTCTCGTCCGCCGCCGATGGCGAGGTCCTGGGTGCCGGTATGGCGCGTCAGGCCGAGGCGCTCGAGCGCCATGTCGGCCGCCATCTCGCCGAAGGAGCGGAAGGTTGTCCACTTGCCACCGATCATGCACAAGGTCGCCGGCAGGCCGCCGCTTGGTTCCACGAACTCGCAGAAATGGTCGCGCGGAATGCGCCCGGTGAAGCTGTCATCGCTGGCAGGCAAGGGGCGCACGCCGGCGAAGCGGAAGACGATGTCTTCTTCGGCGATCGCAATCGTCGGAAACACGAAGGCCAGCGACTGCAGGATGTAGCTGCGCTCGTCGTCCTCGCAGCGGACCTGGTCGGGATCATCGACGCGGATGTCGGTCGAACCGATCAGCACCTTGCCGAGATAGGGAAACAGGATGCAGATGCGGCCATCCTCGTTCTCGTAATAGACCATGTGGCCGCCAAGCGCGTCCTGCAGCTCGGCATTGTCGACGATCAGGTGCGAGCCCTTGGTACCGCCCATCATGCGCGGGGCGGCCGCGCCAATGGCCTTGTTGGTGAGGTCGATCCAACCACCGGTGGCGTTGATGATCAGCTTGGGGCGGAGCTGCAGGACCTCGCCGGTCAAGCTGTCGGTAAGGGCGAGGCCGTCGTTGGACGCGGCGACCGCGGCATAGTTCAGGGCGTGCGCGGTGGGGCTCGATGCCAATGCGTCGAACAACATCTCCAGGCCGAGGCGCTCGGGACGGCTGACCCAGGCGTCGTAATAGGTGGCGGAGCTGCGGATATCGGAATTGATCGCGGGCCATGTCTTGAGTGTTTCGGCACGGCCGCGGAAGCGGTGCTTCGGCATCAATCGCCGTGCTGCCGTGAACAGGTCGTACATGGTCAGTCCGGCCTTGATCACCAGCGCGCCGCGGCGGCTGGGATTGCGCGTCAGGCCGAGGAAGCGGACCGCGCCGTTGGCGATGCCGGAGAAGGTGTCGAAGATCGGCACCGTCGTCGGCAGCGGCGCGACATAGTGCGGGGCGTTCTTGAGCAGCCGGTCGCGCTCGACCAGCGATTCACGCACCAACTTGAACTCGCCGTTTTCGAGATAGCGAAGCCCGCCATGCACCATGCGCGACAGTGCAGCACTGGCGCCTGAGCAATAGTCGCCCTTGTCGGCGAGCACGACGTCGACGCCTTGCAGCGCGAGTTCGCGGAACACCGAGATGCCGTTGATGCCGCCGCCTATCACGAGCACGGCAATATCGGGCCGCTCTCGCAGAGCGGCGAGTGTGTCGTAGCGGTTCATGTGGGCTGTGCCTTTTCGCTCAGGCATCCATGGCGGTGAGATGCGCGGCGATTGCCGTGTCGATGATTGCCAATTCGTCCGTGCCAAGCGTGATCTCGCCGGCCCGTGCATTGTCGAGCGCCTGTTCGGCTGTGCGCGCGCCGCACAAGCCGAAAGTGATACCGGGCTGGGCGAGTGTCCATGCGATGACGATCTGGGCCATCGACGCCTTGTGCTGTTCAGCGACCGGCGCGATGGCCTGCTTGAGCTTTGCCACCTTCTGCCTGTTGGCGGCGGAGAAACGTGGATTGCCCTTGCGCTGGTCATCGCCGGTGAATTCACGCGAAGGATCGATCATCCCGGTCAACAGGCCGAGCGCCAGCGAGGAGTAGCTGAGCGTGGCGATGTCGTTGCGCTGGGTGATCGGCAGCAGGCTGGTCTCGATCTCACGATCGATCATCGAATAGCGTTCCTGGATCGCGTCGATCTGGCCAGCGGCGACATAAAGCTCGAGGTCCTCAGTGCTGACATTGGAAGCGCCGATGGCGCGGATCTTGCCCGCTGCCTTGAGCTTTTCCAGCGTCGCCATGGTCTCGGTGATCGGCGTCGTCGGGTCCTGCCAATGGGTGATGTAGAGGTCGATGTAGTCGGTGCCGAGGCGGCCGAGGCTCTGCTCGATCTCATGGGCGATGCCGTCGGCGCCGAGATAGCGGTGCACCGGCTTGTCGTCCTGGTCGAAGAAGTGGTTGCCCTTGCCGGAATGCCAGTTGAGGCCGCATTTGGTGGCGATGACCACCTTGTCGCGCTTGCCCTTGATCGCCTTGCCGACAATCTCCTCGCTGCGGCCGAGGCCATAGGCAGGCGCGGTGTCGATCAGGCTGATGCCTGATTCAATCGAGGCTTCGATGGCGCGGATCGAGGCCTGCTCGTCGGTGCCACCCCACATCCAGCCGCCGATCGCCCAGGTGCCGAGGCCGACGGCCGAAGCAGAGACGCCGGAGCGGCCAATGGGGCGTTGGATCTGTCGGGAGCTCATGCTGCCTCCTGTTCGGCAAGGTCGAGAATCTGGAGGCTTGTCGCCTCGTCGGTGACGATGGTGTCGAGATGGTTGCCGCGCATGGCGCTGAGGATGGGCGCGGCCTTGCTCGGCCCGCTGGCGATGCCGATCGAGCGCGGGATGGTGGCGAATTCATCCAAGGTCAGCGACACCAGCGACCGGTTGAGGGCGTAGCCGCAGAGCTTGCCGCGACTGTCGATCAGGTGGGCGAGCAACTCGCCCGATGCGCCCGACTGCTGGATGGCCTGCCGGTCGGCGCTCGATGATGGGTGCAGGTCGTAATAGCTGGAGTCGTCGGTCAGGATCGAGCCGATGCCGACAACCGCCACATCTGCCTCGCGCGCCTTGCGGAAGACATCGGCAACGGAACGTACGCCCATCAGCATTTCGCGCTGTTCCGGCGTGTCGGCAAACAAAGGCGCATGCACCTGGTAGGCGCGTCCGCCGAGCTTGTCGGCCATCAGCGATGCGACGTGGTTGACGTCGGTATAGTGCTTGCCCTGGACGAGACCGGTGGCCGGGATGACCTCGACATCATAGCTGCGACCGGGCTTGAGCCCGGCAACAAGTGCGCTGACGCCCTTGCCGCCGGTGATCGAGATGGTGTCGCCATCCTTGATGGTGTCGAGCAGCAGACGGGCGGCGGCCTCGCCGACCCGCTGCAGCGCGGTCTGCGGATTGTCGGATACCGAGGGCACGACGACGGCGCGTTCGATACCGCCGAGCGCGACAAGACGCGTCTCGATGTCGACGAGATGGTCGATCGGCGACTTGATCTTGATCTCGACGAGGCCGAGCTGGTGGCCGCGCTTGATCAGCCGGTTGACGGTGGCGTGCGAGATGCCGAGTTCTTTGGCGATCTCGGCCTGGGTCTTGCCCTCGACATAGTGGAGCACGAGTGCCTGGTGCATCTGGCGGACGGTCGATATGTCGTCGCGGGTGTTGGGGGGAGCCATGATGGTGTCTCGTGCTTGATGCTCAGGACTTCTTGCGGTGCAGGAAGTGGTCGATGGAGACGGCCGCCAGAAGGATGCAGCCCTTGATCATGTCCTGCCAGTAGACGGAGACGTCGAGCAGGATCAGCGAGCTGGTGACCACCGAGAGCAGTGCCATACCGAGAATGGCGCCGAAGATGGTGCCCGAGCCGCCATTGAGAGATGCGCCGCCGATCACCGCCGCCGCGATGATGTTGAGCTCCATGCCGGCGCCGAAGGTGGGCGTCGCAGCACCAAAGCGGGCCATGTAGATGACACCCGCCAGCCCGGCGAGGGTCGAGCACAGCACCGTCACCCAGAACTTCACCTGCTTGGTCTTGATGCCGGAGAACTGCGCCGCCTTCTCGTTGGAGCCGGTGTAGAACACCTTGCGGAAGGCAGTGGCGCGGCGCAGCAGGAAGTCGAAGATCGCAACGACGACGACGAAGATGATGATGACATAGGGCAGGCCGTGGAAGCTGCCCTGGCCGATGGCCTTGAATTCCGGCGGCAGCGAAAACAGCGACAGCGGCGTGCCCTTGGTGATGACCAGGCACAGGCCGCGGACGATGACCATCGCCGCAAGCGAAGTGATGAAGTGGTTGAGCCCGACCACGGTGACGAAAAAGCCCATGGCAGCGCCGATCAAGGCGCTTGTGCCGATGCCGATCAGGCTCGCCGTCCACGGGTCCAGCCCAGCGAGGAACAGTGCGCCCGACACCACCATCGAGAAGCAGACCACCGAGCCGACCGACAGGTCGATGCCGCCGACGATCAGCAGGATGGTCATGCCGACCACGACGATGCCCTCGATCGAGAAGCTCATCAGCATGGCGCGGAAATTGCCCCATGTCAGGAAGTGTGGCGAGGCAAAGCTCATGGCGATGCACAGCGCCAGGATGATGACGATCAGGCCGGCTTCGCGCATCGAAGCGAGGCGGGCGAAGTTGATGCGCCCGGCGGTGTCGGGTGCCTTGATCTCGGCGTGCATCACGGTTTCTCCGGCTTCCCTAGGCGACATTTTGAGCCTGCTTTTCTTGATTCGAAGAGTTCTGGACGCCCGAGGCGAGCATGATGATGGCTTCCTCGCCGAGTGCGTCGGCGCCGAGTTCGCCGGCGATGCGGCCCTCGCGCACCACGATCACGCGGTCGCACAGGCCGATCAGTTCCGGCAGTTCCGAGGAGATGACGACGATGCCGGTGCCCTTGGCTGCAAGCTGGCGCAGCAGGCGGTGGATCTCGACCTTGGCGCCGACATCGATGCCGCGCGTCGGTTCGTCCATGATGATGACCTTGGGGTCGATCGACAATTGCTTGGCGATCGCCACCTTCTGCTGGTTGCCGCCGCTCAGCGTCGACACTTTGGCGTCGATGCCGGCCATACGCACGCCGAGACGTCTGGTCAGGTCCGTCGCCTGATGGTCCTCGGCCTTGCGGTCGAGCAGGCCGAGCGAACCGGTCAGCTTGCCCAAATCGAGCGCGGAGACATTGGCCGCGATCGACATGTCGAGGAACACGCCCGAACCCTTGCGGTCTTCGGAGAGATAGACGAGGCCAGCCTTGACGGCATCGCTGTAGCTCGAGATGCGCAAGCTCTGGCCGTCGAGCGCGACGGTGCCCGACATCACGGGCCTGAGGCCACAGATGCTCTGGGCAATTTCACTGCGGCCAGCGCCGATCAGGCCGCCGATACCGAGGATTTCTCCGGCCCGAAGCTCAAGATTGACGCCGCTGAAGCGGTCGCCATCCGATAGGCCTTCGACCGAAAGCAGCTTGTGGCCGGGCTCCTGAGCCAGCTTGTCGGGATAGAGCTGGGTGATCTCGCGGCCGACCATCTTGCGCACGACGTCGTCGGGTGAACTTTTGGCAATTGGGTCGGTGGCGACATAGTGGCCGTCGCGGAAGACGGTGACACGGTCGCAGAGCGAGAAAATCTCGGCCATGCGATGGCTGATATAGACCACCGAAATGCCGCGATCCCTGAGGCCGCGGACGATGGCAAACAGGCGTTGCGCTTCGCTTTCGGTCAGCGCCGCGGTCGGCTCGTCGAGCATCAGCACCTTGCAGTCGAGTGTCAGCGCCTTGGCGATCTCGACAAGCTGCTGGTTGGAAATGGAGAGGTCGGCGACCCTGGTGCGCACGGGAATGGGCGCGAGCAGGTCCATCACCTTCTGCGCGTCGGCATAAAGCTTCTGGAAATTCATCAGCGGCGCGCGGCGGGCATTGATGGCGGCCATGTAGATATTTTCGGCGACCGTCGCGTCCTGGCAGAGCGCAATCTCCTGGTGGACGAGTGCTACGCCAAGACGCTGGGCTGCCGCCGGCGAGGGGATCGAAACGTTTGTGCCGTCGATCAGGATCTCGCCCCGGTCGGGCTGCAGCACGCCGGCGATCATGTTCATCAGCGTCGATTTGCCGGCGCCGTTTTCGCCGCACAGCGCATGGATCTCCGCGCGCCTGAGCTCGAACTGCACGTCGCTGAGCGCCTTAACCGGCCCGAACGCCTTGGACAGGCCGCGTATTTCAAGAATGGGCGTCTCAGTCACGCCATGCTCCTGCGATGGGCGCCACAAAGGGGAAGGGGACCAAGGCCCCCTTCCGGGTTTTCTGCCGCGAGCGGCAAGGGATGCGAGCTTATTCCTCGATGCCCTTGGTGCCGCGACGCTTGAGATACTTGTCCCAATAGAAGTCGTCGGCATTTTCGGCGGTCACGATGGAGAAGCCGTTGTCGACGAAGGGCACGCTCATGCCGTTGGCGCCTGACCGCTTCGTGTCGTTCATCGGGTCGATCAGGTTGGGGTGCGCGGCCAGCCACAGCAGCATGAAGCCCATATAGCCCTGCATGCCTTGGTTGGGGTTGACCGAACCGTAGATCTCGCCGGCCTTGATCATGTCGAGGATCTTGGCATTGACGTCGGCGAGCATGACCTTGATCTTGCCGCCGCCTTCCTTGGCCGCCTGGGCAGCACCGATCGCCGAGTTGGCTTCCGGCATGAACACCGCACCGAGGTCAGGATGTGCCTGGGCGAGGCTGAGAACGGCCTGATAGGCCTTGGTCGGGTCCTGGTTCGAGGCAGCGCGGCCGACCAGCTTCATGTCGGGCCATTTGGCTTCCATGCGGGCGATGAAGGCCGAGATGCGCTTGTCGTGGTTGTCCTGGCCGGGGTTTTCCAGCACGGCATACTCGCCCTTGCCGTCCATCGCCTTGGCAACGGCGTCGGCGGCATAGGTGCCTTCGGCCAGATTGTCCGAAGTGATGAAGGAGGTGCGCTTGGAGTTGGGCGAGTCGGCCGCGAAGGTGACGACTGCGGTGCCCTGCTCGATGGCGCGGTTGATCGGCTCGATGAACGGGTCGGAGTTCATCGGGTGGACCAGGATGCCGGCCGGCTTCTGGGCGAGCGCCTGGTCGAAGGTGGCGATCTGCTTGTTGACGTCGTATTCGGGCGTGCCGGTGTATTCCGTCTCGCAACCGAACTGCTGGCCGGCCTGCTTGAACATCTCATAGACCGGGAACCAGTATTCGACGCCCGAGACCATGACGTTCATGACGTACTTCTCACCCGGCTCGCATTTGAACGGGTTGGCGGTTTCGGCAAGCGCCTGGGTCGAAGCCAAACAGGTCGACGCAGCCGCCGCGATTGCGAGCGTGCTCAAAAATTTGCGCAAGTTTCCTCCCTTGGCCGAAGCCATCCTCAATGACCGTCGCGGCCGCCCGAGGCGCCGCTATGTGGATTGATTGCCGCCGGACTTCCTCCCGAAAGCCGACGGTCTGGAGATTACAGCTCACCCAGCATATGTCAATAAAATTCATATACTGAAATATATTTCAGATCAAGCCTCGCGATTCTTAATTCGCGCCGGGGCCGGTCGGGTCTCTGTGGTCGCTACAAGCTAGGCCTTTGCGCCGGCGTGCTGCCATGGCCAACCTTCGAGGATGAGATTTTTCCACTTGCCAATCCAATTAGAAAATATCACCTTCACCATGTGATGCATCAGTTGCAAAATCCAGGACATCAAAGTCTGGCTGATCGCTCAATGGAGAGGGTTCTTATGTTTGCCGTCAATCGTCGCGGATTTGTTGTCGCAGCCCTTGCGGCTGGCCTTCTTGCCGGAGCCGCCGGTGGCGCGCTGGCTGAGGACAAGCCGAAGATCGAATTCCTCTATTCGCCCTTTGCCGACTACGCGCCGTTCTTCCTCGCCGAGGACCTCGGCTATTTCGACGAATACGGCGTCGACGTGACCCTGTCGCCGAAGAGCGGTACCGCCGAGACGATCCAGATGCTGGCCTCCGGCAATGTTCAGGCGGGTGCCGCGACCTGGGGTGCCGGGCTGTTCAACTCGATCAATGCGGGCGCCACGGTCGCCATAGTCGCAACCTCGGCCAAGATGCCCAATACCGTGCCGTCGCCGTCGCCCTTCATGGTCTCGCAGAAGGCCTGGGACGAAGGCATCAAGACGGTCGCCGACCTCAAGGGCAAGCGTGTCGGTATTCCAGGGCCTGGCGGCTTTGGCATGTATTCGGTCGCCAAGGCGCTGGAGAAGGGTGGTCTGACCGTCGACGACGTCGAGGCGATCTACCTGCCGCCGCCTGCGACTGCCGCCGCCTTCGCCAATGGCGGCCTCGAGGCCGGCTGGAGCATCGAACCCTTCGCCCTGCAGCTTGAGCGCGAAGGCCTGGGCCGCCGCCTTGTCGAGGACCATACCTTCGGCACCGAGCTTGGCTTCATCGCCTTCAACAAGGAGTTCGTGGCGAGCCACGAGGATGCCGTCGTCAACTTCCTCGCCGCCTATCTCAAGGCCGCGCGCCAGCTCGACAATGGCGGCTGGAAGGACGAGAAGGTGCTCGACATCGTCGCCCGCTACACCGGCACCGAAAAATCGCTGCTGCAGGGCATAGCCTACACCATTCGTTCGGAAGACGGGTCGATCGACTTGAACTCCGTGCGTGAGCAGGAGGCATTCTTCCGCAAGCGCGGCGACCTCGAATACAAGGGCGACGTCGACATCTCCTCGGTCTATCGCAGCGACCTGCTGAAGCGCGCCAACGAACTGGTGGGCAAGAAGTGACCCAGGCCGCGTTGCCGCAAGGGGCGGGTACGATGAGCGAAACGGCGATCGAGGTGCGCAACCTCACCAAGGCCTTCTACGACGCCGACAGCGACCGCACGACCGTCGCTGCCTACGAGGTCGAGTTCGAGGTCAAGCGCGGCGAATTCGTCTGCATCGTCGGTCCCAGCGGCTGCGGCAAGACGACGGTGCTGCGCATCCTCGCCGGGCTTGAAAGCAAGCTCGGCGGCAGCATCGACATGCGGAGCGAAAACCCGCCAGCGATGGTGTTCCAGGAGGCTTCGGTGCTGCCCTGGCTCACCGTGCGCGAAAATGTCGGCTTTCCGCTCAGCCTGAAGGGCGTTTCTGCCGAAAAGCGGCGGATGCGCGTCGACGAACTGCTCGAACTGACCGGGCTGACCGACTTTGCCGATGCGCTGCCGCACCGGCTGTCCGGCGGCATGAAGCAGCGCGTCTCGGTGGCGCGCGCGCTTGTCGACGACCGCGAGATCCTCTTGATGGACGAGCCGTTCGGCGCACTCGACGAGCAGACGCGGCTGGTGCTGCAGCAGGAATTGCTGCGCATCTGGGAGACGACGGGCAAGACCGTCGTGTTCATCACCCACAGCGTCGACGAGGCGCTGACACTGGCCGACCGGGTGTTGGTGATGTCGCCGCGTCCCGGCACCATTATCGCCGATCTCACTGTCCCCTTCGACCGGCCGCGCGACGTCGTCGAGATGCGCCGCGACAAGCGTTTCTGGGACCTCACCTATGAGGTCTGGCGGCTGTTGGCCTCAACTTCGCCGGAGCGCCACGCATGAGCCTCATCACCGCAAAGCTGACCGAAGAACAGATCCGCCAGCTCAAGGCTCCGGCCCAGCGTGAGCGGCTGTTCCGCACCATCTCCTATTTCAGCCCGATCCTGTTGTTGTTGCTGTGGGAGATCGCCTCGCAGCTCAATGTCATCGACCGGCGCTTCTTCCCGCCGCCGAGTGCCATTGCCGGCACCGCCTGGCAGATGATCGCCAGCTTCGAAATCTTCGACCATATCGGTGCCACGCTGCGCCGCGTCTCGGTCGGCTATGTCATGGGTGCCGTACCGGGCATTCTGCTCGGCCTGATCCTCGGCCTGTCGCAGACGGCGCGGCGGGTGCTCGGGCCGATCTTTGCCGCACTCTACCCCGTGCCGAAGATCGCCATCCTGCCGCTGATCCTGTTGATCTTCGGCGTCGGCGACGCCTCGAAATTCGTCGTCATCGCCATCGGCGTATTCTTCCTCTTGCTCTACAACACCATGGGCGGGGTGATGCAGACGCCGCAGATTTATCTCGACGTTGCCAAGAACGCCGGCGCGACGCGCTTCCAGACATTTTTCCGCATTGCACTGCCGTCGGCTCTGCCCAACATCTTCACCGGGCTCCGGCTGGCCGCAGGGTCGTCCTACATCATCATCGCGGCGGCGGAATTCCTTGGCGCGCGCAGCGGTGTCGGCTTCTTCATCTGGGCGTCGTGGCAGACCTTTGCGGTGTCGCGCATGTTCGTCGGCATCGTGGTGATCTCGGCCCTGGGTTATCTCACCATTCTCGCGCTCGAGGCGCTGGAACGGCGTTTCGTGCCCTGGGCAAAACACTGAGGGGCTGAGGAGCACAAGCTCATGATCGTCGACGCCGACCCCACCGTGAATGCACCCGTTTCGGAGCGCATCTATCTGGCGCTCCGCCAGGAGATCATGCGTTGCGAGATCGTGCCGGGGACGACGCTTGATGCTGCCTCAATCGCCGGCAAGTACGAGGTCTCGAAGACGCCGGTGCGCGATGCCATGCAGAAGCTTGCCGCCGATGGACTTGTGACGATCCTGCCGCGCAGCGGCTATCGCGTCGCTCCCATCACCTTCCAGGCGGTGCACGATATCCTCGACATGCGCGCCGCGATCGGACCGCATGCGGCGCGGCAGGCGGCACGTTACGCCACGCCGGCGGAAATCGCGCTGCTGCGCCAGATCGTCAGGGAATATGCCGAGCCGATGGATATCGGCACCATGCAGCAGGTGGCGCGGCGCTTTCACCTCGCCATTGCCCGCTGCAGCCGCAACAAGCGTGTCGTCGCGCTTTCAGAGACCCTGTTCGACGAGCTCGAACGCCTGCTGCGTTTTGCCATCGATTTCACCGTCAAGGCAGGCGAGCATTCCGACGAGCATACGGCACTGGTCGATGCGATTGCGGCCGGCGACGGCGAGCGGGCCGCGGCGATCGAGTTCGCACATATCAAGCACTCCAGGGAGTTCCTGATCGAGCGTCTGATGACGCTGGGCTATCTGTCGGCAAGCGAGATCCAGCTTGGCGGCGCAGCGCGGAGCCCGGCCGAATGATCGCGATCCCTGATGCGGCCGGCCGGTTGGCGGCAGCACTTGGCGGCGGCCCGGCAGCGCAGCTCGCGGCGTCGGCGCTTGTCGAGGCCGATGAGCTCGGCCTGCCGCGCTTCGGCATCGCCATGCTCGACGAATGGACTGTTGATGCTGCGCCGGTGCCGGTACGCGACGGCGCGCAGGCTATAGGCTGGCTCGACTGTGCCTCCTGCTTTGCGCCGCTGGCGGTCGCCAGCGCCACACTCGATCTGGCCGAGGCTGCCAGGCAGTTCGGCGTCGCCGCCGTCTTCCTGCGCGGCGTCAGGGGTTTCGGGCGGCTCGCTCCCTTCGTTCGCCATCTCGCAGATGCCGGCCTTCTGGGCATCGCCGGCGCCGAGGGCCCGCCCTTCGTCGCGCCACATGGCGGCAGTCGCGCGGTGATCGGCACCAACCCACTGGCGCTGGCCATGGGGCAGGGTGCGAACCGTGTCGTCATCGACGTCGCCACCAGCACGGCGACCATGGCAGATATCCGCAATGCCCGCGTTTCCGGCGCGCCCCTGCCTGAAGGGATCGCGCTGGACGGTGAAGGCCGACCGACAAACATTGCTGCCGAGGTTGCGGCCTTGCTACCGCGTGGGGGCCAGATCGGCTCGCTGCTCGGGCTGGTCGTCGAGCTCATGGCCGGCATCGCCGGCGGAGGCAGGGGTGATCCGGAAGGGCGGGGCGTGTTCATTCTCGCCTTCGATCCGGCCAAGGCTGATGAAGGCATCGACTGGCAAGCAAAGCTGGAAGGGCTGAAGGGCGACTGGATCGAGGGCGGCGGTCACTGGCCGCGTGGCGGCCGCGCGGCACCCAAGGCCGTGCTGGACGACGATTTCGTCCAGCGTCTCGACACCTCTCTCGCCCGCATGACGATCCAGCCAGGCCGATGACCACGCCGGTCAACCAGATGCAGAGTTTGTAAGCCAGATGACCACAAAGCCCGTTTCAGCACCTGTCTTTTCCATCGATGCCTTAGACGGCCTGATCGACGAGCCGCGGCGGATCGTCGTCTCCGGCCTCGTCCCTGACGAACTCGTCGCCGTCTCTGCCCGCACCGAGCGGGCGCATGGCGTGACCTGGATGAGCCAGGCGACCTTCATGGCGGGCGCCGACGGCGTGGTCGACCTGGCCCGTGACGCGCCGGTCGGCGGAGACTATGCCGAAGTTGCAGCCATGGGCCTGATCTGGAGCCAGCAGCCGGTCGACAGTACCAGCGCCGAGCTCTTCGCCGACGATATCATGCAGCCCATGGCGACGACGCTGACAGCCGAAACCGCAGGTGGCGTGCGGGCCGAGGCCAGGCTTCTTCAGGCTTTCGCCGCGCCTGGAGTGGAGCGTTGCGAGATCCGCGACGACGGATTGGTCGGCACGCTGTTCACGCCCGCCGGGTCGGGACCGCATCCGGTCGTCGTGGTGCTCAACGGCTCGGGCGGCGGCATTAACGAACCGCGCGCAGCACTGCTTGCATCCCGTGGTTACCAGGCCTTTGCGCTCGGCTACTTCAAGGCGCCGGGGTTGTCGCCCTTCATCACCGAAACACCGCTCGAATATCTCGAGGCCGGCCTGCGCTGGGCGCGTCGAGAGCTCCAGCCGAAAGACGGCTTCGTCGCTGTCAGCGGCCAGTCGCGCGGCGGCGAACTCGCGCTCCTGCTCGGCGCCACGTTCCCTGAACTGGTCTCCGCCGTGATTGCTTTCGTGCCAGGTGCTGTGGTCCATGGCGCCCAGGGCGCGGGCGATCCGGCACGTGGCGGCTGGCAAGGCACGACCTGGACAAGGGGCGGCGTTCCGCTGCCGCATCTGTGGCAGGACAATGCCGCCGTGCACTGGCATCCCTGGGCCGGCGAGGCTCCGCCCAACCGGCATCATTCGGTCTTCTTCGAAGGCCTGAAGGACACCGCGCTTGCTGCACGTGCGCGCATTCCAGTCGAAAAAATAGCGGGTCCGGTGTTGCTGATCTCCGGGCGCGACGACCGCGCCTGGCCGTCCAGCCTCTATTCCCGCATGGTCGTATCGACCTTGCAAAAGCACGGCCATCGTCATCTAGTCCGGCATCTCGATTTCGACGATGCCGGTCACGCCATCAACCTACCGATCGTGCCGTCGACGCAGATTAGCCGCCTGCATCCGGTGTCGAAGGTCCCCTACACCAACGGCGGCACGCCCTCCGGCAACTCGAGGGCCGACACCGGCTCTTGGCGCGGCATGCTCGCCTTCCTGGACGAGATCACCGGGGCCGCCACCCACCAGAATGCCCACGCAAAAAGCTGAATTCTTCGAAAGGGAGACGAACATGCCCACAAGAGAACATTTGGAAGGCCAGTGGCGCGAATGGCGCTACGCTCATGTCGCCAAGATGTTCCGGCCTTATGGCTGGACCTCGCTCGTCGCCCAGTACTGGCTGGAAGCCGGCGACAAGGACGTCAGCTTCGACCTGCTCCCCGGAACCTGGTCGGTCGAGGACAGCAAGGTCATGTTCACCCCGCCCGCTTCGGGGCCGAACCTCTCCGTCAATGGCACCTATCCGACCGAGCCGGTCGAGATCATTCCGGGCCGCAACCAGACCTATGGCCACGGCAAAAGCGAGCCCGTCTATTTCGGTGTCAACGAGGTCGAAGCCATCCTGCGCAGCAGGAATGACGGCAAGTCGCTTTATGGTGTGCGCGTGCGCGATCCGCGCGTGGCGACGACGGTGGAGGAGGCGGGCGTTTCCGCATTCGACTACGATCCAGCATGGCGTATTCCCGGCGTCTACACGCCGACTGATATCACCGAATACGAGGCGGAAACCGTCGAAGCCGGCGTGCGTGAATCGACGCCGCGGATCGGCACCTTCACCTTCGAGCACAATGGCAAGAGCTATACCATCGAGCTGATCGGCAAGGACACGGCAACGGGCGTGCAGCCGGTGGCCCATGTCCGCGACAAGACCAGTGGCCCCGTCACCTACGGTGCCGGCCGCGTCATCGAACTGCAGTTCACCGACGGCACCAACAGCCGCATCGACTGGATCGATTTCAACTATGCGGTGGCGCTGCCATGCGCCTTCACCAACTTCGTCACCTGTCCGCTGGTCCCGCGCGAGAACCAGCTCGATTTCGAGGTTCTCGCCGGTGAAAAGCGCCCAGCGCGGGACGTGGTCAGGACGATGACCTATCAGGCTGGCACAGACGCCGCCTGACAGGCATTTGCCGCTCGCGCGTGCGGTTCCCGATGTGGTGGGGTGACAGACACCTCGCCATTTGCAATCACTTCTGTTTCGACAGGAGGCGCGGGCGATGATGACGGGAGCGATGTGCAGGGCGGCGCGTGCGCTGGTGGAGATCAGCCGGCAAAGACTGGCTGTGGCCTCCGGCGTCGACGAGGCCGATATCGAGGCCTTCGAACGCAAGACCGGCATCCCGGACGATGCCGCCATTGGCGCGCTTCAGGCGGCATTGGAACATTACGGCGCCGTCTTCATCCCCGAGGAGGGCGGCAATGGCGCGGGCGTGCGCCTGAAGTTCAGCCGGTCGGTGACCAAAAGAGTGTCGATGCTCGAGGGCGAGGGCGGGCCTGCCGCCAGCGACGACGTTCCCTGAGGCGGCTCATGATCTCGTCCTTGAGGCTATCGGGCAATCCGGTCTAGCTTCGCGCATGCGACTGTTGTCTGCCCTGTTGTTGTCGCTGATGTCGTCGGCCGCCTTTGCGCAAGACTGCGTCGTGCTGCTGCATGGCCTCGCGCGCTCCGACGTGTCCTTCCTGCTGATGGAAGAGACATTCACCAAACTCGACTACGCCGTCGTCAGCGACACCTATCCTTCGGTCGAGGCGCCAATCGGGCAGTTGATCGCCCATGTCGGTGCGTCGGCGGCAAAGTGCGGTCCGGCAGCCAGGGTCAACTTCGTCACCCATTCGATGGGCGGTATCCTGCTCCGGGTCTGGCTGAAGGACAACCGGCCGCCAAATCTCGGCCGGGTGGTGATGCTTGCGCCGCCCAACCACGGCTCCGAGGTCGTCGACACGCTCGGCGGACTCAAGTTGTTCGAGATGCTCAATGGCCCCGCCGGCATGCAGCTCGGCACGGGGCCGGACAGCGTTCCGAACCAGCTCGGTGCTGCGGATTTCGAGGTCGGCATCATCGCCGGTGACCGCAGCGTGAACCCGATCCTGTCGACGATGTTCGACGGGCCCAATGACGGCAAGGTGTCGGTGGAAAGCACCAGGCTCGCCGGCATGGTCGACCACATCGTGCTGCCGACCACCCACACCTTCATGATGAACAATCCGCTGGTCATCGCCCAGACGATCAACTTCCTGCGCGACGGACGGTTCGACCACCAACTGACATTGGGCGAACTGCTGCGGCGCGGGCTGGGCAACTGAGCGGGAGAGGCTTGTCGGGGGGGGCTGGAAAAGTCTTGAATAGACGGCTGGAAGCGCTGGATCAGCTTCATTCGCTGCGATAGTCGTCGACGAGCATCCGCTCGAAGTCCAGGCCGCGCTGCCAGTTGTTGAGACGGCGGTAGAGGGCGTGGCCATAGTTGTCAGGCAGGTCGACCTGACCATCGGTCTCCACCAGGACGCAGGCGCGCAGCCGCTTGCGGTGCTGGTGGACCTTGGCAAGCGTGATGTCGCGGACGCGCTCGCGCGGCACATTCCGCGCTTTCATCTGAGCGACACCGTCGCGAACCGCTGCTTCAGTGGGTTCCACTGTCAGCCATGTCTCGGGGTCGCCGAAGATATGGCGGCCGCCTATCGAGGGCGTCGAGACGACGGGCAGGCCGGCAAGCAGGTATTCGATGCTGGCATACATCGCGCCTTCCTCCGCCGACAGGCACAGGCCCGTGGCGCTCGCCGCCATGACGGCATTGATCGCCTGCCAATCGAGCTTCTCGATGCGGTGGGCATCGTGCGGATTGAGAAAGTGATGTTCCGGCATCATGCGTTTGAGTTCGTCGAGCAGCTCGGCGGTCTTCTGCCGCCCGGTGAGGCGCGATTCGTAGAAGACGTGGGCGGCGCTGGGCACCAGCCGGGCCAGATGCCGGCGTTTCCAGGGGCTGATCATGGCGTTGTAGAAGGCATCGTAGGTGTTCTCGACACCGGATACAGGCTTGAACGTTTCTTCATCGGCCAGCGCGTTGTGACTGCAGAACAGCGCGTTCAGACCGTTCTCGCGAAACAGCGCAACCTCTTCCAGCTCATTGCACATGAAGACGAAGCGATGCTCGGGATGGCGGCGGCGATAGAGGCGCTCAGCGGTCAGCGTCCGCAGGATCTGCCGCTCCTTGCGCATCGCCCAAGTGAACCAGACGAGAAACAGCACTGCTCGCCCTGCCAGGCGCGAGCCAAGATAGTTCGCAACGCCAAGCGGGGCGTGATTGAGCATCGACGAGCAGAAGACGGGGTACGAGCCGTCGTCCAGCCGGCCGGCGGCCACGCGCAGCTCGGCTCCGGCTTTCGAGGCGGCATCAGGTGCAAAGCCGGGACCGGCATGGACGTGGCTCGACCACGCCAGTCTCAATCTGTTTTTCAGTCGCATGTCATCCGCAAGCCGAGCCCGTGCAACGCCCACCTATCGCACGGGAACCACCCGACAGAGAAGGGCCACGGAGAGGTGCCGAAAATTGCCACCAAAAACAATCTAGACGCGAGTGTTGCGTTTTGCAATACAACCCTATAGATAGCTCGGCCCGCAGCTGTTGCTTATATGTGCATTTGCTTGATAAGCAGTTTGCCGGGAAAAACCTAGGGGTAGGGCAGGCGTGGGGTATTCGACAATTTACGCGGTCTCGGGCAACGACATCGTCTATGAGACGTTCGATGGTGACGCGGTCGTTCTCGACCTGGCCAGCGGCAGGTATTTCGGCTTCTCCGATAGCGGCAGCTGCATTTGGGAAGCGCTGATCGCACAGGTTCCGCCGGCAAGTCTGGTCGGCCGCACCTGCGGCAGCGGACAGCTTTCCGCCGCCGACCTGGACGCCTTCATTGCCAGGCTGACCGATTATGGACTGCTCTCGCCTGCGACCGGCATGGCATCCGGGGCATTGTCGCCTGAGTTGGCGCAGCGTCTGGCGGCAGCTCGCGAGGCGCTCAAGGTCGACATGCACGACGAGCTCGCCGACTTGGTCATGGTCGACCCGATCCACGACGTCGACGAGCCTGCCGGCTGGCCGGCGGTGAAGCAGTAGCGCCGGTTTCCGGCGCATTTCGATACCACTTGCTGCCTTCAGGTTCCGATGCGACGTGTAACCCTTGACGATCTTGCCGACTATGCGCGCGAGCTTCTAGCCGCCTGCGAGGCGAATGCCGATGCCTTTCCCAGGAGAAGTCGGGTCGAGTTGCCCGGCCTTGTGATCGACGTGTTTTCCGATCACGGGGATCTGGCGATGGCGCTTGCCCATGGAATGGCAGCAGCCACAGCTGCAGAACCTGCGACGCCGGCCCGGATTTTCCTCGCCCATCCTGGCCTTGGCTCGATCCCGCAGCCGGCATTATGGGGTGAGGCGCTGTTTCATCCCAACATGTTTTCCGAGCGGCTCGAGGCCAACGGCCTGCGCGGCCATTACTTCCACGACCTCAGCTACTGGCAGTTCTACGATGTCGAAAAGCGGCTGGGCGTTCAGCTCATGCTGTCGGCTGACGGCTGCCCGCCATGGGAGTTCGGCGCGCCGCTGCGCTGCTTCCTGCATTGGGAATATGCGGCGCGTGGCATGCGCCTCACGCATGCCGGAACGCTCGGCACGGGCGGCAGGGGCGTGCTGCTGGCCGGGGCCGGCGGCGCCGGCAAGTCGGGCACGGTCACCTCGGGCCTGCTTGCCGGGCTCGACAGCGTCGGCGACGACTACGTGCTGGTCGAATTCGACGGCGACCGTTCGCTGGCGCGCCCTCTGTTCACAACCCTCAAGCAGGATCAGGCCGGTTTCGAACGGCTCGGGCTTGCCAGGCTGCTGCACGATCCGGGGCCGCTCAACTGGCAGGGCAAGTATCAGTTCAGGGTCCAGGATGTTTGCCCGCGCGGTGTTGCCGGACAACTCGACATCGTGGCGCTGCTGGTGCCGCAGATATCGGGTGCGGCGCAAAGTGCGATCACGCCGCTTGCGCGCAAGGAGGCACTGATGGCGCTGGCGCCGTCCGGCATCGCGCAGATGCCTGGTGAACGCGAAAGCGGATTCCGCTTCTTTGGCGAGCTGACGCGGCGTTTGCCGTGCTACACTCTGGCATTGGGGACGCGCAGCAACGAGATCGCGGAGACGATTGCTGCGTTTCTGGACAGGGGCAATTCATGAAGCTGGGCATCGTGCTGCCCGTCTACAACCGTGAGAGCTACATCGGCTCGGCGCTGCGCTCGGTTTTGCGCCAGCGCGACGCGGCGGAGCTCGACATCATCGTCATCGACGACGGCTCGGTCGACGGTACCGTGGCGGCTGTGCGGTCATTCATCGCCGACGGCGCGCCGATCCGCCTGTTTTCACAAGCCAATTCAGGCGTGACCAAGGCGCGCAATGCCGGCCTGCGCCGGCTCTCTGACGACACCGAGTTCGTCTCCTTCATCGATTCTGACGACATCTCACCCGCAGGGCGCTTTGCCGCCGACCTTGCCTATTTCAAGACCGACCCTACGCTCGAACTCACCTATTCCTACATGCGCATGGTCGACCAGATCGACGACGAGACGCTGGAGCCGGTTGCGGGGTGCGACGACCGCATCTTTCGCGGCGTGCACCTGTCGGCCGGTATTTACCGTCGCGGTCTGATTGCGCGGATCGGCGATTTCGACGAGGACCTGGCGCAGGCCGAGGACACCGACTTCCTGTTTCGCATCTTCGAGCAGAGGGCGCGATTTGTCTTTCCCGACACGGTCGCGCTCTACTACCGCCGCCATGAGCACAACTTGACCCGGAACGTCGCCGAGTCGCGGCGGGAGTTCCTGAAGGCGATGCAGAAATCGATGCGCCGCCGCAAGGCCGACCCGACGCTCGGCGACCTCAGAGGTTTCATCAAGGTGGCGCATCCGTCGGGCGATGGGGCGCCGCTTCGGTCATGAGCTACAGCGTCGTCATTCCCGCCTGGAACGCGGCCCGCACGATCGCCGAGACGCTGCGCTCGGTTGCCGCGCAGACAGTGCCGCCTGCCGAGATCATCGTCGTCGATGACGGCTCGACCGACGAGACCGAGGCGGTGACGCGGCAATCGGGCGTTCCGGTCCGATATGTCAGGCAGGACAATTCCGGACCGGGCAGTGCCACGACGCACGGCTTCGCGCTGGCCAGGGCGCCCTTCATTGCGACTGTCGATGCCGACGATCTGTGGCTTGGCGACAAGATCGAGCGTCAGTTTCGCAGGCTGGAAGAGGCGCCGCAACTGGCTGCCGTGTTCACGCAGTGGCGGACGTTCCGGCATGGCGAAACCGATGACGGCACCGGCAAGGTGGCGCCCGGTTGGTCGCGCACGACGATGCTGGTCCGCCGCGAAGTGGCGCTCGCCGTCGGGCCGGTGATCGATCCGTCCGGCAACCGGGGCGACATGGTCGACTGGCTCGGTCGGGCCCGCGAGGATGGTCATCAGCTTGCCATGATCGACGAGGTGCTGGCCTTGCGCCGGATCCTGCCGGGAAGCATGTCGTATGGTCGCGACCCCGAGCGTGACCGCGGCTATCTCGAGGTGGCAAGGATGGCCATGCTGCGGCGCAAGCTCAAGAACACCGGGCAGGGCTGATGGCACCGACGTCACGCCGCATCGGCCGGCGCTTCCCCGACTATGGCTGGGCATGGCCAACCAACGGTCTCGACCAGTTGCTCAAGGCGGTGCTGTTGCCGGACCATGCGGTCGCGCAGACGCAGGCCTTGCGGTGGCTCGATGCCAACGACATCGATGCTGTCGAGTTCCGCGAGCACAGGCTGCTTGCCGCGATCGCCGACCGGTTCGGCAAGGCGCTGGCCGCGCATCCCGCCTATCCGCGTCTCGCTGGCCTGCAGAAGATGCTGTGGACCAAGTCGCGGCTTGCCATGCGCGAGGCCGAGCCCGCACTGAGGGCCATCGTCGCGGCCGGCGTGCCGATCATGCTGCTCAAGGGCGCGAGCCGCATCGCGGTCGAGCCGGCGGCACAGCGTGGCCGGGTGGCGCACGACATCGACATACTTGTGCACCCCGAGCACATGGCCAACGCCTTCGACGTGCTGCGCCGGGGCGATTGGCAGGTGTCGACAGGGGTCAGTCCCCAATATCTCAAGCCGCGGTTAGCTGCGGTGCGGTCGATGAATTTCTTCAAGGGCAGCTATGGCGACATCGATCTGCACCAGGTCGCTTATGACTGGTCGCAGGCAGATGAGGCGGACGACGCTGCGGTTTGGCAGCGTGCCACGCCGGCCTCCTTCACCAGTCTCGACGTGCTGGTCCCTTCGAGCGCCGACCGGGTGACGCTGGCGATCGGCCATGGCGGCCTCGACGCTCATACCCACAGCGACTGGCTGGTCGACACAGCCTCGGCGATCCGCGCCGGCGGCGTCGACTGGGCCGTACTTTGCGACGTCGTCGCCCGCAGGCACCTTGCCGTGCCGACGGCGGTGGCGCTGAGCTATCTGAAAGCAGAGATGTCGGTGCCGGCTCCCGACGATGTGCTGGAGCAGGTGGTCGACATGGCCGATCGCGCCGGCGCTGCCCGTATCGCTGCCTTGCTGCAGGCCAAGCCGCGGACCGACTTCAAGGGTCTGACCTGGCTGTCACGCGGTGTCGCCAAGCAGTTGCGCATGCGCAAGAAACGCGCTGTCCGTGAGCGCGAGCTGCCCGGCGTCGTCTGGCATGGCCGGCGCACGCAGGCGGGCGATGGTGCGGGGCAGGTCACCCCGGCACTGGCGCAGCAGGTGCCGTTGCCGCCGGCGGCAGTTGGCGGTGCGCCTGCCGAGATCGACATCGTCGTGCGGCTGGACGTGCCGCCGGTGCGCCGTCGCATCGAGATGGAGCTGAATGGCGGCGAATGCCATTTCGCGCGGCTGCGCTATCGCAAGCTGGGTAAATCAGGCGGCCGGCTGACTTTGCGGTTTCGCGGTACCATTCGGCCGGACCAGGCGGATGGCGCGTTGGTGCTGTCGGCGCGGCCGTCGCGACAATTCCGCGCGTGGGAGCACGAGCAGACGGTCGCCACCTATGGTGCGGTGCCGTTCCAGATCGTCTCGGTGACCGTTTCGCCGGTTCGCTGAGCCGGAGAACAGTTTGCGCTGCTTGCAGTTCCGCGCAACCTGGTCTCCAGCATCGTCGCGGCTCAGGCAAATGCCGCCCTGTATAGTCCCGGATGGCAACTTGACTTTACCTTGGCCGTCGATAGGTTGGCGCCGTCATGGTCTTCCGCCGCGAGGTGGAAGCTAAGAGGGAATCCGGTGCGAAACCGGAGCTGTCCCGCAACTGTAAGCGGTGAGCCTATTGCCCCTGTGTCACTGGCATTCGTGCCGGGAAGACGGGCGACAAGGCTAGGACCCGCGAGCCAGGAGACCTGCCTGACAGAGTGAGATTCCGTGGTCGGGGTGTGCCACAGGAATGCCGGTTCCCGTCCGGAGGCCCGTTTGCGGCTTTCGCCAGGTCTGCATTTCCGCATCCCCGCCAGGGCAGGCAGAGGTTGGCGCGGCGATGTCGGGAAGAACGGTTTCCCAAGAATATCGAAAGCTTGGGCAGACGCATTCGTCGCCTGCTGCCGTGGCATCGCGCCTCGACCTATCGTCCCGGACGCCTTCCGGGCATGGCAACGCCAGGCGTTGCGCACCCCTTTCAAGCAAGGAGAGATCATGAACATCAGACAGTGGACATTGTGGCTCGGACTAGCCATGGCATCGTCCATCGGACTCGCTCCGGCCGCTGCCGAAAGCTTCACCGACGATGCCGGTCGCAAGGTCGAGCTGGAATTGCCGATCAAGCGCGCGGTGATCTTCAACCGCTACGCGGTCGAGTTCGCCCGTGCCATTGGCGCCATCGACAAGGTCGTTGGCGTCGATGCCAGCACGATGCGGGATCCGACCTACTGGCCGCAGTTCAAGGAAGCCGACATTGTCGGCCAAGGCCAGACGCAGCCCAATTACGAGGCGATCGTGGCGCTCAAGCCCGACGTGGTGATGATCCCGCGCAACGGCGTCTACGAGGAGGCCGCGAGTAAGCTCGAGGCCTTCGACATTCCGGTGCTTGTCGTTACCGCCTGGGACACGCTGCAGCATGTCGAGAACGTGACATTGTTCGGAAAGCTGTTCGACGAGAAGGAAAAGGCCGACGCGCTGAACGCCTACTACACCAGGTACATGGACCTGCTGGCCGAGCGGCTGAAGGGCGTCGAGCGCAAGAAGGTTTATCTCGAAGAAGTGCGCGACCTGGTGACCGTCACGCCTGGCTCTGGCTGGCATGACATGATCGAGGCCGGCGGCGGCATCAATGTCTTCGGCGACATCGACATCAAGAAGGAGCCGTCGTCGCGCGGCAACGAAAACAGCTTCACTGTCGATCCCGAGGAGATCATCGCCCGCAAGCCGGACTTGGTGATCAAGCTGCAGCCCGGTTCCTACCAGACCATTCCCGAGGCCAAGTTCGCCGAGAGCTGGAAGGCGATCGTCGCCCGCGAAGAAATATCGGGCACGCCGGCAGGGCAGGCAGGCAATGTGCGTCTGATCAACTACTACCTCGCCGGCGGCTCGTCCAAGGTCACCGGCGCGCTGCAGGTCGCCAAGTGGCTCTATCCCGACCGCTTCACCGACGTCGATCCCGAAGCGGCGATGAAGGAATGGATCGAGATCTATCAGGGCCTGCCGTTCCAGGGCGCCATGACCTATCAGGGCACTGCCTCCAACTGACGGACCGCACGCCGCGGCCCGAGAGGCTGCGGCGTGATTTTCCCAATCCGGAGCCTTCGACCATGGACATCGCGAGCAGCGCCGATTTCGCGCGAAGCCGATCCGACGGCATTTCCAGCCGCTACCGCCGAACCGGCCATCGCAAGGCGGCTGTCATCCTGTGTTCGCTGCTCGTGCTGCTGCTGGTCGCCGGCGGCGTTGCCATCGTCGGCATCGCCGAGACGGGGCTGATGACGCTGCTCATGGTCATCCTGCAAAAGGTCTCGTTCGGTCATTTTGTCGCCGAGGTCGATCCGCAGCAGGCGCGGGTGCTCGTTCATCTGCGCCTGCCGCGCGTCGTCATGGCCATCGTGGCCGGTGGGTCGCTGGCATTCGCCGGCGTTTTGATGCAGGCGATCACGCGCAACCCGCTGGTCAGTCCCTATACGATCGGCGTGTCCTCGGCGGCGGCCTTCGGTGCCTCGATCGCCATCATGTTCGGCATAGGCTTCAGCGCCGCCGGGCTCTACTTCGTGCCGCTGACGGCATTTCTGTTCGCACTCGGCTGCGCCGTGCTGGTGTTCTCCATGGCCTGGCTGCGCGGCATGGGGGCACAGACGATGGTGTTGACCGGCATTGCCCTGATGTACCTGTTCAGCGCCATGACCGCAGCCGTGCAGTTCGTCGCCACCCAGGAGCAGTTGGCCCGGGTCGTGCACTGGACGTTCGGCAGCCTGAACGGCATCGGCTGGGATGCGGTTGCCGTCTCTGGTACGGCACTGCTGGTCGCCCTGCCGCTGGCGCAGTCGCGGGCCTGGCAATTCAACGCGTTGACGAGCGCCGGCGACGACGTTTCGCGTTCGCTCGGCATCAATGTCGCGCTGCTGCGCGGCATCGCCGTCGTGCTGTCGGTGGTGGTCTCGGCGGTGGTCATCAGCTTCACCGGCGTGATCGGCTTTGTCGGGTTGATCGGGCCGCATGTCGCCCGGCTGATGATCGGCAGCGACCATCGCCATCTCATCCCGTTTTCGGCGATCTGCGGCGCCATGCTGCTGCTTCTGGCCGACACTGTCGGGCGCATGGCGTTCAGCCCGACAGTCATTCCGGTCGGCATCGTCGTCGCCTTCGTCGGCGTGCCGCTGTTCCTGCACCTGATCCTGTCCAGGCGCTCGGAGTATTTTTCATGAGCGACTATCTTTCCGTCGACAAGGTCAGCTTCGGTTATGGCAGCCGCCCCGTGCTGCGCGAGGTCTCGGTCGGGCTGACGAAGGGCGACATACTCGGCCTCATCGGCCCCAATGGTGCCGGCAAGTCGACCCTGGTGCGGACCGTGCTCGGCCTTGCCACGCCGTCGTCGGGGCGAATCCTGCTCGACGGCCACGACATCCGCGCGATGTCGCCCAAAGTCCGCGCCCGCCGGATCGCCTATGTGGCGCAATCCTCGCCGCTCAGCTTTCCAGCGACGGTGTTCGAGACCTGCCTGCTCGGCCGCACACCGCATATGGGGGCGAGCCCGAGCCGTGGTGATCTCGCCGTCGTCGAGGACATGCTCAGGCGGCTGCGACTCGAGGATTTCGCCTTCCGTCCGATGTCGGAGCTCAGCGGCGGCGAACGCCAGCGTGTGATGCTGGCACGTGCGCTGGCGCAGGAGACCGAGGTGCTGGTGCTCGACGAGCCGACGAGCGCGCTCGACATCGGCAACCAGCTATTCACCCTGCGCGTGGTGGCCGAGATCGCGCGCGAACGAGGTGTGACGGCGCTGGTCGCCATCCATGACCTGTCGCTCGCCGCCCGCTTTTCCGACAGCCTGCTCTTGCTCGACAAGGGCGCCGTTGTCGGCCATGGCGACTGGCGCAGCACGCTGACCGAACAGACGGTGCGCGACGTCTATGGCGTCAATGTCGAGATCGGGCTGCTGCGCGACATTCCCGTTTTTGCCCCGCACGAGCTGACCTGATGCGCCTCGACATTTCAGGCTTTGCGCGAGGGGGAAGGGCCGAGAGCCACGCTTCGATGTTGCGGCTCTGCGAAGACGTCGAGCGCATGGGCTTCGACGGCATCTGGTTCAACGAATTTCATTTCCAGAACCCGCCGCAGGCTTATCCGTCGACCTTGATCCTCGCCTCCGCCATCCTTGCCCGGACGCAGCGCCTGCGGGTCGGCACCTCCATCGTGGTGACGCCGCTCTACCATCCATTCCTCTTGGCTGAGGAGGTGGCACAGTTGCACTGGCAGAGCGGCGGCCGCATCGACCTGGGCATCGGCCGTGGCACGCATCCGGCGACGCTTGCCGCGCTGGGCATCGCCGCCGAGAACACCAGGGCTCGTTTCGAGGACTCCTACCGGATCATGCGCGATGCCTGGACATCAGGCGCAAGGATCGAAGAGGGCGCGTGCTGGCCGGCTTCGGAGGTTTCGGTTGGACCGCTTCTTCCAGGCGAGACGGTGCCGGTCTATGTCGCCGGCACCTCGCGCGACACGCTTGGCTTCGCCGCCCGCGAGGGATTGCCGTTGCTGCTCAGTCTCGATCCGCCTGAAGTCGGGCAGCTTGCCACCTACCAGGCAATCCTCGAGGAGGAGGGCCATGCCTGCCGTCTGCGGGCGTCGCAACTGTCTCGCTATGTCTGCATCGCTCCGACGACGGTGCAGGCGATGGGCAAGCTCGACGAGCTGGTGCCGCGGCTGTTCGAACGTCGGGTGGCGTCGGCAAAGGCCGCAGGGCGGCCTACTGACCAGATCGTGATGCCCGACCGGCAGACGGCCATGACGCGGCAGGTGATTGCAGGCTCGCCCGACGATTGTGTGGCGCAGCTCAGGGCGCTGGCGGCAGTTACGGGTATTGATGCCATGCGCCTGGTCTTCAACGGCAACGGCATCGTCGACATGGCGGCGGCGCTCGCCGACATGGAGTTTTTCGGACGCGAGGTGCTGCCAGCCTTGCGGCCCGCCTGAGCGCGTCTCAGGCGGCCTTCTCGGCCGCATCGGCACGGTCTGCCTTGCGCGCCACCACCCAGCCCAGCAGGGCCGCGCCGAAAAGCACGATCGCCGCGAGGTAGAAGGCGAGGCCGGGATAGGGCAGCGGCGTGCCGTCGCGCACCGTCCAGGCATAGACCGCGCCGAAGAACAGCGGCGAGGCGACGCCGGCGATGCTCGCCACGCTCATGTTGGCGCCTTGCAACTGGCCCTGCTCGAATTCTGAAACGCGCTGGGTCATCAGCGACTGCGTCGTCGGCATGGCGAGGCCCCAGAGCGCGTTCGGAATGATCGCCAGCGAGAACCAGAATCCCGTAGGCGCAAGGCCCATGCAGGCGATGCCGAAGGCGCCGGCAAACAGGCCGAACACCATCGTCGCGCGGTCGCCGAAGCGCTTGACGGCTGGCCCGACGATCAGGCCCTGGACGATCATGTCGAGCACCCCGACCATCGCCAAAAGCGTGCCGACCTCCCAGGCATGCCAGTCGTAGCGGTAGGCGGCATAAAGCACGAACACCGCCGAAAAGACGTGATGGGCGAAATGCAGCAGGAAGGTCACTGCGGCGAGCCCGGTGAGCTCAGGGTGCGAACGCAGCAGCATCATCGCGCCGAACGGATTGGCGCGGCGCCAGGAAAACGACATGCGCTTCTCGCGCGGCAAAGATTCCGGCAGCACGAAGGCGCCGTAGAGGAAGGCGAGCCCGCTCATCGCAGCCGCGACCCAGAACGGAGCGCGTGGCGAGATTTCGCCGAGGAAGCCACCCATCAGCGGACCGGCAACAAAGCCGGCACTGAAGGCAGCACCGATCAGGCCGTAAGCGCGGGCGCGACCCTCGGGCGGGGTGATGTCGGCCATGTAGGCGAAGACCGTGGTGAAGCTCGACGAGGTGATGCCGGCGACGATGCGGCCGAGCGCCAGCCACCACAGGTTCGGCGCCAGCGCCATCAGCACGTAGTCGGCGGCAAGCCCTGCCGTCGAGAGCAAGATGACGGGGCGACGGCCGTAGCGGTCGGACAGCGAGCCGATGATCGGCGAGCAGACGAACTGCATGAAAGCCCACAGCGCGATGAAGACACCGTTGATCCAGCCAGCATCGGCGTTGGACCCGGCGAACTCCTCGATCAGCGAAGGCAGCACCGGAATGATGATGCCCATGGCGACGATGTCGAGAACGGCGGTGACGAAGATGAAGGCGATCGCCGCCTGGCGACGCGAACCGGTGATGGACATGGTGGTGGCCTCGATGGACGAGCCTTATAAAAACAAGCTGACGCGCGATCCAGACGTGGCGGGGTATATTATCCAAACCTACTGACATTGGGGCAAGAACGCGTGAAGCGCTGAACCAAGTCTTCACGCTCAGGGAAAGCCGACCTACAAATGCGGTCGGATTCGAGATACGGACGTGCCGCGCGCCGTTCTACAAGACTGCCAACACGACCAAGCCCTGCGTCCAACCCGGCGCAAGGGCGCTGTCGCATTTTGAGATCCCGATTTTCGGGGGCGTGAACCAAGGAGCCTGCCATGCTGCGCAAGACGGATTTCTTCATCGATGGAAACTGGGTCGCGCCGACGGTCGCGAAAGAGCTCGACGTCATCAACCCGGCCGACGAGCAGCCCTTCGCGGTGATCTCGCTGGGATCCGCCGCCGACGTCGACAAGGCGGTTGCCGCAGCGCAGCGCGCCTTCCCGGCGTGGAGCGCCACAAGCCGCGAACAGCGTATCACGTTGCTCGAAAAGCTGCTCGCTGCCTACAAGCGGCGGGTGGGCGACATGGCCCAGGCGATTTCCTGGGAGATGGGCGCGCCGATCAAGCTGGCGCTGGAACAGCAGGCAGCCAGCGGCTCGGGACACATCAAGAGCTTCATCGAGGTGCTGAAAAGCTTCGAATTCGAGGAGCCGCTCAACGACAAGAACCCGCAGGAGCGCATCGTGCGCGAGCCTATCGGCGTGTGCGGGCTGATCACGCCGTGGAACTGGCCGATGAACCAGGTGGCACTGAAGGTCGTGCCGGCGCTGGCCGCCGGCTGCACGGTGGTGCTGAAGCCGTCTGAAATCGCCCCGATGTCGTCGATCGTGTTTGCCGAGATGATGGAGGAAGCGGGCTTCCCGGCCGGCGTCTTCAACATGGTCAATGGCGACGGGCCGACAGTCGGCGAGGCGATGTCGCGCCATCCCGGCATCGACATGATGTCCTTCACCGGTTCGACCCGCGCGGGCGTGGCCGTGACCAAGGCTTCCGCCGAAACGGTCAAGCGCGTGGCGCTGGAACTGGGCGGCAAGTCGCCCAACATCGTCTTCGACGACGCTGACCTTACCGACGCGGTGACGCGTGGGCTGGCGCACTGCTTCGAGAATACCGGCCAGTCCTGCAACGCCCCGACACGTATGCTGGTGCAGCGCCCGGTCTATGCCAAGGCTGTCGACATCGCGGCGAAATATGCCGCCACCGTCAAGGTCGGCAACCCGGCCGAGGATGGCGACCACATCGGCCCGCTGTCGTCCGACGTACAGTTCGAAAAGGTACAGGGCATGATCGATGCCGGTATCAAGGAGGGCGCGCGTGTCGTTGCCGGCGGCCTCGGTCGGCCCGAAGGTTTCAACCGCGGCTATTATGTACGCCCGACGGTGTTTGCCGACGCCAACAACGACATGCGCATCGCCCGCGAGGAGATTTTCGGCCCTGTCGTGGCGATGATCCCGTTCGAAACGGAAGAGGAAGCCATCGCCATCGCCAACGATACGCCCTACGGCCTGTCGGCCTATGTCCAGACCGGCGACAAGGCGCGCGCCCAACGCGTGGCGCGCAAGCTCCGTGCCGGCATGGTGCAAATCAACGGCACCGACCGCCCCTATGGCAGCCCCTTCGGCGGCTACAAGCAGTCCGGCCTCGGCCGCGAGGGCGGCAAATGGGGCATCGAGGATTTCCTCGAGGTCAAGGCGATCAGCGGGTTCGAGGAAGGTCTGGGCTGATCTCTTTTCGTCTCAAGAGGTTCCTCCTCTCCGTCACGGCTTCGCCGTGCCACCTCTCCCCCGCGTTGTGGGGGCGAGGAACCCAAGTTCTGCGAGGTCACACTCTACCTGTGCAGACCAGTCAATTTGGCTAGGGCCTGCGTGATTGGCGTTTCCTCTCCCTCACGGAGTGGGGAAGGGGTGGCTCGGGCGAAGCCCGACACGGAGAGGGGCTTCAAGCGAAACCGCCCCTCTTAACCCCCGTTCCGCCTCAGATATTCCACGGCAATCTCGCGCATCCTTGTGCCATCGATGCTGTCGGCGTGGCCGCCATGGGCGATGCACACCGGCAGATCGATCAGGCGCCGCATGGTGCCGCAATAGGCGGTGCGGTCGGAATCCGGCATGTCGTCGACCAGAAGCCCACCATGGATGGCGTCGCCCGAGAACAGCGTGCCGTCATGGCAGTCGAACAGGCCGATCGAACCGGGCGAATGGCCGGGCAGATGCAGCACGGTAAAGCTGCGATCGCCAAGCTCGATGACATCGCCCTCATCAAGCAGGCGGTCAAGCGGCGCAGGCACAATGGCATAGTCGGCGGAGCTCCAGCCGGGCCAGGGCAGTTCCGACACAGCGCCGGGAAAATTGCGGAACATGTTGGCGTAGGTGGCCTCGTCGGGCATCGTCGCGAAGAATTCCGCTTCGATGCGGGGGCCGGCACGCCAGGCAAATTCGTGCAGCGAACCGACATGGTCGAGATGCACGTGGGTTGCGACGGCGAGCAGCGGCTTGCCCGGCCTGATGTCGATTTCGGGTGCGAGCGCACAGATGCCCATGCCGGTGTCGACGAGCATGTCGAGGTCGCGGCCGCGCACCAGCCACATATTGGCGCGACAATAGTCAGTGACGAATGGCTCGGTCAGCATCGTCGTCGTCTCGTCGACGCTGCTCCTCGAAAACCAGCCGGGACGGGGCTTCACACGAACGGCCTGCCGATCTTGAAGCGGCCTGGCACCAACCGCCTGAGATAGTCCATGCCCTTTTCGGACAGATGGTTGACGTCTGGCAGCATGTAATCGTCCGGCATGTGCCGGGTCTTGCCGGCGACATTGGCCAGCGGCACCAGCTTGAGCACGGTCTTGCCGCCCTCATATTTCAGCGCCACCGAACCGCCGCCCTTGTCCGCCGCATCGATGGCGAAGACACCAGCGTCGAAGGCCTCCTGCGCGTCGACCGCATTGACTGCACCGATATAGCCGCGCGGCATGTAGCCGAGCGCGTCGACACGGGCACGCTTGCCCGGCAGGCCCTCGGCGAGCGCGTTCTCGAAGGCCCGGCTCAGGTCGCTGCCCGACAGCTTGATGTTGCCGTGGGCGTCGCGCTCCAGCTTGTCGGCAGGCACGATGCTCTCGACCAGCGCCTTGCCGTCGGCGGTGCTGACGCCTTCGGAAACAGCAACGACGCAGCGGCGATGGCGACCGAGCGTCTCCTTCACCTCGTCGATGAAGCGCGGCACCGAGAAGGCGCGCTCGGGCACGTAGATCAGGTGCGGGCCGTCGGTGTCCTCGTCGCGCCATGCGGCGGCGGCGGCGGTCAGAAAGCCGGCATGGCGGCCCATGACGATGCCGACATAGATGCCGGGCAAGGCGCGGAAATCGAGATCGACCGAGAGGAAGGCGCCGGCGACGAATTCCGCCGCCGAAATGAAGCCCGGAGTGTGGTCGTTTTCCTCGAGGTCGTTGTCGATGGTCTTGGGCGCGTGCACGAAGGCGATACTGCCCTGGGCCGCGTCGGTCAGGATCTGCTGGGTGCCGGCGGTGTCGTTGCCGCCGATATAGATGAAAGCGCGCGCATCGGCCTTCTTCAGGCCTTCGAGCACGAGATTGCAATAGGCGGCATCAGGCTTGTCGCGCGTGCTGCCGAGGGCCGCGCCCGGGGTCGCCGCGATGCGCAGCAACTGCTCCTCAGGGATGTCGGTCAGGTCGACATAGTCGCCGTCGCGGATACCGCGCACGCCGTGCCGCGAGCCGAGGACCCGCGCCTTGGGATGGCGGCGGCGGATTTCGAGCACGGCACCCGCCATGGTCTGGTTGATGACGGCGGTCGGTCCGCCGCCTTGCGCAATCACGAATGTCGAGGGCATGGTCGTCCTCCCCAGGGGTGCCGGAAATCGCCGTCGAAATGACGCTGTTTTCCGGCACATTCGCCCTTCTGGCGAAGCGACGCAATGGGAGATTCAACCGGTTCGCAAGGTTTCGGGGATGAGCGGGCCGGAGCTTCCGCTCCGGCCGTCTGCTTTAGCCGACGACGATCGGCGTCTTGCCGTTGACGCGGCTGTAGAGGTCAATGACGTCTTGGTTGATCATGCGCACACAACCCGACGACATCGCCTGGCCGATGGTCCACCATTCGGGCGAGCCATGGACGCGGTAGCCGGTGTCCTGGCCGTTCTGGAAGATGTAGAGGGCACGCGCCCCGAGTGGATTGTCGAGGCCGCCTGGCTGGCCGCCGGCCCATTTCACCAGCTCCGGCTTGCGCGCGATCATCTCGCGCGGCGGCGTCCAGGTCGGCCACTTCTTGCCATACTGGATGTTGGCGCGGCCGCTCCACAGGAAGCCGTCGCGACCGATGCCGACGCCGTAGCGGATGGCTTCGCCGCCGGGCTGGACGAGATAGAGGAAACGTTCCTGCAGCTTGACGACGATGGTGCCGGGGGCTTCGCCGGTCGGATCGACGACGATCTGGCGGCGGAATTTCGGATCGACCTTGGCAAAGGGGATTTCCGGCAACTGGAATCCTTCGTCGGTGAAGGACGCATACATCACATTCGGGCTGGTGACCTGCTTGTCGACGCTGATCTGCGGGCGGACCGAACCGGTGACGGTGTTGTCCAGGCCCATCGCCGGCATCTCGAAGTCCATGGCACGGCTGCAGCCGGCGACCAGGCCAGCGGCACCGAGGCCGAACAGCACGTTGCGACGCGAGGCAAGTTTCGAAAATTCGGTCTTCGGAGCAGGCGATTTCGACACGGCACAATTCCACTCTATACGCGGGGCGGCCAGGCACCGGAGTGAAACTCCGGCTGTGGATCGCGTCTATTTTCACCATTCATGGTTGAAAAAGCATGAACGCCACCTGCCGCGCGTTAAGGGCTTTACATCGTCGCGGAGCCGGAGCTTGATCCCGCATCCAATGAGGGAGAGTTGCCATGTCGTTTGAAAGCTGGGCCGCCTTTGCCGCCGCGTCCGCGGTGCTTCTCGTCATCCCGGGGCCCACGATCCTGCTCGTCGTATCCTACGCGCTCGGCCAGGGCTGGCGCACGGCACTGCCGATGGCCGTCGGCGTGGCGCTGGGCGATTTCACCGCCATGACGCTGTCGATGCTGGGCATCGGCGCGCTGCTTGCCGCGTCCGCCACAGTCTTCACCATCGTCAAGTGGATCGGTGCCGCCTATTTGATCTATCTCGGCATCAAGCTGTTCCGCGCCGGTGGCACGCTGGACGCCAAGCCGCGCACGGATGCCGCGTCTGCCGCCAAGATGATGGCGCATGCCTGGATCGTGACCGCGCTGAACCCCAAGAGCATCACCTTTTTCGTGGCCTTCCTGCCGCAGTTCCTCGACCGCAGCGGCGATTTCTGGACGCAGATGGTGATCTTCGAGCTGACCTTCCTGACGCTCGCCTTCGCCAACGCCTTCGGCTACGCGCTGGTGGCTGCACGGGCGCGAAGTGTCGTGTCCAATCCTCGCGCGATCCGCATTTTCAACCGTACCGGTGGCACGCTTCTGGTCGGCGCCGGCATTGCCGCTGCGGCCACCCGCTCCGGGCACTGAGGAAGCTGTGATGGTGAAGGACGGGCTCGGACTTGCGCTGAGCGGCGCCGATGCGGCGGCGGCTGCGCACTACGAGCGCGGGGTGAGCGAACTCCAGCGCTTTGTCGGCGATCCGGTCGGATCGGCCGACAAGGCGATCGCGACCGCGCCCGACTTTACCATGGCGCATGTACTCAAGGGCTGGCTCTATGGCCTCTCCACTGAACGTGAGGCGATGGCGGTGGCGCGGGATTGCCACGCTGCGGCTGCAGGGCTCGCGGCGACGGCGAGGGAAAAGGCCCATGTCGTGGCTCTCGGACGCCTCGCTAGCGGGCATTGGCATGAGGCCGGGCGTATCCTCAGCGAGCTGACGGCGGAGCATCCCACCGATGCACTGGCGTTGCAGGCCGGACACCAGATCGATTTCTTCACCGGCAACGCCCCGATGCTGCGCGATCGTATCGCCAGGGCGCTATCGTCATGGGGCATGGGCATGCCCGGCTATCACGCCATCCTCGGCATGCAAGCCTTCGGCTTCGAGGAGATGGGCGACTATGCCAGGGCCGAGGCGTTGGGGCGCGAGGCGGTCGAGCTCGAGCCGCGCGACGGCTGGGCCCAGCATGCGGTGGCGCATGTGATGGAGATGCTGAGCCGCCAGCGCGACGGCATCGCCTGGATGCGCGGCAACTCGGACGCCTGGACGAAGGAGAGTTTCCTCCAGGTCCACAACTGGTGGCACCTTGCGCTGTTCCATTTCGATCTCGGCGAGACCGACGAGGTGCTGGCACTTTATGACGGACCGATCTACGGCGCGCAATCGAAGCTGGCGCTCAACATGGTCGACGCCTCGGCGATCCTGTGGCGGCTCAATCTCGGCGGTGTCGATGTCGGCGAGCGCTGGGCGAGCCTTGCCGCCAACTGGGCGCCGAAGGCCGCGGCCGGCAACTATGCCTTCAACGATGCACACGCGATGATGGCCTTTGTGGGCGCCGGGCTGGAAGCGCCGGCTAAGGCGATGCTCTATGCCCAGCGCGAGGCGATTGCCCGCGACGACGACAACGCCGCATTCACCCGGGATGTCGGCCATCCCGTCACATTGGCGATCAAGGCCTTCGGGGAAGGGCGTTATGGCGAGACGGTGCGGCTGCTCGAGCCTGTCCGGACCATCGCCCATCGCTTCGGCGGCAGCCATGCCCAGCGCGACGTCATCGAGCTGACGCTGATCGAGGCGGCCCTGCGCGACGGCAACGATGTGCTTGCCGTGAAGCTCGCCTCCGCCCGCAACAACGCGCGGCCGGCCAGTCCGCTCTCGGGCCTGTTCGTGCAGCGCGCCGCGCTGCTCGCGCATGGCTGATCTGGGCCGACAGCGCTCTCCGAGGCGTTTGATTTTATTTTTTGCGAGTTCCGAAATAAATATCGACCCGACCCCGGAATGTTTGCTAATAAGCAGCGTCCGTCGGAGGAACGGGACGATGGCCTGGCCGTTTCTGCCTGTTGGCGATGAAGGCCGGCCAATGACGTGAGAGGATGGACGCTTGCCGTCCGCTTCGCTCATTCGGGAGGAATGACATGTATCTCGGGCTCGATCTCGGCACGTCAGGCGTGAAGGCGCTGCTGATGGACGCCGACCAGAAGATCATTGGTTCCGGCCATGGTTCGCTTGACGTCTCCAGGCCGCATCACGGCTGGTCCGAGCAGGACCCTGCCGAATGGATCCGGGCCGCAGAAGAGGCGGTCGCCGAGCTCAGGTCCGCGCATCCAACAGAACTTGCCGCCGCGCGCGGCATCGGCCTCTCCGGCCAGATGCATGGCGCAACGCTGCTTGACGCCGCGGGAAAGGTGCTGCGCCCCTGCATCCTCTGGAACGACACGCGCAGCTTTGCCGAGGCGGCCAGCCTCGACGCCGATCCGCGCTTCCGCAAGATCACCGGCAATATCGTATTCCCTGGCTTCACCGCCCCCAAGCTCGCCTGGGCGCAGGCCAACGAGCCCGACATCTTCGCCAAGGTGGCAAAGGTGCTCCTGCCCAAGGATTACCTCAGGCTCTGGCTGACGGGCGAATACATCTCCGAAATGTCCGACGCGGCCGGTACCTCCTGGCTCGACGTCGCGGCGCGGCGCTGGTCGCCGGAGCTGCTCGCCGCCACTGGCCTTGGCACCGAACATATGCCGTCGCTGGTCGAGGGCACCGACAAGGCAGGCACGCTGCGCGGCGAACTGGCGGCGAAATGGGGCATGGGGCAGGGCGTGGTGATCGCAGGCGGTGCGGGCGACAATGCCGCCTCTGCCTGCGGCATGGGCACGGTCAAGCCGGGTGCTGCCTTCGTGTCGCTCGGAACCTCGGGTGTGCTGTTTGCCGCCAATGGCGCCTACCTGCCCAATCCGGAAAGTGCCGTTCACACCTTCTGCCATGCGTTGCCGCAGGCTTGGCACCAGATGGGCGTCATCCTGTCGGCGACGGATTCGCTCAACTGGCTGAGCAGCGTAGCGGGCAAGGATGCGGCCGAGCTGACACGCGAACTCGGGGACGAATTGCGCGCACCTTCGGGCGTCACCTTCCTGCCCTATCTCTCGGGCGAACGGACCCCGCATAACGACGCGGCGATCCGCGGTTCCTTCACCGGTCTTGCCCATGAGATCGACCGCGCCGGCCTGACCCAGGCCGTGCTTGAGGGCGTTGCCTTCGCCTTCCGCGACAGCCTCGAAGCTTTGGCCAAGGCCGGAACGTCGCTGACGCGGGTGACTGCTATCGGTGGCGGCTCACGCTCGCGCTACTGGCTGAAGTCGATCGCCACTGCCCTCAGCCTGCCGGTCGACATTCCCGCCGACGGCGATTTCGGGGCTGCCTTCGGCGCTGCGCGCCTCGGCCTGATCGCTGCCGAAGGTGCTGATCCGCACCAAGTCTGCACGCCGCCTGATACCGCCGAAACCATCGAACCCTTGGCAGCACTGGCAGGCGCCTATGACGAGGCCTACCAGCGCTATCGCAAGCTCTATCCGGCGATCCGGGGGACGATGTGAACGCTCAGTCTATGTCAGCCCGGCACCTTGTCGAGGAAGCCGGTAATGAGGCTCAGGCGCCCGTCCTTGATGGTGGCGAAGTCCGAGCCTTCGATGACGGCGTCCGTGCCATCTGGGCCGAGGCCCCAGGAGAAGCGGATGTTGTCGCCGAAGCCGTCGGCATTGCCCTTCAGCTTGAAGCGGAAGCCGGGGAACTGGCCGTGCACGCCTGCGATCAAAGCGTCGATGCCGGCATGGCCGTCGCCCTGCATGATCGGGTCGCGATAGCTGACGCCGGTGACGAAGGCAGCTTCGACAAGTCCCTTGCGGGCGGCGGCGTCGGTCTCGTTCCAGGCGGCGAAATAGGCTTCTGCGATGGCGTTGTAGTCGGTCATTTCTGCTCTCCGTCTGACACGTCTTGGTTGACGCCACCCTTGTCGCAGCGGGCGCGAATGAAACCAATTACGCCTGAGGTAATCGAACACGGAAATTCGGCGACCGCCCCAAAACGGGCGGTCATGCGTACTCACTGAAAGGAGTTTTGCCATGAGCACCGGCTATTTCGGCGACATCAAGCCCGTCCGCTACGAAGGCCCCGACAGCACCAATCCGCTGGCCTATCGCCATTACAACGCCGACGAGGTGGTGCTGGGCAAAAGGCTGGAAGACCATCTGCGCTTCGCCGTTGCCTACTGGCATACATTCGCCTGGCCGGGCGGCGATCCGTTCGGCGGCCAGACCTTCGAGCGGCCCTGGTTTGGCGAGACGATGGAGAACGCCAGGCTGAAGGCCGATGTCGCCTTCGAGCTGTTTTCGCTGTTGGGCGTTCCCTACTACTGCTTCCACGATGCCGATGTGCGGCCGGAGGGTGCCAACTTCACCGAGAGTGCAAAGCGCCTCGACGAGATCGCCGACTATTTCGAAGCCAAGATGGCCAAGACAGGCGTCAAGCTTTTGTGGGGCACTGCGAACCTGTTCTCCAACCGCCGCTTCATGGCGGGTGCCGCGACCAACCCCGATCCCGATGTCTTTGCTTATGCGGCGGCGACGGTGAAGCATTGCATGGATGTCACCAAGCGGCTCGAGGGCGAGAACTACGTGCTGTGGGGCGGTCGCGAGGGCTACGAGACCCTGCTCAACACCGACATGGGCCGCGAGCTCGACCAGCTCGGGCGCTTCCTCAACCTCGTCGTCGACTACAAGCACAAAAGCGGCTTCACCGGCACCATTCTGATCGAACCCAAGCCGCAGGAGCCGACCAAGCACCAGTACGATTACGACGTCGCCACCGTCTATGGCTTCCTCAGGAAGTACGGGCTGGAGAACGAGGTGAAGGTCAATATCGAGCAGGGGCACGCGATCCTGGCCGGCCACTCCTTCGAGCACGAACTGGCGACCGCCAATGCGCTCGGCATCTTCGGCTCCATCGACATGAACCGCAACGACTACCAGTCGGGCTGGGACACCGACCAGTTCCCCAACAACGTGCCCGAAATGGCGCTTGCCTATTACCACGTGCTTGCCGGTGGCGGCTTCAAGTCAGGCGGCACCAATTTCGACGCCAAGCTGCGCCGCCAGTCGCTCGACCCCGAAGACCTGCTGGTCGCCCATATCGGCGGCATCGACGCTTGCGCGCGCGGCCTCAAGGCTGCGGCGAAAATGATCGAGGACAAGGCGCTGTCGGGTCCGCTCGAGGCGCGTTACGCCGGCTGGAAATCGGCTGAAGCCAAGGCGATGCTGGCTGGCGAACGCAGCCTCGAGCAGATCGCCGCGCGCGTCGTCGCCGACGGCATTGAGCCGCAGCCGAAGTCGGGCCGGCAGGAATATCTGGAGAACGTCGTCAACCGCTACGTCTGACGGCTGCGCACGACGATGAACGACGGCGCCGGCCCCGAGGGCTGGCGCCATTTTTTGTCAGCACTGTCCGATGCCCAAACGAAGTCCTGCTGCTAGATGGACGCCTGGAAAGCAGGAGCGAGAGCATGGACATGCGCAACATCTTGGTGCGGCCGGCGAAAACAGAGGACTTCGCCGCGGTAAAGCAGGTGTTGGCCGATACGTTCGAGAGCACCTGGCGGCCGGAGATCACCGAAGCGGCTGCCGAACGCTACCTCTCGTCCGATGTCGGCGGCCGTTATGTCGATGAAAACGGCCCTGCCTTCTGGGTCGCGGAAGTCGACGGCCAGGTCGCCGGCATGGTCCACTGGAGCGGCGACTTCATCGAAGCATTGCACGTCTCCGGCAGATTCCAGCGCCTCGGCCTCGGCAGGCTGCTGCTGGCGCGGGCCGAACAGGAGATCGGCAAGGCCGGTTTGCCGAAAGTACGGCTCGAAACCGATACGTTCAACCAGCAGAGCCAGGCCTTCTACCGCGCGCTCGGCTATGTCGAGACGGCAAATTATCCCGACGAGGAATGGGACAGCGGGCTGACCACTGTGCTGTTCGTAAAGTCGCTCGGTCGCGGAGGGTGACAGGACAGGAATCGCATGGGTTGAGCCCCGGTGCGCAGTTGCACGCCTGCCCCTGAATTGCCTCTTTCTCGCCCTCAAGATGCCAGTCGAATCAGCGACTTACCGCGCCATGAGACGGGAACAAGAGACTTTCATCACACGTGGCCACGAACCGGCGATCGACGCCCTGCTAAACAGGTCGGAGACCGGTTCGATCGTCGACCGGCTGATGGCATTGCCGCCGTCGCTGGAGCCTGAGCTTTCCGACGAATGGACCCGGGCGGTTGCGTCACGCCTCGAGGCCATATTGGCCCAGAGCATGCGTTCTCGCATCGACGGTGTCGTCAACCAGGCGGCCTGATCCCAACAGCGTGGTTTGACGAAGCCAGGGAGGTCGGCCATCCTCCTTGCATGATACGCGCGGTGCTGCTCGATCTCTCGGGCGTCGTTTATGACGGCGACACGCCGATACCGGGCGCGGTCGCTGCCATCGGGCGACTCCGCGCCGAGGGCCTGCCGATCCGCTTCGTCAGCAACACGACGCGTTCACCGCACGGGGCGATCGTTGCACAACTTGCCAACCTTGGCGTCTCCGTCAGCAGTGACGAGCTGTTCACGCCGGCGCGTGCCGCGGTCGATTGGCTCGCCCGCGAAGGCTGCGCGCCCCATCTCCTGGTGCATCCCGACCTCGTGCCCGAATTCGCCGGCAACATGTTCGGCGACAGGAAGGCGGTGGTGGTTGGCGATGCCGCCGAGGCCTTCACCTATGCAGCGATGAACGCCGCCTTCCGCCAGCTGATCGATGGTGCTGAGTTTCTAGCGCTTGCCGTCAACCGCACCTTCAAGGATGCCGATGGCGGGCTCAGTCTCGATGCGGGCGCCTTCGTCGCGGCGCTCGAATTTGCGGCCGGCAAGCAGGCGACGGTGCTGGGCAAGCCTGCGCGGGACTTCTTCCATGCCGCGTTGGCCGGGTTGGACTGCCTGCCGGGACAGGCGGTGATGGTCGGCGACGATGCCGAAAGCGATGTTGCGGGTGCCTTGAAGGCCGGCATCGGATCGGCGCTTCTGGTGCGCACCGGCAAATATCGCGCCGGTGACGAAAGCCGCCACGCGCCGCACCCGAGCGCGGTCGTCGACGATCTCGCTGCGGCGGTCGACTGGCTCCTGGCCCATCGCGGCTAGCTCTTGCGCATCCTCACCGGCGGCGTGCCGAAGGCATGCGAAAAGCTGCGGGAGAATGCGGCGGCCGATGAGAAGCCGGTGCGCTCCGCCACCTCGGCCATGCTGACGCGCGTGTCGACCACCAGTCTTCGCGCGGCATTCAATCTCAGCCTGAGATAGTAGGCGCCCGGAGTTTCGCCGATCGAGGCGCGGAAGATGCTTTCGAGCGTGCGTGCGGTCACGCCGGCACGTTTTGCAATCGCGGCGATGGTCAGCGGCTGGTCGACATGTGCTTCCATCAGCCGGATCGCCTGGGCGAGGCGCGGGTCGTAGCCGTCGAGCCGGCCAAGCGAGACCAGCGGCTGCGCGTCGGTGGCGGCACGCGACTGGTCGTAGATGAAGACGCTGGCGACATCGAGCGCGGTGGCCATGCCGAGCCGCGAGCGTACCAGATGCAGCATCAGGTCGAAGGTCGGAGCCGCACCGCCCGAGGTGAACACCGCGCCGTCGATGATGTAGCGGTCGGGGCGGACCTCGACGTCGGGGAAGGCGGCGGCGAAATCCTCCATGTCTTCCCAATGGGTGGTGGCGGCACGGCCTTCCAAAAGCCCGGCACGCGCGACCAGCCAGGTGCCGGCCTCGATGCCTCCGGCCGCTCGCGCCTGGCGGGCACAGCGCCTGATGCCGCCGAGCAGCTTAGAGGTGGTGTAGCCCTGGGTGCCGAAGCCGGCGATGACCATCAGCACGTCGCAGGGCTCGTCTGGGTCGAAGGCGCCGGATACCGCGACCGGCAGGCCGCAGGTGGTGATCGCCGGCTCGCCTGTGGCGGATACCAGCCGAAAGTCGAAATGCGTCTCACCTGATATGCGGTTGGCCGCACGCAGCGGGTCGACGGCTGATGCCACGCACATGATCGACGCGCCGGAGAAAACCAGCATCGTCACCTTGAGCGGCGAGCGCTCCTCGCGAAAGATTGTCGGCTTTTCGCTTTTTGCCATTTGGCTTTCGTAAAATGCAAAACAAGACGACGCAAGCGGCGCAATGATCCGTCAAGTTTCGTAAGGGAGGAATGCGATGCCGCTCGAGATGAACCGTGAGGTTTTCATTACCTGTGCCGTGACCGGGTCCGGCGGCACGCAGGATCGCAGCCATCTGGTGCCGCGTTCGCCCAAGCAGATTGCCGACTCGGCTATCGAGGCAGCCAAGGCCGGTGCTGCCATCGTCCACTGCCACGTCCGCGACCCAGAGACCGGCAAGCCGCGCCGCGACATCCATCTTTACCGTGAGGTGACCGAGCGCATCCGTGAAGCCAATGTCGACGTGGTGTTGAACCTCACCGCCGGCATGGGCGGCGACATGGTGTTTGGCGGCGTCGAAAGCCCGCTGCCGCTCAAGGAAGCCGGCACCGACATGGGCGGCGCCACCAACCGCGTCGAGCATGTGCGCCAGTGTCTGCCGGAGATCTGCACGCTCGACTGCGGCACGATGAACTTCGCCGAGGCCGACTACGTCATGACCAACACGCCGGGCATGCTGCGCGCCATGGGCGGCATGATGACCGCGATGGGCGTGAAGCCCGAGATCGAGGCCTTTGACACCGGTCATCTATGGTTTGCCAAGCAACTGGTCGAGGAGGGCGTGCTTGCGCCCGACGCGCTGGTGCAGCTGTGCATGGGCGTGCCGTGGGGTGCGCCCGACGACCTCAATACCTTCATGGCGATGGTCAACAACGTGCCGAAGAGCTGGACCTTCTCGGCCTTCTCGCTGGGCCGCAACCAGATGGCCTATGCGGCCGCAGCGGTGCTGGCCGGCGGTAATGTGCGCGTCGGCCTCGAGGACAATCTCTGGCTCGACAAGGGCGTGCTCGCCACCAATGCGCAACTGGTCGAGAAGGCGGTCACCGTCGTCGAGACCCTGGGCGCGCGGGTCATCGGACCGGAAGAGGTGCGCAAGAAGCTGAACCTCGTCAAGCGGGCACCGCTGGCGGCCTGATGGTCGCAAGTTCAAATCTGCCGGGAGGGGCATGTTCATGAACACAATTTCCAAAGCAGCCGCCATTGGCGGCGGGGTGATCGGCGCGGGTTGGGTGGCGCGGCTGCTGCTCAATGGCATCGACGTGTCGATCTTCGATCCGGACCCGGAGGCTTCGCGCAAGGTCGGCGAAGTGATGAAGGGCGCGCGCCGCGCCTACAAGCAGATGGTACCCGACGGCCTCCCCAGAGAAGGCAAGCTGACCTACGCCAAGACAATCGCCGAGGCGGTGGCGGACGCCGATTTCATCCAGGAAAGCGTGCCTGAGCGACTCGATCTCAAGCACAAGGTGCTGGCCGAGATCGACATGCATGCGCCGGCCAATGCGATCATCGGTTCGTCGACCTCGGGCATCAAGCCGTCCGACATGCAGGTGGCGATGAAAAAGCATCCCGAAAGACTGGTTGTCGGCCATCCGTTCAACCCGGTCTACCTCCTGCCCATCGTCGAGATCGTCGGTGGTATCAAGACGTTCCCCGAGGCCATCGAGGTCGCCAAGGAAATCTATTCCTCGATCGGCATGAAGCCGGTTGTCATCCGCAAGGAGATCGAAGCCTTTGTCGGCGACCGCCTGCTGGAAGCGGCCTGGCGCGAGGCGCTGTGGCTGATCAAGGACGGAATCTGCTCGGTCGAGGAACTCGACGACATCATGCGCTACGGCTTCGGCCTGCGCTGGGCTCAGATGGGCATGTTCCAGGTCTATCGGGTCGCCGGCGGCGAGGCCGGCATGCGCCACTTCATGGCTCAGTTCGGGCCCTGCCTGCAGTGGCCGTGGACCAAGCTGATGGATGTGCCGGAGTTCAACGACGAGCTTGTCGATCTCATTGCCACGCAGTCGGACGAGCAGTCCGACAAGTGGTCGATCCGCGAACTGGAAAAGATTCGCGACGACAACCTTGTCGCGATCATGGATGCACTGTCGAAACAGAACAAGGGCAAGGGCTGGGGCGCCGGCGCGCTCTACAAGGACTACACCAAGCAGCTGTCCGCGCAGGCGAAGCCGAAGGTGTCGAAGGCCGCCGAAAAGGCCAAAGCGGCCAAACCGGTAAAAAAGACGGCAAAAAAGGCTCCGGCCAAGAAGAAGGGCTAAGCCATGCATTTCGGTCTGTCGGAGGAACAGCAGCTCATCGTCGACACGACGCGTGCGTTCGTCGAGAACGAGCTCTATCCGCATGAGCAGGAGGTGGAGCGCACGGGTCATCTCCGGCGCGAGCTGATCGAGGATATCAAGGCAAAGGCGATCACGGCTGGGCTTTATGCCGCCAACATGCCGGCCGATGTCGGTGGCGCCGGGCTCGATACGCTGACCTGGCTGCTCTACGAAAAGGAGCTTGGCCGAGCCAACTATGCACTGCACTGGACCTGCGTGGCGCGGCCGTCGAACATCCTGCTCGCCGGCACGCCGGAGCAGCGCGAAAAGTATCTCTTCCCCTGCATTCGCGGCGAGAAATCGGACTGTCTGGCGATGACCGAGCCGGGCGCCGGTTCCGACCTGCGCGGCATGAAGGCGTCAGCCGTCGAGAAGGGTGGCGACTGGGTGCTGAACGGCACCAAGCATTTCATCTCCCACGCCGACATTGCAGATTTTGCCATCGTCTTCATGGCGTCGGGCGAAGAAGAGACGTCGCGTGGCAAACGCAAGAAGATCACCGCCTTCTTCGTCGACAAGGGCACGCCTGGCTTCACTGTCCGCGACGGCTACCGCAACGTTTCGCATCGCGGTTACACCAATTCGGTGCTGGAGTTCGACGATTGCCACCTGCCGGCGAGCCAGGTCCTGGGCGAGGTGCACAAAGGTTTTGAAGTCGCCAACAGCTGGCTGGGCGCGACGCGCCTGCAGGTCGGCGCCACCTGCCTCGGCCGCGCCGAACGCGCATTGAACCATGCCGTCGAATACGCCGCCCAGCGCCAGCAGTTCGGCCAGCAGATCGGCAAGTTCCAGGGCGTGTCGTTCAAGCTGGCCGACATGGCGACCGAGCTCAAGGCTGCCGAGCTGATGGTGATGGAGGCAGGCTGGAAATACGACCAGGGCACGGTCACCGACCAGGACATGGCGATGGCCAAGCTCAAGGCTACCGAGATGCTGGCATTCGTCGCCGATGAAGCGATCCAGATCCACGGCGGCATGGGCCTTATGGACGACCTGCCGCTGGAGCGCATCTGGCGCGACGCCCGCGTCGAGCGCATCTGGGAAGGCACTTCGGAGATCCAGCGCCACATCATCTCCCGCGCGCTGCTCAGGGCGGTGGGCGGATGATCTCGGGGCTGCGCAGGCGGCAAGGAAAGTTTGACCTTGCTCTTCGGGGCAAGGTGGCCCGCAGGGCCGGGTGGGGGTGGAAATGAGTAGCTCGACTTTGACCACCTCCACCCCGAAGCCTGCAGGGCGAACGCGGCTCGAGCGTTTGCTGCGGCCGAAGTCGATTGCCGTGTTCGGCGGCTCGCAAGCCGCCGCCGTGGTCAAGCAGTGCCGGAAGATGGGCTTTGCCGGCGACCTCTGGCCGGTGCATCCGACCAAGGACGAGGTCGAGGGCATCAGCACCTTTCGCTCGGTTGCCGAGTTGCCGGCCGCCCCCGACGCCGCCTTCGTTGGTGTCAACCGCTTCCTGACCATCGAGGTGATCGCGCAACTTGCCGCGCGCGGCGCAGGCGGGGCGATCTGCTTTGCCTCAGGCTTCCTCGAGGCCGGCAACGACGATGCCGATGGTGAGCGGCTGCAGGCCGAGCTGGTAACGGCCGCCGGTGCGATGCCCGTCATCGGACCCAATTGCTATGGCCTGATCAACTATGCCGACGGCGCGCTGTTGTGGCCCGACCAGCACGGTGGCCAGAGGCTCGCGCCTGATGGGCGCGGCGTTGCCATCATCACGCAATCGTCCAACATCGCCTGCAACCTGACCATGCAGAAGCGAGGCCTGCCGGTTGCCTTCTTGATGACGGCCGGCAACCAGGCGCAAACAGGCCTCTCCGAGATGGCGTTGGGCCTGATCGAGGACGAGCGCGTGTCGTGCCTCGGCCTGCACATCGAGGGTTTCGACACGGTCGACGGCTTCGAGCGGCTGGCTGCGCGCGCACGTGAACTGAACAAGCCGATCGTCGCCATGAAGGTTGGCCGCTCCGAGCAGGCGCGCAAGGCGACGATCTCGCACACCGCGTCGCTCGCCGGCTCCGACGCCGCGTCGGATGCCTTCCTCAAGCGGCTGGGCATCGCCCGTGTCGATACCATCCCGTCACTGCTCGAAACGCTGAAACTGCTTCATGCCTTGGGACCACTGCCCGGCTTCACGCTGTCGTCGATGAGTTGTTCGGGTGGCGAGGCCTCCGTCATGGCCGACAGTGCCGAGGGCCGGCGGGTGCGTTTCCCGGCGCTTAAGCCTGACCACTATGCGCGGATAAAATCGACGCTCGGCGCTTTTGTGGCGGTCGCCAATCCGCTCGACTACCACACCTTCATCTGGAACGACGAACCGGCGATGACGGCCACTTTCACCGCCATGGCATCTGGTAGCTTCGACCTCAACATGCTGGTGCTCGACTTCCCGCGTAACGACCGTTGCTCGGATGCCGACTGGTGGCCGACGGTGCGCGCCTTCGAGGCGGCGCTGAAAGCCAATGGCGCGTCTGGCGCGGTGGTGGCGTCGATGTCGGAGAACCTGACCGAGGAGCACGCCGCCGACCTGTTTGCGCACGGCATCGTGCCGTTGCAGGGCATAGCGGAGGCGATGGATGCGGCGGAGGCTGCGGCGATGATTGGCGAAGCGTGGGCAAGGCCGGTTGCTGCGGCAGTCGGTGGCGCCTACGCGGGGTCGGAGGGGGGCGGTGCCCCAACCACCCTCGACGAAGCCGCCGCCAAATCACTGCTGCGGGATGCCGGCCTTGCCGTGCCGGCAGGCCGCCGCGTCGCAAGTGTCGGCGAGGCGATCGCGGCCGCCGACGCGTTGGGCTATCCTGTCGCGCTCAAGGCGCTCGGCGTCGCCCACAAGAGCGAACTCGGTGCCGTCAGGCTCAACCTGCGGACCGGCGAGGACGTCGGCGCGGCGGCTTTAGCCCTGTTGCCACTCGGCTTCGGCCTCTATGTCGAAGAGATGGTCTTGGGCGGCGTGGCCGAGCTGATCGTCGGTGTCACCAGCGATCCGCTGTTCGGACCGGTCATGACCATCGGCAGCGGCGGCGTGCTGGTCGAATTGCTCAAGGACAGCGCCACGCTGCTGCTGCCCGCCGCGCGCGGCGAGGTCGAGGCGACGCTCAAGGGGCTGAAGATGTATCCGTTGCTCCAAGGCTATCGCGGCCGCGCCAGGGCGGATGTCGGTGCCGCAATCGATGCGATCATGGCCATATCAGGCTTCGTGTCCCATCATGCCGATGCAATCGAGGAACTCGATATCAATCCGCTGATCGTCTGCGGTGAAGGGCAGGGCGCCTGGATCGCGGATGCGCTGCTGGTTACGGCCTAGAGGGAGAGAGAAATGTCGGACGTCGTGAAAACCCGCAGGGAGGGCGTGATCCTCGAGGTCACGCTCGACCGGCCCAAGGCCAACGCGATCGACCTCGCCACGTCCCGGCGGTTGGGCGAGACGTTCAAGGCCTTCCGCGACGACGACGGCCTGCGTATCGCCATCGTGAAGACAGCGGGGGAAAAGTTCTTTTCCGCCGGATGGGACCTCAAGGCAGCGGCCGGCGGCGACGCGGTCGACGGCGATTATGGCGTCGGTGGTTTCGGTGGACTGCAGGAACTGCGCGACCTCAACAAACCGGTGATTGCCTGCGTCAACGGCATGGCGGTCGGCGGCGGCTTCGAGCTGGCGCTGTCCTGCGACCTGATCTACGCCTCCGAACATTCGAGCTTCGCACTGCCCGAGATCCGCGCCGGCACGCTTGCCGACGCTGCGACCATCAAGCTGCCCAAGCGCATTCCCTATCACGTGGCGATGGACCTTCTGCTCACTGGGCGCTGGATGGACGTCGCCGAGGCGCATCGCTGGGGCCTGGTCAACGAGGTGCTGCCGGCCGACAGGCTCGAGGATCGTGTCTGGGAGATCGCCCGCCTGCTCGCCGGCGGTCCGCCGCTGGTCTTCGCCGCCATCAAGGAGGTGGCGCGCGCGGCCGAGGGCACCGGCTTCCAGGAAACGATGAACCGCATCACCAAGCGGCAGTTCCCGACGGTCGACGAACTCTACGCCTCGGAGGACAATCTCGAAGGCTTCAAGGCGTTTGCGGAGAAGCGCGATCCGGTGTGGAAGGGGAAGTAAGTTCGTGGAGATACTTGCGTTCCTTCGCGCCCCCCTCTGGCCTGCCGGCCATCTCCCCTTCAAGGGGGAGGTCAGGCTGTGATCGGTGTCCCGCCCACCTGCAAACCTTTGCACCGGTTAGGACATTCTTGCAAAGCTGCAGGAAGTGGCGCGAGGTCGGCGCGCTCAATCTCCCCCATTGAGGGGGAGATGGCCAGCAGGCCAGAGGGGGGCAACGTAGCGCGGGGCAGCTCCCACGGTGCGCGCGAATGACCGACTATACAAAACTCATCGATGCCGAGACCTGGGCCTTCATCGATCGCACCAACGCCTACTATCCGCCCGATACCATCGACTACACCATTGTCCAGCAGCGTGAGATCTACGATCGCATGTGCCGGGAGTTCTTCGCCGGCTATCCCGAGGGCGTGTCGGCCGAGACGACGGCAATCACGGCGCCAGCTCACGATGTGCCTATCCGCATCTACCGCCTCGCCGGCAAGGCGCCGGAAGCGGTGGTGCTCTATTTCCATGGCGGCGGCTTCATCCTTGGCGGGCTCGACAGCCATGACGATGTCTGTGCCGAGCTGTGTGGCCGCACCGGCTACGAGGTCGTGTCGATCGACTACCGGCTGGCGCCCGAGCACTTGCATCCGGCTGCTTTCGATGACGCCCTGGCCGCCTTCGAATGGGCTACGGCCAAATTCAGCCAGCCAATCGTGCTCGCCGGCGACAGCGCCGGCGGCAACATCGCTGCCGCCGTCAGCCACGCGACGCGCGGCCACAAGCGTCGTGCGGTCGGGCAAGTGTTGGTCTATCCGGGCCTTGGCGGCGATCGAGCACGCGGTTCCTACGTCGTCCACGTTGAGGCGCCGATGCTGACCATGCGCGATCTCGAATTCTATAAGGACATCCGCACCGGTGGCGAGGACCGCACCGGCGACATCACGCTATCGCCGCTGGCCGACGCCGACTTCGCCAATTTGCCGCCGACTGTCGTCATCACGGCCGAATGCGACCCGCTGTCGTCTGATGGTGAGGCCTATGGCGAACGCATTGTTGCCGCTGGTGGCAAGGCCTTCTGGCATGAGGAGCCGGGGTTGGTGCACGGCTACCTGCGCGCTCGCCACACGGTCGGCCGTGCCCGCCAAAGCTTCACGCGCATCGTCGACGCGGTGGCCGCGCTGGGGCGCGGCGAGTGGGTGTGGTGACGAGCTTCCTTCTCCCCGTTGACGGGGAGAAGGTGCCGGCAGCCGGATGAGGGGCGGCGCCCACTTCCCAGTGCCGATTTGCCTCGACCGGCCGCTTCGTGGCCACCCTCTCTCCGCAAACGGAGCGAGGGACAGGGTGCGCCTCAATTCCCAGCGCTTGCCATCCTGCGTCCGCCGATCGCCTTTTCCAGCCAGCCGATCTCCATCTCCGGCACCGACGACAGCAGCAGGTCGGTGTAGGCGTCGAAGGGCGGCTTCAGCACTTCGGACTTCGGCCCGTAGCGCACCACTTCGCCGCGATACATGACGGCGATGGAGTCGGCGATCGACTTTACCGTCGCCAGATCATGGGTGATGAACAGATAGGCGACGCCCTCTTCGGCCTGCAGCCCGAGCAAAAGCTTGAGGATGCCGTTGGCGACCAGCGGGTCGAGCGCGCTCGTCACCTCGTCGCAGATGATCAGCCTCGGTTTTGCCGCCAGGGCACGTGCAATGCAGACACGCTGTTTCTGGCCGCCCGAGAGCTCGGCTGGATAGCGGTCGATGAAGCCGCGCCCCATCTCGATCTTGTCGAGCAGTTCGGCGACCCTGACATCGCGTTCCTTGCCGCCCATGCCGAAATAGAACTCCAGCGGGCGGCCGATGATGGTGCCCACTGTCTGGCGCGGGTTCATCGCCACGTCGGCCATCTGATAGATCATCTGCAACTCGCGCAGGTCGTCGCGGCTGCGGTCGGCGAGGCGGTTGCCGAGCGTGCGCCCGGCAAAGGTGATGCTGCCTTCCTCGGGCGGCAAAAGGCCGGTTATGGCGCGCGCCAGGGTCGACTTGCCCGAGCCTGATTCGCCGACGACGGCGAGCGTCTGGCCGGGCAGGATGTCGACCGAGACGTTCTTCAGCACCTTGATCTTGCCGCCGCCATAGGCGGCCGTCACGTTCCTGACCGACAGGAAGGGGGAAGCGCCCGGCTTCTTTTCCTCGTGCGCGATCTCGTGCACCGAGACCAGCGCCGAGGTGTATTCCTGGCGCGGCTCCTTGATGATCTGCTGCGTGCCGCCCCATTCGACCAGCTTGCCATGGCGCAGCACCATGATCTCGTCCGAGACCTGGGCGACGACGGCAAGGTCGTGGCTGATGTAGAGCGCGGCGACACCGGTGTCGCGGATCGCCTCCTTGATGGCGGCAAGCACGTCGATCTGGGTGGTGACGTCGAGCGCCGTCGTCGGCTCGTCGAAGACGATCAGGTCAGGCTCGGAGCACAGCGCCATGGCGGTCATGACGCGCTGCAACTGGCCGCCCGAGACCTGGTGGGGGAAGCGCTTGCCGATGTTTTCCGGATCGGGAAGGCTGAGCTTCTTGAACAGCGCAACCGCGCGCCGCTCGGCCTCTGCCCGGCTCGACACGCCGTGCAGGATCGAAGCTTCGACCACCTGGTCCATCAGGCGATGCGCCGGGTTGAAGGCCGCCGCCGCCGACTGCGCGACATAACAGACCTCGCGCCCGCGCAAAGCGCGGATGCCTTTCGTGCCGCCCTTGCGGATGTCGCGGCCGTTGAGGATGATCTCGCCGCCGGTGATCTTCACGCCGCCGCGGCCATAGGCCATGGACGACAGGCCGATCGTCGATTTGCCGGCGCCGGATTCGCCGATCAGTCCGAGCACCTTGCCCTTTTCGAGCGTCAGCGACACGTCGTGCACCAGCGTGATAGTGCGCGGGGCTTCGCCGGGTGGGTAGACCTTGGCCTCGATCCTGAGGTTGCGGATGTCGAGCAAGGGGCCGGAGCCGTTCGCAGGTGCCTTAGCCATTGCCGCGCCCTCCCTTGAGATCGGTGGTGCGGTTGAGCACCCAGTCGGCGACGAGGTTGACGGAGATGGCGAGCGCCGCGATCGCAGCGGCCGGGATCAGCGCTGCCGGGATGCCAAAGACGATGCCGTCCTTGTTTTCCTTGACCATGCCGCCCCAGTCGGCATCCGGCGGCTGAACGCCGAGGCCGAGGAAGGACAGTGCCGACAGGAACAGCACGGCATAGATGAAGCGCAGGCCGAGTTCGGAAATCAGCGGCGACAATGCGTTGGGCAAGATCTCGCGGAAGATGATCCAGCCCTTGCCTTCGCCGCGCAGCTTGGCTGCCTCGACGAAATCCATGACGTTGATGTCGACGGCCACCGCCCGCGACAGGCGGTAGACACGGGTGGCGTCGAGGATGCCCATGACCAGTATTAGCGTCACCAATGTCGATGGCAGCACCGACAGCACGACGAGCGCGAAGATCAGCGTCGGAATCGCCATCAACAGATCGACGAAGCGCGACATGCCCGTGTCGAACCAGCCGCCGACGACGGCCGCGGTGAAGCCGAGGATCGCGCCCAGCGAGAACGACAATGCCGTCGCCATCACGGCGATGAAGATCGTCGTGCGCGCGCCGAAGATCATGCGCGAGAGGAGGTCGCGGCCAAGATTGTCGGTGCCGAGCAGGAACTGCGACGACATCGGGGCCCAGACGTCGCCGACGATCTCGCCCAGGCCGTAAGGTGCGATCAGCGGCGCGAAGATCGCCGCGATCAGGAACAGTGCGGTCAGCACCAGCCCGATCGCGGCGCCAAGGGGAATATTTTTCAGGTCAAGCATGGTACGCCCCTCACTTCGGATGCCTGAGGCGCGGATTGGCCACGATGGCGGCAATGTCGGCGATGATGTTGAGGCCGATATAGACGGCAGCGAAGATCAGCCCGACTGCCTGCACCACCGGCACGTCGCGCTTGGCGACATGGTCGACCAGATATTGCCCCATGCCGGGGTAGACGAAGATCACCTCGATGACGACGACGCCGACGATGAGGAAGGCGAGGTTGAGCATGACGACGTTGATGACCGGCGCAATCGCATTGGGGAAGGCGTGCTTGCGGATGATCTCGAAGGGCGACAGGCCCTTGAGCTCGGCGGTCTCGATATAAGCCGACTGCATGACGTTGAGGATAGCCGCCCGCGTCATGCGCATCATGTGGGCGAGCACCACCAGCGTCAGCGCGGTCGCCGGCAGGGCGATGGCCTTCATGCGCTCAAGGAACGGCATGCCGTCATAGACGGTGGAGATGCCGGGGAAGATCTGCCACTTCACGGCGAAGAAGTAGACGAGCAGGTAGCCAACGAAAAACTCCGGCAACGAGGTCGAGGCCAGCGCCAGGCCTGAAATGGTCTTGTCGATCCAGCCGTTGCGGTAGCGCACGGCAAGCAGGCCGAGGATGATGGCCAGCGGGATCGACACGATCGCCGCCCAGAAGGCGAGGAACAGCGTGTTCCACAGTCGCCCGCCAATGGCGGTGGCAATGTCTTGGCGGCTCGAGAGGGCAGTGCCGAGGTCGCCGGTCAAGACGCCGCCGAGCCAGCGGAAATACCTGACATAGGCGGGCGCGTTGAGGCCGAGCTCCTCGCGCAGATTGGCCAGCGCCTGCGGCGTGGCCGACTGGCCGAGAATGGATTGGGCGACGTCGCCGGGCAGGATCTGGGTGCCGGCGAAGATCAGGACCGAAACGGCCAAAAGCAAGAGAAGGCCCAGCGCAATGCGCTGGGCGATCAGTTTCAGGATCGGATTGGACATACGCTCAATGCCCTATCAGGCGTTGAGCCAGCACTTGGACAGTGCGTAGCCGCCCATCATCTCCTGGTTGCCGTCATCGACCCAGCCGCCGACCTTAGCGCTGGTGGCGTCGATGAAGTCGTTGAACATCGGCGTGATGACGCCGCCTTCGTCGCGCACGATCTGGCCCATGTCGGCATAGATCTTCTTGCGCTTCTCCGCGTCGAGTTCGGAACGGGCGGCAAACAGCATCTTGTCGAAGTCCTCGCGCTGGAAGCGCGTGTCGTTCCACTCGGCCTTCGAATAGTAGGCGGTCGAGTACATCTGATCCTGCGTCGGGCGTCCGCCCCAGTAGGAGGCCGAGAAGGGCTGCTTGTTCCAGACCTCCGACCAGTAGCCGTCGCCGGGCTCGCGCTTGACCTCGAGCGTGATGCCGGCCTTGGCGGCGCTCTGCTGGTAGAGTTGGGCGGCGTCGACAGCACCTGGGAAGGCGACGTCGGAGGTGCGCAGCAGCACCGAGCCGGAATGGCCCGACTTCTTGTAGTGGAAGGCGGCCTTGTCGGGATCGAACTTGCGCTGCTCCATTTCGGTGAACAGCGGATAGGCCTTGTTGATCGGCGTGTCGTTGCCGACCGAGCCGTAGCCCATCAGAATCTTCTGCAGCATCTCCTCGCGGTCGAGCGCGTATTTCAGCGCCAGCCGGAGGTCGTTGTTGTCGAAGGGCGCGGTGTTGCAATGAGCGATGAAGACGTAGTGGCCACGGCCGGCGACATTGCGGATGACAACGCCCGGCACGCGCTTGATCAGCTCGACGATCTTCGGCTCGACGCGGTTGATAATGTCGACCTGGCCCCCCTGCAATGCAGAGGTGCGAGCCGTGGCATCGTTGATGACGATGATCTCGATCTGGTCGGCAAAGCCGCGGTCGTCGCGCCAGTAGTTGGCGAACTTCTCGCCGCCGAGGCGTACGCCGGCCTCGTTGACGGTGATCTTGTAGGGGCCGGTGCCGATGCCGGCGTCGGGCTTGTCCTTGCCGCCATTGGGCTGGATCATCAAATGATAGTCGTCGAGCAGGAAGGGCAGGTCGGCGTTGGCGTCCTTCAGTTCGAAGATGACGTTCTGGCCGTCGGCCTTGACCGAGGCGATGCCGCCCATCAGGCCGAGCGCGCCGGACTTCGCCTTCTCGTCGGAGTGGCGTTCGATGGTGGCGACGACGTCAGCCGGCGTCATCTCCTGGCCGTTGTGGAACTGCACGCCCTTGCGGATCTTGAAGGTCCAGGTCTTGGCGTCGTCGGACGCACCCCATTCCTCGGCCAGCGCCGGCTTGGGCTCGCCCTCGGGCGAGATCTGCACCAACTGCTCGCCCCACTGGCGGCCGAAGAAATATGGCACCTGGCTCGACCAGGATGCCGGGTCGAGGCTGTCGGTGGCCGCGCCACCCTGCATGCCGGCGCGCAGGATGCCGCCTTTCACAGGACCTTCGGCCTTGGCGGCGCTGGCCAGCAACGAGTTGGCGAAGGTTGCCGCGACGCCCAGGGCCGCGGCGCGGCCCAGGAAATCGCGACGGTTCAATTTGCCCGCAGCGACTCGGCGGCTCAGATATTCCAGTTCATTTGACATTGGAAAGGCTCCTCACTCTGGCGGTCGTTATTGCTCGACTTCTGGTGGCAATATTGACCGTAACGTAAGGGCATCGGCAAGGCCGAATGCGACATCGAGTGGCGCATTCGCCATGTCGCATTCGGAACAGTCGTTCTGAACGTCAGATGTGGTCGCGAGCGACGATCTCGCTGAAATTGCGCTCGAAAACCAGAATCTCGCCTTCATAGGCCTCGATGCGGCCGGTGAGATGGAAATTCTCACCGTCCGAACGCATGGTGGTGAAGGTTTCGGTCCTGACCGACCAATTGTCGCGTTTCAGCGTCTGGGTCCAATGGGTATCGCCATGGGCCGCGAGAGGGTCGGCAGGATCGATGCTCCAGGACTCGCGGGCGACCTCGCCGACCGCCAGTCCATGGTCGAGATCGCGGGTCTCGCCGAAGTCGTCGACGATGCGAAGAGTGACCTTGCCGTCCGCGCGTTCGACCTTGCGGAGGTGGCTGTCCTCGCGCAGCGTTTCGATCTTCCAGGGGGTGGCGCCTTCCGGTTCCTCGAACGTCCATTCGTCGCCTTTGCCCGAGGCCCGCACCGGCAGCTCGATCGCGCCACCTTGGATCGTCAGCGTCACCTCTTCCGGCGACGGCCAGACCAGCGGCCAATAGGTCGAGGATATGGAGACGCGCAGCCGGTTACCTGCAGCGACGCGGTAGGCGATGTCGTCGAGCTTGAATGCGATCTCCATCGTCTCGCCTGACACTACGTCCTCGGGGAACTCATGGCTGTTGCGGTGGCAGAGGTTGAGCACGCCATAGGTGATACGCGTCGAGGCACCGTCGGGCTGGACGTCGCACAGGCGCACCGCCGCCATCGCCCGCCGCCGGTCGGCGGCAAGCTTCAGCCGGATGACCGGGCTGCCGACGATGTCGAGCGGTGCCTCGAGTGCGGCACCGTCGAAGCAGGCCGACTTGGCGTCGTCGGCGCGCTGGTCTCCCGGCAGTTCCGGCCCGAGCCAGATGGCGCAGTATTCGCCGCCATCCATGCCGCAATCCTGCGGCGAGTTGATCGACACCGGCGCCTCCAGCTTGACGCCCTCGGCCAACATGCCGTTGGTGCCGAGCGCCAGGGTCCTGGTCGCGATCTCTGGCGAAGGCCATTGCCGCTCGGCGATCCAGCGGCCCTGGCGCTCCAGATACCACTCGCGCGGCGGCTCGGACTCCATGACGTAGAGCCGCATCGCCGGATCGTCTTCGACGCCGGTCTCCTTGCCCTTCAACCAGTGGTCCCACCAGCGCAAAGCCTCCTGCAGGAAGCCGATGGCCGGCTTCGGCACGGCGAAATGCGGATATTTGTGCACCCATGGCCCGGCGATGCCCTTGACCGGCGCCTTGAGGTTGCTGACCAGGCGCGAAACGGTGTTCTTGTAGGAGTCGCCCCAGCCGCCAATGGCGAGCACGGCGGCCTTGATGGCCGAGTAGTCCTCGTTGAGCGAGCCGCGCTTCCAGTAGGCGTCGCGACGTTGATGGTTCAGCCAGTGTGCGGGCAGGAAGGGCTCATGCTCCAGCCGGTCTAGCCACATATCGCGCCACTTTTCACCGACCAGCGCCGGATCCGGCGGCCTGGAGGAGTAGGACAGCATGGTTGCGCCCCAGCCCATGTTCTCGTTCAACAGCAGGCCGCCTTTGTAGTGGATGTCGTCGGCGTAGCGATCGTCGGTCGAGCACAGCGTGATGATCGCCTTCAGCGCCTTGGGCAGGAGGGCCGCCACCTGCAGGCCGTTGAAGCCGCCCCAGGAGATGCCCATCATCCCGACCTTGCCGTTGCACCAGGGCTGGCTTGCTGCCCAGGCGATGACGTCGCAGGCGTCCTGCCACTCCTGGTCGGAGTATTCGTCGTCCATCAAGCCTTCGGAATCGCCGTTGCCGCGCATGTCGACGCGGATCGAGGCGTAGCCATGGCCGGCGAAATAGGGATGGGTCAGGCAATCGCGGGTCGTGGTGCCGTCGCGCTTGCGATAGGGCAGATGCTCGAGGATGGCAGGCACCGGGTCCTGATCGGCATCCGCCGGCATCCACACCCGCGCCGACAGCCTGGTACCGTCGGGCATGACGATGCCCATATCGGGAAACTCGACGATGTCGCGCGGAAATTCGGTGATGGTCTTCATGCTTGGCTCCCTGCGCCATCAGTACGATGCAGGGTGGCTGACGCAAGTGTCATGCGTGGGCCAGCGAACGGAATTCACTGGCCAAATCGCGTCAGTTCAACGGGATGTCGTTGTCGGCCTTGCGCTCCTGGTAGGTCTCCGACATTTCGTCGTAGCGCCTGGAGATCCTGGCGACCCGCTCCTCCAGCCGCTTGCGGTCGGCATCCGGCAATTCGCGCACCAGCTTGCGCAGCGAGAAGCTCTTCCAGTAGGCGTTCTCGGCGTTGTAGCCGCCGGGCTCCAGCGTGAAGACCTCTTTCAGAATCTTCAAATCATGCGGGATGGCGAAGCTGTCGCGCGAATCCTCGTGGCTGAAAAGGTAGTAGAAATTGTCGAAGCCGGCCCAGGTGATGGCCGACAGGCACAGCGAGCAGGGCTCGTGAGTCGACAGGAAGATCAGGTCCTTGGTGTCGGCGCGGGTTGCCTTGGGCATCTCATAGAAGCGCTTCAGGCAATGCATCTCGCCGTGCCAGAGCGGGTTTTCGAGCTCGTTGTTGGTCTCGGCCAGCACCAACGAGCGATCGTCCTTGGCGAGCAGGGCAGCGCCGAACAGCTTGTTGCCCTTCGTCACGCCTTCGACGGTCTTGGGCACGATGTCGTGTTCGATGACGTCGAAGAGGCGTTCAATGAGCGACAGTTCGGCCATGAGTCATAAGCCTTCAGGAAGGGTGATTTCGTAAGGGTGCGAGAAATGGAACTCTTCGAGATTGGGGCCGGTGCCGCCGCGGTCGACGACGACGAAATCCTGGCTTTCGCCGATCGGCGTCAGCACGCCGTGCCAGAGGTTGCGGGGATAGTTGACGCCTTGGCCGGGTGCGGTGATGAAGGCGTGCGGCTCACCCGGGCCGTCGCCGACGTCGTGGCAGACGATGACGAGGTAGGGGCGCGGCGACAGCGGAATGAAGGCCTGGCTGCCGAAGGGATGGCGCTCGACCATTGAGAGCTTCAGCGGGAATTCGTAGGGCGTTCCCTTGAAGATGTTGATGATGACGTGGCCGTCCGGACCGGCGGCCTCGGCGCGGGCGAGCGCATGGTAGCGCTCGCATTTGCCTGAATTGATCGGGTAGTGCGTGTCGCAGTTGGTGTCGATCACCTCGCCGAACTCGGCGAAGTTCTCCCGCGTCAGCGGCTTGGCGACGATCCGCTTCATCTCACCCGACATGGCTTTGGTCCTTAGCGGCGGCGCGTGGCGTTAAAGGCGCCGAGCTGCATGTGGCGGTTGACGTCCTTGTAGAGCAGGTAGCGGAACTTGCCGGGGCCACCGGCATAACAGGCTTGCGGGCAGAAGGCGCGCAGCCACATGAAGTCGCCAGCCTCGACCTCGACCCAGTCGTTGTTCAGCCGGTAGACCGCCTTGCCCTCGAGCACGTAGAGGCCGTGCTCCATGACGTGGGTTTCAGGGAAGGGAATGATGCCGCCCGGCTCGAAGGTGACCACAGTGACATGCATGTCGTGGCGCAGGTCGTTGGGGTCGACGAAGCGTGTGGTCGCCCAGGCGCCGTTGGTGTCGGGCATCGGGTTGGGCGCGATGTCGTTTTCGTTGAGGAACAGTGGATCGGGCGTGTCGAGGCCGTCGACATACTCATAGGCTTTGCGGATCCAGTGGAACCGCGTGGTTTCCGAACCGGTGTTGCGCATCGTCCACCCGCTCGCCGGCGGCAAATAGGCATAGCCGCCCGGCGTCAGCACATGGCTCTTGCCTGCAATCGTTACGGTCACTTCGCCTTCGACGACGAAGAACACGCCCTCGGCGCCCGCGTCCGGCTCCGGCCTATCGCTGCCGCCACCAGGCTGCACTTCCATGATGTATTGCGAGAAGGTCTCGGCGAAGCCCGACAGCGGGCGGGCGATCACCCACGCGCGCGCCTTGTCCCAGTGCGGCAGGAAGCTGGTGACGATGTCCGAAAACTCGCGCTTCGGAATCACTGCATAGGCTTCGGTGAAGACGGCGCGATCGGTGATCAGATCCGTCTGGGGAGGCAGGCCGCCTTTCGGCGCGTAGTAGGAGCGTTTTGTCATGGTTTCTGACGGGGGTCTCAGCGGGGAAGGAGGTCGTGAAGTCGATACCAGGCGATACGTTCCACCTGCTTGCAGGCAGTCAGGAATTCCTGGTCGCGGTTGTTGGCGATGCGGGTCTCGAATGCCTTGAGGATGCTTGCCTTGTCATTGTCGCGCACGGCGATGATGAAGGGGAAGCCGAACTTCTCGACATAGGTGGTGTTGAACTCGGTGAAGCGGGCACGCTCGGCGTCGGTCAGCGCGTCGAGACCGGCGGAGGCCTGCTCCTTCGTCGACTCCTCGGTCAGGCGCTTGGCCTGGGCCAACTTGCCGGCAAGGTCGGGGTGGGCGGTCAAAACACCGAGCCGCTCCGACTCGCTCGCCGAGCGGAAGGCGCGGGAGAGTGCGTTGTGCAGGCCGCCGGCGCTGTCGTGCGCCGGACCGAGCTCGAATTCGAAAGCGCGCTCGGCGATCCAGGGCGAATGCTCGAAGATCGAGCCGAAGCGCTGGACGAACTCATCGCGGCCCATGCGCGAGGGACGCAGCGCCTGCGGCTGGTAGGGGTGGGTGTCGCGCCAGTGCTGGGCGATGTCCTGGCGGCGGGCCAGCCAGACCTTGTCGTGACCCTGTACATATTCGATGAAACGGCGCAGCGCCTCGGCGCGGCCCGGGCGGCCGACAAGGCGGCAGTGCAGGCCGATACTCATCATGCGCGGTCGGCCAGCGGCACCCTCGCGATAGAGCGTGTCGAAGCTGTCCTTGAGATAGGCGTAGAACTGGTCGCCCGAATTGAAGCCTTGGGCTGTGGCAAAACGCATGTCGTTGGCGTCGAGCGTGTAGGGGATGACCAGTTGGGGTGAAATCGCGTTGCCGTGGCCGTCATGGTCGAGCCAGTAGGGCAGCTCGTCGTCATAGGTGTCGGAAATCCACTCGAAGCCGCCTTCGGCAGCGGCGAGCCGCACCGAATAGACCGAGGTGCGGCCGAGATAGAGGCCCTTGGGGCGTTCGCCGACCACTTCGGTGTGCAGGCGTATAGCTTCGATCAGGTCGGCGCGTTCGTCGGCTTCCGCATGATCGCGGTAGTCGATCCAGCGCAGGCCGTGAGAGGCGATTTCCCAGTCGGCATCCTGCATCGCCGCGACATGGTCGGGCGAACGTGCAAGGGCTGTCGCCACGCCATAGACGGTGACAGGCACATTGGCTTCAGTGAACATGCGGTGGAGCCGCCAGAAGCCGGCGCGGGCACCGTATTCGTAGATCGATTCCATGTTCCAGTGGCGCTTGCCCGGCCATTGCGCCGCGCCGACCACCTCCGACAGGAACGCTTCCGAAGCGGCGTCGCCATGCAGGATGTTGTTTTCGCCGCCCTCTTCGTAGTTGACCACGAACTGTACGCAAACATTCGCGTTGCCAGGCCATTGCGGGTGGGGTGGGTTTGCGCCGTAGCCGCGCATATCTCTTACGTAACGCATGTTCCCTCAAAACCGGATTCTTGCCGGGCACTTGAGCAGAATAACGAAAGGTGCGTCAGACATTCCCTCGAAAAAATTTGAAAGTCTTTTTGTAGTGCTCTGCTCGACCGCACCTTATGCAATGGCCTTAAATGGCGCAAAATCTATGATGATGGCGTTCAGCGCCAATAGGGAGAGCGAATGACAAAGGCCGAAGGCGGACGCCTCACAACCCATGTCCTTGATACTGCGACCGGAAAGCCTGCCGAAGGCCTGGTGATTTCGCTGTTCCGGCTCGACGGCGACGCACGCACGCTGCTGAAGAAGGTCGCCACCAATTCCGACGGACGCTGCGATGCGCCGCTTCTGGCCGGCGATGAGTTCCTGGCCGGGGAGTACGAGCTGGTCTTCGCTGCCGGCGATTATCTCCGTGGCCTGGGCACCGAGCTGCCGAAGCCGGCTTTCCTCGACATCGTGCCGATCCGCTTTGGCATGGCCGAGCCGACGCATTATCATGTGCCGCTGCTGATTTCCCCCTTCGGCTATTCCACCTATCGGGGCAGTTGAGCCATGACGATGGTCAAGACACGCAATCACATCCGCTTCATCCTCAACGGCGAGGACATCAAGCTTTCCGACGTCGCTGCAGACGCCACGCTGCTCGACTATCTCCGCCTGCAGCGCTCGCTGCGCGGCACCAAGGAGGGCTGCGCCGAAGGTGACTGCGGCGCCTGCACGGTGCTGGTCGGCCGCCTCTCCGGCGGCAAGCTCACCTATGAAAGTGTCAATGCCTGCATCCGCTTCATGGGCTCGCTCGACGGTTGCCATGTGGTTACGGTCGAGCATCTTGCCGGTGGCGGCGACAGGCTGCACCCTGTGCAGCAGGCGATGGTCGACTTCCACGGCTCGCAATGCGGCTTCTGCACGCCGGGCTTCGTCATGTCGCTGTACGGGCTGTGGATGAAATCGCCGGAGCCCTCGGACGCCGAGATCGAAAAGTCGCTGCAGGGCAATCTCTGCCGCTGCACCGGCTACGAGGCCATCATGCGCGCTGCGCGGGCCATCTCAGACTACGGCAAGGTCGCCAAGGATCCGCTGCTGGTCGAGCGCAAGGCGATCACCGCACGGCTCGAAGCCTTCCGTGACGGCGTCCGCGTCGAGGTCGGCGAAGGCAAGGACCGCTTCGTCATCCCGGCAACTGTCGACGATCTCGCCGCCGTGCTCGAAGCAGAGCCGACAGCAACCGTGGTCGCCGGCTCGACCGATGTCGGCCTCTGGGTCACCAAGCATATGCGCAAGATCGCGCCAGTCGTCTTCATCGCCAACATCGAGGGCCTGCAGGACCTGTCACATGACAAGGGAGTCATATCAATCGGCGCCGGCGTCACCTACACCGAAGCCTTCGAGACGCTGTCGCGGCACATTCCGGCACTCGGCCCACTTATCGACCGCATCGGCGGCCAGCAGGTGCGCAATATGGGCACCATTGGCGGCAACATCGCCAATGGCTCGCCGATCGGCGATACGCCGCCGCCACTGATCGCGCTTGGCGCGACGCTCACACTGCGCAAGGGCAAGACGCGGCGGACGATTTCGCTGCAGGACTTCTTCATCGCCTACGGCAAGCAGGATCGTGCGCCGGGCGAGTTCGTCGAAGCGGTGCATGTGCCGGTGCCGTCGAAGGGCGTCCATTTCGCGGTCCACAAGATCACCAAGCGCCGCGACGAGGACATCACCGCAACACTCGGCGCCTTCTGGCTGAGCCTTGCCAAGGATGGCACCGTCGCCGAAGCCCGCATCGCCTATGGCGGCATGGCGGCGACCCCGAAGCGCGCCAGCGCGGTCGAGGCGGCACTCGTCGGCCAGCCCTGGACCGAAGCAACGGTGGAGGCAGCTATGGCCAAATACGCCGAGGACTTCACGCCGCTGACCGACATGCGCGCCACCGCCGAATACCGTGCGCTGGCGGCGAGGAACCTGCTGTTGCGTTTCTACATGGAGACGACAGACACCAAGGCGCCGTTGACGGTGTCGAGATACGAGGCTGCGTGACATGACCCAGCATCAACCGAACCTCAAGGCCGCCAAGATCTCCGGCGGCGTCCACAGCGACCAGCGCCACGACTCCGCCCACAAGCACGTCGCCGGCGAGGCGATCTACATCGACGACATGCCGGAACCGGCAGGCACGCTGCATATCGGCCTCGGCCTGTCCAATGTCGCCCATGGCACGCTGAAGTCGGTCGACCTCGCGGCTGTTCGCGCGGCCCCCGGCGTCGTCGACGTGCTGACCTATGCCGACGTGCCCGGCGAGAACGACGTGTCGCCGAGTGGCATGCATGACGACCCGGTCCTGGCCGAGGGCAAAGTCCAGTTCCATGGCCAGCCGATCTTCGCCGTCGTCGCCACGACCCGCGAGCAGGCCCGCCAGGCGGCGCGCCTTGCCAAGATCGAGTATGAAGAGTTGGCGGCGATCTTCGGTATCTGGGACCTCGACCCCGAGAACGACAAGCAGGTGACGACGCCGCTGACGCTCAATCGCGGCGACGCGGCGGCGGCGATAGCCGCTGCTCCGCGGCGGGTGAAGGGGCGGATGAAGCTCGGCGGCCAGGACCATTTCTATCTCGAAGGCCAGGTCTCGCTCGCCGTGCCCGGCGAGGACGACGAGGTAACAGTCTATTGTTCGACGCAGGGACCGAGCGAGACGCAGCATCTCGTCTCCCACGTGCTCGGCGTGCCGAGCCATGCGGTGCAGGTCGAAGTGCGGCGCATGGGCGGCGGCTTTGGCGGCAAGGAAACCCAGGCCAACCAGTGTGCTGCGATCGCCGCGATCGCCGCCAAGAAGCACAAGCGCGCCGTCAAGGTCCGTCTCGACCGTGACGAGGACATGACCGCCACCGGCAAGCGCCACGACTTCGCCATCGACTACGAGGTCGGTTTCGACGACGAGGGCCGCATCCTCGGCGTCGACTACATGTTCGCGCTCAATGCCGGCTTCTCGGCCGATTTGTCGGGCCCAGTGGGCGACCGCGCGCTGTTCCACTGCGACAACGCCTATTTCTATCCCAACGTGCACGCCAAGTCGGCGCCGCTCTACACCAATACGGTGTCGAACACGGCGTTCCGCGGCTTCGGCGGCCCGCAGGGCATGGTCGGCGCCGAGCGCGTCATCGACGAGGTTGCCTTTGCCGTCGGCAAGGACTCGCTCGAAATCCGCAAGCTGAATTTCTACGATCCGATGGGCACGCCGGGCGAACGCAACCTCACGCCCTATCACCAGAAGGTCGAGGACTGCATCATCCAGCGCATCGTCGCCGAGCTCGAGGACAGCGCGCAATATTCACGCCGCCGCCGCGAGATCGCAGCCTTCAACGCCAACAGCCGCTTCGTCAAGCGCGGTCTGGCGATGACGCCGGTCAAGTTCGGCATCTCGTTTACCAAAACCGAGTCAAACCAGGCCGGTGCCTTGGTGCATGTCTATTCCGACGGCTCGGTGCACATGAACCATGGCGGTACCGAGATGGGGCAGGGCCTCCATCTCAAGGTGGCGCAGGTGGTGGCGGAAGAGTTCCAGATCGACCTCGACCGCGTGAAGATCACCGCGACCACCACGGCCAAGGTGCCCAACACCGCACCCACGGCAGCATCGTCGGGCGCAGACCTCAACGGCATGGCGGCCCAGGATGCGGCGCGGCAGATCCGCAAGCGGCTGACCGACTTCGCCGCCGAGAAGTACCAGGTGCCGGCCGACCAGGTGGTGTTCCTGCCCAACCGCGTGCGCGTCGGCAATCAGGAGATTGCCTTCAACGAGCTGGTCAAGCAGGCCTATCTCAACCGCATCCAGCTGTCGGCCGCCGGCCACTACAAGACGCCGAAGATCCATTGGGACCGCAGCAAGGGCAGGGGCCATGCCTTCTACTACTACGCCTATGGCGCGGCCTGCGCCGAGGTATCGGTCGACGTTTTGACCGGCGAATATGTCGTCGAGCGCGCCGACATCCTGCATGACACCGGTCGTTCGCTGAACCGGGCCATCGATATCGGCCAGGTCGAGGGCGGCTTCATCCAGGGCATGGGCTGGTTGACCACCGAAGAGTTGTGGTGGGATGGCAAGGGTCGGCTGCGCACGCATGCGCCGTCGACCTACAAGATCCCGCTCGCTTCCGACCGGCCCAAGGTCTTCAACGTCGCGCTGACCGACTGGTCCGAGGCTTATGAGCCGACGATCCATCGTTCAAAGGCTGTCGGCGAGCCGCCGCTACCGCATGGCATGGCAGTGCTGCATGCGCTGTCGGATGCAGTGGCAAGTGTCGCCGACCACAGGATCTGTCCGCGCCTCGATGCTCCGGCGACGCCCGAGCGCGTGCTGATGGCGATCGAACGCCTCCGGGCAGAGGCGGCCCAGGCCAAGTGACCGCGACCGCCAAGAGCCTCCGGGCCTTCCTTGACGCAGCGCCTTCGGTGGCGCTGGTCGAGGTGGCCGAGGCCAGGGGCTCGACCCCGCGCGAAAAAGGCGCGTGGATGCTGGTGTCGCCGCAGCGCATTTTCGGCACCATCGGCGGCGGTCAGCTGGAATTCATGGCGATCGACACTGCGCGTGCCATGTTGGCCGGTTCGTCCAAGCGCAGCACGGTCATGGAGCACGTCACCGGCGATCCCGTCCCGGCGCGCTATCTCGACCATACCAGTGAAACCAAGGAAAGCCTGACCCTGGACATTCCGCTCGGGCCGGAGATCGGCCAGTGCTGCGGTGGCCGCGTCGAGGTTGCCGTCAGGAATGTCGACGAAGCGATGCGCGCCGATCTGTTGGCCGCAGCCGAGGCGTCGGATGCCGCGCGTCCGCATGTCTATGTCTTTGGCGGCGGCCATGTCGGGCAGGCATTGGCATCGGCCTTCGCGCTTCTGCCGCTCAATGTCGTCGTCGTCGAGACCCGCGCCGACGCGCTGGAAGGCATGCCCGACAATGTCGTGACGCGGCTGACGCCTGTGCCGGAAGAGATGGTGCGCGAAGCCCCCTCAGGCTCGGCCTTCGTCGTTCTGACCCACGACCACGCGCTCGACTTCCTGATCGTCGCCGAGGCATTGAAGCGCGATGACACCTGTTATGTCGGCATGATCGGCTCCAAGACCAAGAAGGCGACGTTCAGGAGCTGGTTTCTCAAGACCGCAGGTGGCAGCGACGAACAAGTCGCGAGGCTGATCTGTCCGATCGGCGGTGACGCGGTGAAAGACAAGCGTCCCGCCGTCATTGCGGCGCTCGCCGCAGCCGAGATCATGACCGCGCTTTTCAGCGCGAACTGACCGGCGTGGCGGCAACCAGGCCGGCGGCTATTCGCTTTCCTGGATGTGGGCTTCGAGGAACCACAGCGACTTGTCGAGCGTGCGCGAATAGGCCGTGAAGATATCGGCGGTATCGGCGTCGCCGGCCTCTCCAGTCTCGTCGATGGCCGTGCGCACGCTTTTCGCGGCGTCTGCATAGCGGTCGATCAGAGCTGCGATATGATCCTTGGTCTTGGAGATGTCGGTCGGATAGGGCTTCAGTTTGCTGGCCTCGACGACGACCTGCGAGGTGCCTAGGGCGGCACCGCCGAGCTGGGCGACGCGTTCGGCGATGGTGTCGACGTGTTCGTCCAAATCCTTGCGGAAGCCGTCCAGCATCTCGTGGATGGCGATGAAGTGCGGCCCCTTGACGTTCCAGTGCGCCTGCTTGGTGATCAGCGCCAGGTCGATCGCATCGGCGAGCCGGGCGTTGAGAAGCTCGATCGAAACCTTCTTGGCGTTGGATTTGAGATCGTTGCGCGTCGGATGGGAAATCACGTGCCTGCTCCTTGATGGCTGGTCGCGCCGCCCGGCGACTGGCAGGCGGCTCACGCAGGCTACAACAGCCATATGACAGTTCGGTTCCGGGCTGGCCTAGTGGAAAATCAAGCTGATCCGGCGTTACGGGCGACGACTTCGAGATAGGCCGCCTGCAGTTCCAGGCGCACCGGAAGCCGTTGTTGCGCTGCCTCCGACAGCGGCTCGCCGAGATGGTCGGTGCGCAGCTCCTCCATGAAGCGCTCCCACATCTCAGGCCCACCCTTTTCCAGCAGTTCGGCGCGGATGCTGAGCTCTTCGCTGACCGGCAGCCATTTGCGGCCCCAGGCGGCGATCTGGGCGAAGACCGGCAGCAACTCTATCGCCATCTCGGTCAGGGAGTAGATCGCCTTCTGCTTGTGGCTGGGATCGTCGGCCTTGCTGATCAGCCCGTCGTCGAGCAGCCGACGCAGCCGGTCGGCGAGTATGTTGGAGGCGATGCCTTCCTCAGACTGCGTCAGCAACTCGCGAAAGTGCCGTCGATTGCCGAACATCATGTCACGCAGGACGATGAGGCTCCATTTGTCGCCGACCACCTCGAGGGTGAGGTTGATCGGACAGCCCGACCGATGCTGCTGGTTCATGCAAAGTGTCTCCAAAAAACCAGTTGCAATATAAAATCAGTCAGCCTATTTTGCAACTGGTTAAGATACGCAACCAGTTGTGATTGCCAAAGGCAGGGGCAGCTGATTTGATGGAGAGAGACATGACCGCGATGGCAACAATTCAGGCCAGCTTCAGCATCGATCGATATTACGCGGCCTCGCCCGCCGAGGTGTTCGCCGCCTTCTCCGATGCCGAGCGCAAGCGCCGCTGGTTCGCCGAAGGCGAAGGCTGGGAGGTCGACGAATTCTCGCTCGATTTCCGTGTCGGCGGCTTGGAGCGCAGCCGTTTCCGCTTTCAGGGCGGCCCCGAGATTTCCAACGACACGACCTATCTCGACATCGTCGCCGACCAGAGCATCGTCATCGCCTATGTCATGGCGCTTGCTGGTGTCAGCTTTTCGGCGTCGCTCGCCAGCATCGAGTTCAAACCCGAAGGCAATGGCACGAGGCTGACCTATGTCGAGCAGGATTCGTTCCTCAATGGACAGGACGGCTCTGTCGACCGCGAAGCCGGCTGCAGGGGGCTGCTCGATATCCTGGCCGGCGAAGTCGAGAAGCTCCCAGCTGCCGCATAGGGCGGCAGCGAACGCAAGGAGGCCAACATGAACATGTCTTCGGGCCTGGATCGTCGTAGCCTGATCAAGGGACTGGCGGTGTCGGCTGTCCTTGCCGCGCCGACATCAGCAGGCGCGCAGGATGCATCGACGACAACGGCTTCGGCCACGTCCGCGGCAACAGGGAGCACGCCGATGAGCACAGGTAACTTCGCAACCGACCGACTCGAGCGGATGCGCAAGGTCATGGCCGGTCATGTCGACAGCGGGGACGTGCCGGGTCTCGTCTGGGCGGTCAGTCGCGGCGGCGAGACCCATGTCGAGGCCGCAGGCAAGCTGGCGCTTGACGGTTCGGCGCCGATGCAGCGCGACAGCATCTTCCGCATTGCCTCGCTGACCAAGCCGGTCACCGCAGTCGCGGCGATGATCCTGGTCGAGGAATCCAGGTTGCGTCTCGACGACCCTGTCGACAAATGGCTGCCTGAACTCGCCGAGCGCAAGGTGCTGAAGAGTGTCGACGGCCCGCTCACCGATACGGTTCCGGCCAACAGGGCAATCACGCTGCGCGACCTGCTCACCTTGCGCTTCGGCGTCGGCGCGATCATGGTCTATCCCTTCGCCTATCCGGTGCAGCATGCGATGGCGGAGGCCGGCATCGCGCCGAGTGCCGACCTGTACCGCGGCTCGCCCGATGCCTTCATGAAGGCCGTCGGCTCCCTGCCGCTCGCGTATCAGCCTGGCCAGGGCTGGCTGTATCACACCGGCCTCGACGTCGCCGGGGTGCTTGTCGCGCGCGTTGCCGGCCAGCCCTTGTCCGCCTTCATGCAGGAGCGCATCTTTGGCCCGCTCGGCATGAAGGACACCGGCTTCCATGTGCCGGCCGAGAAGGTCGACAGGCTTGCTACCGCCTATTCCAGGGATTTCCAGAGCGGCAAGCTCGGCGTCTATGACGAGGCCAAGGGCGGGCTGTTCGCCAGGCCGGCCATTTTCGAATCCGGTGGCGGCGGGCTTGTCTCGACAGCCGACGACTATCTCGCCTTTCAGCGCATGATGCTGGGCAGGGGCAGGCTCGGCAGCGAGCGCATATTGTCGCGCGCTTCGGTCGAGCTGATGACGTCAGACCAGCTCACCGACGAGCAGAAGGCGAGCGCTGCGATGTTCTTCAACGGCAATTCCGGCTGGGGGCTCGGCATGTCGGTCGCGCTCAAGCGCGACAATCTCTTTACGACGCCGGGAAGGTTCGGCTGGGACGGCGGCTATGGCACCTCTGCCTATGCCGACCCGGCCAATGACTTTGCCGGCATCCTGCTGTCCCAGAAGCTGATGGACTCGCCCGAGGCGCCCAAGCACTATGTCGACTTCTGGACCTCGGCCTACCAGGCGATCGAGGGATGAGGTGCCGGCCTAACATCTTCGCCCGCCTCACTTGCCAGCAAGGATATCCTTGATCAGCTTGTGGCAGCGCTCCGCCATGAAGTCGAGCAGCAGCCGGACCTTCGGGTCCTGCAGCTTCTTGTGCGGATAGACGGCGGCAAACTGCACCGGCGTCGGCGGCGTCTGCGGCAGGATGATCTTCAGCCGCTGGTCGCGGATGAAGGGCTCGACCTCGAAGCGCGGCTTGTTGATGATGCCACGCCCGGCCAGCGCCCAGCCGGTCAGCACGTCGCCGTCGTCGGAATCGAACGGGCCGTGGACCTCGAATTTGGTCGGCCCGTTGGGCGTCTCCAACGTCCAGAAATACTCGCGTGAGCCGGGATAACGCAGCATCAGGCAGTCATGCTTCTTGCCGATCAGCTCATTGGCGCTTTCCGGTTCGCCGCGCTTTTCCAGATATTTGGGTGCTGCGACCAGCACACGCTCGCATTCCATGATGCCGCGCATCCTGAGGCTGGAATCCTCGATCACGCCGAGCCGGAAGGCGACGTCGAGACCTTCCTTGAGGATATCGACATTGTGGTCCGAAAGCCTGAGCCTGACCTCGATGTCGGGATATTTGTCGTGGAATTCGGGAATGCCCGAGGCGACAAGCCGACGGCCAAGACCGAGCGGGGCGGTGACGCGGATGGTGCCGCGCGGCTGGCCGGAAAGCGCCGAGACGGCGGCTTCGGCCTCGGTGATCGCTTCCAGAACCTGCTTGGCGCCGGAATAGAACACGTTGCCGTGCTCGGTCGGCATCAACTGGCGCGTCGTGCGGTTGAACAGGCGCACGCCGAGGTGCTTCTCCAGCTCCTTGATGCGGTTGGAGGCGACCGCCGGCGAAATGCGCATGTCGCGGCCCGCGGCAGAAAGATTGCCGAGTTCCACGACGCGAACGAAGACCGCGATGTTGTCGAGATATGCCATGCGAGACCGATGGTTCCATAGCCGGCTTGTGCCGTGCAGCGCTACGCTAGTATTTTCCAGATTTTTTTGAAAGTCATCGCGAATCCTTTCACTTCCCCAATGCATCGGGCATCGTAAGATCGGCACGCTGCGAAAAAGGGACGGCGGATGTACGACTTGGCGTTTTTCATGGACTGGGCGAGCTTCGCCGTGCGGTGGCTGCATGTCATCACCGCCATGGCCTGGATCGGCTCGTCGTTCTACTTCATCGCGCTTGATCTCGGGCTGCGCAAGCATGACGGCCTGCCGGTCGGCGCCCATGGCGAGGAATGGCAGGTTCATGGCGGCGGCTTTTACCACATCCAGAAATACCTGGTGGCGCCGGCCCAGATGCCGGAGCACCTGACCTGGTTCAAGTGGGAATCCTACGCCACCTGGCTTTCCGGCTTCACGCTGCTCTGCCTGGTCTATTACGGCGGCGCCGAGCTGTTCCTTGTCGACCGCAACGTGCTCGACGTGTCGGCGCCTGTCGCCATCGCCATTTCGCTCGCCTCGATCGGTCTCGGCTGGATCGTCTATGACCTGCTCTGCAAGTCGAAGCTCGGCGACCACGACACGCTTCTCATGATCATCCTCTATGTCGTCGTCGTGTTCATGAGCTGGGGTTATACGCAGCTGTTTACCGGCCGCGCCGCCTTCCTGCATCTCGGTGCCTTCACCGCGACGATCATGTCGGCCAACGTCTTCATGGTCATTATCCCGAACCAGAAGATCGTCGTCGCCGACCTCATCGCCGGCCGCAAACCTGACCCGAAATACGGCAAGATCGCCAAGACCCGCTCGACGCACAACAACTATCTGACCCTGCCGGTCGTGTTCCTGATGCTGTCGAACCACTACCCTCTGGCCTTCGGCACCGAGTTCAACTGGATCATCGCCGCGCTGATCTTCATCATCGGCGTCTTGATCCGCCACTACTTCAACACGGTGCACAAGCGCGAAGGCAATCCGCACTGGACCTGGCTCGCCGCCGCGCTGCTGTTCGTCGTCATCATGTGGCTGTCGACGGTGCCCAAGGTTCTGACCGGCGAGGACAAGAATGCCTCCGTCACCACCGAGCCCTACATCGCCGCCGCGCAGTTCCCCAAGGTTCGTGATACCGTTCTCGGCCGCTGCGCCATGTGCCACGCCAACGAGCCGTCCTACGAGGGCGTCTATCATGCGCCCAAGGGCGTGGTGCTGGAGACCGACAACGCGATCGCCTTGCATGCGCGGGAGATTTACCTGCAGGCTGGCCGCAGCCATGCCATGCCGCCGGCCAACGTGACCCAGATCACACCCGAGGAGCGGGCGTTGCTGGTCGCCTGGTATGAACAGGCGCGCAAATAGCGCCTGCGACCTGAAGATTGAAAGCCAAAGGCGCAGCTGACGCGCCCAATCCTTCGCGCGCTGACCTGGGCCGCGATGTCGCCACGCCAGAAAGCCTGTAGAGTTCGATCATGACCACCACACTCCTTCGCGGCCGTACCTTGTCCTTCCTGCGCTGGCCCGACAGCGCAGACGACCATGCGTCCTATGCCTATGAGGAAGATGGTGCGGTGCTGATGCGCGACGGTAAGATCGCGGCCGTCGGCGCCTATTCGAAGATCGAGGCCCAGGCCGGTGACGCCAAGGTCGTCGACCATCGCCCGCATCTGATCCTGCCCGGCTTCATCGATGGGCATGTCCATATCCCGCAGATGCAGATCATTGCGTCCTATGGCGCCGAGCTGCTGGAATGGCTGAACAAGTACACCTTCCCCGAGGAAACGCGCTTCATCGACACCCAGCATGGCCGCCGCATCGCGCGCCTGTTCCTCGACGAGATGGTGCGCCACGGCACGACGACCGTTGCCGCCTATTGCTCGGTGCACAAGCAGTCGGCCGAGGCGTTCTTCGCCGAATCGCATGAGCGCAACATGCTCAACATCGCCGGCAAGGTGATGATGGACCGCAATGCCCCCGACGGTCTGCTCGATACGCCGCAGGCGAGCTATGACGACACCAAGGCATTGATCAAGGAATGGCACGGCAAGGGCCGCCAGCACTATGCCATTACGCCGCGCTTCGCCATCACCTCGACCCCCGAGCAGATGGAGATGGCCGGCCAGCTGGCGCGCGAGCATCCCGACCTGCACATCCAGACGCATCTGTCGGAAAACCACGCCGAGATTGCCTTCACCCAGGAGCTCTATCCCTGGTCGCGCGACTATACCGACGTCTACGAACATTACGGTCTGCTCGGCAAACGCACGTTGCTCGGCCATTGCATCCATCTCGGCGAGCGTGAATCCGACGCGATCTCCGAGCATGGCTCGATCGCCGTGTTCTGCCCGACCTCCAACCTGTTCCTTGGCTCGGGCCTGTTCGACTACCAGCGCTACCGCAAGCGCGACAGGCCGCTCCGGATCGCCACCGCCACCGACGTCGGCGGCGGCACCAACTATTCGATGCTGCGCACCATGGACGAGGCCTACAAGGTCATTGCGCTCAACGGCGAGAAGCTGAACCCGCTGGCTTCCTACTGGCAGCTGACGCGCGGCAATGCCGAGGCGCTGTCGATCGCAGACAAGGTCGGCACGCTCGACGTCGGCACGGATGCCGACCTCGTGGTGCTCAATGCTCGCGCCACGCCTGGCATGCGGCTCAGGATGGAGCGCTGCGGCACGCTGGCCGAGGAGCTGTTCTTGCTGCAGACGCTCGGCGACGACCGCGCCGTGGTGGAAGTTTATGTCGCAGGCAAAGCGGCCAAGACGACGATGGATCAGGCAGCCTGACCTTGCGTCATTGCCTCGCGTCTGCCATGTGACCTCTGGTCTGAAGGAGGAGCGGACGATGGCAGCAGCCGATGACGTGAAGAAGGTCGCCGAGCAGGAATCCCGGCTGGTCTTCGAGGGCTTTGACGAGGCGGCGGCCTTTGACATCGGCGCGTCCATACGTGCCCGCGCCGTTGCCGAAAAGCTGCCGATCGTGGTCGACATCAGGCTTTGGGACCGGACCTTGTTCTACTGCGCCCTGCCGGGCTCGACGTGTGGCAACACCGAATGGGCGCGGCGCAAGATCAATGTCGTCAAGGTTTTCCACCGCAGCAGCTACCGCATGGTGCTGACCAAGGCCCGCGAGGACCGTACCTTTCCGATCGGCGAAGCCTTGCCCATCGAAGACTATGTGCTGGCCGGCGGCGGTTTCCCGATCAAGGTCAAGGGCGTCGGCGTCATCGGCGCCATTGCCGTTTCAGGGCTGCCGGAGCGCCAGGACCACGAGGTGGTCGTCGCGGCCATCTCTGCCCACCTCGGCATTCCCAGCCATGAACTCGCCTTGCCCCCCGTCGCGAACAGCTGAAAGAGTTTGAACGTCCCGATGGCCATGACCGACCCGAAGCAGTTTCTGACCAGCGTTTTCGAAGCCGCCGTGGCGGCCGCCGATCCCGAGCTCACCATCCGCCGCCACCTGCCGGCAAAGCCCAAGGGACGGACGATTGTCATTGGCGCCGGCAAGGGCTCGGCCCAGATGGCGGCCGCTTTCGAAAAAGCCTGGGACGGACCGTTGGAGGGCGTGGTGGTCACCCGCTACGGCTTTGCCGCCCCTTGCGAGCGCATCAGGATCGTCGAGGCCTCGCACCCGGTGCCCGACGCCAACGGCCTCGAAGCGGCGAAGCTTCTGCTCCAGACGATCTCCGGCCTGGCCGAGGACGACCTCGTCGTCGCTTTGATCTCGGGCGGCGGCTCGGCGCTGCTGCCGTCGCCGGCGGGGAACCTGACCCTTGCCGATGAGATCGCCGTCAATGAGGCGCTGCTCGCTTCCGGCGCGCCGATCTCGGCGATGAACACCATTCGCAAGCACATTTCAGGCATCAAGGGCGGCCGGCTGGCTGCAGCCGCGCATCCCGCCCGCGTCGTCTCGCTCGTCGTGTCCGACATTCCCGGCGACAATCCCGCTTTGGTCGCCTCGGGTCCGACGGTGCCTGATGAGGCGTCGCGCGCCGATGCGCTGCGCCTGATCGAAACCTACCGCATCGCGCTGCCCGCCAATGTCATGGCCCACATCAACTCGGCTGCCGCCGACGCGCCGCAGCCGACCGACCCGCGCTTCGCCCGCAACGAGGTGCATGTCATCGCCTCTGCCGCCGTGTCGCTCGACGCTGCCGCCGAAGCCGCGCGCAAGCAGGGCGTTGAGACCGTAATCCTCTCCGACGCCATCGAGGGCGAGGCACGCGAGGTCGGTGGCGTGCATGCGGCCATCGCCCGCGAAGTCGCGACCCGCAACCGGCCGTTCAACAAGCCGGTGCTGATCCTGTCCGGCGGCGAGACCACGGTGACCCTTAGGGCCAAGGGCAAGGGCGGCCGCAACAGCGAGTTCCTGCTTGCCTTCGCCATCGGCATCGACGGTCTCCAGGGCATCGACGCGCTGGCCGCCGATACCGACGGCATCGACGGTTCCGAGGACAATGCCGGCGCCTTTGCCGACGGCTCCACAGTTTCGCGCATGCATGCTGCCAGCGTCGACGCCAAGGCGATGCTGGCCGGCAACAATGCCTGGACGGCGTTCAACTCGGTGGGCGATCTTTTCGTCCCCGGGCCGACCGGCACGAACGTCAACGACCTCAGGGCGATCCTGATCCGGTAGCTGGCATACGCCTTTTGCCGGGTGGGACGGGTCTTGGCCTTGCGTTAGCCTGCCATCATCGCGCGCACCGTCCTGATGTCGGCGACGAAGCGGGCGCGCTCGGCTGCCGCCTCCTGCGGGTCGCGGATGCGCAGGATGTAGGACGGGTGGATCGTCAGGAAAACGGCGAGGCCGTCGTCGCGTTTGATGGTCTGCCCGCGCTGTTTGGTGATCGCCACCGGCGCCTCCAGCAGCGACTGTGCCGCGGTCGCGCCGAGCGCCACCATCAGCTTCGGCTTTAGCAGTGTCACCTCCTGCGCCAGCCACCAGCGGCAAGCCTGCACCTCGCCGGCATTGGGCTTGCTGTGGATGCGGCGCTTGCCGCGTGGTTCGAACTTGAAGTGCTTGACGGCATTGGTGACGTAGACTGCCGTCCGCTCGATGCCGGCTTCGCCGAGCACCGCGTCGAAGATCTTGCCGGCCGGGCCGACGAATGGCCGGCCCTGCAGGTCCTCCTGGTCACCGGGCTGCTCGCCGACAAAAACCAGTTCGGCATTGTCAGAACCCTCGCCGAACACCGTCTGCGTCGCCTCGCTCCACAGCGGACAGCGCCGGCACTGGCTTGCTTGCTGGCGCAGTGCGTCGATCGAATGCGCCTCTGTCTCCGGCGACGGCTCCAAAGCCGGCCAGTGTCTGGCTTGTATCGCCTGGTGATGCGCTGCGGGCATCGTCGGCATCCTCGCGATCATTTCCCGGGCAGCCGCGTCGGCGCCTGATATCAGCTCCGGAATGAGCGACGCCTCGGGAAGGTTCCGCCAATACTTCTTGGGCATCTCCGCCTGCATCGCCTTCACCTTGAGGCGGGCGGGATTGAAGATGCTGGCGAAATAGGTCCGCCACATCTCCTCCGACTGGTCGGCGGCGGGCGCATCATCCTTCGAAGCGCCGGGGCCTAGCGCCAGTCTTTCGCGGTCCCATTCAGCCGAGCCATGTGGCGTCAGGATCGCCCAGTGCATGCCGGTAAAGCGACGCACGAAGAACGGTGCTGCCAATTCGAGGATGAAGTGGTCAGGCTCGAACCAGGCGACGAAGCGCTCTTCGTCACCGTCGCCGATCTTCCGGAAACGGACGAAGGCATGCATCTTGTGCTCGTCGCGCCTGACCGACTTTTCCATCGCCTCGAAGCGGCGCACGTCGGGGTCGGAGGCGATGCGGAGCAAATGAGGCTCGCTGCGCTGCCGCCACAGCAGCCGATAGAGCAGGGCGAAGCGCTCGCTGTCGCTGTGGCAGGTGACGATGGCCGCGCGCTCGATGAAATCTCGGGAGACCCTGAGTTCGACGCCCGGGGTCGGCGCCGGCAGCTCGTCCCCTTCGCCGCCGACATGCCATTCGATGTCCTCGGGCTTCACCTCGTTGGTGCTCAGCCTGCGTGCCGCATCGCGCCAGCCGTCGAAGTCGGTCGGGCCGGCGAGATGCACGGCGTAGGCGGCCAGTGGCAAAGCGGGATGGCCGGTCATCGGAACAGCTCGAGCTGCCGCGGCCTCGGCGCAATCGCCTCGCGCAGCCGTGCAGCGTCGGTGGCGGCGCCCGGCGACCAGCCGTCGGCGACGATGAACGGGCGGACCTTGGTGATGGATTGGCAAAGACGGCCAACGTCCTCGAGCCGCAACCGCTTGAAGCGGCGGGTCTCCAGGATACGCTCCACAGCGCGCGTGCCGAGGCCCGGGATGCGCAGCAGCCTCTCCTTGTCGGCGCGGTTGACGTCGAGGGGAAAGGAGGCGCGGTTGCGCAGCGCCCAGGCGAGCTTGGGGTCGATCTCCAGGTCGAGCATGCCGTCCGGCGTGCCGTCGAGGATCTCGCCCTGTTCAAAGCCGTAGAAGCGCATCAGCCAATCTGCCTGGTAGAGCCGGTGTTCGCGCATCAGCGGCGGCCTCCTCAGGGGCAGGGCAGAGGAGGCGTCGGGGATCGGGCTGAAGGCCGAATAGTAGACGCGGCGCAACTGGTAGCTGCCATAGAGCCGGGCGCTGGTCTTGAGGATGCGGGCATCTGAAGTGGCGTCGGCGCCGACGATCATCTGCGTCGACTGCCCGCCCGGTGCAAAACGCTCGCGAGTCTTCGTCCTCAGCGTCGGCTCCGCCTTCTCCTCGATCTTCGAACGCAGCTTTGCCATCGAGACGCGGATCGTCTCCGGCCGTTTTTCCGGCGCCAGCCGCTTCACGCCCTCATCGGTCGGCAGTTCGACATTTATCGACAGGCGATCGGCATAGAGGCCTGCCTTCTCGATCAGCTCGGCAGACGCCTCGGGGATGGTCTTGAGATGGATGTAGCCTGCGAATTTCTCGTCGAGCCTCAGCCGCCGCGCCACCTCCACCATCTCTGTCATGGTCTCATCGGGCGAGCGAATGACGCCTGACGAGAGGAACAATCCCTCGATGTAGTTGCGCTTGTAAAAATCCATGGTCAGCCGCACCACTTCGTCGACCGTGAAGCGGGCGCGGCGGACATTGGAGGACGAGCGGTTGATGCAGTAGCTGCAATCGTAGATGCAGAAATTGGTCAGCAGGATCTTGAGCAGCGAGATGCAGCGGCCGTCGGGGGCGTAGGAGTGGCAGATGCCCATGCCCTCGGTCGAGCCGATGCCGCCAGACTTGAGCGAGTCGCGCCCGCCGGCGCCTGACGAGGCGCAGGAAGCGTCATACTTCGCGGCGTCGGAAAGGATCGCGAGTTTCTCGCGGGTCGAAAGAACTGTCATTTGTTCATGATATGTTCTTTTGCCTGCCAAGGCCAGAGGGTTCGCTATGATGCGGCAAATGTGAACGACGCGTCGGCGAATGGATGGCGGTATTAGCCGCCATCCCGGGGATCACACCTCGTGCAGATAAAGGTGGTAGTCGAGCTCGCTCACCGTGCGGGCGACGCGGAAATATTCGCTTTCCTTGATCGCCGTAAACGTGCGGTGCAGGTCGTGGCCCAGTGCCTCGCGGAGAAACTCCGACGCTTTCGCCGCCTCGATCGCCGAGCGCCAGTCCGGCGGCATCACGCTTTCAGTACCTTCGGCCTGTTCGTAGCCGTTGCCAGACGTTTCCGGGCCAGGATCGAGCTGCTCCTCCAGCCCTTTCGAGATGCCGGCGAGGATGGTCGCGGCGACGAGATAGGGGTTGGCGTCGACGCCGGAGGGACGGTGCTCGATGCGGCGGTTCCTGGCGTCGCCCGCCGGCACGCGCAGCGCCACCGAGCGGTTGTTGACGCCCCAGGTGGGGGCCACCGGTGCGTAGGACTGGGAGACGAAGCGACGCCACGAGTTTGCATGCGGCGCAAACACCAGCATCGATTCCGCCATCGTCTCGGCGAGGCCGCCGAGCGCGTGCAGCAGTTTCGGCTCCCAGCTGCCTTCCGCGGTTTCGGTGAAGACGTTATTGCCGTCGCTGTCGAGCAGCGAGACGTGGAAATGCATGCCCGAGCCGGCATATTTCTCGATCGGCTTGGCCATAAAGCAGGCAGTGACGCCATGGCGGCGAGCCTGAGCGCGCACCAGCCGCTTCAGCATCAACAGGTCGTCGGCCGCCTGCATGACGTCCTTGCGGTAGCGCAAGGTGAGTTCGTACTGACCCGGCGCATATTCCGAGATCACGGTCTCGGCCGGGATGCCTTGCACTTTTGCGGCGGCATAGATGTCAGAGAACAGCGGCTCCATGCCGTGCAGGTGGTCGACCGAGTAGACCTCGGTCTTGCCGGAGGCGCGGCCGTCAAGCACGGCACGGGCCGGCTGGACCTTGCCGTCGCCGTCGCGCTCGTTGGCGAGTAGGAAGAACTCGAGCTCGAAGGCGCCGGCAGGATAGAGGCCCTTTTCAGCCAGCCTGTCGACCTGTCGCTTCAGCGCCAGCCGAGGGTCCGAAGTCATTGGCGCGCCGTCGAGATGGAACATCGACATCAGCACCTGGCCGCGGGCGGGGCTGGTGCCATGCAAAGGCTTCAGCGTGCCAGGTATCGGCCAGGCGCGGAGGTCGCCATCGCCGGAATCCCAGATCAGGCCGGTCTCGTGGACGTCCTCGCCGGTGATGTCGAGGCCGAGGATGGAGATGGGCAGGTGGCGCCCGCCTTCGTAAAGTCCCATCAGTTCGTGGCGGCGGATGATCTTGCCACGGCCGACGCCATTGGCGTCCGTCAGCACGATATCGAAGGCTTCGATGTCTGGGTTCGCGTCGAGGAAGGCTCTCGCTTCGTCGACGGTCGAGCCGGAAGGTGATGTCATGATGTCACTCGATTGTCCTTGTGCCTTGTCTCATGCCGCAAGACGGGCGGCAATGTCGCCGAACGCTGCGATCAGCTTGTCGACCTGCCGCGCTGTCGTCACCGGAGAGACCAGCATCATGTTGTGGAACGGCGCGATCAGCACGCCGCGATTGACCAGCGCCACATGCATGGCAGCCTCCAGCCGGGAGGCGTGGGCATGCTCGGCCTCGCCGCCATTGCGCAGCGGACCGGAGGCGCAGATGAATTCGACGCGAGCGCCGACACGCATCACGTGCCAGGGCAGTTTCCGTTTTCGGATCGCCTTGTCGAGGCCCGTGGACAGCCGTTCGGCCAGCTTTTCCATGTGGGCGTAGGCCGCCTCCGTCATCACCTCTTCGAGCGTGGCGCGCATCGCCGCGAACTGCAGAGGATTGGCCGACAGCGTCGTGCCCATGCCGGAATAGCCCGGCTCCCTTGTCGCATTGTAGGCGGCGTAGCGGGCGGCGACCTCCTCGCTCATGCCCCAGACACTGGCCGGCACGCCGCCGGCGACGGGCTTGCCGAGCACGAACAGGTCGGGCTCGAGATTGTGCTTGCTTGTATAGCCGCCGGGGCCGGTCGAGATGGTGTGGGTCTCGTCGATCAGGAGCAGCGTGCCGGCTTGCCGCGTCAGCGTGCGCACGCCTTCGAGGAAGCCGGGCTCAGGCAGCACCATGCAGGAATTGGTCAGCACCGGCTCTGTAATGACGCAGGCGACGTCGCCATGGCTCAGCGCCTTCTCCAGCGTCGCAAGATCGTTGAACTCGACGATGCGGGTGCGCTGGGTGAGATCGCGGAACTCGCCTGATAGTCCCGGGCGGTTGATCGGCTTGCCGCCGTCGAGCCGCACCATCGTCTCGTCGACCGAGCCGTGGTAGCAGCCGTTGAAGACGAGGATCTTGTCGCGGCCGGTGATGGCGCGAGCGACGCGCAGGGCGAAGCGGTTGGCGTCGGTGGCTGTCGTCGCGATCTGCCAATGCGGCAGGCCGAAGCGCCTTGCCAGCAGCAGGCCGAGCGTGAGCGAATCCTCCGACGGCAGCATGTAGGTCAGCCCGCGGGCCGCCTGCCGGCGAATCGCGCGGGCGACGGGTGCCGGTGAATGACCGAACATCGAGCCGGTATCGCCAAGGCAGAAGTCGGCCAGCCTGATGCCGTCGATGTCGGTGATCGTGGCGCCGCTCGCCTTGTCGACCAGGATGGGAAAGGGCGTCGGCCAGTCTTTCATCCAGTGCATCGGAACGCCGTTGAAGAACCCGGCCATGCCGTTGCCCACCGCGGCCTCCGATTTTGGGCGGGCGCGGCGGAAGATTTCCGCCTCCGTCGCTGCAAGTTCGGCGATGCGCGACAAAGGCACGCCGCCTTCGGTGGCTTCAGGTCGTTCGATACGGTTCATCATGGCTCCCATTGGACAGACGGGCGCCACTCTAGCCAGCCGTTCCCACAAACGGCAACTGGCCGTTGCAAGTCTCTCTGTTGGCTCAGCGCGGCCATCTTGACCCATCGATCGCAATGGCGATCATGACACTGTGCTTTGGGGGTGATGAGCGATGCGTGCTATGATGACTGCCATGTCGATCCTGCTTGCGGCGGGCCCGGCCGGTGCCTCTGGCGGGCTCTCTTGCGGTGCCAAGGATGAGGCAGTGAAGCTGACCATCGAGAGTGGCGTCACTCGCGGCATGGGCAGCCCGGTGTTCAACTTCCGCGGCGAAATCGAGATTTCGGACAAGGCGATTTCGCAGGACCTGCGCAAGATGAGCTTCGAGCGCGACCATCTCGCGCAATACTGGCTCGATGGCGAGGAGTTGCGCATGGTCGTCTACCGCGAGCGCGAAGGCGACAAGCCACATGGCTATGTCGAGATCACGGTCCGGACCAAATCAGGCGACGAGGGCGACTATATCGGTCAGTATTCGGTAACAGTGTTCGACATGACGGACGCCACCGGCGGCGACGGCAAGACCTACAATTTCACCGGCCGCGCCACCTGCCTGGTCGAATAGTCCAGCCGGCCAAGCCGCCATCGGAGTGCACGCCGACGGTCAATCCTTATGCATGGCGGCGATGGCGCGGCGCATCAGCGCCAGAAAAGTTTCCCGGTCCTCTTCGGAAAAGTCGGCCAAAGCGGCCTCGTTCTGGGCGCGGGCAGCGGCAGTTGCCGGGTCGCGCAGCGCCTTGGCCCTTGGCGTCAGGTGGATTGCCTGCGAGCGTCCGTCGGCCGGGTTGGCGCGCCTCTCGATCAGCCCGTCACGCTCCATCCTGGTCAGCGTATTGGCCATCGTCGCCTGCTCGACGTCGAGGCGCCGTACCAGTTCGCTCTGGGGCAAGCCATCTTCGTCCCACAACGCCTGCAGCGTCATGAACTGTGCCGGCGCCAGGTCGAGGGGGCGGATGCGCTCATGCAGCCCTTTGGCGAACAGGCGTGCCATCTGGTTGGCAAGGTATCCGGCGGAACGTTCTTTCTGAAAGGCCATGGTCCGACAAATAGTCGTTGAATAGCATGCTATGCAATGATATATAGCTTGCTATATAAATCGGAGGTTCGACGATGAAAGCGAAACTTCATGCCGCGGCCGGCGGGGTTGCCTTGCTCACTGTCAGCTGTTTCTGGATTGCCACAATTGCCGCTGAACTGACCGGCAACGCCGAAATCATCGCCACGGCAAAGGCCGCAATTCTCGCCGGCATGGTGGTTCTCATCCCGGCGATGATCGTTGCCGGTGGCACGGGATTCTCGCTCGGCAAGGGCTGGAGGCGCCCTGTCGTCCAGCACAAGAAGCGGCGCATGCGCATCGTCGCCGCCAATGGCCTGCTGGTGCTGCTGCCGTCGGCCTATGTACTTGCCGGCTGGGCGGCGGAAGGCCGTTTCGATACGGCCTTCATCATCTTGCAGACGCTTGAGCTTGCCGCAGGTGCCGTCAACATCGCGCTCCTCTCGCTCAACATGCGCGATGGCCTGGCGCTGCGGCACAGACCGGCGAGGGCTGTGCGTGCAGGCTGAGGGAACAGGGAAAGACTTTGCCGGAACTGCGGGCGCTAGCCGGTGATGTCGATGACGCCGCAATCGCCGGCGGCGCTGCCGAAGGCGAGGCGGCGTTCTTCCTTGTCCCAGGCCATCGAGGTGATGGCGCCCTTGCCGGGGCGGCGCAGAAGCACTTCCTTGGCATCGGCAAAACGCACGGCCAGCACCATGCCGTCCTCATAGCCGATAGCGACGATGTCTTCGCTCGGATGGCAGGCGACCGAGGTCACCATGGTGTTGCCGCGCGTGCCGAGTTCCAGCGGCGCCTTGCCCATCGGGCCGTCCTTGCCTGTGAAGGGCCAGACGATCGCCGCCGGCGCGCCGGAGCTGGCCAGCCATTTGCCCTTGGCACTCCACGACAGGCTCTTCACCTTGGCGGGATAGCCGGTCATGCGCATGTGCTTGGCATCGACGAGTTTCCAGCCGTGCAGGGCGTTTTCCTGCATGGTGGTCACCAGGAATGCGCCGTCGGGCGAAAACGTGATGCCGGTATGCGCACCGTCCCATTGCAGTTCGGTCGGCGTGCCGTCGGCGGCGGGGAAATGCAGCGTCGCGCCATTGTAGCGGGCAACGCCGATGCGCATGCCCTTCGGCGAAAAGGCCACGCCCTCGACCGAGCGCGGGTGGGCGAACTCCTTGGTCTTGCCGTCGGCGAAGCGCACCCAGGCATTGCGGCCACTGGCGTAAGCCACGGCACCCTGCGGGCCTGAAGCGACCGACGTCACCCACTTCTTGCCGACGCTGGCCAGTTCAGCCGCAACGCCGGCCGAGGTCAGCGTCATCACCTTGCCGTCTTCGCCGCCCGAGATCATCAGGTCGTTTTTGGCCGTCGTCGTCGCCGACAGCAGCCCGTCATGCAGCCTGACCGACTTCTGGCCATGGTCGAGCCAGTGCACCATGCCGTCGGCAAGCGCAAAGAACGGAATGTCGTCGAGGAAGCTTGCAGTGACGCAATGTCCGTCGAGATCAAGCGGGGCGACTGTCGGCATGGGCTGTAAAACTTCCGGTGCTGATTTGTCCTCACCCCTAAGGACAGGGTGAGCAAGCGTCAACTTCGACACTGGGTCGACGCTGGCGCTCAACTCGCATCCGAGGCGAGGCGAGCGACCGGCCCCCGATACATCGAGGGCCGTGGGTTTTCCGATGGCTAGGCTGCCTGGCAAGCCTCGAAGCTGCGCTTCAGACGCTCGGCGTCGAGCTCGCGGCCGATGAATACCAGCCGGCTCTCGTGCTTTTCGTCGTCCTTCCAGGCACGCTGGTGGTCGCCTTCGATGATCATGTGCACGCCCTGGATGACGTAGCGGTCCGGATCGTCCTTGATGGCGATAATGCCCTTGAGGCGCAGGATGTTGGGGCCTTCCATCTGGGTGATCTTCTCGATCCAGGGGAAGAACTTTTTGGAATCCATCTCGCCGCCGCGCAGCGACACCGACTGCACCGTCACGTCGTGGATCGGCGACACCGCGCCATGCTCGTGGTGGTCGTGATCATGATGGTCATGATCGTGGTGGTGATGATGGTGGTCGTGGTCGCAGTTCGGGCCGCATTCATGATCGTGGTGGTGGTCATGATCATGGGCGTCGAGGAAATGCGGGTCGTCGGCCAGCACGCGCTTCAGGTCGAAAGCGCCGCGGTCGAGCACCTGGTCAAGCGCCACGCCGGCGCGGGTGGTTCGATGGATCCTGGCGGACGGGTTGATGGCGCGGACGGCAGCCTCGACGTCGCGCAACTCGTCTGATGTAACCAGGTCGGTCTTGTTCAGCACGACGACGTCGGCGAAGGCGATCTGGTCTTCTGCCTCGCGGCTGTCCTTGAGGCGCAGCGGCAGGTGCTTGGCGTCGACGAGCGCCACGACCGCGTCGAGCTTGGTCTTGGAACGGACGTCGTCGTCCATGAAAAAGGTCTGGGCGACCGGCACCGGGTCGGCGAGGCCGGTGGTCTCGACGACGATGGCGTCGAAACGGCCCGGGCGGCGCATCAAGCCTTCGACGACGCGGATCAGGTCGCCGCGGACGGTGCAACAGACGCAGCCATTGTTCATCTCGTAGATTTCCTCGTCGGATTCTACGATCAGGTCGTTGTCGATGCCGATCTCGCCGAATTCGTTGACGATGACCGCATATCGCTTGCCATGGTTCTCGGAAAGGATGCGGTTGAGTAGGGTCGTCTTGCCGGAACCGAGATAGCCGGTCAGCACGGTGACGGGGATTTGGGTCTGGGTTTCGGTCATTGTCGTCCTCGGGATCGAATAGAGGCCTCATATAGGATGCCGGCCAAGCTTTTGCACGTCTCAAACGGCATGATGGCGCCACCTGATGAACATTACGGAAGTTTCATTGGGAGCGAGGTGCGACCGCACCTAGATTGACGGTCAGGCAAGGGGCTTGCCGACCCATTCGTGGAGACACCCAGCCATGCGCAAGGCACCTTTCCCCAGCACACTCAACCGCCGCCGGGCGCTTGGCCTGATTGCGGTGACGGCGGGCGGCAGCGCGCTCGTGCCGGTGCAGCTGTTTGCGCAGCAAGCCTCGCCGCAAGCGAACTCGCTGCTCTTGCCGGAAGCCGGCGTCTGCTCGATCACGCCTGAAACCACCGAAGGGCCCTATTATTTCGACCCGGAGCTCGAGCGCAGCGAAATCGCCGAAGGTCGTGAGGGTGTCGACCTCACCGTGCGCCTGCAGATCGTCGATGAAGCATGCAACCCGATCGAGGGCGCGCGCGTCGATCTCTGGCACTGCGACGCGACGGGGCACTATTCCGGCTATCCCGGCCAGGGCGACAATCGCGACGTCGATACGTCAGGCGAAAAATTCCTGCGCGGCTGGCAGCGGGCCGACACGGCCGGCATCGCGACTTTCCAGACCATCTATCCCGGCTGGTACCGCGGTCGCACCACCCACATCCACTTCAAGGCGTTTCCGGAGGAGGGCAGGGCCATGACCGGGCAGATGTTCTTTCCCGACGATCTCAGCGAGCAGATCTTCTCGACCAGGGCGCCCTACAATCAGCGTGGCGGACAACGCGACACGATGAACGCCGACGACGGCATCCTGCGCCGCGCCGGTTCCGGCGTGCAGAGCACGGTGCGCGAAGCCGCATTCGCCTACGAGGCGCTGATGATCGTTGCCGTGAGACGGGCAGGATGACGTCTATCGACTGGAAGATTTGCCGGCGAAGCGTATCTGTCATCGAACTGTAACATGCGTCTGGCACAGAGCGCTCGTGCGGGTGGTCGGTTGCCGGCAAAACGAGCAGGCAACAATCTCCCGTGCGGTCGATTGCAAAGGGCCACGCAGCAACTATTCTCGGCCATCACGGTACGAGGCGTGGCGCAGGAGATGCGGATGTCCAAGTCCAACAAAGGCGCGGCGATGAGCCGGCTTCACCAGGTCGCCCGACTGGCGCGCACCTCGCTGGCCGCACGGCTTCTGGCGCATGGTTTTTATGCCGGCCAGGACCAGATCATGCTGTCGCTGCACGATGATGACGGCCAGACCCCCGGCCAGCTCGCTTCGCGCCTCGGCGTGCGGCCGCCGACAATCACCAAGACCATCAACCGGCTGCAGGCCCAGGGGTTCCTGGAAAAGCGCGCATCCGACACCGACGCCCGCCAGGCCCACATCTTCCTCACCGAGACCGGCCGTGACGCCATCCGCGCCGTCGAGAAGTCGGTCAAGAAGACCGAAAAGCAAGCGCTCAAAGGTTTTGACAAGAAGGACGTCAAGCAGCTTTCCAAGCTCCTGCTGCGCATCGAGGCCAACCTGTCCGACCTGACCCTGATCGACGACGAGGCTGCCGCCGACGTCGAGGGCACGACCGAGGTCGAGCCCGAAGTGGAAGCCGAAGCGGCGGAGTAACCGTCACGGCAGAGACATTCCATCCCGGTATCCGGGATGGAAAATAGCCTGGTCTACGTCTTTTGCCTTGCTGGGCATCCGCGATAGGCGCAATAGCCAAGCATCCCTAGTCATTTGCCCGGCCTGCCAGCGTGTCTCCTCAAAAACCAGCAGAAACCGCAACGCCATCATCGGCGATCCTGCTGATATTTGCCTCGGGCCTGGTGTTTTCCTTCCTCGACACCAGCGCCAAGCATCTCGTCACATCAGGCATGGCGGCACCCTTCGTCACCTGGGTGCGTTTTGCCGTACATGCGCTGATCGTGCTCGTGCTGTTCAAGGCCTGGGAGCGGCCGGAGCGGCTGGTGCCGCAGAGCCTGTGGCTGCAGATCCTGCGCGCCGTCTTCATGTTCGGCTCGACGATCTTCAATTTCCTCGCGCTGCAGACCCTGCAACTGGCCGAAACCGTGTCGATCAACTTCGCCAGCCCGATGGTCATCACCGCCCTTGCCGGGCCGCTGCTTGGCGAATGGGCCGGCTGGCGGCGATGGCTCGCGGTCTTCGTCGGCTTCATCGGCGTGCTCGTCATCACCCGGCCGGGCTTCGGCGGCTTCGACATGGGGCACATCTTTTCGCTCTGCGCCATGCTGAGCTCGTCGCTGTACACCATCATGACGCGTCAGATGGGCAGGCGCGAGACGGCCGAGAGCCTGATCCTCTATTCGGCAGTGGTTCCTGCGCTCTTCATGCTGCCGGCCGTGCCGCTCGCCGGTTCGCTGCCGATACATCTTTATGACTGGCTGGTGTTGTTCGGGCTCGGCGTCTTCGGCGGCTTCGGCCACTGGCTGCTGATCAAGGCCTACCAGCGCGCCTCTGCCACGGCACTTGCGCCTTACCCCTATCTGCAGATGGTCTGGATGATCATCCTGGGCTGGCTGGTGTTCGACCAGTTGCCCGACCGCTGGACGCTTGCCGGTGCCGCGATCATCGTTGCCAGCGGCCTCTACATCATCCACCGCGAGCATACGCTGAGGGTCCGGAACCGCGCCGCGCCGAGTGCCGAAACCGAAGAGCTGGCAAAAAAGCTTTGATTTGCCGTTGAACAATGGCATACGGCTTTAAACGGTTTAAAAGACCGTCCGTTCACGCTTGCGGATGGAGGGCCCGCTGGCTCAGAAGATCAAGCTTTCGACGATAGCCGACGCGCTCGGCGTTTCGACCGCGACAGTATCGCTTGCGCTGCGCGACAGCCCTCTTGTCGCTGACGTCACCCGTGATCGCATCAAGCAGCATGCCCGCGAGATCGGCTACATCTACAACCGCCGCGCCGCCAGCTTGCGCACCTCGCGCTCGGGCATCGTGGGCGTCGTCGTCCACGACATCATGAATCCGTTCTATGCCGAGATCCTGCGCTCCATCGAGAGCGAGCTCGACCGCAGCCGCCAGACCTTCATTCTCTCCAACCACTATGACGATCTGGAGAAGCAGCGCACCTTCGTCGACACGCTTTTGCAGCTTGGCGCCGATGGCGTGATCATGTCGCCAGCCATCGGCACGCCGCCCGAGGACATCATCATGGCCGAGGAGAACGGCCTGCCGGCGGTGTTGATCGCGCGCTCTGTCGAAGGTGCAGAGGTGCCCGTTTTTCGCGGCGACGACGCCTATGGCACGGCGCTTGCCACCAACCACCTGATCTCGCTCGGCCACAAGCGCATCGCCATGATCGGCGGCACCGACCAGACCTCGACCGGCCGCCACCGCTATCAGGGTTATCTCAACGCCATGGAAGCGGCGGGCCTGGAAGTGCTGCCGACCTGGCGCATCGCCGGACCGCGCACCAAGCAGGGCGGCTTCGAGGCGGCCGGACAGTTCCTGGCGCTGAAGGACAAGCCGACCGCAGCCTGCTGCTGGAACGACCTCGTCGCCATCGGCCTGATGAACGGCATCGCGCGTGCCGGCCTCGTGCCGGGCATCGACGTTTCCGTCACCGGCTACGACGATCTCGAGGAAGCGCAGATCGCGACGCCGGCGCTGACCACTGTGTGGAACGGCCAGCGCGAGGTCGGCCGTCGAGCGGCAAGCGCGCTTCTAGACAAGCTCAACGGCCAGTCGGTGCGCCCGTCGCAGGAACTGATCAAGCCCGAGCTGCATGTCAGGCAGTCGACGGGAAAGCCCAAAGAGCGCACATGACTGTGCCAGCCATCGAGGCGCCGTCAGTCCTGATTCCCGGACTGCTGCACGCCCGCGTCACCGAGCGACTCAGATCGGCATTCCCGCTTGTCCATCTCGCATCGGGCGATCCGGCGCTGCTGACAGATGAAATGAAGGCCAAGGTCCGTGGCATAGCCTCGGCAGGCCGCGTCGATGCAGGCTTCATCGACGCACTCCCCAATCTCGAAATCATCGCCAATTTCGGCGTCGGCTACGACGGTGTGGATGCGCGCCACGCCGGCCTGCGCGGCATCATGGTCATCAACACGCCTGACGTCCTGACCGAAGAGGTTGCAGACGCGGCGGTCGGCCTGCTCATCAACGCTGTGCGCGAGCTGCCACGGGCCGAGATATGGCTGCGCGACGGGCGCTGGGTCAGCGAGGGTGACTATCGGCTGACGCCGGGCACGCTGCGCGGCCGCCGCATCGGCATCTTCGGCATGGGCCGCATCGGTCGTGCCATCGCCCGCCGGCTCGAAGCTTTCGGACTGCCGATCGCCTACCACAACCGCCGCCCGGTCGAGGGCTTGGCGTACGCCTACCATCCGACGCTGAAGGAACTGGCTTTGTCTGTCGACACGCTTGTGTCGGTTGCGCCAGCCACGCTGCAGACCGCAAAGATTGTCGATGCCGGCATTTTCGAGGCGCTCGGCGCCAACGGGGTTTTCGTCAATGTCGGCCGTGGCGCCACCGTCGATGAGGCAGCGCTTGTCGATGCCCTGTCGAAAGGCACGATCCTTGCCGCCGGCCTCGACGTCTTCGCTGACGAGCCCAATGTGCCGCAGGCCCTCATCGACTTGCCGAACGCTACGTTGCTGCCCCACGTGGCCTCCGCCACAGTTCATACCCGGCAAGCGATGGCCGACCTTGCGGCCGACAACATCTTTTCGTGGTTTTCACATGCGCGCCGGGCGCTGACGCCGGTACCCGAGACCGCTGACGTGACGGCCCGGGCATAGCAACCACCATTCGGCAAGTTCAACGGAAAGTCTGTCGGATCATTGCAGGTGCTGATCAGTCCTGAACTGCAGGTCGCGCAGACTAGATGAAGTTGGAAGGGGCATTCCCGTCTCTGAGGTTTTGGCTCCGCCCTCTCGTCACGTATATGCTAACCGCTTCTTCTTTCACGCATTTTGCGTGTCAGATATCAGTGTAAGTAATAATGACAATTTTCTCTTGTGGTTGTATTAAGGAAGTGTAATACTTTACATAGGCACAGCGCGGTTGGGGGATCGCAAGATGTCTAGGTGGCAATCCAGAATTTTTATCTGTTGTATGGCTCTGGCGCTTCCCGCTTGCGCCAATGTCACGGCTGTCCCGGTGAAGGGAAACTCACCGGTGGCGGGAATTCGTATCTACGAAGTCAAGCCGCTGCTTGTTGTAAGTGGTGACAGCGTCAGTCTGCTGATGGTGCCCAACTACAACAGGGCCTATGCGCTGAGGTTCAGCACCTTCCTCGCCAAGCATGACTTCGAGGCCGAGTTCCAGAATGGCTTCTTGACCAAGGTCAAGAGCAACCAGGACACGACAGCCGTCGCGGTCGCGCTCATCCAGTTGATCGAGGAGGCGGTGAAAAGCGGCAATCCCATCGGTGATGCCTTCAGCGGCAAGGCCGGAGGCTCCGGCAACCGCTTCGGCGTCTATGACATCGTCTTCGACAACGACGGCAACATCACTGGTTTGCGCCCGCTGGTTTCCGACTCGACGCTGCTCAAGGTACCCGAACGCCAGACAGTGGTTCCAGCGACGCCTGCCGGTGCCGGTACATCACCCGGCGGCACCATCAACGTCAATTAGCCATGTCCAGACGTCTTCCGACGGTGTGGGACATCCGACGCTCCGGCGCTGCGGATTTCGAGGCGCTGACCTCGAAACGCAATGTCCGCTACATGACAGTTGGCCACAAGGTGAAGAATGGCGTCAGGCTGCCCGAGAAGTCGCTCAACTTCTACGTGGCGCGGAAGGAGCAAGTGGCTCGCGAAGACGCCATTCCAAAGCAGATCGATTGGCTGGCTACGGATGGCCGCACAGCGGACACCATTGCGACGGATGTGACGGAACTCGGTTCCGAGCCGACCACCTTCGGCCTGCGTTCAGGCCATATACTGCGAGCTTTCGACAACGATGTCGGCGTGTGTGCGGTTGCCTACACCGACGGCGGGCGAAAATTCCTGCTCACCAACGCCCATGTCGTGGTGAATGCCGCTGCGGGTGGAGCGGCCGGCCCGGTCGATGTGCTCAACCGGACTGACGGCCAGTTCTATCGTTTCGGCGTGGTCGCCAATGCGTCGCAACTTCGGCCAGGTATCATCACAACGCATGACGTGGCGCGTATCGAAGTCAACCCGGCCTTCACCGTCGATGACTTCATGATTCTCGATCTGGACAACGATGTCGATCGGCTCGAAGGCATCGAAACGCTGTCTGCGCATCGATATTGGTATCGCGTCAACGGTCAGCAGTTCGAATGTGCATTCCCCGAGCGGGTGGTCGGCAGCGTTACCATCAACGTCGATGGAATCCACGTGCCTTATGCCGAATTCTGGCAGTTGCAGATGGTTGCTGGTGCCGTCGGCAAAGGGCATTCCGGTGCTCTGCTTTGCCGGTCGGAGGGCGCCGAGGTTGTGGCCTGCGGACTTGTCTTCGGTGGCGTCGCACCGAACCTGGTGTTCGCGTTTCCATTCAACAAGATGTGGAAAATCATCAACCCGAACTGACCGTCGCGCCACGTTCGGTGCGGCAATGCCGGATCGGTCGGCGGGCTCGGTCAAGTGGGAGGCGGAAAGCTACTCTGCTGCCGTCCGTGCAGCCTGCCGGGCGACCGCATGCGCGCGCACCGCATCGCCAAATGCCTTGAAGATGCGTTGCGAGACGTCGTCGGACTTGACCCAGTATTCGGGGTGCCATTGCACGCCGACGGCGAAGGCACGCGAATCTCGAACCGACACGGCTTCCACTGTGCCGTCAGGCGCCACGGCCTCGACCTGAAGCTTCGATCCTAGACGCTCGACCGCCTGGCGGTGGACCGAGTTGACCAGGATGTCGCCTGGGCCGAACACGCCGGCAAGGCAGCTGCCCGGCTTGATGGTCGCCACCTGGTGGATGGCGAAGCGTTCGTCCTGGTTGTCGCTGACCGGAGCCCGGTGATCGGCAATGCCTTCGCGCTCCTGGATCTCGGTGGCGAGCGAACCGCCGAGCGCCACGTTGAGCTCCTGAATGCCGCGGCAGATGGCGAGCAGCGGCACGCCGCGTTCGATCGCCTTGCGGATCAGCGGCATGGTGGTCGAGTCACGGGCGAAGTCGTAGGGGCCATTCGCTTCGGTCGCTTCCTCGCCATAGAGGCGAGGATCGACGTTGGACTTCGAGCCAGTCAGCATGACGCCGTCGACCGACGAGAGCAGCTCATCGAGGTCGAGGCGGTCGCCGAAATTGGGCACCAGCACGGGCAGCACCCTGGCGCCCGAGATCGCCGCCTCGAGATATTGCTGGGGTGCTGCATGCCAGGTGTAGTTCTCGAACTGCTTGACGTCTGACGAAACGGCGACGAGCGGCTGGTGCATGATGGGGTTCGAATCCTTGTGGAAAGCAGGCTGTTTCCCTGCCTACAAAATAGGCGATCCCGAGGCGCTTTTCCAACACAAGTTTGCATATCTCGTATGTGCCAGGCGGGCGGGCTTAGACTATAGTTTTAGATGCTTGCGCTGCCGCAGCGTTTTGCGCGGCCAAAGCTTCTCCGCCCTCTCGGGCGTGCTTTACTCATCCCCTTCGCCGTGTATTGTCGCGGTCGGCGTGAGTGGTGGGAGGCCAAATATTTCCCCAGCGTCGCATGTCTTTCGGTCCACTATGGGAGGATTTTGATGGATCGCCGTTCATTTATCAGGAAGGCCGGTACCACCGGCGTGGGAGCGGCCGCGGCCGCTGCGACGCTCGCGGCACCGGCGATTGCCCAGTCCAATCCCAAGATTACATGGCGGCTCGCGTCGTCTTTCCCCAAGTCGCTCGACACCATCTATGGCGGTGCTGAAGTCCTGTCGAAGCACCTGTCGGAAGCCACCGACGGCAACTTCACCATCCAGCCTTTCGCTGCCGGCGAAATCGTGCCCGGCCTGCAGGCGGCCGACGCCACGACCGCCGGTACGGTCGAAGCCTGCCACACGGTGGCATATTATTACTGGGGCAAGGACCCCACGTGGGCGCTGGGTGCGGCCGTACCGTTTGCGCTCAACGCACGCGGTATGAACGCCTGGCACTACCATGGCGGCGGCATCGACCTGTTCAACGAATTCTTGGCGACCCAGGGTCTCTACGGTCTGCCCGGCGGCAACACCGGCGTGCAGATGGGCGGCTGGTTCCGCAAGGAGATCAACACGGTCGCCGACCTGCAGGGCCTGAAGATGCGCATCGGCGGCTTCGCCGGCAAGGTCGTGGAGCGGCTCGGCGTGGTGCCGCAGCAGATCGCCGGCGGTGACATCTATCCGGCGCTGGAAAAGGGCACCATCGATGCTGCCGAATGGGTTGGCCCCTATGACGACGAGAAGCTCGGCTTCCAAAAGGTCGCGCCCTACTACTACTATCCCGGCTGGTGGGAAGGCGGCCCGACGGTCCATTTCATGTTCAACAAGGCCAAGGTCGACGAACTGCCGGCAGCCTACAAGGCACTGCTGCGCACGGCTGCCCAGGCTGCGGACGCGAACATGCTACAGAAGTACGACTTCCTCAACCCGACGGCGGTGAAGAGCCTGGTTGCCAACGGCGCGCAACTGCGTCCGTTCAGTCCGGAAATCCTCTCGGCCTGCTTCGACAAGGCCAACGAGGTCTATGCGGAGATGGAAGCCAGCAATCCGGCTTTCAAGAAGATCTGGGACTCGATCAAGGGCTTCCGCAAGGACCACTATCTGTGGGCCCAGATCGCCGAATACAACTACGACACCTTCATGATGATCCAACAGCGCAACGGCAAGCTCTAAGCTTTCCTGAACGCTTGGTTCAAAAACCCCGGGGCAACGCTCCGGGGTTTTTTCTTGTGCCTCAATGTGAGGCGACCTCGACGAGCACGCCGCCGGGGGCGTTGCAGTAGAAGGTCGTCGACTTGATGCCGCCGCGGGTCAGTTCCTGGACTTCGCCTGGAGTGAAGCCGGCGGCGGTCAGCTCGGCCTGCTTGGAGCGGACGATGTCGGGGCTGTCGACAAAGAAGCCGACATGGAAGCCAGAGGGGTAAGGGCCGTCGTCGCTCGCGGGCTTCATCAGGTTGAGCGCGAAGCCATCGCTGCCTGCCAGGACGGCAAAGGCGTCCTTGCCGCGCGTGGCGTCGAGCCTGAAGCCGAAATGCTCGGCGAAGAAGCCGGCAAGGGCGGCGACGTCAGATGTGGTGAGATTGGCGTGGTTGAGTTTCATTCTTGGTCTCCTGTTCGGTTTGAATGCGGACAGGATGTGCCGAGCCGACCGGAGATCGAGTGGACCAAATGCATTTGCCACAGACCCGCCGGTCGCGCGGCAAATGCCATCGCGGTCCGGCCGTGGGTCCTCCCGCGATGCGGTGGGCAGGCTTCCCCGAGGGGAAGTGACCGGACTTACCGAACCGGCCATGTCTTTTTCGGCGATCGCCGGATAGCAGTCTTCCGGGGTTTCCGCAAAGGCGATCTTAGTCATCGCGGATGATGTGCCCGGGCGCGTCATTGCTTTTATCTGTATTCTCCAGCCCACCTCGGCAAACAATTCCAAGTGCATTCTGGGTCACCGATCTTTAGGCAGAATCGTCTATTCAGCGCGAAAGACTTTGCGAGCGTCGGCTCGTCACGAAATGATTTGGCAATTTCGCATTTTGTTTTTTGCGCCATGTCGAAATTCGCTGATGGCTTCCGTTCTTGGGTCATAGGCAATCTCAAACGGTGATTTCGACATGACACTGACGACGACTACTCTCTACGCACTCCTCCTGACCCCGATCTGGTTCGTCCTGTGGATCAGAGTGACGTCCACCCGTTCCGAGCTCAACTGCTCGATCGGCGATCGTGGCGACCTCAATCTCCTGCAGAAGATCCGCCAGCACGGCAACTTCATCGAATGGGTGCCGTTCGTGCTGATCCTGATGGTGCTGGCCGAGGCCCAAGGTACCGACAGGCTCTGGCTGCACGCTGCCGGCATCCTGCTGGTCGTCGGCCGGCTCGCCCATCCCCTCGGCCTCAGGATCGACAATGCCGGCCACCCGCTGCGTTATGTCGGCAACGGCACCAACGTCCTGGCGGTCCTCGTGCTCGCCGTCGCACTTGTCCGGATCCTCACTGGGCTCTGATCCGCAACAAACCTGAGACACGGAGCTTTCTTATGAACCAGGTATTCCGGGAGTCCTCCGATCGATTCCAGAAACGCCGCAAGCTCTTGCGCGCCGCGCTGGTACTCACCTTCGCAGCGACGTTGCCGCTGCAGGCACAAACGGCCACAACTGCAACGGAAGGGAAAAAGACGATGCAATACATGCTGTTGATCTACGGCGACCCGAAGCTCGAACCGGCCTATGGCACGCCGGAGTTCCAGGCGATGATGGGCGGCTTCTTTGCGCTCAACGAACAGATGAAGGCCGACAAGGTACTGGTTTCGGGCGAAGGCCTGCAGGGCATCGAGACGGCCACCTCGGTGAAGCTGCGCGGCGGCAAGGTCGAGACCATGGACGGTCCGTTCGCCGAAACGCGCGAGCACCTTGGCGGCTACTACGTTGTCGACGTGCCCGATCTCGACAGCGCGCTGCGCTATGCCGCGATGGTGCCTTCGGCCGCTTGGGGCACCGTCGAGGTGCGCCCGCTCATGAGCTACAATCCGACAGAGCAGTAACATGGCTTCTGCCGCCTCCGGTGCCGTTGCTGTCACCAGGGCGCTCGACGCGCTGGTCCGCAACGACCGGGGGCGGCTGATGTCCGCCCTGATCGCCCGGCTGGGCAGTTTCCAGCTCGCCGAGGAAGCCTTTCAGGATGCGATGGTGTCGGCGGTTTCGCACTGGAGCCGCAACGGCGTGCCGTATTCGCCGCAGGGCTGGCTGCTGCAGGCCGCCTATCGCAAGGCGATCGACCGTATCAGGCAGAACAAGTCCGAAGAGCGAAAGGTCGATGATCTCAGGCCGCTGGTGCGCGACGAAGCGGCCGACGATCCAGACGACATCCCGGACGAACGCCTGCGGCTGATCTTCGCCTGCTGCCATCCGGCACTGGAAACCAAGTCGCAGGTCGCACTCACGCTTCGCACCATAGGCGGCCTCTCGACCCCGGAGATCGCGCGCGTCTTCCTCGACGCCGAGACGACGATGGGACAAAGGCTGTCGCGCGCCAAGTCCAAGATTTCAGCCGCACGCATCCCCTATGCCGTACCGGGTCCCGACGAATGGGCGACGCGGCTGCAGTCGGTGCTATCCGTCATCTACCTCATCTACACCGCTGGCTATGCCGCCGGCCCGGCCAACGGCCGCGACCTCGCCGAGGAAGCGTTGTTCCTGTGCAGGCTCTTGAACCGACTTCACCCTGACGATCCCGAGATCGAAGGCTGCTTGGCCTTGCTGCTCATCACCCAGGCGCGCTGCCACGCCCGTGTCGATGCCGAAGGCATCACGGTTGCGCTGGCCGAGCAGGACCGGACCAAATGGAACAGGGCGCAGATCGACGAAGGTCTCGGCCTGATCAAGACGGCGATGCAGCGTCGTGCGCCGGGGCCCTACCAGATCAAGGCGGCGATCGCTGCCTGTCACGTCCAGGGCGAGGTCTCGGACTGGCCGCAGATCGTCCTGCTCTATGACAGCCTGCTGCGCCTCGAGCCTACAGCCGTCGTGCGTCTCAATCGTGCGGTTGCTCTCGCTGAGGCGGGATGGCTGGAGGCTGGATTGCGTTCGCTCAATGCACTGGCCGCCGAGCTCAAGGCCTATCAGCCTTTTCACCCGGCGCGCGCCGAACTTCTGTCGCGCATGGGGCAGTTCAACGACGCTGCGGCGGCCTATGCGATGGCCATCGACCTGGCCGGCTCCGAGTCGGACGCAGCCTTCCTGCGGCGGCGGGCCCAGCAGGTGGCGAGATCGGCAGAGGCAGGCCGATTAGGCTGACCCGCTCGACTGGCGTTCATCTTGGGAACAAGAAGAAAGGGCGCCACGTGGGCGCCCTCTTGGCTTGTGGATCAGTTGAAGCTCGGTGGTTTCGAGAGATCGTTGGCCGGTGCGGCTGGTGCCGTGCCTGGAGCAGCCGGCGCGGTTCCCGGAGTTGCCGGTGCGCCGAGCGGCGGCAGGCCGAGGCCACCGCCGAGCCCGGGCATATCGGGCATCTTGATCTCGATGGTCGAGGGGTCGACCGTCTTGCCCTTGTAGTGCATCACCATCTGCGGGAAGGCGATGGTCAGGCCGATCATGATGATCTGGATGCAGACGAACGGCACCGCGCCCCAATAGATCTGGCCCGTCGTCACCGGCTGGATGTTCTTGCCGGTGATCCGGTCGAGATAGGGCACGCGTGCCGCGACCGAACGCAGGTAGAACAGCGCGAAGCCGAAGGGCGGGTGCATGAAGGACGTCTGCATGTTGACGCCGAGCAGCACGCCGAACCAGATCAGGTCGATGCCGAGCTTGTCTGCGGCAGGCGCCAGGAGCGGCACGATGATGAAGGCCAACTCGAAGAAGTCGAGGAAAAAGGCCAAGAGGAACACGAGGATGTTGACGGCGATCAGGAAGCCGACTTCGCCGCCGGGCAGCGACACCAGAAGGTGCTCGACCCAGAGGTGGCCGTTGACACCGTAGAAGGTCAGCGAGAAGACGCGGGCGCCGATCAGGATGAACAGCACGAAGGACGACAGGCGCGTGGTGGAGGCCAGCGCCTGCTTGATCACATCGAGGTTGAGGCGGCCCTTGGCGGCGGCCATGATCAGCGCACCGACAGCACCCATCGCGCCGCCTTCGGTTGGTGTCGCAATGCCGAGGAAGATGGTGCCGAGCACCAGGAATATCAGTGCCAGCGGCGGGATCAGCACGATGATCACCTGCTGGGCCAACCGTGACATCATATTGATCTTCATGCCGCGGTCGGCGATGGCAACGACGTAGATGAAGATGACACCGACGCAGGCGCCGAGGATGTCGGCATTGGCGCCGTGGGTGGGCGAGAGATAGACATGCGCCGCATAGGCGATGATGGCAGCGACAGCCAGTGCCACGAACAACGACGTGACGCCATGGCCGAGCGTGCGGGCCTCCAGGGGAAGTGCCGGCATCGACTTCGGCCGGATGATCGACATCAACAGGATGTAGCCCATGTAGAGGCCGGTCAACACCAGGCCGGGGATCAGCGCGCCCTTGTACATGTCGCCGACCGAGCGGCCGAGCTGGTCGGCGAGCACGATGAGCACCAGCGAGGGCGGGATGATCTGGGCAAGCGTGCCTGATGCCGCGATGACGCCGGAGGCAACGCGTCGGTCGTAGCCGTAGCGCAACATGATCGGCAGCGATATCAGGCCCATGGCGATGACCGAGGCGGCAACCACGCCGGTGGTCGCAGCCAGAAGCGCACCAACGAAGATGACGGCATAAGCGAGACCGCCGCGGATCGGTCCGAACAGCTGACCTATGGTGTCGAGCAGGTCCTCGGCCATGCCGGAGCGTTCGAGCACGATGCCCATGAAGGTGAAGAAAGGGATCGCCAGAAGCGTCTCGTTCGACATCACCCCCCAGAAACGTTCCGGCAAGGCATAGAGCAGTGGCCAGGACAGGTTGATCGAGCCGTTCGAATAGGGTGCGAGCTCCACCCCGATGAAGAAAAACAGCAGGCCGTTGGCGGCGAGCGAAAAGGCTACGGGGTAACCCAGCAGCATGAAGATGATGAGCGAGAAGAACATGATCGGCGCCATGTTCTGGGCGATGAACTCGATCATGGGCGTACCTCGTCGGCCAGGGCCTTGCCTTCGAGTTCAGCCTGCTCGTGTGCGGAGATGAACGGGTTGGGATCCTCCATGTCGCCGCGCATGATGGCGACCTTCTTGATGATCTCGGAGACGCCCTGCAGGCCGAGCTGCACGAAACCGATCAGCAGCAGCGCTTTTGCCGGCCACAGGATCAGGCCGCCGGCGCTCGAAGACATTTCGCCGGAGCGGAACGACAGGCTGACATAGGGGATGAAGTAGAAGATCATCAGCAGGACGAAGGGCATCAGGAACAGCACATGGCCGAGCAGGTCGATCCAGTGCTGCACGCGGCGCGAGAACAGGCCGTAGACGATGTCGATGCGGATGTGTTCGTTCTGCTTCAGCGTGTAGGCTGCTGCAAGCATGAAGGCGGCACCGAACAGGTACCACTGCAGTTCCAGCCAGGCGTTCGACGACATGTTGAATGTCTTGCGCACCACCGCGTTGCCTGCGCTCACGAGGATGGCGAGCAGGATCGCCCATGCCACCGTCTTGCCGATCGCTTCGTTGATACGGTCAATGGCTCTGGATAGAGCGAGAAGCCCTGCCATGCATTCCTCCCAGGTTGTGTGGGGCAGCCGTTGTTCCCCGACGTTCTTTTTCGGCACTCCCGATGTCATGGGTATGCCGGTCAAGGGTGCGGCGTCAACATAACGCGCCGTTCCCGTCAATTGCTGCGAAGGTAGCAAAACAAGGGAAAAGACCAGAAGGTCGCGCGGTATGCGACCAAAGTCGAAGGCCATTTCGCGGTCAGGCCCGGCTTAGTGCGTCCTTGCGGTCGCCGGTCAGCACAAGCATCGCCGCGAGCAGGCCATACATCCAGGCGTCGCGCCATTCGATCGGGAAATAGCCGGCCCAGAGCGACTCGGCGATACCGAAGGCGGCAGCACCGAGTGCTGCCTTTCCAGGGGCGTAATAGCCACCAACCGCGGTGATGAACAGGATCTTCAAGCCGTAGACCAGGCCGGCGCCAAAGCCGAGATTGCCGTAATAAAGTGCTGCCAGAACACCGGCCAGGCCGGCGCACAGGCCACCCAACAGCAGGGCACGGTGGAACACCCGTGCCGTGTCGATGCCGCAAAGTTTGGCGGCAAAGGGATCGTCGGCGACCGCTCGCCAGTTTCGGCCGAAATTCGATCGCGCCAACCTGAAAGCACCCCAGGTGATGACGGCGACCACCACTGCCGTGTTGATCAGCTGGATCACCGTCAGCGTCGCGACGAAATTGCCATCTGAGCCAAAGACCACCGGCGTCGCCAGCATCGGCGGCAGCCAGTAGTCGTGCGTGTCGGCAGCAATGCGGCTCATCTCCATCAGCACGATCATCACGCCGAGCGTGGCGGCGACGATGGCGTTGGGCGAGCGGTTGGCGAGAGGTGCAAAGACCGAACGCGACATCACCCGGCTCACAAGAGCGGCATAGGCGAGCGCCACGACGATGCCGAAGGCGATCGTCGCCGGCAGCGTCAGCCACATCGCCTGGTAGCCGTAGACGGCGGCGAGGATCATCGTCTGGCCCGAGAAGGCGAAGATGCCGCCAAAAGCAAGGTTGGTGCGCTGGAGCAGGCCGTTGCCGAGCGCATAACCGAAGGCCAGCAGGCCGTAGATCGCCGCCGAATGCACGCCGTTGAGAAGCTGTTGCAGGAAATAGAGCATGCGTTGTCCGGCGGCGCCCACTTGTCGCGCTGCCGCAAAGACTGCGCCCGCGATACTAACTTGTCAAATTGCATTTACCAGTTAGATTGAGGCATGGCAGTCTCCTGGACCCAACATCGTTTCTCTGGCGGCGTGCTCGCGCTCGACACCGCCAACACAGTGGTGTTGCGGGGTGATGCAGCGCGCAGCTTCGACCGTTTCGACGAGCCCATGGAGATCGCCCGCTTCGCCGCTGCGGCCAGCGGCTTTCGCGCCGACGAGCTGAAGGGCAGGGCGCTGGCCGCTCCCGACCCTCTGGCGATTGCCGGCAAGGTGATTGCCATTCGTGAAGCCACCGACCGCCTGATGCGAAGCAGCGTCATCGACGGCGCGCTTGCCACGGCCGATATGCCCGCTTTCCTCAACGCCTGTGCCAGTGGGCTCATTGGTGCGCGCGAAAGCCTGAGTGCCGCAACCCCCTTCGGTGCCACGCCGGAACCATTGGCCTTCGAGGCAGCACTCGCCGTATCGGCGCTGTCGCTCTTATCCGCCGCCACCATGTCCCGGCTCAGGATTTGCCCGAACTGCAACTGGCTGTTTCTCGATCGCAGTCGCAACGGCAGCCGCTTGTGGTGCGACATGGCCGTCTGCGGCAACCGTCAGAAGGCGAAGCGCCATTACAGCAGGCGCAAGGAGGTGCAAAATGCCTGAGCGCAAATTTTTGCGTGCCGCCTTTGCCCTTTTGGCATTTGCCTCGCTGGCATTGGCTGGCTGCCGAGAAACCGGCGGCGAGGATGAGCATTTCGAACTGTCCGGCCGGCTGTTCGTCTTCAACTACCGGGTCGCGACCGTACAGTATCTTGTCACCCTGAGGCCACTGAAGCCGATCGGCGAGGGCGAAGTTGCGGTCGCTACCTTCGAAAACCCCGCCGGGGGCGAGGCGATCATCGTCCGCCAGAAGATATGGCCGCTTAATGACAAGGTGACGATCAACAGCCCGCCGCTCGAATGCGTGGTCAAGGACAGGCCCTACAAGGTGTCGATCCGCATCGAGGATGCCAGCGGCGAGCTGATGCAGGCGCTGGAGACGACGATGGCCTCGTCACAAGACCAGTCGGTGCTGCCCGACAAGCCGCTCGTCGTCGGCCCGTTCTACGATCCCAATCCGGAACTTGAGGGGCATCCCGACGGTCACCTGCCCGGAGGCCGCGGCGTGACCTGTCCGCCCGCCGCCTGAGCTTCTCTCCGAAGGAAATTTTCATTCGCCTGGACGGCTTCTGCTTGCGGATTCGTGCGTGGCTGGCGGTCCTAGCCACCTTCGATTGTTCTTTTTCCCAGGCAAAGAATTTCGTTTGACGCGACAGCCGCGCCCGGAAAAGCTATCGCTAGGCTACCCAAGGTCAGCTGCCCGAATCGAGGGTGGTTGGGGCACAGGAAATGCTGATGACGCTTCACGACGTCGCTCTCGACGACAAGTTCGATCTGGGCAAGGAGCGGATTTTCCTCTCCGGCGCGCAAGCCGTCATCCGCATGCTGCTGATGCAGCGCGAGCGCGACAGGCTCGCCGGCCTCGATACGGCGGGTTTCGTCTCGGGCTATCGCGGCTCGCCGCTCGGCGGGCTCGACCTGCAGCTGTGGAAAGCCAAGACGCAGCTGGCGCAGTCCAACATCGTCTTCCAGCCCGGTCTCAACGAGGAACTCGCCGCCACGGCCTGCTGGGGCTCGCAGCAGGCTGAGCTTTTGGGCGAAGGCAAGCACGACGGCGTCTTTTCCGTCTGGTACGGCAAGGGTCCCGGCGTCGATCGCTCGGGTGATGTCTTCCGTCATGCCAATCTCGCCGGCTCTTCGAAGAAGGGCGGCGTTCTGGCGTTGATGGGCGACGACCATACGGCCGAATCCTCGACCAACGCACACGCCACCGAGTTCCTGTTCGTCGACACGATGATTCCGATCCTCAATCCGGGCGGGGTGCAGGAGCTGATCGACTACGGACTCTACGGCTTTGCCCTGTCGCGCTTCGCCGGCACCTGGGCGGCGATCAAATGCGTCAAGGACAACATCGAGTCCACCGCCTCAGTCGACGCCTCGCTCGGCCGGCTCAACATCGTCATCCCCGAATTCGACATGCCCCCAGGCGGGCTCAACATCCGCCACGAGCTCGACCAGCTCGGTCAGGAAGCGCGGCTGCACGAATACAAGCGGGCGGCTGCGTCCGCCTTCATCCGCGCCAACAACATCAACCGCATCGTCTATCCCGGCGGCCGCAAACCCAAGATCGGCATCATCACCGTCGGCAAGAGCTTTCTCGACGTGCGCCAGGCGCTCGACGATCTCGGCATCGACGAGAGCCGCGCCAACCAGCTCGGCATCCGCCTGTTCAAGGTCGGTTGTCCGTGGCCGCTCGACATCGAGCACATCAGGGAGTTTGCCCGTGACCTCGAGATGATCGTCGTCGTCGAGGAAAAGCGTTCGTTGCTAGAGGTCCAGGTGCGCGAGGAGCTCTACGGCACCTCGATGCAGCCCAAGGTCGTTGGCAAGCGGGACGAGCGCGGCGACTGGCTGTTTCCGGCCAAGGGCGCGCTCGACCCCAACGACATCGCCATTGCCATCGGCGAGCGCGTGCTCAAGGTCATCGGCCCGTCGGAAGAGATCGCCGCCCGCGTCAGCCGCTTGCGCCAGTACCAGGCGATGCTGGCCGACACCAAGGACGTGGCGTCGCGCACGCCGTTCTTCTGTTCCGGCTGCCCGCATAATTCCTCGACCAAGGTGCCGGAGGGCTCGATCGCCGGCGCCGGTATCGGCTGCCACTTCATGTCGTTGTGGATGGACCGCAGCACCGTTGGCTTCACCGCCATGGGCGGCGAGGGCGCGCAATGGGTCGGCCAGGCGCCGTTCACCAAGCGCGAGCACATCTTCCAGAATCTCGGTGACGGCACCTACAATCACTCCGGCACGCTGGCGCTCCGCTTCGCGCTCGCCTCGGATGCCAACATCACCTACAAGATCCTCTACAATGACGCGGTTGCGATGACCGGCGGCCAGCCGCATGAAGGCAGCCTGACCGTGGACATGATTGCCCGCCAGGTCCGTGCCGAGGGCGTCGAGCGCATCGCCGTCGTCACCGACGAGCCGGACAAATATGGCGGCCGTTCGCAGTTTCCTGCCGGTACAACCTTTCATCACCGCGACGATCTTGACCTTGTTCAGCGCGAGCTGCGCGACATCAAGGGCGTCACCGTCCTGCTCTACGACCAGACCTGCGCTGCCGAGAAGCGCCGTCGCCGCAAGCGCGGCACCTTTCCGGATCCGGACAAGCGCGTCTTCATCAACGAACTCGTCTGCGAGGGCTGCGGCGACTGCGGCCTCAAGTCCAACTGTGTCTCGATCCAGCCTGTCGAAACCGAGTTCGGTCGCAAGCGCAAGATCGACCAGTCGAGCTGCAACAAGGACTTTTCCTGCGTCAACGGCTTCTGCCCGTCCTTCGTGACGGTGCATGGTGCCAAGATCCGCAAGGCCGGAGGCATAGCCGGAACCAGCGACGCGTTGCAGGGCGTGCCTGAGCCGAAGCCGTTCGCGCTCGACAGTGACGGCTGGGCAGCGATCATCGACGGCGTCGGTGGCACTGGTGTCGTCACCGTCGGCGCCATCCTCGGCATGGCCGCCCACCTCGAAGGCAAAGGCTGCGGCATGATCGACATGGCCGGCCTCGCCCAGAAGGGCGGTTCGGTGTTCACCCATGTCCGCATCGCCCGTTCGCCGGACGACATCAACGCCATCCGCGTTTCCGCCGGCAAGGCCGACCTGATCCTCGGCTGCGACCTCGTCGTGTCGGGCGCCAAGAAGGTGCTGGCGGCGGTTCGCGAAAACCACACCATCTTCGTCGCCAACACCGCCGAGATCATGCCCGGCGAGTTCACGCGCTCGGCCGACTTTTCGCTGCCGACGGAGCGGCTGAAGAAGACGATCCGCGATGCGGCGGGCGAGGCGAACGCGCATTTCTTCGACGCCACCCGCACCGCATCAGCGCTGTTCGGCAATTCGCTCGGTGCCAACATGTTCATGCTCGGCTTTGCTTTCCAGCACGGCGGCCTGCCGCTGTCGACTGAAGCGGTCGAAAAGGCGATCGCTCTCAATGGCGAAGCGGTGGCGATGAATGTCGCGGCGTTCCGCTGGGGCCGCCGCGCCGCCCATGATCCGGAGTTCGTCCGCGCCATGATCGGCCGGACCACCCGCGGCGATGAGCCTGTCGTCGCCCAGACACTCGATGAGATGATCGCACGCCGCGCCGAGTTCCTGAAAGCCTATCAGAGCGCTGCCTATGCCGAGCGCTACACCGGCCGCATCGCTGCGCTCCGGGCTGCCGAGCAGAAGGCAAAGGCGGGCTCGACAATCGTCACCGATGCGGCGGCGCGCTCGCTGTTCAAGCTGATGGCGATCAAGGACGAGTATGAGGTCGCCCGGCTCTACACCGACGGCTCGTTCCAGCGTGAACTGGCCAAGCAGTTCCAGAGCTACGACAGGCTCGAGTTCCATCTCGCGCCGCCGATCCTCGGCCGCAAGGGCGCCGACGGTGTTGCGCGAAAGTCGAACTTTGGTCCGTGGATGATGAAGGGCTTCAGGCTGCTGTCGGCGATGAAGAGCCTGCGCGGCGGTGCCCTCGACATCTTCGGCTACACCGCCGAGCGCCGCATGGAGCGTGCATTGCTCGACCGCTACGAGGCCGATCTCGAGTTGATCCGCGCTTCGCTGTCGAGTGAGAACCTTGATGCTGCGGCCGCCCTGGCATCGGTGCCGCAGCTGATCCGTGGTTATGGTCACGTCAAGCATGCGAGCGTCGACAAGGCATCGGGGGAACGGGAACGGCTGGTCAAGAGGTTGGCTGCCGCGCCGGCAAGCGCCGCCCTGCAAGCTGCCGAGTAGACGATACGACTTGTTTACCTGAACCTAAATTAGAAGTTGTGGCGGGCGATTGAGCGGCGTTACTGGCGCATAAGTGCGCGCTTTCTAAGCCTTTCTTAAGGTGGATGTGGCAGTCCTTGGCCTCCCAGGCAGGCCTCGGATGCGCAGAAGAAACAACGAGATACCGGTCGACGTCTACATACCCTTCGTGGAAACGCTTTTCCGCGATGGCGCGACGCTGGCTGTTGGTATGGTTGCGCAGACGGTCCTGATCGGCGTCGTCTGGTGGAAAACCGCTCACCCGCTCTATCTTGTCGTTGCGATGTTCATGGTGCTCGTCGCCACGTTGCGCATGCGAAACTTCCGCAAATACAACAGCTTGCCGGCTGCCGCGACGTGGGAAGAAGCGCACAAGCGCGAAAACGACTACATCCTCTATGGTACTCTGCATGGCCTGGCGCTGGGCTCGTTCTGCCTCGCCGGCATCTATTTCGCCTATGATCCTTTCGCCGAAATCGCCTCGGTCTGCGTGACGCTTGCATCGGCCACCTCGATTGCCGGCCGCAATTACGGCTCGCCGCGCATGGTGATGATCTTCACCGTCACGATGACCTGGGCGATCTCGCTCGGCTTTCTGCTGCGTGGCGATTTTTACCACGTCTTCCTGGGCCTGCTGTCGGCGCCGTTCCTCTACGCCATCCGCAAGTTCGCGGATACGGTGCGCGACGTGCTGTTCACCGCAGTGTCGGAGGAGAAGAAGGCCAACCGCCTCGCCCAGCGCTTCAATCGTGCCCTCAACACCATGTCGCACGGCCTGGTCATGCTCGGCCCCGACGGTCGCGTGGCTGTGGCCAACGCGGAAGCTGCGCATCTGATGTCGGTCAAATCGCCGGAGGCGCTGCTCGGCCGCTCGATCCATGGCCTGCTGATGCGCGGCGTCGCCGGCGGCCAACTCGCGCTCAAGGATTGCCGCTACATCGAGGCTCAGCTGACCCGCGCTTTGCGCGAGGGCAGGGACCGCAAGGTCCTGGTCTCGCTCGCCAACGGCCAGTGCCTGGAGTTCTCGGCGCGCGAAGGCAGCCAGGAGCTTGGCGTCATCACCTTCGAGGACGTGACAGCTCGTGTCGCCGCCGAAGAGAAGATCCGTTTCATGGCCCGCTACGATGGCCTGACCGGGCTGCCCAACCGCGCCTATTTCCATGAAGTGGCGGCTGAATGCGTACTCTCCGGCGACCGCGAACGGCTGTGCGCGCTCGCCGTGCTTGACCTTGACGACTTCAAGAGCGTCAATGACACGCTTGGTCATCCTGTCGGCGACGGGCTGATCTACGCCGTCGCCGAGCGGCTGGCAGCGTTTGCCTCCGATGCCGTCAAGGTCAGCCGCTTCGGCGGCGACGAGTTCATGATCTATTTCGACAAGGTCGATGACGAGAGCCATCTCAAGCTGATGCTCGACCGCATGTTCGCCGAATTGCAGGGCGAGGTCGATGTCGCCGGCCATGTGCTGCGCATCCAGGCCAGCGGCGGCGCCGTGCTCGGCAAGGTGCGTGAATCCGATGTCGATGCGATGATCGTCAAGGCCGACCTCGCGCTCTACAAGGCCAAGGAATCCGGCAAGAACAGCTGGCAGCTGTTCGAGGCGGTGATGGACGCCGCCTTCCGCAATCGCCAGCTGATGAAGGCCGATCTGCGCAATGCGGTTGAAGCGCGCGCGCTCCGCGTGGTCTACCAGCCGATCGTTTCGATGAGCACGATGCGTATCGCCAGCTGCGAGGCATTGTGCCGTTGGGATCATCCAGAGCTTGGCCCGGTCTCGCCGGCAACCTTCATTCCGCTCGCCGAGGAGATGGGCATCATCTCCGACATCAGCACCTTCGTGCTGCAGGCAGCCTGCGCCGAATGCGCCAAGTGGCCGGCGCCGATCGGCGTGTCGGTCAACCTGTCGGCCAAGGACTTCCGCGACCGCGATGTCGTCGAGAAGGTCCGCGGCGCGCTTGTGGCTTCAGGCCTCGCGCCGCATCGTCTCGAAATCGAAGTCACCGAGACGGCGCTGCTCGACGACAAGTCGTCGACGCGCAGCTACATCGAGGAACTCAAGGCACTGGGCGTGCGCATTGCGCTCGACGACTTCGGTACCGGCTATTCCAGCTTGAGCTATCTGCACAAGCTGCCGCTCGACAAGGTCAAGATCGACCGCAGCTTCCTTGCCGATGTCGCGCAGAACCCGCGCTCGCTGAAGCTGCTGAAAGGCATCGTCGACCTGTCACGGCCGCTCGGCCTGTCGGTCACCGTCGAGGGCGTCGAGACCTTCGAACAGCTCAAGATCCTCGCTGTCGAGGTCCACCCCGACCTCGTCCAGGGCTTCCTGTTCGGTTCGGCGCTGTCGTCGTCCGGCATTGAAACCATGTCCAACACCGTCTGGCCCTTTGCCAAGGACATCGGTCTCGCACGCATTTCAGCCCGCCGATAAAGTAAGCGGAAGGGCAGGTCGCCCAACTGGCAAAAACGCTTGTTCATCCATTAATTGTTAACCTTAATGGAAGGTAAATAGGAACATTTTGAATTTTATCTTTACATCAAACCGGCCTCCGCTACCCTTCGATTGGGCGGAAGTACGGGGAATACCATGACGATCCATCAAGCGACGTCCGGCGGCGACGCCGACGTCAAGAGTGGCAGTGTGTCCGGTGAAGGCTCGAGTTTCGCGAGCCATGTTTCAAGTCTGCTCGAGCGGGCCGAATACCGGCGCTGCGACAAGGGCGAAGACCTCGAAGACATCTATCGCCTCCGCTACAAGTCGTACCGTCTGAGCGACATGGTGTCGGAAAATCCCGACCACACCATCCATGATGATCTCGACGATGCCGAGAACTGCTACAAATTCGGCATCTACATTGATGGCCAACTGGTCAGCACGCTGCGCATCCATCATGCCTGTCGCGAAACGCCGGCGTCGCCGTCGACGACCGTCTATGGCGATATCCTGCGCCCCCAACTGGCGGCCGGCGCCAACTTCGTCGATCCCAGCCGCTTCGCTGCAGATCCGGACTGGTCGCGTGTCTATCCGCAGATACCTTATCTCACGCTGCGCCTGGCCGGCATGGCCTGCTTCTATTTCGACGCGCCTTACTGCCTGTCGACCATTCGTCCCGAGCATGCCGGTTTCTACCGCCGCATCTACAAGTCGGAGCAGATCGGCGAGTTGCGCGATTATCCCGGCCTCAACTATAAGGTCGTGCTCTACCGCGCCGACGTCAACAGCATCCGCGAGCGCTCGTTCCAGCGTTTCCCGTTCTTCAAGTCGACGCCGATGGAACAAAGGTTGATGTTCGGCAGGCAGCCTATGGGCGAGCTCGCGCCGCTGACCATCCTGCCGACGGCGAAATATTTTCGCGAAGCCGCCTGAGCTTCGCGTAAGGTCGGCGGCAATGTGATCCGGAATCCGCGGGAACAATGACGACGCCGACCACAAAACACCTGTTGCGGGCCGTATTGCTGCTCGGGATGATCCTGCCCGCTCCGGTGCTGGCTGCTGAAGACACGCTCACAGTCGCCAATATGACCTTCCGCACCGGCCCTTTCGCCGATGCCGGTACTCCGCTGACGGACGGCCAGCGTGACTACATGCTGATGCTCAACGAGCGCGACGGCGGTATCAACGGCATCAGGCTGAACTACGACGAGTGCGAGACCGGCTTCAGCGTCGACAAGGCTCTGGAGTGCTACGACAAGGCCAAGGCTTCGAGCCTTGTTACCCAGCCCTGGTCGCCCGCGATCACTCTTGAGTTGCTGCCCAAGGCCAGCGTCGACAAGGTACCTGTGCTCGCGCCGGGATACGGCTTCTCGGCCATGGCAGACGGCAGGCGTTTTCCCTGGGCCTTCAATCCTCCGGTCAGCTACTGGGACGGCGCCTCGATGATGCTCAAGGGCATATCGGGCGACGACCTCGACAATCTGCGTGGCAAGAAGATCGTGCTTTTGCACCTCGACGGTCCTTATGGCGAGGAGCCAATCCCGCTGTTGCAGGCATATGCCGACAGTTTTGACTTCACGCTGCTGCCCGTGCCTGTGGCGGCCAAGGAGATGCAGAGCCAGTCGGTGCAATGGGCGAAGATCAAGGCCGAGCGCCCGGATTTTGTGCTCTTGTGGGGCTGGGGCGCGATGAATGCGGGTGCCTTGGTCGAGGCGGTTAAATCGGGCTTTGCGATGGACAGGCTCGTCGGCATCTGGTGGTCGGCGCATGACGACGACGACTGAAGGCTGTGGGCGAGGCGGCGAAGGGCTATCGCGCCCTGTCGTGGAACCTGCCCGCGCCGGATGCCGAGGTGATCAAGGACATCCGCAAATATGTCATCGACGCCGGCAAGTCGCAGACGCCTGCCGAGGCGCTCGACAAGCTTTTCTACCAGCGCGGCGTCATGATCTCGATGCTGTCGGCCGAGGCGATAAAGGCGGCCCAGGAGCACTTCGACAAAAGGCTGATCAGCGGCGAACAGATGCGCTGGGGGCTAGAGAACCTCAAGATCGACGATGCCAGGCTGGCAGCCCTCGGCATGTCAGGCATGATCGGCCCGTTCGCGACGACCTGCGCCAACCATGCCGGCAATGGCAGCGCCTGGCTTTTGCAGTGGGACGGCAACCGCTTCGTCAAGGCATCGCACCCGCTGACCGCCGATGCCAAGATGATCGCCCCGCTGGTCGATCAGGAAGCCAACAAGTTCGCCACGTCGCATGCGCCATGGTCGCTCAACGAGGCTTGCAAGAACTAGGATCCCTTCCCCCCTGGCCAGTAATCGGCGCGGCCATCGCTGTGGCGCGGCGCGCCCTTGCCTGATCATGCTGAACTCATTCTCGCCCTCATCTGCCGCCAGTGCGGAGCCCGTCGCACTCAGGTAGTCGGAAGGCTTCCGGCCTGTACCGCCGCAACCTGAACAGTCGCGAACCATGTCCACTAGGCTTTCATTCGCATCTGGACAGCACCTCCGCACTGCCAGCCACCCTGCTTTTCGAAACCCGCCACCATTCCGGCATCGCAATATCAGTCATCGCTTTCGCAATAAACGCTTGCGTTTGATCAAATGAGCATTTATTTCCCCGTTGGGGATTGATAATCTTGTCGCAGCCAAAGGGCAATCTTTCCATTGCCCTGCAGCGCGCATTTAGGTATGTGCCCTTGAACTCGTTTTCCGGAGGGACTCTCATGGCTGATACCACGCCGACCGGCCCGATCGAACTTGGCGCGCAGATGGATTACGCCGAGCACGAGAAAACCTATTCGATGTTCATCATGCTGTCCAAATACGGCACGCTGTTCTGCGTGGCGCTGATGATCGCCATGGCCTTCGGCTTCTTTACGCCGGCCGGCTTCTTCTCCAGCCTCGTGCTGTTTCTGATCATCTGCGGCGTCGGCGGCTATCTGCTGCGCGACGTGCCGACCCATATCCGCTGATTGATTTCCGGCAGCCGCCGGGTTCCCGCGCCGGTTCGTGTCACGGCCAATTTCCGGTCGAAGCTGAACCGACGGTCTTCCTGCGAAGAGCGTGGACCAAAAGCGGCTGCACGCAATAACCTTGCCGGCGAAGCGCCCGGCAGGGCATGGTCCTGATAAGTTTTGGTGCGGGTGCGTCGGCGGTCTTCTCGTCACTAGCCCAGTCGATTTCGTTGGTAAGGCGCGACGCGTCTGTGTGCGTCCGGCACTTTACGTTTGGTAAGGTTCAGCCGAAAGGACGTCACGGTGGGCCAGACGATATTCATACCCAGAGAGCTTGATGCGATTGAGAGCCGCGTAGGGGCTTCACCGGATACGGTGAAACGCCTTGTGGGTCTTGGCTTCGAGGTTGTTGTCGAGACGGGCGCCGGCACCTTGTCGCGCATTCCCGATGCCGATTATGCGGGCGGTGGGGGCTGTCATCGGCAAGGCCGGCGATGCCGCCAAGGCCGATGTGGTGCTCAAGGTGCGCCGTCCCTCGGAGGCCGAGGTCAAGGGCTACAAGCCGGGCGCTGCCGTGCTTGCCACCATGGATCCTTATGGCAACGAGGCCGGTTTGGCGGCGATGGCCAAGGCGGGGGTGACGGCGTTTGCCATGGAGTTCATGCCGCGCATCACCCGAGCCCAGGTGATGGACGTGTTGTCGTCGCAGGCCAATCTCGCCGGCTACCAGGCAGTCATCGACGGTGCTCGGAATATGACCGGGCGCTGCCGATGATGATGACGGCAGCCGGTACTGTTCCTGCGGCCAAAGTGTTCATCATGGGCGTCGGCGTCGCCGGCCTGCAGGCGATTGCCACCGCACGCCGCATGGGCGCGATCGTGACGGCCACCGACGTGCGTCCGGCTGTGAAGGAGCAGGTCGCCTCGCTCGGCGCAAAGTTCCTCGCCGTCGAGGACGAGGAGTTCAAGGCCGCCGAACCCGCAGGCGGTTACGCCAAGGAGATGTCCAAGGAGTACCAGGCCAAGCAGGCGGCGCTGACTGCCGAGCACATCGCCAAGCAGGACATCGTGATTACCACGGCACTCATCCCGGCCGTCCGGCGCCGAAGCTGGTGTCGGCGGCTATGGTCGCCTCGATGAAGCCGGGTTCGGTGCTTGTCGACCTCGCCGTCGAGCGCGGCGGCAATGTCGAGGGTGCGGTGCCGGGCAAGGTCGTCACGTCAGCCAATGGGGCAAAGATCGTCGGCCATCTCAACGTGCCGGGCCGGGTCGCGGCGTCCGCCTCGCTGCTTTACGCCAAGAACCTGTTCGCCTTCCTCGAGACCATGGTCGACAAGGCCACCAAGCAGATCGCCATCAACCGCGACGACGAGCTGGTCAAGGCAACAATGCTGACCGATGGCGGCAAGGTGGTGCATCCGAACTTCGCCAATGCTGCAGCGGTTGCCGTGGCGGACAAGCCAAAGCCGATCGTGGCCGGCCAGAACCGCGGCGACGACCCGGCGAGCGATGGTGCTGCACCTGCCAAGGCAGCGGCGAAGAAGCCGGCCGCCGCCAAAGCGGACAAATCGGCGGCTGCGAAAAAGCCCGCTGCCCAAAAGCCACTGCCAAGAAGTCGGCGCCAAGCGCCGGCGCGAAGACATCATCTGAGGGAGACGCGTGATGGAAGGTCTTCAGAAAGCCCTCGACCAGCTCGACCAGGCGGTTGCCGCCGTCCGGCTCGGCGTCAGGATCTCGCCACATCTGAAGGTGCGGCCGAAGCTGCCGGCAATGCGGCACATGCCGTGTCAGGCGGGGCGATCGACCCGTTCGTGTTCCGCTTCGCCATCTTCGTTTTGGCGATCTTCGTCGGCTATTACGTCGTCTGGTCGGTGACGCCGGCCCTGCACACGCCGCTGATGGCCGTCACCAACGCGATCTCCTCGGTCATCGTCGTCGGTGCGCTGCTGGCCGTCGGCATCGCCGCTTCCGGCCTTGCCACCGGCTTCGGCTTCGTCGCCCTGGTGCTGGCCTCGGTCAACATCTTCGGCGGCTTCCTCGTCACCCAGCGCATGCTGGCGATGTACAAGAAGAAGGACAAGTGACGTGACCCTGAACCTCGCTTCCTTCCTCTCTCGTCTCCGGCATCCTGTTCATCCTGGCGCTGCGTGGCCTGTCGCATCCGACCACCAGCCGCAAGGGCAACACCTACGGCATGATCGGCATGGGCATCGCCATCGTGACCACGCTGGCGCTGGCCAAGCCTCTGCCGGCGGCCTCGGCCTGATCGTGCTCGGCCTCGTTATCGGCGGCGGTGTCGGTGCGGTCACCGCCCGACGCATCGCCATGACCTCGATGCCGCAGCTGGTCGCTGCCTTCCACAGCCTCGTCGGTCTGGCCGCCGTCATGGTTGCCGCTGCTGCGATCTATGCACCCGAAAGCTTCGGCATCGGTGCCGTCGGCGCCATCCATGGCCAGGCGCTTGTCGAGATGAGCCTTGGCGTTGCCATCGGCGCCATCACCTTCACACCGGCTCGGTCATCGCCTTCCTCAAGCTCGACGGCCGCATGTCGGGCAAGCCGATCATGCTGCCGGCCCGCCACCTGATCAACGCCGCCCTCGGGCATCGGCCTGTCGTGCTGATCGTGCTCCTGGTCACCACCCAGTCGACGACCATCTTCTGGCTGATCGTGGCATTGTCGCTTGTGCTCGGCGTGCTCCTGATCATCCCGATCGGCGGCGCCGACATGCCTGTCGTGGTGTCGATGCTGAACTCCTATTCGGGCTGGGCAGCAGCGGCACTCGGCTTCACGCTTGGCAATCTCGCGCTGATCATCACCGGTGCGCTGGTCGGCTCGTCCGGTGCGATCCTGTCCTACATCATGTGCAAGGGCATGAACCGCTCGTTCATCTCGGTCATTTGGCGGCTTCGGCGGCGAGACGGCGGCAGCTGTCGACGACGGCATCCAGCGCACGGTCAAGACGGGTGCTGCCGACGACGCCGCGTACCTGATGATGAACGCCCAGAAGGTCATCATCGTGCCGGGCTACGGCATGGCCGTCGCCCAGGCCAGCATGCGCTGCGCGAGATGGCCGACAAGCTCAAGGCCAATGGTGGAAGTCAAATATCCACCCGGTCGCCGGCCGCATGCCCGGTCACATGAACGTGCTGCTTGCCGAGGCCAACGTGCCTATGACGAGGTCTTCGAGCTCGAAGACATCAACTCGGAGTTCTCGCAGGCCGACGTCGCTACGTCATCGGCGCCAACGACGTCACCAACCCGTCGGCGCGTGACGACAAGAGCTCGCCGATCTATGGCATGCCGATCCTCGACGTCGACAAGGCCCGCACCTGCCTGTTCGTCAAGCGCAGCCTCGGCTCCGGCTATGCCGGCATCGACAACACGCGCTGTTCTACAAGGACGGCACCATGATGCTGCTCGGCGACGCCAAGAAGATGACCGAAGAAATCGTCAAGGCCATGGATCACTGAGAAAACACTCTCAGCCATCCACACGCCGACAAACAAAAGCCCGGCAACGCCCGGGCTTTTTTGTTGCCTTGAACTGGCATAGGCTGCCCCTGTTTCTGAACAGTCTTCTTGCTGAATAGTCTTCGCTCTTGTCAGGGGGGATTTGCGATGAATGTCAGCCCCGCACCAATACGGCCTGCGGCCAAGGACAATGCGCGCCAGGCCGTGGTCATCGTCCACGGCATGGGCGAGCAGCGGCCGATGGATACCATCCGCAGCTTCGTCAGTGCTGTCTGGAGTTCCGATCTCAGTCGGACGGAAGGCAAGTTCGGTGCGCGCAAGCCGGATCCTGACGGTGATGGCCTGATCAACAAGAGCTGGGTCCACCCTGACCGGCGCGCGCGGTCCTACGAGCTGCGCCGCATCACCACGCCCGATGACGTCGACGGACGGCGGACCGAGTTCTACGAGCTCTACTGGTCCGACATTACTCAGGGCACCACCGTCCAGCGCCTCGTGGCCTGGGTGAAGGGCCTTTTGCTGCGCAAGTGGTCGGATGTGCCCGTCGACGCACGGCGGCTCTACATCGCCGCCTGGGCGGTCACTGCGCTGATCGCTACGCTGCTCATCGTTCCCAACCTGATCGAGTGGTTCGGGCTGGGCAAGGTGCTCTTCCCCGGCTGGGTCTGGAGCATCGCTGCCGTGGCCGTCGGCTGGCTGGTCAGCCAGTTCCTGGTGCCCTATTTCGGCGACGTTGCCATCTATGTCCGGGCCGAGCCCGACACCATTGTCAAGCGAACAGAAGTGCGGGAGAGGGGGCTGGCGCTGCTGCGCGGGCTGAACGACGACCCGGCCTATGACCGCATCGTCGTTGTCGCCCACAGCCTGGGCACCATCGTCGCCTACGACATATTGCAGCTGTTGTGGGCCGAACGCGCGCCGAGCGGCCGCAACAGGCGCAGCGAGCCGGAGCTGCTCAAGGCGTTCCGCGCTGTCGGCAAGAAGGCGCTGCCCATCGACAGCGCCGAGCGCGCCAAGGTCACGATGGATGCCGCAGAGCTGGCTGAGTTTCGCGGCCTGCAATGGCAGCTCTATCGGCAGCTGAGCAGCGCACCGTCCGACAAGCTCGACAGCTGGAAGGTCAGCGATTTCGTCACCTTCGGCAGCCCGCTCACCCATGCCGAGTTCCTCGTTGCGCACAATGCCGCCGACTTCGCCAAGGCGGTCGACGAGCGGCTGCTGTCGACATGCCCGCCGGTGTCGGAAGGCAAGACCCCCAACATCCTCTACCCCTCGCGGTTGCCTAGATACCCACACCACGCTGCGGTCTTTTCCGCGACGCGCTGGACCAACATCCACGACAAGGGCAATGGCTGGCTGACCGGCGATCCGATCTCCGGACCGCTGGTCGAAAATTTCGGCCCCGGCATCCTCAACATCCAGGTCAGCCTGACCTGGGCGCTCGGCCGTATCTTCACCCACACCAATTACTGGTCGACGGCGGCCGAGGGCTGGGAGGTGCTGCCTTCTGGTGAGCGCGGCCCGCGTAGCCATCTCGACGTGCTGCGCGACGCCGTCGATCTCGGCCGCAAGGCGGCCCCCGATCCGCCTAAGCCGCGGCCCGCCGCGCGCCGGCGCATCAAGCCGGCTGGTCCGGCCGTCTAGGGCGTTTCCGCTATTCTTCGAATCGCGGATCTCTTTTTTTGTTGGCGCAATTCCGGACGGAGAACCGCCACACACTTTAGCGCTGGGCTTCGGTTGCCATCTTCACGGCCATACCGGCCAGCACCGTGCCCATCAGCCAGCGTTGCACCTCGACCCAGCCGGGGTTGCTGGCGAGGAAGGAGGAGATCGAACCGGCGGAGATGGCGATGAGTGCGTTGACCGTAATGCTGATCGAGATCTGGATCGTGCCGAGCACCAGAAGCTGGGTCAGCACGCTGCCGTCGGCCGGATCAATGAACTGCGGCAGCAGCGACAGATAGAGCACGGCGACTTTGGGGTTCAGCAGATTGGTGAGAAAGCCCATGGCAAACAGCTTGCGCGGCGTGTCCTTGGGCAGCTGCCGCACCTGGAAGGGCGAACGTCCACCCGGGCGAAGGGCCTGCCAGGCGAGCCAGAGCAGGTAGGCGGCGCCGGCGAAGCGGATGGCGTCATAGGCGTAAGGAACGGCGAATATCAGCGCCGTGATGCCGAAGGCCGCGCACAGCATGTAGACGACGAAACCGAGCGCCACCCCGCCGAGCGAGATCAGGCCGGCCCTGGGGCCCTGGCTCAGCGAACGCGACACCAGGTAGATCATGTTGGGGCCCGGTGTCAGCACCATGCCAAGGGCAATGGCAGCAAATGCGATCAGGCTGGCTGTCTCGGGCATGCACATTCCCCTCCGCGCTGGATCTCCGGCTGGGCGCAGAAATGCCCGGAAATCTCGAACCGGGAAAGAGGGCAGGCGCGACCGAACGATTGCGGCAGATGCCGCGTCATCGGCACAAAAAAATGCCGGAGCGCTGTTTGCACCCCGGCACTTTGAAACGGTGACTGCAGCTTACTTGAGAGGTGCGGTCAGCTGCAGCGCGCCGATCGCCACGGCGGCGTTAAGGCCGGTCTGGTTGGTCAGGCTGACCGGCTGCAGCGCGATCGAGCGGCCGGAGCCGCCGACGAGCACGTTGGCGCCGAGGCCGACTGCGACCGTCGCTTCGGCTGTCGCGCCGAGATAGTTGCCGGCGAGGCCGCCCGGGTCGTAGACGTCGCGACTCGGCGCCAGTACCAGCCATTCCAGCGCGCCGCCGGTGGTGGTGCCGATGTCGACGCCGTATTTGTTGATGCGGCCGGAATAGATCTCCTGGGCGCGGTTGCCGAAGGCTGGCGTAAACGTGCACTGCATGTCCTTGCTCGAGCCGATGACAAAGCCGGTGCCGCCGTTGACGGTGCAGCTGAGCATGCCGAGCTTGGCGCCGAACTGCGCGTGTGCGGGTGCCGCAAAGGGCACCAGGGCAAGGGCAAGGATGGCGAGCTTTTTCATTTGGGGGAATCCTTTCAGGCATGAAGCGATATCAACCGCATAGCCGCCGAAAGGTTCCCTCAGGCGCGGCTAGCCGATCTCACGCAATCGCCGGCGAATCTCGCCAGCGAAACGCATCACGCGCTCCGGCTGCGGCTTTTCTGCGGCATAAAACGACAGCATGGCGAAGCGGGCCTTCGGCGCACAAGCCTTGAACACACCCCATTTCAGGATGCGGCGCACCGGACGGCGCATGAGCAGCCGGTCAATCCACCACGGGCTGCCGAGTGTGGTGATGACAACGACATGGCGGAGCTTGCCGAGCAGCGGCTTGATCGGGCCGAAATCGCTGCCGTGATCAAAGGCGATGCCAGGGGCGAACACCCGGTCGACCCAGCCCTTCAGCATCGCCGGCAGGCCGAACCACCAGGTCGGGAACACCAGCACCAGCACCTCGGCCTCGCGCAGGGTTTTTGGGTGGGCGTCGAGTGCCGATGCGTCGAAGCGCTCGCCATAATAAGAGCTACGCTCGGCGGGTGTCAGGCGCGGATCGTAAGCTGTGCGGTAGAGGTCGAGCAGCTCGACCTGATGGCCGGCGCCGGTGAGCTCGGCGATTGCCGTCTCTGCGAAATGTCGGTTCAGGCTGTCGGGCAGCGGATGCGACAGCACGACGAGGCAGTTCATGGCAATGCCTCGCCGCGAAAGGTCAGGCGCCGCCGCGTGTGCGGGCGAGGCCGTCGACAGCAGGCTTGTAGTTGGGGTCGAGGCGCACTGCCTCGGCATAAGCCTTGGCGGCCTTGGCCTTGTCGCCACGACGCTCGTAGATCAGCGCCTGGTTGGCCCAGCTTTCAGCGATCTTGCCGTCGAGCTTGATTGCCATATTGAAGTCGGCGAAGGCGTTGTCGTCGTCGCCGGTGGCGAGATAAGACAGGCCGCGGCCGTTATACGGCTCGGCTGCGTCAGGCGACAGTGAGATCGCCTTGGAGAAATCCTCGAGCGCAAATGCGTGCTGGCCCTGCTGCTGATAGATCAGGCCGCGATTGTGGTAGGCGCGCGGGTCGGTGGTGTCGAGCTCGATCGCCTTCTGGAAATCGTTGAAGGCGTCCTGGGTGCGGCCCGCCTTGCGGTAGAGATTGCCGCGGCCGATATAGGCAGCGTCATAGGAGGCGTTGAGCTGGATCGCCTTGTTGTAGTCGGCCAGCGCCGAGGCCTGGTTGCCCATGAAGCGGTAGATCAGCGCCCTGTTCGAGTAGGCCTGATAGAAGTTCGGATTGAGCTGCAGCGCCCGGTCGAAGTCCTGCAGTGCCTCGCGGTATTTGCCGCCGCGGCCATAGGCCGAGCCGCGCACATTGTAGGCTTCGGGGTCGTTGGGATTGCTTGAGATGACGGCACTCAGCGACGAGATGTTCTCGCTCGAACCCTGCATCGTGTCGATGCGGGTCAGCTCGCCGGCCGGGCCGGACGACTGGCAGCCGGCAACGGCCATGGATACCAGCACGAGAGCTGTCATGGCGCCGCCGCGCAGCAGGGAGTTGCGGTTGCTCATGACTGCATTCATCGCTGCGTGTCCCTCGCTTGCGCCTCTACGGCTTGAGCGCCGCGTCCGGTGACGTCCGGACAAAACAAAAAGGTGGCGGCGATTTTTGGTCGCCCCACCTTGTCGTTATCCTTCGAAAAGGACCAAAGATTGGCAGATCAACGTGCCGGACGTGCGCCAGCGCCTGCACCAGCGGCAGCGGCCGGGCGCGGCGTGCTGGGCAGCAGGCCTTCGCGCTGGGCGCGCTTGCGGGCCAGCTTGCGGGCGCGGCGAACGGCTTCAGCCTTTTCGCGAGCACGCTTTTCCGAAGGCTTCTCGTAGTGACCGCGCATCTTCATTTCACGGAAGATGCCTTCGCGCTGCATTTTCTTCTTCAGCGCGCGAAGCGCCTGGTCAACATTGTTATCGCGGACGAGTACCTGCACGTGTGATCCTGTCTTTCGGGTTCGTAATCTGGAGGCTACGGCAATAGCCACAACGCCTCCACGATGGGTTCCACCGGGAATTGTTGGCGGCAGATAGCAGAATCAGCCCTGCTTGTCCACTGCAAAGGCCGCACTTCCTGCGGTCTGTGCGAAAAGTGGCACCGCACCGTGCCCACTTCCGCCGCATTCCTTGTCAAGGAAGCCACTCTCATTTCCAGTTCCCATAGGCAAGCCCGTCCATGCGTTCACTGATTTTCGCCCTGGCGCTCACTGCCGCCATTCCGCAGGCGCACGCGGCCGATCTCATCGGCTTCTGGGACAAGCCGCAGCATGGCGGCAACAGCTTCAACCGCCTGCCGCCGGATCAGGCTTATTTCGATGCGCTGCGCGGCTATGGCGCCACCTGGGTGCGCCTGTCCTATGACAAGTGGAAGCCGGAGAAGCGCGACTTCCTGATCGGCACCGCCGACAAGTATGACGGCCTTGTCGCCTCCGACGTGAAGACGCTGAAGCAAGTGCTCGACCGCGCCGACAAGGCCGGCCTCAAGGTTGTCATCGCACCGCTATCGCTTCCCGGCATGCGCTGGGCCCAGAACAACGACAGGAAGTTCGACGGCCGCCTGTGGGCCGACAAGGAATACTGGACCCAGGCCGCCGCCTTCTGGCGCGACCTGGCGCGCGAACTCAAGGACCATCCGGCCGTCGCTGCCTACAACATCGTCAACGAGCCGACGCCGGAAAAGGAAGGGGGGCTCGCCGAGCACGCCAACATCGCCGAGATGCGCGCCTGGTACACCAAGAATGCCGGCAGCTCGCGTGATCTCAGGGCCTTCTACGACACGGTCATCGCGGCGATCCGCGAAGTCGATCCTGCGACCCCAATCATGGCCGACGCCGGCTGGTATGCCGCGGCCGACGCCTTCTCTTATTGGCCGGCGGGCCTCGCCGATCAGCGCGTCCTTTACTCTTTCCACATGTACGAGCCTTATGCCGCGACCAGCGCGCCCAACATGAAGCGCGACAAGCCCTACGCCTATCCAGGCAAGGTGCCTTACGGCAACGGCGAGGAGAGATGGGATGCCGAGCGCGTCCGCGCCTATCTCGACCAGCCGGTCGAGTGGGCGGAGAGCCGCGGCATCGCGCGCAACCGCGTCGTCGCCGGCGAGTTCGGCTGCATGCGCCGCCTGCCGTTCTGCAAGCAGTATCTCGAGGACGTGCTGACCAACCTCGACGAGGACAAGCTGCACTGGGCCTTCTACAGCTTCCGCGAAGACGCCTGGGACGGCATGGACTACGAGCTCGGCTCGGGCAAGGTGAACTGGAAATATTGGGAAGCGCAGGAGAATAACGAGCCCGATCCGGTCAAGCGCAAGTCGACGTCCGAGTTCGAACCGATCTCCAAGCGCTTGGCGGCGGGCAAGTAATCGTTATTGGCGCAATTCCGGACGGACCACGCTTTCCCCGGAACTGCGCTACGCCAAAAACTTCAGTCCGTTGACGATCTTGTCGACGAGCTTGCGGTCGCCATGCAGGCCGAGCCCGACGATGTCGAGCCCGGCGGCAGGCGTTGCCGCCACCGAGGCGCGGTTGTCGGCGTCGTTGTTCGTTACGAACAGCGGCCGCGAGTAGATCGAAAACGCCATGCCGCGCGAACGGGCCCGCTCGAAGGTTCGCCGTATCGTCTGGCTGTCCGCGCCATAGACGAAGACAGGTTCGCGGATCATCGCGAGATAAAAATTGTCGTCATTGTCCTTGTAGGGCTCGCCTGCCATTTCGGGATAACCGTGCATCAGCCCGCCGGTCAGGAATGCCGAGACATTTACCTTCTGCCAGGGCGCGAGTTCGTCGAGGAGGATGAGAGCGGTCTTGGTCGGGTACATCATGACCCAAGGCTAGCCGCGTCCGGCGTAAGGGTCTTGAACGTTTGTGCGAGCGCCACGACATTGCGGTTTCAGCCAGCGCGGACCCGCATGATGTCTCCCGCATCAATGACCGAAGACTTCATCGCCACCGACGAGCCGGTCCACGGGCTGCAGCGTCTGGTCGCGCGCTTCGGTGGCCACGCCTACGATCCGCATCGCCACGAAACCTATGCCGTCGGCCACACGCTTTGGGGCGCGCAGGCCTTCCGTTATCGTGGCAGCGACCGGATCAGCGTCCGGGACGAATGCATGGTCATCCATCCCGATGAGGTGCATGACGGCCATGCCGGTGTGCCCGATGGCTTTTCCTACCGCATGCTCTACATCGAGCCGTGGCTCGTCTGTCGGGCGCTGGGCCGCGACAGCCTGTTGCCCTTCGTGCCCGAAGTGGTCGAGCGCGATGCCGCACTTGCCGCTCTGATCGACGATGCCTTCGCCGATTTCCCCTATCCAATGGAGCTGCTGCAGGCCGATGCCTTCGTCGCCGATGTTGCGGCGCACCTCGCCCGGCGCAGCGATGACGCCGGGCTGCGGCGCGTGGCGGCACTGCCCGTCGACGAGGTCGCCGTAGCACGCTCGTTCCTGACCGAAGAGTTCGACCGGCAGGTGACGTCAGGCGACCTCGAACGCATCACCGGCCTCGACCGCTTCGAGCTTGCCCGTGCGTTCCGCCGGCTTCTCGGCACCTCGCCGCACCGCTATCTCGTCGGGCGCAGGCTGGCGCACGCGCGCTCCCGCATGGCCGCGGGCGAGGGGTTGGCCGAGGCTGCTGCGGCTTCCGGCTTCGCCGACCAGAGCCACATGACACGCCATTTCCGTGCCCGCTTCGGCATCACGCCGGGCCGCTTCACAGCCCTTGCGCGCGCTGGCACCCGCTGACAACTGGACCGTACAGTACCGCAGCGTGCACCATGAAAGGCGCGGCCTGCGGGTCTATGTCAGCCTGTCCCTAGAAATGCGCCCGGAGCTTTTGCCGTGACCGATACAGCCATACCCGCCCGTTCGTCGTCCGCCGATGGCACGGTGATGGCAATTCTTCTCGCGGTCAGCTTCAGCCATTTCCTCAACGACGTCATGCAGTCGCTGATCTCGTCGCTCTATCCGATGCTGAAGGACGACTATAAGCTCGACTTCTGGCAGATCGGCCTTCTGACCACGACCTTCCAGGTCACCGCGTCGCTGCTGCAGCCGGTCATCGGCATGTACACCGACAAGAAGCCACTGCCATTCTCGCTGCCCGTCGGCATGTGCCTGACGCTGATCGGCCTGCTGACGCTGGCCTTCGCGCACAGCTATTCGATGCTGCTCGTCGGCTCGGCCTTCGTCGGACTGGGCTCGGCGATATTCCATCCCGAATCGTCACGAGTCGCGCGTCTCGCCTCCGGCGGCCGCTTCGGCCTCGCCCAGTCGCTGTTCCAGGTCGGCGGCAATTTCGGTTCGGCGCTCGGGCCGTTGCTGGCCGCCTTTATTGTCGTGCCCCTGGGGCAGGGCGGCATTGCCTGGTTCTCGATCGCTGCCATGGTCGGCATCGTCGTGCTCATCCGTGTCAGCGTCTGGTACAGCCGCCACATCGTCAGTTCCGCCAAGCGCGCGGCGCCGACCTTGTTCAACCCGCTGCCGCGCAACAAAGTCATCTCGGCGCTGGTCGTGCTGGCCATCCTGGTCTGCTCCAAGCAGGCATACACGGCCAGCCTGTCGAGCTACTACACCTTCTATGTCATCGAGCGCTTCGGCGTGTCGGTGCAGGAATCGCAGTATCTGCTGTTTCTGTTCCTCGGCGCGGCGGCACTCGGCACCTTCCTCGGCGGCCCGATCGGCGATCGCTTCGGCGCCAAGACGGTGATCTGGTTCTCGATTCTCGGCGTTTTGCCGTTCACGCTGATGCTGCCTTATGCCGACCTGTTCTGGACCAAGGTGCTGACCGTGCTGATCGGCCTGATCCTGGCCTCGGCCTTCTCGGCCATCGTTGTCTTCGCCCAGGAGCTGGTGCCCGGCCGCGTCGGTCTCATCGCCGGCATCTTCTTCGGCTTTGCCTTCGGCATTGGCGGCATCGCTGCCGCGGTGCTGGGTGTGATCGCCGACTCGCGCGGCATCGAATATGTCTTCAAGCTCTGCTCGTTCCTGCCGATGCTGGGCCTGCTGACCGTGTTCCTGCCCAACATGAAGGCCGCGCGCCTCGGCGCGGCCTGATCGGATCGCCTTGGCGGCCCGGAGATTCGCAACTCTGGGCCGTGCCAATTTCAGAGTCGGTTGATCGACACGCCGCCATCGGCCAGCAGGGCGGCACCCGTGGTGAAGCTCGAGGCTTCCGAAGCGAGATAAAGCGCCGAGCGGGCGATCTCCTCGGGTCGGGCGATGCGCTTTAGCGCGTGCAGACCCTCGACGAAGGCGCGTTCTTCGGCGGTCTTGAACGTCGCCATCGGCGTGTCGGTGCCGCCGGGCAATAGGGCGTTCACGCGGATGCCTTGCGCGCCATATTCGGCAGCCAGCACCTGCGTCAGGCCGATCAGGCCGGCCTTGCTCGCGGCATAGGCCGCCATGCCGGGCATGCCGGCGGTGTAGCCGACGAAGGTCGAGGTGAAGATCAACGAGCCGCCGCCACGTTCCAGCATTGCCGGGATCTGGTGCTTTGCGCCGAGATAGGCACTGGTCAGATTGGTCTCCATCACCTCTGTCCAGCTTGCCAGTTCCAACCCGGTGATCGGGCCCATTTCGCCGACGAGGCCGACATTGTTGAAGGCAATGTCGAGACCGCCGAACTCGGTGGTAGCAAGCTCGACGAGGGCACGCGCGAAGCTTTCGTCCCTGACGTCGCCGGCGAGCGTCGCTGCCTCGCATCCGTCGGCCCGCATCTCCGCTGCCAGCGCTTCCAGCCCGGTCGCCCCACGTGCCGCCAGCACAACCTTGGCGCCCTGCGCAGCGAACAGCTTCGCCGTCGCCCGGCCGATGCCAGAGCTCGCTCCAGTCACCAGAGCCACTTTTCCGTTCAGTCCAAACATCGTACTTGCTCCATGCACGTTCAGCCAGCGGGCTCCGCTGGCCTGGTCGTGTCATTCGCAATAGCCAGGCTTGCCAGCCACCCGATATCTGCGGCGGAAATCGACGACGAACCCGATGGCGCAAACCCATGGCGCAAAACGGCAGGCCCCGTCGCAAACAGTCCAAGGCTGGTCGTCGGATTTCGCTAGTGCTACACCTCGCGCTCCCAAGCTTCCGGCATCAGCGAGGCCCTGAAAAAATGCGGAAATATTCGGTTTTTGCCATAGCCCGCGAGGCGATGCGGGGACACAAGGGCTGGGAGGAACAGTGGTCCTCGCCTGAGCCGAAAAGCGAATACGACGTCATCATCGTCGGCGCCGGCGGCCATGGCCTGGCAACTGCCTATTATCTCGCCAAGGAGCACGGCATCACCAATGTCGCGGTGCTGGAAAAGGGCTGGCTCGGTGGTGGCAACACCGGCCGCAACACCACCATCATCCGCTCGAACTACCTCTATGACGAATCGGCCGGCATCTACGACCATGCGCTGAAGCTGTGGGACGGGCTCAGCCAGGACCTCAACTACAACGTCATGTATTCGGCGCGCGGCGTGATGATGCTGGCGCACAACGTCCATGACGTGCAGGTGCTGAAGCGCCATGTCCACGCCAACCGGCTGAACGGCATCGACAATGAATGGCTGACGCCGGAGCAGGCCAAGGAGTTCTGTCCGCCGCTCAACATCTCGGCCTCGGCGCGTTATCCCGTCGTTGGCGCCGCCTTGCAGCGCCGCGGCGGCACCGCTCGCCACGACGCGGTTGCCTGGGGCTATGCCCGCGGCGCCTCCGATCGCGGCGTCCACATCATCCAGAATTGCGAAGTGACGGGCGTGCGCCGTACGCCCGACGGTCGCGTCTCGGGCGTCGAGACCTCGAAGGGCTTCATCGGCGCCAAGAAGGTCGGCGTCGTTGCCGCAGGGCACACCTCGGTCATCATGAACATGGCCGGCGTGCGCATGCCGCTCGAAAGCTACCCGCTGCAGGCGCTGGTATCGGAGCCGGTCAAGCCGGTATTCCCGTGCGTTGTCATGTCCAACACGGTACATGCCTACATCTCGCAGTCCGACAAGGGCGAGCTGGTCATCGGCGCCGGCACCGACCAGTACATTTCCTATTCGCAGACCGGCGGCCTGCACATCATCAACCACACGCTCGATGCGATCTGCGAGATGTTCCCGATGTTCACGCGCATGAAGATGCTGCGTTCGTGGGGCGGTATCGTCGATGTCACGCCGGACCGTTCGCCGATCCTGGCCAAGACGCCGGTGCCGGGGCTCTACGTCAATTGCGGCTGGGGCACGGGTGGTTTCAAGGCAACGCCGGGCTCGGGCAACGTCTTTGCCCACACCATTGCCCGCGACGAGCCGCACCCGATCAACGCGCCCTTCACCATCGAGCGCTTCCGCACCGGCCGTCTCATCGACGAGGCGGCAGCCGCAGCCGTCGCGCACTGATGACAACGCTCGCCGCCACCATAGCGGCCGTGGCCGCGCCCTTCGTCCTTGCCGACGAAAGGGGCATGCTGCACGTACCCGATGCCAGCGAGGTCCGGCTGCAGACGATCAGCCGCAGCGACAACGAGGCGGAGTGGCCGTTCTCGGTCGCCTCGGGCCTGCTTGCGTGTGTGTGGAGTGGCGGGCGCCGGGTCGTTTCTTTCATCGACACGCCTGACGATCCCGATGATGAGCACGATGCGCCGCCTGGGCGCCACGTCATCGTCTCGGCCAACCCGTTCGAGCTTACCTTCCTCAACATCTCAAGCCGCGACCTGTTCCTGCCGGCCGACAACGTCGAGACGCTGATCAAGCGCGTCGCTCCGTTCGAGGCCTTGGGGCGGCGGCTCTGCGACCAGCCGCAAGGCACCACAATCGGCCCCGGCGAACTCTAGGGATCATCAAGATGCTTCTCATTCACTGCCCCTATTGCGAGGAAGAGCGTCCCGAGCTCGAGTTCCGCAATGCCGGCGAAGCGCATATAGCGCGCTCGACCAGCATCGCCGCCGAGAGCGACGAAGACTTCGAAAAATTCTTCTTCATCCGCTCCAACCCGAAGGGTGTAATCTTCGAACGCTGGCGCCACATCCATGGCTGCGCGCGCTTCTTCAACGCCGCCCGCGACACCATCACCGACCGCTTCCTTCTGACCTACAAGGCCGGCGAGCCCAAGCCGGACCTCGAGAAGCTCAAGGCCGACGGTGGCCCGGCCGCCTGGGCCAACCGCCCGCCTGACCAGCTCAACGAAAAGCCCAAGGCAAAACGCTCGACCAAGGGAGAGGCATGATGGCCGGGTCCTACCGCATTTCCGGCCAGGGCCGCCTGACGCCGGCCAAGACCGCGCGCTTTACCTTCGACGGCAAGTCGATGACCGGCCTTGCCGGTGACACCGTCGCGTCGGCGCTGCTCGCCAATGGCGTGCATCTCGTCGGCCGCTCGTTCAAGTATCACCGTCCGCGCGGCATCCTCTCCGCTGGCGCCGAGGAGCCGAACGCGCTGGTCACCGTCAGCCGCGACGCTGCGCGCAAGACGCCCAATGTGCGGGCCACCGTGCAGGAGCTCTATGACGGCCTGACCGTCGCCTCGCAGAACCGCTGGCCGTCGCTCTCCTTCGACGTCGGTGCCGTCAACGATATCGCGTCGCCGATGTTCTCGGCCGGCTTCTACTACAAGACCTTCATGTGGCCAAAGGCTGCCTGGCACAAGTTCTACGAGCCCAATATCCGCGCCGCGGCCGGTCTTGGTGTAGCACCGGACCAACCCGATCCCGACCATTATTCGGCGCTCTACGCCCATTGCGAGGTGCTGGTGCTCGGCGGCGGCGCTGCCGGCCTGGCTGCGGCACTTGCTGCGGCCGAAACCGGCGTCCCCGTCATCATTTGCGACGAGCAGGCCGAGTTCGGCGGCGCGCTGCGTTATGAAAAAGGCGCCGTCATCGACGGCCAGGACGGCTGGAGCTGGGCGCAAGCTGTGGTGGCGAAACTCGCCGCAATGGACAACGTCACCGTTCTGTCGCGCACCACGGCCTTCGGATACTACGCCCAGAATTTCGTCGGCCTCGTCGAGCGTGTCACCGACCATCTTGCGCGCCCCGGCCGCGACGAGCCGCGCGAGCGGTTGTGGCAAGTTCGCGCCAAGCGCGTTGTCATCGCCACCGGCGCCATCGAGCGTCACATGGTGTTTGCCAACAACGACCGCCCGGGTGTCATGCTGGCATCCGCGGCGCGCACCTTCCTCAACCATTACGGCGTCGTCGTCGGCAGACAGATTGGGGTCTATACCGCCAATGACAGCGCCTATGCTGCGGCCATCGACCTCAAGAAGGCTGGCGTCGGCGTCGCCGCCGTCGTCGACCTGCGCGACAACCCGTCTGGCCCGCTTGTCGATGAGGCACGCGCGCTCGGCATCGAGGTCAACCATGGCCGCGCCGTCACCAGCGTCAATGGCAGCCAGCGGATCAAGTCGATGACCGTGCAGGCCAAGGGCGGCGGCGCCGAGCGCACCATCGCCGTCGACGCGCTGCTGATGTCAGCCGGCTGGACGCCATCGGTGCACATGTTCTCGCAGTCGCGCGGCAAGGTTGCTTTCGACGACGCCACCAAGCGCTTCCTGCCCGGTACATATGCTCAGGATTGCGTCTCGGTCGGCGCCTGCAACGGCTCCGACTCGCTCGAAGACACCGTCGCGCAGGCGCTTGAGGCCGGCGCCAATGCCGCCCGCGATGCTGGGGCCAAGTCAAGCAAGGGTGTCACGCTCAAGGTCGAGGCTTCCGAAGGCTGGACCGGCGGTATGCTCGGTTCCGGACCGGGCGCCGGTGCCGGTACCACGGTCAAGGCCTTCGTCGACTTCCAGAACGACGTCACCGCCAAGGACATCCGCCAGGCAGTGCATGAAGGCATGCGCTCGATCGAGCACGTCAAGCGCTTCACCACCAACGGCATGGCCACCGACCAGGGCAAGACGTCCAACATGCACGGCCTTGCCATCGCGGCTGAGGCGCTAAACAAGGACATCCCGGCCGTCGGACTCACCACCTTCCGCGCGCCCTACACACCGGTGACCTTCGGCGCCATCGTCAACCACGCCCGCCACGGGCTGTTCGACCCGACGCGCAAGACCCCGACCCATAGCTGGGCCGAGAGCCATGGCGCGGTGTTCGAGGATGTCGGCCAGTGGAAGCGCGCCTGGTATTTTCCACGCGCCGGCGAAGACATGCATCGAGCCGTCGACCGCGAATGCGTCACCGTCCGCAAGTCTGCCGGCCTGTTCGACGCCTCCACCCTCGGCAAGATCGAGGTGGTCGGTCCTGACGCCGCCAGGTTCATGGAGCTGCTCTACACCAACCCGTGGGAGAAGCTCGAAGTCGGCCGCTGCCGCTATGGCATCATGCTGCGCGAGGACGGTTTCATCTATGACGACGGCGTCGTCGGCCGCCTGGCGCAGGACCGCTTCCACGTCACTACGACGACAGGTGGTGCTGCCCGCGTCATGAACCACATGGAAGACTATCTCCAGACCGAGTTCCCCGATCTCGACGTCTGGTTGACCTCAGTCTCCGAGCAGTGGGCCGTGATTGCGGTACAAGGCCCCAACTCGCGTGACATCATCGCGCCGCTGGTCGAGGGCATCGACATGTCCGACGAGGCCATGCCGCACATGTCGGTGCGAGAAGGCAAGATTTGTGGTGTGCCGACCCGCCTGTTCCGCATGTCCTTCACCGGCGACCGCGGTTTCGAGGTCAACGTGCCGGCCGATTACGGCCGCGCGGTGTGGGAAGCTTTGTGGGCCGAGGGCCAGAAGCACGGCGCCTGCGCCTATGGCACCGAGGCGATGCACGTGCTGCGCGCCGAGAAGGGCTACATCATCGTCGGCCAGGACACTGACGGCACCGTAACGCCCAGTGACGCCGGCCTCGACTGGGCCGTCGGCAAGAAGAAGACCGACTTCGTCGGCATTCGCGGCATGACGCGCCCCGACCTTGTCGCCAAGGGCCGCAAGCAACTCGTTGGCCTCAAGACCAAAGATCCGCGCACTGTGCTCGAAGAGGGTGCCCAGATCGTCGAGAACCCCAAGCAGGCGATCCCGATGAAGATGATCGGCCACGTCACCTCGAGCTACTGGTCGGCCAATTGCGACCGCTCGATCGCCATGGGCCTCGTGCTCGGCGGTCGCGACCGGATTGGCGAGACGCTCTACGTGCCGATGCCCGATGGCGTCATCGAGGTGGAAGTCACCGGAACCGTATTCTTCGACGAGAAGGGAGACCGCCTCAATGGCTAAGGTCGCAATCGCAACCCGTCAGCCGGCGCATGCCGGCAAAAGCCTCGGCGGGCATGGCGTTTCGCTCAAGGTTCTGGAACCGGCCAACCGCATGTCGCTGCGTGCCCGCCCAGCCGCCGTCGCCGCGCTGTCCAAGGCGATCGGCGTGACCCTTCCGGAGAAACCCAAGAGCTCGGCCGTCAAGGCTGGCCGCACCGTGCTCTGGCTCGGCCCTGACGAATGGCTTGTTATCGACGAGGCCGGCGGCGATCCCATCGGCGACTGCGCTTCGGTCAAGGGCCTGCACTCGGCGGTCGATGTCTCGCATCGCAATGTCGGCATCGCCGTCATTGGCCCCAATGCGGCTGATACCATCAATGCCGGCTGCCCGCAGGACCTGTCGCTTGCAGCCTTCCCGGTGGGTGCCGCCTCGCGCACCGTGCTCGGCAAGGTCGAGATGGTGCTTCTGCGCACCGGCGAGGATGCCTTCCGTCTGGAATGCTGGCGCTCGTTTTCCGACTATGTCTGGGGCTTCCTGTCCGAGGCTGCCCGCGACGGCTAGTCCGCGCGAGCTTTCTTCCGAAGAGCTGCCTCGCCCCGGAACCTCGGGGCAGGGCAGGCGTTTGTTCTCGACGCTGAAGAGAGGACAAATCCATGCCATCCATGCCCGTGCAAACCACCGGCCGGATGCGGCCGCAGCGCGAAAGGCGCGCCCGCCGCAACGACGAACGGCCGAAGGATCAGCAGGTCCTGCAGCAGGAACTCGACGAGGCCCTGGAAGACAGCTTTCCTGCCAGCGACCCGGTGTCGGTCACCTCGACGACGATTTCCGGCGCACCGTTTGGCGATGAGAAGGGCCAAACGGCCGATCAATAGAGGTTGTCTGCCGCTATTGGTGCAATCTGGGACAGCTTATGGGAAAGCTCTCGCGGCATCGATCCTTTGCGGATGCCGACAAGACCCCTGCTACATGCCAGAGGACCTGCCAAAAAACGAAAAAGCCGCCCTTTTACGGGCGGCTTTTCTGGAGGTACTGAGAAAACGTTCAGTTGAAGCTCGGCACGATCCAGGGATTGACGTCGATGCCGACGCGCGGCTTTTCCGCGCTGATCGAATTGGTCGTTTGCGGACCCCTGTCATTCTTGACGGATCCGGTCGGACCACAGTCGAGCTTCTGGCCCGAGATGGTCTGGGTGCACACAGTGGGCTGGTGCGTCGTCTTGTGGGTGTCGTTTGCCATTGCAAAGCCGCTCGTCGCGGCGAGAGCCGCGAGCGCCAGAATAGTCCGTCGCATTGTCATCTCCGTAAATTTTTGCCGTACGTGTACGGTGTGACTTACAGATACGGCCGCACCCTGCGTTTTGCAAGGGATAAACCGTACGCGTACGAAATTAATTTGGATGCACTGACTGCACTGCTACCCAGGGCACTTGCCGGGTTCGTCGGTGAGCGGCGGCGTCTCGCTGGCGGCAAGGCCTGCCATGGCCAGGTCGCCCATCCGCATCACATAGGCCTTCGGATCGCCGAAGGGGTAGAAGGGGAAGGTGATCAGCAGCGACACCGAGCCGTGTGCAACGGTCCACAGCGCGGTGGCGATGGCGCGTGCATCGCCTTTCAGCACGCCGGCGGCAAGGCACGCATGCACCCGTTCGATGATGATCTGGAAAGCCGGGTTCTCTCGCTCCATCTCGTCGAACGTCTCTTCAGGCGGATGCTTCAGCTTTTCGGTCATGAACACGGTGCGGTATTCGTTGGGATTGCCAAGGCCGAATTCCGCATATTCGCTCAGCGCCGCCCGCATTGCCTCGACGGGATCCTCGGGCTGGTTCTGCCGCATCCGCCGCGCCAGGTCGGCGAAGGCATCCTCGGCCAGCGCCATCAGAATTTCCTGTTTGTCGGCGAAATAGGAATAGACCGACATCGGCGCATAGCCGACCCGCGTGGCGAGCTTGCGGATCGTCAGACCTTCGTAGCCTTCTTCCCGTACGAGCGCGTGGGCCGCCGCCACCAGTTCGGCCCTGAGTTCGGCCTTCTGGAGTTCGCGTCGCTGTGCTGCACTGCTGGACAAGAAACCGCCCTATCGTTTCCCGTGATCTGATCAAAGGAGTCTATACGGCGAGCCATAATGCGGCAAGGCGAGCACGCTAGCTCATCGGACCTAGCGCAATGCCGGTCCGGAATGGGCAGCAACGAAGACGGAAGGGATCAGGCTGTTTCGCGCTTGGGCTCGACGAAGGTCATGGTCAGCCAGCGTGCGGTGAGGGCCGGCTTCTTCTGGTCCTCGATCTCGATCGTCACATCATGCGTCGCCTGGATCCAGCCCGACGGGCGGATCTTCAGGCCCGACAGCACGAAGCGGGTGCGGATGCGCGAGCCGGTCTTGACAGGGGCGACGAACTTCAGCTCCTCGAAACCCTGGTTGATGCCCATGCTGCCGCCTTCGAGCGAAGGCAGCGTGTCGAAGGTCATCGCCGAAAGCAGCGACAGCGTCAGGAAGCCGTGCGCGATGGTGCCGCCGAAAGGCGTCTCGGCCGCCGCGCGGTCGGGGTCGCAATGGATGAACTGGTGATCGTCGGTGGCGTCGGCGAACTGGTCGATCATCAGCTGGGTGACAGTGCGCCATGGCGAGACGCCAACCTCCTTGCCGAGATTGGCCTGAAGTTCGTCGAGGGTGATCGATTTCAGGCTCATTGCATCCTGTCCTGCATAAGAAAAAGTCATGCGGCGCTGTAACTGCGAGGACTGATACAGAATCAGACACGCCATGTCATCGCTTGTGGCGGCAAATCCGTCGCAGATTGGCCAGTATCAGCAGATGATTTTGCTATTCGGCCGGCTCGACGCCGGTGTAGGCGGCTTCCTCGAGCTCGCGCTTGAGGCGGCTCTCCTCGGCGACTTTGGGCGTGATGAAGCGTCCGAGCAGCAGATAGGCCACCGGCGTAAGGAACAGTGTGGAGATCGTGGCGAGCCCGAGGCCACCGACGATCACCCAGCCGAGCGCGATGCGCGCCTCGGCGCCGGCGCCCTGTGCCAGCACCAGCGGCAGGCCGCCGAGCACGGTGCAGATCATCGTCATCATGACAGGTCGCAACCGGATCGTCGCCGCTTCCTCGATCGCCTGGCGCACGCCCATGCCGCGGTCGCGCAACTGGTTGGCAAACTCGACCACCAGAATGCCGTTCTTGGCCATCACGCCGACAAGCAGCACGAGCCCGATCTGGCTGTAGGCGTTGAGCGAGGTGCCGGTCAGGATCAGCGCGAAAACGGCGCAGGCGAGGCCCAAGGGCACCGTCGCCATGATGATGACAGCCGAAACGAAGCTCTCGAACTGGGCCGCCAGCACCAAGAGGATGATGACAATGGCAAAGCCGAAGATCGTCAGCATGCTGCCGCTGGTCTCGTTCAGCGTCGCCGCCTCGGCGAGCGGCAGCAGGCGGCTGCCCGCCGGCAGGACCGGTGCCGCGATCTGCTCGACTTCCTTCAGTGCATCGCCGAGCGCAAAATCGTCGGCCAGGCCGGCGGTGATGGCGACGGAACGCTGCTGCTGTTCGCGTGACAGCGACGGCGGCACGGCGCGTTCGCTGAGCGTGGCGATCGTCGACACCGGCACGAAGCGGCCGTCGGTCGTCCTGATGAAGATGTTCTCGAGGTCGGTCGAATCGTTGATCGGATTGGTGGTCGAGACCAGCTTCACGTCGTAGCTGCGGTCCTCGATGAAGACGCTGGATATCTTGCGGCCGTCGAGCATCGCCTGCAGGGCAGGGGACAGGCCATTGATGTCGATGCCGAGGTCGGAGGCGCGCTCGCGGTCGACGGTGACGAACAGCTGCGGCTGGTTGGCGTCGGTCGAAAGCCGCGGCTGGCGGAAGCGCGGATCCTTCTCCATCTCGGCCAGCACCTTGGCGGCGGCGGTGCCGAGATCGGCATAGCTGTTGCCGATCAGCGCGAATTGCAGACCGTTGCCGGCGCCGCGAATGCCCAGGCTGTTGGGCTGTCCGACCGTGGTGCGCACGCCGGGCACCTGGCTGGTGCGGGCCAGGATGTCGGCGGCGATCTCTTGCTGGGTGCGGCTGCGCTCGCTCCACGGCGCCAGCGACAGCACCATGAAACCGCTGTTGTTGTTGTTGCCCATGCCGGCGCTGACGAAGGTGCTCTCGATCTCGCCCGACTTGCGCAGCGGCTCGATCAGCCCCTCGATGCGGCGCAATTGCGAGGCGGTGTAGTCGAGGCTGACGCCTTGCGGGGCCGAGACGCGCAGCATCACCAACGAGCGGTCCTCGGTCGGCGTCAGCTCCTGGCGCACGCTGCCGAAGGCGACATATGCCGCGCCCGCAAACAGCAGCGACACGAGGATGACGATAGCGGGCGCATTGAGGCAAGCATGCAAGCAGCGTTTGTAGAGCGCGGCGAGCTTCGTGCCGATCCTGCCGAGCACGCCGCCATGGCTGTGCTCGATGCTCTTTTCGGTCAGCATGCGCGAGGCCAGCATCGGACACAGCGACAGAGCCACGATCGACGACAGAAGTACCGAGATCGCCAGCACGAAGCCGAACTCGCGAAACAGGCCGCCGGTCTGGCCGGGCAGGAACGAGATCGGGATGAACACTGCGGCAAGTGTCGCCGTCGTTGCCACCACCGCGAAAAACACCTCCTGCGTGCCAAGCACGGCAGCCGCCCGCGGGCCCATGCCCTCGTTGCGGCGGCGGACGATGTTTTCGAGCACGACAATGGCGTCGTCGACGACGAGGCCCGTCGCCAGCACCAGCGCCAGCAGCGTCAGGATATTGACCGAGAAGCCTGCAAGATAGATGCCGGCGATCGTGCCGATCATTGCCACCGGCATGGCAAAGCCCGGGATCAGCGTCGCGCGCCAGTCCTGCAGAAAGGCATAGATGACGATCAGCACGATCGTCACCGACAGGATCAACGCGATCTCGACCTCGTGGATGGCGCCCTGGACAAGCGTCGCGTCATCCGACGTCACCCGGATCGTCATGCCGGGGGGCAGCGTGGTCTGGATCTTCTCTGCTGCCGCGCGCACGCCCTTGGAGATGTCGAGTGTGCTCGACTGAGCCTGGCGCACGATGCCGATGCCGATGCCGGTCTTGCCGTCGGAGCGCAAAGAGGTCGAGCCCGGGTCGCCGCCGAGCGTGACGGTGGCGACGTCGCCGAGCTTGGTCTTGCCGTTGATGATGATGCTCTCGAAGGCCTCGGGCGTCGTCACAGCCGCACTTGCGCGGACGATCAGGTCCTGGTTGCCGACGGTCAGAGACCCAGCGGGTGCGTCGAATGACACGCTCGCCAGCGCGTTCGAGATGTCGGCCAGCGTCAGGCCGAGGCTCGCCACCTTGGCCTGGTCGATGTCGACGCGGAAGATCTTGGCGCGGTCGCCATAGGTCTGCACGTCGGCGACGCCGTCGACGGCGGCCAGCGTGTCGACGATCTGGTCCTCGACCAGGATCGTCATGTCCTCGACCGGCATGGTGTCGGAGGTCACCGCCAGCCGCATCACAGCGTCGGCATTGGCGTCGGCCTTGACGATGCGCGGCGCATCGGCGTCGTCGGGCAGCGAGTTGGTCACCCGGCCGACAGCGTCGCGCATGTCGGAGGCGGCAACGTTGAGGTCGACGCCGTCATTGAATTCGACTGTTACCCGGCTGTTGCCGTAGGACGAGCTCGACGAGATCGATTTGACGCCGGTGACACGCGCCACAGCCCCTTCGACCACCGCCGTCACCTCGCGGTCGACGATTTCGGCCGCGGCATCGGAATAGGTCGTCGACACGGTGATGACAGGTCGGTCGACGTCGGGCAGCTCACGCACCTCGACGCCGTAGAATGCGGCGAGGCCGGCGACCACGATCAGCGTGTTGATGACGAAGGCCAGCACCGGCCGGCGCACGAACAGTGCGGTGATGCCTTTTTCGGCGTTCTCGTTCTTGGTGGCGCTCATGCCGGCGCTCCCGCTCAGGAGCCGCTGCCGCCGGCCTCGCGGCCGGCAATCAGCAACTCGGCGCCTTCGCGCACCGTGTGGATGCCCTCGGTCACCACCTTGTCGCCTGATGTCAGCGCCGCCTGCACCAGCACGCTGTCGGTGTTGCGCTGGATGATACGCACCGGAACGCGCTTGGCCTTGCCGCTGTCGAGCGCCCAGACGAAGGCGCCGTCGCCGCCCCACTGGATCGCCAATGGGTCGACCGAGGGATAGGTGTCGCCGGGAAACTGCATCGCTACCTGGAACGACATGCCGGCGCGCAGCGCGTCGTCGTCATTGTCGATCCGCGCCTGGATGCGCAGCGTGCGGCTCTGTTCATCGAGGCGATTGTCTATGGCACTGACCTCGCCTTCGAACACCCGGTCGGGGCGCGCTACCGAGCTTGCGCTCAACGGCGCGCCGACCGAAATCAGCCCGGTGAAGCGCTCCGGCACCCAGATGTCGACGATGATCCTGGAACGGTCGTCGATGGTGGCGATGGTGGTCTGGCTGGTAACGTAGTTGCCGGCCTCGACAGGCAGGATGCCGACGATGCCGGCAATGGGCGCGGTGATGGTGCGGCGGTCGAGCGCCAACGCTGCGTCGCGCACGGCCAGACGCGCATTCTCGACGGCGAGTTCGGCTTCCTTGAGCTGCACGGTGGTTGCCGTGTTGGTGGCGCGCAGCGCCTTGATGCGCTCCAGCGATGCCTCGGCGTCGCCCTGGGCTATGCGGGCGCGTTCGAGCGCGATCTCTTCCGAATCGGAATCGAGCCGGGCAATCATCGTGCCCGCAGTGACTTTCTCGCCGGCTGCGACCGAGACTTCAGTCAGCCGCCCCGATGCGTAAGGGTTGATGACAACCGAGTTGAGTGCCCGCCCGGTGCCGATCGCCGACAGGCGGTCGTTGATCGTGCCTGACGCCACCGTCTGCGTCACGACAGGTGTCTGCGGCTGGCCGCCACGATTGCCGCCCTGGCGGTTGCCGCCGCTGCCGTTGCGCGCCGCCGCCTGCGGCTGTTCGGTCTTGGCCTGGGCCCAGTCGATGCCCCAGCTGGCAAGGACCGTGCGCGAGCTCGGCACCAGCAGCACCCATCCGGCGGCTGCCGCAAGTACAATGACAAGTGCCAAGACAATCTGCTTCCAGGCGGCCATGCGTACTCCGGTCTGCTGCGTATTCGTTCCACTCGGGAACACGTGGCGTCTCATCGCTGGCAAAGCACTGCACTGTTGCCGCACCTTGCCAAGGGATCGTTCGTCGGCAACCGGGCGCAAGCCCATCGGGGCGCCAGTATAGCCTAGTTCGTCAGCCGAGGCTTAGGGCAAATCTGGCTGTCTGGCACATTAAATCTGCGTAATATTTGCAGGATTTACCGCGCGCTCAGCGCAAGTCCTCGATCGCGCGAATGCGTCTTGCCGCTTCCGTTTCGAGCTTGCTGGTCAGCGCGCCGACAACCGTTTCGGCGGCGACGAACAGCGCCGATGACGAATCCCACGCCGACGGCACCGCCGTGCGCCCTGCGATCACGTGGCGAGCGAAGCGCGCGATCGGCGACAGCCACTGGTCGGTGAACAGGACGATGGTGGCGCCTCTGGCATGGGCCTTCTCGGCAAAGCGGATCAGGCTGTCCTGGTAACGCCTGATGTCGAAGATCAGCAGCGTGTCGCGCTTGCTCATGTCGATCAGCTTGTCGCGCCACAGGCTTTCCTGTCCGACGAGATGGGTGACGTCAGGCCGAATCAGGTTGAGGTGGGCTGCCATGTAGCGCGCCAGTGGGTCGGTGAAGCGGCCGCCGACGAGATAGACGTGCCCTTTCGGGCCGGCCAGTTGGGTGACAATGTCGGCGAGCTGCCTGTCGGAAATGTGCCGGAAGGTCTCGCGGATGTTTTCGAGCACCGCTTCGAGTATGGGCGCTGTCGAGGCGGGTAGCAGCGACGGCGTGGTTGTCGTTCGCGACGCCGGCGATTGCAGCTGGGCGGCCAGCTCGTCCTGGAGTGCCGACTGGAATTCCGGGTAGTTCTGGAAGCCGAGCCTGGCAACGAAACGCAGGATGGTGGGCGAGGACACACCGGCCTGCTGGGAGAATTCGGCCACCGTCTTCAGCCCGATCAGTGGATAGGAGGCGATCAGCGTCTGCGCCGCCCGGCGCTCGCCGGCAGGCATGGTGTCGATCTTTTCGGTGATCAGTTCGGCAACGCTCGAAACCATCCTCATCCCCTGCTGCATCCACTGCCGTCCTGGCCCAGCGCACAGTCCGGCTCAGGCCCGAAATGACATTTGACAAACTCTCTCAATGTGTATGAAATCATCCAAAGGGGCGCAATGAACAAAAATACGTAACATACGATACGGCCCCGGGGATGACTGAATGGGAACGGGCCAGGCCGCTGCGCGTGCAATGTCGAATGCCGTCCGGGTGACGAACCGGGCCGGGCGCAGTCCTTTTGTCATCCTGTGCGACCACGCCTCAAATCATCTGCCCGCAAACTACGGCACGCTTGGTCTCGATGCGTCCGAAATGCTGCGCCACATCGCCTGGGATCCGGGCGCCTTGCCGGTGTCGCAACGCATGGCCGAGGGCCTTGATGCGACGCTTGTCGAATCCTGCGTGTCGCGCCTTGCCATCGACTGCAACCGGCCGCTCGCCGCTCATGACCTGATCCCGGAGATCAGCGAGACGACGGCCATTCCAGGCAATGCGGCTCTCACCGCCTCTCAGCGCGAGGCGCGAATCGCGCTATCGTGGCGCCCGTTCCACGAGGCGATCGACGAGGTCGTTTCGGAGCGGCTCCGCGAAGGGCGAGAGACGAGACTGGTGTCTGTCCATTCCTTCACTCCGGTCTACAAGGGCGTCTCGCGCCCCTGGCACATCGGCATCATCCATGACGAGGATTGTCGGCTTGCCGCACCGCTGATCGCGGCGCTGCAGAGGCTCGACGGCGTGACTGTTGGCGTCAACGAGCCCTATTCGCCTGAAGACCGCGTCTATTTCACCCTGGAACACCATGGCAGGTCGCGCGGCCTGCCATGCGCGATGATCGAAATCCGCAACGACGAAATTTCGGCTCCGGCCGGGCAGCGGAAATGGGCGGATCTGCTCACGGGCATCTTTGCAGAGTTCGAACCGGAAGCGGGCGAGGCCGCTCCCTACCAGGCAAACGCCTGACAACTGGCCGAACGGAGAACGAGTCATTGCCGAATGCCGCAATTCTATTCGTCCGGTACGTCGATGCGATGAACCATCGCATCGGCCGTGGCGCCATGTATCTGCTCTATTTGATGGGCGCAATCCTGCTCGGCTCGACGATTTCGCGGCTGCTGCTTGGTGTGCCCTTCAATTGGGCGCTCGAGATGTCGCAGTTCATCCTTTCTGCATACTATCTTCTGGGCGGCGCCTATACGATGCAACTCGGCGGACACGTGCGCATGGACCTGTTCTACAGCAGGCTCGCCGCTCGGAAGCGGGCTGTCACCGACGCGATCACCGTTCTCTTCGTCATCTTCTATCTTGCGGTGCTCCTCGGCGGTGCCGTCTCCAGTACGAACTACGCCATTGTCTACAGCCAGCAGAACTACTCCGCCTGGGCCCCCGTGTTGTGGCCGATCAAAGTGATCATGACGTTCGGCATCTTCATGCTGCTGCTGCAGTGCATCTCCAACTTCTTCAAGGACGTCGCGGCAGCGCGTGGAAGGCCGATTGCATGAGTTCGGAATTCATTACCCTCTTCATGTTCGGAACCATGATGGTGCTGCTGTTTACCGGGCAGCGCGTGTTCGGCGTCATTGGGTTTGTTGGTTCGGCCGCGGCGCTTTGGCTGTGGGGCCAGGGCTCATTCGAAATGCCGTTCAATGCCGCCTTTCAGGTGCTCAACTGGTATCCCCTGATCACCGTGCCGTTCTTCATCTTCATGGGCTACATGCTCTCGGAATCGGGCATGGCGAGCAATCTTTACCGGCTCTTCCACGTCTGGTTCGGGCCGGTGCGAGGCGGGCTGGCGCTCGGCACGATCGGTCTCATGGTGTTGATTGCGGCGCTGAACGGCCTGTCGGTCGCCGGCATGGCAATCGGCGCGACCATCGCGCTGCCGCAACTGCTTCGCCATGGCTACGACAAAGTCATGGTGACAGGCGTCGTCCAGGCCGGCTCCTCGCTCGGGATCCTGATACCGCCCAGCGTCGTGCTGGTGCTGTTTGCCATGATCGCACGCCAGCCGGTTCTCGACCTCTGGTTGGCGGGCGTCGGCCCCGGCCTGCTGATGGCCTTCATCTTCGCCGCCTATGTCGCCATCCGCTGCTACTTCCAGCCGGAGATTGGTCCTGCGCTGCCGGCGGAAGAGCGGGCAGAGATCACCTGGTCGGAAAAGTTCGGGCTGCTGCGGGCCGGCCTGCTGCCAATCGCCATCTTTGCCGTCATGATGGGGCTGTTCCTGACCGGAACTACCAGCTTGGTGGAAAGCTCGGCGGTTGGTGCGGCGCTCGCCATGGCGGCAGCCTGGCTGTCAGGGAACCTCGACCGCAAGGTCTTCGAGGAATCGACGCGCAACACACTGTCGATCAGCTGCATGTTTCTGTGGATCATCCTTGGCGCACTCTGCTTCAGCTCCGTCTATGACGGGCTTGGCGCGGTGAAGGCTGTCAAAACAGTTCTGGTTGACACCTGGGATTTCGAGCCCTGGACAATCCTGGTGCTGATGCTCCTGTCCTTTGTCGTGATGGGCATGTTCCTCGACGACACCGCCATGCTGGTGATCGTCGCTCCACTCTATATCCCGCTCGTCATCAGTCTCGGCTTCAATCCGATCTGGTTCGGCGTCCTTTACACGATCACCTGTCAGATCGCCTACATCACCCCGCCGTTTGGCTACAATCTGTTCCTGATGCGGGCCATGGCACCGCCGGAGATCACGCTGGGCGACATCTACCGATCCATCGTGCCCTTCTTCGCGCTGATGGTATTGTCGCTGATACTCATCATGGTCTTTCCGCAGATAGCACTCTGGCTGCCCTCGCAAGTCACGGGCCGATGAGGCTGGCATGACGGAAAGGGAGGAGGCGGCACCGAACGAACTGGCATCCCGAACGTGAACGAAGCAAGCAATGGGAGTAAGTGAGATGGACGACAGGAAGACCCTTAACAAGCGCGAGTTTCTTCGGAAATCCGTGCTGGCGAGTGCGGGCGCTGTTGGCGCCACCGCGCTGGCCACGCCCTATGTGAAGGCGCAGAGCCCGATCAAGTGGCGTATGCAGACCTACGCCGGGCCGGCATTGGCCGAGCACGTGGTCAAAAACTCGATCGACTGGTTCAACAAGGCCGCCAATGGCGAGATGGAGATCGAGCTCTACACGGCTGACCAGCTTGTTCCGCACGGCGAACTGTTCCGCGCGGTCCAGTCTGGCACGATCGACTTTGCCCAGAGCGACGACGATTCGGCCGCGGCGCCCGTCGACGTCAGGGTGTTCGGCGCCTACTTCCCGCTCGCCTCGCGCTACTCGCTCGACGTTCCGGCGCTCTGGCATTGGCACGGACTCAAGGAAGTCTGGGAGGAGGCTTATGCCGAGATTCCGGACGTCACCTGGCTCAGCACAGGTTCGTGGGACCCCTGCAACTTCGGCACCACCAAGCCGATCAAATCGCTGGCCGACCTCAAGGGCCTCAGGGTCTACACCTTCCCGACCGGCGGCCAGTTCCTGTCCAAATTCGGCGTCGTGCCTGTGTCGCTACCGTACGAGGACGTTCAGCCGGCGATCCAGACCGGCGAACTCGACGGCGTTTGCTGGTGCGGCATTACCGAGATGCACACGGTGGGCTGGGCCGACGTCTTGAAATACTTCTTGACCAACCCGTTGTCAGGCGCCTGGGCCGGCTCGTACTTCGTCAATACCGAGAAGTGGAAGGCCGTCCCCGAACACCTGCAGCAGCTTCTGCGCATGGCGATCGACAGTTCGCACTACTACCGGCTGCATTGGTACTGGGCCGGTGAGGCGAATTACCGCAACACTGGAAAGCTCGAACTGACCACCATCCCCGACGCCGAATGGAAGCAGGTGGAGGACGAGGCGACGAAGTTCTGGGGTGAGGTCGCTGGCCAGAGCCCGCGGAGCGCAAAGGTCGTCGAGATTATCAAGAAGTACAACGATTCGATGATCAAAGCCGGCCCGCCCTACCGTTACGGCTGAGCAGCCATCTTTGGAAACAGGTCCGTCCGCGTGTGCGGGCGGACCGCGCCTACGCAGGTTTCAAACGCCCAGGAGCAGTAAATGGCCGGAAATCTTACATTCGATCAGCTGAAGGAGGCTGTCGCCGCCGGCGAGATCGACACGGTGCTCGCTTGCGCCGTCGACATGCAGGGCCGTCTGATCGGCAAGCGGTTTTTGGCCAGGTATTTCGTCGAATCCGCCTATGACGAGACGCATGGCTGCAACTACCTGCTTGCCAACGACATCGATATGGAGCCGGTGCCCGGCTACAAGGCGGCAAGCTGGTCGAAAGGCTATGGCGACTTCGTCATGAAGCCCGACCTCAACACCATCCGCAACGTGCCCTGGCTCGAAAAGACAGCGCTGTTGCTCTGCGACCTCAAGGATCACCGCACGCATGAGGACCTGGCGCACTCGCCGCGTGGCATCCTGCGCAGGCAGGTCAAGCGGCTGCAGGAGCGCGGCTATCTCGCCTATTTCGCATCCGAGCTCGAATTCTACCTGTTTTCCGAAACCTACGATTCGGCCCGCGCCAAGCACTGGCAGAACCTCGACACCGCGTCGCCCTATATCGGCGACTATCTGATCGGCATCACCACCAAGGAAGAAGGCGTCATGCGCCGGCTTCGCAACGAGATGGAAGCCGCCGGCATCCCGATCGAGAATTCCAAGGGCGAGTGGGGCCCGGGCCAGGAAGAGATCAACGTCCGTTACGCCGAAGTTCTTGAGATGGCCGACCGCCATGTCATCCTGAAGAACGGCGCCAAGGAGATCGCAGCCTCCGAAGGCAAGGCGATCTCGTTCATGTCCAAGTACAATTACGGCCTCGCCGGCAATTCCAGCCATATCCACAATTCGCTGTGGAGCGCCGACGGCAAGACGCCGCTGTTCTACGACAAGGGTGCGGAGTGGACCCTGTCCAAGCTCGGTCAGCAATGGTCGGCCGGCCAGCTCAAATATGCCAAGGAGTTCACCTGGTTCCTGGCGCCCTACATCAACTCCTACAAGCGCTTCCAGTCGGGCACGTTCGCGCCGACCAAGATCATGTGGAGCGAAGACAACCGCACCGCCGGCTTCCGCCTCTGCGGCGAGGGCACCAAGGGCATCCGCATGGAGTGCCGTATCGGCGGCGCCGACCTCAACCCCTATCTCGCCTTTGCTGCGCTGATCGCCGCCGGCCTCGCCGGTATCGACGAGAAGCTCGAACTGCAGAAGCCGTTCTTCGGTGATGCCTACCAGGCCGCCAGCCTGCCCGAAATTCCGAAGACCCTGCGCGATGCCACCGAGACGCTGGCGTCGTCGAAGATGCTCAGGGAAGCGCTCGGCGAGGAGGTCGTCGACCACTACGTCCACACCGCGCGCTGGGAACAGTTCGAATACGACCGCCGCATCACCGACTGGGAGCTGCACAGAGGCTTCGAGCGGTACTAAAGTCACCATCACTGCGTGACCCTCCTTTGGCCTGCCGGCCAAGGGAGGGTGTTGAACTTGGAAGGACAATAGACATGACCGAGACGGTCAAACTCAAATCCCCCATCGATGGCTCGATCTATGTCGAGCGGCCGGTCGCTTCCGACCAGGCGATCAATGCAGCGGTCGAACGCGCGCGTACCGCACAGGCCGAATGGGCCCGCGTGCCGGTCGCCGAGCGCGCCGCCTACATGCTCAAGATGCTCGAGGCGCTGGTTGCGATGAGCGACGAGATCGTGCCCGAACTGGCCTGGCAGATGGGCCGGCCGACCCGCTATGGCGGTGAGTTCGGCGGCGTTAGGGAACGCACCCAGTACATGGTCGAGATCGCCGAGCGCGCGCTCGCGCCGGTGCCGGCGTCCAATCCCAAGGACGGCTTCCGCCGCTATGTGAAGAAGGACCCGCTGGGCGTGGTCATGGTGATTGCGCCGTGGAATTATCCGTATCTCACCGCCGTCAACACCATCGTGCCCGCGCTGATCGCCGGCTCGACAGTCATTCTCAAGCACGCCGCCCAGACGCTGCTCGTCGGCGAGCGCTTCGCCCGTGCATTTGAAGCCGCCGGCCTGCCGAAGTACGTCTTCCAGAACCTGGTGCTCAACCACACCCAGACCGAGAAGCTGCTCGGCTCGGGCAAGATCGACCACGTCAACTTCACCGGCTCGGTCGCCGGCGGCCGCGCCATCGAGAAGGCAGCAGCGGGCACCTTCATGACGCTTGGCCTCGAGCTGGGCGGCAAGGATCCTGCCTATGTGCTGCCCGACGCCAAGCTCGACCATGCGGTTGCCAATCTGGTCGAGGGCGCGTTCTTCAATTCCGGTCAGTGCTGCTGCGGCATCGAGCGCGTCTACGTCCACGAAAAGATCTACGACCAGTTCGTCGAGGGCTTCATCGCCGAGACGAAGGGTTATGTGCTCGGCAATCCGCTCGAGCAGGCAACGACAATGGGCCCGATGGCCCAGGCGCGCTTCGCCGACTTCATCCGCGAGCAGAAGGCCGAGGCCCTGCGCAAGGGTGCGGTGGCGCACATGAACACCAGGGACGCGCAGGACAAGGAAGGCTCGCCCTACCTGCCGGCCGAGGTGCTGACCAATGTCGACCATCAGATGTCGGTGATGCGCGAGGAAAGCTTCGGCCCGATCGTCGGCATCATGAAGGTGCGCAACGACGAAGAGGCGATCGCGCTGATGAACGACAGCCCCTACGGCCTCACCGCGTCAATCTGGACAGCCGACACAGAGCACGCCATCTCGGTCGGCGACCGCGTCGAAACCGGCACCGTGTTCATGAACCGCTGCGACTATCTCGATCCGGCCCTCGTCTGGACCGGCGTCAAGGACACCGGCAAGGGTGCTGCGCTGTCGCAGATCGGTTACGACAATTTGACCCGGCCGAAGTCTTATCACTTGCGCGAGAAGATCTAGGAGCACAGCTGACAGCAGGATGACCATCGCCCAGCCCCCCGCAGCCGAAGACGAGCCCAAAGGTTTGGGGGGCTGGCTGATTCTCGTCATGGTCGGAATACTGGTCGCGCCGTTCTATGGGCTTGGGCATCTGGATGTGCTGGCTGCGTTCATGAAAGAGCCGCTGCCAGGGCATCTGAACAAGTTCTTGGGCTTTGAGCTGATTGCATATGTGGTCACTTCACTGGCGTTTCCGATCGGCCTGTTGGTCGTGATGTTCATGAAGAAGCGCTACTTCCCGCGTCTTTATGTGGCATGGGCGCTGGTGAACATCGCGGTGGTCATCGTGCATATGTTCGTGGCAGCGGTTTTCTTCGGGAACCTGTTTCAGACCCGGGCGACATCGCTTCTCGACGTCTTGCTGAGCGGTCTCTGGCGCGCCGTAGGACTCTACGGCGTCGGCATCATCTACATGCGGAGGTCCCTTCGCGTCCGTAATACCTTCATCAACTAGTGAGAAAAGACGTGTCCAAACTCGTTTCCAAGTGGAACTACCCGACCACCGTCCGTTTCGGCGCCGGCCGCATCTCCGAGCTGCCCGACGTGCTTGCCGCCACCGGCATCAAGAAACCGCTGTTCGTCACCGATCCCGGGCTCGCCAAGCTGCCGGTCGTGGCATCCACGCTGAAGATCCTCGACGACGCCAAGGTGCCCTATGGCGTCTTCTCCGACGTCAAGCCGAACCCGGTCGAATCGAACCTCACCGCCGGCATCGCCGTGTTCAGGAAGGGCAAGCATGACGGCGTCATCGCCTTTGGCGGCGGCTCGGCGCTCGATCTCGGCAAGCTGATCGCCTTCCAGGCCGGCCAGACGTTGCCAGTGTGGGATTTCGAGGATGTCGGCGACTGGTGGACCCGCGCCAACTCCGACGCCATCGCTCCCATCATCGCCGTTCCGACCACCGCCGGCACGGGCTCCGAGGTCGGCCGCGCGGGTGTCATCACCAATGAAGAGACCCACACCAAGAAGGTCATCTTCCATCCCAAGCTTCTGCCGGCGATCGTCATCGCCGACCCCGAGCTTTCGGTCGGCATGCCGTCATTCATCACTGCCGGTACCGGCATGGACGCCTTCGCCCACTGCCTCGAAGCCTATTGCGCGCCCGGCTACCACCCGATGGCCGACGGCATCGCCGTCGAAGGCATCCGCCTGGTGTTCGAGAACCTGCCCAAGGCGTTTGCCAACGGCAAGGACCTCACCGCCCGCGCCCACATGATGAGCGCTGCCGCCATGGGGGCCGCTGCCTTCCAGAAGGGCCTCGGTGCCATCCACTCGCTGTCGCATCCGATCGGCGCGCTCTACGACACCCATCACGGCATGACCAACGCCGTCTTCATGCCTTATGTGCTCGCCTTCAATCGCGACGTCATCGAGGAGAAGATCGTCAGGCTGTCGGCCTATTGCGGAATCAAGGGCGGTTTCGACGGTTTTGCCAAGGCGGTGATCAAGCTGCGCAAGGAACTAAAGGTACCGCATGCGCTGCCGGGCCTGATCAAGGGCCTCGACATGGACAAGAAGCGCAAGACCCTGATCGCCGACATGGCCGTGGTCGATCCGACCGCCGGTGGCAACCCGGTCAAGCTCACCAAGAAGGCCGCCCTCGGCTTGCTTGAAAACGCCATCGAAGGGACGGTTTGAGACTAGTGTCGAGACACGATCCCGAATTGTATAGTCGGCAAAACAAAGGGGAGGCTTGGGGGACATCCGGAATTTAATTAGCCGGTAAACAACGGCGACGATTGCGACAACCGATTAAAAGTAGTTAACTTTTTTCCACTGCGGGCGGTGGCTTCATGGAACTTTCATGCGACTGTCACATGAAGCCATTACCGCATCGCAGGCGTCTCATGGCGTCAGTTCAACGGAGAGAACACATGTTCAAGTTTGCAGGGAAAGTGCTTTCCCTAAGCGCGGCGTCGCTGATGGTGACGACGGCTTTTGTGTCGGCCCAGGATATGGCCGCACTCGAAGCCGCCGCGAAGGCGGAGGGCCAGCTGACCACGATCGCGCTGCCGCATGACTGGTGCGGATATGGCGCCGTCATCGAAGGCTTCAAGAAGAAGTACCCCGAGATCACCGTCAACGAGCTGAACCCCGACGCGGGCTCCAGCGACGAAATCGAGGCGATCAAGGCCAACAAGGACAACAAGGGCCCGCAGGCGCCTGACGTCATCGACGTCGGTCTCTCCTACGGTCCGCAGGCCAAGGCCGACGGCCTGATCCAGCCCTACAAGGTCGCGACCTGGGATTCGATCCCCGACACCGCCAAGGACGCCGAAGGCTACTGGTACGGCGACTATTACGGCGTGCTGTCCTTCGAAGTGAACAAGGACCTCGTCAAGAATGCGCCGGCCGACTGGGCCGATCTGCTGAAGGACGAGTACAAGAACTCGGTTGCGCTCGCCGGTGACCCGCGCGCGTCCAACCAGGCGATCCAGGGCGTCTATGCCGCCGGTCTCGGCTCGGGTGCCACCGACGCCGCTTCGGCTGCCGAGAAGGGCCTCGCCTTCTTCAAGGAACTGAACGCCAAGGGCAACTTCGTGCCGGTCATCGGCAAGTCGGCCACCCTCGCACAGGGCCAGACCCCGATCCTGATCACTTGGGACTACAACGCCCTTGCGGGCCGCGACACGCTGAACGGCAACCCGCCGGTCGACGTCGTCGTCCCGGCCTCGGGGGTCGTTGCCGGCGTCTATGTCCAGGCGATCAGCGCCTATGCGCCGCACCCGAACGCTGCCAAGCTGTGGATGGAGTACCTCTATTCCGACGAAGGTCAGCTCGGCTGGCTGAAGGGCTACTGCCACCCGATCCGCTTCAACGATCTCGCCAAGAACGGCAAGATCCCGCAGGACATGCTCGACAAGCTGCCGCCGGCCGCTGCCTATGAGAAGGCCGTGTTCCCGACGCTTGAAGATCAGGCCAAGGGCAAGGAAGCGATCACCAAGCAATGGGATGCCGTTGTCGGCGCCAACGTTCAGTAACTGAGCATCTGCTATCGCGGGCGGCTTCGCGGCCGCCCGCATTTTTCTCTCAAGACGGCGCTCCGATGACCCAAGCCAGCATTTCCGACACGGCCATCGCCACACGCTCCGCTCCGCCGGATGCCCGCAGCGGTTTTCGCCTGCCGACCCATTGGCTCGGCGTTGCGCCGTTCTTCATCTTCGCCCTGATGTTCCTGATCCTGCCGACGCTGTATCTCGTCATCGGCGCATTCCAGAACGACCAGGGTGAGTACACGCTCGACAACATCCGGCAGCTGTTCCTCGACGCCTCCATTCGCGACGCCTATTGGGTGTCGATCAAGATCAGCTTCTGGTCGGCCACCATCGGCGCCTTCATTGGTCTCGCCATGGCGATCGCCATCGTGCGCGGCGGCCTGCCAAGCTGGGTGCGCTCGTCGACGATGACGTTCTCCGGCGTCGCCTCCAATTTCGCCGGCGTGCCGCTGGCCTTCGCTTTTCTCGCCACTCTCGGCCGTCTTGGCCTGGTCACCGTCCTCCTGCGCTATATCGGCATCGACATCTACGCGATGGGCTTCAATGTGCTCACGTCGTGGGGCCTGATCATCGTCTATCTGTTCTTCCAGATTCCGCTGATGATCGTCATCATTACGCCGGCGATCGACGGCTTGAAGCGCGAATGGGGCGAGGCTGCCGCCACGCTCGGCGCCACGACCTGGCAATACTGGCGCATGGTCGTCATCCCGGTGCTGTGGCCAAGCTTTCTCGGCACGGTCATCCTGTTGTTCGCAAATTCCTTCGGCGCGATTGCCACAGCCTATGCCTTCACCGGCTCGTCGCTCAATATCGTGCCGATCAAGCTCTACGCGCAGATCCGCGGTGACGTGCTGCACAACCCGCATCTCGGCTATGCACTGGCCTTCGGCATGATCGTCGTCACCGGCCTTGCCAACATCTTCTATATCTGGTTCCGCACCCGCAGCGAGAGGTGGCTCAAATGAAGACCAGTCGCTTCTGGGCCTGGCTCGTCTTTGCCGTCGGCGCCGCCTATTTCTTCATTCCGCTGATCGCCACCTTCGAGTTCTCGCTGCGCATGCGGCGCGGCGAATACTCCTTCGATGCCTACCGCGTCGTGCTCGGCGACAGCCGCTTCCAGGAAACTTTCGCCTATTCGGTGACAGTCGCGGTGTTTACGATCCTGCTCGGCGTGTTCCTCGTCGTGCCGACGGCGTACTGGATCAGGCTACGCATGCCGCAGCTCCGCCCGGTGGTCGAGTTCATCACGCTGCTGCCGCTGGTCATCCCGGCGATCGTCATCGTCTTTGGCTACATCAGGATGTATGGTTCCAATTCGCCGCTGCCGTTCCTCGGCTCGGCGCGCGGCACTGACGCGCTGCTGGTGATCGGCTATGCCACGCTGGCGCTGCCCTACATGTACCGCGCCGTCGACACCGGCCTGCGCACCATCGACGTTCGCACGCTGACCGAAGCCGCCCAAATCCTCGGTGCCGGCTGGACCACGATCATCGCCCGGGTCATCCTGCCCAACGTGCTGATCGCCGTACTGTCTGGCGCCTTCCTGACCTTTGCCATCGTCATCGGCGAGTTCACCCTGGCCAGCCTGCTCAACCGCCCAGCCTTCGGCCCATACCTGCAGAACATTGGTGCCAACCGCGCCTATGAGCCGGCGGCGCTCGCGGTCATCGCCTTTGCCATCACCTGGGGCTGCATGTCGGTGATCCAGATCCTCGCCCGTTTCGCGCCGAAGTCGGCAAACCGCCCGAACTGAACAAGAAGAGCACAAGCCAATGGCCGATCCCTTCCTTTCCATCCAGAGCGTCAAGAAATCCTTCGGCAACGTCGCCGTGGTCAAGGACTTCAACCTCGACGTCGGCGCCGGCGAGTTCGTCTCGTTCCTCGGACCATCGGGCTGCGGCAAGACGACCATGCTGCGCATCGTCGCCGGCTTCGAGGAGCCCAGCGCCGGCAAGGTGCTGATTGGCGGCAAGGATGTCACCGGCCTCAAGCCCAACCAGCGCAACATCGGCATGGTGTTCCAGGCCTATGCGCTGTTTCCCAACCTGACCGTCGCCCAGAACATCGGCTTTGGCCTCAAGGTCGCCGGCGTCCCCAAGGCGGAGGCCCAGGCGCGCATCGATGAGATGCTCGGCATCATCAAGCTGCCCGACTTCGGCGACCGCTATCCCTACCAGCTTTCCGGCGGCCAGCAGCAGCGCATAGCACTTGCCCGCGCGCTGGCACCCAAGCCCAAGCTCTTGCTGCTCGACGAGCCGCTGTCGGCGCTCGATGCCAAGGTTCGCATCTCGCTGCGCGAGGAAATCCGTTCGATCCAGAAGAAGCTCGGCATCACCACCATCTTCGTCACCCACGACCAGGAGGAGGCGCTGTCGATGTCCGACCGCATCGTGGTGATGAATGAGGGCCGCGCCGACCAGACCGGCACGCCGTTCGAGATCTACAACCGCCCGTCGACCAAGTTCGTCGCCAATTTCGTCGGCACGCTCAACGTGCTCGAAGGCACGATCAGCGACGCCGCCTCCGGCACGGTCAAGATCAACGCCGAGGAGATCGGCCTCAAGGGCAAGCTCAACGGCTCCAAGTCAGGCGATACGCTGTCGCTGGCGCTGCGTCCCGAGGCGATCTCGCTCGGCCGCAAGGCCGGCAACGATTCGAACCTCACCGGCCAGATCGCCGACGTGCATTTCCTCGGCTCGGTCATCCGCGTCCGCGTCGGCGTCGGCCAAAACGTCGTCTCGCTCGACACGTTCAACAGCCCGAGCAGCCCACCGCCGGTCGTTGGCCAGAAGACCGAAATCAGCTTCTCCTCCGGAGACGTGCTGGTGCTGCACTAGGGGGCCGCTGCCCTTCGCGCGCGGACCATTGGCATTTCAAAGAGGCGGGGATTTCCCGCCTCCGATTTGAGCGGGAAGAGAACTCCTACGGTCGTGAAGTTCTATTGGCAGGCTGCTCCGAGCGTGTCGGTGCCAATCTCGACTGCCTCATTCCTTCACACCCCCCTCTGGCCTGCCGGCCATCTCCCCCACAAGGAGGGAGATTAGTCGCGTCGCGGTCGGCGTTCATCCTGCGAATTGAATTCGTAAGGATTAGCTTTGCGACGTTGGTGTTTGGCTGGGACGGGGATGAAGGGGTGATCTCCCTCCTTGTGGGGGAGATGGCCGGCAGGCCAGAGGGGGGTGCGAAGGATCGCTACCTGCGCAATTTGGCATCGGACCTTTCGCGCTCTGTCGACTCTGACACGTCATCCCGGGTCTCGCTTCGCTCGCCCGGGATACGATCGATGGTGGCGCGCCTTTCCCCATCGTTACAACAAGCGTGGTTTGGCGAGGGCCTTCCCAAATCCCCCACCGCCCTGTCTACTCCGGCCATGGCCTTCACGCTTCGCCAGCTTCAGTTCTTCGTCGCCGTCGCCGAGCAGGGCACGATCTCGCGCGCGGCGCAGAACCTGTCGATCTCGCAGTCGTCAGTCACCGAGGCGATCAAGGAGCTGGAAGCCGACCTCGGCGTCGAGCTGTTCGAGCGTCATCCGCGCGGACTCAACATCACCCATAAGGGCCACCAGTTCCTGCGCCACGCCACCAAGATCCTGGCTGACGTCTCCGACGCCCGGCGCACCTTTTTCGGCGGGCAGGCGACCGCGACCGGACAGCTTAAACTTGGCGTCACTTCGCTGGTTGCCGGTTACGTGCTGTCCGATCTGCTTGCGCGCTACCGCCGCGCCCATCCGGCCGTTGAGATCTCGGCCATCGAGGACAATGGCGACTACCTCGAGCATCTGCTTGTCGGCGGCAAACTCGACCTCGCCGTCATGGTCACCTCCAATCTGCGCGACCGCATGGCGCTGCAATCGGAAATCCTCGAGGTCTCTGCCTATCGCCTCTGGCTGCCGCTCGGCCATCCGCTCGCCTCGGCCGAAATCATCAGCGTCGGCGACATCGCATCCGAGCCACTGATCATGCTGTCGGTCGACGAGATCGAGGAAAACACCGGCAAACTGCTTTCGGCGATCGGTGCCAAACCGCATGTCGCCTTCCGGACACGTTCGGTCGAGGCGGTGCGTTCGCTGGTGGCGACGGGGGCAGGAGTGGCGCTGCTGCCCGACCTCGTCTACCGGCCGTGGTCACTGGAAGGCGATCGTATCGAGTCCCGCGACGTCTCGGGTTCGCTGCCGGTGGTGCAGGTCGGCATGGTGTGGCGGCGCGGCTCGTCGTTGCCGGCGGCGGCGCGCGATTTCATTGGCATCGCGCAAGCACAGCGCACCGTCCGCCAGAAGCTCTGACGGATCTGTCCGGTATCGGAAAAACCGATATCACCCTTCTTTCGAATGAATTTGCGAAACCTGCGCTTTCGCAGCACCTTTCGTCTCAGGGCAACACCGCCAATGGGAGAGCGGTTCCTGCACATGGGAGGATCGAGATGAAGACATTTCTTAAATCCTGCACGGCAATCGCCTTGGCCTGCAGCTTTTCCGGCCAGGCGGTGGCGCAGGTCAAGGAAATCGGCAAGGGCGAGGGGCAGGTCAACATCATCGCCTGGCCGGGCTACATCGAGCGTGGCGAGACCGACAAGAATTACGACTGGGTGACGGAGTTCGAAAAGGCGTCGGGCTGCAAGGTCAACGTCAAGACTGCAGCCACGTCTGACGAAATGGTCGCGCTGATGAACGAAGGCGGCTTCGACCTCGTCACCGCCTCGGGCGACGCCTCGCTCCGCCTCGTCGCCGGCAAGCGCGTCCAGCCGATCAATACCGATTTGGTCAAGAGCTGGTCGACCGTCGACGAGCGCCTCAAGGATGCGCCGTGGTTCACCGTCGACGGCCAGCATTACGGCGTGCCCTATCAGTGGGGGCCCAACGTGCTGATGTACAACACCAGCGTCTTCAAGGAAGCGCCGAAGAGCTGGAACGTCGTGTTCGAGCCGATGGACCTGCCCGATGGCAAGCCCAACAAAGGACGCGTCCAGGCCTATGACGGGGCGATCCACATCGCGGACGCTGCCAACTACCTGATGGCCCACAAGCCCGACCTCGGTATCAAGGACCCTTACGAGCTCAACGAGGACCAGTACAAGGCGGCCCTCGACCTGCTGCGCGTCCAGCGTACGCTTGTCGGCCGCTACTGGCACGACGCCATGATCCAGGTCGACGACTTCAAGAACGAAGGCGTCGTGGCTTCGGGATCGTGGCCATTCCAGGTCAACCTGCTCGGCTCAGAGAAACAGCCCGTCGGCTCGACGATCCCGGAGGAAGGCGCCACCGGCTGGGCCGACACGACGATGATGCATGTCGATGCCGCCAATCCGAACTGCGCCTATATGTGGCTCGAGCATTCGCTGAACCCCAAGCTGCAGGGCGATCTTGCTGCGTGGTTCGGATCTAACCCGGTCGTGCCGGCTGCTTGCAAGGGCAACGAACTGCTGACCGATGCGGGCTGCAAGGCCAACGGCTTCGAGGACTTCGCCAAGATAAAGTTCTGGCGGACCCCGGTGTCGAAATGCGCCAGCCAGAACGACCAATGCGTGCCCTATTATCGCTGGGTGTCGGACTATATCGGCGTAATCGGCGGCCGCTGAGGCCACCACGAAACGATGCCCCCTCGCCAGGCCGCGTTGCAGCCAACCCTCTCCCCACGGGGAGAGGGGGCGGAGGGCACCAACCGAGCTTAAACGACCGCCTGACGGCGGCAGACAAGCATCGGCGGCCGTGGGTCGGCCGGATGCGTTGCCATGGCCAGGCTCTTACCTGGGCGTACGTGGCCCAGACATCGGAAGCCAAAGACGATGACCCCAGCAGTCGCCTTTCAGAAAACCTCGCGCCATTTCGGCGCGGTGCGCGCGGTCGATGCCGTCGACCTCGAGATCAAGCCGGGTGAGTTCTTCGCCATGCTGGGTCCCTCGGGTTCGGGCAAGACCACCTGCCTCCGGCTGATCGCCGGCTTCGAGCAGCCGACATCGGGCAGCATCTCAATCTTCGGCGAACGTGCCGAGGGCGTGCCGCCTTACCGGCGCAACGTCAACACGGTGTTCCAGGACTACGCGCTGTTCCCGCATCTCAACGTCCTCGACAATGTCGCCTACGGCCTGATGGTCAAGGGCGTTGGCAAGGACGAGCGCCACCGCGCCGCCGAAGATGCGCTCAAGCTTGTGCAACTGCCGGGTTACGGCGGCCGCAAGCCGGGCCAGCTGTCCGGCGGCCAGAGGCAGCGTGTGGCGCTGGCCCGTGCGCTGGTCAACAAGCCCAAGGTGCTGCTGCTCGACGAGCCGCTCGGCGCCCTCGACCTCAAGCTGCGCGAGAGCATGCAGGAAGAACTCAAGCAATTGCAGAAGGCGCTGGGCATCACCTTCGTCTTCGTCACCCACGACCAGGGCGAAGCGCTGTCGATGGCCGACCGGGTCGCCGTGTTCAACGACGGCCGTATCATGCAGGTCGGTGCCCCGGAGGAAATCTACCAGCGCCCGGCCTCGCGCTTCGTCGCCGATTTCGTCGGTTCGTCCAACGTACTACCGCCCGATTTTGTCCAGCGTTATGCCGGCCAGCACCGCTGGGGCAGCCTCAGGCCGGAGCACATCCGTGTCCGCTCCGATACGTCTGGCGACGGCGTCGCCGCGCGTGTCGTTTCGCGTCATTATCTCGGCGCCGCCACCAAACTTTCGCTCGACGCCAACGGCTTGAGACTGCACGCGACGCTGCCGTCAGGTACTGCCGTGCCCGAGGACGGCGCCCATGTCATGCTGACCTTCAACCGCGACCAGCTCCACCTCATGGAGGAGCAGGCATGAGCGTCCAGGCTGTGTCAGGCACATCCAACGTGGCTGCGGCGATCCTGCCCCGGCGCGGCGGACTGGCCGGCTCGTTCTCCGACCTCTTGTGGCGCAAGCCGGGCTTGCTGCTGTTCCTGATGCTGGCGCCGCCGCTGCTCTGGCTCGGCGTCGTCTATATCGGCTCGCTGATCGCACTTCTGGCGCAGAGCTTCTTTTCGATCGACGAGTTCTCCGGGCTGATCAGCCGCGAGCTGACGCTGAGGACCTATGGCGACCTGTTGCAGGCGGCCAATCTCGACATCATCGTCCGGACGGTGACGATGGCCGCAGTGGTGACGCTGGCTTCAGCCATCGTCGCGTTCCCGATCGCCTACTACGCCGCGCGTTATGCCCGCGGCACCTGGAAGGCGCTGTTCTATCTCGGGGTCATGCTGCCCTTGTGGTCGAGCTACCTGGTCAAGATTTATGCCTGGAAGCTGATCCTCGCTAAAGAAGGCATCCTGACCTGGCTGTTTGCCAAACTGCATCTGTCGTGGCTGCTCGACAGCTGGCTGTCGCTGCCCGTCATTGGCGGAAACTCGCTGTCGGTATCGTTCACCGGCACCTTCATCGTCTTCGTCTATGTCTGGCTGCCATTCATGATCCTGCCGATCCAGGCAGCACTCGAGCGTGTGCCGGGCAATCTGGTCGAGGCCTCGTCAGACCTCGGCGCGTCACCAAGGCAGACGTTCCGCAACGTGCTGTTCCCGCTGGCGCTGCCCGGCATCGTTGCCGGCTCGATCTTCACATTCTCGCTGACGCTGGGCGACTACATCATCCCGCAGATCATCGGCACGTCCAGGCTTTTCATCGGTCAGGCGGTCTATGCCCAGCAGGGAACCGCCGGCAACATCCCGCTCGCCGCCGCCTTCACCGTGGTGCCCGTCGTCATTATGGGCTTCTACCTCTGGGGCGCCAAACGCATGGGAGCCTTCGATGCGCTCTGACCGCTCGCAATCTGCCCCGACCGGCCTCAAGATCGCAGCTGCCGCGGGCCTTGCCTTCCTGCACCTGCCCATCCTGCTGATCTTCGTCTACGCCTTCACCACCGAAGAAAAGAGCTACCAGTGGCCGCCGCCCGGCTTTACCACCCAGTGGTTCGCCGTGACGTGGGGACGTGCCGACGTCTGGCAGGCGCTGGGGCTTTCGGTGCAGGTCGCGGCGATCTCGACTGGTATTGCGCTGGTGCTTGGAACACTCTGCGCGGCGGCGGTCAGTCAGACCCGGTTCTTCGGCCGCGAGGCGATCTCGCTGCTCGTCATCCTGCCGATCGCGCTGCCCGGCATCATCACCGGCATCGCGCTGCGCTCGGCCTTCAGCCTGGCCGAAATCCCGTTTTCGTTCTGGACGATCGTGCTCGGCCACGCGACCTTCTGCGTCGTGGTCGTCTACAACAACGCGGTGGCGCGCTTCCGCCGCACCTCGGGCTCGCTCATCGAAGCGTCGATGGATCTCGGCGCCGACGGCTTCCAGACGTTCCGGCATGTGATCCTGCCCAACATAGGCACGGCACTTCTGGCCGGTGGCATGCTCGCCTTTGCGCTGTCCTTCGACGAGGTCATTGTCACCACCTTCACCGCCGGACAGCAGCAGACGCTGCCGATCTGGATGCTGGAGGAACTGGTGCGGCCACGCCAGCGCCCGGTCACCAATGTCGTCGCCATGGTCGTCGTGCTCGCGACCCTGCTGCCCATCCTTGCCGCCTATTACCTGACCCGCGAAGGCGACCAGATCGCCGGCGCCGGCAAATAAGACTCGAAAGGGAGAAATCATGGACACCCAGATGCTCATCGGCTCGAAATTCGAGCGGGGAACAGAGACCGAGGAAGCGATCCTCAACCCGCGCACCGGCGAGACGATTCTCAGCCTGCCGGAGGCCTCGCCGGCACAGATCGAGGTGGCGGTTGCGGCAGCGCAGATGGCGTTCGTGACGTGGTCGAAGACCACGCCGGCGCAGCGCTCGAGCTACTTGCTCAAGATCGCCGACCGCATTGAGGCCGAGGCGGAAGCCTTTGCCAGGCTCGAGGCACTCAACTGCGGCAAGCCGATCAACGCCGTGCTCAATGACGAGATTCCGGCTATCGTCGACTGCTATCGCTTCTTCGCCGGTGCGGTGCGCTCGATGCCGGGTCTGGTGGCGGGCGAGTATCTGCCTGGGCACACCTCGATGATCCGCCGCGACTCCGTCGGCATCGTCGCCTCTATCGCGCCGTGGAACTATCCGCTGATGATGATGGCTTGGAAGCTGGCACCGGCAATTGCCGGCGGCAACACTGTCGTCTTCAAGCCTTCGGAGCAGACGCCGCTGACGGCACTGAAGCTCGCCAGGATTCTCGCTGAGGTCCTGCCGGAAGGCGTGGTCAATGTCGTGCTCGGCCGCGGCGAGAGTGTCGGCAATGCGCTGATCAACCATGCGGCGGTCAGCATGATCTCGATTACCGGCGACGTCGCCACCGGCAAGAAGGTGTTGCAGGCGGCGGCCAAGTCGGTCAAACGCACGCATCTCGAACTCGGCGGCAAGGCGCCGGTCATCGTCTTCGACGATGCCGACATCGACGCCGTGGTCAGCGGCCTGCGCGCTTTCGGCTACTACAATGCCGGCCAGGACTGCACGGCGGCCTGCCGCATCTACGCCGGGAAAAAGGTCTACGACAAGCTCGTCGCCGACCTGTCGTCAGCAGTGTCTACCATCCGCTACGGCCAGGCCGACGACACCGAAAACGAGATCGGGCCGCTCATCTCCAGGCGCCAGCGCGACCGCGTTGCCTCCTTCGTCGAACGGGCCTCCGAGCTCAAGCACATCGAGATCACCACAGGCGGCAAGCCGGGCGAAGGCGGCGGCTTCTACTACCAGCCGACGGTCGTCGCCGGCGCGCTGCAGGAGGACGAGATCGTGCGCCGCGAGGTGTTCGGCCCGGTGGTTTCGGTAACGCGCTTCTCCGACGTCGACGAGGCGGTCAACTGGGCCAATGACAGCGACTACGGCCTGGCGTCATCGGTGTGGACCAAGGACATCTCGCGCGGCATGGCGACCGCGGCGCGGCTGCAATATGGCTGCACCTGGATCAACACGCACTTCATGCTGACCAACGAGATGCCGCATGGCGGCCTCAAGCAGTCCGGCTACGGCAAGGACATGTCAGTCTATGCGCTAGAGGACTACACCGCCGTACGCCATGTGATGATCGCGCATGGATGAGCGGCCGGAAGCGCGCGCAGCGCGAAAGCCATGATGCCTCCGGCAGCATGGCAGGCCGGCGAAGGTCGAACTTTGCCGTAAGCAGCGGGCACCTGGCCGGGTCGGCAGTCAGCTGAGGGGCCGCTCCGCGTTCGTAGATTGAAGCGCCGCCCCTCATACGTCTCGTGACACCTTCTCCTCGTGAACAGGAGAAGGAAAATAGGGAGGAAAAGACATGCATCGCCGTCAGTTTCTCGCATCTGCAGCCGCAGCGGCGGTCCTCGCCGCGACGCCTTCGATCGCGCTGGCGCAGGACACGCCGCAGGCCGTCGTCGAGGCCTATCTCGCCGCCTGGAACGCCCATGACTCGGCCAAGGCGGCCGAACATTTCGCCGACAACGTCGTCTACTACGACGCTTCGGTCGGCAAACCGGTCGAGGGCAAGGAGGCGGCCAAGATCGGCGTCATCGACAATTTCCTCAAAGCCGTTCCCGATGCCGTCTGGACGATGAAGGGCAAGCCCGTGATGCAGGACGACCGTGTGTCGTTCGAATGGGAGTTCTCCGGCACCAACACCGGCGACTGGGCCGACGGCACGAAAGCGACAGGCAAGAAGTTCGCTTTCACTGGCGCTTCGATGTTCTCGATCAAGGACGGCAAGATCGCCAGCCAGAGTGACTATTATGATGCGCTCGGCTTCTACAAGCAGCTTGGGCTGATGTAGCCGGTCAGGTGAAGCCGTACTGCGTCATCAGGGCCGTCATGCGCGCTGCTGCGAGGTCCGGCTTGTCGAGCACATTGGCCCGGTCGGCGAGGCGGAAGACGTCGGCGTAGTGCATCGCACCGCGCGCCGACTGCATGCCTGCGGGCATGGTGAAGTGGCTCTGGTGGCCGTTGAGCCAGGCGAGGAAGACGACGCCGGCCTTGTAGTACTGCGTCGGAGCTTCGAAGATTTTTCGCGACAACGGCACTGTCGGCTCGATGGTGCCGCGGAAGGTGGCGAGATCGCCCTTGGCCAAGGCTGCCAGCGCCTTGGATGCCTGGGGCGCTACCGCATCGAAGATGCCGAGCAGCGCGTGGCTGTGGCGCGTGCCGTCACCTTCTATCAGGGTGGCATAGTTGAAGTCATCGCCGGTGAAGCAGATCACGCCCTCGGGCAGACGCCGGCGCAGCTCGACCTCATAGGCCTGGTCAAGCAACGAGATCTTGATGCCTTCGACCTTGTCCTGGTGATCGGTGATGATGGACAGCACGGTCTGCAATGTGTCCTCGAAACGGTCGCCGCCCCAATAGCCTGTGAGTTCGGGATCGAACATGTCGCCCAACCAGTGGAGGACCACCTTGTCCTTGGCCTGGCCAAGGATGCGGCCATAGACCTTGCGGTAGTCGTCGGGGGATTTCGCGACATGGGCGAGCGCCCGGCTCGCCATCAGAACCGCGCGGCCGCCATGCTTCTCGATGAAGCCGAACTGTTCCTCGTAGGCCGAGATGACGTCGTCGAGTGATTTGGCATCCTGTTTGGGCAACTGATCGGTGCCCGCGCCGCAAGCGAGGTCGGCACCCGGCACCGTGCGCGCTTCGGCGAGTGAGCGGCTGATCAGCTCCTGCGCGCCCGCCCAATCCAGCCCCATGCCGCGCTGCGAGGTGTCCATCGCCTCGGCGATCCTGAAGCCGAGCGACCAGAGATGATGGCGGAAGGCCATGGTCGCATCCCAGTCGATTACAGGGCTGTTCCAGGGCAGCGTGTCGGCCCACGGGTCGGAGACGACATGCGCAGCCGCGTAGGCGATACGATTGAAAACGGGGGCGGCTTCAGGTCGTTCGATCGGTGTGCCGACAAGTGCGTAGGTCTCGATCGAGCGGTCCGTCCGCGGAAGCTTCACTGCCTTGGCCATGGGTTCCTCCCTGATCGGTTGCATCTGGTAATTTAGATCGTTCCAAATTTCAAGCCGGAATTGTGGGGTCTGGCGCAGGTGTGCCGGTCGATCGGGCGGTGCAACGATATGCTGGGATGGTTTCAGCGCAAAATAGCATTACAAATCGTTTGAAAGAGCAAATTGTGTACAATTCTGGCGTTCTGGTGGCCAAGGCCTTTGGGTTCGGCTGATGTGAAAACGATGGTATCGCCGTTCTTCCTTGCTTGACAGTTTGGAACGTTCCAATTATTGAACTCGGAAAAGGGAGCCGGAGACGCTCGCCAGGAGGATCGTTTTGAAGCAGCCGAAGGTGACAGTTGTCGATGTTGCGCATGCTGCCGGCGTGTCGAAGTCGACCGTGTCGCTCGTCCTTCAAGGCAGCTCGCTGGTCAATGAAACGACCCGCGCCAAGGTCGGCGCCGTCATCCGCGAGCTCGGCTACGTCTACAACCGCAGCGCCGCCAATTTGCGCCAGTCGAAATCCAAGATCGTCGGCATCGTCGTCAACGACCTGACCAACAGTTTTTTTGCCGAACTGGCGGTGGGCATGGACATGGTGGTGCAGTCGGCCGGCTACATCCAGTTCATGGCCAACTCGGCCGAGAATCCCGACCGCCAGGCCGAGGTGATCGCCTCGATGCGCGAGCATGGCATGGCCGGGCTGATCCTGTCGCCGGCGCGCGGGACGACATCAGCCGATCTCCGGCCGCTGGTCGACAGCGGCATTCCTGTCGTGCTGGTGGCGCGCAACGTGCCGGGGCTCAAGGTCTCCTCCGTGGTGTCGGACGGACATGCCGGGGCTGCGGCTGCCGTGCGCCATCTGATCGAGCTCGGTCATCGGCGCATCGCCTTCCTCGGCGGCTTCAACGACACGGCCGTATTCGACGAACGCATGCGCGGTTTTCGCGACGCTCTGGTGGAGGCGGGGCTCGATGCCTCGGACGAGCTGGTGATCAGTTCGGCGCCGTCGCGTGCAGGCGGTGTGGCGGCGGTCGAGCGGCTGTTGTCTATGGCCGACCGGCCGACGGCGGCGCTCTGCTTCAATGATGCGGTAGCCTTCGGCGCCTGCGACGGGCTGCGCAGCGCCCGCATCGAACCGGGCGTCGATTTCGGCGTCATCGGCTTCGACGACGTGATCGAGGCAAAAACGGCGGTGCCGGCGCTGACCACTGTTTCGGTCGATCCGCAAGGCATGGGCCGGCGGGCAGCACAGTTGCTGCTCAAGCAGATCAATGCCGGCGATTTCGATGCCGAGGCGCTGGTGGCGACGGTGCGGCTGGTGGTGCGCGAGAGCTGCGGTGCGCCGCAACGGGTTAGGGAGCTTACGGCATGACGCGCTGGGGTCTGATCGGGGCGAGCACCATCGCCAGGGAATGGGTCATCGGCGCGATCCGTGCGACCGGCGGCGAGGTCGTGTCTGTCATGAGCACCAATGCCGAGCGCGGCCGGGCCTATGCCGAGGCGAACGGCATCGCGAAATCTGTGACGTCGCTCGAGGACATCGTCGGCGATGCCGCTGTCGACGCAGTCTACATTTCGACCACCAACGAGCTGCACCTGGACCAAGCGCTTGCGGCGGCCGCAGCCGGCAAGCATGTGCTGTGCGAGAAGCCGCTGGCGCTGACGCTCGACGACGCTCAGGCGATGGTCAAGGCGGCGCGGCAAGCGGGTGTCGTGATGGGCACCAACCATCATTTGCGCAATGCCGCGAGTCATCGGGCAATGCGCGATGCAATCGCTGCCGGCCGCATCGGCAAGCCGATGGCGGCAAGGGTGTTTCACGCGGTCTACCTGCCGCCGCATCTGCAGGGCTGGCGGCTCGACAAGCCGCAGGCCGGCGGCGGCGTGATCCTCGACATCACGGTGCATGACGCCGACACGCTGCGCTTCGTGCTCAATGACGATCCGGTCGAGGCCGTCGCCTTCAGCCAGGCGGGCGGCATGGGGCAGGCCGGGCTGGAGGACGCCGTGATGGGCGTGCTGCGCTTCAAGTCGGGCGTGATCGCTCAGTTCCACGATGCCTTCACCACCAAGTTCGCCGAGACCGGTTTCGAGGTGCATGGCACCGAGGGGTCGCTGATCGCGCGCAATGTCATGACGCAGAAGCCTGTCGGCACGGTCGTCTTGCGCAATGCCGAGGGCGAACACGAGCTCGATCTCGAGCAGTGCAATCTCTACGAAGCGAGCCTGCAGGCGTTCCATGATGCTGTCACCGGCAAGGGCAGACCGTCCGCCACGGGTGAGGACGGCGTATGGTCGTTGGCGACGGGTCTTGCCGTGGTCAAGTCGGCGGCGACGGGCAAGGCAGTGGCCATCGAGGCGGGGCTCTGACATGAGCAAGCACATCACTCCCGCCCAGGCCGCTGCATTGATACCCGATGGAGCGGTGGTCTCGGTGTCATCGTCGAGCGGGCTTGGCTGCCCCGACCTGATGTTGAAGGCGATCGGCGAACGCTTCGAGACGGTGGGGCATCCGCGCGACCTGACCACGCTGCACCCCATCGCCGCCGGCGACATGAGCGGCATCAAGGGGGTCGACCATATCGCCAAGAAGGGCCTGCTGAAGACGATCATCGGCGGCTCCTATCCGTCGGGTCCATCGAGCGCCGAGCCGCCGCTGATCTGGCAGATGATCGGCAACGAGGAGGTGGCCGCCTACAATGTGCCATCGGGCATCATGTTCGACATGCACCGTGAGGCTGCGGCCAAACGGCCGGGCGTGATGACCAAGGTCGGGCTCGACACCTTCGTCGATCCGGAGCGGCAGGGCTGCGCCATGAATGCGCGCGCAGCGGCCGAGCCGCTGGTCAAGAAGGTCAGCTTCGAGGGCGAGGACTGGCTGTTCTTTCCAGCGATCAAGCCTGAGGTGGCGATCATCCGGGCGACGACATCAGACGAGCGTGGCAACCTGACCTACGAGCACGAGGGCGCCTATCTCGGCGGACTCGACCAGGCGCTCGCCGCCCGCAACAATGGCGGCATCGTCATCGCCCAGGTCAAGCGCATCACCAAGGACGGCTCGCTGCGCCCGCATGACGTACGCGTTCCCGGCATGCTGGTCGACTACATCGTCGTCGATCCCGAGCAGAAGCAGACGACGCAGACGCTCTACGATCCGGCGATCTCGGGCGAGATCATGCGCCCGCTCGACAGTTTCCGCGTGCCCGAGTTCAACATCCAGAAAGTGATCGCGCGCCGCGTGGCGCAGGAGCTGGAAGCGGGCAGCGCCGTCAATCTCGGCTTCGGCATCTCGGCCAACGTGCCGCGCATCCTGCTCGAAGAAGGCCTGCAAGGCGAGGTCACCTGGGTGATCGAGCAGGGTGCCGTCGGCGGCGTGCCGCTGCTCGATTTCGCCTTTGGCTGTGCGTCGAATGCCGACGCCTTCATGCCATCGCCCTACCAGTTCACCTACTTCCAGGGCGCGGGTTTCGACGCCTCGCTGCTGTCGTTCCTCGAGATCGACCGCAACGGCTCAGTCAACGTCTCCAAGCTCAGCTTCCGGCCACATGTGACGGCGGGTGCCGGCGGTTTCGTCGACATCACGGCGCGAGCCAGGAAGATCGTCTTCTCCGGCATGTTCAATGCCGGCGCCAAGCTCGACATCGAGGCTGGCAAGCTGGTGGTCGATAAGGAAGGCAAGCTCAAGAAGCTGGTCAACGAGGTCGAGCATGTCACCTTCTCGGGGCGCCGCGGCGTCGAACAGGGCCAGGACATCACCTATGTCACCGAACGCTGTGTGATGAAGCTCATGCCTCAAGGCATTGTGCTGACCGAGATCGCGCCGGGCGTCGAACTGCAGACGCATATTCTCGACCAGTCGGAATTCCCGCTGATCGTGTCGGACAAACTCAAGCAGATGGATGCCGCCCTGTTCGCCGAAGCGCCGATCGGGTTGAAGCTGCCGCGCAAGCCGGTGCGCAAGCTGGAGGGCATCCATGGCTGACCAGCGCATCAGGGTCGAGTTCGAGGGTCCTGTAGCGATCATCACGGCGGCCCGGCCGGACAAGCTCAACGCCTTCGACATAGACATGCTGAAGGCGCTGTCCCAGGCCTGCGACGAGGTCGAGGCCAATGCGGAAATCCGCGTCGCCATTCTCACCGGCGAGGGCAAGGCGTTCTCGGCCGGTGGCGACATCAAGGCCTGGGGCGGCATGACACCCAACGAGTTCGGCCATGCCTGGGTGCGTTTCGGCCACCGCGTGTTCGAACGGCTGGCGACGGTGCGTGTGCCGCTGATCGCCGCCATCAACGGCCATGCGTTGGGCGGCGGGCTGGAGCTGGCGATAGCTGCCGACATCCGCATCGCCGAACGTCACGTCAAGATCGGCCTGCCGGAGACAGGGCTCGGCATGGTTCCAGGCTGGTCGGGCACGCAGCGTCTGGTGCGCCGCGCCGGGGCGCAGGTGGTGCGGCGCATGGCGCTGGGCGGCGAGGTGTTTTCCGCCGACGAGGCAGCGGGGCTCGGGCTGGTCGACCATGTCGTCGAGACCGGTGGCGCCGTGGCTGCTGCGCGCGACTATGCAGCCAGGATCGCGGCCCGTGGCTCGGCGGCAATCGAGGTCGCAAAACTGATGATCGCGACAGCGAATGGCGAAGACAATGGCACCGCCGTCGAGGCACTGGGCTCTATCCTCGTCGCCAAGACCGGCGACCTCCAGGAGGGGCTTGCAGCCTTCAGCGAGAAACGTGCCGCCAAGTTTGCAGGAGAATGGTGATGACGGTCCTGATGCGCCCCAAGCCGCTCGACGGCTTCACGGTCCGCGAGTTCAAGATGCTGATCGACGGCAAATGGACCGCTGGCGCCGAAGGCAAGACCATCGAGCGGACCAGCCCCGGCCATGGCGCCGTGGTCAGCCGCTATCAGGCCGCGACCGTGGTCGATGCAAACAGGGCGATTGCCTCGGCACGCAAGGCGTTCGACGACGGCCACTGGCCGCGCATGACCGGTGCCGAGCGCTCGCGCATCCTGCTGCGAGCGGCCGACATCATCGACGCGCGTGCCGATGAACTCGCCTTCCTCGACTGCATCGAGTCAGGCAAGCCGATCTCCCAGGCCAAGGCCGAACTTGGCGGTGCCGCCGACATCTGGCGCTATGCGGCAGCACTTGCGCGGGACCTGCATGGCGAGAGCTACAACACGCTGGGCGACGGCACGCTGGGCGTGGTGCTGCGCGAGGCGATCGGCGTCGTGTCGATAATCACGCCGTGGAATTTCCCGTTCCTGATCGTCAGCCAGAAGTTGCCTTTTGCGCTGGCCGCCGGCTGCACGGCAGTGGTCAAGCCGTCGGAGTTGACGTCAGGCTCGACGCTGGTCCTCGGCGAGATTCTGGAGGCGGCAGGGGTTCCCCAGGGCGTGGTCAACATCATCGTCGGAACCGGGCCGGAGGCTGGCGCGCCGCTGACCAGTCACCCCGACATCGACATGGTGTCGTTCACCGGCTCGACCGGTATCGGCAAGCTGACCATGGCCAACGCCGCGCAAACGTTGAAGAAAGTGTCACTGGAGCTCGGCGGCAAGAACCCGCAGATCGTCTTCCCTGATGCCAATCTCGATGACTTCGTCGATGCGGCCGTCTTCGGCGCCTATTTCAACGCCGGCGAGTGCTGCAATGCCGGCTCGCGCCTGATCGTGCATCGCGACATCGCCGACGAGGTGACCAGCCGCGTTGCCGCTCTGTCGGCCAAGGTCAAGGTCGGCGATCCGCTCGACCCGTCGACGCAGGTTGGTGCTATCATCACGCCGCAGCATCTTGCGAAGATCGTTGGTTACGTGAAAGGTGCGAGCGAGAACGGTGCGAGGGTTGCTGTCGGCGGGTCTGCCGCCGATCTCGGCCTCGGCCAGTTCATGGAGCCGACGATCCTGTCGTCGGTCGCCCCCGACATGGCGGTGGCGAAAGAGGAGGTGTTCGGACCGGTGCTTTCGGTGCTTGCCTTCGAGACCACTGACGAGGCGATCCGTATCGCCAATTCGATCGACTATGGTCTGTCGGCAGGCGTCTGGAGCCGCGACTTCGACACCTGCCTGACAGTCGGCCGCAGAGTCCGTGCCGGTACCGTCTGGATGAATACCTTCATGGACGGCGCCTCGGAGCTGCCCTTCGGTGGCTACCGCCAATCGGGCATCGGCCGCGAGCTCGGCCGCCATGCGGTCGAGGACTACACCGAGACCAAGACGCTCAACATGCATATCGGACCGCGCACCGGCCATTGGATGCCGAAGGAGGCGCGCGGCTGAACGGAGGAATTCCCAGAGGCGGGGCCGAAGGGATTTTATGACACGCAATGACGCGTGAGGAACTTGCAACCCGGGAGGAACTGGAATGCGTAAGTTTTTGATGAGTACGGCAGCCGTGGCGGCACTGTTTGCCGCGCCTATGCCGATGGCACAGGCCGAGGAAAGCGTCGAAGTTCTGCACTGGTGGACGTCAGGTGGCGAGGCAGCCGCACTCGACGTGCTGAAGAAGAACCTGGAAGGCCAGGGCGTGACCTGGAAAGACATGCCGGTTGCCGGCGGCGGTGGCGAAGCGGCGATGACCGCGCTGCGCGCCCGGGTCACCGCAGGCGATCCGCCCACCGCCGTGCAGGCGCTTGGCTTCGACATCACCGACTGGGCCAACCAGGGCGTCGTCGGCGATCTCGGCGAAGTGGCCGACAAGGAAGGCTGGGACAAGGTCGTTCCGGCCGCACTGCAGAACTTCGCCAAGCATGACGGCAAGTGGATTGCAGCACCTGTCAACGTGCACTCGACCAACTGGGTCTGGATCTCCAAAAAGGCGCTCGACGCTGCCGGCGGCAAGGCGCCCGAGACCTGGGACGAGTTGGTCGCGGTGCTCGACAAGATGCAGGCCAACGGTATCACCCCGCTCGGCCATGGCGGCCAGGCCTGGCAGGATGCGACCATCTTCGACGCCGTCGTGCTGTCGCTCGGCACCGACTTCTACAAGTCGTCGATGATCGATCTCGATCCGGCCGCACTCGGCGGCGACAAGATGGTCGAAGCCTTCGACCGCATGGCCAAGCTCAAGACCTATGTCGACAAGGACTTCTCTGGCCGCGACTGGAACCTTGCCTCGGCGATGGTCATCGAGGGCAAGGCGGGCATGCAGATGATGGGTGACTGGGCCAAGGGCGAGTTCCTCAAGGCCGGCCAGAAGCCGGGCACCGACTTCGTCTGCATCCGCTTCCCCGGGACGCAGGGCGCCGTGACCTTCAACTCCGACATGTTCATGATGTTCAAGGTCGGTGACGACAAGAAGAAGGCCCAGATGCAGATGGCCGCCGACATTGAGGATCCGGCGTTCCAGTCTTCGTTCAACGTGGTCAAGGGCTCGGTGCCGGCGCGTACCGACGTGCCGGATACTGCCTTTGACGATTGCGGCAAGAAGGGCATCAAGGATCTGGCGGAAGCCAGCACCGGTGGCAAGCTGTTCGGTTCGATGGCCCATGGCTATGCCGCGCCAGCTGCTGTGAAGAACGCGCTCTACGACGTCGTTACCCGTCACTTCAACGGTGAGCTCGATTCCAAGGCCGCCGCCAAGGCGCTGGCCGAAGCGGTTGCCGCTGCCAAGGGGTGAGACGGCGGTTTGCACAGCAAATCCACCGTGCCGGTGGCGCGATGGAAGGCGGCGATCGCCGGGGAGCTGCGTAGCAGCGGGGCCCCGGCAGGCCCTTCACCGAACTTCGTGCCCCGGCTTCGGCCGGGGCACATCCTGACCTGACAACCCAAAGGCTGGACCCCATGGCCGATCTCACCACGACCGCACCCCGTGCGGTAACGAACCCGCGCGCGACGTTGCAGGACCTGCTGCCGAAGATCGTGCTGGCGCCGAGCTTCGCGCTGATCCTGATTTTCGTCTACGGCTTCATCGTCTTCACGGCGTTCCTGTCGTTCTCAGGCTCGAAGCTTTTGCCCGATTTCTCGACTTGGGTCGGCCTGAACAACTATGTCAGGCTGTTCAACCATCCGAACTGGATCACGGCGCTGAAGAACCTCGCGATCTTCTCGGTGCTGTACATCGTCGTCTGCAGCTTCATCGGGCTGGCGCTGGCGATCTTCCTCGACCAGAAGATCCGCGGCGAGGGCGTGCTGCGCCCGATCTATCTCTACCCGATGGCACTGTCCTTCATCGTCACCGGCGTCGCCTGGAAGTGGTTTCTCGATCCCGGCATCGGCCTCGAACACGTTATGCAGTCGTGGGGCTGGGAGAGCTTCTCGTTCCGCTGGATCAAGGAAGGCCAGATGGCGATCTACACCATCGTCATCGCAGCCGTCTGGCAGTCGTCGGGCTTCGTCATGGCGATGTTCCTTGCCGGTCTGCGCGGCGTCGACAACGAAATCATCAAGGCCGCCCAGATCGACGGCGCCTCGACGCTGACGATCTATCGCCGGATCATCATTCCGCTGATGCGGCCGGTGTTCCTGTCGGCCTTCGTGGTGCTGGCCCACCTCGCCATCAAGTCCTACGACCTCGTCGTTGCGATGACCGACGGCGGGCCTGGCACCGCGACCTGGACGCCGGCGCTGTTCATGCAGAAGTTCACCTTTGGCCGCAATGAAATGGGCATGGGTGCAGCCTCCGCGATCATCATGATGATGATGATCTTCGCTATCATCGTGCCCTATCTCTACTCCGAACTCGGAGGGAAGAAGAAATGAGTGCCGCCTCCCAGGACGTTGCCACCCGCAACGGCATCTTCGCCCGTGCGCTGATCTATGCCGTGCTCATCCTGTTTGCGGTCTATTACCTGCTGCCGCTCTATGTGATGGTCGTCAATTCGCTGAAGCCGCTGGACGAGATCCGCCAGGGCAACATGCTGGCGCTGCCGCAGCAATGGACCATCGCGCCCTGGCTGTCGGCCTGGTCGACGGCGCAGATCGGCGTCTCGCCGACGGGGCTGAAGCCCTATTTCCTGAACTCGGTGATGATGGTGGTTCCGGCGGTGGCGCTGTCGACCATCCTCGGCGCGCTCAACGGCTACGTGCTGACCAAGTGGCGCTTCAAGGGCGACAACATCGTCTTCGGTCTGATGTTGCTTGCCTGCTTCATCCCGTTCCAGATCGTGCTGATCCCGTCGGCGCGCATCCTCGGCCTGACCGGCCTTGCCGGCACCATCACCGGTCTGGTGCTGATCCACGCCATCTACGGCCTCGGCTTCACCACGCTGTTCTTCCGCAACTATTACGAGGCGTTCCCGACCGAACTGGTGCGGGCAGCACAGATCGACGGCGCCAGCTTCTTCCAGATCTTCCGGCGCATCCTTTTGCCGTCGTCGGGCCCGATCATCGTCGTCACTGTCATCTGGCAGTTCACCAACATCTGGAACGACTTTCTGTTCGGCTCGTCGTTTTCAGGCTTCAACTCGATCCCGCTGACGGTGGCGCTCAACAACCTCGTCAACTCGTCCACCGGCGTGAAGGAATACAACGTGCATTTCGCCGGCGCGATCCTCGCCGCCCTGCCCACCCTCATCGTCTACATCGTCTCCGGACGCTATTTCGTGCGCGGCCTGATGGCCGGCGCGGTCAAGGGGTAAGCCCATGTCGTTTCTCAAGATCAGCAGTCTCTACAAGAACTACGGCCAGGTGGAGATCCTTAAGGACATCAACATCGAGATCGACAAGGGCGGCTTTCTGGTGCTTGTCGGCCCGTCGGGCTGTGGCAAGTCGACACTGCTCAACACCATAGCCGGGCTCGAGCCGATCACCTCGGGCGAGATCTCCATCAACGGCAATTCGGTCGCCGGGCTGCATCCGTCCAAGCGCGACATCGCCATGGTGTTCCAGTCCTACGCGCTCTACCCGAACATGACGGTGGCCGGGAACATCGCGTTTGGCATGGAAATCCGCGGCGTGCCCAAGGACGAGCGCGACAAGGCGATCAAGCAGGTGTCCGACATCCTGCAGATAGGCCACCTGCTCGACCGCAAGCCGAGCCAGCTCTCCGGCGGCCAGCGCCAGCGTGTCGCCATGGGCCGGGCGTTGGTGCGCAATCCGCAGGTCTTTCTGTTCGACGAGCCGCTGTCCAACCTCGACGCCAAGCTGCGCGTCGACATGCGCACCGAGATCAAGCGCCTGCACCAGCGCATGAAGACGACGATCGTCTATGTCACCCACGACCAGATCGAAGCGATGACGCTGGCCTCCAAGATCGCCGTGCTCAAGGACGGCACCCTGCAGCAGTTCGGCACGCCGGCCGAGATCTACAACAGCCCGGCCAACATGTTCGTCGCCGACTTCATGGGTTCGCCGGCGATGAACCTGTTGACCGCGCGCCTCGAAAACGGCGAGGGCGGGCTCAACGTCATGCTCGAAAGGCCGGGCGAGAAGCCGCTGGCGCTGCCGATCAAGAATGCCAATGGTGCGCTCGGTGGCTATTCGGGCAAGGAGATCATCTTCGGTGTCCGTCCGGAAGCACTGACCGACCCGGATGGCGCCGATCGCAACGCCAGGTCGATCGCCGAGGGCGAATGTTTGATCGAGGTGGTCGAGCCTGCCGGTTCCGACACCTTTGCTGTGACCAAGCTCGGCGGCAAGGAAGTGGTGGCGCGGCTGCGTGCCGACGCCGCGATCCATGCCGGCCAGAAGACGAAGCTCGCCTTCAACCTGGACAAGGCGGTGTTCTTCGACCCGAAGAGCCAGCTGCGCATCGCCTGACATGTCCGGACAGCCTGACATCGTCATCATCGGCTCGGGTGTCGGCGGCGCTACTGTTGCTGCAGGGCTCGCCGCGACCGGCGCGGAGATTCTCGTGCTCGAGGCTGGTGGCCATATCGCCGACCGGCCGGAGAACCGCGACCAGCGCGCCATCTTCCAGCGCGGGCATTTCCGCCCTGACGAGACCTGGTATGAGGCCGACGGTACCGGCTTCAATCCGGGCAACTATTACAATGTCGGCGGCAATTCGAAGTTCTATGGCGCCGTGCTGACACGCTACCGCCGCGAGGACTTTGACGAGATGCAGCATCTCGACGGTGTGTCGCCGGCATGGCCGATTGCCTATGACGACCTCGAGCCGTGGTACGGCAGGGCCGAAGAGCTTTATCAGGTGCGCGGTACGCTCGGCGAAGACCCGACCGAGCCCGTGCATTCGCAGCCCTATGGCTTGAAGCCCGTTGCCGACGAGCCCGCGATCTCGAAGGTGCGGGCACGTCTCAAGGCCAGCGGCGTGCATCCCTTCTCGCTGCCGCTCGGTGTCGATATCGAGCGCTGGCTGGCCAAGGGCAAGACGCCGTGGGACGCCCATCCCAACAGCTTTGACGGCAAGATGGATGCCGAGACGACGGCGCTGGCCGCGGCGCTGAAGCATGAGAACGTCAAGCTGCAGACCGGCTCGCGCGTGACGCGTCTGGAGGCGGCCGCCGACGGGCGGGTCGTTGCGGTTCATTACCTGCGCAATGGCGAGGCAACAGTGCTGCGACCGAAGCTGGTGATCCTGTCGGCAGGGGCTGTGCAATCGGCGGTGCTTCTGCTGCGCTCGGCCAATGACAGCAACCCCAGCGGCCTCGCCAACCGCTCCGATCAGGTCGGCCGCAACTTCATGAACCACAATTCGACGGCTGTCATCGCCATGAGCCCCTGGTTCCGCAACGACTCGGTCTACCAGAAGACCTTCGGCTTCAACGATTTTTATCTCTCCGACGGCGAGGGCGGGCCGCCGCTGGGCAACGTCCAACTGCTCGGGCGCATCTCGGGCACCATCCTGAAGGGCGCGATGCCCGCCGTGCCGGAGTGGCTGTTGAATCTGACAACGGCGCATTCGATCGACTTCTACGCCATGAGCGAGGACCTGCCGTCGCCGGAAAGCCGCGTCATGGTCGATGGCGACCGCATCGTGCTGAAATGGGTGCGCAGCAACTGGCAGGCGCATGAGCGGCTGGTGGCCAAGCTCAAGCAGGTGCTGCGCAGCGCAGGTTTCCCTGTCGTCGTCTCACGCGCCTTCGACAAGCGCACGCCGTCGCACCAGTGCGGCACGGTAAGGATAGGCAGCGACCCCAAGGACGCCCCGCTCGACGTCTTCTGCCGCGCCTTCGACCATCCGAACCTGTTCGTGGTCGATGCGAGCTTCCTGCCGACATCGGCGGCGGTCAATCCGGCGCTGACGATCGCGGCGCAGGCGCTGCGGGTTGCCGACCACATCGCTGAAAAGGATCTGGCGGCATGAAAGTGGCGGCAAAACCGGTGGCACTGGTGACCGGCGCGCGGCGCGGCATCGGCCTTGCCGTTGCCGAAGCGCTTGCCAGGGCGGGCTTCGACCTCGCCATCACCGATCGCGAGGAAGACGTTGCCTCGGCAGAGGCGGTATCGGGGCTGGAGAAACACGGTGCGCGCGTGCTGTTCCTCGCCTCCGACCTTGCCGACCTCGACGGCCATGCCGGCACGGTCGACAGGATCGTCGGGCATTTCGGGCAGATCGACTGCCTGGTCAACAATGCCGGTGTCGCGTCCAGGGTGCGCGGCGATTTCCTCGAGATGACGCCCGAGAATTTCAACGCCATCATGGCGGTCAATCTGCGCGGCACGGTGTTCTTCACCCAGGCGGTGCTGCGGGCCATGCTCATCGCACCACCGACATTGCATGCGCGCTCGGTGATCAACATCACCTCGATCTCGGCCGAGATGACGTCGCCCGACAGGCTCGACTACTGCATGTCGAAGGCCGGGCTTGCCGCCTTCACCCAAGGGCTGACGCTGCGGCTCGCCGGCACCGGCATCGACGTGTTCGAAATCCGGCCCGGAATCATCCGCTCCGAAATGACGGCGAAAGTCTCGGAGAAATACGACCGGCTGATCGCTGACGGCCTCGTGCCGGTCAAACGCTGGGGCGAGCCGAACGACATCGGCCGCATCGCGGCGGCACTCGCCAGCGGCGGCTTCGGCTTTGCCACCGGCTCAATCATCAGGGCTGACGGTGCGCTGTCGGTCGCGCGACTTTGAGATCAGAGATGACTTACGACTACATCATCACAGGTGCGGGTCCAGCCGGTTGCGTGCTGGCCAACCGGTTGAGCGAAGATTCCGATGTGCGCGTACTGTTACTTGAGGCCGGCGGCGGCGACTGGAACCCGCTGTTCCACATGCCGGCGGGCTTTGCCAAGATGACCAAGGGCGTGGCGAGCTGGGGCTGGGAAACCGTGCCGCAGGAGCACATGAAAGGCCGCGTCTTGCGCTACACCCAGGCCAAGGTGATCGGCGGCGGCTCCAGCATCAACGCCCAGCTCTACACGCGCGGCAACGCCGCAGACTACGATCTGTGGGCAAGCGAGGACGGCTGCACCGGCTGGGACTACCGCTCGGTGTTGCCCTATTTCAAGCGCTCGGAAGACAACCAGCGTTTCGCCGACGATTATCATGGCTATGGCGGGCCACTCGGCGTGTCGATGCCGTCGGCTGCCCTGCCGATCTGCGATGCCTATATCCGCGCCGGCCAGGAGCTCGGCATTCCCTACAATCACGACTTCAATGGCAAGCAGCAGGCTGGCGTCGGCTTCTATCAATTGACCCAGCGCAACAAGCGGCGCTCGTCGGCCTCGATGGCCTATCTCGCCCCGATCAAGGGCAGGCGCAACCTGACCGTTCGGCTGGGCGCGCGGGTGACGCGCATCGTGGTCGAAAAGGGCAGGGCTGTCGGTGTCGAGGTCGCCAGCGGCAATGGCACCGAAATCATCCGCGCGGAGCGGGAGGTGCTTGTGTCCTCGGGCGCTATCGGTTCGCCCAAGCTTCTGCTGCAGTCGGGCATCGGCCCGGCCGATCATCTGAAAAGCGTCGGCGTGCCCGTCGTCCACGATCTCAAGGGCGTCGGCGAGAACATGCAGGACCATCTCGACCTGTTCGTGATCTCCGAATGCACCGGTGACCACACCTACGACAATGTCGCCAAGCTGCACCGGACGCTGTGGGCCGGGCTGCAATATGTGCTGTTCCGTACCGGTCCGGTGACGTCGAGCCTCTTTGAAACGGGCGGCTTCTGGTACGCCGATCCCGACGCACGCTCGCCCGACATCCAGTTCCATCTCGGCCTCGGCTCGGGCATTGAGGCCGGCGTCGCCAGGCTCAAGAATGCGGGTGTGACGCTCAACTCCGCCTATCTGCATCCGCGCTCGCGCGGCACGGTGCGGCTCGCTTCGAACGACCCCGCGGCGGCCCCGCTGATCGACCCGAACTACTGGGCCGATCCGCACGACCGCAAGATGTCGATCGAGGGCTTGCGGGTGGCGCGCGAAATCATGCAGCAGGCGGCGCTCAAACCCTTCGTGCTGGCCGAGCGGCTGCCGGGGCCGGACAAGGTGACCGAGGAACAGCTGTTCGACTATGGCTGCGCCAACGGCAAGACAGACCATCACCCTGTCGGCACCTGCAAGATGGGCACCGACGACATGGCTGTCGTCGACCTAGAGCTCAAGGTACATGGCATGGAGGGCTTGCGTGTCTGCGACAGCTCGGTCATGCCGCGCGTGCCGTCCTGCAACACCAACGGCCCGACGATCATGATGGGTGAGAAAGGTGCCGACATCATCCGCAACCGCGATCCCCTGCCGCCGGCGATCTTCACTCACGAGCGCAACGACATCAGGCCAAGGGCGCGGGCGGAGGTCAGCTAGCAGCTCCGGGGCAAGGATCCGAAACCGGGCTCATTCTCTCAGCTCGACATCTTGGCTCGAGCGGGACATGTCTTTGTTCCGCAAGGCTCGGGCACGAGCTTTGCGGGCCTTGCGATGATCGTGGTAGGGAACCTCGACCATTCCGCATTGCAGACAGTCGATGTATTTGCCGCAATTGGTTTCCCAGCACTGGACATCGTGTGTCCAACTGAGCGCGATCCGTTCAAGATGCTGGGTCTGTGACCCCTTCAGAAGGATCAGTTCGTTCGGCCGCGAGGTTGCCTTGACATAGTCAGATGCCTCTTTTGGCAAGAGAAAGTCGACGAACTTGCAGCTGTTCCTGTCCTCTGCGGTAGGGCGGGCGCGATGGCCGTTTTCACCGACGAAGATGAACTGGTCGGAACATTGGTAGGCGAGGTCGTAGGCAAGTGCGGTGCCCTTCCTTGGGCCGCCGGTATAGTCGGAAATAAAGCCGATCACTGCGCGCTTGTTGGCTGGCTGGGCATTGCGGAGAATGGCGATGGCGGCCGGAATGCTGTCGTTGGGCGCCTTCACCGTATCGACGATGAAGGTAGGGCCTCCAGCGGTGGCGAGGATGCCACAGCGGTTCCATGGGGCTGCAAAGCCGGCAATGCGAGATGCCGCCAAGGTCGGTGGCACGCCGAGTTCGACAGCGGTGGCGAAAGCGCCCAGGGTCGCGATCCAGAACTCTTCCCCTACAAAAGCCGTCTGCAGTTCGAAGCTTCCTTTTCGGCAGGACACCGTCACCTTGAGGAGTTGTGGGAAAGCAGCCTCGGCAGCGTCCAGTCTGTAGTCGGCGCCTTCCGACCGGCCGAAGGTGACGATCCGGGCCTGGGTACGCTTTGCCATCGCCATGACATGCGGATCGTCCGCATTGAGGACAGCCAGCCCCGACGGCGGCAAGGCTGCGACAAGCTCTCCCTTTTCCTGAGCCACGGCGTCCTTGCCGCGAAAGGCCGAATAATGCTCCAGGCCGACCTTGGTGATGATGGCGACGTCAGGGCGGAGGAGGCGGGCCATCGGCGTGATCGAGCCTTTGACGGTGGCGCCAACCTCGGCGACGACATAGTCCGCCTGCGATGGCGCGTGGCACAACGTCCTTGCCAGTTGCGGGATCGTGTTCTCGCAGACCTGGGCGTATACGCTGCCCTGGCCCTCCAGAATGTGGGCAAGCAGGGCGGTGGTCGTCGATTTCGCCGAACTGCCCGTTATGCCGATGTGCAGCGCCTTGGAGCGGCCACGTCTCAGTTGCGCCAGCTTCAACCGGAGGCCATTGCCGAGGCGAGCGATGATGGCCCGTGGCCCATGCTTCCGGCGGAAGGACCGCGTGGCATTTCTGAACGCCTGATACATCAATGCCCTGCTCCAGCGGTCGCTCGATCCGCGCCACGTAGTCCCACGGCACGTTGCGCGCTCATTGTGCCGTTTTCTTCTTCTTGATCGCTCTCAATCGCTTACGCGCCATCGAAGCATAGATACGCCGCCGGTACTCGAGCATGTTGGAAAAGATCGAGCTGAATTGATAGGCGCCGGTCGTTTCTCCGAACATCTGGTGCGCATAGATCTTGCCGGTCCCCGAGTATTTTCGCCCGATGAAATGCTCGGGAATGAGGATGTGAGAGGGCCAGATGACGATATCCGGACGGTGCGTTTCGATCAGCTCGGCAATGAACAGATTGCCGGTCGTCCTCCAGGGCTGGTCCAGTTCGGCTGGGGGTGTCCTCTCGAGTATGGAGAGGATCAGGTCCAGGAATGGATGGCCCGGCGCTGCCGCAACGATCGGGGCAACCAACTGGCCGCGCAGGAACTCGTTTTCGTAGACGGTGTAGAGGGTCCCACCGTCATCGAACAATTCATCGACCGGGTGGACGCAAATGCTGTCCGCTCCGGCCATGTAGCCGCCTTGTGCGTACAGGATTTCGAAGCGCAACAGGTCTGCAGCACCGGCATAAGCGCCGCGCTTCATGTACTCGTCGATCTGGGCGCGGGTCCTGAACTTGCCCTTGTGGAGGAAGTCGTTGTCGTAAAGCGTGTAGTCCCAGTCCGGGTGATGGTCGATCCAGGTCTGCATCCACGGCGACGGCTGTCGCTTGGGGCCTATCCAGATATGGCTGAGCTTCTTGGGAATTTTCATGAGGCGTGAAGCTCCATAGGCCCAAGACAGGAGGTGCCTAACACATGGCTGTGCAGCGGAGGCGTGGCGAGCAACCAGAAGGCGAAGCGCCGCGTTGATGAATACCTTCTGGCGTGTGATGGGAGGCTCGTCAACCCAAAGGTCGAGTGCCTCTTCGCCGATCGGCAGCCGGCGTGTGCCGAAAGTTGGCGCCCTTTCGGATCTACGGTGCGGAACTAGCCGCCATGGCACGCCTTGCGCCTTGCTGCTCAGCCTTGAATGGCGTGGCAGGCGACGTTGGCGCCGGCTGCGGTGTGCTTCAGTTCCGGCCGTTCCCGCTTGCAGATGTCCATGGCCAGCGGGCAGCGCGGGTGGAAAGTGCAGCCGCTGGGCGGGTTGAGCGGGCTCGGGATGTCGCCGCCCAAGGGCGCACGGTCGCGCTTTGGCGCTTCGAGGTCGGGCACGGTTTCGAGCAGTAGCCTGGTGTAAGGGTGTTGCGGGTTTTCGAGGATGATTTCGCCCGGTCCTTCCTCGACGAGGCGGCCGAGATACATCACACCGATGCGGTCGGTGAGGAAACGCACGACCGAAAGATTGTGGCTGATGAACAGATAGGTCAGCCCTAGTTTCTGCTGCAGATCCTTGAGCAGGTTGAGCACCTGTGCCTGCACCGACACGTCGAGAGCGGATGTCGGTTCGTCGAGTAGAAGCAGCTCGGCCTCGGCGGCAAGCGCGCGGGCGATCGAGATGCGCTGGCGCTGGCCGCCGGAGAATTCGTGCGGATATTTGTCGACGTCGCTGGGTGCCAGGCCTACGGTGACCAGCAATTCGCCGATGCGCTTGCGGCGCTCGGTGCGGCCAAGCTTTCGCGCCATCGGCTCGGCGATACTCTGGCCGATGCGCCAGCGTGGATTGAGGCTGCCGACGGGATCCTGGAACACCATCTGCAAGCGGACACGCTCGCCGCTCGCCTTGCGGATTTCCACGGCGCCTACGGTCGGCTTTTCCAGTCCGGCGACGAGGCGTGCGACGGTGGACTTGCCGCAGCCGGATTCGCCAACCAGCGAGAAAGTGGTGCCCGGTCGGATGGCGAAGCTGACACCGTCGACGGCTTTGACGCTGCGGCGCGGCGCACGTGTCACCAGCCGCTGCAGGAAGGGCGCAGAGACGTCGAAGGTGCGGCCGAGATCGGCGACCTTGAGCAAGGGCTGTTCGGTGACGATTGCGTTCATGCCCCGCCACCATCGATCCATTGGCCGTCGCGGGCGACGATGCGGCCGCGCTTGACCACCAGCGCGCGCTTCGGCCGGTCGACGACGATCTGGGCCAGGTTTTCGCCTTCGATCAAGACGAGGCTGCCGTCGCAGCCGACCTCCAGCCCGTGGCCGGCGAGGTCGAGCAGGTCGGCGCCGCGCTTCGTCCCCATGTCGAGGGCGGCGCTCAGCTCGGCGTCGGTGCGGCAATTGCTGCGCCAGGACAGGAGCCAGCAACGCTCCAGCATGTCGCCATTGCCGTGCGGATTCCAGGTGTCGCGCAGCGAATCCGACGCCACCGCGCAGCGCACGCCATGGTCGGCAAGCTCGAACATCGGCGGGAAGGGGATGTCTCCGGGCACCGCCGAGATGATACCGATGCCGGCCTCGGCGAGCAGGTCCATCATGCGGGCGAGCTCGTCGCGCGATGCGGTGCCGAGACAGAAGGCATGGCTGACGATGACCTTGTCCTGCATGCCAAGCGCCTTGGCGCGCTCGGCGATCAGGCCGAGTTCGTAGAGGCCGAGCTCACCGCGCTCATGCAGGTGGATGTCGATCTTGGCTTGCTTGCGGTGGGCGATGCCGAAAATGGTGTCGAGATGGCCCTTGGCGTCGCCGTCGACGCTGGCCGGGTCAATACCGCCGATGATTGATGCGCCTTCGTCAAGGGCTGCCTCCATCAGTTCGGCCGTGCCCGGCTCGATCAACATGCCGAGTTGCGGGAAGGCGACGATCTCGAGATCGACGGCGTGCTTGGTCTTTTCCCATGCGGCAAGCACGCCATGCAGATTGTCGAGCTTGTATTCGGGCGAGATGTCGACATGGCTGCGAATGTGGGTCGAGCCGTTGGCGACGCACTGGCGCATCAGATTGCCGGCGCGCTCGGCGACAGACCAGGGCAAGCTGCGGCGGATCTCGACCTCGTTGTCGATCATGGCGCGGAGCGAATCCGGCACATTGATGCCGTGCCAGGGCAGGCCCCACAGGATCTTGTCGAGATGGACATGCGCCTCGACGAAGGGGGCAATGGCGATCGCGCCCTTGCCGTCAACGACCTTGATGCCGTCAGGGGCCGTCACATTGGTGCCAATCGCCGCGATGCGGCCATTCTCGATCAGGATGTTGCCGGCGATCCCGGCATCGGGGCGGACATTGGTAAGCAGAAGGTCGGTCATGATTGCTGTTCCGTGGTCTTAGCGAAGGCGAGGATTGAGGACGTCGCGAAGCCAGTCGCCGACGATGTTGACGGCCAGCACCAGCAACACGAGTGCGGCACCGGGGAAGAGCGAGATCCACCATTCGCCTGACAGAAGCAGGTCGTTGCCGGCGCGGATCAGGGTTCCGAGCGAGGGCTGCGACGGCGGCATGCCGAGGCCGAGGAAGGACAGGATCGCTTCAGTGAGGATGGCGACGCCAAGGCCGAGCGTTGCCAGCACCAGCACCGGGCCGATGGTGTTGGGCAGGATGTGGGCAAGCAGGATACGGACGTTGCCGACCTCGCTGATGCGGGCTGCGGCGACATAGTCCTTGCGGCGCTCGATCATGGTGGCGGCGCGCACGGTGCGGGCGAACTGGACCCAGTCGGCGACACCGATCGCCAGGATGACGACGTAGAAACGCATCTCCTCGCGCATGCCGATCGGCATGACGATCTTGGCGACGCCGTCGATGAAAAAGGCGATCATGATTGTCGGGAAGCTGAGCTGGATGTCGCCGAGCCGCATGATGACGGTGTCGACCCAGCCGCCGAGATAGCCGGCGATCAGGCCGAGCGCGACGCCGATGGTCATCGAGAAGGCGACGGCGGCGATGCCGACCAGGATCGACACGCGCATGCCGTAGAAGATGGTGGAGAGGATGTCGCGGCCCTGCTCGTCGGTGCCTAGCAGGTAGGTCGAGCTGCCGCCGTCGATCCATGCCGGCGGCAGGCGGGCGTCCATGATGTTGAGGGTGGCCGGATCGAACGGATTGTGAGGCGCAATCAGGCTTGCGGCGGCGGCGCAGAACACCAGCGCGATCAGCACGACAGCGGCGAAGATGACCGGCGGCGAGTTCCTGAAGCGCCAGGCCAATTCGCTGTTGCCGAAGGCTTTCAGTCGGAGGACGAGCTGGCTCATTTTGCGCGCAACCTTGGATCAACGGCGAGATAGATGAGGTCGACGATCAGGTTGATCGTGACGAAGCTGAAACCGACGAAGGCGAGATAGGCGGCCATGACGGGGAAGTCGGCGAATTCGATGGCCTGCAGGATCAGCATGCCCATGCCGGGCCACTGGAAGACCGCCTCGACGACGATGGCGAAGGCGATCAGCGAGCCGATCTGCAGGCCAGTGATGGTGATGACCGGCAACAGGCTGTTGCGCAGCGCATGCGTCAGATAGACGGCGCGGTCGGAGAGGCCGCGGGCGCGGGCGAACTTGACGAAATCCGTGCGTACCACCTCAAGCATTTCGCCGCGCACAAGCCGCATGATCATCGAAACCTGGAACACGGCGAGCGTGATGGTCGGCATGATCAGGGCCTTGATGCCTGATGTGGTGAGCAGGCCAGTCGTCCACCCACCCAGCGTCACCACCTCGCCGCGGCCGAAGGCCGAGAGCCAGCGCAGTTCGACGGAGAACACCATGATCAGAAGCATGCCGATCAGGAACTGCGGCATGGAGATGCCGAGCAGCGACCCAAACTGCAGGCTTCGGCTCAACAGACCACGCGGCTTGAGCGCCGTATAGACGCCCATCGGGATACCCATGGCGAGGGCAATGACGGTCGCGCACATGACGAGTTCCAGCGTCGCCGGCAGGCGGGCGAGGATCAGGTCGACCACCGGCTGGCGGTTGCGATAGGAGATGCCGAAATCGCCGACCACGGCACGTTCGACGAAGCGCCAGAACTGGACGAATGTCGACTGGTCGAGACCAAGGGCGACACGCAGTTCCTCGCGCTGGGCAAGCGTGGCGTTGACGCCGAGGATGTTGTTCACCGGATCGCCGAGGAAATTGAAGATCGAGAACGAAAGCGCCGACACGACCAGCATCACGAGGATGACGCTGGTCAGTCGCGTGGCGAGCAAGGAAATCATCTCAGCCTCTGAAATGGAGAAGAGGCCGGGCGCGCGTGACGCCCAGCCTCCGATCAATCGTCAGTCCATCGTGTAGTACCAGAACCGCGTGTATTCGTCGGCTGGTACGATGGCGTGGACCTTGTCGCTCATACCCCAGGTCAGGAACTGCTGGTGCAGCATGATCTTGCCGACCTCGTCGCGATGCAGCTTCATCACCTCGGAGATCATCTCCTGGCGCTTCTCGGTGTCGTATTCGGTACCGATCTGCGGGATCAGCTCGTCGACGCGGGCGTTGGAATAGCCTTTCGGGTTCCAGGCGCCGAGGTCGCCGGTGGGTGTGTGGAAGGTCGCCGAGATGATGTTGTAGGCGTCCAGCGTCGGCAGGCCGGCCCAGCCGAGCATGTAGAAAGAGTATTTGCCGGCCGGCAGTTCTGTGTCGAACTGCACGGGCGGGTGCATCGTCAGCTGCGCCTTGATGCCGACCTTGGCGAGCATGGCGACAGTTGCCTGGCAGATCTGCTCGTCATTGATGAACGAACCGGCCGGGCAATCCATCGGCAAGGTGAAGCCGTCGGCATAACCCGCTTCCTTGAGCAGTGCCTTTGACGCCTCGATATCAAAGGGGAAGCGGACGTCGAGGCTGGCGTCGTAGAAGGGCAGCTGCGGCGCCATCATGATCGCCGACGGGCGGCTGTTGTCGCGCATGATCGAGCGTTTGATGCCGTCGATGTCGATGGCCTGGTAGATCGCCTTGCGGACGCGCACGTCGGCGAGCGGGTTGGAATCGAGGCCGGGCAAGGTCTTGGACTGCTGGTCCATGCCGTAAAAGATGTTGCGCAGATGCGGCGCGCGCATGATCTGCATTCCGGGTGTTCCCTCGATGCGCGCGACGTCCTGCGGCGGCGCGTTGCGGATGAAGTCGACCTCGCCGGAGAGCAGGGCCGCGACGCGCGTGGCATTGTTGGCGATTGGCGTGTAGACGATCTCGTCGATGTTGTGCTCGCGCTTGTCCCACCATTTTTCGTTGGCGACGAAGACGGTCTTCACGTCGGGCTCGCGGCTGGCGACCTTGAACGGTCCGGTGCCGATCCCTTGCGTGATCATCGCGCCGCCGGTGTTGGTCGACAGGTCGAGCGGCTTCTGGGCGCCGATCGATTCCTGGAATTCCTTGTCGAGGATGTACCAGCCGGCGAAATCGTTGAGCAGCAGCGCGTATTTGCGCTTGAGCGTGATGTCGATGGTGTGGTCGTCGACCTTGGCGATCCCGGCGATCGGCTCGAGCAGGCCGGCGAAGGGCGAGCCCGGCGAACCTGCACGCTCATAGGAGAAGATCACGTCGTCGGCGGTGAACGGGTTGCCGTTGTGGAACTCCACGCCCTTGCGCAGGTGGAAGCGCCACTGGGTGTCGGACAGCGTTTCCCAGCTTTCGGCCAGGGCCGGCTCGATCTTGAGCTCCTTGTTCCAGCGGACAAGGCCTTCATAGACGTTGCCGATCAGGCTGAGCGTGAAATCCTCACGCGCCGCGTGAGGGTCCATCGAACTGATTTCCTGCGATTCAGCGAACCGCAGCGTCTTGGCTTCAGCCGTGCTGACGGCGAGGCCGGCGCAGGAGGCGAGGAGAAGGAGTTTCAGATAACGGTTCATCGGCTGTTCCCACACAGTTCTTGATTGTTGGACTTGTGTTGTCTCGTTCGGGCGTCGGCATGCCGATGGCCAGGGCGTCGAGCATGCCGAAAGGCGCCGCATCCATCGGGTTCGAGAACTGGTTCAACAAGGCTGTGTGGCCGGCGTGACAGGAACGAAACCGCGATCCTCTCATCCCCCGAGGTTCGGGGAATGCCCATTTCGATCCATTCTGATCTCGAGCACTTGTCACTTGGAGCCTAGCCTGTTGAGAGCCGACAGGAGGGATGATTTCACATCGAATACGCCTCGTCTACAGTGTTGTATGCGCAAAATGGCATAAATTGTATACAAACAATGCCTGAAATTTGAGCTGTCTGGCAGGGGCATGGGCGTGGCGAAACCAGCGCCGTCGCAACCGGCGACGCTATCGAAATAGAAGGCCATGTTCAGACCGCGGCAGCGCCATCCTTGGGGCGGCTGTTCTGCCGTCAGAGCGTCGTGCCGCCCTGGTGGATGAAACAGGCGGCGGATGTGCCGCCGGCATCGGCGAGCCGGGGCAGTTCGCTGCGGCAGCGGTCTCCGGCCTTGGGGCAGCGCGGATTGAAGGCGCAGCCTCCCGGCCAGCTGCCCAGGCGCGGCATCGAGCCATCGATCTGGGCAAGCCGGTCGGCCTTGCGATTGAGCGACGGGATCGAGCCCATCAACCCGGCAGTATAGGGGTGGCGTGGCCGGTGGATGACCTCGTCGACCGGTCCGATCTCGACGACGCGGCCGGCATACATCACCGCGACCCGGTCGGCGGTCTCGGCGATGACGCCCATGTCGTGGGTGACAAGCATGATCGCGGTGCCACGGGTCGCCGCAAGTCGCTTCAACAGCCCGATGATCTGGGCCTGGACCGAAACGTCGAGTGCCGTCGTCGGCTCGTCGGCAATGATCAGCTCCGGCTCGCCGGCAAGCGCCAGTGCGATGACGATGCGTTGGCGCATGCCGCCCGAGAACTGGTGCGGATACTGGCTGAAGCGGTTTTCCGGATCGGCTATGCCGACCTCGCGCAGCAGCTGCAGCGCCTTGGCGCGTGCCGTCTCGGCATTGCCCGGATGATGCGCGCGGATGGTTTCTGTCAACTGGCGTCCGACGGTGAACAACGGGTCGAGGCTGGTCAGCGGGTCCTGGAAAATCGCGCCGATGTGGCGGCCGCGCAGCTTGCGCTGTTCGGCCTGGGGCAGGTCGTCGATGCGCTGGCCGGAGAGATGGACGGTGCCGCCCGATATGCGCCCGGGCGGCTGCAGCAGCCCGATCAGGGCGCTTCCGGTCAGCGACTTGCCGGCGCCGGATTCGCCGACGACGCCGAGGATTTCGCCCTGGCCGATGCTGAAGGAAACGTCGTCGACGGCGACGAGCGAGCGTTGGCGCAGCGGAAACTCGATGCGCAGATTGTGTACATCGAGGACGGCGCCAGCTTGCGCCGCCGCTCCCGGATCAAAGGCCAGTCCAGTCATGGGAGCACCGCCATGCGTTCAAGGGTTGTGCCAAGGGAAAAGGCATGTTCCAAGCAGCAACTGTAGAGGATAGAATACATACCAAGTCCTCCCTATGCCCAATTCACCAGGTCAATTCACCAGGATCGTGACATGCTACGCGAGCCCCGCGCTTCGAAGACCGCCGTTTCGCCGAGCCAGAGCGGCAAGACCAAGAAGCGCGGCGGCCCGACCGACGAGCATATTCACGGCGAAATCTACGCGGCGATCATCAATCACCAGATCCGCCCGGCGACGCCCTTGCAGGAGGACGCGCTGGCGACTGCCTTCGGCGTCAGCCGCACTATCATCCGCAAGGTTTTGCAGCGGCTGTCGCACGAGAAGCTGGTCGACCTGATCCCCAACAAGGGCGCCTTCGTTGCCAAGCCTTCGATCGAGGAGGCGCGACAGGTGTTCGAAGCCAGGCGTGGGGTGGAATGCATCCTCGCGGAAAAACTCGCCTCGACGATCACCAGGGAAGACGTCGATCGGCTGACGGCTATGGTGAGCGCCGAGGCGGAGGCAGTCGAGCAAGACAGCAAACATAGGCGGCTGCAGCTCTCCGGGGATTTTCATCGTGAACTCGCCTCGCTTGCCGGAAACGAGGTGCTGCGCGACTTCGTGCACGAGCTGGTGTCGCGGACGTCGCTGATCATCGCGCTGTACGAATCGCCGGGTGCGGTGCCATGCTCGTACAGCGAGCACAAGGAGATCGTGGACGCCCTGAAGCGGCGGGAGGGCAAGAAAGCTGCGCAGTACATGGACCACCATCTCCGTCATATCGAGGCTCAGATCGACCTGTCCGACCACCCCGTGCGCGTCGACTTCAAGACGCTGTTCAAACCCTTGGCCTAACTGACCTTTCTCGTCGCGCCGGCGTTTGGAAGGCGCGTATCGGGCGCATAGCCGGCAAGCTTGCCGCGGTAGGTCTTGGGCAGCGGATAGGCGAGATCGCCGCGCTTGGACGTCTTCAGACCCATGCCGACAATAGCCTCGGCAAACTTGACGCCGGCAACGACGCCGTCGATGACAGGTACCTGCAGCCGGTCTTCGAGATAATGCGCAAGGTCGGCCATACCGGCGCAGCCGAGCACGATTGCTTCGGAGCGGTCTTCGGACAGCGCCCTCTCGCACTCGGCAAGGATGATCGCGCGGGCGTTCGATTCCGGCTTCTCCAGCTCCAGCACCGGCACGTCGGTGGCGCGCACGCGGCGGCAATGATGCTGCATGCCGTAGTTGCGGACCAGCTGTTCGGCGATGATGCGCGTGCGTTCGAGCGTCGTCACCACTGAAAAGCCGGTGGCGACGAAGCTTGCCGCGTGCATGGCGGCTTCTGCAATGCCGAACACCGGTGCGCCTGTTATCTCGCGCGCCGCAAGCAGGCCAGGATCGCCGAAGCAGGCGATGATGTAGGCGTCGGCGGTCGGCTCATCCATGATCTCGTCGACGAGACCGATGATGCTCATCGCCTCGTCGTAGTGGCCTTCGATCGAGGCGGCGCCGGAGCGGGAGGTCACCGCCAGAATCTCGGTTCCAGGTGCTGCAACCGCCCGCGCCGCATCGCCGATGAGGTCGGTCATCGACTGGGTGGTGTTGGGATTGATGAGCTTGATTCTCATGCGATCCTCTGAAGCCGCTGGCCTCGCCGGGTGTCGGTAGTTCCCAGCCTAAAATTGTATACTATCATGTATTCGTATTGGATGTAATTTGCTGTTGTCAACATGGCGTCAGGCGATTTTACGGGACAGGTGACAAAGAGCGCCCGCCAAGCGCGAGATCCGGTGGAGTCAGTTCGGCTGCCAATTGCCGAGATGCTGCGAGTGACGGCACAAGCATTTGAAGGGTTTAGGATTTTGCTGCGCTGCAGCGGGCAGGAGCTCAAAGCCGAACAAGGCATGGCTTTCGGAGAAGCCAGCGCATCAGGAAAACGCGATAATTGTATACATTTTGGAAAATGCAGGTCCAGGGGAGAACAGGCCTAGAAACCGCAGGCAAGGCATTCCTCGCCGTTCCTGTAGCGATATTCGGCTTTCCAATAGTGCGGGTCGTTGACCACGGCATATTCCACATCGCCTGATATGGCGTATTTCTTCCTGAACGGACGCGCCAGCATGACGAACAGTCGACAGCCCGGTGGCCAGTCGCCGACCGAGAGAATACTGTTTCCCCTTGATAGCTCCGACATCAGGATCGCCTGCAAGGGCGACGCCATCCGGGGGAGGTCGGGCATAGGTATGCTCCAGTGATTGTCGAGTGACGCGGGCGACGAACACCATCTGGCGGTTTTGCTTGTCGGGAAGGAGGGTAAAGCGTTGCGCCAAGCGCCTGCAAGCTACTGCGGCAGAGCGCTGGCTTTTCTGGTCTCGCGAGGGAGCTCGCCGAACTCGTGCCGGTACTCGGCGGCGAAGCGGCCGAAATGGGTGAAGCCCCACTTCAGCGCGACGTCGGTGACGCTGGCTTCGCCCGCCACGAGGTCGAAACGGGCACGGCGCATGCGTTCGCGGGTCAGGGCACGGATGGGTGAGATGCCGAAGGCGTTGCGGTAAGCCAGTTGCAAGGTCCTGGGGGCTACGCCGGCGGCCTCGGCGATCTCATGCAGCCCTATGGGGGCCGCGACATTGGCGCGGATGAATTCTTCCGCCCGCTTCAGGTGGCGGGGGGCTGCACCCGGCCTCCGCTCGTTGAAGAACAGGCTCATATTGTTGGGCTGGTTGCGCAGGAACAGTTCGAGCAGATGCTGCTCATGCAGCACATTGTGCAGGCCCGGCCCGTGAAGTGGTGCTTTGGCGTCGGCGGCATGGAACAGCGAGTTGGCCAGGCGCCGCCATGCCTGCATCTCGGGTCGGGAGAAATCGATCAGCGGATCGAAGATCAGCGGCCCCTGGATATCGCGGTCGAGCAGGCGCATGGCAAAGGCATGCAGCGGCGCCTTCCGCACCTGGACCAGCAACTGGGCGCAGCCCTGCCACCATTTCATCCTCGTCGCGAGGTCGGCGTTGAGGACGGAGGCTATGCTGCGGTCGGTCAGGAATTCGCGCTTGCCGTTGCGCACGGTGGCCGCGCCCGAGATCGGCATCTGGACCAGGTAGAAGTCGCCGAGTTCGCCCGGATCGATCAGCACGTCGGCGCCATAGCTGATGTAGTTCAGCGAGATCATCTCGCCGGGCGCATGATTGTGCGTGACGCCAAAAGCCTTCCTCTCACCGATGATGTCCAGTCGGTGATTGCAAAACTTCTGGGCGACCCGCTCCCTGGCGCAGTCGAGATCGTTCGACTGAAACAAGACATGGTCTGAAAGCGGTACCCTTCGGACGGACGCCTCTTCCATCAGCATTCGGGCAGACTAGCACCGATCCTTCGGCTGCCAATGAAAATGAGCGGCAGTAGGTCGCGCCGGCAGCATTTTTGCGCTTTCTGGATAGTCATCGCGCATTCCGGCTAGTGCTTTGGAGATACCCGCAGCAATCTCTGCGTGGAACAAATGAAAGGGTCGCCTCGGGTAGGCCCTTCGAAAGCAAAGGGAGCATCACATGAGCAATGAACTCGCCAAGGGCATCACGCGCCAGGGCACCGGCTATGCCGGCAAGACCTGGAACATCCTTGGACAGGTCTATTTCCCGAAGGCGGTGTGCGACGCCACCTTCGCCTTCGAGACCAACAGCGAGCCGGGCCAGTTCGTGCCCGTGCACATCCATCCGAACCAGGAGGAGTTCATCCTGGTGCAGGAAGGCGAGCTCGACCTCAAGCTCGACGGCGAATGGGTCAAGGCCAAGGCGGGCGATCTTGTGCGCATGCCCAGGGGCATTCCGCACGGCTACTTCAACAAGTCCGACAAGCCGACCAAAGCCCTGTTCTGGGTTTCGCCGGCTGGAATGCTGGAAGAACTGTTCAACCGGCTCGACAACCTCGCCGACCCGGCCGAGGTGGTGAAGGTCTCGGCTCAGCACGAGGTCAACTTCCTGCCGCCCGAAGCCAACGACTAAGGCTGCCAGATCCCAACCAGGGCATCTGCCTGACGCACGCGACAAGCATCGCGTGCGACGGCAGGCACATGTCCTGATGAACCGGAATCCTGGCGAACAAGGAACAACGACATGGTCGAGAAGAAGAAAGTCTGCGTCATTGGCGCCGGCGTGAGCGGGCTTGCGGCAGCACACGCCTTCAGGCAACGCGGTCATGACGTCGAGATCGTCGAGCGTGGCAACGATCTGGGCGGTGTCTGGGAACCATCGCGATCCTATCCCGATGTGCAGACGCAAAGCCCGAAGGATCTTTATCGCTACACCTCGATGCCGATGCCGGAGACCTATCCGGAATGGCCGAAAGGCACGCAGGTCCACGCCTATCTCAAGAGTTACGCCGAGCAGAACGGGCTCGTGCCGCTGATCCGCTACGGTACCAAGGTTGTTTCCATGCAGCGGCGCAATGGCGCCAAAGGCTGGGCCGTCGAACTGGAGTCCGGCGACGGCACGACGGTCACTGGGGATTTTGACTTCGTCGCCGTCTGCACCGGCAATTTCAGCGAGAAACGCGAGCTGGTGCATCCAGGTCAGGACGCGTTCGTCGCGGCCGGCGGCCAGGTGCTGCACTCGTCCGAATACACCGATCCGGCGACGGTGCGGGGCAAGCGGGTCATGGTGCTCGGCTTCTCCAAGTCGGCGACCGACATCGCCGTCAACGCCGTCAATTCCGGTGCTGCCGCAGTCACCATCGTCTATCTCGAGCCGGTCTGGCGCATTCCCTATTTCATCGGCGGCCTGATCAACTTCAAGCGCATCCTCTATGTCCGTGCCCAGGAGGTGATGTTCCCGAGCTGGAACCAGCCTCTGCTGGCGCGACTGGCGCATGCCATTGCCAAGCCGTTCGTCTGGGCCAACTGGCGCGGTCTGGAAAGCCTGCTTTCGCTGCAGCTCAAGCTGAAGAAGACCGGCCTGAGGCCAAAAGTGCCGATCGAGACCAGTATCAACTGCTCGGTGCCGATCGTGACGCCGGGCTTCTTCGACATGGTCGCCGACGGACGCATAAAGGCAATCCAGGGCACTATTGCTGCTTATGACGAGGACACGGTGATCCTGTCGGGCGGCGAGCGGGTCAAGGCCGACATGGCCATTCTCGCGGTCGGCTGGAAATCCGGGGTTCCGTTCCTGCCCGAGGAATACCGGCGCAAGCTTGTCGAGCCGGACGGGCAGTACCGGCTCTACCGTGTCATCGCCAACCCCGATTTGCCCGACATGGGTTTCGTCGGTTTCAACTCGTCGTTCTGCACGGTGCTCAGCGCCGAGCTCGCTGCCAACTGGCTGGTGCGCTACGCCGACGGCAAATTGGGCCGCCAGCCGACGCGCCAGGAGATGACCGACAACATCGAGATGATGCTGCGCTGGAAGCGCGACGAACGGCCGGCGGCGGGCGTCTATGGTGGCCTCTGCGTCGCGCCTTATCATTTCAAGCATTTCGACGAGCTTCTGGCCGACATCGGCGCAACCAAACGGCGGCGCAATGTCCTGGCCGAAAACTTCGCGCCGCCAAACGCCGATGCCTATGCGGGCTATCTCAACAGCGCGCCGGATTATCGGGCGGCGTAAAAGGACAACGCAAACAACTGTGCCAAGTCCGGCTGTCCGTCGGTCGATATTGCCAAGTGATATCAAGGAGTTCGGATGGTGGGCGTGACAGGGATTGAACCTGTGACCCCTGCAATGTCAATGCAGTGCTCTCCCGCTGAGCTACACGCCCATCCGATGGGGGCGGATACACCATTTTTGATCCGGCGCGTCAATAGCGTGTTTGGCGGAAAAATGCGCCGGATCATCAATTCCTTCAGCGGCGCCATCAATTCCCTTGGCGACGCTGGGGAAACGCCTAGGCGGCGTGGAGCATCTTCTCGACCTCGTTGACGAGATCGCGCAGATGGAAGGGCTTCGACAGCACTTTTGCGTCGCGTGGCGCCTTCGAATCAGGGTTCAGGGCGACTGCCGCAAAGCCGGTGATGAACATCACCTTGAGATCGGGGTCGATCTCGGTTGCGCGGCGCGCCAGTTCGATGCCGTCCATTTCCGGCATGACGATGTCGGTCAGAAGCAGCGAAAAGGGTTCCTCGCGCAGCCGCTCGTAAGCGCTCGCGCCATTGTCGAAGTCACTTACCTGGTAACCTGCGCGTTCCAGCGCCTTGACCAGGAAGCGACGCATATCGTCGTCGTCTTCTGCCAGAAGAATGCGTGCCATAAGTATCCCGTCCGAATCAGCGGTCGAAGCCGCCCCCCAGCAGGGGCTTCGTTAACCATCTTGTATATGAGTCCTGGACGGTAAACATCAAGTGAATGACGTGTCAGCAGACTGACGCAAAGGCATAATAAGAGCCGACTTTCCACCGCCTGAACGACTGGACACTGGCCGCCGCAGGTGGCACTTTCGATGGATGAGTGAGTGCATTTCGCAGGTCCATCAGGAAAGATGACGCCAGCCGAAGATTTCGCCGAGCTGCCGCCGTTCGAAGTCCGGACGAGTGCCGAGCAGCGTGTGCCGTTCGTGTTCAATTCGCCACACAGCGGACGTTGTTATCCCGACCGGTTTCTGGCCATGTCCAGGCTCGACGCCATCGCGATCAGGCGCTCGGAGGACTGCTATGTCGACGAACTGTTCGGCGCGGCCGTCGCCTTGGGCGCTCCGATGCTGACCGCGCACTTCCCACGCGCCTATCTCGATGTGAACCGCGAGCCGTGGGAACTCGATCCCCGGATGTTCGCCGAGCCGGTGCCGCCTTTCGCCAATGTCCGCTCGGCGCGCGTCGCCGGAGGGCTGGGCACGGTGCCGAAGCTGGTGGGCGAGGGGCTGGATATCTATCCCGGCCGGCTGCCGCTGTCGGAGGCGATCGGGCGAATCGAATCCGTCTACAAGCCCTATCATGAGACGCTGAAGCGGCTGGTCACCCGGACCCATGCCCGGTTTGGCTATGCCGTGCTCGTCGACTGCCATTCGATGCCGGCGTCGGTCCGCCTCGGCGACAATGGCACACGGCCTGATTTCATCGTCGGTGACCGTTTCGGCACCTCTGCTGCATCTGCTCTGTCAGAGCGGGCAATCGGGCTGCTGGCGGCCATGGGTTATGCTGTGGCGCACAATAAACCTTACGCCGGCGGCTTTATCACCGAACACTACGGCCGCCCGGCCCGGAAGCTTCACGCGCTGCAGATCGAGATCAATCGCGGGCTCTATATGGACGAACGAACGTTCAAGAAATCCGCTGGATTTTATGCGCTTGCCGACGATCTGGCCCGGTTTTCCGGGGATCTCATGGCAATACCAGACTATCATTTCCTCGACCTGCCATTGGCCGCAGAGTAGCCGCCTGAGGCCGGTGGTTAAAAAAAGACCGCTCCGGAGAGCGGTCGAAGTCTAGGGAGGAAACGCCCAAGGAGGGCATGGACAGGAGAACTGTCCGAAGTCGAGATTATTGTGCGCTGCACAAAAGTCAAGGCGCCTTTGGGCTTTTTAATTCACGGTGATGTGGTTATTGCCGAGCGGGGTCGTGGCGTGTCATCCACGCCACAGTTGGAGATGGGGTGAATGATGGTCGACGCCGGGTTCATGCGACGGATCGCAACTGCAGCAGCAGCCGAGACGCTGCCGCGTTTTCGCCGCCTCGAGGCGGTGGAAAACAAACTGGCCAGTGGTTTCGATCCGGTCACCGAGGCTGACCAGGAGGCCGAACGTGCCGTTCGCGCGCTGATCAACGCCGAATTTCCCGATCATGGCATCCTCGGCGAGGAGCATGGCAGCGAAAACCTCGGCAACAGCCATGTCTGGGTGATCGACCCGATCGACGGCACGCGCGCCTTCATTTCCGGCCTGCCGGTGTGGGGCACCTTGGTCGGGCTAACCGTCGAGGGCGATGCGGTTGCCGGCCTGATGTCGCAGCCATTCACTGGCGAGCTGTTTTATGCCGACGGCAAGGGTTCGCATTATGAGGGCCCGGGCGGGCCGCGCAAGCTTGCCGTGCGCAAGACAACGTCGCTCGGCAATGCGACGATGTTCACCACCACGCCTGCCCTGTTCAAGGGCGAGATGCGCAAACGCTACGACCATCTGGAAACCCAGGTCCAACTCGCGCGCTACGGCACCGATTGCTACGCCTTCGCCATGGTTGCGGCGGGCCAGGTCGATATCGTCGTCGATCCGGGGCTCAAGCCCTACGACATCGTGGCGCTGATCCCCATTATCGAGCAGGCCGGTGGCATCGTCACGACCTTCGATGGCGGCCCGGCGGAAAATGGTGGCGACATCATCGCGGCGGCAACGCCCGAGCTGCATGCTGCGGCCTTGAAGGTGCTGATGGGCTGAAGCAGGCTATTCGACCATCACGGGCGTTCCCGGCACAAAAGCGCTGAACGCCGCGAGCAGTTGCTCGCGGTAAATGTCGACTTCCTGCAGGATCTCGTGGCGGGCGCCATCGATGGTCAGCATTGAGGCAACACGGCATCCGTGGACATATTGCTCGACGTCGCGCGTCGAGACCACCTGGTCGGCGCCGGCCGTGACAATCAGCATCGGCACCTTGAGCGAGGCCATGAAGGCCGGGTCGCGCACTGTTTCCGAGGCCGTCGCAGCCGCCCGTAGCCAGGCGATCGTCGGTCCGCCGACGGAGAGTTCGGGGTAGGTCTCGTAGAGCAGGATGTTGCGGCGATAGCGACGTTCGTCGCTGGTCAGCTTGTTGACAGCAAAGGGCGTGCCTTCGCGCGGCCGCGGGCCCCAGGCGGCGTAGAGCCTGCCGAGGCCGATCCAGCACAGCAGCGTCGTGATGCGCCTGATCGCCGACATCGAGAACGGCGCGCCGACGACCGACAGGAACGGCGCCACCAGCACCATGCGCTGAACGCGGTTGATCATCGTCGGTGCGGCGAGAAGGGCGATCAAGGCACCGCTCGAATGGGCAAGGATGAAGAACGGGCCGCGGCAGTCGGGCAAGACGATCTGCTCGAAGAAGGCCTCGAGATCCCTGACATAGTGGTCGAATGTCTTGACGTGGCCGCGGTGACGGTCGCGCAGCAGCCGCTCGGATGCACCCTGGCCACGCCAGTCGAAGATGGCGACGGCATGGCCGCGTACTGACAAATCGCGAATGGTCTCGAAATACTTCTCGATACACTCGTTGCGGCCCGGCAGCAGAATCACCGTGCCCTTGAACGGGTGCGAAGTCGCGCGAAACAGGCCATAACGCAACTGCTTGCCGTCATGCGCGTTGAAGTGGCCGACGGTTGCCCGCTCGGGTACCGGATTGCCGGGGATTTCGTGGAATACGTCCGTCATCAGCGCTCGGCTTGGCACTCGCTGCCGTGGGATCTGGCGATACGAGGGTGATAGAAAGCCGCACCGAGAAAATCAAAGGAAATCCGTGCGAAGCGGAAACGCCAATCGGAATCGAATGAGGCCGAAGGCAGCTTGCGGGTTGCCTTCGGCCTCTGTCGTTCCGGGAGGAAGGGACGTTGCAACCCGGTTCGGCTTCGTCGGCGGCATTCTGTGGTGCCGCCTGTTCTTGAACTTGGGTGCACTCTAGGCCGGCCGACCTGAACGGATACCGAAGGGGCGGTTCATCTTCGGTTCATCCTGGCGGCGGTGAAAAAGCTCTCGCAAAGATGTCTTGAAATGGCTTTGGGCGCCCCCCAAATGTCTCCTGCGGCGCCCAATATCGGGGCCGCTGATCACCGCCGGGACGCCAGAATGGGTTTCGGCACAGGTCATGCGCAAACCTTGTTGCTCACTGGAGAACACCCATGCGTCACGTTGATTTTTCCTCGCTCCACCGCTCGACTGTCGGCTTCGACCGTCTGTTCAACATGCTTGATGGCCTTGGCCAGCCCGACGGCGGTACCACCTATCCGCCCTACAACATCGAGCGCACCGGCGAGGACGCCTACCGCATCAGCATGGCGGTCGCAGGCTTCTCGGAAACCGAGATTTCGATCGAAGCCCATCGCAATGTGCTGACGGTCAAGGGCGAGCGCGCCAATGAAAGCGCCGGCGAAGGTTCGGAGTTGCTCTATCGCGGCATCGCCTCGCGTGCCTTCGAGCGGCGCTTCCAGCTTGCCGACCATGTAGAGGTCGTCGGCGCGACCCTCAAGAACGGCCTGCTTCACATCGATCTCAAGCGCAACATTCCTGAAGAGCACAAGCCTCGCAAGATCGAGATCTCCGCTGCTCCAGCGAAGGCCAAGCAGATCGAGGCCAACACTGTCAACTAAGACTGCTCCTCCCAAGCAGCAAAGGCGGCGCCTCCAGCGCCGCCTTTTTGTTGTCCGCTATCCGTAACTGCGCCTAACGCAGCAGTTCGCTGAACCGGCCGATGTCGTCTGAGGTGGTGGCGAAGGAGGTGACGAAGCGAAAGAGCGCCTCGTCATCGCTGATCTGCCCGGCGAGCGACGTCGGGGTCGGCCAGGCGTAGAAGGCGGCACCGGTGCCTTGCGCCTTTTCGGCGACGTCCTTCCTGACGATGGCGAAGACCTCGTTGGCCTCAGGCTGCCAACCGAGGCGGGCGACGGACGAGCTTTCGATTGCCCGGGCAAGGCTGGCCGACATCGCATTGGCGTGACGCGCCGTCTCCAGCCACAGGCCGCCGTCGAAATAGGCGTCGAATTGCGCCGAGATGAAACGCGCTTTGGAGAACAGCTGGGCCGAACGCTTGCGCAGGAAGGCCATTTCCCTGGCGCGGTCGAGATCGAACATGACGATCGCCTCGGCGCACCAGCAGCCGTTCTTGGTGCCGCCGAAGGAGATGATGTCGACGCCGCGTTTCCAGGTCATTTCCGCCGGCGAGACGTCGAGAGACACCAGCGCATTGGCAAAGCGGGCGCCATCCATGTGCAGCGGCAGCGCATGCTTGCGGGCGACGGCGGAGACGGCCGCGATATGGTCGAGACGATAGATGGTGCCGACCTCGGTCGCCTGGGTGATGGAAATCGCAGCCGGGCGTCCGCCGTGGACGTTTTCGGAGGCGTAGCGGCCGATCGCTCGCTCGAGATTGCCGATGTCCATGCGCCCGAGCGTTCCATCGACCGGGCAGAGCCGCGAACCATGGGAAAAATACTCAGGCGCGCCGCATTCATCCTCGAGAATGTGCGCCTCGCGGTGGGCAAAGGAAATGCCACCCGGCTTGCCGTATGCGGCGAGCGAAAGCGAATTAGCCGCGGTGCCTGTGGCGACGAAGAACACCGCCACCTCGCGCTCGAAAACTTCTGAGAACCGTGCATAGACCGCCTTGTCGAGCTCGCCGTCGCCATAGGCGCGGCTGAAGCCCGCAGCACTGGCATGCAGTCTCTCGGAAACCTTGGGGTGAGCGCCGGCCCAATTGTCTGATGCGAAGAACATTTTCGTCGGTCCGTAATATGGCTGCGGGAGACTGCGTGGCAGGGTAGGCGCGAGCTAGACCGGATTTGCCGATCTTCGGCAAGTGCGGGGTCCAGAAATCGATTGAGGCAGGAAAAGTGCTGTTTTGACCGGGTGTTCAAAAATTACGCCATGCGACGGTTTGACGTAATTTTCGGTCTTTGCAGAGGCGGAAAATTCGTGAATCGGTCTTGTGCGTATTCAAGAATTCTGTCATAAAAAATTTAGGACAGCAGTGCTGTCTTATTTATCTGCCCAATACGAACCGGATTTGGCGTATGATGACGCTGCGTCCGGCTTCCGCTGCGGGCTAGGGTCAGGGCTGAGGTCGGAGCAATCCGTTCACGTCTGTCCCGACTGCGGTTTAGCGCCGACGAACGGCGCTGTGCCGCTGCATATCGAGCATATCTGATGGTGAACGGATCGGCATACTGCCGTCCCAAGGCAAACTGCCCGGATCGGGCTGGAATGGAGATAGACGATGACGGAGTTGACGCCATCTGTGACGACGGGTTTTGTGCCGGCCGCGCAGACGAAAGCGGCCAACAATAAAACCGATCATCTCCGAACCACCACCGGCTATGCAGCGCATGGCCTCTACGATCCGCGCAACGAACATGACGCCTGCGGCGTCGGCTTCATCGCCCAGATGAAGGGCATCAAGTCGCACCAGATCGTCAAGGACGGTCTGTTCATGCTCGAAAATCTGACGCATCGCGGCGCCGTCGGCGCCGATCCGCTGATGGGCGATGGCGCCGGTGTCCTGGTGCAGATCCCCGATCGGTTCTTCCGCGAGGAGATGGCCAAGCAGGACATCGATCTGCCGGCACCCGGCCAGTATGGCGTCGGCCACTGGTTCATGCCGCAGGATGCTGCGACGCGCGAACATGTCATGGACATCATCCGCGAGTCGGCGCAGTCGGAAGGTTTGCCGCTGATCGGCTTCCGCGACGTGCCGGTCGACAACGCCTCGTTGTCGAAGGCACCTGATATCGCGGCTTCCGAGCCGTTCCATTGCCAGGTGTTCATCGGGCGCACGCCCGAAGTCGACGACGATGAGGAGTATGAGGCGCGCCTCTATTTGCTGCGCAAGGTCATTTCCGGCCGCATCTATGCCGAGCACAACAATAAGGACATCGGCGCCTATTGCGTGTCGCTGTCGGCGCGCACCATTGTCTACAAGGGCATGTTCCTGGCCTTCCAGGTCGGCGCTTATTACAAGGACCTTTCCGATCCGCGCTTCGAGACGGCGCTGATCCTCGTCCACCAGCGCTTCTCGACCAACACCTTCCCGTCATGGAAGCTGGCGCACCCCTACCGCATGGTCGCCCACAACGGGGAAATCAATACGGTGCGCGGCAACAACAACTGGATGGCGGCGCGCCAGGCCTCGGTCGACAGCGAGTTGTTCGGCAACAACATCTCCAAGCTCTGGCCGATCTCCTATGAGGGGCAGTCGGATACGGCGTGCTTCGACAACGCGCTCGAGTTCCTGTTCCAGGGCGGCTATACGCTGGCGCATGCCATGATGATGCTGATCCCGGAAGCCTGGGCCGGCAACAAGTCGATGGATGCCGACCGCAAGGCCTTTTACGAATATCACGCGGCCCTGATGGAGCCGTGGGACGGTCCGGCTGCGGTGTGCTTCACCGACGGCCGCCAGATCGGTGCCACGCTCGACCGCAACGGCCTGCGTCCCGCCCGCTACATGGTCACCGACGACGATCGGGTCATCCTGGCGTCCGAAGCCGGCGTGCTGCCGGTTGACGAAAAGAGAATCATCAAGAAGTGGCGTCTGCAGCCCGGCAAGATGCTGCTCATCGACCTGGTCAAGGGCCGCATCATTTCGGACGAGGAGATCAAGTCCGAGATCGCGACCAAGCACCCCTACACGAAGTGGCTGTCCAACACCCAGCTGATCCTCGAGGAACTGAAGCCGGTCGAACCGCGCGCGTTGCGCAAGGACGTCTCGCTGCTCGATCGCCAGCAGGCCTTCGGCTACAGCCAGGAAGACACCAAGCTCCTGATGTCGCCGATGGCGACGACGGGCCAGGAAGCAGTCGGCTCGATGGGCACCGACACGCCGATCTCGGCGATGTCGGACAAGTCGAAGCTGCTCTACACCTACTTCAAGCAGAACTTCGCCCAGGTCACCAACCCGCCGATCGATCCGATCCGCGAGGAGCTGGTGATGAGCCTGGTCTCGTTTATCGGTCCACGCCCGAACATTCTCGACCTCGTCGGCACGTCGCGCCGCAAGCGTCTGGAAGTGCGTCAGCCGATCCTCACCAACGCCGACCTGGAGAAGATCCGCTCCATCGGCCACACCGAGGAAAGCTTCGACACCAAGACGATCGACGTCACCTATGCCGCATCGGAAGGTGCTGCCGGCATGCAGGGTGCGATCGAGCGTCTGTGCGAGCGCGCCGAGGCGGCGGTCGCGGGCCGCTACAACATCATCATCCTGTCCGATCGCCAGCTTGGTCCGGACCGCATCGCCATCCCGTCGCTGCTGGCGACGGCGGCCGTGCACCATCACCTTGTCCGCAAGGGCCTGCGCACCTCGGTCGGCCTTGTCGTCGAATCGGGCGAGCCGCGCGAGGTGCATCACTTCTGCTGCCTTGCCGGCTACGGCGCGGAGGCGATCAACCCGTATCTGGCCTTCGACACGCTGACCGACATGCACAAGCGGGGCGAGTTCCCGCCTGAAGTGGATGGCTCGGAGGTCGTCGGCCGCTACATCAAGTCGATCGGCAAGGGCATCCTCAAGGTGATGTCCAAGATGGGCATCTCCACCTACCAGTCCTATTGCGGCGCGCAGATCTTCGACGCCATCGGGCTGAAGACCGACTTCGTCGAGAAGTACTTCACCGGCACGGCGACCAACATCGAAGGCGTCGGGCTGGAAGAGGTGGCGACTGAGACCGTCAGCCGTCACGCCTCGGCCTTCGGCGAAGACCCGGTTCTGCGCAACGCGCTCGAAGTCGGCGGCGAGTACATGTATCGCATGCGCGGCGAAGCCCATGTGTGGACGCCTGACGCGGTTGCCTCGCTGCAGCACGCCGTGCGTTCGGGCTCGTGGGCGACCTTCAAGGAGTTCTCCGCGCAGATCGACAGCGAAACAGCACGTGCCCAGCAGATCCGCGGCATGTTCCGCATCAAGCTGGCCGAGGAGAGCGGGCGCAAGAAGGCCGCGCTCGACGACGTCATGCCGGCGGCCGAGATCGTCAAGCGTTTCTCGACCGGTGCCATGTCCTTCGGCTCGATCAGCCGCGAGGCGCACAGCACGCTTGCCGTTGCGATGAACAAGATCGGCGGCAAGTCGAACACCGGCGAGGGCGGCGAGGAGCCGGACCGCTACCTGCCGCTGCCCGGCGGCGGGGTGAACCCCGAGCGTTCGGCGATCAAGCAGGTGGCTTCCGGCCGCTTCGGCGTGACGACGGAGTATCTCGTCAACTCCGACATGATGCAGATCAAGGTGGCGCAGGGTGCCAAGCCCGGCGAGGGCGGCCAGTTGCCTGGTCACAAGGTCGATGCGACGATCGCCAAGACCCGCCACTCGACGCAGGGCGTGGGCCTTATCTCGCCGCCGCCGCACCATGACATCTATTCGATCGAAGACCTGGCGCAGCTGATCTACGACTTGAAGAACGTCAACCCGGCGGCCGACGTGTCGGTCAAGCTGGTGTCGGAAGTGGGCGTCGGCACGGTTGCGGCAGGTGTCGCCAAGGCGCGCGCCGACCACATCACGATATCAGGCTATGACGGCGGCACCGGTGCATCGCCGCTGACCTCGCTCAAGCATGCCGGCAGCCCATGGGAAATGGGCCTCGCCGAGACGCATCAGACGCTGGTGCTGAACGGCCTGCGTTCGCGTGTCGCGCTCCAGGTCGATGGCGGCCTGCGTACCGGCCGCGACGTCGTCGTCGGCGCTCTGCTGGGCGCCGACGAGTTTGGCTTCTCGACCGCGCCGCTGATCGCGGCGGGCTGCATCATGATGCGCAAGTGCCATCTAAACACCTGCCCGGTTGGCGTCGCCACCCAGGATCCGGTGCTGCGCAAACGCTTCAGGGGCACGCCCGAGCACGTCATCAACTACTTCTTCTACGTCGCTGAAGAGGTGCGCGAGCTGCTGGCCGAAATGGGTTACACTCATCTCGACCAGATCATCGGTGACGCCGACCTGCTGGAAAAGCGTGAGCTGATCAACCACTGGAAGTCGCGTGGCCTCGACTTCTCCAAGGTGTTCTACAAGCCCGATGCGCCGCGCGAAGCCGTCCACTGGACCGAGCGCCAGAAGCATCCGATCGACGACGTTCTCGACCGCAAGCTGATCGCCGAGGCGAAGGCGGCGCTCGAAACGCGCCAGCCGGTGAAGATCGAGGCAACCATCCGCAACGTCGACCGCTCAGCCGGTGCGATGCTGTCGGGTGAGGTCGCCAAGCGCTTCCGGCACAAGGGCCTGCGCGAGGACACCATCTCGGTGAAGCTGACCGGCACCGCCGGACAGTCCTTCGGTGCCTTCCTGGCCCGCGGTATCTCGTTCGAGCTGGTCGGCGACGGCAACGACTATGTCGGCAAGGGCCTGTCCGGCGGCCGCATCGTCATCCGCCCGTCGGATGACGCCCGGATCGTTGCCGAGGATTCAATCATTGTCGGCAACACCGTGCTTTACGGTGCGACCGAAGGCGAGTGCTACTTCCGCGGTGTCGCCGGCGAACGTTTCGCCGTCCGCAACTCGGGCGCCGTTACCGTCGTCGAAGGCGTGGGTGACCATGGCTGCGAATACATGACGGGCGGCGTGGTGGTGGTCATCGGCAAGACCGGCCGCAACTTCGCAGCCGGCATGTCGGGCGGCGTCGCCTATGTCCTCGATGAGGAAGGCGATTTCGCCGAGCGCTGCAACATGGCGATGGTCGAGCTCGAGCCGGTCCCCGAAGAGGACGACATGCTGGAGAAGCTGCACCATCACGGTGGCGACATCGCCCACAAGGGCCGCGTCGACGTCTCGGGCGACATGACACGCCATGACGAGGAGCGCCTGGTTCAGCTGATCTCGAACCATATGCACTACACCGGTTCGACCCGTGCCAAGCAGATCCTGGACGACTGGGCGAGCTACCGACCCAAATTCCGCAAGGTCATGCCGGTGGAGTACCGCCGCGCACTGATCGAGATGGAGCGCATGAGGATGGGCGTCGCGGCGGAGTAGTATGAATCATGAATCAGCTTGTGCCGAATCCCGTGGCGTCGCAGATCGAAGCGAGTCAGGTTCCAACTCTGTTAGGCAGAATACGCCCCCAATGGAGGGCAAAGAGCCTTATCGAACGGGTTCAAAAGCTGCTTGTTGCCGATCCAAGCAGTGCCTGCCAGCGCCTTTTTAATGCGGCCATTCATGATCTAAGAGAGAAGATCGTGGTGGCGGGGCTTGATATTGCGAAGGAGGCCGCACAGCAGCACAGGTTACCCCCTGTTGCTACAGCCGAAGATGTTGAAAATTACGCAACCTCAAAGATAATTGACTTAGCTTATAGGATGGGGTTGCTGTCTCGTGCCGACTGGCGGCGAGTTTCAAGGTGCTACGAGATACGACGAGATCTTGAGCATGAAGACGATGAATACGAAGCAGGTGTGGAGGATTGTGTATATATCTTTCAAACCTGTATTGAATCAATTCTCTCCAAAGATCCGATACATCTGCTAAAAGTTACGGATGTTAAGGAAATTGTAGAGAAGCCAAATCTTGCTACCCCAGACGATGCGTTGCTGGAAGATTTTGAGCATGCTCCTTCGACCAGGCAAGTCGAGATTCTTAAGTTTCTCGTTAGCAAGGCGCTAGATGCCAGTCAGCCAGACGTTGTTCAACAAAACGCGTACACGTTGTTGGGTTATGTCAAAGGCAGAGCGAGAAGCCAGTCGATAACGAGTATCGGTGAACACCTGCAGGAGAAGATTGGGCGCAACCTAGATACAAGGCATGCAAGAGTTGCCTATGCAGTTGGCGCCGCGCCGTATCTGCGCAAAGCTGCGAAGAAGCAGTTTTTTGAAGCATTCCTTGGCCAAATGAAGTCAGTCGGACATCGCTGGACGTCGCATGCTTACCATGGCGAACTTCTAAGGTCGTTCAAAGAAATCGGCGCGTTCGATTTTTGTCCCGAAGAAGTCCAAGGGGGAATTCTAACATGGCTCGTGAGGCTCTATATAGGAGAGTCAGGAGGAGTTACAAGCTATGGTAACGTTAGAAATGTGTACTACAGTAATTCTGGTGCGCCATTAGTTCGTGATATTATTGAGGAGCAGAAGGATATTCTCCGGAAGACTCTTCATGACTTGGCGAACGATAAAAATGTCAAAGCTGCGTGCGCTGATAAGCATGTCGCACGGCGTTTTGAAAATTTGCTCGATATCGTTGATGGCGAATGAGCATAGGTTGAGTGGATTAAGGCATGGGCAAGGTTACAGGTTTTCTCGAAATTGACCGGCAGGTGCACAAGTACCAGCCGGCATCCGACCGCATCCGGCACTTCCGCGAATTCACGCTGCCGATGTCGAACAAGGAAGTCGAAAAGCAGGCCGCGCGCTGCATGGATTGCGGCATTCCGTTCTGCCATGGCCCGACGGGCTGTCCGGTGCACAACCAGATCCCGGACTGGAACGACCTCGTCTACAATGGCGATTGGGACAACGCGATCCGCAACCTGCATTCGACCAACAACTTCCCCGAATTCACCGGTCGCATCTGCCCGGCACCTTGCGAGGAAGCCTGTACGCTGAACCTCGAGGACATTCCTGTCGCCATCAAGACCGTCGAGCAGGCGATCGCCGACAAGGCTTACGAGACCGGTTACATCAGGCCTTATCCGCCGGAGAAGAAGACCGGCAGACGCGTCGCAGTCATTGGTTCCGGCCCGGCCGGAATGGCCGCGGCGCAGCAGCTTGGCCGCGCCGGCCACGACGTGCATGTCTATGAGCGCGAGAGCCGTCCCGGCGGCCTGCTGCGTTTCGGCATTCCTGATTTCAAGATGGAGAAGCACTACATCGACCGTCGCGTCGAGCAGATGACGGGCGAAGGCGTGACCTTCCATTGCGGCGTCAATGTCGGCGTCGACAAGCCGGTGACCGAGCTCCTGGCCGAATACGATGCCGTGCTTTACTGCGGCGGCTCCGAAACGCCGCGTCCGGCGGGCATTCCCGGAGACGACCTTAAGGGCGTGCATGACGCGATGCCTTACCTCGTCCAGCAGAACAAGCGCGTCGGCGGCGAAGACATCCAGTCGGTTGCCTGGCAGTCGGAACCGATCGTCGCTGGTGGCCTGCATGTCGTCGTCGTCGGCGGCGGCGATACGGCGTCCGACTGCGTCGGCACCGCATTTCGCCAGGGTGCCGTGCGCGTCACCCAGCTCGACATTCGCCCGCAGCCGCCGGAGCGCGAGAACAAGCTCGCCGTGTGGCCCTATTGGGCGACCAAGATGCGCACCTCGTCCTCGCAGGCCGAAGGCGCGCAGCGCGAGTTCCAGGTGGCAACGCTGGAGTTCATCGGCGAAGAAGGCCAGCTGACCGGCGTGAAGTGCTGCGAAGTCGACGACAAGCGCAAGCCGATCCCGGGCACCGAGTTCGTCATCCGCGCCGATCTCGCCTTCATCGCCATCGGCTTCGCCGGGCCGCTCGCCGACGGTATGGTCAAGGAACTCGAGGGCAAGCTGGAGATCACCACCGACAGCCGCCGTTCGACCAATGTTGCCGCCAACGACCGCGACTACAAGACCAATGTGGACAAGCTCTATGTCGCCGGCGACGTGCGCCGCGGCCAGTCGCTTGTGGTCTGGGCGATCCGCGAAGGCCGCCAGGCCGCGCATTCGATAGATACCGACCTGATGGGGTCGAGCGTCCTGCCGCGTTAAGCTGGCCGGAACCAAGCAAACAAAAGGCGCCGCGAGGCGCCTTTTTCGTTTCCGGTCGACAACCTTAGCGCCTGATGATGGCGGTCGTCGTTTCGGTTCCTTGCGCTGCAGGCAGCGGCTTTGGCGGCCAGGAGAAGTCGTCGATGCGGCCGGCAGGTGCTGCGGGGGCGATGCCTTGCACGGCAAGCTTTTCGCCTGGAGAACGCGGGTCGGACGTGGCAGCCGTCTGGCCGCCGAGAAGCTCCGTGCCACCGTCGAGTTCCGGATCGGAGAGCGAGACCGGCACCGTCCGGTCGATGTTGACAGGCACGTTGAGTTCGCCGGGCGTCGCCTGCGGCAGGCTTGCCGGCACGACGGTTTCGGTACCTTGAGGCGTGATGCCGAGCAGCTTGTTCAGCGGCTTCTCGGCGAAGAAGGCGAGCTTGCGTTTGCCGGCGCGGGTGACGTTGATGCCGTCGTCGGCGCGCAGGCGCACCGGCTGGCCGTTGATGTCGGGGCCGCTGGTGACGAAGGCGCCGGCCTCGTCGACGAAGCCGTCCCAGACATCGACGAATTCGCTGCCTGCGGCTTCCGTTGCAGCACGGTAGATGTCGTTGAAGGCGAGCATGTCGGCGTTCATCTTCGACGACTTGAAGGCGGGCATGCCGACCCACAGGAACGGTACCTTGGTGTCGGCGATGGCCTTGGCCAGCTTGTCCGCGCGCGCCGTGTATTCCTTGGTCCACGCGCCGCTCATCGGTGGCTCGCGGGCGTCGGCGACCCGCATCTGCTGGCGGTCGTTGGAGCCCATCATGATGATGACGGCGGCAGGCTTTTCCTGCTCGATCAGCGCCTTGGCTTTCTCGGGCCAGTTGTAATAGTCCTCGCGGACGAGGCCCGACGAGCCGTTGGTCTTGTCGATGACCCTGATCTTGGCATTCTCGGCAAAGACCGTGCCCAGCCCCTCGGCAATGCCGCCGCCGAGGAAGTCGCCGATGACCAGCACGACACGCGCGTCAGCCAGCTTTTCGACCACCGGAACGGCCGGATCGGCAGCCCTGCCGACATTGCCGGCGGTTGCCTTTGGCTTGCGTGGCGTCTTGCGGATTTTCTTGCGCGGCTGCGGCTCGTCAATGATGAAGGGATCGACGCGCGGTTCGCGGCGCGGCATGAACAGGTCGCGCAGGGACCATTTGCGCAGAATGCCTTCCTGCGCCACGGCCGGCGTCGGCATTGTCGACGAAATGGCGGTCAAGGCGACCGCCACCGCAACCAGTGGCGTCGTCAGGCGCAACAGCGAAAACCGCGGACGACGCGTCAATGCCAATACAGCCTCCGGTTGCTAGTTACGCCGCAGGAACTTCAGCACTTCCATGCTCGGATGACCGTCCGGCGTCAAGCCCAGCTGTGCCTGGAATGCCTTGATTGCCGAGCGCGAACCCTCGCCGATCTTGCCGTCGCTCTTGCCGTCGTAATAGCCATGCGCCGACAGGCGCTTCTGCAACTCCTGCTTTTCCTGGAAGCTGAGCTTGGTAAACGGCCGCTTCCAGTCCTGCACCAGGCCACCATAGCCGGCGATCTCGTCGGCAAGAAGGCCGACGGCGAGCGCGTATTTGTCGGCGTTGTTGTAGCGCTTGATGACCGAGAAATTCTTGGTCATCAGGAAGGCCGGTCCGCCGCGGCCGTCCGGCACCTTGAGGGTGGCGACGTCGGAGCCGCGCTTGAAGGCCTTGCCGTTGGCGCGTTCGATGCCGAGCGATGCCCATTTGTCGAGCGTCAGCGATCCCGTCGGGAACTTCTGACCCGCGGGCAGCACCACTTCGTAACCCCAGGTCTTGCCGGCCTGCCAGCCGTTCTTCTTCAGAAGGTTGGCTGCGGTGGCGAGCGCGTCGGGCACGGAGTTCCAGATGTCACGCTTGCCATTGCCGTCGGCATCGACAGCGTAGGCCTGGTAGCTGGTCGGGATGAACTGGGTGTGGCCCATCGCGCCGGCCCAGGAGCCGACGAGATGACTTTCGTCGATGTCGCCGCGCTGCAGGATCTTCAGCGCCGCGATCAGCTGGGTGCGGGCGAACTTCGCCCGGCGCTGGTCGCCATAGGCGAGCGTCGCCAGCGAGCGCACGACATTGCGCATCACCTTGTCGTTCTTGAGAATCTCGCCGTAGTTCGATTCCATCGACCAGATGGCGAGCAGGATGTAGCGGTCGACGCCATACTTGGCCTCGATGCGGTCGAGCCAGGGTTTCCACTTGCGCGCCATCTCGCGACCGACAGCAATTGACTGGTCATGGACGCGATTGTCGAAATAGTCCCAGACGGGTGCGGTGAATTCGGGCTGAAAGCGGGCCTTTTCAAGTACTTCGGGGTCGGCCGAGGTCACGCCACGAAAGGCGCGGTCATAGGTCGAACCGGAAATCCCGTTGTCTGCGGCGACGGAGCGGAAGCTCGCCACCCAGCGCTGGAAACCGGCTTCGGCGGCCGCCGGGCCGGCCGGAAGCATCAATGCCAGCGAAAGGGCAGCGGCGCTCAGGAGGCCTTTGGCGGTCTTGCGAAGGGGCATTCTTTCCTCCTTGGAGAGATCAGAAACACGATTCATCGCCGATGCCGGTTATCAATCAGTTTACCATAGACCCCTTGGGGAACGAAAAGCGGGTTGAGGGATTGTCCACCTAGCTGTTCGGACAATCAAGATCGCGTGATCAATGGTCTTGCCCGCTGTCGCCGAATATGTGAACGCATTCAGTATTCATCAATTCGGGCGTGGCAAAGTTGGCGTCCGATACATCCCTCTATCGGACGACCACGCAATGAAAAGAGTTCGCAAGGCAGTTTTTCCGGTCGCCGGCCTCGGTACGCGTTTTCTGCCTGCCACCAAGTCTATCCCCAAGGAAATGCTGACTGTGGTCGATCGCCCTGTGATCCAGTACGTGGTCGACGAGGCGCGCGAAGCGGGTATCGAACATTTCATCTTTGTCACGGGCCGCAACAAGGCGGTCATCGAAGACCATTTCGACGTCCAGTTCGAACTTTATGATACGCTGGCACAGCGCGGCAAGACCGAGCAACTGGAGCGCCTGCAGCGGTTGCAACCGGCCCCGGGCCAGACCTCGTTCACGCGCCAGCAGGTACCGCTCGGCCTTGGCCACGCAGTGTGGTGCGCGCGCGAGCTGGTCGGCGACGAGCCCTTCGCGCTGTTGTTGCCCGACATGATCATGCAGTCGGAAAAGAGCTGCATGCGCGAGATGGTCGAGCTCTATGCCGAGACCGCCAACAACATCATCGCTGTCCAGGAATGCGACCCGGCCGAGGCGCACAAATACGGCATCGTCGGCAAGGGCAAGTCGGTTCACACCGGCTTCGAGATCGAGGGCATGGTGGAAAAGCCCAAGCAGGGCACGGCACCCTCGAACCTGTTCATCAATGGCCGCTACATTCTGCAGCCGGAGATTTTCAACATCCTGGCAAGCCAGGAGCGTGGCGCCGGCGACGAGATCCAGCTGACCGACGCCATGCTCAAACTCGAGAAGATGCAGTCCTTCTACGGCTATCATTATCGCGGCCGCACCTTCGACTGCGGCTCGCCGGAAGGTTTCGTCGAAGCCAACGTTGCCTTTGCCTTGTCGCGCTCCGATCTCAGCAGGAGCATGGCCGGCGTCATCGAAGGGCTGCTCGGCGAGATCAAGCCGGGCAAGTAAGCCACATGTCGCCTGTGCGTCAGGATTGGACGCACGGTGCGATGGCTTTCGGCCGCTGCTGCCGCTAGACATACCCTGCCAGGTGCCCGCAGCGATGCGGGAGAATCGGGAACACGGTGCAAATCCGTGGCGTGCCCAACGCTGTAAGAGGGACCGTAACGGCAGAGGCCACTGTTCATCCTGAACGGGAAGGCGCCGCAGACGGGTTGAACTCGAGCCAGAAGACCGGCCCGGCAGACATCGACCTCCGCATGGTCAGGCGGAGGGAACCGACATGCTCGCCAGGGGATATGCGATGCTTGCTGACCAGTTGAAGGCCGTTTCAGTCTGTTTCGATATCGCCGCACAGGGTGCCGTTTACCGCGCCATCTTCACGCGCCGCGACGTTCGCAGCCATTTTCTGCCTGATCCGATCGACGACGATGTGCTGGCGCGGCTGCTGCTGGCGGCCCATCACGCGCCGTCGGTCGGCTTCATGCAGCCGTGGAACTTCATCGTCATCAGAGATCGCGAACGACGCGAGCGGGTCCGGGACCTGTTCTTTGCGGCGCGGCAGCAGGAACTGCCTCAGATCGCCGAGGAGCGGCGGGAGCTGTACCGCAAGCTCAAGCTCGAAGGCATCTGCGAAAGCCCGCTCAACCTGGTCATCACCTGCGACCGCAGCCGTTCGGCAAACTCTCCGCTCGGGCGATGGCACAATCCAGAGATGGACCTCTTCAGCACCGTCTGCGCGGTTCAGAATTTCTGGCTCGCCGCGCGTGCCGAGGGCATAGGCGTCGGCTGGGTCAGCATCCTCGATCGCGAGGCGCTGAAGCAGTTGCTAGGCATTCCCGATCACGTCGTGCCGGTGGCCTATCTCTGCGTCGGCCACGTCAACGAATTCGCCGACAAGCCCGATCTCGAGCGCCATGGCTGGGGATGCCGTCTGCCGCTTGCCGAGCTGATCATGAGCGAGGTCTATGCGGGGCAGGGGGAGACGGCCTTGAGGGCCTCAGCCGCCGCGATCGGCGGTTTGCCCCAAGGTTAGCGCTGGATTTTCAACCCGACGAAGACGCTGTTGGTCTTGGCGTCGCGGAACGGCAAGGTGCTGTCGAAGGTCTCATGGCGCAGCTTGCCGGTCAGGCCGGCGTAGCGGTTGAGCCACCAGGTCAGGCCCGCTTCGGCACTCAGCCTCAGCTCGTGGTCGTTCGAGCTGGCATAGTCGCGGTAGCCGACGCCGCCGGCGAGGAATGCAGTCAGGTTGGAACGGATCTGCCGTTCGACGCTGAGGCGGCCGTTGTAGAGCACCGAACCGCTGTCGCCCGGGGTCGTCGATCCCTCGACGAAGGTTTCGCCGGTCAGGCCGACGATCGTGCCGCGCATCGGCGACCATCTGAGATCGGCGGCGATCGTCGCGGCCGAAACCGTCTTCAGCCGGTCGTCGTCGAAATCCTCCGAGATCCAGCCGGCCGAAATCTCGCCGCCGAATTTTTCGCCCATGTCGATCTCGACGCCGGCGCGGGCGCCGGTACGCTTGGACGAACGCTCGAAACCGGCGGTGTCGAAGCGCAGGTCATAGACCCGGCGGCCGAATTCGACCTCGCCAAAGGGCGTCAACGCCGGTGAGACCTCGTAGCCGACGCGGACCTTGCCGGTATAGAGCCTGGAGTCGCGGTCCTTTTGTGAGAGCGTGGTGCCGTCGGTCAGTTCGGCGTCGCTATAGCTTTCGTCGACAGCTTCGCCGGTCACTCCGAAGCGGAACTTGCCGACGGCCTTTTCGACACCCAGCGCGCCGTTCAGCGTGTGCAGGGTCGGCCGCTCGGCGGTGCCGGAGATGACCACGGGCGACGACGTCGATTCCGGGCGCATGCTGTAGCCGAGCCGCGCCAATGCGCGCATGTCGTCGGCGAGATCGAGCTGCAGCCGCCCGTCGATGCCGCCGCTGAGATCCTTGACCTCCTGGCCGGAGATGGATTTTCGGTGGTTGCCATAGGCGTCGATGGTCGCCGAATGGCTCTCCCAATCGGACGCGGCGTTCAGCCTGAGAGTCGTCTCGGACAGAACGGCCGACTTTCCGTTAAAGCTGGAATCCGCATTCGACGTCGCGGTGACGCCCTGTTCAAGGCTCGGCTTCAGAACGAAGGTGCCGAAACGGATGCCAGTCGGCTCGAACGGATTCGCATCCGGCTGAGGTCTGCGGCCTTCGATGGCGCGCTGGCGCTCGGCTTCGGGTCCGTTCTCGATCTCCGTTTCGGAATCGACGGTGCCCTGGCGCACGGTGCCGGTGGTCAGCTCTTCGTCGGCTGCCGGCACTGCTGGCCGCTCGGCGGCCGTCGGCGCGGCGGTGCCGGCCAGCCGCTCGCGTGCCTCGCGGGCGCGCTGGCGCGCGGTCGTGGGCGGACGGGCGGATGACAAGGAGCCGGCCGATGTGCCGTCGGCGTTGGGCGGTTCGCTGAACAAATCGGTGGCCTCAGCGTCGGCCTGGGTTGGAATCGCGCCGGGGCTGACCGGCTGGTAGGCCGGTGCCTGGTCCTGCGCCTGCTCGGCCGCAGGGCGCCTTTTGTAAAGCCGCAGGGTGTTGTTGATGTCGTCTTCGCTGACCGGTCCGCGCAAGGCGGTTTCCTGGGCATGCAGCGGTGCGGCGCACAGCAACGTCACCACGCTTGCCGTCGCCAGCAAGATGCGGAGTGCCGTGGTCTGTGTCCGTTGCTCCGGCCTGATCTGCGCCATCTTTCCCACTGCTTCGCCGACGCAAGGGCGTCGCACTTACCAACTGGTAAATCGCCATGGTTAACGGAGCGTTTCCCGCACGCCCCGAGAGGCTTCGTTTTGGGCGGATAATCATGGACAGCCGCACGCCGACGCGCTAACGCATGCGCCATGCACGCTGGATCGCTGAAAAAAGAGCCGGACGGGCAGGCGTCGATCGCCTCCGCGCTCCGCACCGTCACCATCGAGCAGGCCGGCATCGCCGCGCTTGTCGCAGCGCTCGAAGGCCCGCTCGCCGAGCCATTCGCCAGGGCTGTCTCGATCCTGGGCCAGCTCAGCGGCCGGGCGATCATCACCGGCGTCGGCAAAAGCGGGCATATCGGCTCCAAGTTGGCGGCGACCTTCGCCTCCACCGGGACTCCGGCCTATTTCGTCCATCCTTCGGAAGCCATTCACGGCGATCTCGGCATGATCACCAGGGAAGACGCGATCGTCGCACTCTCCTGGTCGGGTGAAACAGCAGAGCTCAAGGGTATCGTTGCCTATTCGAGGCGCTTTTCGATCCCGCTGATTGCGCTGACCGCCGGCGATACGTCCGCCTTGGCGCGTCAGGCCGACGTCGTCCTGTCATTGCCCCGGGCGCCGGAAGCCTGTCCGCACGGTCTTGCGCCGACGACCTCGACGCTGCTGCAACTCGTCGTCGGCGACGCGCTGGCCGTGGCTTTGCTCGAGGCGCGCGGCTTCACTGCCGATCATTTCCGCACCTTCCATCCCGGCGGCCAGCTCGGCGCGAGCCTGATGCCGGTCGGCGACCTGATGCACAAGGGCGAGGAAATGCCGATCGTCGCCGTCGGCACCAAGATGCCGGAGGCAGTAAAGACACTGTCCAGGAAGCGTTTCGGTTGCGTCGTTGTCGTCGACGAGCAGGGCCGGCTGGCCGGCATCGTCACCGACGGTGACCTGGCGCGCAATCTCGATCGAAATCTCGCCGAGACCAATGTCGAGGACATCATGACCCGACAGCCCAAGACGGTGCCGCCGCAGATGCTGGCGGGCACTGCGACGGCAATGCTCAACGAGCACAACATCAGCGCCATCCCGGTGGTCGAAGCCGACAAGCCTGTCGGCATCATCCACTTCCACGATCTGCTCCGGGTTGGTGCCGCCTGACCGGCGCCCTGCTGCCAGCTGCCTGACGCCCCCTACTCAGCTTCGTCCGGACCGAGGGCGAGCGCGCCGATGACTGCGCAGGCGGCAAGCATGGCCGCGCATGCCGACAAGACCGCCGTCGGTCCGAACAGGTCCAGCGCGGCACCGACAACGAGGGCGGCCAGCGGCGTCGTGACGAGGATCATTCCGATCGAGGCGCCGATGACATGGGCGCGCAGGTTCTTCGGCGCACTGGTCTGCAACAGGGTGGTGAAAACAGGCGAGAGCGGGCCGGCGGCGATGCCGAGAACTGCACCTGATGCAATCAGTGTGGGCACCGAGCGGTCGATCACGAGCATGATGACGCCGGCGGCCAGGCCGACGAAGGCGGCAACGAAGATACTGCGCAAGGCGGGCCGACCGCCGATTACGGCCATTGCAAGGTTGACCGCTATGGCGCCGGCCGCGGCGGCGGTGAGATAGAGCCCCAATATCGAAGCCGACTGCCCTTCGGCGCGCAAAATTGCCGGCAGGGCAACATTTTCGAGTGCAACGAAGGTGCCGGTGCCAAGGCTGGCCAGCAGCAGGGCCGTCCGCAGGCGGACCGATCCGAAGATGATGCGCATCGCGCCAGCCAGTTCAGTGGACGCGGTCGAGGACATCTGCCGCAGGCGGAACTGGGGCAGGCTGAGCGCGGTCATCAATGCGGTCACCATGTTGAGTGCGGCGATGATCCACAACAGCGTAGAGGTCTCGACGATCGCCACCAGCAAGGCAGCGATCGCCGGCCCGACGATGGCCGCGCCGTTGTCGACAAGGTCGTCGATGGCATTGGCGCGCAGCAGCGGCATGCGCGCCAGACGCGCGATTTCGGGAACGCGGGATTCGATCGCGACGCTGCCGGGGCCGTCGAATATGGCGCCGAGCAAGGCAAGCGCGACGAGCGCACCGATGGTCAGCATGCCGAAGCCGTAGAGCAGGGCGGCGGCAATCGACGCTAAGCAGCCGAGCCCGACAGCGATCATGGCGGTCTGGCGGATGCCGAGTCTTTCGGCGACAGGGCCGCCAAACGCGCTGCCGAGAATAGCCGGAGCGAGTGTCACGAAGGCGACGATGCCCATCCAGCTGGCGCTGCCGGTGAGGTCGTAGACCAGCCAGGGATAGACGATGGCGGTGATTGCATTGCCCAGGCTGAAGAAGATACTGGCCAGCTGCAGCCCGGCAAACGGGGCGCGTGTCCTGGCAAGGCGCAAGGTGTTCATGACAGCTTCGCTGCGAGCCGCAGCATCCTTTGCTGGTTCTGGTTTCAGGATTTCCGGGGCAAGCCTTGCCGGCCCGTGCCCGTCTGTCTCGCCTATGTCGTTGCTCCCGGCCTGAGAAAGCGGGTCAACAGCAGATGCAATGTCTTCTTTTGCTCGAGCGGCTTGAAGCCGGGGTCGACGGCGACGCGGCCGAACACGCCGTCGATGAGCGCGGAGATCCATTGAGCGCCGTCGGCAGGGTCGAGCCCCGGCCCGATCTCGCCGCGCGCGGCGGCATCGCGCAGGATCAGGGCGAGTGCTGTGCGCATTTCGGCGTCATGGGCCGTGACGAGGGATGCGATCTGCTGGTCGCGCATCGCCTCCGCCGCGATTTCGAGTGCGAGGCTCGAATAGGCCGGGTCGGCGGCCAGTTCGAGCACGATGTCCATGAATTTGAGGATCTCGCCGAACAGGTCCTGGCTGTTGTCGATCTGTGCGAAATAGGCCGCCGTCTCGCGGCGATCCTGCTCGACGATTGCCGCGATGATCGCGTGCTTGGTCGGATAGTAGTGGAACAGGTTGCCGGGGCTCATGCCTGCTTCGGCGCAGATTTCAGCGGTCGAGGTGCCGTGAAAACCTTTCCGGGTAAAACAGGTGATCGCCGCAGTCAGGATCTGCTGCTTTTTTGCCTCGAACTTTTCTGGGTCGACTTTGCGCATCCGCGCTCTCATTTATTATTAGATTGATCAATCTAATAATTGAGCGTGGTCATGTGGTCAAGTCAAAGGGATGCTCCAGGGGGCTGGCGAGGTGCCGCTCAAGCGATCAGGAGAGCTTGCCTCAGACCGGCTCCACCACCAGTTCCAGGTCGGTGTCGGCAGCGCCTATGACACGCACCTGCGCACCGGCGGGCAGATCGGGGCCGGAGACCCGCCAAGTCGTGTCGCCGAGCTTGATGCGGCCACGGCCTTCCCTGATCGGTTCGGCCAGCGTTGCGGTGCGGCCGATCATCTGGGCGCCACGATTGTTCAGAAGGGGCTGGTCGGATGCCTGTTCGCGGGCGCGAACGAGCTTCTTGCCGACATAGGCGGAGGCAAGCGAGAGCACCAGGAAAACCAGGACCTGCACCTGCCAGGTCCAGAACGCCGCGTCCCAGAGCAGCAGCGACGCCGAGCCGACGATCAGCGCGGCGATGCCGATCCACAGCAGGAATACGCCCGGCGCAAAGATTTCCAGACACAGCAGGATGAAGCCGAGCAGCATCCAGTTCCAGGGACCGAGTTCGGCAACGATGCTTGCGATCATGTGCGGTTCCTCAATTCACCTCGTCCGGTCAGAGGCTCAGCCCTGCTCGGGCGGAATCCTCGGCGGCCGGGAGGCCTGGCGCTGCCCGCCTGCCGTGCCGCCGTCGCGGAAGACTTCCTTGGCGATCTCACCGATACCGCCAAGTGTGCCGATCAGCGACGACGCCTCCATAGGCATCAGGACAAGCTTGCTGTTGTTGGCTGTTCCAACCTTGGCCAGCGCCTCGGTGTACTTCAGTGCGACAAAGTAGTTGATCGCCTGGACGTCGCCCTTGGCGATGGCTTCCGAAACCACCTGGGTAGCGCGTGCCTCGGCCTCGGCGGAGCGTTCACGCGCCTCGGCGTCGCGGAAGGCGGCTTCCTTGCGGCCCTCTGCTTCCAGAACCTGCGCCTGCTTCATGCCCTCGGCTTCGAGAATCTGGGCGCGCTTGTTGCGTTCGGCCATCATCTGGCGACCCATCGATTCGATCAGATTCGCCGGCGGATTGATGTCCTTGATCTCGACGCGGGTGATCTTGATGCCCCAGGGGTGTGCCGCTTCGTCGACGACGCGCAGCAGGCGCTCGTTGATGGCGTCGCGGTTCGACAGCAGCTCGTCGAGATCCATCGAGCCCATCACGGTGCGGATGTTGGTCATGGTCAGGTTGAGAATGGCGTTCTGCAGGCCGGCGACCTGATAGGCCGCCTGCGGCGCGTTCAACACCTGATAGAAAGCGACGCCGTCGACGGCGACCATCGCATTGTCCTTGGTGATGATCTCTTGCGTCGGCACGTCGAGCACCTGCTCCATCATGTTCATCTTGGCGCCGATGCGGTCGATGAAGGGGATGATCAGGTTGAGGCCGGGCGTCAGCGTCCGGGTGTAACGACCGAAACGCTCGACAGTGTAGTTGTACCCTTGGGGAATGGTCTTGATGCCGGCGAACAGCACCAGGAGCACGAGAACGACAAGTACCGGGATGACGATATCGAAGCCGCTGAAGCCCATGCGAAACTCCCCCGCAAGTTGAGTGCGCGATTCACAAGTCGCGCCACATGCGTTGAAGACTTAAGGGCGTTTCAGCGGCGATACAACACAGCAAGCCGGAAATGTCGTCCGGCTTAGCGTGGGAAGGCGAACAGGTCGGCGTCGGCATCCCGGTGGCCGGAAATGCCGGCGCTGACGATCTCCGCCGCGATGCGTGAATAGGTGATGCCGTTGCCGCCATAACCCATGGCTGCATGGATGCGCGGGTGGCCTGGAATGGCGCCGATATAGGGCAGGCCGGTCGGCGTGGTCCCGAACGAACCGGCCCAGGCGAATGCCGGTTTGGCATCGAGTCGCGGGAAAAGCCGCTTCAGCTTCGCCGAAATGCGATCCGATTTTTCGGCGATCAGCGCGTCGCGCCGAACCTCATCGACGAAATCCTCGTCCTCGCCGCCACAGATCACCCGACCGTCCGCCGTCGCGCGCAAGTAAAGATAGGGGTCGGAGGCCTCCCAGATCAGATGCCGGCCCGGCCAAAGCGCCTGCCTTTGTGGTTTTGTTGCGATCGCCCAGGTCGAGATGATCTTGTGGTCGGTGGCGGGTATCAGGTTGGCGACGAGTTCGTAGCCGGTCGCCAGCACGACATGGCCGGCCGTAATCGTCGGGCCTTCCGCCGTCACCATCACCGCCTCTTCGCGTCCGGTCTTGATGGAGACAGCCTCGACGGGGGCGTAGAAGCGTGCCTTGCCCTCCAGGGCCCTGTGAAACAGCCCGGCGGTCAGCTTTCTCGGGTCGAGTGCCAGATTGTCGTGGCTCAGGATGGCGCCCTGGCGTCGGATTCCGCACTGGTCCTGCAGTTCGGATGCGGCAAGATAGGTGGCGTGAATGCCGGCAAGGCGCCGGGCTTCTGCCTCGTCGCGCAATGCCGGCGCATCCAGAACATCGCCGGCAAGATAGAGCGAAGACCTGGTTTCCATGTTGCAACGGATGCCGAGTTCGTCGACGCGCGTCCTGAGGTTCAACACCGCAAGACGCGAACGTCGCCAGGCACGTTCGGCCTGTTCACGGCCGATGCTGCGGGCGAGCTTCGACAGCGGTTGATCGATCTCGAACTGGACGAGCGCGGTGGTCGCCGCAGTCGAGCCGAGGAGCGGTCCGCGCCTGTCGATGCAGACGACAGCATGGCCAGCATCGGTCAGGGCTTCGGCGATCAATGCGCCGCTGATGCCCATGCCGACGATGGCTACGTCGGTCCTGATGTCGCGGGTGAACCGGCCTGTCGGAACGGACGGTGCGCGGTAGGCGTACCAGACGGGCCGTCCGGTCCTGAGGTCGAGCTTGCGGGTCATAGACGGGCGGATCTCCCCTGGCCCGTGGTCAACGCCGCGCGCCGGTGGAGGTTCCGCCGCCGGCGGTTAGACCCAGCCCATCAGCTCGCGACGCGTGATCGTCTCGATCACGGCCATGCCTTCCGGACTGTCGTTGAGGCAAGGGATGTGGGAAAAATTCTTGCCGCCGGCATGGTGGAAGATCTCGGCGTTTTCGCCGGCGATCTCCTCCAGCGTTTCGATGCAGTCGGACGAGAAGCCGGGGTTGACGATGGCGATCGACTTGACGCCCTCCTTGGCCAGCCGCTCGACGGTCTTGTCGGTGTAAGGCTGCAGCCATTCCTGCGCACCGAAGCGCGACTGGAAGGTGGTCATCAGCTTCTTGTCGCTCATCGCCAGCCGCTCGCGCAGCAGCCGGGTCGTCTTCACGCAATGGCAGTGATAGGGGTCGCCCCTCTCGAAATAGGGCTTCGGGATGCCGTGATAGGAGGCGAGGATGACCTCCGGTTCGAAGTCGAGATTGGCCAGGTGCTGCTCGATCGAGCGGGCCAGCGCTTCGATATAGACCGGCTCGTCATAATAGGCGGGAACCGTGCGGATCGACGGCATGGCGCGGATCTTCATCAGCGCGCGAAACAGCTGGTCGCTGGCGGTCGCCGTCGTCGTTGCCGAAAACTGCGGATAGAGCGGGAACATGACGATGCGGTCACAACCCTGGGTGATCAGCTTCTTGACGACGCTCTCGGTCGACGGGTTGCCGTAGCGCATGGCCCAGTCGACGACGACGTCAGGCAGGTCGCTGAGCGCTTCTGCCAGCTTCTCGCCCTGGGCGCGGGTATAGGTGCGCAACGGCGACTCATCGCGATCGGTGTTCCAGATCTTCTTGTAGTTCTCGCCCGACTTCTTCGGCCGCGTGTTGAGAACGATGCCGTAGAGGATGGGATACCAAAGCACCCTGGGCATCTCGATGACGCGCGGGTCGGACAGGAATTCGCGGAGATAGCGCCACATCGACTTCTTGTCGGTGCCGTCGGGCGTGCCGAGATTGACCAGGAGAACGCCGACCTTGCCTTTGCGCACTGCCGGATGACCGTTTGGAAACGCGCCCAGTGCCTTGGCCGATGTCTCGTCGATTGTGGTCGTCAGGTTCATTCGGTGTCTCCGTTACGCGGGATACCTAATTGAATGGGGTGGGCATTCAATGTCGCGTCTGGCCGCACCCTGCAAGGGAATAGGGCAACAGGGCAACTGGGGAGCAGGGTTTCGTCGCCCCAGTACCTTATTGCTTTCCTGCCCCATTGCCCGATTCTCCTGCCTGGAAAGTAAAAACCCGCCCGGCATGCCGGGCGGGTTTGCTCAGGCAAGTAGCCCTGTTCAGTTTGCCGACGGAATCGAAAGCGTTCCGCCGATATGCAGGTCCTCGGCCTTGGCGTCCGGGTTGGCCGCGGCAATCGCCTGCCACTTGGTCGCGTCACCGAGATAGGTTTTGGCCAGATCCCAGAAGGTGTCGCCGCGGGCAATGGTGTGCGACTTGCCGGCGGCAGCCGGTGACGCCGTAGCGGGTGCAGTTGCCTCGGCAGGCTTGGCGGGCTCGACTGTCGGCGGTGTGCCGGCGATCTCGCCCGAGGCGCTCGGCAGCGCAGGCGTTGCCGGTGCGGCTTCGGTCGTTGCCGCGGGGACGGCTTCAGCCGGCTTTGCCGGCTCGGCAGCAGGCGCTGCGGCAACGGTCGCGGCGATCTCGGTGATGCGGCCGTCGAGCTTCGGCGTGAACGGACGGTTCTTGCCGAGATAGTCGGCAACGACCTGTTCGAGGCTCGGACCATAGTCGTAGGCGTTGGTGGCGTTCGACGCGAACAGCTTGTAGCCGTCGCCGCCCTGGCGGACGTAGTTGTTGGTCGCGACAGTGTAGACCTTGGCTTCGTCGATCGGCTTCCAGGCGCCGCCGTCCATCACCTCGACCGACTTGATGCGGCCAGCGTTGGCGGCGACCGACTTGTCGAACGCGTATTTCAGGCCCGCGACCTGCGGGAACTTGCCCTTGCCTTCCTCGATCTCGCTGACGCCTGCTTCAAGCGAGGCAACGATGTCCTTGCCGGAGAGCTGGAAGGTGGCGAGCGTGTTCTGGAACGGCAGGACGGTGAGCACTTCGCCCATTGTCACCACGCCCTTGTCGATTGAGGCGCGGATGCCGCCGCCGTTCTGGAAGACGATGGTGACGCCCTGGTCCTTGACCCGGTCGAGGATGGCGTCGGCGATCAGGTTGCCCATCGTGCATTCGCGGGCGCGGCAATTGTCGCGGCTGCCGTCGATCAGGTCGGTGCTCTCGGCGACCTCCTTGTTCTTCAGCTCTTCGATCGGCGCGCCGAGCTCCTTGATGCGGGCGAGAACCGCCTCGTCCGGCTTGACCGAGTTGTCGAGATAGATCGGGTCGCCCTTGGCTTCCTTGACCACGCCGTTGTCGTCGAAGGTGACGGTGAACTCGCCGAGATACTTGGAGTAGGACGCGGCCTGGGTGACCGGAACCTTGTAGCCCTCGGGGTTGTCGATCATCGTCGGGTAGGGGCCTTCGGCCTTGGCGTCGGTGTTCGACAACAGAGAATGCGAGTGGCCGCCGACGACAACGTCGACGCCGGGGATCTTGGCGATCAGTTCCTTGTCGCGGGGATAGCCGACATGGGTCAGCGCGATGATCTTGTTGACGCCCTCGGCCTTCAGCTTCTCGACTTCGGCGGTGATCGTCTTGATGTCGTCCTCGATGGCGATGTTCGGGCCGGGCGAGGCGACTTCCGGGGTGTCGGTGGTGACGGCGCCGATGATGCCTATCTTCTGGCCGCCGACCTCGAGCACCAGGGACGGCTTGATGCGGTCGCCGACCTTGGACTGGGCATTCGGGTGGACGTTGGCCGAGAGAACCGGGAACTGGATCTTCTTGAGGAAAGGCACCAGTGCTTCTTCGCCGTCGTCGAACTCGTGGTTGCCCACGGTCATGGCGTCGAATTTCATCTGGTTGAGGAATTCGGCTTCAACCGCGCCCTTGTAGGTGGTGTAGAACAAAGAGCCCTGGAAGTTATCGCCGCCATTGAGCAAGAGAACGTTCTGGCCTTCGAGTTTCTTGCGCTGTTCGGCAATCGCCGTGACCAGGCGCGCGGCACCGCCGATGCACTCGCCTTTGCCCTCTTCTTCGGCGGAGCAGGTCGATTCAAACTTGTTGTTGCTCTCAATGCGGCTGTGCCAGTCATTGATATGCATGATGGTCAACGTATAGTCGGCGAATGACGGCGCGGCGGAATAGCCGAATGCCGAGGCCGACAAAGCCGCAATGGCAGCCAATCTCTTCATGATGAAATCTCCCGAATGACCCCCGCGAGACGTTTAGCGTCTTCGCTTGACCGGAATGTTACACATTCCTTGGCGCCATGTTCACATTCCGAATTTTCGGATGCAAGGGAGAATCGGAAACCAAAAGCCGGCTTACTTGCCGGGCATGGCTTCCGGCCGCGCCGGAAGCCTGAAAGGAGAAGCCGTGCCCGCCGAAGCGGGCCTGGAATGCCGTCAGGCGGTACGCCGGGTCAGGGTGAATTGCTGGCCGGCCGAGCTGGTGCAGTTGAGTTGGTTGGCCGAGATCAGCAGGCAGTTGAAGCTGATCGGCGACTGGCGGATCAGCGACGTGCCGTTGATCTGGACCGAGTTGGCGCCGGTCAGGATGTAGGTACCATCCGAGAGCTTCTGGCCGGTGTCGGTCGCGACCGTCTGGAACGAGCCGGCGGCAAAGGTGGAGAGCCCAGTGCCCTTGGCGTCGAGCCATGCACCTTCCACACCCGTCGGCGCTGGCCTCACGCCACCGCCGCCCGAAGATCCGCCGCCGCTGGTCGAGCAGCCGGCAATGGCGGCCGCAAGCAAGGCAAGCACTCCGGCCGAAGCAATTTTGCGCGAAGTCGTCATGAAAGAATCCTCTCCTCAGTCCGCAGCCTTCAATCGCCCGATTTTGCTTTAAAGGCAAGGCTTTGCCGGCCGACATCGTCGGTCGGGCAATTGCGAATTGACTGCGACTGTGGCCGATTTGCCCGCCCGTTGGGCCGTCGGGGCCGCATGGGTAGATTGACAGTTTTTGTAAACGATGCAACTTTCGTATACTGTAAAACACAAATGTTCTAGGCAAGGGATGTGCCTGGAGCAACTTAGACGCCTTGGGGAGGCAACATGGATTCGTTTCTGACCGGCCTGAAAGCGGCCGTGGACACGCTTGGAGCAACGGTACTGTTGCCCATCGTCATTTTCATCATCGCTGTGGTTCTCGGCGCCAAGGTGGGCAAGGCGTTCCGCGCCGCCATCACCATCGGTGTCGCCTTCATCGGCATCAACCTGGTGCTCGGGCTGATGCTCGGCTCGATCGGCGACGTCGCCAAGGCGATCGTCACCAACACCGGCATCCAGCGCGACATCGTCGATGTCGGCTGGCCGTCGGCTGCCGCCATTGCCTTCGGCTCGTCGGTCGGCCTGTGGGTCATTCCTATCGGTATTGCCGTCAACATCGCGCTGCTGCTTTTGCGACTGACGCGCACGCTCAACGTCGACGTCTGGAATTTCTGGCACTTTGCCTTCGTCGGTTCGCTGGCCACCGCCGCTACCGGCAGCCTCGGCTACGGCCTGGCGGTCGCAGCGCTCGTCGCAGCGCTTGCGCTGCTGTTCGCCGACTGGTCGGCACGCGCGGTGCAGCAGTTCTACGGCATTCCAGGTGTGTCGGTGCCGCATCTGGCCTCGGCGCAGATCCTGCCCATCGCCATCGTCCTGAACTGGATCATGGACCGTATTCCCGGCATCAACAGGATCAACATCTCGACCGAGACCATCGAGAAGCGCTTCGGCGTCTTCGGCGAGCCGGTCGTGCTCGGCCTGATCATCGGCCTCGTGCTTGGTGTGATCGCCTACTACAACGCCGGCGATTTTGGCACCGTGCTGTCCAAGGTGCTGACGACGGGCATGACGCTGGCTGCTGTGATGCTGCTTCTGCCGCGTATGGTGAAGGTGCTGATGGAAGGCCTGCTGCCGGTTTCGGACGCCGCCCAGGAATTCGTCCGCAAGCGCACCGGTGACCGTGAGCTGCTCGTCGGCCTCGACTCGGCGATCCTGATCGGTCACCCCGCCGCCATCTCGTCGTCGCTGATCCTGGTACCGATCGCCATCGTGCTGTCGGTCATCCTGCCCGGCAACCGCGTCATCCTGTTCGCCGATCTTGCAGTCATTCCGTTCATTGTCGCCATGACCGCGCCGCTGCTCAAGGGCAACGTCTTCCGCATGGTCATCGTCGGCACCGTCACGCTGGCGCTCGGCTTCTATGTCGCAAACGCGCTGGCGCCGCTGTTCACAAGTGCTGCCGTCTCGTCGGGCTTCCAGATGCCGGCCAATGCGGTGCAGATCACCTCTGTCGTCGACGGCTTCCTGTGGATCCCTTACGTGATCATCGAAGCGATCCAGGGCCTCGCCATCGCCGGCCTGGTTCTGCTCGCGGCGGTGATTGCCCTGCTGTTCGTCCTCTACCGCCGCAACAGCGCGGCATGGGAGCGCGCGGCGGGCGCCGAGGATGAAGCCGAGCAGGCAGCCCCTGCCGTCCGCGCCAAGGCTTCGGCACACGCCTGACATCGAAAACCCGGACCGGCGGCGCGTGCCGCCGGTTTCGGACACTGGAGTAGTTGAATGGCGCGAGCCCTGATGAACTTTCTCGATCCCCAAGCCATTGCCCTGGGGGTCGAGGCACAAGACAACGAAGCGGTCATCCGCCTGCTTGCCGGCAAGCTCGAGGCGCTCGGCTATGTCCGGCCGTCCTATGCGGGCGCCGTGGTAAAGCGCGAGGCGACGATGCCGACCGGCCTGCCGCTCGGCTACGCCCTCAATGTCGCCATTCCGCACACCGACCCGGAGCATGTCCTGAAACCGGGTATCGCGCTGGCCGTGCTGCGAAAGCCGGTGGACTTCGCCAACATGGAAGATCCTGACGAGGCGGTGCCTGTCGGCTACGTGTTCCTGCTTGCCATCAACGACAAGGACAAGCAGATAGACATGCTTCAGGAAATCATGGACACCATCCAGAGCGAGGCGGCGCTTGCCGGCCTCAGCAACGCCAGGTCGATCGAAGACATCGGCGCAGTGCTCGGCTAGCCTTAGGAAGGGATTTACTTGATGGCCAAACAGAAGACCGTTCTCTTTGCCTGTGGCACCGGCGTCGCCACCTCGACGGCGGTCAACGCCACCGTCACCGAAGTCATGAAGTCGCGCGGGCTGACCTTCAACGCCATGCAGTGCAAGGCAACCGAAGTGCCGAGCCTCGCCGACAATGTCGACCTCATCGTGTCGACCACGCCCATTTCGGCGTCGGTGACTGTCCCTGTCATCAAGGGGCTCGCCTTCCTGACCGGCATCGGCAAGGACAAGGCGCTCGACGACATCGAGGCCGAGCTGCGCAAGTAGCTCCACCTCCGCGAGCAAGCAAAAAAGGGCGCCTCGCGGCGCCCTTTTCGTTTTCCGGTAACGCGTTCAGCGCACCAGGATGTTGCGGAACTGCCAGGGGTCTTCCTTGTCGAGATCCTCCTCGAACAGGCCGGGGCGGCCTTCAAGCGGCGTCCAGTCGGTGTAGTAGCCGTTGACCGGTCCGAGATACTGCTTCTGCACGTCGAGGCAACGCTTGTAGTCGACCTCATCGGCTTCGACGATGCCGGCTTCCGGGTTTTCGAGCGCCCAAACCATGCCGGCGAGCACGGCTGACGAGACCTGCAGGCCAGTGGCATTCTGGTAAGGCGCAAGCTTGCGCGCCTGTTCGAGCGTCAGCTGCGAGCCGTACCAGTAGGCATTCTTGTCGTGGCCATAGAGCAGCACGCCGAGTTCGTCCGAGCCGTCGACAAGTTCGTTTTCGTCAAGCACGTGATGGACGGGCTGTGCCTTGCCGGCTGCGCCGAACATCTCGTGCAGCGACAGCACCGCGTCGTTGCAGGGATGGTAGGCGTAGTGGCAGGTCGGGCGGTAGGTCACCTTGCCCTTCTTCGAGCGCACGGTGAAGAAGTCGGAGATCGAGATCGCCTCGTTGTGGGTGACCAGGAAGCCGTATTGCGGGCCAGGGGTAGGGCACCATGTGCGGACGCGCGTGTTGGCACCCGGCTGCTCGAGATAGATCGCCGCCTTGTTGCCCTTCTTGAACTTCTTGGCGTTCTTGGGCTTCCAGGTCTCGTGGGTGCCCCAGCCGAGCTCTGCCGGCTGCAAACCTTCCGAAATGAAGCCTTCGACCGACCAGGTGTTCCAGAACACGTTCATCGGCTTGGGATTCTTGGTGCGCTGGGTGTCGCGCTCGGCGATGTGGATGCCCTTGACGCCGGCCTTCTTCATCAGTGCTGCCCAACCCTCGCGATCGTTGGTCGCCGGTTCCTCGAAGTCGAGGCCGAGATCCCTGGATAGGTTGACCAGCGCCTGCTTGACGAACCACGAGACCATGCCGGGATTGGCGCCGCAGGTCGAAACGGCTGTCGTTCCGCCCGGGTGCTTGCGCCGCTCTTCCAGGAGCGTCTCGCGCAGCGCGTAGTTGGTGCGCTCGCTATTGTCGGCGCTGTTGTCGAAGTAGAAGCCGAGCCACGGCTCGATGACGGTGTCGACGTAGAGCGTGCCGAGCTTGCGGCACAGATGCATGAGCTCCACGGAACCGGTGTCGACCGAGAGGTTGACACAGAAGCCCTGGCCACTGCCATTGGTCAGCAGCGGCGTCAAAAGCGCCTTGAAATTGTCCTTGGTTACCGCCTCCTGGATGAATTTGATGCCACGCTCATCCGCGAGTTTTCGGTTTTCATCGCTGGGATCGATAATCACCATGCGCGACTTGTCGAACTTGAAATGGCGTTCAATGAGGGGGAGCGTTCCGCGACCGATCGAACCAAAGCCGATCATCACAACAGGACCAGTAATCTCACCGTAAACGGGCCATTTTTCATTCGCCATTTTTTATGGCACTCCTTCTCACACTAAAAGAGCCGGGCCCCGATTGACCCGGCTTCAACGGCTAAACCATACATGCTTGTCACAATAAAGCGAATCCGGGTTCCCACATCCTGTAGGAACCGGACGTTATGCCGCTATTCTTAGCCGGCGGAGGCGATGCCGTTGAGGAAGCCGACCAGCCTGTCGCGGTCGGAGGCGAGGCCCTTGTAGTCGAGCTGGTCGCGGTCGAGGCTCATCAATTGCCCTGCGAACGACGAAGCCAATTGCGCCTTGTCGGGGGTGCGCGCAAGCACCGCCAGCGGATCGAGATAGATGCGGATGGTGAACAGGATGTCGCCGGTAACTGGCAGCTTGCGCAGGGTCTGGCGCTCGACGCGGATGAAGGCGTGGGCGGCGACGTCGGCGCCGGGAAAGGTCGAATCCGTTTCCGCCGAGCGGGCCAAACGCTGACGATCGGAGAGCGGGTGATAGAGCTCGCCATTGGCCTGAACCGACCAGTTGAAGCGCTCGACCAGGACCGCGAGCTTGTCGAACATGCGGGCGATCAGCTCGTTCATGCGGGTGCCCGGCCCGAATCCGGGAACGGGGCCGTGAATGTCATGGATCGCCTTGCCGAACTTCTCGGTCAGCCGCCACGACGAGGGAAAGCACAGCGAACCGGCGGCCAGCCTCCAGCCATTTTCACCCTGCCGCATCAGGATCAGGTCTTCCTGGACGAGTTTTGACGCGGCAATCAACGGGTTGTCGCCAGCGTTGGTGACGTCGACGGAGCGACCGGAGCCTGCGATAACGCAGCGCCCGTCCTTGAGGCGGTAGATCTCAGGGTAGCGTTCGACCAGATGCGCGACCAAGAGGTCAAGCACTTCCTGCTGGGCTGCGCGCGTGCCGGTTTCGGCAACGAAGACCTTGTCGGGAATTTCGGCGTAGAGCCGGTCCTTCTCCGCGAGATAGGCTTCAAGATGCGCGTCCAGCTCGATCCAGTCGCGTGGCTCGGCCTGTTTCAGTCCGATGGCGAAAGGTTTGGAGGTGCCGTCGTAAGGCGTATGCGCAGGGATCACAGGGTGGTCGGCCACTGCGGCGGGCGATTGCGCCTGGTGTGATAGACACGCAGCACTTCTATGTTGCCGTCCTTGACGCGGTACGGAATGAAGTAGGGCAGGTCGGGCACCGCACATTCGCGTACGGACTCGCGACCGGCGGTCGGGCGCCCGATGTCGGGCCGCTCCTCAATCAGCCGCAGCGCCTTGATGATGCGCTCGCCGACCTTCTGCGCCATTTCTGGGTCATCAGCGGCAATGGTTGTGCGGAGCTCGGCGAGATAACGGACGGCGCGAGGAAGGATGCGTAACGTCATGTCTCGGCGGCACCTGCTTCTGGAGCTGGCAGTTCACTCTCGGATCCCCATGACGCCAGCCAATCCGTCACGGTTTCTCCCAGCACGAATGTGCCTTCGTCGGCCTCGCGTTCGGCCTCGCGCACGCTGGCGAGATAGGCCTGCTGGTCGCCGACATAAGCGGCCACTGCTTCCTTGATGATGAAGGCGCGCGAACGTCTCGTCAGCGTTGCATAATCGTCTACTTCGCAGCGCAGATCGTCGGGCAGGCTGATAGAGAATTTGGATTCGCTGGCCATGTTCAGGCTCTACAAATGCACCTTGATACAATGTAGTCGACTATCGCGGTGAGTCAAACCTAACCTCGCACCAGCTTTGCCGGTATCAACCCGCGTAGCGAATTCCCGACCCATAGTCTTGATGCCCCGCCAAGGTCATCTAAGCTCAAAATGGTCTCGACGGCTTCGCCGCGCTCAAGCATTTCGCCGCGCAAAACCCCGGCAAGCAGGCCGCAAGCAAGTGCAGGCGTCCTGAGTGGTCCACCCTCGCCAAGATCAACAAAGATGCTGGTGATGGTGCCTTCGCAGACGTTTCCCGCCTGGTTGAGCAGGATCATCTCGTCGGCTTTTTCGCGGGAAAACTCGGCGCGGGCACGGTCATAGGCCTCGCGGCGCGTGGTCTTGTGGCGCAGCAGCTGATTTGAGCTGTCGAGGCGAGTCGCAGCGATGCGTATCGTCCACATGGCATCAGCCGCAAGTGCTGCGAATGGCTGGGTGGTGATGTCTGTGCTGCCGTCGGCGGCAAGGGCAAGCCGGACCCGCAAGGCAGCGTCGCCGGTGGCTGCACGTTTCAGGTTTTGCCCGACGTTTTCGCGGTCGAAGCTGAAGCCAAGGGCTCGCGCCGAAGCTTCGAGCCTGGCGAGGTGCAGATCGCCGCGGAGGAAACCGCCAGCCGGCTCCCAGCGCATCGTCTCGATCAGGTCGAAGCCGGAACCGTGCCCGTGGCGAAGCGTGCTTTCAGAAGACATTCCGCATACTCCGCTTCCGCAGTCGAATCGAACACCACGCCGCCGCCGACATTGTAGACGGCCTCGCCGTCCTCATGCAGCGTGATGGTGCGGATCGCTACCGAAAAGCGCATCGTGCCGCCGGGCGCTATCCAGCCGATGGCGCCGCAATAGACGTCACGTGGGGGGCTCTCCAGTTCGCGCAGGATTTCCATCGCGCGGATTTTCGGAGCTCCGGTGATCGAGCCACACGGAAACAGAGCCGCGAAGACCTGCTCGATGCTGAGATCGGGCAACAGCTTCGCCCGCACGGTGCTGACCATCTGGTGCACCGTCGGGTAGCTCTCGATGCGAAACAGCTCGGGAACGTCGAGTGTGCCGACTTCGCTGATCAGCGAGATGTCGTTGCGCAGCAGATCGACGATCATGCGGTTTTCCGCCTGGTTCTTCTCGTCGTTGCGCAGGAATTCCCTGAGGGCGGCATCCTCTTCCGGCGTCTTGCCGCGCGGGGCGGTGCCTTTCATCGGATGGGTCTCGATCCAGCCGTCGCTGTCGATCTCGAAGAACAGTTCGGGCGAGCGCGACAGCACCGTGGGGCCGCCGAGCGAGACCAGCGCACCATATTTCACCGGCTGCCGGGCAATCAAGGCGTCGAAGGCGTCTAGCGGGGTGCCCGACCACTGCGCCTGGACCGGAAAGGTCAGGTTGGCCTGGTAGCAGTCGCCCTGGCGCAGGTGCTGGTGCAGCTTGTTGAAGCGGCGCTCATAGTCCGCTTCCGACCATGTCGCCCGTGCATCGAAGATCGGCCCGTTAGTGACGGCCGCGCGCGATGCCGGACGGTCGTTGTCCGACGGCTGGTCGAACACGCCGAGGCAGACCAGCGGCGCGCGCCGGCCCTCGGGAAGCAGCGGTCGCAGCTTCGGTTCGAGCAGGTAACCGGCCTCGTAGGAGAAGTAGCCGGCGAGCCACTTGCCCTGTTCGTGCGCCTTCTGGGCTGCCTGCAATGCCGGGAAAAAATCCGCAGCGTCCCGGGCAACGATGATCTCGCGCGGTGCCTCGAACAGCACCTCGCGGCCGGCGGGGTCGTCCCTGAACAGGACGAAGGGGGAGTGGGGACCAGTCATGACAGTTGCCTGGGGACGCGATCAGTCCAGCGCTTCCAGTTCGTCGATGAGGCTGCTGATGACGGCAAGCCCCTTCTGCCAGAAGGCGGGATCGGTGGCGTCGAGCCCGAACGGTTTCAGCAGCTCCGAATGATGCTTGGTGCCGCCGGCGCGCAGCATCTCGAAATACTTGTCCTGAAAGCCGCGCTCGGCATTCTGGTAGACGGCATAGAGCGAATTCACCAGGCAGTCGCCGAAGGCATAGGCATAGACGTAGAAGGGCGAGTGGATGAAGTGCGGGATGTAGGACCAGAACACCTCGTAGCCTTCGCGCAGCTTGATCGCCGGCCCCAGGCTCTCGGCCTGAACCTCGAGCCAGAACTGGCCGAGCTGGTCCGAGGTCAGCTCGCCGTTCTTGCGTTCGGAATGGACCTTGCGCTCGAATTCGTAGAAGGCGATCTGGCGCACGACCGTATTGATCATGTCCTCGACCTTCTGCGCCAGCATCGCCTTGCGCTCGCGCTTGTCCGTGGTGCGGTCGAGCAGTGAGCGGAAAGTCAGCATCTCGCCGAACACGCTTGCCGTTTCGGCAAGCGTCAGCGGCGTCGAGGCCATCAGGGCGCCCTGGCCAGCGGCCAGCACCTGGTGCACGCCATGACCGAGTTCGTGAGCGAGGGTCATCACGTCGCGTGGCTTGCCCATGTAGTTGAGCAGCACGTAGGGGTGCGCCGACGGCACCGTCGGGTGGGCAAAGGCGCCCGGCGCCTTTCCGGGACGGACCGGGGCGTCGATCCAGCGGCGGTCGAAGAAGTCGCGCGCAATCTCGGCCATTTCGGGGGAGAAGCGCTGGTAGGCGGTCAGCACCGTGTCCTTTGCGTCGTCCCAGCCGATCGTCGCCTGTGGCGTCTCCGGCAAAGGCGCGTTGCGGTCCCAGTGGTTCATCACCTCCATGCCGAGCCACTTGGCCTTCATCTTGTAGTAGCGATGCGACAGCCGCGGGTAGGCGGCGCGGACGGCTGCAGCGAGCGCGTCGACGACTTCGCGCTCGACGCGGTTGGCGAGGTGTCGCGAGTCGGCGATGTCCTCGAAGCCGCGCCAGCGGTCGGAGATTTCCTTGTCCTTGGACAAGGTGTTGGTGATCAGCGTGAAGACGCGCTGATTCTTGCGGAAGGTCGCGGCAAGCGCGTCTGATGCCGCCTTGCGAACCTCGCCGTCGGGATCCTGGAGCATGTTCAGCGCCGGTTCGAGCGCCAGTTCCTCGCCGCCGATGTTGAAGCGCAGGTCGGTCATGGTCTCGTCGAACAGCCGGTTCCAGGCGCCGCGCCCGGTGATCGACTTTTCATGGAACAGCTGCTCGACGCGGTCTTCGAGTTGGTAGGGCTTGTCCTTGCGGAGGTCGAGCACCCAGGGACGGTAATGGCCGAAAGCCGGGTCGGCATCGAGCGCCTTGAGGATGAGCTCGTCGTCGACCAGGTTCAGCTCGAGCGCGAAGAACAGAAGATGCGCGCTGGCATCCGTCATCTTTTCCTGCACGTCGCCATAGAGCTTCGAGCGCTTGGGGTCGGAGGTGTCGCCGGCATAGACGAGGCCGGCATAGGAAACGACGCGGCCGACCAACTCTTCCAGCGCCTCATAGGTGCGCATCGCCTCGCCGAGCTTGCCGGCCCCGCCACGCGCGGCCTCGATGGCAAGCGTGCCTTTCCAGCGCGCCTCGAAGGCAACGGCATCGGCCGAGGCCTTCTCGAGGTCGCGGGCTAGCTCCGGCGCATCCATGCTGGAATAGAGGTCGGCAAGGTTCCATTCGGGCAGTTCGCCCAGCCCTGCCGCGCTCCCGGCGGAGGCAGTGGCCGACATCTGTTGCCCGGAATTCCAACGCATTGCGTCTTCCTTTTCACTGACTTTGACCGGTTGGATTCAATCCTAAGGGATTCGTTCACCGGCTTTCTTGAAACCTTATTTAGAACCCTGTGCCAGGATGATCCACATCCAATAAGCAGCTTCGGGCATATTGCGGACATTCATGGCAGGTTCGATTCTCATAGTCGATGACGATCCCGTACAACGTCGCCTCGTCGACGCCGCGGTGACGAAATTCGGCCACACCGCAATAACTGTCGACGGCGGCGAAGCCGCCCTCCGCGCGCTCGACGGGCCGCGTGCCGGCGAGATCGGCGTGATCATCCTCGACCTGTCCATGCCCGGGCTCGACGGCATCGGCGTGCTCAAGGCGATGCGCGAACGCGGCATCGCCCTTCCGGTCATCGTCCAGACTGCGCAAGGCGGCATCGAAACGGTGGTTTCAGCGATGCGCAACGGCGCCTTCGACTTCGTCGTCAAGCCGGCCTCGCCAGACCGGCTGGCGGCGGCAATCGACAACGCGCTCAAGGTCGAAGCGGTCGAGGACCAGGTGCGCCGTACGGCACGCCGCGGCAGCGGCTTTCTCACCTTCCGCGACATGGTCACCCGCAGCCCGGCCATGGACCGTGTCATCCGGCTCGGCCAGAAGGCCGCAGCTTCCAACATCCCGATCCTGATCGAGGGCGAATCGGGTGTCGGCAAGGAGCTCGTGGCGCGCGCCATCCAGGGCTCAGGCGACCGCCGCTCGAAACCCTTCGTCACCGTCAATTGCGGCGCCATTCCCGACAATCTCGTCGAGAGCATCCTGTTCGGCCATGAGAAAGGCTCGTTCACCGGTGCGACGGAGAAACATCCGGGCAAGTTCGTCGAGGCCAACCACGGCACGCTGTTCCTCGACGAGATTGGCGACCTGCCGCTCGACGTGCAGGTCAAGCTGTTGCGCGCGGTGCAGGAGGGCGAGGTCGACCCGGTTGGTGGGCGCGCGACGGTCAAGGTCGACATCAGGCTGATTTCGGCGACGCACCGCAATCTTCTGCAGCAGGTCAAGGACAGCAAGTTCCGCGAGGATCTGTTCTATCGCCTCAATGTCTACCCGATTTTCGTGCCGCCGCTGCGCGAGCGCCGCGACGATATTCCGCTTCTGGTCAGCCATTTCATTTCCCGCGTCGCACCGGCAAGCCCGCATGGCCGCATCCCGATGATCTCGGAAGGTGCGCTGGCGCTGCTTCAGGCCTATGACTGGCCGGGCAACATCCGGCAGCTCGAAAACGCGGTGTTCCGCGCCTGCGTGCTGTCCGAGGGCGATATCCTTACCGAGGACGAGTTCCCGCAGATCCGCGCCCAGGTCGAAGGCGTGGTCGATCTTGGCGGCCAACCCGTGCCGGCGGCGGCCAAGATCGTCGTGGACAGCCCGACGTCTGCCGCAGCCCTTCAGCCGCCGGCACCGGAGCGGCTTCGGCCGGGAATGCTGCGCGCACTTGACGAACGCGGCAATGTCCGGGCGCTTGCCGATGTCGAGTTCGAGATGATCCGGCTCGCCATCGATCACTATAATGGCCAGATGAGCGAGGTCGCGCGGCGGCTGGGAATCGGCCGCTCGACGCTGTATCGTAAACTCAAGGAATACGGCATCGATCCCGAGACCGGTCGCAGCGAGCGGTTGGCCTCTTGATGTTTTGTTGCCGCTGATTTTGATTTAAAGCTTGCGTGTCGCTTGCGGGACGCAGCGCACTACAGTTTCATGCGTATTTGTTCAGTGGTGTTTTTGTGGTTTAAACCAGTGGTTTACCATGAAAAGGTGCGATTCCTTTTTGGTGGGATATCGCCATGGTGTTACCGCATTTCGCCTTCAATAAGCAGTGATTAACCATTAGGATCGATATTCGGACGCGAATCCGTAAGCGTGTCCGGGCTTCAAATCCGGGGACAGATGGCAGCCTAACAGGGCCTTTTGATTTGAATAGGATCGAGAACACCGAAGGGCGTCGCTCGAAATCGAATGGTTGGCAGAAGTGGCTTACAGCCGCGATGCTAACGTTTGGTTTCCTGACAGCCTCTCAGGCAACAGCCTCCGCCGAAACGCGGACACTCAAGCTGTATTACACCCACACGGGTGAGCGGGCTGAGATCACGTTCAAGCGCAATGGCCGCTATGATCAGGCTGGCCTCAAGAAGCTCAATCAGTTCCTGCGCGACTGGCGCCGCAACGAGCCGACCAAGATGGACCCGCGTCTGTTCGACGTGGTCTGGGAGGCCTATCGTTCCTCCGGCGCCCGCGACTACATCCACGTCGTCTCCGCCTATCGCTCGCCGGCGACCAATTCGCTGCTGCGCAGCCGCTCCAGCGGCGTTGCGGAAAAAAGCCAGCACATGCTCGGCAAGGCGATGGACTTCTTCATTCCGGGCGTGCCGTTGAAGAAACTGCGTGACTCGGGCCTGCGTGTGCAGGCCGGCGGCGTCGGCTATTATCCGCGTTCCGGTTCGCCCTTCGTCCACATGGACGTCGGCAATGTGCGCCACTGGCCACGCATGAGCCGCAAGGAACTCGTCGCGGTGTTCCCATCGGGCAAGACCTTGCACGTGCCGAGCGACGGCAAGCCGCTGCCCGGCTTCGAGCAGGCTTTGGCGTCCTATCAGTCGCGCAAGGCGAGCGGTGACTTCGTGCTTGCCAGTGCAACGCCTGCCAAGCGCAGCGGCGGCCTGTTTGCCGCGCTGTTCGGCGGTGGTGCCGACGAGGAAGAGGATACCGGCGAAATCGCAGTGGCTGCCGTTCAGCCCAAGAAGGCGCCGACCAAGGCCATAGCAGCGGAGGCACCGGTTCAGAAGTCGCTGCCCGGCATCCAGATCGTGGCGCCCGAGAATGCGCAGCGCGCCGAGATCCCACAGGTGGCCGAAGAGGCACCTGACCAGCAGGCGCCCGAGACCATCATCGCGGCCTTGCCGGCGCGCAGCGTTCCGCTGCCTGGTGTAGCCCCGCGGCCACAGGCCGAGGTTGGCATGGCGACCGCCGAGAACGTGCCGTTCGGAGCTGCTTCGGCCCCGCTGGCCGGAGGTGAGCAGCCGACCGCCGTCGAGCAGCAGATCGCAGCCAATGTGCCGCTGCCGACCTGGCGCCCGAACCACACTCCGCCGGCCGAGCTCAAGCCCGAGAGCCAGAACGTGCTGATGGCGTTGGCCTCGACGGATGACGCGCCTGCAATTGCCAGCGACGTCAACGCACCGCTGCCGTCGGCCCGTCCGCAGGACATGACCGTTGAAGCTGCCCTGGCCGCTGCGAACGACATTCCCGCCGAAGACGAGTCCGCCCAGGATGAACTCGAAATCGCCTCGCTTGCGCCGCAGCCGGAGCCGCGTTCGGTCTTCGACCAGCCCGAGGCAGTTGCAACCGCAACTCCTGCAGCTGCAACGCCCAAGAACGCGATCACCACAGCTTCGGCCGGCACCGACCCTGCCGCGGCCGTCGGTGGCAACGTCAAGACGACGCGCAAGTCGGCCCGCCCGTTGGCTCAGGAAGCCAAGCCGGATCCCAAGGCCGTGGTCGTTGCCGCTGCGCCCGACGCCGCACGCTGGGCATTGCGCAGCGGCACGCAGGTGACGACGGTCACGACCAACACCAAGGCGCCCGGCTTTGCCTACAACATGGTTCGGACGGCTCCGACCGAGGTTTACACGGCGGGCTTCCAGCAGGGCGACCAGTCGGCAAGTGCCCACAAGTTCTCCGGCACAGCCGTGAAATTCCTCTCGGTGGCCCGGTTCTCGACGAACTGATCGACATCAAGACAATCAAAAAGCCGCGCGGGGCAACCTGCGCGGCTTTTTGTTTTTGGTCTCACCTTCTCCCGCCGGGGGCTAGAGCGTTTCCGCGTTTCCTCGAATCGCGGAAACTCTCTATCTTCTTGTTTTTATGCAATTCCGGACGGAAAGTCGCTGCACACTTTTCCTGGAATTGCTCCAAGGCAAGAAACTCAGTTCTTGCGCAGCTTGTTCGCTTCGGCGGCAAGCGCCTCGATGCCGGCCCAGTCGCCTGCCTTGACCATGTCGTCGGGGGCGACCCACGAGCCGCCGACGCAGACGACGTTCGGCAGGCTGAGATAATCCCTGGCGTTCTTGGCCGAGATGCCACCCGTCGGGCAGAATTTTACTCCGGCAATGGGCGAGGCCAGTGCCTTGAGGAACGATGCGCCGCCGGCCTGCTCGGCGGGGAAGAACTTCAGGAAGTCGAGCCCGGCTTCAAGCGCGCCCATGATTTCGCCCGGCGTGATGGTGCCCGGCAACAGCGGCACGTCACTTTGCGCGGCGTGTGCTGCCAGCTCGCGCGTCAGGCCGGGGCTGACGATGAATTTCGAGCCGGCGGCGACGGCTTCGTCGAAATGGCGCGCGCTGAGGATGGTACCGGCGCCGACGATGCAGTCCTCGACCTCGGCGGCGACACGGCGGATGCATTCCAGTGCTTCATCGGTCCTGAGCGTGATCTCGATCGCCCGGAGACCGCCTCGCGCCAGCGCGCGGGCCAGCGGCACGGCGTCAGCGGCGCGCTCGATCTTCAGCACCGGAATGACCGGCTGGCCATCCAGCAGCGCAAGCAGTTTCTGGGTTTTGCTGGTCATGGCATTTCACTCCGCTGTCAATTTTCAACCGATTTAACAGACCCGCCATTCCAAGTCCACGAAGCCTTTGGCGCCATGGTGTTGCGCCCCGAATGAGCGCGGTGGGTCGATGGCCGTCGCTGTCGCCGAAGCCCTACGCCTTAGAGCGCAAGCAGTCTATGCCTGGCGGAAAATCCCGGCCAACCAGCGCTTGAGGGTCGACCACAAGTCGCGGTCGCCAAGAGACAGAGCCTGGGCGATGGCTGCCTGGGTACGCTGACCGGCGATGCCATCGGCGGCCAGGCCATGATCAGCCTGGAAACGCTTGACCTGGGCTGCCGTGCCTGGGCCATAGATGCCGTCCGTGTCGACGGGATAGCCCAGGGCAACCAACACTTCCTGCAGTTCGGTGACCAACTCACCGCGCGTTCCGACCATCATGGTGAGGTCGCCGGGGGCAGGGCCGTCGATCTGCCGCTTGTAAGCCTCCGCCAGCTTGAGATGGTAGCCGTTCTTGCGGAAGCCGGGTCCGTTGTAGCCATGGCCGACCGCTTCCCAGTCGTGATCGTTCAACGCACTTGTCAGGCCCGCCTTGTCGAGATAGCGCGTCATCAGCCGGGCCTGGCCGGCGGCGCCTGAACGTGCCTCGGTCACAAGCGCATCGACATCGTCAAAGCCGAGCCATTGCCAATGCGACCCCATCACCTGACCGAGCCCCCAGGACGTCGATTCATAGGCGGCCTGGTGGTCGATGGCGGCTGCCCGTTCGAGCATCTGCCACCGCGCTGCCTGGGCGCGCGGGTTGGCGACTGCACCCGCATTCGGTGAGGCCAGCCCTTCGGCGCGGGCACGCTCCTGCGCTGCGCCGGAAAGCCTGCGGTCGAAATAGTGCCCCTCGAAACGGATCAGCGGTTCGTTGCGGCCGTCGATCTTGGCGAATACCTGGCCGGCGCTCTCGATCTCGGCGATGGCCAGCAGCGCCGCCGGCTCCAGTCCGAACTCGCTGGCCGCCTTTTCGATTTCCGTTGCCGTTTGCCTGCTGAACATGCGCGGTCTTCTCCATATCCAGGCGTCCGGTGGAAAAGATTTTACCGCTGGGCGCAGGTCGAATCGACAACAGACTGTAATCGTTCTGCTTTCAGCTGCACGTTGAAAAAAAACGGCCAAGGCGTTAGTGGCTCGGCGATGAACCTGTCTACACCGCAGTCTCTTTTCCGCGTTGCCGCCCTCTACCGCTTCTGCCGGCTCGAGGGTTACGAGGCTTTGCGCGCGCCGCTCGCCGCCTTCTGCTGCGGCCGTGGCATCAAGGGGACGCTGCTGCTCGCACGCGAAGGCATCAACGGCACCGTCGCCGGCACCGAAGAGGCGATCGCCGAGCTGATCGCCCATCTCGAGGCCATGCCGGAATTTTCCGGCCTTGAGGTCAAGTACAGCACGGCTGGGGAGATGCCGTTCCACCGCATGAAGGTGCGGCTGAAGAGCGAAATCGTCACCATGGGCGTCGAGGGTATCGATCCGCTCGCCAGCGTCGGCGCCTATGTCGAGGCGAGCGACTGGAACGCGCTGATTTCCGATCCCGACACCATCGTCGTCGACACCCGCAACGATTATGAAGTGTCGATCGGCACCTTTTCCGGCGCTGTCGATCCGCGGACAAAGAGTTTCCGCGAGTTCCCGGCCTGGGTCGAAAACCATCGCGGCGAGCTCGAAGGCAAGAAGGTGGCGATGTTCTGCACCGGCGGCATTCGCTGCGAGAAGGCCACGGCATACGTCAGGTCGATCGGCATCGACGATGTCTTCCACCTCAAGGGCGGCATCCTTAGATATCTCGAGGACGTGCCGGCCGAAGAGAGCCTTTGGGAGGGCGAGTGCTTCGTCTTCGACGAGCGTGTGTCGGTGTCGCACGGGCTTGTCGTAGGGGAGGCCGAGCTGTGCCGCGCCTGCCGGCATCCGCTGATGCCGGAAGAGCTTCTGTCGCCGACATTCGAGGCGGGCGTGTCCTGCCCGCATTGCCATGATGCCCGCACGGACGAAGACCGCGCGCGCTATGCTGAGCGCCATCGCCAGGTGGAATTGGCGGAAAAGCGTGGCTCCAGCCCTCATATCGGCAGTTAGCCCTCCGCTTCCGGCCGATCTCGCCAAATTGACGGGCGTCATTGTAATGTCTTGATCGTCCGCCTACCTCTCGGCGACCGATATTCCAACCGGAGGCATCCATGTTCGACCCCAAAAAGCTGCTCGACGATCTCCTTGGCTCCAAGATCCCGGGAACCGGCTCCACCGTGCGCGACAAGGCCGGGCAGGCGACCCAACTCGCCAAGGACAATCCGCTTGCGGCCGGCGCGCTGGTTGCCGTGCTGCTCGGCACCGGTGCCGGCCGCCAGGTTGCGGGCACGGCGCTGAAGGTCGGCGGTCTCGCGGCCATTGGCGGCCTGGCCTACAAGGCCTACCAGAACTACAAGGCCGGCAATGCGCCTGAGCAGGCAACTGCCGCCCCCGATGCCGAGCCGCAGCTTTTGCCGCCGCCGTCGGACAATTCCTTCCACCCATCGCAGGCGCCACAGGGCGAGACCGAGTTCGTACTGACGCTGATCCGCGCCATGATCGCCGCCGCCAAGGCTGACGGCCATATCGACGATGACGAGCGCAAGAAGATCGGCGACAAGCTCAGCCTGTCGGGCATCGGCTCCGACGCCGAGCAGTTCCTGATGGAGGAGCTCAATTCGCCGCTCGATCTCGACGCGATCGTCGCCGCGGCCCAGACCGAGGCACAGAAGGTCGAGCTCTACACCGCCTCACGCCTGGCCATCGATCCCGACACCCGCGCCGAGCGCGGCTATCTCGACCTGCTCGCCGGCCGGCTGCAGCTGCCGGACGCGCTTGTCGACCATATCGAGGCGACGGTTTCGAGCGTCAAGGTGCCGGTCGTCGAGGCATCGGCCAATCCGCAAGTCAATCCGCGCTGGTAACAGACCGGGAGGCGCCGGGCGGTGCCTAAGAGGCGTTTTTTCGCGTTAAGGATTTGTTAACCGCCCGGGCGCATCATTTTCTTACTCGGATCGGCTCTCCTCCTCCCAAGCACGGTTCGATCAAAGACTGGGCGGTCGCCAATGACCGCCCTTTTTGTGTGTCTTATCCTCACCAATGCCCCCCCAATCCTCGATGACTGACGCGCAGGTCGATTCTGGCCCTTGCCAACGGCGCGCCGTCCTATTTCGATTTTCGGGGCCGTGCACTAGACTGCCCGCGCTACCAATGATCTGCCGCCGGCGATCGGTCATGCGCAGGGAGGAGCTTCATCATGGCAAGCAACAGGGTTGCGGTGGTTACGGGCGCGGGAAAGGGCATCGGCAAGGCGGTGGCGACGGCCTTGCTCAAGGAGGGCTGGAACACCGTCTTCTGCGGCCGCAGCAAGCATGCGCTCGATGAAGCGATCCGCGACGCCGGCAAGACAGACGCCAAGGCGCTGGCCATCGTCTGCGACGTGACCAGGCCCGACCAGGTCGACGACATGTTCGAGACCATCACCGAGGCCTTCGGCCGCGTCGACCTGCTCTTCAACAATGCCGGCATGGGCTACAAGGCGTCGACCATCGACGAAATCCCGGTCGAGGCCTGGAACGAGGTCGTGTCCGTCAATCTCACCGGCACCTTCCTGTGTTCGCGGGCAGCCTTCGCGGCGATGCGACGACAGGAGCCGATGGGCGGACGCATCGTCAACAACGGCTCGGTCTCTGCCCATGCACCGCGCCCCGGCTCGGTGCCCTACACCGCGACCAAGCACGCCATCACGGGTCTCACCAAGACGCTGGCGCTCGACGGTCGCCCCTTCGATATCGCCTGCGGACAGATCGACATCGGCAATGCGTTGACCGAGATGGCCGTGCCGATGACCGTCGGCGTGCAGCAGGCCAATGGCTCGATCGCTGCGGAAGCCGTGATGGACGTCGCCCGTGTCGCCGAGGCCGTCGTCTACATGGCCAGCCTGCCGCTTGACGCCAACGTGTTGTTCATGACCGTCATGGCAACCAAGATGCCCTATGTCGGACGCGGCTGAGGCGGCCGGTCAGATCCCGACAATCCCCCGGTCCGTGGCAAACAGCCGTTAACCCAGAAGTAGTACACAACGGTGCTTACGCGTCGAAGTGGCTCCTGAAGGCGGATTTTGGCATGCAATTGAGCGATCTGGTGGATCTGAAGGCGCTTCTCGTCATCGCGCTGATCTTCATCCCCCTCGAGCAACTGATCCCGCATCACGAAGAGCAGAAGACGCTGCGCCGACATTGGCTCAACGACGTCTTCTACCTCCTGTTCAACGGCATCGTCATCAAGATCGGCCTGCTGTCGGTGATTGCCCTCATGATGGTCGGCCTTGGCTACATCGTGCCGGGGAGCGTAGGCGCCGCAGTCCGCAGCCAACCAATCTGGCTCCAGACGATCGAGGTGATTATCCTCGCCGATATCGGCTTCTATCTCGCCCACCGCACCTTCCATGCCGTGCCGTTCCTGTGGCGGTTTCATGCCGTCCATCACAGCATCGAGGAGATGGACTGGCTTGCTGGGCACCGGGTGCATCCGGTCGACCAGATCCTCACCAAGTCGGCGTCCTATCTGCCGCTGTTCGCGCTCGGCTTCTCGCCTGCGGCCATCGTCATCTATGCGGTGATCTACCAATGGCAGTCGGTGCTGGTGCATTCCAACACCCGCATCGGCTTCGGCCCGTTGAAGTGGATCTTTGCGTCGCCGAAGTTCCATCATTGGCACCACGCCAATGAGCGCCAGGCGTATGACAAGAACTTCGCCGGCCAGTTGCCGTTCCTCGACGTGATCGGCGGCACGCTCTACATGCCCGACCGCATGCCGTCGAAATACGGCACCGACGATCCAGTGCCTCAGCTCTATCACGAGCAGCTGGCCTACCCGTTTGTGGCCGGAAAGCCGCTCGACGACGTCAGCCTGCCTTCCGCAATCGGAGAGACCCAGAAATGAACAGCCGCCTGGAAGATGTGGCCGGCAAGGGCCTGATGATTTCGATCTTTCTGTACTTGGCGATCATGCAGGCGGTTTCGATCATTGCGACCGTCCAGATGCGGGAGCAGATCGATCTCTGGGGCTTCGTACTCGCGTCGCGCGTCGCTGGCCTGGTCTTCCTTGCCCTGATCGTTTTCCTCACCGTCATCCGGCACGCGCCGAAGAACGTATCATCGGGCATCGAACCTCGCCTGACGGCGATCGCCGGTACGTTCTGCCTGATGTTCCTCGTCGTCCTGCCGACCGGAAGCCCAGGCATCGGCCTGCGCATCTTTGCCTCATGCCTGATGGTTGCGGGCACTGTCTTGTCGATCTGGTGCGTGATCTATCTCGGACGTTCGTTCTCGATCATGGCCGCCGCCCGCCAACTGGTCGTCCAGGGGCCGTATGCGATCGTCCGGCACCCGCTTTACGCTGCCGAAGCCGTTACGACGCTCGGCGCGGTTATCGCCGGCTGGTCGATCTGGTCTGCCCTGCTCTTCATCCTGTGGTGGGCATTGCAGTACCGCCGCATGGTCAACGAGGAACGCATCCTCCGCGCGACGTTCCCCGAGTATGAAGACTATGCCCGCCACGTTCCGATGGTCATCCCGACGCTGACGCCTTACTGGCCCGGCACGGCAGCGACGCGTACGCTGCCGGCCGAGTAAGCGCAGATCGAAACGCCCGGCTATTTCGCCAGGAACGCCTCGATGCGTTCCAGCGCCCGCAGGATGTTCTCTTCCGAGTTGGCGTAGGACAGCCTGATGTAGCCTTCACCCAATATGCCGAAGTCCGGCCCGCCGATCAGCGCTACACCGGCGTCCTCGAGCAGGGCCGAAGCCAGTTTCTTGGCCTTCCAGCCGGTCCGGCTGATGTTGGGAAAGGCGTAGAAGGCGCCTTTCGGCGTGACGCAGGAAATGCCTGGTATGGCGTTCAGGCCTTCGACGACGATACGGCGCCTGTTGTCGAAGGCGCGCATCATGCGCTCGACGTCGTCCTGAGGGCCGTCGATGGCGGCAATGCCGGCGAACTGGCTCGGCGCGTTGACGCAGGACCAGCAATTGACGGCGAGCTTGCGCACCTTGTCGTAAAGGCGGCCGCCTACGGTCGCATTCGGCCAGATCGACCAGCCCATGCGCCAGCCGGTCATCGCCCAGGTCTTGGACCAGCCATTGAGGATGATCAGACGGTCGCGGATTTCAGGGAAGGTCAGCAGCGAGACGTGGCTTTCGCCGTCATAGGTCATGACGTCGTAGATTTCGTCCGACATGATGGCGACATGCGGATGGGCCTCGAGGCCCTTGACCAGCTTGGCGATCTCGACGCGCGGCGTCACCCCGCCGGTTGGATTGGCCGGCGAATTGAGGATCAGGAGCCGCGTCTTTGGCGTGATCAGTGCAAGCGTCTCCTCGGCCGAGAAGGCAAAGCCGTTGGCCTCGCGCATCGGCACCGGCACCGGTGTTGCGCCGGTGAACTCGATCATCGAGCGGTAGATCGGGAAACCCGGGTCCGGATAGAGGATTTCAGCTCCCGGTTCGCCGAACATCAGGATCGCGGCGAACATCGTCGGCTTGCCACCGGGCATGATCATGACGCTCTCCGGCGACACCTCGACGCCTGTCGTGGCCAAGGTGCGCCGCACCACCGCCTCGCGCGTCGCCAACAGGCCGTTGGCCGGCGTGTAGCCGTGATGGCCATCACGTAAGGCCTTGATCGCGGCCTCGACGATATGCGCGGGCGTGCGGAAGTCGGGCTGACCTATGCCCAGGTTGACGATATCGCGCCCCTCATGGAGCAGGGCCGTGGCGCGGGCCAATACGGCAAAGGCATTTTCTTCGCCGAGGCGGTCGAAGGCGGCAATCGTGTGGAGCATTCCGGCTATCCGTGTGGTTCTGTTGGGGGCACCGGATTTTTGCGAGAGTTGGGGCGACCATGTCAAACGAATTGGAGACGTCCTTGTCCGAGAACCTGCAGGACTGGAAGCCGCGGCCGCGCCCCGAGCGCATAAATCTCGAGGGACGCTATGTCCGCCTGGAGCCGCTCGACGCCGCAAAACACGGCGAACGCCTGTACGAAATGGCGACCGCCGAAGATGCCGAAGGGCGCTTCCGCTGGCTCTTCGACACCAAGCCGCAGACCCGCGCCGATTTCCAACCCTGGCTCGAAAAATCGGCGGCGAGCGAGGACCCGCTGTTTTTCGTCGTCATCGACAAGGCCAGCGGCAAGATGGCCGGGCGGCAGACCCTGATGCGCATCGACCCGAATTTCGGCGTCATCGAGATCGGCAACATCTACTGGAGCGACATCGTCTCGCGCAAGCCGGCGGCAACCGAGGCCCAGTTCCTGTTTGCGCGCCACATCTTCGAGCTCGGCTATCGGCGCTACGAGTGGAAGTGCAACAATCGCAACGAACCGTCCAAGCGGGCGGCCGAACGTTTCGGCTTCAAGTTCGAGGGCATCTTCCGCCAGCACATGGTGACCAAGGGCGAGAACCGTGACACCGCCTGGTATTCGATCATCGACAAGGAATGGCCGGCCTTGCTCAAGGCCTACGACGCCTGGCTCGATCCGGCCAACTTCGATGCCGCAGGCCAGCAGAAGCGCAAGCTTGAGGATTTCCGCGCCGAGTTCGGCGCCTGAAGGTGCCCACGGGCGCGCCTTTTGGCCCCAACAGAGCTATGCGTGCGACAATCGAACCGGTGATGGCGCGTTGGCTGAATCGGCAACGGGCGCTATGTAGCTGAACTTGCCGGCATGGGTCCGGACGCAACGAGATGTTAGGGCCACGCCGATGGACACCAAGACCCGCCACGCCGCCGTCGCCGCCGCATGGATCATGATCATCTTCGGCGTCGCGGCGTTTTTCCTGCCCAAGGTGATGCTCGCCGTCGGCAATTATTCGACCGCCGCCGCCGGTGTCATCGCGGTATGCTTCGTTCTCGCCTTCTTCGGCGTGTTCTGGCTGCGCGGCCGCAGCCAGCGCAAGAACGGCAACTGACGCCAACTGATCTTATCCTGCCGCCGTAGCCTTTGCCGTTTCGGCGAGCGGTATCGTCAGCTCGGCGCGCAAGCCGCCGCCGCTGCGGTTCTTGAGCACAACGTCGCCGTCAAAGCGGCGGGCAATGTTGCGGGCAATCGTCAGGCCGAGCCCGAAGCCTCCGGTCTGGCGGTTGCGCGAACCTTCGATACGGATGAACGGGCGGAAGATGGTTTCCATCTTTGTCTCCGGAATGCCCGGCCCGGAATCATCGATGGTGAGCAGCACGTGCCCGTCGACCTGCGACAAGGCCAGGCGGGCCTTGCCGCCATACTTTACCGCATTGTCGACGAGATTGGCCACGCATCGGCGCAGCGCGATCGCCTGGCCTTGGCAGACGAGCCCACGGGCGTGGTGGCGAGCGCCGTCGAAGACGACATGCGGATTGCCGTCGGCGATCGAATCGACGAGCGACCAGAAGTCGATCCGTTCCAACGCCTCGTCCCTGGCCTCGTAGGTGGCGAAGTCGAGTACGGAGGCCGAGATCGCCTCGATATCGGCCAGATTGTGCATCAGCGCGGTGCGAAGCGGCGAGTTGCGCAGCAATTCGAGGCGCAGGCGAATGCGCGTCAGCGGCGTCCTGAGATCATGCGCGAGCGCGGCCGCCAGCAATTCGCGGTCCTCGACATATTCTTTCAGCCGCGCCTGCATGGTGTTCACCGCCCGTGCCGCCGACTTGTATTCACTGCTGCCGCGTTCATCCAGAGGCGGGCTTTTCAGGTCTGCGCCGATCCGCCGGACGGCACTTTCGAGCGCGCGATAAGGTGCCGTCAGCCGGCGCAGCGACCAGATCGACAGCGCCACCACCAGGGCTGCCACCGATCCGTATAGCGGCAGACTGTCGCTGTTGAGGACCGGACTGGGTGGCGTCGCCTTCATGGTGAAATTGAGCCACTGGCCGTCCTTGAACTCGATCGACGCCACCAGCGTGTCGCTGTTGGTGATGTCGGATGACAGGTCGAGCAGTTCGCGTTCGACGCTGCCCACGCTCTGGTCGGGTTCCGCCGAATTCTGGCTCGGCCGTGCCTTCGGCATTTCGCGGCGCACGCGAGCTTCCTGGATGCCGTATTTCGACAGCCTGCCGACGATGATGTCCTCGAGCTCTGCCATTTCGTCATCCGCGGGAATGACCGAGCTGACGGCAGGCGCATCCGAAGTGGTCAGCACATGCGGCGGAACGGAGAGGCCGGCGGCGATGCGGGTGCGATCGAGCGGCTGTTCCGCATACATCAGCTTTGCCAGCGACAACGCCCGGTCGTTGAGGCGAAACAGGTCGAGGATATTGTTGGAGGCGACGCGTTCGCGCGAGACGATGGAGAGCGTCGAGACCTGGATTGACAGCAGCCCGGCGATGACGATCAGAAGCACCCAGGCCGGCAGCGACCGTGGCAGGAGCCATCTCATTCGGCTGACACCTCGGGCACGAACTGATAGCCGCCGCCGCGCACGGTCAGCACCAGCTTCGGCGCGCGCGGATTGTCTTCCATCTTGCGGCGCAGGCGGCTCACCAGGATGTCGACGCTGCGGTCATAGCTGTAGTCGCCGTTCTGGTTGGAGAGTTCGACCAACTGCTCGCGGCTCAGCACACGTTGCGCCGAGCGCACCAGCGTGTGCAGCAGGTTGAACTCGGCGGTCGTCAGCTCGACCCGGATATCGTCGGGCCTGAGCAGCCGGCGGCGGGAGGCATCGAGCGTCCAGCCGGCGAATTTGTAGACTTGCGGCACCGGCCGGTGCGTCGTTCCCGCGGCACTCGGCCGGCGCAGCACGGCGCGTGCCCGGGCCAGCAGCTCGCGTGGGTCAAAGGGTTTTGGCACGTAGTCGTCGGCGCCCATCTCCAGGCCGACGACGCGGTCGATGGTTTCGGTGACCGCTGTCAGCATGATGATCGGGATCCTCGAATGCGTGCGCAGGTCGCGGCAGATGTCGAGGCCGCTTTTGCCGGGCAGCATCACGTCGAGGATGATCAGGTCGACAGGGGCGCGGCGCAGGGCTGCCTGCATCTCGTCATCGTCGCGCGCGCCCGAGACGCGCATGCCGTGCTTGACGAAGAATTCCTGGAGCAGGTCGCGGATTTCCCTGTCGTCGTCGACGATCAGGACATGGGCATCGGTCTTCACTTTTTCGCACCTCAGGTCGATGCGAACGGCATCGGCGCGGACCTTGGCGAAATGAGGTCAAACCAAGGTTTTGACCAGAAAACACGAGAACTTGAGCGCCTGAGGCGGCAGTTACAATCCAGAAACAAAACACTGCAAACCGGAAAGAAACCCGACAAGTCGGTCGGCGATAACAACCGTGCTGCTTCAACCACGGGTGCTGGAACCGACATGCGAAAGTTAGTGACCAGTTCGATGATCGTACTGCTCGCCGCACTTTCAATTGGCGCAGCCAGCACCCAGCCGCAGGCAAAGGGAACAGTTACGAGGACCGATCGCTGCAACAGGCTGCAGCAGCAATTCACCGATGAAATCGCTGAACATGCCGAGGCGAAACGGGCCGCCGAAGCGAAAGCGCTTCAGAAAAAGGCGATGAAATTCTGTGCCGGCAACCAGCAGGCCCAGGGCATCCGCGCCTATGCGACAGCACTGAAGATGCTTGGAGCGCAACCGATCGAACCCTGATCGGCAAGCTCAAGAAGGCCCCCAACAATGCACTTGTGCAAAGGAAACTGATCATGAACGTCAACAAGACCTTGCTGACCGCTCTCGGCATGACCGTCGCCATGGCCTTCTCGGCCCCGGTGCTCACCGCCAGCTCGGCCAACGCTGCCGGCTACACGGCAGCGCCGGCCGCTGCCGCCACGACCACCACCAAGACGGTCACTCCGCTGGTGAAGAAGGTCGCGAGCAAGAAGCCGACGCACAAGAAGGTCAAGAAGCACAAGAAGCACGTCGCGCCGGCCGCCACGACCAAGAAGACCACGATGTAAGCACCCGACGCCACGCAGGTCGTGGTTCATAAGAAATCCGCCCTGGCAGCCGCAACTCCAGGGCGGATTTCTTTTGCGCGCAGATTGGCAGTTCAGGACGTCGCGGGCGCCAAGCCCGCTCAGGCCTTCAGGCTAGCGGCCAGCAACACCAGGCCAAGCAGCATGACGAGTGCCGCGCCGCCGATCTCGATGGCATTGTGGACGCGGTTTCCCGCGCGGCCGTCGCCGGCAATAGCAACGGCCCAGTTCTTCGCCGTCACTGCCATGATGGCAAGTGCCGAGACGGTGATGGCGGTTCCGAGCGCCATGGCGAAGACCGACAGGATGCCGCCGGCCCAAAGTCCGTTGAGGAAGGCGAAGCTGAGCACGATCAGCGCGCCAGAGCAGGGGCGGATACCGACCGCTGCAACCGCCGACCATGCGGTGCGCCAGTCGAAATGCTTGCCTTCGAGCATCCTGGGATCCGGCGCGTGCGAGTGGCCGCAGGTCGAGCAGACATCACCCACGGCGTGAGCGTGATGGGCGTGAGCATGCTGGCTGTGCCCGTGGTCATGATGCGCGTGGTTGTGGGCTTGGTGAGCGTGATCGTGATGATCGTGTGCATGATCGTGGCTGCACGTGGCGTGGTCATGATGGTCGTGCGAATGGTCATGACCTGAGGTGGCGTGGTCGTGATCATGATGACCATGCGCATGGACATGGGCTGCCGACAGGCTGTGTACCGGAGCTGCACCTGCCAGAAACGCCATCGGCTTGAGTTTCTTCCACAGCAGCCAGGCGCCGAAGGCGGCGATCAGGGCGTAGCTCACCGTTTCAAGGAACCAGGTTGCGTTGGTCATCGACACCGATGTACCGCGCAGGACGAGGAACACCAGCGTCATCAGCACAACGGCAGTCGCCCCCTGGAGGAAGGCCGAGACGAAGGACAGCATCACGCCGCGGCGCAACGCCACTTCGTTGGCGAGCATATAGGACGAGATCACGGCCTTGCCGTGGCCGGGGCCGGCGGCGTGGAAGATGCCATAGGCGAAGGACAAGCCGACGAGCAGCCAGATGCCGCCGCTGTCGCCGTCGCGCATCGCCTTCAGCGAGCCGGTCAGCGAGCGGTAGAACTGCTGCTGATGAACGTTGATCCAGTTGAGCAGCTCGGAGAAGAGGCCGGTCGACGGCACCATCGCTTCGTTGGTGCCGATGCCGAGTGAACTCTGGGCATGCGCCCGGACCGCGAAATGGCTGAGCACATAGCTGAGCGCCAGTAGCGCGAAAATCACTCGGATGGTCGTCTTCTTCACTGCATCACCCCTTGGCTGGGCAGTTCAATTCCAGGCGCGTGGCAAAAATCTTGCTCATGTCGGTGCCCGACGGGTCGTTGAAGAACGCATCGGTCAGCTTCGACTGGTTCTGCGCGATTGCTTCGTCCGGATCGGGCCGGACCACTGTCTTGGTACAGATCGGGGGGAGGTCCGCGACGCTCAGATTGGTGTCTTCGGTGAAATCGATCGCCGTGTAGAACGTCGGATCGTAGACGCCGAAATCGATCTTGCCGGCAAGCTTCAGCGGCTCCTTCGGCTCGGTCTCGAACAGGATGATGAGCTGCTGGTCCTCGAAATTGGCGACGAGATTGGCCGGCGGTTTCATGGCGATGTCCTTGCCGTCGACTGTCACGACCTGGAAGTAATTGTACTCGCCGATCGATTCGAACACCGTCTTGGAGACCTCGGCCAGTTCGCTGTCGTCGAGCTTGAGGTCGGAGTTCTTGTCGAACTCCATCAGCACCGTGCTGGAAAACAGGTCGTCGAAGCGCCAGAGATGCCTGAGCGATTTCACGGTCTTGTCGGGATTGAGCACGACGTCGAGCCGCGCTTCGGCGAAGACGTGCGGGTGAACGCTCGCCGGCACCGTCATCGTCAGCAAGGCCATTGCCGCCGTGGCCAGCGTCGTCTTGTAAATCTTCAGAATCATTGCTCCGGCGGCCCGACATGTTGGGTGATGCCGACAATTATCAGAAACCCGGCGAAAGTGGGACGGCGGCCGTTCAACTAAACGGCATGATTGCAGGGGTTGGTCTTGAACCATTGCACCAGGAAGTCGACGAAGACCCGGATCTTCGCCGGCAGGTAGCGCCGGTGCGGGTAGACGGCGAAGATGCCGCCGCCGCCGAGGCGGCGGTCGTCGAGCACCGGCACCAGCCGGCCGGAATCGAGATCGGGGGCGGCGATGAAATCGGGCAGGATGGCAAAGCCGAGTCCGGCAACGGCCGCGGCCCGCGCCGCCATCGGGCTGTTGACCTCCATCGGGCCCGAGACCGATACGGTCATGACGTCGCCGGTCTCGCCGGAGAATGGCCAGTTCGACATGTATCGGCCATTGGTGTCGATGATGCAGGGTACGTTGGCGAGATCCGCCGGTTTTGTCGGCATGCCGTATTTTTCGATAAGCTCGGGCGAGGCGCAGACCCGGATGCCGAACGGCGCCAAGCGCCGGGCGATCAGCGACGAGTTCTCCAGCCTGGAGATGCGGATGGCGAGGTCGAAGCCCTCCTCGACAAGATCGACGAAGCGGTCGTCGAGATGAATCTCGAGCACGATATCAGGATGTGCCTTGGCGAATTCGATCAGCGAGCGGCCGATCGGCGCGTCGGCAAAGGTGCGCGGCGCCGACAGCTTGACCCGGCCGCGCACGTCGCCCGAGGATTCGCGCACAGCATCGGCCAGGCTGTCGACCTCGCGGATGATCTCGGAGGCGCGCCTGTAATAGGTATGGCCTGCCTCGGTCAGCGAAAACTGCCGTGTCGTGCGGTTGAGCAGCAGCGCGCCGAGTTCGTCCTCGAGCTCGCGCACATATTTGGACAGCAGCGCCTTGGAGCGGCCGATCTTGCGCGCGGCGGCGGAAAAGCCTTCGGCCTCGACCACGTCGATGAAGGCGCGCATGCGGGTGAGTGTGTCCATGGCATCAGTCCTTTGTGCCGGCAGTGTCGAGCACGCGGCGTCCCAACCGGATCAGCGCGAGATCGCTGCCGGCCGGGCCGAGCAGCGACAGCCCGAACGGCGCGCCGTCGACCGTGCCGATCGGCAGCGTTATCTGGGGGAAGCCCGACAGGCCGGACAGGCAGAGCAGCATCAAAGCGCGCTCGCGATAGGCGAGAAGTTCGTCATGGCTGCCGCTGGCCAGGGGCGCGGCTCCCGGTACCGTCGGCAGGACCAGAATGCCGTCCGTGCCGAGCAGCACGCCGAGCTCCTGGCGAAACGCGTCGCGCCTTTCGATCTCGGCGGCATAGTCTGACCCGGAAATGGTGGCGCCGAACTCAAAACGCTCCTTGACGCCCGGTCCGAGGCCACGATCTCCGGAAGCGATCCAGGCTCCATGCTCTTGCCAGGCCTCGAAGGCCTGGACCTTGCGGAAGCACCAATAGAGCTCGTCTGATGAGAAGGAGAGAGGGCCTGCCTTGGCGATCGGGCCAAGGGCGGTTCCGGCACGCCGACGCATCCGCTGGTACTCTGCCGCTTCATCCGGGCCGGTCGGCAGGCTGTCGAGCCAGTCGAGCGCCACGGGCCGTTTCAGCTGGCCGCGATGGGCGTCCTTGCCGATGAGCAGCTTCGCCACTGTCTCATAGACGTCGATATCGCGTGCGAACCAGCCGCATGTGTCGAGGCTCGGCGCCAGCTTCATCGCGCCGTCGAGCGAAATCAGCCCGTGTGTGGTGCGCAGGCCGATCAGCCCGCAGAAGCTCGCCGGTGCCCGGATCGAGCCGCCGGTGTCGGAGCCTATTGCGATGTCGGCGAGCATGCCGGCGACCGCCGCAGCCGAGCCCGACGACGAACCGCCGGTGACACGGTCCGGCGCGGCGGGATTGATCGGGTGCGGGAAGTGCGCGTTCTGGCCCATCAGCGAGAAGGCAAGTTCGTCGGTCTGGGTCTTGCCGACGAAGCGCGCGCCGGCATCGAGCAGGATTTGTACGGCAGGGGCGGTTGTGGGGGCCGGATCGGCGCTGGCAGCCTTTGCGGGGTTGCCGCAGCCGGTTCGGTAGCCGGCGACGTCGTATATGTCCTTGACGGCCAGGCGCATGCCCGCCAGCGGTCCAGTTTTCGCATTGAAAACAGCCGCTTGTGGCACATCGAGAAAAGCGTTGTAGCGGTCGGATGTGCCGGTCATCGTTCGAAACCTGTTTACGACCTCATCAACATTGTTCGACGTTTGAATTTTTTCAACCCGCCATGAGATTTTAATTGATTGTGACGGTGACGAGCCATATATCCGCGCTTGCCCAAAGTCGCACGTGCCTGTGGGTGTCCGCCGATCCCTCGAATGGCGAGGAAATCGGTAAGGTAACTGGAGCTAACCCCTCCAGTCGATTTAGCGGCCAACCGCAAAATCGAGGACACCTTGAAGCAACGACGGTGCGGGCCTTTCTGGTTCTCTTCCGGCTGTCCAAAAGCCGGGGTTACTGAAGAGGCACACCTTCATTGCCGGCAGTGCGGAACGGGTCTTCCCATTTCCAAGCCAAGGCAGACAAAGCGAACCGAAGCCGGGCTGGCTCAGGTTCATCGCCGCGTGAAGCGCATTTATGGTTCCAGGGTCTCCACAGGCTGGATCCATCAAATAGCGGTCATGTCTTTGTCCACCGTGGGATTCCGCGGCCGGGAACGGCCGTCCCGCAGCTTGATGATTTTTGCGCGGCAGGACCGCGCGATGGAGAGACCTATGGCCACTCAGCGCATCCTCGACTTCCTCGCCACGCGACGTCCCTCCGGCCCTTGCCTGGTCGTCGACCTCGATGTCGTGCGCGACAATTTCCGCGCCTTCGAGAAGGCGATGCCGGAGTCCAAGGTCTACTACGCTGTCAAGGCAAACCCGGCGCCTGAGATCCTGCGCCTGCTCGCCGGCATGGGCTCGTCCTTCGACACCGCTTCGGTCGCCGAAATCGAGATGGCTATGGATGCCGGCGCCCCGGCCGAGCGCATCTCCTTCGGCAACACCATCAAGAAGGAGCGTGACATCGCACGTGCCTTCGAACTCGGCATCCGCCTGTTCGCCGTCGACTCGGTCGAAGAGGTCGAGAAGGTGGCGCGTGCCGCTCCCGGCTCGCGCGTGTTCTGCCGCGTGCTCACCGACGGCGAAGGCGCCGAATGGCCGCTGTCGCGCAAGTTCGGCTGCGTGCCTGCAATGGCCGTCGACGTGCTGCGCGTTGCCAAGTCGCTCGGCCTCGATGCCTATGGCGTGTCGTTCCATGTCGGCTCGCAGCAGACCGACCTGACGGCCTGGGATCGTGCGCTTGCTGACGCCAAGAAGGTGTTCGCCAAGCTCGCCGAAGAAGGCATCATGCTCGGCATGGTCAACATGGGCGGCGGCTTCCCGACGCGCTACCTGCGCGACGTGCCGGCGGCCCAGGCCTATGGCCAGGCAATCTTCGAGGCGCTGTCCAAGCACTTCGGCAACAACATCCCGGAGACCATCATCGAGCCGGGTCGCGGCATGGTCGGCAACGCCGGCGTCATCAAGTCGGAAGTCGTGCTGATCTCCAAGAAGGCCGACAACGACAATGTGCGCTGGGTGTTCCTCGACATCGGCAAGTTCGGCGGTCTCGCCGAGACGATGGACGAGGCGATCCGCTACCCGATCGTGACCGACCGCGACGGCGACGAGGTGGCACCTTGCGTGCTCGCCGGCCCAACCTGCGACTCGGCCGACGTGATGTATGAAAAGACGCCGTACCCGCTGCCCCTGTCGCTGACCATCGGCGACGAGGTGCTGATCGAGGGTACCGGCGCCTACACCACGACCTACTCGTCTGTCGCCTTCAACGGCTTCGAGCCTCTCCGATCTTACGTGATCTGACGGCTCGAAACGGCGCCTGACGCCGGAGCCGTTCAGATCACCCCGGCGGGCGTGCCTCTGCACGCCCGATCGGGTTCGCTTGTGGAACAGATCTCCGCTCGTGAAGGATCGCGGAAATGAACGTTGAAGAAATTGTCCAAATCTTGCCCGACATCGTGATCGTGGCTGAAACCCGGGCCGACATCGCCGCGCGCGAGGTACTGCTTGACCGTGCCATGGGCCCGAAGCGGCGCAAGAAGTCGTCGGAGAAGCTGCGCCGCGGTCGCCGCCCATCCGAGGGCCTGGCGCTGGTCGCGCGCGATGCCAAGGGCTCGGTCGTCGGCACCGTGCGGCTGTGGGACGTGCGGCTGGGCGAGGGCGGTCCTGCTGCGCTGCTGCTCGGCCCGCTCGCCGTCGACACGGCGGCAAAGGGCACCGGCATCGGCTCGGCGCTGATGCGCCTGGCTATCGCCGAAGCCGCCCGCCTTGGCCACCGTGTCATCCTGCTCGTCGGCGACGCGCCATACTATGCGCGTTTCGGCTTCTCCGCCGCGAAGACCGGCCAGTTGGCCATGCCCGGCCCCTATGAGCGGGACCGCTTCCTCGCGCTGGAACTCGTTTCCGGTGCGCTCGACGGCGCCAAAGGCGTGCTCAAGGCGGCCGGGCGCAAGCTCGGCGCCCCGTCGCGCAGGGCGGACTCGACGTTCGGTAAGGGCGGTGCGGGATCGGAAAACGCGGGCGTGGCCTTTGCGCGTCCGACGGGCCGTGCTGCACTCTAGCCGGAGTGTCCGCCCGGCTGCCTGAGGTGAGCCGGAACGCGTTATCTCCAGGCCGAAATACGGCCTGGCGCAGCCGGGAAACAGGTCGGCGACGGCGTTCTCTCCTTGACGCAGGCGATTGACGGCTGTGGCGATTGCGGCAACAGCGATGGCCGCTGTTGGCTTGTGGTGTGCTCGTCACTCAACTCGACTGCCGAGACAAGGTAGCCGCAGCCCGACAGCGGCGTAACGCAAGCCATGACCATTGCCACTGCTGCAAGGCGGTTTCGACGCACTTTCGACTCCACGTCGGCTATGGGATGGGCAAAGCGCCGTGCCTCGACGAGGCACGGCGCCATCGCTCACTGGTTGGTGGTGTAGTACCGGTCGCCGCCACGGTGTGGCCGCCGCCTGTGGTCACAATCGGAATGCCGCGGGCGACCATATTCCTGGGTGCAGAAGATCGGCTCCGAGAATGGCGGGCGTGGTGCACGGGGTGGGCGTGGTGGCGGCATTGGCGGCACAGGTGGGCGGGGGTGATAGCGCGGCTGATCTCCGCCATGACGCGGCGGATACCGCGTGTAGTTGTCGCCATGGCGCGGCGGATAGCGCGTGTCGTCCCAGCGCGGCGGGCCGTAGCGATCATCCACGCAGCCTGCGAGCGTAAGCACGCTCAGGGTCGCAGCCAGGGCAATCAGTCGATTTCGATTCACAGGACACTCCGGGTGGAATTGACCGGGGCGATGTGGGCTTCAATTGTTGTGGGGACATTACCGGGCCGCCGGGGTCGGACCTTTGTCCCTCACGAATGAGAAAGGCGGGCGAGCCCGGCCTTTGCAGTCAGTCGTTGGAGAAGCGGCGCGGTCGCGGCCGGTCGATGCAATCGGGCGACGGCGTCGTTGCCGGTCCGCTCGGCAGTCGAGCGGTTCACTGCTGGGACGCGGCGGCGGGCCATGCCTGGGGTATTCGCGCGGCCCATCCCAATTGCGCGGCCCGCGCGGGCCATCCCAGCTACGGGGCCCGCCTCTGGGGCCGTCCCAGCTGCGCGGCCCGTGCCCGGGACCGTCCCAGTCGCGGCCATAGCGGTCGTCCACGCAGCCGGCGAGGGCGACGACGCACAGGGTCGCGGCCAATGCGGCCAGTCGATTTCGGTCATATGATACTCCACGTCGCAAAATCGTCCTGGCGAGCGATGTGGACCACGTGCATTACGGTTGCATTGCGTGTGTGCCGGAAGTGCGTGGGTTGCATAGAAAATGCCCGGCGTCACCGCCGGGCATTTCCAACTCCGATGGTCTTGTCGGCTTAGATGTCGTTTCCAAGAAGGTTGTTCAGTCTTTGGAACGGGCTGATGCCGCCAAGGGCGGAATGTGGGCGTTCCAGGTTGTAGTTGGCTGCCCAATGGTGGATGGCCTTGGCGCGTTCGTTCGATGAGGCGTATGCCTTGCATAGGCCCATTCGCGCAGCGAAGTCTGGATGAAGCGCTCGGCCTTGCCGTTGGTGCGCGGGGTGTAGGGCCTAGTGCGGATGTGGGGCACCGGCACCTTTGAGCGCCTGGGCGAACAGTTTGGAGCGATAAGCCGAGCCATTGTCGGTCATCACCGCTCAACCCTGGCGCCCAGCCTGGCATACCAGGCCAGTGCCCGGTTGAGGAAACCGGTGGCATCTTCCCGGCCCAGGCTTGGCAGCAGTTCGACATAGGCGAGGCGCGAGGCATCGTCGATGGCGACATGCAGGTGTTCGTAGCCGATGCCGCGGGCGCGATGATGACCCTGGTGCTGGCCCGTGATCCGGTGGCCAACGCCGTCGATGCGACCCAGGGTCTTGATGTCGATGTGGATCAGTTCGCCCGGTCGCTGCCGCTCGTAGCGCAGCACCGGCGGCCGGGGATCAAGCCAGGCCAGCCGGTTCAGTCCCAGCCGGCGCAGCACCAGGCCCACCGTCGAGCGCGCCAAGCCCAAGGACCGGGCAATCGCCGGCCCCGTCATGCGCTGGCGGCGCAACTGCTCGATCCGAGACACCTGCATGGCTGCCAGCCGATGCCGGCAGCGGTGCGGCGCTGAACTGCGATCGTGCAGAACCCGGTCGCCGGCCCGGTAGCGGCCGAGCCAGCGATAGGCTGTCCGTTCCGAAACCCGGCCGAACCGGCAGCACGCCGCACGCTCCAGCCCTGTTCAATGCGTTGAACCAAAAGCACTCGACCTGAAGGCGTCAAAAGCGCATTCTTATGAACGTTCATTCGGGGAGCTCCACTGAAGGTTGGTTGGCTTCGCAACCCAGCTTCTCAGTCCATCCTCGAATGAACAACCTTCATAGCTTCGACACTTAGAGCAGCTGGCTCAGGCCCATGGCCACCGACATGTCGCCCTCGACCTTGATCTTGCCGGTCATGAACGCCATCGTCGGGTTGAGCTCGCCTGCGATCAGCGACTCGAGATCGTCGAGCGACAGCTTGATGGTGCAGTCGGCCGGGCCGTCGGTCGTCGACAGGGTGGTGCCATCGATGACGATGACGCCGTCGCTGCCGGTGTCGAACTTGATCGAGCGGCCAAAGCCGGCGCTCTCCACCTTCGCCTTGATCTTGTCTGCGACTGCCTGAATGCTCATGGCTCTCTCCTGGTCTTTTCCCGAAAGGCGCTTTGCGCCCGGCCTCCCCGGACCAATCCGGACGAGCCGGCCATGTCACAGGACTGCATTGCCTATAGCTGGCATCTTACGTTTACGTCAACGTTGAATTGGCTGGCGATGGTCACGCGACACGGCGCGACAGGCAGCCAAACTGGCTGCCTTTCGGGTTCAATGTGCTTTGGCCGGGCTTGCTTCGGCTGGCTTTGCCGCCTCGGCTTCTGCTGCGGCAGCAGCCGATTCACGCTGGCGCACGGCGTTGTCGCGGACATCGTCGGGGGTCAGGAAGTCGATCTGCTCGACCATTACCTCGTGGATCAGCTTCGAACCGACACGGGCGTTGATGGCGTCGCGGATGCCGTTGCGAAAGCCGTCCAGATCGAGCTTCTCATATTCGGTGAAGTCGATCTGCGGATTGCCGTAGAGATAGGAATAGACCTGATCGACAAGCAGCGAGGCCATCGGCACCGATAGCTTGCCGACTTCCTTGGGCTCGACCGTGTAGACGAGGCGCGTCAGGAAATAGCCGTGCACGCGCTCGCCCTTGAGCAGCGGCACCGAGATGACGTCTGTCTTGACGTAATCGAGACCGCCGAGCAGCGGCTTCTGCTCTTCGGTCGCCGGCAGGTTTGCGGCGGCCTGGAACGAATAGAAGACCGAGCCGAGGGTCACGGCGACAATCCACAGCGCCGCCGCGATGAACTTGATCACCGCGCCCACCCGAATTCGTTTGCCGAATAGGTACCGTCCGCTTCGGAGCGCTGGATGGCGTCGCGGAGCAGGGAGGCGACTTCGCTGACGGCGCTGAGATGAGCGAGGATCGCTCGTTCATTGGCGACGAGCTTGTCGCGCAAGCGATCGACGCCGATCTTCAGCTCGCTTGGGTAATCGCCTTCGACCAGGCCCTTGGTGGCGCGGGTCAGTTCGTAGAGATATCGGCTCTTGCGGGCGTTCGACGCCTTGATGTCGAAATGGACGTCGGTGCGGATCGCGGCGGTTTCTTCTTCGACCGCATCCTCGATCCGGCTGATGATGGCCGCGACGTTGCCCGGGCGGGCAGCGTCGATGAGATCGGCCGTCACCGGCAGGTTCGTCCTGTATTCGGAGAGATCCGACATATCTTATCCTCTACGATTTTGTGTCAGTGGCGGAGGCGGCATCGTCGCTTCCCAGCGAGCGCACCATCTTCCGCTGCAATTCCTGAATGAGCGCAGTGGCCTGGCTCATTTGTTCATCGAGTTCCGCCTTTTCAGGCCCGCCAGAGACGCCGCTGACCGGCACCACCTGCTCGTCCTTGATGTAGTGGTCGCGCATAACGGTCTTGGCGATACCGATGCCGCCGGCTTCGGCGGTCTGGTTGGCGAGATGCTCGGCCATCATCGACTTCCACATGTCGCCGGCCATGCCCTTGCCGTACACGCTTTCGGTGTTCTTCGGCATCATGTTGCCGATGAAGGTCTGCAGGACCATTGCCTCGAACTTCTTCATCGACGCATCGGCCGAGGTCTTGTCCGGCTGGCGCGTGACACCGCCGGTGACGTCGGCTTCGGTGAGCGAAAATGTTCCGGCCGGTGCCGCGCTGGCGGTCCGGTTGGCAAGCGCCGCGCGCGCAGCCTGGATGCCTGATGGCTCGACGGCCTTGGCTACATCCAGAATGATGTCGCTGGGGGGGGAGATGGCCAAAGCGGCGCGCCTTTCCGGGTTTACGTTACTGCTGATTGTGGAGGGTCAAGCTTGCGGCAACCTTACTTGTCTTCAGCCGACTTTCTTTCAATGATTTCGAGACGTTCGCGGTCGGCGCTGTCACGCTCATCCTGACGGCGGACCTCGCGGTAGGCGCGCTCGACCATGTTGGTGCGGGCGGTGGCCGTGGCGATCTTGCCGACCTCGACATTGGCGAGGCCGAGATTGAGCTGCTTCTTGTCGATCGCCTCCTTGATGCGGCGATGGTAGAGCTCAGGGAACAGCTGGGAGATGCCGTCGGTGCTGTCGAAGCTGTCCGACAGCGATTGCGCCTCGGCTTCGGCGGCAATCGCATTGGCGACAAAACCGGCATGGCGCGTCTCGTGCAGCGCCTTGAGCTGCTCCTGCACGGCTACCAGTTTCTTCAGGCGATCCCCGCGCGACGCGGCCATTCCTTACCTTCCCACGGTGATGTCGACGAAGCCGTCGGCAAACAGGCTGAGCATGGTGGCGATGCCGAAATACACCAGCACCAGGCCACCGGCGACGACGAAGGGCAGCGAGATGAAGTAGACCGGGATCTGCGGCGTCAGTTTGTTGACGAAGCCGATCGTCAGGTTGATCAGGATGGCATAGGCGACGAAGGGGCTTCCCAGCCTCAGCACCACCATGAAGCTTTCCGACAGCGTGTCGGTGACGTCGACGAGGGCTGCCTGCGGATTGAAGAACATGTTGACGGGCGCGACCTGGTAGGAGGCGACCAGCGCGCGGATGATCTCGTGGTGGAAATTGAAGGCAAACAGCAGGATCAGTGCCGCGATCGAGATGATCGAGGCAAGCGCTGCCTGCGGCTCGTTTTCCTCGATGGCGTGGCCGCCGACGCCGCCGAAGCCGATCAGCATGGCGATCGCCGAGCCCATGAACATCAGCGCCAGGATGTAGAGCCTGGCCATCAGCCCGATCAGGCCGCCGATCAGAAGCTCGGAGGCGATCATCGGCATCAGCACGCCGGGACGAGCGTCGACGAACGGGAAGATCTGGTCCCAGAGGTGGACCAGCAGCCCGCCGGTGGCGGCGACGGCGACGAACAGCCTGACATGCATCGGCACGCGCACGCTGGAGATTCCGGGCATCAGCATGAAACAGGCGCCGATGCGACAGAAGGCCAGGAACGCCGCAAGGACCATGCCTTGCGCGGCGGCATTCATGAGACGGTACCGAGCACGCGCAGTTCGACGCCCTTGGCGATCTCGACATGGCTGAGCACCGGCAGGGTGGGAAACAGCCTTTCGATGATCATGCGGACATAGGGACGTGCGTCGGGTGCGGTGACGATCACGAAACGCTCACCGGTTTCGAGATGCGTGCGGATCGCCTTGGAGGCTTCCTGGCCGAATTCCTCGAGCTGGCGCGGATCGATGTCGAACTCGCGCACTTCGCCCTTGGCGTCGCGCTTGAGGCTCTGGTGGAAAGCGAGATCCCAGCGGTTGCCGAGGCGCAGCACCTTGAGCACGCCGCCTTCGCTCAAATCGCCGCAGATCTGCTGCGCCATGCGGATGCGGACGTGCTCGACGATCTGCTCGGTGCGGCGGACATGCGGTGAGATCTCGGCGATTGCCTCGATGATGAGGTGTAGGTTGCGGATCGAGACGCGCTCGGCGAGCAGAAGCTTGAGCACCGCCTGCAGGCCGGGATAGGTGATGTGCGAGGTGCAGATCTCGTCGGCGAGCTTGCGGTATTCGGGGTCCTGGCGCTCGAGCAGCGCCTTCATGTCCTTGTAGGACAGGAGCTGCGGCAGGTTGTTGCGGATCACCTCGGAGAGATGGGTGAGCAGCACCGACATGTTGTCGGCGAAGGTGAACTGCTCGCGCTTCAGGTCCTCGGCGAAGGAATCGAGCACCGAGAAGGCGCGCATACCGAAAGCCGGTTCGCGCACTTCCTCGCCCGGAATGTCTGGCAGATCGCGCGAGCCGAGCAGCACCATGATTTCGCCGACGCGCATCTGGTATTCGGCGACGACGGTGCCGTGCACCTTGATCTGGTAGCTCTTGGGCGGGATCGAGAAGTCGTCGGTCATGCGCACTTCCGGCACGACGAAGCCGTACTGGGTGGCGAACTTCTTGCGCATCTTCGACATGCGGAAGGCGAGTTCCTGATGGGTAGCGAGCAGGCGCGTCGACAGCTGCTTGCCGATCAGCAACTCGATCTCGGCGGTGGCGAGCGATGCCTTGACCGAGTTCTTTTCCTCTTCGACCTTATCGGCCTCGACCTGCTCCCTTTCAGCGTCGACCTCGGCCATGCGGCGCTTGTGCTGCATCGGGATGAAGTAGCCGAGTGCTGCCATGGCAACGGCAAGCGAGAGGAACGGCAACATCGGCAGACCGGGCACGAGCGAAAGCAGAAACAGCAGGCCGGCGGCGACATAGAGCGCGCGTGGATAGGCGCCGAGCTGGCCGAACACCGCCTGGTCGGCCGATCCACGGGTGCCGCCCTTGGAGACGAGCAGGCCGGCGGCGAGCGAGACGATGAGCGCCGGGATCTGGGTGACGAGGCCGTCGCCCACCGACAGCTTGATGAACACGTCAGCGGCTTCGCCCATGCCCATGTCGTGGCGGAAATAGCCGATGGCGATGCCGCCGACGATGTTGATGGCGGTGATCATCAGGCCGGCGATGGCGTCGCCTCGGACGAATTTCGAGGCACCGTCCATCGAGCCGAAGAAGGAGCTTTCTTCTTCCAGTTCGCGGCGGCGCAACTGCGCTGTCTTATCGTCGATCATGCCGGCCGACAGGTCGGCGTCGATCGACATCTGCTTGCCGGGAATGGCGTCGAGGGTGAAGCGGGCGCCGACTTCGGCGATACGCGTCGCACCCTTGGTGATGACGATGAAGTTCACCACGATCAGGATCAGGAACACGATCAGGCCGATGACGAAGTCGCCGGACATGACGAGGTTCGAGAAGCCCGAAATGACGTAGCCGGCGGCATGCGTGCCTTCATTGCCATGCGACAGAATCATGCGCGTGGTGGCGATGTTGAGCGACAGGCGCAGCATCGTGGCGATCAGCAGGATTGTCGGGAACGACGAGAAGTCGAGCGGGCGCTGGATCCACAGCGCGACCATCAGGATCAGCACCGAAATGGCGATCGAGAAGGCAAGGCCGACGTCGATCAGGAAGGCCGGGATCGGCAGGAACAGGACGGCGAGGATGATGACGATGCCGACGGCGAAGAAGACGTCGCGTCCGTTCCTGGCTGGAACGCCTGCGCCTGAAATGGTTTCGCTGATCGCCATTGGTACTTCCGATCGAATCCCGCCGCGCGCCAATGCCACGGCTTCCTGACCCTATTGCGCCAAGCTTGCGCGAGGGTGGGAGGGGGCGTCCTGCTAGTGGATTGCCGAAAGGTCGCTGATTGATGAGGCAAATCTCGGCAGTCGCGATCCTGCGCCCCCCTCTGGCCTGCCGGCCATCTCCCCCACAAGGAGATTAGTCTCGTCGCCGACGGCGCCCATCCTGAGGGTGCGAACAGCGATGCTGGTGACTGACTGCGGGGTCGATGCAAGCCTGATCTCCCCCCTTGTGGGGGAGATGCCCGGCAGGGCAGAGGGGGGTGCGAAGGATCGCGAGCTAGGAGGTTGGCGGCAACAATTCGCCGCTCCCTCAATGCAGCTCGATATGCCCCTTGTGACTGCCGAGGGCTGCCGCCAGGCTGGTGGGGCGTTCGATCAGGCGGTGAACGCGGGGTGGCTGGGGGCCGCTGTGCAAGGCGCGCAGCTTGTCGCCGATGACGGCGTCGGCGTGGGTGGCGCGCTGGTTGTGGCGGATGTATTCGAGCCAGGTCGGGGTGTGGTAGGTTTCGACCCAGATCTCGGGGTTTTCAAGGTCGCGCGCCAGCACCCAGTTGCGGGCGCCGTCGCGGCGGCGGACACGGCGGCGCTCGGTCATGGCATCGAGGAAGGCCGGTACGTCTTCTTCGCGGATGATGAATTCGATCGAGATGACGATGGGCCCCGAACGCGGCCGGACGTCGAGCGCCAGGTGTGGTTCGCGGAAGCGGTTGAGCGGGTCGAGGTTGAGCGCTGTGTGCTCGGGCAGCGGCAGCAGGAAGCCGATCGCCGCACCGACCAGCATGACGATGCCGGCGACGATCAGGGCGGTGGCCGCGCCGTTGCTTTCGGCGACGAGACCCCAGATCCAGCTGCCCAGCGCCATGCCGCCGAAGGTTGCCATCTGGTAGATCGACAGCGCCCGGCCGACGACCCATCGTGGGGTCGACATCTGCACGGTGATGTTGAAGTGCGAAAGCGCAAGCACCCAGCAGGCGCCGCCGACGAGCAGGCCGGCCGAGGTGAGCCAGGCATTGGAGCTGAAGGCGGCGATCCAGCTGCAGAGGGCGAAGCCGAGAAAGGCCGAGCGCACGATGGTTTCGCTCGTCATGCTGCTGCGGATGCGGCCGCTGATCAGCGCGCCGCCGACCGCGCCGACGCCGAAGGCGCCGAGCATGATGCCGTAGGTCAGCGGGCCGCCGGCGACGAGGTCGCGGGCAACCAGCGGCAGCAGTGCCTGGATGACGACGGCGGTGAAGCCGAAGGCGAAGCTGCGCAGCAGCACCTTGCCGATGTTGGGCGACATGGCGACGTAGCGCAGGCCCGCACCCATGGCCTGGCCGAGCGTTTCGCGTGGCAGCGGGTTTGCCGGATATTGCGGGCGCCAGCGGAACAGTACGAAGATGATGGCGAAGTAGCTCAGCGTGTTGACGGCGAAGGCGGCCGCAGCACCTGCGGTGGCGACGATGATGCCGCCGATGGCCGGGCCGACGCTGCGCGTCATGTTGAAGCCCATCGAGTTGAGCGCGACGGCCGCCGGCATTACCGTGCGGGGCACCATGTCGCCGACGGAGGCCTGCCAGGACGGGTTGTTCAACGCGGTGCCGCAACCGATGAGGAAGGTGAAGGTGAGCAGCAGCCAGGGCGTGATCAGACCGAGATAGGCAAACAGCGTCAGCGCCGCCGAGACGGCGAACATGAAGCACTGCGCGGTCAGCATGACGCGGCGGCGGTCGTAGCTGTCGGCGAGTGCGCCCGACGCGAGCGAAAACAGCATGATCGGCAGGGAGATCGAGGCCTGGACCAGCGCCACCATGTCGGACGAGGTGGCGATCGAGGTCATCAACCAGGCGGCTCCGACAGACTGGATCAGACTGCCGAAATTCGAAGCCAGGCTGGCGAACCAGACGGAACGGAAAATGCCGTGCTTGAAGGGCGCGAGCGCCGAACCTTGCTCGTACTGGTGGTCGTCGTCCATGCGCCAAGCCGGCTGAGCCGGGTGCCCTCGTGTGATTTGCCGCTACGGCGCCAAGCCTCCTTCGGGAGGCGCAAAGGACGCCGTGGCCCTCCTGTCGATGCACGACCTGTTCGGGGAATCGATTTCGATCATGCAGGAATGACTAGACCATGATCGGCTGGCCGGGTGAACCCATTTGTACGATGCCGGCATGGTCCAGTGGCGGCGCGGCTAAGGTCCACGGGGGACGGTCTCGGGTCGCGGTGCGCGGACAGGCTTGCCACGCAGCCGTCAGAAGCCGTTTTCGATGCGCTCGAAGATGACGTTGGTGAAGCTGGAAATCTGGGCGCCGATGAACGGGCCGGTCAGCGCCACCACCAGGAAGATGGCGACGATCTTGGGCACGAAGGTGAGTGTGATTTCCTGGATCTGGGTCAGGGCCTGGATCAGGGCGATGCCGACGCCGACCAGCATGGCTGCCGCCACAGCGGGCGCGGAGGCGGTCAGCACCGTCCAGATGGCGAACTGGACAAGGTCGAGGGCATCGGCTTCGTTCACGCGGCGGCCTTGACCTTGACGCCCGCGACGACCGCGACGGTCTTGCCGTCGGACAGCACGGCGGTGACGCCGTCCTTGGCGAGACGGACCTCGGTGACCGTGCCCGACGTCTTGCCGTCGGCCGAAGTGATGTTGCGGCCGATCAGGGCGTCTGCCTGGGCGAGCGCCGAGGACTGCAGGATCTGGTCGAGGCGCGCATTCATCTGCACCGACTGCTCGACCTGCGAGAAGGTGGCGAGCTGCGCCACATACTCGGTCGATTCCATCGGCTTGGTCGGGTCCTGGTTCTTCATCTGCGCCATGAGCAGCTTGAGGAAGGACTGGTAGTCGACCTGGGTCTTGGAACCGGTCGATTTGTTGGCATTGGCGTTGGTGTTGGCGTTGACCGGTGCAGTGAAATCAATGGCCATCAGAATTTGCCTCCGGCTGCGCGGGCGGGTTGCACCGTTTCGGTCTCTTCGCCGGCGATGATGCGCTGTTCGAGTGGATAGAGGGAGCGGATGGTCTTCAGCGCCTCGTAGACATGATCCTCGGCGACGAGGCGGTCGACATGCTTCAGGCTGGAGAGGATTTCCGCATTGTCGAAGGTGGCGAGCAGCAACGGCAGTGAGCGGCGGAACATGTCGCGCGCCTGGACCGCGCCGATCGGATCGACCAGCATGACCTGCAGGATGAAGTAGAGCTGGCGCAGCGGCGTCGAAGCCTGCTCGGGCTGCAACACATGGCTTTCGAGCAGGAACTGCACGTCGTTGAGCAGTTCGAGCGAGACCTTGCGGTCGGCGCGCACCACGGCACCGTTGATGTAGATCTTCTCGTTGGCCTTCAGCGAGATCTTGAGCGTGTTTTTCATTGTATGCCGTCGCGGATGATCTGCGAGACCTCGATCAGGCCTTCGAAGCTTTCGGAGCGGCCCTGGCGGATGTCTTCCGACTCGCGCAGCAGCCACAGGCCGATCGAAATGAGGTTGGCGCGGAGCTCCTTGGGGAGGGCATTCTCGGGGTTGCCGAGATCGTCCATCAGGGAGGTCCAGACGCGGTTGGTGAAGTTCAGCGCGGCGATCGCCTCGTTGGAATTGGCTCCGGCTTCGCTGGCCTTTATCAGCATGTCGATCGAGCGGCCGAGAAGCTGACGTTCGCGATCCCGCGCATCGGCGACAGAGTCGGTCTGAATGTCGGCATAGGAGAATTGATACATATGCGTCCCGTTTGTTGCCGTTCAGGTCAGAGGTAATTCATCAGGCTGAGCTTCTGGATGCGTGCCGTCAATGCGTAGGATCTCTCGATCATCGAGATCAGGTCGCTGACGCGTGTCGCCGCCTTTTCAGGGTTGACGCCCTCGGTGTTGATGATGTGGCGCTCGAACAGGTCCATCTGCATCTTGATGCGATCGGTGGCGTTGGTGACGCGCTGCTCGATGATGCCGGTCTGCGATTCCAACTGGCCTATGTCGCTGATGGCGGTGCCTATGATCGACACGGCGCGGGTGACCAGCGCGCCGCGGGCCGCAGCGCCGACATTGGAATCGAGCAGGTCGCTGACCATGGCGGCGGCCATGGCGACCTTACGGATGCCGGCATTGTTGGCGCTGACCGAGGACTCGGTGGTTTCGTTGAGCGTGATGCGGCTGGTGATGCCCTGGTCGGTGGCATTGGAGAAATTGGCCTGCCAGCCGGCGCCGAGGAACATCGGCTCGACGACCGAGGTCATGAAGGTGTCCATCTGGGTGGCCGAGATCGACTGCGCCGCCGGATCGTTCTGCGTGAAGCCGAAATGTGTCTGGAAGGCGGTGTCGAATGCCGCCTTGGCCGGCGAGCCGGCCTTGAATTCGTTGAGCGGCTTGACGTCGGTGTTGGTGCCGGCAAACAGATATTCGCCGTTGAGGCTGGTATTGAGCACCGAGGTCAGCGTGTCGAGCGTGCCGCGCGCCGCCTTCTGGGTCAGCGCATAGGCGGCATCACCGGAGGAACTGCTGGTCAGGCTGGCAAGGAAGGTCTGTGCGGCCTTGCCGACCTCGTTGAGCGACTTCTGCGTCGCTGACAGGCGCGACGACACCAGGCCGTTGCTGTCGACAATGCCATCGAGGCGCTCGAGGTCGCGATGGAGCGTGACCGACTGCGCGGTGCGGGCGCCAAGCGCCAAACCGGTGTCGGCGACGAAGCCGGAGCTGGCCTCCTTCTGCGCCTTGATGAGCTCGGACTGCTGGCGCAGCATCGAGTAGCGCAGGGCGCTGGTGACCGCGGAGGAGGAGACGAACGTCGCTTTCATCGCGCTATCTCACCGCGCCCAGGAGGGCTGCCAGCATGTCGTCGACCGCCTTCAACAGCCGGGCCGTGGCCTGATAGGACTGCTCGAGTTCCAGCATCTTCGACATCTCGATGTCGACATTGACAGCGGTATCGTTTGAAAGGGCCTCGGCGGTGCGGATAGCCAGCGCTTCCTTGGTCTGGGCGGCGGTGTCCGCTTGCTTGCGCATGCCCTCGAACCAGCCGATCGAATTGGTCGAGAAGGTGCTGAGGCTCGAGCTTGTGGCGATACCCGCGGCCGGATCGAAAGTCATCGTCTGGTCGATGCGGTTGCCATAGGAGATCAGCAGGTCGGCATAAGAAGCGTTGCTGGCGGGATTCTTGACATAGGCCGCGCCGTTGATGCCGCCATCGCGCAACAGCTTGGGATTGCCGCCGATCTGCGGGTCGACCGCCGGATTGATCTTGATCGAGCGCGCAAGGCCATTGACCAGTACGCCGGCCGGCGGGACCGCCGGGCCGCCGGACCAGGTGAACAGGCCGGCCTGGTCCGCAAGGGCTGGTGCCGTCTCCGAGAAGGCGGTGATCAGTCCGCGCGCCATCTCGTCGAGCTGCGACTGCATCGTGGTGGTGACACTGTCGCGGAGCTGGATCATGCCGGCGAGCTTGCCGCCGGCGTTGGTGTTGGCGCCGACGCCTGGCTGAAGCGGCACGCCGTCGATGAGAATCTTGTTGCCGGTCACGCCGGCGGAGTAACCCGCCAGCGGCTGGAAGGTGACCGCGCGCGGGACGGTCTCGAACAAGGTGGTGCCATCACCTGTGGTGATGACCATGTCGTTGTCGCCACGCTTGAAGGTCGAGATCGGCACGATCTCGGAAATCTTCTTCAGGATGGCGTCGCGCTGGTCGAGGGAGTCGTTGACGTCGCGGCCGGCGCGGGTGCCCTGGATGATCGCCTTGTTGGCCTGCTCGAAATCGGCGAGCAGCCTGTTGAGATCATCGACGGTGGTCGCGATCTCGCTGTCGGTCTCGGTACGGATGCGCTGAATGGCATCGCTGCCGTCGTTGAGCGAGCGCACCACCTGGCGGGCGGCGTCGATCGCCGCCGTGCCGAGGTTCTGGTTGGAGGGGGCTGCCGCGTAAAGCTGCAGCGCCTGCTGGAACTTGCCGAGCTGGGTTGCGACCGAGCCCTTGTTTTCCGAGCCGTTGACGTCGAGCGACAGTTTCTGCAGCCCCTCCAGGAGGGTGTTCTGGCCGGTGAAGTCGGCCAGGGCAGACAGGTTCTGGCGAAACAGCTGCTCGTTGGTCGCACGCTGGATTTCGACCACGCGCGCCCCGGGGCCGGTGCTGGCGAGCACGGCTGTGCGGCGCACGTAGTCAGGATTTGATGCATCCGCGACGTTGCGGGAAACAGTGCTTGTCTGGCGCGACGTGTTGCGAAGCGCAGATTGGGCTATGCTAATGGCAGACGACAGCGACATGCTATGTTTTTCCAGCGGGCGATAAGCCCGTCAGTCCTATCTCTTCAGGTTGACGAGGATATCCATCAGGTCCGCTCCGGTTTGGAAGACCTTGGAATTGGCAGTGTAGTTACGCTGGGATTCGATCATCGCGGTGAGTTCCTCGGCGATGTCGACGTTGGAGTTTTCGAGCGCACCCGAGATCATCTTGCCGAGGCCGCCCGAGTCGGCGAAGCCGATCTGGACCGGACCGGAGTCGGCGCTCTCGCGGAACACGTTACCCGAAAGGCTGTTGAGACGGTCGGGGCTTGCCACGTCGGCCAGAGGAATCTTGAACAGAGGCTTCATCGAACCGTCTGCGTACTGGGCGTACATGGTGCCGTCGGTGTCGATCTCGACACGTTCGATGGTGCTCGGTCCGTTGCCGTCGGCAACGGCCTTGGTCACGGTGTAGGGCGATGCCAGCTGCGTCATCTTGGAGATGTCGAGGGTCACCGGCGCACCGTTCGGGACGGTGAAGCTGAGGCTGCCGGCACTGGTCAGCTTGCCGGTGGTACCGTCGAAGGTCATGGTGCTGTTGGTCAGCAGACCGCCTGCGGCATAGGGGAACGAGGTTCCGGCCGCCGCCTTGGACTGGTCGTACACGGCGACGTCCCAGGTGTTGGCGCCGGTCTTGGTGTAGTAGATGTCGACGATCTTCTTGGCGCCGAGATTGTCGTACATGACCATCGACGATTTCGACGTATAGGTCGCGCCGGCGGCATTCGTGCTCGGGAGCGGGCCGGCGGAGACGGCAGCGTCGCTCTGCAGGTTGGCCGTGAAGGTAGCGTTCTTGGTCGGCAGCGCGGTGAGCTCGGAGCTCGAGATCTGGACGGGCACCAGGCCATCGAAGCCGTTGGCGGTGGCGGCCGGAATGCCATTTGCGTAGCTGTAGCCCATCAGCTGGTAACCGGCGGCATTGATGAGGCGACCCTGGCCGTCGGGCACGAACGAACCGGCGCGGGTGAGGTAGGGCGAACCGGACGAGTCCTGGACGACGAAGAAGCCGTTGCCCTGGACCGCGAGGTCGGTGCCCGACGTCGTGTACTGGAGCGTTCCGTCCTTGGCGACTGCGTTCAGCACCTTGGTGGTGACGCCGCCGGAATTGTAGGCGCCGGGCGTGCTGGGCAGCACCAGCGACGAGAATTCGGTATAGGCGCGCTTGTAGCCGGTCGTGCTCGAGTTAGCGATGTTGTCGGCGACCGTCGACAGCCGGTTCGCCTGGGCATTCATGCCCGAAACGCCGGTTCGCATCATTCCGTAAAGGCTCATCGGTGGTCTCCTCAAATCTCATGCCACGCTGGTGAAGTTACGTGGCATGTCTTGCGCGAGGCTGGTCAGACGATCAGCCGGTAGCCGAGGAAACGTTTTGAATCGATCGGGTCGTGGCCAAGACGCTCACGCAATTTCTTGCGCAACTTCGAGATGTGGCTTTCGACGACATTTTCTTCGACTTCTTCGTCGAAGACACCGTAGATCGCGTTGAAGACCTGGGTCTTGGTGACGCGACGGCCGCTGTTGCTTGCCAAATACTCAAGGATGCGACGCTCGCGACGCGGCAGCGGCATCGGCTCGCCGTCGATCTCGGGGTCGCGGCCGTCCATGAAGATGCGCATTGCGCCGATCTGGGTGAAGCCGGTGTCTTCCTGGGCGCGACGGCGGATGGCCGAGATGCGGGCAAGGATCTCACGGATGTGGACGGGCTTGCGGATGACGTCGTCGACGCCCGACTCGAAAAGCTTGAGCGTGTTTTCGAGATTGTTCTGTTCGCTGAGGGCGATGACCGGGGCTTTGGTACGGTCTCGCAGCTGACGCGGCGAGATCGAGCCCTCGTTGCAGTCGCCGATGAGGAAGGCGCGAACCGAACGCAGATCCTCGTCGGGAGCGCTGGAAACCCATTCGCCGAATTCGGTCGAACGGAAGCCTGCGCACGCCACACCTTCCCGGTCGAAGAGTGAATTATATCCGTTGGTGACGAGCTCTCGCTCGTCCACGATTACGATCATGATTCCGCCCCCGAATCAGTAAAATGCCCTGTTAACCAATCGGTAATGGGTCGGGACCAAGGCGACCAATCGTGAATTCTTGCCGCTATTTTTTAGGGAGTCCGGAATCGCATGGGTTGAACAGGTTGCACGATATGCGTGCATCCTTGCGCAAGCCTGTAATGAGGGGCGGGGTAACGGCCCGTGTCCGGTTCGGTTCGGCTGGCAACGCCTATGGGTTGCAGAAGGTCCGGGCGTTTTCGGTCCAGCGGCCGAAGCCGGTGGCGACCATGTTGGCGATGACGCGACAGACGTAGCGTTTTTGTGCAGGGTCGTTGTTGGGGCCGGCATGATAACGCGCGACCGCCATCGACCAGGATTCATGACGCGAGTGCAGGCTGACGAGAAAGCGCGCGGCATAGTCGACATTGAGGCGCGGATTGAGCATGTCGCGCACCGAGCGGAATTCGGTTGCGTGGTATCGGTGGTTGATCTGCATGCAGCCGAGATCGATCAGCGTCTTGCCTTCGCGACGCGCCGTCTCGAAGGCCGCAACGGCTTCGGCCTCATTCCTAGGAAAGACGGCTTTTCCCTCTATGTTCAAGGCGTTAGGCTGCAAGCTACCCTTCTTTCCCGTTTCGGTCAGACCAACGGCATAGAGAATGCCGACCGGCACGCCGTAGCGGTCGGCGGCGCGCAGGATCTCAGGCTCGCACGGATTGGCCGCAGCTGCAGCGATCGTGCTGGCGGCGCTAGATGTAGCGGCTGCTGCCAGGGCGATCAGCGCCAGACGACGAGATGTTGCGCGAATTGCTTTCGTCATTTGCAGCGTTCCCACTCTGACGTCCATTGCTGGAATTGCCACCTTCACCACCTGTCCCGCCCGACTGGGCAGATGCCTGGTCACGGCCTGCGAAGCCGTTGGCAGCGCTGCCGTCAGCGCGGGCATTCGTCGATTGCGGCTGCAGGATGGTGACGCGGTCAACGTCGAAACCGAGGCCGCGCAGGGCGCTGTTGATCGCCTCGCGGTCGGACGAAAGCCTGTTGTAGGCCTCGGTGTTCTCAACCTCGATTTCAACCGAAAGTTGCTCACCGGTCAGGTGAAGATTGGCTGTGACCATGCCCAGTTCGACGGGGCGCAGTTGGATCTTGAGAGCCTGCGCGCCGGGTGTGCTGGATGCGCTGTTCTGGAGCTGCTGGACCGAGGATACGGCAGCGACATGGCGCGGTGCCGCGGAGGCGATGTCGAGCGCCAGCGCGCCCGCGGTACTGCCCGCGCCAGTGCTCGCCGGTGCCGGGATCGACTGCTCCGACATGACGGTGACGGTGTTGCCGACGGAGGGTTGTTCGGCTTGCCTGACGGGTGTCGGTCGTGCCGGTTTGTCGGCCCTGGCTGCGACGTCGCTGGTGGTTTCCGGCGCGCCGGATTGTGCTGCCTGCTGCGTCTCGGGCGTGGAGGCTGTCGCGGGTGCCGAAACAGGTGCCGCGGACTGCGGCGCGGCTCCGGTGGTAGCCTGGCGCGCGGTCTTGCCGCTCGTGACGAGGGCTGCGAGTTCCGGCTCCGACGCGTCGCCTGCAGCCTCTGGCTGTGCGCTGGCCTTGCTCTCCTCGACGTCGGTCGCGTCGGCGGAACCAGCCTTTGCCGGCTGGGCGCCCGCCTTGCGTAATTCGCTCAGTGCAAGCACCAGCGGCAATGCAGGCTCTTCGGTTTTTTCCGCTTTGACGTCCTTCGTCGTGGCATCCGGCTGCGGCTGGGGTATTTCGAGTGTCGCGTCCTCGGCAGCTTCGCCGACCCTGGGTGTTTTGCCCTCGGCTTCGGCGAGCGCGTCACGTGCCGCAAGCCGCTCTGCGAGCTTGTTCAGGCCCTTTTGGCGCGGCGTATCGTGATCGGCGGCATGACCTTTCGATTTCGGCTCGCCCTTGTTCGGTGAGCTCAGGGCCTGGCCGAAATCGGGCTGGTCGTCATTGCTGGCGAGGGCATTGCGCTCATGGCCGGATGAATGGCGCGCGAGCGGGCTCACCAGGGCCGCGCTGATGGCGTCGGTCATTTGGGGGAGCCTCCTAGCAGTTCGTCAATTGATTCAAGCGTGCGGCGCGCTTCAGTGATCTTGGGATCTTCCGGTTCCGCTGATTCCGGTTGTTGTTGCGCTGTCAAAGGCACGACCCTGGGCGCCGCCACCGTCGCCGGCTGTTCAGCCGGAGGCGACGCGGGTGCTGCTGCCGGGACCTCGGGGGCCGCCGACTGGGTTGCGGGTGTCGCCGACTGGGCGGGCGCAGCCTCTGCAGGTGTCTCGACGGCGTCGGGGATCATCGGATCCGCCGGTGGCGGCGTGATCTCGATCGCCGCCGGCGGCAGATCGCCGACATCCAGCGGTTTCGATGCGCTTGCGGGTGTCGCCGGAACAGCCGACGTCAGCTCCGAGGCAACCGCCTCGACGGCGTCGAGCAGGGCACGGTCGCCCTTGGATAACTTGTCGCGATCGATGTCGCCGAGCTTGCCAAGCATGTCGGCGGCGGTGCCGGAAGTGACCGAGGACAGGCCGGAATAAAGCTGGGCGCGCGGGTCAGCACCGCCAGGTGCGCCGTCACGACGCTTTTCGGCCCTGGCAGCGGCAAAGGCGGAGAGCTCGGTCAGGCCGTCGATGGCAGCATGGCGGGCGATACGGAGATAGACGACCCGTTCCTGCTCGGCGTCCATCATCGCGGTGATTTCGGCGAGCGTGTCAAGATTGATCGACTTGTGCAGGGCAACGACGCCGCCAACGAAGGCATCGGCAAACTGGCTGGCATAAGGCGAGCGCAGGTAGCTGCGAACATATTGCGTCGAGTTGCGCAGGAAGCGGCCGCCATCCTCAAGCCGGGTGGCGAGCGCAACCGAGCGGCGCAGGGCGGCTTCCTCGACCAGCGTGCCGGGGCTGAGCAGTCTGGCCTGGTCGAACAGCGTCATCGCCTGCTCGGGCTGTTCGGCGATGCTGACGGAACCCTTGACCAGCGCCAGAAAGGCACCGAGTTCAGAAATCTGCGTCAGCGGGTCGATCGCGGCCAGCGCCTCCACCGTGCCCTTGGGCTTGCCTCGGAGATAATCGATGACGCCTTGCGCCAGCTTCTGGTCGGCCTCTTCAAGCTCCAGCCGCGAAACCACCTGCTCGATGGTCAGCGGGTTGCCGCCGCTCATCGCATAGATCAGCAGGGCGCGAAAATTCTTGGGATCTTTGAATGCGTCGACATCGGCGGTCCGCATGCGCTTGTCGGTCATTTCGAGCAGCCGGCGCTGCAACGGCAGCGAAGCCTGATCGCCGGAGGCGATGCGGTCCTGCAACAGCTGCAGGCAGCGCACCAGCTGGTAAGGCTCGAGCGCCGGCGCCTCGCTGGCCACGGCACGGCTTGGCACGCCCGCGACGAGCAGGGCGATCAGCGCGGCACCGGACAGGGTTGCCGCCAGCCTCATTCGGCGCGCTCCAGCAGGATTTCGATACGCCGATTGGTGGCCGAGAACGGTTCGGCCTTGTCCTTCAGCTTGCGGTCGGCGAAACCGGCGACCTCGACGATACGCTTTTCGTCAAGCCCGGCGCGGGCCAGCATGTAGTAGGCTGAGTGGGCGCGCGAGGTGGACAGGCGCCAGTTGTCATAGCCGCCGCCACGGAACGGACGCGCGTCGGTGTGTCCGTTGATCGAGATGTTGCCCTCGTGGGTGGCAAGCGTCTTGGCGATCTTTTCCATGGCGAGCACAAGCTGCTTGCGCGGCACGGCGGAGCCGATTTCGAACATGCCGAAATCGAACTGTTCGGTGACCGAGATGACGACGCCCTTGTCTGTGGCGACGACCGAGAGACCGTCGGGCAGGGCGCCGCCCGACTTGATCGCCTCGGCGAGTTCGCGGCGGATGGCGTCGGCATCGTTGACGGTTTCGCGTGTCGGCGCCTCGTCCCTGGGCTTTGGCGCCTCGGCCAATGCTTCAGCTTCGTTGGTGTCGCGCTTGGGGGCATCGCCGGGCTTGGCGGCGGTTTCGCGCGCTGCGGGAGCCGGTGCGGCCGTCTGTTCTGCGGGCTTGGCTTGCTGTTCTTCGGCCTTCACCGGATCGGTCTTGGCCGAACGCTCGGTCTTGTCGCCGGGCTTTGCCGGTTCGCCTTCGATCGCGGCGCGCTCGGCACTTGCTTCGGCGGCAGGCGTTGCCACCTGCTCGGTCCAGAAATCGGGTGCGAACGGGTCGCGATAGGCTTCTCCGCCAGAGGCGCCGCTTGCCGGACCGGCATTCTGGGCACCGCCTTCGTTGCGTTCCGAGATGTTGGCCTTGGCGCCGGTGTCCTGGGCGATTTCGGCGAGCACAGCGTAGGGGTCGGCAAACAGGTGCTCGTCAGAGCGGTTGGCGGCAGGGCTGGCGTCAGCGGAGTTTTTCTCCGTCGACGGGCCGGCATTGCCGCGGCCATCGGAGCCTGCTTTGGCGCTGGCTTCCTGCGGGTTCTCGGCAGTCAGGCCGACCGAATTGGGACCGTCACCGAGTTCTTCGAGGCCCTTGCGGCTGGCATTGCGGTCGACCAGCTTGACGGGGTTGAAGTAGCTGGCGACAGCCGCCTTGGTCTGTTCGTTGGCGGCACTGATCAGCCACATGACGAGGAAGAAGCACATCATCGCCGTCATGAAGTCGGCGAAGGCGATCTTCCAGGCGCCGCCATGGTGGCCGTCGTCATGGTCGGAATGGGCTCGCCTGACGATGACGATCTCGTGGCGTGGCTCGGCGCCGTCAGGACCGTTCATGGCAAGGTCTCGGAAAGCGCCGAAGACCATTCGCCGAGGCGGGTCTCGAACAGGTTGTCGTCGATCGCGACGCTGAGATCGAAGCCGACTGCTTCGACGAAGTCGACATTGTCGATGCGTGCGCCAATGGCGGCCGCGAGCGCGTCGAACAGGAATTGCGGGCCGCTGACCTTGATGCGCACCGCTTCGCGGTCGGCGCAGGCGGCAATGATGGCGCTGGACAGGGCATCGATCGAGCGCTGGCGGATGTCGTCACTGACCAACGTCGCGACAACGCGGGCGGCGGCGTCGGTGGTGAGGTGGACGATACGCGTCTCCATCTCGGCGATGCGCGTGGCGATGACCTCGCCGGCCTCGCTGCCGAAGCGGGCGCCAAGGGCGGCGACCTCCTCGGCGTGGCGCTGGCGCTCGGCCTCGAGCACCAGCTCGTACTCCTCGCTCAGGCGTGTGGTCAGATCGGCCTCGGCCTGGGCGACGGCTTCGGCGACGATTGCCGGGATATCCAGATCCGGAACCGCCTTGGGATATTCCGTGGCCGAGGTCTCGGTCTGGTCGGCATGCGGATGCGGATTTGGCGCGAGCGGTGCGAAATCGGTCAGCCGTTCAAAAAGCGCTGCGATCGACATTACGCGGCAACCTCGTTACCGGCCCATTTGCGCAGGATCAGTGCGGTGCGCTCTTCATTGATGTCGACCATGCGGGCGAGGCGGTCCTGCGGGGCAGGGCGCAGCTTGTTGCGCAGGTCGTCCATGGCGTGCGGCCGCTGGTCGGACAATGCGGCGGGCTCTTCCTCGAACGAAGCCATGCCCTCCGCATTCGGCAAGGCGCGCTGCATCTCCTCGAAGCTCGGCCCGGCGAAGGTGGGCAGGGCAGGGGCTGCGGACGAACCCGACAGTGCTGCTGCCATCGGCCTCAGACCGAAGAAGGCGACGAGGAAAACGACGACGATGAAGGCGGCGGCGTTGATCATCGTTCCTGCGTGCTGGCCGATCGAGGCCATGATGCCGGGGCTCTCGATGACCTCGCCGTCGAGGCCGTCGATGAACTCGACCGCCGAGACGTTGATCAGGTCGCCGCGCTTTTCGTCGAAGCCAGTGGCCGAGGTCACCATCTTCTGGATGTCGGCGACGCGGGCGGCGATGGCCTCGGGCGTCGCGTCCTTGCCGAGGATGGCTGCCAGGCGCTGCTGGTTGACGACCACGGCGATCGACATCTTGGTTACCGAATAGCCATTCGACACCGTGGCGATGCGCTTGGAGTTCATCTCGTAATTGGTGATCTCTTCCTTGCGGTCGCTGGCCGAGGTCGACTGCGGGCCGTCGCTGGCAGCGGCCTCGGCATCGGGCAGGTTCTGCTCGACGGTGGCAGGTGTCGACGACTGCTTCTGGTTGGAATTCTCGTTGGCGCGGACCACCTGGACGGAGCGCTCGACGCGTGATTCCGGATCGAAGATCGTCTCTTCGGTCTGGCGCGAGTCGGTGTTGACGTCAGCCTTGACGCTGGCGCGGAAATTGTCCGGCCCGAGATAGGCTGCCAACGCACGGCGGATGTTGTCCTCGATCTGGGTTTCGACGGTGCGCTCGACGCCGATTGAGCGGGCGGCGCTCGAATTGTTGGGATCGTCGCCGGCGGCGAGCAAATTGCCGCTCGAATCGAGAACCGTCACACGCTCGGCATCGAGGCCGGGGACGGCTGCGGCAACGAGATGGCGGATCGACATGGCGCTCTTGTCGGCATCCATGCTGGCGGCGCGGATGACGACCGAGGCCGACGGCTTCTGCTCGTCGCGGCGGAAATTGGCGCGCTCGGACATGACGATGTGAACACGGGCGGCCTTGATGCCTGATATCGACTGGATGGTGCGGGCGATCTCGCCTTCCAATGCGCGGACACGGGTGACCTGCTGCATGAAGGAGGTGAGGCCGAGCGAGCCGACATTGTCGAACAGCTCGTAGCCGGCATTGGCGCTGGTGGGCAGGCCTTTTTCGGCGAGCAGCATGCGGGCTTGCGCGGTGCTGCCGGCTGGGACCAGCACGGTGGTGCCGTCGGAGGCGACGTCGAAGCCGATGCCCGCTTCGCCCAGCACCATGCCGATCTGGTTCACGTCGGAGCGTTCGAGGCCGACATAGAGCGTCTCGTAGGCAGGACGGTTGAGATAGACGGATGCCACGCCGACGATGGCGATCACCAGTGCTGCGATACCACCCAGCATGGCGAGACGGCGTGGGCCGAAACTCCTGAGATTGGCGACGATGCTCTGTAGCTGTTCGGGCACGTGCGTAAGTTCCCCGCAATACTTTCCGGAGAGACCCTAGCCCGCGAAGCTTGTGCGAAAATGTTATGGGCCGCGCAAGTTGCGCGGCCCATGGCATTTCGTCGGGATTGCTGTTGCCGAAGTGCAACCTGGATTCAGGCGTTTCCGAACGCCGAAATCGGGTTTCGGGGCCGAGGCGTCAGCTCTTGAACAGCGACAGGATGTTCTGCGAGTTCGAATTGGCGATCGACAACGCCTGGATGCCGAGCTGCTGCTGGACCTGAAGGGCCTGCAGGCGCGTCGATTCCTTGTTCATGTCTGCGTCGACGAGCTGACCGACGCCGCGGTCGATGGAGTCCATCAGGCTGGTGGTGAAGGTCTTCTGAAGGTCGATCTGGCTCTTGGCCGCGCCGAGCGTGGTGGCGGCGTCGGTCATCTCGGCGAGGGTCGTCTCGGTGACCTTCACCATCTGCAGGATCTGGTCGAAGCTGAAGCCCTTCACCGAAAGGGTCGCAACGGCGTAGCCGTCTGTGGCGGCAACCGCTGCACCCGGGGTAGCCGGGTTGACGGCGGTGTTGTCGCGTACGCCCGTGGTGCCGAGGCGAAGGCCTTCGAGGATGCCTTTGTTGACGTTGTTGGTGGCTGCGGCGTCGTAGAGCTTCACGCTCTGGACCTTGATGTCGATCGTTGCCAGCGTGACCGTGCCCGAATTGTCGCGGATGAAGCCCGAAACGATCTTGGCGTCATTGTGGACGCCGGCCGCCGAATGGCCGGCAGCTGTCGTCGAATTGACCGAAAGCCAGTTGGCACCGGAGAAGCTGGCGCTGTCGGCATAGCTCTTGAGCTGTGCCTGCAGCGCCTTGATCTCGACGTCGATCTTGTTCTTGTCGGCGTCCGAGCCATTGGCGGCGGCGACAAGCTTGACCTTGATGTCGTTGAGGGTGTCGATCGACTTGTGCATCGCGGTGTATGCGGTGTCGACCTTCGAGGCGCCGAGGCCGAGCGCGTCCTGGACCGTCGAGAGTGCCCTGTTGTCGGAGCGCATGGTGGTGGCGATCGACCAGTAGGCAGCGTTGTCGGAGGCTTCCGCGACGCGGAAGCCGGTCGAGATGCGGGCCTGGGTGGTGTTCAAAGCCTTGTTCGTGGTGTTGAGGCTCTGAAGCGCCGTCAACGCCGAAGCATTGGTCATAATACTGGACATCGAAATAAACCCCTCTGTCAGAGCCGCGCGATCTGCCGCCGCGAACCGGTTGCGGATGCCGTACGTTCTGCCCGTGGCAGCCGAACCGTCATAGCAATTGGTTAACCATAACTACGAACTTATGGTTAACGGCAGATTAAAGACCACACGGCGACAGGCCTTCGCATTTACCGTTACGTGGCGGAATCTATGCTCGCCGTAACTTGCGCGAAGCTATCCGGCGCCGCCAGGCGAGGAGAAGGCGGCGGACAGGGCAAAATGAAATCGGGCCGCACCCATGGGGTACGGCCCGATTTCACGACTGGAGATGTTTTGGCGCCGGGGCATCAGCCCTTGAACAGCGACATGATCGACTGCGAGTTGCCGTTGGCGATCGACAGCGCCTGGATACCGAGCTGCTGCTGGACCTGGAGGGCCTGCAGACGGGTCGATTCCTTGTTCATGTCGGCATCGACGAGCTGGCCCACACCGCGGTCGATGGAGTCCATCAGGCTGGAGGTGAATGCCTTCTGCAGTTCGATGCGGCTCTTGGCAGCGCCGAGGTTGGTAGCGGCCGTCGTCATTTCCTTGAGTGCTGCTTCGACAACGCCAAGCTGCTTGGTGAGCTGCGCATCGGAGTAGCCTTTGACCGAAACTGTCATGACCGAGTAGGTGTCGGTTGCGGCATCGGTGCCGGGGGTCGGGGCGGACAGGGCGGCACGGACGCCGGTGGTGCCGAGACGCTGGCCATCCAGGATGCCGGTCTTGATGGCGGCAGCACCGCCGGTCTCGAACAGCTTGATGTTATCGACCTTGACGTCGATGGTCGACACAGAAGCGGAGCCGGCGCCGTCGCGGTTGAAGGCGGAGACGATCTTGACGTCGTCGGCTGCGGTTGCCGCAGCACCGCTCTTGACCGAGAGCATGTTGGTACCGGAGAAGGTGGCGCCGTCGGAATAGGCCTGGAGCTGCTTCTGGAGGGCCTTGATCTCGGTGTCGATCTTTTCCTTGTCGGCGGCCGATGCGCCGTTGGCGGCGACCAGCTTGACCTTGATGTCGTTGAGCGTGTCGATGGCCTTGTTCATGCCGGTGTAAGCGGTGTCGACCTTGGAAGCGCCGAGGCCGAGTGAGTCCTGGACCGTCGAAAGAGCCTTGTTGTCCGAACGCATGGTGGTTGCGATCGACCAGTAGGCAGCGTTGTCGGAAGCTTCGGCGACGCGCAGACCTGTGGCGATGCGGCCCTGGGTGGTGCTCAGCGACTTGTTGGTGGCGGAAAGCGTCTGCAGCGCCGTCATTGCCGACGCGTTGGTGTTGATGCTGGACATGGGAATTACGCCCCTAGGAAAAAGCAATACTGGAACATACCGGATCGACCGGTATGGCGGCGTGGCATCATGCCTATGATCGCCAAGAAGGGGTCACCCGCCATGCAAAAGACGATCGCATCTTAACCTTACCGAACTGCTAACAACTGTATGAGGTTCGTTTGTTAGAAGATTGAAATATTTAGAGTTTCCTCGATCTTTCAGCGCGACACACGGGTGCGGACCCAAACGCAAACGGGCCGCACCTGAGGTGCGGCCCGTCCTGATGCGAAATGCCTGAGACGGTTCGATCAGCCGCGGAACAGCGACATGATCGACTGCGAGTTGCCGTTGGCAATCGACAGCGCCTGGATACCGAGCTGCTGCTGGACCTGGAGGGCCTGCAGGCGGGTCGATTCCTTGTTCATGTCGGCATCGACGAGCTGGCCAACACCGCGATCGATGGAGTCCATCAGGCTCGCGGTGAAGGTCTTCTGCAGGTCGATGCGGCTCTTGGCGGCGCCGAGATCGGTGGCGGCCGTGTTCATGTCCTTGAGCGCGCTTTCGACGACGCCGAGCATCTGGGTCAGCTGCTGGTCGTTGGCAAACAGCGTGCCGTCCGTCAGCTTCATCGTGGCGACCTGGAAGGTGTCGGCCGCGTCGTAGGTGCCGAGGGTGACGGCGTTTGCCGCGCCTTCGACGCCAGCAGCGGTGCGCTCGGAGTCGAGGATACCCTTGCCGGTGGTGGCAACTCCGGCGCCGGCTTCGTAGAGCTTGATGCTCTCGACCTTGACGTCGATGGTGGAGATCGAAGCCGTGCCTGCAGCGTCACGGTTGAAGGCGGAGACGACCTTGACGTCGGCAGCCACGGCAGCGCCGCTGTTGACCGACAGCATGTTGGTGCCGGAGAAGGTTGCGCCGTCGGCATAAGACTTGAGCTGGTCCTGCAGGGCCTTCACTTCGGTCTGGATCTTGGCCTTGTCGGCGTTCGATGCACCGTTGGCGGCAACCAGCTTGACCTTGATGTCATTGAGCGTGTCGATGGCCTTGTTCATGCCGGTGTAGGCGGTGTCGACCTTCGAAGCGCCGAGGCCGAGCGAGTCCTGGACCGTCGACAGTGCCTTATTGTCCGAGCGCATGGTGGTGGCGATCGACCAGTAGGCAGCGTTGTCGGAAGCTTCGGCGACGCGGAAGCCGGTGGCGATACGGCCCTGGGTGGTGTTGAGAGCTTTGTTGGTCGCAGACAGGGTCTGCAGCGCGGTCATTGCCGACGCGTTGGTATTGATGCTGGACATGGGAATTACGCCCCGAAAAAACAACAAAAAAACAGGGACATACCGGATTGACCGGTATGGCGGAGCGGCATCATGCCCATGATCGCTGTCGATCACCCGCCATGACGCATCATTCTCATATAGACATTGCTAAAACTCTAACTTTTGAGAAAATCGCTGATTAGCCAACGCCGAGTTGTAGAATAATTGGCTGGCGGATTTGCCGCCTGATGGGGTGTGCGGAAGAAGATCCCAAATAAAAAAGGGCCGCAGCGAACTGCGGCCCATATTCCCGGGAAGTGCCTGAGACGGTTCGATCAGCCGCGGAACAGCGACATGATCGACTGCGAGTTGCCATTGGCAATCGACAGCGCCTGAATGCCGAGCTGCTGCTGGACCTGGAGGGCCTGCAGACGGGTCGATTCCTTGTTCATGTCGGCATCGACGAGCTGGCCGACGCCGCGATCGATGGAGTCCATCAGGCTCGAGGTGAACGACTTCTGCAGCTCGATGCGGCTCTTGGCAGCGCCGAGGTTAGTGGCGGCCGTCGTCATCGACTTGAGCGCGCCTTCGACCTTGCTCAGCATCGCGCCGATGACACCGTCGGTGACGCCGGCGGCTGTGATGTCGAGGTCGTGGACGGACTTGGTTACGACAACCGTTGCCGTGGCGTCCGCCGCCGTCGCGGCGGTTGCTGCGGCGGTCTTGGCGTCGACGTCGTGGTCGCCTGCTGCGACACGCTCGGCAAGCTTGGCCTCATAGGCGCCCTGTGCGGTGGCCGAGCTGTAGATCGCCGTCGATCGGTCGAGGATGCCGGCGTTCTTCAGGTTGGCAACGGTGCCGCTGTCGAACAGCTTGATGCCCTCGACCTTGACGTCGATGGTCGAGATCGAGGCAGTACCCGAGGCGTCGCGGTTGAAGGCCGAGACGATCTTGGTGTCCTGCTGCACGCCGGTGTTGGCGGCTGCTGCCGCACCGGCTGCGTCCTTGTCGGACTTGACCGACAGCATGTTCGAGCCGGAGAAGGTCGCGCCGTCGGCATAAGCCTTCAACTGGCTCTGCAGCGCCTTGATTTCGGTCTGGATCTTGGCCTTGTCGGCAGCCGACGCGCCGTTGGCGGCGACCAGCTTGACCTTGATGTTGTTGATGGTGTCGATGGCCTTGTTCATGCCGGTATAGGCAGTGTCGACCTTGGAAGCGCCGAGGCCGAGCGAATCCTGGACCGTCGAGAGTGCCTTGTTGTCGGAGCGCATGGTGGTGGCGATTGACCAGTAGGCAGCGTTGTCGGAAGCTTCGGCGACGCGGAAGCCGGTGGCAATGCGGCCCTGGGTGGTGTTGAGCGACTTGTTGGTGGCTGCAAGGGTCTGCAGCGCCGTCATTGCCGATGCGTTGGTATTGATGCTGGACATGGGAATTACGCCCCTAAGGAATGCGATAGTACAGGGACATACCGGATCGACCGGTATGGCGGAGCGGCATCATGCCCATGATCTCTCGGTGAGGATCACCCGCCATGGCCGCTACGGTTCTCATACAAAAATTCTAAAAGTATAATTGTCAGAATATCCGTGAGATAATCTTGAGTTTTCTCGAAGAAACTTTGAATATTCTTGAGTTTAAATATAAGTCGATTCTAAAACGAAAAGGGCCGCACCCTGAGGTGCGGCCCTGATGTATTGTGATGTGCCTGAGAATCAGCCGCGGAACAGCGACATGATCGACTGCGAATTGCCGTTGGCAATCGACAGCGCCTGGATACCGAGCTGCTGCTGGACCTGAAGGGCCTGCAGGCGGGTCGATTCCTTGTTCATGTCGGCATCGACGAGCTGGCCGACGCCGCGATCGATGGAGTCCATCAGGCTCGAGGTGAATGCCTTCTGCAGTTCGATGCGGCTCTTGGCGGCGCCGAGGTTGGTTGCAGCCGTGGTCATCGACTTCAGCGCGCCTTCGACCTTGCTCAGCATCGAGCCGATGAAGGCGTCGGTGACGCCGGCAGCGGTGATGTCGAGGTTGGCGACGGAGACGCCAGCGATGGACGTCGCCGTGCCGTCAGCTGCTGCGGCCGCGGTTGCGGCAGCCGTCGCCGATGCGGTGTCGGTGCCGCCACCTGCCACCGAGGCAGCATAGGCGCTGTCGTAGGCAGTCTGGGCAGCCTTCGAGCTCCAGATTGCGGTCTGGCGGTCGAGGATACCGGCGTTCTTGACATTGGCCGGGGTGCCGGCGCCCGAATCATAGAGCTTGATGCCTTCGACGTTGACGTCGATGGTCGAGATCGAGGCGGTGCCCGACGCATCGCGGTTGAAGGCCGAAACGATCTTGGCATCCTGCTGGACACCGGTGTCGGCGGCTGCTGCGGCGCCCGCGGCGTTCTTGTCGGAGGCAACCGAGAGGTAGTTGGCACCCGAGAAGGTCGCGCCGTCGGCATAGGCCTTCAACTGGCCCTGCAGCGCCTTGATTTCGGTCTGGATCTTGGCCTTGTCGGCGGCAGATGCGCCGTTGGCGGCGACCAGCTTGACCTTGATGTCATTGAGCGTGTCGATGGCCTTGTTCATGCCGGTGTAGGCGGTGTCGACCTTCGAAGCGCCGAGACCGAGCGAATCCTGAACGGTGGAAAGCGCCTTGTTGTCGGAACGCATGGTGGTGGCGATCGACCAGTAGGCGGCGTTGTCGGAGGCTTCTGCTACGCGGAGACCCGTGGCGATGCGGCCCTGGGTGACGTTGAGCGACTTGTTGGTGGCTGCGAGAGTCTGCAGCGCGGTCATTGCTGACGCGTTGGTATTGATGCTGGACATGGGAATTACGCCCCTAGGAAATGCAAAGGTACAGGGACATACCGGATCGACCGGTATGGCGGAGCGGCATCATGCCCATGATCCCCGAGGGATCACCCGCCATGCCGGGTAATCTCTCCGATACTCCCTACCAAATCGCTAAGCGTCAGAAACATTGCAGATAATCTTGGGAATTATTTCCAAAGCGCCAACCCAACGCAAACGGGCCGCACCTGAGGTGCGGCCCGTCCTGATACGGAATGCCTGAGACGGTTCGATCAGCCGCGGAACAGCGACATGATCGACTGCGAGTTGCCATTGGCAATCGACAGCGCCTGGATGCCGAGCTGCTGCTGGACCTGGAGGGCCTGCAGACGGGTCGATTCCTTGTTCATGTCGGCATCGACGAGCTGGCCGACGCCGCGGTCGATGGAGTCCATCAGGCTCGAGGTGAACGACTTCTGCAGCTCGATGCGGCTCTTGGCAGCGCCGAGGTTGGTTGCAGCGGTCGTCATTTCCTTCAGCGCGCCTTCGACGACGCCGAGCATGGCGCCGATCTGGGTGTCGCTGAAGCCCTTCACCGAAAGCGAGGCCACGGTGTAGGTGTCGGTGCCGGCTGCGGCAGCGCCGGCCGTCGGGGCCGAAGCGGCAGCGGTGCGAGCGCCCGTGCCGAGACGGAAGGCGTCGAGGATGCCGTTGGTCAGGCCGGTGGTGGCTGCCGAGCCGTCATAGAGCTTGATGTCCTGGACCTTGACGTCGATGGTCGAGATCGAGGCCGTGCCCGAAGCGTCGCGGTTGAAGGCCGAAACGATCTTGACGTCGTCGGCGGTGCCGGCGGTGGCGTGACCGGTGGTCGTGTTGACCGACAGCATGTTCGAGCCCGAGAAGGTAGCGCCGTCGGCATAGGCCTTCAGCTGGCCCTGCAGCGCCTTGATTTCGGTGTCGATCTTTTCCTTGTCGGCAGCCGATGCGCCGTTGGCGGCGACCAGCTTGACCTTGATGTCGTTGAGCGTGTCGATGGCCTTGTTCATGCCGGTATAGGCGGTGTCGACCTTCGACGCGCCGAGGCCAAGCGAATCCTGGACCGTCGAAAGAGCCTTGTTGTCCGAACGCATGGTGGTTGCGATCGACCAGTAGGCAGCGTTGTCGGAAGCTTCGGCGACGCGGAGACCCGTGGCGATACGGCCCTGGGTGACGTTGAGCGACTTGTTGGTGGCTGCAAGGGTCTGCAGCGCGGTCATTGCTGACGCGTTGGTGTTGATGCTGGACATGGGAATTACGCCCCTAGGATATGCTGAAGTACAGGGACATACCGGACCGACCGGTATGGCGGAGCGGCATCATGCCCATGATCTCTCCGAGAGGATCACCCGCCATGCCGGGCAATCTCCACGATAGAAGCTACCAAAGGTCTAAGCGGTATGGTTAACGCGCATTAACTTGCTGATTTTCCCGGGATTTGTGCGCGCCCTCAAAAACATGACGGCCGCAGCTCGCGCGAAGCGAACTGCGGCCGTCATGCCGGATTTCGGTGATAGCGCGCCCGCAAGCGGACGCGCGGTGATCTAGGTGAAAGATCGTACGAGGCTGCCGACGAGCAGGTTCCAGCCGTCGATGAGGACGAAGAACAATATCTTGAACGGCAGCGACACGACTGTCGGCGGCAGCATCATCATGCCCATCGCCATGGTGATGGTGGCGACGATCAGGTCGATGACGAGGAAGGGCAGCACGATCAGGAAGCCGATCTCGAAGCCGCGGCGGATTTCGGAGATCATGAAGGCCGGGACCAGGATGCGCAGGTCGACCTTGTCTTCCGACACCGTCTGGCCGCGTTCGCGGGCGAGGTCGGCGAACAGGTTGAAGTCCTTGTCGCGGACATTGCGCATCATGAAGGTGCGGAACGGGTCGGAAATGCGGTCGACAGCTTCAACCTGGGTGATCTGGTTGTCCATCAGCGGCTTGACGCCGTTCTGCCAGGCCTGATCGAAGGTCGGCGCCATGACGTAGAAGGTCATGAACAAAGACAGCGAGATCAGGATCAGGTTGGCCGGCGTCGACTGCAGGCCGATGCCGGTGCGCAGGATCGAGAAGGCGATGACGAAGCGGGTGAAGCTCGTCACCATGATCAGCAGGCCTGGTGCCACCGAAAGCACGGTGAGCAGGCCGAACATCTGGATGATGTAACCGATGGTGGCGCCATCGGTGTTGCCGAGCTGGCTCAGGTCGAGCTGCTGTGCGCTCGCCGGCGCAATTGCGCCAGCGAGGATGGCTGCGGTGGCCAGGAACTTTTTCATTCGAAGAGCAACGTTCTGATCAGCACTTCCTTGACGTGGCCATCGCTGCGGATCGCGGCGCGTTCGTCGAGGTCGGTCTTGAGGTGGCGGAAAGCGCTGGCGCCCTGGACTTGGTGGATCCTGAGCGTGCGCACGTAGGCGAGCAGGTCCTGGTGGACGCGCTCGGCGAGGTCTGCGGATTGCGGCGCGTCGAGCACCAGCGAGACCTCGAGGCGGATCCACATCGTGTCGGGTGCCGCGAGATTGGCGGTGATGGCCGGCAATTGCACCAGAGTGCCTGCAGCTTCGCTGGCCGGACCGTGTTCGGCCGGCGCTTCTTCCTTGGCGGCGTGGGCCTTGGGCGCTTCGGGAGCAGCTTGCTCGACAGGTGTGCTCTCGCCCTTGAGGTAGCCACCCGACAGCCAGCCCATGCCGATGGCTCCGACGGTCAGCACCGCCAGGATGCCGAGCTGGACGACCAGCGAGGGGCCGGGCTTCTGGGGGAGGAACTGATCTATGTCTGACATGTCCCGGACCTAGAAGGGGAGGACCTGGTCGAGGAACTGCTGCCCGTAGGGCGGCTGCTGGACCTCGGTGATGCGGCCGCGGCCACCATAAGAGATGCGTGCTTCGGCGATACGCTCGTAGGGAATGGTGTTTTCCGGACCGATGTCGGACGGACGCACGATGCCGGCGATGGTCAAGACGCGCAGTTCGGCGTTGACGCGCACCTCCTGCGAGCCCCGTATCATCATATTGCCGTTGGGCAGCACGTCGGTGACGACGGCGGCGAGGAGCAGGTTGAGCTTCTCGGACCGCGTGGTGGCGCCGTCGCCGGCATAAATCGACTTGGAGCCGGCGCTGCCATCGCCCTTGCCACCGGTCTTGGCGCCGTCCCATTCGACATTGAGGCCAGCGGCAATGGTCCGGTTGGTGACGCGGTTGCGCTCGGACTCGTTCTGGAAACGGGCCCTGTCGTCGATCTCGATCTTGACGGTCAGGATGTCGCCCGGCTGCAGCGCGCGCGGATCGGTGAACATGCGGCTCTGCTTGTCCTGCCAAAGCGAAAAGCGCTTCGGCGGTGCGGCAGGCGATTCAGGATAGCGGTACATCGACGAGCTGCCATCCTCGATGCCGGAGCCGACGGCCGACATCGTCGGCTCCTTGCCGATTTCCTTGAGGTTGGAGCCACAGCCGGCAAGGCTGGCCATGGCTGCGGCGAGGAGGGCTTTTCTGATCATGTGGGGTCTTCCCGGCGTGCGGCGCTCGCGATGATGCGGGTCAGTTCCGCCGCGACCTTGCTTTCCATTTCATTCAGGATGACGCTCGCCTTGCGCGCGTCGAGCTTCATCATGATGGCGGCGGCGAGGTCGGTGTTCATCACCGCCAGGCGCTCGGCGGCGGCATCGGGTTTCATGCGTGAATAGATCTGGACGACACCTTCCTCGGCGCGGGCGAGGAAGACCTCGCGGCGCTTCAGCCAGGTTTCGTATTCGGTCTTGCGCTCCTCGAGCAGGGCGATGCGTTTGTCGACCTCGGCCTGCAGCTTCTTCAGCTCCTCGGCCTGCAACTGGTAACGGCGGTCGCGGGCAGCGTCGGCAATGTTGGAACAGAAGCGCTCGACCTCGCTCTGTTCGACCGGCGGCACGGCAGCCTCGACGGGTTTCTTCGGGGTCTCGCGCTCGATGACCCGCGTCGGCGTGCCCTGGACCACGGGCGCCTTCGGCGCGGCCTGTTCGGCGGATGCGGAACCGGCAAAGACGACGCCGAGTGCTGCCGCGGCAAGTGCGTGGCGACGGATGTGGGAGAGGGCGTTGGTCATGGCCATGGCTTACTGGACCACCAGGTCGGCCTGCAGCGCGCCTGCCGACTTGATGCCCTGGAGGATTGCGATGATGCCATCCGGCTTGACGCCGAGGCGATTGAGGCCGGCGACCAGCGTCTGCAGATCCGGGCCGTCGAGCAAGGCGAGCTTGGAGTCGGCGCGCTCGGTCTCGATGACTGTAGCATCTTCGACCGCAGTTTCGCCGCGCGAGAATGGCTCGGGCTGGACGACGCGCGGCTGCTCGGTGATGCGAACCGTGAGCGTGCCGTGGCTGATCGCGACGCGCGAGATCTTGACCTCGTTGCCGATGACGATGGTGCCGGTACGCTCGTCGACGACGACCCGCGCGGGGACGTCCGACATGATCATCAGGTTCTCGAGCTCGGCATAAAAGCGCGCGGTCGAAACGCCTTCGGGCTTGCGGATGACGACGACACGCGAATCCTGCTCGCCGGCGACACGCTTGCCGAAGCGGTGGCGGGCATAGTCGTTGATGGCGTCGGCAATGCGCACCGAGGTCGAGAAGTCAGGATTGAACAGCTGCAGCGTGAGCACGTTCTCGTCGGCGAAGCGGGCCTTGACCTCGCGTTCGACGATGGCACCGTTGGGAACGCGGCCGGAGGTCGGCACGCCTTGCGTGACCTGCTCGGCCTTGCCCTGCGCGTTGAAGCCGGAGACCAGCACCGACCCTTGGGCGACGGCGTAGATCTCGCCATCGGGCGCCTTGAGCGGGGTCATCACAAGTGTGCCACCGGCAAGCGATGAGGCGTCGCCGAGCGAGGAGACGTTGATGTCGATGCGTGCGCCGGCCTGGACGAAGGCCGGCAGGTTGGCGGTGACGATGACGGCGGCAACGTTGCGAACGCGCGCCCGGCCATCCTCGGAGGCGATGCCGAGATTTTCGAGCATGGCGCGGATCGACTGCTCGGTGAAGGGCGAATTGCGCAGGCTGTCGCCCGAGCCGTTCAGGCCGATGACGAGACCGTAACCGACAACCTGGTTGTCGCGGGCTTCCTGGAGCGAGGCGACGTCCTTGATGCGGACATTGACGAGATTGGCGGCGGTGCCCGAATTGAGCGTGGTCTGACGGCCGCCATCGCCCGAGGTGGCGATGAAGTCGCCGTCGCCGCCATTGCCACCGCCGAATTCGGTTGTGGCGTAACCACCGGCAGCCGCCTTGCCGCCGGCCTTCAGCTGGCCGGCCGGAACGCCATCGGGGCCGTCTGCATAAGCGGTTTGCAGGCCGAATACGGCGATTGCGGCGAGCAACAGTCTACGGATCATATGGCACCCACGCGGATCGAGCCGTCGGCCATGACCGTGCCCGTGAAGACCTTGCCGCTGTCGAGGTTGCGGACCTTGACGACGTCGCCGGCTGCACCTGGCTCGAGCGTCACGGCCGCGGCCGAGATCATCAGCGGGCCCGAGGCGAAGACGACCTGAACGGAAGCGCCGCGGTCGACCAGCCAGGCCTCGCGCAGCGCGGTAATCGGAACATAGCGGCCGGGCAAAAGCGTACGCTTGGCGATGCGGCCGTCGAGCTCGTCGGCCATGGTGGCGACTGCGTCGGGGCGCACCTTGCCCGGCTTGAGGGTGACTTCCTTGAGCGAGGACAAGGCGATCGTCTCGCCGGGATAGATGACGCGGTTGGGAACGAGCACGACCTCCTGGTCGGCAGCCTGCGCTGCGCCGCCAAGCATGGCGAAAGCAAGGACTGCCGAGCGGATGTAGAGGAGGGCGTTCCGTCGCCGCATAATCTTCACCGGATGTTCTTGGAGACGACGGCGGCCATTTCGTCGGCCGCCTGGATGACCTTGGAGTTCATCTCGTAGGCGCGCTGTGCCGAAATCAGCTCGGTGATTTCCTTGACCGGATCGACGTTGGAACTTTCGAGGTAGCCCTGGCGGATGGTGGCGTAGCCGGGATCGCCGGGAATGCCGACATTGGCCGCGCCCGACGCTTCGGTTTCGGCGAAGAGATTGTCGCCGAGCGGCGCGAGGCCGGCCTCGTTGGCGAAGTTGGCAAGCGTCAGCTGCCCGAGCGGCTGGAGCGCCGTCTGGTTGTCGAGCCGGGCGAAGACCTGGCCGGAATTGTTGACGATGACCTCGACGGCGTCCTGCGGCACGTTGATCGCCGGAATGACGTTGAAGCCGTCGACGGTGACGAGTTGGCCGGTGGCGTTCTTGTTGAAGGAGCCGGCGCGGGTGTAGAGCGTCTGACCGTCGGCGCCTTCGATCTGGAACCAGCCCTTGCCGGTCAGCGCGAGATCGAACTCGTTGCCGGTGTTGGTCGGCACGCCCTGGATGTGGACGTTGCGCACCGCCGACGTCTTGACGCCGAGGCCGATCGAGACGCCTTCCGGCACGATCGCCGAATTGGCCCGGTTGGGCACGCCCTGGGTGCGGTCGACCTGGTAGAGCAGGTCGGAGAACTCTGCGCGGGCGCGCTTGTAGCCGGTCGTGTTGATGTTCGCGATGTTGTTCGCGATCACCTCGAGATTTGTCTGTTGGGCATTCATGCCCGTGGCGGCAATTGCAAGCGCTTTCATCGGGTTGTTCCTCAGATGCCCATGCGGCTGACTTCGAGATAGGCCGTGACGATCTTGTCGCGGATGGCGACGGCGGCCTGCAGGGCCTGCTCGGCGCTCATCACGGCATCGACCACCTCACGCGTGTCGGCCTTGCCCTGAAGGCCGGAGAGCGACAGCTGCTCGGCCTGGCGCAAGGTGTTGTGCGCTTCGGTCGCTGCGTCGGCGAGGGCGGCGGCGAAGGACGAGGCGACACCGCCGCCTGCCGCAGCCGCGCCGACCTCGGGCACAACGCTGGTCGGCTTGGACAGTAGCTGGGTGCCGACTGGGCTGATGGAGCCGATCATTACTGATTCCTCATAAGATCAATCGTCATGGAAATGAGTTCGCGCGCCTGCTTGACGACCTGCAGGTTGGCTTCATAGGAGCGGTTGGCCTCGGTCATGTCGGCCATTTCGATGATGACGTTGACGTTGGGCATCTTGACGAAACCGGCGGCGTCGGCGGCCTCGTTGCCGGGCTGGAACTCCAGCGGAAAAGCCGTCTGGTCGTGGCCGATCGAGGCGATCTCGACGGTCGAGGCGCCGGTGGCGCGGTCGAGTTCGGCGGCGAAGCTGACGGTCTTGCGACGATAGGGATCGGCGCCCGGCGTGTTGCCGGTCGACTGGGCATTGGCGAGGTTTTCCGAAACGATGCGCAGGCGTTCCGACTGGGCTCCGAGACCGGAACCGGCGACCTTGAGGGCGGCGACGAGCGGATCCATCCCGGTCAGGCCTTCGTGCTCAGCATGATCATGCGGTGGAAGGCCTTGACGATGGCCGTGTTGAGCTCGAAGGAGCGGCGGACTTCGCCGGCTTTCATGAGCTCTTCCTCGACGGCAACCGTATTGTCCGAAGGCAGAACGGCGTGCTTGGGATCCTCCGGCCTGATGGCGTAACCGGCTTCGGTGGCGCCGCCGGTGAGGTGGCCCGTCTGGGTCGACGCCATGGCGACGCGCGAACGGTCGAGCACTTTCTCGAAGGGCTCGATGTCGTTGGTCCGATAGCCGGGCGTGTTGGCGTTGGCGACGTTACCGGCGATGGCGTTCTGGCGCACTGAGAGCCAGCGAGCCTGCTGGGCAGCCAGATCGAACAGGTTGACGGGGTCCATGGAAATCTCCGAGCAGATTTCCAAACACTATGGCCTCAGTCTTGCGCGGGCCTTGCGAGGGAGCCGGGCCGCTACTGCGCGACCTGGAAGACCTCTTCGCGCGAGGTGACGAGCACCCATTTGCCGTCGCGCTGTTCGATCGATGCAACGCGGCTCGAATCGGGCAGCACCGAGCCGCGCTGCACCACCCAGACACCGGCGTCGTCCTCGACCATGGCGCGGCCATTGGCGATGTGCACGAGCTTGAATTCGATCTTCGGTCCAGGAAAGGGCTGTTCGGCGATGCCGGCAAGACCAGCTTCATCCTTGTTGGGGCGCAGCGAGCCGGTGGCAAACAGGTCGAGCTTCATCGGCGGAATGTCTTCGGCCGTCATCGGCGCGCCGACACGTTCGACCTGCTCGCCCATGACAAGTGGGACCGCTTGGTCGTTCTGACCGCCGCCGGAGAATTTCATCGCCCGGATGCCGAACTTGTCCTGATTGAAGAAGATGTACCAGGGAAACAGCGCGCAGGTGAGCCCGAGTGCGATGCCGAGGGCGGCGATGATGAAATCGCTGCGGTGATCGCGCTTTTTCTCGTGCTTCGGCGTGATGGTCAGCGGCCGGCGTTTCAGGCCGAGCCGCTGCATCAGCGTGCGCGGCTCGTCCTTGGAGCCTATCATCTCAAGGAATTCGCTTGCCGGGTCATTCCGCCTGAACATGTGTTCTATCCCTGGATTTCAAATGGCGTGCGAGGTCGGAAAACGGATCGAGCGAGGGCCCGTCGGCAGGCGACTGGCCGAGCGCTTCGTAGATTACCGGCACCTGCTTCACGGCGAGGTCGAGGTCGGGATCGGCGCCCGGCTGGTAGGCGCCGAGCAGACGGATGTCGCGCGTGTCCTCGAAGCGCGAGATCAGTGCCTTTAGTTTGCTGACGAGCTGGCGCTGCTCCGGCGTCCAGGCCTTGGAGGCGAGACGGGAGATCGAAGCCAGTGGATTGACCGGCGGATAGCGGCCCTGCTCGGCGATGGAACGGTCGAGCACCACGTGGCCATCGAGAATGCCGCGCACGGAATCGGCGACGGGATCGTTGTGGTCGTCGCCGTCGATAAGCACGGAGATGATGGCGGTGATCGATCCCGTGCCCTCCATGCCGGGGCCGGCGCGTTCGAGCAGCTTGGGCAGTTCGGTGAAGACGGAGGCGGGATAGCCGCGCGCCACCGGCGGCTCGCCGGCGCCGATGGCGACCTCGCGCAGGGCATGGGCAAAACGGGTGATGGAATCGAGCACCAGCAGGACGCGGTGGCCCTTGTCGCGGAAATGCTCGGCGACACGCATCGCGGTGTCGGGCGCGCGGCGGCGCATCATGGCGCTCTCGTCCGAGGTGGCGACGACCGCGACCGTCTTGGCCATGGCAGCGACGCCGATGGTGTCTTCGAGAAATTCGCGCACCTCGCGGCCGCGTTCGCCGATCAGGGCGACGACGACGGTGTCGAAGGCATCCGCGCCGGCGAGCATGGCAAGCAGCGTCGACTTGCCGACGCCGGAGCCGGCGAAGATGCCCATGCGCTGGCCGAAACACAGCGGGGTGAAGATGTCGATGACGCGGACGCCGGTCAGGAAGCCTGTTTCGACGCGTTGGCGGGCGAGCGCCGCAGGCGGGATCGCTTCGGTGGCATCGTTCCTGGCACTGCGGACCAACGGTGCGCCGCCGTCTATGGGGCGGCCGAGCGCGTCGATGGCACGGCCGCGCCAGCTCGGATGCGGCGTGATGGCGATCGGCCCACGCGTGAAGACGGCATCGCCGACGCCGACCTCGCCGCTGCTTTCATAAGGCGCCACCAGCACCTCGTCGCGGCCGATCTGCACGATCTCGCCGCGCCGGTTGCGGCCATGGCCACGGTGTTCCACGATGTCGCCGAGGCGCGCGCTGAGCGACAGGCCGCCGACCTTGTAGTGGGTTGGTGCGATCTCGGTCACTTGCCCGCCGCGTCTGACCAGCAGGCGGTCGTCGGCGAAGCGGTGCTGGATCCGCTCGAGCGCTTCGAGCCGGTTGTCGTGGACCGCCTGGGGCTCGTCGCGGATGTTGGCCAGCGCGTTGCTCACTTACTTCGAGCCGAGGGTCTTGATGGCGTCGGAGAACGACGCTTCGGTTTGGCGCATCAGAGCGGCGGTGTTCTCGAAGGCGCGCTGCACCATGATGAGCTTGCTCATCTCCTTGATTGGATTGACGTTGGACTCCTCGACGAAGCCCTGGACGATGCCGGCATCCATGCGGTCGACGACCGGCTCGGGCGCCGTCGGCGGAATGACGCCGGAGTTGCCGTAGCGGACGAAATTGGTACCGGGGTTGAACTCGTAGAGGCCGATGGCGCCGACGAGGCGTCCGTCCTGGCGCAGCGAGCCGTCGGAACCCGCGGTGGGCGGTCCGGCACGTGGGTCAAGCTGCATCGGCGCGCCGCCAGCGTCGAGCACCGGATGGCCCTCGACGGTGACGAGCTGGCCTTCCGCCGTCATCGAGAAGCGGCCGTCGCGCGTCATCACGACGCCAGCAGGCGTTTCGATGCCGAACCATGCGTCGCCGCGAATGGCGAAGTCGAACGGGTTGCCGGTTTCACGCATCGCGCCATGCTGGGTCGACAGGTAGGTATCACCCGGCGAGGTGAAGGAGACGGATTTCGGGCCGAGGCCGGAAACGACGTCCTCGAACTTCACGCCGGTGGCGCGGAAGCCGACGGTCGAGGCGTTGGCGACGTTGTCGGCAATGGTGTTGAGACGCTTTTCCAGAGCCACCTGGGCGGAAAGGGCGACGTAAAGACCGTTCTGCATGATGTTCTCAGAACCTCAGTTTCTGCATGGCAAACAGCACGTCAGTCGAAACGCCGTAGGCCGGCGACGACGAGCCGAACAAGGTGCCGACGGAGGCCTGCACCGGGGAGGACGGATTGTTGATTTCCCAGAGGCTGGTGAAGCGCTTGAGGAATTCGCCGAGCTTCTTGGGATTGGCAAAGGTCTCGATCTTGAGCTTGTCCTCGAACAGCTTGACCTGACGGTCGATGTTGGCCGAGGCGAATGATTCAGGCAGGCCGAGCGCGGTGCGCACGACCTTGGCCAGCGCTGGGTCGGCGAGCACTTCGTAGAAGCTGGTGATCGAGGGGGCCTTGCGCTCGAAATAGAGCGCGAGGCGCACGCCCTCATTGTCCTTGCCGGCGTCCTCTTCCAGGGTCTGGCGGACATACTTGTCGACCGCCGGACGCTGCGCGGCATTGTAGGTCGTCGCATCCTTGCCGAGTGCTTCGAAGTTATAGGTGCTGGCAAACGCGGCGTAGCGCTTGTCCGTCATCTGGTTGGCGTAGCTCTTCGGGTCGCGAACGCCGCCGGCCAGTACCTTTTCCATCATCTCCTTGTTGGGGATCGACCCTTCGATGCCGAAGGATTTCATGGCGAAGGTGTAGAGCCTGGTGTCGGACATAAGGTCCTTGGCCGATGTCACCTTGACGATGTTGTCGAGGTAATACTTGACCTCCTTCTTGACCGCTTCGGAGTTGGGGTCGACACCATCGAGCTTGACCCGGATCAGGTATTTGTCGACCGCGCCCTGCTGCGCCTTGGTGTAGACGGTGGCCTTGTCACCGAGCTCGGCAAAGTTGAAGCTCTTGACGAATTCGGCGTAGCGCTTGTCGGTCAGCTTGTTGGCGAAGCTGTCTTCCTTGGCCACGCCTTCCTTCAGGGCCTTGACCATGAAGGCCTTGGCGTAGGCCATGTCCTGCAGGCCGTGCGCCTTCATGGCGTATTTGAACAGACGATCGTTCTTGACGAACTCGTCGATGCTTTTCACCTTGGTGATGTTCTTGAGATAGTACTCGGTGTCGCGCTCGACAGTGGGCTGGTTCTCCACGCGATCCAAGGCCTTGCCGAGATCCCGCGCGATCAGGTGGTAGCTTGTATAGGTATTGAGCACGACAACAGCCCTTCCGCCGCAGCATAGACGGGGAAGGCTACGCCCCATTGCTTGCGCGAGGCTGAATGGCTTTGCGATGGTCCTTCAAGCCTCACACAAGGCACGGCCGCTATCTGTGCCTGTATGTTGCTTTGAAAGTGCGGAAGGACCTGCTGTGGGCATTCTGATCGGACTCGTCGTGACGCTGGGCTGTGTGCTCGGCGGCTTCATGGCGATGGGTGGACACCTGGAAGTCCTGATGCAGCCTTGGGAACTCGTCATCATTGGCGGTGCGGCCCTCGGTACGTTCCTGGTTGCCAACCCGATGGCCACCGTCAAGGATACCGGCAAGGCGATCGTCGAAGCGCTCAAGCAGGCAGTGCCGAAAGAGCAGGACTATCTCGAGACGCTGGGCGTGCTGCATTCGCTGATGCGCGAGTTGCGCACCAAAACCCGGTCCGAGGTCGAGGCGCATATCGACAACCCCGACGACTCGCCGATCTTCCAGGCCTATCCGCTGGTGCTCAAGAACTACGACCTGACGCATTTCATCTGCGACTATTGCCGCATCATCATCATCGGCAACGCCCGCTCGCACGAGATCGAGGCGCTGATGGACGAAGAAATCCAGACCATCCGTGCCGACAAGCTCAAGTCCTATCACGCGCTGATCGCCGTCGGTGACGGCCTGCCGGCGCTGGGCATCGTTGCTGCGGTGCTCGGTGTGGTCAAGGCGATGGGCGCGCTCGACCAGTCTCCCGAAATCCTCGGCGGCCTGATCGGCGCGGCACTTGTCGGCACCTTCCTCGGCATCTTCCTATCCTATGCCGTGGTCGCGCCGATCGCCACCAAGATCAAGACGGTGCGCGAGAAGAAGAACCGCCTCTACATCGTCGTCAAGCAGACGCTGCTGGCCTACATGAACGGCTCGCTGCCGCAGGTTGCAATCGAGTTCGGCCGCAAGACGATCTCGTCTTATGATCGTCCATCGATCGATTCGGTGGAGCAGAGCACGCTGAACACGGCGATCGTCGAGAAGAAGGCCGCCTGAGCCAATGCGGGACGCTGACAAAGGGCATCGCAAGTCATGAATACCACCGCAAGCCCGGCGGAACCGCGGGATGTCGTCATCGAGCGCCTGCTGGGCGATACCGGCGAGCCGGAGAAAGTGCTTGCCGCTGCGCGCCGCCTGGCCGAACGCGCGGCAACCGCTATTGCCGAGGCCATCAACCAGGCACTGCCAACATCTGTCTTCGTCGAGGTTGGCGAGATCAAGCTTGGCCGCATGACGGATGCCAAGGCAGGCAAGAGCAACCAGGCGATGACCGTCGCCCCGACCAAGCTTTCGCCCGATGGCCTGGTGATGACGTTCGATCCGCAGGCGATCGCCATCCTGGTCAACCTGATGTTCGGCGGTGATGCCGGCCGCGACATTGCCCCGATCGACCGCGATCTGTCGTCGATCGAGCTTGGCGTTGTCTCGCTGCTGATCCAGGATGTGGCGCGCGCGATGAACGCGCAGGGGCCGGACGGTGGCCTTGGTATCAAGCTGCCGGCGCCCGAAGCGATCACCGGTGCGATGATGAAGAAGCATGTGTTTCGCGACGGGCCGTCGGCGCGCATCGTGCTGACCGTGTCGACGACGGCTTCGCGCGGTACGCTGACGCTGACGCTGCCGCAGCGCGTACTGGTTGCGGATCGCCGCCCGGCAGAGGTCGAGACGAGTGCTGCTCCGAGCACCGAATGGCGCTCGCGCTTCTCCGACGAACTGATGCGCTCGACCGTGAGGCTGGAAGCCTCGATGCCGATCGGGCGCATGACGCTTGGCGAACTGACTGGTCTCCAGGTCGGGCAGGTCATCGAGCTCGCCGAGAACACCCAGTCCAACGCTGTTATCGCCGCTCGCGGCAAGACACTGTTTGCCTGCGAGTTCGGCAAGCTCGGCCAGAATTACACAGTACGCATCCGGCGTCCGTTCGACTCTACAGAAGAAACAATTGAAGGGATCGTCGCGGGGTGAGCTGCTGCCCAGCAGCACCAGCCGCCGCGAACGACAGAACTGGAGAACACCGATGAGCAAGGCACAGTCCAAGCCCGAGGTCGAAAAGCCCGAAATCGAAGAAGTCGAGGACGATCAGCTCAATCGTGCCATCGAAGAATTGCGCGGCGTGCTGAGCGAAGAGGAAAAGCGGCCAAGCGCCGGCGGTGCAGCGACAGCAGCCGGCAACAGCAGCGTGATCTTCGGCATTCCGGTCGAAGTGCAGATCGTGCTCGGCAGCACCGAAATGCCGGTGTCGGAGCTGATGGCGCTGCAGAAGGGCTCGACGGTTGCGCTCGACCGCCGCATCGGCGAACCTGTCGACGTCGTGGTCAACGGAAGGCGTATCGCGCGTGGCGAAATCACGGTACTTGAAAGCGATCCGTCGCGTTTCGGCATCCGCCTGACCGAAATCGTAGCGGCGACGAAGAGCGCCTGAGGACTGGACTTTTGACTGTGCTTACCCCTGCTTCCAGAGAGACCTCCGCATGACCACGTCGCTGGCGTCGCTGACGCGGCCACAGAAGGCTGCGGCTATTTTGGTGGCAATGGGCAAGCCCTCGGCCAGCCGGCTGCTGAAGTTCTTCAAGCAGGAGGAGCTCAAGGCGCTCATCGAAGGCGCGCGGCTGCTGCGTACGATTCCCCAGGCCGATCTCGAACGGATCGTCGCCGAGTTCGAGGCCGAGTTCACTGAAGGTGCCGGCCTGCTCGATTCCGCCGACAAGATGGACACCATCCTCAACGAGTCGCTGTCGCCGGAAGAAATGAACGCCCTGATGGGCAATGGCGAACCCTTGATGATCAAGGACAACCTGCCGCCGGTGTGGCCGCAGGTCGAAAGGCTCGAAGCAACGCAGATCGGCACTTTCCTTGCCAATGAGCATCCGCAGACCGCGGCGATGATCCTGTCCAACCTGGCGCCGACCTATGCGGCACGCGTGGTGTTGTCGATGGAAAAGCCGGTGCGCAGCGAGATCATCAAGCGCATGATGGAATTGGCCAACGTGCCCGAGGCGGCGACCAAGCTGGTCGAGCAGCAGCTGCGCAACCACGTGCTGACCGAAAGCGCCCAGAAGGATACATCGGTCGGACAGACGCGCGTCGCCAGCGTCCTCAACGAACTGGACAAGTCGCAGCTCGAAGAGGTGATGAGCGACTTGCGGGAAGTCGGCATGGCCGATCTCGATGCCATCCGCGCCCGCCTGTTCTCCTTCGAGGACATCACGTCGATGTCGCAGAAGGCGCGCGTGGCTCTGTTCGACGGACTCTCGACCGAACTCATCACCATGGCCCTGCGTGGAACGCCGCTGCCGCTCGCCGAGGCCGTGCTGTCGTCGATCAGCGCGCGCTCGCGCCGCATGATCGAATCCGAACTGAGCCAGGGATCGGAAGGCATTCAACCGGCCGACATCCTGCGTGCCCGCAAGACCATCGCTTCCACCGCCTTGCGCATGTCAAACGAGGGCCTCCTCGAATTGCCATCCGCGCAAGACGCCGCCTGACCTTATCCGACGCGGTCTGCTGAGCAATGTCGGATGAGGACAAAGACTCCAAAACAGAAGAGCCGACAGAGAAGAAAATCCGCGACACGATGGAGAAGGGCAAGTTGCCCGTCTCCAAGGAAGTCGCGATCTTCACCTCGTTCCTGGCGATCATGGTCTATGCCGTGTTCTTTGCCAGCTCGTCGGTCGCCGAACTCGGCGTCTTCCTGTCCAATTTCCTCGAAAAGCCCGAGGCCTGGCCGCTCGGCACCGAGCGCGACGTCATCGAACTCTACCAGGTGGTGGCGGTCGAGATCGCACGCGCGGTCGCCAGCCTGTTCGTGATGCTGATCGTGGCGGGCGTCGGTGCGTCGCTGATCCAGAATGTGCCGCAGTTCGTCGGCGAGCGCATCCGGCCGCAAGCCGAACGCATTTCCCTGACCAAGGGCTGGAAGCGCATGTTCGGCGCTCAGGGCCTTGTCGAATTCCTGAAGTCGCTGGGCAAGCTCGGCTTCGTGATGATCGTGCTTTACTTCGTGCTGTCGGACGATCATCGCCGGCTGCTGGCCGGTATGATCACCAATCCGGTGGCCTTTGGCGACGTCATCCGCGGCATCACCGTCGACATCCTGGTGGCGATCGTTTTCGTCATGGGGGTGATCGGCGTCGCCGACATCGTCTGGTCGCGCTTCCACTGGTTCCAGGAACAGCGCATGACCAAGCAGGAGGTCAAGGACGAGATGAAGCAGTCGGAAGGCGATCCGATAGTCAAGGCCCGGCTGCGCTCGATCGCCCGCGACCGCGCTCGCCAGCGCATGATGACCGCGGTGCCCAAGGCGACGCTGGTGATCGCCAATCCGACCCACTTCGCCATCGCGTTGCGCTACGTCCGCAACGAGGATGCAGCACCTGTCGTGCTCGCCAAGGGGCAGGACCTGGTCGCTTTGAAGATTCGCGAAATAGCCGAACAGAACGGCATTCCAGTGTTCGAAGACGTGGCGCTCGCCCGCTCCATGTACAAGCAAGTTTCAGTGGATAGTGTCATTCCATCGCAGTTCTACCAGGCCGTCGCCGAACTGGTGCGGATCGTTTACGGAAACAAGGCTCAGCGCAATCCGTCATGAAAAATCAGCAGTACGCTTCGACCCGTGAAGTACTTGTTGCAACGGCGATCCAGCCGGTGGTGCGCGAATTGCGCCTCGTCGACCTTGCCGACTACATCGCCTTCATCAGGCTCGAGCATTTTGCCAACGTGGCCGATCTGGTCGATTCTGCGGCGGAGCTCTATTTCATGCCGGGCGCGCTGCGCCTCGGGCTGGGCGGTGAGGCGCATGTCAGCTGGACGGGTAGCCCGCGCATCGTTCTTGACCTCGAGCTCAGGCCGGAAGGGGCGGTGGTCTATTTCCAGCTGTCGATGACGGCGACCAACGCGTCAGTGGAAGTCCACTATGTGTCGTTCGAGAAGCCGGATCCGGAGCCGGAAAAGAACACGGAATATCTCGCCGCCGCCATCCAGCATGCGATGATCAGGCGGACGCCGCAGGCCGAAGCGGCCTAGATTCGAGTGATGCCGGCTTGCAAATGCCTGCTCCCTGCGCTTCCGGTGCTCACGTAGGTTGAATGTACGCTCCGGTTCTCGGTACCGGCCATTCTTGGCTCGGCCTGACCCGAAACCCCGACCAGCGCTAGTCGATCAGGCCCAGCCGCAGCGCCTTGGCGACCGCATGCATGCGGTTGACGGCGTTGAGCTTCTGCGTCGTCTGGGTGAGATACTGGTTGGCGGTGTGCACCGAAAGCTTGAGCAGCTTGGCAATCTCTTCGCTGGTGTAGCCGCGAGAGGTCAGCTTCAGGCATTCGATCTCGCGGCGCGACATCGACGGCAGGTCGCGTGACTGGGACGAGATGATGCGCGACACCGCATCGAACAGCGCAAAGCAGCGGCCGTGCAGGTCGTGCAGCGTCTGCGGGTTGGGCGAAAGCTCCGGGCCGCCGAAGATGAAGAGGCCGACCTGGCCGCGATCGGTGTAAACGGGAAATGCGATGCCGCGGCCACTCTGGGCGAGTGGTTCGATGCGGCTGGTCCAGGTGAGTGCTGAAAAGACCTCAGGTGCATCGGCGTCATCCGTCCACCAGCATGGCGCAGTCGACTGGCGCGCATGGCGCATCAGGTGTTCGCCGATGCCGCCGCCGAGCAGGCGGGCAGCCGACATGGAGCCGGGATAGTCGGAATCAAAGCATGCCGTCAGCCGGCCGCTTTCTGCGGGTGGACCTGCCAGGCACAGCGCGAAATCGCGCGCGCCGAGATCGACCGAGATCCAGCGGCAGCGCTTGGCGGCGTCCGCGAGCGTTACGGCTTGCAGGCCGATCGGGTGAGGGGCGGACGGAACATCCTGGTCATAATCGCGTGCGCGGCTCAGCTGCTTTGCCTGGGCGTAGCTCAAATGATGCCGCTCCTGATTGCGGTCGCAATCGCCATGGCGCGATTGGAGGCCGACAGTTTCTGGATCGCGTGGGTGATGTAGCTGTTGACGGTGTTGGAAGACACGCCGAGGATCAGCGCCACCTCGTCGGTGGTCTTGCCCTCGGAGACCCAGAACAGGCACTCCCGCTCGCGGTCCGACAAGGGGTCCTGCATTGTCGCTGCGGCCAGCACGCTGGGCGCCTGCGACAGGGCATAACAGCATTCGAGCTGGGTGCGCGGCATGACGTTCGGATCGATGCGGCCGGCCTCGGCAGCCGAGAACAATACGAACAAGCGTTGGCGGCCGACATGCAGGCGAAGTGCGAAGATTTCGGCATGGCCGAGCACGTCGAGCAGGCGGGCTTCCTCGCCGCCGAGAATGGCGGGCGCCTGGGAGGCCAGCAGGCTCTGCGGGCGCGCGCCCGGCGCACTGGCGAACGGGCCCTGAGCCAGACCGGCGATCAGTGCATGACCGGCGAGCTGGATGGCGTCGTAGATCCAGTTCGAGGCGATGATCTGGAGATTGTCGCGCTCCTGATCCTGGGCGATGGCGACCAGCATGTAGCCGTCTGCACCGATCTCGTCGGTCAGGTTCATGAAGAAAGCAGTGAGATCGCTTCTGGATGCGAGCCTTGCTGCGACGGTGGTCTGTTCGTTGCGAGCGGCGAGGGCGGTCATTTCAGAAACTTCTGCCGGAATCCATAAGGGTACCTGGTCTGGGCGGCGCCCGAACCGGTCGTAAAACTCGTGACTATGACGCTAGAAACGCGACGCGGACGCCTTATGCATCCATCGGCCGAATCCGTGCGGGTCGCGCGAAGCCTGACGCGCTCTCAACCGAGGAAAATCCCGGTATTTCAGAGAGTTGGTGGTTCGCCGCGCCCCCCGTGGACCGGCTGATTCGGGTTCAATTTAACCCCTCGCGAATCGCTCCGCAAACAGAATTGACAAAAAGTTAATTCAGAGTCCTTCGACAGACTCAAGGCAGCCGGAAACGCTGCGGAAACCTTCGGGAAAGCTTCGCGAGAATGGCCATTGATCGCCTGGCCCATTCGGCTTAACGCTGCGTCGCTTGGGGCAGGGATAGCAGATGAGCGATCAGTTTCGTGAAGTGACCAGCGTGTCGTGGTTCGGGCGCATCAGGCGCTCGGTCGGAGGCGTGTTGGTCGGGCTCGTCCTCGTCCTTGCCATGGTCGTGGTGCTGTTCTGGAACGAGGGCCGGGCGGTGACCACGGCGCGCTCGCTGGCGGAGGGCGCAGGTGCGGTTGTGTCGGTGCCCGTCGACAAGATCGACGCCGCCAATGAGGGCGAGCTGGTGCACACCACGGGGCCCGTGACGACCGCTGACGCAGTCAGCGATCCGGACTTTGCCATCGAGGCCAAGGGCGTGCGACTGGTGCGCACCGTCGAGATGTTCCAGTGGGTGGAGAATTCCAAATCGGAGACCAACACCAAGCTGGGTGGCGGCGAGGAAACCGTCACCACTTACAGCTACGCCAAGGAATGGCAGGACCGGCCGATCGACTCGGCCGAGTTCAAGCAGCCGGCCAATCATCAGAACCCCGCCATGGCGCTCGGCTCGCGCACGTTTCAGATCCATGAAGGCAAGCTTGGCGCCTTTACGCTTGACGAGCCGGTGTTCGACCGCATCGGCGACAGCAATCCGCTGACCATCACGCCGAGCCAGCTGCCGGACATTGCTGCGTCCTATCCCGGCACCGAGCGTGTCAATATTGTCGACGGGCGTATCTATCTCGGCGCCAACCCGACCTCGCCCGCCATCGGCGACTACCGCATCGAGTACCGGCTGGTACCGCTCGGCGACATCAGTGTCATCGGCCGCCAGACGGGCGAGCGGTTTGCGCCCTACCAGACGGTGGCCGGCGACGAGCTGCTGCTTGTAGACAGCGGCAGGGTGCCGGCGGAAAAGATGTTCGCCGACGCAGTCAGTGCCAACACCATCATCACCTGGCTGGTGCGCGTCGGCTGCCTGCTGTTGCTGGCAATCGGCTTCGGGCTGCTGCTGGCGCCACTCGGCGTGATTGCCGATGTGATCCCCTTCATAGGCTCGATGGTGCGCATGGGCACCGGGCTTGTCGCCTTCGTACTGGCCTTGCTGGTGGGCACTGCAACGATCGCGGTCGCATGGTTCTGGTACCGGCCGCTGCTGGCGATAGGCATTGCGCTTGGCGGACTCGCGGTTGCCTGGCTGCTGACGCGGCTTGGACGGAAGAAGGCAGCGGCGCCGGCGGCTGCGGGAACTGTTTCGGCGCAGTGACCTGAGAACGGTGGCAGCCTAGTGCTGTCTCTGATCCGCTTCTTCGTGGCGCCTTCTCCCCGCAAGCGGGGAGAAGGGAGAGCTTGAGGACTACCGCCCCTCGAAGCCGGTCAGCACGCCGACGGCATTGACGCCGATCTCGTCGACGGCGTAACCGCCTTCCATGACGAACAAGGTCGGCAGGCCGAGCTTGGCGATGCGGGCACCGATCTTCGGATAGTCGGCGCTGGTCAGCTTGAAGTGGCTGATCGGGTCCTTCTCGAAGGTGTCGACGCCGAGCGAGACCACGACCACGTCAGGCGCATAGGCAGCGAGCTTCCGGCAGGCTTCTTCCAGTGCCTCGTTCCATTTGTCGAAGGTGGTGCCGAAGGGCATCGGGTAGTTGATGTTGAAGCCTTCACCTTCGCCCGAACCGCGTTCGTCGGCATAGCCGAGGAAGAACGGATACTCGGTCATCGGGTCGCCATGCAGGTTGATGACCTGGATGTCGGCGCGTGAGTAGAAAATCTCCTGAGTGCCGTTACCGTGGTGATAGTCGACGTCGAGCACGGCGACGCGCTTTGCGCCCTGGTCGCGGAACCACTGGGCGGCGACGGCGGCGTTGTTGATGAAACAGTAGCCGCCCATGAAAGCGGCACCGGCATGGTGGCCCGGCGGACGGCAGAGCGCGAAGGCGGCACGTTCGCCGGCCTTGACGAGTTGAGCTGCTGTCAGCGCCACATCATAGGATGACTTGATGGCATCCCAGGTCCCCTTCACGAAGCTCGCGCCGCCGTCGAAGGAGTAGTAGCCGAGCAGTGCCTCTATGGTCTGCGGGCGCACGTCGCCGCGCAGGCCGCGCGTCGGCCAGGCGAAGGGGATGGCCGAGCCGGTTTTCCCTGCTGCCTCCCAGTGCGGCCAGACGGTCGGCAGGAAATCGATGTAGTCGGCCGCGTGCACGCGCTTGGCGGCGGCGAGGTCATGTATCTCGGGCGCCAGGATATCGCCGAGCTTCTGGTTTTCGACCCGCGCCTTGATGATCTCGGCCCGCGAGGGTTTTTCGAAGCCGGGCACGATGGCGCCGGCGACAAGCTCCATCTGGTCGCTGTGGCCGGCGTGAAGCGGCGAAAAGACTGTCTTCATGAAAATCCTTCCTGGTTCTAGTTGAGGTCGAGATAGGGGGCGACGAGGGCAAGCCACATGGTCTTGACGTCGTCCTGGATGAGATCGAAGGCCTTGCGGTCGCGCTTGAGCCCGACGAGACGGCAGACGTGGCCGACTTCCATCATCACCACGCCGAGCCGGCTGGCGATGCCGTCGTCGAGCGCCGGGTTCACATGCTGCAGCCAGGCTGCATAGAGCGCGATGATCTGGTCGTCATACTCGTTCTGGATCGGACGGAGGTCGGGATTGCCGGTGATCGCCTCGATGACCGGCATCAGCGTGGCGTTGTCGAGATAGAGCCGGGAGGTGTCGACGAAGAGCTTGTCCACCTCCTGCTGGAATTCGTCGCGATTGGTCGGGCGGGGAGCCGCAATGCGCTTGGCGATCACTTCCGGGAAGGCACCGAGCCAGCGCCGGGCAAGGTCGAGCAGGATGGCTTCCTTGTTGGGAAAGTACTGGTAGACCGAGCCGACCGACAGGCCGGCGCGCTGGGCGATGGCCAGCGTCGTCGGCGTCTTGGTTCCCTGTTCCCTGGTCAGGATCAGGGCGGCGTCGAGGATCCTGTCGACGACCTTGCTCGACCGTTCCTGTCGCGGCTGCTTGCGCGGGCTAAGCGCCGTCGTGGCCTTCTTTGTGAGACTGCTCTTCACGGACTGGACTTCTCGCTCCCTGCTCGTCGCCAGCATACACCAGGGGCGTCCTCCACAACGCATCCCCGGAAAACCCGCATATTGACAAACGCGAATAATTAGTCGCATTTTTTCTCGACGCTGTCTTTAGGGAAAGAGGAATTCCTTGGGACAGCGAACCGGCCTCAGCCTGCTGTCTGGTTGCGCCACTCCTTGGGAAGGGGCAGCCGGTGCGGGCGTGAACGGTATCAGTCAGTCAAGTGCGCGGAGTCGCGATGTCTGTCCAAACGGTTCGCAATGCCGATCTGATCGTCATCAACGGCCGCGTGCTGACCATGGACTCGACCCGGCCCACGGCCGAAGCGGTGGCAGTCGTTGATGGACTGATCGCAGCCGTTGGCGACAACGCCACCGTTGAAGCGCTGCGCGGCCCCGACACAACGATTATCGACGCGCGCGGCGGCTCGGTGGTTCCTGGCTTCATCGAAGCGCACATGCATCTCTTCTCGGGTGCGGCCGAACTGGCGCATCTGCAGCTTGCCGGCGTGCATGGCCTTGATGCTCTGCGTGAAGCGGTGCTGGCCTATGCGGCTGCTCGCCCGAACCAGCGCATGCTTGTCGGCCAAGGCGCCGACTACACCATTCTCGGCAGCGAGCGCGTGACGCGCCATCACCTCGACGCCATCTTGCCCGACCGGGCCTTCATCATGGCGGCCCCCGACCATCACACCTATTGGGCGAACACCAAGGCGCTCGAAATGGCCGATGTGCTGCACGGGCGGGAACTTACGCCCGGCAACGAGATCGTCATGGGCGACGATGGCCTGGCCGAGGGCGAGCTGCGCGAGAACGAGGCGTTCAACCCGGTGCTCAAGCTTGCCGGCGAGGAGCGTGTGCGGCTCGGCCTGTCGACCGGCGGCGAGCCTGATCCTGTGCCCGAAGGCGAGGAACGCGCGGGTGACAGGGACATCATGCGCCGCGGCCTCGACTGGTGTGCGCGCCACGGCATCACTTCGATCCAGAACATGGACGGCAATTTCTACCAGTTGGAGCTGTTGTCGGAAGTCCAGGCAGAGGGCGATCTGATCTGCCGGGTGCAGATCCCATTCCACTACAAGAACTTCATGACGCCAGACGCGCTGGACAAGGCGTCCGTCATGGCCGAGCGCTACGACAGCGACTGGCTGTCGTCGGGTCTCGTCAAGATGTTCTATGACGGCGTGCTGGACTCCTGGACGGCCGTGATGATCGAGCCCTATGCGGATCGTCCCGACTGGGTCGGCGAGCCGCTGTTTTCGCCAGAGGAGTTCAAACGTATCGCCACCGAGATCGACCGGCGCGGCCTCCAGATCGCCGTGCATTCGATCGGCGACGGCGCGACACGCGCCGTACTGGACGGCTACGAGGCGGCCGCAAAAGTGAATGGCAAGCGCGACAGCCGCCACCGTGTCGAGCATGTCGAGTTGACCACGGCCAGCGACATCCAGCGTTTCGTCGACCTCGGCGTGATCGCTTCGATGCAGCCTCCGCACCCGCCGGGTGCGATGAGCTTTCCTCTTGAGCCGACGGTATCGCGCATCGGTCGCCAGCGCTGGCCCTATGCCTATCCGACCCGGACCTTGATCGAGGCCGGCGCGCATGTGGTGTTTGCCTCCGACTGGCCGGTGGCGCCGATCGATCCGATCGAGGGCATGCAGGCAGCGATGCTGCGCAAGCCATGGGCTGAAGACATGCCCGACCAGAGCGTTTCGCTGCACCAGGCGCTGGCTGGCTACACCGTCGAGGGCGCCTACGCCGAGTTCAAGGAAGACCGCAAGGGCGCGTTGAAGCCGGGCTATTTCGGCGATCTGGTGGTGCTCTCGGCCGACATCGAGGCAACCGATCCGGCTGACCTGCACCAGGTGCGGCCGGTGACGACCATCTGCGGAGGGCGGGTGACCTACCAGGCATGAGCCGCATGGCGGATGCCTGGCGACAGGACGACGAGCCGTTGTTGCCAAGCCTGACGGGGTGTGGTGACAATTGAACGGGGAAAAAAGTTTCACTGCAAAAGTGGACGAAACAATGGGGCGTTTGCGTGCCGGACACACCGGGTAAGAATGCGATCGAAGTTCGTGGGGTTCGTAAAGTATTCGGAACGGGAGAGGCGCAGGTCGCAGCGCTGGATACCGTTTCGGTTTCGATCAGGGAAAACGAGTTCTTCACGCTGCTTGGGCCTTCCGGCTGCGGCAAGACCACGCTGCTTCGCCTGATCGCCGGCTTCGATTTTCCTTCGGAAGGCGAGATCCTGCTCTATGGCAGCGATATCGCGCCGCTGCCGCCGTTCAAGCGGCCGGTCAACACGGTGTTCCAGTCCTACGCACTGTTTCCGCATATGACGGTGGCCGAGAACATCGGCTTCGGCCTTGAGATGCTGGGCAAGCCACGCGCCGAGATCGACGCCCGCGTCGCCGAGATGTTGAAGCTGGTGCGCATGGAAAAGCTCGCCAAGCGCCGCACCAGCCAGATCTCCGGCGGTCAGCAACAGCGCGTGGCGCTGGCCCGCGCACTCGCGCCGCAGCCCAAGGTGCTGTTGCTCGACGAGCCGCTGTCGGCGCTCGACTACAAGCTGCGCAAGGAAATGCAGATCGAACTCAAGCGTCTGCAGCACGAGACCGGCATCACCTTCATCTTCGTCACCCATGACCAGGAAGAAGCGCTGACCATGTCCGATCGCATCGCGGTGATGTCGTCGGGCAAGATCCTGCAGGTCGGGTCGGCGCGCGAGATCTACGACCGGCCGGCGGTTCGCTTCGTTGCCGACTTCATCGGCGAAACCAATTTCCTCGACGCCAGCATCGACAGCATCGACGGCGGCAAGGCCAAGGTGACGCTGAAGTCTGGCGCGACGATCTCGGCGACGGTGGCCGATGGCTTCAAGCCCGACGGCGATGCCACCGTCGTCATCCGGCCCGAGCACGCCAAGGCGGTGAAGGGCAAGGGCGACATTTCGGGCCTTGTCGAAAACGTCGTCTATTTCGGCACCGACACGCATGTGCATGTTAGGCTGGATGACGGCGAGGCTTTCACCGTGCGCCAGCAGAACACGCGCGGCGCGCTGGTGGAATTCGAGCGCGGCGAGCGCGTCGGCATCGTCCTCGGCGACGATGCGGCCCAGATCCTGAAGGACTGAGCCATGGCAACCGCAGCCGAAATCGAAAAACAGGCAGAGGCGCGGGAGATCAGGAACCGCTGGTATCTCTCGGCGCCGGCGCTGATCATCATCCTTCTGGCCGCATCCGGCCCGCTCTTGATCGTGCTTCTCTATTCGTTCCTGACGCCGGGGCCTTACGGCGACGTTCAGTGGAAATTCTCGACTGAAGGCTGGGTCTCGGTTTTCCTCGAACGCGATATCTTCGATGACACGCTGTCGTTTGCCAGCGCCCACCTGACCATCTTCTGGCGCTCGCTGAAACTCGCGCTCATGGCGACGGTGGCGACGCTGGTCTTCGGTTTTCCGACGGCCTATTTCATCGCAACGCGGTCGGAGCGGACGCGCGACATCTGGCTGTTCCTGATCACCATTCCGTTCTGGACCAACCTGCTGATCCGCACCTTTGCCGTGCTGCAGGTGATCCGCAACGAAGGCTTGATCAACACGGCGCTGATCAATCTCGGCATCATCGACCAGCCGATCCAGATGCTCTACACCGACTTCGCCATCATGGTTGGCATGGTCTATGTCTACCTGCCGCTGATGGTGCTGCCGCTCTATGCCAGCATGGAAAAGCTTGACTTCCGCCTCGTCGAGGCCGGCTACGATCTTTATGCCACGCGCTGGCAGGTGCTGAAGCGGATCATCTTCCCGCTGGTCAGGCCCGGCGTCGTCGCCGGCTCGATCCTGGTGTTCATCCCGGCCATCGGCGCCTATGTGACGCCAAGCGTTCTGGGTGGCGGCAAGAACATGATGTTCGCCAACCTGATCGAGCTGCAGTTCGGGCAGGGGCGCAACTGGCCGCTGGGGGCGGCGCTTTCGATCACCGTCATGGCGATCGTGATGGTGGCGCTGCTCGTCTACGTCCGCAACACCGCGGGCTCGGAGGTGCGTCATGGCTAAGCGCTTCTCGATCAGGCAGCAGACCGGTTTTACGACGATCGCCTGCGCCTGCTTCTTCCTGCTTTACCTGCCGATCGCCGTGCTGGTGGTCTACGCCTTCAACGAATCGAGCTCCGTGTCCGACTGGGGCGGCTTCTCGCTGCGCTGGTTCGTCGCTGCCTGGTCCAACCAGCAGGTCGTCGACGCCTCCTGGCGGTCGCTGAAGATCGCCTCCTCGGCGGCGATCATCGCCACCATTGCCGCAACGATGGCGGCACTGGCGACGACGCGGACGCGCGCCTATCGCGGCCTGACGTTCAAATACGCCTTCATCAACCAGCCGCTGATGGTGCCGGAGATCGTCACAGGCGTGGCGCTGCTGATCTTCTTTGCGCAGATCAAGATCGCCAGCGGCTACAACGGCCTCGGCTACCTGATCGCGGCCCACACGGCGTTCTGCATCCCTTTCGCCTATCTGCCGATCCGGGCGCGCCTCGAGAACATGGACCTGACGCTCGAGCGGGCTGCGGCCGATCTCTACGCCACGCCGTGGAAGGCGTTCCGCCGCGTGACGCTGCCACTGCTCTGGCCGGGAATCATAGCCGGCCTGATGCTCGCCTTCGTCATCTCGCTCGACGACGTGGTCATTACCGAATTCGTCAAGTCGGGAGGGCAGGACACCTTGCCAACCTACATGCTGGGGCAGATCCGCCGCGGCATCACGCCGGAGGTCAATGCGATATCGACCGTCTTCCTGCTCTTGTCGGTCGTCATCGTCACGCTGTTCTTCTTCTTGAGCAGGAAACGGGATTAATCAACGGGAGTGGAATGATGAATCTGAAATCCATGTCGATGGCCGCCGGCCTTGCGCTGCTTGCCTCGACCAGCCTCGCCTCCGCAGCCGGCGAGCTGAACATCTACAACTGGGGCAACTACATCAGCCCCGACATGATCAAGAAGTTCGAGAAGCAGTTCGACGTCAAGGTAACAGTGACCGACTACGACTCGAACGACACCGCACTTGCCAAGGTGCGCCAGGGCGGCACCGGCTTCGACGTCGCCATGCCGTCGCAGACCTACGTGCCGATCTGGATCCAGGAAGGGCTCATCCTCGAGACCAATCCTGGTGGCATGGAGAACTTCAAGAACGTCGCGCCCGAATGGGCCAACCCGGCCTTCGATCCCGGCCGCAAGTACACCGTGCCGTGGGCCTGGGGCACCGTCGGCGTGGTCGTCAACACCGACGTCTACAAGGGCGACATCAACACCTGGAAGATCGTCTTCGACACGCCGGACGAGCTGAAGGGCAAGGTCAACGTCGTTCCCGAGATGAACGACGTCATGCATGCTGCGATCAAGTATGTCGGCGGCGAGCAGTGCACCGGCGACAAGGAAGTGCTGAAGAAGGTGCGTGACGTTCTCGTTGCCGCCAAGCCGAACTGGATCGCCATGGAATACAACACCATCGAAAAGATGGGCGCCGGCGACTTCAAGGCAACCAGCGACTGGAACGGCTCGGCCCTGCGCCAGCGGCTGAAGAACTCGGCCATCCACTACGGCTATCCGACCGAAGGTTTCCAGTACTGGTCCGACAACGTCGTGGTGCTGAAGGAAGCCAAGAACGTCGAGAACGCCAAGCTGTTCCAGAACTTCATGATGGATCCGGAAAACGCGGCGATGAACTCGGCTTTCCATCGCTATGCCAACGGCATCGCCGGTTCGGAGAAGTTCATGCCAGCCGACATGACGTCCGCGCCGGAAGTCGTGGTGCCGGAGGAGTTCAAGAAGAACGGCGAAATCCTCCAGACCTGCGCGCCCGAGGTGACCGCCCTGTACACCAAGATCTGGACCGAACTGCAGAAGTAAGTTCTGCCCGATCAGAAACCATCACGGCCGGACCCGGTCCGGCCGTGATGTTGATGTAGCCTGCCACTGGCAGGGTGCTCACAGTCTGAAATGAAGAGGAGACCTGCTGTGAAACCAATGATGTCCACTGCCGTCGCGGCGATCGCGCTGTTTGCGGCGACCGGCTTTGCCCGCGCCGAAGGCCAGCTCAACATCTACAACTGGGGCAACTACACCAACCCCGAGGTGATCAAGAAGTTCGAGGAAAAGTACAAGGTCAAGGTGACGATCACCGACTACGACTCGAACGACACCGCACTCGCCAAGGTGCGCCAGGGCGGCAGCGGTTTCGACATCGCGGTTCCCTCCCAGACGCATCTGCCGATCTGGATCAAGGAAGGTCTGCTGCTCGAGACCAATCCGGGCGGCATGGAGAACTTCAAGAACGTGTCGCCCGACTGGGCCAACCCCGAATTCGACCCCGGCCGCAAATATTCGGTGCCCTGGGCTTGGGGCACGGTCGGCACGGTTGTCAACACCAGCACCTACAAGGGCGACATCAACACCTGGAAGATCATCTTCGAGACACCCGACGAGCTGAAGGGCAAGGTCAATGTCGTCCCCGAGATGAAGGACGTGGTGACGGCGGCGATCCGCTATGTCGGCGGCCAGCAATGCACCGACGACAAGGAGGTGCTGAAGAAGGCGCGCGACCTGCTGGTGGCGGCGAAACCGAACTGGGTCGCTATGGAGTATGGCGCGATCGACAAGATGAAGGCCGGCGACTTCCAGGCCTCGACAACCTGGAACGGGGCCGCGCTGCGCATCCGGCTGGCGCGTCCTGAGGTGAATTTCGGCTATCCGAAGGAAGGCTTCACCTACTGGAGCGACAACGTGGTGGTGTTGAAGGACGCCAAGAACGTCGAGAACGCCAAGCTGTTCCAGAACTTCATCATGGATCCCGAAATCGCGGCGGGGCTTTCCGCCTATCACCGCTATGCCAACGGCATTGCAGGCTCGGAAAAGTTCATGCCCGCCGAGATGAAGGACGCGCCTGAAATCGTTATTCCGGAAGCGAGCAAGGCGCATGGCACGATGGCCTTGATGTGCCCGCCGGAGGTCGATGCGATCTACACCAAGATCTGGACCGACCTGCAGAAGTAAGGGCTGTTCCGTCTCTCCGTTTACGTGGGGGAAGGTGCCCTGAAGGACGGATGAAGGGCAGCCCCAAGCTTCGAAGCGTTCGCGCCGACCCTCGTCTGGTCCTGAATTTATCGAAAGGCCAGCATCTTCTCCCCGCGGGCGGGGAGAAGAGATAGGTTGAGAGACATGAGCTCCTACAAAAACAGCGAAAACGTGCCTCCCATCATGCAGGGTTCGCCGCCCGCCATGGCCATGCCACGCGAGGACTGGGACCGTCCGCCGTGGAACCGTTGGGCCTTCCAGCATGTGCGCGAAATCTTGCCGACTTCAGAGGTTTGGCGCGGCGAAGGTCCGGTTCGTGAATTGCCGCGCGCCGAGACAGATCTCGACGGCCTGGCGGTCGTGGACAGCGGGGGCAAACCGACGACGCTTTCGGGGCTGCTCGACGAGACCTACACCGATGGCTTCCTCGTGCTCAAGGACGGCAAGATCGCCTATGAGCGCTACTTCAACGGCATGACGCCACGCACGCTGCATCTGTCGCAATCGGTGGCGAAATCGGTGACGGGCGCGGTATGCGGCATTCTTGCGGGGCGAGGTATCGTCGACCCGAAGAAGCTGGTGACCGATTATCTGCCGGAGCTGGCAATGACCGGCTGGAAGGGGGCGACCGTTCAGCAGGTGCTCGACATGACCACGGGTGTCCGTTTCAGCGAGGCTTATACCGATCCCTATTCAGACATCGGCCAGGTCGACGTCGCCGGCGGCTGGAAGCCGGTCCCCGCGGATGCCGACCCCAGCTTCCACTGGCCACGGCATATGTTCGAGTTGATCCAGCGCCTCACCGAAACGACCAGGCCGCATGGCGCTGCCTTCGAGTACCGCTCGATCGAGACTGATGTGCTCGCCTTCATCATGGAGCGGGCGACCGGCAGGCGGCTGCCGCAACTGGTGTCCGAAGAGCTGTGGCAGAAGATCGGCGCCGAGGAGAACGCCTGTTTCACCGTCGACAGCGCCGGTTACGCCATTGCCGACGGCGGCTTCAACGCGACGCTGCGCGACTATGCCCGCTTCGGCCAGACGATCCTGGAGGACGGCGCCGGCATCGTGCCTGCCGGCTGGATCGCCGAGACCCGGCGGGGAATGCATGGCCCCAACTTCAGCACCTCGATGCCCGAGGCCAGCTATCGCAACCAGTTCTGGATCGAGGACCCGCGCTCGCGGACGCTGATGTGCCGCGGCGTGTTCGGGCAACTGATCCATATCAATTTCGACGCCGGCATTGTCACGGTGAAGCTGTCGACCTGGCCCGACTTCACTTCGGTTCCCTATTCGGTGGCGACCCTGAAGGCTGTGCACACCATCGCAGCCGCACTCGCCTGACTGGAACATAGCAGCAAGGACATACTATGACGTCATCAAGCGCCTTCGAGCAGGTATTCGGTTTTGCGCGCCAGGACGTGACGCTCGGCAACTGGCGCGAGAAGCCGTTCAACCGCTGGGCTTTCCAGAATGTCGGCGAGATGGTGCGCAGCACGCGAATCCCGGCCCTGGAGGGCAAGGTCGAGAGCGCGTCCGTCGATCTCGCCGGGCTTCTGACGGAAATCGTTGATATCAACGGTCGAAACGAGAGCGTGGCCGGTTTCCTCGATCGCTCGTCGACGGATGCGCTTGTGGTGATGAAGAAGGGGCGCTTCGTCGGCGATTGGTTCGCGCCCGAGATGCGGCCCGAGGCACGGCACATCATCTTTTCGATCTCGAAGTCGTTGACGGCGATCCTTGCCGGCAGCCTCGAAGGCGAGGGCAAGCTCGACCCGAATGCGCCGGTGACCGACTACGTGCCCGAAGCGACCGGCTCGGTCTACGCCAAAGCCACTGTGCGTCACGTGCTCGACATGACCGTCAGCCTCGATTTCGAGGAGGCCTATCTCGACCCCGAAAGCGCCTTTGCCCGCTATCGCCGCGCCACGATGTGGAACCCGGGCGGCGGATCGGAAACTTTGCGCGAGTTCCTCGTCTCACTGCAGCCGCTGGACGAGCCGCACGGCCAGACCTTCCGCTATCGCTCCCCCAATTCAGACCTGCTCGGCATCATCGTCGAGCGCGCCTCTGGCCAGCGTTATGCCGAGCTGATGGCGGACAAGCTGTGGCAGCCGCTGGGCGCGGTGCGCGATGCCTTCGTCAGCGTCGATGCGGAAGGCTCGGCGCGCGCGGCGGGCGGCGTATCGGTGGCGGTGCGCGACCTCGCGCGCGTCGGCGAGATGATGCGGCAGGGCGGTGTTGCCGAAGGCGGCCGGATTGTGCCTCAGGCCTGGGTCGAAGACACCATCCATGGCGGCGATGCAGTGGCCTGGCAGCGCGGTACGATGACCAACCTGTTCGCCCACGGGCGCTATCGCAACAAGTGGTACCAGAGCGCCAATGCTGCCCAAGCCTATTGCGGCATCGGCATCCACGGCCAGTGGCTCTACATCGACCCCAAGGCCGAGGTGGTGATCTCCAAGATGTCGTCGCAGGCGCTGCCGGTCGACGATCCGCTCGACCTCGACAATGTCGCGTTCTTCGAGGCGATCTGCGCCAGGGTGTGAGGGCCGAGCTCTCGAGTGTCCATCCGTCACGGTTTCGCCGGGCTAACTCTCCTCACTTCCTGGGGGCAAGGCACTTCGGTCCCGTGAGGTCGCCTATGCGATCTCACGCAGGATGTGGTCGTGCAGCAACTGGGCTGTCGGTGACAGCGTGCGGCCGCGCACGGTGATCAGGCTGTAGGGCTGGACGTTGATGTCGAAGGCGATCGGCAGGATCTCGATCGTGCCGTCGAGACCGCTCTTGGCGTTGACGAAGTTGGCGACGTCAGTCGCGATCGGGGCAATGGCGTCCGACTGCGCCACCATCACCAGCGTCAAGAGCAATGAGCTGGTGTTGAGGATGCGGTCGGGCATGCGGACGTTTCGGCTCATGAAGATGCCCTGTACCGTCTGACGTAGCAGCGAACCGCCGGGCTGGAAAACCCAGTCGAATTCGGCAAGGCGTTCCAGCGGAACAGTGCCGGAGCCGGCCAGGGGATGGCCGCGGCGAACGATGAGGCAGGCCTTCTCGATGCCTATGATGCGGCTTTCGAACAAACGCGGATCGAGATCGTCGGGGACGCGGGCGACGATGAAATCGTGGCGCGAGGCGAGGAGTTCGCGTGCCAGGACGGCACTTGTCTCGATCTGCACGCTGATCTCGATGCGCGGATAGCGCTCGCGGATCTTGCGGATGGCAGGTACCGCCAGCTCGATCGCGGGTGCGGTCACCGCGCCCATGGCGACCGAGCCGCCCTTGCCGGACTTGAGGTCGGAGATCTCACGGTCGACCTGCTGCATCTCGAGCAGGATGGCGCGGCCACGGCGGGCAAGGGCTGCGCCATAGGGCGTCAGCCGGATGCCTCGCGGCAGGCGCTCGCAGACCTCGACGCCGAGGATGTCCTCGATCTCGGAGATCATGCGCGAGGCAGCGGGCTGGGAGATGTTCATGACCTGGGCGGCGGCGCTGATCTGGCCGTGATCTTCCAGTGCCACCACCATGCGCATATGGCGCAGCTTGAGGCCGCTGCGCAGCAAGGTTTCGTTGTCGTTGATACGCAGGCTGGTGCCGCTTACCCTGGCGTCGTCCCGGATGTCGACCATCGCGTCCTTCCCTCCTGCTCAGCCTTGAACTGGCTTTGAAGCATACCAGAAATGATATGCCGTGCAGCCGATTTTGCATTTGACTGTTATGCCACATTCCCCGACGTTGAGACCGTCGCGAGTTCGATGTCAGCCAGCCGGGCGCTGGAGCATCGAGCGGAGGAAACGCAGGGCTCGCGGCCTTTTGGAGGAATACGCATCATACCTGGCTTTGCCGCGCCGTTCATGGCGGGGCCACGCGCGAGCGCTTGCGTCCGCGCGCCGGCACTTCACAAGGGAGAGAGAAGGTGAAGATCATCAAGACGTTCGTAGCCGCCCTCGCGGTTGGCCTCGCCGCCATGTCCTATCAGGCCCATGCCCAGGACAAGGGGACGATCGGCATCGCCATGCCGACCAAGTCGTCGCTGCGTTGGATCAATGACGGCGACGCGCTCAAGGCGGCCCTCGAAGCCAAGGGCTACACCATCGACATGCAGTATGCCGAAGACGATATCCCGAACCAGCTCGCCCAGATCGAGAACATGGTGACCAAGGACGCCAAGGCCCTGATCATCGCTTCGATCGACGGAACCACGCTGTCGGCGGTGCTGCAGCAGGCGGCCGACAAGGGCGTCAAGGTCATCGCCTATGACCGCCTGATCCGCGACAGCGGCAATGTCGACTATTACACCACCTTCGACAACTTCAAGGTCGGCGTGCTCCAGGCGGACTCGTTGCTCAAGGGCCTCGGCTATCCCGACAAGCCAGGTCCGTTCAACATCGAGCTGTTCGGCGGTTCGCCCGACGACAACAACGCCTTCTTCTTCTACGACGGCGCCATGTCGGTGCTGCAGCCGCTGATCGACAAGGGCACGCTGGTCGTCAAGTCGGGCCAGATGGGCATGGAAAAGGTCGGCACGCTGCGCTGGGATGCGGCGGTGGCGCAGGCCCGCATGGACAACATCCTGTCGGCCAACTACTCCGACGGCAGCCGTGTCGATGCGGTACTCGCGCCCTATGACGGCCTGTCGCGCGGTATCATCTCGTCGCTGCGCGGCGTCGGCTACGGCACGGCCGAACAGCCATGGCCTGTCATCTCCGGTCAGGACGCCGAGGTACCTTCGGTCAAGGCGATGATCGCAGGCGAGCAGTACTCGACGGTGTTCAAGGACACCCGCGAACTGGCCAAGGTGACCGCGAACCTTGTCGATGCAGCGCTCTCCGGCGGCAAGCCCGAGATCAACGACGAGAAGACCTACAACAACGGCGTCAAGGTGGTTCCGTCCTACCTGCTGGTGCCCGTGTCGGTGGTCAAGGACGATATCCAGAAGGTCCTGGTCGACTCCGGCTACATCAAGGCCGAGGAGATCAAGTAAGCCTCCCGCCTTGCCGCTCCCCGTGCCATTGCGGGGAGCGGTTCAAGGGACCGGACACCCGCTTGGCGGGCTCCCGGCATCAACGCCGAAGGCAGCCAATGCCGGGCGCGGGCGCGTGTCGAGACCCGCGCAAGGAGGGGGTGGAGCTCCGTTCCAAAGAGAGTACGCTGCCTCCGTTTCCGGGTGCATTTTCCTGGACAGGCGGGGCGCCACTTCGAGCGAGGGACCATGAGTGACGACATCATTCTGGAAATGCGCGACATCACCAAGACCTTCCCTGGCGTCAAGGCGCTCGAGAACGTCAATCTCAAGGTTAGACGCGGCGACATCCACGCCATCTGCGGCGAGAACGGCGCCGGCAAGTCGACGCTGATGAAGGTCCTCTCCGGCGTCTATCCCTTCGGCAGCTATTCCGGCGACATCCGCTATGAAGGCCAGGAATGCCATTTCAACGGCATCCATGACTCCGAAAAACGCGGCATCGTCATCATCCATCAGGAGCTTGCGCTCGTGCCGATGCTGTCGATCGCCGAGAACATGTTCCTGGGCAACGAGCAGGCGACCAACGGCATCATCAACTGGGACAAGGTGCGCCGCCGTGCCGCCGCGCTGTTGAAGAAGGTCGGCCTGCGCGAGGACCCCGACACGCTGATCACCAATATCGGCACCGGCAAGCAGCAACTGGTGGAAATCGCCAAGGCGCTGGCCAAGGACGTCCGGCTTCTGATCCTCGACGAGCCGACCGCCTCGCTGTCGGAGAAGGACAGCCAGTCGCTGCTCGACCTGCTCGTCGAGTTCAAGGCGCAAGGCATGACCTCGATCATGATTTCGCACAAGCTGAACGAGATCAAGCGCATCGCCGACCAGATCACCATCATCCGCGACGGCCAGTCGATCGAGACGATGGACAAGGCCGATATCACCGAGGACCGCATCGTCACCTCGATGGTCGGGCGGAGCCTCGAGAACCGCTATCCACATCGCGAGCCGAACATTGGCGAGACCATCTTCGAGGTGAAAAACTGGTCGGTGCACCACCCGCTGCATCCGGAGCGGCAGATCATCAAGAGCGTCAACCTGTCGGTGCGCAAGGGCGAGGTCGTCGGTATTGCGGGCCTGATGGGGGCCGGGCGCACCGAGTTCGCGATGAGCGTGTTCGGCAGGTCCTACGGCACCAACATCACCGGCAACGTGCTGCTGCACGGCAAGCCCGCCGATACCTCGACGGTAGGCAAGGCGGTCAAGGCAGGCCTCGCTTATGCCACCGAGGACCGCAAGGTCTACGGGCTCAACCTGATCGACCACATCAAGCACAATGTGACCGTTGCCAACCTGCCGGCCGTGTCCTCGCGATCGGGTGTGATCGACGACAATGTCGAGATCCGGGCCGCCAACGAGTACCGCAAGAAGACGAACATCCGCTCGTCCAGCGTCTACCAGATCACCGGGAACCTTTCCGGCGGCAACCAGCAGAAGGTGGTGCTGTCGAAGTGGCTGTTTGCCAACCCAGACGTGCTGATCCTCGACGAGCCGACGCGCGGCATCGATGTCGGCGCCAAGTATGAAATCTACGCGATCATCAACAAGCTCGCCGACGAGGGTAAGGGCATCTTGGTGATCTCGTCGGAGATGCCGGAACTTCTCGGCATTTGCGATCGCATCTATGTGCTCAACGAGGGACGCATCGTCGGTGAGATGAAGGCCAGCGAAGCGAGCCAGGAAAAGATCATGCGGGCGATCGTCCGCGGCGAGGAGAAAGCCGCATGAGCACGGAAACAGCTGCCCCAACGGTCAATTCCGCCAAGGCGACGGCGCAAGATGCCATCAAGGCGAACCTGCGCGAATACGGGCTGGTGCTTGCCCTGATCGCCATCATGATCTTCTTCCAGTTCACCACCAGCGGTGTGCTGTTCAAACCGGTCAACCTGACCAACCTGATCCTGCAGAATTCCTACATCATCGTCATGGCGCTCGGCATGCTGCTGGTCATCGTCGCCGGGCATATCGACCTGTCGGTCGGCTCGGTCGCCGGCTTCATCGGCGCGGTCGCGGCGGTGCTGATGGTCGATTTCGGCTTCAATCCGTATCTTGCCGGACTGGTATGCATATGCGTCGGCGCCGTCATCGGTGGGGTGCAGGGCTATTTCATCGCCTATATGAAAATCCCGTCCTTCATCGTCACGCTTGCCGGCATGCTGGTGTTCAAGGGGCTGGCACTGTGGCTGCTCGGCGGGCGCTCGGTCGGGCCTTTCCAGCCGGAATTCCAGATGCTGTCGGCGGGCTTCATCCCCGACCCGATCGGGCCGTGGACGATCGGCGGGGTCAAGCTGCACGCTACCACCATCGTCATTGCCTTGCTGATCGTCGCCGGAATGCTCTTCGCGGCGCTGAAAAGCCGGCGCAACCGCGAGAGCCACGGCTATGACGCCGAGCCCTTCGGCTTCTTCGTGCTGAAGAATGCCGTCATGGCCGGTATCGTGCTGTTCCTGCTCTATATGCTGGCGTCCTATCGCGGCCTGCCCAACGTGCTTGTCGTGATGGGAGTGCTCATCGCCGCATTCGTTTTCGTGACCAAGCGTATGACCTTTGGCCGGCGCATCTATGCGATGGGTGGCAACGTCAAGGCGGCTGCTCTCTCGGGCATCCACACCGAGCGGCTGACATTCTACATCTTCGCCATCATGGGGGCGTTGGCAGCACTTGCCGGACTGATCTTTGCCGCCCGTCTGAACATGGCGACGCCTAAGGCAGGTGCCGGCATGGAGCTCGACGTGATTGCTGCGGTGTTCATCGGCGGTGCTTCGGCGTTGGGCGGTGTCGGCCAGGTGGCGGGCGCGGTCATCGGCGCCTTCATCATGGGCGTGATGAACAACGGCATGTCGATCATGGGCATCAACATCGACTGGCAGCAGGTGATCAAGGGCCTGGTGCTGCTCGGTGCTGTCGCCTTCGACCTCTACAACAAGAAGAAGGCCTAGGCCGCAGGGAGCGACCGGCCGCGGCGCCCGGGGGAGCGGGCCCGCAATCTCGAAGACAACAGGCAAGGCGTGCTGCGCATGTGCGTGGCGCGACGGGAAAGTCTTGCCGGGCGCCGGAAACGAGGCCGGCCGGGGCGAGACGGAAGGAGTGCAGGAATGTTGATGTCCCAGATAATCCTGGCCGACGGCAAGAGCCGGGTGGCGGTGCGGGAAGGCGGGACCGCGCGGCTGGTCAACGACGCCAAGTCGATCTACGCGCTGGCGCTGGAGGCGGTGCGCGCCGGAACCACGCTTGCGGCCATCGTCGCCGACCGCGGCCTTGGCGAGGCCGTCGACATCGAGGCCGCCGGCCGCGCCGGCCAGGTGCTGTCGCCGGTCAGGCATCCCGATCCGGCGCATCTGCATCTGACCGGCACCGGGCTTACCCATCTCGGCTCGGCGGCGACGCGCGACAGCATGCACAAGAAGCTGGACGCCAGTGGCGAGGAGATGCTGACCGATTCCATGAAGATGTTCCGCATGGGGCTGGAGGGCGGCAGGCCGGCGCGAGGCCAGGTCGGTGTGCAGCCGGAGTGGTTCTACAAGGGCAACGGCAACATGGTCGTCGATCCCGGCAAGCCGCTGGTGTCGCCGCACTTCGCGCTCGATGCCGGAGAGGAGCCGGAGATTGCAGGCGTCTATCTCGTCGGCGACGACGGCACGCCCTATCGCATCGGCTTCACGCTCGCCAACGAGTTCTCCGACCACGTCACCGAGCGTATCAACTATCTCTATCTCGCCCATTCGAAGCTGCGGAATGCCTCGTTTGGCCCGGAAATCCTCGTCGGCGAACTGCCCGCCGACATCAAGGGCGCCTCGCGCATTATTCGCGCCGGCAAGCCGATCTGGGAAAAGCCGTTCCTGTCGGGCGAGGCCAACATGTCCCACACCATCGCCAATCTCGAACATCATCACTTCAAATATGGCGTCTTCCGCCAACCGGGCGACGTACATGTGCACATGTTCGGAACGGCGACGCTGTCATTCGCTGACGGGGTGAAGACGGAGCCCGGTGACGTGTTCGAGATCGAGGCGGCGGAATTCGGACTGCCGCTGCGCAATCCGCTGAAACAGGCGCGGGCAGCGGCACCCATCGCGGTCAGGACATTGTGAGGTGATGGCGATGAGCGACGACATGATGGCTAGATATCCGAGCCTGGCTGGGCGGCCGGTGCTCGTCTCCGGCGGAGCGACAGGGATCGGCGAGGCGATGGTGCGGGCCTTTGCCGCTCAGGGAGCGAAAGTCGGATTTGTCGACCTTGCCGAAGCCGAGGGCATGGCTCTTGCCGAGGAGCTGGCGGGCATGGGCGCTTCCGTCGCCTTCCATGCCTGCGACATCACCGATATCGCGGCCTACCGCGAGGCGATAGCCGCGATCGAGGCCTTGCAGGGTCCGACCATGGCGCTGGTCAACAACGCCGCGAGCGACACCCGCCACGACTGGCGCGCGGTGACGCCGGAGTATTTCGATGCGCGTGTCGCGGTCAATCTGCGCCACTCGTTCTTCGCCATCCAGGCGGTGGCACCCGGCATGATCGCCGCCGGCGGCGGTGCCATCGTCAATCTCGGCTCTATCGGCTGGATGAAGGCCTCGGGCGGATATCCTGCCTATGCCGCTTCCAAAGCTGCCGTGCAAGGCATGACGCGCTCCTTCGCCCGCGATCTCGGCAAGCATGGCATCCGGGTCAACACGCTGGTACCGGGCTGGGTGATGACCAAGCGCCAACTTGAGCTCTGGGTTGACGATGCAGCCAATGCCGAGATCGATGCAAATCAGTGCCTGGCAGGGCGGGTCCTGCCCGACGACATCGCGCGCATGGCGCTGTTTCTTTCGGCCGACGATTCCAGCATGTGCACGGCACAGAATTTCGTCGTCGATGGCGGCTGGGTGTAGCGCTTATTCGACCGTCGAGAAGCGATATTCGGTGACCTGCGAGTAGATTTCGTCCGGTCGTAGCACCGCACTTGGAAAGTGAGGGTGATGGATGGCGTCGGGGAAGCGCTGCGGCTCGAGGCACAGCGCGCCGTGACGCATCGGTACGATGCCACCGCGCAAGGGCGGGGCAACCGGCAGGAAGGCGCCGTCATAGAGCTGCAGCCCTGGCTCGGTGGTCCAGAGATCGAGCCGGATGCCGGACAGCGGGCCTTCGAGCCTTGCCGCATGCCACGGCTCGGGCGCCGGCTGCATGGCAAGTACCCAGTTGTGGTCATAAGGGCTGTGTGCCTCGTCCACTCCGTTGCGGACCGGGCGAAGCTCACGGAAATCGAACGGCGTGCCGTCGACGGCTGGCACCTCGCCGGTCGGTATGTTGTTCGCGTCGACAGGTGTGTAGGCCTCGGCGGCGATCTTCAGACGATGGTCGAGGATAGAGCCGCCACCGTCGAGATTGAAATAGGCGTGGGTGGCGAGGTTGACCAATGTGGGGGCATCGGCACGGGCGCCGAGCGCAATGGTGAGGCGTCCGGCGTCGAGCGAATAGCGGCAGGTGGCGATAACCTTGCCGGGGTAGCCCTGATCGCCTGCCTGCGAGATCAGCGCCAGCAGCACCGAACTGTCGTTGGCATCGACGACCAGCCAGTTGCGGCGGAAGAAACCGTCGCTGCCGCCGTGGAGATGCGTGCGCTCCGCCTCGTTGAGATCGAGCTGGAACGTCTGTCCGTCGAGCTCGAAGCTGCCGCCGGCGATGCGGTTGGCGCAACGTCCGGCAATAGCGCCGAAATAGCCGCCATGGCTGAGATAGCCGGCAAGATCGTCGAAGCCAAGGATGACCGAGCGCGGGCCGTCAGGCGTCCCGACGACGAGGTCGGCAAGTGTCGCGCCGAAGGTGAGGATCCTTGCCTCGATGCCTTCGGCGGCGATGTCGATCGCTTGCACCACCGTGCCGTCGGCCATCTGACCGAATTCGCTGATCGGCATTGTCGTTTGCTCCGCGCGGCCCTCGCGCCCAGCGCAGGTTCCTGCAAACCGGCACGATTCTCAAGCGGCTTTTGCCAGCTGCCTTGCGCGTCCTGATGGGTGCGTGCTCCGTGTCAGGCGGCGAGCAGACTCTTGAGCTTGACCGAGGGCGCGGCCAGCGCGCCGATGTCGGGGCGGGCGGATTTTGCGATCAGCATTTCGGCGAGGCGAATGTCGCGCGCAACCGCATTGCCCGGGCCGATGCCGCTGGCGGCGACGAGTCGGCCGTCCTCTTTGAGATGGAACAGGATGAAGGCGCCGTCGTCGAGGTCGCGGCGGACGGTGCGCTCGCCTTCGTCGGGCAAGCCGGCGATCTGCAGGCTGAGCCCGTACTGGTCGGACCAGAACCAGGGAACGCAGGCAAGGGCTTCCTCTGATCCGAGCATGTTGCGCGCGGCGAGCGCGCCGTGCTCCTGGGCGCTGCGCCAGGCCTCCAGCCGGACGCGGCGGCCGCCATAGACGGCGAGCGGGAACGAACAGCAGTCGCCGGCGGCGAAGATCAGAGGGTCGCTGGTGCGTAGCTGTGCGTCGACGGCGATACCGTTATTGAGGGTGAGGCCCGCGGTTTCGGCAAGTGTCGTGACCGGCACCGCGCCGATGCCGATGATGGCGAGATCGGCCGTGACCTGCAGGCCGCTGGCAAGCGTGATGCATACCCCGTCAGCCCTGTCGTTGATGGTCGCAATGCCGTCACCACAGATAATGTCGACGCCTTCGGTTGCGTGCGCCTCGTGGACGACGGTTGCGATGTCTTCCGGCACGCCGCGCATCAGGATGCGCGACTGAGCCTCGATGACGGTGACGTCCGCGCCGAGCTTGCGGGCGGATGCCGCGAGTTCGAGGCCGATGAAGCCGCCGCCGACGATGGCTATCCGGCAGCCGGGACCGAGATGCGAACGGATGGCGAGCGCATCATCGAAGGTCCGGAGATAGACGCAGCGCGAGCCGAGACCGGCAAGCGGCAGCCTGCGCGGTGTGGCGCCGGTGGCGATCAACAGCTTGTCGTAGTCGAGGTCGGAGCCGTTGGTGAGACGGACCGAGCGGTTGGCGCGGTCGATCGATGTCGCGGAGGTGGTGCCGACCACGTCAATGCGATGTTCCTTGAGGCGTGCGGCGTCGGCGATCGCCTTGATGGCGGGTGCATCGGTCGATGTCATCGCCTCCTTGGACAGCGGTGGACGCTCGTAAGGCAGATGCCTCTCCGTGCCGACAAGCGTGATGGTGCCGTCGTAGCCGGCTTCCCGCAGGGCGAAGGCGGCGCGCGTGCCGCCTTCGCCGGCGCCGATGATGATCATTCCCGCCGCCATGTCAGTCAGCCCAACTGGATGAAGACCTTGCCGGCGTCGATCTTTACCGGATAGGTCCTGAGGTTGACGCAGACGGGCGCGCCGCGCGCGGCACCGGTCTTGTAGTTGAAGCGGCCATTGTGCTTGGGGCATTCGATGATATCGCCCATGACCAGGCCCTGCGACAGATGGATCTGCTCGTGGGTGCACAAGCCGTCAGTGGCGAAGAACTCGTCCTCCGGGCTACGGTAGAGCGCGAAGGTGCGCCCGGCATGGTCGAAGCGGATCACGTCTTCCTCGTCGATGTCGTCGGCCGCGCAGGCCTCGATCCAGTCGCTCATGTCTCTCTCCCTGGGGTTCGAAAACTATTCGGCAGCCAGCGCGGTCTCGCTATGGAAGTCCTCGCGGTAGGGCCGTGCCGTCGGCGGCAGCTCGCGCTTGACGAAGTAGTCCTCGTTGCGGAGCTGGCGGACGAAGGCCGGCAGCATCTCGCGGTAGCCGTCCCATATGGAGGGGCTAGGGGCCGGCAGGTCGTGCTTGATCAGCTCATGCAGCTTTGGCAGCGCGTGATAGGGCACCATCGGGAACATGTGATGTTCGACGTGGTAGTTCATGTTCCAGTAGATGAAGCGGCTGACGGGGTTCATCAGCACCGTGCGACTGTTGAGGCGGTGGTCGATAACGTTGTCGGCGAGGCCGCCATGCTGCAAAAGGCCGGTGAGCACGTGATGCCAGGCGCCGTAGAGGCGAGGCAGGCCGACAAGCATCAAAGGCAGCCATGAGCCGAGATAAAGTGCCAGCATGATGGTGGCCACATAGATGGCGAGCCAGATTCGGGCGATGCGGATGGCGCGGGGCTGCTCACTCTCGGGGATGAAGGTCTTTTCCTCCGCGCCGATGATGCCGGCCGCGTTGCGGACCATGTCGACCATGGCGTGCCAAGCATCGAGCAGGCCGAAGAAATTGAGCGCGACGCGCAGAAGGTCTGGCGGGCGCATGACCGCTATCTCTGGATCGCGGCCGACGATGACGGTGTCAGTGTGGTGGCGGGTGTGGCTCCAGCGCCAGGTCACCGGATTGCGCATGATCATGAAGCAGGCGATCTGATAGACCGCGTCGTTCATCCACTGCGTCCTGAAGGCGGTGCCATGGCCGCATTCGTGCCAGCGCGAGTCGGTGGCCGAGCCGTAGAGCACGCCGTAGCAGAGGAAGAAGGGCACACACCACCAGCTGCCCCACAGCGCCGCGCCGGCAGTACCGAAGGTGATGAGCAGGCCGAGCCAGATTGCGGTGTCGCGGATGGCCGGACCGTCCGAGCGCTGCATCAGCTCCTTCATCTGCTTGCGCGGAATGTCGGTGTGGTACCACTCGGCAGCCGCAAGGCCGCTTTCGACGGCGCGATGCGCGCTTTCTCCCACAAGGCTGTAGTCGCGCGCCAAAGGCGTCACGGTCATGGCTCTCTCCCCGGAAGTCGGAAACAGGTCCGCGATGGGCGCTGGACATCGTTCACTGGAAGAATGCTAACTCATGATGCGATATTTTCAATCATTGCATGATGGTTTCTATCATTTTCTATCATGTTGTGCTAAGCTGCGGCAGAATCCAGGGATTGGACATGAGCAAGCGCCCGACAATCACCGATCTCGCCCACGCCTCGGGCGTCAGCGTTGCAACCGTCGACCGTGTGCTGAACGGGCGCCTGCCGGTGCGCGAGGAAACGCAGCGCCGCGTCTACGAGGCGGCGACATCCATCGGCTATCATGCCGCCGGGCTGATCGCGCAGCGCATGCGCAAGGAACTGCCGGTGTATCGGCTCGGCTTCGTGCTGCTGCGGCCGAAAGACGTGTTTTACCGTGCCTTCGCCGGTGAACTGGAGGAGGCGATAACCCAGGCGACAGGGTTTCGCGGTGCTGGTGTCATCGAGTTTGCCGAGACGCTCGCGCCGGAGGAGATTCTGGAACGGCTGCGGCGGCTGGCGGCAAGCTGCGATGCGGTGGCGCTGGTCAGCCCCGACCATCCCAGCGTGACGGCGGCGGTTGCTGAACTCAAGCAGCGCGGCATTCCCGTCTTCGCGCTGCTGTCGGACTTCGCGACGGGCATTCGCGAGGGGTACGTTGGCATCGACAACCTCAAGGTTGGACGTACCGCCGCCTGGATGATCTCCAAATGCGCGCGGCGGCCGGGCAAGGTGGCGTTGTTCGTCGGCAGCCATCGCTTCCATGGCCATGAATTGCGCGAGATCGGCTTTCGCGCTTTCTTCCGCGAACATGCGCCCGACTTCACGCTGCTCGAAACCATCGTCAACAACGAGTCCTGGGAAGCCACCCACCAGGTCGTCGACGACCTGCTCCGCAAGCATGACGATCTCGTCGGTTGTTACGTTGCCGGCGGTGGCATCGAAGGGGCGATCTCGGCGCTACGCCAGGCTAAGGCCGATCCGTTGCCGGTGCTGATCTGCAACGAGATAACCTTGGACACACGCGTGGCATTGGCCGACAACCTTGCAACGATGGTGATTGCGACGCCGCTGGCATCGTTGTGCCGCGAACTTGTCGGGCTGATGGCGCATGCGGTCGAGGAGGGGGCGGCCAACGCCCCCGGTCAGACCTTCCTGCCGTTCGATATCTTCCTGCCGGAGAACATCTGACGGTGTGGCCTGCCAGCCATGCGAATCTATCAGTAAATGATAGATTCGCATCATACTTCGGATTGACTGTTCTATTATATGGGTAGATTGGAACATAAATATCGATGCGCCGCCCCGCGATCCCGGAGGAGAAATTCGGCATGCCCAGCAAGCTCACATTCGCGCTGAACCATATGGTGGCACCCGGGCTGAAGCCGGCGGCGTTCTTCGCATTGTGCCGGGACCTTGGCCTGAGCGATGTCGAAATCCGCAACGACCTCTCAGGCAACGCCATCATCGACGGCACGCCGGCTGCGGCCATCAAGGCGCAGGCAGCGGAAAATGGAATGTCCATTGCAACCATCAACGCCCTGCAGCGCTTCAACGAGTGGAACGCCGCGCGCGAAGCCGAGGCGATCGAACTCGCCGACTATGCCCGCGACGCCGGTGCTGCGGCGCTGGTCCTGGTTCCGGTCAATGACGGCACGGGGCAGGCCGATGGCGAGCGCCAGCGTAACCTCAGGACGGCGCTGACGGCGCTGACCGCGATCCTCGGCGATCGCGGCGTGCGTGGACTTGTCGAGCCGCTCGGCTTCGAGATCTGCTCGCTGCGCTCCAAGCGCGAGGCGGCCGAAGCCATCGAGGATGTCGATGGAACTGACACTTTTCGAATGGTTCACGACACGTTCCATCATCATCTTGCCGGCGAGCCCGACATCTTCCCAGGCATGACCGGCCTGGTGCACATTTCAGGCGTCGACGACCCCGCGGTGACGGTCTCCGACATGCGCGACCCGCACCGGGTCTTGGTCGATGCAGCCGACCGGCTCGACAATGTCGGCCAGATCCGTGCGCTGGTGTCTGGCGGCTATCAGGGACTGCTCTCCTTCGAGCCGTTTTCGCCTGTCGTGCAGAAGCTTACCGAGCCGCGCCCAGCGCTTGCCGAGAGCATTGCGTTCATCCGCTCGCGGGTCTGACGCAACGGCTCCATCCAGCGAAATAGCCGTCATCTCCAGCGCCGCCCGGGCGACCGGGCGGCGCAATTCGTTGTTCCCCCAGGATTGATAGGCAGGCAATGGAATGTCTCTTGACGTTTGACCTCAATATGGAATAAACATTTCATATATAAAAAACACGGCCCGAACATTCTGAATTTGGGCCGGCATCGGGAAGCGGGTGGCGCATCTTGCATCGCGGAGGAGCGATGGTGCCTCTCGTAGAGACGAGCCTGCGGCCGACCGCGGGCTTCCGGCACATCGGGGTGCAGCCGGGCACCATTGTTGGAGGAGAGTGAACATGAGGAAATTCCTGCTCGGCGTAGCCATGACCGCGCTGATGTCCGGCACTGCGTTTGCCGGCGATATCGGCGTCAGCATGGCCAATTCTGACACCTTCCTGACCGTCCTGCGCAAGGGTATCGAGAAGTCCGCGGCTGACGCCAGCCAGCCGGTCGTCATCGAGATCGCCGACGACGACGTTAACAAGCAGCTCAGCCAGGTCCAGAACTTCATCGCCGCCAAGGTCGACGCCATCATCGTCAATCCGGTCGACACCTCGGCCACCGGGCCGATGACCAAGCTTGCCACCGACGCCGGCATTCCGATCGTCTACGTCAACCGCGAGCCGATCGACGTCGGCGCGCTCGGTGCTAAGGGTGCTTTCGTCGGTTCGAACGAAGTCGATTCCGGCACGCTTGAGACCAAGGAAGTCTGCCGCATCCTCAAGGAAGCCGGCAAGACCGAGGCCGGCATCCTGATCATGGTCGGTGACCTCGCCAACCAGGCGGCTGTGATGCGCACCAAGGACATCCATGATGTCAACGCCGGCAGCGACTGCGGCGTCAAGCTGAACGTCATCGACGAACAGACCGCTGGCTGGGATCCGGTCAAGGCACAGGACCTGATGACCAACTGGATCGCCGCCGGCCACAAGCCGGACGCCGTCATCTCGAACAACGACAACATGGCCATCGGCGCCATCAACGCCATGAAGGCGGCCGGTTGGGACATGAAGACCGTGATCGTGGCCGGCGTCGATGCGACCCAGGAAGCGCTCGCCTACATGAAGGCCGGCGACCTCGATGTGACCGTGTTCCAGAACGCCGCCGCCCAGGGTGGCGGTGCGGTTGAAACCGCCATGAAACTCGCCAAGGGCGAAGCCGTGACGTCGCCCGTCTGGGTGCCGTTCGAGCTGGTGACCCCGGCGAATATGGACCAGTACACCACCAAGAACTGATATGATCTGACCAATGCGCCGTCGCAAACGGCGGCGCATTTTCCCCACGAGGACCTTGACCCGCGCAACAGTCGGGCCGGCCTGGGAGGACCAATCATGCAAAGCACCGGTACGATGGAAGCGGCGCCTGCGGGCGGTGCCGCGGTGGATGGCGGCTATCTTCTCGAGGTCGAAAACGTTCGTAAGGAATTCCCGGGTGTCGTCGCCCTCGACAACGTCCAGCTGCGTCTGAAACGCGGCAGCGTACATGCGCTGATGGGCGAGAACGGCGCCGGCAAGTCGACGCTGATGAAGATCGTGGCCGGAATCTACACGCCTGACTCCGGCAGCTTCAAGCTGCGCGGCGAAGACATCAAGCTGCGCGGGCCGCTCGATGCGCTCGAACACGGCATCGCCATGATCCACCAGGAACTCAACCTGATGGCGCCGATGACGGTGGCCGAGAACATCTGGATCCGCCGCGAGCCGCTGACCCGGCTTGGCTTCGTCGACCATGGCGAGATGCGCCGCAAGACATCAGACCTGTTCAGGCGCCTCAACATCGACATCGATCCCGAGGTTCAGGTGGGTACGCTGACCGTCGCCAGCCGCCAGATGGTCGAAATCGCCAAGGCGGTGTCCTACGAATCCGACGTGCTGATCATGGACGAGCCAACCTCGGCGCTGACCGAGCGCGAGGTCGACCACCTGTTCACCATCATCCGGGCGCTGCGCGCCCAGGGCAAAGGCATCATCTACATCACCCACAAGATGAACGAGCTGTTCGAGATCGCCGACGAGTTCTCGGTGTTCCGCGACGGCAAGTACATCGCCACCAAGGCGTCGACCGAGGTGACCCGCGACGACATCATCCGCATGATGGTGGGGCGCGAGATCACCCAGATGTTCCCCAAGGAGGAGGTGCCGATCGGCGACGTCGTGCTGTCGGTGAAGGGGCTCACGCTGAAGGGCGTCTTCTCCGACGTTTCATTCGACGTGCGTTCTGGCGAAATCCTCGGCATTGCCGGTCTCGTCGGCTCGGGCCGCTCCAACATCGCCGAAACGATCTTCGGCGTGACGCCGTCGGACGCCGGCACCATCGAGCTGTTCGGCAAGACGGTCCGTGTCGACAGCCCGGCCACGGCTATGAAGCACGGCATGGCTTTCCTGACCGAGGACCGCAAGGAAACCGGCTGCTTCCTCTTGCTCGACATCCAGGAAAACACCCAGATGGCGGTGCTGCAGTCGGACTATGTCAAGAACGGTTTCGTGCAGCAAAAGCAACTCGGCAAGGATTCGCTCGAGATCAGCGCGGCGCTGAGGGTGAAGACCCCAGACATGGCCGAGCCGATCATCAACCTGTCCGGCGGCAACCAGCAGAAGGTGCTGATCGCGCGCTGGCTTTTGACCAAGCCGAAGATCCTCATCCTCGACGAGCCGACGCGCGGCATCGATGTCGGCGCGAAGGCCGAAATCCATCGCCTGATCTCGAAGCTCGCCGGGCAGGGGGTGGCGGTGGTCATGATCTCGTCCGAGATGCCCGAGTGCCTGGGCATGAGCGACCGCATCATGGTGGTGCATGAGGGCCGCGTCACCGGCTTCCTCGACCGCGCCGAGGCCAGTCAGGTCAAGATCATGGAACTCGCGTCGCACTGACGCCAATCAGCTCAAGGGTGGAAGAACCATGTCGACGAACGAGATTGCGGGTCCCGCAAACGTCATCGGAAGCAAGAAGCGCCTGCCGCCGGAGGTGTCCATCCTCGGCGTGTTGATCGGTATCGCCATCGTCTTCGAGATTCTTGGCTGGATCTTCGTCGGTGACAGCTTCCTCGCCAACAAGCAGCGCCTGTCGATCATCATCCTGCAGGTATCGGTGATCGGCATCATCGCGGTCGGAGTGACCCAGGTCATCATCACCGCCGGCGTCGACCTGTCGTCGGGCTCGGTCGTCGGTCTCGCCGCCATGGTCGCGGCGAGCCTGGCGCAGACATCGGCCAATCCGCGCGCCGTCTATCCCGCGTTGACCGACATGTCGCCGATCTGGGCGATCCTCGCCGGCCTCGGCGTCGGCCTTCTTGCCGGCATCGTCAACGGCTCCCTGATAGCACGGACCAAGATACCGCCCTTCATCGCCACGCTTGGCATGATGGTGTCGGCGCGCGGCCTCGCCAAATGGTATACGCTCGGCCAGCCGGTGGCGCTGCTCGACGACAGCTTCACCTGGTTTGGCAAGAGCTTCAACATCCTCGGCTTTCCGCTGCCGCTGCCGGTCATCATCTTCCTCTTGGTTGCCGTCATCTGCCACATCGCGCTGACCTACACTCGCTACGGCAAGTTCACCTATGCCATCGGCGCCAACCCGCAGGCGGCGCGCGTCTCGGGCATCAATATCGGCGGCCACCTGATCAAGGTCTATGCCATTGCCGGTCTGCTGTCGGGACTGGCCGGCGTGATGACCGCGGCCCGCGCCGCCTCAGGCCAGCCGGGCATGGGCGTGGCTTACGAACTCGACGCCATCGCTGCTGCGGTCATCGGCGGCACCTCGCTCTCGGGCGGCGTCGGGCGCATCACCGGCACTGTGATCGGCACGATCATCCTTGGCGTGCTGACTTCGGGCTTCACCTTCCTCAAGGTCGGCGCCTACTATCAGGAAATCATCAAGGGCATCATCATCGTTGCGGCCGTGATCATCGACCAGCATCGCCAGAACAAGCGCAAGAAGGCGTAAAGAGTGCTTTGGACATGATCTTATCCGAAAACCGGGTTCCACTTTTCGGGATCATGTCAGAATCAGGCCGCCCGGCTTCCCGTCGGCGGGCGGCCCCTCCCCAAAGATCAAGATTGCAGGCCCGGACGGCGCGGGCCAAGGAAATGAGGTTGTCATGACAGTTCGGTTCGGTGTCCTCGGCGCAGGCCGCATCGGCAAGGTCCACGCAAAGGCCGTGGCCTCCAACCCGCAGGCCAAGCTCGTTGCGGTGGCCGATGCCTTCGAAAAGGCGGCCAACGATCTCGCCGGGGCCTATGGCTGCGACGTACGTACGATCGAACAGATCGAGGAAGCGGCCGACATCGACGCGGTGGTGATCTGCACGCCGACCGACACCCATGCCGACCTGATCGAGCGCTTCGTGCTCGCCGGCAAGGCGGTGTTCTGCGAAAAGCCGATCGACCTCGACGCCAAGCGTGTCGAAAAGTGCCTTGCCGTGGTCGAGAAGGCCGGCGGCACGCTGATGGTCGGTTTCAACAGGCGTTTCGACCCGCATTTCGCCGCTGTGCGCAAGGCGATCGACGACGGCGCCATCGGCAAGGTCGAGCAGGTGGTGATCACCTCGCGCGATCCCGGCGCGCCGCCGGCCGAATACATCACGCGTTCGGGCGGCATCTTCCGCGACATGACCATCCATGACTTCGACATGGCCCGCTTCCTGCTCGGTGCCGAACCGGTGGCAGTGACGGCAACCGCCTCGGTGCTGGTCGACAAGAAGATCGGCGAGCTCGGTGATTTCGACAGTGTCAGCGTCATTCTGGAGACCGCGACCGGCCAGCAATGCGTCATCACCAATTCGCGTCGCGCAACCTATGGCTATGACCAGCGCATCGAGGTGCATGGTTCGGATGGCATGGTGGCGGCGGAGAACCAGCGCGCCGTTTCAATCGAGGTCGCCAACGGCAAGGGCTATACTCGCCCGCCGCTGCACGACTTCTTCATGACCCGCTACACCGAAGCCTATGCCGCCGAGATCGCCGCCTTCGTCGCTTCGGTGACCAAGGGTGCCAGGATCTCGCCCGACGGCAAGGACGGCCTGATGGCGCTGAAGCTGGCCGATGCGGCGCTGAAGTCGGCCAAGGAAGGCAAGACCGTACGGCTCTAAGCCAACGGGCGGACAGTCGCCTCGGGGCAATTGGCCTCGGGGCGCACAGCCACAATCTGTTGATGGAATAAAAATTCCTGATGGCAGGTAATTGGAATTGAAATTGCATTGTGTGGCCTGCTAACTGATCTGCGGGCAGGCCGGCGCGGCGGAGCGACCGGGAGGACAAAATGACCGACCCCAAGAACCAGCCTACACTCGACGTCATCACCATCGGGCGCGCCTCGGTCGATCTCTACGGCCAGCAGACCGGATCGCGGCTGGAGGACGTGGCGTCCTTCGCCAAGTCGGTCGGCGGCTGCCCCGCCAACATCGCCATCGGCACGGCGCGGCTCGGGCTGCGCTCGGCGCTTTTGACCCGCGTCGGCGATGAGCATATGGGCCGCTACATCCGCGAGCAGATGCTGCGCGAGGGTGTATCAGACGGCGGCATCGTCACCGACAAGGAGCGGCTGACGGCGCTGGTGCTTCTTTCGGTCGAGAACGACAAGACGTTTCCGCTGATCTTTTACCGCGAAAACTGCGCCGACATGGCGCTGACGGAAGCCGACATCGACCCCGATTTCATCAAGTCGGCGCGGGCGATCGTCGTCACGGGCACGCATTTCTCGCGGCCCAACACCGATGCCGCCCAGCGCAAGGCGATGAAGCTGATCAAGGAAAGCGGCGGCAAGGTGGTGTTCGACATCGACTACCGCCCGAACCTCTGGGGCCTTGCCGGCCACGCCGCCGGTGAAAGCCGCTACATCGCGTCCGACAAGGTGTCGAACCATATCAAGGGTGTGCTGGCCGACTGCGACCTGATCGTCGGCACTGAGGAAGAGGTGATGATCGCGTCGGGCGAAAGCGAGCTGCTCGCCGCGCTGAAGACCATCCGTTCGCTGTCCAGCGCGACGATCGTGCTGAAGCGCGGGCCGATGGGCTGCATCGTCTATGACGGGGCGATCTCGGACGATCTCGAGGCTGGCATCGTCGGCAAGGGTTTTCCGATCGAGGTCTACAATGTGCTGGGTGCGGGCGATGCCTTCATGTCCGGTTTCCTGCGTGGCTGGCTGGGCGGCGAGAGCCTGGCGACATCGGCTACCTGGGCCAATGCCTGTGGCGCCTTCGCCGTGTCGCGTCTGCTCTGCTCGCCGGAGATCCCGACCTTCGACGAGCTGCAATTCTTCCTCAGGAACGGCAGCAAGGAACGCGCGCTGCGCAAGGACGAGGCGATCAACCACGTGCATTGGGCAACCACGCGCCGGCATGAGATCCCGTCGATGATGGCGCTCGCCTGCGACCACCGCATCCAGCTGGAAGACATCGCCGCTCGCACGGGTGCGGATGCTCAGCGTGTCCGCGACTTCAAGGTGCTGGCTGTGCAAGCGGCGGCCAAGGTTGCCGATGGCCGCGACGGCTACGGCATGTTGATCGACGAGAAGTTCGGTCGCGATGCGATGTTCGAATTCGCCCGCCATCCCTTCTCCTGGCTGGGACGGCCGGTGGAGCTGCCGGGTTCGCGGCCGCTGCGTTTCGAATTCTCGCAGGACATCGGCTCGCAGCTGGTGGAGTGGCCGGTCGAGCACTGCATCAAGTGCCTGTGCTTCTACCATCCCGACGATTCCGCTGAGCTCAAAGCCGAGCAGCAGCAGAAGCTGCGCACCCTGTTCGAGGCGGCGCGAAAGGTCGGCCGTGAGCTGTTGATCGAAATCATCGCCGGCAAGCACGGCAAGCTCGACGAGAACACCATTCCGCGCGCGCTGGAAGAACTCTACGCGCTCGGCATCAAGCCCGACTGGTGGAAGCTCGAGCCGCAGGCTTCGGCCGCCGCGTGGCAGAAGATCGAGGCGGTCGTCACCACCAACGATCCCTACTGCCGTGGCGTGGTGCTGCTTGGGCTCGAGGCACCGCTGGCCGAGCTCGAAGTGGCCTTCGCCGCGACGTCTGACGCATCAGTCGTCAAGGGGTTCGCCGTCGGGCGCAGCATCTTTGCCCACGCGGCGGAAGAGTGGATGGCCGGCCGCATGGACGACCAGGCGGCAGTCGACGACATGGCCCAGCGTTTCGAGCAGCTTACCAAGGCATGGCTTGCCGCGCGCGACCGTCGGGCGGCATAAACAGACAGCTGAAGCGAGGCCGGCATCTCAGGATGCGCCGCTGAAGCGGGAGGAGAAGACGATGACCAAGACCGTTCGCCTGACCATGGCGCAGGCGCTGACGCGCTATCTCACACGGCAGATGACCGTAATCGACGGCAAGATGGTGCCTTTGTTCGGTGGCGTGTGGGCGATCTTCGGCCACGGCAACGTCGCCGGTCTCGGCGAAGCGCTCTACCAGGTGCGCGAGGAGCTGCCGACCTATCGCGCCCACAACGAGCAGGCGATGGCGCATGCGGCGATCGCCTTTGCCAAGACCAACTTTCGGCGGCGCGTGATGGCGGCGACGAGCTCCATCGGCCCGGGCGCGGTCAATATGGTGACGGCGGCGGCACTCGCCCATGTCAACCGCCTGCCGCTTTTGCTTCTGCCCGGCGACGTCTTTGCCAACCGCGTGCCCGACCCGGTTCTGCAGCAGGTCGAGGATTTCGGCGATGGCACGGTATCCGCCAATGACTGCTTCCGTCCGGTGTCGCGTTATTTCGACCGCATCACTCGTCCAGAGCAGATCATCCCGGCGCTGGCGCGCGCCATGCAGGTGCTGACCGATCCGGCCGAGTGCGGGCCGGTGACGCTATCGCTCTGCCAGGACGTTCAGGCCGAGGCCTATGACTATCCCGAGAGCTTTTTTGCCGAGCGCGTCTGGACGCCACGCCGGCCGCGTCCGGACCGCGACGAACTGGCTGTCGCTGCCGAGGTGCTTCAAGCGGCGAAGAAGCCGCTGATCGTCGCCGGTGGCGGCGTGCTCTATTCCAGTGCTTCGGAGGAACTCGACCGCTTCGTCCAGGCGACCGGTATCCCGGTCTGCGAGACGCAGGGCGGCAAGTCGGCGCTGACCGACGAGCATGGGCTGAACATGGCGGCGGTCGGCGTCACCGGCACAGCGGCGGCCAATCGGCTTGCCGAGGAGGCGGACGTCGTTCTGGCCGTAGGCACGCGGCTGCAGGACTTTACCACTGGCTCATGGGCGCTGTTCAAGAACGCGGGCAAGACCATCATCGGGCTCAACGTCCAGCCCTTCGACGCGGGCAAACACATGGCCCTGCCGCTGGTGGCGGATGCCAGGGAAGGTCTCATGGAGCTCGGCGCCGCTGTCGCCGGCTACAAGGCGCCTGTGACCTGGACAGAGATCGCCAAGTCAGGCAAGGCCGAGTGGCGCAAGGCAGCCGCCAAGGTGACGGCGGCGACCAATGCCGCATTGCCTTCAGACGCTCAGGTGATCGGCGCCGTGCAGCGCACGCTGGGCAGCGATGTCATCGTGCTGCATGCGGCTGGCGGCCTGCCGGGCGAGATGCACAAGCTGTGGCAGGCGGGCGAACCCGGCTCTTACCATTCCGAATACGGCTTCTCCTGCATGGGCTACGAGATTGCGGGCGGCCTGGGCGCCAAGATGGCGCGGCCTGACAAGGAGGTCGTCATCATGATCGGCGACGGCTCCTATCTGATGCTGAACTCCGAGATTGCGACGTCTGTCATGCTGGGTCTCAAGCTCACCATCGTGCTGCTCGACAACAGGGGCTATGGCTGCATCAACCGGCTGCAGATGGCCACTGGCGGCGCCAACTTCAACAACCTATTGCGCGACTCCAGGCATGAGATCTTGCCTGATATCGACTTCGTCGCGCATGCGAAAAGCCTGGGCGCCAATGCGGAGAAGGCTGCGTCGATTGCCGACCTGGAAGCCGCGCTCGACCGCACCCGCAAGAGCGACAGGACGACGGTGGTGTTGATCGACACAGACCCGCTGATCTCGACCGGCGAGGGTGGCCACTGGTGGGACGTTGCAGTGCCCGAGGTGAGCGCACGCGCCGAGGTCAATGCCGCTCGTAAGGGCTATGAGGAAAAACTGAAGCTGCAGCGGGTGGGGGATTGAGGGTTTGTGATTGGACCTGTGATGTTGGCGCTGATGGTAGCGAATTGAGGCTGTCTTTTGCGACGGCAGAGAATGACACTGGAGAACTGAAGTGAAAGCCAAACTGGGCATGTCCCCCATCGCGTGGTGGAACGACGACCTTCCGGAACTGAGCGATGACGTGTCGCTGGAGGAATGCTTGGCGCAATCGCGCTCGGCTGGATTTACCGGCATGGAGCAGGGACGCCGGTTTCCGAGCACGCCTGAGGAGATGCTGCCGATCCTGAAGAAGGCGGACGTGACTTTGTGCGGCGGCTGGTTCTCGGGCACGCTGGTCAACGACGACCTCGCCGCCAACAAGGATCGCATCCAGCCGATGATCGAGCTGTTCAAGGCGGTCGATGCCCCCTGCATCGTCTATGGCGAGGTCGGCCGCTCGATCCAGGGCGACCGCTCGAAGCCGCTGGCAACCAAGGCTGTACTCTCCGACGACGAGATGAAGGCCTATGCCCGAAAGCTGACCGCATTCGGCGAGTGGTGCGCCGAGCAGGGCATGCCTTTGTCCTATCACCACCACATGGCTGCGGTGGTGCAGTTCGAACACGAGCTCGATGCCTTCATGAAGCATTCGGGCGAGGGCATCCCGCTCCTGCTCGATGCCGGCCATCTCGCCTTTGCCGGTGGCGACGTGTTGCGTGCCATCGACAGCCACCACAAGCGCATCAGCCACGTCCATGTGAAGGACGTGCGTCTGGACGTCATCAAGGCGCTCGACTGGACCATGCAGTCCTTCCTCGACGCGGTGGCCCTGGGCGCTTTCACCGTGCCGGGCGACGGCTCGCTCGATTTCGGTGCGATCGTGCAGAAGTTCGCCGACCATGGCTATGAGGGCTGGTTCGTTGTCGAGGCAGAGCAGGACCCGAAGAAGAGCCCGCCGCTGAAGATGGCTCAGGTCGGTCATGCCGAACTGATGCGGGTGATGACGGTGGCGGGCTACACGGTAGAAACACAGGGCTTTCCCGCCGCATGACCCCGAAAGTCGGCGTCGATTTGTCAGGATGGCTGCCTCCATCACGGCGTCCTTTGTGGGGCTCCGACGCGCGGCGCCGTAGTGCTTGAGCGTCGCGCGGGGGCCGGTTACCATCCGCAGAAATTGATCGGCGAGGCAACACGCAATTGATGAACGACCAGAACCATCCGTTCCTTCGCCCGTTGTGGAGGCGCATAGCGCTGGTCGGCTTCTGCGCCGCCTGGTCGATCTTCGAGTTTGCCACCGGATCCGCATTCTGGGGCACGCTCGCGGGCGGCATGGCTGCGCTCGGTGCCTACCAATTCCTCATCGCCTACAAGCCTGGCGACGACGCCGCCACCGACAAGGAGTGACGAGATGTCGAAACTGCTGATCAAGCCGAAGCACGGCACCGGGCGCGTCACGCACGTCACGCCTGAATCCGCCGGCTGGACTTATGTCGGTTTCGACCTGCACAAGCTGGAACCCGGCGATACCTTCGGCGACTGGACAGCCGACCGCGAAACCTGCCTGGTGCTGGTTTCGGGAAAGGCGCATGTGCGGGTCGGCGAGGACGATCTCGGCATGCTCGGCGAGCGCATGTCGCCCTTCGAAGGCAAGCCCTGGTCGGTCTATGTGCCGGCTGGCGGCGACTGGTCGATCAGGGCCGACACGAATGTCGAGCTCGCCGTCTGCACGGCTCCCGGCCTCGGCGGAAACCTGCCGGTGCGTGTAATCGGTCCCGACGACGTCAAGCAGGAAACGCGCGGCAAGGGCACCAACACACGCTACGTCACCAACATTCTGCCCGAAGGCGATCCGGCGGATTCGCTGTTGGTGGTCGAGGTCATCACACCAGGCGGCCACACCTCGAGCTATCCGCCGCACAAGCACGACGAGGACAATCTCCCCGCTGAATCACTGCTGGAGGAGACCTATTACCATCGGCTCAACCCGCCGCAGGGTTTTGCCTTCCAGCGCGTCTACACCGAGTTCAACGATGCCGGGCATCGCGAGATCGACGAGGCGATGGCAGTGGAGGATGGTGACGTGACGCTGGTGCCCAAGGGCTATCACCCTTGCGCTGCCTGCCACGGCTACGACCTCTATTATCTCAATGTCATGGCGGGGCCGAAGCGGACCTGGAAGTTCCACAACGCCAAAGAGCATGAGTGGCTGCTGAAGGCCTGAGGCGTCAGAAAGCCCAATACACTCCAGGAGCGAGGACGAAACGATGGCACGCAACAGGCCAACGGTCGCGGATCTGCGCGCGTTGAAAGGCAAGAGACAGCTGTCGAAACTGAGGGTGACGACGCTGGAGGAGGCGGAGGCCGCCGAGCGCGCCGGCATCGATCTTCTGTCCGTCACTTACGGTCTGATGTTCGACCCGCGTTTCCGCGATGCGGCACCTACCTGCTTTGCCGTTCCGGGCGACGAGTACGGCATGATGGGGGCGACATCAGACGAAATCCTGCGTACGGCGGTCAAGCTCAAGGCGGCGAGCGCCGATGCGGTCTACTGCTCGGCGAGCGACCGGACCATCCGCCGGCTGGCGGACGAACATATCCCGGTCTGCGGCCATGTCGGGCTGATCCCGACGCATTCGACCTGGACAGGCGGCTTCAAGGCGGTCGGCAAGACGGCAGAAACGGCCGAGCTCGTCTGGCGGCAGGTTAAGGCGCTGGAGCAGGCGGGCGCTTTTGCAGCCGAGATCGAGGTGGTGCCGGCCGAAGTGGCGAGCGCGATCTCCAGGCGCAGCTCGCTTGTGCTGATCTCGATGGGCGCCGGTGCGGGCTGCGATGCGCAATACCTGTTTGCAGAGGACGTGCTCGGGCTCAATCGCGGCCATTATCCGCGCCACGCCAAGGTGTATCGCAACCTCGCGGCTGAGTATGATCGCATCCAGCAGGAGCGGATTGCGGCGTTCAAAGAATATGCCGGCGACATTGCCAGCGGCGCCTATCCGGCGGCGAACCATATGGTCGGCATCGACGCCGGAGAGATGCGCAAGTTCGAGGATTTTCTGAGCGGGCAGGCCTAGGCCTGCCCGCTCCGGAAGGCGGTTCGCATATCGGCGTCTAAAGCGCCGTACTCAAAACGCGCGTCACCGACTTCCGATCAGGGTTGAGCATTATGTAGCTCGGCCTGGCTTCAAGTTTCAGCCGCTTGAGCATGATCCTGGTCTTGCCCAGCAGCGTGTCGTCGCGCGATGCCGCCTCAAGCTTGCGTTCCAAGGCTTCCAGCGTTTCGATGGCGTCCTCGAAGCGGTCGAGCGCCGCGAGGCTCTTGGCCAGCGAGAATTCGGCGCCGGCGAAATCGGGTGCCAGCGACAGCACCTTGCGGAAGGCTTCCGCCGCTTCGATGTGCCGGGACAGCGCCTGCAGCTCCATTCCAAGCCTGAGCCATGCCTTGGCCGATGTCGGCACCGAATTGGCGAGCGTCTGGTAATGGACCAACGCCTCGCGGTGCTCGCCCTTGGCCGACAGCAGCTGGCCGATGCCGTAGAGCGTGCGGGCGTGGGTGGCGTCGGTGGCAAGGATCTGGCGATAGCCGGTTTCCGCCCGTGCCAGTTCGCCTTTCTGATGGAGGACCGTAACCTCGGCGAATATGGCGTTGAGCGAGCGCGGATCGAGCCGGTCACCGACATTACGCCCGCTCTTGGTGTAGATCTGGGCGCAGTTGATCTTGCTCTCGGTGACGCCGAAGGCGAATTTGTAGGGCTCGTCGCCCCGCAGGAAATCATAGGTGGTGAGGCCATTCTCTATGGCCAGCTTGATACAGTGGCCATGCAGGATCAGGCCGGCGGGGATCGAGGTCACGGTCTCGTCGCGGCCGGCCATGAAGAACAGCAACGCCTTCTTGACCGGGTCGACGAAGATGGCGAGCGCCCCCAGCGGCCGGTCGCCTTGCCACAGGACCGGCAGGAACAGCGTCCCATTGCGGAAACTGTCGCGCAGTACCCGACGATTGTTGTGAAGGATGGAGGCCAGCCGGTCGCCCTTGCGGGCGCCCCATTTTATCCGCCAGAGTTCAAGCAGCGTATCGATGTCGCGCTCATAGGTGTCGACGTCGGCGCGGGTAATGCGCAACTCGCCCGCATCGACCTTGCGCAGGAAGCGCCGCAGCTTCTGCCTGGTGTTGGTGCTGAGCACATTGTCGAGATAGCCGTCGAAGGTGTCGGGCAGGGCGGCCGCGAAACAGCGGCAGTTGTCGACATTGTCGGCGGCATTGACGCGGCTGAACTCGCGCATGGCAAAGATGTCGCGCGAGAACTGGCCGATGAAGGCAAAGACCCGCTCGCGTGACATGCGCAGATTTTCGAGATTGAGCCGCGCCCAGCCCATCTGGGCGACGTGGCGGCCGAAGGCCTTCAACGCCATTTCGGCATGGGCGGGATCACAGATGGCGCCGGTGTAATCGGCGGCATTGTTGCCGGCCATGCTGATTTCGTTGAAGAACAGGCCGGTCTTGCCGCTCATCCGGGTGCGCATGCGCATCGGCATCAGCGCGACATAGGGCGACCCCGGATTGCCGAGGCGCGCTGCAAGTACGAACCAGGCGCCCTTGTAGAAGCGCATGTAGGGCACCAGCCAGGCCCAGGAGACGAAGAACTGCGCCTCGGGGTCCGCCTTGTACAGGCGCTCCCAGTCCTGCCGCACTTTGGCCAGCGTTTCAACATCGGTGATGACGTCAACCTGCATCTCTGTCCCCCTCAACGGCATGGTGTCTCCCTCGCTCAACGCTCCATGAATGCGCGCGACATGCTGTCGGCGATCGGCTTGGTCAGATATCGGAAGAACGTCCGCTCCTCGGTCTGGACCAGCACCTCGGCGGGCATGCCAGGTGTTGGCGAGAAGCCGTGGACGCGCGCAATCTGGTCCGCTGACAGGCTGACGCGGGCGACATAGACTTCGCGCGCGACCGGGCCCGAGGTGTCGGGCAGGGCGTCGGCGGAGACATAGATCACCTTGCCGTCGAGCACCGGCGTGGTGCGCCGGTTGAGCGCGTTGAGCCGGACGGTCGCCAACTGGCCGACACGGACGTTGTCGATGTCGGTGCGCGAGATCAGGGTCTCGATGACCAGCGGCACGTCCGACGGCAGGATCTCGACGATCGGCTTGCCGCTTTCGATGACGCCACCCGCCGTGTGGTAATACATGCGCACGATGGTGCCGGCGACAGGCGCGTTGATCGTCACGCGGTTGAGAACGCTCTTGGCCTGGCGCAGCTGTTCGCGGATGGTGTCGAGATCGCCCTCGAGGTTCTGCAACTGCTCCAGCGCCGCCTGCTTGTATGCTTCCTCGGCCTGTTTGATCTGCTGGTCGAGCTTGATCGTTTCCGAGCCGATCTCTGAGACCTCGGCGGCGAGGCGGCCGATCTGTCCCTCGGCATCGGCCATGGCACGCTGGATCGCCTTGATTTCGGTTGCCCTGAGCAGGCCCTTGTCGAGCAGTTGCTTCTTGCCCGCATATTCTTCCCGCATCAGCGAAAGCTGCCGCTGCACCGCGTCGTGCTGTTGCTGATAGCCGTCGGCGCGGTAGCGATAGGCGGCGATATTCTGTTGCAGCAGACCGATTTCGCTCTGCAGCTTGCCGCGCGCGGCGGTGAAGTTCAGCTGTTGGCCTTCGACGATCGGCTTGATCTCGGGATCGCTGATGTTGTCGCTGACGTTGCTGGGGAAGGAGATGCTGGGCGCGCCGCTGATCTCGGCGTTCAGCCTGGCAGCGATGGCATCGAGCCGCACCTGGCGCAGGAAGAGCTGCCGCTCGTTGGCCTGTGCCGCCGTTTCGTCGAGGCGCAGAAGTGGCTGGTCATAGCGGACACGGTCGCCTTCGCTGACCAGAAGCTCCTTGATGATGCCACCCTCGAGATGCTGGACGATCTTGTTCTGCCCCGCCGCGACAAACGAGCCTTGAGCAATGATGGCGGCGGCGAGTGGGGCGGTGAACGCCCAGGTGCCGAAGCCGCCGAACGTTATCGCAATCAGCAGCAGGCCGATCTTGGTCTGCTTGCCGATCGAGCGCGGCACGTCGGCGTACCATTCGAGGTCGTGGACCTTTACGATTGCCGTGTCGCTCATGACATTGCCCCCTTACGGAATCTGATGGCCGAACGAGCCGCCCTCGATGCTCAGCCCGCGCTGGGCAAGTGCCTGGAGCACGTCCTGCCTCTGGCCGAACAAGGCCACCGTGCCGTTGACCAGCAGCAGGATCTTGTCGACGCTCTGCAGAAGCGCCGGGCGCTGCGTGATGGTGATGACGGTGATCTTGTTTTCCTTGGCGTGCTGGAGCGCGCGGGCAAGCGCCACGTCGCCGGCGGCGTCGAGGTTGGAGTTCGGCTCGTCAAGCACAACCATGCGGGGATTGCCGAAGAAGGCGCGGGCAAGTGCGATGCGCTGCTTCTGGCCACCGGAAAGCGGTGCGCCGTCGGCGGCGACGAAAGTCTCGTAGCCATGCGGCAAGGTGGCGATCATCTCGTGTACATCGGCGAGCATGGCCGCCTGATAGATCTCGGCGTCGCTGACGTCCTCGCGCATGCGGGCGATGTTGGCCTTGATCGTTGCCGGGAACAGTTGCACGTCCTGCGGCAGGTAGCCGATGTTTTCGCCGAACTGGCGCTGGTCCCAGTTGCGCAGGTCCATCAGGTCGAGGCGCACATTGCCCGACGTCGGCAGGATCGATCCGACGAGCATCTTGCCGAGCGTCGTCTTGCCTGCGCCCGAATTGCCGATGACGGCAAGCGAGTCGCCGGGGGCGAGCGCGAAGGTGATGCCGTTGAGAACGACGCGCTTGGTGCCCTGCGGCACGAAGAGCAGGCGCTCGACGTCGAGCCGGCCCTCTGGGCGCGGCAGGTTCAGTCGCTCGAAATTGAGTGGCGAGGTCTGCAGCAGGCTGGCGATGCGGCTATAGGCGGCGCGCGACTGGATGACCTGGTTCCAGCCTTCGATGGCGCCTTCGATCGGGCCCAGCGCGCGGCTGGCGATGATCGACGCGGCAATGACCATGCCGCCGCTGAGATGGCCGTCGAGCGCGAGATGCGCGCCCCAGCCGAGCATGGCGACCTGGGTGAGCAGGCGGGTTGCCTTCGACGTCGCGGCAAAGGCGATGTTGCGGTCCTGGGCGATGACCTGGGCGCGCAGCGAGCTTGCCGTATCCTTGCCCCAGATGCGTACGGCTTCCGGGATCATGGCCAGCGCGTTGATGATCTGTGAATTGCGTGACATCGAGTCGAGATGCAGGTTGGCCTTGCTCTGGAAGCTGTTGGCCTCGCCAAAGGGAGCTGCCGTCGAACGCTGGTTGACGATGGTGATCACCAGCAGGATCAGCGACGTCGTCACCACGATGAAACCGAGATGCGGGTGCACCAGGAAAACCGCGAGCACGAACAGCGGCGCCAGCGGCGCGTCGAGCAGCGTGAGCAACGTGCCCGAGACCAGGAACGAGCGCAGTTGCTGCAGATCGCTCAAAGTCTGGTATTCGCGGCCGTTGCTGTGGAGTGCCGCGCGGGCGGCAGCGCTGAGGATCGGCGCGCCGAGCTGGGCCGCGACCTCGACCGCCGTACGCATCAGGATCAGACGGCGAATGGCGTCGAAAATCGTCTGCAGCACGACGGCGCCGACGATGACGATTGTCAGCATCACGAGCGTGTCGACCGAGCGGCTGGTCAGAACGCGGTCCGAAATCTGGAAGAGGTAGAGCGGGATCGCCAGCACCAGCACGTTGGAGGCCAGCGTGAACAGCATGACGATCAAAAGGTTGCGCTTGACGACCTTGAGGCCGGCCTTGAGCGAGGCCGAGAAGTCGATCGGGCCGAGACGCTTGTGGAAGACGCCGCCACCACCGCCCCCGCCGCCACCTCCGCCACCACCGCCGTCGACGTCACCGCCGTTCGGGCCTTTGGCTTCGGGCAGTTTTTCTTTCGGCTTGATCGGGCCGTTATCGGCGTCGATCACCTTGCCGACCGGCATCGAGGTGTCTTTCATCTCGGTCTTGGCTGGTCCCTGCGGCTCGCTCACGCGCATCTCGGGGCGAGGGGCAGCCGATGCCGTCGTGGCGGCCGGCTTCGGGGCCTCGACGGGCGCTGGCCTGGCCTGAGGCGCCTCGGCATTGGGTTGGGGCGCAGCAATGGGTTCCTCCGGAGCCGCACGCTGAGCCTGTTGCGGCGGCGTGCCGGGCGCTGTTTCGGCGGGGGCAGACGCTGGGGGGCGTTGAGCCGTAGCGCTCCGCTCCGGAGGTATGATCGAGGGCTCTGATGGCCTCTGGGATGGCTGGTGCGCGGTTACCGGCCTAAGGCTCGGCTGCGCGGATTGAGGAGCCTGCGCCGGCTTGGCGCTTGCCTGCTGCGATGGCGCAGCGGGCGCCGCGTTGGGAGCAGCCTGCGGAGACTGCGGCGCTGGCACCTGGGCCTTCGGCGCCCGACGTTCTGAGGGAGGCGCAGGTTCAACCGGGGCGGCCTTGGCGTCCGGCTTGTCGCCGGCAGCGTCGTGCAAGTCGCCGACAACCTTGTCGATGTAGCGTTCGAGATTGTCGAGCGCCTGCTCCTGGGGAGCTACCGCATTCGACAGCCGCACCTGCGGCAAGGGCTTGGGCTCCGAGGGACGCTCCTGCGGGCCGTCCTGACTGTCGCCGTCGTCCGGCACGTTCTGAAAACCACTCCAGCCTTCACGGTCGTCGGTCATCTCATGCCCCTCTTATGGCTTAACCCAGCATGTGCTGCATGACGTCGGCCGACGCTGAATCGGCAGGCGGCGGTGCGATGTGGTCGCTGCCTCCAGCGCTGCCGCCGTCGTCGTTCGCGTCGTCGAGAAACACCACTGCTTCGGTAATCAGGATGTCCGGGTTCTGGGTGCCGAGGTCGGGTTCGCTCGACACCAAGTTGGCCTGGATCAGGATTTCGTCGGAGTAGCTGTCGCCGCCGACATAGATCTTGGAGTAGCCGTCGACGTCGACGATGGTCGCCGAATTGACCAGCTGGTTGCCGCCAGTGGTGATCGTCCAGTCCGTGTCGGGATTGGCGGTCACCTGGTTCATCGCAAGCGCGACCTGGTCGCTGTCGCCGACCACGGTCGTCTGCTTGATGTACTGCAGATTGTAGATGTCGCCCGAGATGTAGAGCACGCGCAGGATGCCGATGCCCTCGAAGGCTGCGTCTTGCAGGATGGAGTTCGGCAGTTCGTGGTTGCCTGAGGCCAGGTTGCTCGCGGCGGTGTTGTAGCCGTCGGGCAGCGGCTCGGTGGTGCCGTTGCCGACATTGATGATGCTGGCCTGGTTCCAGAGCAGATTGTCCCCGGTCGAGACCGAGCCTTCACCCGTCGTCGAGAAGCCGGCGACCGCGCCGATCGTGTCGTTGTCGAGCAGCAGGTTGATCTGGTGGATCATGCTGAGGTCGTAGACGTTGCCGCCGACGATGATCAGGTCGTAGTAATTGCCCAGTTCGTTGAGGCTTACACCGTTGAAGGCGGTGTTGTCGCCGGTCGAAACGACAGACTGCACGCCCGATGAAGATGCGATGCAGATGTCGTTGTCGGTGACGAATGCGAACTGATTGATCCAGTTCATCATGATCAGGTCGCCCGAAATCTCGGTGACCACGTAGTAGGACGGGAATGCCGGCGGTGCCTCGGGGGCTGCGCTGGCTTCGCCTGCCGACGGATCGATGTGCTTGAACATCGCGATGTTGAAGCTCTGATCCTGGCCACCCGGATCGAAGGGCCAGCCACCAACTGCCGTACCGACGCTGTCGGCGTCGCACATGCCATTGATCTGGACGATGGCGTTGACCGAGAAATGGTCGCCCATGACGGCCATGACTTCGGCCGAGACCCATTCGTTGACGATGACGCAATCGTTGATGACGGTGTTGCCGCCGGTGCCGATGGTGACGCTCGGATTGGCGGTTCCGTCGCCCCAGCCGTCCATGAAGTCGCTGGAATCGGGAGGCGTGTTGGTGTCGAGCGGCGCGTCGGGGCCCTTGGCGTCCGGATCCTCATCCTTGAGGAAGTTGACGTAGTCCTCCATCTTCGGCACGGCGGCTTCGTCGACCAGCTGGCCGTTGAAGTAGGTGCCTTCGATGGTCTCGCCCTTGACGCAGAAGACATCAGCATTGCCGTGGTCGTCGGCGTCGAAAGCTTCAATGCGGGCGGCCACAGTGGTGACGAACGTGCCCATCTCTTCGGTGGTGCCGGGAAGCGTCAGGTCATCGACGGGCGACAGATCGGCTGCCGCTTGCTGCATGTCGGCCAGGGGGCTGTCGTCGGCGGGGGCGCCGACGAAGGTCAGGCCGCTGCCGCCAAAGCTGACATAGTCGTTGTCCGAAAGCCGGATCTCCTGGTTGATGATCGCGGCCAGATCTCCGGGAGGGGAGATCTCGGGCAGGACGATGCCACCCGATCCGACGGTCATGCCTTCGGGGGAATGCGCGAAATTGTGCAGGAACGGTCCGTGCGGGACATCGACGTCCGGCGGCGTGAAGTGGACCTTCGACCAGACCGTCAGTTCCTCGATCTCGGGCCGGACGCCGATGTATTTGAGGCTCGGATCGAAATCCTCGAGGGTGTGGGAGGTGTCGACCTTGATGGCCGCCGTCTGGTGCTCAGGCAGCTTCTCTTCGGCTTCCTGCTTCGCCCGGAATTCGTCATAGGCCTGCTTGAGGCGCGCCTCCTCGCTGGCCGTATCGAACAGGCCGATGAAGTGCGCGATCGTCTCGGAGATCCTATCGAAATACACGGCATACATGGCAGTGCCTCCACCCGGAGTTCAGGCGCGGTGAGGCTGCACATGCTCCACCGGCCAAGATGGACTGCGCGGGGTTACCCGCGCAGTCCGGCTCACTGGTTCCGCAACCGCGGAGCCTTCATGCCGATGGTCAGAGCGTGCTGTGGTCGGTGGCGTCTTCACCCGTCAGGGTGTGATGGTAGTCGCCGCCCACCACGGTCATGTCGACCGTATTGCCTTGGAGGTTGGCACCCATCACGATCTGCTGGTTGAAGGCGCTGGTGTCGATGGTGGCATCGGCGCTCGCATGGCTGCTGCCCGTGACATAGCCGTCATCGCCGTTGTCCGAACCCCAGCTGCCGCCTGCACCGCCTGCGCCGCCGGCGCCGCCCCATGCATCGCCGGCCGTTCCGCCGCCGCCGCCGCCGCCAGCCCAGGCACCGCCGCCCGTGGCGTTGCCGCCCGTGCCGTCAGCCCAGGCGCCGCTCAGCGCGTGGCCGCCGTCGCCGTCGTTGAGCGCCCATGCACCACCCGAGGTGCTTGCGCCGCCCGTTGCAGCACCTGCAGTCGCCGAACCACCGGTTCCTGCGCCGCCGCCGCCGCCGCCGCCGCCATTGCCTTCACCCGAGCCTTCGCCATAGCCTGCGCCGAAGCCGGCACCGAAGCCTGCGCTGAGTGCATCGCCGGTATCGCCATTCGCGTCGCCGGCATTTGCCTTGGCATCGCCGCTGTCGGCGTCTGCATTGCCCGAATCGGCATCGCCGCCGCTGCCGGTGTCGGACTTGGCGTTGCCGCCGTCGCCCTTGGCGTCGCCGCCTTCACCGAAGTTCAGGATCGGCAGGATCGGCACGAATGCGTCGATGCCGTCGCCAGCGTCGCCCTTGGCGTCGCCGCCTTCGGTGTCGCCGCTGTCGCCGCCGTTGCCGGCGTCGGCCTTGCCGGAGTCGGCATCGGCATCGCCGCTGTCGGCCTTGGCGTTGCCGCCATCACCCTTGGCATCACCCGAGTCGGCTTCGCTTGCGCCGACGCCGAGGCCGGCACCGAGGCCGAGACCGAGGCCGAGGCCGAGACCGGCACCACCGTCGCCACCCCTGCCGCCGTCGCCCTTGCCGCCGTCAGCGTCGGTGTCGGCGCTGCCGCCCTTGCTGTCGCCGCTGTCGGCCTTGGTGTCGCCCTTGGCGTCGCCGCCGAGAGCTGCGCTGAGTGCCAGACCGCCTTCGCCCTTGCCGCCGTCGGCTTCGCCACCCTTGGCATTGCCGCCGTCGCCGCCGTCGGCTTCGCCGCCCTTGGCGTTGCCGCCTTCTGCGCCGCCGCCTCCGGCACTGATGCCGTCGCCTGCGTCAGCCTTGCCGCCCTTGTTGTCGAACTCCTGCTTGAAGTCGCCGTCGTTCTTGACGGTGGCGCCTTCGAGCTTGTCGTTGTCGACCATGTCGGCGGTCTGGTTGATGAGGAAGGCGTTGCTGTTGGCGCCCATCGCACCGGTCAGCACGTCCTTGAAGTTGATGTCGTCGCCTGGATCGTAGGTGACGTCGCCGTCCTTGCTGAAGAGCACATCGCCCTTGATGTCGCCGCCGGCGTGAATGTCGGCGAAGTCGTTGTCTTCCTTGTAGTCGCCGAGGCGGCCGTCGAGCTCGACGTCAACATCGACGTCGACGTCGACCTTGGTCTCGGTCTTGTTCTCGTTGGTATTCTCGTTCTTCGATTCGTTCTTGTTCTCGTTCTCGTTCTCGGACTTGTTCTCGTTCTCGTTCTTGTTTTCGGACTCGTTCTTGTTCTCGTTCTCGGACTTGTTTTCGTTCTCGTTCTCGGACTTGTTCTCGTTTTCGTTCTCGGACTTGTTCTCGTTTTCGTTCTTGTTCTCGTTTTCGTTCTTGTTTTCGTTCTCGCTGTCGCCGCCCAATTCGATCTCGTTGCCGACGAATTGCAGGCCAAACGCGTTGAGATTGTTGCTGTTACGATCAGACATCGTCTTGTCCTCGGTTGGGACCGCGATCACTTGACCGTTTTCATCTCTAACACGGTCTCGGGTTCACGCGGACGGTTGAGTTTTCGATGGAGAAGGAGAAACGAAGGGTTGCCTGGCTGAGGGGACTGATAGCCGGGTACCCTGAACTCATTCTGGTCGGTGGAAACCCTCCCCTTGCTGGCGGGGTGGGAGACTTGGATTCTCACAATGTCGTGAACGCAAGGCCGCTACAGCTGGCCCAAATCGCGACTTATTGCGGATTCTCAAGCACCCACGCCCATGTTGCTTGAACCAACAAAGTCTGTGGCCGTGACCCCGAAATTGTAAGCTGACAGTTCGCGCTAGGCTGTTTGGGCGGGCGGCCCAAGAAGTCGCGATGGCGATCTAGCTATTGCAGCCGAGAATCGGCGGGAAATATTGAGCTATTGCAATCACTGTACAATTACGTGCCGTCGATCTGGGAAACGGCCAAGTTCCGGCTGCTTGTTGCGGATGGAAAAACGCAGCGTTGATCGCTCGATCGGGCAGGTCAGCTTAGGCCGAAGGGCTAGCTCGCGTGGCGGTCCAATTGACCGGATGGGCTACATCAGCGCCCTCGATAGCTCATCTTGGATATACCGAACCGTTAACAAGACGTATATGCTATTAACTAATGCTCCCCTTAGGCGGCAATGGGGGAAGAAGTAGCTTTGTGAACATTGGGTGGGAGACCTCATGTACCGAGTGGCTATTCCCAGCGCACGCCGCGCTAACGGAGCGGATGGCTCCGCACAGAAGACCTGCAAGACGTTGCTGATCGTTGCTCCGGCCGACTTCGTGTCGGAGAGCCTGATTTTCGCAATCGAACGCGAATTTCACTGGATCACTGTCGAGCAGGTGCCGACGCTTGCCGATGCGTGCGTCGGCTTCGAGGCTCCGGTTTCGCTGATCCTGGTCGAAGCCAAGCAACTGCCGCAGGTCGCTGCCCAGTCCGAACGGCTGGCGCTTCTGCACCCCTCGGCACAGGTCATGCTGATCCAGGAAGACGGCAGGCAGGAGGTTTCGATCCGTGATGTCGTCACGGCACGGAACGTTCGTGGTGTTCTGCCGATGAACCTGAAGCTTGACGTCTGGCTGTCGGTGGTGCGCCTGGTGTTGCGCGGCGGCGAGTATTTCCCGCTGTCCTTGTTCGAGCCGATCGTCGAACGACGCCGCGCCGGAGTGCTCGGACCGGTCGCCAATCTTGAAGCCCCGTCACCGAAGGCGCCCGTCGCGCAGGACGGCGAAACCGACGATTTCGACGAACTCACGGAGCGCGAGCTGCAGATCCTGGCGATGGTTGCACGCGGCCTGCAGAACAAGCTGATCGCCGCGGCGCTCGGGCTGTCCGAGCATACGGTGAAGATCCACCTGCACAACATCATCACCAAGCTTGGCGCGCACAATCGCACTGAGGCGGCGGCGGTCTATCACAAGCGGCGCGACAGCGGCGGCGATCGTCGCGTCAGCAGCGACGGCGTCGTGCCGCACGCTCAGCATACCTTGTCATGAGCGTGCGATGCCGCGCTTCCAGGACGTGCTGCTTACCGTTGGCCAGCTGAACTACACCTGGACCAACACCGAAAGCCTGCTCATCTATCTGATCGCCGGTCTTGCCAAGGTCGACAAGGAAACGGCGATCATCATCTTCCTCACTCTTAATACGACGCGTGCGCGCCTCGATCTCGTCGAGCGCCTCGCAAAGATGGCGAAGACACCGCAGGCCTGCCGCGACGCCGTGCTGTCGGTGGCCGACCAACTGACCCACCAGGGCAAGCTGCGCAACAAGTACAGCCATTGCATCTACTCGTTCGACGAGACCGGCACGCGCGCCAGCACCCAACTGATGCGCATCTTCGACAGCAAGGACAGCGTCCGCTACGGCAAGAACGAGGAGCTGGACGACAACGAGATGCACCGCATCTCGGCCTCAATCGAGGCGATCAGGGACATCAACCGGCAGATCTGGAAGATCGTCGAGGAAAATCAGTTCCCGCACTGAGCGGGCTGGGCATCCTCAAACGCCGATCCGCGTCCACCTTCCGCTTTCCGACTGCGACTGCCGTGCAAAGTAACGGTAGGGCGTACTTTTCCAGTTCCTGATGGCGCCGGTGCGGTTGTCCAGGATGAGGTCGCCGCTGTCGGTGCGGACCGTCAGCACCGTGTGTCCGGTGCCGCCATAGGTGGCGACGGTCAACAGAAGCGTGGATGCCGGCCAGCCGAGCTTGCGCAGCTCGTTCTTCTTGAGGATGGCGATGTCCTCGCAGTCGCCCACCGATGTCGGCAGCCGCCAGTCGTCGTCACGTCCTGTCGTGGCGATGTCCTCGCGCTGCCGGATGCGCTGGTTGACCGAGGCATTGACCCGCTTGAGGTCGTTCATGCGCGCCTCGGTCAGCGCCATCACCTTGGTCTTGCCGGCGGTGCTGCATAGTCCCGGTTGTCTAGTGCAAAAGGTATTTGCCGCCGGCGGTGCAAAGGCATAGCCGACCGTACTCATGCTTGATCCGGAGGTGGCAGACTGGCTGCAGCCAGCCGAAAGCAAGGCGATCGCAACAAGCGCCGCGAACTTGTACATGTGCTGTTCCCCCTCTCAATGGGTACTAGCAGACAGCATATTAGAGCTAGATAAATCAACCCATGCGGGCGGCCTTTGCACCGATTTCAAAAGGTTGTATGCTTAACAAAGTGTTTCCGATGATCGGAACGCGTGATCATAGCGCCAGTTTGGGGACGGGCGCGTTTTTTCCCTCAGGAGGAAGAAATGACGACGTACCCAACCTGCGTGCGCAGGATTCACACGATTCTGCTGGTTTCCTCGGCTCTTGCGGCGGTCAGCTTCGTTCTCCCCGCATCTGCCCAGAGCAACATCCGGCCGCGCATGACGGCCGCGCAGTGCCAACCTCTCACCCAGGGCAACTATGAAATGTGCTGCATTGCGATCAATCGCAGCAGCGTCATGTCGTCCGATCAGCTGGCAGCGTGCCCGCCGCTGACGACCTCGCTGATCGCGGCTGTATTGGCCGGCAGCGAGAACGACGGCGATGACGGCGACGGTGGCACCGATGGTGGTGGCGACAACGGCGGCGGCGATAACGGCGGCGGCGGCGATAACGGCGGCGGCGGCGATAACGGCGGCGGCGGCGATAACGGCGGCGGCGGCGGCGGTGGCGGCGCGCGTGGCGGCGGCGGCGGCGGCGGCGGCGGTGGCGGTGGCGGCGGCGGCGGTGGTGGCGGTGGCGGTGGCGGCGGGGGCGGCGGCGGCGGCGGCGGTGGCGGCGGCGGTGGCGGCGGTGGCGGCGGCGGCGGTGGCGGCGGCGGTGGCGGCGGCTCTGATGGTGCTGACGGCGATTCCGGTGGCGGTGGTGCGGCTGCCGGTGGTGGTGCTGGCGGCGGCGCCGGCGGCGCCGGCGGCGCCGGTGGTTGAGCCAGACCGAACCTGATCGGGCAACATGCGAGACATGCCGGGCGGCTTTGCCGCCCGGTTTTTTTGTTGCCGTAAAATTTGTCGAACGCGCTGGAGATCTCGGCGTTGGCCGCAGGCGTCTATTTGGACACCGCCCAATAGCGGTCGTCGGCAAAGGTCGTGCCCATCATCAGGCCCTTGACCCGCGCGCTGACGCCGACCTTGCGCACTTCCTGGAACATCATGATGAAGGGAGAGGTGTCCGTATGCACCTTCTGGATCGCCTCGTACATGGCCTTGCGCTTGGCGGTGTCCTGCTCGCGCACGGCGGCCATGGCGTCGGGCGACAGTCGGCCGGCGTTCCAGCCGAAGCGGTCGGCCAGGCTGTCGGAACCGTCGGGAGCATCCTGCTTGTTGACGGCGAAGGCCTTGGCGTTGGAGTGCGGGTCGGGATAGTCGGGCCCCCATAGCCCAAGCCAGATGTCGAGGTCGTGGTTGCGGTAGCGCTCGAGCCATTCGCGGCCGCCGATCACCTGCAGATTGAGATGGACGCCCGCCTGCGCCATGGTGGCCTGGATTGCCTTGGCGAAATCGGTAAAGGGTTGGGTGTCCCACACCACCATGTCGAGCGAGAACTCGCCGCTGACCCCGCCTTCGGCCAGCACCGCCTTCGCCTTCTCGACGTCGAAGCTGAACGGCCGGTAGGCGATGGCGCCGAGGAAGCCGTTGGGCACCAGCGTCTGGTGCACTTCCATGGTGCCGCGCGAAATGGTGTCGACGATGCCCTGGTAGTCGACGAGGTACTTCATCGCCTCGACCACCTTGGGATTGGCCAGATACTGGTTCCTGACGTTCAGGCCCATGTAATAAATGTTGCCCGAGCGACCATGGACGATGGACAGCTTCGGGTTGTTGGTGAGCGTGTCGAAATCGTTGGGCCCGAGCCGGTTGGCGATGTCGATCTCGCCGGTTTCGAGCAGCCAGCGTTGGGCCGAGCTTTCGGCGACATGGCGGATCAGCACGTGCTCGACCTTGGCCGGCGCGCCCCAGTATTTGTCGTTGCGCGCCAGCAGGATCGATTCCCTCGGTTGCCATTTGCTGAGCGCAAACGGCCCCGATCCCGCGGAGTTCTGTGCCTTTAGCCAGCCATTGCCATAGTCGCCGTTTACTTCCTGCGCCTTGACGATCTTGCTGTCGACGATTGCGCCCATGTAGGACGACAGGCAGTAGAACAGGAAACTCGGCGAATAGGTTTCGGCAAGGGTGATGACCAGGGTCTGGTCGTCCAGCGCCCTGATGCGGTCGTCGACATTGTCAGGCGAAAAGCCGAACTGGCCGATGATGAAGGCCGAGCGCGACTTAAGGTGAATGACCCGCCTCAGTGAGAATTCGGCGTCCCACGCCGTCACCGGATTGCCCGAGGCAAAGCGCGCCTTCGGGTTCATCTTGAAGGTGAAGGTCTTGCCGTCGGGCGAAATCGCCCAGCTTTCGGCGAGCAGGCCCTTGATGCGGGTCGGGTCGTCGGCGTCGAAGGTGAGCAGCGACTGATAGATCTGGCTGCTGGTCAGCACGCCGCCGACCTCACCGACCTCGCCCGGATCGAGGGTTACGACGTCGTCTATGGCATCGGCAACGACCAGAGTGTCGTCAGGCGTATGGGCGAACGCAACCGAGACAGCGAGCGCCATCCCCAACATCGCTGCAACCATGGCCTTCAACAAACGCATGCCTCTAGTCCCCTCATGAGCCTTTGCTGCGGCCCAAATCATCGGCTCGGCGGCGTCGATCAGAAAGTCGTCGTAATAGGCCGATTTGTGAAGGGGTTATATTCTTTTGCCCGCATATGAACATGCGGCATGATGCGTGGAATCGTTTTCCAATTTTGTCCAAGTTTCGCGTATTCTGTTTTGAAATTGCCGCCGATTTGGGTCTCGGATGGCGTGTTCATGTCGTGATTCCGGATTACTGTTGCTCTCAATATCTGTTTTTGGAATCGTTTTCTCCTGGAGTTGTCCGATGCGCTTTTCTCTGTTGGCTGCAGTCGTTACTGCGGGTTTGGCTTTTGCCACCGGCGCGCAGGCCGAACGCCTGACCGACAAGCCGCTTGTCGACGCCGTCTGGCTCAAGTCCAACCTCGGCAACAAGAGCCTCGTCGTGATCGACGTGCGCGATGCCGCCAAGGATGGCGCCAACCCCTACGCCAAGGGCCACGTGCCCGGTGCCGTCAGCGCTCCCTATTCCACGGCCGGCTGGCGGGCCGAGATGAATGGCGTTCCCGGCATGCTGCCGCCGCTCGAGACCATCACCAAGACCATCGGCGACCTTGGCGTCAGCAATGACAGCCATGTCGTCATCGTACCGAATGGCACCGACTCCTCGGAATTCGGCGGCGCCACCCGCGTCTACTGGACCTTCAAGGTGCTCGGCCATGACGCCGTGTCGATCCTCGACGGCGGCGCTCGCGCCTGGGAAGCCGCCGGCGGCGAACTGGCAACCGATGTCGCCAAGCCCGCGGCGGTCGCCTTCACGGGCGAACTGAAGAAGGAGCTTCTGGCCACGACCGCCGATGTCGAAAAGGCGCGCGCCGAAGGCATCAAACTGATCGACGGTCGCCCGGCCGCGCAGTTCAAGGGCGAGGCGAAGAGCCCTGTCGTCCGTGTTGCCGGCACCATTCCCGGCTCGAAGAATCTCGAAAACAGCAAGCTCTATGACGCGGAAAAGGCGTCCTTTGCGTCGAAGGAAGCGGTTGGAAGCCTGTCGCAGTCCGTTGGCCTGGCCAAGGACCAGCAGAACATCGCCTTCTGCAACACCGGCCACTGGGCGTCGGTGGTGTGGTTCGGCCTGAGCGAGGTCGAGGGCAACAAGAACACCAAAATGTATGATGGCTCGATGGCCGAATGGGCAGCCGATCCGGCACGCCCCGTGCAGCCCGGCAACTGATCGCCAGAGGGCAGGGCCGACACGACGATGTCCAGGAGCGATCCTGGACATCTTCGTTTGAAGCGGCCACGCTTACACTTCCAGAATGTCCCGGACTGATCTGAAATGACTGAGATAAATGCCACCGCGCCGGCACCTGTCGCTGGCGTCAACCTCGACAAGGGACCTGTCGTCTTTGTCGGGCTTGCCTTGATCCTCGGCGGGCTCGCCATCGGCCAGGTGATCGATACGCGCCAGGCGGTGCTGTTTGTGATCGGCGGCCTGCTTGGGCTGACGCTCTACCACGCCTCCTTCGGCTTCACTGGCGGCTGGCGCCGCTTCGTCGTCGAGAAGCGTGGCAATGCCATCCGCGCCCAGATGCTGATGATCGCCGCGGCAGCGGTCGTCTTCATTCCGCTTTTGTCGCTCGGCAGCTTCAACGGCCAGGCGCTCGTCGGCGCCTTCGCGCCGGTCGGCGTGTCGGTGCTGGTGGGTGCCGCGATGTTCGGTCTCGGCATGCAACTCGGCGGCGGCTGCGGCTCGGGCACTTTGTTCACCGTCGGCGGCGGCAGTTCGCGCATGCTGGTGACGCTGATCTTCTTCATCGTCGGCGCTGTCATCGGCACGGCGCATCTGCCGTGGTGGCTGGCGCTGCCGTCGCTGCCCGAGATCAGTCTCGGCAAAACACTTGGCGTGACGGGCGGAGTGATTGTTACGCTTGTCGGCCTGGCGTCCGTCGCCGGCCTCACCGTGCTGATCGAGCGTCGTGCCCATGGCGCCATCGAGACGGCAAAACCCGCGCCACGCCATGGCGTGGGCCGCTTGCTGCACGGTCCGTGGCCGCTGATCGGGGCAGGGCTTCTGCTCGCCGCTCTCAACGTCGCGACACTGGTCACTGCCGGCCATCCGTGGTCGGTGACCTTCGGTTTCGGCCTGTGGGGCGCCAAGGTGGCGCAGGCGGTCGGCGTGCCGGTCGAAACCTGGGCGTTCTGGACCTGGCCCGGGCCGGCCAAGGCGCTGGGCTCCAGCGTGCTCGCCGACATCACCTCGGTGATGAATTTCGGCATCATCCTCGGAGCCGCGCTGGCCGCAGGCCTCGCCGGCAAGTTCGCGCCCAAGGTGCATATGCCTTTCGCCTCGTTCCTGGCGGCGGCCATCGGCGGCGTGCTGATGGGCTATGGCGCGCGGCTGTCCTTCGGCTGCAATGTCGGTGCGCTGTTTTCCGGCATCGCCTCGGGCAGTCTGCATGGCTGGCTGTGGTTCGCCTCGGCCTTTGTCGGCAGCCTCGGCGGTGTCGCTCTACGTCCGCTCTTCGGTCTCGATGGGTTCAAGAAATGAGCGCGCGCAACACTCTGCTGTTCGGCACGGCCTTCCTCGCCGCCACCTCGGCCGTCGCCGTCGACCATTACCGCTTTGCCGTGCCGAAGGCTGCACCCGCTGCCGCCGCGCCGGCAACGCCCTGCGCCGCCGGTAACCCGTGCGCTGCAAGCTCGCCTTGTGCCGCAGCTTCGCCCTGCTCGGCCGCATCGCCTTGTGCCGCGGCCGCTCCTTGTGCCGCAGCATCCCCATGCGCGGCAGCGTCGCCATGTTTAGCAGCTTCGCCTTGCTCGGCGGCACCCGCTCCGGCGGCCGTCGCCCCTTGCGGCGCTGCCTCGCCCTGCGCGGCAGCTCCCGCACCTGCCGCATCTCCATGTGCTGCCGCTCCCGCAGCCTCGCCTTGCGCGGCCCAGCCGCAATAGGCCAAGCTGCGGCCCGGAGGCCAAGGATGGACGAGATGAGAGTGGAGGCGGCGCGACAGGCGCTGTTTTGCGAGCAGGTGCTGGCGAAATCCAACAGCAACGTGCTGCTCGAGACGCTGCGCGAGGCCAAGTCGGTGGCCGCCTGGGAGCATTTTCCCCAAGGCGACGTGTTCGACGCTGAGACGGGTGCGCAGTGGTATTACCACAGCCACCCGCCGCGGGAGGGGCAGGCCGAACACGGTCATTTCCATTGCTTCGTCAGGCCGGAAGGCGCCAACGGGCCGATCCACCACGTGGTGGCGGTCGGCGTCGACGCCTATGGCCGGCTGCTGCGTCTGTTCACCGTCAACCAATGGGTCGTCGGCGACAACTGGTTGGAGGCCGAGGCGACGATTGCGCTCTTGCCGCGCTTCGACCTGCATTTTGCCCGGCCGTCCTACCTGGTCAATCGCTGGCTGAGTGCCGTGCTGGCGCTCTATGGCGAGGAGATCAGGGCGCTGATCCGCGAGCGCGACCGCGTACTGGCCGCGCATCATCAGGCGAATGGCGCTCCAGCGCGCGACGACCGCGCGCTGGAGGTGACGTCCGAACTCGGCGTTGACCTTCGCCAGATGGCCGCCGGCCTGGGCGTCTGAACACATTGGAACTGGGCGTCGTGCTTTCCTGAAATCGGTCCCGAATTCGGGGCCGGTGCGCTATCCCCTCAGGATGATCCTGATGGCCTGGTCGAACACGGGGTGCATGCTGCTGGCATAGAAGGACAGGCGATTGCCCGAGCCGGCATTGCAGGCCATGGCCACCGTCAGGCCGGACCTGGGCTCGTGCTGCATGACGGCGACGTAGCCGGGAATGCTGCCTTGGTGGCCGAAGAACGGGCGGTCGGCGTAGCTGCTCTGGAACAGGCCGGCACCTGTCTCGCGCATCCGGGTCCCGGGAAAGCTGACTTCTGCGCGGTTCTCGCTCATTTCGCGGAACAGCGGTGCAGGCAGGAGGCTGCCGTTAAACAGCCCACGCATGAAGACCACCATGTCACTCGGCGTCGACACCATGTCGCCGCAGCCATAGGCGCCGGAAAAGGGAAAGCTGTCCGAGGAGTCCTGCAAATCGTCGGAATAGGGCAGCACGCCGTCCATGCGCCACATCTCGCCGCCGTCGGCCAGCGTCGCGCTGGTACCTGTCACAGGCTTCGGACGATGATAGTAGCCGCGCACGATGCGCCCGGACGGAAAACTTTCGGTCGCCGGCGACCATGTGTCCTCGAGGCCGAGCGGTCCGAGGACCTTTTCGCGGAGATAGGCGCCGAGCGACAGGCCGGATGCCGCTTCGATCAGCATGCCGGCCAACACATAGCCGGTGTTGTTGTAGACCGCCGGGCCGCCGGGTGCGGTCTGCTCGCCGACGTTGAAGGCGAGCTCGACCAGTTGGGCCGGCGTCCAGGTCCGACTCGGGTCCATCGGGATGTCGTATTCGAACTCCGGCAAGCCGCCGCGATGGTTGATCAGCTGGCGCACCGACACCTCGCCCGATCGCGGCAGGTCGGGGAACCAGGCTGAAATCGGCGCGCCGAGATCGACCTTGCCGTCCTCGGCGAGCTTCATCAGCGCCGCGGCAACGAAGGTCTTGGTGCAACTGCCGATCTTGAACAGCTGGTCCGGTGTGACGGGCAGGTTGCGCGGCTTGTCCGATACGCCCGCGGTGACGGCAACGACCTCGCCGTCGCCACGCGCGAAGGCGAGGGAGGCGCCTACCGCGCCCTCGGCGCGGTAGGTTTCGAGCAGACGGTTCAGGTCTTCGCGCATGACTGTCTGCTTTCTCCGTTGCTTGCCTTACTCGGCGACGTCGACGGCGGCGAAATTCTGCCGGCCGAACGGATCCATCACATAGTTGAGCACGCTCTTGCGCACCGGGATCGAGACCACCGAATGGGCGATCGGCGCTTCAGGCACCTCTGCCTTCAAGATCGCCTGAGCGGCGCGGTAGATCTCGGCGCGCTTCTCCGGATCTGATGTGACGCGGCCGGCAGCGAGCAGCTTGTCGAACTCGGGATTGCACCAGCGCGAACGGTTCGAGCCACCCTTCACACCGTCGCAGGCAAAAGAGAAGGACAGCATGTTGTCGGGATCACCGTTGTCGCTCGAACCGCCCAGCAGATAGGCGTCGTGCTCGCCCTTGCCGGTCCGGGTCAGGTATTCGCCCCACTCGAAGGTGACGACCTCCGACTTGACGCCGACGGCCGCCCAGTCGGCCTGGATCATTTCGGCCATGCGGCGGGCATTGGGGTTATAGGGGCGCGACACCGGCATGGCCCAAAGCTTGATGTTGGTGCCGGCGTCGAGGCCTGCTTCCTGCAGCAGCTTCTTGGCGCCTTCCGGATCGTAGTCGATCGCGGCGTCGGTGACCGCACCCAGTTGCATCGGCGGCACCATGCTGCCGGCCAGGCTGCCGGCGCCCTGATAGACCGCTTCGACGATGGCCTGGCGGTTGATCGCCTTGGCAAGCGCTGTGCGCACGCGCACGTCGCCGAGCGGCTTGTGCTCGGTGTTGAAGCCGACAGAGCCGATGTTCTGGCCCGGCTGGCTGAGGATATCGATCTCGGGATTGTTCTTGATCTCGGCAAGTGCTGCGGCCGGCGGCGGGGCGGCGACCTGGCACTCATTGGCCTTGATGCGGGTGACGCGGACGACAGGTTCCGGCGTGATGGCGAAAATCAGCGTGTCGATCTTGGGCGCGCCGTTCCAGTAGTCCTTGTTGGCGACGTAACGGATCTGGGCATCCTGCTGGTAGGCCTGCAGGATGAATGGGCCGGTGCCAACCGGGCGCTGGTCGATGATTTCGGGCGTACCGGCGGCGACCATCTTCTCGGTCTGCTCGAGCGACAGGATCGAGAGGTAGTCGAGCGCGACCCCGGCGAGGAAGGTGACGTTGGCTTCGGTCAGGGTGAAGCGCACCGTGTAGTCGTCGACCTTCTCGATGCTCTTGATCATCGAGCCCATGCCGAGGCCGAAGAAGTACTCGTAAGACGCGTTCGACAGCTTGTGATAGGGGTTCGCGGTGTCGCGCTGGCGTTCGAAGGTGTAGAGCACGTCGTCGGCGTTGAACCCGCGCGATGGCGTGAAGGTGTCGTTGGAATGGAACTTCACGCCCTTGCGGAGATGGAAGGTGTAGACCTTGCCGTCTTCGGAGACGTCCCATTTCTCTGCCAAGGCAGGTCCGACTTCGGTGGTGCCCGGCTTGAATTCGACGAGGCGGTTGAAGATCGTCTTGGCGGCCGCATCCATGGTGGAGTCCGCCACCGTCAGCATCGGGTTGAAGGTTTCGGGGCTGGCCTCCGAGCAATAGACGAGTGTCTTGGCGTAGGCCTGGCCGCCGAACATCATGGTCGAGGCGACAAGCGCCGAACGCAGAAACATGCCAGAAGAAGTCATTGTTATCGCTCCCTTTATGGTTGGTTGTGGCGCGCAGCGGTTCTCCTCCCACAGCGCCGAGATGCTTGCTGCCTGAGGTCTACGTGCCCACGGCGCTGATGCCGTTCGCCTGCACGAAACGGTCCGGCGCGAGCGCGCCATAGGTTACGCCGAGTTCGACGAGATCATCAGGCAGCGGCTCGCCGCGCATCAGTGCCGATCCCAAACGGGCCAGTGTCAACGACACCTGGAAGCCGTAGCCGCCCTGGCCGCCGAGCCAGAAGAAGCCGGGCAGGCGCGGGTCGAAGCCGACGACCGGCGTGCGGTCCGGCGCAAAGGTTCGCAAGCCGGCCCAGGGCGTCGACGGCCGGCCGACATCGAGACCGGTCGCTTCCTCGATGTTGTAGGCGGCGGTGGCGACGTCGATGTCCTCGGGATAGGCGTCGCACGGTTCTGTGTCGGCCTCGTCGGCGAGTGAGCCGATCAGGCGGCTTGCATCAGGCTTGAAATAGAAGCGCTCGTGCAGATCGACGACGAGCGGCCATTTGCGCACATCGACGCCAGCGGGCGGGTCGAACAGGAAGGCGGTGCGCCGCTTGGGCATGAAGCCGAGGCCGGACAGGCCGGCACGGCCGGCGATGACGTCGACCCAGGCGCCTGCCGCGTTGACGACGATGTCGCCGTCGTGGATGCCCGACGCCGTGACGACGCGGAAGCCGTCCGGCGTGCGCTTGATTTCGAGTACATCGGCGCCGGTAACGATCTTGCCGCCCGATACCTTCAGTGCCGAGGCCTGGGCCTGGACCATCTTGCCGGTGTCGATGTCGACGGCACCCGGTTCGTAGACGGCACCGCAGGTCCGCTCCGGCGCGATCAGCGGCACCAGCTCGCTAACGTCCCGAGGCGACAGCCGCCGCACTGATGGCACCAGTGCCTGGTACTCTGCAGCGAGCTCGTCGATGGCATCGTCATCGTCGGGGCCGCCGAAATGCAGGGCGCCACGCACATGCTCGATGAAGCCGCCATCGATGATGGCCTGCCGGCTTGCCACCGACAGGGCGCGGACCAGCGTGTTGCCGTAGGTTTCGGTGAACAGGGCAGCGGAGCGCCCGCTTGCGTGGTAGCCGAGCTGGGATTCGCGTTCTATCACCGTCACCTCGGCCCATTGCTGGACCGCGGCTGCGAGCGAGAGGCCGGCAATGCCGCCGCCAATGACGATAACTCTGGGGGTGTGGGACGTGGAATGCATGGCCATTCGTAAAATCATTTTCTGATCTGGTCAATAATTAGCGGATAGGAAAAATATGGGTGAATCTTGCGACAAGGAATGAGTTGGACTAGCTAACATAGTCAGGTGATGGAGATGCCAATGTCCGAACAGCCGAATCTCGGCGACTGCCTGCGCAACCTGAGACGGCAACATGGCTGGACGCTTCAGGACGTCAGCCATCTCACCGGCGTAGCGGTGTCGACGCTGTCGAAAGTCGAGAACGACCAGATGTCGCTGACCTACGACAAGCTGCTGCAGATATGCGGCGGGCTCGGCATCCATGTCACCGAGCTGTTGAGCGGCGATTCAAAGCAGCCCACGGCGCGTACGCGCCGGTCGGTGACGTCGAAGAGCACGACGCTGCGCCAGCTGACGCGCAACTACGACTATTATTATCTCGCCACCGATCTGGTGCGAAAGCGCATGGTGCCGATTCTGGCCGATGCGCGGGCGCGCACACTCGAGCAGTTCGGCCCGCTGACCAGCCATGCCGGCGAGGAGTTCCTGATCGTGCTGAAAGGCGAGATCGAGGTCCACACCGAGCAATATGCGCCGGTGCGGCTCAAGGCTGGCGAAAGTGTCTATATCGACAGCACCATGGGCCACGCCTACCTTTCGGTCGGCGAGGGCGATGCGGAAATGCTGTGCGTCTGCTCCGGCGACGAGCCCGATATGGAGCAGACCCTGATCGGCCTCAATGAGGAAGAGAAGGTCGGCGCCTAGAGCGTCTTGCTGGAAGTTGCAAAACGCGCCAGTTCCTGAAGTGGTTTATGCGACGCGGCGGCCTTCGCGCCAGACGGTCCGCACGACCGGCACATGTTCGTCGACCCGCACGCGCACCAGATCGCCACGGCGCCCAGCTTCGATGACGCCGCGGTCGGTGAGGCCGACGGCGTCTGCCGGGTTCTTCGACACCATCGCCATTGCCTGCGGCAGAGAGATGCCGTCGACGACTTCGCCAAGGAAGAAGGCCGACTGGATCAGGCTGAAGGGGATATAGTCGGACGACAGGATGTCGAGCAGGCCGTGTTCGGCAAGGGCACGGGCTGAGACGTTGCCTGAGTGCGAGGCGCCGCGCATGACGTTGGGCGCGCCCATCAGGACGCCGAGGCCGGCCCCCTTCGAGGCGTTGGCGGCTTCGAGCGTGGTCGGAAATTCGGCGACGCGGATGCCCTGCGCGATCGCCTCATCGACATGGGCCGATGTGGCGTCGTCATGGCTCGCCAGCACGATGCCGCGCGCGTGGCAGGCAGCCGAGATCGCCTGCCGGTTCGGCGCCGAATTGCGGGCGGAATCGCCCATGCGCTTGTCGCAGAATGTCCGGAACTCGACGTCGTTCAGCTTGAGCTTGCGCTGGTAGTAGTAAGCGTAGGTTTCGAGGTTGACGAACTGGCGCTGGCCGGGCGCGTGGTCCATCAGCGAGGCCAGCTTGACGCGGTCGTCGCCGTCGAAGACGGCAAAGCTGTCCTGGCAGTCGCCGGCGGAGACTTCGCAGCGCAGATGAATGAAGTGATCGGCGCGGACGCGGTCGGCGCGCACGCTGTCTTCGATCGCATCGGCAAGCAGGCGCATGTCGGCGGCCGTCATGTCGGCATCCTCGTCCATGCCGACGCGCAGCGCGTCGAAGACGGTGGTGATGCCGGCCGACGCCACCTGTGCGTCATGGGCAAGCACGGCGGCAATCGGGTTCCAGCGCACGCGCGGTCGCGGCGCGTAGTGGCCTTCGAGGTGGTCGGTGTGAAGCTCGACGAGGCCGGGAATGACGTAGTCGCCGGCCATGTCCTCGCCGATGGCGCTCGGGCCGGTAGAAATCTCTGTTATCCTGCCGTCACGGACGACGATCGAGCCGTCGATCACCTCGTCGGCCAGGACGATGCGGGCATTCTTCAGGACAAGGTCGGTCATCTCAGGCGGTCTTTCTTTCAGCTTGCTTGCCCAGTGCGCGATAGGTCCGCACCTCGAACGGCGCACCCGGAGACGGCTCGACGAACACGGCCAGGCCATCCACCGGCACCGGCTTGTCGAGTGTGTCGCCCAGGCATTCCTCGATTGCGACGCGGACGCGCGCGGCTTCTTCGGCCGCGATGCGGCCGGTCAGGGTCATGTGGAAACGGAAGGTGTCGAAAACATAAGGGTAGCCCCACTGGCTGAGGTTGCGGCATTCCCTCGGCGACAGCGCATCGGGGTTGCGGCGGGCAATCTCGGCGTCGCTCAACGGTGCGCGGAATGGTTCGAACGCCATCACCACATCGCCGGCGAAGCGGTCGAGCTCAGGCAGCGGCTCCGCCGGCACGAGGGCGAAGAAGCCGTCGATCTGGGCGAGTTTCAGGCGTGGTATGTCGAACGGCACGGTGGCATTTGCAAAGGCGTCGACCGCATCGATGAGGCCAACCTCGGTCATGCCGTCGGCGAGGCGGAACGGTGCCTTGAGCGTGGCATGGAAGCCGTAGCGCCGGGCTGCCGCCGTATGGAACGCAACCTCCGCGGCCGACAGCGCGCCAAACGCCTTTGCCGCCGTGACTGCGCCGCCAAACGCATCGCGCCCGAGCCAGCCGGCCGCGATGCGACACAGCGGATCATCGTGCTCAGGCGTGAAATAGATGGCGTAGCGCATGGAAAGGTTCCTGGAAGGCCGTGCGATAGATGATTTGCGTGACAGTTTGACGAAGTAGTGGCCGACTTTGCTGCCTTTGCAAGGGCCGGCCACATTTGTTCAGTGACTGGCCTTGTTGCCGATCAGGCGTTGGCGCAATGCAGTCGAGATGTTGTCGAAGATGAACACCACGACAAGGATCAGCAGCACCATATAGGCGACGTTTTCCCAGTCGGAATTGGTGCGCATCGCTTCCCACAGCTTGAGGCCGATGCCGCCGGCACCAACGGCGCCGATGATGGTGGCCGAACGGGTGTTCGATTCCCAGAAATAGAGCGACTGGCTGATCAGCACCGGCAGCACCTGCGGCACGACGCCATAACGCTGGACCGAAGCGGGCGAGGCGCCGACAGAGCGCATGCCTTCGCGCTGCTTGTCGTCGATGTTCTCCAGCGCCTCGGAGTAGAGCTTGCCGAAGGTACCGGTGTCGGTGAAGAAGATCGCCGAGATGCCGGCGATCGGGCCGGGGCCGAAGGCGCGGGTGAAGAACAGCGCCCAGATCAGCATGTCGACCGAGCGCAGGAAGTCGAAGAATCGCTTGGCGACCTGGTTGACGAGGCGGTTCCGGGTGATGTTGCGCGCGGCCATGAAGGCGAGCGGGAAGGCGAGCAGGCTGGCGAACAGCGTGCCGACGAAGGCCATGACAATGGTCTGGGCAAGCTTGAGCCAGACGTCGCCGTGCTGCCATTCCGAGTTGTTGACGATGTTGTCCCAGGCAAGGGCGGCGTTGGACCTGTTGGGGTCGAGACGTTCACCAGAGGAGATCAGTGACAGCACATCGCTCATCGACTTGCCCCAGAAGGGCGAGTTGGCGTCGAAGACGAAGTTCTCCCAACCGAAGAAGCGGTGGCGGATCTTGACGTCGTCCTCATCGATCTGCAGGCCGCCGGCAAAGCCGAAATCGGCAAGGATCTTCTGGCCCGGGCCTTTCTGCGTCGCCCAGCTGGGCAGGGAACCCGTGACCGAGATGCTCTGGCCCGGCACGATGGTCACGTCGAGCGTTTCGCCGCCATGGGCGACCATCACGCGATCAGGCGCTATGTCGATCGTCGTGGCGGTTCCGATATGGGCAACGACGCGATCGGCAGGCGCCTTGTTGCCGGCGATGGTGGCGCCGGCCGGCTGGGTGATGTCGAGCCAGTCGGGATGGCGGTCGGCGCGATAGGACGAAAAGCGCGCGTAGCTGATGTCGAGGCGGCCATTCTCGAACTCGATCTGCGGACGGATCTCGTAGCTGACCCAGTCGGCGAGATAGGTTCCGGCGATGCCCCAGTTGCCGGCTGCAAGCACCGCGCCCACGGCGAAGAACCACCAGGCGAAGGCGAGATAGGCGACGATGCCGGCGCTGACCGCCCAACCGATCAGGCTCTTGCGCCAGGAGCCGCTGACGACGCCGGGGTGGCGGTCGGCGATAGCTTGCATGTCGGCCATGGAAAGTGTGGTCATGATTATTCCCCGCGACCGAAGGCGAAGGCCTGCTCGCCGACCAGCTTCTTGCGCAGCCAGGCCGAGAACTGGTCGACCGCAACGATGGTGCAGAACAGCAGGATGATGATGGCGATGGTCTTGGCTTCGTGGTTGCGGCTGATCGACAGGCGCAGCGCCTCACCGATACCGCCGCCACCAACCGCGCCGATGATTGTCGAGGCGCGGACGTTGATCTCGAGGCGCAGCAGGCCATAGCTCAGGAAGTTGGGCATGACCTGTGGCACGATGCCGAACCAGACGCGCTCGGGCCAGTTGCCGCCGACGGCGCGCAGGCCTTCGTCGGACTTCATGTCGGCGTTCTCGACCACTTCGAAGAACAGTTTTCCAAGTGCGCCGACGGTGTGCAGCGACACGGCGATGATCGCCGGGATGGCGCCCATCGAGAGCACTGCCAGGAAGAAGCCGGCGATGACGATCTCGGGGAAGGCGCGCAGGATTTCGAGGAAGCGGCGGACGAAGAAGCGCAGCCAGCGCTGGGTCACCAGGTTGGAGGCCGCCAGGAAGCAGAGCAGGAAGCCGAAGGCGAAACCGATCAGCGTCGAGACCAGCGCGATGTTGATCGTCTCCAGCATCTTGTAGCCGTATTCGGGCATGTAGACCGAGCCGAACAGATACATCCGGCCTTCGGGGTAATCGAATTTCAGGCTGCCGTCGGCATAGGGCGAAGGCAGGTCGAACATGGCGCGCCAGACCTCGAGGCCGTCGCGCGGGACCAGCTGGTCGACGAAATCGAAGAAATGCGGCAGCCGGTCGAAGAACTTGCCGGCGTTGCTGTCATTGGCGAACCAGAGCGATCCGGACAGCGCAAGCAGGAGGACAATCAGGCCGCCGGCCGTGTAGAGGCGGCGGCGCCCGGCGAGCTCGCGCCAGTGCTGCTCGACCGCGAGGCCGGCTTCCGAGAGGGGCATTGTCATGGGGGTTCCGTCCGATCCCGGATAAAAAGGGACGCGCCGCGTGTTTCTCGCGGCGCGTCCGGGAGGCTTGGGGCTTAGCTGCCGATCTGCGCCTTACGGGCGTCGATCACGGGCTGGTAGAACTCAGGAGTGACTTCGGTGAAGCCCTTGAAGTCGCCGCCCTGGATGGCCGAGAAGCAGGCGGGATCGGTCTGCGGCAGCTTGATCATATAGTCCTTGAACTTGGTCTTGATGTCGGCGTCGAGCGAGGTGCGGACGACGATCGGGCCGTTCGGGATCAGCGGCGACTTCCAGACTTCGACCAGGTCGTCCATGTCGAGGATGCCCTTGTCGACCATCTTCTTCAGGTTGCCCGAGGTGTAGCCGTCCTTGAACTCGCCGACGCCCGAACCGAAGGTCGTGCCGGCGTCGAAGGTGCCCTTGAGCACTTCGAGGACGAGGTTCTCATGGCCGCCGCCGAAACCGGTTTCGGCGAAATAGTCCTTCACGGCCGTGCCGCCGAGGTCCTTGGGCAGCGAGGTGACCGGGATCAGGTAACCCGAGGTCGAGTCCGGATCGGCGAAGCCGAGCTTCTTGCCCTTGAGGTCTTCGAGCTTGGTGATGCCCGAATCCTTCTTGGCGACCATGATCGAATAGTAGCCGGTGGCGCCGTCGGTCTGGACGGTGGTCAGGATCGGCTCGACCGCATCCTTGTTCTGCAGATAGATCTTGGCGTAGCCCGAAGCGCCGAGCTCGGCGTAGTCGAGCGTGCCGCCGAGCAGGCCCTGGATGGTGCCGTCATAGTCGGCAGCCGGGAACAGCGACACCTTCTCCACGCCGATCGCCTTGGGCAGCTGGTCGACGAGGCACTGGAAATTGCGCAGGCGGTCGGCTTCGTTCTCGCCGCCGATCAGGCCGATGCGGAATTCCTTGAGGTCGGCTGCATGGGCCGAACCGATCGCCAGCACGGCGAGCGAAGCGGCACTGAGAAGTGCTTTCTTGAACATGACATGTCTCCAGTTCGGCCCGGCGGCATGCCGGGTCATTGCGGTTGCTGATTGCGAGCCCTTGACGCGGGCGAGACGAACGCGAGCAGCCTCAGACCGGGGCGTAGGCCGGTTCGAGAGGTGCGGCGGATACGGGAACCCTGACCTTGACCGGACGAATGCTGGTCGAAGTGATGGCTTCGGAAATTTCAGTGCCGTCGGCGTCGGCGCCGTAGACGAGGCGGACGGCCTCGATGGTAAGGTCTTCAGGCGCGCCGTCGAAGACCACCGCGCCGCCCTGCATGCCGATGATGCGGTTGCAGTAGGTGCGGGCGGTGTCGAGCGTGTGCAGGTTGGTGATGACGGTGATGCCATCGCGCAGATTGATGTCGCGCAACGCGTCCATCACCACCTTGGCGTTGAGCGGGTCGAGCGAGGCGATCGGCTCGTCGGCGAGGATCAGCTTCGGCTCCTGCATGAGAGCACGCGCAATCGCGACGCGCTGCTGCTGGCCGCCAGACAGCGTACCAGCCGGCTGAAGGGCGGTGCGGGCGATGTCGAGGCGCTCGAGCGCGGCGATCGCCCGGATGCGCTCTTCACGCGTAAAGATCGAGAGCAGGTTGAGCGCGGTGGAGCGGTGGTTGAGGCGGCCGAGCAGTACGTTGGTCAAGACGTCGAGGCGCGGGACGAGGTTGAACTGCTGGAAGATCATGGCGCAGTCGCGCTGCCATCGGCGCAGCTGCGTGCCGCGCAGCGACGACACTTCGGTGCCGTCGAAGGAAATTGAGCCCTCGCTCGGGTCGATCAGGCGGTTGATGGTCTTGAGCAGGGTCGACTTGCCGGCGCCGGAGCGGCCGATGATGCCGACCATCTGGCCCGGCTGGATCTTGAGGTTGACGCCGTTGACGGCGACATTCTTGCCGAAGCGGCGCGTCACGTTGCGGATTTCGAGCATCTTGGCTTCCCTGTCCCGTCGGGCCTTTTCGCCCTTGTCTGCGATGGGCCTAGACCCGGGACGTGAAGCTGCAATGTCGGGACCATGTCAGTTTTGTTACGATGCACAGGCCGACGCGCGAAAAACGCGGCTTTTGAGGGCAAATATCGCTGTTTTCGGGAATCCCACCTCCCAATTCGGCTTAGCGCGAGCTGCTGTTGCCGCCGTTTGACGGCCGCGATTGTCAGGCCAGGGGACGGGCGCTAAGCCTTGCGCGCAAGTCAATCACGAGGAGGAGAGGGCCCATGGCCAAGGGAAGCTGCCACTGCGGAAATGTCTCGTTCGAAGTCGAGGGCGAGCCGGCAAGTGCGATCGAATGCAATTGCTCGCATTGCAGCCGCAAGGGCTACCTGTTGTGGTTCGTGCCGCGCGACAAGCTGACCGTCACGACGCCGCCTGAGCGGCTTTCGACCTACAAATTCAACAAGCACGTCATCGACCACATGTTCTGTTTGAACTGCGGCTGCGCGCCGTTTGGCATGGGCGTCAGCCCGAGCGGCGAAAAGACGGCGGCGATCAATGTGCGTTGCATCGAAGAGATCGATCTGATGACGCTCAAGCGCATCCCGTTCGACGGCCGCAGCCGCTGAACGCTTCGGCGGAGAATCACCCCGAGATCTGGCGTTGGCAGGTGTACCGCTTGGCCGCGTCAGGCCGCCTGGCGCTGACCTTTCCAGCTCTCGTGCTGCTTGCCCCATGCCGACATCGCGGCCACGGCATCGTTCAGGCTCAAGCCCAGCGGCGTGATCGAATATTCGACGCGCGGCGGCACCTCTTCGTAAGCATGCCGGCTGATAAGCCCGTCGGTCTCCATCTGCCGCAATTGTTGCGTCAGCATCTTTTCGCTGATGCCCGGCAGCAACCGGCGCAGTTCGGCAAAGCGATGGGGCCGCAGGTGCAGTTGCCACAGCAGCGCGGTTTTCCACTTGCCGCCGATGGCCTGCATGGCTGCGGCAAAACCGCAGCTGTCCGGTTCCTTGTGCCTCATCTTCCAGCTCCTGTCATGATATCAATGGCTTACTTCAAGGTGCGTACTTCTCAATGCTGTGACGGTACATATGTTCGGTCCGAGCGCGCGCCAAACGTAAACCAACCCCACGTCGCAAGGGGCATTCGCATTTCGGATAAAACTCGTGAAAACAGATGTCTGCGTGCTCGGCACGGACCGTATGGGCTCGTCCATCGTCCGAACTTTGTTCGACCAGGGCTACCCGCATGCATGACGGGGAGACGAAACGCACCGCCTCCTGTTCGTGTCGCAGCGTGAAACTCGTCCTCGCCGGGGAGCCGAGACGAGTCTATGCCTGCAGTTGCACCGAGTGCCAGAGATGCACCGGGACGGCATTCTCGTACCGCGCCATCTATGCGGATTCCGCCGTCGTCAGCCAGGAAGGCGAGACCAGGTCGTGGCGGCGAGCCGGCGCGTCGGGACAATGGCTGGAGCAGACATTCTGCACCACCTGTGGATCGGTCGTCTTCATGCGGGCGGGAGCGTTGACGGCGGCGCTGACGGTCTCGGTTGGCTGCCTGGAGGACCAAGGGTTCCCGGCGCCGGTCGTGCTCCACTGGCCGAACAGCAAGCACGATTGGCTTTGTCTCGAAGGTGTGCCCGAGGTGGGCTCGCCTCGAAAGGGAAATCACAAGGAGTAATACGAAAACCAGGCAGCTGGCTGTCGGCATTGTACCCAAGCACAGCCCGCAGACGGCCGCAGCTGACAGTCGGACATAAGATCCGCTTGCGGAAATCCTGGAAAAAGCATGACGAATCAATGCTTTGCCGAATTTCGGCAAGAATCTGCCAAAACTTGGCCTGCAAACCCTGACACTACAGTTGTTAGTCATTATATGAGAGCGGACGACACTTTGAGGATCCGCTGATGAAATTGTCCCGAACGACCCGCTTCGCCACGCTTTTCGCGGGCCTGTTCCTCGCCTTCTCCATGGTCGCCGTCGACCACGCCGATGCACGGCGCGGCGGCAGCTTCGGCAGCAGGGGTGCGCGTACCTTCCAGTCGGCGCCGCCGACCCGCACCGCGCCGCAGCCGACCGCGCCGGTCGAGCGTTCGATGACGCCCAACACCGGTCAGGCAACCAACCCGGCCGCCACCAGTGCAGCCCGTCCTGGCGCGACTGCACCGCAGCGCCCCGGCTTCATGGGCGGCTTCGGCGGCGCGATGATCGGCGGCCTGCTGATGGGTGGCCTGCTCGGCATGATGATGGGCCAAGGCTTTGGCGGCCTCGCCGGCATGTTCGGCATGCTGATGCAACTGCTGCTGATCGGCGGCGCCATCTGGCTCGCCCTGCGCTTCTTCCGTTCGCGCCAAGCCACCGGTCCGGCGATGGCCGGCGCGGGTGCCGGCGGCGGTAACTTCAACTACCGCGACGCGGCACCGTCTGGAGATAGCGGCAAGGCCAATGGCGGCAGCCGTTCGTTCAGCATTCCGAGCATCGGTGGCAGCCGCGCCGAGGCCGCGCCGCAGCAGCCTGCCAGCAAGGACATTACAGTGTCGGGCGAAGATCTCGACACGTTCCAGCGCCTGCTGACCGAGGTCCAGGAAGCGTTCGGCCGCGAGGACCACAAGGCGTTGCGTCGCCTGGTGACGCCGGAGATGGTGTCCTATCTCTCGGAAGAATTGGCCGACAACGCCCAGAACGGCGTCCGCAACGACGTGACCAACGTCCAGCTCCTGCAGGCCGACATTGCCGAAAGCTGGAACGAAGGCGACCGCGACTACGCCACTGCGGCGATGAATTATTCGTCGATCGACGTGACCCGCAACCGCACGACCGGCGAAGTGGTGGACGGCGACGCAAACGAGCCGAGCGAGACGACCGAACTGTGGACCTTCGTTCGCCAGAACGGCGGCGACTGGCAGCTCTCGGCTATCCAGGAAGCCTGATCGCAGGACGCGTCCAACGAATAAAAAAAGGCCGCGCATCGCGCGGCTCAGACTGCTGACGAACCCCGACGAATTTCGGCGGGGTTTTGTTTTGTGGGTTGATTGAGCTTTTGGCTTGATTTCGGGGAGCAGATGCCAGGGCCGTTGCGAGCCCGCTTTGGCCTCATGCGAGGCTTGGTTTTGGCTTTGGCCAGAGGCTGATTGCGATCTTTTTCATGTTTTGGGCGGCGGCTGCGATCAGGCACTGGCAGGCGACGCGTGTTCGCCCTCGGAAGCGTGCATAGCGATGGCCGAAGAGCTGCTTGGCATCGGCGAAGGATCGCTCGACCGTCTCCTTGCGGCGTCGATAGATCGCCTTGCCCCATGCGGTTAAGCGGTTGGCATCGACCCGCTCGCGGACATCCTGCCAGACATGGCGCGTGATGGTGCGCTCGGCCTTGGCGTTTGATGTGCAAGACGCCAGCAGCGGACAGTTGCGGCAGATCGTCGGGTCGCTCCTGTAGTGGCGATAACCGCCGCGATCTGTGGTGGCGTAAGTGAGCAACTGGCCCTGCGGGCAACGATAGCCGTCAAGGTCCGGCTCATGGACGAAAGCGCCCTTCCTCATCTTGCCAGGCTTTGGCCGGGGCGGGTTGCGATAGCCGACGACACCCTGGATGTTCCTGTCCTCCAGGCCCTTGGCGATGCCTGGCGTGGCATAGCCGGCATCCAGCCCCGCCGCCGTGACGTCGAAGCCGAAACGCTCCACCTGGCGGTCGAGCCGGTCGAGATAGACGATCGAGTCATGCACGTTGGCCGGCGTGGCAAACGTGTCGGTGATGATGCCCAAGCCGCCATCCACCGTGCGGTGATCGAGATAAAAGAAGCCCTTCGGCTTGCCCTCGCGCACCATATAGCCTGCCTCAGGATCGGTGCGCGAGACCTTCGTCTCTTTCACCGCAGGCTGCCGCTCCTGCTCCTTCAGCGCCTTCTGGCCGTGCAGCGCCCGTTCGGCATCGATCGCCCGGTCGAGTTCGCCCCAGTAGTCGGCACGCGACTTGGCGACCATGGCAAGGTCGTACTTGCCCTTGTTGGCATTGGCCTTCAGGTGCGTGCTGTCGGTGTAGAGCACCGTGCCGTCGACCAAGCCTGCCCCGATCGCCTGCTCGACAATGCGGTCGAAGATCGCCTGCGCGATCGTCTCGTCCTGGTAGCGCCGGCGGCGGTTCTGCGACAATGTCGAGGCGTCGAACACCTTGTCCGTCAGCTTCAGCCGCAGGAACCACCGGTAGGCGACATTGACCTCGATCTCTCGCACCAATTGCCGCTCCGAGCGCACCCCGAACAGGTAGCCGATGAACAGCGCCTTGAACATCAAGGTCGGATCGAGTGGCGGGCGACCCGAGTGGCGGGCGACCATTGTCGGCGCAGTAAAGCGGCGCTGTCAGATCGTGGATGAACGAGAAATCGATAACACCATCGATCTTGCGCAGAAGGTGATCAACTGGAACCAGTTGATCAAGCGTGACGATCTCAAGTGCGGTTTGTTCAGGGCCAGCTCGCTTCAACATCACACACTGAATCACAAACCCCCAACTCTCGCCAGGGGTTTGTCAGCAGTCTGAGCCCCGCAACAGCGGGGCTTTTTTTTGGGTTCAGGTGCGTGGCAGCTCTAACCATTGCCCACAACGGGGATGGCATCAGGTTCGTGATCGCCAATGATCGGGCATAGCCTGGCAAAGCCGGGCCGCAATTCCGATTGCTCTTGAAATTGTTCTGGGCAAGGTTGAGAGGCAGGGGAGATCGGGCTCATCCGATCCGGCACCTTGGTTCGGGTGTCCAGGCGAAGCTCGGATGGCCATGGCCGACAATGTTCTCGTTTCGCCAGATTTCCTGACGCTCACGCTCGGCATCATCGTCTATTTCGTCGGCGTGCTGCTCAACCGTCACATTGCTTTCCTGCGCAACTACAACATCCCGGAGCCGGTCACCGGCGGGTTTCTCGCGGCCGTGGCCGTTTGGGCGTTCCACCAATTGTCAGGCACGGAGATCGTCTTCGAGATGACCACGCGCGACAGGCTGCTGGTCATCTTCTTTGCCACCGTCGGCGTCAATGCGCGGCTGGCCGACTTGCTGGTCGGGGGACGGGCGTTGGCGGTGTTGTGCGTGCTGACCGTGCTTTTCGTCTTCCTGCAGAATGGCGTCGGTACGCTTGGAGCCTGGCTGTTCGGCCTGCCCTCTGCTGCAGGCGTCATCATGGGGTCGATCGCCTTTGTCGGTGGCCATGGCACGACGATTGCCTGGGCGCCGGCGATCGCCGCAGAGCACGGTTTTCCGGCCGCCCTTGAAGTCGGCACCGCCGCGGCGACGCTCGGGCTGATCGTCGCCAGCGTCCTCGGTGGGCCGGTGGCAAAGTTCCTCGTCGAGCGTGGCAAGCTGACCGCCGATGCGAGCGGCCCCGACGGCGAGTCGGCCGTCGCCCGGGCAGAGGCCGCACCGATCGACAAGTCGAACTTCATGCAGGCGCTTTTGCTGGTCAATGTCGCCGTGGTGCTCGGCTATGTGGTTCACGGCCCGGTCACGGCGATGGGCGTGAAGCTGCCATTGTTCGTGCCTTGCCTGATCATGGGGGTCGTCCTGTCGAACACGATCCCCTACATCTTTCCGCGCATGCCATGGCCGGCGCGCTCGCCGGCAATGTCGCTGATCTCCGACTATTCGCTCTCGGCCTTCCTCGCCATGTCGCTGATGAGCATGCAGCTCTGGACGCTTGCCGGGGTTGCCGGCCCGCTGCTGGTCGTCGTCGCCATGCAGGCGCTGCTCGCTGTGGCCTTCATCCTGATCGTGCTGTTCCCGCTTTTGGGCCGGGACTACCAGGCGGCGGTGCTGAGCGCCGGCTTTACCGGCCTTTCGCTCGGCGCCACGCCCACCGCCATCGCGTCGATGACGGCGGTGACCAGGCACTATGGCCCGTCACCGAACGCCTTCATCATCCTGCCGCTGGTCTCGGCGTTTTTCGTCGACCTGGTCAACATGATCGCGATCCAGTTTTTCCTGGCGGGGTGAGGGCTCCTCAGCCGCCGTGCTTTTCCAGGAACTCTTCCGCCGAGAGGTTGCGGAAATCGTCGAGGGCAACGCGCAGCCTGGCGTGGTCCCAGTCCCACCAGGCCAGCGCCTGGAAGCGATCCGCTGTCTTGCGGTCGAAGCGCTCGCGCAGCGGCTTGGCCGGCACGCCGGCGACGATGGTGTAAGGTGCGACATCCTTGGTGACGACCGCGCCTGAGCCGACCGCCGCACCGTCGCCAACGGCAACGCCCGGCAGCACCGTCGAGCCGTGGCCAAGCCAGGTGTCGTGGCCGATGGTCACCGCGTTCGACCGACGCCATTCGAAGAACTCGGTCTCGTGGCTGGCATCTTCCCAATAGTCCGAGGCGCGGTAGGTGAAATGATGCAGCGTCGGCCGCCAGGTCGGATGGTTCGTGGCGTTGCAGCGCACGCTTGCTGCGATGTTGGAGAATTTGCCGACCGTCGTGCACCACAGGCTGCAGTCCTGCATGACGTAGGAATAGTCGCCGAGCGAACTGTCGCTGATGCGGGTGCGTTCTGAGACTTCGGTCCAGCGGCCGAGCGTCGACTGCGTCACCTCGGCCGATGGGTGGACGTAAGGCTGTTCGGACAGGTTGCGGCTCATGCTGCAACCTTTCCGGCGGCAAATGTGGTGACATCGATGATGCGGTCGGCGACCGCCTCGCGCACGTCGGCGTCGTGGAAGATGCCGAGCAGGGCCACACCCTTCAGCTTCTTCTCCTCGATCAGTCCGATCACCACCTCGCGGTTGGTGGCGTCGAGCGATGCCGTCGGCTCGTCGAGAAGGAGCACCGGATGGTCGGTGATGAAGCCACGGGCGATGTTGACGCGCTGCTGCTCGCCGCCGGAGAAGGTGGCGGGCGGCAGGCTCCACAGACGTTCCGGCAGGTTCAGCCGGCCGAGCAGTTCCGAGGCGCGGGCATGGGCCTCGGAGCGTTCGGTGCCGCGGGCGACCAGCGGCTCGGCGACGACGCCGAGTGCCGAGACGCGCGGAACGGTGCGCAGGAACTGGCTGACATAGCCGATGGTGTCGCGGCGCACCGAAAGCACCGTGCGCGGGGTGGCCGTGGCGAGATCGACAAGCTGGCCATGGTGATCGACGATGATCTGACCCTGGTCGACGCTGTAGTTGCCATAGACCATCTTCAGGATCGAGCTCTTGCCGGCGCCAGAGGGGCCGCCGAGCACGGCGCATTCGCCAGCCCTGACCGAGAACGAGACATTGGCGACCACCGGCAGGCGGATGCCGCCACGCAGATGCATGGTGAAGGCCTTGGAGACCTCCGAGACGATGAGGGGAGTGGCCATGTCAGAATCTTTCCTTGATGAGCATGATCTTGCCCGAAAACCGGGAACCACTTTTCGGGACCATGCTCAGACCTGCAGGATGGAGGAGACGAGGAGCTGGGTGTAGGGCGCGCGCGGATCATCGAGCACACGGTCGGTGAGGCCGGCTTCGACGACATGGCCGTCCTTCATCACCATCATGCGCTGCGACAGCAGCCGGGCGACGGCGAGGTCATGCGTGACCACGATGGCCGCGAGGCCGAGGTCGGTGACCAGTCCGCGCAACAGATCGAGCAGGCGCGCCTGCACCGACACGTCGAGGCCGCCGGTCGGCTCGTCCATGAACACCAGCCGCGGGCCGGTAACGAGGTTGCGGGCGATCTGCAGGCGCTGGCGCATGCCGCCCGAGAAAGCGCGGGGTTCGTCGTCGATTCGCTCCTCGTCGATCTCGACGCGGCCGAGCCAATCGACTGCGGTAGCGCGGATGTTGCCATAGTGGCGGTCACCGATGGCCATCAGCCGTTCGCCGACATTGGCGCCGGCCGACACCGTCATGCGCAGCCCGTCGGCCGGGTTCTGATGAACAAAGCCCCAGTCGGTGCGCATCAGGAAGCGGCGCTCGGCCTCGCTCATGCGGTAGAGGTCGCGCCACTGGCCGTCGCGCATGCGGTAGCTCGCAGTGCCCGACGTCGGCAGCAGCCGCGTCGACAGGCAGTTGAGCAAGGTGGTCTTGCCCGAGCCGGATTCACCGACGATGGCCAGCACTTCGCCCGGCCAGAGGTCGAAGGAGATGTCCTCGCAGCCGATGCGCGAGCCGTAATATTTGGACAGCGCTGTGACGCGCAGAAGCGGTTCGTCGGTCATTGTGCGGGCTCCAGCATATCGGGCGAGAGGTGGCCGCGATGGCCGCAGGCCTGGCGCGTCTCGCAATGGTCGGTGTCGGAACAGACGAACATGTGCCCGCCCTTGTCATCGAGGATGACCTCGTCGAGATAGACCTGCGCGGCCCCGCACAGCGCACAGGGATGGTCGAAGGTCTGGATCTCGAAGGGATGGTCCTCGAAATCGAGGCTGACCACCCTGGTGAAGGGCGGCACGGCATAGATACGCTTCTCGCGGCCGGCGCCGAACAGCTGAAGCGCGGGCGACATGTGCATCTTGGGATTGTCGAACTTCGGTGTCGGCGAGGGGTCCATCACGTAGCGGCCCTCGACCTTGACCGGATAGGCATAAGTCGTGGCGATGCGGCCGTGCTTGGCGATGTCCTCGTAGAGCTTGACGTGCATCAGCCCGTATTCCTCGAGCGCATGCATCTTCCGTGTCTCGGTCTCTCGCGGTTCGAGGAAGCGCAGCGGCTCGGGGATAGGAACCTGGTAGACCAGCGTCTGGCCCCCGGTCAGCGGATATTCCGGGATACGGTGACGGGTCTGGATGATCGTCGCCTTCGCCGTCTCGGTGGTCACCGCGACATCGGCGACCTTCTGGAAGAAGGCGCGGATCGAGACGGCATTGGTCGTGTCGTCGGCGCCCTGGTCGATGACCTTCAGCACGTCCTCAGGACCAATGATCGCGGCGGTCACCTGCACGCCGCCGGTGCCCCAGCCATAGGGCATCGGCATCTCGCGGCTGGCGAACGGCACCTGGTAGCCGGGAATGGCAATGCCCTTGAGGATCGCCCGGCGGATCATCCGCTTGGTCTGCTCGTCGAGATAGGCGAAGTTGTAGGTTGCGATGTCTGTTGCAGGCGTGCTCATTCCGCCGCCTCCCGCTGTTCGGTTTCGTTGGTCTGGTTGCGCTTCTCATGCTCGCCGCGCATCCGGCGGACGAGGTCGAGTTCGGCCTGGAAGTCGACATAATGCGGCAGCTTCAGGTGTTCGACGAAGCCGGTCGCCTGGACGTTGTCGGAATGCGAGATGACGAACTCTTCGTCCTGTGCCGGTGCGGTGATGTCCTCGCCCAGTTCGCCGGCGCGGAGCGCCCGGTCACATAGCGACATGGCCATGGCCTTGCGCTCCGACTGGCCGAAGACCAGCCCGTAGCCGCGGGTGAACTGCGGTGGCGCCTTGGCCGAGCCCTTGAACTGGTTGACCATCTGGCACTCGGTTACGCGGATGCGGCCGAGGCTTATGGGGAAGGGCAGTTCAAGTACGTCGAGCTCGAGCTCGACCTCGCCGATGCGGACCTCGCCGACGAAGGGATGGCTGCGGCCATAGCCGCGCTGCGTCGAGTATCCGAGCGCCAAAAGAAAACCCTCGTCGCCGCGCGACAGCGCCTGCAGGCGGATGTCGCGCTCCATCGGAAACTCGAGCGGCTCGCGGGTGATGTCACCAGTGAGGTGGTCCTCGGGCAGCTCGCCGTCGGCCTCGATCAGCCCTTCATGGGCGAGGATCTCGGACACACGCGCCATACGCTGGCCGTCGCCTTCGCGCTGCTCGGGCGTCGCGACTTCGGCATCGGTGGCGAGTTCCGGGTCGAGCAGGCGGTGGGTGTAGTCGAAGGTCGCGCCGAGCAGCTGGCCGCCGGGCAGGTCCTTGTAGGTCGCCGAGACACGGCGCTCGACCTGCATGGCGGCTGTGTCGATCGGCCTCGTGTAGCCGAAGCGCGGCAAGGTGGTGCGATAGGCGCGGACGAGGAAGATCGCCTCGATCAGGTCGCCGCGCGACTGCATGATGGCGAGCGCGGCAAGCTCACGGTCGTAGAGCGAGCCTTCCGACATGACGCGGTCGACGCCGAGCGCCAGCTGCTCGACGATCTGGTCGATGCGCAGCGACGGCACCGAGCGGTCACCGCGACGGCGGTCGGCGAGCAGGCGATGGGCGTTGGCGATGGCGGCTTCACCGCCTTTGACAGCTACATACATATCAGGCCTCCATCGTCTTGATGCGGACAGTGCGGGGCAGGCAGGCGACCGCACCAGGCGCAGCCAGGATCACATCGACGCCGCGCGGGAAGCGGGCACCGTTCTGCTTCCACTGCTCGACGAAATGGCGCGGCAGAGGCGTCGGCGCGATGCTGTCAGTCGTCTCGATGCCGGGGCCCTCGAGATGCAGGGGTGCACCATCGGTCAGGCTGTCGACCTGCAGGATCAGTGTCGTCGAGCGATCGGGATATTCCTGCGTTCCCTGCGCAAAGTTTTCGAGCGAGATCAGGTTGGCCGGGTTGGCGACAAGGGCGAAATGCGCGTCGGCCGGTGTCGCGGCCAGCGGCGCGCCGGTGTGGAAGCCGAGCCAGGACTTTGCCGCCGAGACCTGCAGCCCGGCATCGAGCCAGAGCGGAGTGTCGTGGTCGCACAAGGTCAACGCCACCGCACCCGCGGTGGCCGCCAGCGGTGCAGGCGGCTGTGCCAGGCCAGCTACCCGCTGGACCGTCCCGGGACGCGCCATGGCGTCCATGACGGCGCGGAAAACCATCTGGGCATTAAAAACCGGGTTGGCAAAGCCGCCGTCAATCACATCCATCTGATCCATCAGTCCTCTCCGCGCACCATGGTGAAAAAGTCGACCTTGGTCGCTGCCGTCTCGGCACGACTGGTCACATCGGCTTCGGCTTGTGCGGCACGCAACGGTGCGATGATCTTCTGTTCGATGTCGGCGCGGCGGTCGGCATTCTGCCAGAGGGCATCGGTGATGGCCGAAAGGCGGGCCTTCTCCTTGTCGCGGCCGAGGGCATAGGAATGGCCGATCTCGCCGCCTGGCAAACGCACCGTGGCGCGAGTCACCGTCGCCTCGCCGAAATTGAACGGCGCGCCGCCGCCGCCGATACGGCCGCGAACCGACACGAGGCCGGTCTCGGGTCCGCGCAGCATCTCGGCTTCGCCAGAAATGCCTGCCGCCGCGCACAGCCGCTTCAATTCGTCCACTGGTGCCAGCGAAAGCGCTGCCATGGCCGCCTTGCGCGCCGTCTCCAGTTCTCTTTCCTGCCGTCGGTCCATCTCGTTCGCCGCTCCACTTCAAATTTGTCTATTGTTCTATACAATCGAACAACATACAATGGGCTTGTAGCGAGGCTCCGTGACGGATGCATGACAAGTCGCAAACTGGGACGGTGGATTTGAGCGGGCCGGGACGAGAACAGGCGGTGACACGCAAGAGCGGGGTGGCGCTGTGGCGCCAGATCGCCGACCAGATCAGGCAGGCGATATCGGCTGGAACTCTGGGCGCCGATGGCAAGCTGCCGCCCGAAATGATCCTGTCCGAACGCTTCGGCGTCAATCGCCATACCTTGCGCAGCGCCATTGCCGCGCTTGTCCAGGAAGGCGTGTTGCGCGCCGAGCAGGGGCGCGGCACTTTCGTCGAGAGCCGTCAGAAGCTGTCCTACCCAATATCGGCGCGGACGCGGTTTTCTACAGGGCTGCGCGAGCAGACGCGCGAGCGCCGCAGCATCCTCCTGGCCGACGCCATAGAGCCTGCCCTCAGCCGTGTCGCCGAAGCCCTGGGGCTTGCGCCGGATGCGCCGGTGCTCCGGCTGGAAACGCTGAGCGAGGCCGACGGCCGGCCGGTGTCGCGCGCGACGAGCTGGTTCGATGCGGAGCGCTTCCCCGGCTTCGCACGGGTCTACGCCGAGACCGCGTCGATCACGCTCGCTTTCCAGCATTTTGGAATCGAGGACTATTTCCGCAATACGACGCTGGTTTCGGCGCGCCATGCCGATGCCGCCGACCTGACCGATCTCAAGCTGTCCGCCGGCGCCATCGTACTCGTCGCCAGGGCGATCAACGTCGACACCGCTGGCGTGTCTATCCAGTACGCTGAAACCCGCTTTGTCGCCGACAGGGTCGAGCTCAGCGTCTCGACGGAGGCCTGAGGTTCCAGCTATTTGCCGCAGCCGCTAAGGCGCATGGCGGTTCATCTCAACGTATCGTCGATTCCTGGCGATTGGATGCGATTCCCATGGCCGTGCTTAGTTGGCTTGCCAGCGCAAACCTATGCGGGGTCTGCTGTCTGCATATGTTGGTGGGCAACCAAGATTCTTTCTAACAATGCTTGACATTTGTCCGGTTTAGAGAAAAATTCCAGTTTAGTGGAATTTGCGGACGGAATGTCGGAATTCAGGACTGGCTTGGTGGAGGACTTTGCGCCAGTTCATTAGTAGTCTGTAAAATACCGCTGAGAATACCTCTTCGCCGGCTTGTCGGTCGCGCAGTTCTTTCGACTGCGTGAGGGCGGGTTTTATTGCGCGGCGGAAGCCGTGCGCGTGATCGATATTATCCAAATGGGGAACATAATGAACAATATTCTGGTACCGAACCGCCGTACCGCGCTGAAGATGCTTGGTGGTGGCGCCGCCGTCCTTGCCATGCCCGCCGTGATCCGCCCGACCCCCGGCTGGGCTGCGAACGGCGTGTTGAACATCACCACCTACGACAAATTCCTGCCGCAGGAATTCCTCGACAAGTTCCAGAAGGACAGTGGAATTCAGGTCAACATCCGGCTGACCGACGACCAGGGTAAGCAATACAATCTGCTCACTGCCGAGGGTGCAAATCCTTCGACCGACATCGTCACCGTCGCCGGCCATCGTTATTCGCAGTTCATCAGCTCGAAGCTGCTGCAGCCGCTCGATACCGGCAAGATTTCGAACTGGAAGAACCTCAACCCGGCCTACCAGAACGCTGCCTGGGCGCGCGTCGACGACAATCTCTGGGGCCTGCCGATCCTCGCCGGCTATGAGGGGCTCGCCCGAAATGTCGACTATGTGAAGGAAGCGCCGAGCTGGGAGATCATGTTCGACCCGCAGTACAAGGGGCAGACCTCCTATATCGTCAGCGATTTCATGACCATTGTCATGCAGTATCTCGGCCATGACGGCGACTTCGTCAGCTATGTCGACAAGGCCGACGTGGCGCAGAAGGCGACCAACGAAGCGCGCGACTTCCTGATCAAGCACAAGGACATGGTGCGCAAGTACTATGACGCCGGCTCGGAAGTGCAGCAGATGTTCATCAACGAGGACATTTATCTCGGCCATTCGTGGTCGGGTCCGGCTGCCAAGCTGATCATGGACGGTCATCCGATTCAGCTGTCGGTGCCGAAGGAAGGCACGTTCGGCTTCTGCTATACGCTCAACGTCGTCAACAACGCGCCCAACGCCGAGAACGCCTACAAGCTCCTCGACGCCGTGCTTGCAAGCCCGGAGGTGGGTGCCGCAATGACCCGCCAGTCGGGCTACAGCTCGACGATCAACGGCGTCGCCGACCTGCTCAACGACCGCGAAAAGCTCGCCTCGACGCTGCCGCAGGAAGAGCTTGAGCGCATCGTCTTCTTCTCGTCGGTCAATCGCGACATGAAGAACGAGATGATCGACCGGGCGACCGCTGAGGTCAAAGCGGCCTGACGAGGCGAAAGCCTCGCACGGCCCATCGCCTGTCCCGGAGCGCTGCGACGATCTCCGGGACAGGCTGCCGGCCTGTCATGTGCATGACCCTCGAAAATCGGGCACGATTTTCGGGTGGGCTCATGCACCGGTTCAGAGAGTTACAGCGTTCTGAGCGAGGCGCTGTAGTCCCACAACGCGCGATGACTGACCTGCCGGCAGTGCCTGGCGGTACAAGTTGGGCTGCGCCAACCGAGATTGTTTGATGGTGAGTAGCAACACGACAGCCGGCTATGCGGCAGGGCGCGGCGACGCGCCGGTGCCCAAATATTCGACCGGCATCGCCAAGGTGGTCAATTCCGCGCTCTACCGGCATACGCTGGGGGCCGCGGTCGAGTCCCGGATCGGCCGGATCATCCTTCTGGCCGGGGTGCCGCTGGTCTGGCTGATCATGCTGCATGTCGGGCCGATCTATCAGATGCTGAAGATCAGCCTGATGTCCCACTACCCGGTGCTGCCGGGAGTGGAATCGCACTTCACCCTGGACAACTACGCGATCTTCTTCAAGGAATCGCTCTACTTCACGCCGCTGATCAAGAGCTTCATCTTCGCCACGGCAGCGACGGCGGTGACGCTGGTTGTGGTCTATCCGGTGGCCTATTACGTCGCCAAGGTCGTCAAGCCGGAGGGCCGTTCCAAGGCGCTGCTGTTGCTGCTGGTGCCGTTCTGGGCCGGTGAGTTGATCCGCACCTTCTCGGTGATCATGCTTCTTGCCAACCGCGGCGCGGTCAACGTGCTCTTGCGCGAGATCGGCCTGATCGACCGGCCGATCCCGATGCTCTACACCTCGTTCTCGCTCGGCTTCGGCCTGGTCTACCTGATCTGCCTCTATATGCTTTTGCCGCTCTACTCGGCGATCGAGAAGATCCCGGGACAATATCTGGATGCGGCTGCCGATCTGGGCGCCGGTCCGTTCACACGCTTCCGCCGGATCATCCTGCCGCTGTCCAAGGACGGCATCGTCTCGGGCTGCAGCCTCGTGTTCCTGACCTGCATCGGCGTCTTTGCGACCCCGATGCTGCTCGGCGGACCCAACACCGTGCTGTTTCCTGAAACCATCAGCGGCTTCTTCCATGGCGCCAGCGACAAGTGGCCGGTCGGCGCCGCCTTTGCGCTGATCATGCTGGTCACCGCCTTGATCACCGCAGGCATCTTCATGCGCCTCGTCGGCGGCAAGAAAAGGAGTGCATTCTGATGCGCAACATGTTTGCAGACGCTCCGCGCACGTCGCTGACGGCGATCTACTGGGCCTTCCTGCTTTACCTGCTCCTGCCGCTCACGCTGATGATGGCGATGAGCTTCAAGGACGCCAACTTCGTCGCCTTCCCGATCGGCGATTGGACCCTCGACTGGTATGCCAAGGTGATGCAGGACAAGCAGTTCCTGGAAGCCTGCCTGTACTCGGTGATGATCGCCGCCGCCTCGACGCTCGCCGCAACCACGCTCGGTACCTGGATCGCCATGCTGATCGTCGCCGAAGGCATCAAGGGCCAAGTCATCATCTTCGCGCTTGCCTGCCTTCCGGCTGTCGTACCAGGCATGATCTCGGCCATCTCGCTGCGCATCTTCATCTCGACAATCGACATGCCGACGGGAACCGCGGCCATCATCCTCGGCCACACGGTGCATGCAGTGCCCTTCGTGGTGGTGATGGCGCTGACCCGCCTGCGCTCGATGCCGGGTAATCTCGTCGATGCCGCGCGTGACCTCGGTGCCGACAGCATCGTTGCCTTCTTCCGCGTCACGCTGCCCTATCTCGGGCCGGCGCTTGTCGGAGGCATGATCTTCTGCGTGCTGCTGTCGATCGACGACTTCGTGCGCACCTTCTTCCTGGGCGGCTATCGCCCGACCCTTCCCATGCTGATCTTCGCCAAGGTGCAGGGCGGCATGTCTCCTGAAATCAACGCAATGGCGACACTCGTCCTGGTGGTGACCGCCGCCGTCGGACTTTACGCCGAATACATGACCCGCCGCGCGAGGACCCGCTGATGCAACCCGTCGTCCAGTTCGACAATGTCACCAAGAGCTACGGCAAGCATGTTGCCGTCGAGAACCTGAATCTCAGCATCGAGGCGGGCAAGTTCGTCACGCTGCTCGGCCCGTCCGGCTGCGGCAAGTCGACCTCACTGCGCATGCTCGGCGGCTTCGAGACGCCGAACTCCGGCCGCATCCTGCTTGGCGGCAAGGACGTGACACGCGTTCCGCCCAACAAGCGCAACGTCAACATCGTGTTCCAGGACTATGCGCTGTTCCCGCATATGAGCATCTCCAAGAACATCGCCTTTGGCCTTGAGCTCAAGGGTTTCGACAACCAGCACATTCACCGCCGTGTCTCGGAGCTGCTCGAACTGGTCCAGCTTGAGGACTACGCCAAGCGGCTGCCGTCGGAGCTGTCGGGCGGCCAGCGCCAGCGCGTCGCGCTGATGCGTGCCTTGGCTCCCGATCCGGAGGTGCTGCTGCTCGACGAGCCGCTGTCGGCGCTCGACGCCAAGCTGCGCCAGCAGATGCAGATCGAGCTCAAGTCGATCCAGGAAAAGACCGGCAAGACCTTCATGTTCGTGACCCACGACCAGGAAGAGGCGCTGACCATGTCTGACACGATCGTGGTCATGAACAAGGGGCGCATCGAGCAGATGGGCGATCCGAACACGCTCTATGGCCGACCCGGCTCGGTGTTCGTCGCCAACTTTATTGGCGAGACCAATCTTTTGCGCAGCACAGTCGTCGGCACCGAAGGTGACCAGGCAGCGCTGAACTGGAACGGCGTCACCATCAAGGCAGCACAGGGCGGGCTTACGCCAAAGGCCGGTGACCACCTCTATGTCGTGCTGCGCCCCGAGGCGATCCACTGCTCGGCCGCCGAGCCGGAGAGTGGCAACCGCATCAAGGGCAAGATCCGTCAGCGCGTATTTAAAGGCAACCACACCTCGCTTTCGGTCGAGGTCGGCGACGGGACCATGCTCAATGCGCTGGTCCATCCCGCCGACGTCAGCCAGCTCAATGGCGAGGAAATCTGGGTCGGCTGGAAGCCAGAGACGACGACGGTCATCCCCGACCGCCACGCGCACAACTGAGACGACAAACAGGCGACAAGGGCGGCCCGCGTCGAGAACCGGTGCGGGCCGACAGCAGGCAGGGCAGGACATGCGACATGACGAATTCGACCGGACATCGGGGGCGACCTATGGCGTTTGACGTACAAGCGCCGTTGCAAGCGGCCGCCGCCGGCCTCGCCGAGCTCGAACAGCGTGTTCGCGACGAACTGGCCTGCCTGTGCTACCCGCCGTCGAACTGGGTGGTGCCGACATCAGTCGAGGGGGAAGAAAAGGTCCATGACGTCGTCGTCATTGGCGGCGGCATGTGCGGCCTGGTCGCGAGTTTCGCCCTCTTCGGTGCCGGCATCCAGAACATCCGCATCTTCGACCGCAGCCCGACGGGCTTTGAAGGGCCGTGGCTGACCTATGCGCGGATGGAGACGCTGCGCTCGCCCAAACAGTTGACCGGCCCGGCCTATGGCATGGCGTCGCTGACCTTTCGTGCATGGTATGTCGCCCAGTTCGGCAACGAGACCTGGGCTGAACTCGACAAGATCCCCCGGCCGATGTGGATGGAGTATCTGCGTTGGTACCGCAAGGTGCTCGACCTGCCGGTCGAGAACGGCGTCGAGGTCAAGACGATCGTGCCGGAAGGCGAATTGATGCGGTTGACGCTGTCGGGCGAGGGCGCTCGGGAAAAATCGGTGCTGACCCGCAAGGTGGTGATGGCGACCGGCCGTGACGGCATGGGCCATCCAAGCATTCCCGGTTTCGTCGACGGCTTGCCGCGGACGTTCTGGGCGCATTCCTCCGACGCCATCGATTTCGCTGCCCTGCGCGGCAAGCGCGTGGTCGTTGTCGGCGTCGGCGCATCGGCCGTCGACAATGCCGCCGAGGCGCTGGAGGCAGGGGCGGCGGAAGTCCGCCATCTCATCCGCCGCAAAGAGATGCCCTGCATCAACAAGCTGATGGGCATCGGCTCGTTCGGCTTCACCGCTGCCTTCCCGCAGCTCGGCGATACCAGGCGCTGGCAGATCATGAACTATTCGCTGCGCACCCAGACACCAGCGCCGCGTGGCTCGACGATGCGTGTCAGCCGGCATCCCAACGCCTGGTTCCATTTCGATGCGGCGGTCGAGAAGACCGAGCTCGACGGCGACGAGATCGTCATCTCGACCTCGCAGGGCAAGGCGGTCCGCTGCGACTTCCTGATCCTTGGCACTGGCTTCGGCGTCGATCCGCTGGCGCGCAAGGAGCTCGACGGTTACGCCGACAAGATCCTGCTGTGGCAGGACCGCTTCACGCCACCTGAAGGCCAGGAAAACACCGAGCTTGGCAACTACCCCTATCTTGCCAACGACTTCACCTTTCTCGAACGCGAGCCGGGACAGGCACCGTGGCTGGCCAACATCCACAGCTTCAACTCCGGGGCGGCCGCCAGCCTTGGCAAGATGAGCGGCGACATACCGGGCATCAGCGAAGGTGCGGCGTGGTTGGCGCGCGAGATCGCCGCAAAGCTCTACAGCGAGAATTTCGGCCAGTACTGGCAGCGCCTGCTCGACTACGACACGCCCGAACTGCGCGGTGACGAGTGGACGGCATCGCCCTTGCCGGACGAAGCGCCGGCAGCCGCCCGCAAGCAGGCATAAGAGGAAGGCATGACTGACACCAAAGACGTGATCGCCGCGATCGTCGGCATAGCGCCGGGAAGCGACCTGGCGGCGGTCGTCGCCGGCCGCGCCGACATCATGGCGCTGACCCAGCAGACGCATGATGCGGCGCTGACGCCCGCTGAACCCGGCGGTCTCACCCATGCCGAGCGCGCAGCCCTGGCCTGCCGCATCGCCAAGATCAACGACGCCGGCGATTTCGAGGCGCATTTCGAAACCCTGCTCGACAGCTCGGGCGCCTCAGGCGACACCCCGCGCATTGCCGACATCTGGTTCGACGGCGGCGGCGACATCAGGCTCAAGGCCCTGATCCGCCATGTCGATCTCGTGGCACATGCGCCCAAGGATGCGACGCGCCGCGATATCGAACTGCTGCAGGAAGCCGGGCTAACCGACGCCGACATCGTGCGCCTGTCCGAGCTCGTCGCTTTCGTCAGCTATCAGATCAGGGTTGCCGCCGGGCTGCGGCTGATGCGGGGACTGGCATGAGCAAGGTCGTTCACGAATTCACCACCGCGGTCCCCGAGTGGAAGCCATACGTCAAGCCGCTCGATCTCGCGGATGCCACTCCGGCACAGCTCGAGGCGCTGAAGATCACGCCGTCCAACACCAAGGTGTCGGACTACGTGCTGGTGCTGGCCCATGACGTCGAGACGCTGACTCACCGCTCGCCGCTGTTCAACGGGGTGATGTACAACAAGGGCGGCCTGTCGCGCGCCGAGCGCGAGATCGGCGCCGTCGGCGCGTCGATCGTCAACCGCTGCATCTACTGTGCGGCGGTGCACGCCAGCCGCTACAACCAGCTGTCCAAGGACGAGACCGTCATTGCGGCGATCTTCGCCGACGGTGTCGAAGCGGTAATTTCGCCGCGGCTGAAGGCGATCCTCGACTTTTCGGTCAAGCTGTCGAAGTGCCCCTCGGACGCCGATGCGTCCGACATGCAGGCGCTTGTCGACGCCGGTCTCGGCAAGGACGAGATCCTCGACCTGATCCTGTCGTCGTCGCTGTTCGGCTGGGCCAACCGGCTGATGCACACGCTTGGAGAACCGCTCGCCGAATAGTTGCCCGTGGCGTCGGAATGGAGAATCGGAATGAACATACATTCGGTCAATCCGCCGGAAATCGGGCCGCGCCTGCAGGCATATCGCAAGCAGCAGAACCTGACGCTTGCCGACCTCGCGACCAGATCGGGCGTCTCGCGCTCGATGCTGTCGGAGATCGAGCGCGGCAACGCCAACCCGACCTATGGCACGCTGTGGCATCTCACCCGCGCGCTCAACATCGACCTCAACAGCCTGATCAGCGGCGCCAGCGAGGAGCGTGGCGACCGCATCGACCTGCAGCCGGAGAATTTGACGCCGACCATCCGCAGCGCCGACGGCAGCTGCACGCTTCAGATCCTGTCGCCGGCCGGCATGGTGCCGCTGATCGAATGGTATCTGTTGAGCTTCGAGCTCAAGGGCAAGCTGATCAGCGATCCCCACGGCACAGGCACGATCGAGCATCTGCACTGCACCGAAGGCGAGATCGTGGTGCGCAGCGCCGGCAACGAGATGATCGTCCGCGCCGGCGAGACGGCGCGCTATGCGGCCGACGTCGCACACTCGCTGACCAGTGTTGGCCCGGCCGGTGCACGGGCTTTCCTGGTGGTGGCATCGGGTGAGGTCGGCAGCAGCACGACCCGGGCGTTGATACGCCCGAAATGAACGACCCCGGGTGCGCCCGCGATGGGAGCGCCGGGCCTGAAATGAATTTGATCCAAAAGGGAATGTTGAAAATGAAGGTAGGTATTGTCGGCGCGGGTTCGATCGCCTTTGGCACGGCGGTGTTTCTGGAACAGCAGGGCCACAAGGCAACGCTGTGGTCGCCGTCGGGCGAGCGCACCAAGGCGCTGGCCAAGGGCGAAGCTCTGGTTGCCCAGGGCGCCGTCGAAGGCACCTTCCAACCGGCTGCTGCTCCGAGCGCCGAAGCGCTCGTCGCCGGCGCTGAAGCGATCCTGATCGCGCTGCCGGCCTATGGCCACAAGGTCGTTCTCGACGCCATCGCGCCTTACGTCAGGGCCGACCAGACCGTGATCATCAGCTCGCATGCATCCTTCGGCGCGCTTTATCTGTCGCGCCTGCTGGCTGCGCGCGGTGTCGTCGCGCCTGTTGTCGGCTGGGGCACGACTGTCGTATCCGGTCGCCAGCTCAGCCCGACGCTGGTCAACGTCAACACCGTGCGCAAGAAGGTCGATCTCGCCACCGTTCCGGCCTCGCGCAGCGCCGATGGCCTAGCCGTTTGTCAGGTGCTGTTCGGCGACCGTTTCGTCGACCGCGGCAGCCTGATGGCGATCGCACTGTCCAACCTCAATCCGCAGAACCACATGGGCATCGCGCTCGGCAACATGACGCGCATGGAGCGCGGTGAGACCTGGAGCCAGGGCCAGAACGTGACGCCGAATGTCGGCCGCCTGCTCGAGCAGCTCGACGAGGAACGCATCGCCATTGCCACCAAGCTCGGCCTCGAAGTGCGCAACATCTTCCAGCACTTCCACCTGTCTTTCCACGTGCCGATGAGCTCGATCTCTGAGATGAACCAGGAAATGCACGAGGCCGGCAATGGCGGCCAGGGCCCGACCACTGCCGACAGCCGCTATGTTACCGAAGACGTGCCTTTCGGCCTGGTCATGACCGCCAAGATCGGCCGTCTGGCAGGCTACCCCGCCGAGCTGCACGAAGCCGGCGTGCGCATCTTCTCGGCCATGTATGGCCGCGACTTTACTGCCGAGAACGACCTGCTGACCGCGCTCGACCTCGACGCCATGTCGCTGGCCGAACTCAACGGCCTTTGCCGTGACGGATATGCGGTAGCTTAAGGTCTGGGTACCGCAGACGCGGCGCTCCTGGCGGGTCGCTGCGCCGCTTTTTTGTTGCTCCGGCGGCAGCTGGCCGCTGCCTCGGGGTAAGGGTCAGGCTTCGCCCGGAGCGCCGAACTGCTGCAGCAACCAGTTCTCGAAGGCCTGCATTCCAGCTGTCACCGGGTGGGATTTCAACCGGGTGAGCCAGTAGTCGCCGGTTGAAACCGTCGTCTCGAACGGCTGGACGAGGCGGCCGTCGTCGAGATTGCGCTCGAACATGTTAATCGGCACCAGGGCTACGCCGACGCCGCGGGCTGCAGCCTCGGCAAGGGCCAGCGACGAATCGAACATCATACCGCGCAACACCGGCTGCGGCGCACCTGCCGCCTCGAACCAGCGCGTCCATTCGTCGGCGCGATAGGAGCGCAACAGCTCGACGCGCGCGAGGTCCGCCGGCTGTGTCAGCCGCGCCGCCATCACGGGCGAGCAGACCGGCGACAATGGCGAGGCAATCAGCTGCATCGCCTCGGTTCCACGCCATGAGCCGTCGCCAAAGCGGATCGCCAGGTCGAGACCGTCGCCGGCGAGGTCGATACGGTTGTTGTTGGTCATGATCCTGAGGTCGAGATAGGGGTGCGCCTGGTGGAACGCCGGCAGCCGTTCCATCAGCCAGCCGACGGCGAAGGTCGCGACCACGCCGACAGTCACCACTTCGTGGAAGTGCCCCTCCTCGAACCGGCTCATCGTCGCGGTGACGCGCCGGAAGGCGTCTGTCAGCACAGGCGCCAGGGCCGCGCCCTCGTCGGTCAGCGCCAGTCCCCTCGGCAGCCGACGGAACAGTTTCACCCCGAGCAGGTCCTCGAGGGATTTCACGTGATGGCTGACTGCGGTCTGCGACACGAACAGCTCCATGCCGGCCCGGGTGAAGCTGCAATGGCGCGCCGAAGCCTCGAAGGCTCGCAGCGCGTTCAGCGGCAATTGTGACGTTTCCACGTGGTTGCGGTCCTATGCCCATATTTTTCTCATGGGTAACCAAAATATTGAGTGTTTGTCGAGGTCACGGGATTTTGCCAGTTTGCGGCCGTTATCGAACAAAACCTGCAGGTTATGACCTGTTCGCGGGCTGGGGTGGAGCCTGTGAGCTGTCGTCGTTCGCCCATTTTCCTGGGGCCTGCTTCCAACTGACAAGCTGCCCATCATGAAATTCATCAGCCATCTGTTCTCATTCCTCGTCCTGACCGGGCTTGCGGCCGCCTGCAGCCTGGCTTTGCTGGTCGCCGACATCACCAGGGATCTGCCCGACTACCGCGAGCTGGCGGATTGGGAACCGGCTGTCATGACCCGGGTCTATGCCTATGATGGCGCATTGCTCGCCGAATATGCACGCGAGCGGCGGCTTTTCCTGCCGATCGCCGCCGTGCCCGATCGTGTCCGGCAGGCGTTCCTGTCGGCGGAAGACAAGGGCTTCTACAGCCATTCCGGCATCGACATGTCCGGGCTCGTCAACGCGGTCTGGGCCAACATGGCCAACTTCGGCTCTGGTCAGCGCATGATCGGCGGATCGACGATCACCCAGCAGATCGCCAAGAATCTATTGCTCTCCTCGGACCGCACGCTGGAACGCAAGGTCCGCGAGGCGGTTCTGTCCGTTCGCATCGAACGCGCCTTTTCCAAGGACGAGATCCTCGAGCTGTATTTCAACGACGTCTATTTCGGGCTCGGCGCCTATGGCATCGCCGAGGCGGCACTGACCTATTTCGACAAGCCGGTCAGCGATCTTTCGGTTGCGGAGGCGGCTTATCTTGCCGCGCTGCCCAAGGGGCCGAACAACTACAATCCCTATCTCAACGCCGAGCGAGCCGTCGAACGACGCAACTGGGTGATCGGCCAGATGCTGCGCAACGGATTTGTCGACCGGAATGAAGCGCGCGCTGCGGCGGCCTTGCCGCTCGGTACGAAGACGCGCGCACCGAACCTGCTGGTTGCTGATGCCAGTTACTTCACCGAGGCGGTGCGCAGACAGATCGCCGAGCAATATGGCGACGCTGCGCTCTACACCGCCGGCCTCGCCGTGCGCACGACGCTCGATCCCAAGCTGCAGGCAGCAGCGGTCAGAGCGCTGCGGCGCGGGCTCGTCAACTATGATCAGGGCAGGGGCTTTCGCGGACCGGTGGCCCGCATCGCGACCGATGGCGATTGGCAACAAGCACTTGATGGCATCGTGCCACTGGCCGACGTGCCGGAATGGCGCCTGGCGGTCGTGCTCGGCGCGGCCGACGAGGGCATCAGGATTGGCCTTCGCCAGGCTTCAGGCAGCCGGCAGGCGCGAGAAATCGCCCACATCAGCACCCAGTCGATGCGCTGGGCACTGAGGCGCCCAAAGGCGGGCAAGACATCGGCAGGCGCTCTTGCGGCCGGGGATGTCGTTTATGTTGAGAAGCAGCACGACGGCTATGTACTGCGGCAGGTGCCGGAAGTGCAGGGCGCGCTCGTCTCGATGGATCCGCACACCGGCCGGGTGCTGGCGAGCGTCGGCGGGTTCTCCTTTGCCCAGTCGGAGTTCAACCGCGCCACGCAGGCCTATCGGCAGCCGGGATCGGCGTTCAAGCCCTTCGTCTATGCCGCGGCCCTCGACATCGGCTACACGCCGGCAGCACTGGTGATGGACCAGCCGATCGCGCTTCCCGATGGTGCGGGGCGGGTCTGGAAACCGAAGAACTATGACGGCCGCTTCAGCGGTCCCTCGACCTTGCGCACCGGGCTCGAACGAAGCCGCAACCTGATGACGGTGCGTCTCGCGCGCCATGTCGGCATGGATGTGGTGGCGCAATACGGCCAGAGCTTCGGCATCTATGACAAGCTCAAGCCCTACCTGCCGATGTCGCTCGGTGCTGGCGAGACCACGCTGATGCGCCTGGTTTCGGCCTATGCTGTCATCGCCAACGGCGGCAAATCGGTGCAGCCGTCGATGATCGACCGTGTCCAGGACCGTCACGGCAAGACCATCTTCCGCCACGACGGCCGGGACTGCGACGCCTGCAATGTCGAGGTATGGCAGGACCAGCCGGAACCTGAACTGCGTGACGTCAGCGAACACGTGCTCGACCCGATGACTGCCTACCAGATCACCTCGATGATGCGTGGCGTTGTCGAGCGCGGCACGGCAACCAGCGTATCGGCACTCGGCGTGCCGGTCGCGGGCAAGACCGGAACCACCAATGACGAGAAGGACGTCTGGTTCATAGGCTTCACGCCCAACGTCGTCACCGGCGTGTTCCTGGGCTACGACACGCCGAAGCCGATGGGATATGGCGAATCCGGCGGTGGGCTGGCGGCACCCGTCTTCATCGACTTCATGAAGGTTGCCCTCGAGGGCAAGCTGGCTGCCGAGTTTCCTGTGCCCGAAGGGATGACATTCGAAAGCGTCGACCGACGCACGGGAAGGCGCGTCGCTGCCGGCACTGCGGACTCGATTCGTGAGGCCTTCAAGCCTGGCACCTCGCCCTGCATCGGCGACTGCCCTGTCATCGACGGCTTTGAAGCGTCTGACGTCGTCACGGCGACGGTTCCTGCCATTGGCGGCATTTCGCCCGCGCTGCGCGACAGGCTCCTCAACAGCACCGGCGGGCTCTACTGAGATGCAGAGGCGTGGCGCGAGAAATGCCGGAGGCCGCATCCGGCTTGTCATGGCGGCGTTTGCCCTCTTGTTCGCAGCCATCGGCGGACGACTGGTGCAGCTTGGCCTGGCCGGCAACGAGCGACCGGCCTATGCCTTCAGGGCGGTGGCCAATGCCAGGCCGCAGATCCTGGACCGCAATGGCGTGCTTTTGGCAACCGACCTGCCGAGCGCGTCTGTCTATGCCGAACCGCGCTACGTGCCCGACGTCGACGAGACAGTCGAAAAACTGGTGGCCATCTTTCCAGACCTCGATGCGCGCCAGTTGCATCAGCGGCTGAAAAGCGATGCCGCCTTCGCCTGGCTCAAGCGTCAGGTAACGCCGGCGCAGAAACAGGCTCTGTGGAACGCCGGGCTTCCGGCCATCGGGCTGCGTGCGGAGAAGCGTCGCATCTATCCCAACGGTCCGCTGGCCGCCCATGTGCTCGGCGCAGTCGATCTCGACAACATAGGCATCTCGGGTATCGAGAAGTGGATCGACGGTCAGGGTCTGCAGGAGCTCAATCTCGCCGGCATGGCCGGCGATGCCAGGCAGCTGCAGCCGGTAGCTCTGACGATCGATGTCCGCGTCCAGCACGCCCTTGCCGACGAAACCCTGAAGGCGATGGCACGCTTCAAGGCCAAGGCAGGTGCCGGCCTGCTGCTCGACGTCGACAATGGCGAGGTGCTGGCGCTGGCCTCGTTTCCCGATTTCGACCCCAACGTGCCCATCGACGCGCTGAGGCCCGAGCGGCTCAACCGGATCAGTGCCGGCGCCTTCGAAATGGGTTCGACCTTCAAGGCGCTGACCACTGCGATGGCGCTCGATTCCGGCCAGTTCACGCTGCAGTCGGTCATCGATGCGCGCAAGCCGCTGCAGTTCGGGCGGCAGATGATCCATGACTATCGCGGCAAGTACCGCATGCTGACCATCCCGGAGGTCTTCATCTACTCCTCGAACATATCGACAGCGAGGATTGCCATGACCTTGGGCGGTGAAGCGCAGCGGGCCTATCTCACACGCTTCGGCCTGATGTCGCGACTGCGCACCGAACTGCCGGAGAGCGCCGCCCCGATCCTGCCGCGAAGCTGGGGCGAAGTGACGACGGCAACGGTCTCGTTCGGCCATGGCATTGCGGTGACACCGTTGCAGGCGAGCATGGGTATTGCAGCGCTGGTCAATGGCGGACGCCTGATCACGCCGACCTTCATCAAGGGCGCCCCGGTCGCCGGCCGCGTCGTCGGCTCGGGCCTCGTCTCGCCTGCCACGGCGGAGGCGATGCGGTATCTCCTGCGCTACAACGCCGAGGCCGGTTCCGCCAGGAACGGAGCCGTCGCAGGCTATCTCGTCGGTGGCAAGACGGGCACGGCGGAAAAGGTCGTCAACGGCCGATACGTCGAGGATCTGGTGATGACCTCGTTCATGGCCGTGGTTCCGGCCGACAAGCCGAGATACCTTTTGCTGACGATCCTGGATGAACCCAAGGGTCTGCCCGAGACATACGGCTTCAGGACTTCAGGGTGGAATGCCGTTCCCCTTGGCGGCGCCATCCTCCGGCGCGTCCTGCCGATGCTTGGTTTGCAGCCGCAGTCCTTCGGGACTGGCGTGGCCTATCGTGACGGCAAGGAAATTGACGCTGCGGGAGACCTTTGAGTGCCAAGCAGGCCATCTTGCGGTTGTATGAAATCTGCTAAACTCAATTTAAATTGTTTGTATGCAAAAGCCTCTGCTGGATTTCGGGGAGGCTGTCGTGCTCAAACGCTTCTGGCTGTCGAGAAGCGGCAATTTCGCGATGATGTTCGCGATCTTGCTGCCTGTGCTGTTGGCCGCCGTCGGCTTCGCGCTCGATATCGCCAATCTGATGAAGGCCAGATCGGACCTGCAGAACGCGCTCGATTCTGCGGTGCTGGCGGCGTCGCGACTGAGCGATCAGACCGGCACTCGACAGGCCACATTCGACGCCTTCTTTGCCGCCAACGTTGCCAACAAGCCGGCGCTGGTCAACGCCAAGGCCAAGCTCGTCGTTGAGCAGACTGTCAACGAAATAAAGACCACCGCCACCGCTGATTCCAACATAAAGTTGAACTTCTCCTTCATCTTCGGACAGAGCTCGGCCGTCGCCGCCACGGCCAATGCGTTTGAATCGAATTCCAAGCTCGAAGTCGCGCTGGTGCTCGACAACACCGGCTCGATGGGCGCGGCCAACATGGCGGCGCTGATCGAGGGCTCCAAGGAGATCATCAGGACCTTGCAGAAGGTCAAGGCCGACCGGCCTGAGCGCCAGATTCGGGCAGCACTGGTGCCGTTCGTGACTGCCGTGAACATCAAGAGCGACGAGGGTTTCAGTCAGTCGTGGATCGATACAAGGGAGCTCATCCCGCTGGATGACAAGTCGTGGAACGGCAAGAACTTCGACAACTACGACTCAAAGAATCGCATTGGCCATTGGAAGCTCTTCAAGTACCTGAAGGACAACTGGAAGAGCGGCCCGACCGGTGAATGGAAGGGTTGCGTCGAAGCCCGCGGTGGCAGCTATGCGCTTGACGACACGCCGCCTGACCTGAGCATTCCGGAAACCTTGTTCGTGCCCTATTTTGCGCCCGACGAGCCGGGCGACGCCGTCAAGACCGGCAACAATGGCAACAAATACAACAACAGCTATCTGCACGAGAAGTTGGTCGGCAAGAATGACACCGACCGCGCAAAGCAGCAATCATGGGACAAGTATCGGGACAAGACAATTCGGGACGGTTCCATTCTCAAGGAAACTCCCAACGACACCAACGGCCCGAATTATGGCTGCGCCACGCCTGTGGTCCCGTTGACCGAGAACCTTGCCAAGATTGGCGGCGACCCGGTCAAGAAGACCAAGGGCGAGCTCGACAACATGAACTTCTGGTACGGTTCGGGGACCAACGTGTCCGAGGGCCTCGCCTGGGGGTATCGCGTTCTTTCGCCGGGCGCGCCGTTCACCGAGGGTGATGCCTTCAAGGCGCCCGATACCACCAAGGTTGTCGTCGTCTTCACCGACGGCGAAAACAACGTCTTCGGCGCGTCTTCGGAAGCCATCAACAAGTCGGACTACGGCGCCTACAGTTACCTCGACACGGGGCGCATGGGCTCGTCCAGTCGTAGCGGTGCGCTCAGCAAGGTCAACGAGGCGACGAAGACCGTTTGTGCCGATTTGAAGAAGCAGGATGTCATCGTCTACACGGTGGTGCTGGGTGCCGACACCCCGGCCAATCGCGATCTCTACAGCACCTGCGCGACGGGTCCGGGCTACTACTTCCCGACCAAGAACATCGCCGAGCTGAAGGCGGCGTTCCAGACCATCGCGAACTCGATCTCGCCGCTGCTGATCACCCATTGAGACTGTTCGATCATGCGATGGGACAAGCCGTCAGGCGTTAGTCGGCCCAATGGCGCGGCCGATCAGGCTTGTGCGGCTGGCCGATATCGCGCTGGAGGTAGCTCGGGAGTGAAGACGGGCGACCATGGCGGCGAAAGCGCCACAACATACGCCTGACTGCGTCAGAGATTTTCTTCATAGAAATGACCGGCAGCTGTTTCATGGCTCCCCATGATTTGCATGTCGCCATGCGTCGGGTACAATGAAGTAACGTCACTCTTGGCATGAAGGAATTTCATGCAACAAGGCTCCCGACTTCCGCCGCTGCAGACCCTCCGCGCCATGGCGGCGGTGGCGCGCACACGCAGCTTCACCAAAGCGGGCGAGGAGCTCGGGCTGACCCAGACGGCCATCAGCCATCAGATCGCGCAGCTCGAAGCCTGGCTGGGCACGCCGCTGTTCGTGCGCAGCAGGAAGGGTGTCGAGCTGACAGTCCTGGCCGACAAGGCGATACCTGATATCGTCGCGGCGCTGTCGGCGCTGGAGGCGGTGCTGGAGAGGGCGCGCCCGAGCCTCCGGAGCGAACAGCTCAGCATCTCGACGACACCGGAATTCGCCAGCCAGTGGTTGCAGCCGCGGCTCGGCGGCTTCTGCGTCGCCCACCCCGAGATCGACGTCAGCGTGACCATCGAGTACCGGCGCGCCCGCTTCGACATCGACAAGATCGGCGTTGCGATCTGGCTGGGGGGGACACTGCCGGGCACCGAAGCCTTCCGCCTTACCGAGGACTATGAATTCGCCGTCTCGTCACCGGCCGTTGCCAGGGCTCTGCCTAGTCGCCAGGCACTGCGCGCGGCACCCTTGCTGCGCTATGAAGGCGCCCGGCACACGGTGCTGGATTGGGAGCGCTGGCATGGGCAGATCTACGACGGGAAGGGGCAGTTTCCTGCTGTCGACGGCTTGGAGGGACCGTTCGATTTTCAGGCCGGGCCGAGCTTCCCGACATTCTCCGACATGATCGCGGCGTGCCGGCAGGATGCTGGGCTGGCGTTGGTACGGTCCTCGCTTGTCGCCGACGACCTCGCCGCGGGGCGGCTGGTCAAATGCTTCGACGAGATCATGCCGTCGGACCTGCAGTACCACCTGGTGACGTCGCCGGCACAAAGGCGAAGCCCAGGCGTGATCGCCTTCAGGAAATGGATCATCCAGCAGATGACGGGCTAGCAGGAAGGTCTGCTTCGCCGGCCGCATGCCGTCTCAAAGTGAGGAACCGGTAGCGGAAGTTGGATACGCGCATCCGTAAGTCCAAGCAAAAAAAGGGCCTGGCGAGAGGGCCGGGGCCGGCCTCACAGAGGCACAAGTCAAGCCAATGGCTTGGGCTCAATGGCTTCGTCGTTCTCACCTGTCAGGCGGGCATCAGCATCGGTCGCCCGGCAACGATGTCGGATGCGGCGTCCAGCGAAACTTCAGGGCTCTTTTCGCCGCTCAACCGGCGGCCGCTGCGCTGGTCGAACAGCTGGAGATGCTGCGGCGCGACCCGGAACGACAGCGGCTCTCCCGCCTTGCGCCGGCTGCTGCCGACGATGTGGGCAATGACGATCGACTTCGCCACCGTACCGTGGACCAGTTGGGCGGCGCCGAGTTCTTCCGAGAATTCGTAGGTTCCCGACAGTCCGCCCGAGCCGACTTCCACTGCCTCGGCGCGGAAGCCGGCGGTGATCGGCCCAGGAACCGCCGCGGGCCAGCGGCCACGGTCATAGGCCAGTTCCTGCCCGTCCTCGAGCGTGACGATGCCCTTGGCCGGATCGATGGTGCCGGGCAGCAGGTTGAGACCGGGCGTGCCGATGAAGCCGGCGACATAGGTTGTCGCCGGGCGCTGGTAGATTTCCACCGGCGCGCCGACCTGCTCGATGACGCCCTTGTTCATGACAACGATGCGGTCGGCCAAGGTCATCGCCTCGATCTGGTCGTGGGTTACGAACAGGGTGGTCGCGCCCAGGCGCTGGTGCAGCTTGCGGATCTCGACGCGCATCGCCACGCGCAGCCGCGCGTCAAGGTTCGACAGCGGTTCGTCGTAGAGGAACACCTTGGGTTCGCGGATCATCGCCCGGCCCATGGCCACGCGCTGGCGCTGGCCACCGGAGAGCTGGCCCGGCTTGCGGTCGAGGAACTCAACAAGGCCGAGCGATGTCGCCACACCCTTAACGCGCTCGCGGCGGTCGGCCTTCGAGATACCGGCGATCTTGAGCGCGTAGCCGATGTTGTCAGCGACTGTCATGTGCGGATAGAGCGCGTAGTTCTGGAACACCATGGCGCAGCCGCGTTCGCGCGGCTCGAGCTTGTTGACGATCTTGCCCGCGATCGAGATGTCCCCGTCGGAGATCGCTTCAAGTCCGGCGACCATACGCAGCAGCGTGGACTTGCCGCAACCGGACGGGCCAAGGATGACGACCAGCTCTCCGCTGGAGATGTCTAGGTCGATGCCGTGCACGACCTCGTTCTTGCCGTAGGTCTTGCGCACGCCGCGAATGGCGATCTGGGCCATGGTCTGGTCTCCTTACTTGTCGGTCTGGATGAGGCCGCGCACGAACCAGCGCTGCAGAAGAATGGTCACCAGCACCGGCGGGGCCAGGACGATCAGGTTGGCCGCCATGGCGATGTTCCAGACCGGCGGCTCGCCAAACAACGGACCGGGCACGACCTTCTGCAACTGCATGGTGGCGGTGGCGTAGTTCTGGTGGTCGGTGACGACGAGCAGCGGCCAGAGATATTGGTTCCAGGACCACACGAACATGATGGTGGCGAGCGCTGCCATGTTGGTTCGCGACAGTGGCAACAGCACCTCGAAGAAGAAGCGTACCGGGCCTGCGCCGTCCATCTTGGCGGCTTCGGTCAACTCGTCGGGCACGGTGAGGAAGAACTGGCGGTAGAGGAACGTGCCGGTGGCAGTGGCAATCAGCGGCAGGATCAGACCCGAATAGGAGTTGAGCAGGTTCCACTCCGGCAGGTTGACGCTGATGCCGACGAAATCGAGCATCGACTGGAACGGCCTCAGCGCATCGGCCGCAACCGCGTAGGTCGGCACGATGCGCACCTCCAGCGGCAACATCAGGGTGATGAAGATCAGCCAGAAGAAAACCATGCGCAGGCGGTAGTTGAAGTAGACGATCGAGAAGGCCGAGATCGCCGAGATGGAGATCTTGCCGATGGTGACGCCGCCGGCGACGATCAGCGAATTCAGCATCACCCGGTCGAAGTTACCCTGCTCCCAGGCGGCGGACAGGTTCTCGAACAGGTGGCCGCCGGGCCAGAGCGGCATCGGCACCTGGTTGACGGTGTGAAAGTCGTGGCTTGCCGCCACGAACACGATCCACAGCGGGATCAGCAGTGCGACCAGGCTGAAGATCAGCAGCGCGTGGGTGGCGAAGTCGAGGATGGGAGTACGTTCGATCACGGTTGGCGCTCCGGTCAACTGTAGTGGATGCGCCGCTCGACGTAGCGGAACTGGATGACTGTGAGGGCGATGACCAGCAGCATCAGCACGATCGACTGGGCGGCAGCGAGCGAGTAGTCCTTGCCCTGAAAGCCGTCGGCATAGATCTTGTAGACCATCAGGTCGGTCGCGCGGGCCGGGCCGCCGCCGGTGGTGATGTCGACGATGCCGAAGCTGTCGACGAAGCTGTCGGTGATGTTGATGACGATCAGGAAGAACAGCGTCGGCGCGATCAGCGGCAATTGCACGTCGCGCATACGGCGCATCACGCCGGCGCCGTCCATGGCGCAAGCCTCGATCACCGAGCGCGGTATCGACTGGAGTGCGGCCAGGAAGAAAATGAAGTTGTAGCCGACCATCTTCCAGCTCTGGGCAAAGACAATCAGGGCAAAGGCGTCATAGCCATCGAGCGCCGGATTCCAGATGTCGGGAAAGACCCGGTTGATGGTCGAGACGAAGCCCGCATCCGGCGAGAAGATGAAGCGGAAGGCAAGGCCGACGGCGGGTGCTGCCAGCGCGTAGGGCAGGAAAAAGGTGAACTTGTAGACCTGGTGTCCGGGCAACCGTCTGTCGACGAACAGCGCGAGGATAACGGCGATGACCAACGACAGCGCGGTGGCTATGCCGGCAAAGGCGAGCGATATCCGCACCGAGCTCCAATATTTGGGATCGGCGAAGACGGTCTGGAAATTGAGCAGGCCGACCCAGTCGTTGCTGCCGCCGAATGGCGGCTCGAGTGTGACCGCCCAGTAGAGCGCCTCGCCCGAAGGCCAGTAGAAGAAGACGAAGATGAGCAGCATCTGCGGCGCAATGAAGGCCGCCGCCAGCCACAGGTTGGAGAAAGTGGCGCGCTTTTCCAAGCAACGTCTCCCGTTCCGCTATGCTGAAAAATGGGCGCCGCGGAGAGCGGCGCCCGACTGGTCCCAAGCCTGAGGATCAGGGCAGGGCAGCGCCCTTGTAGGTCTGCTCGTAGCGGCGCAGGATCTGGTTGCCGCGTTCGACGGCCGCGTCGATGGCCGTCTGCATGTCCTTCTGGCCGGTGAAGGCGGCCTCGAGTTCGGCGCGGACTTCGGCGCGGATCGAGGTGAAGTTGCCGAGGCGGATGCCGCGCGACAGCGGGCCGACGTCGGAAGCGGTCAGCGAGGCGATGGCGACTTCACGGCCGGTATGCTTGGGGTCGCTGTAGAAGCCTTCCTGCTTGAGCAGGTCGAAACCCTCGGTGGTAACAGGGATGTAGCCGGTGTTCTCGGCGATGTACTTCTCGCCGGTGTCGGCAGCCGTCACATATTTCAGGAATGCGGAGGCAGCTTCGTATTCCTTGTCCGTCTTGCCCTGCATCAGCCACAGCGAGGCGCCGCCGACCAGCGAGTTGGTGCGCTTGGTGGTGTCGATCACTGGCAGCATCGCCACGTCCCAGTTGAGACCGGCGACCTGGGTGTTCTTGACCGTGCCGTGGTTGGCGATCGAGGTGATTGTCGAGGCGCAGCTGCCGTCGGCGAAGGATTGCACAAGGTTCTTGCCCACCTGGGTGGTCTGGATCTTGGCGTAGCCGGCGTCGAGCCAGCTCTTGAAGTCCTTCATGTGGTCGACGAAGGCGGTCTTGTTGAAGACCAGCTCGGCGCCGAGACCGCCGTAACCGTTGTCCATCGAGGCAACGGGGAGGTTGTTGGTGGCGGAGAACTGCTCGAGGTTCATCCAGGTGTCGAAGTCGAAGGCGAAGCCACACTCGACACCGGCGGCCTTCATAGCCTTGAGGTCCTCGCCGAGCCCGGCCCAGGTCTGGGGCGCGCTGGTCTTGTTGATCTTCGCCCAGGCATCCTTGTTCCAGTAGAACACGGCCGTCGACGAATTGTAGGGGAACGACCACATGTCGCCGCCGGAGGTGGCGTAATAGTTGGCGATGCCGGGGAAATAGCCCTTCCAGTCGATGTCGAGCTTGTGCTCCTCGGTGAACTTGTTGGCCGGATAGATGGCGCCCGACAGCATGAAGTTGACGGTACCGGCGTCATAGATCTGGACGATGGTCGGCTGCTGCTTGGCGCGATAAGCGGCGATCGTGTTCTGCTCGGCCTTGTCGTAGCCGCCCTGACCGGTGCAGACCGCCTCGTACTTGTCCTGCGATTCATTGAACAGCTGGCAGTGCTTGGCCACGACCTCACCGAGGTCGCCGGTCAGGCCGTACCAGAAATCGAACTTGGTGCGCTCGGCCGCACCGGCGGCCGTCGCAATGGCGCTTGCCGCAGTTGCAAGCAGGAACAGTCGTTTCATCCGTCGTCTCCCTCAGGAAGCTGGTGCGAGCACAATGCTCGCTGCAGCCCGTACCCTGACGGGATGACAGGCACGTCTTGATCCGGTGACAGAATGACGACAATCAACGACAGCGTGGAATGGCGGCCGCACAGCTGCTCTCATCCAAGAATGCAGTCTTTCAGACGCCGGCTTCCCTGACCTCGAAGACGTTGCCGCCGCTGGTCTCGAAGCGGCCGGCCTCGCCGCGCTGGAGCGAGTAGCATTTCTCCTGGCCGGAGCGGAAATCGCCCCAGACGGTGCAGAGCTGGTCGCCGCGCACCATCCAGCGGCCGCTATCGCCGGCCCGCTTCGGCGCATCGACGCTGATCTCGGCGCGGCCGTCGGGTAAAAGCATCATCTGGCCACTGAACCAGCCGCCCTGTTCCCACCACGAGATCGAACGGCCGACGAGCTCGCTGCGGATTTCGCCCGAACTGAGCTCGCCCGGGAGAGCGGCCGACATCGGCGGAAACGCGGCCGACAGCATCAACAGCACCTGCAGGAAGCGTCGCATCGCGGTACCCGTTCATGACGTTGCGATGACGATTCAATGACTTTTGCCGGCCAATGTCCATGGCCGACGGCGCCTGTGCACTGTCAGCAAAGCGTCACGCTCACGCAAAACGGCTGACACGTAGCCGGACCAGTCTGCCCACGGTTTTCACCCGAGGGGCGATGCCCCGCCATTCTCCACGACGAGGAACAGACCATGCTTGCCAATGGCACCGCCGGCACCGGCATTTCAGCGCACAAGCGCGCCGACGACCTTTCCGACTTCAGCGACGAGCTCGACATGATTGAAGCCTTGGGCGTCGAGTCGATCGAGCTGCCCACCTATGACATGGACCTCGTGGTCGGTGGCAGGATCCGCAGGCCGCAGCTCGAGGCGCTGAAGCGCGCCACTGCCGGCCGCGACGTCGGCTTCTCGGCACATGGCCCGCTGGCGATCAACTTCATGGACGAGGCATTTCGCCTGCCGCGCCACCTCGAGGTGCTCGAGGCCTCGCTTGAAATAGCGGCTGAGGTCGGCGCCGAAAACTATGTCATGCACTCCGGCCTGACACCGCTGCAACAGGGCCATGGCATCGAAGCCGCCTATGACCGCCAGCGCGAATGGCTGGCCAAGGCTGGCGAGATCGCCCGCCAGCACGGCCTTTTTCTCTGCGTCGAGACGCTGTTTGCAGGCTATGACGGCAAGATCCATGCTTCGTCGCCGTCGCGCCTCGCCCGCGAACTGGAGGCCATCGCCCACCCCAATGTCGTCGCCACCCTCGACTTCAGCCACGCCTATCTCAAGCTCGACTTCGACGGCCGCCGCGATGATTTCGTCGGGGAGATCAAGGCGCTGGCGCCGTATGCCCGCCATCTCCACATGCATGACAGCTTCGGCCGCCAGGACGACATCTGGATGTTTACCGAGGGTGAGCGCCTCGCCTACGGCCATGGCGACCTGCACCTGCCGGTCGGTTGGGGCGACATCCCCTGGGAAACGCTGATGGCCGAATGCAGCTTCCCCGAGGGCGTGCTGTTCAATATCGAGCTCAAGCAACGCTACTGGTACGCCGCTCAGGAAACCGTCGATGCGACCAAGGCGCTGGCCGACAAGGTCCAGGTCATCGGTCAGGCCCGCGCCGCCTGAACGAGCGTCCAACATCCATCTCTGCGGCGCCGAGCTTCCCGGCGCCGCGCGTCGATGAGGCGCGTCTGGCAGGCAGCAAAAAGCCTCAACGACGACGAGCGCTCGTGGGGACGAACCCCGAAAGCGGCATCTGCTACGCCGGCTGCATGCTGTTTTGAGATGAGGAAGTGGTAGCGGGAAGTGGATTCGAACCACCGACCCCAGGATTATGATTCCCGTGCTCTAACCAACTGAGCTATCCCGCCAGGGTTGGAGAAGGCCCGAAATCACTGTCTCTGTGAGAGGCAGGCGTCGATGCGTTCGCCAAGGTTGGGCGGATATAATGTCTCGATGGCGAGCCTGTCAAGCAGTGAGATCGGGCGTTTCAGGTTAAATGTCTGACGCATCGGCTGACCCTTGGGCAGCTCGCGGAAAGCGCCATTCCGCCGCCTTCGCGGACGCGCCGGGCGCTGATGGCGCAACGCGCGGGGTTGAGTTGGCGAGGTGCCGGGACTATGTCTGCCGGCATAATTCTCCTTGGAAAGAGCCTGATGAAACCGCGTATTGCAGTCCTTGGATGCGGCTATTGGGGCGGTAACCACATCCGCACCCTGAAGTCGCTTGGCGCCCTCCATGCCGTTTCCGACGTCGATTCGGCGCGGGCCGAACGCTTTGCCGGCGAACATGGCTGCATCGCGCTGACCCCCGACGAATTGTTCGCCCGCGACGATGTTGATGCGATCGTCATGGCGTTGCCGCCGCAGTTCCACGCCGACTTTGCCGTGCGTGCCGTCGAGGCCGGCAAGGACGTGCTCGTCGAAAAGCCGATCGCGCTAACCGTGCCTGATGCCGAGCGCGCCGTGAAGGCCGCGCGCGACAATGGCCGCGTCTTCATGACTGGCCACGTGCTGCGTTTTCACCCGGCCTTCGAAGGGCTCAAGGCGCTTGTCGACAAGGGCGAGCTCGGTGATGTCGGCTACATCCACTCGCACCGTCTCGGTCTCGGCAAGTTCCATGCCGAGAACGACGCGCTGTGGGATCTGGCGCCGCACGATTTGTCGATGATCCTGGCGATCACCGGCACGGCGCCGATCGAGGTGCGCGGCGAGGGGGCTGCCGTGCTCAACCATCTCAGCGATTTCGCCCATCTGCACATGCGCTTCCCCAACGGCCTGCGCGGGCACCTGTTCGCCTCGCGGCTCAACCCTTACCGCGAGCGCCGGCTGACCGTCGTCGGCACCAAGGGCATGGCGGTGTTCGACGATGTCGAGCCGCAGGAGCGCAAGCTGGCGCTCTATCGCCACGCCGTTTGGCAGGACGAGGGGCAGTGGACGTCGACGACGAACGAGCCGACCTATATTCCGATCGAGAATGCCATGCCGCTGACGCGCGAGCTCGAGCACTTCATCCACTGCATCCAGACGCGTGAGGAGCCGCGCACCGGGGCCGACGAAGCGCTCGGCGTGCTCAGGATTCTCACGGCAGGCACGGTCACGCACGACTGACCTTTGTGGGATCAGGGGAGTAGGTCAACAAAGGGTTGCGCGCCATTGGCGCAGTCTGTCCCTTACTCCCTTACGCCCTTCGCAGCAGCCACCAGCCGACAAGCGCAAGCGCTGCCAGCCACACCACGATGACGAAGGCGAGGCCGGCCATGCTGCGCGGCCTGGCGGTGATTTCGGTTGCCTCGGCACGGAAGCGAGCCATCAGTTCGGCCGGAATCATGCGGATCACCAGCCAGATGCCCAGGGGCACGATCAGCAGGTCGTCGAGATAGCCGAGCACGGGTATGAAATCAGGAATGAGATCGACCGGGCTCAGCGCGTAGGCTGCCACGCAGGCGGCGGCCACGCGGGCAAACCATGGCGTCAGCGGGCTGCGTGCGGCGAGATAAAGCGCCACGACATCGCGCTTCAGGAGCCGTGCCCAGCGCTTGGCCGCTTCCAACATTGAAGTTGCGGTTATTCCGCCGCGATCGAACCCGGCGTTGCCGCCAGCCGCGACAGCATCGCCTCGGCGTCGGCATGGCGCTCGGAACGCTCGATAAAGCCACCGCCGAAGACACGGGCTTCGTTGCCCTCGTCGGAATAGAGCACGCAGGCCTGACCCGGTGCGATGCCCGACTCGCCGTCGACGAGCTCGACCCAGGTGGTCCCGTTCTTGTGGTGCAGCACGACGGGGCGCGGCGGGCGTGATGAACGCACCTTGGCATGAAGCTCGAGGCCGCTGGCCGGCACCGCTGACAGGGCGCCGTCTCCGAGCCAGTTCATGCCGCGCAGGAAGATCTTGTGGGTCTCCAGCGCCTCGCGCGGGCCGACGACGACACGCGCGCGCTCGGCGTCGATATGGACGACGTAGAGCGGCTCGCCGGAGGCGATGCCGATGCCGCGGCGCTGGCCGATGGTGTAGCGCAGGATGCCCTCATGGCGGCCGAGCACACGGCCGTCGATATGGACGATGTCGCCGGGATTGGCGGCCGAGGGTCTGAGCTTGGCGATGATGTCGGAATATTTGCCCTGCGGCACGAAGCAGATGTCCTGGCTGTCCTGCTTGGCGGCAACCGTCAGGCCCATGCGCTCGGCAGCGGCGCGCACGTCTGGCTTGGACATGCCGCCAAGGGGAAAGCGCAGATAGTCGATCTGCTCCTGGGTGGTGGCGAACAGGAAATAGCTCTGGTCACGATCGGCGTCGACCGGGCGGTACAGGGAGCGGTGGGCACCGTTCTGCTTGGAGCGGATGTAGTGGCCGGTGGCGAGCGCATCGGCGCCGAGCTCGCGCGCGGTGGCGAGCAGGTCGGCGAACTTGACCGTCTGGTTGCACGAAACGCAGGGGATCGGCGTCTCGCCCGCAACATAGCTTTCGGCAAAGGGATCGATGACGGCCTTGCGGAAGCGCTCTTCATAGTCGAGCACATAATGCGGAATGCCAAGAGTCTCGGAGACGCGGCGGGCGTCGGCAATGTCCTGACCGGCGCAGCACGAGCCGGCGCGGTGGGTCGCAGCGCCATGATCGTAAAGCTGCAGCGTGACGCCGACGACGTCATAGCCTTCCTGTTTGAGCAGGCCGGCCACGACTGAAGAATCGACACCGCCCGACATGGCAACAACCACGCGGGTGTCTTCGGGGCGTCCGGGCAGGTCCAGGCTGTTCATCGGGATTGCGTTCCGCTGTCTTTAGGTCGGCTGCATGCCAATGGCTGCAATATAGGTCAAGCCTCATCGCAGTGCCACCCGAAGCGCGCTGGCCCACCTTTTTCGGCGAGAAACCAGCCAACTGGGCAGGTGGTTAAATTGCGGATTGAGAGTCTAACGTTCTGTTCACGTTCGTTACTTAGCTCTTAGTGTACGCTTAGGCAATTTTTAAAGCTGTGGCGCTAGTGTGACAGGTGATTGGGTCTTTGAGTTTTTAGTAGAGAGTACGATGACCGATCTGGTTAGACCGCGTGTCAAATATGTTATCGGGCCGGACGGCAGCCCGCTTACGATTGCCGATCTGCCCCCGACCAACACGCGCCGGTGGGTTATCCGCCGCAAGGCGGAAGTGGTCGCTGCGGTCAGGGGAGGACTGCTCAGTCTTGACGAAGCGTGCCAACGCTACAAGTTGACGACCGAGGAGTTTCTGTCCTGGCAGGCTTCCATTGACGAATACGGCCTTGCCGGCCTGCGCACCACGCGCATCCAGCAATACCGCCACTGACACCGGCCGTTGCGGCCAACCAACAGAAAAGGGTGCGGCTTGCCGCACCCTTTTTGCTTTCGGGCTCAGCTTTCCTCGGATTGCAACCTGAAACGCATTGCCTCAGTGAGCTGCCTGTGTGCTGTCCCGTGGCTTCCTCTTGATGACGGCTGAAGCGGTTGCAGTCAGCATCACCGATGCCGCGAAGAACCACAGACCAGGTTTGGTGAAGGCCGTGGCGAGGCCTGATGTCTTGGCGGCGAAGACCACCAGCGCGACGAGGATGACGTCGAGCATCGACCAGTTGGACAGGGCCCGAAACCAGCCGGGAATGCTGACGGCGCCGGCTGCCTGGCCATAGGCCGCATTGTGGAGCAGGCCGAGCTTCATCGCGGGAAAGACCACCGAAAACATGGCGACGACAATCGCCAGCAGCCAATCGCCACCGCTCCAAAGTGCTGCGATCATGTCGATCAGCGAGGGTTCGTCGGAGAAGAAATACAGTCGATCGACATGGATAAGCGGCAACACGATGCCGAGCACGAAGCAGATCGAAGCCGCAAACAGGATCAGTGGCAAAAGCGAGCGCATCAGCAAGCTATAGCGAAAGTCCGGATAATGGAGAAGCCGGGCAGCATTGCCCGGCTCGTTGTTGCAGGAATTCAGGCGTAGCTTTCAAAGCGCCAGAACGACCTTGCCCTTGGGTTTGGTTGCCAGGAAGGCATGCGCGGCACCGGCCTGGTCGAGCGGGAAGCTCCTGGCCACATGGACCTTGAGTTTGCCGGTTTCCGTCAGTTTCGCCAGTTCCTTCAGGCCATCGCCATCCGGCCGGACCGAGATGCGTTCGACCCTGATGCCACGTGATGCAGCCTCTGCTGCGGCCTTGTCGCTGAGGCCGAGCAGCACGACGAGCGTGCCGCCGTCCTTCAGCGCCTTCAGCGACTTCTCAGGATGATCGCCGCCGAGCGCCTCAAAGACGAGATCGACCGGGCCGGCTTTGGCGACGAAATCGTCCGAGGTGTAGTCGATCACCTCATCGGCACCGAGGGAGCGGACGAAATCGACTTTGCCGGGGCTCGCGGTGGCAATGACATAAGCGCCCCGCGCCTTGGCGATCTGCACGGCCAGGTGGCCGACGCCGCCGGCGGCCGCCTGGATCAGGACACGGTCGTTCGCCTTGAGCTTGCCCGCCGTCACCAGGCCTTGCCAGGCCGTCAGGCCGGCGAGGGGGAGGGCGGCTGCCGTGACATGGTCGAGCGCCTCTGGCTTGTGCACGATCTCGCTTGCCGGTGCTGCCGCCAGTTCGGCATAGGTGCCGGCCTGTGCCGGGAAGCGCGGCATGCCGAAGACCTCGTCGCCTGCTGCAAAGCCGTTGGCGCCAGCGCCAACCGCTTCGACAGTGCCTGACAGGTCCCACCCGAGCACGAAGGGCGGCTCGCCAAGAAGGGGGTAGAACCCGCCGCGCACGGCGGCATCGACCGGATTGACGCCGGCAGCCTTGATGCGGATCAGCACTTCGCCGGGCTTGGGCTGCGGTGTCGGCTGTTCGGCGAGTTCGAGCACTTCAGGTCCGCCGACAGTGTTCTGGGTAATGGCACGCATGGGAATGTCCTCCTTGGGTGGATGCATGTGCCACTATCATTTGGATAGTATCATTCGGTTGTCTAGAATGTACCTCAATGATATATAGGTACCCCATGGATAGTGACTGCGCCCCCGACACGCCGTTCGGCTATGACGCCTTCCGACGCGAATGCATGTCGCACACCGTGCTCGAGATGCTGGCGAGCAAGTGGGTCTATCTGGTCGTCGGTGCCTTGAAGCCGGGCCGGCGGCGCTATGGTGAGCTGCAGCGCAAGGTAGAGGGCATCACGCCCAAGATGCTGACGCAGACGCTGCGTATTCTGGAGCGCGACGGGCTGGTGCGGCGCGAGATCTTCCCGGTCATACCGCCGCGCGTCGAGTACGAGCTGACCGATCTCGGCCGTAACCTCGCCGATCTGCTCAACCAGATCCGTGTCTGGGCGGAGCGCCATGCGCCCGAAATTCGTGATTCGCGTGCCCAGTCTTTGGCTGCGGAAGGAGAGCCGGCCGAACTCAGGACCTAGCGGAGGCCTTGGGCCGAGCGGATGGCTCGAGGCGCCAAACGACTCGCTGCCGCGCGAGCAGCGGCAAAGTGCTGGAGAATTGACTTTTTAGCCGATCATCGCGCTGCGACCGGTGCCGTCGGCGTCGCGGGTGTTGCGGTCGCGCGACTCCAGAGCCTCCGCCTTGGACAGCTCCGCTTCAGCTTCGGCGAGTAAGGATTCGGCAGCGGCGCGCTGTTGCGCCAGGTCATGCTGGGAGTTTTTCAGGTTGTCACGTCGTTGCCGCGCGGCCTTGGCGAAGGTCGGATAGGCGAAATGATTGAGATCGGTGATCCCCGCCTTCTTTTCCTCGGCGACGATCTGCAGTTCGAGCTCGCTGGCCATGCGGTCGAACTCGGCGATCATCGAATCAAGCTGCATCAGCTGGCGGCGCTTTTCGTTCACCTGAAACTGCTTGAGCCTGACCAGGTTCTCACGTGACTTCATGACCCGATACTCCCGAACACCGAAAAACGCACTTCTACTCGCCTACTTCGGCCCAAATGGACCATGCCGCGCCGGAACCGGTTCTCAACTCCCGACTATGGAAAACAAACTTTTAAAGTTTTTGTCCGTCGGTAACCATTCGTTTACGGGCATCGTTAATCATACCCATCGAGACTTAAAGCCCGGTAAAGATTCTGGTTTTCGCCGTGAATGTAATCGGGTCGTGTCCGGAGTCGCTTAGGCAACCTTGTTAATGCAGCGCGTTAAGATGTTGACCGTGTGATTCATGATTGGATTCAAGAGGGTGTATGCGCCGGTTAAAATTTCTGATATGGTCTTCCATACGAAATTAGGTTTTGTTAACCATTCGATGGCAGCCTCCGATTCAGTAGCACTGGGCCGGTATGGATTAGACCGAGAAGACGTTCCGGCAGCAGAAAAGGGGATTTGAATGCGCGTTCTGCTGATAGAAGACGACAGTGCAACCGCACAGAGCATCGAACTGATGCTCAAATCGGAAAGCTTCAACGTCTACACGACCGATCTCGGCGAAGAAGGCGTCGATCTCGGCAAGCTTTATGACTACGACATCATCCTTCTCGACCTGAACCTGCCCGACATGTCGGGTTACGAGGTTCTGCGTACTTTGCGCCTGTCCAAGGTCAAGACGCCGATCCTGATCCTCTCCGGTATGGCCGGTATCGAGGACAAGGTGCGCGGCCTGGGCTTCGGCGCCGATGACTACATGACCAAGCCGTTCCACAAGGACGAGCTGGTGGCACGCATTCACGCCATCGTCCGCCGTTCGAAGGGCCACGCCCAGTCGGTCATCATCACCGGCGACCTGATCGTCAATCTCGACGCCAAGACCGTCGAAGTCGGTGGTCAGCGCGTGCACTTGACCGGCAAGGAATACCAGATGCTGGAGCTGCTCTCGTTGCGCAAGGGCACCACGCTGACCAAAGAAATGTTCCTCAATCACCTTTATGGTGGCATGGACGAGCCCGAACTGAAGATCATCGACGTCTTCATCTGCAAGCTACGCAAGAAGCTCGACGCTGCATCCGGTGGCCAGAACTTCATCGAGACTGTCTGGGGCCGCGGCTATGTGCTACGTGAACCGGAAGAACTTCGCGAAATTGCCTGATTTATTCTGGATACTTCAGTCAAAACCCGGCCTTCGTGCCGGGTTTTCTTTTTTCTGGGCACAGGTTCTCGCGAGGAGTCTGTCGTCCCAGGAGCGAAATCAGGCTGCGACGTCGAAGGCGCGAAAGCGGTCGAGCAGTTGCGGCCTGGTGAACGGCTTCAGAAGATAGCCCTGCGCGCCGGCACGCTTGGCGCGCATGATGGCGCCGATGTCGACCTCGGTCAGGCAGATGGCGATCTGCGGCTTGACACGGCCTTCGATGGCGCGGACACGGCGGATGAAGTCTGTGGTGCTCATGTCCTCGAGCCCACCATCGACGACGATGATGTCGGGCATGTCGTAGGCGCACATATCCAGCCCCTCGGCGCCGGTTGCCGCCTCGACGACGACCATCTCGGAGCTGTTGAGGATGCGTTTGGCGACTTTGCGAATGACGCTCGAATCATCGACGAACAGGCAACGCTTCATATCCCGGTCCTTTTTGCGGGAGCCGGACGCGTCAGTCGCGCCGGATGCAACGTGACCTTAGCTGGGCGGCGTAAAGAAGCCGAAAACCCGAATGGTAAAATTCTTGGAAACTTCGGCGCGTGCGGTCGCGCCGAAGCGCGCGCACGCTGTCACGAGGCCGTTGCCACCAGGCAATGACGACAATGCTTCGACAATACTGAAACGTCGTGCCGATTACTCGGCAGTGAGCAGGATCTCTTCCGGCGTGGCGTGGATCGAGATCGTCATGCCGGCTTCGCGCGCCAGCAGCAGCGTGTAGTAGGGCTGCACCGAATGGGCGTCGATCGGCTCGTCAGGCTTGTGGCCGGAGTGCAGTTCGAGGAATTTTGGCGGCACACGCAACATCGGTCCGCTGGCCGACAGGATGAATTTCGGCGCCGTCTCGACGGCTTCCAGCGTCACGCTGAGCTTGCCGCCGCGCGGTATCGCCGCATGGGCGACGAGCAAAAGGTTGAGCAGCAGCTTGACCTTGTTCTTGGGCAGCAGGGCGCGCCCGCCACTCCAGGTCAGTTCCGGCTTCTCGTTCTTGAGGAAGGCGGTCGCAACCGATTCCGCGTCGCCGGTGTCGATCAGCATGCCAGCCGAGCCGGCAGCCCCAAAGGCGATGCGGGCGAACTGCAGCCGCGCCGAGGCGTTGCGGGCGCTGGTACGGATGAGGCGCATCGCGTCCTCGTCGGCGCCGCCCTCATCGAGCAGTTCGAGGCCATTGTTGATGGCGCCGACCGGCGAGATGATGTCGTGGCAGACGCGGCTGCACAGCAGCGCTGCGAGGTCAGGGGCGGAAAGCGTCAACAACTCGGCCATGAACGGCATCCCTCGGGCAAAAAATGACTTGAACCACGATCTGGCGGCCATGAAGCCCGACAGTACGAATCAGGGCTGGCCTTACAGTACTCTTGGTTACACAGCGCCGCCTCATGCGGCAAGAAACAGCCGGTAACGCTTGCGCGAAATGGTGGCTTTTCTGCGCAACTCCGGGCTTTTTAACGCCCGGTCGTGCCTTCGATCCGCCATCTTCGTAGGTCAGTTTAATGGTTGAAAAAGGATTACGGCATAGTTTGCCGAAGTTGGACCAGCCAGCCGCCATCAAGAGTAGCAGCGGGTCCGGGGCGTCGAGAAAGTGTGCTCCCTGACGGAGATTTGGAAGCATGATTTCCCGATTCTATGGCCGGACTTTTGCCCGGCTTGTTGCCGCGATGTTCGTCCTTGTCGGCGTTCTGGCATTTTCGACATCTGCGTCTCGCGCGCAGCAATATACCTCGCAGGAGATCCTTGATTCCGGCCATCGCTTCTTTGGCTCGACGTCTGGCGGTCTCGCCAGCGTGGTCGAGAAGGTTTTCGCGTCCTATGGTCTGCCGAACGGCTACGTGCTTGGCGAAGAGGGATCGGGTGCCTTTGTCGGCGGCCTGACCTATGGCGAGGGCACGCTCTACACCAAGAATGCCGGCGACCATAAGGTGTTCTGGCAGGGGCCGTCGCTGGGCTGGGATTTCGGCGGGCAGGGCTCGCGCACGATGATTCTGGTCTACAACCTGGACGACGTGAACAACCTCTATGACCGTTATGGCGGCGTCGCTGGTTCGGCCTATGTCGTTGCCGGCGTTGGCTTCAACGTCCTCAAGCGCGGCAATATTTTGCTCGTGCCCGTGCGTACCGGTGTCGGCGCGCGACTGGGCGTCAATCTTGGCTACCTGAAGTTGACCCAGCAGCCGACCTGGAATCCGTTCTGATTGTGTGAAGAACAGGTCGATTGGGCGCCATTTTGTTGCGGCGGTGCTGGATTCCTGCCATGGGAACATGGCAAACTCGCGCGTATCCGTAACGGGTAAAGTGCCTTGGTCCAGTCGATCCTCTTTTTCGTTCTTGGCTTCCTGACCGCCGGCTTCGTGGTGCTTCTGATCGCGCCGTCGGTCTGGCGGCGGGCCGTTTCGGTCACCCGCCAGCGGGTCGAAGCCAAGCTTCCGATGACACTCGACGAAATCCGCGCCGACAAGGACAGCCTGCGGGCCGAGCACGCCATGGCGTTGCGCAGGGTCGAAGTGCAGCTCAAATCGGCGCAGGAAAAGCTCTTGTCGCAGGCCGTCGAGCTCAGCCGCAGCCGCGAGGCGCAAAAGGCCCACGCCACCGACCATGCCAACAAGGATCGCACCGTCAGCGAACTGGAAGCGACGCGCGGCAGTCTGAGCGAGGACATTTCCAAGCGCGACGAGCAGATCAAGGCGCTTGCCAGCCAGCTCGTCGAGGCCGAGAGCATGCTCGAGAAGCGGGCGCAGGAGATCGAGGAAATCGGCAGGCTGTATGACGAGGCCAGCCTGTCCTCGAGCAACCGCCAGATCGAGCTGGTCAGCCGCGAAAGCGAGATTGGCAAGCTCTCCGACGACATGTCGGCGCTGCGCAGCCAGCGCAAGGACACCGACAAGCGTGTCGTCGAACTCGAAGCCGACAACAAGGCCGTGCGCGAGGCGCTATTGGCGGAAACCAAGCGCGCTGTCGAACTGGACAAGAAGTTGCAGCAGATGGTGTCTTCACTCAGTGACCGCGACGACAAGCTGGAGCGGCGCGAGGCGGAGCTCGGCCGGTTGCGCGAAACCGAACTCGCCCGCGTGCGCGAGCAGCTGAAGGGCCCGCAGACCGCGCCGGAAACGGCAGCGGTCAATGGCACGGCGCAGGCGATGGAGCGGGAGCGCCTCGAAGGGCGGCTGACCACGCTGACGCGCGAGAACAAGCGGCTGAAAGGCGAGTTGTCGAAGGCAGGACGCACCAAGTCGTCGCCAAGCGAGGATTCGCAGCTGCGCGAGCAGATGCACGAACTGGCCGCCGAAGTCGTGGCGCTCACGGCTCGGCTCGAGGGCGCTGACTCGCCGATTGCCAAGGCGCTTGCCGTATCCGGTGAGGCCCGTACGCCCGTCGATGCGCCAGCCGTGATCAGCCTTGCCGATCGCGTCCGGGCGCTGCAGAAACCTGTCCCCGCCGAATAGGCCTACCCTGATGCTTCGGTGAAGTGATGCAGCGCGATCGCCGATGCGGCCGCGACATTCAGGCTGTCGAAACCGGGCGCCATCCGGATCTTTGCTGTCGTCAGCCTTCTCAGCAGCGGCTCGGGCAAACCTTCGCCTTCGGTGCCGAGGTAAAGCGCCAGCCGGGCAGGGCGCGTGATGTCCCTGATGTCGGCCTTGCCCGCGGGCGACAGCGCCAGCTGCTCGAAGCTGTGGCGGGTCAGTGCGTCGGCAAGCTCGCCGGCCGTGCCGCCTATGGCGAACGGCACCTTGAGCGCTGCACCGACTGAGACCCTGATTGCCTTGCGGTAGAGCGGGTCGCAGCAGGTCTGGTCAAGCAGCACCGCGTCGGCACCAAAGGCTGCCGCGTTGCGGAAAATCGAGCCGATATTGTCGTGGTTGGAGATCCCCACCGGCACCGCCACCAGCGCGCGTTCGGGCAGGGCGGCAAGCACGTCGTCGACTGAAGCCGTCGCTCCCTTGCGGCCGATGGCCAGGATGCCGCGATGCATGTGGAAGCCGGCAATGGCGTCCATGACGGCGCTCGAGGCGACGTAGACCGGCATGGCTTCGGGAGCGAGGGCGAGGGTCTCGCTCATGCCGGCGAGGCGGTTTTCGAGCACCAGCACCGAATCCGCGTCGAAGCGCCGCGCTGCAAACAGCACGTTGAGAACGACCTTGCCTTCGGCGATGAAACGCCCGTCGCGACCGACCAGATCGCGCTCGCGGATGTCGAGATAGGGGGCCACGCGCGGGTCGGCCGGGTCGTCGATGCGGATGATGTTCATGGTAGCTTCATAGCGGAGGGCAGTCCGCTATGGGAGCCTGGAAAGGCTTTGTCAGCTGAAGATCAGGCGTCCTCGAAGATGCCTTCCAGCGTGCCGAGCAGCTTGCGCACGGCTTCGGACTTGCAGGTGTAGTAGATCATCTGCCGGTCGCGACGTGTCTCGACCAGTTCCTCGTTGCGCAAACGGGCCAGGTGCTGCGACAGCGCCGACTGGCTCAATGACACCTTTTCGGCAATCGCGCCGACCGACATTTCCGTGTCGAGCAGATGGCTCATGATCATCAGCCGCTTTTCATTGCCCATAAGCGTGAGCAAGGAAGCAGCAGCTTCCGCATTGGCCGTCAGTTTTTTCGGTTTCATGGGTACCCCGTGTATCAGTCATGCTTTCCGGCGTCATGGGGGCAACAACGACGGATTACCAAACCAGATGATCAATGGAATCAGCGATCAATCTGGCTAAAATAGGACAAATCAGCTTTCGCTGAAAAAATCAAGACTTCGCTGCGCGACCTTCTTTTGCCATTTCCACAAGGCTTCGCCTGAGATCGGCGGCCTCGGCAAGTAACGCAGGGAAAAGCACGCGTGCGGTCTCGTCGCCGGCGGCCAGATCCATGCCTTCAGGATCGAAGCCGCTGAGCACCCAGCCCTTATCGTCGAGCCGGCCATGATGGGTGGCATAGATCGTGGTCGCTTCGGTGTGATCCGAATTCATGTGGTCGAGAGCCGACTGTTCGGCTGCCGCGATCGCGTCCACCGCGGGGCCGGCGAGCAGCAGGTCGTCGCGGCTCAGCAGATAGGCCTTGCCGAAGCCGCCATTGAGATTGGCGCGCTCGAGTTCCAGCCGAAAGACGGTGAAGTCGGTGAGGCCGATGTAGAGCTTGGCCTTGGGATTGCGGTTGACGTAGCGACGTTCGGCGCGGGCGTATTCCGGCGTGCCGCGTTCCAGCTTGCGCGCCCGGCAGAACAGCGTGATGCGCGGATGGGCTAGGGGATCACCCTTGCCGACCTCTCCGACCAAAAGCGAACAGACGGGATTGGCGACGATGCCCTTGGTGTGAGCGGACAAGCCCGAGATCAGGATCAGCGGCGTGCCGTCGACGTCGGTTGCGGTGCCGACCCGGCTGGCGAGTGGCGAGCCGGTTTCCGGCTCGATGACGGCAAGCGCGCCATGGCGGGCCTTGCGCATCAGCGAACGCGCGAGCGCTGTCGCTTCCGCGGTGGTCTCCAGAAACACGTCCTTCTTGCGTTCTTCCACTGCTTCACCATCAAATATGACTAATTTAATCTACTTATCCAAGGCGAGCAGGCTTTGGCAAGGGGGTCATTTCGCCACAAGCAAAACAGCCCCGGAAGCTTGCGCTGCCGGGGCTGCAGGATAGCCGATCCTGGGACGGCTGGCGCCTATTTCGGCGCCATGCGAATGGCGCCGTCGAGGCGAATGGTCTCGCCATTGATCATCTGGTTCTCGACGATGTGCAATGCCAGCGCACCATATTCCGACGGTTCGCCCAGACGTGGCGGGAACGGCACGGCGGCACCCAACGAGTCTTGCACCTCCTGCGGCATCGCCGCCATCATCGGGGTCTTGAAGATGCCGGGCGCGATGGTGGCGACACGGATGCCCGAACGCGAGAGATCGCGGGCGATCGGCAGCGTCATGCCGACGACGCCGCCCTTGGAGGCGGAGTAGGCGGCCTGGCCGATCTGGCCGTCATAGGCGGCGACCGAGGCGGTGTTGATGATGACGCCGCGCTCGCCGCCGGCCAGCGGTTCGAGCTTGGCGGCTGCGTCGGCAAACAGCCGGATCATGTTGAAGGAGCCGATCAGGTTGACCTCGATCACCTGGCGGAAGACGCTGAGCGGATGCGGGCCGTCCTTGCCGACAGTCTTCACGCCGACGGCGATGCCGGCGCAGTTGACCAGGATACGGGCCGTGCCGAGCTTGGCTTCCACTTCGGCAAATGCCGTGACAGCACTTTCTTCATTGCTGACATCGCAGCGCACGGCGACACCGCCGATGTCGGCGGCGACCTTCTCGGCGCGTTCGAGGCTGAGATCGAAGATCGCGACCTTGGCGCCCTTGGCTGCGAGTGCGCGCGCGGTGGCTTCGCCAAGGCCGGAGCCGGCGCCGGTGACCACAGCAATCTGCCCGTTTGGATTCATGTCAGCCTGTCCTCTTCTGCTGTTACTGAATTAGCAAGATGGGCGGCACGGGCAAGTCATCGGCGGCTAGGCCGGCTCGGTCGTGCGTTGCGGTGTCTTGGCCAGGTTGGCGTGGCAGACCTCGCCCGTCAATTCGGCAACCGCGCCCGGCACGATCTCATGCGCCAAGAGGCGGTTAAGGTCGACCGGCCGCGGCATCTCGATCTGGCCGCGCGGAATGCGCACGAAACCGAGCGGGCCGTAATAGGGCTCGTCGCCGACGAGTATGACGGCGGGTTCGCTGGATTTTTCCGCTGCTGCGAGCGCCATGGCGACCAGCTTGCGGCCGATGCCCATGTTCTTGAAGTCGGGGCGCACGGCAAGCGGGCCCAACATCTGTGCCCGGCCGGCGCCGGCGGCGATTGGCGTCATCCTGACCGAGGCGATGACCTGGCCACCATGCATGGCGACGAAGGACAGCGAGCGGTCGTGCGGACCGCCTTCGCGGATCTTGTAGGCCGCGCGTGTGAACCGACCCGGGCCAAAGGCCTCGGCGTTGATTTCATCGATTTCGAGATCGTGCGCCGGAGCTTCCGGCATGTAGGTGACGTCGGCGAGGGTCATGTTCTTTGCAATCCGGTACCGTGGGATGAGGTGCCGCGGGGCATGCCGCAGCAGTCGCAAGTCAGCGCTTCAAGCGCGTGCGCTCATTCGTCGTCGGTCGACCCGGATATTTGCAAAGCAATGTGACATCGAAATGCCCGCTACCATCATTTTCGGCGCCCGTCCATCGTGCATTTGGCCGATGTGCGTCCTGCGTTGACAATCCGTTCAGCGAGTTGCGCTTCGGCTGCGGTCGCCGAGCCCCTACATCGTGGCAAACGAAAGGATTTCACGATGGGATTGCTGGTTGAAGGCAAATGGCAGGATCGCTGGTACGACACCAAGTCGACAGGCGGCAAATTCGTGCGCTCGCATTCGCAATGGCGCGATTTCGTCACGACCGACGGCAAGCCTGGGGAGGGCCGCACGCGCGGCTTCAAAGCTGAACCGGGGCGCTACCACCTCTATGTTTCGCTCGCCTGTCCCTGGGCGCACCGGACGCTGATTTTCCGCGCGCTGAAGAAGCTAGAAGACATCATCTCGGTGTCGGTCGTCCATCACTACATGGGCGAGAATGGCTGGACGTTCCGCAGCGATGACGGCGCCACTGGCGACACCCTCTACGGCCTCGACTACCTGCACCAGATCTACACCATGGCCGATCCGACCTATTCGGGCCGCGTCACCGTGCCGGTGCTGTGGGATAAGAAGGAAAAGACGATCGTTTCCAACGAGTCGTCCGAAATCATCCGGATGCTGAACCAGGCTTTCGACGCATGGGGCGACGCCGCGGTCGACTTTTACCCCGAAGCGCTGCGCGGCGAGATCGATGCGGTCAACGAGCTTGTGTATCCCTCGATCAACAACGGCGTCTACCGCGCCGGTTTCGCCACCAGCCAGGCCGCCTATCAGGAGGCCTTCAACGAACTGTTCGCCGCGCTCGACACGCTGGAAGACCGCCTCTCACGCCAGCGCTATCTCGTCGGCAACAGGCTTACCGAGGCCGACTGGCGGCTGTTCACGACGCTGGTGCGTTTCGACCCTGTTTATGTCGGCCACTTCAAGACCAATTTGCGCCGGATCGCCGACTACCCGAACCTGTCGAACTACCTGCGCGAGCTCTACCAGGTGCAGGGCGTGGCCGAGACGGTGAACATGCTGCACATCAAGGCGCATTACTACGGCAGCCACACCGGCATCAACCCGACCGGCATCATCCCGCTCGGGCCGGAGCTGGATCTCGACGCTCCGCACAACAGGGGCAAGTTGCTGAAGGCGGCTTGAGCTGCCTGCGCCGAGTGCCAAGCCTTCATGGTGCGCCTGTCATGAGGGCGCGGAGCGCGTCAGGGTAGTCGGGGTCGAATGCTCAGGTGTAGACCTTTCGATTCATGCTCGGATGCCAACACCACCAGCCGCTCGTCGTCTGGAGAGCGGAAGTCGGCGGGAACTTGACGCAACTGCCGGGAAGGCGACCAATCGGGTGGAGGTTTCATGGTTGGCAACGACCAGAATCCGCATTGTCGCGTCTCCACCCAGTTCTTGCGCGACGCATAACATCCATTCGCCGTTTCATCCTCGTAGCCGAACTGAACGCCGCAGCACAAGCAGATGTCGTAGCTAGGCTGCTTGCCATCCTCGGCCCAAGGCCAATCGGGAAAATGATCGAAGCCACGAACCCGGCAATGCGAAAGTCGCCTGTCAAACCACGGCTTGTAACCTGCAGCGACCTTGCGCTGCCACTCAGCGTCATTCACGAAAAACGCCTGAGACTTCGCCGTGCCATCCTGCTCGCGCCAGCCTTCCTCGATCTCGTCCGCGATGAAGGAGGTGGTTGGCGCCCAGCCCGAGTCTGCCTCAATCTTGCCGATACAGCCCCAGCAGTCGCCTCCACTGTCTCCAGATAGCGGATCCTGGTCAAAGTTCAGCAGGCGGCTACATATCCGGCAGCGTTCCATTCATCAGGCTCAAGTTGATCGGATCCCGGCAGCATATCCAGATGTCCAACATTCGCAAACATTAGGGTTGTTCTTGCTCGGGGACGTCTGGACGAACGGAGTGTTTCGGCGTCACCAATACGGCGATGCGTCCTTGCCCTCGAACACCTCGGCAATCCGGCGCCGCGTCGCTGGCGTCGTGCCCTCCGGCAGCGCGTCGAGCGGGAAAAATCCAGCCTCGGCGATTTCATGGTCGGGTTGCTTCGGCCTGTCCTGCCCGAAGGCCTGGATCAGGTAGAAACCGACATGATCCCGCTTTGTCGCCTGCTTGTTGAGGTGGATCGACCGGAGGATGGGCGGCGCGGTGAGGACGATGTTGCCTTCTTCCTCCAGTTCACGCGCCAGCGACTCGACAAAGGTCTCGCCGATCTCGATGCCGCCACCCGGCAGCTGCCAGCCGGGCACATAGGTGTGGCGGATCAGGAAGACCGAGTTGGTGGCGGTGTCGTGGACGAGGCCGCGCACGCCGAGCGTCATCGGCCGCCGCAGCAGGAAATAGAAATGGAACAGCCTTCCGCGCAGCCGCTCCCATGGACCCTGGCGAGGGGAAGTGGCGACATTGCTCATCAGGCATGCCGCCATGGGTGGAAAGCTTGGAACGCGTGACCTAAAAGGAAACGATGTTCAGGCTTGCGCATATTTCCGACGTCCATCTTGGTCCGCTTCCGGATGTAACCTATCGCGACCTCGCCTCCAAGCGCATGGTCGGCTACGTCAATTGGCAGCGGAACCGCCGCCGGCATCACCATGACGGCATTGTCGATGCCATCGTCGCCGACCTCAAGGTGCAGGCGCCCAACCATCTCGCGGTAACGGGCGATCTGGTCAATCTGGCGCTCGATGGCGAAATCGCGCTGGCGCGGCTGTGGCTCGAAACGCTGGGCGAACCAGCGGATGTCTCGGTCGTGCCGGGCAATCATGATGCCTATGTGCCCGGGGCCTTCGACAAAGCCTGCCATGCCTGGGCGCCGTGGATGCACGGCGACGGCGTGCTTGGCGCGATCAGTTCGACGAGCTTTCCCTATCTGCGCGTGCGGCAGGGTGTTGCGCTGATTGGCGTGTCGACGGCGCGCGCGACGGCTCCCTTCATGGCCAGCGGCTTCTTTCGCGAAGGCCAGGCAGAGCGGCTGGGCAGGGTCCTCGACGAAACAGGCAAGCGCGGCCTTTTCCGGGCGATCATGCTCCACCATCCGCCGGTTCGCGGCGCTGTGGGCCAGCACAAGCGCCTGTTCGGCATCGGCAAGTTCCAAAAGCTGGTCAGACGACATGGCGCCGAGCTGGTGCTTCATGGCCATTCGCATCTGCCGACGCTGCACTGGATCGACGGGCGCGACGGGCCCGTGCCTGTTGTCGGCGTTGCCGCGGCAGGCCAAGCGCCGGGAGGACACAAGCCGGCGGCACAGTTCAACCTGCTCGACATCTCCGGCCAGCCCGGGGACTGGAATGTCAGGCTTACCCGTCGTGGTCTGTCCGGACCGGCTATGCCATCGGCCGAGATCGGAACCTTCGATCTGAGCGCAGCGGTTCCGCGCTCGGCTGCATTGGTCAGGGAATGATACCGGTGGCAGCGAGGCGCAGCCAGTAAAGCACCGCCATGACGGCGATGCCGATGGCAGCACCGGCAACAAGCAGGCCAAAACCCGCCATGATGCCCGGCAGGGCTGGCCTGTGCCGCATCGGTGGCTCGGCATCAGCCACTGGCCCCCTGGCGAAGCCTGCAAGCGCCGGCTCCGCACCACCCTCCATCATCTGCTGGCGCTCGACGATTCGTTCGGCGATATAGCGCGTCACCTGGTCGGCGATGCGCTTGGCGTCGGTGGATTCGGCCAACACGACACGGCCGACACGGGTGTCGCGGACGAAGCGGAAGGTGCGGCGGTCGCGGCCGAGGCCGACATGGCTCACCGCGTCGATCCACAGCCTGGGCTGCAGCCCCGAAGAGATAACGAAATCGAAGTTGTCGATGTCCTTGGGCACGTCGGCGAAAACCGGCTCAAGCTCGGCGGCAAGCAGCTCAAGCCGCATGCGGTGGGCATCGCGCAGGTCGACGACCACGTCGCTGCGGTCGGCATTGGCGTTCTTGACGTCGCGGATGGCGTCCGCCAGCGGGTGCGCCTGCTTCAGTGCGGTCGCCCTGTCGTCGCTCATCGCCTGTTGCCCCGGATCATGTTTAAGCAACCGTTAACATAGCTACGATCGCGGCGGAATTGTAACCTGCGTGAACTCATTTTCGCTGGCCGCCGAGGAGCTGAAAACGGTTGCCCTGCAGGTTCTTAGAAGCGGCAACGCATCACCTGGCAGATCAGCTGTCGCAGGCGGCAACGTCTGGCCGACGACGCTGGCGTCGGCGGACCATGCGGCTGACGATGTCGGCCACGAGCGCCGGCGTCTCCTCCGGCAGCATGTGACCAATTTCCAGCACATGGTGGATGAGGAAGCCCGAAGGCAGCGCGTCGGCATGGCTGTAGGGCAGCACGACATCGTCCGTGCCCCATACCACCATCACCGGCATCGTCAGCGTCGCCAGGTTTTCGCGCGGGATGACGCCTTGCTTGTCTTCGCAGGTCATCGCCGCAGCAAAGGCGATCAGCTTTTCCGTCTGGCCCGGGCGGCTGCGCATCTCGGCGAGATCGCGGACCGTCGCTTCGGGCACGGTGCGGTCTGGGCTCGACATTTCGGTGAGGCAGGCACGGATTTCTTCGGCGCAGGCGGCAGCCGCATAGCGCCTGAGCAGCGGGCCGTTGATCTCAGGGCCGTAGCCGCCCGGTGCAAGCAATGTCAGCGAGGCGACCCGTTCGGGATCGAACAGTGCTGCCAGCGTCGCCACCGCACCGCCCATCGAATGGCCGACGAAATGGGCGCGGTCTATGCCACGCGCCGCCAGATCGGCCAAAACGGCATTCGCCGCCACCTTGGCCGAGCCGGCCTTGGGATAGTCGAGCGACAGCCCGTGCCCCGGCAGGTCATAGGCGATCGTGGTGAATGCGTCCTGCAGGTGGCCGACGACGTCGTCCCAGACACCGCCAAATCCGCCGAAGCCGTGCAGCAGGACCACTACATTCTTGCCGCTTCCCCGAACGGCGGCATGGATGGGGTAATTCATTTTTGCTCAAAAAGTCGGATAGAAATTCACGAAAAGTTGTAAACTGAAAGTAGCGAGTTGTAAAACAACGTATGAGCGCCAAACGCGCAAAATTATTTATGCAAGAAATGAGCAGAAAACGCCAGTGAAGCTCAGGTCTGGTGGCCGAGGCCGGCGGCGCGCAGAGCCTTGGTCAGCGCCTTGGTCAGTTCCGCCGGGTATTTGCCCTTGGTAAAGGTGGCGGCAGGGTCGTTGGTGAAGGCCGGATAGCGCGTTGCAATCTCCTTCGACAGCTCGGACGCCTGCTTGGTGTCGCCGACGAAGTTTGCGGCGATCAGGCGCGCTGCCACGTAATGCGGTTTCTTGTTGGTTGCCAGCGCGCTGGCGGCGCGGGCCGCGGCGTAGCGGTTGCCGAGCATGAATTCGCCCAGAAACAGGCCGTAGTCCCACCAGCCCGGATGCGCGCTGGCGCTTTCGACGGCGCGCTTCATGATCGGCACGCCATCGCTGTAGCTGCCGCCGAGAATGAGCGCATAGCCATAGGATGCCGCCATGGTCAGGTCGTAAGTGTTGAGCTCATAGGCCTTGCGCATCCACCTGATGGACTCGGTGCGATCGCCGGTCCGCGTCTGCAGATAGCCATAGGCGCGATGGGCGTAGGGGCTGGTCGAGCCCATCTGAACGGCGCTGTGGGCCAGCGCGTAGGCGCCCTCGGTCGTCGCATTGGGCGGGTAGGGATAGTTGTCGGTGACGGCTTCCAACTGCAGCGAGGCCAGCTCGGCGTAGACGACGGGCGACTTGGCGCTGCGCTTGGAGAGGTCGTCCATGCACTGATAGGCGGCGCGGTGCTTGGTGGCGTTCTGGTCCATGTAATAGGCACCGCTGAGCAGCAGGCAGGCCGTCAGTCCGCGCTGCAGTCCGTTCTGTTCGATGAAACTGTAGATCATGCCGGAAGCCGGGATGGCCGAAGAGACGATGTCGGCGATGCGATCGTCGATGACATCAGGGCTGATCTCCTGCGGCGAGAGCACGCGCGACAAGAGGATGCGGCCGCTGGCCATGTGCTGCAGCTCGACCAGCACCGATCCGGCGCTTGGGCCGGTATCGACGGTGAAGTCGAAATCGGTGGCGTCGGCGCGCCTGACCGTATCGGACCGTTCGCGGGCTATCAGGTCGATGGTGTCGAAGCCGGACAGTGCCGTGCGCAGCACCGTTGCCACGCGCGCCGTCTGTCCGCCCTCGGAACTCGAATGGATGTGCACGGCCGGCAGCTGGTCGACAGTGTCGTTGATGCTCGAAGTGGCACCGCGGAAGTTGTTCAGCCCGGCAACCTCGAAGCCGATCGGGCCGCCGATGTTGCGGAAGACAAGGATGCCGAGCATGACGATGACCAGCGCCATAGCCGCCCAGAAGTAGCGCAACTGCCGCTTGACGCTGGTGCCGGAGTAGGCCGGGTCGGCCTGAGCCTCGTCGGCATGATGCGGCTCGTTCTCGGCAAGGCCTGATTCGACCCGGGCCAGCACCGCAGTCGAACCGTTGTGCTGTGCTTCGGCGGGGCGAGGGGACGCTGGAGGAAACTCGGCGAGCGCCTCATAGGTCGGGACATAGCTGCCGCGCGGGATGCCGATGCGGATCGGATCGTTGCTGCCCTCGGCGGCATAATAATGTGCCAGAAGCTCGCGCAGGCGTCCTGCCTGAACACGGACGACGGCATCGGTCGCCGAATCGAACTCGGCGTCCTTGCCGAAGACGTCGACCGCGATGGCAAATCCCTTCAATCGCTCGGCTTCGCCGGCGAGCTCACGTTCGACAATATAGCGCAGCAGCTTGCGTGCCCGGTCGGACCGGCCAAAGGTCTCGCTGGCAACAAGCCGCTCAAGCGCTTCGCGCACTGCGGGGGCAGCAGGCGTGGAGGCAACCAAGTGTCGACCCTTTTCCAACCGGTACGAACGGCCTGATCATAGTCGGCTGGCGTCAGTGTACAAGCGCGCTCAGCAACGATGCACAAATGCCCCGCCCGTTATCCACGGGCGAGGCTTCTGCGGACTGCAGTTAGACTTATCTCGACACGATCCGGTTGGCTGCGGAAACCACAGCCTCTAGTGAAGCGGCGACGATATTTGTGTTGATGCCGGCGCCGAAGAGGCGTCCGGCAGGATATTCGACTTCCATGTAGCAGATGGCCGAGGCGTTCGATCCACGCTGGATCGAGTGCTCGGAATAGTCGAGCACCGACAAGTCGATGCCGATGTGACGGGAAAGCGCGTCGACGAAGCCGTCGATCGGACCGTTGCCGGTGCCCTTGATGACGATTTCCTTGCCATTGTCGAGGATGGTCGCCTCGACGACCCGGCGGCCTTTCACCTCGGTGTCGGGGAAGGTCTGGTGATCGACGAACTTCATCCGGGCGCCCGGCTGGTCGACATAGCGTTCGAGGAAGCGCTCGTGGATGCGCTTCGGCGACACTTCCTTGCCTTCGCTGTCGGTGATCTGCTGGATGTCCTGGCTGAATTCGACCTGCAGCGAGCGCGGCAGGTTGAGGCCGTAGTCGGCCTGCAGCACATAGGCGATGCCGCCCTTGCCGGACTGCGAGTTGATGCGGATGATCGCCTCGTAGCTGCGGCCGACGTCCTGAGGGTCGATCGGCAGGTAGGGCACTTCCCACAGTGGTTTGTTGGCGACCTTGATCGCCTTCATGCCCTTGTTGATGGCGTCCTGGTGCGAGCCGGAAAAGGCGGTGTAGACCAGTTCGCCGACATAGGGGTGGCGCTCCGGAATGACCATCTGGTTCGAATATTCGTAGACCTGCTTGATCCGCTCGATATCCGAGCAGTCGAGCATCGGGTCGACGCCTTGCGTGAACATGTTGAGCGCCAGTGTCACGACGTCGACGTTGCCGGTGCGCTCACCATTGCCGAACAGCGTGCCTTCGACACGGTCGGCGCCCGCCATCAGGCCGAGTTCGGTGGCGGCGATGCCGGTGCCGCGGTCGTTGTGCGGATGCAGCGAGATGATCAGGTTTTCGCGATTGTCGAGGTTGCGGCACATCCATTCGATCTGGTCGGCATAGATGTTGGGCGTTGCCATCTCGACGGTCGAGGGCAGGTTGATGATCAGCTTGTTGTTGGGCGTCGGCTTGACGATCTCGGCGACTGCATTGCAGATCTCCAGCGCGACTTCGAGCTCGGTGCCGGTGAAGCTTTCCGGCGAGTACTGGAAGCGATAGCCGCCGCCGGCCTTGGCGGCCATGTCGGTGATCATCTTGGCAGCGTCGGTGGCGATCTGCTTGATGCCCTGGACATCCTTGGCGAACACCACGCGGCGCTGCAACTCACTGGTCGAGTTGTAGAAATGCACAATCGGCTTGTGTGCACCTTCGAGCGCCTCGAAGGTGCGGGTGATCAGTTCCGGGCGGCATTGGACGAGAACCTGCAGCGACACGTCGTCGGCGACATTGCCTTCCTCGATGCACCAGCGGGCAAAATCGAAGTCGGTCTGCGACGCCGAGGGGAAGCCGATCTCGATTTCCTTGAAACCCATGTCGAGCAGCAGCTGGAACATGCGCGCCTTGCGGTCGTGGCCCATCGGATCGACGAGCGACTGGTTGCCATCGCGCAGGTCGACCGAGCACCAGATCGGCGCCTTGTCGATGGTTCTGGACGGCCAGGTCCGGTCGGGCAGGTCGATCTTGTGGTAGGGCTGGTACTTAATGGCGGCGGACGGCATGCCAGCACTTCGGCCGGAAGCGGGAGTGGTCTTGCTCATTGTCGGTCTCGTTCTCTTGGCCGCCATGCACGACAACGCGCGCATGCTTCAGCGGTCTTAAATCAGAAATTCGGTTCTGTTGTGAAGAGCAAAGGAGCATATGCCTCGGCGGCAATTCGACCGCCGGACGCTCCCTTAACGAGCCCGGCGATCGCCGATAAGGCCGAGAAGAAGAAGAGCCGAGGAAAGGGCGCGCAGCGTCTCGCCCGCAAAAGCGGCCGGACGGGAAATTTCGTTGATCTTGCGCGACGACATGGCGCTCTCTTACAGGAGGCGCATGGACCGCGCAAGCCCGCCCGGCACGATGCGCGGTGCTGTATCCGGCCTTTCTGACGCAGCAGCTTCCGGATCAGGCCTTGTGCAGGCGCAGCGGGCTGACCTTCTCGCGCGTGATGATGCCCTTCGCCTCGAGATCGAGCTGCACTGCCTTGGTCCACCAGCCCGACTTGGCGCCGTCGGGATAGAGCTGCTCGGGCAGGCGGCCGCGAACGCATTCCTGCATTTCGGCGACGGTCATTCCAGGTGATTTCGCCGGCAGTACCTCAAGGATCGCCTGCTTCATCGCCTGGTACATGGCAGCATCTGCCGGCTTGGCCTGTCCGGGATGGTTGACGTTCTCGATGATGATTTTCGCTGGGGTGTGGGATGCCATGTCTGCTCTCCTTCCTCGTCTGACGATCAAAGGACGAAAGCGGACGGCCCGATCCTACAGGGGCGAGGCCTTTTTCGGCCGCTCAGTCCTTGATCGCGCGGGCCACCAGCCGCGCCAGCGCCGGGCCAAACGCCAGCACGATCAGAAAGCGCAGCATCTGCAGCGTCAAGACGAAGGACAGGTCGACGTCCTTGGAGGCGGCGGCGATGATGGCGATGGAATCCATGCCGCCGGGGCTGGTCGCGAGGTAGGCGGTCAGTGGGTCGACACCGAGGATGAGGTGCAGGCCAAAGGCCAGCGCGCCACAGAAGGCCATCAGGGCGGCGATGGAGCCGACCACCTGAGGCAGGGCGCGTGCGGCGTGGCGCAGGATAGGCCGGGTGAAGTTGAGCCCGATCGACCAACCGATCAGAGTGTAGCCGATGGCCAGCAGCCATTCCGGCAGTTGCAGCTCGACGCCGAAGCCGAGATGGACGACCGCACCAACCAGCATCGCGCCGACGAAGTAGGGCGAGGGGATGCGCAGAAGATGGCCAAGCGTGCCGCCGACAATGGCGACGCCGATCATCGCGCCGAATGCCGGCCAGGCGATATCAGGAAACCACTCGATGCCTGGCGCTTCGACGCCTGACGTGTCGACCCAGAGCCGTGCGATGACCGCGGCGGCGATCGAAACCATGATGACGCGCAGATACTGCATGAAGGCGACGAGCCGCGCGTCGGCGCCAAATGCGTCCGCCATAAGTACCATGGCGGTGGCGGCTCCCGGCGCCGAACCCCACACGGCGGTGGTGCCGGGCAAGACCTTGAGCCGCGAGATGAACCAGCCGAGGAAGCTGCTCGCGGCGACGGTGGCGATTGCCGCACTCAGGAACAGCGGCCATTCGGCGGCGAAGGTGACGAAGATGCCTGCAGAAATCGAGCTGGCGACGAGGCAGCCGATCAGCGCCTGCGCCGAGACGAACAGCGGCCGCGGCACCCGCACAGTGGCACCGTTGCTGCCAAGCAAGATGGCAACCAGCATCGGCCCGACGAGCAAGGCCGCAGGCAGGTGCACCTGCTCGAACAGGCCGGCAAGCAGAACCGAACAGATGAGCAGCAGGGCCCATTGCACCAAGGGCTTCGTATCGGTGAGCGGAGCGGCAGGCTGCGGGTCAGGCTTCATGCCGTCGTCTTAGACCTATTCGGGATGATGTGTCAGCCCGTGTTGTCCGCAGATGCAGCGCCAGGCAACCCTCGTTCCTCTGCCGAACGTCACCATACCTCCAACGTCGCATTGACGGCGTAGGTAAAGTTCATACGCTCGCCGCTCCACGCGGTCGGCAACGAGGTGCCACCGCCAAAATAGGAGGTGCGTACTGATGACGAAATTCACCCGCCGCATGACATTGGCCCTCGGGCTTTCTGCTGCTTCGCTGCTTGCCTTGGCGCCGCAGGCCATAGCCCAGAAATTCCCGGACCGGACAGTGACCCTGGTGGTGCCGTTTGCCGCCGGCGGCTCGACCGACGTCGTCGCCCGCATCATCGCGCAGAAAATGTCGGACGATCTCGGCCAGCAGGTCATTGTCGAGAATGTCGCGGGTGCCGGCGGCAACATCGGTGCCGACCGTGTCGCCCGCGCCGAACCGGATGGCTACACCATCCTGATGGGCACGGTTGCCACGCACGCGCTCAACCCGCTCATCCTCAAGACCAAGCCCTACGATCCGGAGAAGGATTTTACCCCTGTCTCGCTGCTTGTCGTCGTGCCCAATGTGCTCGTCGTCAACCCGCAGCTGCCGGTCAACAACGTGCAGGAGCTGATCGCGCTGTTGAAGGCCGAGCCCGACAAATATGCCTATGCCTCGTCAGGCAACGGCACGCCGCTGCATCTTTCGGGCGAACTGTTCAAGGCAATGGCTGGCGTCAGCATCCAGCACATTCCCTACAAGGGTGCTGGTCCGGCGCTGAACGACGTCGTCGGCAACCAGGTGCCGATCATGTTCGACAATCTGCCGTCCTCGTCCTCGCACATCAAGGGCGGCACGCTGAAGGCGCTGGGCGTCACCACGGCCGAGCGGGCGCCGTCCTTCCCCGACGTACCGACAATCGCCGAAGCCGGCGTGCCGGGCTATGAGACGTATACCTGGAACGCGCTGTTTGCGCCCGCCGGCACGCCGAAGGAGGTTGTCGATCGCCTGAATGCCTCGGCCAACAAGGCTATGACCGACCCGGCCGTCATCGAGAAGATGAACGGCTTCAGCGCCAAGATCGTCGGCTCGACGCCGGATGAGCTGGCTGCCCACGTCAAGGCCGAGCTGGCCAAGTGGGGGCCTGTCGTCAAGGACGCCAAGATCCAGATCGATTGACTTTTTTGGGCGGCGCGTCGCTTCGACGATCCGCCGCCCGATGTCGTCCGGTCCTTTCCGTCACGCGCTCGCATTTGAATCGAAGTGCGGGCGAAGGATCGGTGCCACCATCGTAGACGGCGCTCGCCGTCGTGCAGTTGTGACAACCGAAGTGCTTCAGTCAGGTATCGACGTCATCGGCATCGAGGCACAGCGCTGTCGTCCGCGAGCACTCCGAAGCGGATACCGGGGCTCAGAACAGATAATCCATTCAGCGGCTTGCCCGGAATTTCTACGATCCTGATTCACTGCCGCTCTTCATAGACGGCGCGTATCGCGGCCGTATCGCACACATCGTCCCTCTGTACGGCTGTGCTTCTCAACCGGTTGCGCCGCAAGGCTCGGGCATTTCTCTCCCGCATCCTCATTGCCCGCAACTCGCCTGGCCACCGGATTATTGAGTCATCGCGTCAGTTTAGGTCCATCGGCTATCAATCAGATTCAGCTTGTGCGCGCGTGTTTGCGAGAGCATGATGCAAATCATTCGCATTTGCATCATGACTCGGGATGGTCGAAGTGGCGACAATATTAGGGGAGCGGCTCAGCCGCAGGCTGGTGCTGGCCGGCGGTATCTGCACCGCGGGAGCCACGGCTGCGGGCGTCACCGCCGCGGTGGGGCAGGCGTCGTATGACGGGCATGCCGCCGCTCAATCGACTTCTAGTGCCGATGCCTATCCGGCTTCGGCAGGGCACAGCGGCGCACATGGCGCGATGGTCACCGTCGGCGAGGTCGACAGTGCCCGCAACGGCTTCGATCCGGCCAATATGCTGACCGATTGGGATGTTGGGACGACATCGACCTTACCTGACGGGCGCACGCTCAGGACCTTCGAGGTCGTTGCCGAAGACAAGGAAATCGAGATCGCTCCAGGCGTGATGTTCCCGGCCTGGACCTACAATGGCCGCGTTCCCGGCCCGGCCCTGCGCGCCACTGAAGGCGAGCGCCTGCGCATCGTGTTCAAGAACTACGGCTCGCATCCGCATTCGATGCACTTCCACGGCATCCACGCTGCGCGCATGGACGGCGTGCCGGGTGCCGGCCTGATCAATCCCGGCGATGAGTTCGTCTACGAGTTCGACGCCAAGCCGTTCGGCTGCCATCTCTATCATTGTCACGCGCTGCCGCTAAAGCGGCACATCCACAAGGGCATGTACGGCGCCTTCGTCATCGATCCCGATCCGGCGCGCCACCCTGAGCAGGCCGATGTCGCCCGTTCGCGGCTCTACGGCTCGCCGGAGAATGCCGGGTGGCAGGAATTCGTCATGGTGATGAATGCCTTCGACACCAACTTTGACGGCGAGAACGAGTTTTATGCCGTCAACACGGTGGCGCACACCTACATGAACACGCCGATCCGCATCGCCAGGAACAAGCCGGTGCGGATCTACCTGATCAATGTCGTCGAGTTCGACCCGATCAATTCGTTTCACCTGCATGCCAATTTCTTCGATTATTTCGACCAGGGCACAACGTTGACGCCGACGCTGAAGACCGTCGACCTGATCACCCAGTGCCAGGCCCAGCGCGGCATCATCGAGTTCACTTTCGCCGAGCATGAGGCAGGCCTCTACATGTTCCATCCGCACCAGTCGGAGTTTACCGAACTGGGCTGGGTCGGCATGTTCGACGTCGTGGAGGACGTGGCATGAGAGACGCGCCCGTTTCCGAGACCGAAGCCGAACTGCCGGGTTCTGCATCGCCACGCCGTGCGCTGTGGTGGATCATCCTGCCTCTGCTCGCCTTTGCCGCGGCCATTGCGGTTCTGGTTTCAACCAATCCGCTGGCGCGCTTCAACAACGGCACGCCACCGGTCGAGGACATTGCCTTCGAGCGCGTCATCCTCGGCAGCGACGGCATTCGCGTCCTGGTCCGCGCCGGCGGCTCGGAGCCTATGACGATCGCCCAGGTCCAGGTCGACGATGCCTATTGGCAATTCACCCAGGATCCACCAGGACCGTTGGCGCGAGGTTCTTCCGCCTGGATCCAGGTGCCGTTCCCCTGGGTGCTCGGCGAAGCGCATGCGATCAACCTGGTGACCAATACCGGTACCACCTTCGCCCATGACATTCCGGTTGCGGTGGCAACACCCATTGCCACCAGCTCCAGCCTGCTGTCGCAGGCGATCCTCGGCATCTTCGTCGGCGTCGTGCCGGTGGCGATCGGCCTGATGTTCTATCCCGCCTTGCGCGGCGTCGGACGCAACGGCATGAACTTTCTCCTTGCCGTGACTGTCGGCCTGCTCGCTTTCCTGATGGTCGATGCCATCGGCGACGCCTTCGAGCTTGCGGCCGAATCTGCTGCAGTCTTCCAGGGCAACGCGATGGTGGCGCTGGCCGCGGCAGCGAGCTTCCTGATCCTGATGGGCATCGGTCGGCGCAACGGCGCGCCAAAGGGTTTGGCGCTCGCCACCTACATCGCCATCGGCATCGGCCTGCACAATTTCGGCGAGGGCCTGGCGATCGGCGCGGCGTTCGCGGCAGGTGCGGCAGGCCTGGGCACCTTCCTAGTGATCGGCTTCACCTTGCACAACGTCACCGAAGGCATCGGCATCGCCGCACCCATCCTGCGCGAGCGCATCGCGCTCTGGACCTTCGCCTGGTTGACGCTGCTGGCCGGCTGGCCGGCGGTGCTGGGCCTGTGGATCGGCAGCCTGGCGTTCGCGCCGCAATGGTCGGCGCTGGCGCTTGCCATCGGCGCCGGCGCGATACTTCAGGTCATCGTCGAGGTGACAGCCATGATGCGCCGCCGCGAAGGGCCTGAGGGCAATGGCCTGTTCAGCCCGGCAGTCATGTCAGGCCTCGCTGCCGGTGCCGGCTTCATGTACCTCACCGCGATGCTGGTGAAGATCTAGAGGGGCTAGCCTCCGGCTGCGTCCAGCCCGAAGCCGCCAACCGGCTCGGTCTCGATGCTGGTGTCGAAGCCGGCGATGATCGGCATTGCCCGGCTAATCGCCGCCTTGACCTCGGGCAGTTGCAACGAGGCCTTGTGGCTTGCGCTGCTGTCCCAGACCTCGGATATCCAGATCGCGTCGACGTCGGCTGGATCCCTGGCGATGACATAGCTCAGGCATCCCGGCATGGCACTGGTGCTTCCAAGCAGGATGCCGAGCAGTTCATCGCGCTTGCCGGCCTGGGCCCGCATCTTCCCTATCAATCCGTACATCTCAGGACTCGCATCGCTTCGTTGCCCGGATTGTGCTTGCGAGGCAGCACTTGTCCAGCCTGACGGCCGAGGTCCGCGGTTCAAGCCGACACCATCCTGACAAACGGGCCAGAGTTCAGCAAAGGTAGCTCAGGCGAAGGGAACCGCCACCGTGCCCTTGGGCAGCTTGGCTTCGTCATCCGGCTCGACATGGATGATGATGCGCACCGAGGGGATTTCCTGCTTCAGCGCATCCTCGATGCGGTCGCAGATGACATGGCTTTCGCCGACGCTCATGTCGGCGTCGACGACGAGGTGAAATTCGATGAAAGTGGCGCGGCCGGCAATGCGGGTCTTGAGGTCGTGCACCTCAATCGCACCCTTGGAGTTGGCAGAGATGATGTCGCGGATGCGCATGTGGTCTTCCAGCTCGACGGCGCGGTCCATCAGGCCGTTCATCGACGAGCTCATGACGTGCCAACCCTGCCAGAGGATGTTGAGCGCGACGATAACAGCCAGCACGGGGTCGAGAATCGTCCAGCCGGTGGCGATGGCACCGACGAGGCCGACCAGCACGCCGGCCGACGTCACTACGTCGGTCATGATGTGATGGCCGTCTGCGACCATCGCCGGCGAGCGCTCTGCGCGGCCGACGCGGATCAGCATGGTGGCCCAGATCGCATTCACCACGGCGGCAATACCGTTGATGCCGAGGCCGAGCCAGGGCTGCTCGGCGTCCATCGGCGTGCCCCAGCTGCGCCAAACCTCGAACAGGATCAGCAAGGCCGCGACGATGATCAGCACGCCTTCGAGCACGGCCGAGAAGTACTCGGCCTTGTGGTGGCCGTGCTGGTGGTCGAGATCGGCGGGCTTGTGGCTGACCTTGATTGCCCAGAAGGCGGCCATCGCAGCAACCACGTTGACGATCGATTCCAGCGCGTCCGAATAGAGCGCCACCGAACCCGTCAGCCACCAGGCGACGAATTTCAGCCCCATCACGGCGCCGCCGATGATGATCGACCAGAAAGCCAGTCTAGCGACGCGCTTCTTGGCCGATGTCGGCTGGCTGCCGCTGGCTGAAAATCCCTTCGTTTCGGTCTGGACCATGATCTCGCTTTATGGCTGCTGCCCGCCCGCGGCCAAGCGGCCGCGAGAGGGGAGGTTGTCGATGTTGGCTAGGCCGCCTTGTCCTTGGCCTTGCGCGGCATGTGGGCTACCACGTTCTCGATCATGCGCATGCCGGCGTCATGGCCGAGCGTCATGATCGATTCGGGGTGGAACTGCACCGCGGCGATCGGTTCTTTCTTGTGCTCGAACGCCATGATGACGCCGTCCTCAGTCTCCGCCGTGACGACAAAGTCGGAGGGCAGCCGCACCGGATCGGCAAAGATCGAGTGGTAGCGGCCGACGGTCACTTCCTTGGGCAGGCCGGAGAAGACGATGCCCGGCTTGGAGATGCGGATACGCGATGGCTTGCCATGCATTGGCACCGCCAGCTGGCGCAACTCGCCGCCATAGGCTTCGGCCAGTGCCTGCAGGCCGAGGCAGACGCCGAAGATCGGCAGGTCGCGGTCCCTGGATTTCTTGATCGTTGCCGCCGTGTCGAAGTCCTTCGGCGTGCCGGGGCCGGGGGAGAGCACGACCAGGTCGGGCTTGATCCGGTCGAAGACTTCATCCGGCACAGGCGAGCGTACGGTCGAGACGTCGGCGCCGGTCTGGCGGAAGTAGTTGGCCAGCGTGTGGACGAAGGAATCCTCGTGGTCGACGAGCAGGATCTTGACCCCTTCACCGACGCGCGCGGTGGCGCGCTCGGTGCCGGGAGCGTTGCCGGTCTTGGCGTCGCGGATGGCGGAGAGCATGGCTGAGGCCTTCAGTTCGGTTTCGGCTTCTTCTTCCTCGGGAACGGAATCGTAGAGCAATGTGGCGCCCGCGCGCACCTCGCCGATGCCGTCCTGGATGCGGATGGTGCGCAGCGTCATGCCGGTGTTCAGGTCACCGTTGAAATGCACCATGCCGATCGCCCCGCCATACCAGGCGCGGGGGCTCTTCTCGTTCTGCTCGATGAAACGCATGGCCCACAGCTTGGGCGCGCCGGTGACCGTCACCGCCCAGGCGTGGCTGAGGAAGGCGTCGAAGGCATCCATGCCCTCGCGCAGGCGGCCCTCGATGTGGTCGACAGTGTGGATCAGCCGCGAATACATCTCGATCTGGCGGCGGCCGATGACGCGTACCGTGCCTGGCTCGCAAACCCTGGACTTGTCGTTGCGGTCGACATCAGAGCACATGGTAAGCTCGGATTCGTCCTTCTTCGAATTGAGCAGCTTCAGGATTTGCTCAGAGTCGGAGATGGCGTCGTCGCCACGCTTGATGGTGCCCGAGATCGGGCAGGTCTCGACGCGGCGGCCGTTGACGCGGACGAACATCTCCGGCGAGGCGCCGATCAGATACTCGCCTTCGCCGAGATTGATGAAGAACGAATAGGGGGAAGGGTTGATCGCCTTCAGCCGGCGCGAAATCTCCGACGGCACCGTCTCGCAGCGCTCGTAGAACATCTGGCCGGGCACGACCTCGAACAGGTCGCCGCGCTTGAAACTGTCCATCGCCCGGCGCACCAGTTGGGCATATTCGCCCGGCTCATGGTCGGCGCGTGGCGGAATGCGGTCGGACGCCTTGAACGGCTCGACGACGCTGTCCCGCGCGAGGCCCTCGGTCGAGAAATCCGCGCCGGAATAGTCGTAGCGATCGTGCCAGGCTTTGGCTGAATAATGGTCGACGACAAGGATCTCGTCGGGCAAAAACAGCACGAGGTCGCGCTGGCTGTCCTTGCGCACCAGTGTGTGCTCGACCGGGTCGAACTGGAAGGCGAGGTCGTAGCCGAAGGCGCCGTAGAGGCCAAGATTGCTGTCCTCGTCCGACTTGAACAAGGCAGTGATTGCGCGCAGCACGGTGAACACCGAAGGCACGCGCGACCGTTCTTCCTCGGTAAAGACGCGGCCGGGCGTCGCCACCTCGAGCGCGATCAAGCGCTTGGAGGTCTCGGTGATCGTCAGCTCATTGAGCGGCGCGAGCACGGCGCGGATCACCGGCAGCAGCACCTCGCCGCGGCCGTTCAGCGCCTCGATCTTCATTGCGCGTCCGCGTGCCGAGATTACCACCGGCGGGTCGATGATGGCGGTGTCCCAGCGGGTGTAACGGCCGGGATATTCGTAGTTGGAGGAGAACACCGCGCCGCGCCGGCTGTTGAGCCCGTCGAGATAGGTCTCGATCGCGCCGTGATAGGCGGTTTCGTGGCGCTGCCGGGTGATCGACACCCCGCCTGACGTCACGTAGCGCTCGGCGCCGTTTTCAAGCAATTCCAACGTCATTCCCGTCTCCATCTCTTGCAGTGGGAGCGTCCGGAGCCTGGTTCGAAAAAAGCAAATGGCCGCCCGGAAATCCCGTTGCGGCCATCACAATCTTCACGCGCACGCGCTTCAAGAGGCCGCTGTCAGCTGGCCCGCCACCACATGTTCTGGAGCGAAGTCGTGTTCATGGCGGAATGCATAGCGGCGAATTCGGGGCCACGCAACCGGATTTGCGTCGTCTTGCATTGCATTACCAACTGACCCTCACTTTGTTGTCCGTCGCCGCATCAAGATGACGAAAGCAATGCCGCCGATCAGCCCGGTGACGATGCCGAGCGGCATGTCCTGCGGCGGCACGACCGTGCGTGCGGCCATGTCGGCGGCGATCAGGAAGATGGCGCCGACCAGCGCCGACAGCGGCAGCACGCGGCGATAGTCGCCACCGACGAAGAAGCGCACGATGTGCGGGATCATCAGGCCGACAAAGGCGATGACGCCGGAGTAGGCAACCGCACAGCCGGTCAGCAGCGCACAGGCGACGAAGACCTTGAGCCGGAAGCGCTGCGCCGGGATGCCGAGTGCGGTTGCGCTTTCGTCGCCCAACGTCATGGCGTTGAGGTTGCGGGTCTGCGTCATCAGCCAGACGCCGCACAGGACAAGGGCTGCCAGCGGATAGGGCAGATGGCTCCATTGCGCCAGCCCGAGCCCGCCAAGCATCCAGAAGATCGCGACATGGGCAGCCTTGGGGTCGCCGATGAAGATCAAGAGGTTGCCTGCGGCCGAGATGATGAAGCTCACCGCCACGCCGGCAAGGATCAGCTGGCCGGCCGACTGCGCTCGCGCCAGGTTGGCGATGGCAAGCACCAGTGCGGTTGCCGCCAGCGCGCCGGCAAAGGCGAAGACTGGCACGGTGACGGTGCCGAGCACCATGCCGGAATGGATCAGCGCCATGATCGCGCCGAAGGCCGCGCCCGACGAAATGCCGAGCAGATGCGGATCGGCGAGCGGATTGCGTGTCACCGACTGCAGGGCTCCCCCCACCAGCGCCAGCGAGGCGCCGACGATGGCGCCCAGGATGACGCGCGGCGCGCGAACGTCCCAGACGATATTCTCGCGTCCGCTCGACCAGACCGCCTCGACGCTTCCCGGTATCAGCTTGTTGGCAATGACGCCCCACACCGTTTCCAGTGGGATCGCCACCGGGCCGACGCCGACGGCAATGATCATGCCTATCACAAGCACCACGGCCAGCCCCGGTATCAGGGCCGGCATGGCGTGGATCAGGACGTGTCTTGGCCCTGTGACGAAGTGGCGATGCGACACGGCTCAGTCGGCCCGCATCGCGGCGGCCAGCCGCTTGATCGCCGCAATGTTGCGCGGTCCCGGCGTCGCCTCGTTGTATTCGAGCACGAAGAAGCGGTTGTTCCTCACTGCCTCGATGTCCTTGAAGGCCGGGTTGGTGCGCATGTAGTCGATCTTCTGCTCGGCAGTTACCTCACCGTAATTGACGATCACCACCATGTCGGGATTGCGCTCGATGACCGGCTCCCACCCAATCTCGACCCAGCTCGACTCGACGTCGTCAACGATGTTCTTGCCGCCGGCTGCCTCGATAATGGCGGTCGGCATGGCGTAGCGTCCGGCGGTAAACGGCTTCTGCTCGCCGGAATCGTAGATGAACACGTTGACTGGCTTGTCGAGCTTGGGCAGCTCGGCCTGGAAGTCGGCGAGTTCCTTCTCATAGCCTGCCACCAGGACGTCCGCCTTCTCGCGCACACCAAAAATGGCGCCGAGATTGAGCAGGTCGGCATACATGTCCTGAAGCGACGACTTGTCCTTCTTCATGATGTGGATGCAGCTTTCGGTCAGCTCGTAGACAGCGATCTTGAAGGGCGCGAGCGTATCCGGGGTGACGTCGCCGCCGACCTTCATGCCGTAGTTCCAGCCGGCGAAGAACAGGTCGGTGTCGGCGCCGAGCAGCACTTCCTTGCTGACGTATTGTGGGGCGAGTTCGGGCAGTTCGCCGACGCCCTTGCGCAAATCCTCGCTCAGCGTCTTCCAGCCGGAGATGCCGGAATAGCCGGCCATGTGGTCGGCAAGGCCGAGCGCCAGCATCATCTCGGTCAGGTTGACGTCGTGCGAGACGGCGCGCTTGGGCGCGGACTCGAAGGTTACGTCGCGGTTGCAGCTCTTGACGGTGACGGGGAAGCCGCTGGCCATAGCTGTTGCGCAGCTGGCGAGCAGGGCGGCGGCGATGATGGGCAGGCGCATGGAGGCTCCTTGATGTTCAGCGTTCGAGGTGGAAGGAAAAGCGTGGACGACCGGTGACGGGATGGTCGTCGAGGGTCGCTCCGACGGAAAAGCTGTCACGTATGCGATCGGGCGTCAGGATGTCGGCGGGCGCGCCGCAGGCAACGGCGCGGCCTCCGTCCATGACAAGCACGCGGTCGGCATGGGCCGAGGCGAGCGCCAAATCGTGCAGGGAAACGATGACGGTGCAGCCGAGATTGCCGAGCAGCTCCAGCACTTCGAGTTGGTGACGGATGTCGAGGTGGTTGGTCGGTTCGTCGAGGATCAGAAGGTCGGGTCGCTGCACCAATGCCCGGGCAATCATCACGCGCTGCTTTTCGCCGCCCGACAGCGAGCCGAAGTCGCGCGCAGCGAGTGCGGTCAGGCCGAGCAGGGCAAGGGCTGCCTCGACTTGGTCGTAGTCGCGGTCCCTGGTGCCGAAACTCGTGACATGCGGGGTCAGGCCCAACTCGATGATTTCTGCGACAGTCAGGCCGAAGTCCGAGGCGCTTTCCTGAAGCACGGTCGCGATGCGGCGGGCACAGTCGCGCGGCTTCATCTTCCAGATGTCGGTGCCGTCGAGGCGGACAGTGCCCGAAGTCGGCTTGTGGTAGCGGTAGAGGCAGCGCAGCAGGCTCGACTTGCCGGCGCCGTTGGGGCCGACGATGGCGAGCAACTCGCCCGGCGCAACCGCAAGGCTGATCGGCTCGAGGATCGGCTGCGAAGCACGAGGGCCCCAGCTGACGCCATCGAGTTCGAGCAGTGCCGGGGTGGTGCCTACAAGGCGGCTAGCGGCGTGGACGCGATCGAGCATACCCTGTCTCCGCGGTCGGGCGGAGGTAGCAGAACGATCCGGAAAGCGCGCCGGTACCGAAAAAGGCAGTCGCAACCATCATCATCTCCGCGGCACACCCCGGCCGGTTGAGTTAATCGGATGATGGCAGGTCTCCTGGCTTGCGGGTGATCGCGCCTCGGAGCCTTCCCGGCCTTTCGGCCAGTGGCATGTTTCCGAATTGCTATCCGCTCACAGTTGCGGGGGCAGCCACGGTTTCGCGTCGGGGACGTCTCACCGTGTTCCCATTTAACCTGCTGCCCGAACCGGATAGCAGGAACCATCGCTGTCGTGGCTACAGCAGCGACGGGTTGCTGACAATCGCTAAAGCGTCATGCCGCCTGCTGAATTGCGTCACGGCGGTCGAGCGCGAAGGAAATGAGCGCGACGCCGAAGGCAGACAGCGCGATGGCCGCACCGACGAAGGGCAGGCCGGCATAGCTCACGCCCATCGAAATTGCAGCACCACCGACCCAGGCGCCGGCGGCGTTGCCGGCGTTGAAGGCGCCCTGGTTGAGGGTGGCCGCGAGGTTCGGTGCCTCCGAAGCGGTTTCGACGACGCGCATCTGCATCGGCGGCACGATGACGAAGGTGATGACGCCCCACATGAAGACGAGCAGGATCGCCGCGGGCGCCGAAGAGCTGAGTCCGGCGAAGGCGACGTGAATCGCCGCCATCACCACCAGCGCGCCGATGGCTGTGGGCATCAGCTTCCAGTCGGCCAGCTTGCCGCCGATGATGTTGCCGATGGTCATGCCGCCGCCGAACAGCAACAGCACCCAAGTGACCGATTCAACCGAGAGGCCGCTGACGTCGGTCAGGATCGGCTTGATGTAGGTGAAGACGGCAAACAGGCTGCCCGAGGCGAGCGCCGAGATGATCATGGCGAGCCAGACCTGGAGCTTGCCCAGAACCTTGACCTCGCCTGATACCCCGCCCTTGCCGGGAGGGGCGACGCCCGCAGGGACCAGCCAGGCTATGGCCGCCACCGAGAGCAGGCCGATGACGACGACGGCAAAGAAGGTGGCGCGCCAGCCATAGGCCTCGCCGAGTGCCGTGCCGCCGGGAACGCCGAGGATGTTCGCCAATGTCAGGCCGGCAAACATCAGGGCGATGGCACTGGCGCGCTTGTTGGTTGGGACCAGGTTTGCCGCCACCACCGAGCCGATGCCGAAGAAGGCGCCGTGACCAAAGGCGGTGATGACGCGAGCGATCATCAGCGTCCAGTAAGTGGGGGCGATGGCGCAAAGCAGGTTGCCGAAGACGAACATCATGGCGAGCCCGATCAGCACCGGTTTGCGCGGCAGTTTCGCTGTGCCCACCGCGATGATCGGGGCGCCGACGACGACGCCGAGCGCGTAGCCGGTGACCAGAAGACCGGCGGCCGGGATCGACACGCCGAGGTCGGCGGCGACCTCCGGCAACAGGCCCATGATCACGAATTCGGTGGTGCCGATGCAAAAGGATGCAACGGCCAGAGCGAGGATCGGCAAGGGCATGGGCGGACTCAGGGGAGCTGAAACGATTTAGACGCACAATTTCCTCATGTCCCGCGCGGCACAAGCGACGTTGCCGCATTGCAGCAATGCATCTGGCGCATGGCAGACATACGCAAGACGCTAGCTGCGAGGATCAGGACTGCTGGGTGAGGTCGCGTCGGAGAAATTCGTAGAGCCGGTCGACCGCCGAATTGGCGGGCTGCGGGTTGCGCAATATGCCGATTTCCATCTCGGGCAGCGGCGGCAGGCCCTCGGCTTCGCCGATGACGCGCAGGCCGGGGGGCACGCTGCGCTGGGCGAGCACGGCTACGGCGAGACCCGCCTGAACCACGGCGATCAGCCCGAGCAGGCTGGCGCTGGAATAGGTGCAGCGGAACGATCGGTCGGCGGCGCCCAGCACCTGCAACACGCTCTTTCGCGCGACGCAACCGGGCTCGAACAGCGCGACAGGCAGCGGATCGATCTCCCAGGCGACATGGTTGGGGGAGGCTACCCAGACAAGCCTCTCGCGCTGCAGCACCTCGATCGCCTGCTCCGGTCCGCGGGTGATGATGGCAAGGTCGAGCTTGCCGTCGGCGAAAGTCTTCACCAGCGTAGTCGACTGTTCGCAGACAAGCTCCACAGTGACCAGCGGGTGGGCCGCGGCGAAGCGCGACAGCACCGTCGGCAGCAGGAATGCGGCATAGTCGTCCGGCACGCCGAGCCGCACGCTGCCGGCCTCCTCCGGACGGGTGACGCTTGCCCAGGCTTCGTCGGAGAGTTTCAGCAGCCGCCTGGAGTAGACCAGTAGCTCCTCGCCGATGGCGTTGGGCAGCACGGCGCGCGGGCCGCGTACCAGAAGTTGCTTGCCGATGGTCTGTTCCAGCCGCTGCATCTGCATGCTGATGGCCGACTGGCTGCGCCCGATGCGTGCCGCGGCATGGGAAAAGCTGCCGCTGTCGGCTACGGCGACGAAGGTCCTCAGCAGGTCGAGGTCGAGTGATATCGCCATGATGGTATCAGCAATTCGAATAGGGTTCGCCAAATCTATTCGTTTGAATGAATTCGTCAATCGGGGCTTGCTTGGCCATCGCGACCGGACGACGCTCATGACCAACGCCTCCCGCTTTCCCGCCCTGAACCTCGCTGTCGCCATGGCTATCGCCGGCACCGTCGGCGCCTTCGTCACTGAGGCGGGCATCGACCCAATCACGACGGTGTTCTGGCGCTGCCTGTTTGGCTCGCTCTTTCTCGGCGCCTGGTGCCTTGTGCGCGGCTACCTGCCTGACAATTCGCTATCCTGGAGCCGCCTCGGCCGCGCGACGCTTTGCGGCGTCTGCATGGTGCTGAGCTGGACTGCGTTCTTTGCCGGCTTCGCCAAGACCTCGATTGCGGTGATGACCATCGTATATCATATCCAGCCGTTCTTCGTGGTGCTGATCGGCGTTCTGTTCCTCAAGGAGCGGATTACCATTGACCAGGTCGCCTGGATGGGCGCTGCCTTTTTGGGCGTCGTGCTGGCCAGCGGCCTCGTCGTCTCCGACAATCCGGTCACGACCACCTGGATGATCGGCATCGCCATGGCGCTCGGCGGTGCCTTCCTCTATGCGGTGGTGACGATCCTGGCCAAGGGCCTGGGCGAACAGCGGCCGGAGATCACGGTGCTCTGCCAGACGGCGGTCGGCGTCATCATGCTTGCGCCGGCTGCCAATTTTTCCGGCCACATTTCGCTCAACTCATGGGGTTGGCTTATCGGCATTGGCGTGCTGCACACCGGCATCGCCTATGTGATGATGTTCTCGTCCTATCCCAGGCTGACGACGCCGGTTATCGGCGTGCTCACCTTCATCTATCCGGTGGTCGCCATCATCATCGACTGGGCGGTCTACAACCACCCCATCGGCATCGCGCAAAGCATGGGCATGGTCCTGATCGCCATCGCAACGCTCGGCGTGAGGCTCGGCTGGCGGCTGCCTGTTCGTCGCACGGGTACCGCCCTTGCCGGCCAGAAATGAAAAGGCGCCCGAGGCGCCCCTTCCGATGTCGATGCGCTCAGACTCAGTTCTGCTTGGGCAGCCTGTAGGCGACGATGTAGTCGCCGCGGTCAGGCGACTGGCGCGCCCCGCCGGCCGAGATGACCACATATTGCGTTCCGCTCTCATGCGAGACGAAGGTCATTGGCGTAGACTGGGCGCCGACAGGCAGCCGGCCCTTCCACAACTCATTGCCCGTCTCCACATCGAGTGCACGCAGATAATAGTCCTGCGTGCCGGCGTAGAAGACGAGGCCGCCTGACGTCGCGATCGGACCGCCCAGCGTCGGCATGCCGATCGGGATCTGCAGGCCGGTTTTCATGCCAAGCGGACCGGTATCCTGCAGCGTGCCCGCCGGAACCTGCCAGGCGATCTGGCGGGTCTTGAGGTCGATGCCGGTGAAGGTGCCATAAGGCGGCTGGTGACAGGGAACGCCGAGCGGCGACATGAAGCCGTTCTTCAGCGCGCCATAGGGCGTTCCCTTCTGCTGCGACAGACCGTCATGGGCTGCCGACCCGCCATAATTGTCGGTCTCCTCGCGCGGCATTAGCTGGGCGAACTGCGGCATGCGGATGTCGTTGACGATCAGCAACCCCCGGGCCTCGTCGATCGCCGCACTGCCCCAGTTCATGCCGCCATAGTAGCCTGGAAAGATGATCGAACGCGTCAGGCCGGGAGGCGTGAATTCGCCCTCGTAGCGCATCTTCTTGAACTCGATGCGGCAGTAGAGCTGGTCGTAAGGCGTCGCACCCCACATCTTGGCCTCGGCGAAGGGCTCCGCGCCGATCGCCGGCATGCCGACCGAATAGGGCTGCGTCGGCGACAGGAAGTCCTCCGGCACGCCGCCGGTCTGCGGAACGGCGCGCTCCTCGACCTCGGCGATCGGCTTGCCGTCGCGGCGGTCGAGCATGAAGATCTGCCCGCGCTTGGTGATCTGGATCAGCGCTGGAACCGTGCCGCCCTTGCCATCCGGCACGTCGTAGAGCGCCGGCTGGGCCGGAACGTCGTAGTCCCAGATGTCGTGGTGCACGGTCTGGAACTTCCAGCGTTCGCGGCCGGTTACGATGTCGAGGGCGACGACCGAGGCGGTATAGTCCTCGGCGGCCTTCGAGCGATGTGCGCCAAAGAAGTCGGGCGTGGCGTTGCCGGTCGGCAGGTAGACAAGGCCGAGGGCCTCGTCATAGGCCGGTGTCGACCAGACATTGGGCGTGCCGCGCGTGTAGCTTTCGCCTTCCGGCGGCAGCTTGGTGATGGCGGGGTTGCCGAGATCCCAGGCCCAGACCAGTTCGCCGGTGAGGGCGTCGAAGGCGCGTACGGCGCCGGAGGGTTCGCCTGTCTCGACATTGTCCCACACCCAGCCGCCGACCATGATCAGGTCACGCGCCACGGTGGGGGCGGAGGTCTGGAAGTAGAAACCGTCCTTGATCTCGCCCATGTCGCTTTTGAGGTCGACAATACCGCCATTGCCGAAATCCTGGCACAGCTCGCCGGTCTTGGCGTCGAGCTGGATCAGGCGGGCGTCGATTGTGGTCATGACGATGCGGGCGGCGCAGGATGCCGCCGCAGCGGGCATGTCGGGCGTCGACGCTACGACGCTCGCCGGCGCCAGCGGATCGGCGGGGGCTGCGCTTGCCTCGGCCGGCGCAGCAGCCGGCTCGTAATAGCTGACGCCACGGCAACGCTGCCACAGCGGCGACTTGGCTTTCGGGTCGAATTTCCACCTCACTTCGCCCGTATCCGGGTTCAGCGCATGGACGATGTTGTTGGGCGAGCAGGTGTAGAGCGTGTCGTTGACGAAGAGCGGCGTGTTCTGGTCCTGCGCGGTCCCTGAGGGGATATCGCCCGATTGGAACGTCCAGGCAACCTCGAGCTTGTCGACATTGTCGCGGTTGATCTGGTCGATCGGGGCATAGCGTGTACCTGCCGGGGTGCGGCCATAGTGGCGCCAGTCGGTGGCGCTGGCGGCTGCCGGCGGAACGCTCGGCTTGGGTTCGGCCGAGGCGAGCGTATTGCTGATGACGCCATGCGGCGTGAAGCCGTAGAAGGCGGTGGCGAGAAGTGCCGCCACAAGCAGGGCGGCAAGCGCAAACGGAGCCCGTTTGCCTGTGCTCGTCGGGAAGAGCGGCGCGAGCAACAGCGCCGGGATGGCGATCACGGCGGGTGCTACGAGGCGCGGCACCAGCGGCCAGAACTCGAGGCCGGATTCCCAGAGGGCCCAGGCGAGCGTCGCCGCGAATACCAGGCCGTAGAGCCAGAGGCCGGCCTTGCGGCGCATGATGTAGAGGATACCGGAGGCAATGACGCCGAGACCGGCGAGCGCGTAATACCAGGATCCGCCCAGGCCGATCAGCTGGACGCCGCCATAGACGAGCGGTGCCCCGATGACGACCAAGAGCAGGCCGAATAGAACCAGAAGCCAGCCGCCGCTGCCTCTGGGTGTCTGTTGTTCTGCCATGTCGATGTCTCGCGAAGATTGAACCGAAAGCCAGCCGCCCGGGCGGGCGGTTTCGGACGCGATCGTCATGCCGGCGCTCTGCGGAGAACTCCTCGCCTCTACCTCCGCACAGACGTCGCGACCGTGTTCCGGCCGAGAATCTCATCGCATCCTAATAGATAATATGTTATCTTTCTCGAATGTCCAATGACGCATCCGACCGCGCCGGTTTCGGCAGGAGCCTGCTCTCCGTCGCCCGGCTTTGGCGCCACGCGGCGGACCGCGCGCTCGACGATTGCGGTCTCTCGCATGCCACCGCCATGCCGTTGCTGACGCTGTCGCGGCTGGGCGACAACATCCGCCAGGGCGTGATCGCCGACCATCTCGGCTTTGAGGGCCCATCGCTGGTGCGCATCGTTGACCTGCTCGCCGCCGACGGACTGATCACCCGCAGCGGCGATCCCGGCGATCGGCGCGCCAAGATCCTGTCGCTGACCGATGCCGGCCGTGGCCGTGTCGAGGAGATCGAGCGCATTCTTGAGAGGTTGCGCACCGAGCTTCTGGCCGACGAGGACGCCGCGGAACTTGAGGTCGCGCTCGGTGTGCTTGTGCGTCTTGAACAGCGGCTGCTGGCAGCGGATCCGGATAGCTGAGGGTAGGGGGAAGGGTTCATCTATCTGGGCCGTAACCGTTGTTCGCCGGTCATGGCATGGCAACGCCGCGACGGTCCGATCCACGCAACGGTGATTACCCCTGTCTCTGGCAACTCACTTACCGCATTCTGCGCTATGGCCAAGCGGCGTCACGCTGCTAGGTTCCAGACCGTCAGTCATCCCAAGAGGCAGAATTCCATGACCAGCCAGATCGACAAGGCCAAGGCCTTCCATGCCCTGCATGTGAAGGGCGACCCGGTGGTGCTCTACAACATCTGGGATCCCGGCAGTGCTGCCATCGTCGCCAAGGCCGGTGCCAAGGCGATCGCGACGGGCAGCTGGCCGGTTGCCGCTGCCTTCGGTTTCGCCGATGGCGAAAAGATCCCGCTCGACCTGGCGCTCTACAACATCCGTCGCATCGTCGCCGCCACGGATTTGCCGATCACGATGGATCTCGAGGGCGGCTATGGCGTCGAGCCTGAGACGGTCGCCGCGACGGTTTCGCGGGCGTTGTCGGAAGGGGTGATCGGCTTTAATTTCGAGGACCAGATCGTCGGCGGCAACGGCCTGCACGACATCGCCGTCCAGGTGACGCGCATCACCGGTGCGGCCGAAGCGGTCAAGGCATCCGGCATTCCCGCCTTCATCAACGCCCGCACCGACATCTTCCTGAAAGCCAAGCCTGACGAACACAGCGACGCGCTTGTCGATGCCGCGATCGAACGCGCGGAAGCCTACGCTAAGGCGGGCGCGCATGGCTTCTTCGCGCCGGGCCTCGGCAATGAGGCGCTGATCGGCAAGCTCTGCAAGGCGGTCTCGCTGCCGGTCAACATCATCGCGCTCGCTCATGTGCCGCCAAAGGCGAAGCTGGCCGAGCTCGGCGTCGCCCGCATCAGCTACGGTCCGGTGCCCTACCGTCAGATGGCCGAATGGCTGGAAGCCAAGGCCCGTGCGGCCTTCGAATAGGCGAACAACCAAGGCCCGTCCCGGCTTCACGGGATGGGCCGATCCTATGCCAGCGGCTTCAGCTCGATGGCAATCGTCGGCAGAAGCTCCGATACCGTCGGGTGGATGTGGACCGCGCGCTGCAAGGTCTCGATCGGCGCCCTGGCATACATCAGGTCGAGCACCGCATGGATGGCCTCGTCGCCGCCGATGCCCAGCACCGAGGCGCCGAGGATCTGCCTGGTGTCGGCGTCGACAAGGATTTTCATGAATCCTTGCGTCTCGCCCTTTTCGACGGCGCGGCCGACGCGCGTCATCGGCCGTTGGCCTGCCAGCACCTTGCGGCCGCTCTTGCGCGCTGCCGTCTCCGTCATGCCGGCGCGGCCGAGCGGCGGGTCGACATAGAGCGCATAGGCCTCGATGCGGTCCGAAACCTTGCGCGGGTCATTGTCGAGCAGGTTGGCGGCGACGATCTCGAAATCGTTGTAGGCGGTGTGGGTGAAGGCGCCCTTGCCGTTGCAGTCGCCCATCGCCCAGATGTGCGGGACGTTGGTCCTGAGCTGGTCGTCGACCTCGATGTAGCCGCGCTTGTCGGTGGCCACGCCCGCTCTGTCGAGGCCGAGATCGTCGGTGTTGGGCTTGCGGCCGATGGCGAGCAGCACGTGGCTGCCCGTTACGGCACGGTCGCCTGAGGTGCAGTCGACGCCGACGGTCACACCGTCGGGATGCCGGGCAAAGCTGATGCATTCGGCGTTCAGCCTTAGGGCGATGCCTTCATGTTCGAGCATGCCCCTCACTGCCTCCGAGACATCCTCGTCCTCGCGCGAGATCAAACGCGGGCCCTTTTCCACCACGGTCACTTGCGCGCCGAAGCGGCGGAACATCTGGGCGAATTCCAGCCCGATATAGCTGCCGCCGACGACGACGAGATGGCGGGGCAGGAAATCCACCTCCATCATCGAGGTGTTGGTGAGGTAGCTGATGTCGTTGACGCCGGGCATGTCCGGAATGTTGGCGCGGCCGCCGACATTGATGAAGATGCGCTCGCCATGGAGCAGTTCGTTGCCGACACGCACCTCATGCGGCCCTTCGAAATGGGCATGGCCGCGAAACAGCGTGCAGCCCTTCATGCCGGCGATCCAGCTTTCAAGGCCGGCGCGGGAATCGAGGGTTACCTTGTCCTTGCGCGCCTTCACGACCTGCATATCAATCGAGACTTCGCCGGTCGACACGCCATAGTCGGCGCCGGTGCGCGCCAGATGGGCGGCATAGGCGCTGGCGACCATCGTCTTGGTTGGCTTGCAGCCGGTGTTGACACAGGTGCCGCCGACAAGCTTGCGTTCGATCAGCGCCACAGTCTGACCCGCTGCCGTCAGCCGTCCGGCCAGCGGCGGCCCGGCCTGGCCGCAGCCGATGATGATGGCGTCGAATTTCTGCTCCACGCTCATACGACCATACTCACGACCAGCAGGGCGCCGAGTATCGCCACGGCATCCTCGATCAATGCCGCCGGCAAGTCGTTGCCGAAGGAAGCCGCGAGACGGCCTCTGATTTCCGCGCCGCCGAGCGTGCCGAGGATCGCGCCGATGATGCCGGCAGCCAGCCCGCCAACAACGATGCCGCCAGCGGTGCCGATGACGGCGCCGGTCAGCGCGCCCATGACGATGCGGGTGCCAAATTGCACCGGCACCTTGCGGCTAGGTGTCGACGGCAACTGATCGGTGACCAATTCGACAAGGGCCAGCACGGTGAATATGGCGACCGCTATCCAGTGGCCCATGAAGCCGGCCCAGGTGCCGGCCAGCGGCAGCCAGCCGAGCCAGGCGCCCCAGGCGACTGCCGCCGGCGCGGTCATGGCTCTGAGGCCGGCAACAATGCCGATGAGAAGCGCGAGCAGGTAGATCATCCTTCGTCCCCCGTGGATGTGTCTGGTCCGGAAGTGCACTTTGTCAGGAGGCTAGCACAGCCATCTGGTTTCGCCAGAGCCGCGAGGCTTCGACCTTTGCAGCATGGCCGGTTCTGTGGTTTGGCTGGGCAAGCAGGAAGGACATTTGAAATGGCTCAGAGCGAACGCGAAAAGATGGCGGCCGGCGCCTGGTACAACTGCGTCGACGCCGAACTCGACGCACTCCGCGCAGTGGCGGCCGACGCCGTCTTCGAGCACCGCTCGCTACCGCCCGTGGAGCGCGGCGATATCGCGCCCCGGCTACGAACGTTGCTCGGCTCGGCGGGTGAGGGCGCTCGCATCGAAGCGCCGTTCCACTGCGCCTACGGTTTTAACATCCATCTGGGCGAGGGCGTGTTCCTCAATGCCGGCTGCACCATCCTCGACACGGCAACCGTCAGCATCGGCGCGGGCACGATGTTCGGCCCCGGCGTACAGATCTATTGCCCCGAGCACCACAAGGACCCGGTCCAGCGTCGCGCCGGCCTGGAGATTGGCCGGCCGGTCACCATCGGCCGCAATGTCTGGATCGGCGGCAGCGCCATCTTGCTGGGCGGCATCGAGATTGGCGACGACGCTATCGTCGGCGCCGGCTCGGTGGTGACGAAAAGTGTTGCGGCCGGCGCGACCGTCGTCGGAAATCCGGCACGGCTGATTTCTGGATAGAGAAACTATTATTCCTGTCATTGACAGCGCCCCTGCGCGCCGCCATATCGTGAGGCGTTAATGTTCTCAGGGCGGGGTGAAAGTCCCCACCGGCGGTAAGGGTTTTCGAACCCAAGCCCGCGAGCGCTTCCCGGTAACGGGAGGGTCAGCAGATCCGGTGCAACTCCGGAGCCGACGGTCATAGTCCGGATGGAAGAGAACGAACGGGAAAGCGGAGGCGCAAGCCGCCGGGATTCCGTCTCGTGCGTCCTGATTCTGGTTCGAAACGGAAGGATGGACCCATGAATCAGCAATCCCCGAAAGACTTCGATACAACGCGCGTCGCCGTGATCCGTGCGCGCTGGCATGCCGACATCGTCGACGAATGCGTGAAAGCCTTCAGCTCCGAGATCGAGACGCTGTCGGACGGCCGCTTCGCAGTCGATGTCTATGACGTGCCCGGAGCCTACGAGATCCCGCTGTTTGCCAAGACGTTGGCCGAGACCGGCCGCTACCAGGCGATCCTCGGCACCGCCTTTGTCGTCAATGGCGGCATCTACCGCCACGACTTCGTGGCGCATGCCGTGCTCGACGGCATGATGAATGTGCAGCTTCAGACAGGCGTTCCGGTGCTGTCGGCGGTGCTCACCCCGCACAATTACCACGACAGCGCCGAGCATCACCGCTTCTTCTTCGACCACTTCAAGGTCAAGGGCAAGGAAGCCGCCAACGCCTGCGTCGAACTGCTCAAGGCACGCGCCCTGGTCGCGGCCTGAAGTGATCGCACCGACCCGGCCCTCCTCTCAGGGGAGGGCCGACGGCCCCTGCGATGGCACGTCGCATCGGAAGCCAGAAGCTGGCCCTATGCTTCGGAACGCTGCGGTTGCAGGATGCGCAAAGCATCATGCAAGGGGGCTGACATGTCGTCCATTCCACTGCCGCTCAAGGGGGCGTGCCGCTGCGGCCGCGTCGAGATCGAGGTGTCAAAAGCGCCGATCTGCACCGCCGCCTGCCATTGTCCCGGCTGCCAGAGGATGTCGTCCTCGGCCTATTCGCTGACTGCGATGGTGCCGGCAGACGGCTTTGCCGTCACCAAGGGCGAAACCGTTGTCGGGGGAGCGCATGGGGAGCAGTTGCACCACCAGTTCTGCGATCACTGCAAGACGTGGATGTTCACCCGCGTCGTCGGTGTCGACTGGTTCGTCAATGTGCGTCCGACCATGCAGGAGGATGCCACGTGGTTCCGGCCTTTCATGGAAACCTACACCAGGACGAAGATGCCCTTCGCCGCGACGGGCGCTGTCAGGAGTTTCAACGAATTCCCCGCAATGGAGGACCTTGAGCCGTTGATGCACGAGTATCTCGCCTGGGCGGAAGCGGGCGAGACCTAAGGTGCCCGGCGCGCCAGCGGCGCAAAGCTGCTCAGGCCGAGCCAGGCCTGCATGGCGTGGGCGATCTTGTCGTCGCCATCGAGCTCCAACCGACCGGAATCGAGTTCCTGGTTGAGTTTGGACAGGCCCATCCAAACCGATGTCATGCTGCGCAGCGATCCCCTGACCTCGAGGTCGATGTCGAAGCCGGGGTCGGAATTGCAAAGGTCGACTGTCCCGTCGGCGACCACCAGCCACCAATTTTGCTGCGCTTTCGCCACTTCGGGGTACAGAAAGTGAATCGTGCAACGTTTTGGCGGCAGGGGCTGCGGGTTGAGGTTGCGGCGCATGTCCCACATCAGGAGCGAAGGGTCGAGATTCCTGAGGGTTAGCTGGGATTCCACCCAGCGATGGCCCCAGTCGCCAAGGCCGAGAATGATCGGCCGCAAATCCTCTCCGGCCTCGGTCAGCCGGTATTCGACGCTGCCCGCGCCGCCACGCTCGGTCTGGATCACGCCAGCGCGCTCAAGTTCCTTCAGCCGCTTGGACAGCAGAGCCGGCGACATGCGTGGCACGCCGCGGCGCAGATCGTTGAAACGGCTCGATCCCATCAGCATTTCGCGCACGACCAGCGTTGTCCAGCGGGTGCACAGCACTTCCGACGCCATCGAAACCGGGCAAAACTGGCCGTAACCGCCGCGATCGCTCATCTCGCACCATTCGCAGGAGACCCGGCCTTATAGCGCAAAAGCAGCATGCTCGCACCTAGCCCATAGGGACGACCGGCTCGGCCGGCGGTTCACTTCCTGAACTGGACCGGGGCGGCCCTTGGCGCGATCCTTGGCTCTGACCTGCCGGTCAACAGGAGACGACTTGATGAGAAGTCTTGATAACGCTGCGCTGGCACGTGCCGGCGTGACTGGTGCAATGCCGATCGATGTGGTCGCTGCGGCTAACGACCTGGTTCCAGCCCTGTCCGAGCGGGCACGGCAGTTTGACGAGGGCGACATCTTCGTCGCCGACAATTATGCGCTGTTTAAGAAGGCCGGCCTCGCCAGCGCCGGCGTGCCGCTCGAACTGGGCGGTGGCGGTGCCGACATCGCCGAGCTTGCGGAAATGCTGCGTATCATGGCGCGGGCCTGCGGCTCGACAGCGCTCGCCTTTGCCATGCACACGCATCAGGTGGCCATCCCCGCCTGGCGCTGGCGCCACCAGAAGGTCGCTGCTGTCGAACCGCTGCTCAAGCGCGTCGCTGCCGAAAACCTGATCCTGCTGTCGTCAGGCGGGTCGGACTGGATCGGTGGTTCAGGCAAGGCCGAGAAGGTCGAGGGCGGCTACCGCATCACGGCGCGCAAGGTCTTCACCTCAGGTGCTGCCGCCGGCGACATATTGATGACCGGGGCGATCACCTGTGCCGACGACGACAGCGAAAAGGTGATCCATTTCGGCGTGCCGATGCGGGCGCCCGAGGTTCGCGTGATGGACAACTGGCGCACGCTGGGCATGCGCGGCACCGGCTCGAACGACGTCGTCATCGACGGGCTGTTCGTGCCCGACGCGTCGGTCAGCTTCTCGCGCGCGGCGGGCCACTGGCATCCGGTGTTCCAGATCATCGCAACCGTTGCCTTCCCGCTGATCTACGCCGTCTATCTTGGCGTAGCCGAGAGCGCCCGCGACATTGCTGTCGAGATCGCCAGGAAGAAGCCGGCCAGCGAGACCGTACTCAACCTTGCCGGCCGCATGGACACCGCCCTGCGCGCCGCCCAGATGGCGCATCGTTCGATGATCGAGGAGGTCGGGCGCAACCGCCCGTCGGCGGAAAGCGTCAATGAGGTGATGATCGGCCGTACGCTGGTCGCCAGCCATGGGCTCGAAGTCGTTGAACTGGCAATGGAACTTGCCGGCGGCTCGTCCTTCTACCGCGACAAGGGCCTTGAACGCCGCTTCCGCGACATGCAGGCCGCGCGCTTCCACCCGCTCCAATCTGGCCCGCAGGCGCACTATGCCGGGGCTATGGCGCTTGGGCTTCCGGTCGACACGATCTTCTGAACATAACTCCCGAGACGATCAGCCGCCGCGACCAATCGCGGCGGCTGATATGTAGTGTTCGAGCCTTTCGGAATGCGGTACATCTGCACACGTGCATGTTACCGCGAAGTCGGTTCCGGCTTTGGTTAGGCTTCGATCCGCACCCGCTGATCCAGTGTCAGACCCATGTCCGGGCCAACGGTCCTTGCCTCGCGAATGAGTGCCACGACCTCGTTGCGGTAGACCATGCCGGTGTGATCGAACGGCAAGCCCCTGAGGTCCATGCTTGGGATCTGGCCGGGCACTTCGCCGCCGATCGGCTTGCCGTTCCAGGTTTCGCCAAAACCGCCCAGCGCGACGTAGGTGTTGAACGCAACCTTGAACTGCCGATCGAGGACGTCCTCGATCGGCTTGCCCGCGATCGTGATGGCCGTCGCCGTGGCCTCGATGGCAGATGCGTTCAGCTTGATCGTGTAGCGCAGGGCGGAAGAGAAATGCAGGAAGCCGCGCGAAACGAAGGCTGAAGTGTCGACCTTGCTCACTTCTTCCGGCCGCAGCACACGCTTGGCGTTGCTCTGGAGCATGTCGCGGATCTGGGCGCCGGTCATCATGGCCACGTGCACGCCGTCGGCATAAGGCATGACATCATACCACTGGCGGAAGCTGAGCGGTCCCTGTGGCAGACCCGAGGTGATGCCCGAAGCGTTGAACAACGCCACGTCGATGCGGCCGCCGGGGAAATCCTCCGAACGCCTGACCAGCGCGTCGTTCATGAAATTGGCAAGCGCGGTCTCGCCAACATAACGATCGGCGAAGGTGCGTTCGTTCGAAACGAGCGTGTCGTCCGGAACCTGGCCGATGACTTCGTTCAGCCTCGTGTCGAGCGCCTTGATCAGCGGTGCCACATGCGTCTGTTCGAAATCGACGTCGTAGTCCGCTTCCTGTTCGAAGGTCTCGTAGCCGGCCTCGCCAGCCTTGACGCGCTGGTCGCGCGCCTTGGTGGGACGCAGGCCGACCGAAGTGAACCAGCCCTTGCGGCCGTTGTCGCTGCGGATCGATATGGCGATCTCACCGAGATAGGCGCCATGGGCCTGCGCCTGCGTGATCAGCACGCCTTCGACGACATTGTCGGTGTCGATACCCTCGGCGTTGAGCTTGGTGTGGGTATGGGCGCCGATGATGACGATCGGCTTGTCCGTCAGAGGGGCGATGGCCTGGGCGATGGCGAAGTCGCCTTCGCCGACGGTGCGGGCGGTGCCCGCCTTGCCGCTCTTGTGCTGGTCGCCGCCATAACCGCAGTGCGACAGCACAACCACGATGTCGGCGACCGACGCCACCGCCGGCAGCACGTTGCGCACAGCTTCGAGGGGGCTGGCGACCGCAAGCTTCGGGTCGGCGGGCTGGCCGACGCGCGTGTCGACGGAAGTGGTCAGGCCGACGAAACCGATTCGCAGTCCCTTCGCCTCGCCGATCACGGCGGCGAAGTAGTCTTCGTCACGCTTCAGGACCGAGGAACCATGCACGTTTGCCGACAGCAGCGGGAAGCTGGCATCGGTCTCAATGCCCTTCTTTAACACGGTAGCGCCACGGTCGAATTCATGATTGCCGAGCACCGCGACATCCACGCCGCCGGCGGAATAGACGCGGTATCCGGCGTCGGCGATGAACTCGTCCGGCGACCATCCAAGCAGTTCGTCGAAGATCGATCCGGTGTGATCGTCGCCACCGGAAACAAACAGCACCACCTCGTCGGCGACGGCGTTGGCACGTGCGTCCTTCACCTGCTTGACCATCTGCGAGAAGACGTGGGTGTCGCCCTTCTTCGCGTGCATTTCGGTGATGTGGTTGTGCAAGTCGTTGAAATGCATCAGCCGCAGCAGGCGGCGTTCGCCCATTTCCAGCCCTGACATGGGCACGGCCGTGCCCGTTTCGGTCACGATCGCCTTGATCGGCCCGGCCAGCGGGTCGCCCTTGAGCAGGTAGAGCTTTTCAAAGGCGCCGTTCGAATTCGGCGTCGCAGCGATCATGGCAAGTTCACCAGCCGCAGGCGCTGCTTGCGCGCGGAAAACGATGTAGGGAGATATGGCTGCAGTAGCAGCCAGCGCTGCGCCGCCTTTCAGCATCGAACGTCGCGAAAGGCTGCCTTTATGCGTAGTCATCTAGTCTTCCTTGCTGGTCCCACGCGACATGCGTGGACTCATGGCGGGCAGGCCTAGAGTGACCACATGACAGTGCGATGAAGCTCCTGGGAACTAACAAGTTTCCTGCACTGCGTGCCGCAACGAAAAGATCGGGAATGGTGCAGCCAGGTTCCGTATGCGGTTGCCGCTTCTTTCTCTCGCTTGACCCTGACGCGACGTGAGGGACTACTCATCCGGTCTTGCGGAGACATGGTCGGATGACGGCATATGCTGTGGGTGAACTGGCGCGGCTTGCCGGCGTGACGGTCTGGACGCTGCGCCACTATCACGACATCGGTTTGCTCGAGCCCGCCCATGTCGACGCGAACGGATATCGCAGCTATGGCGAAGAACACCTGCTGCGGCTGCAGCCGTTGCTCATCCACCGCGAACTCGGCATTCCGCTCGGCTAGATCGTTGCCATCCTCGATGCGCCCGGTTTCGACCGGCTCGCGTCGCTCAGGCAGCAGCGCCGGCGGCTGGAGGCCGAGGCAAGCCGCTACCGCCAGCTTGTCAGGACGATCGACCGTACGATCGCCAAACTCGAAGGAGATTGCGCGATGAAACATGCCGAACCGTACAAGGGCTTTTCCGAAAAGCAGACGGAATATGAGGACTGGCTGGTCGGGCGTTACGGCGAGCCGATGCGCAAGGCAGTTAGCCATGCGCCGAAGCTCAGCGATGAGCAGAGCAAGGTCGCGACGGCCGAGCTGCGCGACATCGAACAGTCACTGGCGTCAGCCATGGAAAAGGGCATCGTGCCCGAGGCGCGCGAACTCGACATGCTGGTCGAGCGCCACCATCGCTGGGTCAGCCGCATGTGGCCGCAGCCTTGTACGATGGATGCCTATGCAGGCCTCGCCGACATCTACGACCACCCTGACTTTGCCCGGCGCTACGAGACGCTGGCGCCGGGATTCGCCCGCTGGCTGCCCACGGCGATGAAGGCCTGGGCACGACGCCAGGCCGCCTGAAGTCGTAGAGCATGCGCCTGTTGGGATTTGCGCCAATGACGGCGATGGGCGTTTCGAGCAAAGCGATGCGCCCGAAAAAAGAAAAGGGGCGGGGCCTTGCGGCCTCGCCCCTCCGTCTGGGTATGACGCCCCGAACTCAGAACAGTCCTTCGATCTGGCCCTGTTCGTTGAGGAAGATCTTCTCGGATGACGGTGCCTTGGGCAGGCCGGGCATGGTCATGATCTCACCGCAGATGGCGACGATGAAGCCGGCGCCGGCGGCGAGGCGCACTTCACGCACCGGCACGACGTGGTCGACAGGGGCGCCCCTGAGGTTCGGGTCGGTCGAGAACGAATACTGCGTCTTGGCCATGCACACCGGCAGGTGGCCGTAGCCGGCCTGTTCCCAGGCATGGAGCTGCTCACGCACCGACTTGTCGGCGATGGCTTCGGAGCCGCGGTAGATGCGCTTGACGATGGTGTCGATCTTGTCGAACAGCTTCATGTCGTCGGGATAGAGCGGCGAGAACTGCGAGGCGCCGCTTTCGGCCAGCTGCACCACCTTGTGGGCGAGCTCCTCAATGCCGGCCGACCCCTTGGCCCAGTGCTTGCACAGGATCGCTTCCGCACCCATCGAGGCGACATAGTCCTTCATCGCTGCGATTTCGGCGTCGGTGTCGGAGACGAAGTGGTTCATCGCCACCACCACAGGCACGCCGAACTGCTTGACGTTCTCGATGTGGCGGCCAAGGTTGGCGCAGCCCTTCTTCACCGCCTCGACATTCTCCTTGCCGAGCTCTTCCTTCTTGACGCCGCCATTCATCTTCATCGCGCGCACGGTGGCGACGATGACGGCGGCTGCCGGCTTGAGACCCGCCTTGCGGCACTTGATGTCGAAGAACTTCTCGGCACCGAGGTCAGCGCCGAAGCCGGCTTCGGTGACGACATAGTCGGCGAGCTTGAGGGCGGTGGTGGTGGCAACCACCGAGTTGCAGCCATGGGCGATGTTGGCGAACGGGCCGCCATGGACGAAGGCCGGGTTGTTCTCCAGTGTCTGCACCAGGTTCGGCTGCACCGCGTCCTTCAGCAGCACCGCCATGGCGCCGTCGGCCTTGAGGTCGCGGGCATAGACGGCGGTCTTGTCGCGGCGATAGGCGACGATGATGTCGCCGAGGCGCTTCTCGAGATCTTTCAGATCGGTTGCCAGGCACAGGATCGCCATGACTTCGGAAGCGACGGTGATGTCGAAGCCGGCTTCACGCGGAAAGCCGTTGGCGACGCCGCCGAGCGAGCAGTTGATCTGGCGCAGCGCGCGGTCGTTCATGTCCATCACCCGGCGCCAGACGACGCGGCGGGTGTCGATGCCGAGCTCGTTGCCCCAGTAGATGTGGTTGTCGATCAGCGCCGACAAAAGGTTGTGGGCGGTGGTGATGGCGTGGAAGTCGCCGGTGAAGTGGAGGTTCATGTCCTCCATCGGCACGACCTGGGCATAACCGCCGCCGGCAGCACCACCCTTGACGCCGAAGTTCGGCCCGAGCGAGGCTTCGCGGATGCAGACGATGGCCTTCTTGCCGATGCGGTTCAAACCGTCGCCGAGGCCGACCGTGGTGGTGGTCTTGCCTTCGCCGGCCGGCGTCGGGTTGATCGCGGTGACCAGGATCAGCTTGCCGTCCTTGTTCTTGCGCGCATTGGCAATGAACTCGGCCGAGATCTTCGCCTTGTCGTGGCCATAAGGCAGCAGATGCTCGGTCGGAATGCCGATCTTGGCGCCGACCTCCTGGATCTGCTTCTTCTTCGCCGCACGCGCGATCTCGATGTCGGTCTTGAATTCGGCCATGACGGCTCCTCCACAGTGATTGTTCAGATGGCGCCGTGGCCATCGATGTCGCCGCCATAGAAGCGCGACATCGCCATCGCCTGCCGTCTCAAAACAGCCGCCCAATGCACGGATTGCGACAGGGCAGGTGAGTGAATAGGGAGCAGCGAATAGCGAATGGAGAGGAGCCGCGACGCGCGGAGCGCGCCTCTCACCACCACTCCCTATTCGCCATTCCCTTACCTGCTCAGCACGTTGCTGATCTCGACCAGGTTCGAACGGACGCGCAGGATGTAGAAGCCCATGGTGATCAGGTGCGAGGGCATGAACCAGCCGTTTTCAGCACCATTGGAGATGATGAAGGGCTGGATGTTGAGGGCGGCACGAGTCTGCTGCTCCATCGTATCCCACAGATTGTCGAGGTTGCGTGTCTTCAGCACGTCCTCAAAATCGGCATGGGTCGCCTTGAGCAGGCCGTAATAGCCGTAGAGCTGGCCATAGGCGAACCAGAAGCGGTCGTCGGCGCGCGGGTCGAACCAGCCATTGTTGTAGTTCTCGGCGCGGTCCTTGAGGATCGCCGACGTCGCGCCGATATCGTTCGAAATGCGGTCGATGAACTGGATCAGATTGTCGGCGCGGGCGTCGAACACCGCCTGGCACTTCTCGAGGCGGCCGTTGAAATTGTTCAGGCTCTTGATCGCCGAGCGGTAGTAGCTTGGCGTCGGCGTCTTGGGGCCGAACGGGGTCAGGCCGAAATACCAGGTGTATTCGTCGAACTGCATGTTGCCACGGGCATCCTGCAGATCGGAATCGACCTGGCTGGTGCCACGCACGCGGCCGAGATTGTCGGCGAGTTCGGTGGTCGTGCGGCGGATCGCCTGGTTGATGCCGCGCTGGAACGAGGCCTTGTTGTCGAGGAAAGGCGTGTGATCCCAGGACAGGCCGAACAGGCCGGTCTTGTAGAGGATCATCGACGAGATCCAGGCATTCTGGTTGACGTTGAGGTCGATCAGTTCAGCGGAGATGTCGGCGATCGCCGAACGGCCGCAGGTCTTGGCGGTGTCGGTGCCGCCGCCTGCGACAACCTGCTCGCCGGCCGAGACATTGCGGTTCTCGAAATTATGCGTCGCCACATAGTCGGGGTTGAAGTTGGTCCACACCTGGGTGTTCCAGACAAAGTAGCCATACAGCGCCACAAGCCCGACGATAGCGCCGCCAACCAGCGTCTTCAGCACCCATCCGCGTTGGACGAACCAGCGCCAGGCCCAGATGAACGGCAGCAGCAATATGCCGATGACGAAGCCAAGGCCCCGACCGATCAGCTGAAACATCCGGGTGAAGAAACTCACGATCGGATCAAGCATTTGGAATCCTCTCAGTCGGTCAGGCCGTAGAGCTGTGCGCGGAACGCCGCCTTGTCTTTCAGATATGTGGTTTTCAATGTGTCGACAACATTGGATCGCCAGGTCTCGTTGAGCTCTTCATAATCCTTGTAGAAGCCTTGCTTGTTGAAGACATAACGCGAGACGAAATCCGACGGCACAAATTCGGAGATCAGACGGTTGGTCAGCCAGGCGTCGGGATGGTCGGTCTTGGCGCGCACCACCAGGAAGCGGTGCAGCGGAAACACCTCTTCCAGCCGCAACTGGCCGAGCTGGGCGATCTCACGCTTGGCGGCATTGAGGAAGGGGAAGGTGCCGTCACGGTTGATCGCGTCGGCATGGCTGTGGATCCAGGTCTGCAGCCAGACCTTGTCGACCTTGCCGATGTCGCGCTTCGGCTCGGCCTCGCGGATCAGGGCGCGCACAGCCATTTCAGCGCGGTGCTCGAGATAACCCGAGCTTTCGATCCACGAGGCGCGGGGCAGGTCGAGCCGGCCGGTCGACGCCAGGAACTTGAACACCTTGTCGGCGTCCTTGATCGAGAGATAGCTCACCTGCCATGGCCGCGAGCGGCGGAAACCAGGTGCCGACGGATCTGATATGACCGTTGTCACATCAGGGTCGACGAAGACGTAGAGCCCGCCGAAATGGCTGGTCCAGAAGGCGTTGTGGCGGAAGATCACCTGGTCGGGCACCAGCGCGTTCTCACGGATATCGCCACAGACCTTGGCAAGGTCGACCATGCGCTGGAGCATGGCATCGTCGCGCCAGGCCTCGGGCTCCTGCTTGAGTTTGTCGACAAGCTTGCCGAGCTCGGCCGCCTTGCCGAGCACATCCTCGGCCGACAGCACGCGGAACTCGACCTGGTTGATCGACAACAGGTCTTCGATGTCCTCGACCTTGGACACCGAATCCTCGATCTCGCCGTAGATCACGTCCTTGATCGTCAGCGCGTCGATGGCGCGCTGGTTCTTCGACATGAACTCGAAAAGCAGCTGCGAGGTGTTGGAGAATGCCGTGTGCACGACCGGCAAGTCGATCTGCGACGGCGTCAGGATGATGAAGCGGCGGTTGACCTCGTTGGGGTCAAGATACTGGTAGTCGCCGAGCTCCTCGGCAATCTCTGGCGAGAAGCCGGTGCGGTCGATCTCGAAACTCTTGAGCTTCGTCGGTTCCAGCCCGAACGCCTTCAGCGCCTTGTTGTAGCGGTCGATCAGGTGCGGCTCATCGACTGGCAAAAGCCGTCCATAGATCAGTTCGTTGTCGCGGAGGAGGTCCATGTCAGTGATCCATTTCCTTCTCCCCGTGAACAGTAAGAAGGACGTCAGGCATTCCACAGTCCCTTCGCCTTCAGTTCCTCCATCTCCTTCGCCGCGCGCTCGCGCAGCCTTGCGTCGCGCAACAGCTTGGACACGGCGGCATCGTCTGATTTGTCGGAGTAGCGGAATTCGCTGTCGGCGTAGCGGTTGATCTCCTGCATCACCATGTCCATCGAGAACGGTCCGCGCAGCTCCTCGATCATCGCCTTCTTCTCGTCGTAGCCCTTGTGCATGAAAGCCTCGGGCTTTTCGAACCACTCGTCAGGCAGCTCGATGTCCATGGCGCGCATCTTGATCGCGTCGGTGACGTTCTTGATGGCGCGACCGGTGAAGCGTGGCTCGGCTTCTTTGATCATGTGCAAATAGGTGCCGACGTCGGCCAGCGTCTTGGGCGCGCCATTGTCCTTCATGAAGCGGTCGTAGACCTTTTCCAGGCCGTCTTCCTGCGGCTTGGCGTGCTCCTCATAGGCTTCGGTCACGGCGCGCTGGATCTCCTGCGCGGCATAAAGCTCATGCTCGCCGAGGGGGATCTTATGGTTCTTGCCGGCAAGCAGGACAAAGATGTCGATGTAGTCGTCGCGGGTCTGCGGGCCGTCGACCAGCCAGCGGGCGCCGGCGCGCTGGCGCAGCGCATCGTCGACATTCTCGGGATAGTTGGAGAACATGCCGAAGGAGCAGTTGCCGCGCACGACCGTGCCGGCGCCGGCGAATGCATCCATCAGTACGCCGGTGATTTCCTGCTGGCCGGCCGACGCACGGTCGTCGGAGCGCCTGGCTGCCACCTGGTCGATGTCGTCGATGGTGCCAAAGCCGATGGCGCGCGGGTTCAGCACATTGTTGATGAACTGGCGGCAGTTTTGGCCCGACTTGCCCTGATAGGAAGAAATCTGGTCGACGCCGAAATTCTCGTAGGCGAAGGGATAGCCGGCGATCTGGCAGTAATTGTTGACCAGGCCTGCGATCATCTGGATCAGCGTGGTCTTGCCGGTGCCCGGTGCGCCGTCGCCGATGAAGGTGAACAGGAAGCCGCCGAGCTCGACAAACGGGTTCAGCTCGCGGTCGAAATCATAGGCCATCAGCATCTTCGCCAGCCTGACCGACTGGAACTTTGCGATGTGGTTGCCGACGACCTCCTGCGGCGTCTTGAAGGTCATGACCAGCGGCTTCGACTTCTTGCCCGGCGCGACGTCGAAGCCGTCGAGGGTGAAGTCGTCGGCGTCGATGCGGATATGGGCGTTCTCGAAGGCGCCGATGCCGTCGAAGCGGCCCTTGCGCTGCAACAGGCCCTCGATAGCTGTGCGGGCAAAGGCGCGACCGCGCGTCAGAAGGTCGGCATCGTCCTTGGCACCCGACAGCGCTCGGTCGAGGCCGGAGACGATCGACTTCACCGCGTCCTGGGGCGTGTCGAACAGGAATTCGGGTTCGCTGACGTCATTGGGCGCTTCGCCGTCGCTGTCGATCAGCTGGGCGAGGTAGGAGGCGAGCGTGAAGCCGGCGACATAGGCCGACGCCGACAGCAGCTTCTTGAAATGGCTGGCCTCGTCGCCCTCGAGCGGGCTGCGCGCGTTCTTGGCCTGCAGCGCCTCCAGATCGGTCGAGCGCGAGAACACGTCCGAAACGGCAAGCGCCACCGCAATGCCGCGGCGGGCGCGAAACAGCAGCGTGTGCTGTGGGATCGACATCAGTTGGTCGTCGGGGCGGATCGCCGTGACGGTCTTCTGCAACTCGACCTCGCGCGTCTTGCGGATCGAGCCGGTCGAAACCGTCGAGACGAAGCGCCTGTTGGTGCCGGCAAGCGCCGTACCAGATTGGCCGGAGGAATCCTCCAGCACGACGATGCGGGTGATGAAGCTCTGCGCCGTGGCGCGGTGCTTTTCGATGTCGGCTTCGGAAATCGTGGTCAGGCCAGTGTCCATCAGATTTCTCCTGCTATCAGTGTTTTAGTCCTGCCAGGGTTTCCCCCACTCCGCCTCGCTGCGCTCGGCACCTCTCGCCCCTCCGGAGGGAGAGGAACAGCGCGAGGCCCGATGGCGGTCTTTCCTCTCCCCCGTCGAACGGGGGAGAGGTGTCGAGGCGAAGCCGAGACGGAGTGGGGGTCGACCGCCTCGCTCTCAGACATCCGAGATCACCTGTCCCTTCGACAGGATGTGCACCTTGTAGCCGCCGAAGATCTTCTCGGCTTCGCCGGCGGCGTAGAGCGCCTGGTAGGCCTCGTGCGGGATCAGTGCGTGTTTCTCGTAGCTCGACACGCCCTGGCGCGCGGCCTCGAGGTCGTCGGTGTTGATGAAGAACTCCTCGCTCGACGGCTCGCTCGACCACAGGCCCTTGCGGCCGGGCTTCTCGGCCTTGGAGTAGACTTCCTGGATGGTCCAGGTCAAAAGCCAGGCGTTTTCGGCCTTGCGCACTTTCGACAGCACTTCGCTGACCGTCGAATTGTGCTCGGTGATGCCGGCCGAATAGAACGGGCCCAGCACCATGCGCCTGAGCTGCTTGGGGTGCAGGTCGGGAAAATCCTTGTCGAGATTGGTGGCGACCGTCAGCGGCGACAGCGAATAGGCCGAGTTCTTCTCGGTGAAGTCGTCGAAGCGGTGGGCGAGATCGGGGTTGAGCAAGCCGTCGACCGGCAACGGGATCTCGATCCTCTCGTTGAGCCTGCCGATGTCGGTGTCGACGAGCTGCTCGACCATCGCCTCCGACGAATCCTCGACGGTCGCCATATAGATCAGCGGCAGGTTGGCAGTGCCGTCGAAGCTGCCCCAGTGGACGAGATAATAGGGCCGCATCGACTTTGGATTGACCGACACCTTGGCCGTCTGCGCCAGGATGAAGGGCGAGAAGGTCGAGCCGTCCTTGACGTCCTCGAGATAGAGCCGCTCGGCCATCGAGCGCTGCAGCGCCTCGGGAAATTCCTTGTGGCGCAGGATGAAGTCGGCCATCTCCTCGCGCAGCTCGCCCGGTGGTGGGATGCTGGCCAACCGCTGCGCCGCCGTCTTGCGGTCGTTTTCCAGTTCGAGCACGTTCTGGAACACCGGGAAGCCGCTCTCGGCGCGCGAAATCTTGAAGGTCTCCATGAAGCCGAGCCGGTTGCGCCAACAGGCGAAGGACCGTTCCAGTCGCGCGATATAGGCCGCCGCCACCTTCGCCACGATGCCGTGCCGGTAGAGCGGCGAGCGGTCGTCACGCATGAAAATCTCAAGCCCGCTGAGCGCCGCCGCAATCGCGTCGAAGTAGCGGACGGCTGGGTCGTCTGTGGGGGTCATGGGCAAATTCTCGAATGCATCGGCTCGACGTTGCCCCCCTCTGGCCTGCCGGCCATCTCCCCCACAAGGAGGGAGATCGCCTGTCGCGTTTCCTGTCGCCCGAACTTCATCGCCGAATACCGGCGAAGCGCCAACCACCGCCTAATCTCCCCCCTTGTGGGGGAGATGGCCGGCAGGCCAGAGGGGGGCGCGACAGGGCGCGACATCGCGGATGCTTGCTAGGTTACGACTGCACGTAATCCGAGGCGTTGTGCTTCCTCAACACGTCCTCGAAGCGGCGGGCGAAGGCATCGTCGGCCAGCTTCTTGCGGCGCTGGATGTCGGCGGTCGCCACCATGTTCTTCTCGTGCAGTTCGAGCAGGTCGCCGATGTGCTTCTGGGCGGCGGCGCCGATGCCGGCCATGGTCTCTTCGGCGGTGTTGTCGACCTTCGAGCCCAGCGTGTTGATCTTGTGGGCAACGTCCTGCTGCGCTGCCGTCTTCAGCGAGTCTTCCAGCGCCTTGTACAAGACGATGCGCTGCTCGGTATCGATGGTCAGCTTGTTGATCAGCGTCGCCTGCGCTGCGATCTGGTTGTTCAGCGAATCGACGAAAGTCTGGAACATCGAGGTGTAACGTTCGAGCGTCTGGCTCTCGGCCAGGATTTCCTGTTCCTTCGCCTGCTTCTCGTTGTATTCGGTGGCGAGCTTGGAACGCTCGGATTCAAGCTCGGTGCGTTCCTTCTGGCTGGTCGAGGCCGCGATCTTGTTTTCGATGTCGAGCAGAAGCGGGTTCAGCTCCTCGATGCGCTTCTGGGTCGCTTCGAGGTTCGACATCGTCACCTTGCGGCGCTCGATCACCTGGGACAGGCTGGCCTCCGAGGTCTTGTAGCGCTCGTCGAGGACCTGCTTCTGCGCCTTCAGGATGCCGACGATGGTGTCGGACTTGACCAAAAGTTCCTGCAGATTGCCGGCCAGCGACATGTTGCGCACGCGGTCGGTGCGCATGCGCTGCTTGCTGGAATCGGAGAAGATGCCGACGAAGGTTTCCCAGCCGGTGAAGCTCTTCATGCTCTCGAATTCCGAACCGAAGACGTTGGTGGCGTCCTCAAGTCCGATGATCAGGTCGGCGATGTTGCCTTCCATCACCTTCTGCTGCTTCAGCACGTCCTGGATGCGCGCGTTCTCGATGTCGAAGTCGGAGGCGCCGATCTTGGCGTCGGTCGTGGCAATCTTGTCGAGTACTGTGCCCGACTGCTCGATCTTGCTCCGCATGTCCTCCACGACCTGCTTGGTCTTGGCGATCTCGGCATCGAAATTCTGCAGCGTTGCCATACGTTCCTCCGGTGTCGAATGCGGGACAGTGGCGCCGAATATATGTGGCGCATCTTGCGATTGAAAGACACACAGCCGCGGGCGAAAGCAATTATGCCGGGGCTACTTAGCTTGGTGTGGCAAATCCGATGAAGTCGTCGGGCTGGGCCCGGCCCATTTCCTCTTCCCAGTGGCGCCGGCACAAGGAGACGTAGACGTCCTTGCCGATCGCCACCTGCTCGCCCTGGCGGGCGACCTTGCCGTCCGGGCCGAGCCGCACAACCATCGTCGCCTTGCGGCCGCAGCGGCAGATCGTGCGCACCTCGCGCAGGTCGTCGGCGATGGCGAGAAGCGCCCGCGAGCCCGAGAACAGATTGCCCTGGAAGTCGGTGCGCAGGCCGTAACACATGACGGGAATGCCCAGCCTGTCGGCGACGCGCGCAAGCTGCCAGACCTGCTCTTCCTCGAGGAACTGCGCCTCGTCGACAAAGATACAGTGGACGGTCGTGTGCTGGTGATGCTCGGCGATTCGGGCATAGAGGTCGTCGCCGCCGCGGAACATCTCGGCGCCGGCTTCAAGCCCGATGCGCGAGGAGATATAGCCGGTGTCGCCCTTGCGGTAGTGGCCGGCGACAAACAGCATCGTCGTCATGCCGCGCTCGCGGTAGTTGTAGGACGCCTGCAGCAGCATCGTCGTCTTGCCGGCATTCATCGTGGCGTAATGAAAATAGAGCTTGGCCATGGTTCTTCTAATCAGAAGCCGTCGGGCGCGGGGAGGGGCCAGCCCTGCCATCCACCGCAAAAAACCTTCGTGATGTCGCTGATGGATAAGCCGGCGGCGTCTGTCGTTGCGTCATGTCACTTGAATCCAAAGGAAAATGGTGTTTGGCTCGCGACAAAGACGAACAACAACAATACCGCGTTGCCGTCATAAATACGAATGGGAGATTCCATATGTCGCGCATGAAACTACTCGCCGCCGCTGTCGGCGTGTCGGCGGTCATGACTGCCGGTGCCGCCTTCGCGGGCGATGCCGAAAGCTGCAAGAAGGTGCGCCTGTCCGATGTTGGCTGGACCGACATCCAGGCCACGACAGGCGTCGCTTCGGTGCTTTTGACCGCACTCGGCTACGAGCCGGAGGTCATCCAGCTTTCCGTGCCGGTCACCTACGCCTCGCTGAAGAACAAGGATCTCGACGTCTTCCTCGGCAACTGGATGCCGTCGATGACTGCCGACATCAAGGAATATGTCGCCGACGGCTCGGTCGAGACCATCGGCGAAAACCTGTCCGGCGCCGGTTACGGCATCGTCGTGCCGTCCTACGTCGCCGAAGGCGGGGTCAAGACGCTGACCGATCTCGGTAAGTTCAAGGACAAGTTCGGCGGCAAGATCTACGGCATCGAAGCCGGCAACGACGGCAATCGCATCATCCTCGACATGATCTCCAAGCCCGAGAACAATCTCACCGGCTTCGAACTGGTCGAATCGTCTGAGGCCGGCATGCTGACCCAGGCCGAGCAATCGATGAAGTCGAACGAGTGGATCGCCTTCCTCGGCTGGACGCCGCATCCTGTCATGGGCGCGATGAAGATCGCCTATCTCGACGGCATGGGCGATTCCGGCTTTGGCGCTGCTACCGTCAGCACCAACGTCCGCAAGGGTTACGTCGCCGAGTGCCCGAATGTCGGCAAGTTCCTCGGCAATCTGAAGTTCAACCTGGAGATGGAAGGCACCATGATGGATGCCATCCTCAAGGGTGGTAACGCCAACGACGTTGCCAAGGACTGGCTCAAGGCCAATCCGGATGCAGCAACGCCATGGCTCAACGGCGTCACCACCTTCGACGGCGGCGATGCAACGGCTGCGGTGAAGGCTGCTCTGGCGAGCTAAAGCCGGCGTCCAGCCTGCAAATGACATGATGAAGGGCAGCGAAGCGAGACAGCTGCCCTTTTTCGTATCAAGTTAAGCGAGAAGCGCCAGCGCGACCGGCGCCTGCGAAAGCAATAGAGAGGGGACAGATGGATCCGGTATCGAACTTGCTGGCTGCCTACAAGATTCCGATCGGCCTGTGGGGCAAGGCGTTCTTCACCTTCCTGACCGACAATTTCAACGCCATCTTCCGCGGCTTTTCCAACGGGCTCAACTTGTTGCTCGACGGGCTCGTCGACGGGCTGCTGCTGCTGCCTCCGGTGGTGGTCGTGGCGCTGGTCGCGGCTCTCGCTTGGTACCTGCAGCGTTCGCGGGCGCTGGCTATAGGGGTTGCGCTCGGTCTTTTGTTCATCATCAACCAGGGCCTTTGGAAGCAGACCGTCGAGACGCTGGTGCTGGTCGTTGCTGCCGCTGCCGCCTCGATGGCCATCGGCGTGCCGCTTGGCATCTGGGCGGCGCACAAGCCCAAGGTCTATCGCTTCATGTTGCCGGTGCTCGACCTGATGCAGACGCTGCCGACCTTCGTCTACCTGATCCCGGTGCTCACCTTGTTCGGTCTTGGCAACGCGCCCGGCCTGATCGTCACCATCATCTTCGTCATTCCGACGGCGGTGCGCCTGACCCATCTCGGCGTCACCTCGGTGCCGACCGCGATCATCGAGGCCGGCCAGGCCTTTGGTGCCACCAAGCGCCAGCTGCTGTGGAAGGTCGAGCTACCGGCGGCCCTACCCACCATCATGGCGGGACTCACCCAGTGCATCATGCTGTCGCTGTCGATGGTCGTGTTCGCTGCCCTCATCGGCGCCGGTGGCCTCGGCACCGAAATCAACCGCGCGCTCGGCTCGCGCAAGATCGACCTCGGACTTGAAGCAGGGCTGGCGATCGTCGTGCTCGCCATCGTTCTCGACCGCATGACGCGTATCGGCGTGGGAGGCAAGAAATGAACGTCGCCGTCGATTTCAAGAATGTCGACATCGTCTTTGGTGCCGACACCTCCGCTTCGCTCGCCATGCTCGACAAGGGTGCCACTCGCGCCGAGATCCTCGAAAAGACCGGCAATGTGCTGGGCTGCGCCGGCGCCAACCTGACCATCAACGAGGGCGAAATATCTGTCCTGATGGGCCTATCCGGCTCCGGCAAGTCGACGCTGCTGCGCGCCGTCAATCGCCTCAACATCGTCTCGCGTGGCCAGGTCATGGTCAAGGACGGCGACAGGATGGTCGACGTCGTCTCCTGCGACGAGCCGACCTTGCGCCGCCTGCGCCAGCACCAGGTCGCCATGGTGTTCCAGCAGTTCGGCCTTTTGCCCTGGCGTACGGTCGAGGAAAATGTCGGCCTCGGCCTCGAGCTTGCCGGCATGCCCGACGCCGAGCGCAAGGCAAAGGTCGGCAAGCAGCTCGACCTGGTCAACCTGACGCCCTGGGCCAAGAAGTACGCGCATGAGCTGTCGGGCGGCATGCAGCAGCGTGTCGGCCTAGCCCGCGCCTTCGCCACCGAAGCGCCGATCCTGTTGATGGACGAGCCATTCTCGGCGCTCGACCCGCTGATCCGCACCAAGCTGCAGGACGAGCTGCTGCAGCTGCAGAAGACGCTGAAGAAGACGATCATCTTCGTCAGTCACGACCTCGAGGAAGCGCTCAAGATCGGCAACACCATCACCATCATGGAGGGGGGCCGCATCGTTCAGTCCGGGCCGCCAGAAGATATCGTGCTGCGTCCGGCCAATGACTATGTTCGCGACTTCATCGCCAACGTGAATCCACTGTCGGTGCTCACCGCATGGAATGTCATGCGTGACCGCCGCGACCTTGAGGATGCGGGCGAGGGCTGGCTCTGGCTCGACCGGCGCAAGACCACGCGCTTCAAGATCGACGCGCAGGGCCTGGTTGCCGCTGCCGAGCGCAACGGCCAGCCGGCCGTCTGGGTTTCGGTCGACGAGATCGACAAGTCGGCCGACGAGGCCTCGCACGTCTTCTGGGCGAAGCCGGGCACATCGCTCAAGCTGGTGATGCTTGCCATGCACCGCTCGCAGACATCGCCCGTGGCGCTGTTCGACGACCAGTCCCGCTTCGTTGGCGCCATCGGCATCCGCGACGTGCTAAGTGCTGTGCTGAGGCGATGACAGCTTTTCTTCTCCCGGCAAACGGGGAGAAGAAAAGCCGCTCGGATCACTCTTCCCCGTCGCCCAGCAGCTCGTTCAGTTTGGCCGCATAAGGCTGCACGGCGTCGATATATTGCGCGCCTTCGGCGCGCAGGGCCCGCGTCTCGGTGATCTTTTCCTCGACGAAGCTGCGCATCTCGGCCTTCTGCTCGGCGTTCAGGTCGCTGGCGTCGACCTTTTCCGTAAGGCCAGAGAACGTCGCTTCGAAGCGTTCGGCGGCGATCGTCGCGAGATAGCCGCGGAAGGTGGCGTCGAGCGCCTCCTTCCAGCTTTCCCTGGTGAATCCGGCCTTGGCGATGCGGCCTTCAAGCCCGGAATCGTCGTCGAACCACTGGTCGGCCTCTTCCTCGTCATAGGCGAGGCGACCGAGTTCGGGTTCAAGTTCGCCGAGCAGTTGCACCACCTTGCCGGCTTCTTCCAGCGTCAATGCCCGGGCCGGCAGCACCAGCGCTCCGAGCGCCAGGCTCGCCGCCAGCAGGCCGCCGGCGATGCGGCGTCTGAGGGCGGCGCTCATCCCATGCACTCAGCATCGAGCGCCTTGTCGGCGTCGTTCTGCGCCTTGGCCTGCATCAGCGAGCCGCCGACCGAGGCCACGGAGCCCGCGATGGCGCCGCCGCGGCCAAGTCCGCCGAAGCCGCCGACCATCGACAGCGCGCCGCCGAGCATGGCGGCATTCGTCTGCGCCTGGGTCGCCTTGCGCATCGCTTCCTCGCAGCGCTGGGCTGCCGTCTGCTTCTTGCCCTTGGGGGCCAATTGTGCTGCCGCCTTGGGCGCGCCTGCCGACGTCGTGGTGCTGGTCGTCGACGTCGTCTGACTGCAGGCGGCGAGCATGCCGCACATCATCAATGCAATCGCTCTTTTCATGGATCTCTCGATTTCGCTGGAGAAGGCGCGAACTCTCTGGATGCGGGCCATGCGCGGACCGTCGACTCTGCCCAGTCGACGGTCCGGCGATGGCCGGCCTCGCATGCGTCGATGAGCGCCCCCGCCCTTCGGATGCATCGGTCCGCCACGGCGCCGATTTACGACGACAGCACAGATGTCGTCTTGGCGTGGGGCGAACAGGTGCGGTCTGGAGCGAACAGTGCGGGCGTCCAACGTATCGGCCGAGAGCCGGAACCGATTTTCGGCAAGCCGATGCGAAGCCTCAATGAGGTTGCGCGGCTTTCATACGTCTGGACGCGCAGGCTTTATTGACAGCGGCGCAGTGCAGCCGCCTTTATTTCCGAAGGCGTCACGCCGAAGCGCTGCCTGAAGGCACGGTTGAAATGCGACAGGTCGTTGAAGCCGGCATCAAAGGCGATCGCCGACACCGTTGTGGCGCCGGCAAGGTCGAGCGCGTTGTAGGCGAGGTCGAGGCGAGCGTCGCGCAGGAACTCGGAGAAGGTAATCCCTTCCTGCTCGAAAAGTCGCTGGATGTAGCGCGGGGTCACGCCCTGACGCCGCGCAATCGAGGTGACCGTAAGCTCTGGATCGGTCAGTTGGCGCAACATCTCGGCCTTGACCAGTCCCAGCCGCGCCGAGCTGAGGCTGGCGCGCACCGGTTCCGCACTGGCTGCGGTCGCGCCCTGCACGACGAGGGCGGCGAGGTCGTAGATGTGGTTGCCGGCAAGTCGACGCCCGGCCTCGCCTTCGGGTGCCTGCGACCGCAACAGGTCGGCATAACCCGTCAGCAGCCCGGCGCCGGCGGCATCGGCACGGATGTGATGAAACGCCTTCTGGCGGATGCGTGGCGCAAGGGCTGCCAGCCGCGCCTCGTTCAAGGATACCACCTTCAGCAGCGTGTTGGGCAAGGCGAAGGCCATTGACGTCGCTTCGTTGAGCAACGTGATGTCGCCGGCCTTGATCGACAAGGGCGGCTTGCCGGCCACCGCCACCTCATAGTCGGTGGTGTGGATGGTCATCAGATAGTCCTGGCGGCCGTCCGCTGCCATCAGGTCCTTCGGGCGTTCGCCGAGCACGGCTGAATAGCAGGCAGTGCCGACCGTCGTGCCGGCGTCGAGAAAGTAGGCGGAGACATCGAAGGCAAAGTTGTCAGCGTCTTCCGGCCGAAAGCGCAGGCCGGCAACGTGACGGGCAACGAAATCGTGCAGGTAGGACAGGCGGTCGCGTGTGGGTACGTCAAAGGTTGTAAGGCGCTGCATCGAACGGTTCCGTTTCAGAATGCACCCGACAGCTACCTAGGCGGGAAGGTTTTTCTGTTTCAATCTATGCGGGGTTGCATCCTTATTCACGGAACGGCTGTTGCGGTCAAGATGGCGGTTTGCCGATTGCTGCCAGTAACCGCCATCAATTGGTCGGAGGGATCAGGCTTCTACAAACGGCTTGAACCCGCCATAGATCATGCGCTTGCCGTCGAACGGCCATGACGCTGGATCGCCCTCCAAGCGTGGGTCGGCCATCACCTTCTTCATGATCTCGTCGCGGTCCTCCCGCGAGCGGTAGACGATCCAAGAGAAGACGACAATCTCGTCGTCCGTGGCCTGCACGGCGCGGGGAAAGGAGGTGACTTCGCCATAAGGGACGTCATCGGCCAGGCACTCCACATAGGCGAGTGCGCCGTGGTCTTTCCAGACCTCGCTTCCGAGGCGCGCCATCTCCTTGTAGGCCTCGATCTTGCCTTTCGGCACGGCGAGCAGGAACCCATCGACATAAGACATGCTTCTTCTCCTCGTGTTGTGACGTTGCAAGGACGAATGGCTGCCGGCCGATCCTACAATGCCGGCCAATTTTTCTCGCAAGCGTCCTCGAGCGCACAATGGTAGGGCGGAGCATGGGTTCCGAAACCGTTGCAGCGGGTTGCGATCGACCCCATACTATCGGGACGTGAGCATGAGGCGCGATTGCCATGCCCGAAACCACCGCCGTCCCCCGCACCAAGCTTCGTCCCAAGACCGAGCGGCCGAAGCTGCACAAGGTCATTCTCATCAATGACGACTTCACCCCGCGCGACTTCGTCGTCACGGTGCTGAAGGGCGAATTCCACATGTCGGAAGACCAGGCCTACCGGGTGATGATCACCGCACACCAGCGTGGTGTCTGCGTCGTTGCGGTGTTCACCCGGGATGTCGCCGAGACCAAGGCGACGCGGGCGACGGAAGCCGGCAAGGCCAAGGGCTATCCGCTGCAGTTCACGACAGAACCGGAGGAGTGAGGAGTGTCCGCGCAGCAGAGGGCAAGATGCCCGCAGGCAGGCTGCCGCCAATCCGCTACAATGCTGCCGGTTCCGTACCCGAGGCCGGGCCGACATAGAGTTCGCGTCCGCCCCAGTCGCAGATGCGGACCTGGTCAGGCACCTGCGGCATTGTGAGCGTATGGAAAAGCGAGCTGGCGACATCGACGGCCGCGTCGATATCCGGCGCTTCGAGGGAAATGCGGTCGAGCGTCGCGTGCGCGCCGTCTTCCTTGCGCAGGCGATAGAATTCGATGACGAAATTCACATCTGCCTCCAGCCGCCTTCGCGAACAGGTCAGCCTTTCGGCTTGCCTTTGTAGGATGTTGTCTCTGCCTGCTTGACCTGCGAACCGAAGGTGGACGCGGCTTTGACTTCGACCTTCTCCTTCTTGGGCTTTCTGGTTTCGCGGTTGCTGCGTTGTTGGCCCTTGGCCATGGTCGTGCCCTTCCTGTTGCGAAGCGAACCTATTCGGCTACCGCTTCGACGCCCTCGAGATTGTCTTCCGTGGTGACCCGCTCGTGGTTTTCGCGGTCACTGCGAATGCGGTATTGCGGCGAGCCGTCTTTGGCCGGCAGCGTCGCTTTGACGTGGAAGGTCTCTGCGTCCTTTACCGCGATGCCGATCCGGCTCTTGATCCGCACCATCTGGCCGACGGTGAAGCGATGCGACGGCTTTTCCACGCGCGGGGCTGAAGCCGGTCCTTTTGTGAACCTGATCATGCGGCCTTTTCCTGGTCCTGCCGCAGCGCGGCTTCGAGTTCGGCATGGTCGATGGCGAGAACCTGGCTGGTCAGCAGGTTGGATGATCGCGCGGGCAGGTGAATGTAGGTGGCGACGCGGCGGTAAGCGATCCACGAGATGCCGTCGATCAGCTCTTCGTCCTGGTCGATGTCGTAGTCGCCTGCCGGCTGGATCTCCTCGATCCCGCGCAAGGCGAACGGCCTGTCGAAATGGACGGTTGAACGTTTGGTGCGCCCGGTCATCGATGTCTCCCGAAATGAACGAAAAGCGGAGCAATGCCCCGCTTTCGCCGCTTCAAGCGTGCCTGGGTCGGACCGGATGGGTGCTGCCAGTACATCCGTGGTCAGCGTCCTTCGATCCGGGCCAAATGAAATCAGAGCAGCTGAAGATTGGTGGCCGACTCGCGGCCCTTGTTGTCGCGCTCCAGCTCGAAATTCAGCTTCTGGCCTTCGGCCAGGCCGGAGAAGCCGGCGCGCTCGAGCGCGCTGACATGGACGAAAACGTCCTTGCCGCCGCCGGCCTGCTCGATGAAGCCAAAGCCCTTCTGGCCATTGTAGAACTTCACGGTTCCAGTGTTCATGGGAGTATCTTTCGAATGAGAAAAGTCGTCGCGCGGCAAGTATTGCCGCACATCAATAGATCGACGATTTGGAAAGAGTTTGGCGGGTCGAGAACCTCTGACGCCGCGATAGCCAAGCTGGCCCAAAAAACGATTGATTACTTCTAAACCTTAATTGCGGTTTATGTAAGGTGTTTTTTGCAGGCTAGGTTCTATTTCAAAATTTATTTCGGATCGTGTCCGTCTAGCAGCGGTCGTGGAATGCTGATACCGTCTCAGCACTAGCAGACAATTGGCAGTTGCTTTCCCGCAGGACCGTCTGGTCCTTCGCGGCGGACTGCATTCCCCCCATGCGAGGACAAAGCCATGATGTTCACGAGAAGGCCGAAGACCTCAGTCATCAAAGTTTCCGCGCCGCCGGCCAAGCTGGTCAAGCTGACCGCGCGCAAGGACGAAATCGCGCGTCTGCGGCTCGCCGACAGCGACGGCTCGCGACGTCGCGAGCTGCAAATGATGGAAGACAACCGCCTGCGCTGATTGATTTCGAGGGGCTACCGGCCCTCGCGGTACCACATTCCGCCGAGCGCCAGCAGCAGCAAGCCAAGGCCGAGGAAGCCGCCGAACAGCGGCACCCGCGACACCGACTTCAGCACGCTGTCGTCGGTGGTGCGGAAGCCGAGCCAGTCGCGGCCGGAGGCTTCGGCATTGCCGCGCACCGGTACGATGCTTGGCAGCGAGATGCCGTTGGACAGGGCCGAGATGCCGGTCGCGGCCAGGCGGCGCACGTCGCCGCCGGTTGCCTCGGCGGTTGGGCGCAGCACGTTTTCGGTCGAGACCACGTCGGCGAATTCGGGCGCGTTGACCGGCCCGACATGGGCAAGCGCGGTCAGGTCGCCATTGCCGACCTGGTAGAGGCCGATCTCGCCGACCTCGACGCTCCCAGTGAAGATGCCGGGGTCGCTCTTGGCGAGCTGGACGTCGAGCGTCTTGCCGGACGGCGTGATGACGCGGGCAGGACCAGCTTCGTCGCGCATCGTCTGGCGGCGGATATCGAGCACCATGCCGCGACCGTCTGCGGTCAGGCGCTCTTCCTCGAGTTCGGGCTCCTTCATCAGCCAGTGCGCGATGCGGCGGTAGAGCGAGACATGCGGGCCGCCACCCTCGAAGCCGCGTGCCCACAGCCAGCCCTGGTCGGACAGGAACATGCCGACCCGGCCTTCGCCCTTGCGGTCGAGCAGGAGCAGGGGCCTGTCATCGGCACCCTTCATCACCACTTCGCCCTCCGGCTGTTCGATGCCGATCTGGCGGAACCAGCGGCTCCAGCGCGGCGGCTCCTGCGCCGAACCCTCGAGGCCGCGCGTCACCGGGTGGCGCTGACCGAGTTCGGTCAGGCGTGGATAGAAGGCCTTCTCGACAACGTCGCCATTGGGCATGGCGGGCAGGGCCGAGATCAGCGGCGTGTTGGCGATCGACTGCTCGCCGGCATATTCGGGGCCGGCGGCGATCAGCAGCGCGCCGCCCTTTTCGACATATTCGGCAATGTAGTCGTAATAGAGGATCGGCAGCACGTCGCGGTGCTGGTAGCGGTCGAAGATGATCAGGTCGAAGTCGTTGATGCGCTCGACAAACAGCTCGCGCGTCGGAAAGGCGATCAGCGAAAGTTCGTTTATCGGCGTGCCGTCCTGCTTTTCAGGCGGCCGCAGAATGGTGAAATGCACGAGGTCGACCGAGGCGTCGGACTTCAAGAGGTTGCGCCAGGTACGCTCGCCGGCATGCGGTTCGCCCGAGACCAGAAGCACGCGCAAATTCTCGCGGATGCCGTCGACGAGGGCTATGGCGCGGTTGTTGGTGTCGGTCAGCTCGCCCGGAACCCGGTCGATCGACAGTTCGACGATGTTGCGCCCGGCCGACGGCACGGTGATCTGGAGCGGCATTTCCTGGCCGACAAAGGCGCGCTGCACCGAAACCTGGTTACCGTTGATCGACACGCGCACGTCGACCAACCCGGCCTCGCCTCCGGTGTCGATCACGCGATAGGTCATGTCGAGCGGCTTGCCGACGATACCAAAGCGGGGAGCGTTCTCGAAGCGGATGCGGCGGTCGCGCTCATTCTCCTCGCCGGTGATGAGCGCGTGCAGCGGTGCGCTGGTCGCTGGGGCGCCGGGCACGTCGTGCACCTGGCCGTCGGTGACCATCACGGCGCCGCCGATACGCGACGGCGGAACATCGCGGAATGCACCTTCGAGTGCCGCAAACAGCCGCGTTTCGGTGCGGTCGTCGGCGGCCTCGGAACGGCCGGCCTCGACGACACGCACCTCGAACTGCCTGAAGCGCGCCAGCCGTTCCTTGAGGCCTTCGACCGCTGCATTGGTCTGGGCGGTGCGGGCACCGATGTCCTGGCTCTGGCTGCGGTCGACGATGATCGCGACCACGCTCTTCAGCGGCTCGCGCTCTTCGTCGAGGATCACAGGGTTTGCCAGTGCCAACCCGAGCGCGCCGAGCGCAACCAGTCGCAGCCAGGCGCCGCGCTGGCGGAACCAAAGGCCGACAAAAGCGAGCAGGGCGAGCGGCACGAGCAGCGCCGCCAGAAGAGGCCACGACAGCAGGGGCTCGAAGGCGACGGACCAGTTCATGCTATTGCCCCAGCCGTTCGAGCAGGACAGGTACGTGCACCTGGTCGGATTTGTAGTTGCCGGTCAGCATGTACATCATGATGTTGACGCCGGCGCGTAGCGCATAGACGCGCTGCATCGGGTCCGAAGGCACCGTCGGCAGCATCGGGTCGCCGTTCTCGTCGATGGCCCAGGCGCCGGCGAAATCGTTGGCGGTGATCATGATCGGGGTCACGCCGTCACCGGTGCGCACCGGCCGGCCCTCCGCGTTCGATGCCTCAAGCGACGCCTCGACCCACAGCGGGCTGCCGTTGAAACGGCCGGGGAACTCCGGAAGGATGAAGAACGCCTTGGTCAGCACATGATCGGCCGGCACCGGCTCCAGTGGGGGCACGTTGAGGCTGGAAAGGATATCGCGCAGCCGCTCGGTCGCCGGGCTCGCTGCATCGGCGCCAATGCCATTGGCGAACTGGTCGCGGGTATCGAAAAGCACGGTGCCGCCCTGCTTCATGTAGGCGTCAACGCGGGCGATCGCCGCTTCGCTCGGCATCGCGGCGGCCGGGTCGATCGGCCAGTAGATCAACGGGTAGAAAGCAAGTTCGTCCTTGGCGATGTCGACGCCGGCCGGCTCGCCCGGTTCGAGCGCGGTCTTCTCGATCAGGAATTTTGTCAGCCCGGCGATGCCGGCACGGCTTATGGCGTCGACCGAGGCTTCGCCGGTCAGAACATAGGCGACGCGGGTCTTCGAGATGGCCTCGACCGCCTCGACGTCGCCTGGCTTGGCGTCGTCGGCACGCGCCAGATTCGGCTGCGCCATCAGTGCGCCGAGGCAAAGCAATACTGCCGCGGCCGTGCCGGCCGTTCGCCCGCGTCTCGCGCCACGGCGCGAGAACATGCCGCCCATCCAAAGCACGGCGAGCGTGTCGAGCGCCATCAATGCCAGAGCTGCTGCCACAAGCGAGCCTTTCAGGTCGCGCGATTCGTCGAAAGCGTAACGTATTTCGGTCACCGGCGCTGAAAGCTGCGGTCGCACCAGCGGCGACAGCGTGCTGTCGGATTTCAGCAGATTGTGGGCGAGCACACCTTCTTCGCTGCCATAGAGGCCGGGTGGGTTTTCGAGCGTGACGGGCAGGGCGCCGGCACCTGCCAGCAGCGGCCGGGCATCCGGCGTCGGCGGCACAATGCGGCCGTCGGCCGAAATCATCCGGTACGGTGCCAGCGATGCCGGCTTGCCCTCGACGCCTGTGGTTGCCGTGCCCTGGTTGCGCGACAGCTGCACGATCCGGCGCAGCATCTCGACGAAGCTGCCCGAGATCGGCAGGTTCGACCATGTCGCCTGCGGCGCGATGTGGAACAGCACCAGCGTGCCCTTGCCGCGCCGGGCGCCCGTCACCAGCGGCGTGCCGTCGGCGAGATTGGCCCAGGTGCTGGCAGCGAGATCAGGCGTCGGCTCGGCCAGCACCTGCTTGCTCACAGTCACCTCGTTGGGCGGCGACAGGTCGGCAAACGGGCCGGCGCCGGGGAAGTCGCTGACCGGCTGTGGTGCCGTCCACGACAGGGCGCCGCCGAGCGAACGTTCGCCGAGCCTGAGCCGCACCGGCAGCAATTCCTCGTCATTGCCGGCGGCGGCGAGGCGGGAGCCGGCGAAACGCACGAGCGTGCCGCCTTCCTTGAGCCAGATCAGCAATTTCTCGCGCGCCTGCGGCGGGATGGTGCCGACATCGGCCATGACGATCATCGCCGGCTTCTGCTCAAGCATTTGCGGGATCGCCTCGGCGAGGTCGGAGCTCGTTGGTTCGCTCAAATCGGCAAAGGGTTCGAGCGCGCGGCGAATGTAATAGAGCGGCGCCAGCAGCGGCTGCGAGTCGTCGGCATCCGACTGCGACAGCAGGCCGACACGGCGGCGTTTGGAGCTGTCGTCGAGCACCCGCACGGCGCCTGCCTGGCCCTGGCCGTCCAGCGCGATCGAGGCAAAATCGTTGCGCAGTTCGAAAGGCACGGTCATCGTGCCGGTTGCCACCGTCTCGCCCGGCGCGAAGGCCAGCGTGGCGTCGGCGATGCGGCGGCCCTTGTCGTCGAAGGCACCTGCCGTCACGGCCCCCGGAGCGGGGTCGCCCGGCGCGCGGATGGCGGTCAGCGCAAAGCCGTCCATTTCGTTTTCGGCTGATGTCAGGCCCTTGGCGTCGAGCCGTTCGGGCGAGGCCCACAGCACATTGGCTGGGTTCTGGCCCAGCAGCGTCGAAAACGCTTGCGCGTCGCCTGCACCCGCCAGCCCGTCGTCGAGAACGGCTATGCTCGTGCCGGGCAAAGTTGCCAGAACGGTGGCGACGCGTGCGTAAACGGGCGCCCTGTCGGTCGGCACCGGCCGCGGTTCGGCGGCGCGCAGGCGATCGAGCGCTGCCTGTGCATCGAACGGACCGATCTCGGCATTGGGCTTTTCGGCGGTGAAGGCCAGCACGACCGGCTGTCCTGATGCACCGGCATCGGCGATAAGCCGTTCGGCCGTGGCAACGCGGCGTTTCCAGTCCGGTGCGCTCGCCCAGCCATTGTCGACCACAAGTGCCAGCGCAGCTCCGCCCGTCGGCAGTTTTTCGCGCGGATTGAACACCGGCTCGGCCAACGCCAGCACCACCAGTGCCGCCATCAGCAAGCGCAGCAGGGTGAGCCACCACGGGCTTTGATGTGGGGTCTCTTCCTTCTTGAACACCCGCGCCAAAATCTTCAGCGGCGGGAAGATTTCGGCCTGCGGCTTGGGCGGCGTCAGCCTGAGCAGCCACCAGATGACGGGCAGGGCGAGCAGCCCCCACAAGACGGCTGGAAATCCGAACGACAGCGGCAGCCAGCTCATCGGCGCCCTCCCGGTCCGTGGCCTTCCGAGGTCAACGCCATATGAACGCGCACCAGCGCCTCGGAGGCGAGGCGGTCTGTGTGGTTGACCGTGTAGCTCCAGCCGAGCCGCTTGCACCAGGCGGCCAGTTCCTCGCGGCGCGCGCCGTAGAGATTGCGATAGGCGTCCGACAATTGCTCGGCGCGGCCGGCGGTCAGCTTTTCGCCCGTCTCGGGGTCGGTGAATTCGGTGCGGCCGGCATAGGGGAAATTCTCTTCCGCAGGATCGGCGACCTCGATCAGATGGGCGCGGGCGCCATGGCGGGCCAACGTATCGAGCCAGGCCATCGTCTCTTCGACCGGATCGAGGAAGTCACCGATGATGACGATGTCGGAGAAGCGACGGATGCTGGACAGATCAGGTTTCGCCGGCAGTGAAACGGCTTGCGCCAGATGCGAGGCCAGCCGCTCGGCGCCGTTGCGGGCGCTGAACGGGTCGGTCAGTCCCGGCCATGCTATGCGCTCGCCGCTGCGTGACAGAAGCTCGGCCAGCGCAAAGACCAGCACCAGTGCGCGTGATTCCTTCGACACGGTCGCCGTCTTCGACTTGTACAGCATCGACGGCGACAGGTCTGCCCACAACCAGACCGTGTGGGCCGCTTCCCATTCGCGGTCGCGCACATAGGTGTGGTCGTCTCGGGCCGAGCGCCGCCAGTCGATGCGCGCCATCGCCTCGCCCTGCACATAGGGTCGGAACTGCCAGAAATTCTCGCCTATGCCGCGCTTCTTGCGGCCATGCCAACCGGCGATGACAGTGTTGACGATGCGGCGGGCCTCGACCAGCAGGTCAGGCACCAGCGAGGCGCGCAACCTGCCACGGGCAAGCGCATCGCTGGTCGCAACCGGTGCCGATGCCTCGCCGATGCGCGCCATCAGATGTCCTTGACCAGCCGCGCCACCACGTCGCGGACCGTCATGCCTTCGGCGCGGGCGGCGAAGGTCAACGCCATGCGGTGCTGCAGCACCGGCTCCGCCAGCGCGCGGATGTCGTCGATCGACGGCGCAAGCCGCCCGTCATAGAGGGCGCGCGCCCTGGCACACAGTGTCAGCGCCTGGCTGGCGCGCGGACCGGGGCCCCAGGAGACGTGTTTGTCAGTCTCGGCATGGCCCTGGCCGGGGCGCGCCGAACGCACCAGCTTGAGGATCGCCTCGACCACGGTTTCGGGCATCGGCATGCGCCGGATCAGCAACTGGATGTCCTTCAGGCGTTCGGGATCGAGCACATTCTGCGCCCTGGCGTCTTCGATGCCTGTGGTTTCCAGGAGGATGCGACGCTCGGCCTCAAGCTCGGGATAAAGGATGTCGACCTGCATCAGGAACCGGTCGAGCTGGGCTTCCGGCAGCGGATAGGTGCCTTCCTGCTCGAGCGGATTCTGGGTTGCCAGCACATGGAAAGGGGCGGGTAGGTCGTGGCGCTCGCCCGCGACCGTCACGTGGTACTCCTGCATCGCCTGCAGCAGCGCCGACTGGGTGCGCGGGCTGGCGCGGTTGATCTCGTCGGCCATCAGCAATTGCGCGAAGATCGGCCCTGATATGAAGCGGAAGGAGCGTTTGCCCTGGTCGTCCTGCTCCATCACCTCGGAGCCTAGGATGTCGGATGGCATCAGGTCGGGCGTGAACTGGATGCGGCGCGAGTCGAGGCCGAGCACGATGCCGAGCGTCTCGACCAACTTGGTCTTGGCAAGGCCGGGCACGCCGACAAGCAGCGCATGGCCGCCGGCCAATAGCGCCACCAGAGTGCGTTCAACGACGCTTTCCTGGCCGAAGATGACGCGGCCGACGCCAGCGCGGATCTTGGCGATGTCGGCAAGCGCACGTTCGGCTGCGGCGATCATCTCGCTCTCGCTCATCGCCGTTTCCTTGATCATCACGCTCATGCGGGCCGGATCCTTCTTCTGGCGCGGCGCCTGAAATCAAAACCGATTCCCGGACTGCCGATGCGCTCACTCAAAATGCTACAGCGTGCCTCTCTCGTCCATCAGAACAGGGGGCCGCTTCGTCAATCTACAAGGATTATTTGCCTCTTGGTCCGGTGCGTCGTCCGTGTGGACGTCGTGCCTGCCGCCCAATCCCCAGAGGTCAAACGATCCCGGGCGTCGCGATCTCCATGCCCGCACCTTTGCGAGGTCATGGCATTGAACTTAAATCACTTGCCTATGCTGACAAGCGCAACAACAGTGACTATTTCGTGACCATGACTGGCGACCTTGACCATAGCCGCGAGGCGGCAACTGACCTTGGCCTGACCCGTGCCGGAGACACCGCCGGCCTCGAGGCGCTGATTTCGCGTGCCGCCCGCGCCGGCAAGGGCCTGCCGCCGGTCGAGCGCTGGAATCCCGATTTTTGCGGCGATCTCGACATGGAAATCAAGCCCGACGGGACCTGGTTCTATTTGGGCACGCCGATCGGCCGCCTGCCGCTGGTGCAGCTGTTTTCGACCGTCCTGCGCAAGGACGAGGACGGCAAGACCTACCTGGTCACCCCGGTGGAACGGGTCGGAATCCGCGTCGTCGACGCGCATTTCGTTGCTGTCGAGATGAATGTGACGGGCGAGGGCGCTGACCAGATCCTGACCTTTCGCACCAATGTCGGCGATGTCGTCGAAGTTGGCCCGGAGCATCCGCTGCGCTTTGTCGACGAGCCCGAGACAGGCGGCCTCAAGCCATACCTGCTGGTCCGCGGGCGCCTCGAGGCGCTGGTGGCGCGTCCGGTGATGTACGAGCTCGCCGAAGTTGGCGAGCGCATCGACATATCAGGTAAGGACATGTTTGCCGTGCGTTCGAAGGGTGAGGTCTACCCCATAATGCCCTGGGACAAGCTGGAGCGGCTGAGCGCGTGATGGTTCATGCCCCGACAGCGCATTATTCGGCGCAGGATTTCCGCCAGCGCGCCGCACAGGAGCATCTCAACGATGCGGTTGCCGACTATGGCGACCACGTACTGAACCCGGACATGCGCGAACTGTTCGTGCACGACCGGCTGCGCGATGCCGCTGTGCTGATCCCCGTGGTGGATCACGGCGATGCCTCGACGGTCATCCTCACGAAGCGTGCCGAGAAGCTGAAGAGCCATTCCGGCCAGATCGCCTTTCCCGGCGGACGCATCGACCCGACTGACGTCTCGCCCGAGGCGGCCGCACTCCGCGAAACGGTCGAGGAGATCGGCATAACCTCCGATTTCGTCGATGTTATCGGTCGCCTTCCGGACTACGTCACTGGCAGCGGCTACCGCATTGCACCGGTGCTCGGCGTTGTCCGCCCCGGCTTCCAGCTGACCGTCAATGCCGGCGAGGTCGACGACGTCTTCGAAGTGCCGCTCAGCTTCCTGATGGACCCGGCCAATCACGGCCGCGCCAGCCGCACTTGGCAGGACCAGGAGCGTTTCTTCTACGCCATGCCCTATGAAGAGCGTTACATCTGGGGCGTCACCGCCGGCATCATCCGCGCGCTCTATGAAAGGCTCTACACATGAGCGCCACGATATCGGCAGCCTCCTGGCTGAGCGACCCGCAGCTGCAGAAACTGCTCGCAGTGCTGAACGCCGACGGCGGCGAGGCGCGCATCGCCGGCGGTGCCGTGCGCAATGCGCTGCTCGGCGAGCCCGTCGCCGATGTCGACATCGCCACGTCAAATCTGCCTGACGAAACCGTGCGCCGCGCCGAGGCGGCAGGTTTCAAGACTGTGCCCACCGGCGCCGAGCACGGTACCATCACCGTGGTCGCTGGCGGCAAGCCATTCGAGGTCACCACCTTGCGCGCCGACGTCGAGACCGACGGTCGCCGCGCCAAGGTCGTCTTCGGCAGCGACTGGAAGGCTGACGCCGAGCGACGCGACTTCACCATCAACGCGCTCTATGCCAGTGCCGACGGCAGCGTGATCGACCTCGTTGGCGGGCTGACCGATCTCGACAGCCGGACGTTGCGCTTCATCGGCGACGCCGAGACCCGCATTCGCGAGGACTATCTGCGCATCCTGCGCTTTTTCCGCTTCTTCGCCTGGTACGGCAAAGGTCGTCCCGATGCCGAAGGGCTGAAGGCCTGCGCCCGGCTCAAGGACGGCATCGCGCGGCTGTCCGCCGAACGCGTCTGGTCGGAGCTCAAGCGGCTGCTCGGCGCACCCGATCCGTCGCGTGCCATGTTGTGGATGCGCCAGGCCGGCGTGCTGACCGCCGCTCTGCCCGAGAGCGAAAAATGGGGCATCGATGCCATCCACGCGCTGGTCCGCGCAGAGAACGATCTCGGCTGGAAAGCCGACCCGCTGCTTCGGCTCGAATCGATCGTGCCACCGGATGCGGCGCGCATGAAAACCCTTGGCGACCGGCTGAGGCTTGCCAATGTCGAAACCGACAGGCTGGTCCATTGGGCGGCAACCGCCAAGGTTGAGCCAACCGTTACCGAGGGCGAATTGGCCAAGCGGCTCTATCGCGGCAATGTCGAAGCCATCGCCGATCGCCTGCGCCTCGATCTCGCCTCAGCGCGCGGTCGCGCCGAGCAGGACGACAAGGCGCTGATCGAAGCCGGCGGCTATTTCCGCCTGCTGTCCTTCATCGGCACATGGCAAAAGCCCGACGTTCCCTTGCGCGGCGGCGATCTTGCCGCGCTTGGCGTCGAGGGCGCCGCACTCGGTTCGTTGCTCAAGGCATTGGAAGGAGAGTGGGTCGACAGCGGCTTTGTGCTGGACCGCGACGCGCTGCTCGAGCGCGCCGCCAAGAGGCTGAAAGCCTAGCGCATAGGCCCGAAAATTGGTGTCGATTTTCGGAAGGCACTATGCGTGCGATTCAGAGGTCAGGCCGCGTTGCGGACCTTCTCGATGCGCGAGCGAATGGCTTCTATCATCGTCTCGCGGATGATGGTTTCGCCATGGGTCTCGCGCATATGCTCGGCGACGCGGCGAATGATTTCAGCTTCGTCCTCGTGGCGGGTGTGCCATTGGCAGCCGGGGACAAGCGACCCGCATTGAAATTCCTTCATCGGATGTCTCCTTCCTCGTCCGTTTCGGGGGTGCACTATAACACGCAATCGGGCGATTGGTTGCGCTTGGTGGTGGGCCAGTCGACAGATTGAGATGGTCCGCCCGAGCATTCGTGGAAAAGTCCCGCTTTGTCAGTGGGTTGACGCTGCAGGTTGAAAAAATGATTCCGCCGGCTCGCAATGAAAAGGGCGGAACCTCGTGTTCCGCCCTTTTTTGCAGCGCGCGGCTTGGGCGCTACTTCACGATCTTGACGGATTCAGCCACCTTGTTTGTGCCGCTCATGTCCCAGGTGATCGAAACCTTTTCGCCTGCCTTCAGGCCGGGATCCTTGAACTTCTTCGACAGCATGAAGGATGTGCCGTCGGCGAGCGTCAGGCTCATCGCCTTGGCGTCGAAGGTCTTGATCGTCCCGTCCGTATGCTGGACGGCGGCGAAGGCTACGGCAGAGGTTGCAAAAATGGCAGCTGCGGCTGCCGGAACAAGAAGCTTGCGCATGGCATGCTCTCCGACGAATGCGGGCGCCCGAATGGACCGACCCGCCTGATGAGGGGCCGTCCAGTCACGTCGCGTCGCGGCCCAAGAGATCGAGCCGCCGGCGTTTCCCGGCCCCGGCGATAGAAATAGCCGTGCTTTGCCAGGGGCATATTAGACGAAAAACATATTTTCAAACGGTCACTTAGCCACATTCGGCGCCCAAAACTCTCTTTGTGGCGCCGAATGTGGCAAGCGCGAACCTTACGAAAAAGTAAGACCCAGTGAGAGCTTGGCGATCACTCGCCGAACCTCTTCTTCGGCTTGTACTTCTTGGCCGCGCCAGCACCCGCCGGCTTGTCGTAGGCCGGCTTGTCACCCGCACGCTTTTCGAACGGCTTCTTCTCGTAGGGCTTCTTTTCAAAAGCCTTCTTCTTGAAGGGCGGCTTGTCGGCGGGATCAAATTGGCCCTTGCGGTGCTGCTTCTTCGGCTTGGCGCCGTGGTCGGATGCAGGCGCGGCACCAGTACGGGTGATGGTCACGCCCTTTTCGCCGGTGCCCTGTTCCTCGACGGCCGCGGCAAAGGCGTCGGCACGCTCGGAGATAATCTCGAAATGCGAATCGTTCTCGAAGATGCGGATCGAGCCGATCTCGCGCTTGGTGACGCGGCCTGCCTTGCAGATCAGCGGCAACAGCCAGCGTGGTTCGGCGCGGTGCTTGCGGCCGACCGAGACGGCGAACCAGACGCCGCTTTCGAAGCGGTTGTCGGGACGTTCCACCTTGGCGGCGTCGAACACCGGTACAGGGCGGTCCGAGAGCTCTTCGGCGGCGGGACGCGAGGCCATCTGCTGGCGCAGCCAGGCCAGCGCGATCGTCTCAGGCGAGTGGGCGGCGAGGATTTCGGCGACCTGCGTTGCCTCGTCCTCGGCGGCAGCCTCGATGTCGGTGAGTTCGGCCAGCATGCGCTCGCGGTTGCGGGCGTCGATCTCTGCCGGGCCCGGTGCTGCCTGCGTCGTTGCCTCGAGCTTTGCCAGCTTGAGCAGGCGGGCAGCGCTGCCACGACGGTGGAACGGCACGATCAGCACGCACACGCCCTTGCGACCGGCACGGCCGGTACGGCCCGAGCGGTGCAACAACGTATCAGGGTTGGTCGGCAGGTCGGCGTGGATGACGAGGTCGAGGTTCGGCAGGTCGATGCCGCGGGCGGCGACGTCGGTCGCCACGCAGACACGGGCGCGGCCGTCGCGCATTGCCTGCAGCGCGTTGTTGCGTTCGGCCTGGCTCAGCTCGCCCGACAGCGCCACAACGGCGAAGCCGCGATTGGCAAGGCGCGCCGAGAAGTGCTTGACCGCTTCGCGCGTCGCGCAGAACACCATTGTGCTCTGGGCATCGAAGTAAAGCAGCGTGTTGATGATGGCGTTCTCGCGCTCGGACGGAGCGACCAGCACGGAGCGGTATTCGATGTCGTCGTGCTGGCGGCTTTCGCCTGCTGCGGTGATGCGCAGCGCGTTGCGCTGGAAGCGCTTGGCCATCTGGGCGATCTGCGGCGGCACTGTTGCCGAGAACAGAAGCGTGCGGCGCTCCTGCGGTGCTGCCGCCAAGATGAACTCCAAGTCTTCGCGAAAACCGAGGTCGAGCATCTCGTCGGCTTCGTCCAGCACCACGGCGCGCAGGCCGGAAATGTCCAGGGAACCGCGGGTGATGTGGTCGCGCAGGCGGCCCGGCGTGCCGACGACGATGTCGGCGCCTTCGTCGAGCGCGCGGCGTTCCTTGCGCATGTCCATGCCGCCGACACAGGAGGCGATGCGGGCGCCGGTCGCGGCATAGAGCCATTCGAACTCGCGGCGCACCTGGATGGCGAGCTCGCGCGTCGGCGCGATGATCACTGCCGAAGGTGCTGCGCCGGGCGTGAAGCGCTCGCGGCCGTCAAGCAGGGTCGGCGCGATGGCGATGCCGAAGGCCACCGTCTTGCCCGAGCCGGTCTGGGCCGAGACCAGGAGGTCGACGCCGCTGGCCTCGGGAGCCAGCACCGAGGTTTGCACCGGGGTCAGCGTTTCGTAGCCACGCGCGGCGAGCGCTCCGGCCAGCGCCGGAACCATGTTGTCGAAAATCGTCACGAAAATCTTCCAATGAGAGCAAGGCCCGTCACCAAAGGACGAGGGCCAAGGAAAGCGCGCTCTCTAAAGCTTTGCTGCCCGCACGTCAATGCGACGGCGGGCAGGGCAGCCATGCGTCCGGCTCAGGGCCACCTGACCTCAGGTGGCATGCTCGACAGGATCGAGGCGATGTTGCCGCCGGTCTTCAGGCCGAAGATCGTGCCGCGGTCGTAGAGCAGGTTGAACTCGACGTAGCGGCCACGGCGCACCAGCTGTTCGTCGCGGTCGCCGTCGGTCCAGTTGGTGTTGAAGTTCTGCCTGACCAGATGCTGGTAGGTGACGAGGAAGGCGCGACCGACATCCTGGACGAAGCGGAAGTCGGCGTCCCAGCCGCCCTTCTCCTCAGGCGAATGCTGCCAGTCGAAGAAGATGCCGCCGGTGCCGCGCGGTTCGTTGCGGTGTGGCAGGAAGAAATACTCGTCGCACCAGTCCTTGTATTTCTGGTGGTCGGCAACGCCAGGGTGCTTGTTGCAGGCAAACTGCATCGCCTTGTGGAAGGCGACGGTGTCGGCATCTTCCTGCGTGCGCCGGCGGTCGAGCACCGGCGTGAGATCGGCACCGCCGCCGAACCACCAGCGCGAGGTCGCCACCATGCGTGTGTTCATGTGCACGGCGGGCACGTTCGGGTTCTGCGGGTGGGCGATCAGCGAGATGCCCGAGGCCCAGAAGCGCGGGTCTTCTTCGGCGCCCGGCATCTGCTTGCGGAATTCCGGCGAGAACTCGCCATGCACGGTCGAGGTGTGCACGCCGACCTTCTCGAAGACGCGCCCATGCATCATCGACATGATGCCGCCGCCGCCCTTGCCGTCGTCGCGCTGCCAGGGCGTGCGCTCGAAACGGCCCGGTGCCCATGACGCCAGCGGTCCCTCGACCTGGTCCTCGAGTGCTTCGAAGGCGACGCATATGCGGTCGCGCAGCTCCTCGAACCAGGCGCGGGCGCGCGCCTTCCTGTCTTCGATGTCGGCCGGCAGTCCCGCCGGGATTTCAGGACGCTGCAATTTAGGCTCCGCACAAATGACTCGTAATTGTCCGGCGCGATCCCTAATCTCCTTCTGGCATGGGTCAAGGAGTTCTTTATGGGCACACCGACCAGACCGCCGCTGGAGGACCTCGCCAAGAGGCTTCAGCGCAGCCGGGCCGAACGTGAGCGCAGGCCGCGCGACGGGTTCCTGCGCGAGACTTTCGTGTTGCCGCGCAATGACGCGCGGCTCAAGGCGCAGGAGTGGTTCTCGCGCTGGCCCAAGCAAGCCTACTGGACCGAGATCGAAAGCTGGTTCGAACGCCCCGGCGACGTCATCGAGTTCACCATCCGGCGCCTGCCGACGTCGGATTGATCTTCCCTGGGCCGACAGTGAGTCGGGCTGCCGCGGAACCGCAACTGGTGGCTGCAAGCCATTGGCGCGGGATTCAAAACTACCTTCGGTGCGCTGACTATAGCGTTTCATTTTTTGAGAGAATCGTAGGATTCCCAAAGATTGGCGTTTGTGATTCAAGATGCTGGCTGGATGGAGGCCAGCATCTGATGACGCGAGCCCTTTCGAACGATCTTCGTGAGCGTGTTGTCGAAGCGGTTTGCGCCGGCGAGAACTGCCGTGCGGTGGCGTCGCGCTTCGGCGTTGCCGTTTCCTCGGTTGTGAAGTGGTCGCAGCGTTACCGTGCCACCGGGTCGGTTGCGCCGGGCAAGATGGGCGGACACCGCAAGCGGATTTTGGAGCCGCATCGTGCCTTCATCGTGGAGCGGATCAACCAGACCTCTGAACTGACGCTGCATCGGCTGAAGGACGAGTTGGCCGCACGCGGGGTGATGGTCTCGCACAATGCGGTCTGGATGTTCTTGAGGCGCGAGGGCCTGAGCTTCAAAAAAAACACTGCTCGCTCTTGAGCAGGGCCGAGCCGATATTGCTCGCAGGCGTCGGCGATGGCGGTCTTGGCAGGCCAGCCTGGATCCGCGGTGCCTGGTCTTCATCGATGAGACCTGGATCAAGACCAATATGGCTCCACTTCGGGGCTGGGGGCCAAGGGGCAAGCGCCTGCGCGGCTTGGCCCCGCACGGCCATTGGCGAACCCTGACCTTCCTGGGGGCATTGCGTTGGGACCGGCTTGCGGCACCTTGTGTCTTTGACGGACCAATCAACGGCCAGTGCTTCCGCGCCTATGTCGAGCAGCAACTCGTTGGCGTGCTGAAACCCGGCGATATTGTCATCATGGACAATCTGGGAAGTCACAAATCGGTCGCCATCAGGCAGATGATCAAGGCCGCTGGCGCCAGGCTTTGGTACCTGCCGCCCTACTCACCCGACCTCAATCCGATCGAGCAGGCCTTCGCCAAGATCAAACACTGGATGCGCCAAGCCCAGAAGCGCACCGTCGAAGAAACGTGGCGGCACGTCGGTCAACTCGTTGCGACCATCGAACCCGGCGAATGCGAGAACTATTTCGCAAACGCCGGATACGCTTCCGTCAAAACGTGAAAGGCTCTAGCCGGCCGGCCGTTTCGCAAGCCCCTTGACCAGGATCGGTCCCGTCGGCTTGCCGGTCGGCGAGCCGGGGCGGGGTTCGAGCGTGATCTCGTAGAGCTGGTCAGCCGCAGGCACAGGCAGCGCCTGGCCCTTCAGCGTGGTCACCTCGGCGCTGATTAGCGTGCCCAGCGAAACCGGACCGACTGCAGCGTCGTAGAGCGTCCACACCTGCATGATCTTGTCTTGCGGCACCTCGAAATCGGCGAGCGGGATGATCTTGACGCTGTTGTCGGCAAAGGCCTCGAACACCGCCCCCGTGGTGTTGTCGGGTGTCTGCAGCACCACGAGCACAACCGGCTCCGGCGTCGTCTTCATGACAAAGCCGCCAGCATAGCCGAGGCCGAAAGCGGCCGCGAGCGACGCTGCCAAGGCCAGTTTGCGCCAGGGGGGCATCTGGGTCGCGCTGTTCTGGTTGGCAGCGCTTTGTTCCGGCGGCGAGGCGCCGTGGTCCTGCGGCAGCGTTGCAATCTTGCCCAGGATTTCGTCCCACATGCCGGCAGGCACGTCGTGGGGCTTCACCGTGTGGTCGAGGCTGGACATGCGTTCGACGAGCCGTCGCACGGCTTCGGCAAATTCCGGGTCGCGCTCCATCTCGCGCTCCGCTTCGGCGCGGGCGTCATCATCCAGCAGACCGAGCACATAGTCGCCGGCGTGGGCAAGGTGTTCGCTGTCGCTGCTCATGACAGGCACTCCTGCAAGGCGATGACTCCGCGGCGGATCCAGGCTTTGACTGTGCCCAGCGGCGCGTTCAGTTTTGCTGCGATCTCGCCATGTGTGTAGCCCAGCACGTAGGCCAGAAGGATCGACCTGCGCCGCGGCTCGTCCAGTTGGCTCAGGCAATGCTTGAGCGCATCGGCCTCGTCGAGAGCCTCGAAGGCCGCGTCGGCGCTGCTGTCGCTTTCACCGTGCCTGGCCATGTCGTCGCCTGTCAGATGCAGGCGCTGGCCGTCGCGCAGCATGTTGAGCGCGCGATTGCGGACGATGGTGGTCAGCCAGGCGCGGGCACTGCCGCGCGCCGGATCGAAGCGCGGCGCATGCTTCCAGGCCGCGATGAAGCCTTCCTGCACTGCTTCCTCGGCGAGATCCTTGCGGCGCAGGATGCGGCGAGCGATGGCGATCAGCCTGCCGGCCTCGCTGGCGAACAGGTCACCTAGCGCCTCGCGGTCGCCGCTCGCGACCCGAAGCATCAGGCCGTCACAGAATTGGTCGCTTCGTTCGACAGCCGACATGCGGTCCCTTCTCGCCCGTTTGCAACGATACACGCCAGATGCATCACGGGATGCAAGCCCTTCTGAGAAATTTGCGGCGTTCTGCATCCAGAACCCGATCCCGTGGGTAAGGCCGGCGAGCGACGCGAAATCACCAGCGCTCACCGACCAACGAGAAGGAGACCGACATGAACCGCATCGCACTGCATATCGCCCTTGCGGGCACAATGCTCGCCGGCTTTTCCACAATGGCAGTGGCCGCTCCGGCGCTTGGACTTTCCGGCGACAAGACCTTGATCTGGTTCGACACCGACAAGCCCGGCGAGGTCAGGAAGATCGAGGTGACCGGGGTCGACAAGCTCCATGGTATCGACCTGCGTTCGTCCGATAACCTGGTCTATGGCCTGGCCGGCGACGGCTCGCTGGTCACCATCAACCTCGATACCGGTGCGGCTACGGCGGTGTCGAAGCTATCCAAGCTGCCGCCCGAGGGCGCCAAGGTCAGCGTCGACTTCAACCCGGCAGCCGACAAGCTGCGCGTCATTGCGTCGGACGGCACCAATCTGCGTGCCGATCCCGCGACCGGCGCGGTAACCGAAGACGGCAAGCTCGCCTTCGAGGCTGGTGATGCGAGTGCCGAGATGCCGACCGAGGTCATTGCCACCGCCTATACCAATTCCTTCGGCAAGCCCGAAAAAACGGCGATGTACGACATCCATGCCGGCGGGCTGTTCCTGCAGCAGACCAAGCCGAATGACGGTACGCTGAAGACGATCGGCAAGCTCGGCATCGAGCCCAGCGACGCCGTCGGCTTCGATATTCAGACATCGGAAGATGGCGCCAACACCGCGTGGCTGGCCGCAGGCGGCATGCTCTACAAGGTCAACATGGAGAGCGGTGCAGCTGAAAAGGCGGGCGAGGGCCTCGATGCCGGCTTGCGCGACCTGGCTATCCTGCGCTGACGCTTCGAACACTACCGATCCGGGACGGTAACGCCCCGGATCGGCCGTTTTTACTCCACCAGCAGTCGCCGCGGCCCTGGGCCCTGGCGTGCCAGCCGGTCCTCGCGGTTGCGCAGCGGGCACTTGTCGATCGACATGCAGCCGCAGCCGATGCAGTCGGTCAGGCCGTCACGCAGCTTCTTCAACTGTTCGATGCGGTGGTCGAGGTCGTGGCGCCAACCCGTTGAAAGCAGACTCCAATCCTCACGCGTCGGCGTGCGCCCGTCCGGCAGGGCGGCGAAGGCGGCGGCTATGTCGGCGAGCGAGATACCGACATCCTGGGCGATCCTGATCACCGCTACCCGACGCAGCACGTCCCTGGAGTAGCGCCGCTGGTTGCCAGCCGTGCGGTGGCTGTGGAACAGCCCGCGCGTCTCGTAGAAATGCAGCGCCGAAACCGCAACGCCGCTGCGTTTTGCCACCTCGCCGACAGTCAGTTCGCTTGCCATCGAAAATTCCCGCTTGACCTCAATATTAGTTGAGGTTGTACGAGGATATCCTTCACCGTGCAAGGAAGGATGACGACATGGCGAGACCCGCTGCCGACGACTGGAACGACGGTTTGCCAGGAGGCTGTTTCGCCGCGGCTGCACTGCGACTCGCGGCAGCCATTTCAGCCGAGCTGGCGCATCGCCTCGCCGGAAACCATCGCAGCAGCCAGCGCGACGTTGAGGCTGCGACCGCCGCCGGGCATCGGGATGAGCAGCCGCTCGAAGGCGAGATCGTGGATGTGATCCGGCACACCGGCCGATTCGCGGCCGACCAAGACGACATCGCCTGGTTCGAAGCGGAAATCCGTGTAGGGCAGGGTGGCTTTCGTCGACAGCAGCACCAGGCGACGGCCTTCGCCTCGGCGCCAGTCCTCGAAGCGGTCGAAGTCGACGTGCCGGGTCAGCGCCGCCATTTCGAGATAGTCCATGCCGGCGCGTTTCAGCGAGCGGTCGGAGATGTCGAAGCCGGCGGGTTCGATCAGGTCGACGGCGACGCCAAGGCAGGCCGCCATGCGCAGGATGGTGCCGGTGTTGCCGGCGATGTCGGGCTGGTAGAGCGCGATGCGGAATGGGCCGTTCATGTTGATGTCCTAATCTGTGGCAGCAAGGCCACAGCAAGTCGTGCCCAAGCAAAAAGTGAAGATGATGCTGTGGCGTTCTGCCGCGAAGGGGAGTATACGGCCTGCATTGTCAACCCGAACCGATGGAGGGGTACATGATGCTGCTTGACACACACCGCCCCGACTGTGGGCGACGTACTGCCTGAGGGCGGACCGGTTCGACGACTTTTCCTGACAATTCCAGGCATATTCGCATCGCGGTCCGCAGAAGCCCTTATCCGGTTTTCGAAGGACAATTCCGATGTTTGTCAACATCCCCACCGGGCACAACGCCCGTAACGAACACGACTCTGCATTTTTCGCCCACCGCAACGAGTTAGCTGAAGCAAGGCGCCATGCCATGATGCTGGCGCTCGGCGCGCATCAGCCCAAGGCGCACCCTCCGGTACGCCAGCGGCCGCATCGCGGCATGCTGCCCGATGTCGACATGTCGAATGTCGTCGTCGACCCCAGCTACAGGCCGCTGTTCGGCCGCATCGCTGCCCTGATCGGCCGGCTTGCCGGCCGGCCGGGTGCTACCCGGCCTGCTGCCGGAACGATGTCAGGAGGCAATAGCTGAGGATTCGCCGAATCCTCAGCGGCCCCCTACATTTCGAAAGCCCCCCGCCGGCTCTTAACTCCAAGAATCCGGCGTAATATGGCCGTGCCAGTGACCTTCCAAGATACGTCCCACGCGGAATTCGCCGCGTGCAGCATACCGAACTGAGAGACTGAAATGTTCCGCTGGTTTGAAAACAGACTGAATCCGTTCCCGCTTGAGGAACCGGTCGAGCCGCCGAAGACGCTCGTCGCCTTCTGCCTGCACTACACCAAGGGTGCCTGGCTCTACATCGTCATCGCCGCCGTGCTGACGTCGCTGATCGCGCTTGCGGAAGTGTGGATGTTCGGCTTCCTCGGCAACATCGTCGACTGGCTGTCGGCCCAGAACCGCGAGACCTTCCTTCAGAACGAAGGCTGGAAGCTCGCCGGCATGGCCTTCATCGTCATGGTCGTGCTGCCGGGCATGGTGGTGCTGCAGTCGCTGGTCAACCAGCAGACGCTGATGGGCAACTATCCCATGCGCATCCGCTGGCAGGTGCACCGCTACCTGCTCAAGCAATCGATGAGCTTCTACCAGGACGAGTTCGCCGGCCGCATCGCCACCAAGCTGATGCAGACCGCACTCGCCGTGCGCGAATGCGTGGTCAAGCTGATCGACGTGCTCAACTACGTCATTGTCTATTTCATTGGCGTGCTGATCATCGTCGGCTCGGCCGACCTGCGCCTTGCCGCCCCCCTGATCGTCTGGCTCGTCTGCTACGTGCTGTTGCTGCGCTACTTCGTGCCGCGTCTCGGCAAGCTGGCTGAAGAGCAGGCCGACGCGCGCTCGACAATGACCGGCCGCGTCGTCGACAGCTACACCAACATCCAGACCGTCAAGCTGTTTTCGCATTCACGCCGCGAGGCGACCTTCGCCAGGGAAGGCATGTCGCTGTTCATGGATACGGTCTACCGTTCGATGCGGCTGGTGACCTCGCTCTACGGCGTGCTTTATTTGCTCAACTCGACGCTGCTTCTGTCGGTTGGCATCCTGTCGATCTCGCTGTGGCTCAACGGCGCCGTTTCCATCGGCGCGGTCGCGGTCGTGCTTGGCCTGGTGCTGCGCCTTTGGGGCATGTCGCAATGGATCATGTGGGAGGTCTCCGGCCTGTTCGAGAGCATCGGCACCGTCCAGGATGGCATCACCTCGATCGCCATGCCGCGCCTGGTCGAAGACAAGTCCGAGGCAAAGGAGATCGTGGTCGACAAGGGCGGCATTGCCTTCGAAAATGTGCGTTTTCACTACGGCAAGAAGAAAGGCGTCATCGAGGATCTCACGCTAAACGTTCGTCCTGGCGAGAAGGTCGGCATCGTCGGCCGCTCGGGTGCCGGCAAGTCGACGCTGGTCAACCTGCTGCTGCGCTTCTACGACATCGAGGGCGGCCGCATCCTGATCGATGGGCAGGATATTTCGGCCGTCCAGCAGGACAGCCTGCGCGCCCGCATCGGCATGGTGACGCAGGACACCTCGCTGCTGCACCGCTCGGTCGCCGACAACATCCTCTACGGCCGTCCCGACGCCACCGAAGAGATGATGATCGAGGCGGCGCGGCGCGCCGAAGCACTCGACTTCGTCGCCACTCTTGCCGATCCCAAGGGCCGCAAGGGTTTCGCGGCGCATGTCGGCGAGCGCGGCGTCAAGCTGTCGGGTGGCCAGCGTCAGCGCATCGCGATCGCCCGTGTAATGCTCAAGGACGCGCCGATCCTGATCCTCGACGAGGCGACGTCGGCGCTCGACTCCGAGGTCGAGGCGGCGATCCAGGAAAACCTCTATCGACTGATGGAAGGCAAGACCGTCATCGCCATCGCCCATCGGCTGTCCACCATCGCCGCGATGGACCGTCTGGTGGTCATGGACAAAGGCCGCATCGTCGAACAGGGCAGGCATGACGAACTGGTTGCCAAGGGCGGCATCTACGCAGCCCTCTGGCAACGCCAATCCGGCGGCTTCCTCCTCGACGACGTTGTCGATGCGGCGGCAAACGACGGCGAGGCCAAGAGCCAGGCAGCAGAGTAGTGTGGATCGTTATCGAGGCCTTCCGCCGGTGCGGAAGGCCTCTTTCATTTCGGATGGGGGCCAGCCCTCCTCATTTTGTGAACATGCCGCCCAAGATTCGCCTGGCTTGGCGGCACGTTTCTCCTGCCAAGTCACGGTTGCCTCAATGGTCGGTTTGGGCCGAAAATAGTGAGTCGTTGCAGCCGGATAGCCCAGAGAGCTGATGAACAGAATCTACAAATGGTTCGAAAGCTGGGTCTATCCCTTCCGGGAACCTAGGAATCTCAGGCCGCCGGCGACAGTCTGGGGCTTCCTCTGGCATTATGTCGGTCAGGCGAAAGTTGCCTTCTTCGCCATGCTGGTCATCGGCGGCATCGCCCCTCTTGTCGAGGCCGGGCTGTTCTATTTCGTCGGCCGCCTCGTCGATATCCTCGACGGCTTGCCCGCCGATCGTAGCTGGGCGGCACTGTGGGATGTCGCGGGGCCCGAAGTGCTGTTCATGGCGCTCGTCGTGCTGGTCATCCGCACGTTCGTCGTCGGCTTGTCTGCGCTCGTCGACGAACAGACGATCACGCCTGGCTTCTACAACCTCGTACGCTGGCAGGCGCATCGCCATGTCTCGCGCCAGTCCTATTCCTTCTTCCAGAACGACTTTGCCGGCCGCATCGCGACAAAGGTCTGGCAGGCTGGGCAGGCGACCGGCGACCTGATGGAAAGCTTCATAGAGGTTGTCTGGTTCATGCTGGTCTACACCGTCACCACGCTTGCGGTGGTCGCCGGCCTCGACTGGCGGCTCGCGGCACTTGTCGTCGTGTGGATCGTCGCCTTCGGCTTCCTCGCCAACCATTACCTGCCGTCGATCCGCAAGCATGCAGAGGCGACCGCCGAGGCCGGCTCGATGATCAACGGCCGTATCGTCGACAGCTATTCCAACGTGCAGACGCTGAAGCTGTTCGCTGCCGACGGCGACGACCGCTACATCCGCTCCGGCTTCGACATCTATCTCGATGCGCTGCGGCCGTTCACCCGCAGGCTCACCGGTGTGCGCCTGGCGCTGACGGCACTGTCGGGCGTCATGATTACGGCCATCGCCTGGTATTCGATCCATCTCTGGATCGAGGGTGCGATCACTGTCGGCGCCGTCGCCTTCACGCTCAGCCTCGTGTTGCGCCTCAACATGCTGCTCGGCCGGCTGATGATGCAGCTCAACGGAATCCTCAGGAATCTCGGTGTGCTTGAAAACTCCAAGGCGCTGATCAGCCAGCCGCTTGGGCTTGTCGACAGGCCCGATGCCGGAGAACTGGCGGTCAAGGGCGGCGAAATCCGCGCCGACAAGGTGGTCTTCCACTATGGCAAGGGCGGCGGCGTGCTCGACGGCATCGAGCTTGTCGTCAAGCCGGGCGAGAAGGTTGGCATCGTCGGCCCGTCGGGCGCCGGCAAGACCACGCTCGCCAATCTCATCCTGCGCCTCTACGACCTCGAGGGCGGGCGCATCCTCATCGACGGTCAGGACATTTCAACCGTCACGCAGAATTCGCTGCGCGGCCAGATCGGCGTCGTCAGCCAGGACACGGCGCTGTTCCACCGTTCACTGCGCGACAACATCAAGCTCGGCAAACCCGATGCATCGGACGACGAGGTCGTTGCCGCCGCACGCCAGGCCGAGGCGCACGACTTCATCCAGACGCTCGCCGACAATCGTGGCCGCCAAGGCTACGATGCCTTCGTCGGCGAACGCGGTGTCAAGCTGTCGGGCGGCCAGCGCCAGCGCGTGGCGATCGCCCGCGTCTTCCTCAAGGATGCGCCGATCCTCATCCTCGACGAGGCGACCTCGGCGCTCGACAGCGACATCGAGGCGGCGATCCAGGAAAACCTGCATGCGCTGATGCAGAACAAGACGGTGCTTGCCATAGCTCACCGCCTGTCGACGATCGCAGCCCTCGACCGGCTGGTCGTGCTCGACAAGGGCGGCATCGCCGAGCAGGGCACCCATGACGAACTGCTCGCGCTCGACGGCCTCTACGCCCGCCTGTGGAAACGCCAGTCCGGCGGCTTCCTGTTCAACGAGGATGGCGTGCTCGACGAATCGAGGCCAGCGTGATGGTTACTGTCGTGCGAGGCACCCCCCATTGGCCTGCCGGCAATCTCCCCCGCAAGGGGCGAGATCATGCCTTCATCCGCGCCGCGCCCAAATGCAGAGGTCGAAACGAAGTCTCGTGCGACGCTGCAGAAAATGGCACGACGGCGACGCGCCTGATCTCCCCCCTTGCGGGGGAGATGGCCGGCAGGCCAGAGGGGGGTGCCTCGCGCCAATATTTGCGACAGGAATATTTGCGACGGGCCTCGCACCGACCTCGGCATAGTGCCTCATGCCAACCTCAGCTGAGCATCTGGTGCCAATCTGCGCGAAGCGTCTCGCGCTACCCCGCGCCGGGCACCTCCCGCCAGCCCGCGCGGAGCACGCCATGACCCCCGACCCCCTCCGCGAAAAACTCTGGCGCCGCCTCGAAGGCGCGATCGACCCGTTCCAGGACACCGACCGCGAAGTCCTGCCGGAGAGCGCCTGGGCCTTCATCCTCTACTTCGCCCGCCAGGCGAAGGGTCCGTTCACGCTGCTTCTGATCAGCGGCTTTTTGGCCGGCGCCATCGACGCCGCCCTCTACTGGTCGGTCGGCTGGCTCATCGACCTGCTCGACGCCACCACCCCGCAGCGCCTGTTCGCCGACCACTGGCCCGAGCTTGCCGGATTGCTCGTTCTGATCCTTGTGGTCCGTGCCGTCATCATCATCGGCTCGGCGATCGTCGAACAGCAGATCGTGGTGCCTGGCTTCTTCTCCATGGTGCGCTGGCAGGCGTTCCGGCGTGTCATCGAACAGCCCTATGACTTCTACCAGAACGATTTCGCCGGCCGTATCGCCACCAAGATTGTGCAGGGCGGCGAGGCCGTCGGCGACTTCATCGTCAACGTGCTGCAGACCATGTGGGCCTTCCTCACCTTCGTGTTGTTGTCCTTGACCATCCTTGTCTCGCTCGACCCGCTGATGGGGGCGGTGGTGCTCGCCTGGTTCCTCGGCTACGCCGCGATCGTCTATTTCCTTCTGCCCGAGATGCGCCGGGCCGGCCGTGCCACCGCCGACCAGCGCTCGATCTTCAATGGCCGCCTTGTCGATGCCTTCACCAACATCATGGCGGTCAAGCTGTTCGACAGCGGCCGGCGCGAGCATGCCTATGTCCGCGACGGGCTCGAAAGCTATCTCGGCGCGGTATTCAGGCTGACCCGCTCGATCACGACCGTGCGTTCGGCGGTGGCGCTGATCAACGGCGTGATGATGACGGCGGTGGCTGCCATCTGCATCGTCAGCTGGTCGCGTGGCGACATCTCCACCGGCGCCATCGCCGCGGCCCTCGGCCTCGTTTTCCGGCTCAACCAGATGTCGGGCTGGATGATGTTCAACATCAACGGGCTCGTCCGCAACTACGCCACCATCCAGGACGCCACCCGCACCATCTCAGTGCGGCCGGCGATCCGCGATGCTGAAAATGCCGCTGTCCTGCCGCGCGCTTCCGGCGACATCCTGTTCGACAACGTTTCCTTCCACTACGGCAAGGGCAGCGGCGTCATCGAAAACCTCAATCTGCATATCCGGCCGGGCGAGCGCGTGGCGCTCGTCGGTCCTTCAGGTGCCGGCAAGACCACCATCGTCAACCTCGCGCTGCGCCTGTTCGACGTCGAGCAGGGCCGCATCATGATCGATGGTCGCGACATTCGCGACATCACCCAGGCCTCGCTGCGCGCCCAGTTCGGCGTCGTCAGCCAGGATGCGATGCTGATGCACCGCTCGATCTCTGACAACATCGGTTATGGCAGGGCAGGGGCGTCGCAAGCCGAGATCGTCGATGCCGCCCGTCGCGCCGCAGCCCACGACTTCATCGTCGACGTCGCCGATCCACGCGGCCGCCGCGGCTACGACGCCCATGTCGGCGAGCGCGGCGTCAAGCTGTCGGGCGGCCAGCGCCAGCGCGTGGCGATCGCCCGTATGATGCTCAAGGACGCGCCGATCCTTATCCTCGACGAGGCGACCTCGGCGCTCGACTCGGAGGTCGAGGCGGCGATCCAGGACAATCTTGACCGGCTGATGGAAGGCAAGACCGTCATCGCCATCGCCCACCGGCTGTCGACCATTGTCGCCCTCGACAGGCTGATCGTGCTCGACGAGGGCCGCATCGTCGAGGAAGGCAGCCATGATGCATTGATCGCCAAGGGCGGGCTCTACGCGCAATTGTGGAAGCGCCAGTCGGGCGGCTTCCTGGCCGACAGGCTCGCGGCGGAGTAGGATCGCGCCATGTCCTCCGTTCGTCCGCCCTCCATTCTGTCCAACCGTTCCGAGCAGACGCTCAACGTTCTCGAATACGAGTTGCTCGCCGAAAAGGCGGCCGCACTTGGCCGTGCCGGCGAGCGGGTCGGCGAAGCGCTTGGCAAGCTCAATAAGCATCAAGGCGATGCCGAGCAGCGCCGTGTGCTCGTCAAGGCTGCGGCGGACGCGGTCTATGCCTATTTCATCCAGCGCGAACTGTGCGGCCTGCGCAGGCATGACGATGCCATCCGCGACTATGCGATCCCGCGCGAGGTGCTGGTGCGACTCGGCGCGAGTTGAGCCTTTGGCGATGCTTTGCCAGCGCCTGCGCAGCCTGCCGTCGCCGACCTCAAACCGCGCTCATGTCAGGGACTGCTGAACAACCCGCAAACCCGCTGCGGCGAGCGCTTTGGCAGAGGTTTTCCACTGCTTTGCATCGACCCCGCGACAATCTGCCCATGTGCCGTATGGCGTCTGGACAAAAAGGGCCTTCACGCATAAACCGAAGTCCAAATGCCGGAGGAATTCGCTAGCCTGGTTGCCATGCGCTGTCGGGCTTGCATCGTTGAGCGGGGACAATTGCTCAGCCTCTGGTTGGAATTGAGGCAAAAGGATCAGTCCCGTGAGCGCAACCGATACGAGCGAGCCAAATCGCCGCGATTTTCTCTATGTCGCTACCGGCATGGCCGGTGCAGTCGGCGCTGCCGCCGTGGCTTGGCCCTTCATCGACCAGATGCGCCCGGACGCCTCGACGCTCGCCGCTTCGTCGGTCGAAGTTGACGTCTCGTCGCTCACGCCAGGCATGTCGCTGACCGTCAAGTGGCGCGGCAAGCCTGTCTTCATCCGCAACCGCACCCCCGAAGAGATCAAGGCGGCACAGGAAGTGCCGATGGCCGACCTCAAGGATCCGGTCGCGCGCAACGCCAACATTTCCAGCGACGCCCAGGCGACAGACATCGATCGCACCGCCGGCGAAGGCAAGGAAAACTGGCTGGTCATGGTTGGCGTCTGCACCCATCTGGGCTGCGTCCCGCTCGGCCAGCAGGGTGATTTCGGTGGCTGGTTCTGCCCGTGCCACGGCTCCCACTACGACACGGCGGGCCGCATCCGCAAAGGACCGGCGCCGGAAAACCTTCACATACCGAATTTCCAGTTTCTTTCCGACACGACGATCCGGATAGGCTGAGGCAGGGGGACATAATTCCATGAGCGGTGGACACTCGACCTATTCGCCCAAAACCGGCATCGGCCGCTGGATCGATGCACGCATGCCGCTGCCGCGGCTGGTGCACGACTCGTTCGTCTCCTATCCGGTTCCGCGCAACCTGAACTACGCCTACACCTTCGGCGGCATCCTCTCGATCATGCTGGTGGCGCAGATCATCACCGGCGTCGTGCTGGCCATGCATTATGCCAACGACACGACGCTGGCCTTCCAGTCGGTCGAAAAGATCATGCGCGACGTCAACTCCGGCTGGCTGCTGCGCTACATGCACTCCAACGGTGCGTCGTTCTTCTTCATCGCCGTCTACATCCACATCATGCGCGGTCTCTACTACGGCTCCTACAAGGCGCCGCGTGAGCTGCTGTGGATTCTCGGCTGCATCATCTACCTCCTGATGATGGCGACCGGCTTCATGGGCTACGTTCTGCCCTGGGGTCAGATGTCCTTCTGGGGCGCCACCGTCATCACCGGCTTCTTCACCGCCATTCCTTTGGTCGGCGAGTGGGTCCAGCAGCTGTTGCTCGGCGGCTTCGCCGTCGACAATCCGACGCTGAACCGCTTCTTTGCGCTGCACTACCTGCTACCGTTCATGATTGCCGGCGTCGTCGTGCTCCACGTCTGGGCCCTTCACGTCACCGGCCAGACCAACCCGACCGGCATCGAAGTGAAGTCGAAGACCGACACCGTCGCCTTCACGCCCTATGCGACCATCAAGGATGGTTTCGCCATGGTCGTGTTTCTGGCCGTGTTCGCCTACTTCATCTTCTACATCCCGAACTTCCTCGGCCACCCCGACAACTACATTCAGGCCGACTCGCTGAAGACGCCTGCGCACATCGTTCCGGAATGGTATTACCTGCCGTTCTACGCGATCCTGCGCGCCGTCACCTTCAACATCGGACCCATCGACTCCAAGCTCGGCGGCGTGCTCGCCATGTTCGGTTCGATCGCCGTGCTGTTCGTCGTGCCGTGGCTCGACACCTCGAAGGTCCGCTCGGCCGTCTACCGTCCGTGGTACAAGCTGTTCTTCTGGCTCTTCGTCATCAACGCGATCTTCCTTGGCTGGCTCGGTTCACGCCCCGCTGAAGGTGCCTACGTGATCATGTCGCAGCTGGCCACGCTCTACTACTTCGCATTCTTCCTGGTCATCATGCCGGTTCTTGGCCTGATCGAGACCCCGCGCCGCCTGCCCAATTCGATCACCGAAGCGGTGCTCGAGAAGAACAAGGGCGGCTCGGCTCATCCGGCCGGTGCAACCGCTGCGCCCGAAACCCGCGGCTGAACCAACGAGAATCTGAAAGGGATTTTGGAATGAAAAAGATTCTCAACGGTCTGGCGGCCATCGGCTTCCTCCTCGTCGGCTCCGCCGGCGCGGCGGTCGCAGCCGAGGAAGCGAACCACGCTGCCGAGCCGACGCACTTCCCGATCCACAAGCCGAAGGAAATGGACTGGACCTTTGCCGGCCCGTTCGGCACCTTCGACAAGGGCCAGCTGCAGCGCGGCCTCAAGATCTACAAGGAAGTGTGCTCGGCCTGTCACTCGATGAACCTGGTGGCGTTCCGCACGCTCGAGGACCTCGGCTACTCCGAAGCGCAGGTCAAGGCTTTCGCTGCCGAGTATGAAGTGCAGGACGGTCCCAACGCTGAAGGCGAAATGTTCACCCGCAAGGCGCTGCCGGGCGATCATTTCCCGTCGCCCTTCCCGAACACGGCCGCTGCTGCTGCTGCCAATGGTGGCGCTGCACCGCCCGACTTCTCGCTGATCGCCAAGGCGCGCGGCGTCGAACGCGGCTTCCCGACCTTCGTCTTCGACATCTTCACGATGTACGCGTCGAACGGCCCCGACTACATCCACGCGCTGCTCACCGGCTATGACGAACAGCCGCCGGCCGGAATGGAAATCGCCGAGGGTACGCACTACAATCCGTTCTTCATCGCCGGCAAGTCGCTGGCTATGGCCAAACCGCTTTCGGACGGCCAGGTGACTTACGAGGATGGTTCGCCCGAGACCGTCGAGCAGTATTCGCGCGACGTCGCTGCCTTCCTGATGTGGGCTGCCGAGCCGCATCTCGAGGCACGCAAGCAGACCGGCTTCGCGGTCATGATCTTCCTGGTGCTGTTCGCTGGCCTGGTCTACGCGACCAAGCGCAGGGTCTGGGCCAACGTCGCCCACTAAGCCGCACCGCAGACTGATAGTGAAGGGCGCTCACAAGGCGCCCTTTTCTTTTGCCTTCCAAACCGTCACAACTTCCGCTGCATCTCCGGTGCCGAACCGGGACGATGCGCGAACCACAGCGCCAGGGCGTTGATTGCGGGGAGGCCCCCGCGGCGCCGCCGGCAACGGAGCCCCCGCCGATGAATACCTCGCTCGAACAGACGCTGCTCGGCACCATCAGGACGATCCCCGACTATCCGCGCCCCGGTGTGATGTTCCGCGACATCACCACACTGCTCGGCAATGCACGCGCCTTCCGCCGTACCATCGACGAGCTCGTTCATCCTTATGCCGGCGCCAAGATCGACCAGGTCGCGGGCATCGAGGCGCGCGGCTTCATCCTCGGCGGCGCCATCGCCCACCAGATGTCGGCCGGCTTCGTGCCGATCCGCAAGAAGGGCAAGCTGCCGCACGAGACCGTGCGCATCGCCTACAGCCTCGAATACGGGCTCGACGAGATGGAGATGCACAAGGACGCGGTCAAGGCAGGCGAGAAGGTCATCCTCGTCGACGACCTCATTGCCACCGGCGGCACCGCCGAAGCGGCCGTCAAGCTGTTGCGCCAGATCGGCGCCGACATCGTTGCCGCCTGCTTCATCGTCGACCTGCCCGAGCTCGGCGGCCGCAAAAAGCTCGAAGCACTCGGCGTCGACGTCCGTACGCTGATTTCGTTCGACGGGCATTGAGCGCCACTGCTCCTTGAGGCGTTGTCTCGACGCCTCTGCACTTTTCCAATCTGTTGCTGCACACTTTGCCTCGCAGCGAACCCTGAGGCTGCTTGCGCCGGCTCTGCCGCATGTCGTCTTGACGGCATGCGGAGCCTGACGCTTTCGTTTCATAGCGGTGCCGTCTAGGCCGCCAGCCTGAAACAATCGAAACACTCCGGTGCCAGTTCAGAAAAACAGCTGAAATCGACGCGGCGTAGGACTGGACGTGCCGCGAGTGCGGCAGGTTCAACCGGCCAAGCGCGCCCTCCATTGCCCGAACCCAAGATCGCGGCAGAGGCGCGAGCGCGTCTTGTTCCCCAACACGAGTGTTCAACAATGCTGAAGTCAACTGCTTCGCACGAGTTTCCCGAGCGGCTGCGCGCGAGCCTCATCGGCCAGGATGATCCCGGCTATGAGGCGGCGCGCAGCCTCTACAACGCCATGATCGATAAAAGGCCGCGCTGGATCGTGCCCTGCGCCGACGTCGGCGACGTGGTTGCGGCGGTCAATCATGCCCGCGACCGGCAGCTGCTCGTCGCCATCCGCGGCGGCGGCCACAACGGCCCGGGCCTGGGCAGCTGCGACGGCGGCATGGTCATCGACATGTCGCCGATGAAGCGCATCGATATCGATCCGATCAGCCGCATCGTGCGTGTCGAGGCCGGCTGCACCCAAGGCGACGTCGACCGGGCGACCAGTGCGCATGGCCTGGCGGTGCCGGCCGGCATCGTCTCGAGCACGGGCATCGCCGGGCTGACGCTTGGCGGCGGTACCGGCTATCTCACGCGCAAGCACGGTCTCACCATCGACAATCTGCTCGCAGCCGAGGTCGTTCTGGCCGATGGCAGCGTCGTCACCGCAAATGCCCAAGAGCATCCTGAGCTGTTCTGGGCGTTGCGCGGCGGCGGTGGCAATTTCGGCGTCGTCACCCGCTTCACCTTCCAGGCCCATCCGGCCAAGGACGTCTTTGCCGGGCCGATCTTCTACGACATCGCCCATGCTGCCGAGATCATGCGCTGGTACCGCGACTTCCTTCCGAGGGCGCCACGCGAACTCGGCATGTTCTTCGGCATGAAGACGGTGCCTTCCTGCGATCCGTTCCCGCGCGAGATCTGGGGGCGGCGCATCTGCGCGCTGATCAGCTGCTACAACGGCACCGAGGCGGACGGCATCAGGGCGATGCAGCCGATGCGCGAAGCACTCCCCGAGCCGCTGATGGATGGCATGATGACGATAGGCTTCGCCGACCTGCAGGGGCTGTTCGACCCGCTGCTGCCCAAGGGGCTGCACTGGTACTGGAAGGGCGACTATGTCGACGAACTGTCGGATGCGGCCATCGCCGCCCATGTCGCGCATGGCTCGAAGAGCCCGAGCGAGCTGTCGCTGATGCATCTCTACCCCATCGACGGCGCCGTCCACGACGTGGCCCCCGATGCGACCGCCTGGGGCGCACGTCGTGCCCGCTGGTCGATGGTCATCGCCGGCATCGACCCCGACCCGGCAAAAGGGGCCGAGCTGAAGCACTGGGCCAGTGCCTACTGGGCCGCGGTGCACAAGCACAACCCACATGGCGGCGCCTACATCAACTTCATGATGGATGACGAGGGCGAAGAACGCGTCCGCGCCGCCTTTGGCGACAACTACCAGCGCCTCGTCGCCGTCAAACGCCGCTACGACCCGGCAAACCTGTTCCGGGTCAACCACAACATCCGGCCGTGAGCGAGCGGCCTTCGGCATGCCGCCACCCATGGAGACGTTCTCCGCGGGTGGCAGATTCTTTTTGCGGCGCGTGTCCGATTCTAGTCGCCAGCGTCGTGATCCGTAGCCCCCCCTCTGGCCTGCCGGCCATCTCCCCCACAAGGAGGGAGATTAGTCGCGTCGCCGGCGGCGCCCTTTCTGAGAGGTTGCAAGGGGGGAGCAGCTACGTCGGTGACTGGGCGAGGCGTCTATGAAGGCCTGATCTCCCTCCTTGTGGGGGAGAGGGCCGGCAGGCCAGAGGGGGTGCGAAGCATCGAGAGGTGGAACATTGGCTTCGTGCGGCACCCTCCGAGCCAGGGTAGATTGGGGGCAGATCATAACTGAGAGATCTTGGCTCTGCCCCTCATCCGGCCCTTCGGGACCACCCTCTCCCCGTAGACGGGGCGAGGGGAATGTCCAGCGTTACTCCACCTTCACCAGGACGGCGCTGTCGAACTCGATGACCTTGTCGCCCGTGCTGTCGAAACCCTCCGAGTGCAACGTCATCATCCGCCAGCCGGGGCGCGTGGCGAGCGGCCGGTGGTCGATACCACGGCGGGTGAAGATGACGGTCTCGCCGGCAAACACCGGCTTCAGCCATTTCAGATTCTTGAAGCCGGGCGAGGGGCCGAATTCGGGCTTTGGTCCGGGCCCGTCCCAAGCGCGGCCGCGATGGGCGAGGTTGAGCTTCATCCACGCCGCCGTGGTGTGCCAGCCCGAGGCGCAAAGGCTGCCGAAGACGCTTGCCTTGGCTGCCTCCTCGTCGGTGTGAAACGGCTGGGGATCGTATTTGCGGGCAAAGTCCTTGATCGCCTCGGCGCTGAAATGATGGCTGCCAAGCGTGATGGTGACACCGATACCGAGATACTCGTCGAGGGTCATTGTGCTGCCTCGCGGGTCAGGAACATGCAGGTGTTGACCAGCTCGAAGACCGGCTCACCCTTCTGGTTGGCCAGTTCGGCGCGCCAGCTGACGAAGCCGAGCCCAGGCTTCGACTTCGACAGGCGGCTCGACAGGATGGTCAGTTTGCCGGAAAGCATGTCGCCTGCAAGCACCGGCTTCTTCCACTTGGCGTAGTCGATGCCGGGCGCGCCCTGCGAGGTCGAGTTCAGCAGCAGCGCGTCGCACAGCATGCGCATGAACATCGAGCAGGTGTGCCAGCCCGAGGCCGCCAACCCGCCGAGAATGCTCGCCTTGCCGGCTTCCTCGTCGAGGTGGAAGAGCTGGGCGTCGAACTCCGAGGCAAACTCGATGATCTCCTCGGCGACGACGGTCTTGCTGCCGAGGTCGATGATCACGCCCTCGGCAAGGTCCTCATAGGCCCATGTCTTGCTGCTGCGCATCGGTTATCCTGTTCAAGCTTGTACGATAACCTTGGACCGGCCTCGCGGGACGCGCAAGGCCGGCTACAGGCAATCATTGGCTCAGAGCCAGCCGCGGCGGCGGAACCACCAGAACGGCAGCACGGCCGAAATGACCATCAGGCCGATTGCCATGGGATAGCCGAGCATCCAGCGCAACTCCGGCATCAGGTCGAAGTTCATGCCGTAGATCGAGGCGACAAGCGTCGGAGGCAGGAACACCACGGCCGCCACCGAGACGATCTTGATGATGCCGTTCTGCTCGATGTTGATCATGCCGAGCGTGGCATCAAGCAGGAAGGTGATCTTTTGCGACAGGAACGAGGCGTGGTCGGTCAGCGACAACACGTCGCGCGACAGCGTCTTGACCCGTGCCTTGGCGTCCTTGCCGTTCTTGCCCTGTGCCAGCGCGTTGGCGAGGAAGCCGGACAGGCGTTGCAGCGAGGTCAGGCTGTCGCGGATGTTCGACGTAAGAGACTCTTTGCGGCCGAGGGTCTTGAGGACCTGCTGAAAGTCGCGGTCCCGCTTCGATGCCTTGGTCGCCGTCGGGTTGAAGATGTCTTTCGACTGCAGCTCGATGTCGCGCGACACCCGTTCCAGCACGTCGGCGAGGCGATCGACGATCGCCTCCAGCAGCCCGACGAGGATGGTCTCGCCCGACGTGCAGCCGATTGCCGCCTTCTCGGCGCGCACAGGGAATGACAGGAACGCCTTCGGCTCGTGATAGCGGATGGTGACCAGCAGGTTGCGGCGCAGGACGAAGGTGACCGGCGACATCACCGGGTCGTCGCTGTCGGCCTGCGACGGCAGCGTCGCCGTCATGAAGTAGGCGCCGTCCTCGACATAGAGCCGGGACGAGATCTCGATCTCCTCCATCTCCTCGCGCGTCGGAACGCCGACGCCAAGCCACTGCTCGACCTCGGCCTCTTCTTCTCGGGTCGGGTTGAGCAGGTCCGCCCAGACAATGCTGTCTTTCGCGGCCGCAATGGAGTCTGCAAGGCGCAGACGATCGTTTTCCACGACGAATGCCTTGATCATCGCCGGTCTCCCACATTTGGAGCTGATATCGTGCCCGGTCGCGGGCGGGGTTAAAGGATTGCGCCGGCGGGTCACGAAAGGGCCGGGCCAGCGCCTAGGCGCGATAGACCCGAGCGGCTGCGACGTCAAGTTGCAAATCGATAAGGTGATGCCGGGCCGGCAGCCGATCAGAAGAACTCGTCGAGAAGCTGGTAGTAGGACAGCTTGGCTGCGTCGGCGTCGGGCAGGCCGTAGAGCGCGAGGAAAGGTACGATCCACTCTTCGCCGAGATTGAAGTGGATGCTCCAGCAGAGAATGCCGAGATCCTGGCAGCGGTCGGCGACGCCGAGCCGACTGCAGTCGATGAAGCCGGAGAAGCGGCCTCCATCGGCGATGAAATTGGGCATCGACGCGTCGCCATGGGTGACGACAAGGTCTTCCTTGCCGGCGGGCCGGCGCGCCAGCAGTTGCTCGAACACGGCTTCGGCGGGCTGACCCAGCCATTCTTCGTCGAAGTCCTCGACGTCGACCACACCCGCTACCAAGCGCGTCCGGGCAACCTCGATGCGTGCCGAAAGCCTGTGGTCGAAGGGGCAGGAGGCGATGTCGAGTGCATGCAGCCGGCGCAGGGCGTTGGCCATGATGGCGACAGCCTGCTCGGGGGGAACCTCGTGCGAAACGAGGTCTTGTCCGGCGACGGCTGTCATCAATAGCCAGTGGACTCCATCGTGGGTTTCGAAAGCCAGGACCTGAGGGCAGGGGATGCCCTGGCCGTCCAACCAGCGCAGACGCGCCACCTCGTCGGGCAGTTCGGCGAAGTCGCCTGTCGCCTCGGTCTTGAGGAACAGTGTCGGCTTGCCGGCAGCCGCAAGCTTGAACACGCCGGCATTCGAATGGCCGATGGTCTGCCGGTCCCAGCTGTAACTAGCCAGTGCCTCGCGCAGCAACGCGGGAAGATCCATCTCGACATGTGCGTGCTGTGTCATCCGGCCCCTCAAGATACAATTGCTGCGCGGGCAGCATCGCCGCCGTGTCGCTTGGGGCGCAGATAGGTATTCGCAGCGGAACCGTCGAGAACAATCCGGTTGATCGTGTGTAACGCTGGTGATGAGGCTGCCTGAAGAGGAGAGAGCCTCGAGCCGGTCCAAGTGCTGGATTTGGCCGTATGATGTCGCCATCCTGGACAAACAAAAAAGGCCGGGATGCCCCCGACCTTTCTCTAGCGTCTCAACATCCAGTGCCAGTACATCCGTGGTCAAAGGTGGAGACGATCTGCAAATCTCTGAGGCGACCGTAGCCAGACTTGGTTAGCAAAAGGTTAACGCTGCGAGGGCACAGACTGAAAGCCGGGCTCGCAAAGGCCGGGTGACCGGACGGTCTCATTGCCAAAAGAAAAGCCCCGCAATGCGGGGCTTTTCGAAGGCGCATGCGGTGGAGCCAGGCGATCAGGTGTTGAACTTGAACAGCATCACGTCGCCGTCCTGGACGACGTATTCCTTGCCTTCGTCGCGCGCCTTGCCGGCTTCCTTGGCAGGGACTTCGCCGCCGAGGGTGACGAAGTCGTTGAAGGCGATGGTCTGGGCGCGGATGAAACCGCGTTCGAAGTCGGTGTGGATGACGCCTGCCGCCTGAGGCGCCTTGGCGCCCTTGTGAACGGTCCAGGCGCGCGTCTCCTTCGGCCCTACGGTGAAGTAGGTGATCAGGTGCAGCAGTTCGTATCCGGCGCGGATGAGCTTATCGAGGCCCGGCTCGTCGAGCCCCATGTCGGCCAGGAATTCCTGAGCTTCCTCGTCGGGCAGCTGCGCCACCTCGGCCTCGATGGCCGCCGAGATGATGACGACGCCGGCGCCCTGCGCCTCGGCCATCTTCTGGACGGCTGCGGTGTGTTCGTTGCCGGTCGCGGCATCGCTTTCGGCGACGTTGCAGACATAGAGCACCGGGTGCGAAGTCAGAAGGTTCAGGCCCTGCAGGATGGCGAGGTCTTCGGCGGCGATGCCCTTGAGCAGCAGGCGCGCCGGCTTGCCGTCCTGGAGCAGCGCCAACGCCTGCTCCATCATCGGCAGCACGGTTGTCGCTTCCTTGTCCTTACTGGCGCCGCGCTTGCGGAACTGCACGATGCGGCGCTCGAGACTTTCAAGGTCGGCGAGCATCAGCTCGGTCTCGACCGTCTCGGCGTCGGCGACTGGGTCGATGCGGCCCTCGACATGGGTGATGTCGTCGTCTTCGAAGCAGCGCAGCACATGCACGATGGCGTCGACCTCGCGGATGTTGGCCAGGAACTGGTTGCCCAGGCCTTCACCCTTCGATGCGCCGCGTACCAGGCCGGCGATGTCGACGAAGGAGATGCGGGTCGGAATGATCTCCTTCGACTTGGCGATGTTCGCCAGCTGCTTGAGACGCGGATCCGGCACCGCGACCTCGCCGGTGTTTGGCTCGATGGTGCAGAACGGGTAGTTGGCCGCCTGCGCGGCAGCCGTGCGCGTCAGCGCATTGAAAAGCGTCGATTTGCCAACGTTGGGCAGGCCGACGATGCCGCATTTGAAACCCATGGTCTTTTGGTCCTATCGGGAAATCGGAATTTGCTCAGGGCTATGGGCGATAGGGCCTAAGATCGTCAAGTCTTTCAGCGTCGCACGCGGTATTGCGCATGCACTGCGCCGTTGGCCAAGGGCTTCGCAAAGGCGAGATCAAGCCAGCGATCTGCCTGTCTGCCGCCGAAAGCCCGTAAGCCTGATCCGAGGATTATGGGGATGGTGCCGATCTCGATTGTGTCGAGCAGGCCGGCATCCATGAACTGGCGGGCCAAATCGCCTCCGCCGAGCAGCCAGATGCGGCCTTTGGCACCCCGAGCGCGAAGATTGGCAAGCATTTCGGCTGGCGCGCCGACCATGGCTGCTGCGTTCTCGGGCAGATTGTCGAGCGGGCGCGAGGTAGCAACCAGGGAAGGGTATTTGGCGTAGGTCCATTCCGGTTCACGGCGGACGACATCATAGGTGGCGCGGCCCATGACGATGCCGCTCAGTGACGCCATGAAGCCGGAAAAGTCGTAATCGTCATCAGGTGGAAAGTTGTCGAGCCAGTCGAACGAGCCGTCCTCGCGGGCAATGAAGCCGTCAAGCGACATCGCGAACATGTAGATGACGTCGTCAATGCCTGTTGTCGCCATGATCTGCTCCCTGTTGTGGGATGGGTTCTATCATTGCGGCTGGTCGTCTTGTGTCAGGGGACTTTCACTGGCCGGGCGAATCCGGTGGCCCCTCAGTCCTTGCCGAGCAGCTTCTTCAGCATCGCGGCCATCGGCCCGGTCTCGGGAACCTTGACGGCAGGCTGGTTCGGTCGGGCCTGGCGAATGTGGCTCTGGGCCTTCGGCGCGTGCGGCTTGGGCGCCTTCGGCGGCGGGGTGTCATCAGCACTTGTCGGCTGCAGCTTGTCGCGCCGGCCCACCGTCACCTTGTTCATGAAGCCGTTGTCGTCGCCCTTGGTCAAAAGGTCGGCGCTGTCGGCCATGAGGTCGAGCAATACCTCCAGCCATTCCTTGTCGGACTTGGCGAAGTTGCTGAGCACACGGCCGTGCACCATCTGGTCGATGCCATGCGGACGCGGCGATAATCCTTGGCGATGTGCAGGTCGAGGGAGCGCATGCCGTTGTGGCCGCCGGCGCCGCCGCCAACCTTGACGCGTGGCGCCAGCTTCGCCGTGATCGGCGGGCTTCCTAATTCAGAGCGTAGCTCGAAAAGTTGCTTTGCTTTAGTTGGCGATCCCGTACGTGCCGCCGGCACCCGGGCGATGGATGTGGCCAGTGGGAAATTCAAGAATGGTAAGTCCAAGTTCAGATGCCAACTCCACCATGTGAGGCATAACCTCGGGGCTGCTGGAAAAATTCATATCGAGCCAGGCATGATTCCTGCCGAACATCGCCCAAACCTCGGATCGCCAAGGAGAAAACGCTGTTTCTTGCTCCTGTTCTGGCAGCGTAGTCCGACATGGGAACCGCTCTATCAGTTTCAGATACAGCGTATGCATTTTGGAGCCTGGTTCAGGCGGAGCGGGATCCGAAAGCCAATCGCCCCCATCTGCATCGAGTGAATCGAGGTAAGTTTCGAATTCGTCCCAGGCGGTTGAATCGTCCGCGCTGAGCGGGCCGGCATAAATTCCCACATCATATCCCACAGGCGCCTCTCGATGGCGGCGACCATCGAGTCTAACGCTCGTTGGAGGTGCAGTCTATTCCTTGCCGAGCAGCTTCTTCAGCATCGCGGCCATCGGGCCGGTCTCGGGAACCTTGACGGCGGGCTGGTTCGGGCGGGCCTGGCGGATGTGGCTCTGGGCCTTGGGCGCCTGCGGCTTGGCGGCCTTCGGCGGTGGCGCGTCGTTCGTACCAGTCGGCTGAAGCTTGTCGCGTAGCCCGACGGTCACCTTGTTCATGAAGCCGTTGTCGTCGCCCTTGGTCAAAAGGTCGGCGCTGTCGGCCAGCAGGTCTAGCAGGACGTCGAGCCACTCCTTGTCGGCCTTGGCGAAGTCGCCGAGCACGTGGCCGTGGACCATCTCCTTGACGCCGGGATGGCCTATGCCGATGCGGACGCGGCGATAATCCCTGGCGATGTGCTGGTCGATGGAGCGGATGCCGTTGTGGCCGCCGGCGCCGCCGCCAACCTTGACCCTCACCTTGCCGGCAACGAGGTCGAGTTCGTCATAGAAGACGGTGAGATCGGCAGGGGCGAGCTTGTAGAAGCGCATGGCCTCGCCGACCGACTGGCCGGACAGGTTCATGAAGGTCTGAGGCTTGATCAGGACGATCTTTTCGCCGGCGATGTTGCCCTCAGCGACCATGCCCTTGAACTTCTTCGTCCAGGGCGAAAACGAATGGCGGCGGGCAATTGCGTCCGCCGCCATGAAGCCGACATTGTGCCGGTTGTTCTGGTATTGCGTACCCGGATTGCCGAGACCTGCAAAGAGCAGCATGTGTCGGGATCTCCGGGTATGCGCCGATTATGCCTCGGAGGCAGCCTCGGTTGCGCCTTCTTCCGACTTCGATGCCGAGGTGCCGGCGATCGTTGCGATGGTGAAGTCGCGGTCGGAGATGACGGGCTTCACGCCCTTCGGCAGTTTGACGGCCGAGATGTGGATCGAATCGCCGATGTCGACGCCGTCGAGATCGACGGTGATGAACTCGGGGATCGCGTTGGCCGGGCAGTGGAACTCGACCTCGTGACGGACGATGTTCAGCGCACCACCGCGCTTTAGGCCTGGCGACTTCTCTTCATTGATGAAGTGAACCGGAACCTGGACGTTGACTTCGGTGTTTGCGCCAACGCGCAGGAAGTCGACATGCATCGGGAAGTCGCGGACCGGATCAAGCTGGTAGTCCTTCGGCAGGACCTTGATCTTCTTGCCGTCGACGTCGATCGTCGCCACGGTGGTCAGGAAGCCGCCGCCATGGATCTTGTAGAAGATGTCCTTGTAGGACAGGGCGATGGCCAGGGGAGGCTGCTTGTCGCCGTAAATGACTGCAGGCACTTTGCCGTTGCGACGAACTTCACGGGCGGACCCCTTACCGACCAGTTCGCGTGCTTCGGCCTTGAGCTCGTATGTTTCGCTCATGGCATTTCCTTTCGGTTGTATGGAGCGCCTACGGCGGGCATGAAGCCTGATCCGTAAACGTCGAAAGCCGCCGGGTGAGGCGGCCTTCCGCCGCGTTGCCTCCAAGGGTGTCTACGCGGGTGGCGGCTCTATATCGGAAGGCGGCAAAAAGTGCAACCGCCGCACCGGTTTTGGGGCTGGCTCGCTGTTGGCGCCGCTGTGGCTGCTCGCACTTATGCTGCCAAGCCTGTATCAGGCCGAGCTCAACTAACTAAGCCGACAAGTTCATCATGTACGAAATTCTCCCGCTCCAGCTTTCGACTGGTACCATCGTGGTGCTGGTCATTGCCGCCTTCGTTGCCGGTTGCGCGCGGGGCTTCTCGGGTTTTGGCGGGGCGCTGATCTTCGTGCCGGTGGCAAGCGCGCTGATTGGCGCCAAGCTTGCCGTGCCGTTGCTCTTGATCGTCGACCTGGTGCTGACGCCGGGGCTGATCCCCAAGGCGTGGCGCAGCGCTGACCGCGGTAATGTCGGGGTTATGGCGCTGGGGGCGATGATTGGCGTGCCCAGCGGCACTTACCTGCTCACCCATGTCGACGGCGTCATGATCCGCTGGGCGATCGTCGCAATCGTTGCCGGGCTGCTGGCGCTCCTGATGTCGGGCTGGCGCTATCATGGCCGCCCGCATGCCAGCCTGACGGCGGCGGTCGGCATGACCTCGGGGGTGTTTTCGGGCGCTGCCCAGGTCGGCGGGCCACCCGTCGTCGCCTACTGGCTCGGCGGCGCCATCCCGCCGCTGACGGTGCGGGCCAACATCGTGCTCTATTTCGCCATATCGAGTGTGCTGTCGATCACCAGCTACCTCATTGCCGGCCTGCTGACCTGGGAGACGGTTGGGCTGTCGCTGACCATCGGGCCGACCTTCGCAATCGGCCTCTATATCGGTTCGCGCCTGTTCAGTCGCGCCAACGAGGCAACCTTCCGGCGCATCTGCTACGGCCTGATCGCCACCGCCGCGATCATCGGCCTGCCGGCACTCGACGGTGTGCTGCGATGATTGAACCGGTCGACGCTTTCAAATAGACTTCACATATCGGGGGCATGGTGGACTCCCCGTGAGGCCGAAGGGCCCAAGCTCCGCCTTCGCGATGTTGTGCGGAGGAAAGACCATGCCCGGAATGATCTCAGCAATAGAACTGATCCATCTCATCGGTACCGAGAAGTGTCCTTTGATTGTCGACGTGCGTCGCCGCGCCGCGTTTGCTGCCGCGCCGACGCGGATCGCCGGTGCGTTGTGGCGCGACCACATGAAGGTAGGGGAGTGGCTGCCGCAGTTTCCGGCGGGGAGGAGCATCGTCGTCTATTGTGCGCATGGCCACAATGTCAGCGAGATCGGGCGGACCAAGCTGCTCGCCGCCGGTGCGGATGCGCTGATGTTGGAAGGTGGCATCGATGCCTGGCTTGCGGCTGGCGGGCCTGTCGTGGCGCGCAAGGCACCAGGCCTCGAGCCGGGGCTGCCATGGCCCAGCGAATGGGTGACGCGGGCGCGGCCGAAGATCGACCGCATCGCCTGTCCATGGCTGATCAGGCGCTTCATCGACCCGCTGGCCATTTTCCACTTCGTCTCGGCCGAATGGGTCAAGGACGTCGCCGACGAGACCGGCGCCATCCCCTTCGACATCAAGGACGTGCATTATTCGCACCGTGGCGACGACTGCAGCTTCGACACACTGATAGCGAAATTCGGCCTGTCGGATCCACCGCTGCTGCATCTCGCCCGCATCGTCAGGGCTGCGGATACGGCGCGGCCTGACATGGAGCCCGAGGCTGCAGGACTTCTCGCCATGTCGCTCGGCCTGTCGGCCATCGAAGGCGACGATCATGCCCAGCTCGAAAGAGGCATGACGCTCTATGATGCGCTCTATGGCTGGTGCCGTTACGCCACCCAGGAAACCCACAACTGGCCAGCGAAGGCGGTTTGACATGGATGCCACGCTGCCAAGCCCCAACCCTTCCTTCGGAGAGGCGACGAGGACCTTCGCCAGGATCGGGCTTTTGTCGTTCGGTGGGCCGGCCGGCCAGATCGCGCTGATGCACAGGATCCTCGTCGACGAGAAACGCTGGCTCGACGAACCGCGTTTCCTGCATGCGCTCAACTATTGCATGCTGTTGCCCGGACCCGAGGCAATGCAGCTTGCGACCTACTCCGGCTGGTTGCTGCACGGCATCAGGGGCGGTCTGGTGGCCGGACTATTGTTCGTGCTGCCCGGTGCCTTGGTCATCACCGCATTGTCGGCGATCTACCTCACCGTCGGCCATGTCACGCTGGTGCAAGGGCTGCTGTTCGGGCTCAAGGCGGCAGTGCTTGCCGTCGTGCTCGAGGCGTTGATCAAGGTGTCAAGGCGGGCGCTGAAGGGTGGCGCGATGGTCGCACTGGCGATTGTGGCCTTCATTGCCATTGCCTTCCTCAAGCTGCCATTTCCGCTGATCGTCGTCGCGGCGGCGGCAATCGGCGCGGTGCTGCACCTCGCCGGGCTGCAACAGAGCGGCGCCAAGGCGGCTGACGAAGATGACGTCGCCTACGCCATGCCGGAATGGACAAGGCCCAGCGCGCGGCGGCTCTTCTCCACGCTCGCCGTCTGGCTGGCAATCTGGTTCGTGCCGCTGATCATCCTGTGGCAGGCGCTCGGTCCGGCCCATGTCTACACGGCGGAAGCGACCTTCTTCTCCAAGATGGCAGCGGTGACCTTTGGCGGTGCCTATGCCGTGCTTGCCTATGTCGCCCAGCAGGCGGTCGAGGTGCATGGCTGGCTGAAGCCCGACGAGATGCTGACCGGCCTCGGCCTTGCCGAGACGACGCCGGGGCCGTTGATCCTGGTGCTGGTCTTCGTCGGCTTCCTCGGCGGCGCTCGGCTTGCGGCGCTGGCGCCCTTGGCCGGTGGCATTGGCGGGGCGTTGGTGACGCTGTGGTTCACCTTCGTGCCGTGTTTCCTGTGGGTCTTCGTCGGCGCGCCCTATGTCGAGACGGTACGCCATGTGCGCTGGTTGGCGAGCGCGCTGTCGGCGGTGACGGCGGCAGTGGTCGGCATCATCGCCAATCTCGCCGTGTGGTTTGGGCTCCACGTCCTGTTCGGTAAGGTCGACGAGGTGGGTTGGGGGCCGTTCGTGCTGCCGGCACCTGAAATCGGCAGCTTCGACGCGGTTGCAGCGGTCATCGCGGTCGCCGCCGGCGTGGCGCTGATCCACTTCAAGGCCAACATGATCGCCGTACTCGCCGTCGCGGCGCTCGCCGGCATGGCCTGGCGGATGTTCTGAAACAGTGCTGCCGGGACGAAAAAGCCCCGCCTCGGCATGCCAGGCGGGGCTTTGAAATGTCTGCTTGCGGCAAAGAATCAGTCGAACAGGCTCGACACCGATTCTTCGGTCGCCGTGCGCGAAATCGCTTCGCCGATCAGGTCGCCGATCGAGACGACGCGAATGTTGTGTGCGTCCATGACAGCCTGGGTCGGCTGGATCGAGTCGGTAATGACCAGTTCCTGCAACTGCGAGCCGGCGATGCGGGCAGCGGCACCGCCCGAGAGCACGCCGTGGGTGATGTAGGCGGTGACGGAGGTGGCGCCCTTGGCGAGCAGCGCGTCGGCCGCGTTGCACAGCGTGCCGCCGGAATCGACGATGTCGTCGATCAGCAGGCAATCCTTGCCGTGCACTTCGCCGATGACGTTCATCACTTCGGATTCACCGGGGCGCTCACGGCGTTTGTCGACGATGGCAAGCTGGGCGTCGATGCGCTTGGCCAGCGCACGTGCACGCACCACGCCGCCGACGTCAGGCGAAACCACCGTGACGTTGCCCAACTGCTTGTACTTGGCCTTGACGTCGCGGGCCATGACCGGAACCGAGAACAAATTGTCGGTCGGGATGTCGAAGAAGCCCTGGATCTGGCCGGCATGCAGGTCGAGCGTCAGCACGCGGTTGGCGCCGGCACGCGCAATCATGTTGGCGACGAGCTTGGCCGAGATCGGCGTGCGGCCGGAGGCGCGGCGATCCTGCCGTGCATAGCCGAAATAGGGGATGACGGCCGTGATGCGCCGTGCCGACGAGCGCATGAAGGCATCGATCATGATGAGCAGTTCCATCAGGTGATCGTTGGTCGGGAAGGCGGTCGACTGCAGGATGAAGACATCCTCGCCGCGCACGTTCTCCTGAATTTCGACGAAGATTTCCTGGTCGGCGAAGCGCCTGACGCTGGCCTTGCCCAGGGGAATGTTGAGATAGCGAGCGACAGCTTCTGCTAGCACCCGGTTGGAATTGCCCGCGAAGAGTTTCATACGCCGATCCTGGAAGTGAATATGAGCGGGCTTTTAGCGGCCTTGGCTCGTATTGCAAGCGGAGTCGCCATTGAATCCCAAAAAAGCGACATATCGGAACGGAATGCCGCAGCTTAGCCTGGTTTTGCCGCCAGCCACTGGGCCAACTGGTCGATGGTGTTGTCGGCGATGGTCTGCATGGTCGCGGGCGCTACCGTTGGCCATCCTTCACCGCCGCCGATCGACGGCGCGGTCTGCTGGCCGTTGATGCGGTGCAGCCGGGTGCCGGCGGGGTCGTAGACGTCCCAGACATAGACGACCGTCGTGTCCTTGCCCTCGGTCATTGCCGAGAAATAGCCGCGCATGATGATGCCGGGCGGCGTGGTGTCGGTGCTGCCGGCGAGCGTGATGCCGCGTTCGCGGGCCCTGATGCCGAGGCGCTGGGTCAGCGGCGTCGCCGCTTCGACGGTGGCGCCGACGATCGGGGCGAACTGCACGCGCGCTTTGCCGACGATGGCGGCGGTCTGTGCCGGAGCGGCCGCTGCAGCAGTCGGTGCAGGACCCGCTGCTGCGGCCGCGGTTGCCGCGCCCGTCACGGCGGGTGCTGCGACATCGGTGCCTTCAGTCCGGGCAAGTGCCGTCGATTGCTCGGTGGGGGCCACGGCAGACGGTTCAAGGACGTCCTTGGCGCTGTTGCAAGCGGACAGGGCGGCAGAGGCGGACAGGCAGGCTGCCGCAAAAATCCAACGTCTCATTTGCCCGAACTCCTTGGCAAACGCCCCTCAGCGCTCTGCGCACTCATCGTACGATCAAGTCGAGATCATGGCGGGACAGCGGCTTGGGTGCGGATTCAGTGGTCAGATAGGTACGACCCAACGTCATCGCGGTCTCGGTTTCCGAATCCATGATGATCATGTGGGCGAACAAAGTCATGTTGGGGGCAATCGGTTCGGGATTGCCCTGGTAGAACATCGGCATGTCCATCCAGGACGGGGTAAAGCGGGCGCCGACCGAGTAACCGCAAGCATTGAGCCGATGCTTGGTCAGGTCATGTGCTTCCAGCGTGCGGGCATGCGCGTCGAAGACGTCGCCGAAGGTGTTGCCCGGCGTCATCGCCTTTTCAACCGCCAGCAGGGCGGCCAGCGAGGCATCGTAGAGCTCCTGGTGGCGCCTGGAGGCCTTGCCGGTCAGCACCGTGCGCATCATCGGCGCATGGTAGTGGTTGAATACGCCGGCCCATTCCAACGTTAGCTGGTCGTTCTTGTTGAGCTTGCGGCGGCCGGACTTGTAGCGGCAGAGCAGGGCATCCGCGCCGGAGCCGATGATGAACTCGTTGGCGGGATAGTCGCCGCCGCCGGTGAAGATCGCGCCCTGCATGGCGGCCAGGATCCTGGCTTCGTCACCGCCCTGCTTGATCAGCGGCAGGGCCGCGTCGAGCGCATCGTCGGCGAGGCTCGCCGCTTTTTCCGCCTTTTCGATTTCAGCCGGGCTCTTGAACAGGCGCAAACGCCCGACGATGCCGGACGCATCGACGATCTGGCCGAAGGTCTGCAACTGCTCGTCGAGGCGGCGGCCGTTGAACGCGGTCAGGCCATGGGTGTCGTATTCGACGCCGACACGCGCTCCGAGCAGGCCGAGATCGTTGAGCAGGTTGCGCAGGTCGAGCGTCGGATTCGCATTGTCGCGGTCGGTCCACAGCACGATGTTTTCAATGATCGAGGTGTGGCGTGCCTGGCGCAGGTCGGCCGAACGGGTCAACAGCGTCATCGAGCCGTCGGCCATCACCACCAGCGACTGGAAGAAGCAGAAGCCGAACGTGTCGTAGCCGGTCAGCCAATACATGCTTTCCTGCGCGAACAGGACGACGGCATCGAGCTTCTTTTCGGCCATCTCGATCATCAGCCGGTCGCGCCGGGCGTCGAATTCGGTTCGTTCGAAATGCAGCGCCATGCTGTCAGTCCTCCAATGCAATTGCCGAAATCTGCCGCCCGTAATCAGCTTCCTTGCGGTGCGTGGTGCGCCGGTAGGAGTAAAACAGCTCTTCTTCCGCATAGGTGCAGCGGTTCAGAGCTTCCGCCTGAACGCCGGCCTTGCGCAGCCGGTCGACCGTGTAGAGGTTGAGGTCGAACATGTGGTGGCCGGCATTCGCCGACGGTGTGAAGTACCTGGCATTGTCGGCGTCGCCTTCGACGAAGCGGGCGACGAATTCGGGGCCGACCTCGTAATTGGCGGCGCTGATCGACGGGCCGAGCACGGCGAGGATGCGCTCGCGCCTGGCGCCTAGGCCCTCCATCGCGGCAACTGTGTTTTCGAGCACGCCCGTAAAGGCGCCTTTCCAGCCGGCATGGGCAGCACCGATGATGCGTGCTTGCGGGTCGGCAAACAGCACGGGGCCGCAATCGGCCGAAGAGGCACCGAGCGCGATGCCGGGCCTGTCGGTCACCAGCGCGTCGGCCTTGGGGCGGCCGTCGGCAAAGGGGCCGGTGGCGACAACGACGTCGGGCGAATGGACCTGATAAAGGCTGAGCAGGTGGTCGGCCGGCACACCCATCCAACTGGCGACGCGGCGGCGATTCTCGGCCACGCGCGTCTGGTCGTCGTCGGAGCCGACGCCGATGTTGAGGCCCTGATAGATGCCTTCGGAGACCCCGCCGGTGCGGGTGAAGTAACCGTGGCGGATGCCATTGGCCTCCGCGCTGGCGAGCAAGTTGGACCGGATCGGATCCGGCTTCGAGTCGTTCAGCATTGCCGCCTTGTCATCCTCGTCAGCGATTTCGTCAAGGCCGGACCAGCCGCCACAGGTCGCCTCGCCATCTCGAGGCCGGACAGTGGGGCAGGCGCAAGCGTGCTGTCAACTGACGGCGGGGAAGGGAATTCTTGTGCCACGCGGAGCAACCGCAAGCACCTTGAACAGTGTTCCCATGGCATCGGGGCCGGCCAGCCGCTCGACCTCGCCGCGGATCTTTTCACGCCCGGCGGCGTCCGCATCTGCACCGAGCTTGCCGGCGCGTTCGAGCAGCCCCATGGCGAGCAGGAACGCGCCCTGGGTTGCCAGATGCGCATCAAGCCCATGTGCCCGGGCTGCCAAAGCAAGGGCCGCGAAGTCGACATGCGAGGTGAGGTCAGCCTCGCCGGGATGGGCGAGCACGTTGTCATATTGGTGCTTGCGCAGCGCCTGCAGCGTGTCGCCGATACCTGGTTCGACATGGCCGTAGTCGAAGAACAGGCCGGCGCCGCCAAAGGTGGCGAGATGGGTGGCGATCTGCTCCATCGTGCCGGTGCGCGCCGGGGCGAATTCGAAGATCGCACCCTCTGGCGCGGTCGCGGCGGCAACCGGCAGCAGCGCCCTCTCGATCGTTGCCGGGCCGGCAACGAAGCCAAGCTCGCCGGTTTCATCGAGGCCAACGGCGCGCTCGTGCCAAGCGGCACCGATCCTGACGAACTGGCGGGTCGGGATGGCGTCGAACAGTTCGTTACCGACGATGAACAGTGGCGCAGTGGGCAGCGTCGACACCGTGTCGTGCCAGTCGATCCGGATGCCGTTGCTGGCGAGCGTCTGTTTCTGCACCCCACGCAGCTTCGGGCTCGTCTCAACCAGGGCGATGGAGGCGCCGGCGACGAAAGCGCTGTCGAGTTTTTGCAGAACCCTGAGCACGTCCTTCATCAGCGTGCCGCGCCCAGGGCCGATCTCGGCCAACGTCGCGCCGGTTGGAGACCCTGCCGCCTGCCAGGCGGCATAAAGCCAGACGGCGACGAGTTCGCCGAACATCTGGCTGACCTCGGGCGCCGTAGTGAAATCGCCCTCGACACCGAACGGCTCGCGCGTCGTGTAATAGCCGTCAGTTGGATCGAACAGGCACAGCGCCATGTAGTCGGCGACGCTGATCGGGCCCGATGCCGCGATCAGGCCTGCGATGCGCGTCCTGAGCGCAGTCATGCCGGCCTTGCGGTCTGCGTGACCGGCTTGGCCGACAGCATCGCCCACAGGCCGATCAGCACCATCGGCACCGACAGCACCATGCCCATGGTCAGCCAGCCGCCGAGGAGATAGCCGATCTGCTGGTCGGGCTCACGGAAGAACTCGACGAATATGCGCGACAGGCCATAGCCGCAGACGAAGGCGCCGGCGATGAAACGCGGCGTTTTCAGTTTGAGCCTGGAATGGGTGAGGAAACGCAGCACGAGGAACAGGACCAGGCCTTCGAGCAGGGCCTCGTAGATCTGGCTCGGGTGACGCAAGAAAGGTCCGCCGGTGGGAAACTCGATCGCCCATGGCACGTCGGTCACCCGGCCCCATAGCTCCGAATTGATGAAGTTGGCGAGGCGCACCAGGCCGAGGCCGACCGGCACGCCAGCGGCAACGACGTCGATCAGCGACCAGACGAGGATGCCGTGCTTGCGGGCGAACAGCACCATGGCAAGGGTGACGCCGAGCAGGCCGCCATGAAACGACATGCCGCCCTGCCAGACCGCGAAGATGTCGAGCGGATTGGAGATGTAGCGAGCGAGGTCGTAAAACAGGATGTAGCCGATGCGGCCACCGAGCACGACGCCAGCCGCTGCCCAGACCAGGAAATCGTCGAGGGCCTCGGGCTTCATCGGCAGCACGCCGTTCGGCCACAGACGGGTGTTGGTCACCAGCCGTTTGCCGTACCACCAGGCAAACAGGATGCCGACGATATAGCCCAGCCCGTACCAGTGAATGGCCAGCGGCCCGAGTTGCAAGATGACGGGATCGATGTTCGGAAAGGGCAGGGCAGCCAGCGGCAAGGCAAGGTATTCGCTCAAGTCAGTCTCCAGGGCAGGCAATCGCGGCGGACCATGCGGCAGGCTTTTGGCACGGTCAAGGCAGGCAACCCCGCAGTAACCGAGAAGTCATTGCGAGCAGGCGGGCATCTTTGCCGCAGCATTTGGTACCCTGTCGGGCCACGATATCCTTGCATTCCGGGGCTTGCCCCACTACGTCGAATGGACAACGCGAGGGTTAGCCATGACGACCGGACCGAACCGCATTCTGGATGAATTCGCCAAGCTGATGACCGATGCCGCGGGTGCCGCCCAGGGCGTCAGGCGCGAGGTCGAAACCGCGTTCCGTTCGCAGGCCGAGCGGGCGATGAATTCGCTCGAACTGGTCCAGCGCGAGGAGTTCGAGGCGGTTCGCGACATGGCGATCAAGGCACGTGCCGAAAACAAGGCGCTGGTTGCCCGCATCGAGGCGCTCGAGGCTCAACTCGCCGGCCGCGGCGGTGAAGATGCCGACACGGCCTCACCGGCGGCCTCGCCAAAGCCCCGTACAAAGAAATAATTCGTTAACTTTTCCACAAAGCGCCATCCGAAAAAGTGCTTTGTCGTGAATCGCTTACCGGCGCTTTGTGAATCTGCGCCGCAGCCTGTTTCCACATCCGAATGGGACGTTGCGAAAAATTGGGCTGTTCACGAGAGTCACGATCAATACACTGAATTTACTGCACGATTCGAAACAGCGTCGTGCACCGGATGGCGCGGTCCGGCTGGGGGGTATTGAGTCCGGCAGCGCTGGTCGTCCGAGTTCAGGAATAAGTTCGTCGTGTGTGTCCCCCGCGCGGAGCGCGATGACGCGCCCGGAACGACAGGAAGCATTTATGGAACTTCTCGAACTCGAGTTCTCCCGCGAAATCCATCCGGTGGATGTCATCGAGCAGGTGGCTCATAACAACGACTGGGCGTTCGAACGTGCCGGCGACGACGAGATTTCGATTTCGGTTGTCGGCAACTGGACCGAGTACCAGGTGTCGTTTTCCTGGATGGAAGACTTCGAGGCCCTGCACCTGGCATGCGCCTTCGATGTCAAGGTGCCGGAAAGCCGTACGCTTGAGATCCTCAGGCTCTTGTCGCTGATCAACGAGCAGATGCTGTTCGGGCATTTCGACCTTTGGGAAACCGAAGGCGCGATCATGTTCCGCCAGTCGCTGCTGCTCGCCGGCGGCGTCGAGCCGACCAGCCAGCAGGTCGAAGTGCTGTTGTCCTCGGCGCTTGAAGCCTGCGAATGCTATTTCCAGGCTTTCCAGTTCGTCGTCTGGTCGGGCACCTCGGCCAAGGACGCACTGGCCAGCGTGCTGTTCGAGACGCACGGCAACGCCTGAGACTGTCGGATGAGTTCGCACAAAGCGCTGAAAGCTGAGATCAGCTTTGCCGATTTCGACAAAGTCGACATCCGCACCGGCACGATCGTCGAGGTCGAGCCGTTCCCGGAAGCGCGCAAGCCGGCGTTCAAACTGAAGATCGATTTTGGCGCCGAAATCGGCGTCAAGAAATCGTCGGCGCAGATCACCAAATATTATACGCCCGAGACGCTGCTGGGTCGGCAGGTGTTCGCCGTCGTCAACTTCCCGCCGCGCCAGATCGGCCCATTCATGTCGGAAGTGCTCACCCTTGGCTTCCCCGACAAGGATGGCGACGTCGTGCTCGGCGCCATAGAGCGCAAGGTGCCGGACGGCGGCCGCCTGTTCTAGGATTCAGGTGAGGCCGGCCTGCAAATGGCCGCTCCCTGCGTTTCCGGTGCTCACCTACCCAAATGTACGGTCCGTTCCGGTTCTCGGAACCCACCATTTTCGACTCGGCCTGACCTGAATCGCGGATGCGCTGGGCATCACGCGGCGTAAGCCGCCTTCACATTGTCCAGGAACATTTCGGCGCAGGCATTCCAGGTGTAGCGCATGGCCCGTTCGCGGGCCTCGGTGCGGTCGACCTTGAGTGCGCCCAGTGCTGCCTCGCGCAGGTCTTCCGAAACAACGCCTCCGATGCCGTCGCCGACGATGTCGATCGGCCCCGTCACCGGATAGGCGGCAACAGGCGTGCCGCTGGCCAGCGCTTCGATGATGACATTGCCGAAGGTGTCGGTGCGGCTCGGGAAGACGAAAACGTCTGATGAGGCGTAGATCTCGGCCAGTTCGTCGCTCGGGCGGCGCCCGAGGAAATGCGCCTCAGGATATTTTGCCTTCAGCCTTTCGAGTTCTGGCCCGTCGCCGACAAGCACCTTGGTGCCGGGCAGGTCGAGGTCGAGGAAGGCTGGCAGGTTCTTCTCCACCGCGATGCGGCCGACGCACAGGAAGATCGGCCGCGGCAGGTCCATCTCGACCTTCTTGTCGGGATGGAAGTGGTTGATGTCGACGCCGCGCGTCCATGGTCGGAGTTTTTCGAAGCCCCGCGATGCCAGGTCGTCGGCGAGCGACTGCGTTGCGACCATGCAGCCCTGGCCGGAGTTGTGGAAATTGCGCAGCAGGCCGTAGGTCCAGCTCTCCGGCAGCGGCAGACGGGCGCTTACATATTCGGGAAAGCGGGTGTGGTAGCTTGTGGTAAAGGGGCGCTTATTGGCGAGGCAATAGCGCCGCGCCATCATGCCGAGCGGTCCCTCGGTGACGAGATGGATGTGATCGGGACGCCGTTGCTCGATGATCCGCGCGACGTTGCCGGGTGTCGTCAGCGCCAGCCGGATGTCGGGATAGGTCGGCATCGGCAAGGTGCGGAAGATGTTTGGCGTCAGGAAGTCGGCCTCGGCACCGAAGGCGGTCAGGGTTTCGGCCAGCCGTTCGAGCGTGTGGACGACGCCGTTGATCTGCGGACGCCATGCGTCGGTGACCATCAGGATGCGCAAGGGCGTCTTCCCCGTTGTCCGCGTCCCGGCCTGCCGGGAATCAGCGGTCCTCCATTCGTTGCGAGGCGCCTTTGAGCAGCATTGCATGACGCTGGAATGACGACGGCTTTGTTCGCAACGGCTGCAGCGCCGCGCGTCCAGTCGGATGCCCGCAGGGCGCTGTACCGATTTGAAGTGATGCATGACGCGAAAATTGACTTGGATTTTCGGGTCATGCGCGGGCGAGGTCGGTTCTGCCCGAACCGGCATTTTCTTTGTGACGATTTTTCCCGGGGCGGGGCTCGGTGTGAAATCCGATCCTTTGCCTGGAGAGGGGCGTTTGCCGAGGATATGGCCAAGCTTCGCATTAGCGGGGCGAGCCATCCTCCCAACGGCTCTCAGTGAGAATTCGAAATGACCGAGATCACCAAGTCCCTTTCCAACCGCAACACGATCAGCCGCCGCACGGCATTTGCCGCGCTGCTCGCCTCCGTCGTCACCGTCATCAGCTTCACCGTTCCGCACCAGGCGCTCGCCGAGGCTAAGACCGCGATCAAGGTCGGCATCATCTCGGGCGAGGACGAGGATGTCTGGCGCGTGGTGAAGGCCGAGGCCGCCAAGCAGGGCCTCGCCATCGAAACCGTCGTGTTCAACGACTACACCCAGCCAAACGAGGCGCTGGAGCGCGGCGAGATCGACGCCAACGCCTTCCAGCACCAGCCTTATCTCGACAACCAGATCAAGACGCAGGGCTACCATATTACCCCAGTCGGCTACACCGGCCTGTGGCCGATCGGGCTCTATTCGAAGAAGCACGCCAAGGTCGAGGCGCTGCCGGAAGCCGCCGTCATCGGCGTTCCCAACGATCCCTCCAACGAAGGCCGAGCCCTGCGGGTGCTCGCCGACGCCGGCCTGATAAAGCTCAAGGACGGCACCGGCATCCTGGCAACCGTCGCCGACGTCGTCGATAATCCGAAGAAGTTCGAGATCAAGGAACTCGACGCCGGCATCGTCGGCCGTTCGGTCGAGGATCTCGACGCCGCGGTGGTCAATACCGACTGGGCGCTGAAGAGCGGGCTGACGCCCGAGAACCGGATCGCCCAGGAGCCGGTCGCAGAAAATCCGTACCGCAACTTCATCGCCGTCAAGACCGGCAGCGAGAACGAAGGCTGGGTCAAGAAGCTTATCGCCGCCTATCAGAACCCGACCGTCAAGGCCGAGTTCGACCGCGTCTACAAGGGCACCGGCGTCGCCGCCTACTGAGCTTGACGACTGATTACAATGGAGGCGGCCCGCCATGAATGGCGGGCCGCCTTCCGCATTGCCGAGGGAATTTCATGACCCAGCATTTTGCACCCATTGAAGGGGCGCCCCCTGTCGATACTGCGCTGTCGGAGACGGTGGTGCGCATCGTCGACCTCAGGCGGCGCTTCGGCCAGACACCGGCCGTCGACGGCGTTTCGCTCGCCGTGCGCAAGGGCGAGGTACTTGGCATCATCGGCCGCAGCGGCGCCGGCAAGTCGACGCTGATCCGCTGCCTGAACGGACTGGAGCGACCCGACAGCGGCCAGATCTTCGTCGAGGGCTGTGAAATCACTGGCCTCAGCGAGCGCGATCTGCAGCCGCTGCGCCGACGTATCGGCATGATCTTCCAGCACTTCAACCTGTTGTCGTCCAAGACGGTCGAGGAGAACGTCGCCCTGCCGCTCAAGATCGAGGGCCTGCCCAAGGCCGAGCGTCTCGAGCGTGCGGCCGAACTGCTCGAACTCGTCGGCCTCGCCGACAAGGCCAAGGCCTATCCGGCGGCACTTTCGGGGGGACAGAAGCAGCGTGTCGGCATCGCGCGCGCGCTCGCCGCGCGGCCGGCGGTTCTGCTCTCCGACGAGGCGACCTCGGCGCTCGATCCAGAGACGACGCGCTCGATCCTGGCATTGATGAAGGACATCAACCAAAAGCTCGGCCTGACCATCCTGCTGATAACCCACGAGATGGAGGTGGTCCGCAGTATTGCCGATCGCGTCGCCGTCATCGATGCCGGGCGAATCGTCGAGGAAGGGCCGGTGTGGTCGATCTTCGCCGACCCGCGCAGCCTGCTCGCCGGCATCCGGCCACAGCTGCCGCAGGCGATCGCCACACGGCTAACCGGCGTTGGACGCGAGGCCATCCTGCGCGTCGACATCGCAGGCGAAGCGGCGCACCGGCCGCTGCTCCAGGAGCTGGCAACGTCGGTTCCCGGCCGGTTCCGGCTGGTCCATGGCGGCATCGACACCATACAGGGGGAGCCTGTCGGCACGCTGTTCCTCGGCGTCGACACTGCATCGCGCGGTATTGCCGAAACAATCGAATTCCTGAATGCCCGGAAAGCGCGGGTCGAGGTGCTTGGTTATGTCACAGACAATGCTTGAACTTCTTCTGCGCTCGTTGTGGGAGACCGTGCTGATGACGGCTGCATCGGGCTTGATCTCTCTCGTCTTCGGCTTGCCGCTCGGCCTGGCGCTTGTTGCCACCGACCGTGGCGGTATCGCCTGCAATCGCTGGGTCAACGGCATCCTTGGCGCACTCGTCAACGGCTTCCGCTCGGTACCGTTCATCATCCTCCTGGTGGCGCTGATCCCAGTGACGCGGTTGATCGTCGGCACGTCGATCGGCACCTGGGCGGCGATCGTACCGCTGGCGATTGCCGCCACGCCCTATTATGCGCGCATCGCCGAAGTGTCGCTGCGCGAGGTCGATCGCGGCCTGATCGAGGCTGTGCGCGCCATGGGCGGCGGTCGCTGGGCGATCATCCGCGAGGTGCTGGTACCCGAGGCACTGCCAGGCATCGTTGCCGGCTTCACCGTTACGCTGGTGACGCTGGTCGGCGCCTCGGCCATGGCGGGTGCCATCGGTGCGGGCGGGCTCGGCGACCTCGCCATTCGCTATGGTTACCAGCGTTTCGAGACGGCTGTCATGGTTGCGGTCGTGGCCGTGCTGATCGTGCTCGTCTGTGGCATCCAGTGGATCGGCGACAGGCTGGTGACGCGGCTCGATCGCCGCGCCTGATCAGGCCGGCACGCGGATCATGGCGCGCAGTCCGCCCAGCGGACTGTCGCTCAGCTTGATGTCGCCACCATGGCTGCGGGCGATGTCGCGGGCGACGGCCAGGCCGAGGCCGGTGCCGGTCGAATCGAGATTGCGCGCCTCGTCGAGGCGGTAGAACGGCTTGAACACCTCTTCGCGCTTCTCTTCCGGAATGCCGGGGCCGTTGTCGTCGACCATCACCACCAGCATGCCGCGATCGTGGACCGCCTTGACCTCGACCTCCTTGGCATAGCGGAAGGCGTTGCCGACGACGTTCTGCAGCAGGCGGTTGAACGCGTTGGGGCGAACATGCACCTCGGGCTCGCCGACGAGCGTGATCTTGAGCTTGCGCTTGCGCAGCTTGGCTTCGTCACCCAGCCTGTCGAGATAGGTGGCAAGATCGAAGCGGCCGGGATCCTCCGAAGCCTCGCCGCGGGCGAAAGCCAGATAGGCCTCGAGCATCGACTGCATGTCGTCGACATCCTGGCTGAGTGCTTCGGTGTCGACCTTGCTGCCTGACAGAGCCAGCTGCAGCTTGAAGCGCGTCAGGATGGTGCGCAGGTCGTGGCTGACGCCGGTCAGCATCGCCGTGCGCTGGTCGATCTGGCGTTCGATGCGTTCGCGCATCTGGATGAAGGCGAAACCGGCGCGTCGCACTTCTTCGGCGCCGCGTGGCCGGAAGTTGACCGGCATCGGCCGGCCCTTGCCAAAACTTTCGGCAGCCTCGGTGAGTTGCAGGATCGGGCGGATCTGGTTGCGCAGGAACGGAACGGCGATCATCAGCAGGACCAGTGACGTGCCGACCATCCACAGCAGGAAGATGTGGGTGTTCGAGGCATAGGCCTGGCTGCGGCGCACGAACACGCGCAATACCTTGTCGTCGAGCTGGACGCGCACTTCGACGATGTTGGAGTTGCCGACGGTATCGAGCCAGAACGGCCGGTTGATCTGCTTGCGGATTTCCGACGACAGCGCCTGGTCGAGGATCGAGAAGAACGGTTTCGGGCCAGGCGGGGGCAGGGGTTCGGCCGGCAACAGGTCGATCTTCAGCGACATGCGCTCCTGGGCGATGCGGATGATCTGGGCATAACTTTCGGGCTGAGGGAAGGTGTCGAGCAGGTCGATGATGCCGGCGATGTCACGCGTCACCGCCTGCGACAGGCGCACAGTCACCGTCTGCCAGTGCCGCTCCATGAATACGAAGGCGACGACCGACTGCAGCAGGATCATCGGCGTGATGACGATGAGCAGCGAGCGCGCGTAGAGCCGCTTCGGCATGTAGATGGAGACACGACGCCAGAAGCGGTTCCAGCTGCGCGGCACAGCGGTCAGCGCACGCCACATGCGTGTGCCGAGCCTGCCTCCGCCGGGCCGTTCCATGTCGGTGGTTGCCATCCGCCCTTCCACTTGTCGCCAACCGGTCAGGTTCCGGCCGGCTCGCCTCGATCCTAGCCCACGCCGGATCATTCTGAAACTGTCTTTGAAGTTCAACAGCTTACGTTGTCAAACTCCGTCTTGCCCGATGCTGAAAACATAGGGCTTTTTCCTACAGCGCCAAATGGCTCTGGATTTACCGATGCCTGGAGACGATCACCCGGAACTGTGCCGAGACTGTGTCGCCAGCGCCCCGATGAGGGGACGTGACGCGGACAGACAGAGCGCGCGCCCCACGTGTTACGGTACAACAAAATTGCCCGCCGTTGCGACGCAGGTTGATGAACGGGGATGACGAGGTTCGGGCCGCTGACACGGCCCGAAGTCGTCTGGCGGTCAGATGCCGAGCAGTTTCTTGGCTTGGTTGAGGTCTGCTTCCGATCCGGCGTGGTCGCCGGATGCGTGCAACTGTTCGCCCTTGGCGCGCAGTTCCTTGACCTTCGTCATGTCCGCCTCGGCGAGCGTGGAGGTGGGCAGAGCGGCGTCGATCGCCGCCATGATGCTCGGGCAGCAATGGGCGAATGCGGTGGCAGGCAAGACAGACAGGGCAAATGCAAGCGTGATAGCACGTAACATGGCGGGTTCTGCCGCGCCGGCCCGCTTGATGCGGAAGAGTTGTTGCCGGCGCGCCATGTTACCTCGGAGTGACCGGCTTCAACAACTGGCCCTTTGGAACTGCTCCGGCTACTCCACGCTGAGCCGGTAGCCGATACCGCGTACCGTCTGCAGCCAGACGGGATTGGCCGGATCGCGCTCGATCTTGCGCCGCAGACGGTTGATCTGGACGTCGATGGTGCGCTCGCCGACTTCCGAGTCGCCGGTGACCAGTTCATGGCGCGGGATGGTCTCGCCGGCACGCGCGGCGAAGATGGCGAGGATTTCCTGCTCGCGGTCGGTGAGCTTGAGGGCTTCGCCGCCACGCTTCAGTTCGCGGCGGGCGATCTGGAAGGTGTAGGGGCCGAACACCAACTGCTCGACCTTCGGTGTTGCCGCCGGGCCGCCGCGGCGCAGGATGTTGTTGATCCTGAGGATCAGTTCGCGCGGGTCGAACGGCTTGGGCAGATAGTCGTCGGCGCCGGCCTCGAGGCCGGTGATGCGGCTGTCGGTCTCCGACAATGCCGTCAGCATCAGGATCGGCACGTCCTTCTGGTCGCGCAGCGACTTGGTCAATTCGATGCCGTTTTCGCCCGGCATCATCACGTCGAGGATGAGAAGGTCGAAGTCGAGGCCGGCAAGCTTGCGCCGCGCTTCGTCTGCATTGCCCGCGACAGTAACGCGAAAGCCGTTTTCGGTCAGATACTGCTTGAGCAGGTTGCGGATGCGCGTGTCGTCGTCGACGACGAGCAGATGCGGAGCATCGTCGCCCAACGTGGCCTGGCTGGCCGTCTTGTCGTTATTCTCCATGGTCTTTCCCCGGCGTGTTTCCGGGCAGATGATCAATCTGCGCCCTTAATTCGGGATTGACCATCGCCTTGAGGAATCTTTCGATCCAGGCGCGCTCGGTCTCTCCCGCGCCCTCCAGTGCCGCATGGATGCGGCGTGACTGTGGCCGCGCCAGCGCCAGTGTCAATGTACGGCCCTTGGGCGTCGGGTAGAGTTCGCGCTGGCGCCGGTCGCGCGGCCCCTGCACCTGAACGATGTAGCCGGCGTCGATGAGCTGCTTGAGCACCCGCGCGAGGCTCTGCTTGGTAATCTTGAGCACGTCGAGCAGCTCGGCGACCGTCAGTCCGGGCAGGCGGTTGACGAAGTGCAGCACGCGGTGATGGGCGCGGCCGAAACCGTATTCGGCGAGGATCTGGTCGGGGTCGGAAGTGAAGTCGCGATAGGCGAAATACATCAGCTCGATGATCGAGAAATCGATGCCTTCGTCTGCCGTCACGGCGGTGCGGATCGGTTGGGCGGTTGCGCCGCTGCGTTGTGCCATAGAATTCCTGTTCGTCAATTTATGTCAGCACTGTTGACATAAATTAGGTGCGATGGTAATTTTTGCCAAGCTTTTCGGCGGATTGCGAACGAAAAGGCAAGGTGCGGTGGTTTTTTCCGAAACATCGTGAGTTTGCTTTGGTATTCTGGCCCGCCTACGCTTTATCCATCAGGCCCCTTCGGGCCATCAAGAACGATACGAAACGATAGGCAGGCTCCCGCCTGCGGGAAGGTTTACCATGGCATCCGTTCCTTTCGACAAGCTCGATGGATTCATCTGGATGAACGGCGAGTTCGTCCAATGGGCCGACGCCAAGATTCACGTACTAACCCATGGTCTGCACTATGCAAGCGCGGTGTTCGAGGGTGAGCGCGCCTATGGCGGCGAGATTTTCAAGCTGACCGAGCACACCGAGCGCCTGCACGAGTCCGCCCGCATCCTGGGCTTCACCATTCCCTATTCGGTCGAGGTGATCGACGATGCCTGCCGCGAGCTCTTGAAGAAGCAGGGCTTCAAGGACGCCTATGTGCGCCCGATCGCCTGGCGCGGCAGCGAGGAAATGGGCGTCGCGGCCCACAAGAACCGCATCAATGTCGCCGTCGCGATCTGGCAGTGGCCGAGCTATTTCGACCCGGCGCAGAAGCTGAAAGGCATCCGCCTCGACATCGCCGAATGGCGCCGCCCCGACCCGCGTACGGCACCGTCGAAGTCCAAGGCTGCCGGCCTCTACATGATCTGCACGCTGTCCAAGCATGCGGCCGAGGCCAAGGGTTATGCCGATGCGATGATGCTCGACTGGCGCGGCCAGGTCGCCGAGGCCACAGGCGCCAACATCTTCTTCGTCAAGGACGGCAAGGTGCATACACCGAAGCCAGACTGCTTCCTCGATGGCATCACGCGCCGCACTGTCATTGGCCTCGCCAAGGATCGCGGCCTCGAAGTCGTCGAGCGGGTGATCATGCCGGAGGAACTGGAAGGCTTCGAGCAATGCTTCCTGACCGGCACGGCGGCTGAAGTGACGCCGGTTTCGGAGATCGGGCAGTACCGATTCGAGGTCGGCGAAATCGCCAAGACGCTGATGAACGACTATTCTGCGGCGGTTCAGCCCAAGCACGCGATTGCTGCTGAATAACAAGCAGAATCAATTAATTGACCTTGCAGAAGGGCGGTTTTCGGACCGCCCTTTTTGCGTCTTCCTCGTCCAATTTGACATTCCCCGATTTCAGGGTCTGATGTTGCTGTCGGCATACTGAGGGCCGGCATGCAATTTGGAGGGAATTGTTATGGAATCGCTTCTTCCTATCATCATACAAATTGTAACCGGCGTTATCGGTGGACAGGCCGTCGGCGCGGCGATCAAGACGGCGGCGATGGGGCAGGTGACGAAATTGCTCGCCGGTGGCGTCGGCGGTCTCGCGGGCGGACAGATCCTCGGCAGCCTTCTCGGCGGCGCGGCTGATCCGGCAACGGCAGGTGCACTCAGCGGCATTCTCGGCGATGTGGTTGGTGGTGCCGGCGGCGGCGCCATCGTGACGGCCATCGTCGGCGCGATCATGGGTGCCATGAAGAAATAATCCCGCTACAGATTGGAATTCGGATTGGGCGGCTACGGCCGCCCCTTTCATTTTCTGGATCAGAGGCGCTGCCTGCCAGCCACCAGAATGTGCATGGACGAAGTGCGCATCAGTCCTTATGTCGGGGCGAACTTGGCGCATCGGCCCGAAAATCGGTGTCGATCTTCGGAAAGCACGATGCGCAGATTCACACAGTTGGAGCGTCCTTTGTGCGTCCATTCGGGCGCACGGCGCTCCAAGGAAAGGACCCGCCATGGGACAGCTCAATGCCGGGATCGTGCCGGTTACGCCCTTCCAGCAGAACTGCACGATCCTGTTCGATACCGACGACAAGACCGGCGTCGTTGTCGATCCGGGCGGCGATGTCGACACCATCCTGTCGGTGCTCAAGCAAAACGGCATCACGATCACCGCGATCTGGCTGACCCATGGCCATATCGACCATGCCGGTGGCGCGATGGAGTTGAAGGATGCGCTCGGCGTCGACATCATCGGCCCGCACGAGGCCGACAAGCCGCTGCTCGACAATCTGGTGACCCAGGCCCAGAAATTTGGCATGGACAGTTCGGTGCGCAATTGCGTGCCTGACCGGTTCCTCACCGAGGGCGAAACCGTGTCCTTCGGAACTCATGTGTTCGAGGTGCTGCATTGCCCCGGCCACGCGCCCGGCCACGTTGTCTTCTACAACCGTGACGCGAAATTCGCCCATGTCGGCGACGTGTTGTTCCAGGGCTCTGTCGGCCGCACCGACCTCTATGGCGGCGACCACGCCACCTTGATCCGGTCGATCAAGGAGAAACTCCTGCCGCTCGGCGACGAGATCGGCTTCATCTGTGGCCACGGCCCGGGCAGCCGCTTCGGCGACGAACGCCGCAGCAATCCCTATCTGGTTTGATTGGATCGATCAGGCCGTCTGCCTGATCTGAGGCGGCCGCTGTCGGTCTGCTCCGAAGCAGCCTTTCGCCCAACGGACTGCCTCACATGAAAAACGGCGCCAACCGCAAGGCTGGCGCCGTTTTGTCATTGTTTCAGGTTTGGCTGCTGCGGCCGGGCAGGGAGGGCCGCCACAGTCCATGCCCGTGGCTGCGGTCAGTTGGCTTCGCAGAAGCGCTCGACGCCGTCATAGCCGGTGAAGGTGCCGCTGCGCGGCTTGAAGCTGCGGTAGCGGTCCGAACAGTAGCTGTACCATTCGGGCGTCCACGGCTCGATGGCGTAGCTCTCACGATAGACCACACGGCGCTGCACCGGGGCGGGGCGATAATAGTCCTGGCCATAATCCTGGCGGTAGACGCGACGCGGCTGCGGCTCGTAGTCGTAATAGTCGTCATAGACCGGCTGCGAACGGTTGGCGTTGCCAGCAATCACGGCGCCCGCGATGAGGCCGAGCGCACCGGCAGCGACGATCGCGCCGGTGTTGTCGTGGCGGTTGTGACGGCGCCAGCGCTCGCCGGCCTCGGCCGCGGGCAGGGCGGTCAACGTGGTAGCGGCAACGGCCGCCGAAAGGACGAGGGTCTTGAAAATACGGTTCATGTCGGTCTCCTTCGCCGTCCGGCCCGTATCAAGGCCAGAATTTAGCGTCGACCCTATGTCTAGGGGAGCCCGCCTGAACGCAGCCTGAACGGAATTTCAGGCGCAAAGGGTCAAAGAGACTGCCGCCGACAAACGCCAATATGCGTTGCGGCGAATACAGCAGCATGCTTGGCCGGAGCACGAACTCCGGCCGCCTTGAAGGTTCTAGCCGACGGTCAGATTGACGGCCTTCGGACCCTTGCCGCGCTTGTCCGGCTCGGTGTCGAAAGAAACCTTCTGCCCATCCTCAAGACCGGGAAGACCCGACGCCTGCACGGCCGAAATATGAACGAAGACATCCTTCGCTCCGTCGTCCGGCGTGATGAAGCCGAAGCCTTTGGCATGATTGAAGAACTTGACGGTGCCGGTCTGCGGCATGGGAAACTCCTCTGATCCCATCAATTCCAGTCTTCGGGCCGGCAAATGCCCGAAGTGGAAATTTGTCGTTCATTTTTGGGTCATCGGCAAGCAAAAGTTTTGCCTGCCGATACCTGTCCAAAGACCGCTCAAGCCCGGCAATTACCGGGCCCAAGTGGCCAAATGCAAGGCGTTTCGCGGCTTAGTATTCGCAGTAGCGGATCGGGCCGATCTGGATGCAGGAGGGCGGCCGCGGACGCAGCGGATCGAACCTCGAATAGACACGCACGCGGCAATTGGGGCCGACATGGCGGTGGGGCACGTTGCCGTAGCGCGGCAGGAAGTGGCGGCGAACCTCGCGATGGCAGTCGCGCACCTGGACCGGCGGGCGGACCCGGATCGGCCGGCAGTCGGGGCGGCGGTGGACATGCCACTCGGTACGGCCGAACTGAGGAACAAAATGGCGCTGCGGGTCGCCGTGGCAACCACGGATCTGGATCACCAACCCGCCATCGGCCTGCGGCGCATCGCCCGCCGGCATCGCCTCGGCCGGCCCGCCATATCCTAGTCCTGCTGCCAGGAGCATTGCGCCCAGAGACTTCAGCAACTTCATGGTCTGCCTCCTCTGCGTGGGAAGCAGATACTGCCTCCGCGGCAAGACTATGCCACGGTTGGCTGTGGCTCGCCAGAGTGGCGCCGGCTGGACGCAGAGACTATCTCGTTGATTTGGCGACGGATAATTGCGGAGCCACCCACCAAAGAAGAAGGGCGCGATGGTGATCCACCGCGCCCCTCTTCAAAGCAAAAAACCTTGCGCGGCTTAGCCGGCGCGGAGGTTGACCGCCTTAGGACCCTTGCCCATACGGTCGGGCTCGACGTCGAAGCTGACCTTCTGGCCGTCGACGAGCGTGCGCAGGCCCGAAGCCTCGATAGCGGAGATATGGACGAACACGTCCTTCGCGCCGCCATCCGGCGTGATGAAGCCGAAGCCTTTGGTTGCGTTGAAGAACTTTACGGTACCGGTCTGGGTCATTGGGAGAACTCCTTCACCCGTTCAGTGGTCTGGACATGCCGACCGCCTGGCGTCGGCGGCACGTCGGTGGTTTTGCTTGGCGGTCATGCATTTGCGCACGATTAAACCCCCCGCCGAGTCACGGGGTCGTCAGAGATTCACAGTATCGGGGAAAGGGTCGTGCAAAACGTTCCAGTCTCCGGGTCAGCAAACGCCCGAACTGAAACTGATATTGCATGGAAACGCGTAGGTTGCAAGATGTCGCGGCAAGGGCGGTAGGCACTTCGCAGCGTCGCATAAATATACGACATTTCTAAAGGCGCCATTGGCCAGATTGCCGCGCCTGTTGGCGCCAGTTTCGCCGATCCCGATTGCATTCGTTGACAGAATCGCCAGGATCGGGGCAGGGGCTGGAACAATTCCCGCACGGGCGGGGATGAGAGGGAGCTGTTTTCATGGTTTTTTCGGCAAAGACCTTTGCGCGAAAAGCAACTGTCGCCTCGTTGCTGTCGCTGATGCTGGCCTCTTGCGTGGTCGTCGAGGACGGCCCGGGTCCCGGCCCGCGCCCGCCGCGCCCCGATCCGGGCCCGCAATTCTGCACCCGCGAGTATGACCCGGTCTGCGCGCGCCGTGGCGGCGACCGTCAGACCTTCGCCAATTCCTGCATGGCGGAGGCCGCCGGCTACCGCATCATCCGTGGCGGCGAATGCCGTGGTGGCGGTGACGATGGCTGGGGCGGTGGTGGCGGCGGTGGCCGGGGAGACCAGTTCTGCACCAGGGAGTATCGCCCTGTCTGCGGCCGCCGCGGTGACACGCTTCGGACCTTCCCGAATGCCTGCGAAGCCGATTCCTCGGGCTATCGCGTCATCGACGACCGTGGCCCCTGCTGAGCGTATCGAGCTGGTATCTCCCGGCAGCCAATGCCGGGAGTTATCTTCGCGTGGCATCAGTCGCCAACCGACGAACACATAATCTTGCGGATGCGGCAATCGTCGCCGACATGGCGATGCTTGAAGCTTCATGTCATTGCCTTGCGCGCGCACATCGCCCACGCGGCTGTTCGGCAATGCTATGTCGAGCCCAGACCGGCTTAGTAGGCTGGTTGCACGCACAGCCCAGTTCAGCGCTGACGGACGATCGTGCCGATCGCATTGACGATCAGGCGAGACGCGGTCTCTGCCGTCAGGCCGTCGATGTCTGCGGGCGCGTAGAATTCGACAAGGTCGAAGCCGGCGATCCTCGCCCGCTTGCCGAGGCCTGATATCAGATCGATCGCCTGCGTGTAGGTGAGCCCGCCGGGCGTTCGTGCGGCGACCCCCGGCATGATGCTTGGATCGAGACCGTCGCAATCGAGGGTGACGACGACACGCGCGCCTTCAGGTACGTGTCGGAGTGCTGCCTCGACGCCATGGGCATGAAGCTCGCGGGCGGTGACGAAGCGGCTGCCGTAGCGCTGAGCCGCCTCGATCTCGGCGAGCCGGGCGCTGCCGACGCTGCGCATGCCGACCTGGACCATGCCAGCGACATGCGGCATCTCGCTGGCCCGGCGCATCGGGTTCGAATAGCCGTAGCGTTCGCCGAGCACCTCGTCGCGCCAGTCGATATGGGCATCGATCTGCAGAACCCAGACCGGGCCGTGATCGGCAAAGCCGGCGAGGAAGGGGATGGGCACGGAATCGTCACCGCCGAGCAATATCGGCACAGCGCCAAGTGCCAGGATCTCGCGCGTCCTGGCTTCGATGCGGGCGCGGTTGGCCGCATTGTCGTGCATGATGGTCGCGATGTCGCCGGCGTCGATGCAGCAGACAGGCTTGCCGTCGAACAGCGGGCCGCCGAGGTCAAAATCCCAGTGTTCGACGAGCGTGGCGTCGTCCTGGCTGGCAGCGCGGATGGCGTCGGCGGCCAAGGCATATCCGCTGCTGTCCTTGCCGGGATAGGTCGTGCCATGACCGGCGGAGAAGATCACCGCACGGGGCGTGCTGCCATCAGCGAGGCGACCGGGAAGGCCGAGGAAGCGGAGCGATGCGGTCATGTCGTGATGATCCCGATGATGGGCTGGGTGAATTGCAGTTTCAGGCTGCTTGCGTGTCCGCGGGGTCCTTGCCGCCGCAGATCAGGTCGATCGCTGCCTTGCTCAACAGGTCCAGTGCCGCTCGTGGTTCGCCGGCGCGGGCACGCACGGCCAGGGAATGCATGACGGCCGAGGCGACCGAAGCGAGGCCTGCCGCATCGGCGCCAGCGCCAAGCTCGCCTTGGGCAATCGCCTTGCGCAGGCGATTCTCCAGAATGGCGTTGAACATACCCAGGCTTTCCTGGAGAACCTGGCGCACTGCCGGGCGATGCACGGCCTCGACGGAGGCGGTGCCAATCAACAGGCAGCCGCGCGCGGCGGCATCAGGTGTCAGATAGGATTCCGTCGATCTGGCGTAGACCTCGGCCAGTTCGGCTCGCAGCGGCCGCGCCGCGCTCAAGATGGTGATCATCGCCGCGACGCTGGTGTCGCGGTAGCGTTCGAGCGTTGCAATGTAGAGCGCCTCCTTGTCACCGAAGGCGCCCGACAGGCTCGGCCGCGTCATCTCGGTCACCTCGCTCAGTGCGTCGAGCGAACTTGCTCCAAAGCCGACCGACCAGAAAAGGTCGCCCGCACGCTGCAAGGTGAGGTCGCGGTCGTATTCGATCGGGCGTCCACGTTTGGCTGTGCTCATTATGTGCGGTCTCGCATAAAAATATTGACAGTCCTAAATATTATATGCGACACCGCATAAAAGTCGAGATGCAATCGCGGTTCGTCGGGCAGCAGAGGAGGGACCAGAATGAAACTCTATATCCACCAGGCGGCGTGTTCGCTGTCGCCCCACATCGTTGCCCGGGAACTCGGGCTCGACGTCGAAATCATCCATGTCGAGCGGGCCACGCAGCGGACCAGCGATGGTGAGGATTTTCTTGCGCTCAATCCGAAAGGCTATGTCCCGGTACTGGTGCTCGACGATGGTGAGATCGTCATCGAAGGGCCAGCGATCGTCCAGTATCTTGCCGATCTCAAGCCGGATGGCGGGTTGGCGCCGCGGACGGCGCAGGAGCGCCGAAAAATCCAGTCGCTGCTCAATTTTGTATCGACTGAAATCCACAAGCCGATGGGGCAGATGTTTGCACCTGCCTACGCGCCGGTGAAGGAGGTGCTGCACAAGCATGTCGCAGCGCGGCTCGACTGGGCGGCGTCTCGGCTCAAGGACGGCCATCTCACCGGCGGCACGCTGAGCGTGGCCGACATCTATCTGTTCGTCTGCCTAAACTGGTCGCAATGGCTCGGCATCGAGCTGTCGCGCTGGCCGCAACTGGAAGCCTTCATGAAAGCCATCGGCGCGCGGCCGCGCGTGCTTGAGGCACTTAAGGCGGAAGGTCTCTATCCGCGTTCGAACGGCATCTTCTTTGCGCCGCGCCTTGCGGCATGACCCAGGAAATGGAGCCCATCATGACAAGCGGAAGTTTTTCCGACGCCGAGAGCCTGCAGACCGAAACGATCCTTGTGAGGTTCAACCAGGTGTTCCTTGGCCACGATCCCGCTGCGCTTGACGATCTCGTCGCCGACGATTGCATCATTGAAAACACGCGGCCGGCGCCCGACGGCTCGCGCCATGAAGGCAAGGCTGCCTGCATCGCGCTGTGGCGTGGGATAGCGACGATGCAAGGCGCGCATTTCGAACCGGAAAGCATCATCGCCCGTGGCGATCGTGGCGAGATCAGGTGGCGGATGGTGTGGGGTGCTGACCACGCAAGCTCGGTGCGCGGGGTCAATCTGATGCGCGTGCGCGACGGGCTCATCGTCGAGGCCCAGGGCTACGTCAAGGGAACGTGAGGCCGGCAGGCTCAGTCTCCGACGCGTCGCAGCGTGCCGAGACCGTTGCCATCGAGCGCCTCGATGGTGATTGTCGACGCCGTGCCGTCGGCGCCGATCACGAAGCTGACCGCAGACGGCATGTCGGGGAGTTCGGGCGAGGGAAAGCTCAGGAACATGTCGCGGTCGAAATGGCTGAGCGGATAGGATTTGGCACCGTCCGGGCCAAGCTTGAGAACGAGACCGTCTCCGGCTGCCGCGACGACGGCCTCGCCGACGAAATCGTTGGCGTAGCGGCCGGCATAGGCGGTGGCTGGACGTGCCGGCGTGGCAGGCGAGGGTGATGTGGCGTAGGTCGCCTGGGCGGCCGCGACGGCGGGGCCAAACATGCCGGCGTAGATCGCATTCCAGTCCTTCAGCCAATCCTTGCCGACTTTGCCGTCGAAGACGAGGTCGGCGAAGCTGTCCGACAGGCCCTCGGGCACGCCGGTCGGGAAAGCGTTGGCGAGAATGACGATGCCGAGCTGCCGTTCAGGGAACAAGGTGACGAGGCTGCGAGCGCCGACGCTGAAGGCGCCGGCGTGGCCCCAGCTCAGGCCATGGCGGCCGAACTCGACATTCCAGCCGAGGCCGTAGAAGGACTGGCCGCCGCTGACCGGGTTTTTGCCGCGCGTCATCAGCGGGATATGTGTCTGGTCGAGTGCTGCGGCCGCGATGAGCTGCTTGCCGTCATGGCTGCCGTTGGCTAGTTCGAGCCGAAGCCACTGGGCGAGGTCGCGCACCGTGGAGCTGACGCCGCCGGCCGGCGCCTGTGCGTCCGGCTGCCGCTCGACCCTGGCGGCCCAGCCACCGTCGGCCTTGACGTGGAGCGCGGCGCGGTTGGCGCGACCGACGAAATCGGCATGGCGGGAGCTTGTCGAAGTCATGCCGAGTGGACGGTAGAGCATTTCCTTGGCGATGTCCTCCCAGGTCTTGCCCGTCGGGATGGCTGCGGCGACCGCGCCCTCGGTCAGGCCGAAATTGCTGTAGGAATATCCGGCGCGGAAGCTTGACGAAGGCGATACGAACCGGAGCCGTCGCAGGATTTCGGCGCGATCGTAGCCGATTTCCTCGAGATCGTCGCCTGATGTGCCGGGAAGTCCGCTGCGATGGGAAAACAGGTCGCGAACGGTGAGCTGGCTTGTCGGGTAAGGGTCATTGAGGCGGAAGGCGGGGTCGAGGTCAGATATCTTCGCATCCCAGGAAACGGTGCCGTCGCCGACCAGTGCTGCCACGACCGTCGCCGAGATCGGCTTGGACATCGACGCGATCTGGAACACCGTGTCGGCGTCGACCTTTTCCGGCTTGCCGGCCTCGCGCAGCCCAAAACCCTTGAGGAAGACAACCTTGTCGTCGTGGACGACGCCGATGGCGAGCGCCGGCACGCTGCCGTCTGAAATGGCTGCTTCGGCCAACTGCTCCAACTGCGCCAGCGCGGCGGTAACTTGCTCGGTCGTCGCGGTCTGAGCGGATGAGGGCATCGGTGCAAGCGCAATGGCGGGGAGGAGCCACGCCAGACGGCGGACGAACGACCTTGCGGACAGCAGCATGCGCCGGCACCCCCTGCTTTATGGCCTGCCTTCGAGGCTACAGCCTGCCATTGAGGAAGCCAAGAGCGGGAACGGCTACCTGATCGTGCCGGCCGGGTCGCGGCCGTCGCGAAAGCCTAGGTCCCTGCCAAGGTGGAGCGACAGCTCGCGCGGATCGAATCCGGCGCGGCGACGGCCATGGCGGCTGCTCGTTGCGAGCTGCGTCAGCCATGTCTGGAGCGGGCCTAGGGTGGCGGCCAGGGTGAGGTGGGTCATGGACTTGGCTTTCAATAGTCAAATTCTGTTGAGGAAGTGCCTCCTCTTTCTTCCTGTTTTTGCTATGAATCCAACTGAACGTAAGGATGAGTGCATAAGGAAAACTTATGGCGATTGTTCAGCTGCCGCCGCTGACGGCGATCCGTGCCTTCGAAGCGGCGGCTCGGCTCGGCAACTTCACCCGGGCTGCGGAAGAGCTTGGTACGACGCAAGCGGCGGTGAGCTACCAGATCAAGCTCCTGGAGGAGCGTGCCGGCACGCCGCTGTTTTTGAGACGGCCCAAGCAGACCGAACTGACCGAAGCAGGTCGGGCGCTGGCGCCGAAAGTCAGTGCCGCTTTCGAGATGCTGGGCGAGGCGTGGGGCGAAACCCGCGGCGGGGCGCGCGGTGTGCTGGTCGTCTCGACGCTGCCGACATTCGCCGCGAGCTGGCTGGCGCGGCACCTCGGCGCGTTCCAGATGGTGCAGCCGGATCTTGCGGTGCGGCTCGAGACGACGACCCGCAACACCGACTTCAGGACCGAGCAGGTCGATGTCGTCATCCGCAGGGATGACGGGAATTTGCCGCCCGGGCTGGCTGGGCATCTGATCGTGCCGACCGATTTCGCGCCGATGCTGAGCCCGAAGCTCGCCGCGACGATCGGCGGGGTCAAGGAGCCGGCCGACCTGCTCAGGCTGCCGCAGATCGACCCCGGCGACCTGTGGTGGGGCGAGTGGTTCGTGGGCGCCGGCCTGCCCGCCGACATGCTGCCGCAGCGCCCGGCACCGAAGATGGGCTCGCAGGCCTATGAGGCGATCGCCGCCATCGCCGGCCATGGCGTGGCGATGCTAACGCCGACCTTCTACCGCGAAGAACTTGCCAACGGCACCCTGATCCAGCCCTTCGAGCATGTCGGCTCCGACGGCTCCGGCTTCTGGCTGGTCTATCCCGAGGAGCGCCGCAACGTGCCCAAGATCAAGGTCTTTCGCGAGTGGATCCTGGCCGAGGTCGAACGGACACTGGGTAGAGGCGGGCAGTGTTAGCGAGAGACGCTGCGGACATCAAACTCCTGGCTACCATTTCTTGCGCCGTTTCGAGGCGCCGGCAAAAATCCGCGAACTTCAATGTGTGAGGCTAATGTGAACATCGGCGATATTCGAGAACGGGCGCAAGGGGTGAAAGCGGGCACCGTCAGCTCGCTTGAGCTGGATTACGCGCGCGGCATCCTCCGAGCGCATCGGGGTGACATCAATTCAGCCTTGATTGTCGTCGGACTTTGCGGAGCCGCCGACGATGCCTTGTTGATCGAGCCCTATCTTCACGGTCCGGACCGTGACGTCCATGGCGAAACAGCACTCAAGGCATTGGTCCGCTACCTGGGTCTCGTAGATCGCTACCGTCCGCTTTTACGGAAGCTGATCATGTCTCCGACCGATGTGGGTTGGATGAACAGCCGTATGTCGGCGATCCATCTCGCCAAGGACTACTTCAAGGACTTCCGCGACGATGAGTTGGGCTGCGAGCTCGTTGCAATATTCTGCAACCCGTCTGATCAGGATCAGCTGTCGGCGCGCGGCACGCTCGTCGACATTCTGGGCATCAGGGATGAGCTTGGAGATCCTTTCGGCCTTGAGCTGGAAGCTGGCGATACCGATGCCGGCTACATCGTGAAGATGGCCCGGCAACGCTTCAATTGCCACGGCGGATTGCACTGACGCCTAGTCATCCCGGCAACCGTACCGTCGCTCTTGCGCCCTCCGGGGATAGCGCGATAGACCGGCCGGGCTGGAAGTTGCGGTCGAGCGAGCCGAGGCAGAGGCGAAATGGCTCAGAAGGTCATTGGTCTGATCGGTGGGTTGAACTGGGAGAGCTCGGCGGAATATTACCGCATCATCAATGAGCGGGTGCGCCCACTGCGTGGCGGGCTGCATCGGCGCGCATGTTGATGTGGTCGTTGGAATTCGCCGAGATCGAGGCGCTGCAGAGCAGCGGACGCTGGGCCCGGGAACGAGGTTGTAGAATCTGCGCGTTGCCTCCGAAAATCGATGCCGGACTTTGGGCTCTGCCTTAGGCGCGCGGGACGAGGGCTTCGATGGCCTTCATCGCCATATCGAGGCCATGCTCGGCGCCGATCGCCTGACCCATTGCAGTCGCCGTCTGGCGCATACCAGGTGCATCTGTGGCGGTGAATGCTGCGGCGAGCGCCGCAACGGTCAGCGATTCCCGGTCCAGTGGGGCGGGCCCCGCGCCGAGGTCAGCGACGCGGCGGCTCCAGAATGGCTGGTCGCCGAAAAACGGGCAGATGATCGTTGGCAATCCGGCGCGTAGCGAAGCAGCGGTTGTGCCGGCACCACCGTGGTGCAAGGCTGCGCTCATCTGAGGCAGCAGCCGGTCATGCGGCGCCGCGGTCATGACATGGACATGCGCCGGGGGTGAGGGCACCTCGAGGGCGCCGCCGCCGAGCGCCAGAACGCCGCGCTTGTTGGTGTGGGCCAACGCCTCGATGACATCGGCCGCCAGCTTGCCGGGGGCGAGCCCGGGCATGCTGCCGAAGCCGACATAGATGGGCTTGTCGCCAGCGGCAAGGAATGCCCTGAGATCGGTCGGCAATTGCCAGTCGTCCTCGTCGAGAAACCAGTATCCGGTGACAAGGACATCGCCGCCCCAATCGGTCGGCCTGGGGACGACGGCCGGACTGTAAGCGTAGAGCGTCACAGCCGGCGCGCCCGGCCGATGGCCGGACGGCACGCCGAGCGACTGCGCGCGCCAACGCGCGAGTTCCTTCCGAAACAGCAGGCCCGGGCCGCGCGTTGCCAGCAGATGGCTGAGGCGGTTGAGCGGGCCCAGCTTGGCGAAAGGCAGGAGCGGGCTTGGAAACGCGGCGGTCGGCGTGAAGCCGGGCAGTGGCGAGGCGAGAACCGCCGGTCGGCCTAGTCGCGCGGCAATGTCTGGAGAGGCGATCGACTTGGGGTGATGAATGATGACATCAGGACCGAAACGGCCGATTGCCGCCCATTCGGCATCGAGCAGGCGGCGCATCAGTGGGCGGACATGCTTGAGTAGCTTCAGCCCCGCGCCGAATCCCCGACTTCCAGCAATCGCCGCCTTGCCCTCAGGCGTGTCCATCAACGCCAGGAACTCCCCCGGCAAAGGCCAGAAGTCGATGCCGTGGCGGGTGACCATCGCTTCGAACTGTTCTGGCGCCGCGAGTTGGACCTCGTGGCCACGCCGCAAGAGGCCGCGAGCCAATGCAACATAGGGCTGGACGTCACCCCGCGTGCCAAGCGTCTGGATGGCGATGCGCATAGCGGCTCCCCTGAGCGGACTGACCAGTAGTCAGTTATACTGACTGGCGGTCACTAGCAAGAGGCGATAAGGTGGGAGCATGCGGCATAGGCGGTGAGTGGAGGTGAGATGCCCCGGATTGTCAGGCATCCTGAAGTAAGACGGGCGGAACTGCTTGCGGCGGCGGCTCGGCTGTTCGGCGCGCGCGGCTATGAGGCGGCATCGGTCGACGACATCATTGGCGACGTCGGGCTGTCGAAGGGTGCGTTCTATTACTACTTCCCTTCGAAGGACGCGTTGCTGGAGGCGTTGGCACGTCAGGCCGCTGAGCGCGCCCGGGCCGAACTCGAGGCGATTCTGGCAGCGCCTGCCATGAGCGCAGTCGAGCAACTCAACGCCTTCTTGCGCCGCGGCCGCGACACCGACAGGGCGGCCGAGGCGATTGCCACCTTCGCCAGCATCTTCTCGCCTGAGAATATCGTGCTCTACCACCGCATGCACCGAACGGTGATGGCCGTGATGGCGCCAGCGCTGGCGCGCATCATCGAAAAGGGCCGGCGCGAAGGCAGCATGGCAAGCAACGATCCTCTGATCTCGGCTGAATTGGTGCTGCTGCTCGGCGCGGTCACTCATGGCGCCGTGGCCGACCTGCTCGCGGCCGAAGGCGCCGATGCCTTGAGCCAGGCGATCGCCGCCTTCGAGCGCCGACTGGCCGAGCAGGGCTTGGCCGTCGACCGCATTCTCGGCCTGCCGGACGGCACGGCACGGTTCGTGGAGCCGGGGTTCGTCGCGGCGATGGCGGCAGCCAGGCCGAACCGGAACCCGCTTGGCGCGACCGTTGCCGCAGGCTAGTGCTTGGGGTTCGGATTCGTCACCCAGGAGCCTGGGATATGCCACAGAAGGTTATTGGTCTTATCGGCGGGTTGAGCTGGGAAAGCTCGGCCGAATACTACCGGATCATCAACGAGCAGGTGCGCGCGCGGCTGGGCGGGCTGCATTCGGCTCGCATGCTGATGTGGTCGTTCGACTTCGCCGAGATCGAGGCGTTGCAGAGCAGCGGCCGTTGGCAGGAGGCGACGCTGGAGATGATCGACGCGGCGCGACGGCTGGAGCGCGGCGGGGCCGACTTTGTCGTCATCTGCTCCAACACCATGCATCGCATGGCCTCAGAGGTGCAGGCGGCAATCGGCATTCCGCTGTTGCACATCGCCGACCCGACCGCCGAACGCATCCGCGCCGCAGGACTTGGCCGCGTTGGTCTCCTCGGCACTGCCTTCACCATGGAGCAGGACTTCTACAAGGGCAGGCTTGCCGGGCTACATGGACTCGAGGTGCTAGTGCCTGAGGCCGAGGACCGGGCGGTGGTGCATCGCATCATCTATGACGAGCTGGTGCAGGGTCGCGTCGAGGCGCGCTCGCGCCAGGTCTATCGCGAGGTGATCGCGCGGCTTGTCGAGCGTGGTGCGGAAGCCGTGATCCTCGGCTGCACCGAGATCATGCTGCTGGTCGGGCCGGAAGACAGCGCGGTGCCTTTGTTCGACACCACTGGCATCCACGCCGAAGCGATGGTGGAGCGGGCGCTGGGCTGAAGTCTGGTCGAGTAACGGCCGGCGCGGTTCTTCTCGCCTGAAGCGACGGGTGAGGCTGCGCGCCGAGGCCCGTCCTGCATGGTAATTGACAAAGGCTCGCCAGCCGGGGCAGGATTTCAGGGCTGCGTAGGGCGCATCGGCGAAGGCCGAAAGGGCAATGCCCGCCTACTGTCAGACCAAGTCCAACAGTTGCGCCCATGCCGAACTTCGAAAACCTCAAAGCAGGCCAAGCAATATCTGCGCTGGTATCGCGAAGGCTATCATCCGGTTGCTGCCGAGATCAGGGCGGCCTTGCCGCGCTTTCGTGACCTCGACGACAGCGAGGTGATGCAGGCCACCTTCAAGCTCGCCGATGCGCAGGAGCTTGTCGCACGACAGCAGGGTTTTGAAAGCTGGCAGGCGCTCAAATCAGAAGCCCCTGTGATGAATGACCAAACAACGCGGACCACACGTCCAACCCTGACCGCGACGTCAGCGCAACTGTTCGTCGCCGATATCACGGCATCATGCGATTTCTTTACCGGCAAGCTCGGCTTTTCAGTCGACTTCGTCTATGGCGAGCCGCCTTTCTACGGGCAGGTTTTTAGGGACAGGGCGCAACTGGCGCTCAGGCTGGTGTGTGAGCCAGTGTTTGCAGGTGACATCCGCCAACGCGAGCACCTGCTGTCCGCCTCGATCACCGTCGATACGGCCAGCGAGATCAAGCAGTTGTTCCTCGACTTCCAGGCGGCGGGCGTGGTCTTCCACCAGACGCTGCGCAAGGAACCATGGGGCGCCAGGAACTTCATCGTGCTCGATCCCGACGGCAATCTGATCCTGTTTGCCGGCCCCGCGGATTAGGCGGGCCAACCGGGTCGATCGCCCCAAATCACGGCAATCTGAACGGCGGATATGCACAAATGCCGCCGCGACATGTATCGTATCGGACGAGTCTCATAGAGTTCTTTGCCGCAAGACTTTTGTTGGGGTCCGCCCGGACGCCAGAACAGGGAGGAACAGGATATGGCTTCAGTTTCGATACATCCGGCGCTCGACGGCGGGGTCAAACCCGGCAGTGCCAGCTTCACCGGCGGCACGCTCGTCTGTGCTTGCGCCGACCGGCCGGTCAAGGTGGCGATCAAAGGGCAGATTGCCCACAACCATGCTTGCGGCTGCACCAAGTGCTGGAAGCCGGAAGGCGCCAAGTTCTCAGTCGTGGCGGTCACCGCGCATGAGAATGTGACGGTGCTGGAGAATGGCGACAAACTCACGGTGGTCGATCCGTCGGCACTGATCCAGCGCCACGCCTGCAAGGGCTGCGGTGTACACATGTATGGCCCGGTCGAGCGCGACCATGCCTTCAAGGGCCTCGACTTCATCCATCCCGAGCGCTTCCAGGAAGCGGGCTGGGCCGAGCCGGGCTTTGCCGCCTTCGTCTCGTCGATCATCGAGGCGGGCGTCGATCCGTCCGAAATGAACGGTGTACGCGGCCGGCTCAAGGAACTTGGGCTCGAACCCTATGACTGCCTGTCGCCGGGGCTCATGGACTACGTGGCCACCTGGGTGGCGAAAAAATCGGGTGTGCTGAAGGCATGAGATATTGCTTTTGAGAGTACGGGCCAAGGCCGGCGTTTGTCGGTCCTAGCTCCTAAAGCCTATGTCCTGCCTGCATCCAGCCACGGTGAGCCGTGCTAGGGTGCGGGCGGGAGAAACGGCGGCAACGCCTGATGCGCCCGCACGCCTCCTCAACTGAGGGAGGTCAGCATGGCATATTATGTTTTCCTGACGAATTTCACGGATCAAGGTGTCAAGTCGGTACGGGAGACGACCAAACGGGCCGATGCCTTCCGGGCCATGGCCGACAGGGGCGGCGCCAAGGTTCACACGCTGTTGTGGACGCTTGGAAAGCATGACGTGGTGGCCATTGTCGAGGCGCCCGACGACCTGACGGTCACGGCGCTCAGCCTGTCCATTTCCGCGCTCGGTAATGTCAAGACACAGACACTCAAGGCCTTCGATGCCGCAGACATGAACAAGATCCTGGCCAAGATGGCCTGATCTTCCTTGCCGTCGCGGGGCGGGAGCCTTTCGGTTGACCGCTTCTGCCCGCTTCCGCCCCGCCCTAATTCAGCGGATCGTAATCGCGGGTGTGTCCGAAGCTGTAGCCGCGCTGCCTGAGCCCCTGGATGAGGGCGGTGAGATTGGCGGTGCCGTTGAAGGTGTCCTGGGACATCTCGTCATGCATCAACAGGACCAGCTTGTTCGGCCTGACGAAGCGGACCTTGCCTGTGAACATGTGGTCGATCTCGCTGACGAGCCTGGTGACGCTTTGCACCGGCTTGCCGGTGCCGTCATGGACCCATTCGTGATCCCAACCATAGAGCCAGAAGCCGGTGGCGGCGACGAACTCGTAGTCCGGTTCCTCGATGCCGATCTCGATGCGGTCGATCGAAAGGTCGTTGGTCGAGATGTTGGGCAGGCGAAAGACGTTGCGGCCGGGCAGCCGGGCATGGGTCGGCACGTCCAACCCGAGGACCGCATTGGCCCGCACCATGTCGGCGACGACACCTTCGGTGTCGGCATAGAACTTGCGATACCGGTTGAAGGCGTGGCTGTAGCTGTGGTTGCCCAAGGTGACCAGGGGCATGCTTTTGGCGCGGGCGACAAGCGCCTTGCTTTCCGGACTGGATTTGGCGTGCAGGCCGACCATGAACATGGTGGCGGGCACGTTTTCCGCCTGCAGCACATCGAGGATGTTGCCGGTGCCGTCGAGCGGGCCGTCGTCGAAGGTGAGATAGATCGTGCGGTCCGCCGCCTGTACCGGCGAGCAGGACAGGACAAGGGCGGCCAGCAACCAGAGGATGGTCATGCCCGGAGCGCCATGCCTTTTGCCTGCTGCTTTCAGCATCGTTCTGCCTGTGACTCGCAACCTCTCACCGGCGCTATCGGTACCCTGTGATTTCAGGGCGTGCAAAGGTGGGGTCTGGACCCACTGAATTCAGCGGTGCGGTGGCCGGTTGCGTGCTAGATGTCGCGGCAAGTTTGCCGGAGCTGGACATTGAACCATAAGGGCATGACGCAGCAGCCTGACATCGCCGATTTCATCGTCGCGAACATGCATGTCGTGGCGGTGCCTTCGGTTCCCGAAATCAGGCTTTACACCGCGCATCCGGCCAGCGGGCTTTGGCGGCTCGCGCCCGATGACGCCGGCGACGATGCGCCGCCGCCCTACTGGGCCTATCAATGGGCCGGCGGGCTGGTTCTGGCGCGACATTTTCTGGAGCGACCCGAGACGGTGAGGGGGCGGCGCGTGCTCGACCTTGGCGCCGGTTCGGGGTTGGTCGGCATCGCCGCTGGTATGGCGGGGGCAAGTTCCGTGCTGGCGGCCGAGGTGGACAGCAATGGCGTGGCCGCGATCGGGCTCAATGCGGCGCTGAACGGCGTCGACATCGTTGCCATCGGCGGTGACGTGACCGGCGGCCGGGTGCCCGAGGTGGATATCGTTGCGGTCGGCGACCTGTTCTACGACGCCGAACTGGGTGCGCGGGTGACCGCCTTTCTCGACCGCTGCGTCGACGCAGGCATCGAGGCGCTCGTCGGTGACCCCGGCCGGGCCCACCTTCCGCATGCACGGCTTCGACTGGTTGCCGAACATGCGGTGGCGGATGTCGGCACCGGCCAAACGGCCACGACTAAGCCGAGTGCGGTGTTTTCGTTCGGCTGAGGTCTCAGCCGATTCGACAGTCAGGATGCAGGGTCATTTGCCGAAGCTCCTGAGCATGCGGATCGTCAGGACCGTGGTCAGAACCGACCAGGCCGCACTGGCCGGCGGCCATGGCGGGGCTGTGCTGCGCGAGGCGGTGGACAAGGTGCTGGCCGATGTGCTGCGCCAGACGATGGGTGCCGGCCCCGCCGGCGGGCTGCCGCGCGAACTGGTGATCCAGCACATGGTGGCGACCTTCAACACGACCTTGCGCTGGTGGCGGGAACACCGACCTGCCATGGCGCCTGCCGAGGCCGACGCGCTATTCCGGCAGTTGCTCTTGCGCGGACTGCCAGCCGATGTCGCCACGCCGTTCATTGGTGCGGACGAACGGGTGGCAAAGTCGCTTTCCGGTGCTTGACTCCTTCTCCCTTGTGGGAATATTTCTCATATATGGAAAGTTCTCTCGCTGATGAGACTGGCATTGACCGGCGCATTGCCCAGCGGCTGCGCTCGCTCCGGGCCGAGCGCGGTTGGCCGCTGGATGAGCTGGCGCGGCGCAGCACTGTCAGCCGGGCAACCCTGTCGCGGCTGGAAAACGCCGAGGTCAGCCCGACGGCAAGCGTGCTCGGCAAGCTCTGCGCTGCCTACGGGCTGACAATGTCGCGGCTGATGCACATGGTGGAAGGCGAGTTTGCGCCGCTGGTGCGGCGTGAGGCGCAAACGGTTTGGTCGGACCCGGAGGTCGGTTTTCGCCGCCGCTCGATCTCGCCGCCGGCGCAGACGCTGGCCGGCGAGGCGCTGGAATGCGCGCTCGATGCGGCCGTCGCAATCACCTATGACGCGCCGCCGCGGCCGGGGCTCGAGCATCATCTGGTGCTGGTCGAGGGGCAGCTCACGGTGACTGTCGACGGCCGGGCGCATGAGCTCAGGCCCGGCGACTGCCTGCGATACCAACTGTTCGGTCCGAGCGCCTTCGCCACACCGGCGGAGACCGGCGCCAGGTATTTTCTGTTTGTCGTGTGAGGTTTCATGAGCGTGGCCATTTCGACATTTTCGGCCGAGGACATTTCGCATCATCTCGGCGAGCTCGGCGCGCTGCTGCATGCCTGTGTGCATGACGGGGCAAGCATCGGCTTCGTTTTGCCATACGCCCAGAGCGAGGCCGAGGCGTTCTGGCGCGACAAGGTGCTGCCGGGCGTGGGCGCTGGGATGCGCATCATGCTGGTGGCGCGCAAGGACGGGCGCATCGCCGGCACCGTGCAACTGGGCTGCGATACTATGCCCAACCAGCCGCACCGCGCCGACGTCAACAAGCTGATGGTGCATCCCGACCTCCGCCGCCAGGGCATCGCGCAGTTGCTGATGCGGGAACTGGAGGGGCGGGCGCGGGAATTGGGGCGCAGCCTGCTGACGCTCGACACGCGCACCGGCGACAGTGCGGAGCCGCTCTACACGGCACTGGGCTACCAGATGGTGGGTACAATCCCTGCCTATGCCCGCGATCCCTTCGGTAGCGACCGGCTTGATGCGACGACGGTGATGTACAAGCTGCTGTAGCAAGGAATCCGGAGGGCCCTGATGCTGCCGGAATAGGCAGGCTTCTGACGGCGCGGGTCGAAAGGTCCGATAGGCGCGGGCTCGGAAACCGATTCCGGAAATGCGGTTAAACCCCTGGCTGCCATATTCTTTCTTCGCATCCCTCGTTCCCGAGGGCATAAATGATCGGCGAGACTGACGTTGAGTCGGTCTCGGCACGCAAGCCGATCCGCCGGGGACGCATATGGGCGAGGACCTTCACAACATCTGGCTCAATGATGCGCTGGTGTTCCTGTTTGCGGCGGGTGTGCTGGTGCCGCTGATGCGGGTGGCGTGCATTCCGAGCGTGCTCGGCTTCCTGCTTGCCGGCCTGGCGCTTGGGCCGTTCGGCATGGGCGCGCTGGCCGAAAGCTGGCCGGTGCTCAGCCATTTCACCTTTGCCGATCCCGAGGCGGCGAAGCCGTTTGCCGAACTCGGCGTGCTGTTCCTGCTGTTTTTGCTCGGGCTCGAACTGTCCTTCGAGAAGCTGTGGTCGCTCCGGCGCCTGGTGGTTGGCGCGGGCGGGCTGCAGGCGCTGGCGAGCGTTGCAGGAATCACCGCCATTGCTGCGTTGTTCGGAGCCGAAAGCCGCGTCGCACTGGCGATCGGTCTTGCCCTGGCGCTGTCGTCGACGGCTATCGTCATGCAGACGCTGACCGAGCAGAAGCGCGTCGCCGGTCCCGTGGGGCGGGCCGCACTCGCGGTGCTGCTGTTCCAGGACATGCTGGTGGCGCCGATCCTGATCCTCATCGGCTTTCTCGGGCAGGGGCCTGACGCCAACCTGCTGCCGGCGCTGCTGGAGGCGCTGATCCAGGGCGGCATCGCCGTCGTCATCATCCTGCTGTTCGGGCGCTTCGTGCTCAAGGACGCGTTCCGACTGGCGGCGCGCGCCGGCGGCCGCGATTTCCTGATGGGGCTGACGCTGCTGGTCATCGTCGGCGGCGCGGTGTTCACGGCGGCTGCCGGCCTGTCCTTGGCGCTCGGCGCCTTCATGGCCGGGCTGCTGCTCGGCGAAACCGAGTTCAAGCACCAGGCCGAGGTCGACCTCGAACCCTTCAAGGGGCTGCTGCTCGGCCTGTTCTTCATGACTGTCGGCATCGGTCTCGACCTTGCGACGGTGTGGAGCGAGTTGCCGATCGTGCTGGCCGGGCTGGTGGCACTGCTGGTGGTCAAGGCGGCCATCGCTACCTTTGCCTGCCGCGCCTTCGGGCTGGAGCGGGGACGGGCTGTGGAGACCGGATTCCTGCTCGCGCCGGCAAGCGAGTTCGCTTTCGTGGTTGTTACGACGGCGGCGGCAGCCAATGTGCTGGACGCGCCAACGGCGACGCTGGTGACGGGCATTGCCGGTCTGTCGATGCTGGTGACGCCGCTGGTGGCGATGATCGGCCGGCGGATCGCCGCGCGGATCGATGCGAGGCAGCCGGTGGAGGTTTCGCCCGAGACCTATCCTGACCTCCGGGGGCATGTCGTCATCGCCGGTTTCGGGCGGGTCGGGCGCACCATCGCCCGCATCCTCGATGCCGAGGACACCGACATCGTCGCGCTCGAGCGCAATCCCGAGATCGTGGCGCGCGAGCGCAAGGCGGGCCGTAAGATCTATCTCGGTGACGCCGCGCGCCCCGAAATCCTGACCCATGCCGGTGCCGCGGGCGCGAGCCTGTTCATCGTCACCGTCGACGACGCCAGGGACGCGGCGGCGATGGTCAATGCCGTCCGGCAGATGCGCGGCGATGCGCCCGTGCTCGCCCGGGCCCAGGATGCCGCCCATGCGCGCCAGCTCTACGAGGCGGGCGCGGAATTCGTTATTCCCGACGCCGTCGAGGCGGGTTTGCAGCTGGCGGGACGGGCGCTTCTGGAGTTCGGCTACTCCAATGAAGTGCTGAACGACCGCATCGCGACCGAGCGCAGCGTCGAATACCAGCGCGCCGGGGCGGAGTAATCATCTGCTCGAAGATTGATTAAATTGGGCGGCGTAAGTGACGAAGCCAAAACGTTTTTCGCTCCCGCTGGCCGTCGCTCGCGGCGAAGGGGCAGCCGCGAGGCCGTGTCAGGAGGCTGCAATTTTTGCGGTGCAGCAGATTGACGCGAGATGAATTACGTTTTACGACTGACGAAATTCGAAAATCGTCAGCCGTAAAATCGAGCGACCCGAAATGAACGATGTAGCCGAAAGCCCCGTGGATCTGGCGCGACAGGAGACTGTCGGGCGCATCCTCGACTCCGCCGAGAAGCTGTTCCGGCACTACGGCTACACCAAGACCAATGTCGCCGATATCGCCCGCGACCTTGGCATGTCGCCGGCCAATATCTACCGCTTCTTCGCCTCCAAGGTGGAAATCCACCAGGCGATTTGCGGCCGCATGCTCGGCGCCGTCTACCAGATGGCCTGCCAGATCCTGCGCGCCGAGGGCAGCGCCACCGAGCGCCTGCGCGCCTTCATCTATGCCCAGCACCGGCTGACGGTCGAAACCATGCTCGACCAGGAAAAGGTGCATGAGATGGTCGTCGTCGCGCTGGAGCGCGACTGGCACGTCATCGAAAAGCATATCGACCGGCTGCACGACCTGATGGCCGAAGTCATCGCCCAGGGCATTGCCTCGGGCGAATTCTCCAAGCAGGACCCCCAGATTGCCGCGCGCTGCTTTGGCGCTGCGACAGCAACGCTGTGCCATCCGCAGATGGTGTCGCAATGCGTCAACAAGCCGAACCGCGCGACCTACGAGGAACTTACGGAATACGCCCTCAGGGCGCTGAAATAGCAGGGCGGCTTTAGGGCCGTCATCCCACATCCCGTCAGACAATCAGGAGTGCGAACGATGATTTCGTTCAAGACCTTCAATGCGAACCTGCGTCCTCTTGCCAGCCTGGCTCTGGTGTCGCTGCTTGGCGTTGGCCTTTCCGCCTGTTCCGAAGCGAAGACCGAAACGGTCGAAGCGATCCGCCCGGTCAAGGTGGTCGAGATCGCCAGCATGGGCACGACCCGTGAGCTCGACTATTCCGGCTCGGTGAAGGCGCGAACCGAGATGAATCTCGGCTTCCGCGTCGCCGGCAAGATCACCGAACGGGTGGTCAATATCGGCGACAAGGTGAAAACAGGCGACCTGCTCGCCCGCATCGACCCGACCGACTACCAGCTCGGCGTCAGCACGGCGGAAGCCAATCTGCACGCGGCGGAAAAGCAGGTCGAGACGGCTCGCCTGGCCGACGAACGCGCGACCCAGCTTTATGCCAAGAAGTTCGCCTCCAAAGCCCAGCGCGAACAGGCGGCACTCGCCTTTAGGCAGGCGTCGTCGCAGCGCGATGCCGCAGCCTCGTCGCTGGCGCAGGCGCGCAACCAGGTCGGCTATGCCGAGTTGCGCGCCGACCAGAGCGGCATCGTCACATCAGTCACCGCCGACACCGGACAGGTGGTCGGGGCCGGCACGCCTGTCGTTGCGGTCGCCGTCGACGGCGACAAGGAAGTGCAGATCGCCGTGCCTGAACTGGAGATCGCCCAGTTCCAGCCGGGCAAGCCGGTCAAGGTCAGCTTCTGGTCCGACGCCGGGCTGGTGCTCGACGGCAAGGTGCGCGAGGTCGCCGGCAGCGCCGACCCGCAATCCAGGACGTTTTCGGTGCGCGTCAGCCTGCCCGACGACAACAGGGTGCTTTTGGGCATGAGCGCGACGATCGAGGCGTCGGTCGAGAACGGCAAGGCGTTCGTCGCGGTCCCGCTCAGCGCGCTGGCCAAGCAGGGCGACAAGGACATCGTCTGGGTGATCAGCGGCGAACAGGTACATGCCCGCGACATCAAAGTGGCGGGCTTCGCCGACGCCGGCGTCCAGGTTGCCGACGGCCTGAAGCCGGGTGACTTGGTGGTGGCGGCCGGTACGCAGTTCATGGCCGAGAATCTGAGGGTCAAGGTGCCGACAGCAGAGCAGCGTGCGGCATCGAACGAAGCCACTGCGGCCGTCCGCTAAGACAGCATGAGGCGGCGGCCGACAGGGTCGCCGCGAACGCCATTCACATTTGAACCTGCGCATCTGCTGTGCCGGACACCGGACGCGTGCGCCTTATCGGAACCACGGCCATGGACAATTCCAGCCAGGACAAGCAGCCCTTCAACCTGTCGCGCTGGGCGATCGGGCACCCGAGCATCGCACGCTTCCTGTTCGGGCTGATCATCATCACCGGAGCGCTCGGCCTGATGCGCATGGGCCAGAGTGAAGACCCGGAATTCACCTTCCGCGTCATGGTGGTTCAGGCGGTGTGGCCAGGCGCCTCGATCGAGGAGATGCAGGACCAGGTCGTCAACAAGATCGAGCGCAAGCTGCAGGAAACGCCGCATCTCGACTGGGTGAAGTCCTACACCCGCGCCGGCAGCGCCATCATCACCGTGCAGGTCAAGGGCGACACCGATACAGCGCAGGTGAAGGATGCCTTCTACCAGGTGCGCAAGAAGGTCGGCGATATCTCGAGCGAGCTGCCGCAAGGCCTGCTCGGACCCTATTTCAACGACGAGTTTGGCGACACCTTCATCACGCTGCACTCGATCGCGGGCGAAGGCTACAGCTATCCCGAGCTCAAGGCGCTGGCGATCAAGGCGCGCGACATGCTGTTGACGACGCCCGGCGTCGAAAAGGCTGTCATCCTCGGCGACCAGCCGCAGCGCATCTATATCGACGTCTCGTCCAAGGCGCTGGCCGAACGCGGCCTGACGCTGAACGACGTGCGCAATACCATTGCCGGACAGAACAACATCGACCCGGCGGGTGCCGTCGACACCGGCACGCATTCCGTGCGCATCTCGGTCGAGGGCGACCTGTCGAAAACGGCCGACATCCGCGAGCTGCGCCTGCGCGCCGGCAGCCAGGTCACCCGCCTCGGCGACATCGCCACCGTCACCAGCGGGCTCGAGGATCCATACCAGCGCAAGTTCCGCTACAATGGCCAGGACAGCGTCCAGGTCGGCGTGGTGATGGCCAAGGGATTCAAGGTCACCGACGTCGGCAAGGCTGTCGACGAGACCTACAAGCGTTTCGAGGAATCGCTGCCTTACGGCGTGTCGGTCGACCAGATTTCCAACCAGCCGGAAGTGGTCAAGGAAGCCATCGGCGAGTTCATGACTGCGCTGGTCGAGGCGCTGCTGATCGTGCTTGTCGTGTCGTTCCTGTCGATCGGCTGGCGTTCAGGCCTGGTCATTGCGATCACCATTCCGCTGGTGCTCGCCGCCACCTTCGCCGTCATGTATCAGCTCGGTATCGACCTGCAGCGCATCTCGCTCGGCGCGCTGATCATCGCGCTCGGCCTGCTTGTCGACGACGCGATGATCGTCGTCGAGATGATGGAGCGAAAGCTCGAGGAGGGGCTGGTCAAGGTCGAGGCGGCGTCGTTCGCCTATTCCTCGACGGCGTTCCCGATGCTGACCGGAACGTTGATCACCACCGCGGGCTTCATCCCGGTCGGCTTCGCCGAATCCACGGCGGGCGAATATGTGCGCTCGCTGTTCTACGTGGTCGGCATCGCGCTTGTGATCTCTTGGTTCGTGGCGGTCTATTTCACGCCTTGGCTAGGCAACATGATCCTGAAGCAGCGCAAGCATGCCGGCAGCCATCACGATGCCTTCGACACCAACTTCTACCGCCGCTTGCGTGCGACGGTGAGCTGGGCGGTGCGCCGCCGCGTCATCGTGCTTGTCATGACGCTGGTGACCTTCTTCGGCTCCCTGTTTGCCTTCCAGTTCATCCCGCAGAACTTCTTCCCGCAGTCGTCACGACCGGAAATTCTTGTCGACCTGTGGCTGCCCGAGGGCACCAGCATCAAGGAGGTCGAAAAGCAGGCCGAGGCGCTGGAAAAGCGCATGATCGACGATCCCGACAAGAAGTTCATCGCCACCTATGTCGGCGAGGGCGCGCCGCGTTTCTTCCTGCCGCTCGACCAGCAGTTGCGCAACCCGAACTATGCCCAGCTCCTGATCATGGCCAATGACGAGCCGGCGCGCGAACGACTGATCACCAAGCTGCGCACCATCCTGGCCGAGGATTTCCCCTCGATCCGAGGCAAGGTCGACCGCCTGTTCCTCGGGCCGCCGACCGGCTGGCCGGTGCAACTGCGCGTGATGGGTCCGGACCGGGCCGAAGTGCGCCGCATCGCCGACGACGTGAAGGCGAAGTTCGCAGCGACCCCTGAACTCGGCGCCATCCATGACGATTGGCTGGAGCAGGTGCCCGGCATGAAGCTGGTGGTCGACCAGGACCGGGCGCGGGCGCTTGGCGTTTCCTCGCAGCGCATTCGCCAGATGCTGCAGGCAACCATGCAGGGCGCGCCGCTCGACAACTTCCGCGACGGCGAGGAGACGGTGTCGATCGTCGCCCGCGAGCCGGAGGCCAACCGTCATCTGCTGACGGCGGTCAACTCTGTCTACATCCCGACCGACTTCGGCGGCTTCGTACCGCTGTCGCAGGTGGCCAAGGTGGTGCCCGTGATGGAGCAGGGCATCGAATGGCGCCGCGACCGCCTGCCGACGATCACGGTCAGGGCGACGCTGCCCGACCACATCCAGCCGAACGACGTGGCGATGAAGCTCTATGCCGATCTCAAGCCGCTGCGCGACGGTCTGGCACCTGGCTACAAGGTCGAGATCCAGGGCGGCGCCGAGGATGCAGCCGAAAGCCAGGCCTCGATCGCCGCCAAGGCACCCGTCATGCTGCTGGTCATCGTGCTTCTGCTGATGGTGCAGCTGCAGCACTTCGGCAAGTCGATGCTGGTACTGGCGACCGGTCCACTCGGCATCATCGGGGCGGCCGCCGCACTGCTGATCTCGGGCGCTCCCTTCGGTTTCGTCGCCATCCTCGGCGTGATTGCACTGCTCGGCATCATCATCCGCAACTCGATCATCCTTGTCGACCAGATCGACCAGGACATCGCGGCGGGCATGGAGCGTTACGAGGCGATCGTGGGAGCCGCGGTGCGGCGCTTCCGACCGATCGTCCTGACGGCGATGACGGCGGTGCTGGCGCTGATCCCGATCTCGCGCGGCGTGTTCTGGGGGCCGCTGGCCTATGCGATGATGGGCGGCATCCTGGTGGCCACCGTGCTGACCATCCTGGTGCTGCCGGCCGGCTATGCGCTCTTCTTTGGCCGTGAGCCGAAGAAGAAGCCGGCCGAACCGCTGGCGGCGAAGGGCGATGACACCGCCACGGTGGTTCAGCACCCGGCGCTGGCGGCGGAATAGTCGCGCGCCAAGCGCTGAGCTTTCAACCGGCTCCTGCCGCATGCAGGGGCCGGTGTTCGTTTGGGCAGGCCGTCGTGGTTAGGGCGCCACCTTCGGCGCCCGCTGGTCGATACCGTTCTGGTGCAGCGTCATGCCGGTGGTACGGCCGTCGGCGCCGACGTCGAAGCTGAGCTGGGCGTTGACGACCTTGAGGAAGAACTGGCTGTCGTTCTCGGCAAAAATCTCGTGGCGGCCCTGGCCTGTCGCCTGGGCGAAAAGGCTTGAGCCTTCGCGGGTGATGGCGATCTCGAACTCCGGGGCCAGACTGTAGACGCCGACATAACGGTCGCAGATCATCGGATCGAGGGTGATGGCGATGCGTTCTATCGGCGGCTCTGCCAGCGAGTTCCTGCTGTCGAGCAGGTGCCGCCCGATATCATCGACACCAACTTCGGTCGAGGTGTTGGACAAGGCAACCACGCCGACACCCCTGGCCGGCATAAATCCGAGATAGGAACGATAGCCGCCGGTGCCGCCATTGTGCCAGACGATCTTGTCGTCGTCGCTGCCCGAGATGACCCAACCGAGCCCCGTCTCGTCGCCTTCGCCACCTGTCGGGCGTCGGATCGAAAGCGTTGTGGCGAGCGCGTCGCGGAGCGGCGAGGCGCGCTCGCCGACAAGCATCTCGAGGAAGTTCACCATGTCGTCCCCGGTCGACAGAAGCGCGCCGGCGCCGGCGAGCGTCGGCAGGTCCCAATTCAGCACCGGCATCAGCTCGGCGTCGTGGCCGTTGGCGAGGCGCGACTTCATGTAGACGGCCGGCGTATCGGCGGTGGAGCGCATGTTGAGTGGTGCAAGGATGCGCTCGCGCACCAGCGCGCCATAACTCAGACCGGCCCGGCGTGACAACGCATGGCCGAGCAGGCCCATTCCGAGATTGGAGTATTCGTACTGGCTGCCGATGGCGCGCGGCAGTTCGTAGGCCGACAGGAACGCATACATCTGATCGACGGAATAGTCGGCATACGGATTGTCGTCGTCGGCCGGTGCCATGTTTTCGGGCAGACGTGGCAGGCCGGAGGTGTGGGTGGCGAGGTCGGTCAGGGTGATCTCGCGGCCGTCGCGTGTCGGCATATGGACGGTGGCTGGCAGATGCATGGCGACCGGGTCGTCGAGCCCGACCTCGCCGCGCCCAGCCATCTCGGCGAGCAGCAGCGTGGTGAAGACCTTGGTGATCGAGCCGATCTCGAAGCCGGTGTCGGCGTCGACCGGGCGGGCGTAGAAGGCGCCGAAATTGCCATGCGAGACGATGACGCGGCCCTCCGGGCCGAAAGTGCCGACGACGATGCCGACGCTCTGGCGCTGCCGGTCGATGCGCTCAACGAGGATGCGCTTGATCTCGGCCGGGGATGGAAAGTGCGGGTTGGAGGAAACTGCCGCGGCAGAAAAGGTCATCTCGGACGTGCCCTCATATCAGACTGGATAATCGCTGATAGGCGGCGGACATTGCACTAGCATGGCGCGATGAAGCGCTGCCGCGCGTCACTTCCCCGCGATAGCAATATCTCCCGGCGTCAGGCCGACGAGCTCGCGGTAGCGGTCGGGGTCGGTGGCACCCTCGGTGATGACGAGCAGGACGCGCGAATGTGCGTCGAGGCCGATAGCCGCGCGCATGTCGGCGTCACGCGCGGCGACGAGCAGGCCTGCGAGGCCGGCGCCGCCGCTTTCGCCCGCGACCACCACGGGATCATGGCCGAAGGGGCGGGCAAGCAGGTTCATGACTTCAACGGCTGTCTCGTCCTCGACGGTCATGAAGGCATCGGCGACGCGCGACAGCACGCGCCAGGCGACCTGCGATGGCTCGTAGCATTCGAGCATCGCCATGACGGTCGGTTCGCCATGGGCGATCTTGACAGGTTTGCCTTGCCGCGCGGTCTCGAAGATGCAGGCGGCGCGGGCGGGATCGACGACGACGAAGGTCGGGCGCGCCTCGCCATAGCGGTTGGCGAGATAGCCGGCAGCGGCAGCGGCGATGCCGCCGACGCCGGCCTGGATGAAGACATGGGTCGGCGCTTCAGGCAGCTTTTCGAGGGCTTCGCGGAAGATCGCCGTGTAACCCTGCATGACAAGGCCCGGGATGCGCTCGTAGCCGGGCCAGGAGGTGTCGGAGACGACGGTCCAGCCATTGGCCTCGCAGACCCGCGCCGCCTCGGCGACGGAGTCGTCATAGGTGCCGGCGACGCGCTCCATCACAGCGCCGTAGCGGGCGATGGCCGCAACGCGCGCGTCGCTGACCCCGCCATGGACGAAGATCACCGAGCGCGCACCGACAAGCTGCGCCCCCTGCGCGACCGAGCGGCCGTGGTTGCCGTCGGTGGCGCAGCCGAAAGTCATGGCGGCGGAGATCTTTGCCACTTCGGGGCTGTGCAGTTCGGCGATGGCGACCGGACGGCCGAGCCGCGCTTCCGCCGCCTCCAGCACGAGGCGAATGACGGCATAGGCGCCGCCGAGCGCCTTGAAGCTGCCGAGGCCGAGGCGAAAACCCTCGTCCTTCAGATGGACGGCGCCGATGCCAAGTTCCCGGGCCAGCGCCGGCAGCGAGCGAAGCGGAGTCGGGCGATGGCTGGGCCGGTGCGACAGGAAGCGTTCGACCGTCTCGGCGGCTTCGATACCAAGCGTTTCCGCATCGACCGCTTCGAGCGGCTTGCGATAGTCGGCGTGCTGGTTGCGGATAAGCATGGGCGATATCTCCTCGATCGACGCATTTATATTGCACCGGTCATGAGAAGTGCGCTCTTATCCGGCCAGTTTTGTGCAAGTTTGTATCGCGGGGACAATGTCTTGAGGAATGTCGGCAAAGCTGTCGAGCTCGACGATTTCGACCTGAAGATCCTCGATATTCTGCAGCGCGACAATGCAACGCCGCAGCGCGAGATCGGCGAGGCGGTGCATTTGTCGGCGCCGGCGGTGCAGCGGCGCATCAAGCGTATGGAGGAGGGTGGCGTCATCGCGGCCAATGTCGCTGTCGTCGACCCCGACAAGGTCGGGCGGCCGATCACCATCATCGTCGAGATTTCCATCGAGAGCGAGCAGATCGGCCTGCTCGATGCCACCAAGGCAAGTTTTGGCGCGGCACCCGAGGTGCAGCAATGCTACTACGTGACTGGTGAGGCGGATTTTGTGCTGGTTGTGACGGTGGCCAGCATGGCCGAATATGAGGCGCTGACGCGGCGGCTTTTCTTTGCCAACCCCAACATCAAGAAATTCCGGACGCTTGTGGCGATGGATCGGGTCAAGGCCGGGCTGACGGTGCCCCTGGCATGAAAAAAAGGCCCGCCGAAGCGGGCCTGCCAGGTGCTGGGGATCGGCACTGGGAACGTGTTCTCTCCGCAACTCCGGACGCAGCGCCGCTGCGCACTCTCCATGGAACGCTGCCGGGCGAGGCCGGGATCAGTTCGAATTGGTGTTCGAATTGCTCGACGAGCTGGTGCTCGTCGAGGTGCTTGTCGAGGAATTGGTGCCCGAGTTGCTCTGGGAATCGCTGTCGCTGGTACAACTGCCGTTGGAGCAGCTCCTGGAGCGCGAACTGGACTTGCTCGTCGATTTCGAGACGGTGACCGACTTCCCGATCAGGATGAGACCGTTGCTGCGGGAGAGCGCTGCAGGCTCGGATACTGTAGGTGCCGTATTGGCAGCCGAAATGGCGATGCCGAGGATGCCTGCCGCGAGGGCGAATGCGCTGGGACTTGCCATGGCACGTGCTCCTTTTCCGCCTGCCGCCCGAAACGGGCGGTGATCGGGACATTTGAACACGGCTTAGACTGCCACGTGAATTCGCCCTTTGGAGCTACTGCTCCGGGGCTGGTGATGGCCGGCGCTGGTACCGTAACCGGCAAACGGGTCGAGATTGAGCGTGACTTCGCAAGGCGCGCAGAACACGGCGCCGGGCATGTGGTCGCTCTCGGCCAGGGCAAAGCGGACGGCCGCTTCCTTGTCGGCGAAGATACCGCCAACCTTGCCGAGTTCGTCGCTGACGACCCAGCGCCCCTGCGGGTCGCGGCCGACCATGAAGCGGTGGGCGTGGAGTGCCGGGTGGATGTCGCGAGCGAGAGTGCCCATTGTGATGTGCCTTTCCTGAAGTTCCCGTGGAGCGGCAGCACCGCGCATGTCGGGAGGTTCATTGCAGTTCATGATCTGATGTCCTCGCCATAGGAATTCGATTGGCGAGACGGCGCGGAGTCATTTGGATTTCATATATGCCGGCTGTTTGAGGCGATCCGGACTGCGGGGCGAACGGGACGGAGTGCAGGCGAGGGGCGCGCCTGCACGGCGAGAACCGACAGGGTATCGCGGAGCGCGGACACGGTAGCTGCCTCAGCCTCGACCAGCGGCAGGCGGACATCCGGCGCCATCCGGCCCATCAGGTGAAGCGCATGCTTGACCGGCACCGGGTTGATCTCCAGTTCGAGTGCCGCGATGAGCGGGCGCAGGCGGTTGTTGATGACGCGGGCGGCGTGCGGGTCGCCGTTGCGGCAGGCGTTATGCATGGCAGCGCACAGGCGCGGCGCGATGTTGGAAACCACCGAGATGGTGCCACTACCGCCCATGGTGTTGAAGCCGAAGGCGGTGGCGTCGTGGCCGGACAGCCAGACGAAGCGCTCGCCGAACCTTTGGGCGAACGCCATTGGGCGCGACAGGTCGCCGGTCGCATCCTTGAAGCCGACGATATTGGGGATGTCGGCCAGCCGCTCGATGGTGGCAGGTGTCAGGTCGACGCCGGTGCGGCCCGGCACGTTGTAGACGATGATAGGAGTGTCAACCTTGGCGGCGATGGTCTCGAAATGCCTGACGATGCCGGCCTGGCTCGGCCGGTTGTAATAGGGCGTGACGACCAGCACGGCATCGGCACCGAAATCGCGCGCCGCGGCGGTGAATGCGATCGTCGATTCGGTGCTGTTGGTACCAGTGCCCGGGATGACCGGAACGCGCCCGTTCGCCACTGTTACCGTCTTGCGGATCACCATGATGCGTTCATGCCAGGACAGCGTCGGGGCTTCGCCCGTGGTGCCGCAGGGAACGAGGCCGTTGATGCCTTCTGATATCTGCCAGTCGACAGAAGCTGCGAGGCTTTTCAGGTCGACTTCACCGTCCCTGAAAGGTGTGGGCAGCGCTGAAATGGCGCCGAAAAGGCGACCGCGAAGCTGGTCATTGTTCGTGGCGTTGGTGTTCATGGCTGGAAGATCCATCATGCTGGTGGGAAGGGGGGCGGTGGCGGTGCGCCACAGTCGGCTGCTGGAGGCTGGCCAGCAGTGACGCTAGAACGGCGGCGGCGAGATCGGTGTGTTCGGCCGTGGCGGTTCGACTGTTGCCGGCTGCGCCGCAGCGCACGGAACAGACCCAGTGTCCTCTCTGATGCCTGACGTTTCCGACCGATCTCGGCGGGTCGGCGCTCGCGGCAAGCGACAGCACCGCGTCGAGCAGCGCGTCGGCTTCCATCAGCGCCCTGAACTTGCGGCGCATCGTGCTGTCGAGGTCATCGAAGCCGAAAATTTCGGCGGCTGCCCAGACGTGGTGCTCGCGGAGGATCCTGACGTCGGCGACACGGTCGATCAGGGCTGCGATGGTTTCCGGCTTCATGACGGAAGAGATAGTCCTCCGCGCCATGTGAATTCGAGAGAGGGAAGCGGGCTGCTTTATATGAATCGCATAGGGACGAAGCGGCCTGTTGCCATATGCGGAAACGTATCGAAACGGCAGGCAGGCGTGCAACGAAGTTGCGCCAGCGTGCGCCAATGAGAGCGCAATTCTCGCCGCGTGCAGGCTAGAACGGCGTAGCTAACTGGCGCCAGCCTGCATGGGGAAACGATGATCCTTTATTACCAGACGCATTCGCCTTTCGCCCGCAAGGCGCTGGTGTTCGCCCAAGAGGCCGGCATCGTTGACCGGCTGGACGTGATCCACCACGAGACAAGCCCGACCCTGCGCAATGCGCGTGTCTACGCTGAAAACCCGCTCGGGAAGGTGCCGGTGCTTTTGCGCGACGGCAGCGAGCCGATCTTCGATTCCGACGTCATCTGCGCCTATTTCGACACGTTGCATGACGGTGCGAAGCTGATTCCGGAGGCGGGCGAGGCGCGTTGGCGGGCCCTGCGGCTGCAGGCAGTGGCGCAGGGGCTGGCGCAGGTGGGCATCGGCCTGCGCTGGGAGACGGAACGGCGGCCCGAGCATCTGCGCTATCAGCCCCTTGCCGAGGGCTACCGCGACAAGATCGAGGCGAGCTATGACTGGCTCGAGGGTGCCATCGATGCCGATGCGCCGCTCAATATCGGGCACATCGCGGTGGCGACGGCACTGTCGTGGATGGCGTTTCGCGAGCTTCCGTCGTTTCGCGGGCGAGCGCGGCTGACGGCCTGGTTCGACGCGTTCGAGCAACGTCCGTCGATGCTGGCGACACCCTTGTCGGGCGAGACGCACGACCGGTAGGTCGCTGCGCGCCTTGGCGGCGCGCAGCGTGGCTTAAGACTGTCAGGCCGGCTTGACCGGCGCGTTCATCGCCCAGGCGACGCCGAACGGATCGCGCAGCTGGCCCCAGCGGTCGCCCCAGAACATGACGTCGAGCGGCACGACCACTTCGCAGCCGGCATCGACAGCGCGCTTCCACCAGGCATCGATGTCGTCGCCGAGGATGAGCTGCATGACGTAGCCCTGCGCCTTCTCGTGCGCATGGCCGTGTTCGGGATAGGCATCGTTCAGCATCAGCGACGAGCCATTGATGTAGAGGTGGCAGTGCATGGTTCGGCCCTGCTCATCGGCGGGGTAGGCGAAGACCTGCTCGGCGCCGAAGGCACGCTTGTAGAACTCGGCCGCCTTGAAGGCGCCGTCGACCTGCAGGTAGGCGATCAGGCCGCCAAGGACCTTCGGGGCAGGGTATGCTTGAGCTTCCGACATCAGTTGTCTCCATTCCTCGCTTGAGCCAATTGCCACTTGCGGTGGCGCATTTCAGGACATCCGTAGCCGCCGTCGGCCGATGCCTCACTGCAAGGACGAGCGGCGGCTGCCACATCCGACATGGTCGGCGAGATTTTTTTGGACCGGAGCCGAAGTAGGCTGAAAGGGTGCGGCTCCGTTGCAAACAATGACCTGGATCACGTTACCAACTGCGAACGGGTGCCGATCACGTCGCGTATGTGCACTGCCAATTCTGCCGAGAGGCGCGTCGGCCCAGCATGCGGCTGATAGAGGTTGATCCAGAAGCTTGGCAAGGACGGCAGCCCATGCCGCTCGCCCAGAATTTCAAAACCCGGCGGTATGGTTGAGGCCAGCAGCGGTGCTACCGCAATATCGGCGTCGAGTGTCGCCAGGATGGGATCGAAATTGCTGTCTTCGCAGATCCAGCGCCAGACGCGTCCATGGTCTGCCAGGGCCTTGAGCGCGAAGGGTCTCAGCATGCAGGTTTCGTCATCAGTCGATATCGGCAGGGGATCGCGTTCGAAGGCCTGGCCACCCTTGGCGCCGACCCAGACCAGTGGGTCAGATAGCAGCGTCTCGCCATTGTGGCCGCATTTTTTCTCCACCGCGAAGGTCAAGTCGACCTCGCCGCCGTCGAGCTTTTCAAGCAGGCGCTGTGTTGTGTCGCAGACAAGCGACACCCGTACGCGCGGCCAAGCCTGGTCGAATTGCCTGAGGATCGGTGCGCCGAAGCAGCGGACGAAATCGGAAGGTATGCCGAGACGGATTTCTCCCTCGAATTCGGCTTCGTTCATCGCCGACCAGACCTCGTCATTGTTGCGGACAAGGCGGCGCGCCTGAACGACAAGGCGCTGGCCCGTTGGCGTCAGCTTCAGGCCCTTGCGGTCGCGTTCGAAGAGGGCGCAGCCGAAACAGTCTTCGAGCCGCTTCACCTGCTGGCTCACGGCTGCCTGGGTGAGGTTGAGCACTTTGGCCGAACTGGTCATCCCGCCGGTGTCGACCACGGCCAGGAATGCTCTCAGCAACGCGATATCGATGTTGTTTGGCATAAGGACCTCTTATCGAGGCCATAATATACATTCGTTTCCATTATGCCAGTCGGGTCGCTAGCCTGTTCCCATCCCCTGGAGACCGGCCATGACGACCATGATCGAAAATCAAGGCAAGACCGCATATGGCGGCAGGCTCGCCCGCGCCATACTGGTATCAGTCATCTCGGCGGCGTCGACCTTACGCGAATGGCGTGCTGCGCGGAGACTGTCGCGCCTGGACGATACCGCCTTGAAGGATCTCTGCATCTCGCGCGGCAATATCGATTGGCTGGTGCGGCATCGACCGGATGAGCATCAGGACAATGAGCCGTGCTAGCTATGGTTCTTTGTCGCCGGCGGTGAAACTGCGCTTGCTCACTTCCCCGGCCGTCCTGACTTGCCCGGCTTCTTCTTCGCTCGTGCTGCCTCGGCCGGGTCCTCATAGGACCCCGCGCCGATTTTGGCGCGCTTGATCGGCTTGACGCCTTCGACGGGTTTTTCCGTACGGCGAACGGTCATCTCGTCGAGGTCGTTCTTCTTGAACAGGGACTTGCCGTCGTCGGGGACGCCATAGTCGGAGCCATGGGCTTCGGCGGCCGACTGCTTCTTGAACAGCGAACGTGACACCGCGCCGGCGGGCGTGGTCATGTCGGTGCCTGGTCCCATGTCGTCGATGTGAGGCTTGGAAAACAGCGACTTGCCTGCGGGAACCGCACCGTCGGCGCCCATCTCGTCGAGCTTCGGCTTGCGGAACAGGTTCGGGCGGGCAGCCTTGGCCGCTTCCTCGGCGGCGCGGGCCTCGTCCAGCTTGCGGAAACGCTCTTGTTCCTCGACCGTGCGGTGCTTCGCGACGCCTTTGTTGTGCTTGCCTTTCTCGCGGCCGGAAGCGGGGCTTTGGCCCTCGACCTCGCGCGCCAGCGGATCGTCCGAAATGGCGAGCTCCATGTCGCGCAGGCGCTTGATCTCGTCGCGGATGCGGGCGGCCTTCTCGAAATCGAGGTCGGTGGCAGCGTTGCGCATCTGCTTGTCGAGCGCTTCGAGATGGGCCTTCAGATTGTTGCCCATCATGGCACCGGCACCGTCGGTGAACTGCGAGATGTCGGCGCGGACGTGATCCTTCTCGTAGACCGAGTCGAGGATGTCGGAGATGCGCGACTTGACGCTCTCCGGCGTAATGCCATTGGCTTCGTTCCACACCATCTGCTTTTCGCGGCGGCGCGTGGTCTCGGCCATCGCGCGCTCCATCGAGCCGGTGATCTGGTCGGCGTAGAGGATGACCTTGCCGTCGACGTTACGAGCCGCGCGGCCGATGGTCTGGATCAGCGAGGTTTCCGAGCGGAGGAAACCCTCCTTGTCGGCATCGAGAATGGCGACGAAACCGCATTCGGGAATATCAAGGCCTTCGCGCAAAAGGTTGATGCCGACCAGCACGTCAAAAGCGCCAAGGCGCAGGTCGCGAAGAATCTCGATGCGCTCCAGCGTGTCGATGTCGGAGTGCATGTAACGGACGCGGACGCCGTTCTCGTGCAGGTATTCGGTCAGGTCCTCGGCCATGCGCTTGGTCAGCACAGTGACCAGCGTGCGGTAGCCGGCCTGGGTGGTGGCACGGATCTCGCCGACGACGTCGTCGACCTGATTCTTGGCCGGGCGCACCTCGACCGGCGGGTCGATCAGGCCGGTCGGGCGGATGACCTGCTCGGCAAAGACGCCGCCAGCCTCTTCCATCTCCCAGTTGCCCGGCGTCGCCGACACGGCGACCGAGAGCGGGCGCATGGCGTCCCATTCCTCGAAACGCAGCGGCCGATTGTCCATGCAGGAGGGCAGGCGGAAGCCGTATTCGGCCAGCGTCGCCTTTCGCCTGAAGTCGCCCCGGTACATGCCGCCGATCTGGGGCACGGTGACGTGGCTTTCGTCGATGAAGACGAGCGCATTGTCGGGGATGTATTCGAACAGCGTCGGCGGCGGATCGCCGGGGCGGCGGCCGGTGAGATAGCGCGAATAGTTTTCGATGCCGGCGCAGGAGCCAGTCGCTTCCAGCATCTCGAGGTCGAAGCGGGTGCGCTGCTCCAGGCGCTGGGCTTCAAGCAGGCGGCCAGCCTTTTCAAGCTCTTGCAGGCGATGCTGCAGCTCTTCCTTGATCGACTTGATGGCCTGATTCAAGGTCGGCCGCGGCGTCACATAGTGCGAATTGGCGTAGATCTTGACTGACTTGAGGTCGCCGGTCTTCTGGCCGGTGAGCGGATCGAACTCGGTGATGGCATCGATTTCGTCACCGAACAGCGAGATGCGCCATGCCGAGTCTTCCAGGTGGGCGGGGAAGATCTCGATGGTGTCGCCGCGGACACGGAACGAGCCGCGGACGAAATTGATGTCCTGGCGCTTGTATTGCTGGGCGACGAGGTCGGCGAGCAACTGGCGCTGATCGAGGCGGTCGCCGACCTGCATCTGGAAGGTCATTGCCGTGTAGGTCTCGACCGAGCCGATACCGTAGATGCAGGAGACCGAGGCGACGATGATGACGTCGTCGCGTTCGAGCAGCGAGCGCGTCGCCGAATGGCGCATGCGGTCGATCTGCTCGTTGATGGTCGATTCCTTCTCGATATAGGTGTCGGTGCGCGGGACGTAGGCCTCGGGCTGGTAGTAGTCGTAATAGGAGACGAAATACTCGACCGCGTTGTCGGGGAAGAACTTCTTGAACTCAGCATAGAGCTGGGCTGCCAGCGTCTTGTTGGGCGCGAGAATCAGCGCCGGGCGCTGCGTCTGCTCGATCACCTTGGCCATGGTGAAGGTCTTGCCGGAGCCGGTGACGCCGAGCAGCACCTGGGTGCGGTCGGCATTGCCGACGCCCTCGACGAGGTCCTTGATGGCAGTAGGCTGATCGCCGGCCGGCTCGAATTCCGACTGCATGACGATCTGGATGCCACCTTCGGATTTTTCCGGTCGAGCGGGGCGATGGGGAACCCAGATCTCGCCGTTCTTGTGCAGCGGGTTGCCGCTCTCGATCAGGGCCGAGAGCGCCGCGACGGTGGCGGTGACGCCGGAGTTGGACAGCGACGCCGCGTCCTCCAACGAAATGTCGAGGCCGGCGACAGGGTTGAGACCGGCGGCGGCACGCTCCTTGGCGGAGGCAGCACCGCCCATCGAGGTGCCACGCGCCGAACGGGTCGGGGCCGAGCTCTTCTCCGGGATTTTCTTGGCCTTGGGCTGGGGCTTCTCAGCCTCGCGGGCAATCTCTTCGGCCCAATCCGAAATCGAACCGGACAGCGGTGCGCCCGAGAACGCGGCCTGCGGCGCTTCGCCGAAGCCGGGGCGATGCAACGGCTCGGAAGCGTCGAGGAAGTCGGTTACGCCATTGCCGCCGCGCTTGCGCTGTGCGGCACGGTTGTCGCTTCCCGAAGCGGGCGATTTCTTGTCAGGAGATTTGGCCATGAGCGAAATATGGGCGGTCTACGCAAAAATGGAAAGGGCGCGGATGCCGGAAAGCCGACACCCGCATGGAGAGGTAATTCGGCTCCTGACATCAGGCTGTCAGGAGGTTGTCACCTTGGGCAGGGGAAGCCGGGCGCGATCTTGCAGTTGGCGCCGGGCGGGCGTGGCCTCGGCGGCCGTGGCTTGGGCGGGCGATTCCAGTGAGGAGGGCGGTTCCAGTGCGGCGGGCGATAATGTGGTGGCCGCACGATGATGGTGGGCGCGACGACCACGGCCGGCGGACGACCGACATATTCGTCGAGATAGTTGGCCGAGACCCAGCCGCGCAGGCGCGGGCCGTAGACGTTGCACCAGTTGCCGTCGCAGCCGCGCAAGTCGACGCGCGTGCCCTCGTAGAGCATGCCGATCCTGGCATAGCCAGTGCCGGGGCCGCTGCGGACGTTGACGTTGCCGGTGGTGTAGGCTTCGGCGGCGATCGCACCGGCAGGCAACGCCATCAACCCGGCCAGCAAGGCCGCAGCGGTGGCAAGTCTTCGAAGCATCATGGGCAGTCCCTCCAGACCCGGTTCACTGCAAACTGCTTGAGATTACTGGCAATTGTTGCGCGCGCCAGTGTGCTGAAGGCATTATGCTTTATGCCTGGGCAACAAAGGCGGCAAGAGCTGCGAGCGCGGCGAGGTGGCGTCCATAAGCCGTGTTTGCCTGATCGTCGCGGGATGTTAGAGAGCGTGCACTCAGTTCCTGACCCGGACGCCAGATGACCTTTCCGATCCACTTTCCGCAGCAGACATCGGCGCTATGAAGATCGCGCATCTTGTCGGCCATGGCGCGCTCAATGGCGTCGCCACCAGTTCCAGGATCCTGATCCAGGCCCAGCTCGACGCCGGGCACGAGGTGATGCTGGTGCATTCGCTGGGTTCGTGGATCGAGCATCAGCATTTCGACGGCCCGGTCCGGATGATAGGATCGAACTTCGCCACGACGCCTAGGGAAATCCGCCGCGTCGGCTATGCCATCCGCGATTGGGGCGAGGACGTGGTGCACTGCCATGGCAGCCGCGGCAACAAGTTCGGGCTGGTGTTCCGCTGCGCGGCCGGTACGCCGATCGTGATGACGGCGCATGCGCGCCAGTACCAACTGCCATGGCTGTTTGCCCATGAGGTCATCGGGCTGAGCCAGTGGACGGTGGACTATTACGTCAAGCACTGGCTGGTTTCGCGCCGGCACATCCACCTGCTGCCCAACATGTTCGACGTCGGCCGGATCGAGCCGGTGTCGGTCGCCTCGCGAGCGCGGGCTCGCGCTGCACTCGGCATTCGCGATGAGGCGTTCCTGATCGGCTCGGTCGGCCAACTCGGCGGGCGCAAGAACCAGATCGACATGGTGCGCGTGCTGCGCAAACTGCTGGATGAGGATGTCGACGCCGAACTGCTGGTCATCGGCTCGACAAATCAGGGCAACGACATCATGGCCGAGTGGGACGCGGCGATCGCGGCGCCTGAGCTCACGGGCCGAATCCATTTGCCGGGACTGCGCAACGACGCGCTCGAGCTGCTGCCGGCCTTCGACCTTTTTCTGATGACCTCGCGCGACGAGCAGGCGCCGATCGCGCCGCTGGAGGCGATGGCGGCCGGGCTGCCGGTCCTGTCGACGCGGGTCGGCAACATGGTCGACATCTTGCCCAGGGAGCAGAGCTTTGCCGTCGGCGACGTCGATGGCATGGCGGCTGCAGCACTCGACCTGCGCCACGCGACGCAGCGTCGAGCCGTCGGGCAGGTGGGGCGACAGGAGATCGCACGGCAGCTCGACCCCAAGCGGATCGTCGGCGAGATCGACAGAATCTATCGCCTGGCCATCGGCCGCTCGAGCAAGAAGCGGCGGCAAAAGTAACGGCCGGCCGAAAGCGCCAGCTGTACGCAATGAAAAGCTGCTAGGGTGGCCGCAGTCAATTTCAGGCGTGGCGTGTCCAACTATCCTTTCTCCTACAAGATCTCCTGGCCAGCGCGGTTCATCAGGCCGTCGCTGCGGCGTAACGGTCCGGGCTATCTGCCTGATCAGGTGCGTTTCCTGCCCAAGCCGGGGCAGAGCGTGCGCCTGGCATTCGTCGGCGACATTTCCGCCGTCGCCAACAAACAGCCGCCGATTTTCGACCGCGAGCTGACGGCGCTCCTGGCCGCGGCCGATCTGGTGGTTGGCAATTGCGAGAGCCCTGTCGTGGAGCGGCCGAGCGCGCGGCTGGGAACGCGGCTCGGAACGCATCATGCGATGACCGAAGAATTTCTCACCGGAACGCTGGCGGCGGCTGCCATCGCGCCAGAGCGGCTGGTGCTGTCGCTGGCCAACAACCATGTGCTCGACCAGGGGGCAGACGGTTATCATGCGACGCTTGCGGCATTGGGCAGGCTTGGCATTGCCACTATCGGGACGACCACCGAGGTGAGCAAGGTGGCAGCCGGCCCGTTGACGCTGGGGTTCGCCGCATTCACGCAGTGGCGCAATGCGCCCGCGGAGGCTTTCGCTGGGCGCGTTGCCATGGCCGACGATTTCTTTGCCGCGGCCGGCAACGGGTTAGCGGGCGCAGAAGGCGCCGATCTCGTTTGCGCGGTGCCGCACTGGGACTGGGAGTTCCGGCATTTTCCGCGCACCGTCACGCGTGGCTGGGCGCGGAGACTGGCTGAGCTGGGTGTCGGGCTCGTTGTCGGGCATCACGCCCATGTCGTGCAGCCGATGGCGCGCGCCGACGACACGCTGGTGGCCTACGGCCTGGGCGATTTTCTCGGCACGGCGCTGACGCGGCAGCCCTGGCCGGGACGGATCGCCGCGATCCTCCTCGTCGATGTCAGCGCCGACGCTGCCACGCGTGGCGAGATTGCAAGCTACCGGCTGGTGCCGTTCATGCGCCAGCGCGACGGCGCGCACGAGAACATGGTCCCGCTCGACAAGGTCGACGGCGAGCTTGGAATGAAAGTGCGGGCGCGCTGGCAGGCGGTTTACGGGGCCGCTGCCGCCAGCCTCACCAGCTGAGTCCGGATATCGTTGCATCTCCTTGTTTACGCCGCGACATTTGGCGAAAAGCCGCTATCATCCGGTAAGTGGGCGGCACGATCTCGGCGCGCCATGGGGGCACATATGAGCGCAGCTGGTTTCATGCCGGACGAGGCGACGACCGCGGGCATCAAGAAGGACCTCGAAGCCTATCAGGCCGAGCGCAATGCGATCAGGCTTTCGACGGCGTGGCGGGTGCCCCTCTATCTCGGCGGCGTGATCGTTGCGGTTCTGGTCCTGGCGCTGATCTTCAACTTCATAGCCGACGTCAACGAGCAGTGGCTGTCGACGCCGCATGTCTATCTTTATGTCGTGGGCTTCATCGCTGCGTTCTTCGCCTATTTCCGTGCGATGCGGCCGCTCGAAGCCGCCAACGCATCGTTTCGCAACAAGCTGCTGCCGATCGTCTTCGGCTTCATCAAAAATATGCGCCATGAACGGGGCGCGACGCCACCGTCCTTTGTCAACTTACCGGAATCTACGGTTGGCAAGTACAACAACCTCGAAATCGATGATTTCATTTCCGGCAATTACGATGGTTTCGATTTCGAGCTGTACGAAACACTGCTCACGCAACGCGCAGAAAAGCACGACTCCACGACCTTTCAGGGCGTGATCGTGGCGTTTGGACTGAAGAAGCCGTTTGAGGGTACGCTGGTCGCAACGATCCGGACCAATGCGGTCCTGAGCTTTTTCGGCGAACTCTTTGGCAGTGGCCTGAAGGAACTCCGGTCGGGGGTCCAGGACCTTGATATGGCCTACGAGTTCCGCAGCGACAATGTCGAGGCTGCGCAGCCGCTGGTGTCGGGGCAGATGGCGCAGGCGCTGACCTGGCTCAAGGAGGCATGGCCGGGCGAGCCGGCGCGGATCGCGCTTTCGGGCACGAGCGGATTTCTGCTGTTGCCACACCAGAAGGATTTTTTCGAGCTGCCGGCGTCGGATTTGGCTCTCGACTACAAGGCGCATGTCGAGCCGATGATCGCCGACATGGCGACGATCCTGGCTACGGCCTCGCTGGTGCGCAAGATTGGGTCGTAAGGCGCGGTTGGAGCGGCGCGCGTCCGTACGGACGCGCAAAAGAACGCTCCAATACCTTGAAGCGCTGTATCGTGCTTTCCGAAATCCGAATCCGGTATTCGGGCCGATACGCTAGCCGAAGCGGAGCTTGAGCCCGACTATGGCGAGGATGAAAACCAGCGTGACGATGTTGGACACGATGACCGGCAGCGAGCCGAGCGCGACGCCGTAGACGATCCACAGCGAGATGCCGGTGGCGAGTGCGGCGTTGGTGCCGAGCGAGATGTCGCTTGTCTTGCGCTCGCGCAGGATCTTCATGATCTGCGGCAACCAGCACAAAGTGGTCAGGATGGCGGCGACGGCGCCGACGATTTCAAACAGGGGGTTCAAGACGGGAGCTTCCCAAAAGCACAAATCGTGCGGCGCGAGCTATGCCAGAATCACCGGCTGCTGTGAAGGCAACCGGGCGAGCTGGACCAACGAAACGACGGCGCAAAACGTCGCGGGAGGGTGGCGGCCCGCGCGGAAAAAATCTGTCCACGCCGATGTCGAATGGCGTTTCGTGATCGGCCATTGCGGAATCCGACCTTGGGGTGGCGGCGCGATGACGGTGGTGTGACGCCGGTCAGCGTATGGCTGGCAAGGGTTAGGGCGAGATCGGGGTGATGGCGAAGCATCCAGACATGTGCCGGTTGCGGTCAAATGCGGCGGAAGTAAGCCTATGATTACGTTCGATAATTTCACGCTTCGTGATTTGCGTCGGACCATTCCGCAGGTCAGTCTCCATCTCGTTCGGCGGGCCTTGCTACGAGGGCAGGACCAGCCGGGACAGACCTGAACGGGAGTACCAGACATGAACAAGATCCTTGCAACGACCGTCGCTTCGCTTGCCTTCATCGGTGCCGCCTATGCCGCCGAAGTCCAAGGCACGGTCCAGTCGGTCGATCCGGCGACACGCTCGATCACGCTCGACGACGGCAAGACCTATGTCATCCCCGAAACCCTCAAGGTCGACGGCCTGGCCGCCGGCGCCAAGGTCAAGGTTACAGTGGACGACACGACAGGTGCTGTGACCGCGATCGAAGCGGCCTCGTAACGGCCGTCTGCACATCCGCCCTGCCGGCACTGCCATGCGCCCGGCGGGGTGGGTGACGTTCTTGAGACCTTCCAAGACGCAGAACCAATTATGGCCGGCCTCTTTTCCCGAGGTCGGCTATTTTTCATGCCGCCGGACGGTCGGCTCAGAAGCCGATATTGGCGGCCAGCCAGCTCGACGAGCGTTTTGCTGCGGCAACCGTGCCGGCGGCGGCATCGCTGAGGCCGCTGCGCGCCAGCGCATAGCCATTGGCGGTGCGATAGAGGACCGAGCGTCCGCCTTCGACGATGCCGGCAACGGTGGTCCGCTCGGCTGGCTCGGCTTCCTTGATTTCGGCCGGGGCCGATGCCAACTGCGGCTCGGCAAATACCGTGGTGCGGCAGATGCCGGTCACCAACGGATAGGCGTGGTTGCCTTCTCGCAGGATGCGGCTCTTCATCGCCGCCTCGCAGTCGGCGACTGACGTCCACTGTGCCGGCGTCTCGCCGATATATTCGCAAAGCTTGGCGTCGCAGTCGCAACCGACGATGGTCATGGCGACAAGGGCAGACTTGATCACGGTCCGAATCCTCAAGGATTGTTGACGCCGCGATTTCTCCGCTCCGATCGCGGCGCCAGTTGGCCGCAATCATGGCATGACGGTGGCGTTATGCTTGCGCGGCAGCGTTGTAGCCATCCGGCGACATGTTCTTCCGCCAAGGCGGCCGACAGGATGTGAACTTTGCAACCTTTCCCTTGCGCATTTGCCTCTGCGGCTAACAATAAGGCGGAGGCGGCGGCGCGTTGGCTGCCGGGGAGGGTACGTTCGTGAAAGTCGGCGTCGTCAGGAATCCGGTGGCCGGCGGCGGCAGACTGGACACGCATTGGACCGAGGTTGCGGCAGCGCTGACGCAGCGCTTCGGCGAAGTCGAGTTTCGCGAGACGACCGAGCCGGGCGACGGCGCGGTTCTTGCCCGCGACCTGGTGGCGCTTGGCTGCGAACTGGTCGTCGCCGCGGGCGGCGACGGCACGATCAGCGAGGTCGCCGACGGGCTTTTGCAGATGCAGGCCGAAACGGGCGAGGCGGCCATTCTCGGCGTGCTGCCCTGCGGCACCGGCTCCGACTTTGCCCGCGGTATGGGCCTTCCCGTCGAAATATCTTCGGCGATCGCGCGCATTGCCGAGGGCAGCGACCGTCTGATCGACGCTGGCCGTATCTCCTTCGTCGAGGACCATGGCCGACTGGCGAGCCGGCATTTTGTCAACATCGCCAGTCTCGGCATGTCAGGGGCGACGGTGCGGGCGGTCAACAACGACCGGCGCAAGCGCTGGGTGCCGGCCAAGGCGCTGTTCTTCTGGCGCACGGTGATCGAGTTCGTGCGCTACCGCTTCCAGGACGTACGCATCACTGTCGACGATGGCGAACCCGTCGAGGCCAGGGTGGCGCTCGTGGCGGTGGCCAACGAGCGGTTCTTCGGTGGCGGCATGATGATCGCCCCGGATGCCGTTCCCGATGACGGGCTGTTCGACATCGTCATCCTGCGCGCGGCGAGCAAGCTCAAGCTGATTCTCGACCTGCGCCTGCTTTATGGCGGCCGCCACCGCAACCACCCCGCCATCACCATTCTGCGCGGGCGCAAGGTCACGGTCGAGCCTTTGGGCGATCCGCTCGCCAATGCCGCACTCGTCGATATCGACGGCGAGTCGCCGGGGCATATTCCGGCGACCTACGAGATGGTGGCGAAGGCTTTGAAGGTGAGGTGTTGATTCAAGGGGCTCGGATTCTGAGTCCGGGGATTGGCGTAAGTCGCTGGAATTGAAGGGGTGGAAGTTAGGCGTCCATCTCCCTGACCATCGCCTCGATCTTCGCGGCCTTTTCGAAGTGGTCGAGCTTCTGGGTCCTGATCCACCATTCGGCGGCCTCCATCAGAAGCTCTGGGTCGTCGTTCCTGTTGGCGAAGAAGGCGTAGAAGGACAGACCGACATCAGGGCCCTTGGCGGCGATCTTTCGCGCGCAGACGTCGAGTATTTTCGCGCGCAGGCTAGGCCGCATCGGAGAATCCTTCCCGAGTGGTGGTGGCGAGAGGTAAGTCGAGCCGAGGGCGGGTGTCAAAACGGGGCGAGAAGAGGGCGGTGCCAGGCGCGATTGCCCGCCCCTGTGGGAGGCCGATCCGCCAGGCAGAGCGGGGCTGGCTGGGCTCAGGGCTTTCGACTACCCCCACCCCGGCGCTACGCGCCGACCCTGCCCACAAGGGGAACGTTTTAGAGACGTCAGCCTCACAGCTTCGCCGGAAAGCCGGGCGCGCGCAGGTCGGTGGCAGTCGCGTCCTCCAGGAGTTTGACGATCATCGTCGACCAGGCGTCGCCGCCATAAGCCACCTTGCCCCGTTCGAAGATGGTGTTGACGCGGGCGGCGAGGTCGAGCGGGACGCTGCCCTCGCGAGCCATGGCGAGCGCAAAGCCTAGGTCCTTGAGGGCAAGGTCCATGGTGAAGCCGATGTCGTAGGAGCCGTTGAGCACCAGCTGGCTCTCGGTCTCGTGGACGAAGCTGTTGCCCGAGGAGGCAACGATGGCGTGGTAGGCTTGGGCGAGGTCGAGGCCGCCTTTCTTTGCCAGCATCAGCGCCTCGCCGGCGGCGACGAGATGGATGAAGGCGAGCATGTTGGTGATGACCTTGATCACTGCCGCCGAGCCGATCGGCCCCATCAAGAAGGCGCGGGCGCACATCACCTCAATGGCCGGTCGGTGGCGCTCGTAGAGCGCCGCATCGCCGCCGACAAGTGCAGTGATCTTGCCCTCGGCGGCGAGATGGACGCCGCCAGTGACGGGGCATTCCAGCGTATAGACGCCGGCCTCAGTGGCCAGGTCGGCAAGGCGCAGGATCTCGTCGCGGCCGTTTGTCGACATCTCGATCCAGGTGCCGCCCTTGGGCAGGCCTGACAGCAGCCCGTCGGGGCCGACCAGAACCGCCTCGCTAACCCTGGGTGAGGGCAGGCAGGTGATGGCGTTGCCGGCGCGTGCGGCCGCGTCCGCAGGGCTTTTTGCAGCGGCGGCACCCTGCGCAACGAGGTGCTCGACAGTTTCGGGGTTGCGGTCGTAGACGACGACCTCGAAGCCGCCGCGCACAAGGCATGCCGCGAGATTGGCGCCGAGATGGCCAAGGCCGATGAAGGCGTAAGCGAGGGACTGGGTCACGCGCGCCTCACGGCATCAGCGGGGTCTGCACCATCTGCAGGTGCAGGTGGGGACCGTCATAAGGATTGGCCTCGCACACCGCCTCGTCGAGCTCGACGCCGAGGCCGGGCTCTTTCGACGGGATGACATGGCCGTCCTGCCATTCGATCTTCTTTTTCAGCAGCTTGGCGTGGAAGCCGTCCCATTGCTTGAGCGATTCGAGGATGAGGAAATTGGGTAGAGTGACGGCGAGCTGGATGTTGGCTGCACCGACGATCGGGCCGCAATAGCAGTGGGGTGCGATCTGGATGTGGTAGGCCTCGGCCATAGCGGCGATCTTCTTGGTCTCGAGAATGCCGCCGGAGCGGCCGAGATCGGGCTGCAGGATGGTGGCGGCGCGGTTTTCGATGACTCGGGCGAACTCGAATTTTGTGGTCAGCCGCTCGCCTGTCGCGATCGGAATCGATGTGCCGCGCGCGACCTGGGCCATCACTTCCGGCATGTCGGGCGGCACCGGTTCTTCGAACCACAAGGGATCGTAGGGCTCGATGGCGCGAGCCATGCGCAGGGCGCCTGAGGCGGTGAACTGGCCATGCGTGCCGAACAATATGTCGGCACGGGTGCCGACGGCCTCGCGGATGGCCTTCAGCATGCGCACCGACAGGTCGATGTCGATGAGGCGGGGCTGGTGGCCGTCATAAGCGGTCCAAGGACCGGCCGGATCGAGCTTCACGGCGTCGAAGCCCTGGTCGACATAGAGAGCTGCACATTCGGCTGCCATGTCGGGGTCGTTGTAGACGTTCTTGGGAGCAACGTCCTCGGTATGGACGCTGCCGGTGTGTGGATAAAGATAGGTATAGGAGCGCAGCGTCTCGTGCACCTGACCGCCGAGCAGCTTGTAGACGGGCTTGCCGGCCTCCTTGCCGACGATGTCCCAGCAGGCCATTTCCAGCGCCGAAAAGCATCCCATGGCCGAGACGTCGGGTCGCTGGGTGAAGCCGGAGGAATAGCAGCGGCGGAACAGGTTTTCGATGTCGTGCGGGTCCTGTCCCACGAGGTAGCGCTCGGCCATGTCCTCGATCATTCGCGCGGTGACATGGGCGGAGAAGGTGGCGTTGTAGGCCTCGCCGTAGCCAACGACGCCGCCGTCGGTGGTGAGCTTGACGAAGATGAAATACTTGCCGCCGATGCCGGGCGGCGGGTTGTTGACCACGAAGGTCTTGACGTCGGTGATCTTCATCGATGGTCCTCCCGGTCGCGTGAAATCGTCGATTTTTGGCGTAGCCCTCAGGGTGAGGATGAGGGGCTGCGCCAACATCGGAAACTGCTCACATCCTCCAGCACCAGCTGCGCGCCCTTCCAGCCAGTCATGATCGAGGCGGCGTTGGTGTTGCCGGTGATGTTGTCGGGGAAGATCGAGGCGTCGATGACGCGAAGCCCAGTGAGGCCGTGGACGCGCAGCCGGGGATCGACAACCGAGCTCGTCGGATCCGGGCCCATGCGGCAGGTCGACACCGGGTGATAGACGGTGCCTGAGCGCTTGCGGAAATCCTGAATCAGGTCGGCGTCGGAAGTGATTGACGGGCCTGGCAAAACCTCTTCTGCGATGACGTCCGCGATGGGCGATTGCGCAGCGATGCGGCGCAGGAATTTGACCGCGTCGAGCATCTCGGCGACGTCGCTGTTGGTCGAATAGGCGTTGACGGTGATGCGCGGCTGCACGGTCGGATCGGCTGAGCGGATCATGATCTCGCCGCGGCTTGACGGGCGGCAATTGGACAGGCCGATGGAAAAGCCGGGGAAGGGGTCGGGCGTCAGGATCGGGCGCTCGCCGGCCTTGGGCAGCACGGTGGAAAAGACCTGGAAATAGAGTTGCATGTTGGGGCGGGCGCGGCTCAAGTCGGTGCGGAAGAAGCCGCCGCCCTGGTTCATGCTCATCGACAGCGGGCCCGAGCGCAGCAAAAGATACTGCATGCCCGCCAGTGCCTTGCCCCACCACGGGCGTAACAGCTGGTTGAGGGTCGGCACCTTGGCCTTCCAGGTGTAGTTGATGCCCTGGTGGTCCTGCAGGTTTCGACCGACATGTTCGTTTGCGTGCAGCACATCGATGCCGAGATCGGCGAGCAGGGCTGCTGGGCCGATGCCGGAGAGCTGCAGCAACTGCGGCGTGTTGACCGAACCGCCCGACAGGATCACCTCGCGCCCGGCGCGGGCCGTCTGCTTGGCACCGTTCTGCAGATATTCGACGCCGCAGGCGCGCTTGCCCTCGAACAGCACCTTGGTGACCAGTGCATCTGTCTCGACGGTGACGTTGGCGCGCTTCATCGCCGGGCGCAGGAAGCCGCGCGCCGCCGACATGCGGCGGCCGCCTTTGGTGGTGATTTGATAAACACCGACGCCCTCTTGGGCCGCGCCGTTGAAGTCCTGATTCAAGGGCAGGCCGGCCGCTTGCGCGGCAGCCAGGAAGCGATGGGTCAGCGGATGGACGTTCTTCCTGTTGTCGGTGACGTGGATCGGACCGCCGGTGCCCCGCAGGTCGGTGCCGCCTGCCTGGTTGTCTTCGATCGCTCTGAAGGCTGGCAGGAGATCGTCAAAACTCCAGCCCGGATTGCCAGCCTCGCGCCAGGCGTCGAAGTCTTCAGCAGCCCCCCGGATCCAGACCATGGCGTTGATCGAGCTCGACCCGCCGAGGATTTTTCCACGTGGCCAGTGGTCCTTGTTGCCGGCAAGGCCGGGGTCGGCATCGGCGGCGTAATTCCAGTTCACCTTGGGGTCGAAGAAGGTTTTGCCGTAGCCGAGCGGCATCTGGACGAAGAAGCGGCGGTCGGTGCCGCCGGCCTCGAGCACCAGAACCGAGAAGCGCCCGCTCGCCGAAAGCCGCTCGGCCACCACCGAACCGGCGGAGCCCGAGCCGACTACAATGAAATCGAACGTCTGCATGCTGTCGGCGGCCTGTCGAAATTCCACGATGCGGTCAGACTATCTCCTCAGTCGCAGGCTTCGGCGTCGCTTACGGCATGGCCTGTGAAAAATACGACCGGGCGATGCAAGAGATGCGTCGTTGACGCGGCTGCTGCCACGACGATACGGGTGGTCGGAGGAAATTCTGAGGGAAAAGACGATGGTTCAGTATGCCGATGGCCAGCCGACGGGCGAGCTCACGCTGCGGACGCTGGCGATGCCAGCCGACGCGAATGCAGCCGGCGACATCTTCGGCGGCTGGGTCATGGCGCAGATGGACCTTGCCTGCGGAATTCGCGCCGCCGAGCGCGCGCGCGGTCGCGTGGTGACGGCGGCGGTCAAGGAAATGGCCTTCGCCAAGCCGATGAAGATCGGCGACACATTGTGCATCTACACCCATGTCGAGCGTGTCGGCCGCACCTCGATGACGCTCAAGGTCGAGGCCTGGGCGCAGCGTTATCTCTCCGACCTGATGGAAAAGGTGACCGACGCCGATTTCATCATGGTAGCGCTGGACGGGCAGGGCAAGCCGAAGCCGGTGCCGGCGGAGTAAGCTTCAGCCCGCTGGTCGGGCACAGGCCGAAGCAAGCAGTTCGTCCAGCTTTTCCGGGAAGGGCTGGCCAGGTTCATGTGCAAACTCGAAGACATCGGTCCTGCCCTCATATATTCGGTAGAGTTCGTATGTGTCGTCGAACACCTCTACCGATATCTGAGGTGAGCCGTCCCCGAGCAGGAGCGTTGGTCAATATCCCGGGCCGATATGCACGGGCGGAGCCAGGCGCGCGCTCGCATGCTCGATGAAATCTTCAGCATTTCTGATCGTCAGCGGCGAGAATTCGCGCTCCTGTGACGACAGCAGCAGGCCCACGGCCTCTACGACTTCGGTCCATCCCGGGCGCATCGAAATCCGGTCTACCCCGTCACCGCATCAAACTTCGTCCGCGCCTCGGCGACGCGACGCTGGTTGAGCCTCGCCCATTCGCCGAGCGCGAACACCGGCACCAGCAGTTCGCGGCCGAGGTCGGTGAGTTCGTAGTCGACGCGCGGCGGGATTGTCGGGAAGACGGTACGGGTGACGAAGCCGTCGCGCTCCAGGCCGCGCAGGGTGGTGGTCAGCATCTTCTGCGAAATACCGCCGACAGCGTGGCGCAGCTCGTTGAAGCGCATCGGACCGTCGCCGAGCTTGCCGACGACGAGCACCGTCCATTTGTCGCCGACGCGCTGCAGGATATCGCTGACGGCGCGGCAATCCTCGGTGCGGTGCGGGTGCCTCGGTATCAAATAAGTGCCTCCTTGTGTGGATGATTTTCAGTCACCTATATAGCGTCGGTATCCATTTGTTACCAGTATCGTGCAGATACTCACGCCCGAAAGGTTCCTACCATGTCCAAACCCAAGATCGCCATCGTCATCGGCTCGACGCGCGCCGCACGCTTCGCCGATACACCGGTGGAGTGGATTGCCAGGATCGCAAAATCCCACGCCGATATCGAGGTCGAAATCGTCGACCTCAGGGATTTCCCGCTGCCCTTCTTCGACGAGGTCGCCTCGTCCGCCTGGGTGCCGTCGCAAAACGAGGTCGCCCAGCGCTGGCAGAAGAAGGTCGCCGAGTTCGACGGCTACATCTTCACTGCCGCCGAGTATAACCACGGTCCGACCGCCGTGCTGAAGAACGCGCTCGATTATGCCGCCACCGAATGGAACAAGAAGCCGGCCGGTTTCGTCGGTTATGGCGGTGTCGGCGGGGCGCGGGCCGTCGAGCAGCTGCGCATGCATGCGGTGGAACTGCAGATGGCGCCGACCAAGGCCGCCGTGCACATCGTCTGGGCGGACTTCCTGGCTGTGCGCCAGGGCGAGAAGCAACTCTCCGACTTCGAGCACCTCAACCAGTCGGCGAACGGGCTGGTCTCCGAGATCGCCTGGTGGGCCAAGGCGCTGAAGGTCGCGCGCGAGGCCGACGTTCTTGCCGAAGAAGCCAAGGCTGCCTGAGCGGCTTCGAGCCTTTTCCTCCCAGGGGATTCTGGGGCGGCCTTGTGCCGCCCTTTTTCGTTGGTCTTGTCGTGGGCGGTGACTTGGGCCTTTGGGGCACCTGCCATGCCGTGACTGCCAAGAGTCAGACACGGTCCAGAACCATGACGGCAAAACGTCAGCCCATGACCATCACCAAGCCTCACAATGCGAGCTGCAGTGGCTCAGCGGCCCGGTGTATCCGGGCCAGCACCAACCCGGTCGCTGTGTCAGCCGGGCAGCTTCGACGCCAGCACCTTGTCGATGCGGCGGCCGTCGAGGTCGACGACTTCGAAGCGCCAGCCTTGCGCGTCGACGCATTCGCCGGTCGCGGGCAGGTGGTGCATATGCGACAGCACGTAGCCGGCGACGGTTTCGTAGTCGCGGTTCTCCGGCAGGTCGATGCCGAGCTGGTCGGCCATCTCGTCGGCCTGCATGTAGCCGGCGAGCAGCCAGGAGCCGTCCTCGCGCTGGACGGCATTGTCGACGTCGTCCTCGTCGAGGTCGGAGCGGAACACGCCGGTGATGGCCTCGAGAATGTCGGCGGGCGAGACGACGCCTTCGAAATGGCCGTACTCGTCGTGGACCAGCGCCATCGGCACTTCGGACTGCTTGAGGGTGGCGAGCACGTCGAGCGCGTCGGCCTGATCGTGGACGATCGGGGCGGTGCGGACATGCTTACGTGGGTCGAAGCTGCGGCCGGCAAGCAGTGCGGCGAGCAGTTCGCGGGTCTGGATTACGCCGACCATGGCGTCGACCGAGCCTTCGCCGGCGGGCAGGCGCGAGTGCTGCGTTTCCATCAAAAGTTTGCGGGTGGCGGCCTCGTCGGCCTGCAGATTGATCCAGTCGACTTCGGTGCGCGGGGTCATGACGGCGCGCACGGCGCGGTCGCCCAAGCGCATGACGCCGGCGATCATGCGCCGTTCGTCGGATTCGATGGTGCCGTGGTGCTCGGCCTCGGCGACCAGCATCTTGATCTCTTCGTCGGTGACCTTTTCCTCACTCTCACCGCGCTGGCCGAGCAGCCAGAGCACCGAGCGGCCGGAAATGTCGAGCAGCCAGACCAGCGGCAGCGCGACCTTGGCGAGCGTCGACATGGCTGGGGCGACGCGGGAGGCGACGCCCTCGGGATCGCGCAGGGCGATCTGCTTGGGCACGAGTTCACCGATGATCAGCGAGGCATAGGTGATGATGGCAACGACGATGCCGACGCCAAGCGCGTTGGAGGCGCCGGCGCTCATGCCGTTGGCGGCGAGAAATCCGCTCAGGCGTTCGCCGAGCGTGGCGCCTGAGAAGGCGCCGGAGAGAACGCCGACGAGAGTAATGCCGATCTGCACCGACGACAGGAACTTGCCGGGGTTGGCACCGAGTTCGAGCGCGCGACCGGCGCCCTTGACGTTGCGGTCGATCATCGCCTTGAGGCGGGCTGGACGGGAAGAAACGATGGCAAGTTCGGACATTGCCAGAAGGCCGTTCACACAGATGAGGACGACCACGATAGCGATTTCAGCGTATAACATGATGCTCGCTGCATAGCATTGCTCAAGGCCTTTCGAAAAGACGGCAGCAAAAATACTCTTCCCCAGCGGCACAAGAGCGGGTCGAGGCTGGGGCTATTTGTCAGGCACCAGAACTGCCATCAGCATCTTTCCGTCGGTGTAATAGGGGTCACCCTCGCCATTGCGGCCGGCCTTGGTCAGGCCGATGCCTGACATCGTCTTTACCTCGATGATGCGTCCGGCCGATGTCAGATCGCCGATCAGCGAATCGCGCTCGGCATCGATGTCGGGTCCGATGTGATGGGTGACGGCGCCGGTGTCGTGGCTGACGCCTATGCCGCGATCGAAGCTCGCCGCACCGTACCAGGTCGGGCGCCCGTCGGCACCGGGCGTGAAGGTCAGCCACAGCCGGACATGGTGGCGGACGTCGGCGCTTTTGCCGACAGGCTTTTCGAATGCGAGATCCTGGCGCCGGCCGTTGAATAAGAGCGTGCTGACCGGCGCGTCGACATAAGGCCGGTCGAGCAGCACGCTTTCGCCGATTTCCAGCGCTGATTTCACCGACAGTTTGTCGGCGCGGTCCCAGCCGGCGGCGGTAAACGCGGCGGTCACGTCCAGCTCGCTGCCGACGAGGCCGATATTGATCGGGTCACCCGGGATGCCTTGTTCCGTCGTGGTGAGCAGCGATTCAGGCCGGGGGCCGTCGCGCAGGAAACGGAGCGACCAGAATTCAGGAGCCGCGAAATAGGCGAGCGCGAGATAGCTCACGCAGAGCGTAATGAACCAAAGGGTCGCCTGTCGGTGCAGTTTTCCCCGTAGCATCAAACCCCGCTGCCGATGGGTCGAGCCAAAGCAGTGGCGCGACATTGAACTCGGGACAAATCATGGGTTGCATCCGCAGATTAAGTATTAGCGATGTCTTTTGTAAAGCGCATCTTGCCTGGCTTCATGACACGGGCGCGCAAACGCTAGCGGCAGGCGCGGTACCCGTTGCGGCGCTGCTTGATGTCGAAGTGGAAATGGTTGCGGTGGTCGTAATTGTAGCCGGGGCCAAGCACGGTGTTGAAATAGCTGCAGCCGTCGGCGCGAATGGTGTTAAGGAAGCCGCGGGTGCGGAAGGCGAACAGGCCCGGCTTTTCGACGTCGATGTCGCGGCCGCTGTTCAGCTCGATGCGCATGATGTCCAACGCATTGCCCTTGCCATGTTCTGACAGGGTGCGGGTGCCGGCGATCTTGCGGCAGGAATAGCTCGAGCCCTGGTGGATGGTCTTGACGCCGGAGAAATAGCGCAGCCGGGCGGAGGGAACGAGGTCGCGCTTGGTCCAGGCGGCGAAACTGGCCGCCATCTGGCAGGTGACGACGGCTGCCGGCTTCATCTGCACCGAGCCGATGGCCGACACCTTGACCGGGTAGTCGATACCGCAGGCGGCGCCGTCTCGGATCGGCGGAAGGTCGCGGTAGGTGACGTCGAGTTTCTTCAGGTCACTGCGGCAGTCAACCTCGTCGGCCGGCATGACGGCAGGCCGTATCGGCGCACTTTGCGGCTCGTTGGAGGGATCGTCGAGCTTGGGATAGGCGACCATATAGGGGTTGGACGGCACCAGCGTCTGCATGCCGCGCCCCTGGGCAGGCGCGAGCGCGGCGGTCTGCACAGGCTGTGGCGCTTCAGGCTGGATCTGCTCGAATTGCGCGGCCTGTGCGTCGAGCGTCGGCTCGATCATGGGCGCCGCCTGGGCGACAAGCGCCGGATCGGACTGCGGCTCGACAATGACAGGGGCGGCCTGTACGGGGCCGAGCGACGCTGTCTGGGAGCCGACATCGACGGCGGGCTGAAGCGCGAACACATCGCCCGATGTGCATGAGCTGAGGCCGAGACCGACGGCGACAAGGGTCGTGGCGAGCAGCAGCGCGCGCTGGCGCGCGGTTCGCGGCGATCCGACCGGGATGGTGGCGCGCGAATCTGCGGCCATGCGAAGGCTCCTGTCCCCTTGAGGAAATAAGCCTAGCCGCCAAGGGTAAAGGAAAGATCAGCGGCAGCGTTTACGGCTGGGGCCGAATTGCGGCGTGGGTGGCGGGGCAGGCCTACTGGCAGAATGTGCCGCCATTCTTGCGCGGGGCGAGGTCGATATGCAGGTGCCGGGCGTGGTCGGCGTCGCTGCCTGGACCGAGCACCGTCTTGAACGGCCCGCAAGCCGCCTTGCGTATAGCATCAAGGAACTTGGCATTCTTCTCCGGCGGCGCCGGTTCGACCTCGACCGACGTGCCACCGGTCAGGGTAAAACGGGCAATATCGAGGGCGTTGCCGAAGGCATGCTCGGACAGTTTGCGGGTGCCGTTGCGCGGCCGACAGACATAGGCCGAAGCCTGCCCGACGACGGTCAGTTCCTCGCCGAGCTCGGTTCTCGCGGCAGGGGCGATGACTTCCGTGGCGAAGCGGGCGGAGGTCTCGGCGGTGGCACAGTTGATGATCGCGTCGGGCTCGATGTCGATGGACCGCGAGAGACGCTTCAGCTTGAGCGGAAAGGGCAGGGCGCAACCGTCGGCGTCGCTTTGCGGCGCCTGCTCCTCGAACTCGGCGCCGAGCACCTTCAGGCGTGTGCGGCAGGCGGTCTCCTCGATCGGCATCGTTGCCGGCCGCGCGACGTAGGAACGCTTGTCGGGCAGCATCTTTGGCGCCGGCGGACCAAACGTCTCTCGCCCACGTGGTGCTTCGGGGCCATCCGGGCGCGAGGAGGGTATGGGGACGGTTGTTGGTATTGCTTCAGCCTTCGACATCGCCTCAGGAATTGGCGGGCCGAACATTTCTCGGGCTCGCCGCTGGTCGGGAGCGTAGGGACGCGGCTCGGGTGTGGGAACCAAAGCCTGCCCGGCTTGTGTCGACGCAGCCGGGGGCGGTTTGGGCATGGCCTGCACGGGTGCGGCCTGTGGCACCGGTGCTCGATTGGGTAGTGACGTCTTGCTTGCTTCGACCTTGCTGGCTTGGGCAAAGCCGTGCGGGGGCGCTGCGAAGGTCGCAAGCGGCAGGATAAGGATCAGGGAAAGCAGGCGGGATTTGGCTGTGTGCATCGCCGCTCAACGTTGTCGATCGTTCGCGGTTGCCGAGGGGACGCTGCCGCGCGATCAAATTCGGTGACGGCGTTGTCATCTGGCGGAAGTGGCAAGCGATGCTTCAGGCGCCCAGGGCCTCGAGGCCTTCCTCGAGCCAGTCGCCCAGCATCGGCATGCCGAGCAGGTATTTGGCGGTACGACGATTGCCGCGCTGCCGTGCCTCGGCGACCGCGTCCGCCCATTCGGCGGCGTCGTAGTCGCCGCGCCCGACCCAGGCGAGCGCCACCAGTTCGGCAGCCTGGTCGACATTGAGGTCGGCGATCAGCCCGCGTAGCTCTTTTTCGGTGAGGTTTTCCGCCTCTTCCTCGGCGAGGCCATCATGGCGATGGTTGTCGTGGGTGTCGCCGTCATATTCGACCTCGTGCTCGGCGCCGTCTTCATAGTCTTCGTTGACGCCGGCGCTGATCGCCTTGGCCTTGAGGATGAACAGCCGGACGGTGTCCGGGCCAATGGTCAGGTCCCACTCTTTTTCGCGCCGCTGCTGCACGAGCGTGCTCCTGTTGCCTTCCCCCCGGCTGATGATAGCGCATTTGGCGGCGACGTCACTGCCTCGATGTTCGCGGCGGGGTTGTCGTGGTTGACATGACTTTAGGAGAGGCGGATATAGCGCGCCTTCCTCCCCCCTCCAGACGGTATTTCCCCATGGCTTTTCTGCTTTCGCCCAAGGTTCTTCCTGTGCTGATGCTGATTGCGTCCAACGTGTTCATGACCTTCGCCTGGTACGGGCACCTGAAGTTCAAGGCGGCCCCGCTCTATGCGGCGGTGATTTTCTCCTGGCTGATCGCCTTCTTCGAATACTGGCTGGCGGTGCCGGCCAACCGCATCGGCCACGAGGTCTATACGGCGGCGGAACTGAAGACGATGCAGGAGGTGATTACACTCAGCGTCTTCGTCATCTTCTCGGTCTTCTACCTCAAGGAAGGCCTCACCTGGAACCACGCCATGGGTTTCGCGCTGATCGCCGGCGGGGCAGCACTGATTTTCCGCGGCTGAGGACGAAAGAGCTCAGCCGATGCGTTTGCCTCGACGGGGGACGCATCGGTGGAGGTAGCCATGCATAGCCGATATATGAAGCTTGTGGCCGGCGCGCTGGTGGCACTGCCGCTGTTTGCCGTTCCTGTGATCTCCGCCGACGGAGGCGGAGGTGGTGGCGGCGGAACGGGTGGCGGCAGCGGCAGTGGCGGCGGCAGCGACCCGGTGAAATGCCGCACCGGCCTCGTCTACAACAAGAAAACCAAGAAATGCGAGCCACCCAAGGCCGGCATGATCGATGACGACAGCCTCTATCTGGCCGGGCGGGCGCTGGCCATGGACGGCCGGTACGACGACGCGATCAAGGTGCTGACGCTGGCGCACGACAAGACCGACGCCCGCATCCTCAACTATCTCGGCTATTCGCACCGCAAGGCGGGGCGCATCCTCGTCGGCCTCGGCTACTACCAGGAGGCGATCCTCAACGATCCCGACTACATCCCGGTACGCGAATATATGGGCGAGGCGCATCTGACGCTCGGCGACGTTGCCGGTGCCAGGCAGCAGCTGTCGGAGATCGAGAAGCGCTGCGGCATCGACTGCCGCGAGTACGGGCTGCTGCGGGAGCAGATCGACGGTTATCTGAATGGCTGACAGGCATGGCCTGCCGGAGATCGTCGCAGGCACCGCTGCGGCGGTCAACTGTTGAACAGGCCCCCGACGCGTTCGCGAAAAGCGTCAGCGGTCTTGCGGGTGCCGAAGTCGCGGGTGTCGAAGCGCTTGCCGTTGCGGGCGGTCATGGTGACGCGCCAGGTGCTGTCGCCTTCCATGGCAGGGCATTCCCGGGTTTCGAACCGTTCGATCTGGTCGGGCCCAAAGAGGTGATGCCTGGCCTGCCTGAACGGACGCTTCTCGACGATTTCGATGCGGCCGGAGCCGACTGTCCAATGGATTGCCGGCCCCGTCAGGCCGCCCCATATCGCCGGCACGCCGACGGACCAAGCGCCCAGAATGAGGCACAGCAAGAACGGGCTCGTGGCGTTGAGCGGCCAGACGCCAGGGTAAAGCTCCCAGGTGGCGATGCTTGACGACGAAGGCACGGATGGCGATCAGGCCGACGCGAAGGGCGGGGTGTGCTGGTATGTCGTGCTGTAGCAGCCCGTCGCCGTCAATCTCGTCCATGCCGCAAGCCTCCGCGCGTCCACGCTAGCAACTGGGCATGAACGGATCGCTACGCGATTTCAGCGCGGGATGAAAAGCAGCTCGATCTGCGTTAGTCTGTCGATGGGCGCATTTTAGGAGGTAGCGATGCAGACCCGATTTGCGAAAGTGCTTGCAGGCGTTTTGGTGTCGCTGCCGTTGCTGGCAGTGCCGGTGTTTTCGGCCGACAGCGGCGGAAGCAGCAGCGGCGACGAGGTGAAATGCGACAATGGCCTGGTCTACAACAAGAAGACCAAGAAATGCGAACCGCCCAAGGCCGGCATGATCGACGACGACAGCCTCTATTCGGCCGGTCGCGCGCTTGCCATGGACGGCAAGTATGACGAGGCGATCAAGGTTCTGACGCTGGCCCAGGACAAGACCGACCCGCGCATCCTCAATTATCTTGGCTATTCCCACCGCAAGGCCGGCCGCGTGCTCGTCGGCCTCGGCTACTACCAAGAAGCGCTGCGCAACAACCCCGACTACACGCTGGTGCGTGAATATATGGGCGAGGCGCATCTGATGCTCGGCGATGTCGCGGCTGCCCGTGTGCAACTGTCGGAGATCGAAAAGCGCTGCGGCAAGGGTTGCCGCGAATACGGCATGCTGGAAGAACACATCGACGCCTATCTGCGTGCCGGCTGAGCCTGCCAATATCGAGCAAGGGCCGGGCGCGCTGCCCGGCCCTTGTCATGTCCAGACTGGGAGCTGGGATGCGGGGGTGTTCGCTCACGCCATAGTTTGATCGGCGAACTCGAAAACCGCCCCCATGATCACTATCTAAGGCCCATCACCAAAAAAGGAGAAGCCGCATGAAGACCGAGCAGGCAATTCTGGCTGGCGGGTGTTTCTGGGGAATGCAGGATTTGATCCGGCGCCTTCCCGGGGTCGTCTCGACCCGGGTGGGCTATTCCGGCGGCGACGTGAAGAACGCGACGTACCGCAATCACGGCAGCCACGCCGAGGCGATCGAGATCGATTTCGATACATCGAAGACCGATTTCCGCAACATTCTGGAGTTCTTCTTCCAGATCCACGATCCGACGACCAAGGATCGCCAGGGCAATGACCGCGGCACGAGCTATCGATCGGCGATCTTTTACACTTCCGACGAGCAGCGGGAGGTGGCCGAGGAGACGATCAAGGACGTCGATGCCTCGGGCCTCTGGCCAGGCAAGGTGGTAACCGAACTGGCCCCCGCTGGCGATTTCTGGGAGGCGGAGCCGGAGCATCAGGATTATCTCGAGCGTTTCCCGAACGGCTATACCTGCCACTTCGTTCGCCCGGGCTGGAAACTTCCGCGCCGAAACGCTGCCTGAAGCAGGTTCGCCGGCACTGATCACGAAGGGACCGGGCAGCGCCCGGTCCCCTTTTTCGTTGGACTAGAGCCTTTCACGTTTTGACGGAAGCGTATCCGGCGTTTGCGAAATAGTTCTCGCATTCGCCGGGTTTGATGGTCGCAACGAGTTGACCGACGTGCCGCCACGTTTCTTCGACGGTGCGCTTCTGGGCTTGGCGCATCCAGTGTTTGATCTTGGCGAAGGCCTGCTCGATCGGATTGAGGTCGGGTGAGTAGGGCGGCAGGTACCAAAGCCTGGCGCCAGCGGCCTTGATCATCTGCCTGATGGCGACCGATTTGTGACTTCCCAGATTGTCCATGATGACAATATCGCCGGGTTTCAGCACGCCAACGAGTTGCTGCTCGACATAGGCGCGGAAGCACTGGCCGTTGATTGGTCCGTCAAAGACACAAGGTGCCGCAAGCCGGTCCCAACGCAATGCCCCCAGGAAGGTCAGGGTTCGCCAATGGCCGTGCGGGGCCAAGCCGCGCAGGCGCTTGCCCCTTGGCCCCCAGCCCCGAAGTGGAGCCATATTGGTCTTGATCCAGGTCTCATCGATGAAGACCAGGCACCGCGGATCCAGGCTGGCCTGCCAAGACCGCCATCGCCGACGCCTGCGAGCAATATCGGCTCGGCCCTGCTCAAGAGCGAGCAGTGTTTTTTTTGAAGCTCAGGCCCTCGCGCCTCAAGAACATCCAGACCGCATTGTGCGAGACCATCACCCCGCGTGCGGCCAACTCGTCCTTCAGCCGATGCAGCGTCAGTTCAGAGGTCTGGTTGATCCGCTCCACGATGAAGGCACGATGCGGCTCCAAAATCCGCTTGCGGTGTCCGCCCATCTTGCCCGGCGCAACCGACCCGGTGGCACGGTAACGCTGCGACCACTTCACAACCGAGGAAACGGCAACGCCGAAGCGCGACGCCACCGCACGGCAGTTCTCGCCGGCGCAAACCGCTTCGACAACACGCTCACGAAGATCGTTCGAAAGGGCTCGCGTCATCAGATGCTGGCCTCCATCCAGCCAGCATCTTGAATCACAAACGCCAATCTTTGGGAATCCTACGATTCTCTCAAAAAATGAAACGCTCTAGTCGCCTCGCGACAACCTGACGATCATGCCGTCGCCTTCGTCGGTCAGCAGCCAGATCGAGCCATCCGGGGCGACATTGACATCGCGGATGCGACCGAAGGCGCCGTCAAGGATGCGTTCCTCGTCGAGGATGTTGCCCTTGGCGTCGCGGTCGAGACGGCTGATAAGTTCGAACTTCAGCGAGCCGACCAGCAGGTCTCCCTTCCATTCCGGGAACATCTCGCCCTGATAGCTGGCGAGGCCGGAAGGGGCGATCGACGGATCCCAGTAATAGAGCGGCTGCTCATAGCCCTTGGCCGACGTGCCGACGCCGATCTTGGCGCCGGAATAGTCGCGGCCGTAGGTGATGACGGGCCAGCCGTAGTTCTTGCCAGCTTGCGGGCGGTTCAGCTCGTCGCCGCCCTGCGCGCCATGCTCGACCGTGATCAGCCCACCCAGTACGGGATCGAAAGTCGCGCCTTGGAGGTTGCGGTGGCCCTTCGACCAGATTTCGGATGCCATGGCCTTGCCGTCGGGCGAGGGATTATCCTTGGGGATGGAGCCGTCGGCGTTGATGCGGATGACCGCGCCGGCATGGTCCTGCATGTCCTGGGCGCGATCGCCCTGGCCGCGGTCACCGGTCGTGACGAACAATGTGTCGTCGTCATTGACGACGATGCGCGAGCCGAAATGGTGACTGGAGCCGCTCTTGCGGTTCATCGAGAAGATGACCTTGACATCTTCGAGCCGCGCCTTGGCTCCGTCCCGGACCAGCTTGGCCCGGGCAAGCGCCGTGCCGGCGCCGCCGCGTCCCGGCTCGGAGAAGCTGAAGAAGATCGTGCCAGACGTTGCGAAATTGCGGGCGACGGCAATGTCGAGCAGGCCGCCCTGGCCGCTTGCGGCAACCTCGGGCACACCCGACACGGGTTCGGACAAGCCGTTCTGAGACAGGATGCGGATCTGGCCCGAGCGCTCGGTGACGATTGCCTCGTTGCCGGGCAGAAAATCGAGGCCCCAGGGATGATCGAGCCCTCCGGCAATGACGTCGGCGCGCACGGTGACGGCTTCGGTGTTGAAGCTCTGGGTCTGGGCGAAGGCCGGCGAGGCGGCCAATGCGAAGAGGAATACGAAATGCGGTGTGTTGATGCTCATCTATCCGACATAGGTGCGTTGGCTGCTCCGGCAACCGCTACAGAGCATCAAAGCGCGACAGCTTCAATCACAAGCGGGTGAGGGGGCGCAGCGTCAGGTTGCGCTGCTGCAACGTCAGTGGTGGCCAACGCATTTTTTGACGTGAATTCTGCGACAGGATTGCTATATTCAGCAGAGATAGAGGTGAGACGGTTCCGTTAGCCGAGGCTGCCGGACCGTTTTCTTTTTTTGTGCCTCGCGGCAGCATAAGGCCGCGCGGCAAAGGCCAGGAGAGGTCGATTATGAACAAGGTTCCGATGACTGCGGGTGGTTTCGCTGCGCTGAAGGAAGAACTGCGCTGGCGCCAGCAGGAAGAGCGTCCGCGCATCATCGAAGCCATTGCCGAGGCACGTTCGCACGGCGACCTTTCGGAAAACGCCGAGTATCACTCGGCCAAGGAAGCGCAGAGCCTCAACGAAGGCCGCATCAACGAACTCGAGGACCTGATCGCGCGTGCCGAGGTGATCGACGTCAGCAAGCTCAATGGCGACAAGATCAAGTTCGGCGCCACCGTCGTGCTGCTCGACGAGGATACCGAAGAGGAAAAGACCTACCAGATCGTCGGCGACCAGGAGGCCGACGTGAAGTCGGGCCGCATCTCGATCTCCTCGCCAATCGCGCGCGCGTTGATCGGCAAGGAAGTGGGCGACGCCATCGAGGTCAACGCCCCGGGCGGCGCACGCGGCTATGAGATCGTCCAGGTCCAGTTCATCTGAGGCAACAGGCGGCATTGGCTGTGGTGATGCCGGATCAGACACGATGAACAAGGCAGGCAACCGCGCCGAAAACGCCGGCGCGGTCGACATGGCGCGCACCGAAGTGATCGCGCCCAATCTCAAGCAGCGGCTTTCCGGTGTCACCAGCACCATCGTGCAACTGGTGCCGGTGCAGGCGCGCAACCTCGGCATTGCCGTGTTCGGGCCTGGTCTGCCCGACAGCCTGCCCAATATGCGCTGGTGGCAACTGCCTTGGCTGCTCAGGCGGCCTGAGACCGGGCGGCCGCGCATCTGGCACGCCAGGCGCAACACAGAGATGGTGGCAGGGCTTGTCCTGCGCCACTTCTTTCGGGCGCAGATCAGGCTGGTGTTCACTTCAGCGGCACAGCGCGACCACAGGCCGTTCACCAAATGGCTGATCCGCCAGATGGATGGCGTGATCGCGACCAGCCTGATGTCAGGGCGTTTCCTCGAGGTGCCGCACAAGGTGGTGATGCACGGGGTCGACCTCGAAAAGTTCCACCCGCAGCGCGGGCCCGACGACGCCTTTGCAGCCGCGGGGTTGCCCGGCAAATATGCCATCGGCTGCTTCGGCAGGGTCAGGCATTCGAAGGGCACCGACCTGTTCGTCGATGCGATGATCGCGTTGCTGCCACACTATCCCGAGTGGACGGCTGTCATCACCGGGCGCATCACGGCGGAGCACAAGGGTTTCGGCGACGAGCTAAGGCAGCGGATCGCGGCAGCCGGCTTGTCGGAACGGATCCTGCTGCTCGGCGAGGTGCCCGACGTTGCCGTGTGGTACCGGCGCGTCACACTCTATGTCGCGCCGTCGCGCAATGAAGGCTTCGGGCTGACGCCGCTCGAGGCGATGGCATCGCGCACGGCTGTCGTTGCCAGCGACGCCGGCTCCTATTCGGAGATCGTGACGCGAGGCGTGACCGGCGATTTTGTTGCCGCCAATGACGGCAATGCCTTGCGCGAGGCGATCAGGCCATATCTCGCCGATCCGGCTCTTGCCGAGGCTCATGGCGCTGCCGGGCATGAAGACGTCTCCAGACGCTTCCGGCTCGAAAACGAGGCGGCCGGGTTGCGCGAGGTCTATGACCGGGTGTGGGCGAAGGGCTGACAGGGGCCTGGAACCGGCTTGCCGCATTGGCCCGAGTTTCTCCGCCGATTCTAATGTAACGCCCGCTTAAATGCTTTGAATTTCTCGTATTAAGTCAGTTTTGCTTTCCGGTTCTCCACCGGAAGCTGCAACAAGGCGATTAATGCGGAAAAACACTTGGGCGCCTGAAATAATGCTGAATTCTTGATCAAGGTTGCTCTATATTGCACCGCAATGCGCCCCCGGCTTGCTGCCCGCCCTCGCTTGCCTTATGGCAACTGCGGGGCGGGGGCACGACTATGGTAGAGATCGTGCTTTGAAAATCTATTTCATCAATCTCGACCGGTCGCCAGGCCGGCTCGATTGGTTCATGGCGCAGGTCGCCGGCATGGACGTTGCAACAGTCCGTGTGCCGGCGGTCGACGCCAAGCAGCTGCCCGAACAGGAGTTCGAGCGGCTGCGGTGCCTGTCCTCCGGCGTCAATTCGATGTCGCCCGCCGAGGTGGCCTGCCTGCTCAGCCACCGCAAGGCGTGGGCGCTGGTGGCCGAAGGCGATGACGACTGGGCTTTCGTCGCTGAAGACGACATCCATTTCTCCGCCGATGCCGCGAGCTTTCTGAAGTCTGATCGCTGGATCCCGGCGGGGGTGGATCTGGTCAGGGCCGAAACGGATCTGGCCCGGGCCGAATTGTCCCACAAGACCTGGGGCGAGCCTGCCGGACACGAACTGCGCAGGCTGAAATCGGCGCAACTGGGGTCGGCAGGCTATTTCGTGTCGAGGACTGCCGCAGGTCGCCTGCTCGGCCATACCGAGAGCCACTGCGAACCAGCCGACGTCATTCTCTATTCTCCGGAGCGGGGCATCCTTGATGAACTCGTGGTGCTGCAGCTGATGCCGGCGGTCTGCATTCAAGACATGTGGGCGCCGAACGCCACCGTCGGCGGCTCGCTGACGAGCCAGATTGCCCAGGACCGGCGCCAGTTTCACCGCAGCGATCCTCGTTCCGCAAGGCGGCGCGGGATCGCGAAGCTCACGCATGAATTCTGGCGGGTCGGGCGACAGCTGGCGAGTCCCTTCCGCATGGCGCTGCTGGCGACTGCCAGGCAGTCGGTGTTCAAGAAGGTGTCCATCGAATTGACGGTGCGATCTGACACGCAGCGCGCAGGGTAAGCGTACGCGGGAATGAAGATTTTTGTCATCAATCTGGACCGCGCACCGCAGCGCCTCGAGCGCATGGCGTCGCTGTTTGGCGAGCTGGGGCTCGACTTCCACAGGGTGCCGGCCGTCGACGGCCGGGACCTGGTTGACCGGCAGGCTCGCAAGGGCATGTATTACGACCTGGGCAGTGGCGAAATCGGCTGCTTTCTCAGCCATATCAAGTGCTGGGACGCTGCGACGAAGGCAGACGGCGAGTACACCGCAATCTTCGAGGATGACGTCCACTTCGGGGCCGGTGCACGAGAACTGCTTGTCGACACCAGCTGGGTTCCAGTCGATGCCGACGTGGTGAAGCTTGAAACCACCTTGGTACGGACGCTGGTCGACCGCGACAGTGCTGCCCGTGCCGGCGACCGCTCGGTACGGCGCTTGCTCGATACGCATCCGGGGACGGGCGCCTACATCGTGTCGCGCAAGGGCGCGCGCAAGCTGCTCGAACTGAGCGCGGATTTCGCTGATCCGGTCGACCAGTTCATGTTCAATCCGGTCTCCGTCGCCTGGAATGCGCTGACGATCTATCAGGTCGACCCGGCGATCTGTGTCCAGGAGGTGGTCGTCGGCAAGGATGGTGCCGCCGATGCCTTGGCCAGCGGGCTGAAACACGAACGGCCGGTACAGGAAAAAGCGCGCGGCACGGAAAAGCTGATGCGGGAGATTGCCAGACCGCTTGGGCGCCTTGCCGCGTCCGTCGGCGCAGGTCTTCGGGGGCAGCGATGGGGCAAGGTGCGGTTCCGCTGACCGGCGCCGGCCACTTGTTGAGGCAGGATTTGAACGACCATCCAATGAACATCTACCTGATCAATCTGGATCGCTCGCCCGATCGCCTGCAGCGTATGGCCACGATCTTCGGCGATCTCGGCCTCGACTTCACAAGGATGCCGGCTGTCGACGGGGCGAAGCTGATTGCCGAGGGCAAACTGCACCGACCCGAGCGGGCAGGGCTGATCTACCAGCTCGGACCTGGGGAAACAGGCTGCTTTCTCAGCCACCGGGCGTGCTGGGAGGCGATCGCCAACGCCGAGCAGAACCATGGGGTGGTCTTCGAGGACGACGTCCATTTCGGATCCGGCCTCGCCGAATTGCTGAGCAACGTTGCCTGGATTCCTGGCGATGCCGACGTGGTGAAGCTGGAGACCACCAGGGTGCATGCCCTCCTCGACCGAACGGGCAACAAGCTTGCCCTGGGACGTTCTCTCAAGAGGCTTCGGTCAACACATACTGGTGCAAGCGGCTACATCTTGTCGAAGTCGGCCGCGCGGAAGCTCATTGCTTTGAGTGAGGATTTTGTCGATCCGGTCGATCAATTCATGTTCAATCCGGCTTGTACGGCTTGGGCTGATCTTACGATCTACCAGTTGACGCCCGCAATCTGCATTCAGGATATGCTGGTTGGAGCAGGCAGCCAGGTTGTCGGTTTCCAAAGTACTCTTGAAGATGAGCGGCCCGAACTCAAGAGCCAAAAAGAGCGGCTGAGCAAACCGCTAAGAGAAATCATGAGACCCTTACGGCAGGCGTGGATGTTCTTGAACTCACGCTTGCGCGGCCTTGAGAGGGTCAGGGTTCCTTTCTCCTGAGTTTTGTTTACCCCTGTGGCCGGCTACAGGCCATTTTTTGCAGACACTGTATTTGGACGTTGGAAAATACGGGACTGAAACAGACGTTTTGGATTGAGGGACTGTGAAGATCACCGCCTTAAAGGGAATAGAAAACGCCCTGAGAAATTGGAAGGTTGCGTTCATCCGGAAACTGGTTTCCGGCAAGCATGGCCGACGCATTTCATCCGAGGTGCTTTTGACGAACGTCACCTCGGTCACTATGAAATTCGATGACCACTTCATGTCTTTTTCGCCACATGAGTACATCGGGAAAAGTATTTTTCTCTCGGGGGATTTTGATCGGGATCTCTCCGACGCATTGGTCGCCTTCCTATCTCGTCGAGGCTATTTGCCGAGCGGTGGGGCGACCGTGCTGGAGATAGGCGCGAACATCGGTACTCAGACCGTGTACTTCTGCCGGTCTGGCAAAGTTGCAAGGGTTATCGCCGTCGAGCCGGATCCGAGAAACTTATCGCTACTTCGGCGCAATGTTGCGGAAAATGGTCTTGAGCAACTCGTCACTATCATTCCTTGTGCGGTCGGAAATGATTTCGAGACAGGCAGTTTGCATCGCGCAGCCGGCAACTTTGGCGGAAGCAGCCTCTTTCCGTTGGAAAACTCTGAAGGCGCAGTGGCCGTTGCGATCAAGCCCGTGGCGCAGGTGCTTGCAGAGGCTGGTGTTCTTGCAGCTGAGATCGACTTCGTGTGGATGGACATTGAAGGAGCCGAGCCCTTCGCCAGCCAATCGATGCACGAGCTTTTCGAGCGGCGCGTGCCGGTAATGCTAGAGTATTCGCCCAGCGTCTACGCACCGGGCGTTGCGCGGGAGTTCATATCGCTTCTGTCGCGCTACTACGAAAAGTGCATGATCTTCGATGGACATAACCAAGCGGAGATGAAGGTCATCGACCTTCCGATCAGCATCGCCCAAACAAACATCCTGCTGCTGCCATAACGCTTGGCGGGCAGGGCGAGGGTTGCAGGGGCCTAGATGGCCACCAGACCGTCGTCCTTGACCTGCCTGATGGTCAGCGCCGTGCGCACCGTGTCGACGTTGGGGGAGGAAGTCAGTTCCTCGATGACGAAGCCCTGGAAGGTGCCGAGGTCGGGAGCGAGGCAGTGCAGCATGAAGTCGGATTCGCCCGAGACCATCCAGGCGCTGCGGACGATCGGCCAGTTGCGGGTGCGGTCGGCGAAGGCCTTGAGGTCGACTTCCGACTGGCGGTTGAGGCCGACGAGACAGAAGGCGACGACGTCCATGCCGAGCGCGGGCGCGTTGAGCAGGGCGCGGTAGCGCTGGATGATGCCTTCGTCCTCCAGCCGCTTGACGCGGCGCAGGCAGGGCGGCGCCGAGATACCGACGCGGCGCGACAATTCGACATTGGTCATGCGGCCGTCGTCCTGAAGCTCACGCAGAATCTTCCAGTCGATGGCGTCGAGGTCGGCCTTGATCGGCATATGTGCTCCGCGTTTGCGCAAGAATCTTGCGCAATGACGTAATAAAACTACTCGTAGCCCTTGGGAAGCCCATGGCCGGTGAAACGCCGCAGACGGAACAATTGCTTCGTTCGGTGCACAGCTTTCGGGGGAGTAACATCTTGCCGCCTTGCGCGGGGTATGGGTGAACACCTAGATTAGGGACGATCCGCAGCCCGTTTTGACGGCTGCTGCATTTTCCATCGACCACGAAGGCCCTTCGATGACCGCCAAACATGCGCCAGTTCTCATCATCGGTTCCGGACCTGCCGGATACACGGCGGCGATCTATGCGGCGCGTGCCATGCTGAAACCGGTGCTCGTCGCGGGCATCCAGCAGGGCGGCCAGCTGATGATCACCACCGAGGTCGAAAACTATCCCGGCTTCGCCGAGCCGATCCAGGGCCCGTGGCTGATGGAGCAGATGCGCCTGCAGGCCGAGCATGTCGGCACCGAGATGATCAACGACATCATCACCGAGGTCGATCTCGACGTCAGGCCGTTCCGCGCCAAGGGCGATTCCGGAACCATCTACACCGCCGACGCGCTGATCATCGCCACCGGTGCTCAGGCCAAGTGGCTGGGCCTGCCCTCCGAGCAGGTGTTCCAGGGGTTTGGCGTTTCGGCTTGCGCCACTTGCGACGGCTTCTTCTATCGCGGCAAGGACGTGGTGGTCGTCGGCGGCGGCAATTCGGCGGTCGAAGAGGCGCTCTATCTCTCCAATCTGGCCAAGACGGTGACCGTCGTTCATCGCCGCGATCATTTCCGCGCCGAGCGCATCCTGCAGGAACGGCTGTTTGCCAAGGCCAACATCAAGGTGATCTGGGACTCGGCAGTCGACGAGATTGTCGGTGCGCCGGCGCAGAAGCCGCTGCCGCCGTCGGTCAACGGCGTGAGGCTGAAGAATGTGCATACCGGCGCCATCACCGAAATGACTACGGACGGCGTGTTCGTGGCGATCGGCCATGCACCGGCGGTCGAGCTGTTCGTCGGCAAGCTCAAGCAGAAGTCGAACGGCTATCTCTGGACCGAGCCGAATTCGACGCGGACTAACGTTGCGGGCGTGTTCGCCGCCGGCGACGTGACCGACGACATCTATCGCCAGGCGGTGACGGCGGCAGGTCTTGGCTGCATGGCAGCGCTTGAAGCCGAGAAGTATCTGGCGGGAGTTGAAGTGCATCGCGAAGCGGCCGAATAGGCCGACCAAACGCCTTATAAACGAGGGGAAAAATGGCGTTGGATTGGGATAAGTTGCGCGTGTTCCACGCAGCGGCGGAGGCTGGCTCTTTCACGCACGCGGCGGAGACGCTGAGGCTGTCGCAGTCGGCGATTTCGCGCCAGGTGAGCGCGCTCGAACACGACATCGGCGTGCCCCTTTTTCACCGGCACGCGCGTGGCCTGGTGCTGACCGAGCAGGGCGAGATGCTGTTCCGCACGGCGCATGACGTCTTGATGAAGCTCGAGACGATCAAGACGCGGCTGACCGAGACCAAGGACCGGCCGTCTGGTGTGCTCAAGGTGACGACGACCGTCGGCCTCGGCGCCGGCTGGCTGACCGAGCGCATCCAGGAGTTCCTCGAGCTCTATCCCGATATCCAGATCCAGCTGATCCTCGCCAATGAGGAGCTGGACCTGACCATGCGCCAGGCCGATTGCGCGATCCGCCTGCGTCAGCCGCAGCAGCCGGACCTGATACAGCGCCGGCTGTTCACGGTGCATTTCCACCTCTATGCGTCGCCGGCCTACGTCAACAAATACGGCAAGCCGGCCTCGATCGCCGACCTCAAGAACCACCGTATCGTCACCTTCGGCGTGCCGGTGCCGACGCACCTGAGCGAGCTCAACTGGCTGGAAACCGTCGGCGACTTCGAGGGCGGCCAGCGTGTGCCGACGCTGCAGATCAATGACATCCTGTCGATCAAGAAGGCGGTGCAGACGGGTGCCGGCATCGCCATGCTGCCCGACTATGTCATCGGCAAGGATGCCGGACTGGTGCAACTCCTGCCCGAAACCGAGGTGCCGTCCTTCGACACCTATTTCGCCTATCCCGACGCCATGCGCGAGCAGGCCAAGCTGCACGTCTTCCGCGACTTCGTCATCGCCAAGGCCAGGAGTTGGGCCTACTAGGCTCCCACTCCGATCACGCCCGCTGCGAAAAGCCCTCGCTTCGGCGAGGGCAGGCTTTCCCACGCGTGGACGCAGGCGCGCCCCGACAATCGGTTTCCGTTCCAAGCGACAATGCGGCTGCGTTGATCGGCCTGTTCCCGGCTACCTGGCGCCTGCGCGTGGACCGGGCAGGCTGTACCGCTCGACAACCCGAGCGGACGATGGTGTTCGCATAAATATGCAGGCAAATACCTGCATGACTTGACATGCAGGTATTTGCCTGCATATTTACGGCGGTAAGTGAGTGAGGACGATGGACGCCGACGACGTATTCAAGGCCTTGAGCGACCCGACCCGCAGGAAGCTGCTCGATCTTCTCTTCGAAAAGAACGGACAGTCGCTCGGTGAGTTGTGTGCAAACCTCGATATGGCTCGGCAATCGGCCACCCAGCATCTCGGGATACTGGAGGCGGCCAACCTGGTCACATCGGTCCGGCGCGGCCGCGAGAAGCTGCATTTCATCAACCCCGTTCCGATCCACGAGGTTTACGAGCGGTGGGTGCGCAAGTTCGAGGTCCAGCGGCTAAGCCTGCTGCATGACCTGAAGAAAGAACTCGAAGGAGAATGACAATGACCAGCCAGGAAAAGACGAGCTTCGTCTACGTGACCTACATCGTCTCGACACCGGACAAGGTGTTCGAGGCAATCACCAAGCCGGATGTCGCAAGGCGCTACTGGGGCCACGAAAACATTTCCGACTGGAATCCGGGTTCGACGTGGGAGCATGTCCAGGCCCATGGCGAGCGGGCCGTCAAGGTTGTCGGCAAGGTCGTCGAGACCGTGCCACCCAGCCGCCTCGTCATAACCTGGGCAGACCCGTCCGAGGCTGCAAATCCTGCAAGCTACAGTCGGGTGACGTTCGACATCGATGAATACGACACCATGGTTCGGCTGACCGTTACCCATGACGAACTCGAAGCCGGCAGCGGCATGGCGAAAGGCATCAGCAAGGGCTGGCCGATCGTTCTGTCCAGCCTGAAATCCTTCCTCGAAACGGGACGCTCCCTCGACGTTTTCGCCAAGCCAAAAACGGCATGATCGGCTGCCCGCATCCCGGAGAACCCCAATGACGACCAAGCTTTGTGCCGGCGGCTGCGCCTGTGGTGCTGTCCGCTACGAGACGACAAACGAGCCGATCTTCCAGAACCACTGCCAGTGCCTGGATTGCCAGAAGCGTAGCGGCACCGGGCATGGCTCGTACCTGACCTTTGCCAGGCGCGCCGAGATGGCGATGACGGGCGAAGCAAAGCATTGGCGGGTCGTGGCCGACAGCGGCAAGGACAAGATCCATGGCTTCTGCCCTGAGTGCGGAACGCCTGTGTTCGTGACCTTCGCCGCAGCGCCCGAAGCGATCGCGATCCATGCCGGCAGCCTGGATGATCCGGGCCAGTTCCAGCCTCAGGTGCTGACCTACAGTGCCCGAGGCCACGCCTGGGACAGGATCGATCCCGATCTCGTGGCCTTCGCGGGCATGCCGAGCGGCTGAACCTTCGCCTGCCGACATCGTTTCCGGCTGGCCGATCTTGTTCCGGCCTAAGCTCCACGCCAGGGCGTGAGCCGGGGCAGCCAGCCGGGAACGTTTTGGCGGTAAGCTTCGTAGTCGGCACCGTATTGCCGCAGCAGAACCGGCTCCTCATAGATCCGGACGAAGGTCGCCATCACAGCGCCCATGATGACGGCATAGGCGGCAAGCTGCCAGGATGCAAAGATCAGCGCCTGCCCGAGGATGATCGACAGCACGGCGACATACATCGGGTTGCGCACGTGGCGGTAGACGCCGCCGACCACCAGCCTGTCCGTCGGTGCGACCGGGGCAGGGGTGCCGAGCCCTTCCAGCGCGAAACGGGCGAAGGCGTGCAGCAGCACGCCGAGGCCGACAGCGACCAGCGCGGCGCCCAGGATGGCGAGTGGCCACGACGCCATCGGCAGGCCGTAGCGCCCGCTCGCGAGCCAGGGCACGAGGCCGGCGACGACACCCGGTGCCGCGATGAAGAAGATGGCGCTGCCGAGGATGGCGGACGGTTTGCGCAAGGCCTGCACTCCTCTTGATCTCTCAGCTCGAAAATTCCGCATGTTGCCTATTGGCTTGGCTTTCGCCGCAACAATGAGCGTGCCGTGCCCGATTTGCCAGCATCTCCCGGCGCGGGGCGTTTCAGGTCATCCTTGGCGTCGCCACAGCTGTTTGTTGTGCATTGCAGCATGCTCAGGCTGCGATTTTCGGGGCGAAAACTGGTCCTATCGGGCTTCTAACGTCGTTAGACCACAGCCTGTATGTTTTTGCATGCGTGCATTGCAAAATAGATGCTTGTTTGTTGGGCAAGGAGAGCACATATATTGATCATCTCCAGGGCGCGTTCCTCCTCCCATTAGCGCCCTCGAGTGTTCCCCTCTGGAGGTTAGCCTTAATCGGCACTTCCAAACAAACTCAGCCGGATCTTCTTGGATCCGGCTTTTTTGTTGCCTGAAACAGGCCAAACCTCCCGCGTAACAGTGACATGTAACCCCCGGTAACATTACCCGTACCCCGGGACGCGCCTAGTTTTTACATGGACGCGGTGATGGTGCGTCGGGAGATGGGGGCATCACCCGTGCGCGCCAGGTTCAGGCAACGCGCCGCGTCCAGCAGATTGCCGACGACCCAAGACGTTGGCCACGTAGCGGCGGACCTGCCGTTCCGCCTCCCGCGGAACGGTCCGCAAAAAAGCGGTGTCCGAGGATATCCTCGGGCGCCGCTTTTATTTTGTCGGCGGCCGGTCAAGGCTGGGCGACATTGCTGCGAATCCATATTTTGCCAGGCGCGGCCAGATGGATCTTTTGGGGGGACATTCATGAGCATGACAGATGCGGCCAAGGGCGCGAGCAAGGCGGGTGTGGCCAAGGCCAAGGTCTTTGGCGGCGGCTGCCTGTGCGGCGCAGTCCGCTTCGAGGCGACCGGAACGGCCGGCAAGCCGCATACATGCTCGTGCCGCATGTGCCAGCGCCACACAGGTTCGCTGACCGCTTCCTGGGTCGAATTTCCAAGCGACCGCGTGACGTGGACCGGACCGGGTGGCGCGCCATCGGTCTATCGCTCGTCCGACTATTCCAGTCGCGCCTTCTGCCCGGCCTGCGGCAGCTCATTCGGCGCCATCGACGACGCGCCCGTGGTCGCACTGCTGCTCGGCGTCTTCGACAAGCCCGGCGCGATTGAGCTCATGCCGAAGAGCCACTCGTTCAAGGGTGGTCGGCCAAAATGGTGGCATGTCGAGGCGAAAGCGGAGTAGGGCACCGCGCGCACAAACTGACGCGCGGACACCTCCCAAGTTCTTTTTGACACTGCATGATCCCTCTCGACAATCGCTTCGATTTTTCGAGGGCATGCAGGTGGGATCACATGTAAAGCTTGGCGGGATCCTTGCCTGCGTAGAGCTGACCTATTTCGGCGGCATAGCCGTTGAACAGCTGTGTCGGCACCTGTTCGCCGGTGCCCAGCACGCGCTCCTTGGCCTGGCTCCAGCGCGGGTGCGGGACCTCGGGATTCACGTTCGCCCAGAAACCGTATTCGCTCGGCTGGATCGCTTCCCACAGGCCCACCGGCTGTTCGGCGACGAAGTCGATCTTGCGGATCGACTTGATCGACTTGAAGCCGTATTTCCACGGCAGGACGAGCCGTATCGGCGCGCCAAACTGCTTGGCCAGCGGCTTGTCATAGGCGCCTGTGACGAGGAAAGGCAGGTCGAGCGCCGCTTCCTCGATGGTGACGCCTTCGACATAGGGCCAGGGATAGACGAAGTCGTTCTGGCCGGGCGCCATGGACGGATCGAGGAAGGTCTCGAAGCGGATGAATTTTGCATCCGTCTTGGGGCTCGCCATGGCGACAAGCGCCTTCAGCGGGAAGCCGCTCCACGGGATGGTCATCGACCAGGCCTCGACGCAGCGGTGGCGGTAGAGCCGCGTCTCGAGCGGGAATTTGCGGATCAGGTCGTCGATGGCAAGCGTCATCGGCTTGTCGACGAGGCCGCCGATCTGGATGTCCCACGGCCGCGTCTTGAGCTGCTGGGCGTTGGCCGCGATCTCCTTGTAGGTGCCGTATTCGTAGAAGTTGTTGTAGTTGGCGTTGATCGCTTCGGGCGTCAGCGCACGGTCGAGCTTGTAGGTGGCATTCGGCTTGGCCGGATAGAGATCGGCGGTCGGATCGGCCTCCTCGGCGCGCGCCTTGCGGGGCAGGGCTGCTGCCGCGAGCCCAAGTCCCATGCCGGCCAGAATGCTGCGGCGGTTGAGGAAGATGTGCTCGGGTGTCGCCAGCGCTTCCGGAATTGCCCAGGACGGACGGCGGTGAATGAATGCCATGCTTGCTCTCCAATAGGCCGGTCGCAAGGTCGCCCCTGCGGACGGCGAAATCAACGCTGTCACGTTCACATACGCGTGGAAACGTCGCCGCGTTACAGCGCCGTCCCGGATGGGAGATCAAGAGAGCGTGAGGAGAGCTGCCGGACGACCCGCGTGGACCGCCCCGCTGCTGATCTCACGCGGCCTTGCCGCCCGACTGCATCGCTTCGTCGGCGAGGCGGCCGGTGAGTTCGGCCATGTGGTCGAACTCGGCGCGGTAGGTGGCGGCACCGGCGGTGGCTGAGCGCAGCTCGATGATCAGGTCGCCGATCTCCGATTGCGGCATCGTCGCCTCGACGACATCCCATCCGGGCCAATCGGTACGGGCGTCGTAGCCGAGGATCTGGCCGCGGCGCTGCGGCACCAATGCGATGATGCGCGCCGTGGCATCGGAGGGGGTGAAGATCTCGACCTTCATGACCGGTTCGAGCAGCACCGGCGAGCAACTCGGCATACCCTCCTTCATCGCGATCTTCGCCGCCATCTGGAACGCCATGTCGGAGGAATCGACCGAGTGATACGAACCGTCGGACAGGTTGATGGCGATGTCGACGACAGGGAAGCCGAGCGGGCCGGTCTTGAGGAAGTCGCGTGCGCCGGCTTCGACCGACTGGATGTATTGCTTGGGCACGACGCCGCCTGTGATGGTGTCGGTGAACTCGAAACCCGAGCCGCGCGGCAGCGGCTTGATCTCGATGACGACATCACCGAACTGGCCGTGACCGCCCGATTGCTTCTTGTGGCGGCCGCGCTGCTGGACCGATTTGCGAATGGTCTCGCGATAGGGCACCGCCGGCGCGTGGCCTTCCACGGCGATCTGATTGCGGCCTTCGAGCCGCTCGCGCAGCACCCTCAGATGCATCTCGCCATGGCCGGACAGAACAGTTTCCGCCGAGTCCTGGTTGTGGTGCAGGGTGAGCGAGGGATCTTCCTCGGCCAGGCGCTGGATCGCCGCCGACATCTTGACCTCGTCCTTGCGTTCCTTGGGACGCAGGGCAAAGGCATAGACCGGCTTGGGCGGTTCGAGAATGAACAGCGGCTTGATGCCGCCCTTGGCCGTGGTCAGCGTCTGGCCGGTCGCGGCATGTTCGAGCTTGCCGAGCGCGACAGTGTCGCCGGCGCTGGCGCCCGACTGCTTGGACTGGTCCTTGCCGAGCAAGCGGTAAATGCCCGAGACCTTCGAGGTGTCGGTGGCGTTGAGCCAGAGCTCCGTACCATCGGCGACCTGGCCGGACAGGATGCGCGACACCGACAGCTTGCCGGCGTGGGAGGTGTGGATGGTCTTCATCACCTGCACTACAGCGGCGCTGCCGTCGGATATGCCGAGGCGCTTGCGTGTCGCATCGATGTCGGGGGCGTCGTGGCGGATCGCCTTGAGCAGGCGCAGCGCGCCATTGCCCTTTTCGGCCGAGCCGATCAGCACCGGCGTGACCGCGCCGTCGCGCAGGTCTGCGGCAAGGTCGTCGAAGATTTCGTCTTTGGGCGGCTCGATCTCCTCGAGCAACTGCTCCATCAACTGGTCGTCATGGTCGGCGAGGGTTTCCAGCATGGCGAAGCGGGCTTCGAGTTCGCGCGCCTTGTCGTCGCCTGGGATGTCGGCGATCTCGCTCTCGGCATATTCGCGGTAGATGTAGGCGCGCTCCAGCGCGAGGTCGATCGAACCGACGACGACGCCGTCCTTGCGCAGCGGGATCTGCCGCAGGAGCAGCGGCGTGCGGCTGACCGGCTGCAGCAGCTTCAGCGTGTCGCGGACGCCGGCGGCTGCCTTGTCGATCTTGTTGAGGAACAGGATACGCGGCACGCCGAGATCGTCGAGCTTGCGCATGATCAACTGCAGGGCCGGGATCTTCTTCTCGTCGGGCTCGGCGACCACGACGGCGAGGTCGCAGGCGGCAAGGATGGGCTCGGCCTCGAAGGCGAACTCGACCGAGCCGGGGCAGTCGACGAAGGTGATGGCCTCGCCCATGAACTGGGTGGTGGCGAAGACCGCCTCGACGCTCATGGCATGCGCCTTGGCCTCGGCCGAGTGGTCGGAGACCGTGTTGCCGGAGGCGACCGGGTGCTGCTTGGAAATGGCGCCCGTGCGGGCGAGAAGGGCTTCGAGAAGTGTGGTTTTACCGCTGGCGAAGGGACCGACGATGGCGATGCACTTCGGTCCCGTGCGTCTTCCTCCGGCGCGACTACCCATGAGAGCTGACCTCCACTCAGGCATTTTTCCCTGAATGCGGCGGCCGGCCTGTTCGGCCGTCGCGGGCAAATTCGTCTGAGATCTTCCTCCCCGTTGGCGACATCGTCACACGGCTTTGAAAGCAGGGCAAGAGCCTTGCAAGGCAAGGGTTGATGCGGCGGCAGGAGAAAAGCCAGCTATTCCAAAAGCGCCATCAGATGTCGCGTCCGGCGGGCAGCGTGAGACGGCCCGCCACTCAATATTACGTTGGGGAACCATGACGACATCAAGTCGCGCCCATCTGGAGGAACGCAGTCCAATGTCTCGTGAACTCGACCATCTCAGCCGTCTCGTCGTCAGTGGACGGATGTCGCGCCGCGACTTTCTCGGCCGTGCCGCAGCCCTTGGAGTCACGGCCCTTTCGGCCAATACGCTGCTGGCCGGTGCCGCACATGCGCAAGCGCCGGTCAAGGGCGGCGTGCTCAAGGCCGGCATGGTCGGCGGTGCCGCCACCGACAGCCTCGACCCGGCGACATGGGCCAGCCAGGTGCCCTACACGCTTGGCCGCAGCTGGGGCGAGCAGATGCTGGAAGTGTCGCCGGCGGGCGAGATCGAGCCGCGCCTGGCCGAAAGCTATGAAGCCTCCGACGACGCCAAGACCTGGCATTTCAAGATCCGCAAGGGCGTGACCTTCCACAATGGCAAGGAGCTTACGCCTGATGACGTGATGGCGACGCTGGAGCGCCATGCCGACGCCAATTCGAAATCGGCGGCACTCGCCTTCGTCAGCCAGTTCGAAAGCATGAAGGTTGACGGCGACTATGTCGTCATCCAGCTCAAGGAGGCCAATGCCGACCTGCCTTACGTGGTCAGCGACTATCACCTCATGATTCAGCCAAATGGCGGCAAGGACAATCCGACCGAAGGCATCGGCACCGGCCCCTACAAGGTGATGGTCAACGAGCCGGGCGTGCGCCATGTCGGCGAGTTGAGCAAGAACTACTGGGGTTCCGACAAGCGCGGCCATGCCGACCAGATCGAGATCGTTGTGATCAACGACGCGACAGCGCGCACTGCCGCACTTCAGGGCGGCCAGGTCGATCTGATCAACCGGGTCGAACCGAAGATCGTCGACCTGATCAAGCGCGTGCCGGGCGTAGAGATCCGCAACGTGCCGGGCAAGGGCCACTACGTCTTCATCGCTCATTGCAACACCGCACCCTTCGACAACAACGATCTGAGGCTGGCGCTGAAATATGCCGTCGACCGCGAGGAGATGGTCAAGAAGGTGCTGAGCGGCTACGGCTCGATCGGCAACGACATGCCGGTGACCAAGGCCTATGCGATGTTCTCCGACGACATCGAGCAGCGCGCCTACGATCCTGACAAGGCGGCGTTCCACTACAAGAAGTCGGGTCATAGCGGCCCGGTGCTGCTGCGGACTTCCGACGTCGCCTTCCCAGGTGCTGTCGATGCCGCCCAGCTCTACCAGCAGAGTGCGGCCAAGGCCGGCATAACGCTCGAGGTCAAGCGCGAGCCGGGCGACGGCTACTGGTCGGAAGTGTGGAACAAGCAGCCCTTCTCGATGTCCTACTGGACCGGCAGGCCGACGCAGGACCAGGTCTATTCCATCGCCTATCTGTCCAAGGCCGAGTGGAATGACACCCGCTTCTTCCGCGACGATTTCGACAAGCTGATCCTGTCGGCGCGCGGCGAGCTCGACCAGGCTAGGCGCAAGGACCTCTACCGTCAGGCAGCCGTGATCCTGCGCGACGAGGGCGGCGTCATCGTGCCGATGTTCAACAACTACATCGACGCGACCGGCACCAAGGTCGGCGGCTGGGTCGACGATCCCAATGGCGAGCTGATGGGCGGCCATGCGCTGACCAAATGCTGGGTGAATGCATAGGCGAGGGCGCTTCGCCTGCTCCGGTAACGCTGAAGCAGGCGTTGTCTGCTGTTTGGACTGCGCAGGTTCTCTGGACGAAGCGCCCAACCTGCTTGCGGTTGGGTGGGCGCAGGCTTCGAACGTTGCTTCGATCACCGGCAAGGCTTGGCTTTTGCCAGGGCGCATGAGTTGTGCCAGGGCCTCACGCCGCTTGACCTGATGCGGCGGACATCGGAAGGAGGCGGCAGCAAAGACCGAGAACGAGCCGATTTCCCGATGACCGCCGTGCGTTCGCCGATTGCCGCCGTCATCGCGCTCGGCATCACCCAGATCGTCGGATATGGCACGCTCTACTACAGCTTTTCCATTCTTGCCCACGACATGGCCAAGGACTTGTCGTGGCCGGTCGAGTGGCTGTTCGGCGCGCTGTCGGCGGCACTGCTCGTCGGCGGACTGACCGCGCCCTGGCTTGGCAACTGGATTGACCGCTATGGCGCCGGCCGCATCATGACGGCCGGTTCGGCTGTCGCGGCCGCAGCACTCGTCGCCTGTGCGGCAGCTCCTGAAGCGATCAGCTTCGTCATCGCGCTGGTGGCGATCCAGGTCGCCTCGAACCTCGTCCAGTATGGCGCGGCCTTTGCGCTGCTCGTCCAGATATCGCCGCGCGACGCCCAGCGCAACATCACCTATCTGACGCTCATCGCCGGCTTCGCCTCGACCGCCTTCTGGCCAATCACCACGGCACTGCACGCGCAGATGTCTTGGCAGGCTGTCTATCTCGTCTTCGCCGTCCTCAACCTGGTCGTTTGCCTGCCGCTGCATGCCTGGCTGTCGTTTCGCCGGACGGGGCAAGGCCAGATTGCCACCGAGCCGCACCAACATGTCGAGGGTTCGCTTGCCGCTGCCGTGCGTCCACTCGGTTTCGCCCTGATGGTGATTGCGCTCTCGGTACAGAACCTGGTGAGCGCGGCAATTCTGGTCCACATGGTGCCGCTGCTCTCAGGCCTTGGGCTCGGCGCCACGGCTGCCGTCGTCGGCACGCTGTTCGGACCCGCCCAGGTGCTCAGCCGCTTCATCAACATGGTGGCCGGCATCAACCTCGCGCCGCTGACACTCGCGATCATCTCGGCGGTGCTGATGACCGCTGGCGTGGGTGTGTTGCTGGCAACCGCTCCGTCGATAGCGGGTGCAATGACCTTCGCCGTCATCTTCGGCATGGGCAATGGTCTGTTCAGTATCGTCACCGGCGCGCTGCCGCTGGCGCTGTTCGGCAGCGACGGCTATGGCCGGCTGCAGGGCCGCGCCATGTCGGCCCGGCTGATCGTCTCTGCCGTCGCACCCTTCGCACTGGCCTTCGCCATGGCCACCATCGGCATTTCCTGGGCGCTGTCCTTTACCACCCTGCTCGGCGTTGTCGCGCTGGCGATCTTCGTCGCCATCGGCCGCCTGGCCGCGCGCTCGCCCTGATAGGTCGTCGCGCACCAAGGCCGATGTCGAAGGATCAGGCAGTGTGCCACGCCTGCAACTGGGCCAACGACGCGGTGGCGCCGCCGCAGGCGATCATCAGTACGCGGTTGTAGCGCGAGAGCGCATCCATATGGCTGTAGGCGAGGGCAAGCGTTGCGCCGCAGGCCGGTTCGACCAGTACCCGGTGATCGTCGAGGAAGCGCAGGCAGGCCTCGACGGCGGTATGGTCGCTGACCACGACGCTGTCGACGGACTGGGTCTGCGTCACTTCGAAGGCGCGCTCGCTGACAATGCGGGCGCCGAGTGAGGTGGCGATGCTGGTAATGGCCGGCAACTGCACCCGCTGGCCGGCCTCCATGGCGACAGCAAGCGAGGCAGCGCCCTCTGTTTCGACCGCGATGATCGGGATATGCGCGAGGCTGTTGCGGGCCATGCCCTCGACGATGCCCGACATCAACCCGCCGCCGCCGACCGACAGGGCAACCGCGTCGAAGGACAAACCTTCCGCGACGACCTCGTCGATCATCGTCGCGTGGCCGGTCCAGAGCAGCGGGTCGTCGAAGGGGTGGATGAAGGCCGTGTCAGCATCGAGCGCCGACATGGCGCGTTCGTTGGCCTCTTGCCATGACGCGCCATGGACGATGACCTCCGCGCCCTCCTGGCGGATCAGCGCCTTGGCCAATTCCGTTGCCGTTTCCGGGACAAAGACCGACACCGGCATGCCAAGCCGGCGGCCGGCGTAAGCGACCGCGATGCCGGCATTGCCGCCGGAGGACGAGACGAAGCGGCGCTTGCCCGCCTTGGCATGATGTTCGCAGGCAGCACCTATGCCGCGAATCTTGAACGAGCCCGGTGGCTGCAGCGCATCCATCTTCAGCCAGATCGAGCGCCCGGCGGCGAGGCTCAGTGGCCGGGATTCGAGCAGCGGCGTGTTGATGTGCAGGGGCATGGAGTGGCGACCTCGGCGAAAGATGTCTGGTGCTTATGAGCCAAGTCCAGGACCTGCGCCAGCAAGCAGGTGCGGGGAACGACCAAGCCAGTGCCCTCAGCGCGCCGGCACGCCGCTAGGTGTCGAAGCTATGAAGGTTGTTCATTCGAGGATGGACTGAGAAGCTGGGGTTGCGAAGCCAACCAACCTTCAGTGGAGCTCCCCGAATGAACGTTCATAAGAATGCGCTTTTGACGCCTTCAGGTCGAGTGCTTTTGGTTCAACGCATTGAACAGGGCTGGAGCGTGCGGCGTGCTGCCGGTTCGGCCGGGGTTTCGGAACGGACGGCCTATCGCTGGCTCGGCCGCTACCGGGCCGGCGACCGGGTTCTGCACGATCGCAGTTCAGCGCCGCACCGCTGCCGGCATCGGCTGGCAGCCATGCAGGTGTCTCGGATCGAGCAGTTGCGCCGCCAGCGTATGACGGGGCCGGCGATTGCCCGGTCCTTGGGCCTGGCGCGCTCGACGGTGGGCCTGGTGCTGCGCCGGCTGGGACTGAACCGGCTGGCCTGGCTTGATCCCCGGCCGCCGGTGCTGCGCTACGAACGGCAGCGGCCGGGCGAACTGGTCCACATCGACATCAAGACCCTGGGCCGCATCGACGGCGTTGGCCACCGGATCACGGGCCAGCACCAGGGCCATCATCGCGCCCGAGGCATCGGCTACGAACACCTGCATGTCGCCATCGACGATGCCTCGCGCCTCGCCTATGTCGAACTGCTGCCAAGCCTGGGCCGGGAAGATGCCACCGGTTTCCTCAACCGGGCACTGGCCTGGTATGCCAGGCTGGGCGCCAGGGTTGAGCGGGTGATGACCGACAACGGCTCGGCTTATCGCTCCAAACTGTTCGCCCAGGCGCTCCAAGGTGCTGGTGCCCGCCACATCCGCACCAGGCCCTATACCCCGCGCACCAACGGCAAGGCCGAGCGCTTCATCCAGACTTCGCTGCGCGAATGGGCCTATGCAAGGCCATACGCCTCATCGAACGAACGCGCCAAGGCCATCCACCACTGGGCAGCCAACTACAACCTGGAACGCCCACATTCCGCCCTTGGCGGCATCAGCCCGTTCCAAAGACTGAACAACCTTCTTGGAAACGACAGCTAGGGCGCCAGGCCGGGCGCTGCCGACGGCATCGGGAATGCCCGCAGCAGCTTGGCCATGGCCGACATGTCGCCGGTGATCCTGGCATCGCCCGCCTTCACCGCCGCTGCGACGGAGACGCCGCCGAACAGAATGCTGTCGAGAACGCTTGAGGTGCCGGAGAACATGGCTCGGGCTGACTTCGAGGCCTCGTCGCCGAACTGGATGTCGAAGCCTTCAGCTGTGCCGGAGACGACAGCCGTGCCGTCCGGCATGTCGAGGCAAACGCAGAAGCCGCCGTCGTCTTGTGGCCTGTACATCGCCCGCATGGCCAGCAGCAACCCGGCCCGGCTGATCGGCAGGCCCTGTTCCAGAAACGGCGAACGGGCGCCCCATTTGCCCAGAGTGACGATGGTGTCCTCGAGCTCGCTGCCCCACTCGGTCAGTTCATAGATCCAGGATGCGGCAGGCGGCGGCAGCTTGCGCCGGCGCACGATGCCTGTTGCCTCCAGCGCCTCCAGGCGCTGGGTCAGCACGTTGGGGCTGATGGTGCGCAGGTCGGTGCGCAGGTCGGTGAAGCGCTTGGGCCCGAAGAGCAACTCGCGGACGACAAGCAGCGCCCAGCGCTCACCGATCAGGTCAAGCGCATGCGCCGTCGCACAGCCATCGTCGTAGCTTCTGCTCTTTTCAGTTCTCATTCAAAACCATGTAGTTGCTTTTTAGGAGTAGTTAGTTCACACATATCCACATTGTCACGCGCGTACCTGTCGATCAAGCGCTCCAGGAGAGGCGAAGATGGAAGAGCATGGCGATTTGCCCCGGGCGGGGCGCCGTGAATGGTTGGCGATGGCGATCCTCGCCTTGCCGTGCCTGCTGTACTCGATGGACCTGACGGTGCTGAACCTCGCACTGCCGGAGTTGGCGGCCGATCTCGACCCGACGCCAGCTCAGCTGTTGTGGATGGTGGACATCTATGGCTTCATCCTGGCCGCCGCGCTGATCCCGATGGGCGTCGTCGGCGACCGCATCGGCCGCCGGCGCCTGCTGCTGTGGGGCGCATTCGCCTTCGGCGTGGCGTCTCTGATCGCTGCCTTCGCGAGCTCGGCGCCGATGATGATCGCGGCGCGCGCGCTGATGGGCATTGCCGCAGCGACGCTTGCGCCGTCGACGCTGTCGATGGTGCGCAACCTGTTTCCGCACCCCGAGGATCGCAGCAAGGCGATCGGCGTCTGGATCGCCAGCTTCTCCGCCGGTGGTGCCGTCGGTCCACTGGTTGGCGGCGTGCTGCTCGAATATTTCTGGTGGGGATCCGTGTTCCTGATCAACCTGCCCATCATGGCCCTGCTTCTGGTTCTTGGCCCGAGGATGCTGCCGGAAGCGCGCGACGGCGCGGCGCCACGCCCCGACGTCGCAAGCGCGCTCAGCTTGCTGGTGGCGGTGCTTGGCCTGGTCTATGCCATCAAGAAGGTGGCGATGGACGGCTGGAGCGGCGAGGCCGGTCTCGCGCTGGCAGTGAGCATTGTTGCCACGACATTGTTCCTGCGCCGGCAGCGGCGGCTCGCGGTTCCGTTCCTCGACCTCGATATGTTTGCCTCGCCACGCTTTTCGGCAGCGCTGACCATCAACATTCTCGGTTTCTTCGTTGCCTTCGGCATGTTCCTGCTGATGGCGCTGTATTTCCAGCTCGGCCTCGGCCTGACGGAATTGCAGGCCGGACTGGCCTCGGCGCCGTCGGGCGTGGCGTTCATCGCCGGTGCGATTGCGGCACCGGCGATTGCATCACGCCTCGGCACGGTTGCGTTGATGGCGCTCGGTTTCCTCGTTGCAGCCGGTGGCTTCGCGCTGGCGGGAGTCGCGGCCGCCAGCGGCGATCTCACGCTGATGATTGCGGCCTACTGCCTGTTCTCGCTTGGGCTGGCGCCAGTCTTCACCATGACGACCGACGTCATTGTCGGCTCGGTGGCGGCATCACATGCCGGTGCCGCCGCCGGCCTGTCCGAGGCCAGCACCGAACTGGGCGGTGCATTTGGCATCGCCGTACTCGGCAGCCTGCTGACGATGCTCTACCAACTGGCGCTTGTGGACCATCCGCAGCTTGCGGCGTTGCCAATGAACGCAGCACTTGGGCCGGACAATGCCGGTGTGCAGATCGAGGCGGCGCGCGATGCCCTGGGACAAGCGCTCAAGGTCGCCGCATTGCTGTGCAGCGCGATCGCCATCTGCGGCGCCGTGCTGACCGTGCTGCTGCGTGGCCGCGGCGGGCTGCAGACCGACACGCAAGTCGGCTGAGGGGCCGGATGCCCAAGGGTTGCTGCCCAACGACAGTCGGTTCGGCAGCGCTACTTTCGCCAGCCATATCCTCGATCTGACGATCCGGATCCTTGAAGCGAGATCAGCCGCTCCCAAGCTTCAGCAAAGGTTGGTCTGACGTTGCCATTCTCAACGTATCAGATGACCAGCTGAGGCTCATCTATCTTCTCGAACCATTCGGAGGTTCGCTTGAGGTAGATGCCATGCAGTGAGTTGAAGGTGTAATCGTGGAGATCGTCCAGGCTCCTCCAGAGCGAGACAGTTGCGGACATGCGATTGTCGAAGCCGCAGGCCTTCGTTTCCGCAGCTATTGCGTCATCAGCTATCCGCCACAGGAACCCAGGGTGAGCTTCTGCCAAGCGGTAGACGTCTCCAAGGCCGTCCATAAATTCATTCAATCGCGGATCGTCGGCCGGGTACTTCAGTCGCCCCCAATTCATCTGCGCTATTGCCATTGATGGCTCCTCCCAAGACCCCGGATTCTATCGGCGTGATGAGAACCCGTTGTTGCTGGAGAGAGAATTTCATCGTCGGTTTGGTGAAAGCTCGTTAACCGTCAGCTTGCGGATGATCGTGGCCTGCAGCGAGATCGCGAAGAAAGACCCTAAAGGTGCTCCATCGTCAGCCTGCCGTTTGCGACCTTCGCCGCGCCCTCGGCCAGCTCCGCCAGCGTGACCTTGCCGAATTTGGCCAAAAGGATCGCCTCGGCCGCGTCCATCGCTTCGGCGAGTGAGGTGTTGACCGCCTGCTCGATGGTGCAGCTCGGGTTGTCGCCGGCGAGGCCGATGGCGAAGAGCTGTGGGGTGCCTAGCGCCTTGTGGATGTCGAGCAGCGTGATCTCCTCCAGCGGTCGCGCCAGCAGCCAACCGCCGCCATGGCCCTTCTCCGAGCGGACATAACCCTGATCGCGCAGGCCGGCCATGGTCCGGCGTACGACCACTGGGTTGGTGCCGAGCATGATGGCGATTGCGTCCGAGGTCGCGGTTCCCTCGTGGTGCTGCATGTGGATCAGCACATGCAGCATGCGGGAGAGGCGGGTGTCGGATCTCATCGTGCTGTTCTTTCGGCTTTTTGGCGTGGTTCAGCTCGCTGCCGGCGTCTGGTCAGGCCTAACAGATAGTCGGTCACGCAACAACAGGAGTTGCGTGAAGCTTGACGACCACAGTCATGTAACATATGAAGTGTCGTGAAAGTGCGAAAGGCTCTTCGACCCGCTGGGGAAGCGCAGCGCGACCACAGGGTCGCTTCAAAGGATTTTTGGCCATGGACTACGACGTCATCATCGTCGGCGGCAGTTATGCGGGCATGTCGGCGGGCCTGCAGCTTGCCCGCGCCAGGCGCAAGGTTCTGGTCATTGACGCGGGCGAGCGGCGCAACCGCTTTGCCATGCATTCCCATGGCTTCCTCGGCCAGGATGGTCGCGGGGCGGGGGCGATCGCCGCCGAGGCACGCGAGCAGCTCGAGCGTTACCCTACCGTGACGTGGGTCGAGGGCAGGGCAGAGGGCGCGCGGCGGATCGAGGGCGGCTTCACCGTCGATCTCGGCAATGGTGATGCGGCGAGCACCAGGCGATTGGTGCTGGCGGCCGGGGTCTCCGACAGCCTGCCCGAAATCCCCGGCCTGCGCCAACGCTGGGGCAGATCCGTCTTTCATTGTCCATATTGCCATGGCTATGAGCTGAACCAGGGCCGGATCGGCGTGCTCGCCGTTTCGGAGCACTCCATGCATCACGCCCTGATGCTGCCCGACTGGGGCACGACGACGCTGTTCACCAATGGCGTGTTCACGCCCGACGCCGAGCAGCTTCGGCAGCTTGCTGCGCGCGGCGCGACGGTCGAGGCGGCACTCGTCCGCGAGGTCAGGGGCGAGGGCGCCGACCTCGTGCTCGACGATGGTCGGATGTTTGAACTGGACGGGCTGTTTACCATGCCCAGGACATCGCTTCAGATCCCCTGGGTCGAACAGCTGGGCTGCGAACTGGAGGCTGGGCCGATGGGCAGTTTCGTCAGGACCGACGCTATGAAGCAGACGACGGCGAAGGGCGTGTTCGCATGTGGCGACATTGCGCGGGCGGCAGGCTCGGTGGCGCTGGCAGTGGGCGATGGCGCAATGGCAGGGGCTGCCACGCACCGCTCGCTGATGTTCGAGGCTGACTGAAGGGTCGGACCAGGAAAAGAAAAAGCCCGGCAGGTTTGCACCTGCCGGGTTTTTCTTACTGGTGCCGCGGATCAGTCCTTGGCGTTGAGGTTGGTGCCCAGCGTGTCCTTGACGAAGATCACACCGATGATCAGCGTCATTGCGGCAATCGCGATCGGGTACCACAGGCCGTAGTAGATATCGCCGGCCGCGGCACTCATGGCGAAGGCGGTTGCAGGCAGCAGGCCGCCGAACCAGCCGTTGCCGATGTGGTAGGGCAGCGACATGCCGGTGTAGCGGATGCGGGTCGGGAACATCTCGACCAGGATTGCGGCAATCGGGCCGTACACCATCGTCACGTAGACGACGAGGATGAACAGGATCGCGACGACCATCGGCTTGTTGACGGCAGCCGGATCGGCAACCATCGAGAACGAGCCGCCGCCGGGGATGTTGAAGAAGCCGACTTCAGGTGCACCGGCTGCTTCCTCGGCGGTCACAAGCTTGTCCTTGATCGCCTGTTCGGTTGGCATGGTTGCCTTTTCGCCGCCGCGGATCGCGGCTGCGTCGAGCTTCAGCTCGGGGTTGGCAGCGACAAAGGCGTCCAGCTTCTGGTCGGCAACCTTTGCGGCACCACGGACCAGCGGATAGCCGCCGTCGTGGAGAGCGATATTGACGGCCTTGACGAAGGCAGCGTCGTTCGCCTTGGCGGCATCGCCTGCGGCGATGGCGTCATAGGAGGTGACGGTTGCTTCGCCGATCTTGACCGTGGCAGGGGTGCCGGCAGCCGCCGTGGTGACGACGTCATAAGGAACCGAATTGCGGGTCAGGAACGACGTCGCGATATCGCAGGAGGTGGTGAATTTGGCGGTGCCCACCGGGTTGAACTGGAACTTGCAGTCGCCAGGAGCGGCAGTGACGGTGGCACGAACGTTCTGCTGGGCAGTGGCCAGTGCCGGGTTTGCGGCCCAAGTCAGCGCCTTGAACAGCGGGAAGTAGGTGACGATGGCGAGCGCCAAGCCGGCCATGATGATCGGCTTGCGGCCGATCTTGTCCGACAGCCAGCCGAAGAAGACGAAGAAACCGGTGCCGAGCAGCAGCGAGACGGCGATCATGATGTTGACCGCCTGTGCGTCGACCTTGAGCACGTTTGTCAGGAAGAACAGCGCGTAGAACTGGCCCGAGTACCACACCACGGCTTGGCCGGCGGTGAGGCCGAACAGTGCCAGCAGCGCGATCTTGGCGTTCTTCCACTGGCCGAAGGCTTCCGACAGCGGCGCCTTGGAACCCTTGCCCTCTTCCTTCATGCGCTGGAAGGTCGGCGATTCCGACAGCGACAGACGGATCCACACCGAGATGCCAAGCAGGATGAACGAAAGCAGGAACGGAATGCGCCATCCCCAGGCGGCGAAGTCTTCCTTGCCGAGCGAGGTCTGGACGACCAGGATGACGACCAGCGACAGGAACAGGCCGAGCGTCGCCGTAGTCTGGATCCACGAAGTGTAGTAGCCGCGACGGTCGTCGGGCGCGTGCTCGGCGACATAGGTCGCAGCACCGCCATATTCACCGCCGAGTGCCAGGCCCTGCAGCATGCGCAGCGCAATCAGGATGATCGGAGCGGCGATGCCGATGGTGGCCGAGCCGGGCAGCAGACCGACAAAAAAGGTCGACAGGCCCATGATCAGGATGGTGACGAGGAAGGTGTATTTGCGGCCGACGAGATCGCCGATGCGGCCGAAGACCAGCGCGCCGAACGGGCGAACCAGAAAGCCTGCCGCGAAGGCGAGCAGCGCGAAGATGTTGCGGGTGGCCTCGGGATACGAGGCAAAGAAAGTCGCGCCGATGAAGGCCGCGAGTGAACCGTAAAGATAGAAATCGTACCACTCGAAGACGGTACCGAGCGACGAAGCGAAGATGACCTTCTTCTCCTCTCGCGTCATGCCGCGCCCACGGGCGCCGGCTGTTGCCGAAATTGCCATAGATGTCTCCTCCCAGAGTGCCGGCGGCAAGGGCCTGGAGAGCAATCTCCGCGCGAATCCGCCTGACCTAACGACGCCGAATTGATAACGTCGCAAGATGGGCATTATCCATCGCTGCTTTGGGATTATGACTTTGGTCGTAGAAGCAAGCGCGAAGTCATCACGGGCTTTTTTGCTGCGTTGCAAACGACGATGCGGGGCCACGTCGAGAACAGGCTGAAAGCGGAACTTGCCGGTTTGCCAGCAAAGAAAGCCTGAGAGGTACGCGATATCTGGCTGATGCTGCCCGGCGCCAAGTTGCGCGCCGGGCAGGGTCGCGGGGAAGCGGACTCAGGCGGCCCGTTCTTCCTTCTCGACGAGGTAGCCGCGATCGCGCAGCCACCTTGCAATGATGATCTCGACCATCGACGACACCGAGCGGTGGTCGTCCTTGGCTGCCTTGACGAGCGCTTCCTTGAGGTCGCGTTCGATGCGGAATCCGAGTGGATGGGTCTTAGACATGATGATTCCTGAGACTGTTTCGGGAATGTCCCGGAGGGGGCAGATGTGACCAGCCGTGGCGGCGAGCTTGATGCTGTAGCCGCTGCCGACCGATCATGCGGCGCAGGTGGGGCGCGTTGCGCCGTTCAGGCGCGAACTGGCGGCGCGCGCGGCTCGCTGGTTCGGTAGCGCAGGAAGCTGAAAAGCGGGTCGATGGCCAGCGAACCGCTGGTCAGGTCGACAGCCGGAAGGGCGCTGGTGACGCGCAGCAGGGCGCTGTCGTCGCTGCCGTCCCCGTTCAGTTCGGCAAGGGCAAGGCACGTATCACTGCAGGCGGGAAGTGCCCCGGGATCATCGTTGACCCGATAGGTGCCTTCGCCGACCGACAGATTTGCTTCAGGATGATAGCCCGCCGCGTGCGCATGGGTCGATGCAACCGAGACGCTGAGCGCAGCAAAGAGCGGTAGCAACAACAACAACAGGCGTGAGAGCAGACTTCCGCTCCTTCGCCCCTGCTGCTGCTGTCTGCGCTGATACAATTGCTGCCTCTGACTGCCTCTGCACGCATCCGCCGGCAAGGGCGGATATAGTTACTTTAGAGTAACAGATTGTACCGGCACGGCAATATGCAAATGTATGATAGCGTATGAGATTTAGAAGGTTTCTGTTGGTATCTGCATACAATTAAAAGTTGCTTTATGCAACCGGCAAAGGAAACCCGGCCGAAGCCGGGTTCCCTTCCCGCCTTGGGTGGTCAGACGAGTGATGCGGTGAAGCGCTGGATGCGCGTGCAGGCTTCCTCGAGCAGCTGTTCCGACGTGGCGTAGGAGATGCGGAAGTTCGGGCCGAGGCCGAAGGCCGAACCGAACACCACCGCCACGCCTTCGGCTTCGAGCAACTCGGAGCAGAAGGTCTCGTCGCCGTCGATGACCTTGCCGCCTTGCGTCTTCTTGCCGATCAGGCCGGCGCAGGACGGGTAGACATAGAAGGCGCCTTCCGGCGAAGGGCAAGAGATGCCGCGCGCCTGGTTGAGCATCGACACGACGAGGTCGCGGCGGGCCTGGAAGATCGCCTTGTTCTTGGCGATGAAGTCCTGCGGGCCATTGAGCGCTTCGACCGACGCCCACTGGGCGATGGTGCAGGCACCCGAGGTTTGCTGGCCCTGGATCATGTCCATCGCCTTGATCAGCGCGACGGGACCGGCAGCATAGCCGATACGCCAGCCGGTCATGGCATAAGCTTTCGACACGCCGTTCATCGTCAGCGTGCGGTCATAGAGTGCGGGCTCGACCTCGGCGATGGTCTTGAAGACGAAGTCGCCATAGGTCAGGTGCTCGTACATGTCGTCGGTCAGCGTCCAGACATGCGGATGCTTGAGCAGGACGTCGGCGATGGCGCGCAGCTCGGATTCGGTGTAGGCGGCACCTGACGGGTTCGACGGTGAGTTCATCAAAAGCCACTTGGTCTTCGGCGTGATCCTGCGCTCAAGTTCCGCTGCCGTCAGCTTGAAGCCGTTGTCGATCGACGTTTCGGCGAACACCGAGGTGCCGCCGCAGATCGCGACCATCTCGGGATAGCTGACCCAGTAGGGACGGGGGATGATGACTTCGTCGCCGGGGTTCAGCGTCGCCATGAAGGCGTTGAACAGGATCTGCTTGCCGCCTGTGCCGACGATCGTCTGCTCCGGCTTGTAGTCGAGATTGTTTTCGCGCTTGAACTTGGCGGCAATGGCCTCGCGCAGCGGTGCGATGCCGGAGACCGGCGGATACTTGGTCTCGCCGCGGCGGATCGCTTCGATCGCTGCATTCTTGATATTGTCCGGCGTGTCGAAGTCCGGCTCGCCTGCGCCGAGGCCGATCACGTCACGGCCGGCATTTTTCAGCTCGCGCGCTTTCTGCGTGACCGCGATGGTCGCGGAAGGCTTAACGCGGGAAAGGGCATCGGCAAGAAAGGCCATGACTTCAGGTCTCCGGTTCGGAAAGGGAGCGGTCGCTCGACCGCCTCTTCGCATTCAACGGAATGCGCGGCGCTGTAATGTCGCATGACGCAAGGAATCGCAAGCGGATTGACGTTTGCGGGGCCACGGATGTGCTGGTCCAGAGAGCGGCGGAAGCTGTGCACAAACAGTCGGCTGGGCGGCGGTCGTTCAAGTTTGAGACATTGCGTTAACCGCCGATCAAATCTTCGATGAGATTTTGGCGGGGCAATTTCGCAGCTTTCCGGAAATAGGACGGACCGTGTCGAAGAGCATCGGGCTCGCCCAAATCATCCGGCACGACGACGGATCTGCGTCCGGCGTCTGGGGCGTGCATGCCCTGCGCAGCGCGTTTCAGCCGATTTACACCTTTCAGTCGGGCCGCTTGCTGGTCACCGCCTTCGAAGGGCTGATCAGGCCGTTTCGCGGTACAGAAGCCGTACCGCCAGGCATCTTCTTCGCCGCGGTGGAAGGCATCGAGCGGCTGCATGTCGAAACGCTTACCCGCACGCTGCATTTGTTGAACGCGGCGGTGTTCCTGCCCAAGGAAGCGTCGATCTTCATCAATTTTGATCCCTCGGTCTTTCTCGACCGATCGATCTCGGAGCATGCGCTGCGCGACATGCGCCAGGTGCTCAACGAAACCGGCATCGATCCGCGCCGCATCGTCTGCGAGGTCACCGAGAAGAAGCCGGCCTCGGAAGAGGCGCTGTTCGAATTCGTCAGGGCGCTGAAGGCGAGCGGTCTCCGCATCGCAGTGGACGATTTCGGTTCGGACGAATCCGACATCAAGCGCATCCGCGACATCAAGCCTGACATCGTCAAGTTCGATGCCCACTGGATCAGCCGACTGATGGAATCGGGCGCCGGTTTCGCGCTGCTCAAGGAGATGGTGGCCAATTTCGAGGACAAGGGCATCCGTACGGTCTTCGAAGGGCTCGAGGAAAGCTGGCAGCTGCAGCTGGCCGAGCGTTCCGGCGCTTCGATGGTGCAAGGCTTCGTTCTGGCCCTGCCGGAAATCGTGCCCGCGAACTTCTCCCAGTTCGAACCGGTGGCGCCCGAAGTCGCGGGAGGCCATCGGGCGGAGCGTCTGCCCGCCGGTTTTGCCGATGCGGTTGCAGTGCGCGCGCCGCGACCAGGCCGAAGCTTCGGCAAGAGGACATTACATGAGTGACTTGGTTTTCGGGTTTGGCGCGTTGCCTCGGGACTTGGTGGCAAGGATCGCCGCCGACGAAATTGGCCTGGAATCCGGCGTTCACGGTGAGTTTCGCCTGCGTTGCGCGATCCAGCCGATCTTCCGGCATGAAGACGGCCGCCTGACGCCAGTCGCCGCCGACGCCCAGGTGGTGCCTTATCGCGAGGGACGGCCGGTCGCGGTTGGCGAATTCCTCGCCGAGATAGCCGATGAGGAACGCGCTATCGTCGGACGTGTCTGGGCGGTGTTGCCGCTCGCCAACGCCCACAATATGGGCGTCAAGGGGATCGCGCTGCTGTTCAGGCAGGACATCAATGGAGATGCCCCCGATCTCGACGACCTGGGTTTCATGGTCCGGCGCCTCAAGGGCGAAGGTTTCGAGGCGTCGCAACTGATCTGCGAGATCGGCGGCGACGAAAAGCTGGCCTGCGAACTGCGGGCGCTTGGAATGCGTGTCGCTCTGGGGCAGCCAGGCTCGGCGCAGCATGACGTCGACGCCGTCAAGCGCGTGCTGCCCGACATCGTCAGGCTCGATCGCGCCTCGTTCGAACGCTTCTGCGCCGACGCCGCGACCGGGCGGCTGCTGCGTCCGGTGGTGTCGGAACTCAAGACGCTTGGTGTCGACGTGCTCGTTGAGGGCATCGACAATGAGAGCCGCCTGGAAATTGCGCTTGGCGCCGGTGTCGACCTGTTCCAGGGCGATCTGCTCGAGCCTGCAAAGCTGGTCGGCAGTGTGTTTGCCGAAGGGGCGCGCGAAACGTCGCAATATCGTCGCGGCGAATGCGTGGTGGTGCCGCTGTTCGGCTGATGCGGTACGAAAGATCATCAAAGCTGATGCCTCGCAGCAGAACAATTCGCTGGATCGACTCACCTTAGGGACGATAATCGCTGACCAAACGGGGTGAACGCGATGATCACGATCTATGGAATGAGCGACAGCGGCAACAGCTACAAGCCGCGGCTTTTGATGGCCAAGCTCGGCCGGCCGTTCCGCCATGTCGAGACCAGCTCGCGCGACGGCTCCACACGTACGCCCGCTTACCTCGCCAAGAACGCCAATGGCAAGGTGCCGCTGCTCGAGCTCGACGATGGCCGCTTCCTTGCCGAGTCCAATGCGATCCTGCTCCACATGGCCGAAGGGACACGACTTTTGCCAGCAGACGCCTACCAGCGGGCGCTGGTCTTTCAATGGCTATTTTTCGAACAGTACAGCCACGAACCCTTCGTTGCTGTCAGGCGGACGATGTTCCTCTACCCCGAGCGCGCCGCCCAGGCGACGCCGGAGCGCATGCAGGCTTTGCTCGACGGCGGCAACAAGGCGCTTGGGGTGATGCAGGTTCAGCTCGAGAAGACGCCGTTCCTGGCCGGAGATGCGATGAGCGTCGCCGATATTGCACTCTATGCCTACACCCATGACGCGACCATCGGCGGTTATGACCTGGATGCGTTCCCTGCGGTGAAGGCCTGGCTTGCCCGCGTGGCAGCGGACGAGGGCCATGTGCCGCTGACCTGGCTGCCCTGAACGCCTGATCCTGAAACGCAAGAAGGCCCGAAGATGCGATTCTTCGGGCCTCTTTCTATGACGTCGAGGCGAGTTTCGAGCCGCGACCCTGTCTGCGCAAAAAGAAAAAGGCGGGGTGTGACCCCGCCTTCCGCTGTCAGCAGCTGATCCTGGATCACCTGACCCGGGCTCACGGCAATCTGCCGCATCGTCCTTCGGGTCAGAGATTCCGGCGCGCTTGTCGCGCAGCCGCCAGTACATCCGTGACTTGCATCGCGATTGGAGCTTTCGCTCCCGCGCGCCTTAAATCAGACTGCCTTGAGCTGGCCAGCCGACGAACGGCCCGTGCGACGGTCCTGCTCGATTTCGAAGCTGACCTTCTGGCCGTCGGCCAGCGAGCCCATGCCCGAACGCTCGACAGCCGAGATGTGGACGAAAACGTCCGCGCCACCTGCGTCGGGCTGAATGAAGCCGAAGCCCTTGGTTGCGTTGAACCACTTAACGGTGCCAGTAGCCATATTGAATATCCTTGTCGTTTGCAGTTTTTCTTGACCAAGCGAGCATGCCCAGTCGTGGTATCGAGATTTTGGGGAGAGACGTCTGCAAACGCGAGAGTGTCGCGGGGCACGGATCTGTCGGCCGAAATATCAACGTGCCGGATATAAGGGCAAATGGCCGCAAGCGCAAGCCCTTGCAAATAGTGGCGCTTGAAACCTGCCTCAATTGCCATGCAACCATGGCGGGCGCAGGGTGTTATATTGCCTGGCGCCCATGGCATTGCGAGCGATGCAAGATGAGGCGCTGTAACGTTCGGCCGGCGCCAGCCGTTGCGCGAAGTCCGGGAGGTTCTCATGAAAGCCATTTTGCTTGCCGCGTGCCTGACACTGATGGCAGCCGAAGCGCAGGCCGTGTCGCGCTACGTATCGACGAAAATGAGCTGCGCCCAGACGCAGAGCGTCGTGCGCAACCAGGGCGCGGTGATCCTGCGCTGGACGTCGCCGACGTCGGGCGTGCCGCGTTATGACCGCTACGTCGCCAATGACCATTTCTGCTCGGCCGGCGAGGAGGCGCAGCGGGCATATGTGCCGACCGCCGACGCGCGCTCCTGCCCGGTCTACAATTGCAAGCGAATCGAGCGCGACTTCTTCAAGCGCCGGTTGTTCCCGCTGCGCCACTGACCCGCTCGCGACCCGTCTTTGCTAGTGCAGAGCGTTGAGCTCGTAGCCGCAAGGTTGACGCCGTGCTTTGGTCGCCTGTCAGAACCCGAATGATGCCTGGGTGGATGGTGGCGGGCCGATGCGCACGCCTTCGAGCACCAGCATCCTTTCCTTCATGTTCGAGCCGCCGGTCGCCGAGAATCCGCCGATCTTGCCGCCGGCGGCAAGGATGCGGTGGCAGGGGATGACGAGGGGAATAGGATTCGTCCCCAGCGCCGAGCCGGTTTCGCGGAACAGGCCCTTGCGGCCGGCCTTTTCCGCCAGCCCGCCATAGGTGGTGGTCTCGCCATAGTGGAGGTTTCTGGCGGCGGCATAGATGTCGCGGCGGAAATCGTCGACGCCGGCGAGGTCAACCGGCACATTGGAGAAGTCGATGTCGTCGCCGTCGGCATAACGTCTGATGTCGGCAACAAGAGCAATGATCCATTGTGGCGGTGTGCGGTCGCCTGTGGCCGCGCCATGTCCGGCCAGCCGCAACAGCCGGCGCTCGGCCGCGTCGCTGGTTTTTTCCGGCAGGCAAAGCCTGACAAGCCCGGTGTCGCTCCATGCCAGCGCCATGAAACCGAGGGCCGTTTCGAAGACGGCGTGGCTGGGCAGGGGATGGAAGATGCTGGTGTCCACGGCCGTTCCTTTCGTCCTGGCGGCAGGCGTGAATTCGGTACAAATCAGGAACAATCTGCCATGATCTGTGTTCGCATGCCACCCGAAAACCGTATCCAACTGTGGATTGCCGGGGCTCATACGTTGTTGTAGAGAGGGTCGGGCGGGACGAAATCATTAACAGAGTGTGCATTTGCCGGCGATAAAGACTCACCTGCTGATCTCGGCGGCATTGGCGACGGCATTGCTGTCGGGCTGCCAGACCAACACAGCGGCTCTCAACACCGATCTTTCGACGGGCGCCGACGTGGCCTTGAACGCCGACATTGCGCCCGCTTCGACGGAGGTCGCCGATCTCGCGCTGCCGGAAACCGTGGCAGTGCTGCCGACCGCATCATATGCCTCCACCGAAGCTTCGCCGGCCACTGCCGTGCTCGCTGCCGCAGCGCCCGCTTCGGATGTCGCGGTTGCCACTGACGCCGCGACGCCGGCCACAAGCGAGGCCGCTGCCGTGACCGTTGCCGCCGCGCCGCCGGTGCCTGCTGCTGGTGCCGAAACGGCGACTGGCGCTGCTGGTGGTGAAAAGGCAGTTGCCGCTGCGCCGATCACGCCTGCTGCTGATGCCGCAAAAGCTGTTGCCGTTGCCGCCACCGCGCCCAAGGCTCCCGCCTTGGCCAAGGGCCCGGTCGACCCGATGTCGGTGCCGATGGCCGGCGGCGAAATCGTTGCCGCAGCCGACGCGCCCAAGCTTGTCGGAGAGTTTCCGTCCGCGCCAACGATCGCCGACTATGCCCTGCCGGCCAGCGCGCCGGTGCCGCGCAGCTACCAGGTCGCGTCGCTGGGCAATGTCGCGCCCGAAAGCTTCGCCACCTCGTCCTATGCCGCGCCCGACAGCCCGGCACTTGCCTCTCGCGGCAAGATCGACGAGCTGATCTCGAAATACGCGGCGCTCTATGAGGTGCCCGAGCGGCTGGTGCGGCGCGTGGTCAACCGCGAGAGCACCTTCAACCCGATGGCCTTCAACAACGGCCATTGGGGGCTGATGCAGATCAAGCACGCCACCGCGCGCGGCATGGGCTATGACGGCCCGGCGCGCGGCCTGTTCGATGCCGAGACCAATCTGAAATACGCGGTCAAATATCTGCGCGGCGCTTTCATGGTCGCCGATGGCGACGAGGACAAGGCCGACAAGCTCTACCAGAGCGGCTATTATTACCACGCCAAGCGCAAAGGCCTGCTCGACGAGACCGGGCTCGGCCGCGACCGCGCCCGTCACCGCGGCTAGGCTGGCCGATGCCATCGCCGCAGGGGGAAAACGACGTCCGCCTGCGCAGGGTGCTGCCCGGCGAACTGCAACCGCCGCGCTGGCCCGTCGGCTTTGCGATGCGGACGTTTCGGGCCTCGGATGCGCCTGTTCTCCACGATCTTCTGGAACTCGTCTTCAACGACGGCATGAACGGGCCGTTCGACCAGTGGTGGTCTCGGCTTGCAGCCGATTCCGAATTCGATCCGGAGCTCTGCTTTCTGGTCTTCGACGGTGAGGGCCGGTTGGCCGGCGCGGCCTTGAGTTGGACCAGCGGCTTCCTGAAGGATCTTGCCGTCGCACCGGACTGTCGCGGCAGGGGCATCGCCGAAGCATTGCTTTGGCATGTCTTTGTCGTCTTCGCGGCGCGGGGCGCGAGCCACATCGACCTCAAGACCAACCTGATCGACAATGCCGCTGCTGTTCGGCTCTATGTCAGGCTCGGCATGACCGAGGTGGATTGGGGTGGCTAAATTCTGCAGCCGAGAATAGCAGCCATCATGGATGTTTTCGATTTTGGGCTATTCAGATAATCGAACAGCATTACGCCTGATCAGCGATAGCGCGTTTCATCTCCAGAGCCCAAGCGCGCCCTTCATCCCCTCCCCAGAGCAGCCAGGCGATGTAGCCGGCTGACGGGTTCTGCTCGTTGCCAAAATTCTTGCCGCGCTTGTCGACCTCGTGGCGGGCGAAGTAGCTGACCATGCGCTTGATGGTTTGCGGCGTAAGCTCGGTACGGGCGACAAGCTCCTCGGCGCGGCCGACGCCGATCTCTGTGCCGCCGCGGCCGAACTGCCTTCTCAATACGAGTCCCCTGGCGGCGTTGTCGGCGACCACCTGTGGCGGGATCAGGCTGACGCCAGATGCCTCGCGGCGGATCTCGTCGAACGGGTCGTAGGCGTATGGCATGCGGCGATTCCTGGCTGGCGGGGCAGGGTAGCCGGATGGGGGTGGGATGACGAGGGGGAGGTGGGGCGACGGGCTTCCGAGGATGGTTTCGCCGAACGGCCGTTCAGACAGCAGGCGAGGTCTGGCGCGGTGCCAGTCTGTGGGCGGCGTGCGCTTCTTCGACCACCCCACCCCGATCCGCGTCGCGGATCCACCCTCCCCACAAGGGGGAGGGTAAGCCCGGCCTCTCACTTCGAAGCGTAGATGGCGCAGTTGCCGGTGGTTTTCATCTTGTACTTCTTGCCGACCGAATTGCAGCGTTCCAGCGCCTGTTTTTCGGCTGCTGCCTGGGACGGCGCGTTGAGGGACGCGCCGCAGTAAAAGGCTTCAACGGCGCCCAGATGCGTCTGGGCATAGGCCGAGTGACCCGCCGCTGCGACATACTTCTTGTAGCCGCCCTGGCACGACCCCTCGGTCTGCTGGAACTGCAGAGGGTAACGCTTCTTGCCTTCGTTGCCGGCCAGCGATCCCTTGTCCTTGGCCATCGCCGCGCCGGGCACGGCCGCAACCAGAAGTCCTGCCAGCACCGATGCCAGTGCCAGCCGCATGTTTTTCAGCTTCATTCGCAAATACTCCCCACCTGATGGTGAAGAGTTACCTGCAATCTATGCGGGTTAAAAGGTGGAGTGAAAGAAATTATGAGGTCGAAACACGATGTCTTTATATTAGCATTTTCTTGCAAATTTGGGCAGCGGCTTCCTGCCGTGCGACGAAGCTTGGGAGCTGCTCAGCTTTGCAAAGGAGTACAGAGCGGAGCGCAGAAGCGTAGCGACCTGCTTGAAGCGTCGCGATCCTTCGCCCCCTGGCCTGCCGGCGATCTCCCCCACAAGGCGGGAGATCAGCAGTTTTGGCGTCGCGTCCTGGCCTGAAGCAGTCCCGCTGCGCGCTCATCCGCCTCAACAAGGTGTAAAGGCAGGTGCCCCTTACTTGAAGTAGTCCTGCAGCGGACGCACCTCGAGCGAGCCGGCCTTCAGTGCGGCGATGGCTTCGGCGACAGCGGCAGCACCCGACAGGGTGGTATAGTAGGGCACCTTCTGCATCAGGGTGGCGCGGCGGATCGACTTGGAGTCCGAGACCGCCTTCTGGCCGTCTGTGGTGTTGAAGACGATCTGGATCTGGCGGTTGCGGATGGCGTCCTCGATGTGCGGGCGGCCTTCGAGCACCTTGTTGATCTTCTCGGCCGGCACGCCGTTTTCATTGAGGAAGCGCGCGGTGCCCGAGGTTGCCAGCACCCTGAAGCCGAGGCCGGACAGGCGCTGGACGGCGCCGAGGATGCCGGCCTTGTCCTCGTCGCGGACCGAGACGAACAGCGTGCCCGAGCGCGGCAGGTCGACGCCGGCACCGAGCTGAGCCTTGGCGAAGGCGAGCGCGTAATCGCGGTCGAGGCCCATGACCTCGCCGGTCGACTTCATCTCAGGCCCGAGCAGGATGTCGACGCCGGGGAAGCGGGCAAACGGGAACACCGCTTCCTTGACCGCGATATGGCCGGGATTGCGGGCATCGGGCTTTTCGCCATAGTGGGCGAAGGCCTCGTCGAGGCTCTCGCCCGACATGATGCGGGCGGCGATCTTGGCGATGGGCTTGCCGACGGTTTTGGCCACGAAGGGCACCGTGCGCGAGGCACGCGGGTTCACTTCCAGCACGTAGATTACGCCATCCTTGATGGCATATTGCACGTTCATCAGGCCGCCGACATTGAGGGCGCGCGCCATGGCCGAAGTCTGGCGCTCGAGCTCGTCGACGAGGTCGGACGGCAGCGAGTGGACCGGCAGCGAGCAGGCGCTGTCGCCCGAGTGGATGCCGGCTTCCTCGATATGCTCCATGATGCCCGAGACATAGGTCGTCTTGCCGTCGCAGAGGCAGTCGACGTCGACCTCGATGGCGCCCGACAGGTAGGTGTCGAACAAAAGCGGGTTCTTGCCGAGCAGGGTATTGATCTGGCCGGTCTTGTCGTTGGGGTACTTCTGCTTGATGTCCTCGGGCACCAGGCCCGGCACGGTGTCGAGCAAATAGGACTGCAGCATGCCCTCATTGTGGATGATCTGCATGGCGCGGCCGCCGAGCACGTAGGATGGGCGCACGACCAGCGGGAAGCCAAGCTCGCCGGCAACGGTGCGGGCCTGCTCGACCGAGTAGGCGATGCCGTTCTTGGGCTGCTTGAGGTCGAGCTTGTGCAAGAGCTTCTGGAAGCGGTCACGGTCCTCGGCGAGGTCGATGGCGTCGGGCGAGGTGCCGAGGATCGGGATGCCAGCCTTTTCGAGCGCATCCGCGAGCTTGAGCGGCGTCTGGCCGCCGAACTGGACGATGACGCCATGCAGTGTGCCGGCGGCCTGTTCGGCGCGCAGGATCTCGAGCACGTCTTCGGCCGTCAGCGGCTCGAAGTAAAGCCGATCGGAGGTGTCGTAGTCGGTCGACACGGTCTCGGGGTTGCAGTTGACCATGATCGACTCGTAGCCTGCCTCGCGCAGCGCATAGGCGGCATGCACGCAGCAATAGTCGAACTCGATGCCCTGGCCGATACGGTTGGGGCCGCCGCCCAATATGACCACCTTCTTGCGATCCGAGACCTGAGCCTCGTCGGCCACAGCGCCAGCGAAGGGCAGCTCATAGGACGAGTACATGTAGGCCGTCGGCGAGGCGAATTCGGCGGCGCAGGTGTCGATGCGCTTGTACACCGGGTGGACGCCGAGCTTTTGGCGTTGCTTTTGAACGGCTTCGGCCTCGGTCTTGGTGAGCGAGGCGAGGCGGGCGTCCGAAAAACCCATCGACTTCAGCATGCGTAGGTTTTCGGCATCTTGCGGCAGGCCGTGCTCGCGGACGCGGGCTTCCATCGCAATGATGCCGGCGATCTGGTCAAGGAACCACGGGTCGATCTTGCACATGGCGTGCACGTCTTCGAGCGAGGTGCCCATGCGGATCGCCTGGGCAACCATGCGCAGGCGGTCGGGCGTCGGCGTGCCCAAGGCGGCGCGGATGGCGTTGCGGTCGTCGCCGCTGTCGCCGTCGGCGCCGATGCCGGGAATCTCGATCTCGTCGAGGCCGGTGAGGCCCGTCTCAAGGCCGCGCAGAGCCTTCTGCAGCGATTCCTGGAAGGTGCGGCCGATGGCCATGACCTCGCCGACCGACTTCATGGCGGTGGTGAGCACGGGCGATGCGCCGGGGAACTTCTCGAAGGCGAAGCGCGGGATCTTGGTGACGACGTAGTCGATCGACGGCTCGAACGACGCAGGCGTGGCGCCGCCGGTGATGTCGTTCTCCAGCTCGTCGAGCGTGTAGCCGACGGCGAGCTTGGCCGCAATCTTGGCAATCGGGAAGCCGGTGGCCTTCGAGGCGAGCGCCGAGGAGCGCGAGACGCGCGGGTTCATCTCGATGACGACGAGGCGGCCGTCGGCCGGGTTGACGGCGAACTGGACGTTGGAGCCGCCCGTCTCGACGCCGATCTCGCGCAGCACCGCGATCGAGGCGTTGCGCATGATCTGGTATTCCTTGTCGGTCAAGGTCAGCGCCGGGGCCACCGTGATCGAGTCGCCGGTGTGCACGCCCATCGGGTCGATGTTCTCGATCGAGCAGATGATGATGCAGTTGTCGGCGCGGTCGCGCACGACCTCCATCTCGTATTCCTTCCAGCCGAGCACGGATTCCTCGATCAGGACTTCGGTGGTGGGGGAGGCGTCGAGACCGCTCTGGACGATGTCGAAGAATTCCTGGCGGTTGAAGGCAATGCCGCCGCCGGTGCCGCCCATGGTGAAGGATGGGCGGATGATGGCGGGCAGGCCGACATGGTCGAGCGCCTGGGCGCCGATCGCCATGCCGTGATTGATGTAGCGCTGCTTGCGGTCGCCTTCGCCGAGGTTCCACTGGGTTTCGAGCGCGTCGAGGGCTGCGTCGAGATTTTCAGGGTTCTCGGCCTTCAGCGCGGCGCGCTCGGCCTCGTGCTTCTTGCGGTCGGCGTCCTTGACGTCGGAGGCGTTGGCCAGCATCGAGCGCGGGGTTTCCAGGCCGATCTTGGCCATGGCCTCGCGGAACAGCGAGCGGTCCTCGGCCTTGTCGATGGCGTGCGCGTCGGCACCGATCATCTCGACATTGTAGCGCTCGAGCACGCCCATGCGGCGCAGCGAAAGCGCGGTGTTGAGCGCGGTCTGGCCGCCCATGGTCGGCAGCAATGCGTCGGGGCGCTCCTTGGCGATGATCTTGGCGACGACCTCAGGCGTGATCGGCTCGATGTAGGTGGCATCCGCCAGTTCCGGATCGGTCATGATCGTCGCCGGGTTGGAGTTGACCAGGATGACCCGGTAACCCTCTTCCTTCAGCGCCTTGCAGGCCTGGGTGCCGGAATAGTCGAACTCGCAGGCCTGGCCGATGACAATGGGACCGGCGCCGATGATCAGGATGGACTTGATGTCGGTGCGTTTTGCCATTGTGTACGGTCCGTAAAATATGCCTGCGCGAAGAACCGGGACGGGAGAATCCCGGCCGGTGCGCAAGAGAGAGTCAACTAGAGGCTAGGCGGGCCTTATAGGGGAAGGTTGGGGAGGGGGGAACCCCAAAAAATGCTTTTCCTGTGCCGGGATGCGGCTTTGATGCACGTCGGTTGCCCACAGTGCGTGTCCGGATAATGGAAGGGCAGCCGCAGAGGTCCGCGACTGCCCATCTGGAGCGGGTTTTGGCCTATGCTGCCTGCTTGATGCTGGCGCCGAATTCCTTGAAACGCTTGATCGCATAGTCCGCTTCCACGAGCATTTCGGCGAAGTAGAGGCCCGGCGCGGGCGCTGCCTTGCCGTCGAGGCCTACCAGCCGCTCGACCGCAAGTGCGACGGCGAGTGCTGTGACCGGCGCCTGTCCCTCGGGATGGACGAATTCGTAGCGGCTACGGCCCTCGGTGCCGTCTTTCCTCTTGCCCGAGATGGCGATGGTGATCTCGGTGGAGAAATGCTCGCCGCGATGGCGGCTTGCGGTTTCGCCGAGCGCAAAATCGAACAGCACCGTCTCGGCGCCGGTGGTGACCGGCAGGCTGAAGACGTCGAATGGTGCATAGGACAGACCTGGGACCTGCCTGCCGTCGACACTCGTCACGCTGCGGCCTTGTTCGCCCGAGGGTTTCCAATGCCATTTGCCGCTTGCGAGGCCCAGGGTGCTGGACATCATTGTGAGGCGGGTGAAGTCGGCTTCGGCGGCGGGGCCGCCCATGTCGTGTTCGTCGAGAAGGGCGGTGATTTCGATCGAATCCACGGTCTCGAACTGCCTGGCGAAATGCACGACGGCGAGGCTCGCGGCACCGCCGAGCCAGCTGCTGCCCATCAGGAATGGCGCGTTCGCCTTGTGGGCATAGAGCGCTATCTCCGGTCCGATCTCCTGGATGCCGGTCGAAACGCTGAGATAGGGCACGGCGTTGGTCTGGGCGTAGTGGAGGGCGTTGAGCGTGTCGTCATAGACGAACATGGCAATGGCGCTGAAGCCTTTGTTCGCCGCTACGCCGAGGTCCTTGCGGTTAAGGTCGATGACGACAGCCTCGGCATTGCCGATCTCCTTGGCGACGGCTTCGGCTTTCTCAAGATTGCGGCCGCCGATGGCGATGGGCAGTTTGGGGTGCAGCTTGCGCAGGGTGCGGGCGGCGAGCGCCCCGACGAAACCGGAACCGCCGATGATCAGGACGGGCTTGTGCGTGGTCATTTGGGCAATACTCCTCCGTGGCCGCGCGAAGGCGGCGCTCTAACGTCTGGATGGGAATGAGGTGAAGGCGGCGAGCGAACCCGCCGCCGGATGTCAGTCGAGTTTGACCAGCATCTTGCCGAGGTTGTCGCCGGAGAAGAGCCCGATGAAGGCCTGAGGCGCGTTTTCAAGGCCCGTAACGACGGTGTCGCGATAGGTCACGCGGCCATCGGCCAGCCAGCCGGCCATGTCGGCAATGAATTCTGGCAGGATGTCGAAGTGATCCAGCACGAGAAAGCCGCGCATGCTGATGCTCTTGATGACCATTGCGGCGAGATTGTCGGGACCGGGAACGGGCTTTTCGTCATTGTAGCCGGAGATCATGCCGCAGATGGCGAAGCGGGCGCGGGGCTTGGCTGCTTCGAGCGCTGCCCTGAGGTGGTCGCCGCCGACATTGTCGAAATAGACGTCGATGCCTTCGGGTGCTGCTTTTTTCAGTGCCTCGGTCAGGTCGCCTGCCGTGCGGTAGTTGATGATGGCGTCGGCGCCGAGTTCCTTGACCCAGCGAGCCTTTTCCTCCGAGCCTACGGAAGCGACGACACGGGCGCCCTTGAGCTTGGCGATCTGCACCGCCATCGAACCGACGGCGCCGGCGGCGGCCGAGATGAAGACGGTTTCACCGGCCTTGAGCCCGGCTATGCGGAGCAGGCCGACATAGGCGGTGTGACCAGGGATGCCCAACGGGCCGAGCCAGGCTTCGGCCGGCGCCTTTGACGCGTCGATCTTGTTCGCCGTGGCGGCATCGACAAGCACGTGATCGCGCCAGCCGGAGAAGTGGCTGACCATGTCGCCGGCCTTGAACTCGGGATGGGCGGAGTGCTCGACGATACCGACGGCGGAGCCTTCAAGCGGCTGGCCGATCTCGAAGGGGGCGATGTAGCTCGGCCTGTCGGTCATGCGGCCACGCATGTAGGGGTCGACCGACATGAACAGCGTCTTGACCAGCAATTGGCCTGCGGCAGGAGCCGGCAAGCTGCGTTCGACAAGTTGGAAGTTGTCGGCGCCCGGCAGGCCGGCCGGGCGACTCTTCAGGTGGATTTCACGGGCTGCAATGGACATTGAATTCCCCTATATGTGTAGTCATCTACCATGTGTAGCTTACTCTTTGTAAGTTACTAATGGTAACATATGTAACGTGTGGCGATGTTCAAGCCACGGGCCGAAAAATTCCTGACCGGATGCGAAGGCGATGACGACTGCAAGTTCGATGAAAAAACTGCCGAAGGCCGAACGCCGCGCGCAGTTGCTGGAAGCAGCCCAGGAAATTGTGCGCGAGGAAGGCACCGACGCGCTGACGCTCGCCCGGGTCGCCGAACGGGCAGGGGTAAGCAAGCCGATCGCCTATGAGCATTTCGGCACAAGGGCGGGGCTGCTGATGGCGCTGTTCTCTTCCTACAACGAGCTGCAACTGGCGACGCAGCGCGAGGCCCTTGCCAGCTGTGGCAAGACGTTGCGTGATGTGGCAGGCATTCTGGGCGAGGCCTATGTGCGTTGCGCCAGCCGCGCCGGCCCCGAGGCCGGAGCAGTGTTTTCGGCACTCTCGGGCACGGAGGAGATGGACGAGTTTCGCCAGACGCTGCGCAACGGCTATCTCAAGGAGTATCGCGATGCGGTTTCGCGCTTCGTCGATCTGCCCGCCGATATCGGCGAACCTGTCTTGTCGGGACTTCTCGGGGCGGCCGAGGCCGTGTCGCGTGATACGGCGGCAGGGCGTATCTCATATGACGATGCCGTTGCAGCGTTGACCGAGCTGTTCACGGCGACGCTGGAGCGGTTTCGCCGCTGATTTCAGGCATATTGCTCGTAAAGGCTGTCAACAAAACGTCGCTACCTCCGCATCGGCTCTCAAGTTATACTTGGGGTCTTCAACAAGGGGGCGGGCATGGTTGATATCCAGACCTTCGGTGAAGTTGAACGTGTCGTTCGTGAAAGGTTGAAGAAAACCAGACCTGAAATAGACACGTCGCTGGCGCGCATCGCCGAGGGCAATCCGCTGGCGGCTGAGCCGGAGCGCCGTCGCCGTGTCGAGCGGTTGCAGGTCAAGGCCGACCTGACCCGCGAGCAGGCCGAGATGATCTCGACGGCGATCGAAGGCGTGGCGGAGCCCGCCAAAGCAGGACGAAAGCCTGCGATGGCAGCGGCAAAGCCGATGGGGCCGGAGGCGATCCAGGGGTCGACGCTGGATTTTGTCGGTGTTGCCTTCCTCGAGCGCGGCCGCCGTGCCGCCGACGCCGTCGGCAGGGTCGCCTTTCTCAACGAGATGCCGCAGGGCTCGGGCTTCCTTGTTGGGCCGAACCTTTTCCTGACCAATCACCACGTCATCCAGACGGCCGCCGACGCCGCACGGTTCCAGGTGCAGTTCGACTATGAGCGCGACAAGTTCAACGAACTCAGGCAGCCGACGTCGTTCTTCCTCGACCCGGATCTGTGCTTTGTCACCGACGACATAGACGGGCTCGACTACACGCTGATCGGCATCGGCCAGCGCCGGCGCGGCCCGCGCGCGCTCGACGAATTCGGCTTCCTGGTGCTGTCCAGTGCCGGCGACAAGCACATGCTGGGCGAGATCGCCAATGTCGTCCAGCATCCCGACGGCCGGCACAAGGAGCTGGTGCTGCGCGAGAACCACCTGGTGGCACGGGACGAGACGCTGCATGTGCTGCACTATGTCGCCGACACCGAACAGGGCTCGTCGGGCTCGCCGGTGTTCAACAACGAATGGGAGCCGATCGCCCTGCATCACTGGGGCGGGCCATGGCACGAGGTGATGGGCACCGACGGCAAGCCGCTGGCCAAGGAGATCAACGAAGGCATCCGTATCAGCGCCATCGTCAACGATCTGGAGACGCGGCTCGCCGGCATGGACGCGCGCAGCCGGGCTGCGGTGACGCAATTGCTCGACATCTGGGAAGAGGCGGGGCGACTGAAGCTGCAGCCTGTGCCGGAGGGGGTCGGTGAGCCGGAGGGGGTCGGTGAGCCGGACCGGGTGGTGGCAAAGGCCGGCAAGGCAAAGGCGCTGACATCGGGCGGCGATGGCGAGGCCAAGGCCCGCCTGGGCGACGACGGCTCGGTGATATGGACATTCCCGATCGAGATCAGCGTGCGGGCGCCGTTGATGGCACAGGCATCGACTGGTGCCGCGCCGAAATCCGGGGAGGTCAGGACGGGCGGCCCCGGGGCCGAGGCGGCGAGCTGGAAGACCGAGAATTTCGATGACCGTGGCGGCTATGAACCGGGCTTCGTGCCGGGCTTCGTGCTGCCGCTGCCCAGGCACGGCGGCGCGCCTGGGCGGCCGGCCAAGAATCTTCTGGCCAAGCCGGGCGACGACCCGTTCGAACTGCCTTACCACCATTTTTCCGTCGTCATGAACGCCGAGCGGCGGCTTGCCTACTACACCGCCTGCAACATCGACGGCTCGCGCATCAAGGCGGTCAACCGCGACGACAAGACGGTCACCGAGGATCCGAGCCTGAGCGAGCTCGGCATCGAGTCGATCGGCGGGGCGGAAGCCAGCGACGATTTCAGACCGGACCGCCGCGTGGCTCTCGAAGAGCAAATGAACAAGCCCTTCTATGACGCACAGAAAGTGGCTGGCTTTCCGATTGCCACATCGAACGAACGCAAGGCGCGGATTTTCCAGAAGGGCCACATCACGCTGCGCGGCGACCCGGCCTGGGGCACCGATGCGGAGGCGGTGGCAGCCGAGCGGGACACGTTCTTCTACACCAATGCGGCACCGCAGCTCGGCTTCTTCAACCAGGGCAGTGCGCTCAACCGGCCGGGCTCGAAGGGCAAGCTTCGCTGGCGGGCGGTCGAGACCTATGTGCTGCGCAACGCGGTGACAATGCGCCAAAGGGTGACAGTGTTTGCCGGGCCGGTGTTCGCCGACAGCGACCCGCCCTATCGTTTCGAAAGCAAGGTGCCGCTGAAATTCTGGAAAATCGCGGCGTGGAACGACGGCAACGACCTGCGCGCGATAGCGCTGCTCGCCGACCAGGGGCCGCTGATCGAAGTGATGCCCGAAGGCATGGCGGAGGCGTTTGGCGATGCCGAGGAACTGGCGCGGGTGTCGGAGTTCCTGACGACCGTCGCTCATGTCGAGAGCCTTACCGGGCTTGATTTCGGCGACACGCTGCGCGCTGCCGACGTCCGCGCCGGGCAAGAGGCGATCGGCAGGTCGGCGCTGACACTGGAGCCGAAGGATTTGGCAAGGGATGGCACGCTCAAACCGGCGACGAAGCCGGCGCGCTCGGGTGGCGTCAAGAAGACGTCGAAGCCGGGCCGGCGTAGGAAATAGGCCAGTCAGCCGGGAGCCAGAGCCGATAGTGGCGGCGAACAGCCGGATCAGTCCGGCATGAAGCCGGTGCGCAAGGCATGAGCCCATTCCGGGCGGCCGCCCTCGACGGCGCGGTGGGCTGCGGCTTCATAGTCATAGGTCACTGCAAGCGCATCGACACTGGTGACAATGCCGGCAGCGTCGAGTTCAACGAGGCCATAGCGCGCCAGCGGCGAGCCCTGCTCGGAGACATGGGCAGGCACAGTGTCGTCGTCATAGGCTGGGGCGCCGACGCTGCCGGGATTGAACAGAAGACGCCCGCCGGAGAGCTGGACGAGATCGGCACGGTGGCTGTGGCCGGCGAGCAGCAGCCGATATTTGGGGTCGACCTGCCGGAGGCGGCTTTCGATGACTTTCAGCGGCGCGCGGATGAGCTGGCCTTCATCGATGACCTCGGAGAGATAGCGCTCGTCGTGATCGGGGCGGGCGTGGAAGGCGAGCACCGACGGGGCGATCTCCAAGGTCAGCGGCATTGCCTCCATCCAGCCACGCTGGGCTGGCGTCAGGCGATCATAGGCGAAGCGGTCGGACGGGCCCATGTCGGAAAGCGGGTCGGTGGCGACGCGGCGGTCATGGTTGCCACGCACCGTCGGCCAGCCAAGGGCCTGCAGCGTCTCTGCCGTTTCGCTGGGCCAGAGAGGACCGGAGACGAGATCGCCGAGATTGACGACGACATCGGCGCCGCCGCGCCGGGCGAGGTCGGCGATGACTGCCTCCAGTGCAAGGATGTTGCCATGGATGTCGGCGATGACGGCAATGCGCATGCTCAGGCCTCGTCGCGGAGGCGCTCGAGTGCGGGGAGTTCCTGGGCCGCGGTGATGATCGAATCGAGCAGGCCGGGGAAGCGGCTGTCGAGATCGGCGCGGCGCAACGAGATCAGCCGGCTGGTACCTGCCACCTCTGTGTGGGTGATGCCGGCCTCGCGCAGCTTGGCCAGATGGTAGGACAGGTTCGTCTTGGAGCCGAACTCGGAAAACTGGCCGCAGCTCACCGCCAGACCCTCGTTGCAGGCGAGATAACCGACAATGGCGAGGCGGGTCTGGTCGCCAAGCACTGACAGCACGTTGGCAAGGCTGATCTGGTCGAGATTTGGATGGGGCACGGACATGGTTCTAGAGGTAACGGCGCCGGCTGGTTGGTTCAAGGTTTCAGTAGCCTGCTGACATGAGGATGGCAGCAGACGTCGGGGCGACAGATTGACATGACGGGGGGATAAGTTCAATAGTTCAACATATTTTGAACTAAGGACACTGTCATGGACAAGCGCCTTATCTGGCTGGCGGTCGGTTCGTTCGCCATGAGCACCGTCGGCTTCGTGTTTTCCAGCCTGTTGCCGGCAATCGCCGGCGACGCGCATGTGTCGATACCGTTTGCGGGTTACCTGATCATGGCGTTCTCGCTCGCTTATGCGATCGGCGCGCCAGTCCTGTCGGCGCTGGCCGGCGAGATCGACCGCCGCCGCGTGCTGGCCGCGACCATGCTGGTGTTCGTCTTAGGCAATGTCATCGCGGCGATGAGCAGCTCCTTTGCCGGGCTTCTTGTTGCCCAGATCGTGATGGGCATGTCGGCCGGGCTCTATGCCGCAACCGCCCAGGCGACCGCCGTGTCACTTGCCGGCCCCGAGCACCGAGCACGGGCGATTGCGGTCGTCGTCGGCGGCACGACCTTTGCAGTGGCACTCGGCGCGCCGGTCGGATCGTTGATTGCCACCATGTGGGGCTGGCGCGGCACCTTCGTCGCCATTGCACTGCTTGGCATCTCCTGCGCGGCGATCTTGTGGGTGCGGCTGCCCCGGGGCTCGCGCGGTATCAAGTTGACGCTCAGTGAGCGCTTCACCGCCATTGCCCGGCCCGGCATCCTGCCCTCGCTCCTGGTGACGCTGCTCTATCTCGCCGGCGGATTCACCGTGATTTCGTACATCGCACCGCTGGCGCTCGAAGGAGCGGGGCTGCCTGAAATAGCACTTCCAGGCATGCTTTTGGCCTTCGGCGTCGGGGCCGTCATCGGCAACCTGTCGAGCGGCTATCTGGCGGACCGCATCGGCGCGACGCGCATGGTGGTGATTTCGCTCTTGATGTCGTCGGGCTTCTGCATCGCCATTGCACTGACCCTGAAGCTGCTGCCGCACCATGTCGCCGGCCCGGTGCTGATCGCGCTGATGGTGCCGTGGGGCATAATCGGATGGGCCTTCCCGCCCGCACAGGCAAGCCGCATCGTCGGCTTCGGCCCGGAGATCGCACATCTGACCCTGTCGCTCAACGCCTCGGCACTCTATTTCGGCATTGCCTTCGGTACCGTCATCGGCGGCCGCGTGCTGGAGTTCGCCCGGCCGTCCGACCTCGGCCTCGTCGCCGCCGCTTTTCCGCTGGTGGCGCTGGCGGTGCTTGGGGCGAGCAGCAGGTCGATCCGGCTCGCCGCCGCGCGCTGAGGCTGGCCCAACACAGCCCGGCTTTTCCGGCCGGTCGAACTGTCCTAGATGCGACATCTGGCTGGCCGGGGTGGGTGAGATGAAGGGCGACAAGGAGCACTGGACGCGTGTTGCCGATCAATGGATCGCCTGGGCACGCTCGCCCGCGCATGATGCGTTCTGGGTCTATCGCGAAGGGCTGGCACGGTTCATCGGCGAGGGCTCGGGCCGCGCGCTCGAGGTGGGCTGCGGCGAGGGTCGCGTGGCACGCGAACTGAAGGCGCTGGGTTACCGTGTGACCGTGACTGACGTGGTGGCGGAGATGGTGGAAGCCGCACGGCAAGCCAACTCTGCCGACGACTATGCCGTTGCCGGTGTCGACGATCTGCCATTTGACGACGGCAGCTTCGACCTTGTCATGGCCTACAACGTGCTGATGGACGTCGACGACGTGCCTGCGGCGATCAGGGAAATCCGACGTGTGATGAAGCGCGGCGGCACGCTGTTCATTTCGCTGGTCCATCCGTTCAGGGATCGCGGACGGTTCGCAGGGGAAGCGGCCGACGCGCCATTCGTGCTCGATGGTAGCTATTATGGCCGCGAGCGTTTCGATGGCGAAGAAGAACGTGACGGCCTGACGATGCTTTTTGCCGGTTGGTCGCAGCCGCTCGAGGACTATGTGGCGGTGCTGGAGGGCGCGGGGCTGGCAATCACGGCATTGCGCGAGCCGATCCCGGATCGGGTCGATTCGGACCTGCTGCGCAAATGGGCCCGCGTGCCGCTGTTCCTCTGGCTCAAGGCGCGTATCCTGGCTTGAAATGCCTCGCCGGCCGTCGGGTCAGCTCCTCCCCGCCGGCTTACATTAGCTGTCGTGAATTTTCTTGATGCAAACTGTCAGGAATAACGCTATCGGCTCGCGCGTTCATGTGGCTGCAAACGAAGCAGCGGGGCGGGCGAAGAATGGGTTTCCTGCAGAGACTGGCCAGCTATGGCGAACGGACGGCACTGGTGTTTCCAGGCCGCCCCACCATCAGCTATGCCGAACTGGCGCGCCGCGTTGCAGCCATGGCAGCGGAGTTCGGCGCGGCGCGCAAGCTCGTGGCGCTGGAAGCGTCCAATTCCGAACATGCGATAATCGCCTATCTCGCCGCGCGGGCCGGCGGGCATGTGGTGGCGCTCATCGCTCCCGGGGATGCGCAGGCGTTCGATGCATTCTAGGAGGATTTTCGCCCTGATGTGTGCGTGAGGCAGTTCGACGGGCGCTGGCGCCTTGTCGAGGGCGAGGGCGCCGGGGAGATGCTGCATGTGGACCTTGCCGTGCTGCTGGCGACGTCGGGCAGCACCGGCAGGAGCCGCTTCGTCCGGCTGTCGCGGACCAATGTCGAGAGCAACGCCGAGGCTATCGCCTGTTATCTCGGCCTAGCGCCGGCCGATCGCGCGGCGTTGATCCTGCCGTTCCATTATTCCTACGGCCTTTCGGTGCTCAATTCGCATCTGGCAGTCGGCGCCAGCGTGTTCGTCTCAGCCAGGGGCGTGGCCGACAAAGGCTTCGTTGACGATCTGCGCTCGGCCGGTGTCAGCAACATCAGCGGCGTGCCCTATTCCTACGAGCTGATGGACAAGACTGGCTTCAGCGCCGAGGAATTGCCGTCACTGCGTTTCATGACGGTGGCGGGCGGGCGGATGCCCGCCGGGCTCGCCGAGACCGTCCGGCGCAGGCTCGAAGCCAAGGGGCAGCAGCTGTTCCTGATGTATGGCCAGACCGAGGCCACGGCGCGCATCGCCTATGTGCCGCCGGCAGCGCTGGCCGATAACCTCGGTAGCATCGGCATTGCCATTCCGGGCGGCGAACTGGCGCTTGTCCATGAGGACGGAGGCCGGATCGACGGCTGCGGCGAGGCGGGTGAACTCGTCTATCGCGGGCCGAACGTGATGATGGGTTACGCGCTCGACCGCAACGACCTGGCACGCGGCGCCGAGATCGGCGAGCTCAGCACCGGCGACCTGGCCGAGCGTTGCGAGAACGGCTTCTTCCGCGTCGTCGGCCGCCTCAAGCGCATGTCGAAAATCGCGGGCTTGCGGATCAGCCACGAGGCGGTGGAGCACGCGCTTGCCAGCCGGGGCATCGTGGCGGCGGTCACCGGCGACGACAGGCGACTGGTCGCGGCGTTTTCGTCGGGCGAGGCGCCTGAGGATGTTTGCAAGCTGATGATCGACGCGAGCGGCCTGACGGCGCTGCACGTCGAGGCGGTGGCGGTCGATACCTTGCCGCGGCTGGCCTCAGGCAAGGTCGACTGCCAGGCGGTGGCGCAACTTGCCCGGCGAAACCAGAAGGCCGATGCCGGGATCATCGAGGCGTTCGGCCGGGCCTTCTATCCCCGGCGGGTGGCACCGGCGGACAGTTTCGAGGCACTCGGCGGGGATTCGCTTCTGTATGTGCAGCTGTCGCTGACGCTGGAGCGCAAGCTCGGCCGCATCCCCGAGGGCTGGGAGAAGATGCCGGTCGACGCGCTGGCACGGCTGGGCAGCCAGAAGGCAAATCGTCGCGTCGTCGACACAGACATGCTGATGCGGGCGCTGGCGATCCTGCTCGTGGTTTTGCACCACGCCACATTGTGGCCCATTCCGGGCGGGGCGGCGGCGCTTGTGATGCTTGTCGGCTACGGCCTGGCGCGGTTCCATGGTACGGCACTGATGCGCGGCGAGACGTCGAGGTTGTTGCGCGCGGTGGCGACCAATCTCGTGGTCTATGCGCCGCTGGTCGCCGGCTTTTCGATCGCACGCGGCGAGGTGCTGTGGCCGTCGGTGTTCCTGGTAGGCAATCTCGGCATCTTCGATCCCAAACACATGCTGCCCTATCTCTACTGGTTCGTCGAAGCCTATGCGCAGGTCATGCTGATCGTTGCCGCATTGTTTTCGCTTGCGGCAGTGCGGCGACGGGTGGCCGCCAAGCCGTTCGCAACGGGCGTCACCGCGCTCGTCGCCACCGTCGCGGTCAAGTTCCTGGCGCCACAGCTCTGGCCCGTGGGGGCGGTGCAGATCTTCACCGTCTCGGACGTGTTTTATCTCGCCGTCTTCGGCTGGTGCGTCTTCCACGCGCAGACTGCCGGACAGCGCTTTCTGGTGCTCGGCATCGCGACCATGGCCTTCCCGTTCATGGCCTATTGGGGCGGCAACTGGACCGGCTCCTGGGTCAAGTTCTTGCTGCAACTGGCCTGCGTCGCCATGTTGCTCTACGCCCGGCGTGTCACCGTCCCGCGTGGGGTGGCGACCCTCGCCCTGCCGGTGGCGGCTGCCGGTTATCACATCTACCTGTTCCATCGCCTGGTGCCGGAGCTGCTGCTGACGCATCTCCAGCTGCCGTGGCATCTGCTGACCACGCTGAGCGTCGTGACCGGCGTCCTGACCGGCATCGCCGCGTTCCACGCCCAGAAGGCGCTGACCGCCTGGCTGATCAACCGGCGCAGCCGTTGCGCCGCGTTCGAGGCACAGGCAGCACCGGCGGAATAGTTCTCCTCCGCTGACGATCGCGGCTTGGATGGACGGAACAGGGAACGAGTGCCGCCGGTTCGCGTTAGCCTGAGCGCCGCAGTGAGCGGCACCTTCGGGAGGAAGCGAAAATGGCGATCACGCAAGCACCCACCGCCAAGGGAAAAGAGGCTGCCATGGGCCTGCGCAAGGCAGCGGCGAGGGAAGAACGCAAGGTCGAGGCCAAGACCGGCAGCGATTTCAAGAAGGGCGAAAAGCGCTTCGAGGAACGCGCCAAAAGCTCCGACGGCAAGAGCGCCGGCAGCAAGCAGAAAAGTTGAATTTGCGCTGCTCGGCCGACGGGTGGCACAAGCAAAAACCCTGTGACTTGCCGCGGGGGTTAAGCTAATTGTCTCAAGTGAGCGGCCGAGGCTGCGACAACATCGAGGGATACGCCTATGCGCTGGAGAGGCCGCCGCCAGAGTGACAACGTCCAGGATACGCGCGGTCAAGGCGGCGGTGGCGGACTTGGCGGAGGCCTCGGGGGCGGACGCCTGCCGATGGGCCCGCGCATGTCGACGGGCGGCGGCGGACTGTCCGGCATCATCATTCTCGTCATCCTGTTCTTTGCGCTGCGCGCCTGCGGCATCGACCCGATGCAGATCCTGGCCGGCGGTGACGGCGGGCCGGTTTCGGGCGGCGGCCAGGTGAGTGAGGGCGGGGCGCCCGCCAATGACGAGATGACCCAGTTCGTCTCGACCGTGCTGGCCGAAACCGAAGACACCTGGAACGGCATCTTCCAGGCCGAGGGGCTGAAATACCAGGAACCGAAGCTTGTGCTGTTCTCAGGGCAGGTGCGCTCGGCCTGCGGCTTCGCCTCCTCGGCATCCGGCCCATTCTATTGCCCTGGAGACCAGAAGGTCTATCTCGACACGGCTTTCTTCGGACAGTTGGCCAAGCAGTTCGGCGCAGCCGGCGATTTCGCCCAGGCTTATGTCATTGCCCACGAGGTCGGCCACCACGTCCAGAACCTGACCGGCATCCTGCCCAAGTTCAACCAGATGCGGCAGCAGATGAGCGAGGCCGACGCCAACCAGATGTCGATGCGTGTCGAGCTGCAGGCCGACTGCTTCGCCGGTGTCTGGGGCCACTACACCGACCAGAAGGGTCTGCTCGAACAGGGCGATATCGAAGAGGCGCTGAACGCTGCCCAGCAGATCGGCGACGACACGCTGCAGAAGCGCATGCAGGGTTATGTCGTGCCGGAGAGCTTTAACCACGGCACCTCGCAGCAGCGCCAGCGCTGGTTTGCCGCCGGCTTCAAGAGCGGCAAACTGTCGGACTGCGATACCTTCAACAATCCGATCTGACGATGGCCGATCGGATGAATGTCCCTCCACGCATCGAACTGGTGCCGGGAGGCCTGTCGCTATCGCGGCTGGTGTTCGGCGCCTGGCGGCTGCTCGACGGCCAGAACCCTGGCGCCGAGGAGGTTGCACGGCTGATCGATACATCAGTCGATCTCGGCCTGACCAGCTTCGACCATGCCGACATCTATGGCGGCTACGCGGTCGAGGAGGCGTTTGGCGCCGGGCTGTCGCGCTGGAAAGGCCGGCGCGACAGCATCGAGCTGATCTCCAAATGCGGCATCATGCTGGCCTCGTCCAACCGGCCGCAGAACCGACTGAAGCACTATGACACCGATGCCGCCCATATCGAGGCCTCGGTCGAACGTTCGCTGAAGAACCTTGGCACCGACTATCTCGACCTCTTGCTGATCCACCGGCCCGATCCGCTGATGGACGCCGACGACACGGCGCGCGCCTTCGAGCGGCTGGTGGCAGCAGGTAAGGTGCGGGCCGTCGGCGTGTCCAACTTCACGCCGGACCAGTTCGACCTGCTCGCCTCGCGGCTGCCGTTCCCGCTCGTCACCAACCAGATCGAGCATTCGGTGCTGGAGACCTCGGCCCTGACCGACGGGCGACTCGACCATGCGCAAAGGCTGCGCTACGCGCCGATGATCTGGTCGCCGCTGGGCGGCGGTTCGCTGTTCACCGGCGAGGGCGCACGCGAGCAAAGGGTGCGGGCGGCGCTGAAGGCGGTCGCAGAGGAGATCGGTGCCGGCAATATCTCGACAATGGCCATCGCCTGGCTGCTCAGACATCCGGCACGGCTTGTGCCGGTGCTGGGCACGATGAAAGCGGCGCGGCTGGCCGGGCTGGTCAAGGCGCTGGACGTTAGGCTCGACCGCCAGCACTGGTTTGCCATTCTCGAGGCGAGCGAGGGCCGCGCGGTCCCGTAATGTTCCGCCGGATGGCGTCCTGGCATGAAGATAATTGATATGTTCACGTATTGTTCTTGATGAGTGCTTGATCTATAAGCAAGGTTTCCGCTCGCCCCCGGCGGATCGATGCCGGCATTTAAGCGCTTTTCGCGGTGCAGATGCCGGCGCAGCTCGACTGATCTTCGCGGCCTCGAAGCGGCGCCTGTGGGTTCGACATGGTTGATGAGAAGACCGCCAGACGAGGCCTTGCGCTCGTTTTCGTCACATTGCTGCTCGACATCATCGGCTTCGGCATCATCATGCCGGTATTGCCGGCCTTCCTGCAGGAGCTGACCGGCGTCGGCGTCGGCGAGGCGGCGATTGAGGGCGGCTGGCTGTTCTTCGTTTATGCGGCGATGCAGTTCCTGTTTGCGCCGCTGATGGGCAATCTCAGCGATCGTTTCGGGCGCCGGCCGATCCTGCTCGCCTCTGTACTGACATTCGCCATCGACAACGCCATCTGTGCGCTCGCCTGGTCCTATCCGATGCTGTTCGTCGGCCGCGTGCTCGCCGGCATCAGCGGTGCGAGTTACTCGACGGCCGCAGCCTTCATCGCCGACGTATCGAACGACGACAACCGGGCCAAGAATTTCGGCCTGCTTGGCATCGCATTTGGCGTCGGCTTCATCATCGGGCCGGTGCTCGGCGGCTTCCTTGGCGAGTTCGGCCCGCGCGTACCGTTCTGGGGCGCTGTAGCACTTGCCTTCGTCAATTTCCTGGTGGCCTTGTTCTTCCTGCCCGAGACGCTGGCGCGCCACAACCGGCGCGCCTTCGAATGGCGCCGCGCCAATCCGCTCGGCGCGCTGAAGCAGATGCGCAAATACAAGGGCATCGGCTGGATCGGGCTGGTGTTCTTCCTGATGGCGCTCGGCCACATGATGTATCCGGCGGTCTGGTCCTTCGTCAGCAGCTACCGCTATGGCTGGAGCGAACGGCAGATCGGCTTCTCGCTCGGCGTGTTCGGCCTCGGCGGCGCGCTTGTCATGGCACTGGTGCTTCCCAGAGTCATCCCCAGGCTGGGCGAGTGGCGCACGGCAGCCATCGGTCTCGGTTTCACGGCCATCGCTGCCTTCGGTTATGCCGCAGCATGGCAGGGTTGGATGATCTATGCGGTGATCGTGGCGACTTGCCTCGAAGCGCTCGCCGACCCGCCGCTGAGGAGCCTGGCCGCCGCAAAGGTGCCGCCGGACGCGCAGGGCGAGTTGCAGGGCGCGATGACCAGCCTGTTTTCGATCACCAGCATCATCACGCCGCTGCTCTACACCGGCATCTTCGCCTGGTTCACCGGGCCGAGCGCGCCGGTGACGTTTGCCGGAGCACCCTATGCCGTCGGCGGGGTCTTCATCGGTCTGGCGCTGCTGGTGTTCATTTTCAAGGTCGAGCGGCCGGCGGCCAGGAAAGCCACTGCGGTCGAAATGGAGCAGGTCAACTGATGGCACCGGTCTATGTCGATCCCGCCAAGGTTCACGAATTCACTGACGCCGCCAGCTTTTATGCCTGGCTCAGCAGGAACCACGACAGCCAGGACGAGGTCTGGATCAAGGTCCACAAGGTCGGATCGGGGCTGGCCTCGATCACGCCGAAGGAGGCGATCGAAGTCGTCTTATGCTGGGGCTGGATAGACGGCGTGCGCAAGGGGTTCGACGGCAGGAGTTTCCTGCAACGCTATTCGCCGCGCGGCAAGAAGGGCACCTGGAGCCAGATCAATGTCGACAGCGTGGCGCGCCTGGTCGCCGAGGGGCGGATGACCGAGCATGGCATGGAGCAGGTCGAGGCGGCCAAGGCTGACGGCCGCTGGGACCGGGCCTACAAGAGTGGCAAGGACATGCTGATCCCTCACGACCTGCAGGCGGCGATCGATGCCGAGCCGGAGGCGAAAGCAATGCTCGGCAAGCTCAGCGAGCAGAACCGCTTTGCGATCGCCTTCCGCACCCACAACATGAAGACCGAGGCCGGGCGCAAGAAGAAGATCGAGACCTTCGTCGCCATGCTGAAGCGTGGCGAAACGATCTATCCGCAAGGCAAGAAGTGAATGGAGAGGGCGGAACGCTCGACGCGCTCGGCCTCGTTCAATGCAGGCCGAACTCGCGCAGCAGTTCCTCTCGGTAGCGGACGAAGCGAGGTTCGCTGCGGTCGCGCGGGCGGGGCAGCTCGATGTCGATCAGGCGGGCGGCGGCACCCTTTTCCTTGGGCAGTACCAGCACCCGGTCGGCGAGATAGACCGCTTCTTCGAGATCGTGGGTGACCATGACCATGGTCACGTTCTCCTCGCTCCAGATGCGGGCGAGCTCTTCCTGCATGGTGATCTTGGTCATGGCGTCGAGCGCGCCGAGCGGCTCGTCGAGCAAAAGGATTTCGGGCTGTACGGTCAGCGCGCGGGCGATGCCGACGCGCTGGGCCATGCCGCCCGAGAGTTGCCTGGGATAGGCATCGGTGAAGTCGCCGAGGCCGACGAGCCCGATATAGTCGCGCGCCCGCTCCTCGGCACGGGCGCGGTTTTCGCAACGCACCTCGAGGCCGAAGGCGACGTTGCCGAGCACTGTCAGCCAGGGCAGCAGCCGCGGCTCCTGGAAGATCACGGCGCGGTCGGAGCCGACGCCATGCACCGGTTCGCCGTCGATCGCCACCCGGCCGCCATCGGCCACTTCGAGACCGGCCAGCACGCGCAGCAGCGTGGTCTTGCCCGATCCCGACGCGCCGACGATGACAAGGCATTCGCCTGATCGGATGTCGAGGTTCAGGCCCTTCAGCACCGCCAGCGGTCGGCCGTTGATGGCGAAGGATTTCGAGAGGTCGCGGATCAAAACCTCGCCGCGGCGGCCGCTGTCGATGCTGGTCATGCCTTTTCTCCGATGTCTTTGGCCAGGCCTTTTCAGGCTCAGTTCGATTTGGCTTCGGCGTTGGGCTGGAACAGCAGGTCGGCGGCCTTGAGCTTGCCCTTAGGCAGCGACCCCTCGCGTTCGAGCACGGCGATCCAGAAGTCGAGGTCGCGGGGAACCGCCTGCGCGCCTTCGCGGAGGCCGAAGCCGGTCCAGTATTTGGCCAGCTCGGCGTTCTCGCCGCGCTTCGACAGGATGGATGCCAGCACCTTGCGTGCTTCATCGGGGTTCTGGCGCGACCATTCGGCGGCGCGGGTCGACTGCTCGACGAAGTTGCGGGCAGCGTCAGGGTGAGCCTTGACGAAGTCGCGGCGCAGCACGACGAAGCCGCCGGCGATTTCGCCCAGCACGTCGGTGTCGTCGAAGATGGCGCGGACACCGCCATGTTCCTTCAGCAGGCCTTCGAAGGTGGCCTGCCAGTAGCCGAGCGCCGCGATGTCGACCTGGCCGGAGCGCAAGGTCTGTTCGAGCTGGGGACCCGGCACCACGACGAGGTTGGCGGCATTCTGCGGCAGCTCGGCCTGGTGCAGCGCCTCGCGCACCGTGTAGTCGAGATGGGCGCCCAGCGTGTTGACGGCGATAGACTTGCCGGCGATGTCGGCGACCGATTTGATCGGGCTGTCCTCGAGTACGTAGAAGACGCTCTGGACCTTGTCGTCGATACCGTTGCTGGGATAGGCGGCGACGAAGTCGTTGCCGCCGGCAATCGAGTTGACCACCGCCGAGGTCGCGGCCGAACCGAGGTCGACGCTGCCGGCGGCGAGTGCGAACAGCGAGGCCGGGCCGCCCTGGGCATAGCCGACATTCTCGAACTCGATGCCGAGGCCATTGAAGTGGCCGAGCTCATTGGCCAGCTCATGCGGCGAGATGCTGCCCTGGCTGGAGAGGTAGCGGATCTTCACCGTTTCAGGCGATTGGCCGAAGGCGGTGCCGGGGACGCCGGCGGCGAACAGGCTGCCGGCGACAAGTGTGCTGATGCTAAGGTTGCGGAATCTGAATGTCATTGTCGGTATCCTTGATTGGGGGCGAAAGGGGGGTGCGTCAGGCTGCGGTGGCGCTGCTCCACCGGCAAAGCCGGCGCTGCAGCAGGACGAGCGCGTAGTTGGAGACGAGGCCGAGGCCGGCGAGCAGGACGATGGCTGCGAACATCAGCGGGATCTGGAAGTTGTACTGGGCGTTCATCACCTGGAAGCCGACGCCCCTGTTGGCGCCGATCATCTCGGAAGCGATGAGCAGCAGCAGGGCTGTGGTGGCCGACAGCCTGAGGCCGACGAAGATCGACGGCACCGCACCCGGCAGCACGACGCGGCGGAACACAGTGAGCCGGCTCGCACCATAGACGCGCGCCATCTCGATCAGCTTGGGGTCGACCTCCTTGACGCCGCCGATGGTGTTGAGCAGCAGCGGAAACAGCGTCGCCCAGAAGATGACGAAGACCTTGGAGGCTTCGCCGAGGCCGAGCAGCAGGATGAAGACCGGGTAGAGCGCGAGCGCCGAAGTCTGGCGGAAGACCTGCAGAATCGGGTCGAGTGCGCGCTCGACCGAGCGGACCTGGCCCATGAACAGGCCGAGCGGGATGGCAACGAAGACGGCGGCGACGAAGGCCGTGCCCGAGCGCTGGAGCGAAATGGCGATGTCGTCGAGCAGTGCGCCGCCGGCAATGCCGTCCCACAGCGCGGCTATGATGGCATCGGGCGGGGGAATGACCGCCGGATTGACCCAGCCGGCATGGCTCGCCACCTGCCAGAGTGCGAGGAAGCCAGCGAGCACGCCGTAGCGCGACAGGAAGCGTGCCGCCGCCCGGCCACCGCGCTGGACAAGCTCCTGGCCAAAGCTGTTGTCGCCGATGCCGGCGCCAAGCACGCTCGGCTGTTCGATGTGTTGCAAACTCATGATCTTGCCCTCGCGATCGGGATTATTCGGCGGCCTGCAGCGCACTGCGGCCTGCGGTCCAGGGATTTTGCGGGCGGGGCAGGCCGAGGTTCTCGCGCAGCGTGCGGCCCTCATAGGCGCTGCGGAACAGGCCACGCCGCTGCAGCTCGGGCACCACCAGGTCGACGAAATCGTCAAGCGCACCGGGTAGCCATGGCGGCAGGATGTTGAAGCCGTCGGCGGCCTCGCTGGTGAACCATTCTTCCAGCTGGTCGGCGACCTGGGTGGCGCTGCCGACGATGGTGTAGTGGCCGCGGGCGGTGGCGACCCACTGGTAGAGCTCGCGGATGGTGAAGTCGTGCTCGTCGGCGATCTGGCGGATCAGCGCCTGGCGGCTCCTCATGCCCTCGGTCTCGGCACTCCTCGGCAATGGCCCGTCGAGCGGATAGCCCCTGAGGTCGAGCGTGCCGCCGGCGAGCCCGTTGAGCAGGGCAACGCCGTCCTCGGGCAGGATCAGTTCGTTGAGCCTGTCGTATTTGGCCCGCGCCTCGGCCTCGGTGCGTCCAACGAAGGGGGCTACGCCTGGCATGATCAGCACGTGATCAGGGACACGGCCTTCGGCCAGCACGCGGGCCTTGATGTCGCGGTAGAATTCCTGCGCCGAAGCAAGGTTCTGGTGTGCGGTGAAGATCACTTCGGCGGACAGTGCGGCAAGCCGGCGCCCGTCCTCCGACTGGCCGGCCTGGACGACGACCGGGTGGCCCTGGACAGGGCGGGGCACGTTGAGCGGTCCCTTGACGGCGAAATGCGCGCCCTTGTGGTCGATGTCGTGGACCCTGGCGGGATCGTAGAAGCGCCCCGTCTGCTTGTCGCGGATGAAGGCGTCGTCTTCCCAGCTGTCCCACAGCGCCTTGACGGTGTCGACATGCTCCCTGGCGCGGGCATAGCGGTCGGCATGGTCGGGCTGTTTGTCCAGGTTGAAGTTGCGCGCGGTGTCGTCGCCGGCCGACGTGACGACGTTCCAGCCGGCGCGGCCGTTCGACAGATGGTCGAGCGAGGCGAACTTGCGGGCGAGCGTGTAGGGCTCCTCGTAGGTGGTCGAGACGGTTGCGATGAAGCCGAGATGCGTGGTCAGCGGCGCCAATGCTGCAAACAGCGTGACCGGCTCGAAACCGGCGATCTTGGCATTGCCGCCTTCACGGCCGCCGAGTCCGACCGACAGGTTGTCGGCGAGGAAATAGGCGTCGAACAGGCCGCGCTCGGCTGTCTTGGCGAGCTCGGCGTGGAAGGCGAAATTGGTCGCGCCGTCGGCTGGCGAGCCGGGATGGCGCCAGGCGGCGATGTGCTGGCCACCACCGGGCAGGAAGGCGCCGAGTTTGATCTGTCTGGGCTTGGTCTGTCTGGTCATGGGGATCTCCTTGCGAAAGAGAATTTCGAGACGACGCGGCCTGCCCGACGGCGTGGGGCCGCAGGTCGGTCATGTCGGGTGGTGGGAGCTTCGGTGCGGTCTTGGTCAGGCGGCCAAGTCGACGCTGTCGCGCATCTGGGCGACACGACAGGCCTCGGTGACCGCCTGCTGGGCGCGGGCGCGGATGGCCTCGGAAACCAGCGCGCCGTCGACGAAATCCCTGTCGGAGGCGTAGATGGCGGTCGGGATGGTCAGCGCCTCGAAGAAGCCGAACAGCGGGCGCAACTGGTGCTCGACGATCAGAGAATGGCGCTCGCCACCTCCGGTCGCCGCCAGGATTACCGGCTTGCCCTTCAGCGAATTGGGGTCGAGCAGGTCGAAGAAGTGCTTGAACAGGCCGGTGTAGCTGCCCTTGAAGGTGGGTGAGCCAACGACGAGTATGGCCGCACTGGACAGCTGCTCGACGATGGCCCGGGCAGGCGGGGCGAGATCGCTGACGCGCCGTGCCTGGGCGAAGGACGGGCCGAGATCCTCGATATCGTAGGTAGCCGCTGCTGCTCCGGTGTTCCTGGCAACCTCGCCGGCAATGTGCTCGATGAACTGTCTGGTCTTCGACGGACGGGTCAGATTGCCCGAAATTCCCACCACGAGTTGTCTTGGCATATGCGGATCCTCATCAGCGGTCGATACCCATTAACTCTACGGAATTTGTAGATATTGAAGAGCGAGAGGATTTCAAAAGCAAGGCTGCGAGGGGATTGAGTTTGCGAAAGATCGGCTGCGGCTGGTTCAATCGACGCGCAGCGCTGGCTTGGGCGAACGGCAAAGGGGGTGGAGGAACGGGCCTTTGGCGGGTCGAAAGAAGTGGCCATGAGTGCGCCAGAGCGCTCGCATCTGGCTGGTGTCGCGGGCTGGACAGCTCATTTCGCGCATGCCCGGGTGGAGCAGAATTTTCGCGACGCGCAGGGCGCGCCACCCGTCTTTTCACGTCGGTGAGATTTGCCGGAGTTCTCAACCAACCGGTTGACAACCACTTGAGCGAATTGTATTCAACCAATAAGTTAAAAACTATTTGGTTGAATAAAGACATGACTGATCCTCTTTCCCTTACATTTTCCGCGCTGGCAGATCCGACGCGTCGCGCCATCCTGGCCCGGCTTGCCCAGGGGCAGGCGAGCGTCGGCGAGCTGGCTGCACCCTACGACATGAGCCTGGCGGCGGTGTCGAAGCACATCAAGGTGCTCGAAAACGCCGGACTGATCTCGCGCGAGAAGGATGCGCAGTACCGCTACTGCAAGCTTCAGGCCGGCCCGCTCCAGGACGTCGATGGCTGGGTCGGCGCCTATCGCGACCTGTGGCGCGACAATCTCGACCAGCTCGACGCCTATCTCGCCGACATGCAGCGCGGCGACGACACCAACAAGCAGTGATTTCACGAGATACGAAAGGGAATGACATGAACAAGATGCTTGTCGATACGCCGGAAGGCGAACCCATCATCCGCATGAGCCGCACCTTCGACGCCCCGCGCGCGCTGGTGTGGCGGGCCTGGACCCGGCCCGAGCACGTGGCCCGCTGGTGGGGCTCGCGCGCCATGGGCGCGACCAAGGTGGTCAAGCTCGACGTCCGGCCCGGCGGCGAGTGGCGTTTCGAGCAGACCACACCTGACGGCACCATCTTTGCCTTTATCGGCAGGTACATCGAGGTCGACGAGCCGGAAAAGCTGGTCAATACCTTCGCGCTGGAGGGCATGTTCGAGGACAAGAACGTCATCGAGACACATCGCTTCGAGGAGAAGGACGGCAGGACCCATTACAGCGGCGTCACCCGCTTCGACAGCATCGAGGATCGCGACGGCATGATCGCCTCGGGCATGGAAGCCGGCGCCCAGGAAAGCATGAACCAGCTCGAAGAACTTCTTGGCGAGCTGATCTCCGCCTGATTCCTCGCCGATTCCGGCCGGCAATTCCCTTATCGCAATCGTGACCCAACCGGCCGCATTGGCGGCCGGGCGGGATCGCTCATCCTTGGACAGGAAACGACGATGAAAACGCTGGCACTTGCGGGCGCGGCCCTGCTCGCCCTTTTTTCCACCATCGCACCGGCAATGCTTTCGGCCGAGGAAGCAGCACCCCTCGAACTGCATCACCAGGTTTACGGGGAGGGGGCGCCGCTCGTTCTGCTGCATGGCGCCTTGATGACCATCGAGACCAACTGGTCGACCAGCCTCGGCGAACTCGCCAAGGCGAACACGGTCATTGCTGTCGAGCTGCAGGGCCATGGTCGCACCGCAGACCAGGTTCCCGGGTTGAGCTACCAGACCATGGCCGACGACGTCGCTGGCCTGCTCGACAGGCTCGGCATCGAAAAGGCGTCCGTCATGGGCTATTCGATGGGCGGCAACGTCGCCCTGCAACTGGCCCTGCGCCACCCGGAGCGTGTCGAACGCATCGTCGCCGTGTCGGCCGCCGCCAGCGACAAGGGGCTGGCGCCCGGCCACAAGGAGATGGTGCAGCACCTGACCCCCGACATGTTTGCCGGTGCGCCGATGGTGGCGGAGTATCAGAAACTGTCGCCCAAACCGGACTTCGCTGCCCTGGTCGAGAAGGTCAAGCAGCTGGAACTGATGCCGTTCGACTGGACCGCCGACCTAACCAGGATCAAGGCACCTGTTCTGCTGGTTGCCGGTGATGCCGACGTCGTGACGCTCAGCCATCTCGCAGAGATGCATGCGGCGCTCGGCGGCCACGCCAATGGCGACGTCAACGGCCCATCGCGCAGCCAGCTTCTGGTGCTGTCGGGCACCAGCCATATGGGCATCCTCGCCGATCCGGCGAAGGCGCATCAGGTCGCGGCGGCGGCCAATGCTTTCCTCAGCGCCGAGGCGAAGTAGGGGGGCACCCGGTCGACTTCACCGCAAGAGAAAGGCCCCGCGTCTGAACTGCCCCCCGAAAGTTGGACACAACCTTCGGGGGTTTTGCATGTCCAAACACAGTGCGCGTTTCAAGCGCTCGGTTGTCGATAGCTATTTGTGCAGGGATGAAAGCTACGCGAGTGCGGCGTCGAAGCGTGGAGTTGACGCGGCGACTGTCCGCAAGTGGGTGGCTTTGTACCAGGCGCATGGCTGGGCGGGACTGTCGGGCAAATACGATCATTACGACGCGACGTTCAAGCTGTCAGTGCTCGAGCGGATGTGGCGAGAAGGTCTGTCGTATCGCCAGACGGCGGCGTTGTTCAATATCCGCAATGCCAGTTGCCTGGCGGGCTGGGAGAAGCGCTATCATGCGGGTGGGATAGAGGCACTCGGCCGACGTCCCGGAGGACGCCCCATGTCGAAGCCGCCGGCCCCCGCAGTGCCTGTTGCACCCAGTGACGAAGCCAAAAGCCGGGAAGAACTGCTGGCCGAACTGAAGCAACTGCGGATGGAGAACGCCTACCTGAAAAAACTGGAGGCCTTAACGCAGGGACACGCGCCCAAAAAGCACAAGCCGTCCAGGCGTTAAGGCCGTTGCATCCGCTTGAGGGCCTGCTCGATCTGGCGAAGCTGCCGCGCAGCACGTTCTATTACAGGCAAAAGGCGGCCTCGCGCCCGGACCGCCATGTGGCGCTGAAGGAGGCGATCAAGGCCATCTTCGACCGCCACAAGGGCCGCTACGGCTATCGCCGGGTGACCGCGCAACTGCGCCAGTTGGGTCAAGGCGTCAACCACAAGACCGTCCAGAGCCTGATGGCCGAGATGGGATTGAAGTCACTGGTCAGGCCGAAGAAGTATCGTTCCTACAGGGGCGAGGTTGGGCGGACCGCTCCCGATCTGTTGCAGCGCAAGTTCAGCGCCGACCGCGCCAACTGCAAATGGGTGACCGACGTGACGGAGTTCAGCGTGGCCGGCGACAAGCTCTACCTGTCTCCCATCATGGACCTCTACAATGGCGAGATCGTCGCCTTCGAGACGGCGCGCCGCTCGCGCTTCAAACTGGTGGACAATATGCTGACCAAAGCCTTCGCCCGGCTCAATGAGGACGAACGGCCGACCCTGCATTCCGATCAGGGATGGCAGTACCAGATGTCGGCATTCCAGCGCAGGCTGGAAACCAGAGGCCTTGCACAAAGCATGTCACGCAAAGGCAATTGCCTCGACAACGCACCGATGGAGAGCTTCTTCGCCACGCTCAAGTCCGAGCTCTTCCACCCGGAAAGGTTCGAAACTGTCCAAAGCCTCGATAAGGCCATCGAGCGCTACATCGACTATTACAACCACCGCCCCATCAAACTGAAACTGAAAGGGGCTGGCCCCTGTGCAATACAGGACCCAGCCCTTAAATCTACCAGCTCAATGAACCGTCCAACTTTACGGGGTCAGTTCAACAGCGGGGCCTTTTATCGGATTGCCGGTGACTGCCTGGTCTCAGCGCTCTGCGAGCGCCGGTTCGCCTTGCCGTTCGCGGATCAGGTTGGCGAAGCGGCGGAAGAGGTAGTGCGAGTCCTGCGGGCCGGGCGAGGCCTCGGGATGGTGCTGGACCGAAAACACCGGGCGACCGGTGAGCGCGATGCCGCAATTGGTGCCGTCGAACAGCGAGACGTGCGTCTCCTCGACACCCTCGGGCAGCGACTCGGCATCGACAGCGAAGCCGTGGTTCATCGACACGATCTCGACCTTGCCGGTGGTGTGGTCCTTGACCGGATGGTTGGCGCCATGGTGGCCCTGGTGCATCTTGGCGGTCTTGCCGCCAAGCGCCAGCGCCAGCATCTGGTGGCCGAGGCAGATGCCGAACACCGGCAGCTCGGTCTTGAGCAGGTCCTTGATGACGGGCACCGAATACTCTCCCGTTGCCGCCGGATCGCCGGGGCCGTTGGACAGGAAAATGCCATCGGGCTTCATCGCCAGGATGTCTTCGGCCGAGGTCTTGGCCGGAACGACAGTCACCTTGGCGCCGAGGCCTGCAAGCAGGCGCAGGATGTTGCGCTTGACGCCATAGTCGATGGCAACGACGTGCATGGTTTCGTCAGCGCGCTCGCCATAACCCTCGTTCCAGACCCAGGGCGTCTCGGTCCAGACCGACGACTGGCCAGAGGTAACCTCCTTGGCGAGGTCGAGGCCGACGAGGCCGGACCAGGCGCGGGCCTGGGCCTTGAGGTTCTCGATATCGAACTTGCCGTCGGGGGCGTATGCGATGACCGCGTTGGGCATGCCCTTTTCGCGGATCAGTGCTGTCAGGGCGCGGGTGTCGACACCCGACATGGCAACGATGCCGCGACGCTTCAGCCACTGGTCGAGATGGCCGGCGGCGCGATAGCTTGATGGGTTGGTGACGTCGGCCTTGAACACGGCACCTACGGCACCCGAACGGGTTGCCGGGTTCAGGTCCTCGATGTCTTCATCGTTGGTGCCGATGTTGCCGATGTGCGGGAAGGTGAAGGTGACGATCTGGCTGGCATAAGAGGGGTCGGTGAGGACCTCCTGGTAGCCGGTGAGCGCCGTGTTGAAGCAGACTTCGGCAACGGCACTGCCTGTGGCGCCGAGGCCTCGGCCGGTGATGACCGTGCCGTCGGCCAGTACCAGAACGGCGGTCGGCACTTCGGTTGCCCAAGGGGCGGTCTCTGAGGCCATGGCGATGCTCCTGCGTAACGGGCGCCGCGACTTGAAAAATGGCTCGCAAGGGGCCATATCGCGCAGCGAAAAGCACGGACGACCACCGTCAGGCGGGCCCCGTGCACAAAACAAACAAGTCCTTGCAAGGCGCGGACAATAGGCGAAGGCCGGCATATGGTCAATGACCGGGCCGGGATTCGTGGCTAATTATTTTTCCTAGCAAAAACAGGAAGTTGGCCATTGTCATTCGGTTTGCCACTGTGGCAGGTCAGCGCTATTGTTTGCGACACGTTCAGGAGTAACGGCCATGCGCGAGACACTCGCCGAGGCACTGAAGACTGCATTGAAGACCGGCGACAAGCGCCGCACCTCGACGCTGAGGCTGATCCAGGCGGCCATCCAGGACCGCGATATCGCCCATCGCGGTGCCGGCAAGGACCCTGTCACCGACGAGGAAATCCTGCAGATCCTGACCAAGATGGTCAAGCAACGCCAGGAATCGGCCAAGGCCTTCGAGGAAGGTTCGCGGCTGGAACTGGCCGCCCAGGAGCGTGACGAAATCGCCATCATCTCCGACTTCCTGCCCAAGCAGATGGAGGAGGGGGCGGTGCGCAGCGCGGCACAGCAGGTGATTTCGGAAGTCGGCGCCGATGGCTTGCGCGACATGGGCCGCTGCATGAACGCGCTCAAGGAGCGCTATCCCGGCCAGATGGATTTCGGCAAGGCCAGCGGCATCGTCAAGGAGCTGCTGCAGTAGGCAGCTATGGCCTTGTGCCATGTGAACAGAAACGCCCCGCCTGCGATGCAGCGCGGGGCGTTTTTCGTTTGGGGCGCGAGGGTAGCCGCGCCTTTCCTTCTGCCCTTGCGGGAGAAGGAAAGGTCATCACGCGGCGTGGCGGAGCTTGACCGGGGCCTTGTCGCGCAGGCCCCAGATGTGGCCGAACGGATCGAAAACGGTGGCGCCGCGGCGGCCGTCGGTTGCCGCAGCCAGGTTTCCACGAATGGTTGCTCCGACCCTGATCGCTCGTTGCAGCGCGGCCTGCGCGTTGGCGACCTCGAGGATGAAGACGGCGCTGACCGCGCCATGGGCCTTGGGGAAGAACGGCCCGCCGCGCCGCGGTTCCTGTTCTCGGCGGGGATTGGCGCCGCCAACCTGCAGGGCGACACCGCCGATCTGCAGGTCGATCGAGATCGGAACGCCCTCGAACAGGTAGGATCCGCCGCGAATGGCACCGAACGCCCTCTGGTAGAAACTGGCTGCCTCTTCCTCACGGCCGTGCTCGACGACGACCGAAACGGCAAGCTCGGCCTTGGCGTCGGACGTCGCCTTGAGGGTGTTCCAGTTGTCGTAGCCGAACTGGCGGGCGACGATCTCGAGACAGGCGCTGTGGGCAAGGTGGATGTCTTGCGCGGCCAGGCCTGCACGCAGCTCCTTGGCCATGGATTTCACGCGATCAAGCGATGGCATGGGATGTTCCCTTGAAGAGGGGGACATACAGCGTCAGTGCTCGCATTGCCGACGGTCACCCCAAGGGTCAAACCATGTTCTCCTGTGCATTCGCCAATCCCGAGGGAGCGAGCGGCAGGCTGCACGGCCCAAGGAGAGTGTCGCCAAGGACGGCGATTCGGGCAAGTTCAAATGGGCTGCGATGGCGGCGGCGTTTCCTTTTCAAAAATCACGTCACCGGCAGGCGCTGGCGGGCGATGGCCGCGTGGAAGCGGGTGCCGTGGATCAGGGCGTCGTCGTTGAAATCAAAGGACGGGTTGTGCAGCGGCGCCGAGGCCTCGCCATTGCCGATATAGGCGAAGCAGCCGGGGACATGGTCGAGGAAACGGGCGAAATCCTCGGATGCAGTGACGATCTCGCCCTTGCCGTTGACCGCGCTGGCGGCAAACACGGTGCTGGCGGCTTCGAGCGCGGCTGCGGTGGCCTCGGCATCGTTGACCAGCGGCACGAACTCCCTGCTGTAGGTCACCTCGGCCGTGCAGTTGTGGGTCAGTGCGGTGCCTTCGGCGATGATGCGCATCTGCCGTTCGATCTCGGCGCTGACCTCCGGGCGGAAGCTCCTGGCATCGCCGAGGATGCGGGCGAAGCCGGGCAGGGCGTTGCGGGTGCCGTCGGTGACGAGTTCGGTGACCGAGACCACGGAGATGTCAGCCGGGCTCAGCCGGCGTGACACGATGGTCTGCAGGTTGGTGACGACGGCGCAGGCAGCAACCAGCACCTCGCGGCCGAGATGCGGGCAGGCAGCGTGACCACCGAGGCCGCGCAGCACGATCTCGAAATTGTCCTCCGCCGACATGATCGGGCCGGGCCGGGTCTCGAAATGGCCCAACGGCAGGCCGGGCATGTTGTGCAGGCCATAGATCTCGTCGAAGGGAAAACGCGCCATAAGCCCGTCGTCGAGCATGGCGAGCGCGCCCTTGCCCCATTCCTCCGCCGGCTGGAAGATGAAGCGTACCGTGCCGTCGAAGCCGCCTTCGTTGGCAAGCAGCTTCGCCGCGCCCAGGAGCATCGCGGTGTGGCCGTCATGGCCGCAGGCATGCATGACACCGGGATTTTGCGAAACGTGACCGTGGCTGGCCTGCTCGGAGATGCGCAATGCGTCCATGTCGGCGCGGAGCGCGATGGCCCGGTTGCCCGATCCACGGCGCAGGGTGCCGACGACGCCGGTGCCGCCGACGCCTTCGACGACCTCGTCGAGGCCGAAGGCCCGGAGTCGGGCTGCAACGAAGGCTGAGGTGCGCTTTTCCTCGAAGCCGAATTCGGGATGGGCATGCAGGCCGCGCCGCCAGGTTGTCATCTCGGCGACGAGGGTGTTCTGGTCGAGCGCGGCCATTTTGCAGGTTCCCTGATGTTGCGAGCAGCCTCGCCCGAATTGCTGGGGGCAGGCAAGGGCGTTTGCTGAGGCCAGCCTTTTTGCCGTGCGGGAAAAGCGCGCCGGTTGCGCCTTACGAGGCAAATCGTCAACGTTGCGATCCTTCGCACCCCCCTCTGGCCTGCCGGCCATCTCCCCCACAAGGAGGGAGATCACGCCGTCATCGGTGCTACGCCCAATCACTGACGTTACAAGGGTGTTCCTGGCAATCTTGCAGGATGGGCGCCGCCGGCGACGCGACTAGAGCCTTTCACGTTTTGACGGAAGCGTATCCGGCGTTTGCGAAATAGTTCTCGCATTCGCCGGGTTCGATGGTCGCAACGAGTTGACCGACGTGCCGCCACGTTTCTTCGACGGTGCGCTTCTGGGCTTGGCGCATCCAGTGTTTGATCTTGGCGAAGGCCTGCTCGATCGGATTGAGGTCGGGTGAGTAGGGCGGCAGGTACCAAAGCCTGGCGCCAGCGGCCTTGATCATCTGCCTGATGGCGACCGATTTGTGACTTCCCAGATTGTCCATGATGACGATATCGCCGGGTTTCAGCACGCCAACGAGTTGCTGCTCGACATAGGCGCGGAAGCACTGGCCGTTGATTGGTCCGTCAAAGACACAAGGTGCCGCAAGCCGGTCCCAACGCAATGCCCCCAGGAAGGTCAGGGTTCGCCAATGGCCGTGCGGGGCCAAGCCGCGCAGGCGCTTGCCCCTTGGCCCCCAGCCCCGAAGTGGAGCCATATTGGTCTTGATCCAGGTCTCATCGATGAAGACCAGGCACCGCGGATCCAGGCTGGCCTGCCAAGACCGCCATCGCCGACGCCTGCGAGCAATATCGGCTCGGCCCTGCTCAAGAGCGAGCAGTGTTTTTTTTGAAGCTCAGGCCCTCGCGCCTCAAGAACATCCAGACCGCATTGTGCGAGACCATCACCCCGCGTGCGGCCAACTCGTCCTTCAGCCGATGCAGCGTCAGTTCAGAGGTCTGGTTGATCCGCTCCACGATGAAGGCACGATGCGGCTCCAAAATCCGCTTGCGGTGTCCGCCCATCTTGCCCGGCGCAACCGACCCGGTGGCACGGTAACGCTGCGACCACTTCACAACCGAGGAAACGGCAACGCCGAAGCGCGACGCCACCGCACGGCAGTTCTCGCCGGCGCAAACCGCTTCCACAACACGCTCACGAAGATCGTTCGAAAGGGCTCGCGTCATCAGATGCTGGCCTCCATCCAGCCAGCATCTTGAATCACAAACGCCAATCTTTGGGAATCCTACGATTCTCTCAAAAAATGAAACGCTCTAATCTCCCTCCTTGTGGGGGAGATGGCCGGCAGGCCAGAGGAGGGGCGAAGGATCGCAACGCACAATGGAAAGAGGCGCGGCGTGCGCCTACGGAAAAGCGTTACTGTGCGAGTCTCAGCTCGCCTTCAGTCGCGAGCCGCGGAGCAGGCCCTGCTCCTCGAGCACGGGATAGGCCATCGAGGCGAGCAGGGAGTTGATCTGCTTGAGATCGCGGATGGTGTCGAGGTGGATCGAGCTGGTCTCGACGCTCCTGATGGTGCCGTCGCGCAGGCGCAGGAAATGGCTCTGGCTGGTCTGCTTCTCGACGTCGCGCAGCCGGTCCTTTTCGAGCACGAGCTGGCGCGCGGTGTTGGCGTCGCGCGACACCAGAACGTTGAAGGCAAGGCGCGCATTGGCCATCACCGAGGCGTGGAAGGAAGTCAGCTCGCGCCAGCCTTCGGGCGTGAATTCGAGGCCGCGGTCGAGCTTCTTCTGCACATGAGCCAGCATGTTGCGGACGATGATGTCGCCGACCTGCTCAAGCTTGACGCAGGCGCCGAGCAACTCCTGGCAGCGCAGCGCCTCGTCCTCTGTCATCGGCCGGATGGTGGCCTTGGCGAGGTATAGCTTGATCGCCTGGTGCTTGCGGTCGACGCGGTCGTCGAGCGAGGCGAGTGCCTTGATCTTGTCGGCGTCGGGGCTCTCATAGAGCTCGATGATGCGCTGGAGCATGATCTCGACGGTCTCGCAGACGCGCACCGTCTCGCGGGTGGCGTTGGCAAGGGCCTGCGAGGGGGTGTCCAGGGCGGCTTCGTTGAGCGCGCTGAGTTCGGCGACCGCCATCTCCTTGGCCGGATCGGTCTTGGTGCCAAGCGCCACGATCTTTTCCGAGGCGCTGTAGACGAGTTTGGCGAGCGGAATGCCGGCGACCAGGATGATGCAGTTGAACAGGATGTGGGCGTTGATGATCTGGTCGGGGCCGGTCGAGCCGAGGAAAGCGGTCGACGGCTTGATCCATAGAAACGCCACCAGCATGACCAGCGAGCCGGCGCCGCGCATCAGCAGGTTGCCGATCGGCACGACGCGCACGCCCGGCTCGGCGTTGCGGGTGAGCAGGGGGGCGATGATCGAGCTGCCGAGATTGACGCCGAGCACCAGCACGATGCCGAGCTCGGGCGGCACGAAGCCGCGGCCGGCAAGGGTGACGATCAGCAGCACGGCGGCGATCGAGGAATGGAACAGCCAGGTGACGATGGCCGCGAGCAAATAGGCGGTGACGGGGTCGCCGGCGAAATAGTCGATGATGACGGGCAAAAGCTTGCTTTCGCGCAGCGGCTCGGAGGCCTGGCCGACCATTTCGAGCGACAGCACGAGAAGGCCGATGCCGACGAGGATGCGGCCTGTCTGCTGCCAACTGCGCCGGTCGGTGGCGAGGAACATTGTCGTCCCGGCGACGAGACACAGCGGCACCAGCAGCGACAGGTCGAAGGTCAGGATCTTGATGACCAGTGCCGAGCCGATCTCGGCGCCGCGCACGGCGAGCTGGCCGGCGATGCCGCTGACGATGCCGGCACCGGCGAAGGAGCCGACAAGCAGGGTGACGGCGGTCGAGCTCTGGAAAGCGATGGCCAGGGCCGTTCCGGCAAGCACCGCCAGGATCGGGTTGCGCATGGTGTTGCGCAGCTTGTGGCGCAGCACGTCGCCATAGGCACGCTCGACGCCGGTGCGCACCATTCGGGTGGCAAACAGGAGCAGGGCGACGGCGCCGGCGAGGTGCAGCAGGACGACGGAGCCACTCATCGGGAGCACCTGATGGGCATGCTGCCGGGGGCTGTCTGGGAGGCTGCCACGGTGCTCCTGGCGCGGATGCGAATCACTGTCATGAACATGCCATTTAGATTAGCCGGATAATATTTTTCGTCCATAGTGCACACGTGTGCACGCAATCGCAAGATGCGATCGTCCATAATCTGACAGGTCGGGCGGCAATTCCGTTTCGACAGCGACCGGCCGACGGCGCAATCGAGATGTCTGGCCGGATGTTTGCGCTGAGGCCCTGTGAACAGCGGGCATGTCCGCGGGCAGGCAACGAATAGGAGTCGTGTCCGGCGAGGCGAGCGCCTATATCAGTTTGAAACAAGCAGGACCCGATGCGCTTTTCCGACGGATTTTTGAGCGAGATACGTGACCGCGTGCCGATTTCGGCCGTGATCGGCCAGCGCGTGACCTGGGATCGCAAGAAGACCAACACCCAGAAGGGCGATTTCTGGGCCTGCTGTCCGTTCCATGGCGAGAAGTCGCCGTCATTCCACTGCGAGGACCGCAAGGGCCGCTATCACTGCTTCGGCTGCGGCGTGACGGGCGATCATTTCCGCTTCCTGACCGAAATGGATGGGCTCAGCTTCCCCGAGGCGGTCGAGCGTATCGCCGAGATGGCCGGCGTGCCGATGCCGGCGCGCGATGCGCAGGAAGAGCGGCGCGAGCGCGAGCGCGCCTCGCTGCATGACGTCATGGAACTGGCGACCAAATTCTTCGAGGACCGGCTGCAGACGTCCGACGGAGCCCGTGCCCGTGCCTATCTGCGCGACCGCGGCTTATCGCAGGTGACGCAGCAGCAGTTCCGGCTCGGCTTCGCGCCCGACAGCCGCAATGCGCTCAAGGAGTTCCTCGCCTCCAAGGGCATCGAGAAGGCGCAGATGGAGGCCTGCGGGTTGACCGTCTTCGAGGACGTGCCGGTTTCCTATGACCGCTTCCGCGACCGCATCATGTTTCCGATCCCGGATTCCCGCGGGCGCATCATCGCCTTCGGCGGCCGTGCGATGTCGGCGGAGATTTCGGCCAAGTACCTGAATTCGCCCGAGACCGAGCTCTTTCACAAGGGCAACGTGCTCTACAATTTCGCCCGCGCCCGCAAGGCGCTGCAGAAGGGCGGCACGGTGATCGCCGTCGAAGGCTACATGGACGTGATCGCGCTCGCTCAGGCCGGTATTGAAAATGTCGTGGCGCCGCTCGGCACGGCGCTGACCGAAAACCAGCTCGGACTGTTGTGGCGCATGTCGGGCGAGCCGGTGTTGTGCTTCGACGGCGACAAGGCCGGCTTGAAGGCTGCTTACCGCGCCGCCGACCTGGCGCTGCCGCTGGTAGCCCCTGGGAACACGGCCCGCTTCGCATTGCTGCCAGAGGGCAAGGACCCTGACGACCTGGTCAAGGCGGAAGGGCCGGAAGCGTTCCGCACCGTGCTCAACGCGGCGCGACCGCTGTCCGACATGATCTGGATGCGTGAGACGTCGGGCGGGGTGTTCGACACGCCGGAACGGCGCGCCGAGCTTGAAAAGACGCTGCGCGAGCTGACCGGCAGGATCAAGGACGAGAGCGTCCGCTACCATTACCAGCAGGAAATGCGCGAGCGGGTGCTGAATTTCTTCGGCAGCCAGCGCGGCCGCCAGCAAGGGCAAGGCGGCAAGGGCTCGTTCAGCAAGGGTAGCGGCGAGCGCGGCCAGTGGAACAAGGGTGGTGCCGGTGCCGCCGCGGGTCGGCTTGCCGTGTCCGAAAGCCTGGCGCGTTCAGGCCTGGTCAAGCGCACCGCCGGCATCATGCCTCTGCGCGAGGCGGCACTCGTCGTCGCTCTGGTCAACCACCCCGCGCTGATCGACGAGAATTTCGAGCATGTCGAACGGCTCGACCTCAGCCATGGCGAGCTCAAGCAGCTGCATTCGGTGCTGATCGATGCGATGGCGCATGGCGAGGCCAACACCCGCGAAGCAGTTGTGGCGGCGATCGAGCGCGCCTCCTGTGCCGAGATGTGGGGGCGGGCGGTGATGCTGGCGCGGCGAGCCCGGCAGTGGACGGCGCTGGAAGACGCGGCGATCGAGGACGCCCGCGACGCCTTCGCGCAGGCGTTGCACTTGCACCGCAGCGCCCGCACCTTACATAAGGAGCTGAAACAGGCCGAAGCTGCGCTGGCTACAGATCCTACCGACGAAAACTACCGACATCTGGTGGAAGTTCAGGCGCAGTTTCACGACATGCAGGCCACCGAAGCGCTTATCGAAGGCTTCGGGGTGTCTTCGGGCCGGGGCGGTCGTAACTGACGCTGCGGACCGATTATCCCGCAATTGATTCGCTTTTTTGGCGCGAATCATGCGAGAGGCGCTTGACCTTCCGACGGAATGACGGAATCAGGTCGATTCGAAAAAGTTAACCGGCGGCCAGGTCGCCAGTCGTGTCGATGGCCTGAAAATGCGGATTGGGGCACTTGTCACTGGACAGGAAGATATTCCGCCACAGATATCACGGTTAATCTGGACTTAACACAGGTACAGCTACTGGCAGTTCAGGCGCAGGTTCGATGAGCGCATCTGATTTGCACTGTCCAAGAGTTTAAGCGGCTGACGGGCCGCCTGGAGAAAGCGAAGAATGGCGACAAAAGAAAAGGAAGAGGTCGAGACCGAACGCGAAGGCGCCCCAGACGGACCTTTGCTCGACCTTTCCGATGACGCTGTCAAAAAGATGATCAAGGTCGCGAAGAAGCGCGGCTATGTCACCATGGACGAGCTGAATTCGGTGCTGCCCTCGGAGGAGGTGACCTCCGAGCAGATCGAGGACACCATGGCGATGCTCTCCGACATGGGCATCAACGTGGTCGAGGACGACGAGCAGGGCGAAGAGGCCGAAGCTTCCGAAGGCGATGCCGAAGAAGATGCCAATGAGCTTGCCGAGCAGACCGGCACCGCCGTTGCGGCGACCACGACCAAGAAAGAGCCGACCGACCGTACCGACGACCCGGTGCGCATGTACTTGCGCGAAATGGGCTCGGTGGAGCTTCTGTCGCGCGAAGGCGAAATCGCCATCGCCAAGCGCATCGAGGCTGGCCGCGAGACGATGATCGCCGGCCTGTGCGAGAGCCCGCTGACCTTCCAGGCCATCATCATCTGGCGCGACGAACTCAACGAAGCCAAGATCCTGCTGCGCGAGATCATCGATCTCGAGGCGACCTATGCCGGTCCCGAGGCCAAGCAGGCGCCGATCGTCGAGCGCGTCGAGGAAGACGCCAAGCCCAAGGACGAGCCGAAGGCGGGCCGCCGCCGCGGTGGCGACGAGGAAGACGACATCACCAATGTGGGTGGCGACACCCGTGGCGAGGACGACGAGGAAGACGAGGACGAGGCCAGCCTGTCGCTGGCGGCCATGGAAGCGGAACTGCGTCCGCAGGTCATGGAAACCCTTGACGTCATCGCCGACACCTACAAGAAGCTGCGCAAGCTGCAGGACCAGCAGGTCGAGAACCGTCTCGCCGCCGCCGGCACCCTGTCGCCGAGCCAGGACCGCCGCCTGAAGGAGCTGAAGGATCAGCTCGTCAAGGCCGTGAAATCGCTGTCGCTCAACAACGCCCGCATCGAAGCGCTGGTCGAGCAGCTCTACGACATCAACAAGCGCCTGGTGCAGAACGAAGGCAAGCTTTTGCGTCTCGCCGAAAGCTATGGCGTGCGCCGCGACGAGTTCCTGAAGGAATATCAGGGCTCCGAGCTCGACCCGAACTGGATCCGCTCGATCTCGAACCTGTCCAGCCGCGGCTGGAAGGAATTCACCAAGAACGAGAAGGACACGATCCGCGACCTGCGCGCCGAGATCCAGAACCTCGCCACCGAGACGGCGATTTCGATCCTGGAATTCCGCAAGATCGTCAATCAGGTGCAGAAGGGCGAGCGCGAGGCAGCGATCGCCAAGAAGGAAATGGTCGAGGCCAACCTGCGTCTCGTCATCTCAATCGCCAAGAAGTACACCAACCGCGGCCTGCAGTTCCTGGATCTGATCCAGGAAGGCAACATCGGCCTGATGAAGGCCGTCGACAAGTTCGAGTACCGCCGCGGCTACAAGTTCTCGACCTATGCCACATGGTGGATCAGGCAGGCGATCACCCGTTCGATCGCCGACCAGGCCCGCACCATCCGCATCCCGGTGCACATGATCGAGACGATCAACAAGATCGTCCGTACCTCGCGCCAGATGCTGCATGAGATCGGCCGCGAGCCGACGCCGGAAGAACTGGCCGAAAAGCTCGCCATGCCGCTCGAGAAGGTGCGCAAGGTGCTGAAGATCGCCAAGGAGCCGATCTCGCTCGAAACGCCAGTCGGCGACGAGGAGGATTCGCATCTCGGCGACTTCATCGAGGACAAGATGGCGATCCTGCCGATCGACGCGGCGATCCAGGCGAACCTGCGCGAGACCACCACGCGCGTGCTCGCCTCGCTCACCCCGCGTGAAGAACGCGTGCTGCGCATGCGCTTCGGCATCGGCATGAACACCGACCACACGCTTGAAGAGGTCGGACAGCAGTTTTCGGTCACCCGCGAGCGTATCCGCCAGATCGAAGCCAAGGCACTGCGCAAGCTCAAGCATCCGAGCCGCTCCAGGAAGCTGCGCTCGTTCCTCGACAGCTGATCGCAGCGATATCGTTCAAAAAGCCCGGCTCTGGCCGGGCTTTTTTCGTTTGGGGGCTCATATTCCTGCGCAATTCCAGCCGGAAAACCGCCAGGCACTTTTCCAGGAATTGTTCTAGTCCTCCGGATTTCCAGCAACGAGATTGTATTCGACCCATCTGGCCTCGGGAATTGCCTCGCCGACGCTGAACTCGAAGGCCGCGACAGCGCCTACGGTCACATCGCAAGAGAAGATTACGCCGTACCAGCGGCCCCCGGCCCGGAAGGCTCCGCCTTGCGCATGAATCGAGCCGCCAGCGATCCTGAGATCGCCGGTCGCATAGGGGACGACAAGATCGGGACGGAGCTCCGCCTTCCAGCGGTGGATCTGCTCCATGGCCTCGATGTTGCACAGCTGGATGGCACGTTCGTCGGGAGCAAAGGTCGCCAGCGCCTGCCTGGCATGGCGGCTGCGCGGGTCGGCGAGCAGCTTTGCCGCGTAGAAACTGTGCGCCTTGACCATAGAAGGGGGCTGAGTGGTGGGCGCCTCGGGCTTGGAGGTGGTGGCAGGCGCAAGGTTACGTCCAAGCGGTGCGGCGGAGGCTGCCTGTTGCCGCGGCAACTGGGCCGGTGCGGGCGGTGCCACCAGTTCGACCGGTACTGCATCCTCGGCCGGAACCCTGAATGGCTGTGGCCTCGGCAACAGCAAGAGGGCGGCCAGCAAAAGGGCATGCAATGCCAGCGAGACGGGCCAGCTGGGATCCAGTTTCACGACAGGCGACATGCGACCCGGCTTTTTGTGCAGCCAACTGGTTCGCCCGTCACTGTGGCGCGATTGCGGCGCCGGATATCGGTGCTGCGCAAGCCTGCCTAATTGCGCCTGCGCCGGTAGACGTAGACGACCGCCGGCGGCAGGTTGCGCCAGACGCGGGGCGAACGGGTGAATTCCAGGCCGAGGCTTTCGGCAATGCTGCTGCGCACCGGAGAGAACAGCCCATAGGTGAACTGGACATAGACGCCATCGGGCCCGAGCCGCGAGAAGGCGGCGGACAGGATCGCCTCCTGCTGGCTTGATGTCATCGACAGCAGCGGCAGGCCAGAGACGACGGCGTCGACGTGCTGCGGTCCTACGGACGCCAGTTTTTCCGCAGGTTCGTCAAAAACGGTCACTTCTGGGTGGCGGTCGCGCAGCATGCGGCAGAAGACCGGGTTGAGCTCGTAGAGGAAGAGGTCGGCGGGCGCGATGCCGAGCTTCAGGATTTCACGGGTGATGTTGCCGGTACCGGGGCCGAACTCGGCGACCCGCCGGGCCCAGCGCGGCAGCTGGCTGGCCATGAGCTGGCACAAGCTCGGCGACGAAGGGGCAAGGGCCGACACCTGACGGGGCCGGCGTAGCAGCTGGGCAGCGAACGCATTGAATTCGATCATTCTTGCGGGTCCTGGCTTTTGGCGTAGGTGGTTAGCGGTCGCGCATGATGCAATAGGCAAGCTCGGGCGAAAGCCGATGCACGATGCGCAGGATCTTGGTCTTTTCGATCCAGATCTCGTCGAGGCCGCGTTCGATGCCGGCTATGAGGTCGGCGGCGGCCAGCGCCGGCGGATATTTCCGGAGCGGACCGGCGCGCGACAGGGTGGTGTCGACAAGCGTCATGACGGCTTCGGTGACCTGGATCGGAAGCTTGGCCGCGCGGCACTGGTCGCGCAGCGAACGGGTGAAGCTGCGCAGGGCAGCCTTGCTGGCGCAGTAGACGGCGGCCTCGCGCTTAGGCGCGATGGCAAGCCCGGAGGTGACGTTGACGATGGCCGAGGAGGGATGAGCCGACAGCACCGGCAGCATCGCCGCCGACAGTTGCAGCGGCGCGGTCAGGTTGACCGCAGTTTCGGCCGACATGGCGTCGAGCCGGGCCTGGCTGTCCACTGTCAGATCGGTGTGATGCATGATTGCCGCGTTGTTGATCAGCGCGCTGCATTGCGGGCGCGTTTCGGCCACCCATTGAGACAGGGCCTCGGCACTGCCTGATGTGGCGAGATCGACCTGCTGGATGGTGACCGAGCCATGGAGTTGCATCGCCAGCGCATCCAGCGAGGCAGCGTCGCGTCCGACCGCGATGACATGCGCGCCCTTGGCGGCCAGCTGGCGGGAGAGCTCCAGGCCGATGCCGCGTGCGCCGCCGGTGACGAGCACGGACCTGTCGTTGAAGTCGAAACTGTCGTGCATTCCCTGACCTGGTGGGCTTGGCTGTTGACCCGTACTTGGGTGCGGGAAATATTGCGAATAATCGTGTCACCCACTACTCGCATCCCATGAACGCTTCAAAGTCCCGGCTGACCCCCCGCAAGACACCGCGTCAAGAGCGCAGCGCTGCCACCTGCGCTGCGATCCTGGAGGCGGCTGCTCGCATTTTGGAGACGTCGGGCAGCGCCGGACTCACCACCAATCATGTCGCGGTATTGGCAGGCGTTTCTGTCGGTACGCTCTACCAGTACTTCCCCGCGAAGGAGGCGATACTGGCCGAGCTGGTCCGCCAGATGCGACAGGAGATGCTGGCCGATTTCGTCGGTGCCGGGCGGGAGGCCGAGGGCAAGGGGCTTACCCATGCCGTCGAAGCGATGGTGTCTGCGAGCCTGCGCCATCATCTCAGGCGGCCGGCGCTGGCGCAGGCGCTGGAGCACGAGGAACTCGAGCTCAAGCTCGACAAGGAGACGGTGCAGCTGAAGGCCGACATGCGCGACCTGATCGTCGGCGTGCTGCGCGACCACGGCGTCGACCAGCCGGAGCGCACGGCCTTCGATCTGATGTCGCTGTCCAGGGGCATCGTCGACGCCGCCGTCCGGGCCGGCGAGCGCGATTTCGACGATCTGCAGGCGCGCTTGCGCCGGGCGGTTGCCGGCTATCTCGGAATTCTTGCCTAGCTGCTCTTCGTCGGGTCGCCGACTTCGGCGTTCAGCCGCACCGCCTCCCGGACGAGTTTTTCGGCAAGCGCCGCATCCACCGTGTCACCCTCGCGATATTCCATGGTGGCGAGCTCGTATTTGCCGCCGGCCTTCAGCCTTGGCTCGATGCCGCGCAGCCGCTTGCCGCGCCAGAAGCCGAACAGTACGCGGGCTTCCTCCGCCCGGATGAGCAGGACTGGGCCATTGGAGAAGCAGACGATGTGGCCCCATTTGATGCGCGCCTCAGGATCGCCCGCGGCACGAGTGGCTGCGCGCAACGCCTCGACGATGTCGAGGCGCCAGTCGCTCAAGGCCTTGATATAGGCCTCCGGGCTCTCCGCTGGCACTTGCTTGCGCATCATCTGGCTGTTCTCCCCCTGCAGGCACGCTATCCCGATCGCGTTGGCCGCGCCATATCGTGTGCAGTTCAGCCCTTAGCTGCCGCCACGCCCCAGCGCGGGTCCGACATAGCGGGCGCGTGGGCGGATCAGCACACCTGACGTCAGCTGCTCGATGGCGTGCGCGACCCAGCCGATGGAGCGGGCGATGGCGAAGAACGCTGTCTCATAGCCGATCGGCAGCCCGAAGGTGCGCACCATCACCGCCAGCGCATAGTCGATGTTGGGGTGCAGGCCGGTGGCTTCGGTGATCAGCGTCGGTGCCTCGACGGCGAGGCGCCTGTCGGCACCCGCCTCGGCCAGGGCTGTCAGCAGGCTGTCGGCGCGAGGGTCGCCGTCGCGATAGACGGTGTGGCCGAAGCCAGGGATGCGGTCGCCGATGGCGACACGTTCGCGGATGTTGGCGGCGACGTCGGTGGCGGCGAAATCGGCCACCATATGCGCTGCCAGCGGGCCGGCGCCGCCATGACGAGGGCCCTTGAGCGCCACCAGGCCTGATATCAGCGCATCGTAGAGGTTGATGCCGGTGGAGGCGGCGCAGCGCACCGTCCATGTCGAGGGGTTGAGCTCGTGGTCGGCAAGCAGCACCAGCGCGCGGCGGAAAATTGCCTCGGCACCGGGATGGCCAGGCGCCCAGGCGTTGGCCACCTGCAGATGGATCGGCGCAGGCGAGGGCGTGGTGCCAAGGATGCCTGAGGTGAGCAAACGGACGGCACGGGCACCAACCTCGACGCGGCCCTGGCGCGAGCGATTGAAGGCGCGTGAATCGTTGCCGCCGGCCAGCGCAAGCATGGCGATGGCACGTGGGATTGGCGCTTCACCCGTGGTGACCGAGGCCACGGCGCGCATGGTGTCGCTGATGACAGGCATGTTGGCGGCGGCGAAAGGGTCGGCGTCGTTCATGTCCCACAGCAGCGTCGCTGCCTGTTCCAGCGTCGCGTGCTCGGCCAGGGCCACCGCCTGAACGCCGCGATAGACCGACCCTTCGCTGGTGATGGTCGAAATCGCTGAATCGAGAACCGGCGCCTCGGTCTCTCCGGCGCTGGCGAGGCCGGCCGGGGCACGCCGCGCCAGAAGGGCTCGGACGTCGTCGGCACGGTAGCGCCGGGCACGGGCGTCGTCGGACGGTTCCGAGCGGATCAGGCCGCGGCTGACATAGGCATAAAGCGTAGCCGGCGAAACGGCGAGTTCGCCCGCGGCCTCGCGGGCCGAGAGATACAGCGGTTCGGAGGCTTTTTTCATATTGATCAAGCTAATCAAGATTGATCAATATGAAAAGAGCTTCATCTTTCTGCAGCGCAGCAAGGAGCAAGCCCATGACACTTCATCAGACCACCGCCGGACTGGACGGCGTGACCGCGGCCATGACCGCACTTTCCCATGTCGACGGCGAGGGTGGCGAACTGATCATCGCCGGCAGCCGCGTCGCCCAACTGGCCGCCGAGACGGATTTCGAGGGGGCTGCCGCCCGCCTGCTTTCGGCCGCCGGCAAGGAAACCGCAGCCGGCGAATTGAGGGCGGAGCTCGGCGAAGCACGGGTCCGTGCCTTTGCGCGGCTCGAAAAGATACTGCCTGCGACCGAAAGCCTGGTGCTCGGCGCCGGCTTCCGCGCGGCGATCGCCGCGATCGATCGGGAAGACGGTCTCGACGACGAGGTGGCGCTTCTCGGCGCCATGCCGGTTCTGGCGGCAGCACTGGTGCGCAGCGCCGAGGGGCTCGCCCCCGTTGCGCCCGATGCCAGCCTCGGCCAGGCGGCCGACATGCTGCGCATGATGCGCGGCACGGCTGCGAGCGACGCAGAAGCGGCGGCGCTGGACGCCTATCTGGTGACCGTCAGCGACCACGGCATGAACGCCTCGACCTTCGCCGCGCGTGTTGTCGCCTCGACCCAGGCGGACCTGTTCATGGCGGTGACGGCAGGCTATTGCGCGCTGTCGGGCCCGCTGCATGGCGGCGCACCGGCACCTGTCCTCGACATGCTGGAAGCCATCGGCAAGGCCGACAACATCGCACCATGGATCGACGCGGCGTTGGCGCGTGGCGAGCGCCTGATGGGTTTTGGTCACCGCATCTACAAGGTGCGCGACCCGCGCGCCGACGTGCTGAAGCGGTCGGTGGGCACGTTGGGCTCGGAGGGTATGGATCTTGGCCTTGCCGCCGAGGTCGAGGGATATGCCCGCGAGGCGCTCGCCCGCGCCAAGCCGGGCCGTCGTCTCGACACCAATGTCGAGTTCTACACCGCGATCCTGCTCGGTGCGCTGAAGATCCCGCGCGAGGCGTTCACCCCGGTCTTCGCTGTCGGCCGCACGGCGGGCTGGGTCGCGCATGCGCTGGAACAGCAGCGCACCGGCCGGTTGCTGCGACCGGCCTCAGTCTATACCGGGCCGATGCCGGCCTGAGAGCATACTGACGGATTGCGCAAAGCCCGGGGCATGACCCCGGGCTCTTTCATTTGGCAATTGCCTTTGGACGGTACGACGCTAGATGCAGCGGTGGAAGCTTGAAGGGAGAGGGCGCGATGCGGCGGCTGGTGGCGAGTTCTGTAGGATTGGCGGCCATTTCGCTTGCCGTGATGGGAGCTGCGGCGGCACCGGCGCAAAACCCGATCGGCATGGCGAACCCGGCCTCGGTGCATTGCGGCAACATCGGCGGCAAGCTCGAGATCCGCAAGGACGCCGGTGGCAACGAGACCGGCTATTGCCGCATGCCCGACGGCAGCCTTTGCGAGGAGTGGGCGCTGTTCCGCGACCAGAAATGCGTGGCACCGAAGGATTAGGCACTCAATACAGACCCGGCACCAGCCGCCATGTGCGGCGGGCGTAGTCGTCATATTCTGCGCCGAAATGGGTGCGCAGCAGGCGCTCCTCGGACCGGATGCGGGCGACCAGCGGCACTAGGGTGAGGCCGACGAGGATGACGCCCACGCCCGAGCGGAAGACAAGTGCCCAGCCAAGGGCGTTGACCAACAGGCCGAGATAGCTGGGATGGCGGATGAGCGCATAGATGCCCGAGGTGACCAGCCTGTGCCCGGGCTGGATGGCGACCAGCCCGCTGAAGCGGCTGCCGAGGACGAAGAACGGCCACAGCCGGAGCATGCCGCCGGCGGCAAAGAGCGCGACGCCGATCCAGCGGATCGTTTCGCCGCCGATGGTCCAGAAGTCGATACGGTCGTCATAGGCCGGCAGGTAGGCACTGAGCAGGCCGATGACGCCGAGCGCCGGCAGCACCCAGCGATTGGCGCGGTCCTCCTGTTCGCCCGGGCTGAGATTGGCGCCGCTGAGCAGGGCGACGACCATCAGGACGACAGTGAGGATTGCGGCAGCGGTGCGGGACGGGTTTGAGAAGAATGCCATGAAGCCGCCCGCGCCGAGAATCGCAAGCCCGAGGCTGACAAGCGTGCCGGCCATGCCAAGGATGAGTATTTTGAGAGAGGGCATTGTTTTCCACGTCCCCGATGCAAGCGTTCCCACCTTAGCCGAAAGCAGTGCCTACAATGTAAGGGCGGCCTGCGCGGAGTGTAACCGCGGGCCGTACCTTGAAGAGTCAAGATTCCGACCCGCGCGATCTTCACCGCGCGGGTCGGGCTACTTGCTTACTCCTTGCCGACATACTCGCTGAGCAGCTTTTCGTTGCGGGCCTTTTCGATCTTGGCGGTCAGTTCGGCGGCAAGACGATCGTCCATACGATACTTGACCAGATTGACGAGGGCGCCGGTGAGCAGAAGCACGCCCATGCCCCAGTAGCCCTTGGTCGAGAGGTCGACCGGCGCCAGCCACAGCGACAGGGCGAGCATGAAGTAGGCGACGGCGACGGACGCGGCGTTGAACAGGATATAGGTCTGGTTCGGGCTCATGATTTTCCTCCTTGAGTGACGACATTGCGGGGTGGCGAGATCTAGGGATCAGTTGGGTGACGAGATTTCGGTGGCGGTTGCGAGACGCTGAAGGACCTGGGTCGCGTCGACCCTGACGGGCAGGCCGTGGCCGGCATTCGCCAGTCTCGTGCGCACCGCATCGCCGCTCAATTCGTCGTCGATGGCATCGATGACGAAGGCTTCCTCCAGCGGATCGCTACGGTCGTGGATGCGGGCGATGAGAGCCTCCGCCTCCTTGAAGCCGGTGGACCTGCCGAGCGAGCGGTTGAGGCCGCGCTGGGCTCGATGCTCGGCGTCGAGCGCCCTGGCCGAGATCAGGCCCTGGTTGAGGTCGACAATCTTGGCATGGGCCTTCTCGATCGAGAGCCGCATGCGGGTGATCCGCTGTTCCAGCGCTGCCAGCGTCGCCTGGCGAACCGCGCGTTCGTTCTCCAGTTCAGCGATGACGGTTGCGCCGTCATGCGCCAGTTCATTGGCGCCGGCATGAAGCGCGCTGGCGGTCCGCTGTTCGAGGTCACTGAGGCGCTGGGCAAGGCGCGAGAGCGCCGCCTGTTCACCGCGGTGGCGGATGACGATCGTCGCCAGGGTCTGCTTGGCGGCGCTCAGGCCGGATTGTGCGTTCCTGATGTGTTGTTCGATCAGGTCGATGGCAAAGCGGTTTTCAAGGCCGGTTTCAGCCTTGGCTCCCGCAACCGCCAGCAACGACTTGAAGACATTCCGTATCATGCTTCCCTCCCTTGAACATTGTTCATATTTGAAGGCTACCACAAAATGAACATTGTTCAAGAGGTATTTTGAACGATGTTCATTTGGCCGCGTTGTGCTATCTGGATGGCAATGGCGGGCCTTCAACATTGGCAGGAAACAAGATGGCGCTGGATCGCAACGAGACGAAGGAGCGGGTGCTCGGCATCGCCGAAAGGCTGCTCAACGAAGGGGGGGCTGCCAAGCTGCAGGCGCGCACGATCGCCGGCGAGGCCGGGATCGCGGTCGGCTCGATCTACAATCTGTTCGGGGACCTGACCGGTATCTTGCGGGCGGTCAACACAAGGTTGCTCCAACGACTTGATACCGTCGGCAATCAGGTGCTTGGCGACCTGGAGCGTCAGGGCGTGACCGATCCGGTCCGGCTGCTGCTGGCGCTGGCCGGGGTCTATCAGCGTTTCGTCGGTGAGAACCCGGGAAGCTGGCAGTCACTTCTGGCCACTGGTCTTGCCGGTGAGCCCTCGGACGAAACCAGAGCATATGAGGAGCGGCTTTCGAGCAGCTTCTTGCTGATTGCCGACATCCTGGAAAAGAGCGGGCTGATTGCCGATCCGCGCCTGAGGGGAACGGCCGCGCATGCCTTGTGGTCAAGCGTCCACGGTATCGTGACGGTCGGCTACGCTACCGATGCCATCGAGGGCAGACGTGGGGACGTGTCGGAGCAGATCACGCTTCTGGTGACGACCTTCGTCGCCGGCCTCAGGCAGAGGGTATGACGGCAGGGGACCCACGCGACGGATGCCGCGCGGGTCGCGTTTGTCACTTGCAGCTGGTCTTCAGCTTGTTCGCTTCGATCGCCGTGCCGTTGAGCTTCAGCACCGAGCCGTCGGTCTGGGTCAGCGAAGTGCCCGACCAGGCGCCCTGATCGGCGAGGCAGTTGAGCAGCGCGTCGACGACGGTGATGTCGCCGCGGATGTTTTCGGCAGGACCGGAGAAGTAGAGGCCTGCCTTGCTGGCGCCTTCGACGCGCATGTTGCCGAAGTCGATGTTCTTGGCCGGGCCGCCGAGGAAGTCCCACTCGCTGCCATAGATGTAGGCACCATAGGTGCCGGCATTGGTGATGGTGACGTCCTTGAAGCTGATGCCGGAGACGGGGTTGAGGAAGATGCCGGCGTTGCGGGTGCTGTCGATGGTGAGGCCGCGGACATTGACGTTGGTCGTCACCGCATTCTCTGGCAGGGTCGAGGCGGTGACGAGCATCAGCCCGTTGATGCCGCCCTTGAGCGTCATGTTGGTGATGGAGACATTGGAGGTGCCCTGGAGCACCACCAAGTCCATATCCAGGCCCTGTTCGGAATTGTCGACGGTGACCTTGTTCATCGTCACGTCGTTGGCGGCGACGAGCAGGATGCCTTCGCGGCGCGACTTGCTGATCTTGACGTTGTCGATGACGATGTCGCTGGCGGCGTGGGTGATCACCTCCGGCCAGTCGCTCTGGTCGATGCGGCTGCCGGCGAAGATGCCATAGGTGACGCTGTCGATCACCGTATCGCGGACGGTCAGCCCGCTGGTGCCGAGCGCGGCGATCGCGGCGTGCGGCGCGCGATTCGGCCGGCCGACCGCGAACTCGCAATCGGTGTTGCTGTTGCAGATGTAGAGGTCGTGGATGTTGGCGCCTGATATCGTGGCGCCGGCGACGTTGTCGAGGCGGATGCCGTCGCCCGCGGTCTTCGAGATGTCGACGTCGCGGATCGAGATGTTGGAGGTACCGCTGCTGGCGATGCCGGCGAGGCCGCCGGTGATGCTCAATCCGGCGATCTCGCTGCCCGAGGCCATGCCGACGACGTTGGCGGCGGCGTTGGTGCCAGTCAGCTTGGCTGCGTCGCCGCCATTGCGGAACGCGGCCTCTATGCGACTGTTGGCGCCGCGTACGGCGATCGATCCGCCGCCGCCGACCATGTGCTGGCCGGCGCCGAGCTGCAGCGCCTGGCCGAGCGTGATGCCGCCATTGGCCAGCACCAGCGCGTTGGTGCCGGCGGTGGTGAGTGCTGCATTGACGGCTGCCGCATCACCCGTTGCCTGCGAGATCGAGACGACCTTGCCGACGGCCTGACCGCCGTGGACAAACTCAGCGGCCTCGGTCACGCCGTCGCTGTCGGCATACGTACGGATGAAATCGGCACGTTCGACGCGCTGGAACATCGCATCGAAGGCGGCCTTGCCGGTGCGGCTCGATCCGCCGAGTGGCACACGCAGCCGTGCGGTGAGGCCGAATTCGGTCCGGTCCTCATTGTCGTAGGAAATCGAGGCGCCGAGCGCCAGCGTCGAACCGGAGACACCGGGCAGGCCGGAAAAGCTGACCTCGGTGCGCGCCTTGACACCAAGCGTGTCATCGAGGCCGCGCGCGCCATCATACCAGTAGGCGCCGCCGAAAACCTTCATCTCGGCGTTCATGCTTTCGGGGAAGATGGGCAAGCGCAGGCCGACTTCCGTGTCGGCGCCGGCGCGGGCGAATTCGCGGCCGGCCTGGAACTTGAGTTCGCTGCCGGAGACGAAGGCGTGGCTCAGGCTTGCTGCGACCTTGTCGTCGCCGAGGGGGAGATAGACGTTGGCGCGCGCTTCGTAGACCGGGCCCAGCGCTTCGACGCCGAATGACAGCTGGTTGAAGCTGTTGCCGTGTTCGCTGTTGTAGACGTCGAGATAGCCATAGCCGCCGAGCAGCCAGCCACCTTCGACACGGTGGCGGTAGCCCATGCCGAACGACGCCTGCCGTGCCGAACCTTCGACGAAGCGGCCGCTGGCGTCGAAGAACACGCCATTGCCGTTGTCGAGCAGGAACGGCATGAAGATACCGATGCCGCCATTGCCGACGCCATAGGCAAGGCTGCCTTCGAGTTCGAGGATCGGCTGCCGGGCTTGCGCAAAGGCGAAGGTCGAAAGGGCGGTGCCGGAGGCCAGCGCCACTGCAAACAGGCTTGGGAATTTCATGGCAGGTACTTCAAATTTCCGATTGAACGTCGGTGAGCTAAAATACCTGAATTGAAGAGTCCAGATTAAATCGGAGACTGTACGGGCGTCGCCTGTGGACGACCTTTTTCCTTTTATTTCAATGCGTTGATGCTAATTTAGGCCGTTGCCAGGTTCGTTTGTTAGAAACCGCTGCGGACGCTGGGGCAGATGGCGACCACGCGCCGGACCGCAGCGGTCGTTGCCGACTGCTGCGGCAAATTGGCTTTCCATTGGGCCAGACCGCGCGCTGGGCCAGCCGCTCATGCCGCCCAGCGCGTTTCGCTTCTAGCTTGCCTTAGGTGCCGCGACGACAAGTGCCACGATGCGCTTGACCAGCGGCAGGACCAGAAGCAGCGTCGGGAACGCCACCAGCCAGGACAGGACCCAGGCGGCGGGCCAGGTCGACAGAAAAGCCGGCGTCGGCCCAAGGCTCTTCAGCGTCGAGATGGCCGAGACCACGAAGGTCATCAGCACCGACAGGACCAGCGGCATGACGATGGCGGCATAGCGTGCGGGCAGCTTGCCGCGCGAACGAGGATGGGAACGTAAGCTCATAGGATTGCTCTTTGGAGGCGGTCGATCACGAGAGTGCAAGTCATGGCATTCCTCCCGGTCGCGACCGGTTGAATGCGTTGCTTGACGTGAGACGCTTACGGCATGCGTGGAACGCAGCGCGGCCTGGATAACGTCGGCCGCAGCAGAATGCAATGGTGTCAGCTACAGCTTTTCGGGTGGCTTTTGCCTGAAGTCGTCTTGCACTATGGTCGCCGCACCTTGAGGGAGGACACCAGTGTCGATCGAATTCCTGTTGACCACGCTGATCATCGTCGCATCGCCCGGCACGGGCGTCGTCTACACACTGGCGGCGGGGCTGTCGCGCGGCGGCAAGGCGAGCGTGCTTGCGGCATTCGCCTGCACGCTCGGCATCGTGCCGCATCTGATCGCCGCACTGACCGGCCTGGCCGCGCTGCTGCACACCAGCGCGCTGTTGTTCGAGGTGGTCAAATATGCCGGCGTTGCCTATCTGCTCTACATGGCCTGGCAAAGCCTGCGTGAGCAGGGCGCGCTGAAGGTCGAGGCCGATGCCGATCCGCGCAGCGCATGGCAGGTGCTGGTCGACGGCATCCTGATCAACGTGTTGAACCCGAAGCTGTCGATCTTCTTCGTTGCCTTCCTGCCGCAGTTCATTGCGCCCAACGAAGCCAACGTGCTGGGACGCATGCTCGAACTGTCCGGTGTATTCATGCTGGCGACCTTCGTCATCTTCGCCATCTACGGCCTGTGTGCAGCGGCCGTGCGCGACAAGGTGACCGGTAGCCCGCGCGTCATGACCTGGATGCGGCGGACGTTCGCCGCCGCCTTTGTCATGCTCGGCGCCAAGCTGGCCCTGACGGAACGCTGAAAGTGGTCCTGTCGGCCGGGTTGCCCGGCCGTCGTGGCTGCGCTTTAGTCGGGCTCGATGCCATTGTGAGCCGAGCCCGACGATATGCAGTTCCAAATTGCCTTGGAAGTTCCAGCCAAGCCTGACGTGATCGCGCTTTTGGAGGCGGGCGACGCCTATGGCGCGTCGCTCTATCCTGCCGAAAGCAACCACTTCCTGCCGCTGGAGGCGTTGCGGGCGCCCAATGTGCGCTTTGTCGTTGCCCGCGACGGGCAGGGCACGGCACTCGCCACCGGGGCCGTCGCGCTATCGGACGATTTTGCCGAGCTCAAGCGCATGTGGGTGGTACCTGAAGCCAGGGGCAAGGGCATTTCCAAGGCCGTTCTCGCAGACCTCGAGGCGCGGGTGATCGAGGCCGGCCAGTCGTTGTTGCGCCTGGAAACCGGCATCGACAATCGTGAGGCCCTGGCGCTCTATGAGCGCGAGGGCTTTGTCCGCCGCGGGCCCTTCGGCGACTACCGCGAGGACCCGCTCAGCGTGTTCATGGAAAAGCAGCTCGGCGCGGCCGCCGCCTGATCAGCGCCGCTCCGGAGTTCCGCTTACTTCGCGCTCGCCGGGAATGCGGGCAGCTTGGCGATGTCGTTGGCGTCATGCTGGACGACGAGCGTCGCATCAAGCGCCTTCGCCATGTCTTGAAGCCTGCCCATCGAGGCCAGCGACTGTGCCCTGTCGACGTTGAAGGGCGGCACGCCGTTGTTCGTGAACTGCTCCTCGAAATGTACGGTGTCGCCGCTCAACAGCACGGCTCCCTTGCCGGCGAGCCGGACAAGCAGCGAGTAGCTTCCATGGGTGTGGCCGGGCGTCGACAGCATGACGACGGAGCCGTCGCCGAACACATCCTTGTCGCCTTCGACTGTATTGACCGGCGCCTTGCCGTCGAGCCATGGCTTGACCAGCGACGGGTCGACGGCGAAGGCCGGCGGTTCGGCGCGGAAGCCGTCGAGGTCGGCCTTGCCGATCAGCAACCTGGCCTGCGGGAAATCGGTGGCCTGGCCGACATGGTCGAAATGGTTGTGGCTGATGCCGACGGTCTCGATCTTGTCAGGCGCCACGCCGACCTCGGACAGCTGGTCCGTGATGGTCCTGGCCAGGCTCGGCTTCATGCCGTCCCCGTCCTGCGATGCGCCGAGGAGGGCGGTCGGTAGGCCGGTGTCCCACAGCATGTAGGATGCGTCGTGGCGGATCAGGTAGCAGCTGTCGGTCAGCGTGCGCTGCTCGCCCTGATAGCGCAACGTGTCGGAGAAGGCGGAGAGATCGCTGATCTTGATCGATCCACAATCGAGGCGCCAGAGTTCGGTCTCGGCGGCCTGAGCGGCACTGAGGGCCGGCATCGCCAGCATGGCGGCCAGCAGATACTGTCTTGTTTTCACGTTCGGATCTCCTTGCATGCGGCTGCGGCATCGATTGCCGGCGCGGCGCCAACATGATCCGGAGACGTCGGGGAGGCGTGCCTGAAATGGGCGCCATATGTGCCCGAAACGCTCAAAGTTGGGTCGACAGGGCTATGGCGGGCGCTACACTGCCGGCATGCTCAAACCTGTCGAAGACGCCCAAAGCACTTTGTCGCAACGCCTGCTGCAGCTCTTGCGGCCGCTGGCGATGTCGAGCCGCACGGCGCGTGGTCCCGGCCTGCACACATTCGCCCGCCAGCTGTTCAGCTATTGCTGCATCGAGCGCGAGCGACTGGCGAGCGTGGTATCGGAAATGCCGAGGATCGGTATCGTGCTCAGCGGCGAAAAGGAATTCTGGCTCGGCGATGCCGGCCAGCGTTTCGTGGCCGGTGACGTGTTCGTGCTGCCGGCGGGCACGCCGTTCGACGCGGTCAACATTCCCTCTGAGACGAGCGGTCTCTACGAGTCGTTGCTGGTCGAGGTCACCCAGGTGCCGAAATGGGTGCAGGAGATGCCCGGCGCTGCCCGCCCGACCGCCGGCTTCGACCTGCGCGTGCAGCTGTCACAGGAGCTCGTCGATGCGCTCGGTCATGCCGCCATCTCGCTCGGCGGGTCCGATCATGCGGCGGCGCTGGCCGAACATCGCCTCGCCGAAGTGCTCATCCTGCTGAGGAGGATGTCGGTGGCACAGCCGCTGTTTGCGCAGTCGCTGGCCGAGCGCGCAGCATGGCTGGTGGCGCGCGCGCCGGCCAGGCGCTGGACGGCCGAAGAGATCGGGCGAGAGCTCGGTGTCGGCGCCTCGACGCTGCGGCGCAAGCTGGTCGAAGCGGGCACCTCGTTGCGCGGCGTCCAGGCGTCGGCCAGGATGCAGCTGGCGCATGAGATGCTGGCGCGCGGCGAGGGCAACATCACCGATGCGGCCGATGCCGCCGGATACGCTTCGAGGTCGCATTTCGCCCGCCGCTTCCAGGCGGTCTATGGCGCATCTCCGGCTGAAGTCCGGTTGCGCGAGCCAACGCAGCAGGGTTGATCCGCGCAAAACCTTGCCGGAAGGCCGGCGGGGGAGGATACTGCCTCTCCGTGGATGCATTTGAGGGCGATGACCCGGATGCCCGCCCCGGCCTTCATGCCGTGCTCCGTGGCACCGGAGGGAGGTGTGCAGTGACGACATACATCATGCTGATCAACTGGACCGACCAGGGCGTGCGCGACGTTCGTTCGTCGCCCAAGCGGCTCGACGCGGCCAAGAAGCTGCTCGGTGAAATGGGCGGCTCTTTCAAGCAATTCTACCTGACCATGGGCGAGTACGACATGGTGGCGGTCGCGGAGGCGCCCGACGATGCGGTGGTAGCGCGTTTCGCGCTGATCCTGGGACAGGCCGGCAATATCAGGACACGCACGCTGAAAGCCTTCCCCGAACTTGCCTATCGCGAGATCATCGCGTCGATGGGCTAGGCGGATCGCCACGGCGCAAGCCCGCTGCCTGCGCCGTGGCTCGAAACGCCTCGACTGAATCAAGATGACCGTCTAAGCTTCGGAAAAACAACGGGAAGAAGCAGATGTCGTTTCTGAAGAGACTTTTTGGCGGGGGCGGGAGCTCTGTCGAGACCCAGGCGGCAGCGGTGGCCAAGGAGATCGAATACAAGGGCTTTGCCATCAAGGCGATGCCCTACAAGGAAGGCGGCCAGTTCCAGACCTGCGGCATCGTTTCCAAGGATGTCGACGGCGTGATCAAGGAGCACAAGTTCATCCGCGCCGACCGTTTCGCAGCGCTCGACGACGCTGTCGAAGTGTCGCTAACCAAAGGCCGCCAGCTCGTCGACGAGCAGGGTGAACGCATGTTCGGCTGAGGGTGTTTTCTCCGGCAGCGACGCTGTGCAGCTCCATGTTGTTGCTCTAATGCAACTTGCTGTAGCAATGCGCGCTGCATCATTTCGATCCTGCCTTGCGTGATGAATTCATGACCTCCTAGGGTGGCTGCATTCGATTCTGGGGACCGGCATGAAATCCTTTCTTCTCGCATCGACCATTCTCCTCGCCGCAACTGGCGCCACGATGGCCGCTGACGCGGTTGCGGTTGACATGGTTGCCGCGCCCTACAGCTGGACCGGTTTCTACGCCGGCGTCCATGGCGGCTATGCCTGGGGCAGCGGCGATGGTCCCTATCCGGATGCAGCGGGTGTTCGGTTCGAGACAGCCTATCCTGAAGCGCAAGGTGGACTTCTGGGCGCCCAGATCGGCTACAATTACCAGTGGGGCTCGTTCGTCCTCGGCCTCGAGGGCGATCTGTCCTATTCATGGGCCGAGGGTAGCTCCAGGATCAACATCTTCCCCGCTGGCACGGATAACGGCGGCTACAATGAGACCGAGTTTACATATCTCGCCAGCATTACCGGCCGTGCAGGCTATGCATTTGACCGTACGTTGCTCTATGCCAAGGGCGGCATTGGCTTCACCAGGCTTGAAATGAATGACTATGATGATCCGGCCATTTTCAACGCACGCGGGTCCGAAACGCTGACGGGCTGGACGATCGGCGGCGGTGTCGAGCACGCCTTGAACGACAAATGGTCGGTGAAGGGCGAGTATCAGTTCTATCGCTTCTCCGGCGACATCGCCGTGAACGACCCCGTGGCCTTCCGCACCTATGAAGGCGATTTCAACGTTCACGCCGTCAAGATCGGCCTGAACTACAAGTTCTGAGGCGCGCCATTGCCTTGCTATCAACCCCGGCCTCGCGCCGGGGTTTTTGTTTCCGAGGGCTATGGCCAAGCCTAGCCGAGCGACCTGACATAACCGATGTAGCCGCGCACGTCGTTGGCTGGTTCGGTGTAGGCGTCGCCCAGCGATTTCTCCATTGCCGCAACATAGGCCTTTGCCCAGGCCGGCAGCGGATAGTCGATGACGGCGAGAAACTCCAGGGTTGCGGCAAGCCGGATGTCGGCGATGGACGGCTTGTCGCCGCCGATGAAGGGCTTGTCCTTGATGTAGAAGGAGCGAAACACGTCGAGCGGCTCGGCGAGGGCTTCGACGGCGGCCTGGCGCGCCTTTTCCTTTGTCGGCGCGTCGGCGTCGCTGTGGCCGACTTCGCCGGGATATTGCGGGAAGTTGAGTGCCGGGTAGGTGGCGCGCGCGAGATAGGGATAGAATGTGCCGATGAGGTAGAACATCGCGCTGTCGATCATCGCGCGCCGCTCGGCATCCTTGGGGTAGAGGTTGTCCAGTCCGTGCTTGTTGGAGAGGTACTGCATGATGGCGCAGCTCTCCCACAACACGCCGTTTGGCAATTCGGCGCTTTCGATCATCGGTGTGAGATGGGCCGGGCATGCAGCGAGATACTCCGGCGTGCGGGTCTGGCCGTAGACGTCCTTTTCGGTGAAACCGAGTCCCGAGGCACGCAGGAACACCCGCGCGCTCAAGTTGTTGACGCTTGGCTTGATGACGTTGAGCGTGATGTCGGCCATGTCAGCTTCTCCCAGGTTCAGCTCTTGCGATAGGGATCCTTGGGTTCCCGCCCGGCCGACAGGGTCGACCGGCTGCGCTCGGTGAGCGCCTCGATGGCGTCGGCAAGGTGGATTTCGGCGATGTTGTAGTCACCGCGGGCGACCCTGACCTTATGCGCCTCCATCAAAACGTCGGCATGGGTATGCCCCGCCGGCGGCTCGAACCGGTAGGAGGCGAGCTCGATCAGGAGGCCGAGGGGATCCTCGAAATAGATCGAATCCATGAAGCCGCGATCCTTGACGCCGCTGTGCTTGATGGCGCGCTCGTCGAGGCGTTCGACGGCCTGCAGGAACGTCACCCGCGAGACAGAGAAGGCGATGTGGTGCACGCAGCCGATGTCGGTCGGCGTCCGCTTCGGGTCAGGCTTGCGGTTCTCGTCGGTGAAGATGGTGATCAGGCGGCCGTCGCCGGGATCGAAATAGAGGTGGCTCTCGCTTGCCTTGTCGAGATTGGGTTGCTCGAAGATGAAAGGCATGCCCAAAATGCCTTCCCAGAAGTCGATCGAGGTGTTCCGGTCAGCGCCGACAAGGGTGATGTGGTGTACGCCTTGCGCCTGGAGCTTTCGCATGTGCAATCCTCCGTCGGCAGCAGTGTCGCACAAGCCCCATCACAAGCAATAGATCGAAGGAGTGGCGCTGTCTGGCCTTGCTGACACTTGGACGTGCACGCAGCAATCGAATTTCAAACAAAACCCCGCCATTGAGCCGGGGTCCGTGTGTGCCGCGTGCGAACGAAACCTTGGCGCCAGAGCGTCAGCTCAGCTCCTGAGGCCGGGGGCTTCCTGGCCGGTGCGCTCGACATATTCGGTGTAGCCGCCGCCATAGGTGTGGATGCCGTCAGGGGTGAGCTCGAGCACGCGATTGGACAAGGCGGCGAGGAAATGGCGGTCGTGCGAGACGAACAGCATGGTGCCCTCATATTGCGAGAGCGCAGTAATCAGCATTTCCTTAGTGGCGATATCCAGATGGTTGGTGGGCTCGTCGAGCACCAGCAGGTTGGGCGGATCAAACAGCATGATCGCCATCACCAGGCGGGCCTTTTCACCGCCTGACAGCACGCGGCACTTCTTCTCGATCTCGTCGCCGGAGAAGCCGAAGCAGCCGGCGAGCGCGCGCAGCGGCGCCTGGCCGGCCTGCGGGAAGGTGTCCTCGAGCTGCTGGAACACGGTGCGATCGCCGTCGAGCAGGTCCATGGCGTGCTGGGCGAAATAGCCCATCTTGACGCTGGGGCCGCGCGCGACCGTGCCGTTGTCGGGATTGGAGGCACCGGCGACAAGCTTCAGCAGCGTCGACTTGCCGGCACCATTGATGCCCATGATGCACCAGCGTTCCCTGCGGCGAACCTGGAAGTCGAGACCTTCATAGATGGTCTTCGAGCCATAGCTCTTGTGTACGTTTTTCAGCGTGACCACGTCCTCGCCCGAGCGCGGGGCCGGTTGGAATTCGAACGACACGGTCTGGCGGCGCTTGGGCGGCTCGACCTTGTCGATCTTGTCGAGCTTCTTGACCCGGCTCTGCACCTGGGCGGCGTGCGAGGCGCGCGCCTTGAAGCGTTCGATGAAGGCGATTTCCTTGGCCAGCATCGCCTGCTGGCGTTCGAACTGAGCCTGCTGCTGCTTGTCGGCCAGCGCGCGCTGCTGTTGGTAGAATTCGTAGTCGCCAGAATAGGCGGTCAGCGAGCCACCGTCGATTTCGACGACCTTGTTGACGATGCGGTTCATGAACTCGCGGTCGTGCGAGGTCATCAAAAGCGCGCCGTCATAGTTCTTGAGGAAGGCTTCGAGCCAGATCAGGCTTTCCAAGTCGAGATGGTTGCTCGGCTCGTCGAGCAAAAGCGCGTCGGGGCGCATCAACAGGATCTTGGCGAGTGCAACGCGCATCTTCCAGCCGCCGGAGAGCGCGCCGACGTCGCCGTCCATCATTTCCTGGGAGAAGCCGAGACCGTCGAGCACCTCGCGGGCGCGGCCGTCGAGTGAATAGCCGTCGAGTTCCTCGAAACGGCCCTGGACCTCGCCATAGCGCTCGATGACCTGGTCCATCTCATCGGCGCGGTCGGGATCGACCATCGCCGCTTCCAACTCGCGCATCTCGGCGATCAGCTCGCTGATCGGACCGGCGCCGTCCATCACCTCGGTGACCGGGCTGCGGCCTGCCATGTCGCCGACATCCTGGCTGAAATAGCCGATGGTGACGCCGCGGTCGACCGAGACCTGGCCTTCGTCGGGCTGCTCCTGGCCGGTGATCATGCGGAACAGTGTCGTCTTGCCGGCGCCGTTCGGGCCGACGAGGCCGACCTTCTCGCCCTTCTGCAGGGCCGCCGAGGCCTCGATGAAGACGAGTTGCTTGCCGTTCTGCTTGCCGATGTTTTCGAGACGAATCATGATTTGTAGGACCCAGAGGATTGGTCGGGTCACCACGCCATCGGTTGCGCCCGCAAAAGAGATCGCCCGTAAAGCACTCCGCACCTTGGCGCGCAAGGGCCGCCGATGTCACAGGCACCGGCGGCGCGGAGACAAAAGCATCTTGCTAGCCGAGCAAGTGGCGCAGGACGCCGGCCGACGCGATGCCGACGATGACGGTCGGCAGCATCGACAGCCGCGTCGCCGCAAGCACGGTGATGGCGAGCGCCAGAAGATCGGCCGGATTGTCGGAGACAAAATCAGGCGCGATGACCGAGATCAGCACGCAGCCCGGTGCTGCTTCCATGACAGCAGTGGCGCGCGGGCTCAGCGTCCGGTTGCGCAGCATGACGTAGCCGCCGATGCGGGTGAGGTAGGTGACGCTGGCCATCAAGACGATGGCGAGAAGGTTGATCTGGTCGATCATGCTTCACCTGCCAGGACATAGGCCGCAACGAGGCCGGACAATGCGCCGGCGGCGACATACCAGGCGCCGGGAACCAGGAGATAGACGAGGGCGGCAACGACGAGGCTGACCAGCCATGGCCGTGCGGCGGCGACGCCTTTCCACATACCGGCGAGCAGCACAAGGAACACCGCCGGGAAAGCCATGTCGAAGCCATAGGCCTCGACGTCGCCGAGCACCGGACCGAGTGCGCCGCCAAGCCCGGTAAAGACGACCCAGGCGAGGTAGAAGGGGATCGATGCGCCGGCATAATAGGGCAGGCTGAAGGCCGGGCCCAAGCCCGCCGCAGCACGTTTCCTGGCGTCGGCCAGCCCGAGCGCCCAGCTCTCGTCGCACATCAGGAAAAGTGCCGGAAATACCTTGCGCCTGGGCAGGTGGCGCAGGAATGGCGCAAGGGCCGCTCCCATCAAGAGGTGGCGGCTGTTGACCAGGAAGGTGATGGCGACGATGAGGAGCACATGCGGCGGCGAGTTCCACAGCTGGATCGCGGCGAATTCGGAGCCGCCGGCGAAGTTCAGGCCGGTCATCAACGGCACCTCGACAGGGCTCAGCCCCTTCTGCGCCGCCTGGGCGCCAAGCACCAGCGCATAGGGCACGATGCCGAGCAGCACCGGCGTGCAAGAGCGCATGCCGCGCCAGAACTCGGAACCGCTGCCGCCTTCTGTCCGGTCGGACAGTGTGGCCTGTGAAATACTCATGCAATCATCCAACGCGCCTTGCGGGGCGCGCTTTCCCAAAAGGTTCGAGGTGATGGTGTCGAACGGCAATCTAGTCCAAGGCTGGCGCAATTTGGTTGCGAAGATTGTTGAGTTTGGTGCCGATATGGCATCTGATGCGGCAGATAGCTAAAAAATTGGAATGCTGAGCCAATGAAGCTGGATGACATCGACAAGCGCATCCTGCGTGCCTTGCAGCGCGACGGCCGGATGGCCAACAATGATCTGGCGCGCGAGGTCGGACTGTCGCCGTCGCCCTGCCTGCGGCGCGTCAAGCTGCTGGAGGAGGCGGGGGTCATCGACCGCTACGTCGCCATGCTCAATCCGGCCAAGATCGGCAAGGGGCAGACCTTTTTCACCCGGATATGGCTGAAAGCGCAGGACGAGGACACGATCGAGCACTTCGCGGCCGAGGTGGCGAAGCTGCCTGAGGTGCTGGAATGCTACCTGATGCTCGGCGATTGCGATGCCATGGTGCGCGTCGTGGCCGCCAACATCGACGCCTACCGGCGCTTCCAGTCCGAGCATCTCAGCCGCATCAAGGGCGTGCAGAACGTCAAGACCGACGTGCCGAGCCAGACGATCAAACAGACGTCGGAGATGCCACTCTAGGCGGCATTGGGGGAGAAAATGGCCCCGGCGGTTGCCAGGGCCTTTCGCTTTCGTCAGGCGGGCTGGACCAGGTTGGCCAGCAGGCGGAAGGCGCCGGGCACCAGCTTGTCGAGTTGGTGGTGCAGCACGAGCGAGGTGTGGGTGTGGCGGCCCTTGCCGATCTCGGCCGACAGCAGCGAGCCTTGCAGCTTGTCCTCGCCCTTGTCGCTCATCGCCAGCAGCGGCTTGTAGGCCTTGTCCCACTCGGAGGCGAAGTAGAGGCCGCGCTCCTTGTCCCAGTTTGCCCAATCCTCCGGCCCGATCTTGTTGGGCTTGTTGAGCAGCGGGTGCTCGGGCTCCAGTATATCGACCTCGGAATTAGCGTCGGTGACGCGGTAGCGGATCGAGGGCGAGCCGATCTTGAGGAACAGCGGTGGCACTTTCTCGGCATCCCAGCCGTCGCTCGGGCGGTGGTAGAGGGTGACCAGATGGCCGCCATCCTGCACCCACTTGTGCAGTTCGGGCACGGCTTTGGCGAGGTCCTTGCGCTTGCCGAAAGCGAAGATGCCGACGACAATGGTCTTGAGCTCGCGATATGCACCCTGTCCGACATCGGCGGGGCTGAGCTCGACGACATCGATGCCGAGGCGCTTCATCCACAGGCCGACCTTGTCGCTGCCGCCGCCGATATAGCCGACCTTCAGGCCGGTAAGCTCGGCGCCCACCGTCTGTACCGGAACCGAAACCCTGGTCGGCACGACGGAGCGGCCGATATGTGGGTAGGTGAAGGTGTTGATGGCATAGGCGTCCTTGCCGAGAAGCTGGGGTTCGATGGCAAAGCGGGTTTCGCCGGGTTTCGCCGGCGGCTGCAGGTCGAAGGTGCCTGAGTTGCCAGACGCTTCGCCTGACGGGTTTAGCGCCCAGCCCTCCGGCAGGTCGATCTTGAGGTCGCCAACCTTGGCGTTGGTGACGGTCGCCGTCATGGCGACAGGCGCGAGATCGGCAGCAGTGTTGAACACCACTGCATCAGGCTTCAGCTCGAGCGATGCCGCCGGCACCACCCGGAGCGCGTCCTCGAGGTCGACGTCGAGCACCGCCGAATGGCCGCCAATGTTGGCAGTCAGGCGCACGAAGGCATCGCCGTTGCCGCCGAGCGGGTCGAACTGCTCGGTAAGCGGGTTGGTGAGCTCGGCGTCGGCTGCAACGGAAAGCTGGTCGCTGCTCGTCGTCAGGCCCTTGCGGGCTATGATCTCGGCCGATTCGACGACAACGTTTTCAGGGGCTTCGACCAAGGTCTTGATGGTGATGCTGTCGCCCGGCTTGAGATCTTCGCCCGAGGTGAAGGCCCTGACATGCATGCCTGCGGCGGTTGCCAGAACCAGGTCGATTTCGCGCGCCTTGCGGTCGAGGCGATGGGCAACCTGGGCGCGCAACTCCTGTGGCAGCTGCTTGCGGGCCTCTGATATGGCCTTGGCAATCTCGACGGCCTTGGCGGTCACCACGACGGGGTCGCCATAGTCGGCGATGGCCTCGTCGATCAGGCCCTGGGCGTTGCGCAGCGCGTCCGCCGAGGAGGCCGGCATGCCGTCGAGCTTGGCGATGTCGCCGACGGTGGCGATCAGGCCCTCGCGGATGTCACCTTCGCTCTTCGCCGGCTCACCCTTGGCAACGCGGGCGAGATGCAGCTGCCACTCGGTCTGCGGCTCTTCGCGCCATTTGCCCATGCCCTGGGTCAGGTGGCAGGAGCGCGACCACTCGCCCATCTGCGGGAAGGTGGCCCCCGAGATCTTGTCGCGCTCGGGCGCAGTGACGGTCAGAGTGGTCGGGGGCGGGGGCGTTTCATCGTCATAGACGCCGCCACCACCGCCATAGGCCGGTGAATAGATCTTGGGCACGTTCCATGGGTCGAGGCCGGCGGCGAGCTGTTCGGGATACTCCTTGGCGTCGCCCGAAATGTCGGCGGAGATGAAGGTAGCAACGACGGCGGCGCGGTGCTGGCCGTGCTGGCCAGGCACGTCGAGGAAGCAGTTCATGACGATGTCGGGCTTGTACTGGCGGAACGCCCAGGTCATTCGCTCGACGACACGGTCGCGGCCCCAGCGGTCGATGGTGGCGTTGGGATCCTTGGAGAAGCCGAAATCGTGCACCGAATCGGAGTGGCCGCGGCCGCCGAAGGCGAGCGAAGCGTCGAGTGAGCGCGAGGCTTCCTGCATTTCGCGGGTGCGAAGCACGCCAAGCACCGAACCGCGCTCGGCGCCGATGCTGTTCTGGCCGCCTTCGCCGCGCGTGATGCAGTAGAGGACCGGGCGGATGCCGTAGACGTGGCGCAGGGCGGCGAGCAGGCCGCTTGGCTCATCATCGGGATGGGCGCCTGTGGTCATGAATGTGAGCGTCGAGGTGAGGCGCTCCAGGCGGCGGTGCAGGGTCACGATTGCCGGCTCAAGCTTCTGCCTGGCGATCAGTTCGAGGTCGGTGGCGGGCGTGGCGTGCGCGGCGGTGCGCATGGCCAGAAGGGCAGGCGGCAACGAGGCGATGAACAATCGCCGGGTCATCGTGGACATGGAAATCTCCTCTCGTAATCAGGCGGCGCCGTGAGGTGGCAGCTCCCCTCCCGTGGGCGCCTGCGCTGGCCAATGGAGCCAGCAAGCAGACTATGGCCAGCAAGATAAAATAACTCAAGTAAGTTTATGTAATTGAGAAGGTGCTTACCTATGGTGAGGCGCCGACGGCGGGAGTATGGGAAAGTGATGCCCTCTGCGCCTGCAGCGGTGATGTTTCGCCTGTCGTCGCTTGCTTCGTCCTGTGTCTGCGACATTAAAGGCGGATGCTGGTCCGGCATCGAAAGACAACTGGATCAACGAGGGTGGGCAAGCACGGTGCCGGCACGCACCGACAAAAAAGAATCGGGCGAACGCTGACTGCGTCCGCCCGATGGCAATCGTGGCGATTATGAAGCTGCTATGCGGCAATGGCCGTATGGGCTGAGGATGCAACCAGCGCATCGACCTTGGCCATTGCCTTGGCGAGGGCTGCCGCGACTGCGTCCGGGCCCATGCCGACGCCCTCGATACGGACGACCTCGACGTCGGTCATGCCGATGAAGCCGAGCACGCTGCGCAGATAGGGGATGGCGTGGTCCATCTGGACGGCAGCACCTTCCGAATAGATGCCGCCTGAGGCCAGCACGATATAGACCTTCTTGCCGGTGACCAGGCCTTTGGGGCCGTTTTCGCCATAAGCGAAGGTCTTGCCCGAGCGGGCGACGTGGTCGACCCACGATTTCAGCGTCGACGAGATGTTGAAGTTGATGAAGCCGGTGGCGAGGATCACGGTGTCGGCGGCAAACAATTCGTCGAGCACGGCGTCGGACACGCCGACGACCTCGGCCTGGCGCTTGGTCCGGGCTTCAGCCGGCGTGTAGATACCCGTGGCGTAGTCGGTATCGATATGCGGCAGCGGGTTGGCGACGAGGTCGCGTACGACGAGAGTGGCCGCGGGATCGGCGGCCACCAATTTGTGGGCAAATTCGGTAGCGATGCGGGTCGAATGCGAGGCGGCACCGCGGGGGCTGGACGTGACAAGCAGGACGGACATGGCGGTTTCTCCTGGGGTTGGATTGTTCGATGCGTTGAATATGGTCGAGCCAACCCATTTGAAAAACTGGCATATTTTATATATGATCCATCGATAATCTGGATGGATAGATGCAGCCCAATCCCACCCTCGACCAGCTACAGGTCTTTGTCGTCGTGGCGGAAACCGGAAGTTTTTCCGCCGCTGGCCGCAAGCTCAACCGTGCGCAGTCGGTCATCAGCTATGCCATTGCCAATCTCGAGGCGCAGTTGGGTCTCAGGCTGTTCGAGCGCGAAGGCACGCGCGAGCCGCATCTGACCGACGTCGGCAAGACGATGCTGGAAGATGCGCGCCGCATGATCGGCGTGCTGCAGCGGATCCGCTCGCGGGCCAGCGGCCATCAGCAGGGACTCGAGGCGGAAGTCGCGATGTCGGTCGAGGTCGCCTTGCCGTCGCCGGTGCTGGTCCCGGTGCTGAAGGCGTTCGAGGAGCGCTTCCCGACCGTGGCGCTGCGCCTGCATGTCGGCTCGCTGGGGCTGATCGTCGATCAGGTCATGACCGGGCAGGCCGATCTCGGAGTGGGCGGCATAACTGGCGAGGCCGAGGTGCAACTTGTTCGCCTTGGCTTCATGTCCATGGTGCCCGCAGCCGCTCCCGATCACCCGCTGGCGCAGATTTTAGGACCGGTGCCGCTGGAGGAAATGCGCGAGCACATCCAGCTTGTCGTGTCGGACCAGTCGGAGCGGACACGTGGGCGCGAATTCGGCGTTTTCGCCTATCGCACCTGGCGGCTGACCGACATGCGCACCAAACACGCTTTGATGCGTGAGGGGCTCGGCTGGGGCGGCTTGCCGCGCTGGCTGATCGCCGAAGACCTGGCCAATGGCCGCCTGGTCGAGCTCAATCTCGAGCCTTACAGCGAGCAGCGCTCGCCGCTGTTTGCCATGCACCGCGCCGACAGCACGCCAAAGCCGGCGGCGGCCTGGCTGATCGAGCAGTTCAAGCGCGAGCTTGGCTGTTTCAACGAGTTCGAGCCGCAGCGCCAGACAGCGACCGGCATGGCGTGAGCGTCAGGCCGGCTGCTCGGCCGTCATCAACCCGTCGATCAGCGCCGAGATGACCGCAATCTGGTCGGCGAAGGGCGCACCGGCATCGATCGCCAGTGCGGCGCGGTCGAAGGTGGCGGCGAGCAGGCTGGTGAGGGCGGTCAGCGGCAGCTTGCGCATTGCGCCGGCACGCATGGTCGCTGCGAGGCCTTCGCGCAGCGTGCGGTTGCCATGGCGGTCGTCGATGGCGTCCATGCCAGTGCGCCCGAGCACTGCCGGGCCGTCGAGCAGCAAAAGCCTGGTACGGCCAGGCACCTGCATCGCGCGGAGATAGGCTTCGCTGCCGACCAGAAGTGCCTCGCGGGCGCCAAGGGTGGTGGGGGCCGCGCGTTCGACCTCCTCGGCGACGGCATTGGCTTCCTGCTCGGCGACCGCTGTGAACAGGGCCTGCTTGTCGCTGAAGTGGTGATAGAGCGCGCCGCGCGTGACACCGGCCGCAGCCACGATCTCGGGCGTGCCCGTCTCGGCATAGGACTTTTCGGTGAACAGCCTGCGCGCAGCGGCGATCAGATCGCCGCGCGTCGCCTCGGTGCGGTCACGGTTGGAGCGGCGCTCGGCTTTCACTTGCATACATGCAGCCTGTATGTTAATTCAAATTTACATGCAGACTGTATGTTGATTGAGGAGAGAAGGAAAGCCATGAAAACGACAAGCTATTATCCCGTGATAATGACCGGCGACGTTGCCGGCACCGCCGCGTTCTACATCAAGCACTTCCGCTTCGCGTCGGAGTTTGACGCTGGCTGGTATGTCCACCTGCGGTCGACGGAAGACAGGAGAGTCGATCTCGCCATTGTCCAGGGCGATCACGAGACGATCCCCGAGGAGGGGCGCGGGCGGGTTGCCGGCCTGCTGATCAATTTCGAGGTCAAGGATGTAGACGCCGTGCATGAACGGCTCGCCGCGGAAGGGCTGCCGATCCTGCGGTCGCTGCGCGACGAAGACTTCGGGCAGCGCCACTTCATCACCCGGGATCCCAATGGCGTGCTGATCGACGTCATCACGCCGATCCCGCCGAGCCCCGAGTACCTGGCCCTGTATGCGCCGGATAAGGTTGACGCCTGAACGCAAACGAAAACGGAGGCGCCGCGAGGCGCCTCCGTCACTTTGTCCCCATGGCTTCATCCTGGCCGGCAGGCTCAGTCCTGGATGTAGCAACGCTTGCGCATGCCGGGCGCCGGATCGCCGAAGGTCTCGTTGTCGCAATCGACGCCGTCGCGGAAGACGCCTTCCTCGAACTGGCTCATCGTGCCGTAGCGCACCCGCTTGCGACCGTAGAAATCGCAATACTCGTTCTCGCTGGCGCAGGCCACCCAGCGCTTGCGGCGCGGTTCGCCGTAGCCGCCATCGCCATTGTCGCGGCCGCGCCGGCCGCGCTCGACGATGTAGCATTCCTTGCGCAGGCCCGGTGCCGGATCGCCGAAGCTGCGGTTCGAGCAGCGGACCGCGGGCGCGTCGATGAAGCGCGAGGTGGTCCTGCCTTGCGCGCCATAGACGACTTCTGCCGGATAGGGCAGGCGGCAGGTGCCGCCTTCCGATGCGCAGCGGATCAGCCGTTGAGCCTCTGCAGGGGTGGGGGTGAAGGCGGAGACGGTTGCCGCCAGTCCGGCGACGCAGATCGATGCGAAGACCGTTCGCATCGTAAGGGTTTGGGCGATTGACACGATAGAAGTCCTCGAATCGTTGGAGGCCTCGACCTTAGCGGGCATGGCTTGAACGCAAGATGAATGCGGCGTTTTGAAGAAAGGTTCGGCGCCCGGCCAGAAGCGGCGTGTATTCGGCAGGCGATGGTTTCCGGAGCGTCAATTCAAGCGCCCCCGTTATCCGCTATGACCTGCCGCACTTGCCGACCTAAACCCTGTCGGTCGAACTCGTGGCGGGTTCGGTCCACGCTTTGGCTCTGCTTTCCTGGACCGGATAGACCACGTCATAGCCCCAGTTGAAGGCGAAGGCGTAGACCATGTAGAACAGCGCAAACGACGCATCCATGAGCAGCGCGTGGAGCAGGCTCACGCCGAGATACCAGGCGATGAACGGCATCAGCACCGCGAGAAGCCCGACTTCGAACAGGATGGCGTGAGCGACACGCATGGGCAGCGTTTTCCGGACGCTGCCCTTCACGCGCAGCAGCAGGTGGTCGAAGCCGAGATTGAACAGGTAGTTCCAGATCGTGGCGATCGTTGCGCTGACAACCGTCACGACGCCCATGTCGCTCATCGGCATATCGAATGCCCAGGCGCCGAGCGGCGTGACGAGTGCCAGGCCGATCAGCTCGAAGCTGACAGCGTGACGAATCCGGTCAAAAGCAGTGCGCATGCCAACCCCATTGGGAAACCAGCTGAAAAAGCGTCCCAGATGGGGGAGATGGTCCTCGCTTCGGCGGCGACACTAGTGACGCGCACCAGCTTGTTCAATACGCAAGGTCGATCGTTGAAAAGTGCCAGGCGCGATGCCTGCCGGACTACTTCCTGCGATTTGAAAGGATTGTGCCTGCGCCGGCAAGGGCCAGCACGGAGCCGGCAATGAAGGGTGGGATGAACACGGCGAGCGCCTCGGTGTCTTGCCAGCGCAGCCGGAAATCGTTGCAGCCGGTGCCGCAGCCATAGGCGTTCAGCCAGACCCAGCCGCCAAAGGTCGCCGCGCAGACCAGGATGCCCAGGACGAGCAGTGCATATCCCAACAGGTGCAGCGGGGCCTCCTGCACAAACGAAAACGGAGGCGCTTGTGCAGCACCTCCGTCCATTGATGTCAATCGGCGCCCTAACGGCCGAAGGTGAGTCAATCCAGTGGCTTGGCCGGTGCGATTGAGAAAGTGACTCCGGCCGCCATCCTAGAGGCTCGGCCCGTCCTCGCCAGCGGCCTTCTTGTCGCCTTTGGAGAGGCCGGTCAGGCGGTCGATATAGGCAAGCAGCAGCGCCGACAGCACGAAGGCCAGGTGGATGATGGTCAGCCACATAAGCTGGTCGGAGGTGTATTGCTGGGCGTTGAGGAAGACCTGCAGCAGGTGGATCGACGAGATCGCGACGATTGTCGAGGCGACCTTGATCTTGAGCGAGCTGATGTCGATGGTGCCGAGCCAATGGACCTCGCCGTCATGGTTGTCGAAGCGGCTGACAAAGTTCTCGTAGCCCGAGATGATGACCATCACCACCAGCGAGGCGACAAGGGCCGCGTCGATCAGGCCGAGCACCTTGAGGATGGTGTCGGTGTCGTCGAGCACCATCACCTTCATGACGAACTCGTAGAGCTTCTTGACGAAGGACAGTGCGTAGATGCCGAGCGCCACGGCGAGGCCGAGATAGAACACCACGAGCAGCCAGCGCGAGGCGAGAATGATGGATTCGACGGCGTGTTCGAGGCGTTTCATGAGACGTCCGAAAATGGCGATTGGAAAATGAGGCGGTGCCGACGAATGCAACAGCTTGGCGGATAAAACAAGGCCCGGCCGCTGGAGGGGGGATTCGGCCGGGCCTGATCTCCTGAAACGCCGGAGATGGGACGGGGCAGGGAACCACGTCATCCACAAAGTGGCATCAAAATCCAGCGATTCAATGGCCAAAACCGGGTGATCGCGTGATTGTTACCGGCGATTTCATGTCCGAAAAGGATGCTTTGGCGGGCACAGACCCGCCCTGCAATGCGCGGGGCGGGTCTCGTTGTTGTGACGTCGGGCGCTAGTTGGCGCTGGCGATCGGCGCCACCAGCGGGGTGATGCGGCGGATGGCGACGCGGCGGTTTTCGCGCTCCGGCTTCTGCGACTTCACCTTGAGGTAACGCTCGCCATAACCCTGCGTCGACAGGTTCTCCGGCTGGATGCCGAAGACGTTTGTAAGCGCGTCCGCCACAGCCTCGGCGCGGCGATCCGAGAGCGCCAGATTGGCGACATCGGAACCGACGGCGTCGGTGTGGCCCTCGATGAGGAAGGTTTCGGCCGGATTCTTTTTAAGCAGCTTCTCCATGGCGTTGGCGACGCCCTCGAGCTTGGCGATCTCGCTCTCGGGGATCGAGGCCGAGCCGAACTCGAAGCTCAGCGTGTCGAGATCGACGCGCCGGGCGATGTCGCGGACACGGGCCGAACGCTTGACCTCGTCGACCGAATAGAGCCGCTTGACGCGTTCCACAGGAGGACGTTCGAGGAAGTCGTAATAGGCGTCGTCATCCTCGACATATTGCGCGTCGAGAATGTACTCGTTGCGCGGAATGTGGAGCTGCAGCGGCGGCAGGTCGAGACCCGGATCGCGCCACTCGTCCATCTCCTCGTAATAGCGGTCGTCGACATAGCTCAGCACATATTCGCGGCCATCGGGCGTGATGCGCGAGCGCTGCACGATGTCGCCATAGCGGTTGCGAATGGTGATGATCTGGTTGCCGTTGTCGCGGATGATGACCTCGCGGGTACGACCGCGCGGCAGCTCCTCGTAATAGACGTCCTGGGCGTCACGGGTGATGCGCGGACGGTCATTGCTCTCGACGATGATCTGGTTGTTGATCTGGATGATCACGCGGTCGCCGATCTCGCGCACCACTTCGGTGCCTTCAGGACGCGGCCTGCGGCGCAGGTCGACCTCGGGCATCTTTTCGATGCGGGTGCCCTTTTCGGCGGTAACGGCCTGGATCTCGACGGGCTGGGCCGCTTCGGCAGCCGTCTTGTCGTCGACCGGCGGCGGGCCCGGGTCGACCGGCACCGGCTGCGCCGTCTGCTGGCCACCTTCGGTGGACGGCTGTGCGGGCTGGCCTTCGGCAGCCGGCTGCTGGCCACCAGCCTGGGCGGGCGGTGTTTCCTTCTGGCTGTCGAGGATCGGCGCCTCGTTGGGGTTCACCGGCGGCTGGTTTGCCTCGCCCTGCTGGGCAGGTTGTTGCGGCTGTTCACCCGTCGCCGGCTGCTCGCCCGTCGCAGGCTGCTGGGGCTGCTCGCCCGTCGCAGGCTGCTCTCCTGATGCCGGCTGTTCGCCCGATGCGGGCTGCTCGGTCGAGGGCTGCTGTGTGGCAGGCTGTTCGGCCTGGGCGGGCGCTTCGCCTGCCGGAGCGGTGGTTTCGGGCGACGGTGCAGGGGTGGGAACCTGTTCCGGTGTCGCCTCGGCAGGCTTCTCCGCCGGCTGCTCGGCAGGCTGTTCGGCCTGGGGTTTCTGCTCGGGTTGGGCCTCTGGCTGAGGCGCTACCTCGGGCGTCGCGGCTGGTTCCTCGGCGGCTGGAGCCTGCTCCTTCTGCTTGCGCTTCTTCGGCGCCGGCTCTTCAGCCTGCGGCTCGGGCTGGGGCGTTGCCTCCGGCTCGGCAGCGGGCTGTTCGGCCTGCGGCTCTTCCTGCTGCTGTTGTTCGGCAGCGGGCTCGCGCTTCTTGCGCTTGGGGGCGGGCTCTTCCGCCTGCGGTGCCGGCTGTTCGGCCTGTGGCGCCGGCTGTTCGGCCTGCGGCTGCGGTTCTGGCTGGGGCTCCGGCTGCGGGGCAGGCTCGGGCTGTGCCTCGGGGGCAGGGGCCTGCTGACCGCCGCCCTGGCGCGCAGCACACGCTTCCGCCGATTCGCCTTCCTGGCAGTCGGACTGGACGCGGATGAGCGGCAGCGTTGCACCTGCTTCAGCCAGCGTTCCGTTCGGCAGCGGCATGGCGCCCAACGGCGCGGATGCCATGAACAGGCCGATTGCCGTGCCTGCGAGAATCCGTGGTTGGCGTTTCATCGTTGGAAATCTCCTCGAAATGAACTTTGGTCCCGTCCCGGCCCAAACAGATGGAACCGGTTATGGTTCCGCTTGCCGCCGAAGTCGCATCGCATCGGGGCGATTGCCCGACAGCAACATGGCAATATCGTGGTTTCGCTGAACTGGCGATGAATGCGCGGAGCAGCTTGACGCGCCTTTGCATCGGGGCCAAATGCCTGCCATGGACGATGCCTATTGGAAAACGACGCCGCTGGAGGCGATGAGCCCGACCCAGTGGGAACAGCTCTGCGACGGCTGCGGCAAATGCTGCCTGTCCAAGCTCGAGGACGAGGATACCGGCGAGATCTACTGGACCAGTGTGGGCTGCCGCCTGTTCGACGGCGAGACCTGCCGCTGCGCCGACTATACCAACCGTCTCGCGCGCGTGCCGGACTGTGTCGGGCTGACGCCTGAGAACGTGCGCACCATCTCCTGGCTTCCCAGCACCTGCGCCTATCGTCTGGTCGCCGAGGGGCATGATCTTTACTGGTGGCACCACCTCGTCTCCGGCAGCCGCGAGACGGTGCACGAGGCCGGCATTTCAGTGCGCGGCAAGCTGACCGCCTCCGAGGACGACATGGCCGAGCCGGAAGACTATTTCGACCACATGCTCGACGAAGAGCCGTAAGCGCCGATCAACGCGCCGCCTTGCTGCCGAGACCTTCATTGGCCGTGCCCGGGGCCACGAAGCGGCTCACGCCTTGTTGCGTAGCGTAAGAAATAATCATTAAAATCAACAATTTGCTAGATGAACCGAAAATGAATGCATGGTTCGAAAACGGTTCAGCTTGGGTGGCGCATTGTCTGCCCATCGCTCAGGCAGAAATGGCCTGACGCCTCGAGTTCAAGGAGAAGACACAATGTTCGACAAGATCAAGATCGCGGCCCTTTCCGCCGTCATCGGCTTCAGCACGCTGGCCGCCATTCCTGCGACCGCACAGGCCGACGGCCTTTACCTAAATCTTGGCCAGGGCTCGCCGAATGTCGGCGTCTACATTCAGGACCGCGACAACCGCAATGGCGGTTGGGACAATGGCGGCCGCTGGGACAGCCGCCACGACAATCGCTGGGGTCGCCCCGGTGGCCGCTGGGACCGCGCCTGCTCGCCTGACCGCGCTGTCGACAAGGCCGAGCGCATGGGCCTGCGCCGCGCCCGCATCGTCGATGTCAACCGTCGCTCGATCACGGTGAGCGGCCGCAAATATGGCGAGCGCGTCGCGATCACCTTCGCCCGCGCCCCGAACTGCCCGGTCGTCCGCTGGTAAGTCGAAACGCGACCTGAACAGCGTCGGGTACGCCCGATCGCAGTAGCGGGAGCCCCTTTCCTCTCGGGGAAGGGTGGTGGCTCCAAACAAAACCCCGGAGGCCTTGCCTCCGGGGTTTTTCATATTCTTTCCAGCTGTTTGGGTGTCGGACTGCCTGGATGCGATCCGTTTGCCCGATCCTGCCGCGCTTCCGAACGCGCGGCAGGGCGTCCAATCTCAGATCGTCAGTTCTTCAGTTCGAAGGTGACGTTGACCTGGACGCGGTAGGCGTTTTCGCCGGCCTCGACCGGTGCTGCGCCGGCTGCGCGGTCGAACGACTTGGCCTGCATCGGCATTGGCGGCGGGGCATAGGACTGGTCGGTGATCTCGAGCACCTTGCCGACCTTGACGCCGGCGGCCTCGGCCAGCACCTTCGCCTTGGCGATGGCGTCGGCCACCGCAAGCTTGCGCGCCTCGGTGATAACGCCTTCCGGCTTCTCGTTGGTGAAGGTGATGCCGCCGCCCTGGTTGACGCCGAGGGAGACGGCCTTGTCGAGAACCTCGCCTGTCTTGGCGATGTCGCGGACGCGCACCGACAAGGTGTTGATCACCTGGTAGGCGACGAGTTCGGCATCCTGCGAGCCATCGGGCTTGTTGGTGTAGTTGTAGCGCGGCTGGATCTGGATGCCGGCGGTCTGCAGGTCGCGGTCGGCGACACCCGCTGCCTTCATCGCGGCGATCACGGCAGCCATTGCTTCGTTGTTGGCGTCGAGCGCCTCGCGGGCGGTCTTGGCCTCGCGCATCACCGACAGCGACAACAGAGCCAGATCGGGCGCCACCGAGGCTTCGCCCTCACCCGTCACGATGATGCGTGGCGACGGTTCGCTATCGGCGCGGGCGGCAGCGGCGGGAAGTGTCAGTGCCGCTGCAAGTGCAAGCGCCATGTATTTGCGATTCATAATATAATCTCCGTTGTCCTGAGCCCTTCAGGAGTGTCAGATAGGGGCGGATTATGGGTGGATTGCGGCAGCGCGCAACAGATGCACGAAGATGGCTTGTGCCAGAGCGCAAAACTGACTATCCAGCCCGCGTGTGGGGCCTGTAGCTCAATGGTTAGAGCCGGCGGCTCATAACCGCTTGGTTGGGGGTTCGAGTCCCTCCGGGCCCACCATTATAATCGTGCAGGATTGTCCAGCTTTGTGCTTGGAAGCCCATTTATTGGCGTGTTATCAGGGTATTACGGCGTCTCACGTCGTGTTGGATAGTCCAGCGAGATAGTATGACATACAGCAAATTTGTTGGTACTTGTGTTGGTGGTTTCGTTGCCTCGCTAAAAAGTACCAACACATGCCGCTGACTGATACCTCCTGCAAGAACGCTGTTTCTCCTTTGAAGCCCACCAAACTGAGCGATGGAGGAGGGCTTTTTCTGCTTGTACAGCCGTCCGGCGGGAAGCTCTGGCGGCTGGCGTATCGATTTGATGGGAAACAAAAGACGCTTGCTCTTGGCAAGTATCCGATCATCGGACTGAAAGAAGCTCGTCGCCGTCGAGACCTTGCGAAGGAACAGCTCGCACACGGGGTCGATCCTGGAGAGCAGAAAAAGAAAGATAAACGGCTCGCCAGATTGGCTGCTGCGAACCACTTTCAAGCTGTCGCTACAGAGTGGTTTGAGGCGCGGGCAATAGGATGGTCGGAAGCCTACTCATCGCGCCTCTGGAGCCGCATGGAGGCCGATCTGTTTCCAAAACTCGGCACCCGACCCGTTCGTGAAATCGAACCTCCAGAACTGCTGGATGCCATCCGTTCGATTGAGAGGCGCGGCGCCATCGTTCTGGCACGGCGCATGCTGCAGATTTCGGGGCAGGTCTTCCGGTACGCGGTGGCGATTGGGCTTGCGACACGCGACCCATCTCAAGATATACGCGGAGCACTGAAAACTGCTCCCCCGAAGAAGCATCGCGCCTCGCTGAAGTCGGTCGAATTGGCGGATTTCTTCGCAAAGCTCAGTACGTATGACGGCGACCGAACCACCGTCCTTGCCCTGAAGCTGATTGCGCATACCTTTCTGCGCACAAGCGAAGTGCGTTTCGGTCGTTGGTCCGAATTTGAAAATTTAGACGGGCCTATGGCGTTGTGGCGAATCCCTGCCGAGCGCATGAAGGCGCGCGCCGAGCACCTTGTTCCAATCACTAACTCGGTGCGGCTGTTGTTGCGGGAGCTTAAGGAGCTCGCAGGAAACAGCCCTTCCCTTTTACCTGCCCCGACCAAGAACGGAGTAATTTCTGAAAATACTCTACTCTATGCACTTTATCGAATGGGCTATCATTCTCGAGCCACGGTGCATGGATTCCGGGGAACTGCGAGCACAGTTCTCAACGAACAAGGCTTCAACCGTGATTGGATTGAACGGCAATTAGCGCACGTCGAACGAAATGATGTCCGAGCAGCTTATAATTCTGCGGAATGGCTGTCTGACCGGCGCGAGATGCTTGAATGGTGGTCGGCCTTCTTGGAAAAGAATGGCTCATAGCTACTTGGGCAGGATACCAGAAAAGTTGCAAGCAGAGGCAGCCCAAAAGCTATGTCCTGGCAAATGTACGGTCGGATTTTTCGGGCAAAGGAACGTAGCGTGAAACAGGGAAACTACAGCGCCGCGGATCGGTCCAAAATCTTGGCGGCCTATCGAGAACTTCAGGATGAAATTGATAGGATCATTCGGCAAGAAGAGGAAACAGGGGTTCCCGGCGATTGGCCGAACGTCGAGGATTTTGCCGCGCATCATGGTATCTCACGATCTACTTTGTACCGTTGGCTCTCGACCGAACGAAAAAAGCCTCGTGCGAAAAGGGAGGACACTCAGGATCTGAGTGACGTCAACCGATCCATCGACTTGCTTCTTTCCACGCAGCGGATGGATTGGGAGACGGTAGTTTCTGCGATGAACTTTAGTGCGTGGCTTGTGTTCCCGCGATCTCAAGAAAACCGGTGTGCAAGAACCTTGTCGCTGGCTGCGACCCGCATTGGACACCTCAATGACCAGATAACATTCGATTTATTGGGAGTGGATATCAAAGCTGCGTTGTCCCGGTTCATATCGGTCGGCCTTCTTCGACAATTATCCAGTGCCGATGACACGGTGGTTAGTGGTGAGCATGGGTATTTCGCCCATTATGGGACAAAATACACAGATCGAGACATCTTGCGGGCCATTGGGCGCAACTTCTTGGACGCTAGCGATGCAAATCGGCCCACAAGCATCAACAAGATTGAAGGGATTTTTGCATCTGGCGATGCGCTGAGTGGAATCTCAATTGCGCCGTCCCAATTTGCTTCGCTTTGGAAAGAATTTGCGCCCACTCTTCCCTTCCTTTGTGCCGAAGCTGACGTAGGTATCGACTGGCATTTGCCGCTCGAAGGGAGTTGTTTGGACGAACATCTCGACAACCTCTTGGGCATCTCCAGCCAAGTAGCTGAGTTCTTTAGGGTGGCGGAAAGCTATTGCGGGCGATTCAGGCGGAATCTAGATCGGCGGGCTTGGGCGAGGCTCGTGATGCCTGAATTTCCGCTTAGGTGAGACAGGCATTATAAAAAGTCAAAAATATCGTATAATTACAGATAGTTATATGGTGTAGAGACAAGCAGGATCATATACGCCGCTTGAGTTCGGCATGTTGTGCTCGTTAACAACGGAGTGAGCAACATGCCACACAGAAACCTTCCAAATTCGGACCGTCTTTTGCGGCTCCATTCTGTCATTGCGCCGAATGGCCCAATACCAGTCAGCAAATCGACTTGGTGGGCGGGCGTAAGTTCAGGACGCTACCCGGCACCCGTAAAGTTGGGGCCTCGCACGACGTGCTGGCGTTTGTCGGACATCAACGCGCTGATCGCTGACCCCGTGAAGTGGAGCGCGTAAGATGGCGAAGCAAAAGTTACCAAGCGAGAAGCCACAAAAAGTGAGTGCGATTGAGGAGTTGCTGGCTGTTCGACTGGCGTTCAGCAGCATGGAAGGCCAGCACCGAAAGCACCTCCATGATGAATTAGCGAAGGTATACAACAGCGCGATGCGTCTCTGTGCCGATCCAGATGAGTGGATGACCTTTTGCCGAAATGCGGAATGGACCGACTTTCCCGCGAGACCAAAGGACACCGATCGATCGGAGGCACTGCGTTTCGCTGTGCGTTTTGCCGTCGGGTTTCCCTCTGAAAAGGAAGACAAGCTTGCGGCCACCAAGCGGGTCACCAAGCTATCCAGTGCGCTGCAGGTCCTGTTCGACGAAAAGGTTCCGGCAGCCGAAGTAGCGGAAAGACTGGAGGAGCGTGGCATTGAAGCGCTGAGTCGTGAAAAGGCGCTTCGCAATCGAGTGCCTCAAGCGCCAACTGTGCTCACGGTTCAGTTTCCGGACGAACGCTCGGCTAAGTTGCTTTCGGGGCTCCGTTCAGGCGATCGCCGGACTTTCCGTATCCATATTGGAAAGACTGACGGGCTGCTGATCGAAGCAAAATTGATAAGAGTAAAGAATAAGAACCCCAATATTATTGTGTAATACAATTTTCGGGTGAAGTGTACACGGTAGTTGATTTGCGCTTCACCCGGTACTGCGCATGAGAGTGTGCTGTGAACTGTAGATGTACGCATACTCGCAAGATAGGCTACTGCGCCAGACACAGCGACCGCAAACTGCCTACGACTAGCTCGCACCTGTGTTGAGATGCCGACGTTGGCAGGGTGTCGCTTTAAGCGACACCTAGCTGACCGGCTGAGGCCGTTTTCAACCAATCATCACCTCAATACGAGATGCCCAACAGGGGACGCCTTAGCAATGGCACTTCCGACACTCGCCACTTTCATCGATGAGCATGAAGGATTGGATCGGCAACTGCGGGAATACGCGCTCACCAAGTGGGGACGTCGGCTGGTAGATGACGTCGTAGTCGAAAGCTGGACGCGGGGCGGTGCACAAGAGCTCCGAGCGTCCAATAGCCAGGCACGGATCGAATTCTTGCGTGCCACACTGAAAACGTTTGGGGCTTCTGACGCGGTATCGGCGGCAAGCAAATTCTTTTTCCTAACGCTCTCGCCAAAGGAGTTCGCGGTGCCGTTGGAGGAAGCTGCCGGCTTCGACCAGGAGACGATCAAGAGCTGGGCAGGGGGCCTGTTGGGAGGGTTCCACTACATCGGCATCGTGGAGGCGGCATATTACAGTAACTACAGCTCTGTTCCTGGAGTTCCCGGTGCGACGGTGTCTTGGCATGTGCATGCCGTCATCTGGGGGTGCGACGAGAGCTCGTTGAAGGCCGTCGTGCAGGCTGTCAATCGAGATTACGACGCTCTCCTTCCCGGCGGAAAACCGGCTGACAAACGAAGCCTTAGCGCTGAAAGCGTGGCGTCAAAGATTGTCTACATGCTTAAGGGGCAGGTGAGGGAATATCGCGTTTATCCAGCCAAGCGGGAGGAAATGAACGAAGAGACAGGCGAATTCACAACGCCTTTGACTGGCAAGTGGAAACAGCGAAAGCGGCCTCTTCGGAAGGGTGATGCAGCCAAGATGCTCAAGGTTGTGGGCGAAAGGACAATCCCCATGCTGTGCTTCTCTGGTGGCGAGGGGGCTGCCATCTGGGCAAGCGCGCAGGCTCATGCGCGGCAGGTTATCATGGAGTTGAACGACGTCACTGAGTGCCTGATCGGTTTGGTATCAGGATACGCAAAGTCCGCTTAGGGTGGTTTCCTGCCCGACCGCTTCTGGTCGGCCTAGTTGCGAAAGCGGTCTTTGGGGTGGCCCACACATTAACGAAAGCTTTTGCGCTGGCCAACAAATGCTAGACGTTTGCTCGGATACGCTCACATTCTGCGGTCAAAGCGAAGCGCACCTTATTTTGAGCGCTGAGGTATCGAGATACCCTGTCAATGTCATCGATAATCGTACTCCGTTGACGCTGGATCTCTCTGCCGTGCGCGCCGTCGGTGATCCATTTCTCCAAGCTTGTAAGACCGATTCGTACGAGGAAGGTCGGTGCCAAGTGAAAATCAAGACATGAGGCCACAAACCTGAAAATTTGCAGATCGGGATCATTGAAGTTCCGGTCCTTCCGGAGGCTTTTTACGTGTCCTATGGCTGCCTCGTTCATCAAAGCTCTAAGTTGATGGAAATATCCCATACTTTTGCCAGATGCGATGTACTCTGATGCCGCTTTAAGAGCTTCAGAATAGTATTCTCGCGCTTCCGCTGGAGCGCGATCAATAATCCTGTCAGCAATTCGGATCGCCGCCATTACCCGACAGCAATTGAACACTGGAAAAGATTCAGAGATAGAGGACTTCCTTTTGTGCAGACGATAAAGGCCGCGCCAATCGCTGTTCCGAAGTTTGAAAATAAACCAGTATTTCAGTAGATCAAATGGATTACAGCCATATTTCTCAGCTTGTTCAAAGTCGCTCTCGATCTGTTCGGGCTTGCGTGATGTCATGGAGAGACGCGTACGAGCTCGTAAGCAGTAAAACTCTCCGATTTTGCTGTTTTTCTGTATTTCACCTGTCAGGTACGCTTCTGCTACGTCATAATCTCCATTTTTCCAATGGCGAACAGTTTGGGAGATAGTCAGAGCGATATATCTGGCCGGGTCCTCACTGCTGGATTTTGCTGATAGGCATGCCCGTTCGATCAGTTTGCGGCGGTCATCAGGAATTTTTCCTCTCGTGACGTCATGCATGAGACGGATAGGCTCTGGTACCTCTAGAACAGTGCCCGAGGCTGTATCGCCTTTGGTCGCATATAGATGATAATCTTTCAATGCAGCCAAGTCTGTCTCTAGTTCGACAGAAGAAAGTTCGCAGATCTCTTTGATTTCATCGACGCGAGCACGCGACAGCAACTGCATCGCGTAGAGTATTTCTCTCTGCGTTACGGTAAGCTGGTCTATCTCCCGTTCGAACGCAAATGCTCTTATCTGCTCACCGTTTTTCCCTCGCCAATCAGATACCGCCTGGCTGAGTTCGTGCCCCAATGATACCAATCGAATTATTGAGGTAATGAAGATTGGTGAACCAGCCGAAGCGCTTAAAATCTTAGTTCTGTTGTCGAGTATCCGCTTTGCCTGCTTTTCGTCTGCTATGAGATACGCGACATTGACGGAAATGTAGTCGTTAAAATCAACCCCCTCGAACCCTTGCATTGCGATGCGTTGTTCTCGGCCGGTTAGGAGTTCAAGACGCGATGTGAACAGAACTCTGCTGTTATCGTTCTGGACATTTGCGGCGATTATAATCTGCGAGATTGTTGAGTAGAGATCGTTCTGCTCATCTCGTGGAAGGGAATCGACATCATCAACAATGAGTAGGACTGAGAGGCTTGAGAACGCCTCTATACAGAGCGAGATTTTATCCTCGATATCCGAGGCTTGCTGAATAACCTCCGTCGGAGAGCCCACCTGTAAAAGCAGGTTATCCAAGAGCTGAGCCACATTCTCAAAGTCGCAACGCGTCGTTGATACCATCCTTCCAAGCAATGATGCAAAGGTAACCTTCTTGCCCGAAAGCCAGACGATTTTTTCAAACCCAGAGCCTGGTCTGTCTAGGATCTGGGTGGCGAATTCGTAGGCGACCGTGGTCTTTCCCAGGCCGCCGGCGGCGGTCAGGACCTTAATCGGCCGTCTTGGTTCACTTATCCACTGCCAAAGTGACTCGAGGTAGGCTTTCCGGCCAACAAACTGAATGAGGTTTGGATCTCTGGGTGGAAGATTATTCTCAATCTTCGTCGAAAATAATGAGGCGACTGACGGTTCACGCTCGGAAAAAAGGAACGTTAGCAGTTCGACATCGTCGTTTGCTGCACGGCACTCATGTTCGTACCTACAGTAAATGTCACCTTTTTTAATGATGAATTTCTGCTTTTCAGCAGCACCAATGTTGCGACTATTGCGGACAAATGGTCGAGGCTTTTCGCTTCCGCGTCGTTTTGGTATGTAGAGAAGAATGAATTTTCGATCTACTCCCTCTACAGCAGCAATTCCGCTATATGCTTTAATACCGATCGGTTTTCCAACGTAAGTTCCAGTGAGTTGATTTATTTTATCATTGTCGATAACGAATTTCTCGACGTTGGACTGTGTGGCTAATGGGAAGAGCAAAAGGATGTAGCCCCCCATAGAATTGTAGAATGAGACGAAATCGCGAACGAGATCGGCGATATGATCTTCGTCATCCTTTGCCTGCTCTGGCCGGATGAAGAATTTATAATCGAACTGAAAACCTTCAAAGTCGTGAGGTGCGCCGCCGGGAACGAGCGCCTTGAACACGGTTTCGTCCAAGCAGCCACTTTTGTGCAGTTCGGCGATATTTCGCTCAATTTCCAGATGAATCAACTTCGTATCCCCCCGCCAGGCTAGATGAATCTCACCAAAGTAATTGAGTCAACTACTAGGTACCGAAACTAGTGATAGTTCGCAGGTTCAACGCGGAATCACTTATGGCCAAGACACAGCAACCACGAAGTGCGGGCGATGCTCTTGCTACGCGTGTCCTCAAGGTAGGCGGTCTCTCGTTCGTGGGGGGATCAAACGAATGGCAGGTTTCAGTTGGCGACAGAAGGCCCCTGAACGGCAGCAATGCGGTCGTGTCATGACATTGGCGAAACCTATTTCGGATGACGGGAAGGCGCTCGGCAGTCCGCGCTAATGCTCCCCACGCCTGTGAGGTGAGCCTTTTTCACCTCAGGCACTTGACAGGAGGAAAATATTCCTATATATTAACGGTGTTCGGATGGCGAATTGCCATGCCGGGGCATAGGTGGTGGGCGGCATGAGCATGAAGGCAATCGCAGGTTTGAGGCAGCAGCAGTTGCCAAACGAGTGCCATCGGCAATGTCACCGACACGATCTGAATGTTCAACATAGGGCCCCACGCGGGGCCCTTCTCTTTTTCAGGGATGCTTCATGACCCAGCTTACGCTTGCACCACTGTCGCCCGCCGTTGCGCCTGCCTTGATACTGCTCGGGCGTGACGATGCCGGAAAGGCCCATGCCAGTTGGTTCGACGGCGAGGACGCCGCGCCAGCCAAGAACGCCGCCAAGTTGATGGGCATGGCGGCCCTGGCAGTAGAGGGCGACGAGTTACGCGACCTCGCCATCCGATTGCCTAAGGGCAAGCTGTTCACCAGCGGGAGAGCCTTCGTTCCCTTCGTTAAGGGCGAGACTTTTGAGCGCCTGCTCAACCATCTGCCCGAGCCGCTGAAGGCGCGACCGGTGATGATCCCGCAGCCTACCAGGGCCAGTGGCCAGGAGACCAGTGCAAACGCTCCGGCTGACCCCACTAAGCCGGTGCCAGAGCGGCCAGCGGCAAGCCGCCCGGAGGACTGGTCGAAGATCGCGGTTGGGTCGTTGGTGCTCGCTCGTGAGGGCAGGGACGACGGCTTCTTCGAGGCCCGCGTCGTCGAAGTGATCAGCGAGGGCGTCTACCGGCTAAGCTGGCGCGACTGGCTAGACTACCCGCCCTTCACCCGCAAGGCCGAACAGATCGCGCTGCTGCATCCTAAGGCACCGGCTTAACGGGGGCGACGATGCGCCAGACTGGAAATGAAACGAACCCGGTTGCCAATGCGGCCGGGTCTTGTGCTCGGGCGGCAGCGGTCCGCGCGCTCAACGACGCCTTCCGCAAAAGCTTCGTGGGCGGCACGGTCATGATAACGGCCGGAGTCGCAGCCATGCCGGACATGGACCGCTGGGCGCTGCTGCGCTCGGTGCGGGCTTTCGAGGCATTCCACAGCGACAACGATCCGTATGGCGAGCATGACTTCGGTTCAATCGACCAGGACGGCGACCGCTATTTCTGGAAGATCGAGTACTACGGCGCCGATTTCGCGGCTGGTTCGTCCGAACCGAGCGACCCGCAGCAGACGCGGCGGGTCCTGACCATCATGCGCGCCGAGGAATATTGATATGATGGTCGCAATGAACCGGCGCGGGCTGCTCCGAGCAGTGTCGCTACTCGCCATGTGGTTTGCGGTTCCGCGCGGAGCTTTGCGCCGGGGGGAGGCAGGCGAGGGGCGGTTGGCAGCGGCAGAGCCCAACGGTGGGGCTGGAGAGACGGTATTGCCGCGCCCGTCCGCGCCGGTGTCTTGGGCGCTGATGCAGGTCATGTGCGCGCATTGCGCGGCCTATTCCGAGCTTGGGCGGATTAGCAAGACTATCGACTCCATCGCGCTCGGTCACGATCCGGCGCCAGCCGACCGCGAGCGGCTGGATGCACTCGGCGACTTGGAGCGGGATCTGTTCATGCAGCTGTGTCTCCATCCTGCCGTCAACGACGCCGAACGGCAGGAGAAAGCCACCTACCTTCTGGCCTTCTGCAACGGTGACGAATTTGAGCGCGAGCACGTTGAGGCGCTTCTCGTGTCGATGGGAGGCGCCACCGCCAGCGGTAGCCGGAGTGTCAGTCGTCTTGACCGTCTGGCTTGACCAACTCGACGTGGCTGACGCCGAAGGCCTGCGCGATGGCATAGAGGGTCTCGATCGTTGGGTTGCGCTTACCGTTCTCCAGATCGCTGATGTATTGCTGGCTGACATTGGCGCGCTCGGCAACCTTCTCCTGCGACCAGCCACTTTCGGCGCGTAGGCGCGCAAAATTCCTCCCGACCAGTTTGCGCATATCCATGCACCAACCAATCGGAGATTTTGAGCGTTGAGCTTATCAACTATAATATGTATTCACTGCTTTACATGCAGGTAAAGGCACTGGGCGAGGGGATGCCGATCATGAAGAGACTACTTGGCGGCTTGGTGGCCGCCTGTTCACTGGCCTGCGCGACGGGACCGTCATTGGGCTCCGAAACCGGTACAGAATTCGATGCCGTGCAGGGCAAGCTGTCTCCCACCAACACGATGACCTGTCCTGTGCGTTGGGCGGATTTGACAGGGCAGCCTGAGCAACCCGGCGAAGAGGTGATGCCGTTTCTATTCTCCTACATTGACGGGGAACTCTGGTTTCGCGGTGTGAACACTGGGCGCCCCTTCAAAGGTGAAAAAGATCAAAGAGAAGTGATCTTCGCATTTGCCGATCGGCTGCTCGAAGAGTTTGGTGGCCGCGCCGTAGCCGATCAGTTGGCGGCCCGAGGCGGAGATCCAAAAAAGCAAATCGTATTGTTGGATATGGAAGTTGCGTTGGCTGCCTTCGCTACCTTGGGCGAAACCAAAGATAGGATCGTTCGATGCGAGCGTTACAAGGCGCCAGAACGGTTCGATCGAGCGCTTGAGGCGATGGGTCAATCCGGCCCAGCTATCATGACGTACACCTGCCGCATCTCTGGCAATCAGGTTCTTGGGGTGCCAGTGATCATTGGCCGGGAGCAGTTTCACACTGTCTCCATCAGCATTGCCGAAGATGCAATTGGTTCCGTGAACGGTACTGTGCTCGAGCCTGTGCACATCCAGTATGCGGAGAATGGTGACGTCGCCAGCGTCGTCTACGATGCGCGGCAATTCCAGCAGGCCATGACCAGTAGTGCGACAGCACAGTCCATGGGCATGGACCAGCAGTCGTTTGACGGCCTGAAAGCCCTCATGAAAGGCGCCGTGGACCAGTCCATGGGTGACCGTCGCCGCTTCGTATCCATCGCACTCGATCAGGACGCAATCACTTTCTTCGACCTTGATGCCAACGACCAGCCCACAAGTCAGGCGGTCGGCAACTGTGCCAGAGGCATGTGAGCGAGCAGCCATGACAGAAGCTCACGACAAAGCGACGAGGTTGGAAATGACGGATTGGTTCTACGACGACAAAGGCCAACAGCGAGGGCCGATTGCAGAGGGTGATCTGGCCATAATGTTCACCAACAGGCTGCTGCCGCCGGAAACACGGGTGTGGACTGCGGCCTTTGGCAATGAATGGCGGCCTGCCTCACAAACGCCGCTGGCGCGGTCGCCAGGCGTCATGCCGCCGCCGCTGGCCGCTGGGGCTGCCACAGCCACACAACCGCCTGTGGGCACGCCACAGGCCGCTACGGGCTACGTGCAGCCCTACGCCGCGCCGAGCGACCTGTGGGCCTACCTGCTCGCCTTTTCGCCACTGCTGTTCATCGTGCTCGAAATCGCCATCTACAACCCGTTCGTGCGCGCACCGGGCGACGTCATTCCGGTCGTCGGTTTCTGGATTGGGCTGCTGCTGGCGTGGGGCGACGCTAGGAACCTCAACCATAGCAGGCGCAATCCGCAGCTACGGACCATGGTGCCGTTCGTACTGCTGAGCCCCATCGGCTATTTCTGGCGGCGTTGGGCGCTTACGCGAACCTCGATCAAATTTCTTTGCATCTGGATCGTCTGTTTCGTCGCCTACGCCATCGTAGTGGGGGCACTGATGGAAGGCTGATCGAGCCGGGACGGCGACAGCATCCAGCCGGGCGGCCCTGCCGCCCGGCTTTCTCATGTGGGGCGCACTATGGAACTCGTTGCCGGACTGATCATCATCTGGGTCATTTACATCACGCCGACCATCGTCGCCTTCTGGCGCCGTCATCCCAACCGATGGGTCATTTTGCCGCTCAACGTCTTTTTGGGCGCGACTGGCATCGTCTGGTTCGGGTGCCTTATCTGGGCCTGCATGGCCGTCCACATCAGCAAAGACCCAAACGGCAGCAATGGCGGCGAATCGGGCCTCAACCTCGCCGCCAATGACATCGTGCCCGTGCGCCTCGTTAGCGGCCCGCCAGTGCTGCCTGCGCTGCCATTGCCGCCCGGCGACCCGCAGCCGCCCGACGACGCCCTAGCTGTCGTTTCCAAGAAGGTTGTTCAGTCTTTGGAACGGGCTGATGCCGCCAAGGGCGGAATGTGGGCGTTCCAGGTTATAGTTGGCTGCCCAATGGTGGATGGCTTTGGCGCGTTCGTTCGATGAGGCGTATGGCCTTGCATAGGCCCATTCGCGCAGCGAAGTCTGGATGAAGCGCTCGGCCTTGCCGTTGGTGCGCGGGGTGTAGGGTCTTGTGCGGATGTGTCGGGCACCGGCACCTTGGAGCGCCTGGGCGAACAGTTTGGAGCGATAAGCCGAGCCGTTGTCGGTCATCACCCGCTCAACCCTGGCGCCCAGCCTGGCATACCAGGCCAGTGCCCGGTTGAGGAAACCGGTGGCATCTTCCCGGCCCAGGCTTGGCAGCAGTTCGACATAGGCGAGGCGCGAGGCATCGTCGATGGCGACATGCAGGTGTTCGTAGCCGATACCTCGGGCGCGATGATGGCCCTGGTGCTGGCCCGTGATCCGGTGGCCAACGCCGTCGATGCGGCCCAGGGTCTTGATGTCGATGTGGATCAGTTCGCCCGGTCGCTGCCGCTCGTAGCGCAGCACCGGCGGCCGGGGATCAAGCCAGGCCAGCCGGTTCAGTCCCAGCCGGCGCAGCACCAGGCCCACCGTCGAGCGCGCCAGGCCCAAGGACCGGGCAATCGCCGGCCCCGTCATACGCTGGCGGCGCAACTGCTCGATCCGAGACACCTGCATGGCTGCCAGCCGATGCCGGCAGCGGTGCGGCGCTGAACTGCGATCGTGCAGAACCCGGTCGCCGGCCCGGTAGCGGCCGAGCCAGCGATAGGCTGTCCGTTCCGAAACCCCGGCCGAACCGGCAGCACGCCGCACGCTCCAGCCCTGTTCAATGCGTTGAACCAAAAGCACTCGACCTGAAGGCGTCAAAAGCGCATTCTTATGAACGTTCATTCGGGGAGCTCCACTGAAGGTTGGTTGGCTTCGCAACCCCAGCTTCTCAGTCCATCCTCGAATGAACAACCTTCATAGCTTCGACACCTAGCGCGCCTTAAGCGGCTGAAAAGGCTGCTCGATGACGGCGTCATTGATAGGGACCAGTTCGAGCATATGCGCGACAGAATGATTTCGAGTGCCTAAGGGCATGCTTGCATAACCGAGGCTGCAAATAGACGCCGGCCAAACATGGCCAGCCGGCATGTTTCAAGGGAGACCGGATCCACCGGATGGGACATCGAGGCGCGACTTCGGCAGCAACATTAGAAGCTAAGTACATTAGTATTGCCTGATGCAGTTGCTGTGTGAATTTCTGCAATTGGAAGACTTGCATTCCGCCAAGATCGCGTAGTAGTTGAGTAGAGGCTAAAATTCGCGTGGCGGGCGTGGATCATATTAATTCGGTGACTGCTGGCATGGACAGCGGCGTCATTTGCTTGGCGCTAATCACGCAGTATTTGCGTCAGCCTGCCGATCCCGATGTCATTCGTCACGACCTTGGATTGAGCGTGGTCCATGCCAGTCGGCAGGATCTGGTCAGGGCTACGAAGCGGCTGAAGCTCAAGGCGCGGATTGTTCGGCCGGCTCGTTCTCGGCTGGATCGGCTGCCATTGCCGGCGATTGTCGAGAAGTCCGATGGCAGCTTTGCTGTGCTGGCAGCACTGTCCGCCGATAAGGTGCTGGTCCAGGACCCGCAGATCGGTCCACCGCAGGAGATGTCACGCGCCGACTTCGAGGCCGGCTGGAGCGGCTTTGCCATCCTGATTACCAGCCGTGCCTTTGCCGAAGGGTTCTCGCGTCGCTTCGATTTCTCCTGGTTTATTCCAGAGATCATCCGCTATCGCCGGATCTTCGGTGAGGTCCTGCTGGCCTCGTTCTTCGTGCAACTGCTGGGACTGATCTCGCCGATCTTCTTCCAGCTGGTGATCGACAAGGTGCTGGTCCACAACGGCATGACGACACTGCAGGTTCTGGTGGTCGGACTTGCTGCCATCTCGCTGTTTGAGGTGCTGCTGACGGCTTTGCGCAGCTATGTCACTACACACACCACCAGCCGTATCGACGTCGCCTTGGGAGCCAAGCTGTTCCACCATCTGCTTGGCTTGCCGATCGCTTATTTCGAGGCGCGCCAGACCGGCCAGACGGTGGCACGTGTCCACGAACTGGAAAACATCCGCGCCTTCCTGACCGGCTCGGCGCTGACAGTTCTGCTCGACGTGCTGTTTCTGTTCGTCTTCCTGGCGGTGATGTGGCTCTACAGCCCATGGCTGACCTTGATCGTGGTCTGCTCGATCCCGGCCTATGTGCTTTTGTCAGTCGCCGTGACGCCCGAGTTCCGCCGCCGCATCGACGAGAAGTTCAATCGGGGCGCTGAGAACCAGACCTTCCTGGTCGAATCCATCGTTGGTGTCGAGACGCTGAAGGCGATGGCGGTCGAGCCGCAGATGCAGCGGCGCTGGGAGGACCAGCTTGCCGGCTACGTCCACGCCGGCTTCCGCACCGCAAACCTTGCCAACTTCGCCAGCAACAGCGCGCAGTTCATCTCCAAGGCGGTGATTGTCGCCACCATGTGGTTTGGCGCCAAGGCGGTGCTGGCTGGCGACATGACGGTTGGCCAGCTTGTCGCTTTCAACCTTCTGGCAGGGCGGGTCTCGGGCCCGGTGCTGCGGCTTGCCCAGCTGTGGCAGGAACTGCAGCAGGTCAGGATCTCGGTCGATCGGCTCGGCGACATCTTGAATGCTCCTGCAGAACTCAGCGGTGGCAGCGGCCAGGGCTCGTTGCGCAAGATCGTCGGCAACACCGCCTTCGACCATGTCACCTTCCGTTATCGCCCTGGCGAACGCGAGATCCTCAGCGACGTCTCGTTCCAGGTCGAGCCGGGGGAGATCATCGGCATCGTTGGTCCATCCGGTTCGGGCAAAAGTACCGTCGCCAAGCTGCTGCAGCGGCTGCATGTGCCGGAGCGCGGTCGGGTGATGGTCGACGGCGTCGATCTCGCGCTGATCGATCCGCGCAGCCTGCGCCGCCAGATCGGCGTCGTGCTCCAGGAAAACGTGCTGTTCAGGCGTACGGTACGGGAAAACATCGCGCTTGCCGATCCGGCCCTGCCGCTCGACCGTGTCATCGAAGCGGCAAAGCTCTCAGGCGCGCACGAGTTCATCCTCAAGCTGAAATCCGGCTACGACACGGTGCTCGAGGAGCGCGGCGCCAACCTGTCGGGCGGCCAGCGCCAACGAGTGGCCATTGCGCGTGCTCTGGTCACCAATCCGCGCATCCTGATCTTCGACGAGGCGACCAGCGCGCTCGACTACGAGTCCGAGTATGTCATCCAGCAAAACATGCGCCGCATGGCGCAGGGGCGCACGGTGTTCATCATCGCCCACCGCCTCGCTGCCCTTCGCGATGCAACCCGCATCCTGACCATCGAGGCGGGCCGCCTGACCGAACAAGGCACCCACGACGAACTTCTCCAGCGCGATGGTCGCTACGCCCAGCTCTACAGGCTGCAGGCGGAGCATCGTCCGGTTGCGGCGGAGTAGACTGAGATGGGGCGCTACTGGGATGCAGTGAAGGCTGGCATAGCGCAGGACAACGACAACAAGCGGCCTGCGCTCAACCGCGACGAACGCGAATTTCAGGCGGCGGCAATCGAAATCCTCGAGACGCCGGCGTCGCCCGCAGCGCGGATCTTTATCAGTCTGATCATCGCCTTTGCCGTTGGCGCTCTGACCTGGTCGTGGTTCGGCCGTGTCGAGACCACCGCCAGCATCCAGGGCAAGATCGTTCCGGTCGGAAAGGTGCAGGTGATCGAACCTCTGATCGCCGGGCGGGTGAAGGCCATTCATGTGAGGGCCGGTGACCACGTCGAGGCGGGCGACAAGCTGATCGAACTCGATCCGGCCGAGCAGGTGGCCGAACGGCAAAAACTGGCCGGCGGCCTGGCTGCTGCGGAGGTGTCGGCAGCGCGGCTCAAGGCGATCATCGCGGCTGTAGCCAACGGCACAGAAGCGCAACAAGCATCCTTCGTGGCGCCGTCCGACGCACCATTGCCGACGGTAGAATTGCAGCTGGCGCAGATGCGGCAGTCGTTGGCTGCTTACCAGGCAGAACAAGCGAGCTTTGAGGCCGATATCGCCCAGAAGCAGGTTGAAATCGAGCAGGGCCGCTACACCCTTGCCGAGCGGCGCAAACTGGTCAGCCTCAGCGGCGAGCGGCTTGGCATCTATATGGAGTTGGAAAAGCGTGGCGTTGGCGTAAAATCCGAAACGATCAATGCGCGCCAGAGCGAGCAGGACCAGTTGATGGCGGTGGTCAGCGAAAACGGTCGTCTCGCCGAGCTGGAGGCGACCGTGAAATCGCTGACTGCCCGCAAGCGCGAACGGCGCGAAACCTATCTCGACCGCATGACCAGCGAGCTGATCGAAGTAGATCGCACCATCGGCATTCTGCGCCAGGATCTGGCCAAGGCGGAACTGTTCGAGCGAGCCAGCATCCTTATGGCACCCGTCGCGGGGCGTGTCCAGCAGGTCGAAGTCGGAACGTTGGGCGATGTCGTGCAGAGCGGACAGCAGCTGATGGTCGTGGTTCCCGACGGAACGGCACTAGAGATAGAGGCGATGCTACTGAACAAGGACAAGGGCTTTGTTCGCGAAGGTCAGGATGCCAGGATCAAGCTCGAGGCTTTCCCCTTCACCCGCTACGGCACGCTCAACGGCAAGGTCGCGACCGTGTCCAACGATGCCATCCCAATAGGCGCATCTGTCAGCGCTGGCAGCGGCGGGGCAGCACAAGGTGCCGCAGGTCCGCTCGTGTTCCCGGTCCGCATCGCGCTCGACCAGTCGTCGATACGCGCCGATGGTCAGGACGTGCCGCTCACCCCCGGCATGTCGGTCACCGCTGAGATCAAGACTGGCAGCCGCCGCGTGTTGCAGTTCCTGCTCGATCCACTGATGGAAATGAAGGATGAAGCTTTCCATGAGAGATAGTGGTGAATTCAGTTACCGTTCAAAGATAATTTCGGACATTTTTGAGGTTATTTCATGAGAAACGCAGCAATATTTGCAATGGTTCTTTCGATTCTAATTCAAGCTTCGTCTGTAATTTATGTTTCTAAGTACGGATCAAAATCCATTCTATCAAACCTTTTGGGTATCCCAAATATCTCTGATTCTTCTAAGATACCAATCATTTTGGTCATAATGTTATTGTCGCTATACGATATATCAATTTTCAAAAGGAACAAAATTGCTGCAATAGAGCGTGGGTATGATGGAGGCAAGATTGATCAAATAAAGATAATCCAAAGCATTGGCGTCGCATCGACCGTGCTGGCTATTGCCTTTATATAACCAAAAACGATGGGGGGGGGCTAAATGTCAATATATGTTACAAATAAATCCGGTGTTGGCGCCGTATTCGGTGTGCCTGCTGTTGGCGGGATAAGCTTTAGTCATGGATACAAGTCCACATTAGATATTTTTGACGGATTTTCTGGCACGAGATATACAAACATTAATTTTGAATTTGGAATAATAAGTGGTAGTATTGAGATTGACAACAAAGGTTACTCAGGACGACTTGGGCTGGGTGCACCGCTTGGCTTCGTGAAGGGTGGGCATGTTGCTGGAGGTGTTGCTTTCGGCAATGGTGCGTTGAATGTTGACATAGGCGCTGAAATCTATGGAGGCAAAGGCTGGGGGTTCGGCACACTTGGCGTCGAGGCAGGAATCTCTTACCAAGTTTATGATCCTAACCAATACCAACCTGGGCAAGCATTCGCGCAGGCAATGTCGAAAACGGGAAACAGCGCCGTCCTCATGGGACCAGGCGCAACCGCTTCCGTATGGCAGCCGGGCCGCACATATCTGAACTTGCAGTTTGCCTACACCGGTCCGGCCATGGCAGCGAAAGCCCTGGACGTACTTGAGGATTGGAAAGGGTGGGATACGCCATCCGAACTAAATGCCGCAAACCGTCCCACAAGATCCGTCAGTCCGCGCGAAGCTGAATTGGCGAGCATGAAAGCGCTGGACGCATACCGGGACGCACAGAAGGCAGCCAAGTATGTCCAAGATGGTATGACAGGCGGCAAGTTGCCAGGCAAAGACAAGGATGACCGCGACATAGCGCGCCCGCCTTCGCCTAACGGCAGGATTTCCGAATCCACTCAAGCCGAACGCGACCGCCGAAACAACGGGATGACCGGCGGCAAATTTCCCGGCAAGGACAAGGATGACCGCGACATCGGTGCTCCAGGCGGTTCATCTAAGGACTCGCGCGCGACCGACCGCTCGGGTGGCCTGGGTGGGAGGGGCGATCGTGACACGTCCCGTGATCGTACGCCGAGTGATCGCTCCCCTTCCGACCAACGTGGCGGTGGCGGCGGACGCGAAAGGGCGACGCAGGGCGGCAACGGCGGCAGATCACCAAACTCTTCTGGATCGCCCGACGATCGCCAGGAAAGGAACAATTCCAAGTCGACCAACTCCAAGTCAACCAAGGACCCGACTAAGGATCATAGAAGCGGCGGCCGGATGACAGCACCCGTCCTTCTTGACCTGACCGGCAACGGAATCTCGGTCGACACCATCTCGACGTCATCTCAGTTCGTCGACCTTGCTGGTGACGGCTATCAGCATCGCACGGCTTGGGCCGGCAAGGGCACGGGTGTTCTGGTCATCGATGCCGATGGCGACGGCAAAATCTCCCGCTCGAGCGAATTCGTCTTCACCGAGTGGGACCCGACCGCGACTGGTGACCTTGCCGCGATCAAGAGCGTTTTTGACACCAACGGCAATGGCAAACTCGATGCCGGCGATGCACGCTGGAACGAATTCAAGGTCATGGTCGATGGCCAGCTTGTATCTCTCGCCTCGCTTGGAATCGTTTCGATCGATCTGACCCCGACCGGCAGCGGCCAGCGCTTTGATGACGGCTCGGCGGTGACGGGCACTACTGTCTATACCAAATCCGACGGCTCGACCGGGACTGTAGGCGATGCGGTGCTGGTCTCTGACGCGAATGGCTATGTGATCAAGCGCACGACCACCAACAATGCGGACGGTTCGACCACGGTCGCCATCGACGGCTACGACAAGGAGGGCCAGATCGCCTTCCGCAATAGCATTCTCACCAGCGCCGACGGCCTGACCAAGACCACCAAGTTCGACGACGACGGCAACGGTACCTGGGATCGCTCGCAGGTCGAGACCTTGCGGCTGGCTGCGCCCTTCCAGGCAGATCCCCCGCCGCAGCCACCTGTCCCGCCTTACACGCCTCCTGTCGGCCCGAACGACATCATCGGAACTGCTGGTACCGATTATCTCAACGGGACCTCCGGCAACGACGTCATCCGCGGCGGCGATGGCGACGACTATCTCTATGGCGGCGCAGGCAACGATTTCCTGATCGGCGACGGCGGCACTTACAACCAGGCGGAGTATGACGGCTACGCCTCCGACTACACCTTCAACCGCAACGCCGACGGTTCGGTGACGGTCGCAAGTGCTGCCTATGGCACTGATACACTGGTCGGGATCCAGGGCTTCTGGTTCTATACCGAAGCGCAGTGGTATTCGATCGACACTTTGGCTCCGACCGGAATAACGGAATCGATCGGCACCGGACACGACACCTATTTTGGTGGCAGCCAATCCGGGGACACTATGATCTTCACCGGCGGCACCGGCAACTATGCGGATGGCGCCGGCGGCAGCGACACGATGGTGTTCGCGGGTGACGTGACCGACTACCGCATCATCGGCGAAGCCGAGCACTTTACCGTTTCTCGCATTTCGACAGGCGATACGATTCAGTTCAAGAACTTCGAATATCTCAAGTTCAGCAGCGGCCCGGCACTCTCCATCGCAGACATCGTGGCAGCCTCTGGCCACACTCCTGGTTCGCACTGGGCTACAGCAGAGATCATCGACCGCACGCGCACGCGGACGGTGTCGAACTATGCCGCGGATGGCGCGCTGCTCAACAGCACGACCATTGTCACCAGTGCCGACCGCAAGACGGTGACGACCTATGTCGACCAGGACGGCGACGGCATCAACGACCAGAGACAGCTTTATGTGAGGAATGCCGACGGCTCGTCGACGACGACGGTGACGCAGTTTGCGCTGAACGGAGCGGTGCTCAAGAAGGTCGAAACCACGTCGAGCGCCGATGGCCTGACCGAGATCGTGCGCACAGATTCGGATGGAAGCGGCACATACGAGCTCGTTGAGACCGAGACCACGGTTGTCGCCGGCAACGGCAGCAGGACCAAGACGACAGAAATTCGCAGCAGCAACGCCACGCTGATCTCCAAGGACGTCGAGACCACGAGCGCCGACGGCCGGACCAAGACGACCCAGATCGATGACAACGGCAACGGTCAGTTCGAAACCCGCGTCGAGAGCGTGGTGACCACCAATGTCGCGGGAGCGACGGTTACGTCAGTCACCACCTACAATGCCGACAATACGGTGCGCGGCAGCTCGGTCACGACCAAGAGCGCCAATAGTCTTAGCACGATCGAAGCAACCGATCTTGATGGCAACGGTACGACCGATGTCACGACCTCAGACGTTACAGTTGTTGCCGGCGACGGCAGCCGCACACAGACCGTCCAGGACACCGCCAACAACGGGACGTTGCTCGGCAAAACCGTTCGCGTAACCAGTGCGGATGCCAAGAACATTAGCATCACGACGGACGCCAACGGCGATGGTGTCACTGACACGACCAAGACCATTTTGGTTGATGTCGCAGGTGCAACGACGGCCACGACCAGCCAGTTCAATCCGAACGGCACATTGAAGACACGTGTGCTCGAGCAGTCAGATGCGGCAGGGCTTTCCGTCACCACCAAGACCGATATCAACGGCGACGCCACCTATGACCTCACCGTCACCGATGTGACGGTGACCAACGCGGATCAAAGCCGCACCCGCACTGTGCGGACACTGAGTGCCAACAACACGCTGATCGGCAGCACTGCCACGACCACCACGGCGGACAGTCTTTCCCAAACCGTTCGCGAGGACATCAATGGCGACGGCGCGGTCGACAGGACGACCGCAACTGTCATGGTGCTCAATGCCGGCGGCAGCCGCAAGGAAACGACCACTGAGACCAGCGGCAACGGCACATTGCTTGGCAAAACCGAGGAACTGATCAGCGCTGACCGCAAGACGACGACTGTCACGATCGACGCCAATGGCGACACCAAGGTTGACCGCACCGAAGTGAGCGTCACCAATGCCGACGGCAGCAAGAAGCTGACTGAGACCGACTTCAACCCGAATGGCACGGTCCGAGCCAAGTCCGAGACCACGGTCAGCGCCAATGGCCTGACGAAGACGATCAAGGACGACATCAACGGCGACGGTGTATTCGACGGCTCAGTCCAGGCACAGACCGTCATCAATGCCGACGCCAGCCGCACCACAACGACTTCCAGGCTCGCGGGCAACGGTGCATTGCTGTCGCGGACTGTCGCAACCGTCTCGGCCAATGGCTTCTCAGCGGAGGCACAGGTCGATGCCAATGGCGACGGCACGACAGAGCGCAAGGTCACCGATGTAGCCGTCTTCAACGCGGACAGTTCGAAGACGAGGACCGTCAGCGAGCTTTCCGGCACAGGCGCGTTGATCGATAAGACTATCACCACGACCAGCGCCAACGGCCTGGCTACGACCACACAAGAGGATATCGACGGCAACGGTACTGTCGATCGCAGCACCGCCACAGCGACGGTGCTGGTCGCTGACGGCTCGACGGTTGAAACCTCTACGGTCAAAAGCGCCAATGGCGGGACTCTGGTCGAGTCCGTAACCACAACGAGCGCCAACAAGCGACTGTTGACGTCCACCGTCAACCTGAACGGCGATGCGGTGATCGATGAGAAGCGTACGCTCGTTAAAGGTGATGACGGCGCCACGCGCGAGATCATCGACGTCTACAATTTTGGCGGCAGCCATCATTCCAGCTCGCTGGGAATTGTCAGCGCCGATGGGCTGACAAAGACGTTGGTGGTCGACTGGGATGGCAACGGAACGACGGAGCGGGCGAGCAAATCCGTAACGTCGCTCAATGCCGATGGCAGCAGGACCGAGGTGGCCGACGAACTCAACACTGACGGTTCGGTGAAATACCGTACGACAACCACCGTCAGCGGCGATGGTTTGACGAAGAACGTTGCCTGGGCCTCATGGGGCACCACGACAAGCCGTTCAATGACTGATGCGATGGTGCTGAATGCAAATGGCAGCACGACCCAGACCGTCAGCTACAAGAAGGCCAACGGCACGCTCGAAAGCCAGACCATCAAGACGGTCAGTGCTGACCAACTGACCAGCACGATTACCCAGGACAAGGACGGCAACGGATCTGTCGACATCACCATAGCCGCGGTGACCAATGCCGACGGGAGCACAAAGACGACCAGCACTGACGCGCGGGTTGGCGACTACGCACGGAAAACGATCACTGTCAGTGGCGACGGGCTCACAACTGTAACAGAACATGCGACGATCACCGCGGCGGCCAATCCCGTCAACGACGTGGTCAACACGTTCCGGAGAAAGCTGGATGCGACGGTCCTCGGTGCCGACGGAAGTACGGTCCAATCGGTCGAGGACATCCGCTATTCATCGCCCGGCGTCATCAGGTTATGGGAAAAGTCCAAAACGACGACCTCTGGCACCGGGCTGACTGTTACGAGGGAATGGGATTTCGCCGGCGATGGCGTCTACGAACGCAAGCAGACCGATGTCACGGCTCTCGGCTCGGATGGCACTGAGACCCAGACCCTGAGCGAATACGACAGCGGCGTTCTGAAGAAGCAGTATGTGACGACGACAAGTGCCAATGGCCTGTCCGTCAGCACCAGTTGGGACAGGTTTGGGGTCGATGCGTTCAGCCAGGACTCCACCGATGTCACCACAATCAATGTTGACGGCTCGCGAACGCGGACGGTCACAAATCTGAAGGCCGACGGGTCACAGCTGTCGCAGTACGTGACGGTTGATAGTGCCGACGGAAAAACGACCACGACACAAGAGAACATTGACGGGATAGCAGGCTTCGACCGGACGATCAGCACGACACGTTGGGGGCATGCAGATGGCACGACCAGCGAGTCCACGAGTACCGTCTCAGCAGCAGGAAAACTACTTGAAAGCACGGTGACGACGGCTGTCGGCGACGGAAAGGCGATCCACAAAACGCGCGATGTCGATGGCGATGGCGCCAACGATCAGTGGGAAGCCATCATCAAGAATGTAGACGGCTCAACCTACACCGCGATTACGGACCTCAAACCCGATGGCCAGAAAGCGAGCGGCACGGTCATCACCACGAGCGCTGACGGATTGGTCACAACCTCGGAGTGGGATTTCGACGGCAACGGCACGGTTGATCAGCGACGCGTTGCGACGCTCAGCGTGAACGCCAACGGTTCTCGCAAGACGGTTGCCAACGACACCAATGTCACCACAGGCGCTTTGCAGAGTTCGGTGGTCACCCACGTTAGCGACAACGGTCGCTCGACCGAAATCTACAACAATATCGACGGTGTCGGAGGCGACGATCGCCTTGAAACCATTGTCGTGGACATCAGCGGGGCCTCTACGCGGCGTACCCGCAATGAAACGACGCAAGCCCGCGATCCCTTGCGACTGTTGCTGGGCGAGGTCTACTGGAAGTCTGCGCTGGCGTACAATGTCGTCGCAACAACCAGTGCCGACGGCCTGACCACCACGACGCTTGCCGACTATGACGGTGACGGCGGCAACGTCCTGTCTGCCCATGACTTGGCGAAGTTTGAGTATTCGGCCGTTTCGCAGACGCAGATCGACGGATCGGTAATCACCGACGTCACCGAAAAGAACACGAACGGAACCATCAAGGCCAAGGGTATCGTGACACTCAGCGCTGACGGACGTACGACCACATTGCGCAAGGACGGCGACAATAACGGCACCTATGAGCACATCGAAACGGCCGTGACGTTGATTGATGGCTCGATCGTTCAGACCGTTGTCGATCTTGATGCAGCTGGAAAGGCCACCAAGAGCGTCATCAATGGTGTCAACGCCGTGGGCAAGTCTGCCTACACGCTGACGGCCGACAAGGCTACGGCGACGCTTACCTTGACTGGATCATTAAAGCTCGAGGACCTGAGCTTCTCCTGGTCCGGCACCGACCTGCAGATCTCGATTGCTGCAATTGCGAATCTGACAGCCAACAGCGTATTTGCGACGATCGGCAGCACTCTGACCAAGGTCGTGGTCGATGGTGTGGCAACTCCAATGGCTATTGCGGCCGTAGCTGGCGGATCTGTGACAGGTGCGAGCAGCTTTTCGCACATCCTTTTTGGATTGGCCGGAAACGAAACGTTGCAGGGAGGCAACAGATCCGCTGACAAATTGTACGGTGGAGACGGCAATGACGTACTCTTAGGTGGAGCCCCACCTAACTCCATGGTTGGAGGCAAAGGTAATGATTACCTCAGTGGCGGAGCCAGCGACGACAGCTACCTCTTCCGCCGTGGCGACGGCATTGACGGCATTGACGATCGCAACGATGCGATGACTACCCAAGCGGCCGACATCAACTCGGCTCAGGCGCTCGGCGTTCACGCCAGTGGCATTGTCAACACTTGGGTGGGAGGCTTCTATTGGGCAACGGCAGGGAACTATCTGGTAAAGCGCAGTGAGGCCGGGACTGACACCGTGTCATTGGCAGGAGGAATCAAGGCCGAGGACCTATCTATGTCATGGATCGGTAGCAATGCCGACAATCTGCAGATTGATCTTGGTGGGGGCGACATCATTGTCCTTTACCAGCAGCGCATCGCCGGAAAGATCGAGAAGCTTGCCTTCGATAATCTAGCGGCGACGGTCTTCAATGTAGCGTCGACTATTGGCGCAACAATCACCGGAACTGCGGCGGCAGACTTGCTGTTCGGATTGTCTGGACAAGAACGCCTCGAGGGAGGCGACGGCGCTGATCGGCTCTATGGCGGGGCCGGCAATGACATCCTGTTGGGTGGAAATGGCATAGACACCCTCCATGGCGGTACCGGCAATGACTATCTCAACGGTCAAAGTGGAGATGATATCTACATCTACCGTCGAGGAGACGGCGCCGACACGATTGACGACTATTTGCTGACAACGGTCACCTCTGCCGACACTACCGCAGCCAACGCCATTGGCGTCAAGGCTGGCGGCATCGTGAATACCTGGCTCAATGGCTATCGCTGGGACACAGCCTCAAACCAACTGCAGAAAAGGATAGGCGACGGCACCGAAGTCATTGCCTTCGACAGCTCCTTTAGTCCCGATCAGCTAAGGGCTGAGTGGATCGGCCAGGACCTCAAATTCACATTCGTAAACGGTTCGGCCGGAGACAGCATCACCTCAGTGCAACACGCCGTGGGTGCTGGTCGTGTTGACAAGCTCTCCTTTGGTGCAGGCACTTCACAACTATTCTGGGCGGCCTCCAGCTTAGGAGCAACAATCGTCGGCACAGCTGAAAACGACTATGTCTTCGGCTTGGCAGGTAATGAACGTCTCGAAGGCGGGGCAGGTAGTGATACGCTGATCGGTGGATTGGGCAACGACACGCTCGTTGGCGGTGCCGGGGCTGACAAGTATGCATTCGGTCTTGGAGACGGTGCTGACACGATCCTTGATAACGGTGTGGCGGGCGAACAGGACGAACTTACCTTTAGTGCCGGCATCGACGCGGACGAACTCTGGTTCCGTAAGGTCGGCAATGATCTGGTGATCAATGTGCTCGGTACCAATGACCAAGTGACTGTCCAGCAGTGGTTTTCAGCACCGACAACGCAAACGATCGAAAAGATCCGCTCAGGCGATGGCCAAGTGCTGAACTATGCCAAGGTCGATAGCCTCATCGCGGCAATGGCCTCGTTCCAGCCAGCGACGGGCGCCAATCCAAGCGGGGTTCAAGAAAGCGACCTGCAGCTCAACGCTCAGAACGGGCTTGGCACTGTAGCAGCAGCCATCAAAACCTCGTGGATGGCCGCATAATAACTCTGGTGACTGCTGGGTGCGCGATAGCTGCACCCAGCAGCCCATCCTTGAGCTGCGTCATCTGAGCGCGCGCTGACATCGCCGGCATTTACTTGGCTGCGGCAATAATCCGATAGACCTGCATCCGAGAGCAACCAGCCGCATTCGCGATGGCCGTCACACCTTGACCAGCTCGATGCATGTCAAGGACGGCAACATAATCCAGTCGCACCTTGCCGCCTCGGTATATGCCGTTGGTCTTGGCCTTTTCAATGCCCTCGCGCTGACGCTCCTTGATGAAGCGCCGTTCCATCTGCGCTACCATACCCAGCACAGTCAGGACGAGGTGGCCCATCTCGCCCCGTGTTGAGACATGAGGGTCGAGCACAGTAACGACCGCGCCCTTTTGGTCGCATTCGTGGATGAGGTTGAGCACATCGCGAGTCGAGCGGCCCAGCCGATCCAGCCGGGTCACCAACAGTTCGTCGCCGGGTCGAAGGAAATCCAGAACCGTCGCCAGTTCGTTACGGCCCTCGCGACTGGCGCCGGATACCTTCTCTGACCGTATGACTTCACAGCCTTCGGTCTTTAGCTTGTTGATTTGGGTTTCAAGGTCTTGGTCGGTAGTACTGACGCGTGCGTAACCAATGCGAGCCATGCTGTGTAACCTCAAGGTCAAAGCATGACGGTACCCTGTCACAAATAGCCGATGTCAACCTAGATGTTACGCAGCGCCCGCGCCCTCTTGTTACGTCACCTGAGGGTATAGCCTGATGTGTCAGCGCAGACTGCCTGCTAACAATTATCGTTGCTACTCGTTTGGCCGCTGAGCGCCATCAGACTTCTGAACGAGCGTAGTACCGTTAGGACTACTGTTGAGAATCGCCCCTGCGCGACCATTTTCGTAAGCGGTGCGAAAATCGTCCAGCGTTCGCTGCAAATCATCCAGTGCCTCTCCGACCTTGTTTTCGTCTTCGTCCAGGATCCGGTTGCCTTTCTCGTCGAGACCGACGAGACGGATAATAGTCAAAAGACCTGTTTCCGCGTCCGGATGAGCTGTATCAGCTATGTCCAGCAGCTCGTCGCGGCGTAGGCCGTCATTTTCGATGGCAAGATCCACTGCGGCAAGGGATAGAAATTTCGTGTGCCTGCGGATGCGGCGCGCAAGACTAGCCCAATCCTTCGGCTCAGGCGTGCGGGCAAAGCTTGGCAAAACGAGGTCGAACACCGAAGGCTCTGCGCCGATGGCCGTCTCAAGCGCCCGGAGTGTATTTGCATAGCGGTCTAGCGGATCGCCACCAGGTAGAGTCTTGCGCACTCTCCAGAGGTCGAGGATAAGATCGCGACACTCCCCCAAGCGAGAAGGGTCAGTTTCGACGGCAACAATCAGTTCTGCGAGATGGCTCGCCATCCACTTCGCGGTCAGGTCCCTTGCACCCTCTTCGCCAAGTTGAGCAATCAGCCTATGCCCAATGTCCCTTATCGCCGTCCACTGTTTCGATGCGTCCGTCTCGGCGCAAGAGGTAGACTTCCGCGCGTTCTTCTTTACGCCGCTTCCTGTCGTTGACTTTGGCATATTCATCTCCTGACGAGCGCGTAATGTGAACAGTGACGACGAGATCGCAGCTAAGCGTTTCCATTGCTTTTCTAAGAACGATTGGTTCAATCGCCAGTCGGTCGCCATCGACATGGAGTCTTTCATTCTCGCGTCGGTGCGGATCGCGTTCCTCGTTCGGTAGCGAGCTCCACGCTGTGTAGATGGCCGCAGGCAAAGTAGAGCCCTCGATACGCCATTCCGTTGCCCAAGGCGTGTCCTCGATTAGGCCTACTGCCGCCTTAAGTTGTGGCGATGGGACGAGCCTTACGCCACGAACACCGAACCGGGTGGGGTCCTTCTCGTCTAATCCGCTGTAACTATGTTCGAGGGGGCGGACGGTAGCGGTGGTCAACAGAAATTTCGGGTCGTTTGGGCGTGTCTCACCGAACCAGTCCGAGTCTGGGAGATAGACGTCTCTCGAATTCGGTGTTGCGGCGAACGCTCGAAGAAGGGCGGCTGCTGTCTCCTGCGGAACAAACGCTCCATTGGTGTAGACTGTCTCGGAAGCGGCTTCGTCGCCATAGGAGTAGGTGCGCGACTCGCGGCTGCTACGCAGAATGACCGTGCCATTTTCAGCAAGACATTCTTCACTAAGGTCGCGGGAGCTAGTCTCGTTTAGCCAGTCTGACGATTTCGCCTGGGGTAGGGCCCAATAACGGACGTTAAGTGGCGGAGGTGAACGGATATCCGCCATCCAGGCACCGGCGTATGTTGTATCGAAACGAGAGAGCCAGTTCTCATAGGTGTCCCAGCTATCCCTATTCTCAGGCTCACGGAGGCGATGGGTTTTTGTAAGTTCGCCAATGGCTGTGAAGAGTCCGTGCCATTGCAAATAGACCCAATGTCGCTCCAGCGTTGGCAGACTCCCATGGCGAACGCCATATAGATTGTAGTCGTCGCGCAGACGTCGGGGGCGAGGTTCATTCTCCCAATGACTGCTCGTACTATGCCCGCCCCACTTTTCGACAATCCATTTCTCGGCGGTACTGATCAATAATTCCTGCGGCAGATCGGCAAACAGATCCAACGCGGGATTATACCAGGAGGGGACTACGTCCATACTATCGAAGCGGAAGCGTTCTCCGACATTGGTAAAGCGATCAATTTTGTTTGCCTTTGATCGTTCGGCGAGTTGAGCGCGAGCGGCAGTCTCAGCGGTCATTCTTGCGATTTCGTCTTGGCTTGTCTGGATAGGCTCGCCAGTAGCTTTTGCCTGCTTAAGAGCACGGGAGAGGTAATGTCCGATGAGCAGATGCGGTGATTGCTTAGCCCAGATGCGCATTAGCGATGCTTCGTGTTGAGCAATCAGTTCCGGTGCTTCATATGACAGGCGTGCTATCGCAATGGCGAGTTGTAGGTCTGCGCTGAGACTATGAAATGGGCAGTCGCCGAAGGTATACGACGGCAGGGTGTCTAGCTGTGCGAATGACAAGACATCGCCTACTGTTCCGCACGCGCCGACCTTTGCTGCCTGACGAAGCGCATGGGCAGCGCGCCAGCGGAGACGAGCATCGATGTCACCGAGATATCGATACAGGATTGCTGCCGTAATGCCTGCGCCGGTCTCTGGGAGCGTTGCAGTGTCCATCGCATGGCGCGTTAGGTCCATGTCCTTGACTTTCAAGCGCGTCTCAAGGCGGTCGAGGAAGAAGTCGATAAGCCTATCAGCATCTTCGTGCGGCAAACGCCGCACGAATTGGGCGAGTAGCTTCAACAAGCTAATCGAGCCCAGATCGAATGCGTGGGTTTCGATCAGCTTGACCACCAATCTGCGGATGTCGATGTCGCTCGCGTTGCATGCCTCCAGGAGGTGATTGATGGCCGCCTGGTCATACCAGTGATAGCCAAGCGTCTTATGGCCTAAGTCTACAATTAGGACTGGCAGAGCGTCTCGCCGCCATTTGCTAACCGCAGCGTCGGTCCACTCTCTCAAAGCGGTCAGGATCGCGTTGACCTCGTCATCAGCAAGCCTCGCACGGCGTGCCGCTTCGGCAAGAGTGTCCAGATGGCGTCGCCGGTCAGCGATCCCTGTCTTTGCACGCATGGTTGCGAAGAAAAGTGCTTGGTCATAAACGCCCGCGTCCCAGTTCGCCTTCTTCGCCAAGGAAATGGCGACAGCATCAAAGGGGTTAACGCTCGACCAAGCCGGCGTGGCTATGTCGTCTAGCATCGTAGGCTGTGGGCTTGCCGTCTTCGCTTTGTCTGGCAGCTGCAACGCGTCAGCGTGGGTCGCCTGGAATTCCTGGACCTGCTTGATTTTTGACCAGCTAGAAGACTCTGCGCTGAAGTTGCACAGATGCGCAGCATCGAACTCCGACGCGCCGGGCGCCATTGCAAGAAGTACCTTAGAGCCAATTTCTTCGGCAATTCGTGTGGCACCAGCCGGTGCAGAGCGGCAAGCTCCTTCCAGGGCCTTCGCTTGTATTCCCGTACTAGCGACCGGAGCCATACCGGACAGGATCTGTGCTTCCACCGGTGAGAAGAGACCAGAGGCAAGGCCACATTCGATAAATGCCTTGAGGTCCGTCTCCCCTTTGGAGAATCCCTCATCAGTCCACCGGGATACGGTCGCTGCCGCGACCGGCGGACAGGAGATAGTCAGAGCACGGACCGCCTCCTCTTGTGGGAACCCGTCTTCCGATTGCAGGAGCCCGCCCGCGATATGAACAAGACGCGCGAAGCGGCTGGTTCTTGCGCGCATCTCCGGCGTGTCGGGGTGGGGTCGTTCAACCATTCGGCAAAGTGCATGCAGCACATCTAGGGTTTCAAGGTCTACCTCTTCGACAATTTCAAGTGCCTGGCTAAAGTAGGCTTCGGCATTTGGTCGATGGAACGGGGCGAACATGCGAGCGATGCTGATAAGCCCATCGGCCTTCTCGGTCGCCTTCATTTGCAGCGAAATGAGTTCCGCTGCCTGAGCCTCCATCAATTTTGTGACCGGCTCGTGTGCACGCGGGTCGTGTAGGAGATCCGGTAGCCAATGGCCGTGGGCTTCAGTGAAGACCGTTGCGTTGTAAGCCAGCGAGCCGATCACGGTTAGTCTTACCGTCATGTCGGCGTCCTGAAGTGCCAACAGCTCCAGTGTTCTGCGGCCGATGACACGCCGGACACCCTCAAATTCGAATGGGCGACGAGTGCGTTCGCGCAGCCTCGTAAATTCGAGTGTGAGCGCTTTCCAAGTATCTTCGCCTGGATTGGCTCGCACTGAGGCGAGTGCCTGATACACTGGGATCAGCTTCTCGACATCCTCGCGGCTCTCTCTTAGCCTGTCATAGACTTGGCGGGCTTCTGAGGCTGGATCATTGTCCTTCGGCTCTTCCGATCTGGGATAAATGGAAGCAAGGTCCAGGGGCTGACGGGATGAGCGTGCTCGCATCATTGCAGCACGGAAGGCGACATCGATTCGGTATGGCTGAGACAGCGACACCCCCTTAAGTTCGGCCGCTTCCGGCGGAGAGAGGCGGTCCAGAACTTGAAGACAATCCTCAACGAGGTCGCTCGCCGAACTCGCGTGATCTAGGAAGAACATGACTTCGTCGACGAGGCGTTGGCGGTTGGTCATCTTGTACGCGCCGCTCTCTTCCTCTCCAAAATCCTCGAACGCTAGGGATTTCAAGGCAACAAGCGCCTTGGCGAGATCGGCGGGGGACGGGCAACGCCCTGCGCGTACTAGGGCATTAATTGCAAGAAAGAGAAAAGCCGGCTCAATTTCAGTGAGAAGCGCGGTAATCGCATCCGGCCCGCACTCCAGCGCGATCTGCCTCAGCAATTGGGCTCGAAGTTGGAGCGCGTAAGATTTCGGCGTCCACCGCCCACACCCTTTCGACGCAGCACGCCAGCCGCTCTGGAGGAAAGCTGCCATCTCGGCTGCGACGATGTCACTGGCTTCAAACGACCACCGCAGGTCGTGCTCACCGTCACGGTCCCCGAAAAGGGTCTGTAACCAATCGTTGGCTGCACGCAGGCGCATGCGCGCCTCGAAAAATTCGCCCTTGCGGGCATGCTCGGCACCGAGATGCATCAGGAGGGGGCCTTGCTTGCCACGTGCCTCAGGATCGTTGAGGACGAGCCGCCCGATCGTGTCGGGGATGAACGCTGCGGAGAGGTCTGGATTGCTCCGCATCACCTGTTTCACCTTCCCCGCACTCGGCATCGACTCCGCGCCGATGTAAATGGTCTTGGCGATGCTGACATCATCCTCACCTAAAGTGGCGACATGTAGAGTCGCGCGAATACGTGAAAGCTCTACCTGGCGGCGTCTGACAGGGTCGGGAATAACAGCGGTTGCGCCTGGTTCGTCGAGACAGACTTGAAGATCGGCCTTGCGTCCCGCTTGCACCAACAATTCGAAAAGATGAGTTGCAGCGTATTCGGATTTCAGCCGGTCTCGCATCAACAAGTCGGCCGTCTCGAGAATGACCGCCGTAGTCTCGGGGCGACCCTTATCCTCGCAATATGCCTCAAAGTCTTCATTCGCGAGATCCACCCCACGATCACCAATCCGCACATTGCGCTGGGTTATTTCGATGACGAGATCGCGACAGACGGCTTCCTCAAGCCGACAGATCGAGGCGAGATAGGTGATAGGGACGGGCGTCGGCAGCACTGAAAAAGCTGCGCTCAACCGAGCGCGCGATGTTTCCACCCCAGCCCTACTCCGCGCATTGTCAATCATGGCATCGAAGAGGTCAGGCAGGGATTGGCCGTTGGGCCTCAGAAAATCGATCGCATCTGCGAGGGTGTCGGCAGTTTCAATTGCGTTCGCCTGTACTCGCGGATTTTGCGTGGACAGTTTATGAAAGTCTTCGATGGCATTTTCTGGCCCTGTGAGATTGTTCAGTGCAAGAAATTGGGCCGTCTCTACTACCGAGAAGGGCGGGCAATGAACCTGAGCGGCGTCCTCAGGCAGATTCAGGGACCCCAGTCGAGCCGTTCGAGATGATATTACGATCCGCACGTTGTGCGGCAGTTCAGTGAACGTGGCCAGTTGGTGGACGAAGCATTCCTGCGGCGGTGTAGGCAAGGCAGCCGCATGCACCGCATTGTCGGCCGCATCAATCATGATCACAAGCAATCCTATTGGGTGCTCAATCGCAAAGAGCTTGGCTGCTGTAACCAGTTTTTTCCTGAAAGCGGTGGCCATGTCAGGTCGCGTGGAATATGCAAAGAAGAGCGGAGTGTTCGTTACCCGGGCGAGCTCGTTGGAAAGTTGCATGAAGGCTTCGAACGGCCGGTGACGCGGCTGAGACTGGTCGCGATATGCTCCTGCTCCATAGCAGTCATAAACTATTGTGCGTGAGCCAGCTGGAAGCGCGGCGGTCAGGGTTTGGGCGGTCGTCGTCTTGCCGCAGCCACCGTCCCCGTGAAGGCAGACGAGCGGGTTCTCAAGAACAGCCTGTGCAAGAGCGTCCGTCACGGCACGTGGTATCACCGCGCCAAGGGGCTCAAGCAATGGCTCGCGAGGAAACAGCGCCTCGTCTTGGCCAAGGCCAAACCAGCCCATCACGGCCGCCTTGTCGATGCCTCTGGCTCCTTCGGGCATCATACGCTGCCTGATCTTCATCAGAAGGCCGTCGATCATCTCCGCGGGCGGCGCTTCTAGCAGGCCGGAAACCATGAGTGTCGTATCGGTTCTAAGCGCGTCGCGACCCTCTGTTCCCCCTTTCAGGGCCAAGCATTCACAGAAGAGTCTGACCTTGGCTTTTGCCAAGCCGGTCGCCTTATGAAGCTCGTTGAATGCCGCTGCCCCTAGGTCGCCGCGAGCGGCCTTCTCAATTATCTCGACCAGGTCTTCTGCTATTGGTTGGTTGGTAACGAGACTTATGCGAACCGACTTCCGCACTTGGACGTTAGTTTTGTCTTTTGTGACACCTTTAAATGCATCGGCGAGGCGACGAGCGACGGAGTTGTTCCCTTTCTCCTTCGTCGAATTGTAAAAGCGCGTCGAAGTCCACGATTTTTCCGGCGATGCAGCCGAATATTTCAGCTGGACCAACTCCACCCGCGACATATCAGGCCCACCCACGTGGTCATAGTAGAGAGCACAATCGACCCCGTCCCAACTGGCCGCATTATCCGTTTCGGGATCATCGCGAACACCTTCAACATAAACCTCGGTAAGTCCCGACTTGGGGTCAAGAAGCCGCAAAGCCTCACGTAGCGCCCACGTTTCGTGGAATGCGTCTCCCGCATTTGAGGCCGGTGCGCCCAATAGGTCTTGCTTCTTGCTCAAAGGCATCCTCCGCAGCGGCGCTCCCGCGAGAATCATGTATCTTGGGCGTTTATAGGTTCTGCTGAACCTGCATCCCGTGTGTCAAGGAAGGTCTGCGCAGTCTGAATAGCATCGTCGTATTCGATACTTTATTGAGTAAAGCTGTGTGGCGAAATTCTGTTTTCAACTCTCGAAATATTTGCCAGTCAAGACGACAGTGATTCCTGGGTGTCATTTTATGGATTTCCATGAAAAGCAGATTGCGCCGCCAAAGAATTGGGAGGCCTTCGAAAGGCTGTGCCTACACATATTTCGGGAAATCTGGTCGGATCCCCTGGCGGAGATGCACGGCCGCCGGGGGCAGGCGCAGAATGGAGTAGACGTTTATTCTTCGCCACTGAGCGAGAATGAAGGACGCCATGGTTTGCAGTGCAAAGGGAAAGATAGAGGCTACGGCCATATCGTTACTTTAGCTGAACTCAAGGCCGAGATAGCAAAGGCTGAGGGTTTCAAACCTGCGCTGGCCCATTGGATTTTGGCCACCACAGCGCCGCGGGATGCAGTGTTACAGGCTGAGGTCCGCCGCATATCGGATGAGCGCGCAAAGCTAGGATTGTTCACCGTTCAGGTTTTGGCTTGGGAAGATCTGCAGAGCCTAGTGGCCGACAATCCGAAGGTCATCGAGGATTTCTATCCCGAGCATGCGTTTGATCTGAAAGGCTTAGTTGAAATAATCCGTACCCTTCCCGCCTCTGACGGCACTGACATGTCTAGGTCGCGTCTCGCAGCGGATGAGGCCGCGTCGCACTCACTTGGTTGCTGGAGCGAGGTCACCTTCAACGCCACACGCGATCTCGGTCCAGCTTTACTTGGCCAAGGGCTGGGCCCAACTGATGCTACTGCCTGCCCTCGACTCGTCGAGGCGGATCAGATCGTGCAGCGTTTAGAGATCGGATATTCTGCCCGCTTGGTAGGGTCGCCAGGGGCTGGCAAGTCCGTGACCGCTTATCAAGCGGCGCACGATCTGGCCCGACGAGGTTGGCGGGTTTGGCGACTTAACGACCCACAAGCCTCGATTGTTCCCTTACCCCCAGAAGCTCAAGCCCAAAAGGCACTCATCCTGATTGATGATGCCCACCTGATGCCATCGTCCATCCTCCGCAGCTTCGAGGAAGGAGCGATTGACGCACGGAGGATCCTTTCCACTCACAACGTCGTTGATCGATCCGCTCAGCCAATCGGTTCGATTTCGCTAGACGCCAAACGCGCGGTCGAGACAATTGCGGCGGCCCTGCTGAAGCGGCGGGCAGAAACCCTGGCCGTGGTGCGCAGAGCGGATGACCAGGTCGGTGACGGCGTAATGGACGTGGACCTCGATCAGCGCCTTCAAAACGCGGAAAGAGCGTCAGATCGACCGTGGCAATTCTGCTTCATTCTTGGCGGCGGCTGGCGTCGGGCGAAGGAAGCTGCGACCAATGCCCGAGTCGCGAAAGCCGATATCGTACTTGCCTTAATTGCGGCGCGGCAGTTGGGCAGTCGAGATGGGCGTGCGACGTACGATGATCTGAAGCGTCTAAGTGTCCAAGGTGACATTTCAGAGCTCGAACTGCTGGATGCTAAACGATGGTTGGTTGCCAATCGCCTGGTAAATTCGGATCAGGATCTTCGTTGCCCGCACCAGCAATTCGCTCTCAAGGTGCTAGAGCAGATAATAGAAGGTGAAGATGAGGCCGGACAGCAGCGAATCGTAGCAATTTGCCGAGCCATACTCCTAGACAGTGCATTTTCGCTCGCTGGGGCTGCCGTGCTGCTTACCGAGTTGGGCCGCATGGATCATTTTCGATGGCGAAAGGCGCGACTGTTGGACTGCGCGGCCCTAAAGGCATTTAAGGCACGCGTCTGGGCTGCGGAATCGCCGGAAGATATCTCTTTCGCAGCAACCTCACTTACTTATCTGGAGCCCTTCGAGCCAGGTTGGCCACGATCAACCCTGGAGCCGCATCTCAACCAGTTAGGTGGCTGGCTCTCAAATCCGCGTGACCCATCCGGCCATGGCCTAGCGGGTCTGATCAACAATGTCTGGAACCAGGACGAGGCTTTCGCAAAGGCGTTGATTGCCACTTGCGATCCTGAGACGTTTGCTGCGGCCGTTTCTGGGGTAACGCCCGATGATACCTTCTCGGTGGCCTACTTACTCGATCGTTTAAGTCTCGGAGCTTCTGATGGCTGGCGAGCCGTGTTTCTGAAGGCGCTCGACAAACGCCGCCTCCTTACTCTACCGCAGGCTTGGCCAGAGGATCGCATCTGGGCGTTTGTTGAACTCGTGAAAGCGCTTGACTCCCTTGATCATGACTATGCGCTAGATTTGCTTGACGCCGGCGCATCTCTTCTCTCTGAACGTTTTAAGAGCGCACCGCTTAACGCCTTTTCAGAGTATCACGATCTTTTATGGCAAGTTCTGAAAGTCTGGTTGCCACTTCGCACCACGATAAAAGAGTCGAAACGCAATAGCCGCGAAGCGGAAATTGCCCGTTCCATAATGAGTGCGGGAAGTCCGGCGGCCCTGGCAGAAATCCTTTCCACTGCGCGTCGCCGATATCTGGGCATTGTAGCTAGTATCCTAGCGGTCACACGCCAGATCGATCCGACGCGATTCCGGCACATCTTAGCCAAACTCCGGTGGGCCGACATCGAGGTTACAATAGGCGATGGCTGGAGCAATCTGGATCACGAGGAAATCAATCTCATTTGTATAGCGTCGTCGGTGAAATCTACACACGACCAAATCAATGCTGTGTTGCTCCGCCGCGCCTCCGAGATTAATATTGTCGATCCGCGCATTGCCGTACTATTTCCCGACGCGGCACTATCAGCTTATGACGCTGGCGCTAAGATTAACATTGGTCGTTCCATGACCTTCGATTGGCTTCTGGCGGCTCTTGCGCTTCACGAATTGGCGCAGCGTAAGGCAGAGGCGGCTATTGCGGTAGCTCGGGCCAATCTGCCGCATATGATCAATGGTTTCGAGCGTAATCAGACAAACACTTACGATGATGCCGAAGTTTACCTCCAGGCGCTCAATGACTACGCACCAGAGGTCTTAGTTGAGGGGCTCAATGCTCTCGACTCCCGAAAAGCAGAAGTCGCTTGGGCGGCTTGTCTGCGTTCCGGAGGAAAGCCGCGCCGAGCGGTTGCGGACCTGATCGCCGCAGCGGCTAAGCAGCCCGGTGAAATAGCCAAGGTCGCCGAACGATTGCAAAAACGTTTTCCTAAGGCAGTCTCGGCTCCGGCTGCTAACACTGACGATGACGTGGGTTCCAAGTAGTGCTTTGTGAGCGACCGTCCATTCGCTGCTCAGATATCCGTTTCGATCAGCAACTGGTCGAACGCTGATGTTGGTATATCTGTTGGTGTTCATTTATTGTGAATGTTTCTAATATTTTGAAAAATTTAGTGTTTTTAACGCTGATGTGTGTTTCTCCGGGCCACCAAAAAACCTCATCCGAGCACGCGTGTGGTTTCGGCAGAAGGCCCGTCACGCCTTATGGCTTGCAAGACGCTCGAGCGCGTCGACGATCAGGTCGCAGAATTTGGGATGGTCGAGCTGCATCGCCACGCTGTGGCGGAAGCTGACCTGCTCGCTGGCCGTGCCGCCGAAATGGCGCATGCCGTCCATCTTCTCGAAATTGCAGACAGTCATGCCCTTGGTCCAGCGCCCGGCGATCTCGACCCGGATGTCGGCTTTCTCGGTGGTGAAGACGGACGGGTCGATCATGGCCGCAACGCAGCAGGCATCATGGACGGCAGGGTGCGCGATCTGCAGCAGGCCACCATGCGTCGTCGCTATGAACTCCCAGATGTCGAGGATAAACTTGCTGATCGGGCCACCGACGGCGCGGACCCGGTCCTGGAGTTCTGGGGTGGCCAGTGCCTGGTGGGTGAGGTCGAGCCCCACCATGGTAACATCCCAATTGGCACGGAACACGACATCGGCGGCTTCCGGATCGCCGTAGATGTTGAACTCGGCCGCGGGCGTGATGTTGCCGCGCGTATAGCTGCCGCCCATTGCGACGACCCGCTTCACCCGCTCGACGATGCTTGGCTCCTTGCGCGCGGCGAGCGCGATGTTGGTATAGGGACCAACCGGCACGAGCGTGACCGTCCGGGGCTCATGCGCCATGACGGTGTCGATGATGAAATCGACGGCATGGCGCTTGTCGAGCTCGAAGGAGGCGGGTGGTAGCACCGGCCCGTCCAGCCCGGTCTCGCCATGGATCTCGATGGCCAGCACCTGGTCGCTGATCATCGGAGCCGGTGAGCCCTTCGCAACCGGAACCTTGATGCCGTAGGCAGTGCACACCGACAGCGCATTGCGCGTGGTGTTTTCGACATTGTGGTTGCCCGACACCGTCGTGATGCCGAGCAGGTCGATGTTTGGATTGCCCGCCGCCAGCAGGATGGCGATGGCATCGTCGTGTCCGGGATCGCAGTCCAGGATGATCTTTTCCATGGGGCCACCTTTCCATCTGCCGTAACTAGAGACCGCCACGGCTGGCGCCGTCAAGTTTCCCCGTGCCAGCCGGCCAGCACCCAATCCCATCCAGGCAAGCTCTGATGACGCGACCAAAATGAATGACTTGCGAACGCTCGCTCCGAGACCCAACTCTCTTTTTCGGACCCCACACGATAATTTGCGCGATGCCGATGATCATGCTTGATGCCGCCAATATTTCACTGCACAGCGCTCAGCATGTCGGATGAGGTAACGAACCTGCGTCGGGATTTGCTGTGGGCCTGGCCCGCATCGCTGATCCTGCATGGGTTTCTGATCGCGGTGTTGCTGGCCTACAGCCAGCCGAGGCTTCCTGAACAGCAGCAGGAGGAGGCGGTAAACGTCACTCTCGTGCCGCCGCCGGCACTGCCGAAGCCGAAACCTGCTCCTCCGCCTCCCGCGAAGGCCGAAGCCGAAAAGCCTGCGGAGCCGAAGCGGTCGCCGGCGCCGGAGAAATTGCCGTCCAAGCCGGCGCAAATCGAGGTTCTGAAGCCTGTCTTCAGGTTCGGAGACAAGGATGCCGGTTCCGGCAAGTCTCCGGAGAGCGGCAGCGTCCAAGACACCGCGCCGTTGCCGGCAAAGGATGAGACTGTGAAGCCGCTTTCCGAGGAACGGGCCAATGCAGCCGATGACGCCGCGAAGCAGGCCGCAAAAGATACCGGGGCGGTTCAGGAAGCGGAGAGCGAGCCAGCTCCAAACCAGGATACGGGCAAGCAGGACACCGACAAGCAGGCGGGACTGACGGAGGGTGCCAACACGCAGGCAGCGTCGGCGCCAGCGCCGTTGGGCGCCATCGGCAATGACGGCGAGATCGCGCTGCCCGCCATGGCCACGGCGCCTGAGCCCAGGCCCTCAAATGCGCCGAAACCCAGTCTTGCGCAGATCCCGAAACCCGGAAGCGGCAAGGCCACGGCCCCAGCCTCCGGCAATGCGGACGCTGGGGCCTCGCAGCCCTTTTCGGGATTGCCGGGGGTTCGACGGCCGCAATCGCAAGGCGCTACTGGTGCTGCACTGAGCACGACGGCGATGGCCGGCTTGCCTCGCGACAAGCGGGCCGCCCAACTCTGCGCCAGCGCGCTGCAACGCCGACTGGTCGACGCGTCCTATTCCCCCGACCTTGTGCCTCTTGTCCCGCTCAGGCGCGGCAATGTGCTCGACGTTCCTGAGGCGGCCTTCCGCACGCGCACGGCATGGCACGCATTGACGTTCAGATGCGAGGTCGACGCCGAGGCGACGACGATCCGCTCCCTGACCTTCCGCGTCGGCGCGACGATCCCGCCCGGCGAGTGGGCGCGGCTGGGGCTCCCCGCAAACAACTAGGCGGATCCCGATCTTGGCCTTGGTGCTGCGCTGCCCTTCCGCTGCAGCGCCATTGCGTGATATCAAGCTCCTAGAGGGATAACCGAAGCTCAGCCTCGAAACCCGGCAAGCATGTGCTGTGTCGGGGCGGTTTTCTCCTTCCTGCATGGCGCAGTCATGATCGGAAGGCAGAATATGGACTCTCGAATCTTTCTATTGGCACTGGCGACGTTCGCCACCGGCACGGCCGAAAACATCGTCATCGGCATTCTGCCCGATGTCGCCTTGGGCCTTGGCGTTTCGCTTGGGCTTGCCGGTCAGCTGACGGCCGTCTTTTCGTTGACCTTTGCGCTCGCCGCGCCGGCGGCGCTGCTGCTTGCCAGGCGCATGGAGCGCAAGACGATTCTCGCTTTCGCCTTGGCCATGTTCATCGTGGCCAATCTGGTCGCGGCGCTCAGCCCTGGCATCGCCGTGCTGTTTGCCGCACGCATGGTCATGGCCGCGGCCAGTGCGGCCGTCTGCCTCGTGGCCACCATGATGGCAACCGAACTCGCCGGACCCGACAGGCGCGGGCGGGCAATCGGCCTGATCTTCATGGGGATCAGCGGCTCGATGGTGCTGGGCGTGCCCGCCGGAATGCTGATCAGCAGTCTGTTTGGCTGGCGCGGCGTCTTCGTGGCGCTTGCTTCGCTAGCCGTTCTGATCCTCATTGCTTGCCAGTGGCTGCTGCCGGTGTCGGGCCGAAGGCCAAGCGACGTGGCGGGCTATCGACGTCATGTCGGGTCGCTGCGGCTGGTATCGGGCCAACTTGTCTCGATCCTGATGATTGGCGGTCACTTCGTGCTGTTTGCCTATCTGGCGCCCTACGCTGTCGATGCGGTTGGATTCGATGCTGGTCAGCTTGTGCCGATTTTTGTCGCCTTCGGCGTGGCAGGTGTCAGCGGCGGCTATTTCGGCGGCTGGCTGACGGATATCGTCACGCCGCGTACCGCGATCCTTGTCGTCCCGCTTGCCTATCTGGCTGTCCTGCTCGCCATTCCGGCAGCATCTTCCCTTCCGGTGGCCTTTGTCGGCCTGATGATGGTCTGGGCCTGCATCAGCTGGATGATTTCGCCGGTGGTGCAGAGCTTCCTGATCAGCGCGGGGCCTGAGACCGCGGAAGCCGGCGTCAGCCTCAACCTGTCGGCGATGCATGTCGGCGTGGCTCTTGGGACCGCGATCGGCGGGCTGGCGCTCGATCGAGGTTCCGCAGCGGCCTTGCCTTGGACAGGCGCCATCCTCGCGGCCCTTGCCGTAGCGGCGAGCCTGATTGCTGCCTGGCGCACCGGAAGCAAGCAGGGGAGACCAGCCATCCAAGTTTGAAAAGTCGGCATTTTCGGTCGACTATGCCGGTATGAAACGCTTCGCATTCGTCCTCGCCCGCGACTTTACGCTGTCGCCGCTGTCGTTGTTCGTCGACACGCTCCGGCTCGCCGGCGACGAAGGCGACCGCAGCCGTCGGGCCGCCTTCGACTGGCAGATCATCGGCGAGCTCGGGCTGCCGATCCGGGCGAGTTCCGGTATCGAGCTGATGCCGACGGCGCCAGCCCTCCGGCCGGAGGATTACGACAACGTTCTTGTCGTCGGCGGGCTGCTCGGCCGGAAAAATTCGCTGCCGGCGTCGGCCGAGCGGTTCGTCGAGAGTGCCGCGAAAAAGGGCGTTCCGCTCGGCGCGCTGTGCACCGGCAGCTTCGTGCTTGCCGAGATGGGATTGCTCGATGGTCACAGGGCTTCGGTGAGCTGGTTCCACATCGAGGATTTTCGCTCCCGGTTCCCCGACGTCGACGCATCTTGCGACAGGCTGTTCATCGTCGACGGCAACAGGGCGACATGCTCGGGCGGGGCGGGCGCCGCAGACCTGGCTGCCCATCTAGTCTCAGGGGTCATCGGTGAGCAGTCGGCCGCCAAGGCGTCGCGCATCCTGCTGCTCGACAGGGTCAGGGATGCGGATGCGGTGCAGCCCAATCTCGAGCTTTTCCCCGAGGCAAAGACGCTTTCGGTGCGCAGGGCATTGCTGGTGATGGAAAGCAATCTCCAGGAACCCCTGGCAATCGTCGACGTCGCCCGTTCGGTCGGTGTCTCTACGCGGCAGCTGGACCGCGACTTTGCCGCGCAGCTCGGCACCAGCCCGGCGCGGGCCTATCTGCAGCTGCGGATCAGCTTGGCCAGCCGGTTGCTCAGCTCGGGCAAGAATCCGGTAGGCGAGGTCGCCTTCCAGTCCGGCTTCGTCAACGCAGGCCATTTCAGCCGGGTGTTCCGCAAGATGACGGGATTGTCGCCGACGGAAGCCTCGCGTCGATCGCCTGCCCTATGAGGATCAGTTCTGTAACAAAATCGATTTGAGATTGAGCGCCTGTCCGTCGAGTGATTGTGTGAATCGCTTTTGATGCGCTATATCAGTTGAATCATGGCAGCAGGTGCCGCCTTTGTAGAGCAGGTTCAGCATGTCCAAGCACGAAGTCATCGACGCAGAAGCGACCGAGCTCAGCACCGACGACGTTTATGCCGGTCTCGTCGAGGCGATCCTGTCGCGTGATCTGAAGCCGGCGATGAAGCTTTCGGAAGAGACGATCGCCAGTTCCTTCGGCGTCAACCGGATGGTGGTGCGCGCGGTGCTGAACCGTCTGCATGGCGAAGCGCTGGTCGAGATCCACAAGAACCGCGGCGCCTATGTGTCGTCGCCGACCGTCGAGGAAGCGCGCGAAATCTTCGACCTGCGCATCGTGCTCGAACGCGAGGTTGCGGCGCGGCTCGCCAGGCAGATCACGTCGGCGCAACTCGACGAATTGCAACAGCAAGTGACCGATCACCGCGACAGCTATCGTGCCGGCCGCGATGCCGAGTCGCGCCGCTTTGCCGAGCGGTTCCATCAGCGCGCGGCCGAGATGGTGGGCAACCGGGTGCTCGAGGCTACGCTGGGCAAGCTGATCACCCGCAGCGCCCTTGTCATGGCGCTCTACGGGCGCAGCTCCTCGTCGGAATGCGGCATCAATGAGCATGACGCGATACTGGAGACGTTGCGCAAGCGCGATGCTGCAGCTGCGGCCGACGCGATGGTGCATCACCTCGAGCATATTCTCGAGCGAGTCAGCCTGGATGGCGAGCCGGCGGAGGAGCCGGGATTGGGCGAAATTCTTTCGCGCTACGCGACGCGACCCGCCAAGGGGAAGTAGGGCCGTCCCGGAGGACGACCCTTGTCCGTCTGTCGCCTCAGGCGACCAGTTTCTCGAACCTGTCCATGATCTCCGGCCGCCTTTTGGCGAGCCGCGCCTTGATCACCTCGACATCGACGGTCAGAATCTCGCGGTCCTTCATCACCATTTTGCCATCGACGATGACGGTGCGGACGTCGCGACCAACCGTGGTGGTCGATGCGGTGAACAGTGGATCGTAGATCGGCTGCTGGTCGATGTCGGAGGCGTCGACCAGGATGAAGTCGGCCTTGTAGCCGCTTTCCAGCCGGCCGAGTTCGTGGCCGACGCCGAGAGCGCGCGCGCCGCCATGGGTCGCGATCTTAAGCAGCTCGTCGCTCGAAATCGCCGTGCGCATGTGCCAGGGCGTACCGGCGACCAGTTGTTGGCCGATGCGCGCCGCGTGGGCCACCTGGAAGACGTCGAGCGTGCCCGAGGACGCAGCACCGTCGGTGCCCAAGCCGATGTCGATGCCGCGGCGCCACATCTCGGCAACACGCGGCTGGCCGACGGAATAGTTGTGCAGGCCGCAATGGCAGGCCGACACCTTGTGCCGCGCATAGAGGTCCACTTCCTCAGGCGACAGGAAGATCGAGTGCGCGCCGTGGAAATGGTGCGACAGCACGCCGAGTTCCTCCAGATATTCGGTCGGCCGCTTGCCGTAGCGTTCCAGCGCGAAGTCGATCTCGTAGATGCCCTCGCAAAGATGGGTGTGCACCTTGACGTCGAGCTCCTTCGCCGCCTGGCCTATGCCCTTCACAAGTTCCGGCGTGCAGACGACGATCTGGCGCAGTGAAAGGAATGCCTTGACGCGCTCGTGCTTCGACCAGCGCTGCACCAGCTCGACATTGCGGTCATAGGCCTGCTGTGTCTTCATCATCAGCGCATCCGGCACGCCCATGCCGGTGTCGCAAGTCGATTGTGCGATGAAGCCGCGGATGCCGACCTCGTCGGCGGCGCGGCCCATCTCGTCGGGGTGCGGGCCACCTGCTTCGGCAAAGCATGTGGTGCCGACGCGCAACATGTTGGTGTAGGCGGCAAGCGCCGACAGATGCACGTCCTCCGGCTCGAGCATCGCCTCGAACGGCAGGTAATAATGCTTCCACACCGGCATCTTCGGGGCGCGCGTGCGGGTGATCTGCGACAGCTTGCCGCGCAACAGGTGCTGGGCGGTGTGGAAATGCGCGTCGACCATGCCGGGCATCGCGATCTGGCCGCTGGCGTCGATGGTCCGCTCCGCCCGGTAGAGCCCCGAGGCTTCGGATGCCTTGCCGGTCCACACGATGCGGCCCTTGTCCACGGCAAGTGCGGCATCGCGGATGACCGTGTCGGTGTCGTTCATGGTGATCAGGTCGCATCCCTTGACCACGAGGTCGACCGCTGCTGGGCCTGATGTCTCCGTTATCATCTCATCGCTCCTTCCATTGTTGATCCTGACGCTGCGGCTGTGCCTCGAAGCCGGGTGGTTTGAGACAGCCCTCTGTCTGCGTTGCGTGCATACCGCCAAAATTTTGGACAAACTGCAATGGCTTCTTTGTGAATGATCTTCAAAAATGATTGTAACAAAAAACTCAAAATTATGTTGCAACTTTTTTAGAGCGGTGTCACGATGATGAAAAGGTCGGGTTGCCAAGCAGCTTCCCGACATCAGGAGGAACACTAGGATGACGCTTGAAGACGCACCGGTTGCATCAGGCCCCGCGACGCCGCTGCATGACGCAGCGCCGGCAGCGCCGGCAGCGGCAGGGGAGGCGACACTGATCCTGAAGGGCTGCCGGCTGCTCAATGTCTATTCAGGTGTGACCGAAGAGACCGACGTCACCATTTCGGGTGAGCGCATCGTCTCCATCGCCAAGCGCGACAGGTACGCCGGTGCCGAGGTGATCGACTGCCAGGGCCTGTGGGCCATGCCGGGCATGATGGACTGCCACATGCATGTCGATACGACCTTCCTGTGGCCGGGTGAGCTGGCGCGGGTGCTCCTGCCGCTCGGCACGACGACCGTGTTCGTCGACACCACCAACAATGCCCATACCGGCGGCGTCGAGGCCGTCGACGTGCTGCGCCGTTCTTTCGAAGGATTGCCGCTGCGCGGTTATGTGGCTGCACCTTCCTACTGCCCGTTTGATGCGTCGCTCGGCACGGCGGCAGTCGAGATGAATTCGCAAGACATTGCCGAGCTGCTCAACGATGGCTGCATGAGCATTGGCGAGACAGTCTGGTCGCGGATCGCGCTCGAGGATGTCGACTACATGCGTGTCATCCAGACCTGCCGCGAGGCCGGCTTCCGGGTCAGCGGCCATGGCGGCGAGATCCGCCGCGGCGACGAGGCCGCTTTCGACGGTTATGTTGCGAGTGGCATCCAGGACGACCATTGCATCGGCCGGGGCGAGGACATCCTGCCCAGGCTGCGGCGCGGGCTGAAGCTGTTCTTCGTCGAATGCACCGGCCGGCGTGGCCAATTGCGGCCGCTGCTCGACGAAATGCTGCGCAAGGGGCTGTCGTTCCGCCAGGTCTGCATGTGCATCGACAACAACACCTCGATCGACATGGTGACCAAGGGCTACGGCTACATCGATTACCTAGTACGCATCGCCTTGGAGGCTGGCGTCTCGCCGCTCGACGCCTATCGCATGGTGACGCTGAATCCGGCCGAACATTTCCGCGTCACCGACCAGATCGGCTCGATCGCGCCCGGCCGTCTCGCCGACATCCTCTTGATGACCGCACCCGACGCATTCCCGCCGGAATATGTCATCGTCGGCGGCAAGGTGGTGGCTCGTCGCGGCGAACTGCTGGTCGATATTCCGAAGCCGAACTTTCCTGAGAGCTACCGCAACTCGATCAAGCTCGAGAAGGTGAGGCGTGCGTCGCTCAAATGCGGGGCGCCTGCGGATGCGACGTTGGTGCAGGCGCGGGTCTTCGAGGTTGTCGACGGCGACTCCTTCAATCGCGGCTTCGTCCATACGCTGCCTGTTACCGGCGAGGGCATCCAGCCGGATGTGGCCAACGATATCCTGAAGATCGCGGTCGTCGAACGCTACGGCCTGCACGGCAATATCGGCACCGGCTTCGTCAAGGGGTTTGGGCTGAAGCGCGGCGCGCTGGCGACGTCGATATCGGTGCCGTTCAACAATGTCGTCGTGGTCGGCGCCACTGACGACGACATCTGGCACGCCATCCAGCGCATGGGCGAAATCCAGGGCGGCTTTGTCGCCGTCGCAGATGGCAAGGTGCTGGCGGAGGCGCCGCTGCGTGTCGGTGGCATCATGTCAGAGGAGCCCTATGAGGTGCTGCTTGCCAGCATCGACAAGGCGCAAGCCGCCGCCGCCGAGTTGGGCTGCACGCTTACCGACCCGTTCAAGACGCTTGTTTCGACAATCCACACCACGCTTCCCGACCTCGGCCTGACCGACAAGGGGCTGATCAATTCGCGCATCGGCGTCGGTACCACCGTCGTCGTGGAAGGAGCTCACGATGTTGGCCTCTGACGCTTCCGTCGAAACGGCGCTGGCAGGTGTCCGGGTCTCTCTGGCCCAACAGCCGGCCGACCTGCTGCTCGCCAACTGCAACCTGGTCAATGTCTGGTCGGAGGAGACCTATACCGCCAGCATCGCCATCGCGGGTTCGCGCATCGTGGCGATCCGGACAGGTTATGACGGCGACGCCAGGCACGTCATCGATTGCTCCGGGCGATATGTTCTGCCCGGTTTCGTCGAGCCCTTGGCAGATGTTTCATTGGATGCCGAAGGGCTCGCTGCATCCCTGCTTCCGCAGGGCGTGACCTCCGTCGTCTCCGCCGAGGCAGGTGTCACAGCACCAAGGTTCGAGCAGCCTGATGTGCGGCGCTGGAATCTGGCGGCCGAAGGACCAGGCTGGCTTGACGGCGTGGGCCGTGCTCGTCTCGTCCATCAGCAACAAGTCTGTTCTGTCGCCGGCGCCGCCGTCGATGCGGTTGCTGCGGGATTGGCGGTGGTTCTTGAGGTCGGGTCCGATCCCGTAAAGCGCCTCGCCTTGTTGCGCACGGTCGCTGCCGTCGGGCTCGAAACGGCGCGCCTGATGCTTCGCCACAGTGAAGCAAAAGACGGTTGCGTCGCCGTGCGGCCTGTCTTGGGCGCGGCCCTCCAGGCCGGCATTCCGCTTTACCGCGCCGTGCAGATGGCCGGCTTCAATGCTGCCGTGCAGCACGGCATCGAACATGACGTTGGTTCCGTCGCGCCGGGGCGTCTGGCCGACCTTCTGATCTTGGACGACATCGCCCAGGCGGTGCCGTCGGTCGTCATCTTAGACGGACGCGTCGTCGCTCGCGACGGCCGGCTGGAGGAGGGCGACCAACGTTGAACCGAGCCGGACCTGATGTCTGGTGCTAGAATGGCCGCCAACGGCGCGGCGGCCCGGGAGGGACGGTTCTAGTTGGACCGCACCTTGGACGCGTCGACAATAACAAAGGGAACTCTGAAATGACCAAACACACGTTCGGACGGAACCTGATCAGATGGAGCGCCGCCGTCGCGCTCGCTTCGACGATGCTGTCCCCAGGGGCCGCTTCGGCTGAGACGGTGCTGCGCGTCGCCATGACCCTCGGCGACATCCCGGCCTGGACCGGCCAGCCTGACCAGGGCTATGAGGGCTACCGTTTCGTCGGTTTCAACCTGCATGACGGTCTGGTCAACTGGGATCTCTCCAAGTCCGATAAGGAGCCGGCGCTGCGCCCGGGCCTCGCCACCAAGTGGGAGGTCGACCCCACCAATCACAAGCGCTGGATCATCACCTTGCGCGAGGGCGTCAAGTTCCATGACGGCTCCGACCTGACGCCTGAGGTTGTGGCCTGGAATTTCGCCCGCCTGACCGACAAGACCACGCAAGGCTTCGACCCGGCGCAGTTTGCCCGCATGCGCACCCGCGCCAGCAACATCGACCATGTCGAACCGCTGGGCGCGAACCAGGTGGCGCTCTTTACCAAGGCGCCTGATTCCTTCACGCCGTTCAGCCTGACCAACTTCTTCATGATCTCCAAGGTCGCGCTGGAGAAGGCGAACTGGGACTATGCCGCCTACGCCAAGGCGCCGGCCGGAACCGGACCCTACAAGTTCGACAAGGTCGTGCCGCACGAGCGCCTTGAACTGGTGAAGAACGAGGACTACTGGGACAAGAACCGCATCCCCAGGCATGACCGCCTGGTGCTGGTGCCGATGCCGGAAGCGACGACGCGCACGGCGGCCCTGCTGTCCGGCCAGGTCGATTTCATCGAGGCGCCGTCGCCCGACACCATTCCGCGCCTGCAGTCGTCGGGCATTACCATCGTCACCAACACTTACCCGCACAACTGGACCTACCAGGTCAACATGGTCGATCCGCCCTTCAGCGACATCAAGGTGCGGCAGGCGGCCAACTACGCGGTCAACCGGGAGGATGTGGCCGCTCTGCTCAACGGCACCGGCGAGCCAGGTTATGCCATGCTGCCGCCGAGCTCGCGCTATTTCGGCCACCCGGTGAAGTATGATTTCGATCCGGAGAAGGCGACAGCGCTGCTCAAGGAGGCCAATTGCTATCCTTGCGAGATCAACGTCGCGATGTCGACGGCGGGGTCTGGCCAGATGCAGCCGCTGGCGATGAACGAACTGGTCAAGTCGCAGTTGGAAGCCGCCGGCTTCAAGGTCAACTTCAATGTCATGGACTGGAGCGCGCTGCACGACATCAGCCTGAAGGGTCGTGAGGCGTTCCCCGACATTGACGCCATCAATGTCAGCCGTGCGCCGATGGAGCCCTACAATGGTGTGCTCGGTTTCGTCATGAAGAGCCGCTTCGCGCCCAACGGGCCGAACTGGGGCTGGTTCTCGACCGACGAGATCGACGCGCTCGGCAAGAAGGCGATGGAAACCTTTGACGAGCCGCAGCGCGACGCAATGATCACCAAGATCCATGAGCTGACCGTCGCCCAGGCGCCGATGGTCTACATCGCCCACGATCTCAACCCGCGTGCCATGTCGCCCAAGGTCAAGGGTTTCGTCCAGGCGCAGAGCTGGTTCCAGGACCTGACGCCGATCGTCGTCGAACCATAAGGGCGCAATAAGCAGCGTTCAGTTCGGATAGGTCCGATAGAGCGGAGGCGTATTTGCCCGCTTGAAGCAGAGCCTGCAGGTGATGCGCGTAGGCGCATCACCTAGTTAGCATCCGGGAACATGACGGCAATTTGCGCGGCAGGGAGGATTGCTCGACGAGCAACCCGTGGCATTCCGACAAAATGGGAGGTGCAACAATGAACAGACATGCAGTCAGTCTATTTGTAATGCAGTGTGCCGCAGCGCTCACCGCGACCGTGCTTTCGCCCGTGACCGCTTCGGCGGAGTCAGTGCTGCGTGTCGGGATGACCGCAGGCGACATTCCAGCTTGGACCGGTCAGCCAGACCAGGGTTACGAGGGGTACCGCTTCGTCGGCTGGAACTTGTATGACGCGTTGGTCAATTGGGATCTCACCAAGCCGGACCAGGAGGCCGGACTGAAGCCTGGCCTCGCGACCAAGTGGCACGTCGACCCGGACAACCATAAGCGCTGGCTGTTTACCTTGCGCAAGGGCGTGAAGTTTCACGACGGGTGCGAGCTAACACCCGAGCTGGTGGTTTGGAATTTCCAGCGGCTCATGGACAAGTCGGCACAAGGTTTCGATCCTGTACAGTTTGGCCGCATGCGCACACGCGCCGCCAATATCGACCGTTTGGAAGCAGTCGATGCCGAGACGGTGGCAGTCTACACCAAAAAAATGGACAGCTTCACGCCATTCGGCATCAGCAACTTCTTCATGATCTCGAAGTGCGCGCTGGAAAAGGCGAACTGGGATTACGAGGTCTTTGCCAGGACACCGGCTGGCACCGGCCCCTATAGATTTGACAAGGTCGTGCCGCGTGAGCGGCTCGAACTGACAAAAAACCCGGATTACTGGGACAAGGATCGCATCCCCAAGCATGACCGCCTGGTGCTTCTCCCGATGCCCGAGGCAACGACGCGCACGGCCGCGCTTCTGTCCGGCGGCGTGGATTTCATCGAAGCACCGTCGCCCGACACCATCCCACGCCTGACTTCGGGAGGCATGAACATAGTTACTAACAGCTACCCGCACGTCTGGATCTACCAGCTCAACATGGTCGATCCGCCGTTCAGTGATGCAAGGGTCCGGCAAGCTGCCAACCATGCCATAAATCGCGACGACGTTGTCGCCATGCTCGATGGCACCGGGGAACCAGCATATGCAATGATGCCGCCGCGTTCGCGCTACTTTGGCAACCCGGTGAAATACGATTTCGATCCGGAGAAGGCGACGGCCTTGCTCAAGGAGGCGAACTGCTTCCCATGCGAGGTCACGATTGCGATGTCGACCGCTGGCTCTGGTCAGATGCAGCCATTGCCTATGAACGAACTGGTCAAATCGCAGCTCGAGGCGGTCGGCTTTAAGATTACCCTCAACGTGATGGACTGGAACACGCTGTTCGAAATGAGCCTCAAAGGCCGCCAAGCCTATCCAGAGATTGATGCCATCAATGTTAGCCGTGCGCCTACAGAACCTTTCAATGGCATCCTCAACTTCGTCATGAAGGACAGGTTTGCGCCTGCGGGGCGGAATTGGGGTTGGTTTTCGAACGACGAAATCAATGCGCTTGGCGACAAGGCCATGGAAACCTTCGACGAGGCCCAGCGAGACGCCATGGTCACCAAGATTCATGAACTGACGTTGGCGCAGGCGCCGATGATTTTTGTCGTGCACGACCTCAATGCGCGAGCCTTGTCGCCCAGGCTCAAAGGCTTCGTGCAGGCGCAGAGCTGGTACCAGGACCTGACGCCGATCGTCGTCGAACCATAACAAGAAGTGGCAAGCGGACCACCGAGGACGAACAGGAGAAATTATCATGTGGCTTTATGCTTTGCGGCGCATTCTCTACGCCGTTCCCATCGGCCTCGGCGTTTCGATCATCTGCTTCGGGCTGGTGTTTTTGGCGCCCGGCGACCCTCTGGGCTCGCTTTTGCCCCCTGATGCCTCGCAGGCCGATATCGAATATCTGCGCGGCGTCTATGGTTTCGACCGGCCGCTGCCGGTGCAGTATTTCGACTGGCTGATGCGCGTTTTCACAGGCGACCTCGGCAACTCGATCTCGAGCGGCCGGCCGGTGCTGACCGAGATCACGCATGCCTTGATGAACACCGTTCTGGTGTCGTTTGGGGCCGTGGCAGTCGCCTTCTCAATCGCCTTCGTGCTCGGCACCATTGCCGCTTATCATCTCGGCACCTGGGTCGACCGCACGGTCACCGGCCTGTCGATCGCCGGTGTCAGCGTTCCCAATTATTGGTTCGGCGTGGTCCTGGTGATCGTCTTTTCGGTAGAGTTCAACCTGCTGCCGGCGATGGGGATGGGCAGTTCTGGCTCAGAGAATTTCAGCATCTTTGAATGGGAGCAGCTGAAATACGCGATCCTGCCCATCGCCACCATGTCGCTGGTGCCGCTCGGCGTGATCATGCGCAACACCCGCTCGGCGGTCGCCGACGTGCTGTCGCAGGATTTCGTCCAGGCGCTGCGGGCCAAGGGCCTGGGTGAATGGGCGGTTGCCCGCCACACCATCCGCAACGCGCTGCCGCAGGTGCTTGCAGTGATGGGCCTGCAATTCGGCTATCTCGTCGGCGGCTCGATTCTCGTCGAGACCATCTTCAACTGGCCGGGCACCGGCTTCCTGCTCGGCAAGGCGATCCTGACCCGCGACGTGCCTGTCGTGCAGGGCGTGGTGCTCGTGCTCGCCATTTGTTTCGTCATCACCAATCTGTGCGTCGACCTCATCCAGACGGCTGTCGATCCACGCATCAAGCGCGGCTGACGGGAGGACATCATGACTGACGCTACTTTCGACACCTCTTCTCGCTCCACAGCACCAAAGGTGCGCAGCTATTGGCAAAGCGTGGGCCACCGGCTGAGCTACGACCACGTAACGCTGTTTTTCGCCGGCATCATCCTGCTGGTCGTTCTGTCGGCGATATTTGCGCCGTTGTTGACCTCGATCGATCCCAACAAGCCGCAAATGATCGCCCGGCTGAAGCCGATCGGCACTCCGGGCCACTGGCTTGGCACCGACGAGCTCGGCCGCGACATGCTCGCCCGCCTTCTCTACGGCGGCCGCGTGTCGCTGGCGATGGGGCTGGTGCCGGTCATGCTGGCGACTGTCATCGGCGGCTTCCTCGGCGTGGTCGCGGGGTATGCCGGCGGCTTCGTCAACACCGCGATCATGCGGGTGATGGACGTCTTCTACGCCTTTCCCTCAGTGCTTCTGGCGGTCGCCGTCTCGGGCATGATGGGCGGCGGCATGCTCAACGGCCTGTTGGCGCTGACCCTGGTGTTCATCCCGCCGCTGTGCCGCATTTCGGAAACCGCCACCGCGCAGGTGCGCAGCCTCGACTTCGTCGAAGCGGCCCGCGCCAGCGGCGCCGGAATGGGCCCGGTCATCGTGCACCACATCCTGGGCAACGTGCTCGGACCGGTGTTCATCTACGCCTCCAGCCTGATTTCGGTCTCGGTGCTTCTGGCCGCCGGCCTGTCGTTCCTCGGCCTCGGCGTCGAGCCACCAACGCCCGACTGGGGCCTGATGCTCTCGGCCCTGCGCCAGGCAATCTACATCGACCCGTATCTGTGCGCCTTGCCCGGTGTCGCGATCTTCATCACCTCGCTGTCGTTCAACATGGTCAGCGATGGTTTGCGGCAGGCAATGGACGTCAGGCAGTGAAAGCGGAGGCGAAAATGGACGCACAACTGGCAATCCCTGCCGCGGCGCATTTCGATGCCCCGGCAACGCCCGAAACGGGCGGCAGCAAGACCCCGCGCGGCGGATCGGCCGCGATGCCGGCCATGCTGGTGGTCAAGAACCTGAAAAAGTACTTCCCGGTGAAGGGCGGGCTGCTCAACCGCAAGGTCGGCAATGTGCATGCCGTCGACGACATCTCGTTCACGGTGTTCAAGGGCGAGACCCTCGGTGTCGTCGGCGAGTCAGGCTGCGGCAAGTCGACCCTGGCACGGCTCCTGATGTACCTGATGCCGCCGGATAGCGGTGAGATCGCCTTTGGCGGCCGCACCGTCGGCGACAAGCACGGCCTGCCGCTGCGCGAACTCCGGCGTAATCTGCAGATGGTGTTCCAGGACAGCTATTCCTCGCTCAACCCGCGCCTGCCAGTCGAGGCCTCGGTCGCCTACGGACCGCGTGTCCATGGCATGAGCGCCGACAAGGCGCGCGAGGGAGCACGCAGCCTGCTTGGCAAGGTCGGCTTGCGTCCCGAGCTGTTCGGTCCGCGTTACCCGCACGAGCTGTCGGGCGGGCAGAAGCAGCGCGTCAACATCGCCCGCGCGCTGGCGCTCGACCCCAAGATGCTGATCCTCGACGAGGCGGTGTCGGCGTTGGACAAATCTGTGGAAGCGCAGGTGCTGAACCTGTTGCGCCAGCTCAAGCGCGAGTTCGACCTGACCTACCTGTTCATCTCGCACGACCTTAATGTGGTCCAGTACATCTCAGACCGCGTCATGGTGATGTATCTCGGCCAGGTCGTCGAAATGGGGCCCGTGGATCAGATCTACAACGGCCCGAAGCACCCCTATACGGCGGCGCTGCTGAGGTCGCGGCTGGCAATGGACCCCGACGACAAGATCGTCACGCCGCCGCTGACCGGTGATCCGCCCAATCCGATCAACCCGGCGCCGGGCTGCCGCTTCCGCAGCCGCTGCCAGTTCGCCGAAGGTATCTGCGAGAGCAAGGCGCCGGCGCTCGGCGCCTGGGCCAACCGAGGCTCGCATGTCGCCGCCTGCCACATGGCCGATCCGCAATCGGGGCACACAAGGGCAGGGACCGCAGCCCACGACGCGCTTGCAGAGGAGGCGACACGATGACCGCGCCCGCAACTGAACAGAGCGCTCGGCCGCTGGTCGAGGTGCGCGACCTCAATGTCAGGTTCGAGACGCGTGACCGCACAGTACATGCTGTCAACGGCGTGTCGTTCGAGGTGATGCCGGGCGAGGTATTGTGCATCATCGGTGAATCCGGCTCCGGCAAGTCGGTGACCATGCGGGCGCTGATGCGGCTGTTTTCGCCGCGTATTACCCGCGTCTCCGGCAATATCCGCGTCGCCGAGCACGACATTATGTCGGTCAGCGAGCGCCAACTCAGCGACATCAGGGGCTCGACCATCTCGATGGTGTTCCAGGAGCCGATGACGGCGCTCGACCCGACCTATACGATCGGCGACCAGATCGCCGAAACCATCATCCGTCACCAGCATTGCAGCCATGCCGAGGCGATGGCCAAGGCGCTGGAGCTGCTGCAGTTCGTCAAGGTGCCGAATGCCGAGCGACGGCTGAAGGCCTATCCGCACGAGCTGTCGGGCGGCCTGCGCCAGCGCGCCATGATCGCGGTCGCCCTGTCATGCCGGCCGAAGCTGTTGCTCGCCGACGAGCCGACGACCGCGCTCGATGCCACGGTGCAGATCCAGGTGCTGTTGCTGCTGCGCAAGCTGCAGCAGGAGCTCGGTATGGGTGTGATTTTCGTCACCCACGACCTCGGCGTCGCGGCTCAGATCGCTGACAAGGTGGCAGTGATGTATGCCGGACGCATCGTCGAATATGGCAGCGTGCGTGACGTGCTCCTGAGGCCGTCGCATCCCTACACGATGGGCATGCTTGCCTCGACCGTGCATGGCCAGGATCGCGACACCGACATCGACGCTATCCCCGGCACGCCGCCCGACATGAGCCGGCTCGCCGACGGCTGCAGCTTCGCGCCGCGTTGCCGCTTCGCCGTCGATGCCGTTTGCGGCAAGGGCAGCCCGCCGCTGGTCTCGCTCTCGCCGGGCCGCGAAACGCGCTGCTTCCGGGCGGCGGAGCTGTTTGCCCGGCCGGCATTGGCGACATCTTCGTCGGCGTCGGTGGTTCACGCCGGCTAGGCGTTCTACCTCTCCCCCTGCGGTTTCAAGCGCCGCAGGTGGCGTCGTGATCATTTGCGGTTTGCTTCCCCACCGCATGTTCCCATGGTCCGGCGCTGCTGGTGGATTGGCCGGGAACGATTTGAGGCCGATCCACCAGCATTTTTGAACTGCAAACAGGTTCGAAGGTGCCGCCTGCTCAGAGCGCGGCAGTCTCCGGCACCTTCACCTCCGGCATAGCGCCGATCAGCATGCGGGCGTACTCGCTTTTCGGAGCGTCGAAAATCTCGGCGCAGTCGCCCTGTTCGACGAGCTCGCCACGGTTGATCAGCGCCACCCGGTCGCAGAGATAACGCACGACGGCGAGGTCGTGGCTGATGAAGAAGTAGGTCAGGCCGAGGCGATCCTGAAGCTCGCACAGGAGATTGAGAACCTGCGCCTGCACCGAGACGTCGAGCGCCGAGGTCGGCTCGTCGAGCAACAGCAGCTCAGGGCCTGAGGCAAGGGCGCGCGCGATACAGATGCGCTGGCGCTGGCCGCCGGAGAATTCGTGCGGATAGCGGTGCAGGTGCTGCGGGCCCATGCCGACGAGCGAAAGCAGTTCTGCGGCGCGGTCGCTGCGCTGCCTGTTGGTCAGGCCGAGCGTCTCGTGGTGGATGACCAGCGGCTCGGTGACGATGTCATAGACCGACATGCGTGGGTTGAGCGACGCATAGGGGTCCTGGAAAACGATCTGGATGCGCGAGCGCAGGCGACGCAGTTCGGCGTCGGAAAGGTTGCCCAGGTCCTGGCCCTGGACGCGGATGCTGCCCGATGTCGGCGTTTCCAGATGAAGGATGGAGCGGGTCAGCGTGGTCTTGCCCGAGCCGCTTTCGCCGACGAGACCAAAACTCTCGCCCTTGCGGACGCTGAGCGAGACATTCTTCAGTGCATGGACTTCCGGCGACGTGCCGAAGATGCCGCGACGCCCGGGGTAGATCTTCGAGACATTGTCGATCTCAAGCATGATCTCAGTCATCGACGAGCGCCTCCATTTCATTGACGCGGATGCAGGCGGCAGCATGGTTGTCGCCGACCGACACTGGCGCCGGCATGGCGGCGGTGCAGGCAGGCAGGGCGAACCGGCAGCGTGGCGCAAAGCGGCAACCCGGCGGCGGCGTGATCAGGTTCGGCACCGAGCCTGCAAGGCCGCGAAGCTCGCCGCGCCTGGTTTCGCGCGTCGGGATCGCCGACATCAGGGCGCGTGTGTAGGGATGGACGGGATTGCCGATGACGGCCGCGACCGGCCCGCTTTCGACGATGTTTCCGGCATACATGACTGCGACGTGGCTGCATGTCTGGGCGACGACGCCGAGATTGTGAGTGATGAGCACGACGCCCATGTCGAAGTCTTTGACGCTGTTCTTGATCAGCTCGAGGATCTGCGCCTGGACCGAGACGTCGAGCGCCGTTGTCGGCTCGTCGGCGATCAGAAGGTCGGGTCGGCCGATCAGGGCCATGGCGATCAGCACGCGCTGGCGCATGCCGCCGGAGAACTGGTGCGGATAATCGTCGAGCCGCGCCAGTGCGTTGGGGATGCCGACGCGGGTCAACATCTCGCCGGCCAGCTTGCGCGCGGCCTGGCGGCGTTCGCGCCGGCCGGCACTGGGCGAACAGCCGATCACATCAGGGTCGCGATCGGCCGCGGCCAGCGCCACGTCGACGAGTTGCTCGCCGATGCGGAAGGCCGGATTGAGGTTGGTCGTCGGATCCTGGAAGATCATGCCGATGCGCTTGCCGCGCAGACGCTGCATCTCCGTCTGGCTGAGCTTGAGCAGGTCCTGGCCTTCGAGCAGGATCTCACCAGCGGTGTAATGTGCGGGCGGCGTCGGCTGCAGACGTGACACCGACAGGCCGGTGAGCGACTTGCCGCAGCCGCTCTCGCCGACGAGACCCCAGATCTCGCCCCGGTTCACGGTGAGGTTGATGCCGTTGAGCACATGCGCCCGGCCGTCGAAACTGGACATCCGGAGGTGCAGGTCGCGGATCGAAAGGAGAGGCTGGGTCATCTCAACGCCTCGCCTTCGGATCGAGGATGTCGCGCAGGCCGTCGCCGAGCAGGTTGAAGCCGAACACGGCCAGGAACATCGCCATGCCGGGCGCCATCGCCGTCCACCAGTAGTCGGGCATGTAGGAGCGCGAGACAGACAGCAGCGTGCCCCATTCGGGCGTCGGCGGACGGACGCCGATGCCGATGAAGCCGAGGCCGGCAACGGTCAGGATGGCGAAACCCATGTCGAGCGACATCTTGACGATGATCGGCGAGACGACGTTGGGCAGGATGTGGCGGAACAGGATGCGCTTGGGTGTTGCGCCGAGCGCGCGGGCGGCAGTGACATAGACTTCCTCGCGCGCAGCGAGCACCTCGCCGCGCACCAGCCGCGCATAGCCAGGCCACCATGACAGGGCAATGGCGATGACCATGTTGCCGAAACCCGAGCCTAGGGCTGCGGCGATCGCCATGGCGAGGATCAGGCCGGGAATGGTCAGCGTCAGGTCGGTCAGGCGCATCAGCACCTCGTCGACCCAGCCCTTGGCAAAACCGGCGATGGCGCCGACCAGCGTGCCGATCACCGAGCCGATGAGCACCACGCCGAAGCCGGCGAGTACCGAAACCGTGGTGCCGGCCATGACCAGCGACAGCACGTCCTGGCCGAGTTCGTTGGTGCCGAACGGGTGGGCCGCCGACGGGGGGATGAAGCGCGAGGCGGTGTCGACGCCACCGGCGACGTGCTCGGGATAGGGGGCAAGCACGGTGCCGAAGGCGGTGAAAAAGATCACCACCGCGACGATGGCCGCACCCAGTATCGACAGCTTGCTCTGCGAAAAGCGGAAGAAGGCGCGGCGCAGCCTGTCGCGGCGCGGCGTGGCGAAATCGTCCGCGGTGGTGTGCTCGGTGGTGCTCATGAGTAGCGGACCTTGGGGTTGATGACGCCGTAGAGCAGGTCGATGACGAGGTTGGCGAAGACGAAGAGCAGGCCGATCACCAGGGCGACACCGATCACCGGCATCATGTCCTGCGAGACGATGGCCTTGGTGGCGTAGAGGCCGAGACCGGGCCAGTCGAAGACCGTTTCAACCAGCACGGTGCCGCCGAGCAGCCATCCAAAATAGAGGCCGATCACGGTCAGCGTCGCCGAGACGGCATTGCGGGCGACATATTTGGTGATGATCTTGCGCTGCGGCAGGCCGAGCGCGCGTGCGGTCATCACGTAATCCTGCTGCATCACTTCGATCGTCGAGGCACGCATCATGCGCATGATGGTGGCGAGCGGAGACAGCGACATGGCGATGGCCGGAAGCGCCAGGTGGCGCAGCGACATGAAGAAGGCGTTCCAGTTGCCGGCGATCAGGGAATCGATGGTCAGGAAGCCGGTGACGAAGCGCGGCGGGATGACGACGATCGGCAGGCGGCCGCCGAGTGGCAGCCACATCAGCCACATCGCAAAGCAAAGCTGCAGCAGCAGGCCAAGGAAGAAGCGCGGCATCGAGATCGCGCCGATGGCGCCGACCTGGGCCAGGTAGTCGGGCCAGCGATTGCGCCAGACGGCGGTGATGAGGCCGAGCGGGATGCCAACGGCAACCGCGATAAACATCGCTGCGAAAACGAGTTCGAGGGTCGCGGGCAGGTAGGCCTTGATATCGGCAGCGACGGGTCGGCGGGTCAAAAGCGAGGTGCCGAGGTCGCCATGCATCAGGCCGGAGACATAGGTGCCGTACTGCACCCAGACCGGCTTATCCAGGCCATACTCCACGGCAAGCGCTGCGATTTCGGCCTGCGTTGCGTTCGGACCTGCGGCGAGTGCCACCGGATCGCCCGGCAGGAGGCGAGCGATGGCGAACATGATGATCGTCAGTCCGACGATGACCGGAATGAGCAGCAGAAGCCGCCGCAGGATGAAATGCAGCATTGCCGATGTCCTTTGGTTGGAGCTTTGGCGGGCCCGGAGGCCCGCCAAATGTTCGACTTAGCCGAGCGACAGGCCCCAGGCCTCGATGGCGTTGGAGGCGACCGGGGTGAAGTGGTAGTCCTTCACGGTGTCGCGCATGGCGAGCTTGCGACGCTCCAGAACGCCGAAGACGTCGGGGGCGTCCTCGACGACCTTCTTCTGGAATTCGCCATAGATCGCGACGCGCTTTGCCTGGTCGATTTCCTTGCGGCCGGCCTCGATGAGAGCGTCGACTTCGGGGTTCTTGTAGACCGCGTTCTGCCATGCGCCGTTGCGTGAGGAGTGGTAGGCCGCATAGGCGATGTTGTCGGGGTCGCCGTAGTTTGCCGTCTGGTAGACCGGGAACAGGTCGGGGAAGGTTTCCGGCGACTTGCAGGCGGTGACCATGTCGGGCCAGTTCATCGGCACGATCTCGAGGTCGATGTTCAGCTGCTTGAGGCTGTCGAGCATGATCAGCGCCCAGCGGCGCTGCTGCTCAAGACCCGAGACGTGGTACATCTTGAGCTTGAAGCCGCCTTCCGGCTTGGCCGACTTGGCCATGAACTCCTTGGCCTTGGCCATGTCGGTGCCATAGGCGGCAAGGTTGGCGTCGAAGCCGAGGATGCCCATCGGCAGCGGGCCTTTCATCAGGTCGGCATAACCCGCGGCGTCGAGGATCGCCTGGTAGTTGGTGGCGTAGGAGATCGCCTTGCGCAGGTTGATGTCGGCGCAGGGGCCGTGCTGGGTGTTCATCTTGATCGAGAAGGTGCGGTATTCCGGCTCGATGACGCTGACAACGCCCGAGGCGCCTTTCAGCGCGTCCATATCCTCGCTGGTGAGGTCGGTGGCGATGTGGGCTTCGCCGCGCTGGATCATCAGGCGCTGGGTGGCGGTTTCGCGGACGATCTGCCAGATCACGCCTTCGAGGTTGCCGCCGCCGGCCTGCCAGGCCTCAGGCGCGCGGGCCAGTTGATAGAGTGTGCCGACCTCGAAGCGGGCAACCGAGAATGGGCCGGAGCCGGCCGCATTGGTCATAAGATAGGTTTCGCCTGAATCACTGCCGAGATTGGCCTCGACCACCGCCTTCTCGACGATGAAGATCCAGGGCAGAACCTGCAGGAACGGCGCGAAGGGGGCGGTGAGCTTGAACTTGACCGTGCCGGCGTCGACGGCCGTCACGCCCTCGGCGGTGACGATATCGCGGATCATCCAGGAGTTGCCCTTGGCGAGCTTCAGCGCACGGGCGAAGGAGTAGACGACGTCGTCTGCCGTAACGGCATTGCCGGAGTGGAACTTGGCGGCCTTGTTCAGGACGAAGGTGAATTCCGTGCCGTCGGGGCTGACCGTCCAGCTCTCGGCGATGCCGGGGGCGGGCACCGGCGGGTTGCCCGAGATGCGCACCAGCGGGTCATAGACGTTGCGCATGAAGAACGATGCGGAATAGCCGGTCGCGGTGTGCGGGTCGAAATTGGGGATGTCCTGGCCGGCGGCGATGATCAGGACGCCGCCCGACTGGGCGAAGAGCTGACGCGGGAAAACCGTGGTGGCGAGGCCGACGCCGGTGAGGGCCAGAAGGCCGCGCCGCGAGATGTTGAACTGGTCAGAGGTCATTGCATTGCTCCTGTCGAATGTCTGGTCGTCATTGCAAATGGGCGGCGCCAGTTGGCTGGGCGCCGCCGGATCTCGATGGGGCAGTCAGGCCCAGGCCACATTTTCCTGCGGTGCCACGGTGCCGGACGTTCCCGGTTCGTGGCGGTAGTTGAGCGCGACGTGGTCGGGCGTGACGAAGCCAAGCGCGAGGTCGCGGGAGATCGCTGCCGGGGAACGCTCGGCGGAGTTGCCGTAGCCGGAGCCGCCGGCGAGCACGAGCTCGACCACCTGGTCGGTCCGATGCAGCGACACCAATTCGCCGGTGCCGCAGTCGCGCAGCACGCGGCCGTCGGTGGAGAGCACCCGGCCGCGGGCACCGCCGCCGGCCTGGCCGCCGAACAGGCCGTCGATCGGGTTGTCGACACCTTCTGGGTAGACGGAGACGAGCATCTCCAGTCCGTCCTCTTCGCGCTTGCGGAAGCGCACGACCTGGCCGAGGCCACCGCGCTGCTTGCCGGCACCGCCGCTGTCAGCACGGAACGCCTTCTCCAGCACCAGCACGGGCACGCGGCTTTCCATCAGCTCGATGGAGGTGTTGGCAGCCGAGGTCGGCCACAACAGCGAAGAGTGGCCGTCGCCGCGCTCGGAGCCGCCCTGGCCGCCGCCGCAGAAGAGCATGTCCGAATAGAACTGCCCATCCTTGGTCTGGCCGTAGACGTTCGCCGCAACCGCAAGCCCGGTGAAGGATTGGACCATTTCGGGTGAGGCCGATGACAGGGCCGCGAAGATGTTCGGCGCGAGATACCAGCCGGTGCGGGTGCGCAGGTTCACGGCCGCCGGATATGTCGGATTCAGGATCGAACCTTCTGGTGCCGTCACCGTGAACGGGCGATAGCAACCGGCATTGCCGCGCACCGCAGGCGTCAGCATGCACTTCAGCGGGTAGGTCGCATGGGCTGCAGTATAGTTCAGCGTCGAGTTGAGACCACCCTGTGGCAACTGCGGCGGGGCGCCGTCGAAATCGACAGTGATGCTGTCGCCTTCGACCTTGACCAGGACGGGGTAAGTGATGGTCTCGCCGAGCGGATTGTTGGTGATGACCGAGCGGTACTCGCCATCGGGCAGTGCGCGGATTGCGTCGCGCATCGCCTTTTCCGACAGGCCCTGCACCACTTCGGCGAGGGCGCCGAGGTCATGCATGCCATAGTCATGCATGAAGGCATCGAGACGTTCCGCACCGAGCTTGTTGGCTGCGACGAAGGAGAAGATGTCGCCCAGCACCTGTTCGCCGTTGCGGACGTTCTGGCGGATGAGCTGGATCAGGGTCTCGTTGGGCCGTCCCTCCTCGAAGATCTTCATCGGGGGGATCTGCAGGCCTTCTTCATAGATCTCGCGGGCATGCAGCGAGTCCTTGGTGCCGCCGATGTCGGAGACGTGGCCGACCGTGCCCATCAGGCCGACGAGCTTGCCATTGCGGAAGGCCGGCGTGACGATGGCGATGTCGAACAGGTGACCGGCGCAGAGCCACGGATCGTTGGTGATCAGCACGTCGCCGGGCTTCAGCGTCTCGGCCGGATAGCGCTCCAGCAGGGCCTTGACCGCGCGCGGCAGCGTCAGGTTGAACACCGGCATGGCGCGCGGGCTGTGGGCCAGCGTCTCGCCGTCCTTGTCGAGCAGCTCGCAGGCAAAATCCTGCGCCTCGGCGATGACGAGCGAGAAGGCGGTGCGGCAGACGGTAAGCCACATCTCCTCAACGACGTTGACGAGACGCGACCACATGATCTCGAGGCCGATCGGATCGCCCTTGATGCGGGCGACAGCCTCGGCGCGGGTCATGTCGTCGGTGACGAACGCATCGGCGGCCTTGAGCGCACCGACCTGGACGCAGAGGTTCTGGCCGGCGTCGATCGTGACGCTGTCGGATGGGCCGACAACGGTTGTGGATTCACGCTCTTCGATGATTGCCGGACCCGCAATGGTGTCGCCGCTGCGCAGCGCGTAGCGATCGTAGACGGCCGTCTCGAACTTGCCTTCGTCGAACCAGCAGACGCGATGGCCCTTGATCCGAGCTGCAGTATCGCCGCCGCCGGTGGCGCCGGTGAGCGACAACTGCGGCGTCGGGCCGGCGACGCGGACGCGGAAGTTGACGGATTCGAAACGCGCGCCCTCGAAAGGCTCGGCGTAGCGGGCCGAGTAGGCGCGGACAAAGGCTTCGCGAATGGCCGGCAGATCGGCTTCGCCAAGAGTCGTCGTGGGCAGCGCCACGCTGATGTCGTGCATCTGGCCGACGAGGCGCATGTCGGCGCTGCGCTCGACAACGATGTCGCCTGCGGCGATGCCGGAGCGGGTCAGCTGGTGCCGTCCCTCGTCTTCGAGGGCGGTCAGCACGCCATTGACGGCGTCCGTGTCAAAGCCAGTCTTCAGCTCGACACGCAGCGATCGCACACCCTCGAAGGACAGTGGGGCGGCAAGGAAGCCGAGGGCAGATGCCGCACCTGATGCCGGTGGGATCAGCACGGAGCTGATGCCCATGGCACGTGCCACGTCGACCGCATGGGCCGGACCGGCGCCGCCAAAGCCGACCATGGAGTATTCGCGCGGATCTTTGCCGCGTTCGACAAGGTGTACGCGGGCGGCCGAGGCCATGCTTTCGACCACCACCTTGTGGATGCCGAGCGCGGCTTCTTCGATGGTCAGGTTCAACGGTTCAGCCACCCGCGCAATCGCTGCACGGGCGGCCTCGAGGTCGAGCTTCATGCGACCGCCGAGGAAGAAGTTGGGGTCGTAATAGCCGAGCGTGAGGTTGGCGTCGGTGACCGTCGGCTGCTTGCCGCCCATGCCGTAGCAGGCCGGGCCCGGATCGGAGCTGGCGGAATGCGGGCCGACCTTCAGCAGGCCGACGTCGTCGATGGCGGCGATCGAACCGCCGCCGGCGCCGATCTCGATCATCTCGATGACGGGGGCCTTGATCGGCAGGCCGGAACCCTTGACAAAACGGTGGACGCGCGCGGCTTCCATCATCGGCGAAATTTCGGCGCGGCCGTCTTCGATCATGCAGGCCTTGGCGGTGGTGCCGCCCATGTCGAAGGAAATGACGTCGGACAGGCCGGCAGCCTTGCCGAACAGGGCGGTAGCGAGACCGCCACCGGCCGGGCCGCTTTCGAGCAGCCGGATCGGGAAGTCGCGTGCGGTTTCCAGAGACATCAGGCCGCCGGCCGAATGCATCAGCCTGAGCGCGCCGGCAAAGCCAGCACCGCGCAGCGATTTCTCTAGCTTGGTCAGATAGCGGTGCATCAAGGGCTGCACGAAGGCGTTGGCGCAGGTGGTGACAATGCGCTGGTACTCGCCCATTTCGGCGACGACTTCGCTCGAGATCGAGATCGACAGCTCGGGGAAGGCGGCGTGGATGATGTCGGCGGCGCGGCGCTCATGCACCGAATTGGCATAGGAGTGCATGAAGGCGATGGCGACCGCCTCGCAGCCCTGCGCGACGAGCGCCTTGGCCGCCTGCAGGACCTGTGCTTCGTCGAGTGCGGTTTCCACCTCGCCCGACGCATTCATGCGCTCGTCGACCTCGAGGCGCAGGTCGCGGCTGACCATCGGATCGGGGAAGGAGACGAACAGGTCATAGATGTCGTAGCGCTGCTCGGTGCCCATCTCGAGCAGGTCGCGGAAGCCGCGCGTGGTGATCAGGCCGACCGGCGCGCCCTTGCGTTCGATGACAGCGTTGGTGACCAGCGTCGTGCCGTGAACGATCTCGCCGACGTCGGCGTGCCGGATGCTCTGCAAATCCAGCAGTTCCTGCAGGCCGAGCAGTGCCGCCTGGGACGGATCGTGCGGCGTGGTCAGGCGCTTGTGCAGCGTGACGGAATGGTTCTGGCTGTCATAGAGCACGAAGTCGGTGAAGGTTCCACCAATGTCGAACCCCACGCGCCAGCGGTTGGGCAGATCACTCATTACTGATGTCCTTTTCTTCAGATCCGGGGGGCGACGAAGGCGCTGTCGCCCAGGTCCTCGGCTATGCGGGCGGCCCCCTTGGCGAGGGCGGCAATCATCTCGTCACGGCCTTTGGTGTCGACGAGTGCGTGGGGGTAGACGATGCAGAGGCTGACGGCTTCGTCGGTGCGGGGATCGGCGACCGAAATCGCGATGGCGTCGACGCCGGGCGTGGCTTCCTGGCTCGAATAGGCGAAGCCCTGGTGCCGCACTTTCGAAAGCTGCTCGCTCAGGTCATGCAAAGCGCTGTGCCCGGCATAGAGCGCATGCACTGCCTCCTCGCCAAGCCGCGCCAGCAGCGACCGACCGGTCGCACTGAGATGGGCAGGCAGGCGGCGGCCGATGTTGCTGACGACGCGGAGCGCGTTGGTGCCCTGGAAGTCGGCGACGGCAGTCACTTCCTTGCCGTCGCGCACCGAGATGTATCCGGTATGGCCAAAGGTGTTGCTGGCTTCGGCGACGACTTCGCTGGCGCGGCCGATCAGCAGCGAGGAACGGCGGTAGGCGGCGGCGAGATCGAGCATCAGCCGACCCGGGCGATGCCGGTGACTGTCGCCGATCGTCTCCAGCATGTTCGCCTCGCGCATCGCCTTCAGCAGGCGCGACGCATTTGCTTTCGGCATGCCGAGCAGCCGCACGACGTCCGAAACCGTCAGGTCGGGACAGTCGTTGCCGAAGCACCTCAGCACGTCTGCGGCATTGTTCAGGACCGACATTGCTCCTCCGAGTCGTTCCATTTAATGGAACTCAAGTTCCACTTTACGCAACCAATGCTCTCGTCTTTGCATTCGGTCAAGCTAAAAAATGAGCCGACTTCGCGATGCCGCCAGCCAGGCGGCAGCGCGGATCGCAACGGCAAAGCTCCGCCCATCCCGACAGCGATGCCGGGATTGAGCGAAGTCCTCAGATCAAGAAATTGATTTTATTGGCGCGGGCGCCTCACGCGGCGCCGCGTACCTCGACAAGCCGGGCCAGCAAGCTGGCGCCGACGGGCAGGATCGTGTCGTCGAAAATAAATCCGGAATTGTGCAGCGGAACGGTTCCGCCGTGCCCGAGATTGAAGAAAGCGCCCGGAACGACGCGCAGGAGATCGGCCATGTCCTCTGATCCCATCGTCAGTTCCGCGTTCGGCTGTGCCTTGTCGCCGACGATCTCCTGGGCCACCTTGATCAGGTTGCCGACCCGCTCCGGATCGTTCGACAGCACGTCGAAGATGTTGCGGATGTCGGCCACGATCTCGATTTCGTGGGCGAGCGCAAAGCCGGCACAGAGCTTGCGGATGCGGTTTTCGATCATCACGCCGTCGGCGTCGTCGAAGTAGCGGAAGGTGCCGCGCAGCACTGCCGTTTCCGGAATGACGTTGTAGGCCGAGCCGGCGTGGAACTGCGTCACCGAAACGACAGCGGGATGCGTCGGGTCGGTGTTGCGCGAGACGATCTCCTGCATCTCCTTGATCAGGCCCGAGCCGATGGTGATCGGATCGCGGCTGGCCTGGGGCATGGCGCCGTGGCTGCCCCGGCCGTGGATCGTGATGTCGAAGAAGCTGGCGCCGGCCTGCGCCTTGCCCGGCCGGATCGTCAGCTGGGAATGCTCCTGATAGGGCGAATTGTGCATTCCGTAGAGCTCGTCACAGGGGAAGCGGTCGAACAGGCCGTCGCGCAGCATGGCGCGCGCACCGCCGAGACCTTCCTCTGCCGGCTGGAAGATAAGCACGGCGCGGCCGGCGAAATGGCGGTTGCCGGCGAGGTAGCGCGCAGCGCCAAGCAGCATGGTGGTGTGCCCGTCATGGCCGCAGCCATGGAACACGCCGGGGTTCTTCGAGGCGTAGGGCAGGTTGGTCAGTTCGTCCATCGGCAGCGCGTCCATGTCGGCTCGCAGGCCGATGCTGCGCCCCGGCCTGTTGCCGTCGATGACGCCGACGAGGCCGGTGCCGCCGATGCCGCGCTCGACCGCGACACCCCAGCTTGCAAGCAGATCCGCCACGCGCTGCGAGGTGCGATGCTCCTCGAAGCCGAGCTCGGGATGCTGGTGGAAATCCTGGCGTATCGCGGTGAGATCTTGGGCAAACTGAGCAATCTGTTCAATCACAGGCATGGCGAACCGTCTTTCGTGGCTTTGGCCGTCAGTGGCACTGGCGTCTTGTGAAGGCAAGCGTTTCGTCCTAGGCCTCGAAGATGTGAACGCAGGCGCGGGTCATCGACCAAGGGCGCCGACACTCCAGATTGAGTCGCCTGAGAGGAAAAGATGTCAGTACAGACGATCGAGACGATTGCCGAAGAAGCCGGGCAGTGGCGCCGCCACCTCCACCAGAATCCCGAGCTGCTGTTCGATCTGCCCGCGACGTCGGCCTTCGTCGCCGACAAGCTGAAGTCATTCGGCTGCGACGAGGTCGTCACCGGAATTGCCAAGACGGGCGTCGTCGCGGTGGTTAAGGGCAAACTGGGTGCCGGCCGTACCATCGGCCTGCGCGCCGACATGGATGCGCTGCCGATCGCCGAGCAGACCAACCTGGCCCATGCGTCGAAGAACCCCGGCAAGATGCATGCCTGCGGCCATGACGGCCACACGGCGATGCTGCTGGGTGCCGCGCGCCACCTTGCCTCGACCCGGGATTTTGCCGGCACGGCGGTGCTCATCTTCCAGCCGGCAGAGGAGGGCGGCGCCGGTGGGCGCGTCATGCTCGAGGAGGGGCTACTGGAGCGCTTCGGCATCGAGGAGGTCTTCGGCATGCACAATGAGCCGGGTTTGCCTGTCGGCTCCTTCGCCATCCGGCCGGGTCCGATGCTGGCGGCCGCCGATCGCTTCGTGGTCAAGCTGATCGGCAAGGGCTCTCATGCCGCTTCGCCGCATGAATCGCGCGATCCCGTGCTGATCGCTGCGCATCTGGTGACGGCGCTGCAGTCGATCGCCTCGCGCAACGTCGATCCTTTCGACCCGGTCGTCGTGTCGGTCACCTATATCTCAGGTGGCAATTCCCTGGCGCTGAACGTCATTCCGGAGCAGGCCGTCGTCGGCGGCACGATCCGCACGATCGACCCGAAGACGCGCAAGGCCGTCGAGCAGCGTTTCAGAGACATCGTCGCCAACACAGCGCGCCTATTCGAGGCCCAGGCGGAGATCGACTGGCGCCCCGGCTACCCGGTGACCGTCAACGATCCCGAGATGACCAAGGCCGCGATTTCAGTTGCCTCCGACGTCGCCGGAGCCGACAAGGTCAACGGCAATTGCCAGTGCACGATGGGCGCCGAAGACTTCTCCTATATGCTGGAAAAGCGCCCAGGCGCCATGATCTGGCTGGGCAACGGCGACTCCGCCGGCCTCCACAACCCCGCCTACGACTTCAACGACGGCGCGATCGTCCACGGTATCAGCTACTGGACGACTCTGGTCGGCGGGAGACTGGTGAACCGCTGACAGCCGATCGAGGGCGCTCGCAAAACTCCCCGTGAGGAGCGACAGATGCCGACGAGCAACGCCGGCCCAACTTCAGGAAGAAGGCCGGCGCCGACCGCCGCTGAATGACGTTCCATGCAGTTGGCGTGCGCGTCGTCGGAGCTGAGGCTTGCCTGACTGGCGTCAGACCAGATGGGCGACCTGGGCTCCGGCTTCGTACCAGGCTTCGCGGCTCCGGCGGAATGGGACGGGCGTGACGTCGGAGACCGGGAGGGGCAGGTCGGCGTAGGTCTTCTCGCCCGTGATCAGCAGTGCGAGTTCGCGGCCGAACACGGTGCCGGGGGCGATGCCGCGTCCGTTGTAGCCGGAGAAACCGACGGCATTGGGGCCGAATGTGTGGAATCTTGGCAAGGCATCGCCGGTCATGCCGATCTGCCCGTACCATTCGTGCTCGAAGATGATGTCGCCGAGCTCGGGGTACAGTTTTGACAGGGCGCGGCGGGCCCAGGCCTTGTGGATGGCGGTGCCGGAATTGCGCAAAGCGCCGACGCTGCCGAACACTAGGCGCCCGGCACGATCCATGCGGAAGGAAGAGAGGATGGTCTTGGTGTCCCACGCGCCTTCGCGTCCAGGCAGGATCTTGCGCAGCAGCCCAGGCGCGAGCGGCTGTGTCGCCAGGTTGAAATAGGGCAGGTGGACCTGCTCTGTGCGGACCATCTGCCACGGGCCGGTGCTGTAGGCATCGGTCGCGACGACGACCCAATTGGCGTCGATGCTTCCGCTTGGGGTGGTCAGGTGCCAGCGCCCGTCCTTGCGTTCCGCCGTCTCGACGGGGCTGGACGTATGCAGCGTCACGCCGGCCTTGACGACGGCGGTCGCCAGTCCGCGCGCATAGGCCAGCGGCTGCAGCGTTCCGGCGCGTGCGTCATGCAAAGCGCCGAGATAGGCCGACGTGCCGAGCCGTGCTGCGGTTTCGGCCGCGTCGAGCAGCTTGACCGGCGCGCCGCGCTTTTGCCACTGCGCCTCGCGCTCCCTGATCTCGGCGAGGCCCGAAGCGCCGACGGCGCAATGCAGCGTGCCGTTGCGCTCCAGCTCGCAGTCGATGCCGTGCCTGTCGATCAGCTCCATGACCTGCGCCGGCCCGTCACCGAGCAGCTTGAGCAGCCGCTCGCCATGATCGGGCCCGAGGGCCGCGGAGACCTCGTCGGGCGCGAGCCACAGGCCGGCATTGATCAGGCCGACATTGCGGCCGGCGCCGCCAAACCCGATCTCGCGGCCTTCCAGCAGCACCACCTGCCGGCCTGCCTCGGCAAGATGCAGGGCGCAGGACATGCCGGTGTAGCCGCCGCCGACGATGACGATGTCGGTCGATACATGTCCACCGAGCGCTGAGGTTGCCGGTGCTGCCGGTGCTGTTGCTTGCCATAGCCCGTGAGAGCGTGGCCCATGTGAGTGCGGCTTTTGAGTGCTGGGCATCGGCGGGTGTCCGTGGGTGACTGGGAGAGCTTGACCCGGCTCGGGAACGCGCGTGACGGCCGGGCTGGGGCCGGTTCTGGAAAACGCCGCCCGTTTTCGCGGACGGCGCTCGAAGTCATGCGGCGGCTGTGGCGTGGCCGATGCCAGCGCCGCAACCGGTGTCGGCTTGCTCAGTCGATGTCGAAGCTGACGCCCTGGGCCAGCGGCAGCGCCTTGGAGTAGTTCACCGTGTTGGTGGCGCGGCGCATATAGGCCTTCCAGGCGTCGGAGCCTGACTCGCGGCCGCCGCCGGTCTCCTTCTCGCCGCCGAACGCGCCGCCGATCTCCGCACCCGAGGTGCCGATGTTGACATTGGCGATGCCGCAGTCCGAACCCTCGACCGAGAGGAAGCGCTCGGCTTCCTGCAGGTCGAGCGTGAAGATCGACGACGACAGGCCGGCGCCGACCGCATTGTGCAGGTCGAGCACAGCATCGAAGTCGGAGTACTTCATGACATAGAGGATCGGCGCAAAAGTCTCTTCCAGCACCGGACCTGTCTGATCAGGCATCTCGACCAAAGCCGGCTTGACGTAATAGGCGCCGTCATGGCCCTGGTCGACGCGCATGCCGCCGGTGATTTCGCCGCCGGCCTCAGTCGCGTGCTTCAGCGCCTTCTGCATGCCGTCAAAGGCCGCCTTGTCGATCAGCGGGCCGACGAGCGCCGAGCTTTCCAGTGGGCTGCCGACCGAGACGCTCTGATAGGCCTTCTTCAGCCGCGGCACGAGCTGGTCGTAGACGCTGTCATGGACGAACAGGCGGCGCATGGTGGTGCAGCGCTGGCCGGCGGTGCCCATGGCGCCGAAGGCGATGGCGCGCAGCGCCATGTCGAGATTGGCCGAAGGGCAGACGATGCCGGCATTGTTGCCGCCGAGCTCGAGGATGGCGCGGGCGAAACGTTTGGCCAGACGCGGGCCGACGTCACGGCCCATGCGGGTCGAGCCGGTGGCCGAGACCAGCGGCACCTTGGGGTGGTCGACAAGCACCTCGCCGATGGCGCGGTCGCCGATCAAAAGCTGCGACAGGCCTGCGGGCGCATCAGCGCCAAAACGTTTTGCCGCACGCTCGAAGATCGCCTGGCAGGCAAGGGCGGTCAGCGGCGTCTTTTCCGACGGCTTCCAGACCACCGAATTGCCGCAGACAAAGGCCAGGGCTGCATTCCACGACCACACCGCAACGGGGAAGTTGAAGGCCGAGATGACGCCTGTGACGCCGAGCGGATGCCAGGTTTCCATCATGCGATGGCCGGGACGCTCGGTGGCAATGGTCAAACCATAAAGCTGGCGCGACAGGCCGACGGCGAAGTCGCAGATGTCGATCATCTCCTGGACTTCGCCGAGGCCCTCGGAGGTGATCTTTCCCACCTCGATCGAGACCAGGCGGCCGAGATCGGCCTTTGAAGCGCGCAGCTCCTCGCCGAGCAGGCGGACAAGCTCGCCGCGCTTTGGCGCCGGCACGTTGCGCCAGGCTTTGAAGGCGGCGTCGGCGCGGGCAATTACGGCTTCCGCTTCTGCCGATGAGATCGACCTGAGCGCGCCGATCTGGTCGCCCGTCACCGGGCTGCGCACGATCAGGTCGCCGCCGGTGAAGGCAGCTGCCGCAACGCCAAGCCGCTCCAGAAGAGCGGCGGTTTCTTTTGCTATGGTCATTATCTTGTCCTTTTGTTTGTCGGGTTCATTGCGGCGCTGTGCGCCATGATCAGCCCAGCCGGGCCGTGCCGATCGGAGCGGGGGCGACCGCCTGTTTCAGCTGCGCGGCCATCGATTTCAGTTTGTCCGGCGTGTAGCGGTCGTAGAAATGCTGGTTGCGGCGTCCAAGGCCGTGCTCGGCGCTGAAGCTCGCGCCATGCTCCTCGACGGCGACCGAGATCACACGGTCGCGCAGCGCCTCGGTGGTTGCCATGTCGTTCGTCCCGTCCGCAAGCTTTGGCACGACAAGATTGAAATGCACGCCGCCGTCGCCGACATGGCCGAAATCGCAGATGGCGACAGCGGGGAATTCCAGGGCCAGCAGGTCGCTCATGCGCTGGCGGAAGCGCATCAGCTCGCCGCGGCGGAATGACAGGTCGAGGCCGACGACATAGCCCGACGACTTCACGCCTTCGGACAGCGCGTGGCGCAGCGCCCACATTTCGTGCGCGGGACCGACGAAGGCGTCGTCCAGCGGCTCCTCCGGCAGGCTCCATATGTCCGCCAGCACCTCTTCGAGCACGGCGTCGAGCGGCTGCTCGGCCGCGCGTGGCAGCCATGACCTGGAAACCTCGGCGAGGATGACGAAATCGGGCACGGCCCCGCCGGGGAACGGATTGCGCAGCGCTTCGACATGGGCGAGCGTGCGGGTGATCGCTGCGCCCGACATGCCTTCGAAGGCGCTGAGATAGGTGCCTAGGCGCTCTTCCATGGCGTTGAGCAAGACGGTCACATGCTCGGGTGAACGCGGCACCAGATAGGCGGTCGCCACCTGCTGCGGCAGCCTTTCCAAGTTGAAGATGCATTCGGTGATGACGCCGAACGCACCTGCCGTGCCGATGAAATGCTGCTTCCAGTCGACGCCGGTGTTGTCCTTGCGCAGTCCGGCGCCGAAATCGACAACGGTGCCGGCGTCGTCGCCGACCACCACCTTCATGCCCAGCGTGTTGCGGCGGACGTCGCCGAAACGCAGGAAACGCGCGCCGCCTGTGTTGCTCGCGACCATGCCGCCTGCCATCGGGTCGGCGCCAAGATCAATTGGGAAGAACAGGCCGTGCGGTTCGAGCCGGGCGTTGATTTCGGACAAGCGGAAGCCGGCGTCGACGCGCAAGCTGCGATTGTCGAGGTCGAGCTCGAAGGTCGAGCGCAGGCGATCGAGGCTCAACACGCCCTGCGTGCCGCTGTCGTCGGGCGTCGAACCGGCAACGAGCCCGGTGTTGCCGGATTGCGGCACCAGCGGGATGGCATGGCGCGCGCAATAGGCGACGACAGTCGAGACGGCCACCGTCGAAACAGGCCGCGCGACGAAGGCGGCGCGTCCGCAGTCGTAGCGCGCGCCTTTTTCGTAGCCGGCCATCTCGGTTTCGCCGGTCAACAGCCCGCCCGGGCCGAGCAGGGTACCGAGATTGTCGATGTGTTCGCGCGCCAGCATCAAGCCGCGTCCGAAAACGCCTTCAGCGTCGCTAGGCAGCGCTCGATTGATGCCCGCTCGATGCCGGCATAATGCTCGAACTCGTTGAGGACGACAGCGCCCAGCGCCTTTTCGAACAGGCGCTGGTTGGGGCTGGCCGCGAACTCCTGCACAGCGTCGTCACCCAGGTTGGATTGGAAGATGCCGGCGGCCGAGACCGGCAGGAAGTCCTCGTAGACAATTGCGTCGAAACGCACCGCACCGGCGGCGATCAGGCTTTCGATGTCGCTGCCGCGCGCACCGGCGACTGCGTCGTCGACAGTGTAGAGGAAATAGCCGAGGCCGGCCTTGCGGATGGTGTTCCAGTCGTCTGGGAATTCGTCGAAGCTCAGGGCGAGCACTGCGCGATAGGCGTCGGCGTTGGAACCATCAGGGGCGGGGCGCACGGAGGCGCGGGCCCGGTTCAGCAGCTTGTCGTAAAGGGCACGACCCTTGGGCGTCAGCGCTATGCCGCGCTGCTCGATCTCGCCGAAGCGCGCGGTGTGCGAGCCTGTCTGGAGCTTGCCGTTTTCGTCCGGAAATGACACGCGCTCCTCGACGGCCTTGAACGACGTCTGGCGCAGCAGGATGGGGCAAGCGCGACTGGGCGGCCCCTCGACGACGGCCTTGGGAACGATGCCGCGCGATGGCATCTGGTCCTGCACGGCGTCGATATCAAGCGTGCGCGGCGTCAGATGGTTGATGTGCGGGCCCTTGAACGAGACGACGTCGGCGATGAGACGATGCGCGTCGTGCAGTCTGGCGTAGAGCGTCTGATCGACGCTTGCCTCGCTGTGCCAGCGGAACGTGTCGAGCACTTCAATGACGAACAGTCCGGCATCCTCCTGCGACAGGCCACCGTCACGTTCAGCCTTGTCGACGAGTGCCACGGCCGCGTCGGAAAAGATCTGCCGGCGGGCCAAGGTCTGTTCGGCGGTGGCGCGGAGGCCCTCGTCGGCGATCAGGTCGAGCCGCAGCAGCGAGGTGAACACCCGGAACGGGTTGATGTTGAGCGCGGTCTCGCCAACCGGCCGGAAGGCGGTGGAGTGCACCGGCACTCCGGCTTCGCTGAGATCGTAATAGCCGACCGGGAGCATGCCCATGACGGCGAAGACACGCCGCATCATGGCGAGCTCGGCTTCGGTGCCGAGGCGGATGGCGCCGTGGCGCTCCTCGCTGATGCGAGCGAGCGTCTCTGTCGCTTCCAGGCTGGCGCGCAGCGCCGGCTGGCTGGCGAGGGTGGCTTCGTTGACGTCGGCGACCAGGGCCATCAGCGTGCCATAGGCGGGCACTTCATCGCGGTACATCGCCGACATGGCGGCCGAGAAGGCGGCGCGGATGGCATCAGGCGACAAGAAGGGAGACGGAGACATTCGAACCCTCTGTTTCACGTTCGGCATGGGCGACTTCATGCTTGAACAATGCTATATACGGTTCTGTCGGCACTGAATTGCGCTGAATCCATCTAAGTTGATGCGGAAACCGAATGACTGCTGCGCGCACGCTCCTTCCCGACCTGGGCAAGCTGCAGGCCTTCGAGGCCGCTGCCCGCCATGGCAACGTCACGCTGGCAGGGCGCGAGCTCAACCTCTCGCAAAGCGCTGTCAGCCGGCAAATCCGCGATCTCGAGGCCCAGCTCGGCCTGCTGCTGTTCGAGCGGGTGCGCCAGCGCGTGGTGCTGTCGGCGGCCGGTCAGAAATTCCTGCCCGACGCGCGCAAGCTGCTTGAGCAGGGCGAGGCGGCGATGCTGAGGGCGATGGCCAGTTCGGGCGTATCGTTGCTCAGCCTCGCCACCTTGCCGACCTTCGGCAGCCGCTGGCTGGTGCCGCGGCTGCCGGGCTTCCTGAAAACCCATCCCGGCATCGCGCTCAACGTGGTGTCGCGCGCCGAGCAGTTCGACTTGGAGGAACAGGGGTTTGACGCAGCGATCCATTACGGCCAGCCGGTCTGGGCCAATGCCGTGTGCCGCTATATCTGCCGCGAAGTGATCGTGCCGGCGGCCAGTCCGGAGTTTCTCGCAGGCCGCGACATCGGCTCGCCCGAAGCGCTGGCGCATGCGCCACTGCTCAACATGGCGACGCGACCAAAGGCCTGGGCCAACTGGTTCCAGTCCGCCGGCGTCGAGGCGCAAGGCGCCTATCAGGGCCATCGCTTCGACCAGTTCACCATGTTGATCGAGGCGGCGGTTGCCGGCCTGGGGGTGGCGCTGCTGCCGCGCTATCTCGTCGAAAGCGAGCTGCGCGACGGCAAGCTGCAGGTCGTTCTCGATATGCCGCTGCAGACCGAAAAGAGCTACTACTTCGTGGTTCCCGAACGAAAGGCGGCGGGCCAGCTGACCAATCAGCTGTTCGACTGGATCCTGGGGCAGGTGACGCCAGAGGATTGAAGCAACAAGGCTTGGGCACTTCGGCTAGTCGCCGACATAGCCGGTGATCTTGCCGTGCAGTTCCGAGACCTTGTTCATGCGACCTTCGATCGCGACGCCGAGTTCGTTGAAGATGCCGTTGATCAAGAGGTTGCCGAGGCTGGCCATCTGCGCTGTCGATTCCCAGAACATGCCGAATTCGGTGGGCACGACGAACATTTCGTCGGCAAGGTCGCGGCCCCAGTCGCAGAAGGCGTCGGTGATCAGCGTGATCGGGATCTTCGCCTTTTTGGCTTCCTGCGCCAGCAGGAGGTTCAGGCGCGAATAGCGGCGGGCCTCGAAAATCACCAGGCATGTCGATTTGGATGGGCTCAGCAAGATCTCCGAAAAGTTGCCACCGGCAATGTCGGCGAGCTGGACGCCTGGGCGGAGATACTGCAGCTGGTTGGCGAAGTACTGGGCGATGCCGCGCTCCGTCTGGAAGCCGGCGACGAAGAGCTGCGGCGAGGTCGCCAGGCGCTTGACGGCGCGGGCCCATTCCTTGGTGTTGGCGAGCTCGTAGATCCTCAGCAACGCCGCGATCTCCAGCTCCAGACTGCGGGCGAGGGCATCGCCGTTCTGGCTGCGGTCGCGGAACTCCTTCAGGCGGTCGCCGGCCAGCCAGGGCTGGGAGCCAATGTTGTCGCGGAGATCCTCCTTGAGGTCCTTGAAGCGGGCGTAACCCAGCGTCCGGCAGAAGCGCCCGACAGTCGGCTCGCTGACGCCGACCTTGGCGGCCAAGGTTGCCGAGGTCTCGAACGGCACGCCGTTGAGGTTTGCCAACATGTAGTTGGCAAGCGCCTTCTCGGCATTGGTGGCGGTAGCCAGGCTTTCGACCAGCCTGCGGCGAACCGATTCCGTCATTTTGCTCTCCCTGTGCGGGGCGGGATTTCTTGTAAGAATTCTATCACAGAATCGATTGACGTTTGTTTTTTTTCAAAATAGCTTGAACGCACCCTCGTTGAGGAGCGGGGAAGAAAAACGTTGCTGAGCCGCTGGATATTGCCAGTACCGCACAGCAACCGGGAGGAAACGACGCGCATCTGGCTCAGGTCACATGACCATGCCACATCGCGAATTCTTGTCTGTTGTCGAGAAAATGCTGCTTCCGCGGCATGGCGGGCTTTTGCCGATTTTCCAAGGGAGGTTGAACATGAATCGACGTGGGTTTCTTGCTTCGGTATCGGTGGTCACGCTGGCCGCGGGCCTCGGCCTGGCTGGGGGATATTCGGCGCGAGCATCAGAACCGGAGGCCGTGTTTGCTCTCGGCAATGCCGAAATCGGCGCCCCTCATCACGATCCAATTCGCGCCACCTTGCTCAGCACCGTCGCAACCCTGATCTACGACCGGCTGATCGAGCAGGATGTCGACCAGAGCTATCATCCCCACCTCGCCGAATCCTGGGAGAACAGTCCCGACGGTATGAACTGGACCTTCAAGTTGCGGCAAGGCGTTCGCTTTCATGATGGTGAACCGTTCAATGCCGCGACCATAGCGTGGTGGATCCCCAAGTTCAAAGGCAGCCCGAACGAGTACCTTGTCGACGCCGTCGACCGTGTCGAGGTCGTCGACGACTATACTGTTCGCTTCGTCATGAAGCGGGCGGAGCCAAATCTGATCTACAATCTGGCATCGTCCTTCATGGGCATCCCGTCTCCTAAGGCCTACGACGCGGCCGGCGACAATTTTGGCGTGACCGAGGCCGTCGGAACCGGACCCTTCACGTTCGAGAGCTTTGCCGTCGGGCAGGAAACCGTGCTGGTCGCCAATGAGGACTACAGTTGGGGTAGCGACCTCTCGGACAACAAGGGAGCCCCGCACGTCAAGCGGCTGACCCTGCGCGAAATTCCCGACGCCTCGACGGCCTTCCTCGAACTGAAGACAGGCGGCGTCGGCTTGCTGCTCGGCGTGCCGGACCAGTTCCTGCCGCAACTTCAGGCAGAAGAGATGTTGGACTTCCGGAGCCTGCCTGGCTTCGGGATCACCTATCTCGCGTTCAACACCCGAGCCGAGCCGTTCGGCGACGCCGCCGTGCGCCAGGCAACCGCATTGGCGGTCGACCAGGGCGCCATCCTCAAGAGCGTCTTCAACGGCATAGGCCTCGAAGCGCATCAGTTCCTCATCAGCACGCTGGTGGAATCGAAGATCGATCCCAAGCTGGAAATCCACCACGACCTGGCCAAGGCCAACGAGCTTCTGGACAAAGCCGGCTGGCAGCGAGGTGATGACGGCATCCGGGTCAAGGACGGCAAGCCGCTGACGATCAAGCTGACGGCGCAGTCGGAGACGGCGATCAAACGTACTGCCGAGATCGTCCAGGCGCAGCTCAAGGCAATCGGCATGGTTGTCGAGATCGACATCTTCGACAGCACGACGGTCGTCGACCAGCTCAAGAAGGGCCAGCATCAGCTCGCGGTGCGTCAGTATGGCTGGAACAACGCCGACATTCTCGACTGGTTCTTCAGCACCACCAACATCCCCTATCCTAACTCCTCCGGTTGGCAGGACGAGAAATCGCAAGAGCTTCGCAACGTCGCCATGCAGCAGTCGAAGACGCAGGACGAGCGGGTGGCCAATTTCAGGAAGTATCAGGAGAACCTGATCGGCAACTTCCTGTTTGTGCCGATCCACGAGCCGGTTCAGAACTATGCGTTCAACAAGACCATGCTCGATGTGCCGGCAAAGCTGCGCGGCACCCAGCTGGTGCAGGCAACGGCCGTCGACATCAAGGTCATTGGCTGAGCGGGTCGGCAGAACGTCATGATCGGCTTCACCTTGAGGCGGCTCGTCCTGCTGCTGCCTGTCTTCTTTGTCGTCTCACTGGTGGTGTTCTTCATCATCCATCTGGTGCCGGGTGACCCCATCGACAATCTCATGCGCGCCGGCTCGACGCCGGAGCAGCGCCTGCAGATTGCGGCGAAGTACGGTCTCGACCGCAGCCTGGTCGAGCAATATGTCACCTGGATGGGGCGGCTGCTGACCGGCGACCTGGGCACCTCGATCATCCAGGGGCGCCCGGTCAGCGCCCTGATCGCCCGGAACCTGCCCTACAGCCTCGAGCTGGGCATCGCAGCACTACTGTTTTCGACGCTGACCGGCATCGCCGCCGGCGTGATCGCGGCGAGTTACCTGGGCACCCGCGTCGACGACACGATCACCGGCTTCATTCTGCTCGGCTCGACGGTGCCAAGCTTCTGGCTCGGCCTGCTGCTGATCCTTGTCTTCGCGGTCTGGCTCGGCTGGGTCCCGGTGTCGGGCGCGCGCGGCTGGAGTTCGCTCATCCTGCCGACCATCGCCGCCGGCCTCGGCGGTATCGCACTCGTGGCCCGCGTTACGCGGATCGCCATGATCGAGACCTCCAGGCAGGATTTCGTGACACTGCTGCACGCCAAGGGGCTGCCGCCCTTCATCATCCAGCTGCGCCATGTGCTGCGCCACGCCATGGTTCCGGTCGTCACCATCCTCAGCCTGCGCATAGGTTGGGTTTTGGGGGGCGCCGTCACGATCGAATATGTCTTCGCCCGTCCCGGCCTCGGCTCGCTGCTGATCCGGGCGCTCAACCAGCGCGACTACCCGCTGGTTCAGGGCTGCCTTCTCATGCTGGCCATGGCCGTCATCATCGGCGCCCTGATCGGCGACATCGTCCAGGCGGCGATGGATCCACGCCAGCGCGAGGCACGGGCATGATCAGACATCGTGTATTGGCACTGCTCAAGGCCGTCTCGACCTTCAAGGGCGGCATATCGGGAGCGTTTCTGCTGCTTCTGGTCATCGGCGCGCTGTTTGCGCCGTGGCTGTCGCCATATCCCTACGACCAGCAGGACCTGGGCATCATGAACCAGGCGCCGTCGCTGACGCATCTTTTCGGCACCGACGAGTTCGGACGCGATGTGCTGTCGCGGATGATCACCGGGGCCCGCACTTCGCTCTCGGTCAGCATCACAGCGATCGGCATCTCCGTGGCGCTCGGCCTCGTCCTCGGCGCCACCTGCGGCTATTTCGGCGGCACCTTCGACCGCATCGTCATGACGGTGATCGACCTGACATGGTCGTTCCCCGAAATCCTGATCGCGCTGATGCTGGTGGCGATCATCGGGCCCGGGCTGGAAGGCGTGGTGATCGCCATCGCCATCGCCTACCTCGCGCAGTTCACCCGACTGACGCGAACCCAGATCATGTCGCTGAAGAGCGAAACCTACGTCGAGGCGACAATCAGCCTCGGCGCCGGCCACGCCCACGTCCTGTTCTCGCATCTCCTGCCCAACGCGCTGGCGCCGGTGCTGGTGGCCGCGATGCTGGCAACGGGCGACGCGATCATCCTAGAGGCAACTCTCGGCTTCTTCGGTCTGGGCGCCCAGCCGCCGACACCGAGCTGGGGCGCAATGATGAGCTCCGGCACGGCCCAGCTGTTCATTGCGCCCTGGGTGATCCTGCTTCCCGGTCTCGCCGTGGCGCTGACGGTCGTCTTCATCAACCTGTTCGGCGACGCGGTGATCGCTGCGCTCGATGTCCGCGCCAAGTTCAGGGAGGCGTAACGATGCTGCTGGATCTGGAAATGCTGCGCATCAGCTTTGGTGCCTTCGCGCCGGTCGACCAGGTCACGCTCAGCGTCGACCGTGGCGAAATCCTCGGCATCGTCGGTGAATCCGGTTCGGGCAAGTCGCTAACGGCAACCGCGATCATGGGATTGTTGCCGCGCATCGGCGGCCAGGTCGCTGCCGGCACCATCCGCTTTGACGGCACCAATCTCGTCGGGCTGCCGGAGCGGCAGATGCGGAGGCTGCGCGGCGGGCGCATCGCGCTGATCACGCAGAACCCGATGACCTCGCTCGATTCGATGATGCGGATCGGGCCGCAGATCGATCAGGCTGCGCGCCTGCATCTCGGCCTCGGCCGGAGTGCGGCGCGGGCAAAAAGCCTGGAACTGATGGCCGACCTGCGCATCCCAGATCCCGCCTCGGTCTACGACCTGTTTCCGCACCAGCTCTCCGGCGGCATGAAACAGCGTATCGTCATTGCCATGGCGCTTGCCGGCGACCCGGAGCTTCTGATCGCCGACGAGCCGACCACGGCGCTCGACGTCACGGTGCAGGCGCAGATCGTGCAGATCCTCACTGACCTCGTGCGGCAGCGCGGCCTCGGCCTGATTCTGATCACCCACGACATGGGCGTCGTCGCCCAGGCCTGCGACCGCGTGGCCGTGATGTACTGCGGCCGCGTGGTCGAGCTGGCCGAGGTCGACGCACTCTTCGCGCAACCGCGTCATCCCTACACACAGGCGCTGATCCGCTGCATCCCCAGGCACGATATGGCGCGCGGCACGATGAGCGCCATCCCAGGCGTGGTCCCGAGTGCCGCAGCACAGCCGCCCGGCTGCAGGTTCAATCCGCGCTGCGCCCGTGTCGCCGACCGCTGCCGCATCGAGATCCCCGAGCTGCGCATAGGCGTCAGCGGCAATGGCGTGGCCTGCCACGTGGCGGAGGCAGCATGAGCGATCTTCTCACCGTCAACGGGCTCAGCCGCCGTTTCAGTGATGGCGGGCTGTTCCGCAAGCGCAAGACGTTCCATGCCGTCAGCGACGTTTCTTTCGCGTTGAAGAAAGGTCAGATCCTCGGAGTCGTCGGCGAGTCCGGCTGCGGCAAGTCAACGCTGGCGCGGCTGGTGCTGCGCCTGATCACGCCCAGCGAGGGGCAGGTCACGTTCGACGGTGTCGACATGGCATCGCTGTCGCGGCAAGACATGCGTCGCCTGCGCCAGCGCATGCAACTGGTGTTCCAGGATCCCTATTCGGCGATCGATCCGCGCTACTCGATCCGGGACGCGCTGCTCGAACCGTTCCGCGTCCAGGGCGCAATGCCAAGATCCGCCGATGAGACCGTCGCATCGCTGCTCGACATGGTCGGTCTGAACAACGCGCTGGCGGCAAGCTATCCACATCAGTTGTCGGGCGGCCAGAAGCAGCGTATCGGCATCGCACGTGCCCTGGCGCTCAACCCGTCGCTGGTGGTGCTCGACGAGCCGACGGCTTCACTTGACGTTTCGGTGCAGGCGCAGATCGTGTCGCTCTTGGAGCGGCTGCGCCAGGATCTCGGGCTGACCTACCTGTTCATCTCCCACGATCTCGGACTGGTGCGCTATTTCTGCGACCAGATCCTGGTCATGTATCTCGGCCGCATCGTCGAAGTCCTGCCGAGCACCGCGGCGCCCAAGCATCCCTACACAAGAGCGCTGCTTGACAGCACCTTCGAACCCGATCCGAAGCGGCGCCGTACGGTGACGCGGCTCGCCGGTGAGATCCCCAGCGGCTACGACCTGCCGACCGGCTGCGCCTTCGCCAACCGTTGCCCGCGCGTCACCGATCTCTGCCGCCGCGAGCTGCCGACGCTTTGGTCACAAGGCGGCGTGCATCAGGTCGCCTGTCACCATCCGCTCACTGCCGTACCCGACGCGATTGTCGACGAGAGGTCGGTCGCATGAACGCCAATCATCGAGACGCTTCAGGCGCTTCGCATCGTTTGCAGATGACTTTGAAGACCAGGAAATCAGCATGAACTACACTGAAGAACTCGACCGCTACCTGCAGTTGGAAATCGACAACAGCCAGGTTCCCGGCCTCGGCGTCGCCATCGTCCATGATGGCGAGATCGTCCATCTCGGAGGTTATGGCCTTGCCAATGTCGAGAACCAGGTGCCGGTGACGCCTGATACCGTTTTCCATTCCGGCTCGACCGGCAAGATGTTCACCTCGGCGGCGGTGATGTTTTTGCTTCAGGACGGCCGCATCAAGCTCGACGACCCGTTGATCCGCTATATTCCGGAAGGGCCCGAAAGCTGGTCCGGCATTACCATCCGCAACCTGCTGTCGATGATGGCCGGCTTCGGCAATTTCGACATCGCCTTCTCGGCGGGCGAAGGCGGGGAGGGTGGCGCCGTGCCGCTCAACCTGTGGCAGGACCATAGCGACGAGCAACTGATCGACCTCGCCCGCCGTTCGCCGTTCATGTACCGACCGGGCGAGGGCTATCAGTACAGCAATACCGGCTACATCCTGGCCGGGCTGGTTGTCGCCCGTGTTTCGAACAAGCCTTATTACGAGCTCCTGCGCGAACGGCTGTTCGAGCCGATTGGCATGGCGACGGCGCGCGAGGCCTCATGGTTCGACATCGTGCCGAACCGCGCCGCCGGCCACTGTATCCGCGACGGCAAGTTGGAAAACCGCTACTGGGCGGCGCCGACACTGCAGCGCACCGGCGATGGCGGGCTCTATTTTTCGCCGCGCGACATCGCCCATTGGCTGCTTGAGCTCGACAATCCCACGGTGCTGAGCCCTGAAAGCATCGCGCTGGTGTCCGAGCCGGTGCTGATGAAGAGCGGCCAGCCGTCGTTCAACAATTATGCGCTGGGCTGGCAGAATTCCACGATACGCGGTCATCGCAAGATCCGGCATGGCGGCACCTGGGACGGGTTTCGCGCCGAGATCGCTCGCTTCCCGGCGCGCAAGCTGTCGGTCTGCGTGCTCGGCAACACTGACGAGGCCCAGGTCGCCCGGATAGGCCAGAAGATCGCCGGCATCGTCGATCCGGCGCTCGCACCCTACGAGCCGATCGCCGACGGCAACGAAGCTCTGACCAGGCGCGACCACGAGCTGCTGCAGGCCATCGTCGAGCGCCGTGCGCCGCGCGAGAGCTTTGGCGAAGAGGCCTGGCGCCTGTGGAGCAACGGCTGGTTCGAGCAGATCGCGGCAAGCGGCGTTGCGGTGGCTGGAATGCCGCTCGAGCTCACCCATCAGGAAGGCGGCGGCGGCCGACGCTACCGGCTGGAGATGGGCGGCTATCACCTGCACTGGACGATCAGCCGCGACACCGAGAACCGGGTGAGCGAAATGCGCTTCCACATGGAGTAGCCGCAACGGTGGCCGCGGCCAGCCGGCGCGGCCACCGTTGCTGACACGTCAAACCAACTGCTGAGCCTGATCAGGCGCTGCGTATCCCTCGGCGAGGGACGCAATGGATAAGTGCGCCTGTTCGATTCGAAATGCCTGAACGACCAGATGGAGACCGATAATGAGCTTTCGTGTTCTGACCGCAGAGTTCGCCCATGAGACCAACACGTTCAGCGTCCGCAAGACCGGCTATGACGCGTTTACCGTCGAAGGCGTGTTGTTCGGCGACGACGCCATTCGCGCCAGGGGCGACGCGAATACCGAGATTGCCGGCTTCCTCGATATCGGCCGCAAATATGGCTGGGCCGTCGAGCATGTTCTGAGCACCGCGGCCGAACCGGCAGGACCGGTGACGCGCGATGCCTTCGACCGGATCGGCGGCGCCATCGTCAAGGCGGCTGCCGACAACAAGGGCAAGATCGACGGCATCCTGCTTGGCCTGCACGGAGCAATGGTCACCGACTTCTCGCCTGATGGCGAAGGTGAACTGCTGGAGCAGCTGCGCGCCGTGGTCGGGCCGGACCTGCCGATCGCTGTCACGCTCGACCCGCATGCCAATGTCACGGCCAAAATGTGCGAGCTCGCCGACATACTGATCTCGTTCAAGACCTATCCGCACATCGACATGCGGGCGATCGCCCACCACGCTGGCGAGCTGCTGCAGCGCACGATGGCCGGCGAGATTCGTCCGAAGACGCTGTTGGTCCGCCGGCCGATGCTGGAGGAGGCCAATGCCGGTCGTACAGATATCGGGCCGATGGTCGAGTGGATCGCCAGAGCCCGCGCCTATGAAGAGACGCCTGGTGCGCTTGCCGTCAGCATCAATGGCGCATTTCCCAACGCCGACATTCCCGAGGTTGGGCCGACCGTGCTCGTCACCTATGACGGCGACCCGGCGCGGCACCGCACCTTCGCCGAAGGCATCGCCGACGAGATCTGGGACAACCGCTTCAATGTGCTGAACACCTTCTACACGGTGATGCAGGCTGCCGAGATCGCGCATGATTATCGCGGCGACCGTCCGCTGATCATCGCGGACTATGCCGACAATCCCGGCGCCGGCGGCTATGGCGATGCCACCGCCTTGCTTGGGGCGCTGCTCCATGTCGGCGTAGATGATGCGTGCTTCGGCCCGATCGTCGATCCGGAGACGGCCAACCAACTGCACCGCGCCACGGTCGGCGACACCGTCAAGCTCAGGCTCGGCGGCAAGACCGATCCGCGCTTCGGCGGCGATCCGCTCGAAGTGACCGGCAAGCTGCTCGTCATCAGCGACGGCAAGCTGATCGGCGACGGCGAACAGCTGGGCGGGCTGGAGTTCTCGTTTGGCCCGACGGCCGTGGTGCAGATCGACGGCATCGCCGTGCTGGTCGTTACCGAGCCGTCGCAGATGCGCGACCTCCAGCAGTTCCGGGCCTTTGGCATCGATCCGGCGCGGCATCGCGTGGTCGGGCTTAAGTCGATGCAGCATTTCCGCGCTGCCTTCGAACCTATCGCCGGCAAGGTCATCGTCTGCGACAGCGGCGCACTCTGCACCATGGATTATTCCAGGATGCCCTATCGCAATGTCGCACGACCGATCTTCCCGCTCGACCGTGACATGACCCTTTGAGTGTATGGCAATGACAGCAAGGAAACCGATGGCGCAGCCACATATCCAGCAGGCCGACGTCATCGTGCTCGGTGCCGGGATCATCGGCGTTTCGGTCGCACTGCAGCTGCAGCGGCGCGGCCGTTCCGTCATCCTCGTCGACCGCCGCGACGCCGGCGAGGAAACGAGCTACGGCAATGCCGGGCTGATCGAACGCTCCAGCGTCGTGCCTTATGGTGCGCCGCGCGAGCTTTCGAAGCTGATGCGCTATGCGTTCAATCTGTCGACTGAGGTGCGTTTCGACTGGCGGCAGATGCCGCGCATCGCACCGTGGCTGTGGCAGTTCTGGCGCGAGTCGGCGCCCAAGCCGTTGGCTCGCGCCGCAGCCGACATGCAGCCGCTGATCGAGCGGTCGGTGAGCGAGCACGAGGCGCTGATGTCGGAGGCCGGCGCATTGCCACAACTGCGCCGGGCCGGCTGGCTCGAGGTCTATCGAAATGAAAAGACCTTCGAGCAGGCGCGGGAAGCCGCCACCGCCCTTCACCCATTCGGGCTGAACTACGAAGTCCTCGACCGTAAGGCGCTGCAACAGCGCGAACCGCATCTCACCAATGCCGTGGTTGGCGCCGTGCACTGGCTCGATCCGGCCACCGTTGCCGATCCGGGCGCACTGGTGAAGGCCTATGCCCGTCATTTTGTCGAACGGGGTGGGGTGTTCCTGCGCGGCGATGCGCTTCATCTGCAACGGGAGGAAACAGGGTGGAGCATCGCTGCCGGCAGCGGTCGGGTCGAGGCGCCGGAAGCGGTCGTGGCACTTGGGCCCTGGACGGACACGATCTCGCGTCCGCTTGGCTACAAGGTCCCGCTGGTGATGAAGCGCGGTTACCACGTGCATTTCGAAGCCGAGGGCGACGCCTTGCTCAACCATCCCGTCGTCGATGCCGATGGCGGATTCGTGCTGGCGCCGATGGCCCAGGGCGTCAGGCTGACCACCGGCGTCGAGTTCGCCTCGCGCGGCAGCAGGCCCAGTCCGGTCCAGCTCGACAGGACCGAGCCTCTGGCGCGCCAGATCTTCCCGCTCAGGCAGCGCATCGAGCCAAAACCCTGGATGGGATCGCGCCCGTGCTTGCCCGACATGCGGCCGGTGATCGGCCGGGGCTTCAGGCACAAGGGGCTATGGTTCGCCTTCGGCCACAACCACCACGGCCTGACGCTCGGCCCGATCACCGGACGCCTGCTCGCCGAAATGATGATGGGCGAAAAGGCATTCACCGATCCTGCGCCTTACGCAATGGAGCGCTTTGGCTGACACGTATCTCAGCTGCCTCGCCTACCCGAAGGCCCAGCGAAACAAACAATTAACAAAGCCAGTCAGGCTGGCCTTTACCAATTGCTGCTAATCCCAAGCCGCAACAGGGAGGGCGGCCAGGGAATGGTTGGGGCAAGTCGCATCGCTGAACGGTTCAACGGCCTGTCGGTGCTGGGGCAGTCCTGCGTGATCGTGGCCGCCGCGACGCTCGGTGCCGACCTTTTGACCCTGATCTTCTACTCGATCTTCTTCTCGGACCGGCTGCTGCTCGACCTCGTGCTGACAAGCCTGATCGTTGTCGCCGTGGCGGGGCCGTTGTCCTATTTCTTCATGGGCCGCAGCGCCAGGCTGGTCGAGCTCGCGGCCGAGCTCGACCGGGCCAATCGCCTCGATGACCTGACCGGCCTGCTGAACAGGCGAACCTTCCTGCTTCAATCCAGGCAGATCGTCAGTGACCACGCTGATGGCAAGGGCGCCGGAATGCTGCTCTTTATCGATGCCGACCATTTCAAGGCGATCAACGACCGCGAGGGTCACGCCATGGGCGATGCCGTGCTGCAGGAAATCGGCGCGGCGCTGGCTTCGAGCATTGGCGCTGGGGATATTGCCGGGCGGCTGGGCGGTGAAGAATTCGTCGTGCTGCTGGCGGGTGCCGGCGAGGACAAGGCAACGCTGGTGTGCGAACGCCTGCGGCGCAAGGTCAAGGCGATATCAGCCATCGTCGGTATGAGCGGCCGCGAGGTCACTGTCAGCATCGGTGTATCGAAACACCAGCGGGGCCAAAGCCTCGATGCGCTTCTCCTGGCCGCCGACAGGAACCTCTATCTCGCCAAGGCCAATGGTCGCGACCGTATCGTCAAAGCCGATGGCAAGCTGGCTGCCGCCTGAACAGGCTTGTCGTTTCGATTGCTCTGCAACTCGATCCTAGCCGCCGGCATGCGCCATATGCTGGAAGCGGCGAACCATGCGCCAGCCAGAAGCCACCAGCCGGTCGGCCGGCGGCGCCACCGGCAGCACCGGCTGGGTCAGCATGCGGCGCAATTCGGCTGGCCCGATCTCGCTGGTCATGACGATGCGCGACAAGGTGTATGGGTCTTCCGTTGTCGTCGTCATCGCATGCCTGACCCGGCACGCCGAGGTGAAGCCGGCGCCGCGCACCAGCGCGCGCGTGGTGCGACTCGAATAACCGTGCGGGTAGGCGAAGCTGTGCACTGGCCGCTTCAGGCCGTGTTCGAGGGCGAGCTTGCTGTCATGTATCTCGCGTGCGGCATCGCTGGCCGACAGGATGTCCAGCTGCGGGTGGCTGACTGTGTGGGCGCCGATTTCGATGCCTTCGCAGGCCAGCGCGCGCAGATCACCCCACCCGAGCATCGGCCGATCGCCTTCGCCAGATGAAGCAAGCCACTGGCTGGTCTTGCCGACCAAGCCGGAGACGACATAGAGCGTCGCGGCAAAACCGTGGCGTTCCAGGATGGGCATGGCGCCGATGAGAAAATCCTGCAGCCCGTCGTCGAAGGTGATGCAGACGGTGCGCGGCGGCAAAGGCCGCTTTTCCCTGAAGATCGTCGCCAGCGCCGAGATCGTCACCGGGCGGAAGCCGCCTTCGGCCAGCACCTGCATGTGGCGCTCGAACTCGTCGGGCAGCATCATCCAGCGCCGGTAGGGCGCAGCACAGCTGGTGTCGATGCTGTGATAAACAAGGATAGGCACGGATGGGCGCATAGCTGTCGATCCTCCCTTGAAGGCGACCTCGTGCCCGTTTGCCGAGGGAGCGATGCCGGATGACGGGCTGCGTTGTGCGGCATAGCGGCTGCGCAGATAGCCCGGCACGCCAGCAGCGATGCCGAGCCTCTCGCGCCAGACCAGATTGCTCGGATAGTCGCCCGGCAGGCGCTGGTTCTTGGGCGATGTCGGGCCGGCCATGTGGGCGATGCCGGCAGGCATGGCGCGCGCCAGCCGCAAGGCTGCCGCCGGTTCGTCGATGACGACTTTGGTGAGATAGGCGCCGAGGCCCATTCCATAGCCGAAGGCCTGGCGGCGCATGCCGTCCTCGCCGCGGCGATGATGGTGCCAAAGCAGCGCACGCGGGTCGTAAACAAGCTGGAAGCCGGCCTGGACCACGGCGTAGAAGGAGGCGAGATCGTCGCCGCCGCGCGCCAGCGTGCCGGCGCCCAGCGCTGAATCGAAGCCGCCAATCTGGCGCAGCGCCTCGGTCCTGAACGCCATGTTGGCGCCCGAGCCGAACTGTCCGGCGGTGAAGGGAAAAAGCGACCCCGCCGGCCTGTTGCCGGCGAGATCGAAGACCTTACGCGCAAAGCCCTTGCCGAAGCCGCCATGGCGCTCGGTCCAGAATTGCGCGCGTGTGTCGAGCTCTGCCGGCAGGATCAGGCCGGTGACGCAGCCGACCCGGCCGTCGCGGTCGAAATTTGCGGCCATCGCCGCCACCCAGTTGGGGTCGACGACGACATCGTCGTCGGTGAACAGCACCAGCTCGGACGACAGGTTGGCAAGCCCGGCATTGTGGGCGCGGCCAAGGCCCGGCACGTCTTCCCTGACATAACGCACCGCGCGCGCACCGCCGTAACGCCGGGCGATCAGATCAGCAGTTTGCGAGGAGGACGGCGCATTGTCGACGACGACGATCTCGAAGGGCTGATAGGTCTGGAGCAGTAGTGAATCGAGGCATCGCGCCAGGCTTTCGGCACGATCGCGCGTGGCGATGACGACGCTGGCGAACGGGCCATCCTTTTTTGGCAGCGGCGCGTCGTGCTGGAAGCTGCTGTCCTGGACAGCCTGGTTCTCGCCGATGCGGCGGCGCAGCTCGAATGTTGTCAGCACGTCCTCGTCGAAATCGAACTCCATGATCGTCACCGGACGGCCCTGGCGGCGGACCAGGCAGAAGACGCCGCCATAGCGCTGGTCGGTTGCCGCGTCGAACATCTGCACATCGTTCATCGGCCGGCAGACGTCGACGTCGAGGATCTTGATCGGGTGAAACTCGGGCACGCTCATGCTTGCCTCCGTGGACGGCTCAAGCGGGCGCCAACATAACCCATCGTCGTGTAGCCAAGGCCGAAGAAGATGCCGGCGGCGCGGGCCAGCCCCCATATGTCGAGCTTCAGCACCGCATCGCCAAGCCCACGCAGAACGCCTGCCGGCAGGACGCGCATGACATAGCGTTGTTCGCTGGACAATCCGTCCAGCGCGCCCACGGCGCTGACGACCTGCGTCTTGGAACGACCTTCGGCGAGGCAGCGCTTGCGGAAGTAGCCCCAGGCGGCGCGCTCGGCGGTAACCTGATGGTGCACGCTCATATCAGGATCGTAGAGGATGAGCGAGCCGGGAATGGCCTGGAGCGCGCGGATGCAGAGCTCCGTCTCCTCGCAGCCGGCAGCATCGGCCGCGGTGCGGCCGATGCCTTCGCGGAACCCCCCGGTCAACTCGACGATGTTGCGGCGGAACGACATGTTGCAGCCGATGGGATTGCGCACCGGCTCGACCTTTTCGGGCTGGCCGCGATAGCTGCAGCCGACAACCCACTGGAACTCTTCCGGGAACCAGCGCGGACGATCGACCTGCCACATCGGCAGCACCTGGCCGCCAAGGCCGATGACCGAGGGGTTGCGATAGTGCGGCAGCATCTTTTCCAGCCAATCCGGGGCGGCGACCGCGTCGTCGTCGAGGAAGGCCAGGATTTCGCTGCTCGCCCGCCTGACGCCGGTGTTGCGGGCACCCGAAAGGCCGCGCGCGCCTTCGTTCACGATGACGGTGATGGCCGGATAGGTGGCGAAGAAAAAAGCCCACAGCGGCATGTTGTGGTCGATGACCACGATGATCTCGGTCGCCTTGGTGCGTTGCGCGAGCACGGAGGCGATGGCGCGATGAAGCTGTTCGCGACGGTTGTCGGCGTAGGCGCAGATGATGACTGATACCGAAGTCGCCGACGCCGTCATGATCGCTCGCCTAGACGCTGGGTTGGTGTTGTCCGGCCGTGCTGCGGGGCGGGACGGCCGGTCGTGCCGGGCGGGAGACGCCAAGGCGAACGATCGTCTTCAGCACCCGCCAGCCATCGGGGATGGTGCGCAGGTTGCTGACGCCATGGATGCGCGGGAACTCCTTGCTCGCAACCTCGAACACATTGAGGTTGGCGCGCAGTGCCTGGACGTTCATTTCGGTCTCGATTTCGAAACCCGTCGCATCCTCGATGTTGAGATAAGGCAGCACGTCTCGCCAGAAGGCATTGTAGCCGTAGCAGAGATCGGTGAATTTGCCGCCGAAGCGGATGCGCACGAGCGTCAAAAGTCCCCAGTTGCCGAGCCGGCGATACCACTCCATGTCAGTGGTATCGCCGCCCTGCATGAAGCGCGAGCCCTTGACGAAGTCGGCGCCGGCGAGCAGCGCGCCGACGAAGGCCGGGATCTCGCCGGGATCGGCGGAGCCGTCAGCGTCGAGCGTGACGATGATGTCGCCCTTTGCGGCGTTGAAGCCGGTGCGCAGGGCAGCACCCTTGCCGCGTCGATCCTGCTGCAGCACGACGATGTCGGGCAGAAGCGACCTTGCGACCTCTATCGTGTCGTCGGTCGAGTTGCCATCGACGAGGATGACCTCATCCACCCATGCAGGGATGTGCGGCAGGACGTGAGGGAGGTTCTTGGCCTCGTTCTTCGCCGGGACCACCACACTGATGCGCGGGGTGCCGCTGGTCGCCAAGCCTGCCAGCTTGAAGACCTCCATTGCAGGCCGATGCGGAAATGCTGCCGCCGTCATACTGGTTACTCCAACCCAAAATAGGTGCGGCATATCCAATGACGACGCGAACCAAATGTTACAGACGCAGCACAGCACAGCCTGACGAGCACAACTTCGCAGGGAGGTCGTTACCGATCAAAAAATCTGGACGCAAGTGTCTTGTTAGCCCCACTCGCCGATATGAAATTTACCATATATTATGTTTTTGTAAACCATATGTAGTATTCGTGTGAACTTTCGTCGCTATTGGTTCATCTGATAGATGTGGATTTGTATGAACTTTCCACATCGATGTTTATTATTAGAAAAACAGATGTTAATCTGAATTAAACTGCTGCGAACGCGTTGGCATGCGCTCTGCGACAGGCATACGTCAATTCATGCGCGGCGTATTAGGTGGTGCTTTAATATTAAATCCTTTCACTCGAAGTCTCGGCAAAATCGGGTATTTCCGGATGAGATGCACGCCGCAGTCCCGTAATGGTTGCACCCAGCCATGCCGTGCACGAACCGTTCGCAATATTGTGATCAGCTTGAAAAGCGTGATCTTGCCGCCGCCTGGCGCCGGTGCGGCGAAATCGCAACATTCATACATATGTCTGTTAGCAATCGCTGAGATAATGCCTCTGGTTGAATGACGGGCCGGGGCGTTCATGTTAGGTTGGGAGGAAATCAGGAGGCGGGGGCCACCAGCACGATCAGCGGCGTTCGGACACAGCGCCTGTGACATGTTCCGTGCGCCCGATTGTTCGAGGACCAAACTTGCCTAGCCCACAGCGACCCGAAACTCCTCCTGCCCCCGACGCTTTCGACGACTGGGTTCTCCTGACCCGCAAGTGGGATGAGGCCTACAAGAACTACCTGACCGTACGCGAAGCGCGGGCTACGGCTGAGGCCGCGTCAGGCATGCCTGATCCGGAGTTGAAGCGCTGGGAGGACGAGGCGCTGGCTACGTTGGCTGAAATCAAGGCCGAGATGGACAAGGTCGTGGCCGTGACGCGGCTACGACGCCAGCCCCTCGGCGGCTCCCTCGTCGTCGGCAGGATCGGTCGTAACGAGGGCGAAACGTCTCCCAGTTCCGAGCACGATCCCGACAAGAAGTAGGCGCGAGCTGTACCGTGCCGGGCAATCCGCTCGCGTGGTGGCCGCGTAAGCAACCTCTACGGGCCTGGACAATTAAGGGCTATTTCCAGCGCGCGTGGTTGCGGTGTATTTTGAATGGGTGAGAACGCGAGACGCCCAGCGAAGCGCATGTTTCTTGCCGGCCATCGTGGCGACGCTGGCTTGGCTGGCGATGCTGTCGCTGTTTGCCGGTCCGGCCACTGCTGCCGATTTTCCAGCCATCGAACTCGAGACGACGTCCAACGACAGTCTCGACGGCGTGTTGCGTTCGGCGCTGAACGCTCCCGAACTCCAGCGCGCCACAGAGGGGGCGGCAATCCAAGGCTGGCAACCTGCCGTCGAAGCCGAACGTCACCGTCTGGAAGAGCTGATGCACGGCCAGGGCTATCTCCACGCCCGGGTTGAAATGCCAGATGCTGCGACTGGTTTCCGCTCTCCCGACAAGATCACGCTAAAGCCCGTGGCCGGCACGCTTTTCCGCGTCGGCATGGTCGAGGTCGACGGTCTCGACGGTGTTGCCATTGATGCTGTGCGCGACGACGTTGCGCGGCAGATGATGGAGGCGGTCGGCAAGCCCGCACGCGGCGATCTGCTGGCAACACTCGAGGATGAGGTGCTGTGGCGGTTGCGCACCGCTTCCTATCCGTTTGTCCGCGTCACCGAACGCGAGTTGCTGCCGATCCCGGGGCAGGCGCTGGCGACAGCCCGTATCGTCGTCGAGCCGGGGGCGTCGGCGCGGTTTGGCGCCGTCGCCTACAGTGGCCTTGTCGGTCTCAAACAAGACGAGCTGGGCCGCCTGCAGCCCTTCAAGCAGGGCGATCCATACAATCCCGATATGCTCGAGCGTTTCCGCGAGGCGCTGCTTGGACATCCGTCGGTCAAGCATGTTAGGCTGCGGCTGCCGGAGGCGGTGGACGCCGACGGCCAGTTGCAGCTGCGCGCCGAGATTGAGGAAGATCAGCTCCGCGCCGAAGACGTGGCTGGCAATTATCGGACCGGGCTCGTTGCGGCCGTTTCGGCGATTGCCGCGCTCGCGATCCGGCAGGTTTCAGTCGCCAGCCTGCGCCCTGGCCGCTCGCGATGGCCGCTCTGGTTCGAGGTGGTGCCGGTGCTGCTGCTCGCCGCCGCATTCTACCTGATCGCGCAAAGGATGCTGCTGTTGGCGTTCCCTGGCTGAGGGGCAGGACATAGCGATTCCAGGAGAACTGCACAGCGTTTTCCGTCCGGACAGAACTCTAGGTATCCTTGAAGCCGATCGTCCATTTCGCCGCGTGCCGCACGCGGGCGTCGACGGCGGTGATCGGCAGCTTTTCCAGGAAGTATTCGGCGTGCGCGTGTGGGGTCGCGCCAAATCTCTGCTTGTAGTGCGCAAGCGAGGCCGAGGCGCCGGTCTCGCCGAAATGGTAGTAGCGGCAGCCGCTGTGGCAGGCCTCTTCGATGGCGAGTTTCTGGATCAGGTCGTTGGCGCCTGAGCTGCCCAGTGCATGGCGGTCGATCGCGCCGCGGGCATCATTTACGTTGCCATATTGCAGCACGAAGGCGGCCGCCGCCGGCTTGCCGTCGACCCAGGCGACCCAGATGCGGCAGGCCTCGCCGAAATGCCGGGCGATCGAGCTGAATTTTTCCATCGGATCGCGCTTGCGCCCACGCAGATGTGCCAGCATGCGCGGTTCGTGCTGCTTGTCGGCCCAGCGGTCGAAGGATGTGCGCAGCAGCTGGTGGAAGACGGGCACCAGCTTGCCGGTGGTGTCGCGCTCGACAACTATGCCACCGCGTTCGGCCTTGCGCACCCGCGTCCGCGTCGTCTTCTTGAAGCGTGTCGACCAGACGGCATCGAAGCCGCCATCGAGGTCGAGGATGTGGGCGAGGCCGGGCACCGAGGTGACATGGGCAGGTGCTGCGGCGGCCCACAGATGGGCATGGCGCGGATTGGGCCTTACCGAAATCCTGAGATAAGGCAGCTTCGCCAGATCCTCGAATATGGCGCGCAAATGTTCGACCTTGGGCACCAGCGATGAGAGCACGCCGCCGCGGCCCCAGGCATAAGGCATCGACTCCGCGACCGACAGCCGGGCTGGCAGATGCCTGTTGCGCACCATCGGCAGCACGTAGTGGTGCCCGCCTGCAAAACGGTAGGCGCGGCTGGCGTCCTGGTATTTGCCGAGGGCGCAAAGGCTGTCGAGCCAGGCCGGCGACTGGTAGGGCAGGGCTTCGGGATCGGCGAGCATCAGGCGATGCCAGAGGTCGCGCGGCGCTGGGCTCTGCACGTCGAAAGCCGCCGGCGTGCTCGCCGCGGCGTGCACGTCCTGTGCGCTGCCAAAATTTGTCGGATCGGTATCCGTCAGAAGCCTCCCACTTTCCACCCAATGTCGCAGATTTTGTGAGATATCACTACCTTTGCAACCCCGGAGTTGCTTTCCGGATTCGCTTTTGTTCAGAAACGGTTACCGCACTGCCATAAAGATATTGTGTATCACAATTTTGTTATTTCTTCGTGATGGAAAACAATCTCCAAAGCGCAAATCAAAGTCAAAGCCACTTAAATAAAGCATTCCGGACAGATAGCCGCTATTTCGACAAACAAGTCGATGCGTGGAAAATCCCAGAACATGATTTTGGATATGAGCTGGAATGGGTCATGTCATTTACCGAACGCGGTGAAACAGCTTGACGCGGCGTCTGGCAACCGTCCTAGTTAACAGATCGTAAGCGACAGATTTCCGGGTAACCGGCAATGCGCGCGAACCGCCTTTCGCGGAACCACGCAGGCAACGGCCGGCACCCCCCTATCGCGACGAGCCAGTGTGTTCAGGCCTATCGGGTTGGTGCATGGGTAAGGGGTTGTGGGGCGTGGCGCTGGCGGGCGTCTGGTGGTTCGGGCATGCGAGCGCCTTGGCGCAAGGCGTCGAGCCGCCACTGATCAAGGGGCAATGGGAGCGGATCTTCACCGAAGAGTTCGACCAGCCCAAGCTCGATCGCGACAAGTGGACCCGCTGCTACTGGTGGGACAAGGACGGCTGTACCAATCTCGCCAACAACGAACTGCAGTGGTACATGCCCGACAATGTCAGCGTCGCCGATGGAGTGCTGCGCCTGACGGCGCGGCCGGAAACGGTGACCGGCCATGAAGGGCGGACCTTCGATTACACCTCGGGTATGGTGACCACGGGGCGTGATTATCTCGAGCGCGCCAGGCCGGATCGTTTCGCCACCACATACGGCTATTTCGAAATCCGCGCCAAGATCCCCAAGGGCAAGGGGTTGTGGCCGGCGATCTGGCTTCTGCCGTCGACGCAGGAGCCGCGTCCGGAAATCGACATCCTCGAAGTCCTGGGTCATGCGCCCGACGTCTACGAGATGCACCTGCATTATCTCGACAAGAAGAAGGACTGGAAGAGCGAGGGCAAGAACGCCAAGGTGGTCGACCTTTCGGCCGACTGGCATGCCTATGGCCTGGAATGGAGCAAGGATGCCGTCGTCTGGTATCTCGATGGCAAGGAGATGTGGCGCTACGCCAAGTCAGACGGCATCTCGCAGGAACCGATGTACCTGCTCATCAACCTGGCCGTCGGCGGCAACTGGCCGGGGTCGCCTGACGCCAGGACCAAATTCCCGGCCGATTTTCTGATCGATTATGTTCGTGTCTGGCGGCGTGCCGGGTCATGACCGCGCACCCGCCCACCCTGCGGCAGCGAGAGCCCACGGCACAGGCGGGCGGCAGTGGTTGGCGGTCACTCCTCCCGCAGGCGCTGATGGGCTCGTCGCTGATGCGCAACGGCTACGCGCTGATCGCCAACAGCGGCCTGAGTGCGGTGCTGGGGCTGGCGTTCTGGTTGCTGGCGGCGCGTTACTGTTCGCAGGAGGCGATCGGTCTCGGCGGCGCCATCACCGCCACCATCGTCAACCTGTCCAACGCTGCCCAGCTCAATTTTGGTAACCTGCTGGTTCGTTTCGTGCCGACTGTCGGCGGCCGCGCCGGCCGGTTGATCCTGTTCGCCTACGCCACGTCCTTCATCGCCTCGGTCGTCGTCGCTATCGTCTTCCTGCTGGTCGTCGGCGCCTTCATGCCCAAGCTCGACGTGCTGACCGAGAGCGCGGGCGTCATCTTGTGGTTCGTGGCGACCGTCGCCGTCTGGTCGGTGTTCGCGCTGCAGGACAGTGCGCTGTCGGGCCTGCGCCAGTCGATCTGGGTGCCGGTCTCGAAGACAATCTACCAGGTCGTCAAGATCGCCATGCTCATCCCGCTGGCACTCGCCGGGCTCGGATGGGAAGCCATCGCACTGTCGTGGACCGCACCGGTTCTGGTCTTCGTTCTCGCCGTCAACCTGCTGATTTTCAAGCGCCTCGTGCCCAAGGCGCAAGCCGGAACCGGCCATGCCAATCTGATTGACCGCCGCGCCATGGCGCGCTTCTTCGGCTGGGACTACATCGGCTCGGTGTCGATGATGGTGGCCTGGACGGCGACACCGCTGGTCGTGCTCAATTTTGTCGGCGCGGCCGAAAGCGCCAGCTTCTTCGTCGCCTGGACGATCTTCACCTCGCTTTATTATGTCGGCAGCTCGATGGGGCTGTCGCTGCTCGCCGAGGGCGCCAGCGACACCGGCCGGCTGCGCGCGCTGGCGGCGGATGCGGCTGTGATGTCGGTGCTGCCGCTGCTCGGCCTCGTCGCGCTGATGCTGGTGTTCGCCCATCCCATCATGTCGGTGTTCGGTGCGGCCTACGCCACCGAAGGTGCTGCGATCCTCAGGGTGTTCACACTGGCCAGTGTCGTATCGGCCGTGCTCTCGATCTACCTGTCGATCGCCCGCACCAAGGGCTGGATGCGTTCGGTGGCGGCGGCCGAAGTCGCGACGCTGGTCATAGCCCTCGGCGCCGGCGCGCTTCTGGTGCGCAGTGAAGGGCCGATCGGCATGGCGCATGCCTGGCTGCTGGCGATGCTGGTGGTCACATTTGGCGTCGGCGCGCTCGCCCTCGTCACCAGCCGCCGCCACAGCATGCACGACTGGGGGCTGGCGGTTGCCGCTTCGCTGAAGTCGCTCTCGTCCCAGTTCCTGCCTTTCGGCCGCAACAAGGGTATTGCAGTTCCTGGTTACGCCGAGCTCCGGCCGCTCCTGGCAAAGACCGGAAGCTCCGCTGCCTCGGGCTGGCATGCGCTGAAATCCGAGCATGGACCCGAAGGAACGGAAATCATTTATCTCGGCGAACCGGTGCTGGACGAGGCGGTGCGGCACGAGCCCGTTCGGTCGCAAGGCACTTATGCCGTTCTCCGCAGCGCGCGCGACCCGATCGCCGCCGCCTATCTCGAGCGCCTGGTCGACAATCTCGACCTGCTGCGCGCGGATATGCGTCTTCAGGCGCTGTGGCCGATGTTGCCGACGAGGCTGTCAGTCACCCGCATCGGCGGTGCCGTAGATTGCATCGAGGCGATGGCACCTGGGACGGATGGGCGTGTGCTGCTGCGCGACGCGTCCGAGCGGCAGACGGGCCTCGAAGCCGCGGCGAAGGCCGTGGCCATCTTGCACGGCCAGACAGCCGCCATGCGGACCATCGACGACGTCTGGTTGCACGAATGGGTCGAACGTCCGGTGGCAAAGCTTGCGCAGCTCGGCGGGTCGACGATGTTGGCAGCGGCACGGCGTCGGGCGATTGAACGTTTCGTTGGCCAGCAGCGGCGTTACTGGCTCGGTCGCCAGGTGCGTCTCGGCTGGTGCCATGGCGATCTTTGGCCGCAAAACCTGAACTTCGCCTCGAGGCAGGGCAGTGCCGCCCGGCTTGCCAGCCTGCTGGAATGGGGCAATGCGCGATCCAACGCGCCACGTGGCTTCGACGGCTGCGTTCTGGCTGTCGCCATGCGCATGATGACCAGCAGCGAGCCGCTCGGCGCGGCCGTTGCCGATCTCTTGTGGACGCCGGAGTGGCGCGACGACGAGCGGCAGTGGCTGGGCATCGGCTCGGACGGGGACGATGACTGGAGCGGCGATGGCGCGGCGATCCGTGCCATGGTCGGCCTCGTCTGGCTGCATCAGGTTAGCGAGCGGGTGCGGCGCCCGGCGCATTCGGGCGTCGGCCGGCTCTGGATTGCGTCCAATGTCGATCGTGTTCTCAGGATCGTCTCCACCGATGGAGGCGCAATATGAATGTGATGACGCGGGAATCCAGTCTTGCCATGTCGCCGGCGCTGAAGGCGCAGCCCCTGGCGGATGCTGGCCGTGTCTCGACAGCGCCGTTCAACCTCGCGTTGATCTGTCTTTGCCTCGCCTTTGCCTTGTGGCTGGCCGTCCTGTTCGTCACCGATCCTGCCGGTGTCGACGACTACGGCCTGATCTCGGTCCTGCCTGGTATCATCTGGGTGGCCTATGCCGCCGTCGGCCTCGGCTTCGCCTTCAGCCTGAAGCGCGGCGTCTGCGAAACCCGCATGCCGCTTTTGATGATCGTCATGCTGGTGCTGCTGCTTCATGGCACCTCGGCCATCGTCTATGACGAGTTGCGTTACGCCTGGGCCTGGAAGCATGTCGGTGTCGTCGACTACGTCCAGCGGCACGGCCAGATCGATCCCAAGGCGCCGTTCCTCGCCGCCTATGCCAATTGGCCCGGTCTGTTCGTCTTCTGCGCCGCGATCGCCAACCTGTTCGACATCAAACCTATCCAGCTGGCTGACATCGCTCGCTTTTCGCCGCCGGCGCTCAACCTGCTCTATGTGCTGGTGCTGCCGCAGATCTATCGCCGCTTCACCGCCGACCCACGGCTGGTGTGGGGCGGGGTCTGGCTGTTCGTCATCGGCAACTGGATCGGCCAGGATTATTTCTCACCGCAGGGCGTCGCCTTTCTGTTCTATCTCTTGCTGGTCGCGCTTTGCGTTGGCCCGCTCAGGATCGTGCCCGGCTGGGCCGACCCGAACGGGCGTGGCTTGTCCAAGCTTTGCGGCCGTTATTTCGCCTTCGTCTCGCGTGGCCAGCCGCCGGTGACGCTGGCCGTCACGCCAAAACTGCCCGCCGTAGCCTCACTGGCGGCCATGGCGCTGATCGTGATGATCACGGCGACCCACCCGCTCACGCCGATCGTCGTGCTCATGGCCCTTGGCGGCCTCTGGGTCGTCGGACAATTGAGCCTTGGCTACCTCGTCTTTGCCGGCCTCGTCGAAGTCGCTTGGCTGCTGTTCTACGCCGACGGCTACATGGCCTCGATCCTGCCCGAGCTGGTTCAGCGTTTCGGCGACACCTCGAACGAGATCAGCGAGCGCCTTGTGGATACCTCGATCGTCAGTGAAGGACAGGTGGTGGTGTCCTGGGCGTCGCGGGCGCTGACCGGCGCGATCGCGCTGGCAGCGGTTCTTGGCGGCCTGCGCCGGCTCGTGGCGGGGTTCCGCGACGGTCCGGCCATCGTGCTGACGCTGGCGCCCGCCTTTATGATCGTTGCCACCTCCTATGGCGGCGAGATCGTGTTCCGCGTCTATCTCTTTGCACTGCCGTTCCTGGCCTTCTTTGCCGCGGCAGTGTTTTTCCCGTGGTCGGGCACGCAACGCGACGCCATAGCGCGCTTTGCCATCGGCACGTTCGGCGCCGTGCTCACGGTCGCTTTCGTCCTCGCCAACAACGGCAAGGACCGCCAGTACACCTTCTCACGGGCCGAAGTGGAGGCGTCGGAATGGCTCTACAGCAACGCGCCGGCCGGTTCGGTGCTTGTCGAGGGCGCGCCCAACTATCCCGAACAGTTCATGAACTACGAGAACTTCACTTATGTGCCGATCTCCAACGAGAGCAAGCAGTCCATTTCAGCGGTTCTCGCCGATCCGGCGGCCGAGCTCGGGGACTGGCTGCGGGCGGTGCCGGCGGGCTCGGCCTTCATCATCATCACGCGCAGCCAGAAGGCCTATATCGACGATCTCGGCGTTATGCCGAAAGGCTCGCTCGACGCGATCGAAAAGGCCTTGCGCAGCTCGGCGCGATTCCGGCTGGTGCGCGCCACTGCCGATGCGAGCGTCTTTGCGCCAAACGACCACGGGATCGGCATGGGCGAATGGATCAAGTGATGCGCGCGTCGAAGCATGAACATGAAGAAGCGGGCGGAGGCATCGGAGGATACGGCTTCGTGAACGGTGCCGCTCAAGAATGCTCTTGCCGGAAAAATGCAATGACTGTTTCATATTAGCTGCGGCGCATCCTGGATGCGTCCGCACTGTTGGGAGCTTGGGCCCATGCGTATCGGCTGGTTGTTGGTTGCCAGCGTTGTTGTGTCGGGAAGTGCTGAAGCCAGTCCCGCCGGACAGGCTCCAACATCGCCGGCGTTGGGCCTTTCGCCCCCGGCCGCTCCCCACGCAATCCAGGCCACCAAGCCCAGCGAAGAAAGCCGGGATGGCTTTGTTCTTGCGCTTGCGGCGTCCTACATCGCCTTGGGCGACCTCTACCGCGACGGCAAGACTACGGCCGCGGCGGCGGAAGCCGCGCTTGCCTATTATCGCGGCCTCGACAACCCAGGCCGTCCCGCCGCGATCTACGCAGTCATCTCACCGTCCGACCTAATCGGCGTCGTCAAGGACGCGCCGGCCGATCCGTTCGCGGCATCGAAGCTTTACATGCAGGCGGCGAATATGGGCAGCTCGGAAGCCCTGATGCGGCTCGGCGACCTTTATCGCGAGGGCAGGGTGGTCGCGGCCGACGCCAGGCGCGCCTATCTGTTCTACGACCAGGCCGCCAAGGCCGGCAACGCTGACGGCAAGCTGCGTGTCGGCGAGATGCTGGCGCGCGGGCAAGGTGTTGCGCGCGACACTGGCAAGGGGCTGGCGATGATCGCAGCACTCGCCGATGCCGGCAATCCCGAGGCGTTGGTGCTGCTTGGCGACCTCTATCGCCCCGGCGCCCAGGGCATGGTCGCGATGGAGCCAGACAAGGCGCTGGACTATTACCGCAAGGCCGCCAGCCTTGGCTACGACGTCGGCAAGTTGCGCGTCGGCGAGATGACAGCTACCGGCCAGGGTACGACACAGGACGTCCAGGCCGGGCTCGCGATGATCGAGGAGGTGGTGGCGCGCACGCGCAACCCGGCAGGGCTCGTCCTGCTCGGCTCACTCTACAGCCGCGCCGATGGCGGTGTCATAGCCATCGATCTCGGCAAGGCCTTCGGCTATTTCCGCCGCGCCGCCGACAGCGGCGACGAGACAGGCATCCTGCGCACCGGCGAGATGCTGGCGCGGGGACGCGGCACTGCCCAGTCCTATCAAGCTGGGCGGGTGATGCTGACCGGTCTTGCCGATCATGGCGATACCTTTGCGCTGATCGCGCTCGGCGATTTGCTCAGCGATGCGGCGGTCGCCCCCGTCGACCTTGCCGCCTCGGTCGCATCCTACGAAAAGGCGGCATCGCTCGGCCACAGCGACGCACTTGTCAGGCTCGGTGATCTCTACAGCCGCAACGGCGCGATCGCCTCCGACCCACCCAAGGCATTCGCCTATTATGTCAGGGCGTCGCGGGCCGGCAATCTGGCCGGTAAGCTGCGCGTCGGCGAAATGACGGTTCTCGGGCAGGGCACCGATCGCAATGTCGCCGCCGGCCTGGCGCAGATGAACTCGCTCGCCGACGAAGGCGATGCCAATGCGATGAACCTGCTCGGCGGGCTTTACCAGCGCGGCATAGGCGGACTGCTGCCGGCCAATCCGGTGACGGCGTTCGGCTATTTCAGCAAGTCTGCCGAGGCCGGCAGCGTGATGGGCGCCGTCCATGCCGGCGAAATGAAGGTGCGCGGACAAGGGACGTCAAAGGACGTCGTGGGCGGCCTGCAGATGGTCAAGGCGGTGGCGGATGCCGGCAATGGCGAGGCGCTGATGTCGCTGGCCGCCCTTCTGGCCGACGGCTCGACCGGCAAGGTCAACGCGAAGGAAGCGGTGCTGGCCTATGAGAAGGCAGCGGCGCTGGGGCGTCCCGATGCGCTGGTGCGCATCGGCGACATCTATCGGTTAGGTGGGACGACACCAGCCGATCCCGCCAAGGCGTTCGACTATTACCGCCGTGCCGGCATGGCCGGCGACGAGACCGGTAGGCTGCGTCAGGGCGAGATGACCGCACGCGGCGAAGGCACGCGCCAGGACATTCCGGCCGGTCTCGAGCTGGTCAGGCAGGTCGGCGTCGCAGGCGATCCCTATGCCTATGTCGTGCTTGGCGACCTACATCTGTCCGGCGCGGTCGGGCCGGTCGATGGTGCTGCCGCTGTCGCGGCCTATGAGAATGCAGCCCGGCAGGGACGCGCTGATGCCTTGCTCAGGCTTGGTGACCTCTACCGTGACGGCAAAGGCGTTCTGGCCGACGGTGGCAAGGCGGCCGAATATTATCTGAAGGCGGTCGATGCGGAGAATCCGGCGGCTTCAGCGGGAGATGTGCAGAACTGAGTTTTGCTGGCGCCGCATGCCAGGCGCCAGTCAGGGAGTTGGCATTGTCGCGTATCTGCCATGTGGCTCTGATGACGGTGTTCGCCGCACTTTCGGCGAGCACCGCCTTGTCGGCGGAAACCGCGCCCGACGCGGGCGCGCCGGCCACGCCAGGCGCTGTTACCCAGGAGCGAGCGGTCAACGCCGACGCCTTGCTGCGGCTCGGCGATCTCTACAGCAACGCCGACAACGCCAACCGCGATCCGGCCAAGGCGTTCGACTATTACCGCCAGGCGGCGGATGCCGGCAGTGCTGCGGCGCGGCTTCGCGTCGGTGAAATGCGCGTGCTGGGCGAAGGCACCGAACGTGACATCAGCGCTGGGCTTCTGGCCATCGAGGAAGTGGCATCGGCCGGCGACGGGGCAGCACTCGCCTCGCTTGGCGGCCTCTACAGCCATGCCGACAACAGGGCGATCCCGCTCGACCTGCCGCGCGCCTATGACTACTACCGCCGTGCCGCCGCGGCCGGCAACGAAACCGGCATCCTGCGCAGCGGCGAGATGTTGGCGCGCGGCCAAGGTATCGCCAGGGACAGCGCAGCCGGGCTGGCGCTGGTGCGAACGCTTGCCGATCGCGGCAACATCTATGCGCTGGTCTCCCAGGGCGACCTGATGAGCGATGCCGATGCCGGCGTGCCCGACATGCCAGGGGCGGAGGCAGCCTATGCCAAGGCAGCCGCGCTCGGGCATCCCGACGCATTGCTGCGCCTCGGCGATCTCTTCGGCAGCGGCCGCACCGGCAAGCCCGACTACGCCAAGGCATTCGGCTACTACGAAAAGGCTGCCGAGGCCGGGCAACAGGTCGGCAAGCTGCGTGTCGCCGAACTGACGTTCCGTGGTCAGGGCACGCGTCAGGACGTCGAGGGCGGACTGGCGTCGATCAAGGAACTGGCCGATGACGGCGATGCGGAAGCGCTGACTTTCCTTGGCGATGTCTACAGCGGCGCCACGCCTGCTCCGGTCGTTAGGGACCCTGTCACGGCGTTTGCCTACTACCAGCGCGCTGCGGACACCGGCAACATCTCCGCAGCCTTGCGGGTGGGCGAGATGACGGCGCATGGCTTGGGTACGTTGCGCGACGTCTCGGGCGGGCGCGACATGGTCCGCCGGCTCGCCGATGCAGGCAATCCGCTGGCACTGATCAGCCTTGGTGACCTGCTGCGTGAGCCACAGTCGGGTGCCGTCGACGCAGACGGCGCAATCGCCGCCTATGAGCGTGCAGCCGGCCTGAACGAGCCGGAAGCGCTGGTGCGCCTGGGCGACTTCTACAGCGACGGCATGACCGTTGCCGTGGATCTGCCCAAGGCGCTCGACTATTACAGCAAGGCCGCCGGGCTCGGCGATGTCATTGGGGCCGTCCGCGCCGGCGCCATGCTGGCGCGCGGGCAAGGCATAGCTCAGGAAGTCGCTGCCGGCCGGGCTATGGTGAAGGCTGCGACCGAGAGCGGCGAAGCCGAGGCGCATATCGTGATGGGCGACCTTTTGAGCCGGGGCGATGGCGGCCCGCCCGATGTCCAGGCGGCGATGCGCTGGTATGCCGAGGCGGCGGCGCTCGGGCGGACGCAAGGGCTGATCAGGCTCGGAGATCTTTATCGCGAAGGCAAGCTGCTGCAGAGCAACGGCAAGAAGGCCGCCGGCTATTATCGCCAGGCGGCCGAGGCAGGCGATGCTTACGGGCTGCTCATCCTCGGCTCGGCGCTGTCGGAAAGCCTGTTGCGCAATGCGGGCAAGCCGGCCGACGGAGTTGCCGCCTTGCGTGAGGCCGAAGCGACGGGTCTGGACGATGCTGCGACCGCGCTCGCTGACGCCATGCTTTACGGCATGGGCACCAAGCGTGACGCCAAGGCAGCCGTAGCCCTGCTTGAACAGGCAGCCGGCGCCGGCAACGTCGCGGCGGCGCGTCATCTGATCAGCTACTATCGTGACGGCCGCCGTTATGGCCGCACCACCTTCATCAAGGCAGATGCCAAACGCGCCGAGCAACTGATGACAGGCGTGTCGCCATGGCTGTCGCGCGGCGATCGCCTCGTCGAGGAGATGCTGTTTGCCGCCGCCGCAAATGACACCAAGGGCTACCAGTCGATCGTGGCGCGCATGCACGAACTTTCTGCCGAGCAGCGCCAGTCGCTGGTCCGCATGATGCGGACGACCCATCCGAACGGCTACATCTATCTGGCGCAGCAGCAACTCAAGCAGGCCGGCTATTACAACGGACCCGTCAACGGCGTCCTCAGCGGCACGACGACGCGCGCGGTCAGCCGCTATTGCGCGGCCAGGTCGGTGCCCAATGCCTGCCGCTTCGGCCCGATGAGCAGCCAGGCCGGGGACGTCCTGTCCTACGCGTTCTAGATTACGTCAGTCGAAATGGTCGCCGAAAATCCGGCTCCAGTGCTCGCCCACCAGCCCGTTGAAGAAGCCGTTGCCGGTCTGGAACTGCCGGACGAGCTCGGGATCACGCGAATGCACCACGGTCGAATTGACATTGATGAAGATGATGCGCCGCCCAAGCATGGCTTCCAGCAGGGCCGGCTGCGTCCTGCCCCTGAGACCGGCGAGGCCAGCACCTGCGGCATGGTTGATCAGGCAGTCGATCACGGCACCAGCCTGGCCGGGATAGGCCAGAACCTGCAGCACATGGCCGATGCCACCGGGCCGGCCGAAATAGACAAAGGCACCGATGACGGCACCTGTGCGCGCCGCAACCGTGCAGCGGTAGATGTCGCCGAAATCCGTCTTGGCCGCGGCATCCGACATGATGCGTGACAGTGCGTTTTCGTTCCAATCCGGATGAACGGCGAAGCGCGAGGTGAATTTGCCGAGCAGTACGGCGAAGCCGTCGGCATCGATGCTTCCCACTGTGTAGCGGCCTTGCGAGGCCGCCGCGTCGCCGGCGCCGAACCAGCGCGAAAACTCGCCGCTGCGGCGTAGGCCGAGACAGGCATCGACGGCGCGGGCCAGCGGCGTGCCGAGGCGTGCGATGGGCAGGCGCTGTCTGGCACCGGCAACGGCGAAGGCTGCCGGTCTGAATACCTTGATCCAGTCGAGGCTGTAGTCAGGCAGGATCGAGCCGCGCAGCGTCGTCCACATATTGGCGGTAACGTCGCTTGCCGTCTCGCTGAACGACAGGTCCTGCGGACCGGCGAGAAATGCCTTGAGCAGCCTTGCGCCGGACAGGTCGTTGCGCTGGTCCTCGTCGACCATCAGCGAACCGCAGATCGAAGCGTTCAGCTTCCTGTCACCAAACCGCATGGGCAGTGACGTGACGCCGATGAAGCCCGAAATGCTGCCGTCGTCGGCGACATTGACCAGGGATGGCGACCCCACCGTAGCGTCGGTGGAACTGAGATAGAGGCGCTGGAGATAGCCGGGCAGCGAGGCGGGCGTCGGCGTGCGCCGCTTGCGCAGCACGCGCTGGAACATGTCTGCGACAACCGCCATATCGGCGGCCTGCAATGGACGAATTTCAGGCATCGGGCGAAGCCTCGGTCATGTCACGGCAGCAATGGCTTAGGCGGGAAACATCTAGGAAGGGTGAAGGTCGGGCTCCCGGTCACGCGGGATCGAGCTTGCGGACGATCGCCGCGCGCGGTGTCTTGGCGGCGTCGGACACGAATTCCACTGCTGCATAGACGCGCGCCCGGGCAAGCAGGGCTGCCACCTGGCGGTCCTGGCCGACGCCGAATTCGAAGGCGAGCCAGCCGCCGGGCTTGAGGAAGGGTGCCGCATCGCGGATCAACCGCTGGTGGATCGACAGACCGTAGGGGCCGCCGTCGAAGGCTTCCCTCGGTTCGGAAGCCAGCAACTCGCTGCGATCGCCTTCGAGGCGCGCAGACGAGATGTAGGGCGGATTGCAGACGACAAGGTCGATGGACCCGGCTAGGTCCGTCCCGTCGAACGCGCCGAACAGGTCGCCCTGGGCAATGGTCACCCGGTCGGCCAGTCCGAGACGGTCGGCATTTCGACGGGCGGTGGCGACGGTGCTGTCGGTCAGATCGGCGCTCCAGACGCGCGCGCCCGGCATCTTGGCGGCGATCGCCAGGCCGAGATTGCCGGAGCCGCAGCACATGTCAATCACTCGGGCAGCCGGATCGCGGCCGTCGAGCAGGCCGAGCGCGGCACGGCCAAGGATTTCGGTTTCCTCGCGCGGCACGAGCACGTCGTCCCCGAGCTCGAGCTCGATGTCCATGAATTTGTGCAGCCTGATGCCAGACTTGTCGCCGTTGTTCTCAACGATATGCATGGTTGCCCTCGCCAAGTCCTTTGCCCGCTCCATGACAACCCCAGCGCCCTGGATCGTCAACCGATCAATGCTTCTGTCAGGGGCAATTGTCATCAACATGACTTGTTCATACAATTCGTTACACAAAGAACCTTCTATCAATATCTACTACCGTATCTCCGGCCGCGAAACCGAGACTATCGGCTTTGTGATGTGTTTTGATATCGGAAGTGTGCTTTCCTGCCATTGGTTAACCTGCGTTTAACACGTGGGCTTGTCGCACTAGTGAAACAGAGTCCGGCGTATGTGTGGATTTGTCGGGTATCTCGGGAATGTCGAGCCGGCGGCGGCTGATCAGCTGCTGCGGCGCATGACGGCCAGCATCGCCCACAGGGGGCCCGACGAGCAGGGCGTGTTCGTCTGTCCGTCGGCTGGCCTTGGCCATGCACGCCTGTCGGTCGTCGGCCTTGGCGACGGCCAGCAGCCGATGGCCAGCGCCTCCGGCGATCTCCACATCGCCTTCAATGGCGAGATTTTCAACTATGTCGAACTGCGCGACGAACTGAAGGCGCGCGGCCGCCGCTTCCGCACTGGCAGCGACACCGAAGTGATCCTGCATCTCTATGAGGAGATGGGCCCCGACTGCGTCGACCTGATGAATGGCGACTTCGCCTTCGCCATCTGGGACGCGCCGCGGCAGCGCATGTTCTTTGCCCGCGACCGGATGGGCGTGCGGCCGCTGTTCTACACCGAAGTCGGCGGCACCTTGTATTTTGCCTCCGAGGTCAAGGCTTTTGCCCGGGTGCCTGGCTTCACCGCCGAACTCGACGAGATCGCGCTCGACCAGATCTTCACGCTGTGGGCGCCGATCGCGCCGCGTACTGCGTTCAAGAACGTGTTCGAGCTCGAACCCGGCCACATCATGATCGCCGACAAAAGCGGGCTCACCACGCGTCCCTACTGGCAGCTTGATTTCCCTGATGCCGAGGTAGGCCGTGCACCGCGCGACGAAAGGCAGGCGGCGGAGGAACTCCGGGAGCTTCTGACCGACGCGACCCGCATCCGCATGCGCGCCGACGTTACCGTCGGCTCCTATCTCTCGGGCGGTCTCGATTCCTCCATCGTCTCGGCGTTGGCAGCACCGATGGCGACCGGGGGCCTGCGCACCTTTTCGGTGACCTTCGACAGTGCCGAGCACGACGAAAGCGAATTCCAGGAAGAGATGGCGCTGGCCATCGGATCACACCACAGCGCGGTCAATGTCGGGCCCGGCGACATCGCCTCGATCTTCCCGGAGGTGATCAATGCCACGGAGCGGCCGGTCATCCGCACGGCACCGGCGCCGCTCTATCAGCTCTCCGGGCTGGTGCGCGCCAAGGGCATCAAGGTGGTGCTGACGGGCGAGGGCGCCGACGAGGTCTTCGCCGGCTACGACATCTTCAAGGAGACGCTGGTGCGGCGCTTCTGCGACCGCCAGCCCGGTTCGGCCAGCCGGCCGCATCTGTTCCGCAAGCTCTACCCCTATCTGCCGGGGTTGCAGAAGCAGTCGGCGTCCTATCTCGCCGCCTTCTTCGGCGCCGGCAAGGACAGCCTCGACGATCCGCTCTATTCGCATCGTCCGCGCATGCGCAACACGGCTGCTGCCAAGCTGTTCTTCTCCGGCGACCTGCGCGCCAAACTCGCATCCTATGACGCGGCAGCCGAGCTCGCCTCGCAACTGCCGGAGCGTTTCGCCCGCTGGCATCCGCTGCACCAGGCGCAATATCTCGAAAGCCGCTACCTGTTGCCGGGCTACATCCTGTCGAGTCAGGGTGACCGCATGTCGATGGCGCATGGCATCGAGGGCCGCTTCCCGTTCCTCGACCATCGCCTTGTCGAGTTCGCCAGCCGGCTGCCACCCGGCATGAAGCTCAAGGGGCTGGTCGAAAAGCACATCTTGCGCGAGGCGACCAAGGACCTGTTGCCGCCGTCGATCGGCCAACGCACGAAGCAGCCCTACCGCGCTCCGGATTCGCAATCTTTCGTCGGCACCGACGAGCAGCCGTGGCTGCGAGAGGCGATGAGTTCCGAGGCGATCGCCGATTCAGGATTTTTCGACGTTTCCACGGTAAGGAAGCTGACTGAAAAGTGTCGGCAGCAAGCGGTATCGGGCTTCCGGGACAACGCTGCCTTTGTCGGCATCCTGTCGACGCAGCTGTGGCACCGGTCGTTCGCCGGATCCAGGTCCGATGTCACCGAGGCCGCCTGACGATGAAACAAAAGGAGAGAGCATGACGCAGCAGATCAAGGACACGGTCAAAGCCTTCATCATCGACAACTTCCTGTTCGGGGACACGTCCTACGCGCTCGCCGATGACGTTTCGCTGATCGAAAGCGGCGTGATCGACTCCACCGGCGTGCTGGAACTGGTGACCTATATCGAGGACCAATTCGGGCTCGAAATGGCGGATTCCGACATCGTTCCAGCCAATCTCGACTCGCTGGTCCGCATCGCCGCTTTCATCGAGGCGAAGCAGGCAGCAACGCAACCGGTAAAGCAGGCAGCTGGCGCGGCCTGAGGCGCGCGGGAGGGGGCAATGCGACTGGAGCAATTCTTACGCGACAGTGCACGGTTGCGGGGCGACAAGACCGCGCTGATTGCCCGCGACATGCGCCTGACCTACGCCGAACTCGACAGCATGTCGAACCGGCTGGCAGCAAGGCTCGGCGATCTTGGCGTCGGCCGTGGCGATCGCGTGTTGGTCTTCATGGACAATTGCTGGGAAGCCGCGGTGTCGGTGTTCGCCATTGCCAAGGCCGGTGCCGTCTTCAGTCCGATCAACCCGTCGACCAAAGCCGACAAGCTCGATTTCATCATCGGCAACTGCCGCGCGCGCGCCGTGCTGACCCAGGCCCGGCTGCTGCCGGTCGTCACCGAGGCGAATGACGGCGGCGAACTGATCGTCGTGTCAACGGCTGCCGGCGGCAAGGCACCGGAAGGTGCGGTCTCATTCGAAGAATGCCTGCAAGGCAGTGCCGCACTGCCCCTTCATGGCGGCATCGACGTCGACCTTGCCATGCTGATCTACACCTCGGGCTCAACCGGCCGGCCCAAAGGCGTGATGATGACCCACCGCAACATCGAGGCGGCGGCCGGTTCGATCACCACCTATCTCGAGAACACACCAGACGACATCATCCTCAACGTCCTGCCGCTGGCCTTCGATTACGGGCTGTACCAGCTGATCATGTCGATCAAGATGGGCGCGACGCTGGTGCTGGAGAAGTCGTTCTCCTTCCCGCAGGCGATCTTCGACGTCATCCGCGCCGAGAACGTCACCGGCTTCCCGCTCGTGCCGACAATGGCGGCGCTGATCCTGCAGATGCGCGACATCAAACCGGGCTTCCTGCCCAGCCTGCGCTACGTCACCAACACCGCCGCCGCCCTGCCGCCGGCCCATATCGCCCGGCTGCGCGAATTGTTCCCCGGCGCCCGGCTCTATTCCATGTATGGCCTGACCGAGTGCAAGCGTTGCACCTACCTGCCGCCGGCGGAGCTCGACCGGCGCCCCGGATCGGTCGGCATCGCCATTCCCAACACCGAAGCCTTCGTTGTCGACGATCTCGGCCAGCCGGTGCCGCCTGATACACCGGGCGAGTTGGTCATCCGCGGGCCGCATGTCATGCAGGGCTACTGGGAGAATTCGGAAGCGACCAACCGCATGCTGCGCCCGGGCTTCAACCCGTGGGAAAAGCTGCTCTACACCGGCGACCTGTTCCGCCGCGACGCCGAAGGTTTCCTCTATTTCGTCGGGCGCAAGGACGACATCATCAAGACGCGTGGTGAAAAGGTAGCGCCCAAGGAGGTCGAGGCCGTTCTTCACGCCTGTCCCGGTGTCGCCGAGGCGGTGGTCATCGGCATACCCGACCCTATCCTCGGTCACGCCATCGGCGCGCTGATCGTGCTCTCCGATCCCAACCTGACCCAGCGTGAAATCCTGCGCCACTGCCAAGCCAATCTCGAGGATTTCATGGTGCCCAAGATCATCGAGTTCCGATCCGAATTGCCCCGGACCGACACCGGCAAGGTCAGCCGGCGTCTCGCCGCCGAATCCATGGAGCCGACGCAATGAACATGCCATTGGCGCAAACCGGCAGTTTCAGCGCGGCGATGCTGACCATCGATCCCGAAGCCGAGGCGACGAGAATATCAGCTGCCTTGCGCAGCCAACTGACCGGCACGCTCCGCCGGCGCGGGCTCGTGCTCGGCCTGTCGGGCGGCGTCGATTCGAGCGTCAGCGCTGCCCTCGCGGTGCGCGCCGTCGGCGCCAAGAACGTCTTTGCTCTGTTCATGCCGGAGGACGATTCCGATCCCGAAAGCCTGCGTCTCGGACGCCTCGTCGCAGAAACGTTCGGCATAGCAGCGGTCGTCGAGAACATCGGCCCGACGCTCAAGGCAATGGGCTGCTACGAGCGCCGCGACGCCTTCATCCGTGAACTGGTGCCCGAATACGGCGCCGGCTGGGCGTGCAAGATCGTCATCGCCAATGCGCTGACAAATGAAGGCTACAACATTTCGTCGCTGGTGGTGCAGGATCCCGAGGGCAAGCAGAGCAAGCTGCGCATGCCGCCGCATGTCTATCTCGGCATCGTCGCCTCGACCAACATGAAGCAGCGGACGCGCAAGCAGGTCGAATATTTCCACGCCGACCGCCTCAACTACGCCGTCATCGGCACACCGAACCGGCTGGAATACGACCAGGGCTTCTTCGTAAAGAACGGCGACGGTGCCGCCGACGTCAAGCCGATCGCCCATCTCTACAAGTCGCAGGTCTACCAGTTGGCCGCCCATCTCGGCGTGCCGGAGGAAATCCGCCGGCGGCCGCCGACCACCGACACCTATTCGCTACAGCAGACGCAGGAGGAGTTCTATTTCTCCTTGCCCTATGATCGCATGGACCTGTGCCTCTACGGGCTCAACAACGGCATTGCGGCGGAAGAAGTCGGCCGTGCTGCCGGGCTGACCGCCGAGCAGGTTGGCCGCGTCTGGACCGACATCGCCTCCAAGCGCAAGACGACGCGTTACCTGCACAGCGGCCCGCTTCTCGTCGATCCCGTGCCGGAAATCTGAAGCGCCTGATGGAGGCCACCGTTTCGCCGGTGGCCCTTCCGCGACGATCTTATTCCGGGCGCAGGAAGCGGCCGTTGACCCAGCCTTCCTGGCCGCGATAGCGAACCTTGCACCAGCTCTGGCGATCTTGGCAGCCGAGATTGCGCAGGCCGCTGGCATCAAACGGGATTTCGGCGATCAGGAAACCGCGCGGCGAAGGCGTCGAGCGCATGTTGAGCACGTCGTTGGGCGTCACGCCGACAACACGCCAGGAGCGCGGATGGGGCCCGGGGCCAGGACCCGGGTTCGGGCCGGGGCTGGGCTCGCCACCGCGGCCGAAGATCGAGACGCTGAGCGAGAAGGGGGCAGGCCGATTGCGCCGCGCTTCGGCACGCACCAAATAGATCTGGATGGTGTAGAGGCCGGAGGCGGGCAGGCGTCCGTCCCACTGCGTCTGCTCACGCGCTATGGCGCGGCCGCGCGGGTCGAGCACGTTGAAATAGAGGAAGGTGTTGCGCGAATTGAGGTCGAGGCTCATGCGCTGGCCGGCTCGCGCCTCGAGCCGGTAGGAGGCGCTGATCGGGCCGAAGACAATGCCGCGCACCGTCGTCTGCGTAGCACCAGGGCGCATGCGCAGCGTTTCCATGCGCTCCTGGGCTGCTACGACCTGCGGCACGGCAGGCGCAAAGGTCAGCATCATTGCAAAGAGAAGACCGAGTTTCCGCATCTGGTATCCCCGCTTGATCAATAGCTTGGGGATGTTAGCCGATGTGCCGGCACAGAGGAATCCAATTTCGACGGCGGCCCTAACCGCCGCTGATCGCCGTCAATACGAAGACTTCGACACCGGGCTTGAGCCTGGTTGTCAGTGTGGCGCGTTCGCCTTCGACAAAGACGTTCATATGCTTGCGGATCGCCGGGCGGCTGTCGCAGATGCGGTCGCGCATACCGGGCCAGCGCCTGTCGAGCTCGTCGACCATGTCGCGGACGGTTTCAGCCGGAACTTCGACGCGCCTCGAAGCACCCGGAAACAGATCGACCAGCACCCCGGGCAGGCGCACCACGACGGTGGCGAGCGCTGCTTTTCGGCTTTCCGGGGCAGGGCTGTTGTCCACGGCCGCCGCTCAGTCTACGACCAGCGTTTCGACCGACAGGATTGCCGGCAGGTGCTGGGTGACGTTGACCCAACTCTCGCCTTCGTCGGCACTGGCAAACAGCGCGCCCGAACTGGTGCCGAAATAGACGCCGGCGGGGTCGAGCCGGTCGGTTGCCATCGCCTGGCGCAACACGCCGATATAGGCGTTTTCCTGCGGCAGGCCGTTGCGCATCGCCTGCCATTCGCTGCCGGCGTTTCGGGTGCGCCAGACCGCCGCCTTGGCGTCGGGCATGTAGCGGCCGGCGCTGTCGCCGTTGAGCGGCACGAGATAGAGCGTTTCGGGGTCGCGCGGATGTGCTGCCGCCGGAAAACCGAAGGTCGAGGGCAGGCCTTTTTCGATGCTCACCCAGCGCTTGCCGCCATCGTCTGACCGGTACATGCCGCAATGGTTCTGCTGGTAGAGCCGGTCGGGCATGCCCGGCGCCATCACCAGATTGTGCACGCACTGGCCGAATTCTGGGTAGTTTTCGCCCTCGGGCATGAAATCGGCGCGGGTGCCGAGATTGCGCGGCTCCCAGGTCGCGCCGCCATCGCCAGTGTAGAACACGCCGGCCGCCGAAATGCCGATCCAGATGCGGTCGTGGTCGTCGGGATCGAGTACCAGAGAATGCAGGATGAGGCCGGCGCCGCCGGGGTTCCAATGCGGCCGGGACGGGTGTTGTTGCAGGCCGTCTATTTGCTGCCAGCTCTGGCCGGAATCGTCGCTGCGGAACAGGCCGGCCGGCTGCACGCCGGCATAAAGGCTGCCATTACCCTTGGCGAGGCTCCACACCGCCTTGATCGGCTCTTCGCCCTCGGCATATGCGAGCCCTTCCGACGAATGCGTCCAGCTCTCGCCTAGATCGGTCGACTTCCAAACCGCCGGTCCAAACCACTCATTGCCGCCGGCGCCCCAGATGGTGCCGGTCGACTGGTCGGCGACGACATGATTCATCGGCCAGGTCTCGCAGAACGGTCCGCGCAGTTTCCAGCTCTGCCGTGCCGCATTGCTTTCGGCGATGAAGGCACCTTTCTTGGTGCCGAGCAGGACAAGCACTTTCTCTGCCATGTTCTCCTCCCGCAGTGCCGATCTTCGGGGATCGATTCCGGATCGGCTGCTATCGCATTTCAAACACTGGCTTTTCCCGGCAATGCCGGCTCGGGATCCCGGCTCCTCCCGGGGATAATCCAGATGCTGACAAAGCCAGATGACCATAGCGGCAAAGCGGCAGGCGGGCCAGATTGAGCTGCCATGCTCCTGACAAACGGCAGCCCAGACTGTGCCGGCGACATTCGAGTTGACAGGGCGCCATAATTCAATACCCGTCGCGCTTTAGGTTGGACATATCAGCGTGCTCGGGAGGAACCATCGGATGACCATCAACGTAGCCCCTGTCGGCCTGGCGCGGGATCTTGCCGAGCGTGGCAAGTCCGGCAAGCCGATCCGCATTGGCCTGATCGGCTCGGGTGAGATGGGCACCGACATTGTGGCGCGGGTGGCGCACATGCCCGGCATCGAGGTCGGCGCGATCTCCGAGCTCAACCTGCCCAACGCGCATCGCGCCGTCGACATCGCCTATCAGGAGAAGGGTCACGCCCGCGAAGTTGCCTCCGGTTCGGCGCTGAACGAGGCGATCGAAGCCGGCAAGGTCGCGGTCACCAACGATGCTGATCTCATCCTCAACAGCGGCCTGATCGACGTCGTCATCGATGCGACGGGCGTTCCTGCCGTCGGCGCCGAGATCGGCCTGCGCGCCATGGAGCATGGCAAGCATCTGGTGATGATGAATGTCGAGGCCGACGTCACCATCGGCGCCTATCTGAAGAGCGAGGCCGACAGGCTCGGCGTCACCTATTCGCTCGGCGCCGGCGACGAGCCGTCGTCCTGCATGGAGCTGATCGAATTCGTCTCGGCGATGGGCCACACCATCGTCGCTGCCGGCAAGGGCAAGAACAACCCGCTCAACATCGATGCGGTGCCGCACGACTATGCCGAGGAAGCGGCCCGCCGCAACATGAACGTGCGTATGCTTGTCGAGTTCGTCGACGGCTCCAAGACTATGGTCGAGATGGCGGCGATCGCCAATGCCACCGGTCTGGTGCCCGACAAGGCCGGCATGCACGGCCCGGCTGCGACCTTGCCGGAGCTCAACAAGGTTCTGGTCCCGGAGAAGGACGGCGGTGTTCTCTCTAAGGTCGGCGTCGTCGACTATTCGATCGGCAAGGGTGTGGCTCCAGGTGTCTTCGTCATCGCCGACATGTCACACCCGCGCATCCGCGAGCGCATGGAAGATTTGAAGATGGGCCATGGCCCGTATTTCACCTTCCATCGGCCCTACCACCTGACCTCGCTCGAGGTGCCGCTGACCTGTGCCCGTGTGGTGCTTTACGGCAAGGCCGACATGGTGCCGCTGGCGAAGCCCGTGGCCGACGTCTGCGCGGTGGCCAAGAAGGATTTGAAGCCGGGCGATGCGCTCGATGCCATCGGCGAATACACCTACCGCGCCTGGATCATGACGGCGGGCGAGGCCCGTGCTGCCAAAGCGATCCCTTGCGGCCTGCTGCAGGGCGGCACGGTGACGGCCCCGATCAAGAAGGGCGAACTGATCACCACGGCCAACGCCGCCGTTGCGCCAGGTTCGAAGATCGCCGAGCTGCGTGCGAGGCAGGACAGGCTGGTGTACGGCGCATAAGGCAACGCGCTCGCCGACAGGCGAGCGAAGCTGGGCTGCGCGGCAGGGCGTTGGCGGACGCCGGCCTCGCGGACAACGATCATGGAAATGAGGAGATGACCATGGACGGCAAGAGCGGCGAAGGCCCGAACGCCTCGCAACTGATCGATGCGCGGATCAAGGACCTGGGCGACTGGCGCGGCGAGACGCTCGCTCACGTCCGCGCCCTCATCAAGCAGGCCGTCCCCGAAGTGATCGAGGAGTGGAAGTGGCGCGGCGTTCCCGTCTGGGAGCACGCCGGCATCATCTGCACCGGCGAGACCTACAAGAGCGTGGTCAAGCTCACCTTCGCCAAGGGCGCTTCGCTCGAGGACCCGTCGGGCCTGTTCAACTCCAGCCTCGATGGCAACACCCGCCGCGCCATCGACATCCATGAGGGCGACACGCTCGATGAAACGGCGCTGAAGGCGCTGGTTCAGGCAGCGGTGGCGCTGAACATGTCGGTCAAGGCTGCCCGCGCGCCGAAGAAGGCAAAGAGCGGCTGAGGCGTAGGGCCCGCTTCGGCGGGCAGGGCTCCTTGGTCCGCTGCCTGCTTGCATTTCGGCTCGCCAGCTTAGGTTACGCCTCCAGCGCGCCTGTTCGCGCATCGCTGCTGGGGGCCACGCCGACCAGTTTGACGAGGTCGTCGCCGGCGCGCGTGGCGCGGTGCGAGCGGCGGGTCAGGATGTAGCCGTCCTGCGGTGCCAGCACCTCGACCCTGCCGCCGTCCTCGCCGGCCGCGCGCACGATCGTCGCAATATGGGCTCCCGCCTTGACAGTGTCGCCCGGATTGACGTGGTAGAGGATGGCGCCGGCGCAAGGAGCGGGCACCATCTCGATATGGTCGATCGGCGCGACCACCCCGGCGAACGTCTTTTGGGTCTCGATCCAGGTGTCCTCGATCACGCCGCGCGCCACAAGCAGGCGATAAAGGCCTTGTGCGTCGGCTTCGGCAACGGTGGCATAGACATCGGAGACGCCGCGATACTCGACTGTCGTGACGACGCGGCTTTCGAGCCGTGCTTCCTTGCGCGGCATCTTGAGATAGGGGTGCAGCGAGGCCTCGTCGAACGACGAGCCCGACTGGCCGCTCCACAGGATGACAGCGTCGACGCCCATATTCGCGGCGCAATCGGCCATCGCCGGCCACAGTTCGTCGGGCACGTAGAGATAGGCGACACCCTCGTCATCGCAATGCAGGTCGAGCACGATGTCGTGGCCAAGCGACAGCTTGAGCAGGCGCGCCTTCAGCCGCCGGTCCGACGACATCGGTACCTCGTCACCCGGCAACAGCGCTGTGTCGGGCCTGTCGAGCAACGGGAAATCGCGATTGTAGTTGACACGTGTGCCGAGGTCGAAGCGGCCTTGCGACGCCCCGAACAGCAACTGGTTGGCGCCGATCGGGTTGGCGCGCGGCACGATCGTCACATTGCCACGCACGCGGCCTTCGTTTTCCGCCTTGCGCAGTTTTGGCATCAGCGCGTCGATGGCGACGACGCCGGGGAGTTCGTCGCCATGCAGGGCCGCCTGGATGTAGGCCGAGGGCGCTTCGGACGAGGTGCCCGAAATGCGGTAGAGCGCAAATTCGTAGGCGATGCCCTCGCTGTCGCCCCTGATCGTCTCGACCGATTTTTCCATGCCATGTCCCTCGAGGCTTCGACTGCTGCCTAACCGCTCGGCTGGTGATTCACCAGAGCCGTGGTGGTGTGTCATGGTCCAGCGCGCCGCAGCCGCAGCTCCAGACGTGTCGCCATTCCTCAGGCCGCCGAGCCCCATTGCTTCATCAGCGCCGCCGAGCGGGCCAACTGCGGGGCAGGATGGAATTCGTGGCCAAGCCTTGCTGCGGCACGCCACGGCCAGCGCGGATCGGCGAGCAATGCGCGGCCCAGCGCCACCATGTCGGCCTGGCCCTCGCGGATTATGGCATCGGCCTGCTCAGGCTGGTCGATCATGCCGACGGCGCGGACCGGGATGCCGGTCGCCTTCTTCACCGCCTCGGCGAGGTGGACCTGGTAGCCGGGGCCGGTGCGCAGGCTCTGGTGTGGGGAATTACCGCCGCTCGAACAGCATAGGTAAGCGACGCCCGCCTCACGATAGGCCTTGGCGACTTCGACCGCCTCCTCGAGGGTGAAGCCGCCATCGACCCAGTCGGTCAAGGACATGCGGGCGCCGAGCATCAGGCTTGGCACCGCTTCCTTGACGCGGCGGGCGATCGTCATGGCAAAACGCATGCGGTTTTCGAGCGAACCGCCCCAGCGGTCGCTGCGGTGGTTGGACAGCGGCGACAGGAACTGGTGCAGCAGATAGCCATGCGCCGAATGCAGCTCGATGAAGTCGAAGCCGGCGCGTTTGGCCCGCTGTGCCGCCTGGACGAAATGGCCGATGGTCTGCTCGATCTCGTCTTCATCAAGCGCATGCGGCACCTGCCAGCCATCGGCATAGGCAAGCGCCGAGCATGATACCACAGGCCATGCATCCTCTTCCGGCTTGAGTGGGCCCAAGCCGTCCCATGGCCTGTGATTGGAGGCCTTGCGGCCGGCGTGCGCAAGCTGCACGCCGAACTTCACGCCCGGCGTCGCCACCCGCCGCGCTGCGTCGAGGGCGCGTTTCGCAGCCGCTTCGTTGGCATCGGAATAGAGCCCCATGCAGCCATGGCTGATGCGACCGCGCCGTTCGACGTCGGTCATCTCGACGGTGACCATGCCGGCGCCGGACATGGCGAGGTTCATCCAGTGCTGCAGGTGCCAGTCGGTCGCGGAGCCGTCGTCGGCGGAATATTGGCACATCGGCGCAACCGCGATGCGGTTGGGGAAATCGAGCGTGCCGAGCTTGATCGGCGAAAACAGATGGGCGGTCATGACGGCTCCTGGGCTTGGTAGGGCGACTGTAAGATGTTTGGCCGGGCGGGCAACCGTGTTGCATGGGGCCAGACCGTGCTAACAGTCGCGACCCTGCCGCGGCCCAACGGCGGCAATGGCGAATCGGAGGGTGCATGACCACGACCAGGGACAGGCTGGAGGCGATCCTTTCGCGGCTTGCTGAGCGCGCTGGCGAAGAACGCGTCTTCATGAAGCTCTATGCCGATGTGTCGCGCGCCGCCGCCGACGCCGCTGATGCACGCCGCCGGGCAGGGCTCATGCTCGGGCCACTCGATGGTACGATCGTCTCGATCAAGGATCTGTTCGACGTCACTGGTGAGCCGACGCTGGCCGGCTCGGTGCTGCGGCGCGATGCCGAACCGGCACGGGACGACGCGCTGGTGGTCAAGCGCTTGCGCCGCGCCGGTGCTGTCATCATCGGGAAGACCCATATGACCGAGTTCGCCTTCACCGCGCTCGGCATCAACCCGCATTACGGCACGCCGGGAAACGCCGCCGATCCCAGGCTGATCCCGGGCGGCTCGTCCTCGGGCGCCGGCGTGTCGGTGGCCGAAGGCAGCTCCGACATTTCGATCGGCTCGGACACCGGCGGCTCGGTCAGGGTGCCCGCCGCCCTCAACGGTGTCGTCGGCTTCAAGCCGACGGCACGGCGCATTCCGCTTGATGGCGCTTTCCCGCTGTCGCCGTCGCTCGATTCCATCGGCCCGCTCGCCAACACAGTGGCGCAATGCATCGCCAGCGATGCGGTCATATCAGGCAAGGAGCATTTTTCGCTGCCACCGCTGTCGCTCGCCGGCCTGCGCCTCGCCATCCCGCGTGGCCGCCTGCTCGACGATGTGGCGCCCGGCCTGGCGGCCAGCTTCGAGCGCGCGCTGCGCCAGCTCCAGGCTGCCGGTGCAGTGGTCGGCGACTGCCAGATCGGCGACCTGTTGGCCGATTTCCGTGCCGCGACACGGACCGGCACAATTGCCGCGATCGAAGGGGCGGCGATCCACGCCGACTGGCTGGCCAATGGTGTGTCTGTGCCCATCGACCCCAATGTCAGCGGCGCGCTTGGCCGCGCCATGCAGGTGCCGGCGGTCAGCTACATCAGGACGATGAATCGCCGCGTCGAGCTTGCCGCCGCCATGGACGCGCGGCTGTCGGCGCATGATATGCTCGTCCTGCCGACGACGCCCGTGCCGGCACAGCCGATATCAGAACTTTTGGCCGACGGGGCGCACGCCAACCGTATCGAGGGGCTGTTGTTGCGCAATACCCAGGTCGCCAACCAGTTCGACCTCTGCGCCCTGTCGCTGCCGATGGCCGGTGCGGCGCTGCCGTCCGGCCTGATGCTCATGGCGCGCCATGGCCACGACCGCCGACTGCTTTCCGCTGGCCTTGCCGTCGAGGCAGTGCTTAAGGATAGGCCATGGCCGGTTTGATTACCGACGACGGCGTCATCACGCGCTGGCCGGCCAAGGCCGCCGACCGGCTGGTGGTGCTCGATTTCCTCATCGCAAGATTCGAGACAGGACGCGACTACAGCGAGCGCGAGGTCAACGACGTCCTCAAGCGCCACCACAGCTTCGGCGACTGGGCCCTTTTGAGGCGCGAATTGTTCGAGAGCGGGCGCTTTTCGCGCAACCCTGTCACCGCCATCTATCGCCGTGCCGATGCCCGTTAAGCCGGCGGTTTTCTGGCCTCTTGCGGAGCTGGCCTGAATAATGGTCATCTGGCCCCTACAACGTTGCAGGCCGGAATCGGACGAGGAGTTTGCCATGCCATCGACAATGAAGGGTCCCGCGATCTTCCTCGCCCAGTTCGCTGGCGACGCTGCGCCGTTCAATTCATTGAAATCGATTACATCGTGGGCAGGTGGTCTCGGCTACAAGGGGGTGCAGATCCCGACGCCCGACGCGCGCCTGTTCGATCTTCAGAAGGCTGCGACGTCGAAAACCTATTGCGACGAGATCAAGGGCATCTGCGCCGATGCGGGTGTCGAGATCACCGAATTGTCGACCCATCTGCAGGGGCAACTGGTGGCCGTGCACCCGGCCTATGACGCGCAGTTCGACGGCTTTGCGCCCGATGCGGTCCGCGGCAATGCCAAGGCGCGCCAGCAATGGGCGGTCGAGCAGATGAAGCTCGGCGCCAAGGCGTCGCAGAATCTCGGGCTCACGGCCTGCGTCTCCTTCACCGGCGCGCTGGCGTTTCCCTATCTCTACCCTTGGCCGCAGCGGCCCGCCGGCCTGATCGAAGAGGCCTTTGCCGAGCTCGGCAAGCGCTGGACGCCTATTCTCGACGCCTATGACGAGGCTGGCGTCGACCTCTGCTTCGAACTGCATCCGGGCGAGGACGCCTTCGATGGCGCCACCTTCGAGATGTTCCTCGACGCCGTCGGCGGCCACAAGCGTTGCAACATCAACTACGACCCGTCGCATTTCCTGTTGCAGCAGCTGGACTATCTCGCCTTCATCGACATCTACCACGAGCGCATCAAGGCGTTTCACGTCAAGGACGCCGAGTTCAATCCCGACGGCCGCCAGGGCGTTTACTCCGGCTACCAGGGCTGGCTCGGCCGCGCCGGCCGCTTCCGCTCGCTCGGCGACGGCCAGGTCGATTTCACCGGCATCTTCTCCAGGCTCGCGCAGTATGGCTACGACAGCTGGGCCGTGCTCGAATGGGAATGCTGCCTCAAGCATCCGGAAGACGGCGCTGCCGAAGGGGCGCCGTTCATCGAAAGCCACATCATCCGCGTCACCGACAAGGCGTTCGACGATTTCGCCGGCGGGACGAGCGACCCGGCGATGCTGCGGAAGATGATGGGGATCGAGTAAGTGGACCACCGGAGGTGCCGAGGGACGGCACCTCCTCTGTCCGGCAGGTCAGAGAGGGCGTGGAGCGCAGTCGGGGAACAACCAGGAGGAAAGCATGACAATCGAAGGACGCGGTGACAAGTCGGCCGGCCCGATCCGCTACGGCATGGTCGGTGGCGGGCAGGGCGCCTTCATCGGTGCAGTCCACCGCATCGCCGCCCGCATGGACGGCGATTTCCAGCTTGTCGCGGGCGCGCTGTCGTCCAATCCGGAGCGCGCCAAGGCCTCCGCCGCCGACATCGGCCTCGATCCCGAGCGCAGCTACACCTCCTATGCCGAGATGGCCAAGGCCGAGGCGAAACGGCCCGACGGCATCGAGGCGGTGGCCATCGTCACGCCCAACAACGTACACTATCCCGCCGCCAAAGCCTTCCTCGAAGCTGGCATCCACGTCATCTGCGACAAGCCGCTGACGGCGACGCTTGCAGAGGCGAAGAAGCTCGCGGCACTCGTCGAGAAGTCCGGCAAGGTCTTCGTTCTTACCCACAACTACACCGGCTATCCGATGATCCGGCAGGCGCGCGAGATGGTCGCCAAGGGGCAGCTCGGCGACATCAGGGTCGTCCAGGCCGAATACCCACAGGACTGGCTGACCGAAGATCTCGCTGCGACCGGCCAGAAGCAGGCCTCCTGGCGCGCCGATCCGAAACAGTCGGGCGTCGGCGGCGCCACCGGCGACATCGGCACCCATGCCTACAATCTCTCCCGCTTCGTCTCCGGCCTGGAGCTCGACAGCCTGTCGGCCGATCTCGACGCCTTCGTGCCGGGCCGGCTGCTTGACGACAACGTCAATGTCATGCTGCGCTTCAAGGGCGGCGCCAAGGGCATGATCTGGGCAAGCCAGGTGGCGCCGGGCCACGAGAACGGGCTCAAGCTGCGTGTTTATGGCTCCAAGGGCGGCATCGAATGGGTGCAGGCCGATCCGAACTACCTCTGGTACACGCCCTTCGGTCAGCCCAGGCAGCTGATCACCCGCGGCGGCGTCGGCGCTGGCCCCGCCGCAGCCCGCGTCACCCGCGTGCCGTCCGGCCATCCGGAAGGCTATCTCGAAGGTTTCGCCAATATCTACCAGGAAGCCGCCCGTGCCATCCGCGCCGCGCGCAAGAAGGGTGGCAAGCCGGCCAAGGACGTCATCTACCCGACGGTGCAGGATGGGGTTGAGGGCGTGGCATTCGTCGAGGCCTGCGTGCGCTCGTCGAAGAAGAACGCCGCGTGGACGAAGCTGTAGGGACAGGCTCTGGTCAATCTGGGGACATTGCCGACCCAACCGGCTGGCAATGCTCCCGAACCAACTTTGGTATCATCACTCTGACCGGCTAGCCGCGCTCCGCGTCGCGTGGCAACCAGCAGTTCCTTGCATCTGCTGGACATGTATTCATGCATTCGAGATGGGCTCTTTCCGCGTCCCTATTGGCGATCTGCGCCGTTACATCTGCCCATGCGGAAGATCTCCTGGCCAAGCGATGGGGGCCGTGGGTCGAAACCGGCGGGCAGTTCGGCAAGGGCCGGTCGCTCGGCGAGGTGAACCTGTTTGTCCCGCTGGTCCAGAACGGCGATACGCTTGTCTTTGCCGACCTGCGCGGCAAGTTCGACAACAACGATGCCGTCGAAGGCAATTTCGGCCTCGGTATCAGGCACATGCTGCCGTCGGGCTGGAACCTGGGAGCTTACGGCTATTACGACATCCGCCGCTCGCCTTATGGCAACACGTTCCACCAACTAACGCTTGGCGCGGAAGCCTTGGGCGAGGTCTTCGACCTGCGCGCCAACGCCTATCTGCCGGTCGGCGAGACCGAGAGGCGAACGGACCTCGGTGCAACGACTGCCGTTGGTCCGTGGAGCAGTGAGGCCATGTTGACCGGCACGTCGCTGGCGATCCGGCACCAGGCGGTGCAGACGACGACCACCAGCTACAGGGTCGAGAAGGCTCTGGCCGGCGCCGACGCCGAGATCGGCATCAGGCTGCCTGTGTTCGAAAAGGGTTCGGGTTTCGACATGCGCGCTTTCGTCGGCGGCTATTATTTCGGCGGCTCCGACGTGGAGGCTATATCAGGTCCACGCGCGCGGCTCGAATTCACCGCCGCCGACTTCGCCGATCTGCCCGGCGTGAAGCTGACCGCCGGGCTGACTTTCCAGCATGACGATGCACGCGGCGAACAGTGGATCACCCAGGCGCGGCTGCGCATTCCCCTGCAGGCTGCCTCATCCGCCGGGCGCGAGCCGCTCTCCTACATGGAAAGGCGCATGACCGACACCGTGGTACGCGACGTCGATATCGTCTCAAACACCCGCAACGGGGCCAGGTCCAGGAACGATACGCTGACCTCCACCGAAGACGCGGTCAATGCGTGGAACGGCAAGATCATCACATCGCTCGTGCGGGTCGACGGGACGACGCAGGACCAGGCCGCTCTCCAGGCCGCGCTCGACAGCGTCGGCGCCCAAGGCATCGTGCTGTTGAACGGCAACCTCACTGCTGCAGGCGCAATTTCGCTCAACGACAAGCAATTTCTCGTGGGTGGCGGCACGGTGCTGAAGCTCAAGGGCGCGACCAGCGGTGTCGCCGTCGATTTCACCGCATCGGGCAGTTCGGGCCGCATTTCCGGTGCGGCCGGCGACGCATTGGTCAGGATGGCCGCGGACAGCACGATGCGCGGCATCTCGGTGGAGAACACCTCGTCGAGCGCAAACTCCTGGGCCATATCAGGCGCCAGCGGCGCCAGCCTGCGCGACATGGCCATCGTTTCGGCCGCCAACGGCCTGAAAGTGGAGAACACCGCCAATTTTACCCTTCAAGGCGGCAGCATCACCGCAGCCAAGGGCAGTGCTGTCGCGATCACCAACAGCACCGGGGTCGGCATCAGCGGTGCAACCATCGTCCAGAACGGCGCCAGCGGCATCGGCATCGTCGCGGATAATGTCGCGGGCCGTATCGACGGCAACACCATCACCACCAATGGCAATGGCAGCGGCTACAACGATACTCATTCGTCGGCACGCCCGGCCCATGGCCTGCAGGTCACCAACGGCGGCGGCTTGACGATTGCCAACAATGTCATCACCATCAATGGCGAGCTGGCCAATGGCATCCACGTCACCAACAGTGCCGGCATCGCTATTTCCGGCAACAAGGTTACCACCAACAACTACATGAGCCGGGGCATCCGCCTGATCGACAGCGACGGCGCCACCATTTCAGGCAACACCGTAGCCACCAACACGATGAACGAAAGCTACGTGTCACTTCTGACGGCGGCCTTTGGCATTTGGGCCGAAGGAAGTGACAACCTGTCCGTCAGCGGCAATTCGGTGACGACGCGCGCGAAAGGCGCTACCGGCATCCTCCTGCGCTACGGTGCCAACAGCAGCGTTTCCGGCAATAGTGTGACGACCAATGGCGAGAACGCTGCCGCCATCGCCCTGATCAGCGCGACCTCCAACGTCATCAGCGGCAACACTCTGACGACGACGAACCCGACCTATTCGAATGGCGTATCCATAGGGTTTTACAGCCATAACGCGGTGGTGGAGAACAACACCGTGGCGTCAGCTGCTCCACATGGCGTCTATGTCAGCATGTCCTCTGGCGTGGCCGTGCGCGAAAATCGCCTTGTCGGGCGAGGCAACAGCGGCGTGCTGACGACGGCAGGCGACACCATCATCACCGGAAACACGCCATAGGTGCCTTCGTCGAAGGCTCCGCGCTCATCGAAGAAGGCGACCGGACCAGCCTTTGGTCACGCGACCTGCACCGCCGTTTGACCTATGTCAAAACTGCGATGGCGGTGAGTGCTACACCTTGTCTCGAAGTCATCGAGAAAGGGGAATTGCATGTACAGCCATATTCTTGTTGCGACCGATGGATCAATCATCTCACAAACAGGTGTCGAGCACGGCCTCAAGCTCGCCAAGAGCGTCGGAAGCAAGGTGACTGTCGTCATCGTGACAAAGCCATTTCCGCTGCAGGGCACGACAGTGACGGGCTGGGTCGCAGGGGACAACGACATTCGCCGTTACGACGCCAGCCAGAAGGAATTTGCCGAGACAATCCTGCGGGCGGCCAAACAAGTCGCCGACGATATCGGCATCGCCCCTGACCTTGTTCAGGTTACGGCCGATTCTGCCGCGGAAGCCATCGTGGAAAAGGCTCAGACGCTTGGATGTGACCTGATCGTCATGGCCTCTCACGGTCGTCGCGGGGTGGGCCGCCTGCTGCTGGGCAGCCAGACGGCCAAAGTTGTCCAATACGCCCATACACCGGTGCTTGTCGTTCGCTAGGCGACATTCGTTGCCGCGCTCCGCTGGTCTGGCGGAGCGCAATCCACATACATGAATAATTGTATACATATTGGACAACATTAATCTTCCAAATCGTACACAATATATGCATACATGGTCCCGCGACTGACCGGGGCGGTGCCCATGCCGGGGGAGACATGGCATGGCGGCCTGCGGTCACATCAAGGGAGGGAAAGCATGAAACGTAATTTCCTGGCGCTTTGCGCCGCAACCGCCGCGCTCATGGTCGGCGCGACCGCGGCCCAGTCCGCTACCACGCTCGAAACCGTCAAGGCGCGCGGCAAGCTGATCTGTGGCGTCTCGCTCAGCACGCCGGGCTTCGCCGCCGCCGACGACAAGGGCCGCATGCAGGGTTTCGACGCCGACATCTGCCGCTCGATCGCGGCTGCGGTGTTCGGCGATCCCGACAAGGTCGATTTCGTTTTGACCAACATCAACACGCGCTTCCAGGCGCTGCAGTCGGGCGAGATCGACGTGCTGTCGCGCCAGACCACGGCGACCTTCTCGCGCGAGGCCTCGCTCGGCATCGATTTCGGCCCGACCGTGTTTTATGACGGCCAGGGCCTCCTGGTGCCCAAGTCGCTCGGCGTCGCCTCCGCCAGGGAACTGACCGACGCCGCGATCTGCACGCTGCCCGGCACCACGACCTCGCAGAACCTGACCGACTTCTTCCGCACCGTCGGCGGCAAGTTCGAGCTGGTTGTCTTCGAGAGCCCCGACGAAAACCGCGCCGCCTTCTATTCCGGCCGCTGCGAGGCGATCTCGTCGGACCGTTCCGACCTCGCCTCGATCCGCGCGGTCGCCAACAACCCCGACGACTATGTGCTCTTGCCCGAAACCATCTCCAAGGAGCCGCTGGCGCCCGCCGTGCGTCAGAACGATTCCAACTGGCGCGACATCGTCTCATGGTCGGTCTACATGCTGATGGCGGCCGAGGAGAAGGGCATCACCCAGGCCAATGTCGACGAGATGGCCAAGAGCGAGGATCCCGAGATCCAGCGCATGCTGGGTGGTGCGGACGAACTCGGCAAGATGCTCGGCCTCGACAACAAGTGGGGCTACAACATCGTCAAGGGCGTCGGCAATTATGCCGAGGTGTTCGACCGCAATCTCGGCGAAAAGACCAAGCTCGGCATGACGCGTGGGCCCAACACGCAGTGGAATGCCGGAGGCCTGCTCTACGCGCCGCCGGTCCGCTAAGAAGATGCAAGGTCCGCGCCTTCACCCGGCGCGGACCTTTTTTCTTGCCCCTGACTCCGGCTATCGGCCTTCTGACATCGGCGCGCCCATGCTGTTTTTGAACGACGCGCGGTTTCGCGCGATCTTCTACCAATTTCTGGCCATTTCGCTGGTGCTGCTCGCCGCCTGGGCCATGTATGCGACCGCGAGCGCTAACCTTGCCAAGCAGGATATCGCCACCGGCTTCGACTTTCTGTCGCGACAAGCCGGCATCGCCATCAGCGAAAGCTCGATCGCCTACGGGCCGACTGACACGGTGGCCCGCGCCATCCTCGTCGGGCTGGTCAACACCATCAAGGTGTCGTTCCTCGCCGCCCTGTTCGGCACCATTATCGGCGTGCTTGTCGGCATCGGCCGCATGTCGACGAACCCGCTGCTCAGCCGGCTGATGCTTGCCTATGTCGAGCTGCTGCGCAACGTGCCGCTGCTGCTCTATCTGTTCCTGTGGTATTTCCTCATCATCCTGGTGTTCCCGCCGGTTCGCCAGGCGATCCAGCTGTTTCCCGGCTTCTTCATCTCCAACAGCGGCCTGGCCATGCCTGCGGTCGAGTGGCAGAGCGGTTTCGGGCTGACCGTCACTGCCCTCGGTCTTGGTATCACTTCAGCATTCGTTGTGCGCGCCGTTGCACAGCGCCGCCGCGTCATCAGCGGCAAGGCCAATGCGGGCTGGATCTTGGCACTTGTCTTGCTCGTGATGCCTGTGCTCGCCGTCTGGGCCAGCGGCGCCGTGTCGCTGAGCTGGAGCGCGCCCGAGGTCGGGCGCTTCCGCCTCACCGGCGGGCTGCAAATACGGCCCGAGTTCGTGGCACTGCTCATTGGCCTGATGCTCAATCTGTCGGCCAGCGTCGCCGAAATCGTTCGCGCCGGCATCCAGGCGGTCAGCAAGGGCCAGTGGGAAGCCGCCCAGGCGCTGGGCCTGCCGCGCTCGCGCACGCTCCGCCTCGTCGTGCTGCCGCAGGCGCTCCGGGTCATCATCCCGCCTTTGACCAACACCTATCTCACCGTGTTCAAGAACAGCTCGCTGGCGATCGCCATCGGCTACCCCGACCTCGTCATGGTCTCCAACACCATCATGAACCAGACCGGCCAAGCGATGGAGACGATCGCCATCTTCATGGGCATCTATCTCGGCCTGTCGGTGGCGATCTCGCTGTTCATGAACTGGTACAATGCGCGTGTCGCGCTGAAGGCGCGCTGACATGAGCGACACCCAGGTCATTCCCGCAGCCATCAACCCCACCGTCCGCCCTACGCGGCGCTCCGAGTGGCGCAGCGCCTATTTCGGCACGCCGGGCAATGTGCTCGTAACGCTCGTCTGCGGCGCGCTCATCGTGCTCTTGGCCAAGCTCGCGCTGGGCTGGCTCTTCCTCGATGCCGTCTTCGACGGCGGCGCCGATGCCTGCAAGCAAAGCTCCGGCGCCTGCTGGCCGTTCCTCACTGATAAGCTGCGCTACATGCTGTTCGGCTTCTACCCGTTCGAGGAGCAATGGCGCCCGCTGGTGGCGCTTGTGCTGTTCCTCGGCGCCTGCGGCGTGTCGATGGTGCCGCGCGTCTGGGGCAGGGGCCTGCTGATCGCCTGGGCGGTCGTCATTCTGCCCGGTCTCTATGTGCTGATGGCCGGCGGCTTCTTCGGCCTGTCTGCCGTGCCGACGTCGAAATGGGGCGGCCTGCCGCTGTCCTTCATGCTGTCTTTCGTCGGTCTCGCCTTCGCGCTTCCGCTCGGCATCGGCCTCGCGCTGGCGCGCGCCTCACATCTGCCGGCCATCCGCGTGCTTGGCATAGGCTTCATCGAGCTTGTGCGCGGCGTGCCGCTGATCAGCATCCTGTTCATGGCCGCCGTCATGCTGCCGCTGTTCATGCCCGACGGCGTCACCATCGACAAGCTGTTGCGCGCGCAGGTGGCGATCATCCTGTTTGCCGCCGCCTACATCGCCGAGATCGTGCGCGGCGGCCTGCAGGACGTGCCATCGGGCCAGTTCGAAGCCGGCCGCGCGCTTGGGCTGCATTACTGGCAGGTGATGTTCAAGATCATATTGCCGCAGGCGCTGAAGAAGGTCATCCCGGCGCTGGTCAGCCTGGTCATCGCCTTCTTCCAGGACACCACGCTGGTCACCATCATCGGCCTGCTCGACTTCCTCGACACGGTTCGCACCGCGCTCCGCGACCCCGACTGGCAAGGCATCGCCGTGCTTGAGGGGTATGTCTTTGCCGCTGCGGTCTACTTTCTGTTCAGCGCCCTGATGGGAGCTTACAGCCGGTTCCTTGAGCGGCATTTCAACACGTCGTATCGGTAAAAGCCTGCGATTACGCCGGGACAGCGTGAAGTCGTCCCGGCAGGAATATTGTGGCTACGACAAGCTCTGCCCATAGTGGCCGGCAACCAACTGCTGACTGCCGGTGGGATCATGGACAACGAACAATGGCGCGGGCGCATCAACAACGTCATCGAGACGCTGCACGGCTTGGACACAGACAGCTTCTATGACGAGCGGGACTACAGCTATTACCCGATCTACGGCGAGATCGAGCAACTCGCGACGGCCTTCGAGATCAATCGTGATGCGCTTTCAGAGGTGCTGGCGCGCAAGCCGGTGGCCCGCAAATGCTGGCTGCCAGGCACCCCGGAGCTTCTGGGGCCGATGAGCGCCATGGAGATATACTGCCGGTTGGGTGAAAACCTGGCTGACGAACGCTGGATAGACGGGGCGCTGGTAGAAGCGTTCGAAAGCGGCGTTCTGGCCGTTGCCCTCCAACGCCTGTCGACTGAGGTGGGTAGCTTCTTGCCGAAAGGCGGTTAGTGGTCGCCATCTCGTTTGGAGTTGAGTATGTGTCGTACCTGCATCAGCCGGAACCAAGGAGTGTGGCGCCGGACATTTTGCCTTCCGCCGGCTCAACCCTGCATGCTGCAGAGCGCTCAACATCGTTTTTGATGTAGGCAGGTGAAGAGTCGTCCAAGCATCGGTCGATGTAGTCGTTTGTTCGGCCTGCTTCCAGCCAAATCCAGCAAATGCCAGCAAGGACGACTATTGCTAGCGCCCATCTCCACCACCGCCACAGAGCTGACTTCGACAACCGAGACATAGCGTATTCTACCCGAATGACGACTGACGACGACAGGGTTGCCATGACCTGCATCACGGCGCCGATCTTTCAGACCTGATACCAGCTTTTCGAATGTCCAATCACGCCCGACGCCCGCCAGCTCATCCCAGCTGCGGCGGCGTCGCCGCACAAATCACGGAACCGTTCCGCTCCCCACCGGTTGTTAATCCATCAACCGAGGAGGATAGTGATATGACTTTCCGAAGCACACTTGCTGTAACCATGCTGCTCGCCGGCACCGCGTTCGCCGCTGCCCAGACTGTGGTCGTTACTCCCGAAGAACAAGTGATCGTCCGCGAGTATGTGAAGACCAATCCGGTGATCGTCGAACGTCCGTCCAACTTTGAATTGGTCGTTGGCGCGATCATTCCGGACATTCTGAAGCCAGGCGCACTTGCCGACAACAGGTATCAGTATGTCGTGATGGACGGCCGTACTGTTCTCATCGATCCGCAGACGCGCAAGGTCGTCTACATCATGGACTGACGGCCTTGATGCAGGAGTTGCGTCGGGCGATTTCAGTTCTCCCTATCTTGTGATCGTCGAGGTGTCGCCGCCGGGCGGTGACACCTCGCATTTCGTGAGACCTATGGAGGCAGGGCCAGGGACAGCAGCCCTTTGCTCAACCCTCGACGGCCTTGGGAAACACCTTCCAGCGCTTCGGCCTGAACGCCACGCGGCTCTTCTGTGCCGCAGGGTGCCCGACCGGCAGCTCGATCTCGATGCGCTCGCGGCTGCCACCGATTTCCAGCTCGACGCGGCGGGTGCCGGCGACGCGGCGGCTGGCCGCCACCGTGCCGGCTATACAGCCATTGCACTCGTCCAGCAGCTCGATGTCGTGCGGGCGGAAATATAGGGTGGCCTCGCCATCGGCGAGCTCGGGCGTCGCAAGCCCGATCGGGCGGTCCGAAATCCACACCTGGCCGTCCTCGACCTTGACCGGCAGCGAACTCGACTCGCCGATGAAGCCGTAGACGAAGGGCGAGTTCGGCGTGTCGTAGACCTCGTCGGCGGTGCCGATCTGCTCGATGCGGCCCTGGCTCATCACCACCACGCGGTCGGCGAGTTCGAGCGCCTCTTCCTGGTCATGGGTGACGAAGATGGTGGTGTGGCCGGTGGCGTCGTGGATCTCGCGCAGCCAGCGCCGAAGTTCGCGTCGGACCTGGGCGTCGAGCGCGCCGAACGGCTCGTCGAGCAACAGCACCTTGGGCTCGATCGCCATGGCGCGGGCAAGGGCGACGCGCTGGCGCTGGCCGCCCGAAAGCTGAGCCGGATAGCGTTTTTCCAACCCGCCGAGCTGCACCAGATCGAGCAGTTCGGAGGCACGGCGGCGGATTTCGGCCTTGGTCGGGCGTTTGGCCGAGGGCCTGACCTTCAGGCCGAAGCCGATATTGTCTGCCACGGTCATGTGGCGGAACAAAGCGTAGTGCTGGAACACGAAGCCGACATTGCGCTCCTGGATCGTCCGGTTCGAGGCATCCTCGTCGCCGAAGAAGATCGTGCCCCGCGTCGGCCGCTCGAGGCCGGCGATGAGGCGCAAAAGCGTGGTCTTGCCCGAGCCCGAGGGGCCGAGCAGCGCGATCAGCTCGCCGGAGCTGATGTCGAGCGAGACGTCGCGCAGCGCCGGAAACCGGTCGAACTCCTTGCGCACATTTGAAACGCGAACTTCCATCAGTCGACCTCTGTCAGTGTCCGCGCGTGGCGGCGATCTCGGCACCGTAGCGGAGCTCGAGAAGAGTTTTGAGCACAAGCGTCACAAGCGCGAGGCCGGCGAGCACAGACGCCACGGCAAAGGCGCCGACGGCATTATATTCGTTGTAAAGGATCTCGACATGCAGCGGCATGGTGTTGGTCAGGCCCCTGATGTGGCCCGAGACCACCGACACAGCACCGAACTCGCCCATGGCGCGGGCGTTGCACAGCAAGACGCCATAGAGCAGGCCCCATTTGATGTTGGGCAGCGTCACATGCCAGAAGGTCTGCCAGCCATTGGCGCCGAGCGAAAGGGCTGCCTCCTCGTCGCCGGTGCCTTGTTCCTGCATCAGCGGGATCAATTCGCGGGCAACGAAGGGGAAGGTGACAAAGACAGTCGCCAGCACGATGCCCGGCACGGCAAACAGGATGACGATGCCGTGCAGCTTGAGCCAGGGCCCGAGCAGGCTCGATGCGCCGAACAACAGCACATAGACCAGGCCCGAAATGACAGGCGAGACCGAGAAGGGCAGGTCGATCAGCGTGATCAGGAAAGCCTTGCCCTTGAACTCGAACTTGGCGATCGCCCAGGCAGCGGCGACGCCGAACACCAGGTTGAGCGGCACCGAAATGACGGCGACCAGAAGTGTCAGCTTGATCGCGGCAATCGTGTCATGCTCGTTGATGGCGCCGAGGAAGGCGCCGATGCCACGTGAGAACGCCTGCTCGAACACTACCACCAGCGGCAGAAGCAGGAAGATGGCGAGGAAGCCGAAGGCGAGCAGCATCAAGGCCGCGCGCGCCAGCGGGCGTTCGGTGACGGCAAGCGAGGCGTGCTCGTGATGGATATCGGCGGGGTAAAGCTCTGGATCAGCCATAACGCTTGCGGGTCCACGACTGGATGAGGTTGATGACGAGCAGCATTGCAAACGACAGCGCCAGCATGATCGTGGCGATCGCCGTGGCAGCCGCGTAGTCATATTCCTCAAGCCGGATGACGATCAGAAGCGGTGCGATTTCCGAGATGTAGGGCAGGTTGCCGGCGATGAAGATGACCGAGCCATATTCGCCGACGCCGCGCGCGAAGGCGAGCGCGAAGCCTGTCACGACGGCGGGCGCCAGCCCCGGAAACAGCACCAGGAAGATGGTCTGGAAGCGGTTGGCACCCAGGGTGGCCGCGGCTTCCTCAACCTCCTTGTCGATCTCCTCGATGATCGGCTGCACCGTGCGCACGACGAAGGGCAAGCCAATGAAGACAAGTGCTATGACGATGCCGAGTGGGGTGTAGGCGACCTTGATGCCGAGCGGCGCCAACAGCGCGCCCATCCAGCCCTTGGGTGAATAAAGCGTCGTCAGCGCGATACCCGCCACTGCGGTCGGCAGTGCAAAGGGCAGGTCGACCATCGCGTCGATGACGCGGCGGCCGGGAAAGCGGTAGCGCACCAGCACCCACGCGACGATGGTGCCGAACACCACGTTGATGCTTGCTGCAATGAAGGCCGTGCCGAAGCTGATCTCCAGTGCCTTGACGGTACGGCGGTCGGTGGCGATGGCCCAGAAGTCGGTCCAGCCCAGCGATGCCGAACGCCAGACGAGGCCCGAGAGCGGGATGAGGATGATGAGCGTGAGGTAGGCAAGCGAGAAGCCGAGCGTCAATCCGAAACCCGGAATGACGCTCGGCTGTCTGAACCGCCACCCCGCCTTGGCGGGTGCTGTGATCATATCGTCCTGGTCTTACCTACTGGGCCGGCTTGTAGATCTGGTCGAATATACCACCATCTCCGAAGTGATAGGGCTGTGCTTTCTGCCATCCGCCGAAAATCGGGTCATCGATAGAAACCAGTTTCAGCTCGTGCTGCTTCTGCAGGTCGGCAGCAGGCACCAGATCGGGCTTGGACGGACGGTAGTGATGCTTGGCGGCGATGGTCTGGCCTTCCGCCGAATAGAGGTAATTGAGATAAGCCTCAGCGACCTTTCGGGTCCCCTTGGCGTCGACATTGGCGTCGACCACGGCGACCGGCGGCTCGGCCAGGATCGACTGCGGCGGGAAGACGATGTCGAAGTTGTCGGCGCCGAATTCGTCGAGGGCTAGATAGGCCTCGTTTTCCCAGGCGAGCAGCACGTCGCCCTGCTCACGCTCGGCAAAAGTCACCGTCGAGCCGCGGGCGCCGGTGTCGAGGATCGGCACATGGGCGTAAAGATTGCCGACGAACTCCTTGATCTTGGCTTCGTCGCCACCGAACTGGCCGTTGGCCCAGGCCCAGGCGGCAAGGTAGTTCCAGCGCGCGCCACCCGAGGTCTTTGGGTTCGGCGTGATCACCTGGACGCCGTCCTTGATCAGGTCGCCCCAGTCGTTGATGCCCTTGGGATTGCCCTTGCGCACAAGGAAGATGATGGTCGAGGTGTAAGGCGAGGCATTGTTGGGCAGCTTCGAACGCCAGTCGGGATTGATCTTCTTTGACTTCTCCACGATGGCGTTGATGTCGCTTTCGAGCGCCAGCGTCACCACATCGGCGTCGAGGCCGTCGATCACCGCGCGGGCCTGTTTGCCTGAGCCGCCATGCGACTGCTGGATCGTCACCGTCTCGCCGCTCTCCGCCTTCCAATGCTTGGCGAAGGCCTCGTTGTAATCCTTGTAGAGCTCGCGGGTCGGGTCGTAGGAGACGTTGAGGAGCGTCGTGTCGGCATGGGCAAGGCCCAGGCCGCCGAGCTGAACTGCGCCGGCCAGCACGGCCGAAAGCAGGATGGTTCTGCGTGAAGTCGTCATTTCCGCCTCCGTTCGAATATGGTTCTACTCTATCGAACTGGTAGAAATTAGATGCGGCGAATGTTCCGAATTTCACCCCGCATGGGCAAATTTCGTGCGACCTGCCGAAGCGCTGGAAATTTTTTTGCTCGCTTAAGAACTCCTGCGCCGCAGCTGTGATCGAAACGTTCGCTACGAACGATCAGAGGTAGGCGAGTTCGGGAGGGAGGCAAGGGCGGTCAGGCCCTGGTGATTTTCCCCGACCAGTAGCGTTCAACCTCGATCCATTGCGTCGCGGCGAGCGGGCCCAGCCACTGCTTCAGGTGATCCGGAGATGTGGTCTTGTGAAGGGACAGGTTTTGCAGGTCTTCCAGAAGCCCGATCGTCGTGGCTTCCCTTACCAGCTCGTCGCCATCGGCGAGCCAACGCTCGATGACTGCGAAGATGTGCTGAAGTTCGCCGACCTTGCCATCCTTCAGCTTGCCGATCACATGTCGGGCAAGGTCTCCCAAGACCAGGTAAAGCGGCAGTTCGATCTGGTCGCGCCATTTGTCGGCAAACGCGTCCCAGACCGGCTGGAATGTCGGATCGACTTCAAGAAGCACGTCGAACATGTCCTGCCGCGAGATCATTTTCATTTGCTCCACGAAGACCCTGACGCTTGCCGCCGAGCCTGCGGCGCCGATGACAGCCATGGAAGCCGGTGCGGCAGGACTCTGGCCTTCCTACTCCGCGATCTTAGCATAAGCGAGGCTGAATCCTGCGAGCGAGGCGGGAATCTCTCGCCTCTTGCCGTCCGAAAACGTTGCCGAGACGAATAGCTTTGAGCCCCGCTTCATCGTGGCGATCAGGTCGCTGCCGAGTGGCTGTGTCGTGTAGACGCCGTCGGCGTCGCTGACCTGGAACGGCACGCGGAAGCTCTGGCCGCCATCGACGCGAATTTCAGCACCGGGTTGGAGCAGGGTTCCATGCGGCAGGCTGAGCTTGATCAGCGCGTTGTCATTGCCGATCGTCTTCGGCGGCACGATCTCGACACGCAGCAGGCGGCGGCTGGTGTCGGCGAGGGTCAGCGCCTGCGACATGACGCAAGCCATCCTGACGCCTGCGGCGTCCGGCTTGCACGATACGTCCCATGCTGCCTTGGGCTCGGTCACGATCTCGGCCTTCGGCTTGACGTCCTCGGCCTTGCCGGCCGGAGCCGAGGCCGACGGCGCAGGTGCCGCTGTCGCCGGCGTCTCCGCCACCGGATCCGCCTTTTCCTGTGCTGCCGCCTGCAGCAGCATGGCGCACAGGCCGAGCGAAGCCAGGGTGAGTGTGCGCCCGTGCATGCGAGACAAGATTACCAGCCGACGCGCACGCCGAGGCGTCCGCCGACGGACTGGTTGCCGAAGCCGTAGCCGATGCCGCCGTTCAGCGACCAGCGGTCGTCGAGACGGGCGCTGCCGAACATGGCGGCGGCGCTGGCGCCGTCGAAATTGCCGTAGTTGAAGTTCAGCGCGTAATTCTCGTCGGAGGCCAACCCGCCGCCGCCCATGGCCAGCGCCATGGCAACGCCTTCCTTGTTGGTCTGGTTTTCTTCCTGCAGGTTGCTGACGGTCTGCTCGAGCGAGCCGATGCGGGCCGTGTTCGAGGCGATGTTGGCGGTGTTGGTGGCGATGTCGGCGGTGTTGATCGCGGTCTGCGGGTCCAGGCCGGCACCGGGCAGGATCGGCGTGCAGTTGGTATCGGCCACCGCGCAGAGGCGAAGCAGGGTCTGGCCTGCGGTACGGTCGACGATCGAAAAATGCGACCTGCCGCCGGATGCCGAATCGTTGATCTCGATCGCCCAGTCATTCGCCGGAAAACCGGGAGAGGTGCTGGTGTCGTTGAAGAAGATGCGGGTGTTGTTTTCCTTCAGCATGATGGTGTCGAAGCCGAAGGTCTCGTTGTTGACGCAATCGAGCCCGACGCAAGTGCTGCCCTGGACGATGAGATCGTCGGCAATCACCTGATCCGCGTTTGCGTGGATCTGCGACGCCATCAACGCCGCGGCCGCGCCGAACGCCGCCTTCAGTACTTTTTCCCTGCCCATGGTTCCCCAACCCTGAAACTTAACAACTGGTTTATGTTGGGAAGCTAACGGACAAGTCAACAACCGGTGGAGTGATCAACTTGCTCGGTTGCAGGTTGTGGTAAATTTGCATGCAACGAAAGCTTGGGCCTACTCCACGAACACCCTGACACTCGCCGCGCGGCCCGCGGCGTCGATGACGGTGAGGGTGGAGAAGCCGGTGCCGTCTGGCTGCCAGGTCGCCTCATGGCGGCGGGCGACTGTTTCCAGCGGCTTGCCGTTGGCGAGCCAGCGGAATGGCGCGCGGCCGCCTTGCAGCTTGAGTACCAGCGGCGAGGCGTCTGACGTGGCGGCACCCAGTTCGACGCGGGCGCCGTCGGGTGGAAAGACGATCTGTGGCGCGGGTTCGGTGATGGCGGCCGCGACCATCGGCAGTTCGGTCGCGGTCGAAAAGCGCTCCAGTGTTACCGGCAGGTCGGCGCGGGCGGTGCGCAGCGTTCCGGCCGGCGGGCGCGGCAGCGGCATCGACGGCAGGCTGGAACGGGCAAAGCCCTCGAACAGAATGGGGGCTGCCGAGACATAACCCGACAGTCCGGGCACCGCACCGGCATCGGGGCGGCCGGCCCAAACGCCGAGAACGTAGCGACCGTCGTAGCCGATCGACCAGGCGTCACGGTAGCCGTAGGAGGTACCGGTCTTGTAGGCGATTGTGCGTTTCGCGGCACCCTCGGGCGGCTTGACGCCTGCAAGGATGTCGGCGATCTGCCAGGCGGCCTGCTCCTCCAGGATGGTGCCATTGGCAAGCGGGGCAGGGACGGCCGCCTCAGCTCCGTCGCGCAAAATCTTGGCGCGGCCGCCATTGGCGAGCCCGGTGTAGAGCTGGACGAGGTCGCGGAGCGTCACACCGACGCCGCCGAGGCCGATGGCGAGGCCCGGCACTTCGTTGGGCGGCAGCTGCGGGGTAACGCCGGCCTGGCGGAAGCGCGCCGTCAGCCGCTGGGGCCCGACCGCGTCGAGCAGCCGTATCGCCGGCACGTTGAGCGACAGCTGCAGCGCCTGGCGCACCGACACGTCACCCTGGTAGCTCATGTCGAAATTCTTGGGCCGGTAGCCGCCGAAATCGGCCGGCCGGTCCTCGATCATCGTCTCCTGAGCCACCAGCCCCTGTTCGAAAGCAAGGCCGTAGATGAAGGGCTTCAGCGTCGACCCGGGCGAGCGCACGGTGCGCGTCATGTCGATCCAGCCAGAGCGCGAGGCGTCGAAGAAGTTGGCCGAGCCGACCTCGCCGAGGATTTCGCCCGTCATCGCGTCGGCCAGAACCATGGCGACCGAGATTTTCGGGCCGAGCCGGCTCGCGGCCTCGCGCGCCACGACCTCCAGCCCTTGCTGCACGTCTCTGCGCAAGGTCAGGCGATGGCTGACGAGGCCCGGCTGGCTGCGAAGTGCAGTGTCCGAGGCGTGCGGCGCAAGCTGCGGCAAGGCAAGCCGGGTGGCGGCGACGGTCTCCAAGGATGCCCGCGCCGCCTCGGTCTCGCCGAGCAGGCCTGCCAAAACCATGCGGTCGAGCACGCGATCGCGCGCGGCTCGGGCATTTGCGGGATTGCGGTCGGGCCGGCGGCGCTCGGGCAATTGTGGCAGGGCGACAAGAAGGGCTGCTTCGGAAACTGTCAGCCGCTTCGGCTCCTTGCCGAAATAGGCAAGCGCCGCCGCACGCACGCCTTCGAGATTGCCGCCATAAGGCGCCAGCGTCAGGTAGCGCTCGAGGATTTCTTCCTTGGGCAGCCGCCGCTCGATCTGGACGGCGCGGGCCAATTGCTTGAGCTTGGAACTGAGGCTGCGGCTTTCGCGCGGCTCGATCAGGCGTGCCAGCTGCATCGACAGCGTCGAACCACCGGAGACGATGCGGCCGTTGCTCAGGAACTGCCAGGCGGCGCGCCCGAGCGCCAGCGCGTCTATGCCCTCGTGGTCCCAGAAGCGCTTGTCCTCATATGCGACAAGCATCTTCACCAGCTGCGGGTCGACCTGGTCGAGGTCCGTGCCAAGCCTCCAGTGACCCGACGGTGTCGCATAGGCGCGTAGCAGTTGTCCGCCGCGGTCGAGCACTTCGGCCGAGACAGTCAGTTTTTCGGGCAAAGGCGGCGGAAAGGTGCGGTCGAGCGCGAACAGGCCGCCAAAGGCGAGGGCGGCCAGACTGGCAGCGCCTATCGCCGAGAGAGCGATCCTGCGCGTGGTCTTTGCGGAGAGCATGGCTCTGCCCCTCACCCTTACCCTCTCCCCGTGAACAACGGGGAGAGGGGGGCGTCGACGTCGCGACCGTCTTCCTTCTCCCCGTCATGACGGGGAGAAGGTGCCGGCAGGCGGATGAGGGGGGCGGCCTCCGCAGAAGTCACTGCTGAGATGAAAGCAGGCATGCTATTCCGCCTTCACCTCCATCATGCCGGTCGCCGTTCGTGCCGAATATTGCGGCCGGTACATGTCCTCGACATTGGCCGCCGGATGGGCATAGGTGCCGGGCGTCACGGCGCGCACGACATAGGCCAGCGTGAATTCCTGGTCCGAGCCCTCGCCGCTGTTCATGGCGGCGACGAAGCGATCGTTGCGGAATTCGAGATGGGCGGCTTCCGTCTGTTCCAGCCAGGAGAAGTTCGACAGGTTGGCGCTGTTGACCAGCCCCGGATTGTCGATCTCGAAGCCTGCCGGCAGCATGTCGGCCACCACCACGCGCGAGGGCCAGTCGTTGAGCTCGTTGATCTTGAGCACGACGACGAAGCGCTCGTTCTGCTTGACCTCGGTGACGTTGGCCTCGCTGCCGTCGAGCCGGTAGTAGGTGCGCTCGATGGTGAAGCCGTCGCCGCCGGCGGGCAGCGGCTGGGCTGGTGCTGCGACCGTCGTCACCACGGCCTGCAATGCGTCCTTGCCGGTGTTGGCGATGACGATCGGGTTGGTCAGAAGCTCGGCCCCGTCGACGCGCTCTGAATAGGCGCCGTTATGGGCCGTGCCGTTGACGTCGATCGAGATCGCCTCGTTGCCGGCTTTCAGCGCGCGTGCCGCAAGCAGCATCCAGGCATCATCCTGGGTGCTGGTCCAGCGTGCCGCGGCACGGTCGGCCGCCACCATCTTGACCAATGCCGGCACCACCGAAGGCAACGGCTTGCTTTCGGCGGCCAACGCCAGCATGGCGGCGCCGTCGCGCAGGCGTGAGCCATAGTCGGAGCGGTACCAGTCGTGTTCGGTGGTCGTCCTGGCGATCTGCAGCGCAGCGCCAAACAGGCTTTCCGAACGCTGGGCATCGCCGTAGAGCGCCAGGCTCGCGCCGAGCTGGGCCACTGCCATCGCGCTGGAGAAGGCCTCCAGCTTGGTGTCGGCGAAGTAGCGCAAATCGCCGACCGAGGCTTTCTTGTTTCGCGCCAGTACATAGAGCGCATAGGCGATCTCGGAGCCTCGGTCCTCGACGTCGACGTCATAGCCGATCGCGTTCTGCAGGTTGTTGAGCGCCTGCATCATCGCCTGCTGCGGCACGTCGAAGTTCTTCTCGCGTGCCCGGGTCAGGAAGTCGGTGACATAGGCGTCGAGCCACAGATCGCCCGAGCCCGGACCCCACAGGCCGAAGCTGCCCGACGAGGACTGGTAGTTGAGCACGCGGTAGACCGCGCCCTGGATGCGCTCGCGCAGCTCGGGGTCTTCGGCCATGCCGTTTTCGGCGCTGAGCTCGCTGACATAGAGCAGGGGCAGCGCCCGGCTCGTCGTCTGCTCGGCGCAACCATAGGGGTAGCGGTCGAGCGTCATCAAAAGCGACGGTACGTCGAAGGCCGAGGCCAGAGACACACCGACGCTGACATGGGCGTCGTCGAGCAGGCTAGCCGCCAGCAGCTCCTTGTCGACGCGCAGCGAGGTGGCGGGCTTGAGGTCGACGACCATACGGGTGGTCACCGGCAGCTGGCCCGGGCGCACCGGCAGCGACAGCTCCTGCTCGACCTTGAGGCCGTCGCCATTGGCGAGCTTGACGGTCAGCCCGGCGGTGCCGGCGGTGACAGGCATCAGCGGGATCCTGATCGTCTGGCGCTTGCCTGGTTCGAGCGTCAGCTTCTCGGGCAGGGCGGCGTCGCCGGTCGAAAGATCACCAGTCGTTGCGACCGACAGGCTGTAATCGCCCGCCGGCGCGTCGGTGTTGGCGATGTCGAGCGTCATTTCGGCGAAGTCGCCCGGTGCCATGAAGCGTGGCATGCCCGCCGTCAGCACGATCGGATCGCGCACGATGACGTCGCCGGTGGCGTGGCCGACAGCAGTTCTGGTCCAGGCCACGCTCATCACGCGCACCGTGCCGTTGAACTGCGGAATGTCGAAATCGACCGTCGTCTTGCCGTCGGCGTCGAGCTCGACGATGCCTGAGAAGAAGGCGACGAGCTTTTCCTTGGGGGGGCTGCCTTGCGAGGTCAGTGCCGCACCGTCGCCGCCAGTGCGCAGCTTGCCCATGGCACCCAGCGAGCCGTCGATCAGGCGGCCATAGAGGTCACGCAGTTCAAGCCCCAGCATGCGCTGGCCGAAGTACCAGCCTTCCGGGTCCGGCGCCTTGTAGTTGGTCAGGTTGAGGATGCCGACATCGACGGCCGCGACCGTGACATAGGCCTTTTCGCCTGCTGCGGCGCCGGTCACCGAAACCGGGATCGACAGCGCCTTGCGCGGTTCGGTCTTCTCGGGCAGCGCAAGTGTAACGTTGAGCTTCTTGTCGGCAGGATCAACCGCCAGCCACTTCAGGCCGATGGCGCGGGCCGGCATGCGCGATTCCTGCGCGTCGCCGGGCCGGTAGAGCGTTGCGGTCACATAGGCGCCTGCGCCCCAGTCCTCGCCGACAGGGATGTCGACGGTACCGCCTTCCGCCGGGATCGAGGCGGTCACGGTCTTGAGCAGCTTTTCGGCGCCGATGGTCACCAAAAGCTCGCCGGCAAAGCGTGGCGAAACCTGCAACTTGGCGACTTCACCAGCCACATACTTTTCCTTGTCGAGCGCGACCTCGAGGCCGTCGGGCGTCTCGGTCGAGGTCGCCGAGACATACCAGCCGGCGTCGAACTCATAGCTTGTCGCCGGGCCGGCCGGATCGGCCGTCTCGACTTCGAGGCGGTAGCGGCCCCAGTCTACGGGCAGCGAAACGGTTGCTTCGGCACCAGCGGTGAGATCGACTTGGCCTGATGCCACCGACTTGGTGAAGGTCACCGGCTCGTAATTCCACGAATTGCCGGAGCGGTACCACTGGTAGTTCCGCTCGACCTTGACCAGCGACCACTGCGCGCCCTTGAGCTCGGTGCGCTTGCCGCCGGGTTCGGCGGCGATCAGGCTGAACTTGGCGGTGCCACCCTGCGGCACCTCCTCGCCTGAGAAGTCGGGCCGGATGCCGATCATCGTTGCCTGCGGGCGGATGCCTATGTCGAGTTTTTCCTCGACGGCGCGGCCGCCGGTCTCGCGCATGCGCACGCTGAGCGCTGCATTGACCAGCCTGGTCGTCGACGGCAGCTGGTCCACGGAAACGGGGAAGGTCGCCTTGCCGTCGTCGCCGACGACAGGCAGGTCGGTCAGCGGAATGCGGGTGGCTTCGCCTTCCTGCTCGTCGGCGAGGCCGAAATAATAGCCCTTGAAGCTCTCCCACTGGCGCTTGGTCGACAGCGTCAGCTCGCCTTCGAGCGCCAGGCCTGCAGCGGGTGCGCCATAGAGGAAGCGGCCGTCGACGGTGGCTTCTGCCGTCTCGCCTGCAGCGATTTCATTGCGGTCGGAGGTCAGGGTGAACTCGATGCGATCGGGCACGAAGTCTTCGACCAGGAACATCTGGCTCGACACTGCCGGCTGTTTCGGGTCGGTGTGGATGGCCAGCGTCCAGGTGCCGCGCATGGCGGCTGACGACAGCGGCAGGTCGACGCTATGGCCGCCTGAATTGCCGCCCTGACTGACGACGCGCCGGTCCTCGACGCCGTCGGGACGGGTGAAGATGAAGGTCAGCGGCAGGTTGTCGACGCCATTGGCAGCATCATCGCGGGCAAGGGCCGCCGCATGCACGGTTTCGCCGACGCGGTAGATGCCGCGCTCGGTCCAGGCATAAATGTCGAGCGCAGCCGGTGCGGCGCGTCCGGTGACGCCACGGTCGGACAGGTCGAAACCTGCGCGGGTCATGTCGAGGAAGACGAAATCGGCGTCGCCTTGCCTGGCCATCAGCACAGCCGGCGCCAGGCCGCCATTGCCGCGGGTCAGGCCCGGATTGAAGGTGGCGCGGCCCTCGGCGTCGGTCTTGCCGGTGCCGAGGATTTCGTTATTGCGGGCAAGCAGCGTCAGTTCCGCGTCGGCGATAGGCTTGGCCGAGGCGAGCGAGCGGGCGAAGACGTTGAGCCCGTCCTGGCCGGTATAGGTCGACAGCCCGATATCGGAGACGACGAACCACTGCGTCGCCTTGGTCGCCCAGGTGTCGCTCTTGTCGTCGACAGGCTGGGCGGTCAGCACATAGACGCCGGGTTTGCGGTTGGGCAGTGCCTCGTCGACCGGGAAGGAGGTCGTCACTTCCTTGTTGAGCTCGTTTGTGATCGCCAGCTGGCCTTCCCACACCGGCTCACCCATCTGGTCGGCGATCGAGGACAGGTCATAGCCGTCGAGCTGGCGCAGGAACTGATAGCCGGAAAGCAACTGCGCCAGCGAGCGGTCGCCGATGCGGTAGAGCTTCATGTCGGCAGCTTCCATGTTGACCGTCACGACGGGGATGCCCCGGCGGGCGGTCGACGGCAAAACGAAGCTGTCGCCGGTGAAGCGGGCAGACTGGCCGCGATCCTGGACATAGACAGAGAGCACGACGGGTGCTTCCAGCACCTCGCCGAGCGCTGCCGGCAGGCCGGAGCGGAAGGTCACGCGGTAGTGCTGGCCGTGCTGCAGACCCTCGACGCAGATCTGCTGGTCCTTGGCCTCGACGCTCTTCGGCGCCTGGTCGTCGATCGTAACGAAGGGGGCGTAGTCGACGCCCGTCTTGACCAGCGCCTCGGAAAACTGAGCGCAGACGCGCGGCGAGGTCGTGTCGGCGTCGATGCTGTGCTCGACGACGCGGAAGCCTTTTCGTGCCTTGAGGTCTTCATATTCGGCGCGGATGGAGGCCGAGTTGTCGAGTGCGAGACTCGCTTCATAAGCCTGCAGCGAGGGTCGGAACAGGTCGCGCTTGTCGAGGCCGCGCGCCAAAAGCGCCAGTGTCTCGGCGCGGTTGCTGGCCGAGCGCGACAAGAGATAGGCATTGTAGGCGGTCGACGTCGTGTCGCGCTGCAGCGACGCTGTCTCTTCGCCGTTGATCGGCGACACCATCGGCGTGGCGCGGGCGAGGCGCGTCCAGATCGCGGCGTCGTCGGGCAGGATGATCGCTGCAGCGCGGAACTTCTGCATCGCCGTGCGGCCGTCGCCGCCCAGGAGCGCCTGCTCGCCGGCATCGATCAGCGCGGCGAGGCCGAGCGCCGGATCGACGGTCGCATTGGTGGTCAGCGCGCTGCGGTACTGGCGCGCCTCGTCCACCATCGACGCCGGGAAGAACGTAAGTTCGGCCGGCGCGCCGATGTCAGGCTCGCCACTGACCGGCACGACCTTGCCGGCGACCGCGCCGGTGAACGGCTTGATCGTGGCGAAGTCGGATTTCAGGAAGCACCATTTCGCCTTGGTGTTGTAGGTGAAAGCGCGGCAGGACTGGTCGCCCATGCACGAGGTCTGGCACTGGTCGAGGCTGACATTCTGCTCCGAGCGCAAGTCGAAACCGAAATAGTCGGAGTTGTCGGTCGTCACGACGCGCCGGGCTTCGACCGCCCCAGCCTCGAACGTGTTGGCCAGCCCGAATGCCATGGCCAAAACGAGAAGAACGAATACCGGAAAAGCCCGCAGCGCACGCATCGCCAATTCCCTCCACCACCCTGATCGTCGCCCTAGACGACATGTTAAGCTTGCCACAGTCCAGTCAATACTGCAGCCACGCAGGCATCGCCTGCTACGTTAATACTTGTCTTGGACGCCGTGCATGGTATTGCCCGCCCATGCGGTTCGCTCCGATGACAACACCCGAATCCCTCGCCCGGCTGTCGTTCATTTGCCCAATGAATTCTGACATATCGAATGTGGCTGCTTTACGAAATGCCAGAAACTTCATTCCAATTTTAGGATTGGAGGTTACGGTGCCTTGATGTTTGTGCGGCGTTTGCGTGGATTCGACAGACCAACGATCGCCCGTGCGCTTCCGCGCGCGGCGATTGCGATGCTGTTGTCTTCAGGCATCCTGGCCGTGGATACCCAGCGCGCCTCAGCTTTTGAGATCTTCGGAATCAAGCTGTGGGGCTCGTCGAAGGAAGACGACGCCGACGTCGTCGACCCGCTCGACTATGCCGTTACCTTCGAAGTCGACACCACTGACGATGACCTGAAGGAAGCGATCGAGAACGCCTCGCTGCTGAAGGGCGAGGAGGATCGGCCGGTCTCCGGCTCGCTCGGCCTGCTCGCCAAGGCGCGCAACGACCGCGAGCGCCTTGTCGCCGCACTGTTCTCCAAGGCGCACTATGATGGCGTCGTCACCATTTCCATCGCCGGCAAGAATCTCGACGACCTCGCTCCTGACGCCGTCTTCGACGGGCCACAGCCCGTGCCGGTCAGCGTTACGGTCCAGCCCGGCTCGATGTTCACGCTCGGCGATATTGTGCTCAAGGGCGATGCCGCCAACATCAGGGGCGCCGATTTCGGCCTGATCGCGGGCGGCAATGCCGCCTCCGACGCCATCCTTAAGGCCGAGGCCGGCATCGTGCGCGCGCTCAAGGAAGAGGGCAGGCCGCTCGCCAAGGTGACCAGCCGGACCATCGTTGCGGATCACGCTACCACCACGCTCGACGTCACCCTCGACGTTGCCGCAGGCCCGATCGCCGGCTACGGCGAAACGACGGTCGAAGGCACCGAGGCGGTCGATCGCGACTTCACCGTTTACATGACGGGGCTGGAACCCGGCCGGAAATACTCGCCCAAGGAAATCGAGGAGGCACGCAACCGCCTCCTGGCGCTCGAAGTGTTCAGCTCGGTGTCGATCAACGAAGCACTGGCGCTCGATCCGACCGGCAACATCCCGATGGATGTCCGCGTCAGCGAGCGCAAGATGCGTTACTTCGGTGCCGGCGCCACTTATTCCAACACCGAAGGTGCCGGGGTCGAAGGCTATTGGGGCCACCGAAACCTGTTCGGCCGTGCCGAAAAGCTGCGCATCAGCGGTTCGATCGGCCGCATCAGCGACACCACCGAACTCGGCAAGCTCAACTACAATGCCGGCATCATGTTCGAGAAGCCTGGCGTCATCGGGCCTGCCTCGAAGTTCTTCGCCAACCTCAAGGCGTCCTATGAGCACCCTGATGCCTATGACATCTTCTCGGTCAAGGGCAATGCTGGCGTCTCCTACGAGCTGACCAGGCAGCAGACCGTCTCGGCCTCGCTCGCGGTCGACTATTCCGACATCGAGGACGCACTCAATCCCGATGGCAAGCGCTACCTGCTGGTCTCGACACCGCTGCAATATGCCTTCGACAATCGCGACGACAAGCTCAACCCGACACGCGGTTTCCGTGCGCTCGCCTATGTCGAGCCGACCTATGACGCGCTGAACGGCAACGCCTTCGTCAAGCTGAAGGGCGAGGGCTCGGCCTATTACGGCCTTGGCGACCAGAACCGGTTCGTTCTCGCCGGCCGCGTCGCCATGGGTTCGATCCTGGGCGCCGGCCTCGACGACGTGCCGGCCGACCGGCGCTTCTATTCCGGCGGCGGCGGCTCGGTGCGCGGCTACGCCTACCAGGGCATCGGCCCGGAGATCAACGGCAAGCCGACGGGCGGTCTGTCATATGCCGAGACCTCGGTCGAGATCCGCTACAACTACAACGACAAGATCGGCATCGTTCCGTTCATCGACGCCGGCACGGTTTCCGCCAGGCAGTTCCCCGATTTCGGCAGCGTCAAGGTCGGCGCCGGCATCGGCGTCCGCTATCTCACGCCATTCGGACCGCTGCGCGTCGATGTCGCCGTGCCGCTCAATCCGGGGCCGGGCGACCCCAGCTACGGCTTCTACGCCGGCGTCGGCCAGGCGTTCTGACCGCGATGGTTATGCTGAAGAAAATCCTGCGCATCCTCCGCATCGCGATAGCAGTCGTGCTGGCCTTCGTCATCGGCGCCACTGCCGTGTTCACGCTGACGTCCAAAGGTCGCGAAAACCTTGCCGGGCTGATCTCCAGCGTCGCCTCGACGCCGGACCAGAAGATCAGGCTGAGCGGGCTCAACGGCATCTGGTCGGGCAATCTCCGGCTCGACAACGTGGTCATCGAAGACGCCCAGGGCGCCTGGCTCGCTCTGCGCGGCGTCTCTGTGGACTGGTCGCCGCTGGCTTTGCTGTCGCGCACCTTCCGCGCTGACAGGGTAGCCGCCAACCGCATCGAGCTTGCCCGACTGCCCCAGGGTGGCACCAAGAAAGAAGGGAGCGGCGCTGGCCTGTCGCTGCCGGTTTCCGTCGACATCAAGGCGATCGAGCTGCCCGAGATCGCGCTCGGCGAAGCCTTGGCCGGCGCAGGCATCGCCGAACTCGCCGCCAAAGGCATGGTCCGCGCCGACCGGTCGCCACTCGGCATCGAGACAAAGCTCAACGTCTCGCGCAGCGACGGCAAGCAAGGCGTCGTCGACGCCGACATCGCTTTCGCGCCTGCCGACAACCGCATCGCGCTCAACATCCGCGCCGCCGAACCCGCCGGCGGCATCATCGCCAATATCCTCAAGCTGCCCAACCAACCGGCGGTCGAACTCGTCGTATCGGGCGAGGGGCCCGCCGCCAACTGGAGCGGCAACGGCACCTTCGCCGTCGACGGCAAGGTCATCACCAGCATTTCCGGGACCCATCAGCTGACCGACAATGGCAACGTCATTTCGGCCAAAGGCGACGGCGCCTTCGAGGATTTCCTGCCCGCTGCGCTGAAGCCGCTGCTCGCCGGCAACACCACCTTCGACGTCGCCGGCACCCGGACGACCACAGGCGGCCTCGACATCGAGCGCGCGACAGTCGCCAGCAGCGCGCTCACCGCCACTGCCGCCGGTTCGCTCGATCCGGAAGGTGCCGCTGACCTGTCGCTCGACGTCAAGGCCAATGAAGGGCCGATCGTGCTCAGCCTCGGCAGCGATGCCCAGCCGGTGACGGTGGCGATCAACGCCGCAAGCTTGCGCGCCTTCGGCGACGGCAAGGAGCCGGCGGTCGACTTCAGCGCCTCGCTTTTGTCGGTCATCGCCGGCAACACCGAGCTGCGCGACATCGCCGCCTCCGCCCATTCCGACGGCTTCGACATTGCCAACCGCAGCGGCCCGCTGTCGATCAAGCTCGGCGTCGCCGAACTCAAGACCGATGTCGCTACGCTTGCACCGTTGGTCGCCGGCCGTGTCGCGGTCGACATGGCGGGCTCCATCAGCAAGGATCAGGTCGCCGTCGACGAAGGCACGATCCGCAGCGACACGCTCAACGGCGCGCTGAACGCCAAGCTCAACCTGGCTGACCTGTCGCTCGAGCTCGGCGTCAGGGCCGACGTCGCTTCCAGCGCGCTGCCGGCAGGCGTCCGCATCGCACTTGCCGAACGCACCCAGTTCTCGGCCACAGCCAGCCGCGATGCCGAAGGCAGCTTCGCCGCCAACGCCATCGAATTCACCTCGGGCGCGCTCACCGCCAGCGGCACTGCGCGCATGAAGGGCACCGATGTCGATGCCGACCTCAAGGGTTCCTTCGCCGACATCTCGCTTCTGTCCAAGGATGCCAAGGGTGCGGTGGATTTCGCCCTGACCGCCAAGGGCGCGCGCACCGCCCCTGACATCTCACTGACTGTCACCAGCGACCGCATCGAAGCGGCGGCGCGCGAAATCACTGGGCTCAGTCTGAAGGCAACAGGCAAGGTCGACCCGGCCAACCCGGCCGCCAATGTGGCACTTTCGGGCAACGTCGCCGGTCAACCACTCCAGGGCAGTGCCGTGCTCGCCACATCAGACGGCAAGCGCGAGATCAAGGGCCTGTCGCTGTCGCTGGGCGAGAACAAGCTGTCGGGCGACTTGGTCCTCGACCAGGATTTCGCGCCGCTCGGCACGGTCACCATCGACATGCCCGATATCGGCCCACTTGCAGCACTTGCGCTCGAAAAGGCCGAAGGCGATCTGCGCGGCAAGATCGACTTCACGCGTTCAGGCGATGTCCCGCAGGCGCGCCTTGAACTGGGCACCGCTTTGCTCAAGCGTGGCGATCTCGCCGCCAATGGCGTTTCCATCAACGCCGACATCCTCAACTACCTCAAGGCGCCGGCTATCTCTGGTACGATCAAGGCCAAGTCGGTGACCTCGGGCAAGACGGTCATTTCCGGCATCGATGTCGACCTCAAGCGTGATGGCGAATGGACCGGCTTCTCCGGTGGCGCCACCGTTGCCGACATTCCGGCCAAGGCCGCCGGTCGCGTCAAGCTCGCTGGCGGCACCACCACCATCGAGCTCGCCTCGGGCGAAGCCGTCATGCGCGGCATCAAGGCCGCCATCGCGCGGCCGACGACGGTTTCGATATCAGGCGGTACGACGACGCTCAACAGGCTTGCGCTCAATCTCGGCGGCGGCACGGCGACGGTCTCCGGCACGGCGGGCTCGGCGCTCGACCTCAACGCCACGCTGGCCAATGTGCCGGCTTCGCTTGCCAATTCCTTCGCGCCTGGTCTTGGTGCCGCGGGTTCGATCTCGGGTACGGTCAAGGTCTCGGGCGCTGCCGCCAATCCGACGGTCGGCTACGACCTCAAGGTCGCGGGTGCCGCGACCGCACAGACCACGGGGGCCGGCTTCGGTGCCATGAACATCGGCTCGACCGGCACCTTCGCCGGTGGCAAGCTCACCTTCCAGTCGACGATCAGCGAAGGGGCGGGCCTCGCGATCAAGGGGGGCGGCAGTGTCGTCACCACTGCCAAGCCGGTGGCGCTCGACCTCAGTTTCTCGGGGCCTGTGCCATTCCAGTTCCTTGGCCGCACGCTGGCCGCCCAGGGCATGGCGCTGAACGGTTCCGCCGACGTCAACGTCCAGGTGCGCGGCCCCGCCACGTCACCTGTCATCGGCGGCAGCATCCGCGCTTCCGGCGCGCGGCTTCTGATTGCCCAGTCGGGCATCGCCATCAACGACATCAATCTCGACATCGGCATTACCGCCGGCGTTGCCCGAATCAACCGCCTGACCGGCGCGCTGTCGACGGGCGGCCAGCTCACCGCGAGTGGTACTGTCGGCACCAATGCGGCGCAGGGGTTCCCGGCCGACATCTCCATCAAGCTGACCGACGGTCGTTACACCGACGGCCGCGTCGTCACCGCCAATCTTGGCGGCGACATCGCGATCAAAGGACCGCTGGTTTCGGCGCCGGTGCTGTCAGGCACGATCAATCTGGCGCGCACCGTCATCAGCATTCCGGAAAAGTTCCCCGGCGCACTGACCGCCGTCGACGTCAAGCACAAGAACGCGCCCAAGGCGGTCGTCGCCCAGCAGGACGCGATGCGTCCGCCGGCGAAGGCCAGCGGCGGCAGCGGCGCGCTGATGCTCGACGTCACCGTCAACGCGCCCAACCAGATCTTTGTCCAGGGCCGTGGTCTTGACGCCGAGCTTGGCGGTTCGCTGCGCCTGTCGGGCTCGTCGGCATCGCCGCAGGCGGTGGGCGAGTTCACGCTGCGCCGTGGCCGTCTCTCCATCCTCGGCAAGCGACTCAACTTCACACAGGGTTCGGTCGGCTTCTCGGGCTCGCTCGTGCCGACGATCAACTTCGCCGCCGAGACGACAGCCGGCGACGCCACCGTCACCATCGGCATTACCGGCGAAGCCAACAATCCGAAATTCGCCTTCTCGTCAGTGCCGGCGTTGCCTGAAGATGAAGTGCTGGCGCGACTGATCTTCGGCAGGTCGATGTCCAACCTGTCGCCGCTGCAGATCGCCCAGCTCGCCGACGCTGCCGCCCAGATGGCCGGCATCGGCGGTTCGACGTCGCTGCTGTCGAGCCTGCGCGCGACGCTCGGCGTCGACGACCTCGACATCAAGACCAACGAGCAGGGCGACACTTCAGTTGCCGTCGGCAAGTATCTGAACGACCGTACCTATCTGTCGATCGAGGCAGGCGACCAGCCCGGCTCGGGCAAAGCGACGATCGACCTGAATGTCGGCCGCGGCGTCAAGTTGCGTGGCACGGCCACCGACGCCGGCGAGGCCAAGGGCGGTATCTTCTACGAGAAGGAATACTGAGCGGGCTGCCGCTCGGGTAACCCCTGCACTGACATATCAGGCGATGTGTCGTGGCACTGCCGACGGTTGTCGGAACCCGGGCATATCAGCTCGGAGCGAAGATTCCGACGAATCCGCTGCGCACTACCATTTTTGCGCCAACTCTGTCGCTATCACGCGAACTGCTCTCCGTTCAAAATTGCAGACTTACCTATGGGAACGATGACGTCCGACCGTTTTGACAACGGCAATCGGATGCGAAATGGTAACGTTACAGCTTCAATGGGAGACGGAAATGACATTCTACAAGAGCAACTCTGATCTTGTTCCCGGCCACATCCGTGAGCTGGCCGATGCTGTCGTAGACGGCAAGATGGACCGTCGCGAGTTCCTCGCGATGGCAACGACCTTCGGCGCATCGGCGGCCATGGCCTATGGCATGATCGGCCTCGCCATGCCCGTCGAGGCTCAGGCGCAGGAAGCCAAGAAAGGCGGCATCCTGAAAGTCGCGCAGTGGATCAAGGACCCGAAAGATCCGCGCAAGGCGGACTGGTCCGAGATCGCCAACGCCGAGCGCCAGGCGATCGAGCCGCTGGTCAAGTACACCGACAAGTACACTTTCGAACCCTATCTGCTGGCCAGCTGGGAAGTGAATGACGACGCCACCGAATATGTCCTGCATGTCCGTCCGGGCGTGACCTGGTCGAATGGCGACGCGTTCAACGCCGACGACGTGATCTTCAACTTCACCCGCTGGGCCGACAAGAGCGCCGAAGGCAATTCGATGCCGGGCCGCCTGGGTAGCCTGGTCGACGAGAAGTCCGGCAAGCTGCGCGAAGGGTCGATCGAGAAGGTTGACGACATGACGGTCAAGCTCAAGCTGACCACGTCGGACATCTCGATCATCCCGAACCTTACCGACTACCCCGGCCTCATCGTCCACAAGACCTTCGACGAGAAGGGCGGCGACTTCAAAGCCTGCCCGATCGGCACCGGCCCGTTTGAGCTCGTCTCCTACGATGTCGGTTCGAAGGTGGTCTACAAGCGCCGCGAGGACAACAAGTGGTGGAACGGCGAGGTCTATCTCGACGGCGTCGAGCTCATCGACTACGGCACCGATCCGGCTGCCATGGTCAGCGCCTTCGAGGCCAATGAAGTCCACACCAATTTCGAAACCTCGGCCGACTACGTCTCGATCCTCGACGGCCTCGGCCTGGTCAAGTCGGAAGTCGTCACCGCTGCCACCATCGTTGCCCGCACCAACGTCGCCAACAAGCCTTATGACGACCAGAAGGTGCGCCAGGCGTTGCACAAGGCTGTCGACAACGCCGTCGTGCTGCAGCTCGGCTACGGCAATGCCGGTGCTGTCGCCGAAAACCACCACGTCGCGCCGATCCATCCGGAGTATTTCGAGCTGCCCAAGCAGACCCGCGATCCGGCAGCTGCCAAGGCGATGATGGCGGAAGCCGGCCAGGCCGACTTCGAGCACGAGCTGATCACCGTCGACGAGGACTGGCACAAGAACACCGGCGACGCGATCGCCGCCCAGCTGCGCGAGGCCGGCATCAAGGTCAAGCGTACCGTTCTGCCGGGCTCGACCTTCTGGAACGACTGGACCAAGTACCCGTTCTCGATGACCAACTGGAACATGCGGCCGCTCGGCGTGCAGGTTCTGGCGCTGGCCTACCGCACCGGCGAAGCCTGGAACGAAAGCGCCTGGTCGGACCCGGAGTGGGACAAGAAGCTGAATGCAGCGCTTGCCGTCGCCGACGTCGCCAAGCGCAAGGAAATGATGAAGGACATCGAGCAGACGCTGCAGGATTCCGGCATCATCATCCAGCCGTTCTGGCGCAAGCTCTACAACCACTCGGTCGCCGCGGTGAAGGGCGGCGGCATGCACCCGACCTTCGAGCACGATTACGGCAAGGTGTGGCTCGACGAGGCCTGAGCCAGGGCCGCAATTCGGGGAGGGGTGTCCTGCACCCCTCCCGCCTTCCGCAACCGGGTTGATCGCCACGGACCCCAAACCCACAAAGGCAGGGGACGCCAATGCTATCCTTCATCTCGCGCCGCCTCGGCACCATGGCATTGACCATGCTGTGCCTGACCCTCGTGGTGTTCTTCCTCATCAATCTCGAGCCCAACCTGAAGAAGCTGGCGATCAGCCAGACCGAAATGCGCACGACATCGGACCAGCTCGAAAGCTGGCTGCAGCGCAACGGCTATCGCCAGAACTTCTTCATCCGCTACGGCCAGTGGCTCGGCGTCGTCCAGAAACAGCCCAATATCGACCCGGCCACCGGCCAGGCGGTGCCGCGTTTCCGCTTCTGCAACGAGGCAGCGGAGCCGACCTATTCCGGCATCCTGCAGGGCGATTTCGGCTGCTCGACCAAGTTCAAGACACCCGTCGCGACCAAGCTCTTCCCGGCACTCGGTGCCACCGGCATCCTGATGTTCTGGGTGCTCGTCACCATGGTGCCGATATCGCTGTTGATCGGCATCCTCGCCGGCATGCGCGAGGGCTCGCGCACCGACCGCACCCTGTCCGTCGCATCGATCGCCACGACGGCGACGCCCGAATATGTCTCGGGCGTCATCTTCACCGTCATCTTCGCCTCGTGGCTGGGCTGGCTCAATGGCTCGGCTGCTTCAGCCAGCCAGGGCATCACCTTCTACAACTTCACCTTGCCCGTGATGACGTTGGCCATCTACGGCATCGGCTACATCGCTCGCATGACGCGTGCCTCAATGGTCGAGGTGATGACCCAGCAATATATCCGCACCGCCCGCCTCAAGGGCCTGTCCTTCGGCAATGTCGTGGTCAAGCACGCGCTGCGCAACGCGCTGATCGCACCGTTCACGGTCATCATGTTGCAGTTCCCGTGGCTGCTCACCGGCGTCGTCATCGTTGAGGTGATGTTCCGCTACCAGGGCTTCGGCTACACGCTGGTCGAAGCCGCCGGCAACAACGACATCGACCTGTTGCTCGGCTGCTCGCTGGTCTCGGTCTTCATCGTGCTGATCACCCAGCTGATCTCGGATGTCGGCTATGCCTACCTCAATCCACGCATCCGCGTTCAGTAGGGAGACGGCCGCATGCAGATCGAATATATCGGCGCCTTCCAGACCTTCCTCGGCGTGCTCGCCCGCTTCTGGCCGGTGTGGCTGGCCATGGCCATCGTGCTGGTCGCCAGCTTCAACTTCCGCAAACATCTAGGCCTCTACGGCCAACTCTTCGACAGTGGCGTCGGCATCGCCGGCGTCGGCATCTGCTTCTTCTGGCTGTTCACGGCGATCTTCGCGGCCAAGGTCGCGCCCTTCGATCCGCTCAGCCAGATCCCTGTCATGAAGGACGCGCTGCCCGGTGCCATCGAACCCGCGTCGAAGCAGGTCTATCTGTTCGGCGGCGACAAGCTCGCCCGCGACGTGTTCTCGCGCATGGTCTATGGCAGCCAGATCGTGCTGATTATCGCACCTGCCGCCACCGCCTTCGCGCTGATGGTCGGCATCACGCTCGGCCTGCCGGCCGGCTATTATGGCGGGCGTATCGACTCGTTCCTGTCCTTCCTCGCCAACCTCGTGCTCGCCTTCCCGGTGATCCTGCTGTTCTACCTGCTGGTCACCCCCGGCATCATGGACACGCCGATCCCCTATGCCATGGCCGGCGTGTTCTTCCTGTTCCCGATCATCTTTTTTTCGGTGCTGTTCTACACCCGCTTCAAGAGCCGGCCAGAGCGGATCTATCTGCTGCTCGGGCTCACCCTGCTGCTCGGCGGCTGGGTCTATGTCGGACTGGTCTTCAACGCAGACCCGCTCGGCATCATCTCGATCGATCCCAACCAGCTCAACATCTTCGTCGCCGTCGTCTTCGCTTCCAGCCCGGGCGTGTTTCGCATCGTCCGCGGCCTGACCATGGACATCAAGACGCGCGACTACGTCTCCGCCGCCCAGACCCGCGGCGAGAGCCCGTGGTACATCATGCTGTGGGAGATCCTGCCCAATGCGCGCGGCCCTCTGATCGTCGATGCCTGCCTGCGCATCGGCTACACCACCATCCTGCTCGGCACGCTCGGCTATTTCGGCCTCGGCTTGGCACCCGAAAGCCCGGACTGGGGTACCGCGATCAAGGACGCCAGCCGCCTGCTGCGCTCCTTCATCCACCCGGCATTGCCGCCGACAATCGCGCTGATGTCCTTCGTGCTCGGCCTCAACCTTCTTGCCGATGCGCTGCGCGAACAATCGATGAAGGACTGAAGGAGAGCGTCATGAACGAGACCGTCAGAAACGCCACCGCCCAGGAACCGATCATCGAGATCGAAAACCTGTCGATCTCGTTCTTCACCCGTCGCGGCGAGATCCCCGCCGTTATGGACTTCTCCTGCACCGTCATGCCGGGCGAGGCGATGGGCATCGTCGGCGAAAGCGGCTGCGGCAAGTCGACAGTGTCGCTCGGCATCATGCGCGACCTTTCCAACATCGGAAAGATCGTCGGCGGCCGCATCAGGTTCCAAGGCAAGGACATGGGCGACATGTCCGAGGACGAGCTGCGCTCCATCCGTGGCAACAAGATCGCCATGATCTACCAGGAGCCGATGGCCAGCCTGAACCCGGCGATGAAGGTCGGCCAGCAGCTGATGGAAGTGCCGATGATCCACGACAAGGTGTCGAAGGAGGAGGCCTACAAACGCGCACTCGAAATGGTCCGCTCCGTTAAGCTGCCCGACCCCGAGCGCATGATGCGCTCTTTCCCGCATCAGCTGTCCGGCGGCCAGCAGCAGCGCATCGTCATTGCCATGGCGCTGCTGTCCAATCCGGCGTTGCTTTTGCTCGATGAGCCGACGACAGCGCTCGACGTCACCGTTGAGGCCGGCATCGTCCAATTGGTCAAGGGGTTGGGCAAGCAGTTCGGCACCTCGATGATCTTCGTGTCGCACAATCTCGGCCTGATCCTCGAGACCTGCGACCGCATCACGGTGATGTATTCCGGCGAGGCAGTGGAAACCGGCTCGATCAAGGACGTCTTCGACCGGATGCGCCACCCCTATACGCAAGGGCTGTTCCGCTCGATCCCGCTGCCCGGCGCCGACAAGAACTCGCGCCCGCTGGTTGCCATTCCCGGCCAGCTGCCCTTGCCGCACCAGCGTCCCAAGGGCTGCAATTTCGGCCCGCGCTGCCACCATTTCGTCGAAGGCGTCTGCAACGCCGCCGAGATCCCGATGATCCCTGTGGCCGGCCATGAGGGCCATTTCAGCCGCTGTGTGCGCTTCAACGAGATCGACTGGGCAGCGATGCCGCCGGGCGCCGAAAAGAAGCACGAGCCGGTCAAGCCGGGAGCCCCGGTGCTCAAGATCGACGACCTGAGGAAATATTACCGCGTTGGCGGCAGCGAGGTCTTCGGCTCCAGCGAAGGCAGGGTGGTCAAGGCCAACGAGACGATCAGCTTCGAGGCGCGCGAATCCGAAACCGTCGCCATCGTCGGCGAAAGTGGCTGTGGCAAGTCGACGCTCGCCAAGGTGCTGCTCGGCCTCGAAACCGCCAGTTCCGGCAAGGTGCTGCTCGGCAACAAGGAAATCCAGTCGACTGGCATCGAAGACCGTGACGTCGGCACCGTCGCGTCGATCCAGATGGTGTTCCAGAACCCGTTCGACACGCTCAATCCCAGCCATTCGGTGGGCTCGCAGATCGTTCGTACACTCGAAAAGTTCAAGGTCGGCAAGACCGCAGGCGACCGCAAGCAACGCATGCTGGAACTGCTCGACCTCGTCAAGCTGCCGCGCGCCTTCGCCGAGCGCATGCCGCGCCAGCTCTCGGGTGGCCAGAAGCAGCGCATCGGCGTCGCTCGCGCTTTCGCCGGACAGGCCAGGGTCGTCGTTGCCGACGAGCCGGTTTCAGCGCTCGACGTCTCCGTCCAGGCGGCCGTCACCGAGCTCCTGATGGACATTCAGCGCAAGTCGAAGACGACGATGCTGTTCATCAGCCACGATCTCTCCGTCGTGCGCTATATCGCCGACCGCGTCGTGGTCATGTATCTCGGCCACATCGTCGAGCAGGGCACCACCGACCAGATCTTTTCCCCGCCCTATCACCCCTATACCGAGGCACTGCTCTCGGCGATCCCGATCGCCGACACGTCCGTCGTCAAGAAGCACATCGTGCTGGAAGGCGACATTCCCTCGGCGATGAACCCGCCGTCCGGCTGCCCATTCCAGACCCGCTGCCGCTACAAGAGCCAGGTGCCGGGCAATCTCTGCGAAACCCAGGTGCCGCCGATGCGCGAGTTCGGCGACGGCCACCAGATCAAATGCCACCTCCCGCCGAGCGCCTTCGACGCCATGGAGCCGGTCATCAGCCTCGGCAAAGGCGCGGCACCAGGCGCGCACGACATTACGCCGGAGGCGTGAGGGGCGGGCGGTTGGAGGCTTGAGCCGCGTGATGCCCGGAATATGAGGGCAGGTTACGTTGGCTTGAACGGATGAGGGCGTGGAGAAGTTCTCCACGCCCAATTTTTGAACAACAATCGCCAAGCGGAACTCCCGAAGATCGCCTTGGCCGCGATCCGTCACACCCCCCCTCTGCCCTGCCGGGCATCTCCCCCACAAGGGGGGAGATCAAGCTGCATCGCCGCCTCGGCCAATCGCCAATGTAGCAAGGCTTGTCCTATCTGACGCCGCAGGAGGGGTGCCGCCGGCGGCGCGGCTAATCTCCCTCCTTGTGGGGGAGATGCCCGGCAGGGCAGAGGGGGTGCGAAGGATCGCAAAGCTGAAGGTTTGCGTAGAGGCACGGCCAACACGTCCAAACGGCGTGGATAGCCCGGCCGCGCTCGCGCGCCCGGATGAGCTGCCTTCTCCCGCATCGGATGAAAGTCTCGCCAACGCCTCACCTATCCCTACGGAAGCGAAGGCCCCTGAACCATCAAATCCTGACCAAAATATTCATATTATTTTTGTGTAAAATCAGATACTTACGCAAAAAATTGACCAATTGATAAAAAATAGAACGTGCTACGCTTCCTCAAAATGAGAATAAATTGGGGAACTGGAATGGCAGAAGGTCACTTCAAGGAAGGCATCGTCGGCGGCCGCCTTGCGCCAGCACAATACACCGACAATTTCTCCGACCTGCACCCCGCGCTCGACCATCACGAGGCGCTGGTGGAGTCCGATCGGTGCTATTTCTGCTACGACGCGCCCTGCATGCAGGCTTGCCCGACATCGATCGATATCCCGATGTTCATTCGCCAGATTTCGACCGGCAATCCGATCGGATCGGCCAAGACGATCTTCGACCAGAACATCCTCGGCGGCATGTGTGCGCGCGTCTGCCCGACCGAAACGTTGTGCGAGGAGGTCTGCGTCCGCGAGGTTGCCGAAGGCAAGCCGGTGCAGATCGGCCGCCTGCAGCGTTACGCCACCGATGTGGCGATGCAGCAGGGCAAGCAGTTTTACAGTCGTGCCGAGCCGACCGGCAAGAAGGTCGCCATCGTCGGCGCCGGCCCGGCCGGCCTTGCCGCCGCGCACCGGCTGGCGCGTCACGGGCATGACGTGACAATCCTCGAGGCGCGGCCCAAGTCAGGCGGCCTCAACGAATACGGCATCGCCGCCTACAAGAGCACCGACGATTTCGCCCAGGCCGAAGTCGACTACGTCACCGCGATCGGCGGCATCAACACGGAGAACGATAAGGCGCTTGGGCGCGACTACCATCTCGCCGACCTGACTGCTTCTTACGACGCAGTGTTCCTCGGCCTCGGCCTCGCCGGCGTCAACGCGCTGCGCGCCGAAGGCGAGGATGCCTCCGGCGTCTCCAATGCCGTCGACTTCATCTCTGTGCTTCGCCAGTCGAGCGATCTCGCCGGCCTGCCGGTCGGGCGCCGCGTCGTCGTCATCGGTGGCGGTATGACGGCGGTCGATGCTGCCGTGCAGTCCAAGCTGCTCGGCGCCGAGGAGGTGACGATTTGCTACCGCCGCGGCCAGGAGCATATGAACGCATCGGAATTCGAGCAGGATCTGGCGGCTGCCAACGGCGTCGTCATCCGCCACTGGCTGCAGCCGAAGAAGGTCATCTCCGAAGACGGCAAGGTGGTCGCCATCGAGCTCGAATACACCGCCATGAAGGGCGACAAGCTCGCCGGCACCGGAGAGATCGTCAGGCTTGCCGCCGATCAGGTGTTCAAGGCGATTGGCCAGAGTTTCGAGCCTTCGGCGCTCAACGGCAGCGGCCCATCGGTTGCCATGGAAGGCGGCCGCATCAAGGTTGACGGCGAAGGGCGTACCTCGCTCGCCAAGGTCTGGGCCGGTGGCGACTGTATCGCAGGAGGCGACGACCTGACCGTCTCGGCCGTGGCGCAAGGGCGCGACGCGGCTGAATCCATCCACCGCGCCCTGGTCGGCTGAGGGAGGACAAGATGGCAGACATCCGCAACAATTTCGTCGGCATCAAGTCGCCCAACCCGTTCTGGCTGGCGTCCGCGCCGCCTACCGACAAGGCCTACAACGTCGTCCGCGCCTTCAAGGCGGGCTGGGGCGGCGTGGTCTGGAAGACGCTGGGAGAGGAAGGCCCGCCTGTCGTCAACGTCAACGGTCCACGTTATGGCGCGATCTGGGGGGCCGACCGGCGCCTGCTCGGCCTCAACAACATCGAACTGATCACCGACCGCGACCTGCAGACCAATCTGCGCGAGATCAAGCAGACCAAGATGGAGTGGCCCGATCGGGCGATCGTCGTGTCGCTGATGGTGCCCTGCATCGAGGAGGCCTGGAAAGCGATCCTGCCTGTCGTCGAGGAGACCGGCGCCGATGGCATCGAGCTCAATTTCGGCTGCCCGCACGGCATGTCGGAACGCGGCATGGGCGCAGCCGTCGGCCAGGTGCCCGAATATATCGAGATGGTGGTGCGCTGGTGCAAGGCCAACACCCGCATGCCCGTCATCACCAAGCTGACGCCCAACATCACCGATGTGCGCAAGCCGGCGCGGGCAGCCCTTGCCGGCGGCACCGACGCCGTGTCGCTGATCAACACCATCAACTCGATCACCGGCGTCGATCTCGACAGCTTCGCACCGCAACCGACCATCGACGGCAAGGGCTCGCATGGCGGCTATTGCGGCCCGGCGGTCAAGCCGATCGCCATGAACATGGTGGCCGAGATCGCGCGCGATTCCGAGACGGCGGGCCTGCCGATCTCCGGCATCGGCGGCATCACCACCTGGCGCGATGCGGCCGAATTCATGGCGCTGGGCGCCGGCAACGTGCAGGTCTGCACCGCCGCCATGACTTATGGCTTCAAGATCGTGCAGGAGATGATCGCCGGCCTCGAAAACTGGATGGACGAGAAGGGCCACAAGTCGCTCGACGACATCGTCGGCCGCGCCACGCCCAATGTCACCGACTGGCAGTATCTCAACCTCAATTACGTCGCCAAGGCGCATATCGACCAGGACGCCTGCATCAAGTGCGGCCGCTGCCACATCGCCTGCGAGGACACCTCGCACCAGGCAATTACCAGCATGCTCGACGGTATCAGGCATTTCGAGGTGATCGAGGAAGAGTGCGTCGGCTGCAATCTCTGCGTCAATGTCTGCCCGGTCGACGGCTGCATCACCATGGAACCGCTGGCCGTGGGCGCCATGGACAAGCGCACCGGAAAGCCGGTGTCGCCGCACTATGCCAACTGGACGACGCACCCCAACAATCCGATGGCCAAGGTGGCGGCGGAGTAGGGGCGGCAAACCATGGACGACAGGAGCGAGATCGTTGAACTCGCTCTTGCCTGGGCGGAGGCGATCGTTGCCAACGATGCTACCGCCATCGGCCGCTTCATGGCCGACGACTGGGTGATCATCGGCCCCGACGGCGCGACCGACAGGGCGGATTTTCTTGGCCTTGTCGCCTCGGGCGATCTCACCCACGACATGATGCGTACGGTCGGCGATGCCAGGGTCGCGTTTTACGGTGCGACTGCGGTCTACACCGCCCGGGTGGTCAACAGCGGTCATATTCGCGGACAGCGTTTTAATGCCGACGAATGGACGAGCGACTTCTTTGTCCACGACGGAACCGGCTGGAAATGCGTGCTCAGCCACGTGACGCCGGCAGCGCAAGGCCCGGCCGACATCGACTGACTCTCGCTCCGGCCAACCCGGCTGAGTGCCCTGCTCGACAGAGGCGCGCTTGTGTCGATATCGTCGCGGCGAGCGAGAGGGAACAGGCGATGCGTCTGATCGGGGCTGGGGTGATGGTCGCTGCGAGCCTGCTTTCGCGTGGGGCGTGGGCCGACGATCTTCAGTCGCTCGACCTCGATGCGCTCGACAAGGCCGAGGTTGACGGCTTTCTCGGCAGATGGCGGATCCGCAACGAGGCCGGCGACAGGAGCTGCGATGTCGTGCTCGAGCGCGAGATGACCATCGGCGGCATGCAGATCGATGTCGACCCGGCCTGCGCCAAAGCCTTTCCTGTTATGGACGAGATTGCCGCCTGGCGTCTCAAGGAAGGCTGGGCCATCGACCTCGTCGACGCCGTCAGGCAGATGCGCCTGCGTTTCTACACACCCGACGTGACCTACATCGCGGCACAGGAGATCGATGGCATCTTCACCATCGAGCAACTGCCGAAGAAGTGAGCCGTGGACGGTTTTTCCCAGATTGTTCGCATGCGCCTATTGCGGATAAGATTTATCCATGATATCAAATATCCACGATAAGGAGACCACGATGAAGCTCGGTGATGGCGTGGAGGCGGCGATCCATTGTGCGGCGATGCTGGCCGGCGTCGATGGCGACGGCACGCTGCCTGGGAACGCCATGGCGGAAGCCTTCGGCCTGTCCCCGAGCTACCTGCTCAAGCACCTGAAGGCACTGACGGCGGCAAAGGTGCTGGAATCGGTGCCGGGTCCGAGCGGCGGCTACAGGCTGGCGCGGCCGGCCGACCAGATCACGCTGCTCGACATCGTGCTGGCGATCGAGGGTAGGGAGCCGGCGTTCCGCTGCGGCGAGATCAGGCAGAAGGGCAAATATGCGCTCGACCCCTCGGCCTATGTAAAACCCTGCGGCATCAATGTCGCGATGCTCAAGGCTGAGCGCGCCTACCGGATGGCGCTTGCCGGAACGCGTCTCTCCGACATCGTCACCGACTTCACCGAGAACACCGACCAACGCATCGTTGCCGCCAGCTGCGCCTTCGTGGCCCAGAACCAGCGGCCGCAGAATTCCCGACCCAAGATGAAAGGCTGAGACCATGAAACAGAGACTGAATTTCTTCGCCACCGCTCCCGATCTGATGAAGCAGGTCGTGGCCTTGAACACCGCCATCAACGACTGCGGGCTCGACCATATGCTGCTGCACCTGATCAAGCTCAGGGCATCGCAGATCAACGGCTGTTCCTATTGCGTCGACATGCACAGCCGCGAGGCCAAGCAGGATGGCGAGACCGAGCAGCGCTTGTGGCTGGTCGCCGCCTGGAAAGAATCGCCGCTGTTTTCCGAGCGTGAGCGCATGGCCTTGAAATGGACCGAGACGGTGACCAGCATCGCCGATGCCGGCGTGTCAGCCGAGCTTTACGCCGAGGCGCTCCGGCACTTCTCGGCCGAGGAACTGGTCAAGCTGACCTTGGCCGTTGGCATGATCAACACCTGGAACCGGCTCTGCGTGACGTTCCACGCCATCCATCCGGTCGAGGCCACCAAGGCCGCCTAACCCTACCAACTCTCCCAAAATCAAAAGCATTATCAGTGGTCGCCGATGGCGGCCGCGCAAGGAGCTGTTCATGTTCGATACGGATGCTTCGGCATTGGCCGCCATCGGCCGCCTTTTGCTTGGTGGTGCCTTCGTCTTTGCCGGTCTGCGCAACATTGCCAACACCAAGCTGTTGTCGGGCATCATGACGGCGCGAGGCGTGCCGCAGGCAGACCTGGTGCTGTGGGCAGGGATCGTGCTGCAGATCGTCGCCGGCCTGATGCTGGTCGTCGGCTTTCACGCCGCCTATGCGGCCGCGGCCCTGATCGTGTTCCTAATTGCCGGGACGCTGATGTTCAACAATTTCTGGGATCATCAGGGCCCGGATCGCGCCTCGCGGATCAATGGCGTGGTCAGCAATGTGGCGCTTGCCGGCAGTTTTCTGCTGGTGATCGCAACAGGTGGTTAAGCCGCTTTGCAGCAAAGGAACAGATTCAACCTGTGCTGCCAAGTCATGCCAGAAAAAGTGCTTTCCTGATTTGAGAGAGGCCTGTGGTCAGCGGCGTTGCGCTCTTCAAACAAGGTGAAATCACCTTGTCCGGACACGAAAACGCCTGCATCGGGACGCCTCTCATGTTTCAATGAACGCTGCAGCCTGTCCTCATTGGCGAGCCGCCAAGCCGACGGCGAAGACGAGACACCCAGAACGCCCAAGAAAAGCGAAACGCTGGAAATCCGGATTCCGCACGACACCAAGCAGGCCCTGATGGCCCGCAGTCGGGCCGAGGGGAGGCCGACCAGCGAGGTCGTGCGCGGTTTCATCGACGCCTATCTGACTGAGGCGGCATGTTCAATCCCCTCAGCATGGGACAGAAACATGACCAGACTTCGCCTCTACGCCCGGCCATCCATGGCCCTTTTTGCCACCCTCGTCACCGTAGGCGGCATAGGCCTCGCCGTCTCGCCAGCCACCGCACTGCCGGACCTGCAGGCCGCTTTCAAGGAAGCCGACGCCGATGGCAATGGCGCGCTCAGCCCCGACGAGTTCGGCGGAACATTGTCAAGAACCTTCCGGATCGGGCCAGCGGCCAATACGGCCGAACCGCCGGCACCGCCCAAGGCTGACAAGGCCCAGCCGGGACTGATGTTCGTCATGCGTGCGGCACCCGAGACGGGGGACAAGCCGGTGGTATGTCGGTGCGCGTGCCCGACAGCGGCGGCGCCAAGGATCGCGCCGGCCAGTTCAGGACAATGGATCTCAACGGCGACGGCAAGCTGAACTTCGAGGAGTTCGAGGCGCATCACCGGGCGCTGGTCGACCGGGCCTTCGCTGCCGTCGACGCTGACAAGGACGGCTTCCTGTCGCCGGGAGAGGTCGGTGGTGACGGCGATCGCGCTGATCTCGTTGCCGCGTTCGACCGCGACGCCGACGGCAGGTTGTCGCCCCCGGAGTTCATGGCGCCGAAGGAGTAGTGGGTGACTGCGCTCCGGCCGCCGTGGCTGGAGTGCCAAACCGTCCCAAGGACGCGCAATCGCGCCTCCGAGAGAAGACCCCCGGCCTTGTGTTCGAGCAGGATCGCTGGAAACGACACGGAAGTGGCGTGATAACGCTGTCAGCCAGCCTTCGGCTTGAGCCCTTCGAGGAACAGCTGTTCGAGAAACCGGGCGGCATCCTCGAAGCGGCCGTCGCCGCCACGGTCCGGGCCGAGCACGGCGCGGACCTGGACGTCGAAATCGGCATAATGCTGGGTCGTCGCCCAGATCGAGAAGATCAGGTGCCAGGGGTCTGTCCTGGCGATCTTGCCGGCCCGCATCCAGCCTTTGATGACCTCGGCCTTCTCGTCGACGAGTTCCTTCAACTCACCCTCCAGCATCGGCATGATGCGCGGCGCGCCTTGCAGGATTTCATTGGCGAAGAGCCGGCTCTCGCGCGGATAGTCGCGCGCCATTTCGAGCTTGCGCCTGATGTAGCCGCGCAACTCGGTCATCGGGTCGCCGATGTTGTCGAGCTCCTTCAGCGGCGCGAGCCAAGTGTCGAGCAGCCGGTGCATCAGCGTCTCGTGGATGTCTTCCTTGCGCCTGAAGTAATAGAGCAAATTGGGCTTCGACATGCCCGCCGCCTCGGCGATCTGGTCGATGGTCGAGCCACGGAAGCCGTTGGTCGAAAACACCTCCAGGGCGGCCTCGAGGATGACCTCGCGCTTCTCTTTCTGGATGCGGGTGCGGCCGCGCGGTGTCGAGCCTTCCATGGTCATGACATCCCGCATTTGAGGGTGGACGGAGATCGCATCTGGACCAATCCGCTGGACCAGTTCTTGCCGACCTGTGGAGCGCGCCTCAGAAGCCGCATTTCCGGTAGTAATCCCTTGACCGCCAATGCGGCGGTGCTAACGTTTGTCCATTCGGTCAAAAAATTGCGTAGCATGAAAACGCACCGAAGACCAAGCGTTGGCCGTACCTAAACAGGGGAAGAAAGGAAAGCTTGGTCATGTCGGACAGGCTCAAAGTTACGCCCAACGATCTCAGCGCATTCTGGATGCCGTTCACCTCGAACCGGCAGTTCAAGCAGGCGCCGCGCATGATGGTTGCGGCCAAGGACATGCATTACACCTCGAGCGACGGCCGCAAGATTCTCGACGGCACCGCCGGTCTCTGGTGCGTCAATGCCGGCCACTGCCGGCCCAAGATCACCGAGGCGATCCAGAAGCAGGCGGCAGAGCTCGACTATGCGCCGGCCTTCCAGATGGGTCACCCGATCGTCTTCGAGCTGGCCAACCGCCTCGTCGACATCGCGCCCAAGGGCATGGACCACGTCTTCTTCACCAATTCCGGTTCGGAATCGGTCGAAACCGCGCTCAAGATGGCGCTGGCCTATCACCGGGTGAAGGGCGACGGCGCGCGCACCCGCCTGATCGGCCGCGAACGCGGCTATCATGGCGTCAATTTCGGCGGCATCTCGGTCGGCGGCATCGTCACCAACCGTAAGATGTTCGGCACGCTGCTTGGCGGCGTCGACCACATGCCGCACACCCACCTGCCGGCCAAGAACGCCTTTACCAAGGGCGAGCCGGAATATGGCGCAGAATTGGCCGACGAACTCGAGCGCATCGTCACGCTGCATGATGCCTCGACAATCGCCGCCGTCATCGTCGAGCCGGTCGCCGGCTCCACCGGCGTGCTGATCCCGCCGAAGGGTTATCTGCAGAAGCTGCGCGACATCTGCACCAAACACGGCATCCTGTTGATCTTTGACGAGGTCATCACCGGGTTCGGCCGTCTCGGCACGCCGTTCGCGGCCGACTATTTCGGCGTCATCCCCGACATCATCACCACCGCCAAGGGCGTCTCCAACGGCGTCATCCCGATGGGTGCTGTGTTCGTGAAGAAGGAAATTCACGACGCCTTCATGACCGGCCCCGAGCATATGATCGAGTTCTTCCACGGCTACACCTATTCGGGCAATCCGATTGCTTCGGCCGCGGCACTCGCCACGCTCGACACTTACAAGGAAGAGGGCCTTTTGACCCGCGGCGCGGAGCTTGCCTCCTACTGGGAGGATGCGCTGCATTCGCTCAAGGGCGAGCCGCATGTCATCGACATCCGCAACATCGGCCTGATCGGCGCGATCGAGCTGCAGCCGATGGCTGGCGCGCCGACCAAACGTGCCTTCTCGGCCTTCGTCAAGGCGTTCGAGCGTGGCGCGCTGATCCGCACGACCGGCGACATCATCGCCCTGTCGCCGCCGCTGATCATCACCAAGGGCCAGATCAATGAGCTGATCGACCACGTCCGCGAAGTGCTGAGGATGGTGGATTGACCTACCAGGCGCGGCAGCAGGCGACGAGCGAAGTGCTCGTCGACGACGACAAGGTCCGCGTCACGCGCTGGGATTTCGATCCCGGCGCGGAAACACGTTGGCACCGCCATGGCATGGACTATGTCGTGACGACGATCACGCCTTGCGCTTTCCTGCTGGAAGAGCCCGGCGGAGGCACGCGACGCGTCGACATGGCTGCCGGCGTCGCCTATAGGCGCGACGAGGGCGTCGAGCACAATGTGGTCAATGCCGGCGACAAGCCTATGTCGTTCGTTGAAGTCGAGTTGAAAGCATAAGGGTCCGAACCATGTCCGCACCAGGCGAAAATCTGCGAATCAATTCAGAGCGTTTGTGGGATTCGCTGATGGAAATGGCGAAGATTGGCCCCGGCATTGCCGGCGGCAACAATCGCCAGACCCTGACCGACGAGGACGGCGAGGGCCGCCACCTGTTCAAGAAGTGGTGCGACGCGGCCGGGCTTGAAATGGGCGTCGACGAGATGGGCACGATGTTTGCCCGTCGCGAAGGCACCGATCCCGAGGCGCTGCCGGTCTATGTCGGCAGCCATCTCGACACCCAGCCGACGGGCGGCAAGTTCGACGGCGTGCTGGGCGTTCTCGGCGGTCTTGAGGTTGTGCGCACGCTCAACGACCTCGGCATCAAGACCAGGCATCCGATCGTCGTCGCCAACTGGACCAACGAGGAAGGCACCCGTTTTGCCCCGGCCATGCTGGCATCGGGCGTGTTCGCCGGTGTGCTTGAGCAGGATTTCGCCTATGCCCGCACGGACGCGCATGGCGCGCGCTTTGGCGACGAGTTGGAGCGCATCGGCTGGAAGGGCACCGAAAAGGTCGGCGCCCGCCAGATGAGGGCCTTCTTCGAACTGCATATCGAGCAAGGCCCGATCCTAGAGGATGAAGAGATCGAAATCGGCGTGGTCACCCATGGGCAAGGGTTGAAGTGGCTGCAGGTAACGCTGACCGGCACCGAGGCGCATACCGGCTCTACGCCGATGTACAAGCGCCGTAACGCCGGCCTTGGCATGGCGCGGGTGACCGAGCTGGTGCATGAGATCGCCATGGACTACCAGCCCGACGCCGTCGGCGCGGTCGGCCACATGGAGGTCTACCCAAACTCGCGCAACATCATTGCCGGGCGCACCGTCTTCACCATCGACATCCGCTCGCCGGAAAAGGAAGTGCTCGACGCCATGGACAGCCGCATCCGAGAGGGCGTGGCGCTGATCTGCGAGGCGCTGGATATCTCCTATGAGATCGAGCAGGTCGGTCATTTCGACCCGGTCACCTTCGACGAGGATTGCGTCAAGGCGGTGCGCGACGCTGCCGACAGGCTCGGCTACAGCCATCGCGATATCATCTCGGGCGCCGGTCATGACGCCTGCTGGATCAACCGGGTGGCGCCGACGGCGATGGTGTTTTGTCCTTGCGTCGACGGTTTGAGCCACAACGAAGACGAGGAAATCTATCCGGAATGGGCCGCCGCCGGTTGCGACGTGCTGTTCCACGCCGTGGTCGAGACGGCGGAGATCGTTGCGTGAGCTTTTGCGCTCATACCCTTGCGCATCTGGCCTCTCCCCTTGCCGGGGAGGGGTGCTTTGCGTGGCACGGCCGATGCGGGGTAGCGCTGCTGAACTGATCTGAACAATGCCAAAGCGCACAAAAGAGGCGCGGCACGAAAATAGGGGAACTGACAAATGACCAAAGTCATCCGAAACGGCACCATCGTCACGGCCGACCGGACGTGGAAGGCCGACGTGCTGATCCAGCATGGCAAGATCGTCGCCATTGGCGAGAATCTGCATGCCGATCATGAGTTCGATGCGACCGGCTGCTACATCATGCCCGGCGGCATCGATCCGCATACCCATCTCGAAATGCCGTTCATGGGCACCTATTCGGCCGACGATTTCGAGAGCGGCACACGCGCGGCGCTGTCCGGCGGCACGACCATGGTCGTCGATTTCTGCCTGCCGTCGCCGGGCCAGTCGCTGCTCGAAGCGCTTCAGATGTGGGACAACAAGACCTCCAAGGCCTGCTCCGACTACTCGTTCCACATGGCGATCACCTGGTGGGGCGAACAGGTGTTCAACGAGATGGCTCAGGTGGTCGACAACGGCATTACCTCGTTCAAGCACTTCATGGCCTACAAGGGCGCGCTGATGGTCGACGACGACGAGATGTACTCGTCGTTCAAGCGTTGCGCCGAGCTCGGCGCGCTGCCGCTGGTCCATGCCGAAAACGGCGACGTCGTCGCCCAGCTGTCGGCCAAGCTTTTGGCCGAAGGCAACAACGGCCCCGAGGCGCATGCCTATTCGCGTCCGCCCGAGGTCGAGGGCGAGGCGACCAACCGCGCCATCATGATCGCCGATATGGTGGGCTCGCCGCTCTATGTCGTGCACACCTCCTGCGAGCAGGCGCATGAGGCGATCCGCCGGGCCCGCCAGAAGGGCATGCGCGTCTATGGCGAGCCGCTGATCCAGCATCTGGTGCTCGATGAGACCGAATATTTCAACAAGGACTGGGATCACGCCGCACGCCGGGTGATGAGCCCGCCCTTCCGCAACAAGCTGCACCAGGATTCGCTGTGGGCCGGCCTCCAGGCGGGTTCTCTCCAGGTGGTGGCGACCGACCATTGCTCGTTCACGACGGCGCAGAAGCGCACCGGCGTCGGCAATTTCACCAAGATTCCCAATGGCACCGGTGGTCTTGAGGACCGCATGCCGGTCCTGTGGACCAAGGGGGTCAACACCGGCCGGCTGACGATGAACGAGTTCGTGGCAGTGACCTCGACCAACATCGCCAAGATCCTCAACATGTATCCCAAGAAGGGCGCCATCGTCGAAGGCGCGGACGCCGACGTCATCGTCTGGGATCCCAAGCGCAAGAAGACCATCGCCGCAAAGAGCCAGCAGTCGGTCATCGACTACAATGTCTTCGAGGGCATCGAGCTGACCGGCCTGCCGCGCTTCGTCTTCACCCGCGGCGAACTGGCGATCCAGGAGCACGAGGTCAAGGTGCATCCCGGCCATGGCGAATTCGTCGCCCGCGAGCCGCATGCGGCGGTCAACCGAGCGCTGTCGCAGTGGAAGGAGATCACCGCGCCGCGCAAGGTCGAACGCACGGGCATCCCGGCTACGGGGGTGTGAGCGGCTTGAGGCGGCCAGCTTCTATGGCCGTCGGGCTATGCCTGCGGCTGCTGCCGTCTTTTGCGGTGGCTGCAATAGGCCCGCGTAGATGCGCGGGCGGTTTCCTAATGTACCGAACAGGGATGGCTGCCGCGCCTCGCGGTTGCAAGGGTGACGGCAGAAGACGAGCGGTCTCCCGTGCCAGGAAAAACATCCCGATCAAGTGGACGCCTACCTCAACTTCGGAGAGGATGGCATGATGTGGGGTAAAGTCGGGCAATGCTCATGACAGTCAATCAAGCCACGGCGACGCGTGTCGATCAGAACGCCGTCGTCGAAGCCAGACAACTGGGGCTGACCTTCCAGACCAATGACGGCCCGGTCAGGGCGCTGTCAGACGTCAATCTGACCATCAACAAGGGCGAGTTCGTCTCCTTCATCGGGCCTTCGGGCTGCGGCAAGACGACATTTCTGCGCGTCATCGCCGATCTCGAGCAGCCGACCGAAGGCAAGATTTCGATCAACGGCATGTCGCCCGAGCAGGCACGCGAGGCGCGTGCCTATGGCTACGTGTTCCAGGCGGCCGCACTTTTCCCGTGGCGGACGATCGAGAGCAATGTCGGCCTGCCGCTCGAGATCATCGGCCTGCCCAAGGCCGAGCAGCAGGAGCGCATCAAGCGCACGCTCGACCTCGTCAACCTCTCGGGTTTCGAGAAGAAGTACCCTTGGCAGCTTTCCGGCGGCATGCAGCAGCGCGCCTCGATCGCACGCGCGCTCGCCTTCGACGCCGACTTATTGCTGATGGACGAGCCGTTCGGCGCACTCGATGAGATCGTGCGTGACCATCTCAACGAACAGCTGCTCCGGTTGTGGCGGCAGACCAACAAGACGATCTGCTTCGTCACCCACTCGATCCCCGAGGCTGTCTACCTCTCGACCCGCATCGTCGTCATGTCGCCACGCCCGGGCCGGGTCACCGACGTGATCGAGTCGACGCTGCCCAGGGAAAGGCCGCTCGACATCCGCGAGAGCCCGGAATTCCTGGCGATCGCCGCGCGCGTCCGCGACGGGCTGCGCGCCGGCCATTCCTACGAGGATTGAGCCACAATGGATCGTGTTCGAGACCGGGTCGTGCCCGTCATCGCCATCCTCGCGGTCATCGTCGTCGCCTGGTATGCCTTCGCCGTCTTCATGAACGCACCGTTCCAGCGCGATCTCGACCGACGGGCGGGCGAGACGCCGACGACAATGGAATTCATCGGCAAGACGCTGTCGCAGCCCAAGCCGACGATGCCCGCGCCGCACCAGGTGGCGCAGAACTTCTTCGAAAATACCTTTCTCAGGAAGGTCACCAGCGCCCGCAGTCTCGTCTACCACTCGTGGGTGACGCTGTCTTCGACGCTGCTCGGCTTCACCTTCGGCACGGCACTCGGCATCTTGATCGCCGTCGGCATCGTGCATGTGATCGCGCTCGACCGCAGCCTGATGCCGTGGATCATCGCCTCGCAGACGATCCCGATCCTTGCAGTCGCGCCGATGATCATCGTCGTTCTGGCGGCCATCGGCGTCACCGGGCTGATCCCGAAGGCGCTGATCTCGACCTATCTGTCGTTCTTTCCTGTCGCCGTGGGTATGGTGAAGGGGCTGCGTTCGCCCGATCTCATGCACCTCGACCTGATGCATACCTACAATGCGAGTGCGTCGCAGACCTTCTGGAAGCTTCGCGTGCCGGCCTCGGTGCCGTTCCTGTTCGCGTCGATGAAGGTGGCGGTGGCGGCAAGCCTGGTCGGCGCCATCGTCGGCGAGCTGCCGACCGGGGCGGTGGCAGGCATCGGCGCCAAACTGCTCGCCGGCTCCTATTACAGCCAGACCATCGACATGTGGGCGGCACTCGTCGCCGGCTCGGTGGTGGCGGCACTGCTGGTGGTGCTGGTGGGGATCGTCGGCAAGATTGTCGAACGCTCGATGGGCGGGAGGCCAGCATGATGAATTCTAAGCCGTCCTGGCAGGTCGGGCTGGCGGTGCTGCTTTGCGCCGTGGCCATGGCGACGATGCCGATGCTCGCCACCGAGGCTACCGCACCGATGTCGAGAGGTACGACGTCACTTGTCATCGGGCTGATCGCATTGAGCGGCGTTGCCTCCTTCGCCATGTTTACCGGCATCGCCAGTGCCGCCGTGCTGTTCGTCGGCGCGCATGGCGCTGCCTGGTTGCTGATCGCGGGTATTGCGGGCAATGAAGGCATGGCGCGGCTGCCATACTTCCTGCTGCTTGCCGCCGCCTGGCTGCTGGCCTGGCGCTGCGTCGCCGTGCTGTCGGCGATCCGCCCGGTGTCGAAACAGGTGAAGACGCTGCTCAGGCTTTTGATCCCGGCAATCTTCGGGGCGTGGATTCTGATCATATGGGAGGCGGTGACCCGCGGAGCGGGCATCCCCTTCATCCTGTTGCCGCCGCCGAGCGCAATTGCCGCGCGCATCGGCGTATCTCTGCCGACCCTTGCCGCCGACGTGCGCCAGACGATCTTCAAGGCGGTTCTGTTCGGCTACGTCGTCGGCTGCGCCTCGGGATTCGTCGTCGCGATCCTGGCCGACCGCGTGCCGTTCCTGCGCCGCGGGCTCCTGCCGATCGGCAACATGGTATCGGCGCTGCCGATCATCGGCGTGGCGCCCATCATGGTGATCTGGTTCGGCTTCGAGTGGCAGTCGAAGGCCGCCGTGGTCATCATCATGACCTTCTTCCCGATGCTGGTGAACACCGTTGCCGGCCTCACTGCCTCGGGCCACATGGAGCGCGACCTGATGCGCACCTATGCGTCCAACTACTGGCAGACGCTGTTCAAGCTGCGCCTGCCGGCAGCCGCCCCCTTCATCTTCAATGCGTTGAAGATCAACTCTACGCTGGCGCTTATCGGCGCCATCGTCGCCGAATTCTTCGGCACGCCGATCGTCGGCATGGGCTTCCGCATCTCGACCGAGATCGGGCGCATGAATGTCGACATGGTCTGGGCGGAGATCGCTGTTGCGGCTCTGGCCGGTTCCGTCTTCTATGGCGTGGTCGCCCTGATCGAGAGGGCCACCACTTTCTGGCATCCGTCTGTCCGTGGTGGGCGGGCGTGACCTGAGCTCCTTGGGCGGGGCCGCGGTCCAACTTCAGAGGGAAAGAAGAAGATGAAAAGACTGATGGTATCGTTGATGGCGGGAGCGATGTCGCTGGCCGCAGCACAAGCGGCACTCGCCGCCGACAAGGTGACGCTGCAGCTCAAATGGGTGACCCAGTCGCAGTTCGCCGGCTACTACGTCGCCAAGGAGAAGGGCTTCTATGGCGAGGAAAACCTCGACGTCGACATCAAGCCGGGCGGTCCCGACATTGCGCCCGAGCAGGTGATCGCCGGCGGCGGCGCCGACGTCATCGTCGACTGGATGGGCGGCGCGCTCGCTGCCCGCGAAAAGGGCGTCGGCCTGGTCAACATCGCCCAGCCCTACAAGAAGGCCGGCATGGAGCTGGTCTGCCCGAAGGACGGCCCGGTCAAGACCGAAGCCGACTTCAAGGGCAAGACGCTGGGCGTCTGGTTCTTCGGCAACGAATATCCGTTCTTCGCCTGGATGAACAAACTTGGCCTCAAGACCGAGGGCGGCGCCGATGGCGTGACGGTGCTGAAGCAGAGCTTCGACGTGCAGCCGTTGATTCAGAAGCAGGCCGACTGCATCTCGGTCATGACCTACAACGAGTACTGGCAGCTGATCGACGCCGGATTCAAGCCGGAAGAGCTGACTGTCTTCAACTACACCGCCATGGGCAACGATCTGCTCGAGGATGGCCTCTATGCCATGGAAGACAAGCTCAAGGATCCGGCTTTCGAAGACAAGATGGTTCGCTTCGTGCGCGCCTCGATGAAGGGCTGGAAATATGCCGTCGACAATCCCGACGAGGCTGCCGGTATCGTCGTCGACAATGGCGGCCAGGACGAAAACCACCAGAAGCGCATGATGGGCGAGGTGGCCAAGCTGATCGACAATGCCGACGGCAAGCTGATCGAGGCGGCCTACAAGCGCACCGCCGAGGCGCTGCTGGCACAGAAAATCATCACCAAGGAGCCTTCGGGCGCCTGGACTTCGGCAATCACCGACAAGGCGATCAAGTAAGCTTTGGGCTGATCGAAATCGGAAAGGGGCGGGCGACCGCCCCTTTTTTGTTTGAGGTTGGCGCTCGAGGTGCGTCCTTCGAGGGTCGCCTTTCAGGCGAACACCTCAGGACGTGGACCGTTGTGGCAGAGGCGCTTCTCGGAAGGGCGTAGCGCCGTCAGGAGAGCGGGGCCAACTCCCGCGTCCTGAGTGCCTTTGAAGCGGGCCTCGAAGGACCCGCGCACGACCAAGGTGCGCCCGTCGGGCAACCGGACGCTACTTCGCCAGCGTGTAGAAGGTCAGCGTGCGCGGCTCGCCCTTGGAATAGTTCATGCCTTCTATGATACCGCGCTGCCGGAGCGCGTCGGCACCACCGGGAATGGCGGCGAGGAAGGCTTTGCTCTCGGCTTCTGCGACGACGGCGATGGCGCAGGCGGGATCGGCGATGAGTGCCGCTGCCGCACCCTTGCCGTCGGTCAGCTGGGTGTTCGTGCCGGCGAGGAAAACGAGGCTTGGCTCGCCATAGCCGGCCGAGGCCAGCACGGAATTCGGGCAGGGCTTCAGCCTCTCGAAGCGCTCGGCGATCTCAGGGCTGAGCCAGAGCGGCTTGAGCGGCGGCAGGATCTTCAGCGTCAGCACGCCAAAGACCGCAGCAGCCGCCGCCGCGGCGAAGGCGATGCGCTTGACCGGATCCATGCCATCAGGCGCGCCGATGCCGTAGCGGGCGGCGATCAGGACGAGCACGGCGGCCAGCAGCCCCCACCAGGAGACATAGCCGAGGAAGTAGGGCGTGATGCCGAAAGCGATTGCCGCGAGGCCGATGCTGATGCCGAACATGCCGAAGGCGCAAGCGCGGCGCAGCCAGAGCTGCCAGCGCGACAGCTCGATTCTGGCGGCCGATTTGGAGGTCAGCAGCCAGGCCATCAGCAGGATCATCGCCGGGTAGGCCGGCAGGGCGTAATGCGGCAACTTGGTCGGAATCAGCTCGATCGCCACCCAGTAGGGCAAGTACCAGGCAAGGCAGAACAGCAGGCGCGGGTCCTGCCGGAAGTTGTTGAGCGCCTTGAGGCCGCCTTCGAGTGCCACCAGCGCGAAGGGCCACATGAACAGCGAATAGGTGAGGAAGTAGTAGCCGGGCGGGAAACCGTGCGATTCCTGGCCGGAACCGACCTTGCTCAGCAGGTCCTTGCCGACCGATTCCTGCCAGAATTCGGCGCCGGTCTTGAGCGTAATGAGGACCAGCCAGGGGGCCGCAACCAGAAGGGTCAGCAGCAGGCCGGTGAATGGCCTCAGCTTGCGCAACCAGGCGCGGTCCTTGTCGAAGACGGCGAGGCCGGCGATTGTGAGCAGGCTGAGGAAGGGGATCACAGGTCCCTTGATCAGCAGCGCCAGGCCCTGTGCGGCCCAGAACAGCCAGTTGGCGTTGCCCTGCGGCCTGCCGGCCTTGTGGCCGAGATAGATGGTGGCTAGCGCGCCCTGGGCGAGCAGGGCGGTGGCGAGAAGGGTGGCGTCGGTCTTGGCGATGCGCGCCTCGACGCCCAGCATCAGGATGCCCATCATGCCGAGGCCGGCAATGACACCGGCGCTGCGTCCGAACATGCGGTCGGCGATGAAGGCCAGCGCCAGCACCGAGAAGGTGCCGGCGAGCACCGAGATCAGGCGGTAGACCCAGATCGGGGCGTCGCTGCCCTGGCCGCTCAGAAGCACGGCTGTGGATTGCAGCCAATAGATGCCGGCGGGCTTCTTGTAACGCGGCACGTCCTGGAAGCGGATGTCGACATAGTCGCCGCTCTCGACCATCTGCTTGGTCGCCTGGACGAAGCGCGACTCGTCGCGGTCGGTCGGCGGCAAGGTCGAGGTGCCCGGCGCAAAGGCGAACAACGCGAGCAGGCCAAGGAGGAGATAAGTCAGCGGCGTCAACGTTTTGCGGGACGTTGCGGAGGTTTTGAGTCCGGTCGTCGACATGCCGCGGTCAGTCCGTCTTGGACATGGCCAGGCGCCGCTCATTGGCGATCAGCCAGAGATTGCGGATGTAGATGAACAGGCCGAGCCCCTGGCCGGCAATGAAGACCGGGTCCTGGCGCTTGATGGCGTAGATCAGAAGCAGCGCGCCGCCGCCGAGCGAGAAGAACCAGAAGGCGATCGGTACGACCGAGCGCTTGGCGCGTTCGGAAGCGAGCCACTGCACGACGAAGCGCATGGTGAAGAAGCCCTGGGCAACGAAGCCTAGCAGGATCCAGCCGTCGAACTGGGCGATGAAAACGTCGTGCAGCCAGGTTCCGAGTTCCGAGATCAGATTCATTGGCCAAGCTCCGTGACTGATGGCACGACCTTGCGGCGGCGGCGCAGCCACCACACGCCGAAGAGGTCGAGAACGCCGCGCAGGCCGCGATCGAGGATGCCGTAGTTGGACTTGCCGTGGATTCGCGAGCGGTCGACGACGTCGACATGGACCACGCCACGGCCTTCGCGCAGCGCAAGTGCCGGCAAATAGCGATGCCAGCCGTCGAAGAACGGCAACTGGCGGAACAGGTCAGTGTGCAGGGCCTTGAGGCCGCAGCCCGAGTCGCGGGTGCCGTCGTGCAGGATCCGCTCGCGCAGGCCGTTGGCAAAGCGCGAAGACAGCTGCTTGAGCTTGGTGTCGGTGCGTTTGAGACGCTGCCCTGCGGCGATGCCGACGGTGGGGCCGGCGGCAACAAGCGCGTCGGCGAGCTTGGGCAAATAGGCCGGGTCGTTCTGGCCGTCGCCATCCATGGTGACGACGACGTCGCCTTTCGCGGCAAAAACGCCGGAACGGACGGCCGCACTCTGGCCGGCGGAACGGTCGTGCCTGACATGGCGCAGGCGGCCGGCGCTGCGCGCTAGCTCGGCGAGAACGTCTGGCGTGCGGTCGGTGGAGCCGTCGTCGACGACGATGATCTCGTAGTCGCGGCCGGCCATCGCGGCGTGAACCTCGCCGACCAGGATCGGCAGGTTCTCAGCCTCGTTCTTGCACGGAATGACGATTGAAATCATCAGTTTGCCTGGGGAAGGTTGCAACAGGATGGCGAAATTCGCGGCTTCAATAGCACCAAAGCCACGTCTTTGCCACGATGGTTGCGCCTTTCCCTGGGGCAAGTTGCACTTGTCCCCCTGGGGCAAGTTCCCACCAGTTGCTTTCTGGGGCAGGTCTCATTTTTCCGACATCGTCACCGGGCCACGGCATTCCGTGTCCCGGTGCAGCTCTCAGCGCTTGTCCCTGATGTCGCTCAGCGTGCGTGTCGGCGTGATCGCTTCGGGGTCGAGCTTGATCTCGATGATCGACGGCTTGCCGCTGGCGCGTGCGCGCTCGAAGGCAGCGGCGAACTCGTCCGTCTCGACCACCGTCTCGCCATGGCCGCCATAGGCGCGGGCAAGGGCAGCGAAATCAGGGTTCCTGAGGTCGGTTGCCTCAACACGGCCGGGATATTCGCGCTCCTGGTGCATGCGAATGGTGCCGTAGATGCCGTTGTTGACGACAATCACGATGATCGGCAGGCTGTACTGCACGGCGGTGGCGAATTCCTGGCCGTTCATCATGAAGCAGCCATCGCCGGCGAAGGCGATGACCTCGCGCTCCGGGAACAGGCCTTTGGCAGCGACAGCGGCCGGCGTGCCATAGCCCATCGAGCCCGAAGTCGGTGCTGCCTGCGTGCCATAACGGCGGAAGCGGTGGAAACGGTGCACCCAGGTCGCATAGTTGCCGGCGCCATTGGTGAGGATCGCGTCCTCCGGCAGGACCTTTTCCAGCCAGTTGATGATCGGCCCCATCTGCACCGGGCCCGGGCCGGTGAGTGGCGGTGTCGACCAGGCGAGATAGTCGGCATGTGCCTTCTTGGTTTCCTGGGCCCAGCCTGGCTCCGATGGCCCCTTGCGCTTGGCAAAAGCGCGCACGAAAGCGGCGGGCGAGGCATTGATGGCGATCGTTGGCCGGTAGACGCGGCCGAGCTCGTCCGGATCGGCATGGACGTGGACGAGCTGCTGGTCCGGATAGGGGCTCTTGAGCAACGCATAGTCGGATGACGGCATTTCGCCGAAGCGGCCGCCGATCAGCAGCACGAGGTCGGCTTCCTTGATGCGCGTGGCGAGTTTTGGATTGATGCCGATGCCGACATCGCCGGCATAGTTGGCGTGCAGGTGGTCGAACAGCATCTGGCGCCGGAACGAGACGCCGACCGGCAGCGACCATTTCTCTGATATCGCCTGAATGTCATCGAAAGCCAGGCGCTGGTCCCAGCGTGTGCCGCCGAGGATGACAAACGGGCGCTTGGCTGCGTTGAGCAGCGCCTCGACCCGGTCCAGCTCGGCCTCGCCAGGATGGGTTTCCACTTGTACGGCGGGAAGGGCGACAGGTGCCTCGACTTCGCTGGTCAGCATGTCCTCGGGCAACGAGATGACGACCGGGCCGGGACGGCCCGACGTCGCCACCGAAAAGGCGCGGGTGAGCAGCTCGGGAATGCGCGCAGCGTCGTCGATCTCGACAACCCATTTGGCGATGTCGCCGAAGAAGCGGCGGTAATTGACCTCCTGGAAGGCCTCGCGCTCCTTGGCGTGGCTCGCCACCTGGCCGATGAACAGGATCATTGGGATCGAATCCTGCATGGCGATATGAACACCGGCCGACGCATTGGTGGCGCCGGGACCGCGGGTGACGAAGCAGATGCCTGGCTTGCCGGTGAGGCGGCCGTGGCAGTCGGCCATCATCGCGGCACCGCCTTCCTGGCGGCAGACGATGCTCTGGACCCTGGAATCATGCAGGGCATCAAGCACGGCCAGATAGGATTCGCCCGGCACGCAATAGATGCGGTCGACGCCATTGGCCTCGAGCGCCTCGACGATCAGTTTTCCGCCGGTCTTCATTTCGCAGTCTTCTCCAGTTCGGCAAGGATCTCAGCGGTGTGTTGCCCGAGGCGCGGCGACGGGCGGTCATAGGCAAGCGGCGTCTCCGACATCACCATCGGCGCGCGCACCGACGGCAGCCTGTTGCCGAGGCCGTCGTCGAGGTCCAAGCGCATGCCGCGCGCGATCGCCTGCGGATCGGCGAAAGCCTGGCCGATGGTGTTGATCGGGCTCGCCGGCACCCCCGCAGCCTCGAGCTTTGCCAGCAACTCTTCGCGGCCGAAGCCGGCCAGGGCTGCGACGATCTTTTCGCGCAGCGCGACGCGGTTGGCGACGCGGGCCGAGTTGGTTGCGAAGAGCGGGTCGGTGGCGATGGCTTCGAGCCCGACGATGGCGCAGAATTTCTGGAACTGGCCGTCATTGCCGACAGCAAGGATGAAGTGTCCGTCGCGCACCGGCAACACCTCGTAGGGCGAGATGTTGGGGTGGGCATTGCCCATCTGCACCGGCGAGTTGCCCGAGACGAGGTAGTTCAGGTTCTGATTGGCGAGCACCGACATCTGGGCGTCGAACAGCGCCATGTCGACATGCTGGCCCTGGCCGGTGGCCTCGGCGTGACGCAGTGCCGCCTGGATGGCGATGACGGAGTAGAGCCCGGTGAAGATGTCGGTGACGGCGACGCCGACCTTCTGCGGCTCGCCACCGGCGGGGCCGGTGATCGACATCAGTCCGGACATGCCCTGGACGATGAAGTCGTAGCCGGCGCGGGGGGCGTAGGGTCCGTCCTGGCCGAAACCTGTGATCGAGCAATAGACCAGCTTCGGATTGATCTTCTTCAGGCTGTCATAGTCGAGGCCGTATTTCTTCAGGCCGCCGAGCTTGAAGTTCTCAATCAGCACGTCGGCGCCCGCGACCAGCTTGCGCACGATCTCGGCCCCTTCCGGTGTCGAGAAGTCCAGCGCGATCGAGCGCTTGCCGCGGTTGCAGGAATGATAGTAGGCCGCCGAAAGGTTTTCGCCGTCATGGCCGGTGACGAAAGGCGGGCCCCATTTGCGGGTGTCGTCGCCGCCATCGGGATTTTCGACCTTGATGACGTCGGCGCCGAGATCGGCCAGCAATTGCCCGGCCCAGGGGCCGGCGAGAATGCGGGCAAGTTCGATGACTCGGATACCGTGAAGAGGCGGGTTGCTCATGAGACACCAGATGTCATTTCAGCAGATTGTACACAATTGGCTCTAACAGGAGTTCCGCAGTGTCGCCACCGCGATGCAGTGGGCCAGTCACCCAGGTAGGGTATGGTCCAGCCAGCCGGCGAAATCGGCCATGATCGCTTCGCGGTTGATCTCGTTCAGGCTTTCGTGGCGGGTTTCGGGATAAATCTTTGAAACGAGATTCGAAAAGCCCATCCGGCGCAGGCGCGCGGCCAGCGCCTCGACAGCCTTGCCGCCGTCGGTTGCGGGATCGCGCTGACCGCCGACCAGATTGAAGGGGAGGTCCTTACGCACACCGGCAAAATTACCGTCGGCGGCGCCGGCGAAGACGAGGTCGAAGACGTCGGTCCACATCGACACCGAGGCATCCCAGCCGCAGAGCGGGTCGGCGACATAGGCGTCGACCTCTGAGACATCGCGCGACAGCCAGTCGAATTCGGTGCGGCGGTTGGGGATCTTCCTGGCCCAGTCGCCGAAGGTCAGTTTGGGCAGCATGCGGGAGGGCAAGTCGGAGCCCAGCCGGAAGCGCTCGAAGGCGAGGATCGCCTGCGCCAGGCGACCAAGGATGCCGGCGGAGAAATTGGCGTTCCATATCGCGGCAGCAGCAACGCGTTCGGAGTGGCGCTGGACGAAATTGAGTGCGATCAGCCCGCCCATCGAATGACCGAAGACGACCACCGGCAGACCGGGATGCTTTCCGGCGATATGGTCGTGGATCGCCGCGACGTCGGCGACCACGATATCAAGGCCGTTCTTGCCGGCGAAACGGCCCTTGGGCGCGTCGGGGGCAGTAGTCGCGCCATGGCCGCGATGGTCGTGCGCATAGACATGGCAGCCGCGCGCGGCAAGGAAATCGGCGAAACGGGCGTAGCGCGCGCCATGCTCGGCGAGGCCGTGGTTGATCTGGACGACGGCGCGGGCAGGGGCCTCGGCGTGTCTGAAATAGAGACTGAGTTTTGCCCCGGTCGGGGAGGCAAGCGTGGTGGTGGTGTCGAATGGCATTGCTGTCTCCCCCTCGGCGGACTGTCGGGGATGTCAGGTGCGCCCGTCAAGGCCGGCGAACCGTGGTGCACAGGGACAATGTCAGGAGTTGTCACGACGTCCCTTGTTCGGCGGAAGCCAGCCCATATATTGCGCTAACCCCAGAACCGGCCGCCTCCGCCGGCATTTTTCGCGATTTTCCGTACCATTCCCAGCTGAAGTGATGATCGTCATGCAGCCGATTATTTCCGTTTCCAATCTTTCCAAGACCTATGCGTCGGGCTTTTCGGCGCTGAAGAACATCAATCTGGACATTCGCCGCGGCGAGATTTTTGCGCTGCTCGGGCCCAATGGTGCCGGCAAGACGACGCTGATCAGCGTCATCTGCGGCATCGTCAATCCGACTTCGGGCACCGTACTGGCCGATGGCCACGACATCGTTCGTGACTATCGTGCGGCGCGCACGCTGATCGGCCTGGTGCCGCAGGAGCTGACGACCGACGCCTTCGAGACGGTGTGGGCGACGGTGAGCTTCAGCCGCGGCCTGTTCGGTAAGCCGGCCAATCCGGCCCACATCGAAAAGATCCTCAAGGACCTCTCCCTGTGGGACAAGAAGGACAACAAGATCATCACCCTGTCGGGCGGCATGAAGCGCCGCGTGATGATTGCCAAGGCGCTGTCGCATGAACCGCAGATTCTGTTCCTCGACGAACCCACCGCAGGCGTCGATGTCGAGCTCCGGCGGGACATGTGGGAGGTGGTGCGCCTGCTGCGCGAAACCGGCGTTACGATCATCCTGACCACGCACTATATCGAAGAAGCCGAGCAGATGGCCGACCGCGTCGGCGTGATCAGCCATGGCGAGATCATCCTGGTCGAGGAAAAGGCCGAGCTGATGCGCAAGCTTGGCCGCAAGCAACTGACGCTGCAGCTGCAGCAGCCGCTGGAGCAGGTGCCGCCGGCGCTTTCGAGCCACGGGCTCGAACTGTCCGAGGACGGCAACGAGCTCATCTACACCTACGACACCCAAGGCGAGCGGACGGGCATCACGGCCCTGCTCAAGGACCTCAACGACGCAGGAATCCGCTTCCGCGACCTGCAGACCAAGCAGAGCTCGCTGGAAGAGATCTTCGTCAATCTGGTGAGTGAACGGCGATGAATTTTTACGCGATCCGAGCAATCTATCTTTTCGAAATGGCGCGTACGTGGCGCACGCTGCTGCAGAGCATCGTCTCGCCGGTTATCTCGACCTCGCTCTATTTCGTCGTCTTTGGTGCGGCCATCGGTTCGCGCATCAGCGAGATCAACGGCATCAGCTATGGCGCCTTCATCGTGCCCGGCCTGGTCATGCTGTCGCTGTTGACCCAGAGCATTTCCAACGCATCGTTCGGCATCTACTTCCCGAAATTTGTCGGCACTATCTACGAGCTTTTGTCGGCGCCGGTGTCCTATCTGGAGATCGTCATCGCCTATGTCGGGGCGGCGGCGTCCAAGTCGATCATTTTAGGCGTGATCATCCTTGCCACGGCGGCCCTGTTCGTTCCGCTGCAGGTCCAGCATCCGGTCTGGATGCTGCTGTTTTTGGTGCTGACGGCGGTAACCTTCAGCCTGTTCGGCTTCATCATCGGCATCTGGGCGCGCAGTTTCGAGCAATTGCAGCTGGTGCCGCTGCTGATCGTCACCCCGCTGACCTTCCTGGGCGGCAGCTTCTACTCTATCGACATGCTGCCGCCGTTCTGGCGCACGGTGTCGCTGTTCAATCCGGTGGTCTATCTGGTGAGCGGCTTCCGCTGGAGCTTCTTCGGCGTCTCCGACGTCAATGTCGGCATCAGCCTCGGCATGACGCTGGTGTTCCTGGCGGCCTGCCTTACCGCCGTCTGGTGGATCTTCAGGACTGGCTGGCGCATCAAGGTGTAACGGAAGGGCGGAGGCTTACTCCGCCCATTCCCTGTCGGCGGTGAAGGCGATCGTCAGCCAGCGGTCGGGGCCTTCGTCGCCGAGTTCGTCGCCGATCTCGTTGCGCAGGGCGTCCCATTCCTCGATGGTCCTGGCGGGCAGGCCGGGCGGGACGATGAAATAGAGCTCGACCTGCATCAGGCGGCCGACCTTGGCGACATAGGCGCGGTATGAGACGAAGCCGTGCTTCTTCACCGTTGCCCGTGCGACCTCGTCGACATGTGCCTTGAGCGCCTCGGGCGTGATCAGCAGAATGTCGGAGAAGGCCTGGCGAATTGTGCCGATGGGCATCGGGATGATGACCAGGCAGACAAGCGCGAGCACAGCCGGATCGACGTAAGGCGCTGTCCAGGCAAGGTTTGAGCCTTCGACCAGCCAGCCGCCGATGAAGGCGATCAACAGTGCCGCGGTGATGCCGCCCGACATCATCCAGGCGGTGACGTCGAGCGCCACGAAGTCGGACTGGATCGTCCGGTTGGCGCGGCTGCCGATGGTCGCCATCGTCAGGCATGCGGCAAGGGTGACGGCCGCATAGATGATGGCGAAATCGAATTCGAGATGATGTCCGCCGGCCAAAAGGTTGGCGACAGCATTGATCAGCGCGTAGCAGGAGACGCTGATCAGCACGATGCCGTTCAGGCCGAGCACGATGGGCTCGAGATGCCAGAAGCCAAACGAGAAGCGCTTGTGCAGGCGTCGGTTGTGGGTGGCATTGCTGGTGATGAGGCGGGCGACGATCAGCGCCAGGATGGTCATCGTCGCATCGGCGAGCGAATAGGCGCCGTCGAAGGCGATGGAGAAGGAGCCGCTGAGGACGCCGAAGACGATGCCGAACAGCGCGACGACGAACGTCACGGCGATTGACATCCGAAGCAGATTTGTTTCGGTTTTCATGGCTCAGCTATGAAATAGCCGCCTGCGGATGTCCATCGCTGACGGCTTTAAGGGCGGTCTTGCCTCAGATCGCCTTGCCGTTCGACGCCAGGCGGAAGCTCTCGCGGCCGCCGCTCGGCACCACGATCATCTGCTTGACCTTGCCCTGCTTGAAGGCGGTGAGGAAGCGCTTGTAGTCGGCGAAGGCGACGCAGCCATGCGACTCCTCGCGCCCGCCGCGCAGCAGATAGCTATGCGTCAGGAAGCCGTCGCGGCCATATTTGTTCTTGCCGTCGACCGGCAGCATGCGGATCGCCTCGACGCCGTGGAAGCGGCTCTCGCGCATCTTGAGATTATACGTGTGGGGCGGGGTCGGGCCGTTCATCTTGACGTGGACGTAGCGCGGGTTGTCGGCCATGTTGCCGATGCCCGAATGTGCCTCGAGCACGCTGCCGTCGGGCATGTAGACCTTGGCGGCGCTGATGTCATAGACGGCGACGCCATTTCCGGCCCGCGTCTTGCCGCCGAACAGGCTGCGCAGCGACTGGCCGAGCGTGCTGCCCGGCTTGTCCTCGGGAATTTCCGGGCGCGCATAGGCGAGTTTTTGCGGCCTTCGGGTTTCTGGCTTTTCGACCACCTTCGGTGCACTGACCTCGGGATCGGGGCCGTTCGCCTTGCCGGCATCTGCAGGCTCGGCGGCAGCGGCTTCGGGGCGGAGTTCCGGACGGGGGCCGGCCGACGGGGTTTCGGCATAGTCGGGTAGGGCGGCCGCTTCTGCTTCCGCTTGTGCCGCGGCGAGTTCCTCTTCGGAAGGCCCGGTCAGAAGGGTCGACAGTGCAGTGTCGGCAGCGCCGCCAGGCGACGGATCAGCATAAGCGAGGATGGTCGGGCGCTCTGCGACCGAAGCTGGCAAGGATACCGGCTGATCGGCGCTCTCTGCGGCGTCGGCAAGCTGTTTCAGTTCGACGGAACTGGCCGCGAACAGGCTGGCGAGCTTCTTGGAGCTCAGATCAGCCTTGCTGGCTATGTTGTCGAAGCGGGCGGCATTGCTGTTTGCGGGCGCGGCAGCCGCCACGGTGGCATGGCGGGCTGATTTGCCCAGACTGCCGGCTAGGCTGGCCATGGCGGCGGGCTTGGCGCCGTTGGCGGATATCAAGGGCTTGGTCGAGGCGGCGAGCCGCGATGCCTTGTCGGTGCTGACATAGGCCGAAAGGCGCGCCTGCTTGACGATCACCGGCTGCGCGTGTGGTTTGGGCGCGAAGTGGGCCGGATTGAAAGCGCTGACATTGCCCATCGCGGCCATGCCGGCCATCGACCATGCGGCCATGCCGGCGAAAGCCGTGCCGACACAAGCGATGACAAACGGGCGCATTAGACGGCGCAAGGATTGTGGACGAACGATTTTACTCAAAACGCGTAGCAGACCAGTTGTCCCGCAACATCGTGCGGCCGGCGAAGCGACCGCAGTGCGTGATTTCCGGAATGTCCCCAACTCGACAGAACGATGGAGAAAGGATGGACAAATGTGGTTAATTTTTGCTTTGCGTTTGAGCGATGTGTCGCGCTCGCGTTCAACTGCTCCAGCCGTACGCGTATAGCCAAATGGCCAATACCAAAAAATCAGCCGTTGTCGGCGCTCGCTGCGGCAGGCGAATTCTGGCTGCGGCGTGCAACGTCGATGCACTCGGTGAGGTGCTCGCGCACCCTTTCAGCAGTTTCCAGGTCGAAGTTGATGTAATTGGTAGGGGAGCCCTGAGCGCCGGCATAGCCGTCAGGTATCATGGCGAGCGATACGTAGAATTTGGCGCCATCTATAGATTTCTTCACGCGCCACTCAAAGAACGAGCTCAGATTGGTGCCATGTTCTCGCGGCGTTGCAAAAATGACGTCGCCAAGGAGAGCGTTCAGAGATTTTGACCGGGAGAACAGCTTTCTGAATACGGGCCACACCTGCCTGCTGCCTCCCAGCTAACCTTTGTTCAAGCGCAATGCTTACCATCTGTCGCACAGGCCTGATTGGGCTGCAATTGGCACGTTGGTGGGACATTCAGCCAAGTGTGTTCTTGTGAATCGTCCCGTCCTTCATGATCACCACCATGTTCTTGCCGGGGTCGCTGATCAGGTCGATATTTTCGAGCGGATTGCCGTCCAGAAGGAGCATGTCGGCGAGAGCGCCTTGTTCGATCACGCCGAGCTTGCCGGGATAGGGATTGCGCTGATTGGACAGCGCCAGCAGCTGTGCATTGCCCGAAGTTGCCATGCGGAGTGCCTCGGCATTGCTGTAGAAATTGCTGAGATGGGTGAACATGACGCTTTGGCGCGCGGTCATTGCAGGTGAAAACAGCACGTCGGAACCCCACGCGGTCCTGATGCCGTGCTTGCGAACAAACTCGTAGACCTTGGGAGTGCCGGCGAACAGCTGCTGGATGCGTTCCGCGCTTGGACCGGTCTGAGGCTCAGCATCCTCGACAGTGAGGAACGGCTGCATGCTGAGCCATACGTCTTTTTCGGCAAACAGCTTTGCCGTCGCCTCATCCATCAGGTGCGCATGCTCGACGCAGGCCGCTCCGGCGTTGATCGCCCGCTGAACGGTGTTGGGGGCATAGGCGTGGACGGTGATGTATGTATTCCAGTCTTTTGCCACAGAGACGGCAGCGCGTATTTCGTCTTCGGCAAAGGTCGACATGTCGAGCGGGCTGCGCGGCGACGAAACCCCGCCACCGCCGACAAGCTTGATCTGCGATGCCCCCTGGATCAGCTGCTCGCGGATGCGCATCTTCAAGTCGGGGATGCCGTCGACGATGGCGGAGCCTCCCATCAGTTCGCCGACGCTAAGCTGGTTGCCGTTTCGTGGAATTTCCGTCGGCATGCGCAGATCGCCGTGTCCGCCGGTCGTCGTGATCATTGCGCCGCAGGGAAAGATGCGCGGGCCCGGCACGATGCCGCTGTCGACGGCCTGCTTGAACGAGAAAACCGGACCACCCAAATCCCGGATCGTGGTGAAGCCGCGCAGCAAGGTACGCTCTGCCTCGGCGGTGGTGGCAGCGAAGATGATGCCCGGGTCGCCCGCCAGCAATACGTTCAACGGCACCGCCGCAAAGACCGTATGCCAGTGGGCGTCGATCAGGCCCGGCATGAGCACACGATCGCCGCAGTCGATGACAATTGCGTCGGAAGGTGCTGCGCTGTTTGTCGTGTCTACCGCTGCGACACGGTTGCCTTCGACCAGAACCTGAACGCCAGTCTTGAGTGTGTCGGAGGTGCCGTCGAACAGCCTGACCTGTCGGAACAGGGTTTTTTGTGACGGGCCGGGTGCCTGGGCCAGGGAAGGCGAGGCAAGAGCGGCAAGGCTTGCTCCCATGCCCGCCATGAAGCCGCGTCGCGTAAGGGCCTCGAGGCGTCGCGATGCCTGCTGAATCTCGGGGCTGAAGCAGCTGCAGCCGGTTCCGTGAACGAGGTGCTGGTACTTCTGACCTAACCGGAGCATTGCATCCCCCATCAGCCTTCGAGCGAAGGTAATGTAGTCCCGTGGGAGGCATTGGCAACCTTAGATATTGCCTTGGCAAGAATACCACCAAGGTGATCTGGATGGTCCTCTTGCCTATTGGCGCGGGCACGACCGAGGCGTGGTGTCCGGACGGTGCTCGGACGCGCGTGTCATCGCGATGTTCGCCCCGAAAGCATTTGCCGTTTGGGGTGGGATGGCCTACATAGCGCGCAAATCTCCGTTCACCTGAAGCAGGATACGCGCGCGTGGCACGCCAGTTCATCTATCACATGTCGGGACTGACCAAGTCCTACGGCACCAAGAAGGTGCTGGAAAACCTCAACCTTTCGTTCTACCCGGATGCCAAGATCGGCATCCTCGGCCCCAACGGTGCGGGCAAGTCGACCGTGCTCAAGATCATGGCCGGCCTCGACAAGGAATGGTCGGGCGAGGCCTGGCTGGCTGACGGCGCCACCGTCGGCTACCTGGCGCAGGAGCCGCATCTCGACCCGGCCAAGACCGTGTTCGAGAACGTCATGGACGGTGTCTCCAAGAAGACCGCCATCATCGAGCGCTACAACGAGCTGATGATGAACTACTCCGACGAGACCGCCGACGAGGGCGCCAAGCTGCAGGACGAGATGGATCGTCTCAACCTGTGGGACCTGGAACAGCAGGTCGAGATGGCGATGGACGCTCTGCAGTGCCCGCCCGGCGACTCCGAAGTGACCCAGTTGTCGGGTGGCGAACGCCGCCGCATCGCGCTATGCCGCTTGCTGCTCGAACAGCCTGACCTTCTGCTGCTCGACGAACCGACCAACCATCTCGACGCCGAGACCACGGCGTGGCTGGAAAAGCACCTGCGCGACTATCCAGGCTCGGTGCTGATCATCACCCACGATCGCTACTTCCTCGACAACGTCACCGGCTGGATCCTCGAACTCGATCGTGGCCGCGGCATCCCTTATGAGGGCAACTACACCAAATATCTCGACGCCAAGGCCAAGCGCCTGATCCAGGAAGGCCGCGAAGACGATTCGCGCCAGAAGGCGATCTGGCGCGAGCGCGAGTGGATCGCATCCTCGCCCAAGGCACGCCAGACCAAGTCGAAGGCGCGTATCAAGGCCTATGAGGAGTTGGTCGAGCAGTCGCAGAACCGCAAGCCTACCGACACGCAGATCGTCATCCCGGCCGGCGAACGCCTTGGCAATGTGGTGATCGAGGTCGATAGCGTGAACAAGGGTTACGGCGACGAGCTTTTGATCGAAAACCTGAACTTCAAGCTGCCGCCCGGCGGCATCGTCGGCGTTATCGGCCCCAACGGCGCGGGCAAGACCACGCTGTTCAGGATGATCACCGGCCAGGAAACGCCTGATGCCGGCACGATCCGCGTCGGCGAGACCGTCAAGCTCGGTTATGTCGACCAGAGCCGCGATGCGCTCGACCCGACCAAGACGGTCTGGGAAGAGATTTCTGGCGGCGCCGAAGTCATCAAGCTCGGCAAGCATGAAGTGAACAGCCGCGCCTATTGCTCGTCGTTCAACTTCCGCGGTGGCGACCAGCAGCAGCGCGTCGGCAACCTGTCGGGTGGTCAGCGCAACCGCGTCCACCTCGCCAAGATGCTGAAGAACGGCGGCAACGTCCTGCTGCTCGACGAACCGACCAACGATCTCGACACCGAGACGCTGGGCGCGCTCGAAGACGCACTGGAAGCATATGCCGGCTGCGCCGTTATCATCTCCCACGATCGTATGTTCCTCGACCGCATGGCCACCCACATGCTGGCCTATGAAGGCGATGCGCATGTCGAGTGGTTCGAAGGCAACTTCGAAGAGTACGAGAAGGACAAGATCCGTCGTCTCGGCGCCGATGCGGCCACCCCGCACCGGATGAGCCACAAGCGCCTGACGCGCTGACAGACCAAGAAACGCCTCGCCCACAAAGCGGGGCGTTTTTGTTTTCTGCCCGCTGCCTTGCTTAGCGAGACGGAAAACGCCCTCGCACTTCCTGGAATTGCTTCTGGAGTCCCCGACGTGAAGGACTGGTCCGCCGCGCAATATCTCAAATTCGAGGACGAGCGGACGCGGCCGTCCCGGGACCTTCTGGCGCAAATCCCGCTGGAGCGGCCGAGAAGAGTGGTCGACATCGGCTGTGGGCCGGGCAATTCGACCGAGCTTCTGGTCGAGCGCTGGCCGGATTCGGCGGTTTCCGGCTTCGACACGTCGCCCGACATGATCGAGCAGGCCAGGCGTCGGCTGCCCGATGTTGAGTTCCAGCTCGCCAATGCGCGCGACTGGACGCCCGACGAGCCCGTCGACGTGATCTTCGCCAATGCCGTGTTCCAGTGGCTGCCGGACCATCAGGCCGTTCTGGCACGCCTGATGACGCTGCTCGCCCCGGGCGGGTACCTCGCAGTGCAGATGCCCGACAATATCGGCGAGCCGTCGCATATGGCGATGCGCGAGACCGCAGCCGCAGTGCCCTTCGCCGCCAGGATCGCAGGCGCCGCCCGCGCGCAATTGCCATCGGTCGTTTCATACTATGACCTGCTCGTGCCGCTGTCGGCGCGGGTCGACATCTGGCACACCGTGTACAACCACCCGCTGGCGGACGCCGCGGCGATCGTCGAGTGGGTCAAGGGGACGGGGCTCAAGCCCTTCGTCGATCCGCTCGAACCGGCCGAGCGCGAAGCCTATCTCGCCGCCTACACGGCACGCATCGCCGCTGCCTATCCGCCCGCCGCCGACGGCAAGGTGCTGTTGCGCTTTCCCAGGATCTTCCTGGTGGCACAGCGAGCATAGGGCGGGATATCGGGGCGAGTGTTGCGCTCAGGGCGTATTCGAACGCCTCCATGTGACGTAAGCTGCACTTGGCGAGTCTGGTGGAGACGGGGACAGGACGCGCCGGGGCCCGATGGCTCCATTTTCGTCGCTGGAGCATGGGTTTTTCCGAAGCGGTAACTGCTATCGGGCATGCTTCGGGAATTCAGGCATGGACGGTCTTATGCATCGCGTCATCATCAGTGGCATCGGCGTCGAAATTCCCCAGGCAACGATCAGCAACGACGAACTTGTCGAGAGCTTCAACGCCTGGGCCGACATCGAGAACATCAGGCGCGAAGCCGCAGGGCAGGAGCCGATCAAGAAATCGGACAGTGACTTCATCGTCTATGCCTCCGGCGTGAAGAACCGGCACGTCCACACGCTCGACGGCATTCTCGACCCTGCGCGGATGACGCCGCGCATCGCGCCGCGCGCCGACGACGTCCTTTCGGTCGAGGCCGAGTTCGGTGTTGCCTCGGCACGCAAGGCGCTCGCCCATGCCGGGCTCACCGGCGGCGACATCGACATGGTGATCTGCGCCGCCTCGCACCAGCAGCGACCTTATCCGGCGATCTCGATCGAGATCCAGAAGGAGCTCGGCATCGAGGGTGCTGCCTTCGACATGAGCCTCGGCTGCTCGTCGGCGGCGGCCGCCCTGCACGTCGCTTTCAATCTCGTCCGCTCGGGCGGACAGAAGCGCGTGCTGATCGTGACGCCCGAGATCATCACCGGGCAACTCAATTTCCGCGACCGCCAGACGCATTTCATCTTCGGCGACGCCTCGGTGGCGATGGTCGTCGAGGCTATTGGACCCAAGGAGACCCGGCCGGGGCGCTTCGAGATGCTCGACACGCGCAACTGGACGCAGTTCTCCAACAACATCCGCACCAATTTCGGCTTCCTGCTGCGCACTGGTCAGGAAAACACCTCCGTCGTCGAGATGGAGGGCAACATGATCAAGCAGGTCGGCAACAAGGTGTTCAAGGAGGTGACACATGCGGCGCATCGCTTCATCACCGCCTTCCTTGCCGACCATGGCATGACACCGTCCGACATCAGGCGCTACTGGCTGCACCAGGCCAATGCGCGGATGAACGCGATGATCCTGAAGCTGGCGCTCGGCCATGACGCCGACCACGACAAGGCGCCGATGGTGCTGGAGCGGCTGGGCAACACGGCGGCGGCAGGTGCTGTCATCGCGCTCAAGGAAAATCACGAGGACATGAAGGCGGGCGACCACGGGCTGATCTGCGCCTTCGGCGCCGGCTACTCGATCGGCGGCGCGCTGGTCCGCATGATGTGAAGGGGCGACCAGGCGATCGATCAGTTCGGATGATCGCCGGGATCAGGCTTTTTGTCTGGATTTCCCGGGTCATGCCGTTCAAAGCAGCAGTCCGAAACCGAGAGGCTAGAGATGCTCGACCCGACGATGCACCGCGAGGGCGAACCTGAAATCCTGCCGGGCCGCAAATTCGCGGCGCGCGTTGCCGGTGTCTACACCGCGCCGGAGGACCATTTCGTCACCCGGGCGGTGGAAACGCTGCCGCTGACCTTCGAGGGCATCGTCGGCGATGTCCATGCCGGTCACACCAGGCGCTCCGGCGGGCGCGAGCCGTGGTATCCGCGCGGCACTGAAATGCGCAACGAGCGGCAGCTGTCGATCGTCGCACCCGACGAGATGGCGATCGTTTCCGAGCGCATGGGGCTTGCCGAGATCAAACCGGAGTGGATCGGCGCCAATCTCCTGCTCGAGGGCGTGCCGATGCTGTCGATGCTGCCTGCCGGCACCATGCTGTTCTTCAAGGGTGGCGTGACGATCAAGATCGACGGCCAGAACGCGCCGTGCCGTGTTGCCGGTCGCTCGATCGCCGAGCATGCCGGCATGGCCGACCACGACGCCGGCTCGCTGCTGTTCCCGAAAGTGTCGCGCCGCCTGCGCGGGCTTGTCGGCTGGGTCGAGAAGCCCGGCACGATATCAGCCGGCGAAGAAGTTTCAGTGCGCGTGCCGGAGCAGTGGATCTACAGGGCCTAACGGGGCAATGTGGCGCTGCTGGTCACCGCACCCGGGTCCGGTTGCTTGATAGTGGTCACCTTGTACAGTTTTCCCGCCTTGTCATAGGTCGTCCAATCGCCGACCTGGACACCTTCGGCAAAATGGCCGGAGCGGAGCTTGCTGCCGTCCTTGCGGAACCACTCCCAGTAACCATCGGCCTTGCCGTCGCGCAACTGACCGACGATCCAGAGGCTGCCGTCGCGGTGATGATGGCGATAGGGTTCTGTCGCTTCCGACATCCGCCGTATCCTCCCGGGGGGCTGAGCCTATCAGGAATAGACGACCGGCGTCGACCAGGCGGGGTCGTCGTGTTTCGCCCAATAGGCGTCTGTCAACCTCGTGGTCACAGGGCCGACCTTGCCGTCGGCGACAGCAACGCCGTCGATCCTGGTCACCGGCATGATGCCGCCGGCGGTCGAGGTGATGAACACCTCGTCGGCGCCAAGCAATGCATCGACGCTGACGTCAACGGCTTCGGCGACAAGGCCGGCTTCGGCACAGAGGTCGAAGACGCTGCGCCGGGTGATGCCGGGCAGGACGCCGGTTGCCGGCGTCGCCAGGCGCCCGTCCTTCACGGCAAAGACATTGAAGCCCGGGCCCTCGGCGACATTACCGTTGAAGTCGAGCAGCAGTGCCGTCTCGGCGTTGTTGTCATAGGCATCATAGAGGCCACGCACGAGGTCGAGCCAGTGGTAGTTCTTGATTGTGGGGTCGATCGAGGCCGGCGGGATCCGCACGCGCTGGCTGATCGACACATGCAGGCCGCGCTCTAGCTGCTCAGGATTGGCGACAGAGCCGAACGGCACGGCGAAGGCCATGAAACGGTTGGTGGCGTCGCGCGGGTCGCGGCTGAAGTTCGGCGAGGCGCCGCGGGTGCACAGCATCTCGACATAGGCCGAGCGATGCCCTGACAGCGCCACGCAATTGTGCAGGATCTCAGTGACGCCAGCCCGGTCGAAGGGGATCGACATACGGAGCCGCTCCAGCCCGTTGAAAAAGCGCTCGATATGCAGGTCGAGCCGGAAGAAGGCGCCGTTCCAGACATGGACGGTGTCGTAGGTCGCGTCCGAATGCAGGAAGCCCCAGTCGAGTACCGAGATCTTGGCTTCCGACATCGGCAGATATTGGCCGTCGAGGAAGGCGACGCCTTGGGGATAGGCATGCGCATCCACGTGGCGGGGTTCGATCGCCGGCAATTGCTGTGGCTTGACGTCCATTGTCGCTGGTTCTCCGCGTCCAGGATGATCGACCGGAGTATGCCGCCTCGCGATACGCCATTTCGGTCAAAATGCCGGGCCAGATGACGCAGGCCGATCAAAATCCCGGCCTTGCTGAAACAAGAGCAATGCAGTCGAGCTGTTTGAAGAGCGAATGACGTTATACGGCGACGCGCGGTTCGAACTTGACGCGGTCCAGCATGATCATCGAGCGGAACTTGCGTATGTTGGGATTGGAGTAGAGCCACTTGCGGGTGAATGCCTCATAGGCGTCGATGTCTTCGACGTTGACGATCACCACGAAATCGGCCCCGCCCGTCACCATGTAGCATTGGGTCACTTCGGGAGCTGCGCGCATCTGCCGCTTGAACGCGTCGACAAGATCGCGCTGCTCGGCCTCGAGGTCGATGTTGACCACCGCTGTCAGCGATTTGCCGACGGCTACAGGATCGAGGATCGAAACGTCGGCGATGATGACACCGGCATCGCGCAGGCGCTTGACCCGTCGCATGCAGGAGGCTGCCGACGAGGCGACCCGCTCGGCAAGTTCGGCGAAAGACAGCCGGTTGTCCTGTTGCAGAGCGGCCAGGATACGGCGGTCGAGCTCGTCGAGCGGCACAGCACTTCGGCTGTTGGGCTGCGTTCCGGTCATTCCAAATCCTCGTCGGCGTCGAGCAGGCGGGTGGCGCGCCAGCGGGTGAGGGTGGCGTTGACCTGGTCGATGACGAAGAAGCGGGCGGAATCGCGGTCGTAACCCTCCGAGAGCAGCTTCTCGTAGTCGGTATGGGCATGGCGGACATGGGCGACGGTCGCCAGCCACACGGCGATCGACGGCGGCAGCGTCTTCAGATGCACAGCGAGCGCGTCGGCGCGGATGGCTTCCGTGTCGGCATAGGGCGCGAGTGGCAGGAGCGCGGTCAGCGATTTGGCCACTGCACGTTGGCGGCCAGTGGAGGCTGGCATGCTCAGGCGTCCTTGGTCGGACGCGTCGCGTCCGGAATGGCGTCGACCGAAGCGAAGTAGGGTTTCAGGTCGATGACCGGTGTGCCATCCAACGCATCGATGGCATCAAGTTCAATCACGCCGTTTTCCATGTCGAGCGAGACGATCGCCGCGACGTGAAGGCCGATAGGGTTCGGTCGGGCAGGCGAGCGCAGGGCAAAAACGCCTTTCGCGTCAGAGGCATGGCGCGGTTTCTGGACAATCAGATTCCGCGGCGCCTGTTCGAACCAGCTGAGCACGATGACATGGCTGAAGCCGGCAAGGCCGGCGAGCCCGGCGCGATAGGCGGCATCGACGGTCACCGTCGCTCCACCGCCACGCTCACGCGCGTCGTTCATGTTCTTGGGACAATCCTCGCGCAACTTCCAGGGCGAGGTGACGCGGCCGATATAGGCGAGGCGGGCGTCGTCGGCGTCCGCCGCCGGATCGCAGGCCAGCGGAATTTCGCCCTCGCGTTGTTCGAACATCTTCATGTCGCCTCCCACGGTCGCGCCATTTTCTTGCCCGCATGCGACATTGGGCGTTGCAATCATTCACTGCGTCACATAAAGATATGTTTATGTCTTTTGGCGAGAACCAAAGCCGATGCATGTGACGCTCGACACCATGGTAGATACCTTGAAGGCGGCGGCCGAATCCAGCCGGCTTCGCATCCTGACGCTGCTTTCGCGCGGCGACCTGACGGTTTCCGACCTGACCGAGATTCTCGGCCAGTCGCAGCCGCGCGTTTCGCGTCATCTCAAGCTGTTGCTCGAGGCGGGGCTGATCGACCGCTACCAGGAAGGATCCTGGGCGTTCTTCCGGCTTTCCGACGCCGACCAGGCGCGCGGTTTCGTGCAGGGGCTGGTGTCAAGCATCGATACATCAGATAGCCAGGTGGTGCGCGATTTCGAGCGTCTTGATGACGTCAAGCACAAGCGCCAGGAGCGCGCGGCCCGTTACTTCAGCGCCAATGCCGCGAGCTGGGACGAATTGCGCTCGCTGCATGCACCTGATCGCGCCGTGGAAGCCGCACTCGTCAAGCTGGTCGGCAAGCGGCCGTTCCAGTCGATGCTCGACCTCGGCACCGGCACGGGGCGCCTGCTCGAAATTTTCGCCCCGATCTATCGCCGCGGCGTCGGCATCGATCAGTCGCGCGAAATGCTGGCCGTTGCCCGCGCCAATCTCGACAAGGCGGGAATTGCCAACGCGCAGGTGCGCCAGGGCGACATCTTCTCGCCGCCGGTCGAGCGCGATGCCTTCGACCTCGTGACCATCCACCAGGTGCTGCACTATCTCGACGATCCCGCCCGCGCCATCCAAGAGGCGGCGCGGCTGCTGCGCCCTTCGGGACGGCTGGTGATCGTCGACTTCGCCCCGCACGGGCTCGACTTCCTGCGCTCCGAGCATGCGCATGCGCGCCTCGGCTTCTCCGACCGTCAGATCGAGGACTGGCTGTCCGAGGCCGGGCTGGAACTCGAGGAGACGCAGGAATTCGAGCCACGCGGTTCGGCCAAGGCCAGCCTGACCGTCAAACTCTGGCTGGCGCGCGACAAGCGCCTGCTGGTCGCCGATCCCAATCCTGAACTGCAAGCCCATAGGGAAACTGCCTGATGAACCAATTTCCGCTCTCCAGGCGTTCCGACATCGGCAACAAGATCCGTGTTTCCTTCGAGTTCTTCCCGCCCAAGAACGACGACATGGAAGCGCGTCTCTGGGAGACTGTGACCCGGCTCGAGCCGCTGCGCCCGCAGTTCGTTTCGGTGACTTACGGTGCCGGTGGCTCGACCCGCGAGCGTACCGCCCGCACGGTCAAGCGCATCCTTGAGGAATCGACGCTGACGCCCGCCGCGCACATGACCTGCGTCGACGCGACCCGCGAGGAAGTCGACCAGGTGATCGCAGAGTTCGCCGCCATGGGCGTGAAGCGCTTCGTGGCGCTGCGCGGCGATCCCAAGGAGGGCGTAGGTGCTGCCTACCAGCCGCATCCCGGCGGCTACGCCAACGGCGCCGAGCTGGTCGGCGCGCTGAAGGCGCAGGGCGATTTCGACATTTCGGTTTCGGCCTACCCGGAAAAGCATCCGGAAAGCCCTGATTTCGTTACCGATTTCGACATGCTGAAGCGCAAGGTCGACAATGGCGCGACGCGCGCGGTGACCCAGTTCTTCTTCGACAATGATCTTTACGAGCGTTACGTCGAGCGCGCCCGCAAGGCCGGCATCTACATTCCGATCGTGCCGGGTGTGCTGCCGATCCACAGCTTCACCCAGGTTGCCAATTTTGCCTCGCGCTGCGGCGCCCATGTGCCGGGCTGGCTGGCCGAGCGCTTCGAAGGCCTCGACAAGGATCCGCAGACCCATGCGCTGGTGGCGTCGGCCGTGGCGGTGGAACAGGTGCTCGACCTGGTCGAGCGCGGCGTCAACGACTTCCATTTCTACACCATGAACCGCGCCGACCTGGTGGTGGCGGTGTGCCACATGATCGGCATCCGGCCGCAGCCGGTTGTGCAGGGATCGGCAGCCGCCTGACGGCAAGTTGGAACCGACTGGGCGGAATCAAAAAGGCCGGGAGGGTGATCCCGGCCTTTTCGAAGCTTCCACCTTGGAGGTGCTTTGGTCTTCCGCCGTTGAACGGCCTATGGAAGAACTCCGACAATAAGCGCGCCGATGAAGGCAAAGGCAGCGCAAATCATGACTGCATTGATTGACCTAGTCAGTCCCATGCATAGCCTCCTGTTTGCAAGCCACAGGCCGGAATCTAGGGTCATTTCGGTCACACACAAGCGAAAAATGTGCTGCATTGCGACAAGATTGTGGAAAATGCGACGCGTTTCTCACGCTTAGCCGTTGGATTTGCTTGGTAAACACACCGGCAAGGGTTGTGGAGAAATTGTGGCAAATCGATTAGCCACAACAGTGCCTTATCACCTTTTCGGAAGGTGAAAGACGGCGCTGCAGCAATCCCGAGCTGGGTATTGCTCTCCCCAATGGCAACCCGATTTCGCTTACGCGCCCGCCGGCTGGCGCCGCTTGAACAGACGTCCGTCGATGGTGACGAGCCCGAGCGCGATCAGCGCCATGCCGCCAAGCTCGAACATCTCAAGCCTCTCGCCGAGGAAGCTCACCGACAGGAGCATCGCACTTGCCGGCACGACCAGCGTGACCAGCGAGGTGTTGGTGGCGCCTGCCGACTCGACCAGCTTGAAGAACAGGATATAAGCGAAGGCCGTGGCGACGAGCGCCAGCGCGAAGGTCGCCAGCCAGGCATTGGAGCTGGCCACAAACAGGCCCGACGTGCCGTAGAGCGCAAGCACAAGCGGGATCATGATGATCGAGGAGCAGGTGAGCTGGCCGGTGGCGATGATTGCCGGCGGTATGCCCCTCAGCCGGCGCGCCACCATCAGCGCGAAGGCGTAGGAGAGAGAGGCGCCGACGAGGGCGAACTTGGCCCAGACCGGGCCGCCGAGCCCGGCGACGATGCCGGGTCCGACCATGATGGCTGTGCCGGCGATGCCCAGACCGATGCCGGCCAGCTTGTTCCAGTTCAGCTTCTCGTCGTTGGTGACGATGTTGGCGATGACCAGCGTCCAGAATGGCGTCGTGGCGTTGAGCACCGAGGCCAGGCCCGCGCCGATCTCGGTCTGGCCGAGGCAGATCAGCGTGAACGGGATGACGTTGTTGAGCACTGCGAGCACGAACAGCGTGCCGAGGTGGGGGACAGCAAGGCGGAAGGAGGGGCCGCGGAGCAGCAGGAACAGCTGCAGTGCCGCTCCCGCGATGAGCACACGGAACAGCACCAGTTTCAGCGGCGCGATCTCGGCGACCGCGATGTGTACGCAGAAGAACGACCCGCCCCAGATCGCCCCCAGAAGCAACAGCCTGGCCCAGTCGCGTGCACTCATGTCCGCTTCCTTCTTCGCTTCGTCACATTCGACAGCTACGCGCGATTCCTGGGTAGGGCCACCCGATTCCTTTGGCTGACGCAACACTCCTGCCAAGCCCTGTCGGGTTGCATCGCGGACCGCTTGGTTTAGATTTTGGCCGGCAAACGAGGAGCTTCCATGCAGCGATTCGAGAATGCACGCGAGGCAGCCCTCGCTCTTCGCCCCGATGCACCGGTCTATTGCTTCCGACCGGAAGTGCTGAAGACCGATGCACGCGCCTTCATGGAGATGTTCCCCGGCAGAACCGCCTATGCGGTGAAGACCAATGGCGAACTGATCGTGCTCAAGGCGCTTGTCGAGGCCGGCGTGACCATGTTCGACGTGGCTTCTCCAGGCGAATTCGCCGCGGTGAGGGAAGTCTCCACTGAGGCCGAGATGATCTACATGCATCCGGTCAAGGCGCAGTCCGACATCCGCCTGGCGCTTGAGACCTATGGCATCAGAGTGATCGCGGTCGACCACGAAGACGAGATCAACAAGCTGAACCGTGTCGTGCGGGCGCTCGACATCGACCCCGGCGCGACCACCGTCTTCGTGCGTGTCCAGACCAAGGGCTCGGCGGCATATGAACTGTCGAAGAAGTTCGGCGCCGGGCCGGCCAATGCGGTCGAGCTGTGCGAGCGGCTCAACCGCAACGGCTACAAGGTCGGCCTGTGTTTCCATGTCGGCAGCCAGATCGAGGACCCCGACACATATGAGCGGGCGCTCGCCTCAGTCGACTGGGTGCGTAATCGTGTGTCGTTTGACCTCGCCGGACTCGATGTCGGCGGCGGCTTCCCGGCCGAATACGGCCACGATCCGAATTCCAAGAAGCCGGCCATGCCTTCGATCGGGCAGATCATGTCGCGCTTGCGCGGCGACCTCAAGGAATACAATTTCGACGAGATGCCGCTCGTTGCCGAGCCGGGTCGGGTGATTGTGGCGCGGTGCCTGTCGCTGATCGTGCGGGTGCTGTTGCGCAAGGGCAGGCGGCTCTACATCAATGACGGCATCTGGGCGTCGCTGTCGGATTCATGGACCGGCAAGATCACGCTGCCGGCGCGCTTCATCCCCGATCCCGCGATACGCGCCCGCAACGGTGACGCCGACAAGATCGTTCCGTTCAAGGTCTGCGGCGCGACCTGCGATTCCGTCGACATCCTGTCACGGCCGTTCTGGCTGCCCGAGACCATCGACACCGGCGACTGGATCGAAATCGGCCATATCGGTGCCTACTCTTTGTCGCTGCGCACCCGTTTCAACGGCTTCTACCCCGACACCTTCGTCGAGGTGACAACGCCGTTCGACGAAGGCGACGCGCCGCAAGGCTTCGCCAGCCTGGAGACGATGGCGGCGGAGTGAGGGAAGGGAAGAGCGAACAGGCAAACAATGATCGTGGCTTGAATAGCCTTGGGCGCGTTCCGATCTACGCATCTCACCACTCGTTGCCCACCATTCGCTAAGTGACTATTCCCATGGATGTTTTCCTTCTCGGCGGCACCGGCTTCATCGGTCGCCATATCCTGCAGCGCCTGGTCGAGGGCGGCCACGATGTGATCGGCCTCGCTCGTTCCCAAGCGTCGGCTGAACGCCTCAAGTCTGCAGGTGCCACGCCGCTGCTCGGCGACCTGCGCACTCCGCGCGAATGGGCCGGCAAGCTTCCACCGGTCGATGCCGTGATCCATGCCGCTGCCGACTTCGGCGACGACATGGGCGAGGTCGAGACGACCTTGCTTGATGCGCTGCTGCCGGTGCTCGGTGCGATGCCGAAGCGGCCGCGCTTCGTCTATACCGGCGGCTGCTGGCTGTTCGGTGCGACTGGGGAGCGGGCCGCGACTGAAGACAGCCCGTTCGATCCGCTGCCGGCCTTCGGCTGGATGATCGAGAACATGAACCGCGTGCTCTTGGCGCCGGAGGTGGAAGGCACCGTGGTTCATCCGGCGATGGTCTATTCCGGCGAGGGCGGGGTGTTCTCGTCCTACATGGATGCTCTGCGCAAGGACGGCACCGTCGACGTCATCGGATCGATAGATGTCGTCTGGCCGCTCGTCCATGCCGAGGACCTTGCCGACCTCTATGTGCGGGTCATGGAGAAAGCGCGGCCTGGCTCCGTCTACAACGGTTCGGCTATTGAAGGCATGAGCGTGGGCGACATCGCCTCAGCCGTGGCGCAGCACCTGGGAATGGTGCAACCGGCAGTCCGCGCTACTGCCGTCGATGAGGCTGCGGAGCGGCTCGGCGAGTGGGCACGCGGCTATGCCATCAGCCAGCGGCTGGGCGGCGACAAGGCGCGAGCCGAGCTTGGCTGGAAACCAAGGCACGGCAGCGTGGCGGAGTTGTTTGGAAGCGAATAGCGAATAAAGAGGTTCCAACGGCAAGGCGTTGGTATCCCTCCCTATTCCCTTACAGATCCGCCAGCAGCTCGTCGGTCGGCCAACCGTCGACGGGCAGCTTGAGGCGCATCTGCTCCTGGCGGATGGCTTCACGGGTGTTGGTGCCCAAAATGCCGTCGATGCCGCCGACGTCGTAGCCTCTGTCGTGAAGCTTCTGCTGTAACGCCTTCATGGCGTCGCCGGTCAGGCCGGCGTCAGGATTGCCGCGGTCGAAGGCCGGCTGGCCGGCGAGGCGGGCAGCGAGGTGGGCTGCCGTCAGCGTGTAGGTCGCCGACTGGTTCCACTCGAGATAGACGTCGTAATTGTCATAGGTCAGGAAGGCTGGGCCCTTGCGGCCCATCGGCAGCACGATGCCTGCCTTGAGGCCGGTGTCCTTGAGCGGCGTGCCGTCGCGCATTGTTACACCCATAGCCGCCCATTTCGACAGCGGCTGTTTATTGGTGCGGCCGGTTTCTTCCCAGGCCATTTCGGCCGGTACCCGAACCTCTTCGATCCACGGCTCGCCGCGCTTCCAGCCGCGCGACTGAATCTTCTTGCCGGTCGTCAGGATGACGTCGGCGGGGGTGTTGCGCAGGTCGACGATGCCGTCGCCGTCACCGTCGACACCGCGCGCCAGATAGTCGGAAGGCAGGATCTGAGTCTGGCCGATTTCGCCGGCCCAGGCGCCCTGGACGTCGGCCGGCAGCACGTTGCGGTCGATCAGCGTGATCAGCGGGATGACCTGCGGCCGGAACAGGTCCGGGCGGCGGCAGTCATGCGCCAGCGTCACCAGCGCGTTGAGCGAGTTGAAGTTGCCCTGCACCGCGCCGAAATCGGTCTCCAGCGCCCAGAAGGCGGCAATGACCGGGCCGGGCACGCCGAATTCCTGTTCGGCCACGGTGAAATACTGGTCGTATTTCTGCAGGTTGGCGGCACCATGCTTCAGCCGGTAATCGCTGATCATGCGCTCGGAGAACTGGGTGAAGGTCTGGGCGAACACGCCCTGGGCGCGGTCGCGCTCGAGCACCTTGGGGTCGAGGGTGGCATTCGCCAGAGCCGAAAGACCCTTTTCACCAACGCCTGCGGCCCGGGCTTCGTTGGCAAGGTTCTGTTTCCAGGTGGCGAAGTCGTCGCCGCATTCCAGCGTCGCTGCCGGCGCGGCAGGGGTTACGGCAGCGGTATTCTGCGCGTTTGCCGGCATTGCGGCGGTGGCGAAAAGGGCGGCGACCAGCGCCTTGCTCAGCAGTTTCATGGGCAGCTCTCCTGCTTGACCGGTCAGGCCTTCGCTGAACGGCGAAAGCAGGCAGACGGCCAGCTCAATGTCTTGCCGCGCCTTCTACAGAACCCGGGCGAGGGCCGCACCCCCTCTTCTTGTCGCATCTGCCATGCGAAATGCGCAGCCCGGAGGTGCAGTCCGGACTATCTGGTGTTGGCGGCCAGCCACTTCTTCCAGTGGGCTTCGCTGCCGTTGAAGACGTTGATGTCGGCGTCGCCCCTGATCCCAGGCACGACACCGGTGCCGGTGTACTGCCAGAAGGTGAAGGGGTGGCTGCCATAACGCGACGTCGGGTGACCGGCGACCGAGCGCAGCCAGTAGGGATAACCGCGGAACGTCGACAGGTTGTTGTCGTCGAAGAAATCGATCGAGGTGTAGATGATCGGCTTTTTGCCGTAGTGGTTCTCGACCATTTCGAGGAAGATCTTCATCTCGCTGCGTACGGTGGCGGCAGGCGGACGCAGCTTGCAGCTCGGCGACTGCGGGTTCCATTCCATGTCGAGGATCGGCGGCAGCGACGAGCGCTCATTGGGCACGTTCTGGATGAACCAGCGCGCCTGCTCGGCGGCCGGCCGGCAGAAATAATAGAAATGGTAGGCACCGCGCGGCACGCCGGCGGATTTTGTCTCGCGCCAGTGCTCGGCGAAATAGTCGTCGACGCGGTCGCCGCCCTCGGTGGCCTTGATGAAGGCGAAGGAGATGCCGCTGCCTTTGGCCTGCGGCCAGTCGATCGAGGTCTGGTATTTCGAAACGTCGGTGCCGTGGACGGCGTAGGTCCACGGGGCGCCGCTTTCCCACTGGTGCGGATCGCTGTCGCTGAAGCGCGGGTTCTTGACCGAAACGGAGGCCATGTTGCCGGCATTGCCGACAGGGCCAAGCGACAAGGTGTCGGAGGTCGAGCAAGCGCCGAGGAAGGCGAGCAGCACAAGAGCCGAAGCGCGGCGCATTACTTCTCCTTGCGGCCGGCAGGAACCGGCCAGAGCACGTCGTTTATGGGGCAGGCCCTTAGGCCCGGATGTTATTCCGATGGATCAGCGGTTTCCCCGAGACACCGCACATCCCCCTCTGTGATCGCCGATCATGGTTGATAAACCGTTGATCGCGCTCGACAGCCTGAAAGATTTGGCGGAGGAATGACGGCAATTCCATGGCGGACGCATGACGTCGGGGGCGGGGAAAGCTATGCGCATCATCGGCAAGATCCTGAAATGGCTGGTCGGCGTCATTGTCCTTGTGGTCGCCGGCTTGTCGGCCTGGTTGTACTTTGCGCCCCCGGCGCTGATCCGTGTCGGCTCCGGCTATGCCGCCAAGATAGTCTGTTCCAATGTCTTCCTCGCCGGCCGCGACGCCAATCAGGTGCTGGCCGACGATGTCCAGGCGCCGGGTCATCCGTTGCTCCGGCTGATGTCGGTGAGCGTCGACCAGAGCGCCGGCACGGTGCGCGCGGGCCTGTTCGGCGTCTTCGGCAGAGGACTTGCCGTTGCCCATGACGGCGCCGGTTGCAGCAACGTGCCGGACGGCGACATTGCCGCCGCGGCGCTGGGTGCCGTACCGGTCGCACCCGCGGCCGATGCCAATGCCGAGGCGCTGTGGCCGGAGGGCGAGAAGGTCGATGCCTCGCAGAACCCGGCGATCACGGCCGTTCTTGACGATGCGGCACTGGCCGGCCCCGGCATGCGCGCCATCGTCGTCGTGCAGAACGGCCGGATCGTCGGCGAACGTTATGGCGAGGGTTTTGCTTCTTCGACGCCGCTGCTCGGCTGGTCGATGACCAAGACGGTTACGGCCGCGATCATCGGAACGCTCGTCGGCGACGGCAAGATGTCGGTCGACAAGAGCGGACTGTTCGAGCCGTGGAAGGCCGACCGCCGCGCTGCGATCAGCCTCGCCGACCTCATGGCGATGTCGAGCGGACTCGAGTTCAACGAGGATTACGGCGACGTCACCGATGTCACGCGCATGCTCTATCTCGAATCCGATATGGCAGGTTTCGCCGCGGCCAAGCCTCTGGTCGCCGAAGTCGGCAAGAAATTCTCCTATTCCAGCGGCACGACCTTGCTTTTGTCGCGCCTCTGGCAGGACGCTGTCGGCGATCCGGCCAGGGCACTGGCCTGGCCACGCGAAAAACTGTTCGGTCCGCTCGGCATGACCAGTGCGGTGCTGGAGGCCGATGCGCGCGGCACCTTCGCCGGATCGTCGTATCTCTACGCCTCGGCGCATGATTGGGCGCGCTTTGGCCAGTTCCTGCTGCAGGATGGTGTCTGGAACGGCGCGCGCATCCTGCCCGAAGGCTATGTCGCCTGGATGCGCGAGAAGGCGCCGGCAGCCGCGATTGGCGAGTACGGCCGCGGCCAGTTGTGGCTGCAGGGACCGGAGGGCGGCACGCCGGAAGGCGAAGATCCCGATGTCGGCTTCGATCTGCCCGACGACACCTTCTGGATGCAGGGCCATGACGGCCAGACGGTGGCGATGGTGCCTTCGGCCAATCTGGTGGTCGTCCGCCTCGGCCTGACCCCGTCCAAGCTGCGCTACAAGCCGCAGGCGATGCTGTCGGCCTTGGTGGCAGCACTCAGATAGGCTTGGGCCCGCCGACGACGAAGAGCCAGGCGTAACCGCGGTAGAGTGCGCTGAAGCGGCAGCTCTTGCCGGCGGCGCTGGCCTGGGCGGCGATTTCGACCGCCATGGTTTCGCGTGGACTGACGTGGAACCGTGCCAGCCAGCCGCGCAGCAGGTTGCGGAACCAGTTTGGCAGCCCTTCCTGTTGGCCGAAATCGACGATGTGGACCGAGCCCACCGACACTGCCAGCGCCGCCGACACCGAGCGTTCCCAGCCCGGGATCATCGACAAGGCATAGGAGACGAACACCCGGTCGAAGCCGGTACGGCCGAACAGGGATGCGGCGTCGAATGAGGTCGCGTCGGCCTGCGCGAGCGATATGCGATCAGACAGGCCGGCGCGGGCAATCGACGCCCTGGCCGTTGCCAGCATCTCGGCGGAAATGTCGAGGCCATAGAAATGAGCATTGGGATAACGCTTGGCGGCGAGGATCAGGTTGCGGCCGGTGCCGCAGCCGAGTTCGAGCACGGTGCCGCCCTTGGGCGGAGCGAGTTCGGAGATCATGCGGTCGCGGCCTAGCAGATAGTATTTGCGCGTCAGGTCGTAGATGTGGCGTTGATGCCGGTAGACGCCGTCCATCAGCCCGGAATGGCCGGCCGAAAGCTCGGGCGTACTCATCAGGATTTCTTCACATAGAGGTGGAAGCCGCCATAGATCGCCGAGCGGTCGCGGGCGGTGTAATCGCGCGAGGCCCGTTCCTCGTAGGTCCACTGGTCGAGCAAAGCCGGCGACAGGCGGCCTGGCAGCAGGCTGGGTTCGGCCGCGGTGCGGAAGATGACGCGGGCGCCTGACGCGGCCGTGCGCGTAATTTCGGTCCACAGCGCGTTGAGTTGCTCGTCGCTCATCCAGTCCTGGGCGTCGAGCAGGATGTAGCGGTCGACGGAACCGGCATCCTTGTCGGCCAGAAGTTCGGTGAAGTTGGCATGGTGGACGGTGACACGATCGACGCTCGCGCGGATCGTGGCGTAATTGTCCTGCTCGAGATAGGCGGGCAGGGCGGCTTCGCCAGGCTTGGGGTAGCGGCGAGCGAAGGCCTGCCAGGCGAAATAGTTGCTTTCGAGCGGGAAGTCGCAGGCGAGCTTTTCCAACCGCGCCTTGAGCACGCCGGCCATCGAGCCGTCGCCCGAAGTCAGAAGCGAGTCGTATTGCGCCGGCGGGATGCCGAGACCGAACAGCGAGGATTTGCGCGACGTGATGAAGCGCAGCATGCGGCGCTCGAACACCGGCGCGATCTTTTCGTCGAAGAAGCGGCGCTGCTCCTGCTGGCTGCCGGTGGCCATGATGGCGGCCGGGTCGACGCCGTAGAGTTTGGCGACGCGGTGACCGGCAGCGATGAACAGGCCAAGCAGGCCGGTCTTGTAGAAATTGCCGTCGAAGGTGGCGATGCGGCGCTTGCCGCGCCAGCTGCGGCGCTCCCAATAGGCGCGGCTCGAAGCATCGAGATGCGGCGCGATGAAGCGGTCATAGGCATGTGAGTTGTGCTCGACATCGGTTTCGCCGAAGAAGCGGAACAGGTCGCCCTGCGTTGGCAGGTGGCGTACCGCGGCCAGCTTCATTCGGTTCAGCGCGATGTGGGCACCGTTGAGATCGACGGCGTCGATCCTGGCTGGCGAGCGAGTAAGATAGGCGAGAATGTTACAGCCGCCCGAGGCGATGGTGACGATCCTGTGGCCCTTGCCAAGCTGCATGGCCTCCATGTCGACGTCGGGATCTTCCCAGATCTGCGGATAGACGAGGCCCGAAAACAGCAGCGCAAACAGCCGCTCGGACAGGCCCTCCTTCGAAAGTGCGCGGTTCTGGTAAACCGCCTTTCCAACTTTCTTGCCGCGACGAAAGACAAGTTCTCCGGAAACGTCGGTCATGGAAATGCGATTCCCCGCTTCGTTGTTGGGCGCAGCGGGTAGCCTACCGGCGTGACAGCGCGGTGACGGTGCGATGACGGCGGTACGACAGGCGCTTATGTGTCAGGGCGCAACCGAACGTTACGAAACCGTGCGGGACCTCGCGCATTTCCTTCCCGACGCCCGTTCAACGGGCTGTTCTCGAAAGGAGATTGTTATGAAGAAGTTCATTCTCGTCGGTTTCCGCCATTGCGCTGTTCGGCGTTGCCGCCTGTAGTGACAGCGGCACCGACAGCACGACCACTGAAAGCGTGAAACCGCCTGTGACCGAGCAGTCGGCTCCCGTGAACCCGGCACCGGCCACGCCCGAGGCCTCGCCGCCGGCGACCGACAACACCACGACCAAGAGCATTACGCCGGCACCGGAGAGCGGCAAGAGCGGCGAGATGCAGAACACCGATCCGATGCAGCCCAAGCCCGTCGAGCCGGCTGCACCCGCGCAGTAAAGTTGCGGGAGGAGGCAAGCCCGGAGCATCGCTCCGGGCTTTTCTTTTGTGTCGAGGTTAGCGCGTCACCCGGGCCCGGCGGCCAAGCGCCACGATCGCGATGACGGCGAGCGCGAAGATGAGAGTTCTTGCACCGACATGTTCGCCAAGCAGGAAGGCGGAGATGGCGAGGGTGACGAATGTCTGCAGCAGCTGGACCTGGCTGACGCGGGCGATGCCGCCCATGCCGAGACCGACATTCCAGGCGAAGAAGCCGAGGAACATCGAGCCGAAGCAAAGATAGAAGAAGGCAGATGTCTGCGCCGAGGAGGCAGAGGCGAACTCCGGATGCCAGCTCAGCAGGGCTCCTGTCATGGAGATCGGCGCGGTCAGGATCAGCGACCAGCAGATAACCTCCCAGCCCGGCATGCGGCGGGACAGCTTGCCAGACACGACGTAGCCGAGGCTTGCCGAGAGGGCAGCGAGGAACAGGAACAGGTCGCCTGACGACAGCTGCATGCCGCTGTCGCTGATGGCGAAGGTGACGACGAGAGCGGCGCCTGCGACGCCGCAGGCCCAGAAAAACGAGGATGGCCGCTCGCCGCCGATGAGGGCGGCAAAGATGCTGGTGCTCAGCGGCAGTACGCCGAGAACCACACCGCCATGGGACGCCGGTACCGTCTGCATGGCGATGGAGGAGAAGATCGGGAAGCCGAAGACCAGAAGCAGGCCGGCGAGGAACAATGCCGGCGCATCGTCCTTCGGGAACCGCTTGCGCAGGATGAGCAGCAGCGCGGCCGCAGCAAGCGAGGCCATTGCCGCGCGGCCGTTGGTGACGAACCAGGGCGAAAAGGTTGCGAGAGCCACGCGCGTCGCCGGCAGGGTGCCGCCGAAGATGACGACGCCGAGCGTGCCCAAGGCAAGGCCAATCGTCTCGCGGGAGACCGTGCGTGCCGGCTGGGTGGTGTTGCGTGCATCCATGACGCAGATCGATAGCGGCAGCTGGCTTTTGCGTCGTGAAAATTCCATTGGGCCAGAATTTTGGTCCAGATGCCGGACTGTTGCCGACAAAGTTATGCGCGTGGCACCAAGGCATCTCGCATTTGCGAATGTTTCATCCTAAGAAGCGGCCATGTCGATTTGGGACCGTCTCGGCGACTTCATCGCGCGTATCTCTGCGTCGGCGGCAAATGGCGTCGCGGACGTCGTCGAGGCCGTGCGCACCGTCTTTTCCGGAGACGCGGAAACCCGCCGCCGCGTGGCGTTTTCAGTGGCGATGATCGCGCTGTCGGCGAAGATGGCCAAGGCCGATGGGATTGTTTCCCAGGCCGAGGTGCGCGCCTTCTACGAAATATTTGCGGTCCCGCCCGAGCATGCGCGCGACGTCGCGCGGCTCTACGACATTGCCCAGCAGGACGTCGCCGGCTTCGAGTTTTACGCCGAACGCATGGCCAAGCTGTGCGGTTCCGGCCATTCCAATTGCGCAATGTTGGAGGACATTCTCGACGGCCTGTTCCACATCGCCAAGGCCGACGGCATGATGCACCAGTGCGAGGGCAGCTTTCTGCATCGGGTCTCCGAGATCTTCCGCATCGACGAGTTGCACTACCAGACCATCGTGGCGCGCCATCTCGATCTCGGCGACACCGATCCCTATCGTGTGCTCGGCATCGAGCGCGGCAAGCCGTTCGAAGATGTGCGCAAACACTACCGCAAGCTTGTCGCCAGCAATCATCCCGATAAGCTGATCGCGCGCGGCCTGCCGGAAGAGTTCATCAGGATCGCCACCACCCGCATCGCCGCAATCAATGCGGCCTACGAGATGATCGAAAGGGGACTCCGGCACGCATGAGCGGTTTTCAACCCGACCAACCGCATGCCGAGGTACGGCTTTCGCCCAATTTCGGGCAGCGGCGCGACGGGATGAAGCCCGACATGATCGTGTTGCACTACACCGGCATGGAAACCGGCGACGGTGCGGAGTCCTGGCTGTGCAATCCCGAAAGCGAAGTGTCGTCGCACTATCTGGTGCATGAGGACGGACGCATCGTTCAGATGGTGCGCGAAGGCGACCGCGCCTGGCATGCCGGCAAGAGCTCCTGGCGCGGCGAAACCGACATCAACTCCTGCTCGGTCGGCATCGAGATCGTCAATCCGGGCCATGCGCTCGGCTACAGCGCGTTTCCCAGACGTCAGATGCGGGCGGTGATCGAGCTCTGCCTCGGCATCGCCGAGCGCCACAATGTGGCGCCGGAACGCGTCCTAGCGCATTCCGACGTCGCCCTGGGACGCAAGGTCGACCCCGGCGAGAAGTTTTCGTGGCGGATGCTGGCCCAGTCCGGCATAGGTCATTGGGTCGCACCTTCGCCGCGCAACGGGCGCGCGCTGCTGCAACCGGGCGACGGCGGGGCGGCTGTCGAGGAGTTGCAGTCGATGCTCGCGCTCTATGGTTACGGCGTCGAGATCACCGGCCGCCTCGACGCGCAAACGGTTGTAACTGTTCAGGCTTTTCAACGTCACTTCCGCACCAGCTGCGTCGACGGAGTGGTCGACGCATCGACCGTGTCGACGCTGCGGCGACTACTTGCGGCGCTTCCCGGCGGGCTTGACTAGCCCTGGGTTGGTGATTCGCCAGATTACAACCTGTCACGCATTGTGACTTGTCCGGCCATTTTTCCCGCCAGTTCCCCCGTCACATGCATTTCCGTGCAAGGCGCCGGCTAAGTCTGCCATGCCCCGTAAGAGGGCCCTCCGGCGTTTAGGAAGGGATGCTGCGCGACGGCTTTCGGCTGTCGTTCGGCCTGTTCGAGAACAAGGATAATATGAAGAATTTGACCGTTTTAGCGGTGGCATTTGCCGCCGGCCTGACCTCTTTTGCCGCTCACGCCCAGGACGGCGCAGCCAGGGCCTCGAAGGCGATCATCGAAACCAGCAAGAAGGCCAGTGCAGCCAAAGCAAACAAGATCGGCGACGACTGCCCATATCTGTTCGGCTGCAGCGCCAAGAAGGAAACCGCCGTCGACAATTTCACGACCGCCTCGATCGGCGCCAAGGGCGCGAAGTCGCTGAAGGAGCAGGCAGGCAAGTCGGCCAAGGCTGCCAAGGCGAACGCACCTTACGGTGAGATCGTCGCGCGCTATGCTTCGTCCTACGGCGTTCCGGTTTCGCTCGCCCATGCCGTGATCAGCGTCGAAAGCAACTATCGCCCCAACGTCCGCGGCAGCGCCGGCGAAATCGGGCTGATGCAGATCAAGCCGTCGACTGCCCGCATGATGGGTTACAGCGGTTCGGCCAAGGGCCTGTTCAACCCCGAGACCAATATCAAGTTCGGCATGAAGTACCTTGCCAAGGCTCACGAGCTTTCCGGCGGCACGACTTGCGGCACGATCCTGAAGTACAATGCCGGTCACGGTGCCAAGCGCATGAACCCGGTTTCCGCCGCCTACTGCAAGAAAGTCCAGGCCCGCATCGGCGGTTGACCGCTCGGGGACGGAATGGTTCCCGCCGCATCGGCTGGAAAATCGTCGGCGATTTTGGAAAGCACGATGCGCAGATGTAGCGAGTTGGAGCGTACGGGGTGCGTCCATTCGGACGCACAGTGCGCTGAAGGCGAATGTTTTCATTTGCCTTTTGCCGTGTGAACCATTCTATACGCCTTGCCAGCTGGCCGGGCGGCCGCACCCGCAATTGCCGAAAGGCAGCGCGTGAGGAAAGTCCGGGCTCCATGGATACACGGTGCCGGTTAATGGCCGGCGGGGGCGACCCCAGGGAAAGTGCCACAGAAAGCAAACCGCCGCGATTTTCGCGGTAAGGGTGAAAGGGTGGGGTAAGAGCCCACCGCGCGACTGGCAACAGAAGCGGCAAGGTAAACCCCACCGGGAGCAAAACCGAATAGGGGTGGTGCGAGGGGAAACCCTCAGGGCTGTTTCCGGCTCACCGCCCGGGTAGGTTGCGTGAGGCGCATGGCAACATGCGCCCAAGAAGAATGGTCGCCACGTTCCCGTGCTGCAAGGCGCGGGGGCCATACAGAACCCGGCTTACAGGCCAGCTGGCGCTTGCCTCTTTGCCCATGTCTTCAATCGCTTGTGGCCGATCTCGCGTGTCTTGAATCAAGGGCACGGAGGCCGCGCCCCGGGGCATGTGATTGGCCGAGGTCGATCATGTTTTTCTATCGTGTTGGAGGCGGATGCGTAGACATCCTGTGCGTCCTTCATGGCCATAGCGGTATCTCGGTCGACGACGTTTCGTCGTCCTGACTGCCGTCAACCGTCCAGCCTGTCCAGCGATGCCTTCATCGCGGTCCACAGCTCCTCCACCGGCTCGCAGCCGACCGACAGCCTGACGAAACCCGGCGTAACCGCGTCGCCGCGGCGCAGCCTGCGCTCGGCGACGGTGTGCACGCCACCGAAGGAGGTGGCGGCATGCATCAGTTCGCAGCCATTGATGAAGGTTTCCGCCCGCTCCTCGGAGCCGAGATCGAAGCTGATCAGGAAGCCGAAGCGGTCCATCTGGACACGGGCCAGATTGTGCGACGGGTCGCCTTCCAGTCCTGGGAAGCGCAAGCCGCTGACGGCCGGGTGCGCATTGAGGCGCGGCGCGATGATTTCGGCTGTCGAACACATGCGGTCGAAGCGCAGCTCGAGCGTTTCCAGGCCGCGATGCACCAGCCAGGCCTCGAACGGGCCGGGAATGCCGCCGGCATTCTGTCGCCATTCGGTGACGGCGGCGACGATGTCCGGATCGCGGCTGGCGACATGGCCGAACAGCACGTCGGAATGGCCGTTGGGCGCCTTGGTGTCGGCGGCGACGACGATGTCGGCGCCGAGGTCGAGCGGGCGCTGGCCGAAGGGCGTCATCGTGGTGTTGTCGACGATGAGCAGGCCGCCGGCCTTGTGCACGGCATCCGCCACGGCCGCGATGTCGCAGATGTCGAGCGTCGGGTTGGACGGGCTTTCGATGAAGACGAGGCGGTAGCCTTGGAAGCCGCCATCGAGGAAGCTTGCTGTCGGCCGCACGTCGGTCTTGACGCCGAAGGCGCCGAGGAAGCGATCGGCCAGGATGCGCGTCGTGTGATAGCCGTCCGAGGCGACGAGGATGCGGTCGCCGGTCTTGAGCAAGGCGAAGAAAGCGGCCGAAATGGCCCCCATGCCTGAGGGAAATGCCACGCAAGGCGCGCCCTCCAGATGCCCGAGCATCTCTTCGGTGGCCGACCAGTTGGCGTTGCTGAAGCGGCCATACTGGTTGAAGCCCGTCGCGTCGCCGGGCGCGTGATAGATCGAGGCCATGGTCAACGGCACCGGGATCGGGTCGCCGACGCCGAGTTTCGAACGGCGCAGATGGGCGAGGGTGGCGGCGCGGGCTTTCATGGTCTCGGACATGATTTGCTGTCTCTCCCTGGCAATGCAGATGACACCTCAACGCTAGGGGCTAGGTCCTTGCGCGGCAAGACGGAAACCGGGCCGCAGCGTTGGGCCACGTAAGACTTCGTTAGCCTTAAGGGATCATAAAAATCAGGAAGCCGCGAAAGGGTCCGAAAGGGCGCTGGTGACGGCCAAGTGTGCCCAGTTCCCGTTGACGCCCATATCACCCCATGTTATCCCAAATCGGTAACCATGATTTCGTTCCAGTAAAGGGTAAGGCGTTCGCCGATCCGGCAGCCGCGGCGGCTGCAGGTCGAAGTGCGCTGGCCCTGCGACGGAGGCATTTTGGGATAGATCCGGGCCATCGGGGCTCGGGTGGCATGACGAAGAGGGGCGCGGCCACGGAAGTGGCCGGATCAGTCGATGGATCGGTTTCTGTCAAACGCGGTGAACAGGATCGATGCGAAGGGGCGGGTCTCCGTTCCGGCGCATTTCCGTGCCGTATTGCAGAAGCGCGGCTACGCCGAGCTCTATGCGCTCAGGGCACTCGACGTGCCGGCGCTGGATGTTGGCGGCCTCGACCTGCTCGACCGTTACGAGCAGCGCATCGCCCAAGAAGATCCGTTCCTGCAGACGGCGGACGACATGTCCTTTTTCATCCATGGCGACAGCACCTTCCTCAAGCTCGATCAGGATGGGCGCATTTCGGTGTCGGATTTCCTGCGCGAGCATACGGGGATCACCACCGACGTGGCCTTTGTCGGGCGGGGGCAGTTTTTTCAGATGTGGGAGCCGGAGCGGCTGCGCAGCCATGGCGCGGACGTGCGTGCCCGGCTCCTGAAGCTTCGGCAGGGGACGAAGCCTGGGGAGCGACCGGAATGACGGCTGGCCACGGCGATGACCATCTTGCTGTCGGCGGACCGGCCCGCCACATTCCGGTCCTCCTCGCCGAAGTTCTGAAGGCGCTTCATCCGCAGCCGGGCGACGTGGTCGTCGACGGCACGTTCGGTGCCGGCGGCTATACCAAGGCTATCCTCGCGGCCGGCGCGTCGGTGGTGGCAATCGACCGCGATCCTGATGCCATTGCAGCCGGGCGCGAGCTCGAAGCGCAGTCGAGCGGCAAGCTCCGTCTCGTCCAGGCGCCATTCTCCAACCTCGACGAGCATGTCGAGCTCGTCGACGGTGTCGTGCTCGATATCGGCGTGTCGTCGATGCAGATCGACCAGGCGCAGCGCGGCTTTTCCTTCCGCGCCGACGGTCCGCTCGACATGCGCATGGCCCAGGCCGGTCCCAGCGCCGCCGACGTCGTCAACCGCTTCAAATCAGGCGATCTTGCGCGCATCTTCGGTTTCCTCGGCGAGGAGCGCCACGCCGGGCGTATCGCCCGTATGATCGAGAGCCGCCGCGAGCGCCGCCCGTTCGAGCGCACGCTCGATCTGGCAGACGCCATCGAGACCCACATCGGTCGCGCGCCGAAGGACAAGATCCATCCGGCGACGCGCGTGTTCCAGGCGCTGCGCATCTATGTCAACGACGAGCTTGGCGAACTGGCGCGGGCGTTGTTCGCAGCCGAGCGTGCGCTGAAGCCCGGCGGGCGGCTTGTGGTCGTCACCTTCCATTCGCTCGAAGACCGCATCGTCAAGCGCTTCATCACCGACCGCTCGTCGAGCCCGTCGCGGTCGCGCTACATGCCGGAACTCGAAACCATCGCCACGACCTTCGACAAGGCCGGCGGTGCTGTCGGTCCGAGCGACGCCGAGACGGCAATCAATCCGCGTTCGCGTTCGGCCAAGCTCAGGGCTGCCGTTCGCACGACGGCTGCACCGCGCGCCGAAGACTTTTCCATTTTCGGGCTTCCGAAACTTCCCGACGTCAGCCAGTCGGGAGAAAGGTGAACCATGTTCCGCACCAGTGACATCGTGCTGATCGCCGTCATGGTTGGCGCCGCGGCGTTCACCTACAAGACCAAGGATGAGGCCGAGAACCAGCTCAAGGCCGTCAACAAGATTGAGGCGCAGATCCGCTTCGAGGAAGACACGATCGACCTGTTGAAAGCGGACTGGAGCCTGCTCACCCAGCCCGCGCGCCTGCAGAAGCTGTCACAGGTCTATGAGGCCGAACTCAAGTTGCAGCCGGTGGATGCGCGCCAGATCGTTGGCCTGAACGATCTGCCGGAACGCCAGCTGACCATCGAAGACATCACATCGGAGCGTTTCGGCGGCGTTGCCGAAGCCGCACCCGACCAGACCGTGACCGGAGGGATTGCCCGATGATCGGCTTGCTTGGCAGGAAGCGCGGCAAGGGTGAAGGCAAGCCCTCGATCGTCGTCGACAGCGCGCGCAAGGCGACCGGCGGCCGCACGCGCAACCGCGTCGTCATGACCATGGCGGTGTTCTTCGGTATCTATGCGACGATTGCCGGACGTCTCGTCTATCTCGGCATGCAGGACCCCGAGACGTCTTCGGGACCTGAATCGCGCGTCACGGCGTCGCGTCCCGATATCGTCGATCGCAACGGCGAGGTGCTTGCCACCGACATCAAGACGTCGTCGCTGTTCGCCGAGCCGCGCCGCATCGTTGATGCCGACGAGGCGATCGAGAAGCTCACCACCGTGCTGCCCGACCTTGAGGTTGAGCAGACCTATCTCAAGCTCAAGAGCGGCACCGGCTTTGTCTGGCTCAAGCGCCAGCTCACACCCAAGCAGCAGGCCGAGATCATGGCGCTGGGCATTCCCGGCATCGGCTTCCGAACCGAAAAGCGCCGCTTCTATCCCGGCGGTGAAACGGCTTCGCACATCGTCGGCCTGACCAACATCGACAACAAGGGCATTTCCGGCCTCGAGAAATACATCGACGATCAGGGTCTCGCCGACCTCCAGGCTTCGGGCCTGGCAATCGCCAAGGACCTCAAGCCGGTCAAGCTGTCCATCGACCTGCGTGTCCAGCACATCGTCCGCGACGAACTCGTCAGCGCCCTGGAGAAGTACAAGGCCATCGCCGCCGGCGCCGTCGTGCTCGACGTCAAGACAGGCGAGGTGCTGGCCATGGGCTCGGTGCCCGATTTCGATCCCAACAATCCCTACAACGCCCAGGACAAGGATCGACTGAACCGCATGTCGGCGGGCCTGTTCGAGATGGGTTCGACAATCAAGAGCTTCACCACCGCGATGGCACTCGATTCCGGCAAGGTGACGATGGACAGCACCTTCGACGCGCGCCGGCCGATCACCATCGGACGCCAGACCATCCGCGACTTCCACGGCAAGGGCAGGGTGCTGACCGTGCCTGAGGTGTTCATCTATTCGTCCAACATCGGCTCGGCGCGTGAAGCCGATGTTGTCGGCATCGAAGGCCACCGCGAGTTCCTGAAGCGCATGGGTCTGCTCGACCGCATGAAGACGGAGCTGCCCGAAGTTGCCCGTCCGACCGAGCCGAAGGTGTGGAAGAAGGTGCATTCGATCACGATCTCCTTCGGCCACGGCATGTCGACGACGCCGCTACAGACGGCGGTTGGCGCCGCCGCCTTGATGAATGGCGGCAAGCTGATACCGCCGACTTTCCTGACGCGGACCGAGGCCGAGGCCGACGCGGTTGCGACGCAGGTCATCAAGCCGCAGACCAGCGAGGATATGAGGTATCTCTACAAGCTCAACGCGACCAAGGGGTCGGGCGGTTCAGGCGCGCGAGCGCAGGTCGAGGGCTACCGTGTCGGCGGCAAGACCGGTACCGCCGAGAAGGTCGTCAACGGCCGCTACTCCTCCGACGTCCGTTTCAACGCCTTTCTTGCGGCATTTCCGATGGACAATCCGAAATACGTCGTGTTGACCATCGTCGACGAACCCAAGCGTGAACATCCGGGCGTGGGCGCAACGGCGGGCTTCAACGCGGCACCCATGGTCGCCAACATTATCCGCCGTTCGGCGTCTCTGCTTGGCGTGAAGCCAGAATTCGGCCAAGAAGCTGGGGCAACGCTGGCTTCCTACCCTTGATTCTGGGCGCGCAGAAGCGTCCTGCTTGTTTGTGACGAACGGAACTCGATGAAAATAGAAGACCTTGCTGGTATCCTGCCCGTCGACGGGGTTCTGCCCCGGGATGTCGAGGTGAGCGGGGTTTCGTCGGATTCGCGGCAGGTGACGCCGGGGATCCTTTTCTTTGCCGTCTCCGGCAGCAAGGCGGACGGCGCGACCTATGCAGGCGATGCAGCCAGGCGCGGTGCGATTGCTGTCGTCGCGGCCACGGGCGTCGATCTCTCTTCCGCCAGCCTGCCGGTGATCGCGGTCGACGATCCGCGTCGGGCATTGGCGCTTGCGGCAGCGAAGTTCTATGGCAGCCAGCCGGAGACCATGGTCGCCGTCACCGGCACCAGCGGCAAGACCTCGGTCGCCGCCTTCACCCGGCAGGTCTGGAAACATGCCGGCCTGGCCGCGGCCAGCATAGGTACGACAGGTGTCGTGGCGCCCGGACGCGTCGAATACGGCCAACTGACCACACCCGATCCGGTCGCACTGCACAAGCTGCTCGCTGAACTGGCAGTGTCAGGGGTGACCCATGCCTCGATGGAGGCGTCCAGCCACGGCCTCGACCAGCGCCGCCTCGACGGCGTGCGCCTCGCTGCCGCCGGCTTCACCAATCTCGGCCGCGACCACATGGATTACCATCCGACGGTCGAGGATTATCACCGCGCCAAGCTGCGCCTGTTCGATACGCTGCTGCCCAAGGGCGCGCCGGCGATCGTCTTCGCCGACGACCCTTGGTCCGAGCCGACGATCAAGGCTGCCCGCGCTGCGGGCCTCGACGTCTTGACCGTCGGCCGTAACGGCCAGTTCCTGGCGCTCAAGCGCGTCGAGCACGAACGCCACCGCCAGCGCGCCGAAATCGAATGCGACGGCACCATCTATGAGATCGACCTGCCGTTGGCCGGCGATTTCCAGGTCTCCAACTCGCTCGTTGCCGCGGGGCTCGCGATCGCTACCGGCACCGACGTTGCCAAGGCGCTGGCAGCGCTTGAACATCTCGAAGGCGCACCGGGCCGTCTCGACCTCGTCGGCACAACGGCGCAAGGTGCGCCTGTTTACGTCGATTACGCCCACAAGCCCGACGCGCTCGAAAACGTGCTGGCGGCTGTCAGGCCGTTCACCACCGGCCGCGTCATCGTCGTGTTCGGTTGCGGCGGCGACCGCGATCGCGGCAAGCGCCCGATCATGGGCGAGATCGCGACGCGACTGGCCGACGTCACCATCGTCACCGACGACAATCCACGTTCGGAGGTTCCTGAAACCATCCGCGCGGCCATCATGGCTGCGGCTCCCGGCGCCATTGAGATCGGTGACCGCCGCCGGGCGATCTACGATGCCGTCGGCATGCTGCATGCGGGCGATACGCTGATCGTCGCCGGCAAGGGCCACGAGGAAGGCCAGACCATCGGCGCCGAGACACTGCACTTCTCGGATCACGAGGAAGTCCGCAACGCGCTTGCCGGAGTTGCGGCATGAGCCTGTTGTGGACCTCCGAGGCGCTCGTTGAGGCGACAGGCGGCCGCCCGCTCGGCCAGATGCCGGAAGGCATTTCGGGCATTTCCATCGACAGCCGCAGCCTTAAACCCGGTGAGGCCTTTTTCGCCATCAAGGGCGACGCGATGGACGGCCACGATTTCGCTACCGCGGCGATCAAGGCCGGTGCCGGCCTGCTGGTCGTCGCCGAAGGCAAGCTGCCCGCCCTGGGGCGCCTGACGGCGCCCATGATCGTCGTGCCCGACGTGCTCGTTGCACTGGAGAAGGCCGGTATTGCGGCGCGTGCCCGCTCGCGGGCACGGATCATCGCGGTGACCGGTTCCGTCGGCAAGACCTCGACCAAGGAAGCCCTGCGCCACGCTTTGTCGTCGGTCGGCAAGGTCCATGCCTCGGCCGCATCCTTCAACAACCACTGGGGCGTGCCGCTGACCCTGGCACGCATGCCCGAGGATTGCGACTACGCGGTCTTCGAAATCGGCATGAACCATCCCGGCGAGATCAGCCCGCTGGTGCGCATGGTCCGCCCGCATATCGCCATCGTCACGCTGATCGCGGCGGCCCATCTCGGCTTCTTCCGCAATCTCGACGAGATCGCCAAGGCCAAGGCCGAGATCTTCGAAGGCGTCGAGCCGGGCGGGGCGGTGCTGCTCAACCGCGACGACGGCCGCTTCAAGCTGTTGGAAAAGTTCGCTCGCGCTGCCGGCATCGACAATGTCATGAGCTATGGCGAGAACGCCCGTGCCAATTTCCGCCTGCTGAAATGCACGCTGGAAGCCGATCATTCGATGATCATGGCGCGCATCGGCGGCCGCGACGTGCCGGCCCGCATCGGTGCTCCTGGACGCCACATCGTCCAGAATGCGCTCGCCGTGCTGGGGGCAGCCCATCTCTGCGGCGCCGACGTTCCGACGGTCGCTACGGCGCTCGCCTCGATGACGGCAGAGAGTGGACGCGGCCAGCGCCACATTTTGCAGCTGCCGAACGGGCCGATCACGCTGATCGACGAGAGCTACAACGCCAATCCGGCCTCGATGAAGGCAGCGATCGAGCTGCTTGACGCGACGCCGATCCATGGTGCCGGCCGCCGCATCGCCGTGCTCGGTGATATGCTGGAGCTCGGCAGCCATTCGGCCAAGCTGCATCAGGCACTTGCCGAACTGATCGGCTCGACCAGGACCGACATGGTGCTGATGGCGGGACCCGAAATGAAGGCGCTTGCCGATACGCTGCCCGAGGGGTTCAGGGCCGAGTATCGCAGCGGCGTCGAGGAGCTGAAATCCGTGCTCCTCACCACGCTGCGGCCTGGCGACGCGGTCATGATCAAGTCGTCGAAAGGCATTGGCTTCAATCGCCTGGTTGAAGCGCTCATCAAGACATTCCCGGCTGAGGCCGGCAACACCACACCGACCTGACGAGGTCTCGGGGGACCGATACGCATGCTAACTTTGCTTGTCGACTTTGCGGACAAGGTGTCGTTCTTCAACGTCTTCCGCTACATCACATTTCGCACCGGCGGCGCGTTGATCACGTCGGCGCTGATCGTCTTCATCTTCGGGCCAGCGATCATCAACGCCCTGCGCCTGAGGCAAGGAAAGGGCCAGCCGATCCGCGCCGATGGTCCGCAAACCCATTTCAAGAAGGCCGGCACGCCGACCATGGGCGGCCTGATGATCCTCAGCGGCATCGTCGGGTCGACGCTTTTGTGGGCCAACATTACCTCCGTCTATGTCTGGGTGGTGCTGTTCGTCACCCTCGGCTTCGGCGCCATCGGCTTCTATGACGACTATCTCAAGGTGACCAAGCAGTCGCATCTCGGCCTGTCAGGCAAGGCGCGCCTCGGCATCGAATTCGTCATCGCCGGCATCGCTGCATGGGTCATCATGCACAATGGCCAGGCGCCGTTCTCGTCGTCGCTGACATTCCCGTTCATCAAGGATTTCCTGCTCAATCTCGGCTGGTTCTTCATTCCCTTCGCCTGCTTCGTGGTCGTCGGTGCCGGCAATGCCGTGAACCTGACCGACGGCCTCGACGGTCTTGCAATCGTTCCGATCATGATCGCGGCGGCCTCCTTCGGCGTCATCGCCTATCTCTCGGGCAACGCGGTCTTCGCCGAGTATCTGCAGATTCACTTCGTACCCGGCACCGGCGAACTCGCCGTCATCCTTGGCGCCGTCATCGGCGCCGGCCTCGGCTTCCTCTGGTTCAACGCGCCGCCCGCCGCCATTTTCATGGGGGACACCGGCTCGCTGGCGCTTGGTGGCTTGATCGGAACGGTTGCTGTCGCCACCAAGCACGAGATCGTCATGGCGATCGTCGGCGGTCTGTTCGTCATGGAGGCGCTTTCGGTCATCATCCAGGTCGGCTTCTTCAAGATGACCGGGAAGAGGGTGTTCCTGATGGCGCCGATCCACCACCATTTCGAAAAACTTGGCTGGACCGAAAGCCAGGTCGTCATCCGCTTCTGGATCATTGCTGTTATCCTGGCGCTGATCGGCCTTTCCACCCTCAAGCTGCGCTGAGGCTCCCATGATCCCCGCGACGTCATTTCAGGGAAAGCGAGTGGCGCTCTTCGGCCTCGGCGGCTCCGGAATCGCGACCGCGCGCGCGCTTGCGGAGGGTGGGGCCGACGTGCTTGCCTGGGACGACAATCCCGAAAGCGTGGCGCGGGCCGCTGCCGAGGGCATTTCGACCGGCGACCTGCGCGGCGCCGACTGGGCCGGCGTCGCGTCCTTCGTGCTGTCGCCGGGCGTGCCGCTGACGCACCCCAAACCGCACTGGACCGTGGAACTGGCGCGTGGCGCCGGCGTCGAGATCATCGGCGACATCGAACTTTTCGCGCGCGAACGCCTGGCGACGGCGCCGACCGCGCCCTTCATCGCCATCACCGGCACCAACGGCAAGTCGACGACGACGGCGCTGACGGCGCACATCCTGCAGTCGGCCGGTCGTGATACGCAGATGGGCGGCAATATCGGTCGCGCCGTGATGACGCTGGATGCGCCGCGGCCTGACCGCCATTACGTCGTCGAGTGCTCGTCCTACCAGATCGACCTCGCGCCATCGATCAACCCGACTGCCGGCGTGCTGCTCAACCTGACGCCTGACCATCTCGACCGCCACGGCACCATGCAGCACTACGCGTCGATCAAGGAGCGCCTGGTCGCCGGCAGCGACACCGCCATCATCGGCGTCGACGACATCTACTGCGCCCAGATCGCCGACAGGCTCGAACGCGCCGGCAAGGAAGTCGTGCGTATTTCGAAGCGTCTTCCTTTGACCGACGGCTATTTCGCCGACGGCAGCGACCTGATGGAAGCCATCGACGGCCGCTACAGCCGCATCGCCTTCCTCGAAGGCATCGGTTCGCTGCGCGGCCAACACAACGCCCAGAATGCGCTCGCAGCTGTGGCTGCCTGTCTCAAGGTCGGGCTCGACCTCGGCGAGATCCAGGCCGGTCTCGAAAGCTTTCCCGGCCTTGCCCACCGGATGGAGCAGGTTGGCCGCAAGGGGCATGTGTTGTTCGTCAACGATTCCAAGGCGACCAACGCTGATGCCGCGGCACCCGCTCTGTCTAGCTTCCAGCGCATCTACTGGATCGCCGGCGGCTTGCCCAAGGAGGGAGGCATCGAGCCGCTGCGCAGCCTGTTCCCGCGCATCGCCAAGGCTTATCTGATTGGCGAAGCGGCTCCGGCGTTTTCCGCGACGCTTGGAGAAGCGGTGCCCTATGAAATCTCGGGCACGTTGGCGGCAGCCGTCGAGCACGCGGCCGAGGATGCCGCCAGGGACGATACGAGCGAGGCCGTGGTGCTGCTGTCGCCAGCCTGCGCCAGCTTCGATCAGTTCAAGAATTTCGAAATTCGCGGCGAAGCCTTCAGGCAAGCTGTGAATGCTATTGATGGCGTCAGCGCTATCGGAGGGGCAAGATAATGGCCAGCCGTCTCGACAGAAGTCCCGTCGCCTTGTGGTGGTGGACGGTCGATCGATGGTTCCTCGCGGCATTCCTGTCGCTGATGGGACTGGGCATCGTGCTTTCGTTCGCGGCAAGCCCGGCGGTTGCCGAGCGCATCGGCCTGGACGGGTTCCACTTCGCCACCCGCCAGATCATCTTCACCATCCCCGCCTTGGCGGTGATGATCGCGGTGTCGTTCCTCGACACCAGGCAGATCAGGCGCATGGCGCTGGTGATGCTCTGCATCATGCTGGTGATGATGGTGGCCGTGCTGTTCATCGGCGTCGAGGTCAAGGGTGCCAGGCGCTGGCTGTCGCTGGCCGGTGTCTCGATCCAGCCCTCCGAGTTTCTCAAGCCGGCCTTCGTGGTCATCTGCGCCTGGCTGTTCGCTGAGCACGAGCGCCAGCCCGACATCCCCGGCAACCTGTTTGCCATGATCCTGCTTGGCCTCGTCGTGGCATTGCTTGTGGCGCAGCCAGACCTTGGCCAGACCATGCTGGTGCTGGGCACCTGGGGCGTGATGTTCTTCATGGCCGGCATGTCATGGTTCTGGATCATCGCGCTTGGATGCGTGGGCGCCGGCGGCCTGTTTGCCGCCTATACGATTTTCCCGCACGTCGCCGGACGTATCGACCGCTTCATGACCGGCGAGGGCGACACCTTCCAGGTCGACATGGGCCGCGACGCCATCATCAATGGCGGTTGGTTCGGCGTCGGACCGGGCGAGGGCACCGTCAAGCGGGTCATCCCCGACAGCCACGCCGACTTCGTCTTCTCCGTCGCCGGCGAGGAGTTCGGCATCATCCTGTGCCTGATCATCATGGCGATCTTTGCCTTCATCGTGCTGCGCGGCCTGCGCACCGCGCTCAGGGAGCATGACGACTTCACCCGCTATGCTGTTGCCGGCCTCGTCGTCGTTTTCGGCTTCCAGTCGGTCATCAACATGGGTGTGAACCTGCAGCTGATGCCGGCCAAGGGCATGACGCTGCCCTTCATCTCTTATGGCGGCTCGTCGCTGATCGCGATCGCCATGTCGATGGGCATGGTGCTGTCCTTGACCCGCAAGAAGCCGGAAAAACTCAGGCCGGGTGGTTTCTCCGCCATGCCGCGCCATGTGGTTGCGGCCGAATAACATGGCCAAGGGAACTGTCATGCTTGCCGCCGGCGGGACCGGCGGCCATCTCTTTCCGGCCGAGGCGCTGGCACATGAACTGACCGCGCGCGGCTGGCAGGTGCATCTCGCCACCGACGACCGCGCGGAACGTTTCGCCGGCAAGTTTCCGGCTGCGGCCATTCATCCGATTTCATCGTCGACCATCGGCTCGAAGAACCCGATAGCGCTCTTGCGCGCCTTCTGGAGCATCTGGCGCGGCGTGCGCCAGGCCTCGAAGGTCATTGCCCAGATCAAGCCCTCCGTCGTCATCGGCTTCGGCGGCTATCCGACGCTGCCGCCGCTCTACGCTGCGACGCGGCGTTCTGTGCCGTCGATGGTGCATGAGCAGAACGCCGTGATGGGGCGCGCCAACAAGGCGCTCGCAGCCAGGGTCGACGCAGTCGCCGGCGGCTTCCTGCCCGAGAATGCCGGCGCCAACAGCGCCAAGGTCGTCGTGACAGGCAATCCGGTGCGCCCGGCGGTCATCGAGGCGGCGAAGACGCCTTACATTGCGTCGACGGGCGCGGATGCCTTCAGTTTGCTGGTCTTTGGCGGCAGCCAGGGCGCGCAGTTCTTTTCCGACGCGGTTCCTGGTGCAATCGCGCTATTGAACGAAGCGCAGCGCAAGCGCCTGTGTGTTACCCAGCAGGCACGCGTCGAGGATGCCGACAAGGTCAAGGCGGCCTATGCCAGGCTCGGCATCGCCGCCGACGTGTCGCCGTTCTTCGGCGACATGGCGCAGCGCATGGCGGCAGCGCATCTGGTGATCTCGCGCTCGGGTGCCTCGACGGTTTCCGAGATTGCGGTCATCGGCCGCCCGGCATTTCTGGTGCCTTATCCCTACGCGCTCGACCACGACCAGGCGGCGAACGCCGCGCGACTGGCTGCAGCCGGCGGCGGCGAAGTGCACCCGCAGGCAACGCTTTCGACTGAGCGCATTGCCGAGATGATCGGCGGCGCGATGGAGGATCCGGCGCGCATGGTGACGATGGCGGCTGCCGCCAAGTCAGTCGGCAAAGCGGACGCCACACGGTTGCTCGCCGACCTCGCAGAGGCTATTGCGTCCAAAACGCCCGTTTCGGAATTCAAGAAGGGAGTGCGGTCATGAAGATGCCGCAGACCATCGGCCTCGTGCATTTCATCGGCATCGGCGGCATCGGCATGAGCGGCATCGCCGAGGTGCTGCACAATCTCGGCTACAAGGTGCAAGGCTCCGACCAGTCCGAGAGCGCCAACGTCCAGCGCCTGCGCGACAAGGGCATCGAGTGCTTCGTCGGTCACAAGGCCGAGAACCTTGGCGATGCCGAGGTGATCGTCGTTTCGACCGCGATCAAGAAGACCAATCCCGAACTGCAGGCGGCACGCGAGAAGCTTCTGCCCGTCGTACGCCGCGCCGAAATGCTGGCCGAGCTGATGCGCTTCCGCAACGCGGTCGCCATCGGCGGCACCCACGGCAAGACCACGACGACCTCGATGGTGGCGACGCTGCTCGATGCAGGCGGGCTCGACCCGACCGTCATCAATGGCGGCATCATCAATGCCTATGGCACCAACGCCCGCATGGGCGAAGGCGAGTGGATGGTGGTCGAAGCCGACGAGAGCGACGGCACCTTCCTCAAGCTTCCGGCCGACGTCGCCGTCGTCACCAACATCGACCCCGAGCATCTCGACCATTACGGCACCTTCGACAAGGTGCGCGAGGCGTTCCGCCAGTTCGTCGAGAATGTGCCGTTCTACGGTTTTGGGGTGATGTGCACCGACCATCCCGAGGTGCAGGCGCTGGTCAGCCACATCGAGGATCGCCGCGTCATCACCTATGGCGAGAATGCCCAGGCCGATGTGCGCTTTACCAATCACCGCATGGAAGGTGCCGTTTCGGTCTTCGACGTTGTCATCCGCAACCGCAAGTCCGTGTCTTCAACGGTGATCGAAGGGTTGCGCCTGCCGATGCCGGGCCGCCATAACGTTTCCAATGCAACCGCTGCCATCGCGGTCGCCACCGAACTCGGTATCACGCCCGAGGCCGTGAAGCGCGGGCTGCTGTCGTTCGGCGGCGTCAAGCGCCGCTTTACCCATACCGGCACCTGGAATGGCGTCGAGGTGTTCGACGACTACGGCCACCACCCGGTCGAGATCAAGGCCGTGCTGCGCGCCGCGCGCGAGGCCACCGCCGGCCGCGTCATCGCCATTGCCCAGCCGCACCGCTTCACCCGCTTGCGCGACCTGTTCGACGATTTCTCTGCCTGCTTCAACGACGCCGATACCGTCATGATCGCGCCCGTCTATACGGCCGGCGAGGATCCGATCGAAGGCGTCAATTCGGAAGCCCTGGTGTCGCGCATCCGTGCCGGTGGCCACCGCGATGCACGCTACGTCGATGGCCCCGCCGCCGTGGCACCGATCGTGCGCGAACTGGCCAAGCCGGGCGACTTCGTCGTCTATCTCGGCGCCGGCAACATCACGCAATGGGCCTATGCCCTGCCGGGCGAACTCGCCGGGAGCGGATCGTGATCGGAGGCGAGGCGCTCATTGCCAAGCTCGGTGACCGGCTAACCGGCCTGCGCGGCCGCATCACGCCCAGCGCCGAGATGGAGAAGATCACCTGGTTTCGTGCCGGTGGCCTGGCCCAGGCGCTGTTCCAGCCCGCCGACGAAGAGGATCTGGCAGATTTCCTGAGGGCTGTGCCGGAAGAAATCCCTGTCATGGTCGTCGGCATCGGTTCCAATCTGCTGGTGCGCGAGGGCGGGATTCCGGGGTTCGTCGTCCGCCTGTCCGCCAAGGGGTTCGGCGAGGCCGAGGCGATTTCGGCGACCGGCATCAAGGCTGGTGCTGCGACGCCCGACAAGCGCGTGGCAGCCCTTGCGCATGACAACGGCATCGGCGGCTTTCATTTCTACCACGGCATTCCCGGCGCCATCGGCGGCGCCTTGCGGATGAATGCGGGCGCCAATGGCGTCGAGACGCGCGAACGCGTCGTCGAGGTCCGCGCGCTCGACCGCAAGGGCGACCTGCATCTGCTGTCGAATGCCGACATGGGCTACAGCTACCGTCAATCGGCTGCCGCAGCCGACCTGATCTTCACCTCGGCGACCTTCGAGGGTTATGCCGAGGACAAGGACGCCATCAAGACCGCTATGGATGCGGTCCAGCACCATCGCGAGACGGTGCAGCCGATCCGCGAGAAGACGGGCGGCTCGACCTTCAAGAATCCCGAGGGAACCTCGGCCTGGAAGGAAATCGACAACGCCGGCTGCCGCGGACTGATGATCGGCGGCGCACAGATGTCGCCGCTGCATTGCAATTTCATGATCAACACCGGCAACGCCAGCGGCTATGATCTCGAGTATCTTGGCGAGACGGTGCGCAGCCGCGTGCTCGAGAATTCGGGCATCCGCCTGCAGTGGGAAATCAAGCGTCTCGGCAACTTCAAGCCCGGCCACGAAGTGCAGGAATTCTTGGGGCAATTGCTCTAGGCGGCGCGCTCCGCCGGAGCAGCAGGAGCCTGTGAAAGCCATCCGAAATGACGATCTTCGAAAGGCCTCGACACATCCTTGCCGGGGCCTTTTTGCGAGCTGAATTTCGCCTTTTACCATCGTCATCCTGCGGGTCAGCGGAAGCCGCATTGGTCATGAAATTGCAACGAATTCCAATCGGCTCTTGCCACGGAATCAAGTCTCTGATTCTCTGACCTAAAGCGTTTCCTGATTTGAGTCGCGTGACGCGTAGCCCGCGTTTCCAGCCGGAGGTCCAACTTCCGGGTGCTCTTTTTTGATCTTTGGAAACAAGGCGTTGTGTCTGAGTCGAGAGGGGATCTCAGGGGATGAAGTCAAAGCACGTCGCTGTCCTGATGGGCGGGTTTTCGTCCGAGCGGCCTGTGTCCCTGTCGTCTGGCAATGCCTGCGCCGAAGCGCTCGAGCAGGTGGGCTTTCAGGTTACTCGGGTCGATGTCGATCGTGACGTCGGCGCAGCGCTTTCGGCGCTCAGGCCTGATGTCGCATTCAATGCTCTGCATGGCCCTTTCGGCGAAGACGGCACCATCCAGGGAATTCTCGAATATCTGGCCATTCCATACACCCATTCTGGCGTGCTTGCCTCGGCGCTTGCAATGAACAAGGAGCAGTCGAAGAAGGTGGCCAAAGCTGCCGGTATTCCGATTGCCGAATCCAGGGTTCTCGACCGGTTCGCCATCGGCAATCAGCATCCGATGAAGCCGCCTTACGTGGTCAAGCCTGTGTCGGAAGGGTCGAGCTTCGGCGTGGTCATCGTCAAGGAAGACCAGTCGCATCCGCCGCAGGTCATCTCGTCGTCGGAATGGCGCTACGGCGATACGGTGATGGTCGAGCGCTACGTCCATGGCCGTGAGTTGACCTGCGCCGTCATGGGCGATGTCGCGCTCGGCGTCTGCGAGATCATCCCGACCGGTCACGCCTTCTACGATTATGATTCAAAATATGTTGCCGGGGGATCAAAGCACGAATGCCCCGCGAAAGTTTCACCGAATATTTACCAAAAAATACAAACACTGTCGCTCAAGGCTCACCAAGCGATCGGGTGCCGGGGCGTCTCCCGGTCTGACTTCCGGTACGACGATCGCCATTCCGAAAATGGAGAGGTCGTCTGGCTGGAGGTCAATACGCAACCCGGCATGACGCCGACGTCGCTGGTGCCTGAGATTGCCGCCCAAGCCGGGCATTCGTTTGGTGAGTTGTTGAGTTGGATGGTGGAGGACGCTTCGTGTTTGCGTTGAGGTCGGGACAGAACAGAAGGATGGGTGGCTCGGCGCCGCGCGTCTTCGGGCTGCCCTTGTCCGCGGAGCATTTCGTGCTGCCGCGGCTGCTGCGCAAGCCGGTTCGCATGCTGTCGCGCTTCGGGCGTGGGGAGTTCACTCCTCCGCCCTATGCTGCGTCGATGCTGACGGCTGCGTTCCTTGCCGCAAGCTCGCTTTATGGCGCCTATCTCGGTGGTCACTTCCCGGCGATGGTCCAGGGTGTGACCGCTCGCAGCGGCTTTGCCGTCGACCAGATCAAGGTCTCGGGCAATCGCGAAACCTCCGAAATCGACATTCTCGACAAGCTCGAGCTCGATGGCTGGACTTCGCTCGTCGGCTTCAATCCGGAAGAGGCGCGCGAGCGTATCGTCAGCTTGCCCTGGGTGCGCGATGCCGCTGTTCGCAAGGTCTATCCCGATACGATCGAGGTTCGCATCGACGAGCGTGACGCTTTTGCGATCTGGCAGCACGGCAACCAGCTCAGCGTCGTCGAGAAGGACGGCAAGATCATCGCTCCTTATGCTGGCGGGCGCCAGGCCACGCTGCCGCTGGTCATCGGCTTTGGTGCCGCCAACCGTGCCGCCGACTTCGTCGCCAGGGTTCAGGCGTTCCCCGCGCTTGCGTCGCGGGTAAAAGGCTACATTCGCGTCGGCGAACGGCGCTGGGATCTGCGTCTCGACAACGGCATCACCGTCAAGCTGCCCGAGAATCAGGTCGATGCAGCGCTTGCCGACCTTGCCGATCTCGACCGCGAGAACGCGCTGCTGACCCGTGACATCTCGGCCGTCGACATGCGTTTCAGTGACCGGCTGGTCGTGCAGTTGACGCCGGAAGCCGTCGAGCGGCGCGCCGATCTGCTGAAAAACAAGCCGAAAGCCCTCAAGGCGAAGGCGGAGAAGAGAATATGAGCTGGCTGGGCGGTCAAAAGGATCCGGTTTCGCGTCGCTCGGGCATCCTTACGGTGCTCGATGTCGGTTCGAACAAGGTCTGTTGCGTGGTCGCCAAGCTGAAGCCGGCCGAAGGCAGTCAGCTGCTCAAGGGACGTACCCACCAGGCCCAGGTCATCGGCATCGGCCACCAGAAGTCGCAGGGCGTGAAGTCGGGCGTGGTCGTCGATCTCGACCGCGCCGAACATGCCATCCGTCTCGCCGTCGACGCCGCCGAGCGCATGGCAGGCCTTACCGCCGACTCACTGATCGTCAATCTGTCCGCCGGCCGCATCAAGAGCGAGGCGTTTTCGGCAACCATCAATCTCGGCGGCCATGAGGTCGACGAAACCGACGTCCAGCGCGTGCTCGCCGCCGGTGCCAAACAGGCGCTGAGGGCAGAGCGCGACGTTATCCACTCGCTGCCCGTCGCCTTCTCGCTCGACGCCGAGCGCGGCGTGCGCGATCCGCGCCGCATGGTCGGCGACACGCTTGGCGTCGACATGCATGTGCTGACCGGCGATTCGGCGCCGATGCGCAATCTCGAGCTCTGCATCAACCGCTCGCACCTGTCGGTTGAGCATATGGTGGCTACGCCTTACGCCAGCGGCCTTGCGGCACTCGTCGACGACGAACTCGAAATGGGTGCTGCCTGCATCGATATGGGCGGTGGCACGACCACGCTTTCGGTCTTTGCGGAAGGGCGCTTCGTCCATGCCGACGCCATTCCTGTCGGCGGCAATCACGTCACCATGGATATGGCCAAGGGCCTGTCGACGCGCCTCGACGATGCCGAGCGGCTCAAGGTCATGCATGGATCGGCGCTTCCCGGCACCACCGACGACCGCGACATGATCAGCATCCAGCCGATCGGCGTCGACGACAGCGAAGTTCCGCTGCAGATCCCGCGCTCTGTCATGACGCGCATCATCCGCGCCCGCATTGACGAGACGCTGGAGCTGCTGCGCGACCGGCTCAACAAGTCGGGTTACGGCAATGCCGTCGGCAAGCGCGTCGTCCTCACCGGCGGTGCCAGTCAGCTCGTCGGCCTGCCCGAGGCAGCGCGACGCATTCTCGGCCGCAATGTGCGCATCGGCCGCCCACTCGGCGTGGCAGGTCTGCCGGAGGCGGCCAAGGGGCCAGCTTTCGCGACCGCCGTCGGGCTTCTCATCTACCCGCAGATGGCCGGCATCGAGAGCCAGTCTGCGAAAGGGATTTCCCGTTACAGGGCAACGGGAACTGGCGGAAAACTGCATCGCATGAGTCAGTGGTTGAGAGACAGTTTTTAGGAATTGACGGGGGCAGCCCCATTACCGGCCGCACGGCGAAGCGGTTCGAAAGGCAAAAAGGACGAGGACTATGACGATCAATCTGCAGAAGCCGGACATCACCGAGCTCAAGCCCCGCATCACCGTGTTCGGTGTCGGCGGTGGCGGCGGCAATGCCGTCAACAACATGATCACCGCTGGCCTGCGCGGCGTCGAGTTCGTCGTGGCCAACACCGATGCGCAGGCACTCACCATGTCGAAGGCCGAGCGCCTCATCCAGCTCGGCGCGCATGTCACCGAGGGCCTGGGCGCGGGTTCGCAGCCGGAAGTCGGTCGCGCCGCCGCTGAAGAGTGCATCGACGAGATCATCGACCACCTGTCGAACACGCATATGTGCTTCGTCACCGCCGGCATGGGCGGCGGCACCGGCACCGGTGCTGCTCCGGTCGTCGCCCGCGCCGCTCGCGAAAAGGGTATCCTGACCGTCGGCGTCGTCACCAAGCCGTTCCACTTCGAAGGCCAGCGCCGCATGAAGACGGCCGATTACGGCATCGAAGAGCTTCAGAAGTGCGTCGACACGCTGATCGTCATCCCGAACCAGAACCTGTTCCGTCTGGCCAATGACAAGACGACCTTCGCGGACGCCTTCGCCATGGCCGACCAGGTGCTGTATTCCGGCGTTGCCTGCATCACCGACCTGATGGTCAAGGAAGGCCTGATCAACCTCGACTTCGCCGACGTCCGTTCGGTGATGCGCGAGATGGGCAAGGCCATGATGGGCACCGGCGAAGCTTCGGGCGAGGGCCGTGCGATGGCCGCCGCCGAAGCGGCAATCGCCAACCCGCTGCTCGACGAAACCTCGATGAAGGGCGCCAAGGGCCTGCTCATCTCGATCACCGGCGGCCGCGACCTGACCCTGTTCGAAGTCGACGAAGCTGCCACCCGAATCCGTGAGGAAGTGGATCAGGACGCCAACATCATCCTGGGCGCCACCTTCGACGAAGACCTCGAAGGCGTCATCCGCGTGTCGGTCGTCGCCACCGGCATCGACAAGTCGGCTGCCGACATGGCTGCTGCACCGCTGACCATCCGTCAGGCGCCGAAGCCGGCACAGCGTCAGGTCGAGGCACCGCGTCCTGTCGTGCAGGCTGCTCCTCTCGAACAGCCGCGCATGGAAGTGCGCACCAACGATCCGGTCGCCGAGGCCATCCGCCTTGCCGAAGCCAATGCCGCCGCGATGGCGCAGCCGCGTCCGGCCGCTCCGGCTGACGACTTCCGTCCGCAGAGCAAGCTGTTTGCCGCGCCGCCGGCCCAGCCGCAGGTCCAGCAGTACCAGCCGCAGCAGTTCCAGCAGCCCGCACCGCAGCCGGTTGCCCAGCCGCAGGTGGCACCGCAGCGCGAGATGATGCAGCCGGCCCAGGTTCAGCCGCGCATGCCGCGCGTCGAGGACTTCCCGCCGATGGTCAAGGCCGAGGTCGAAGCCAAGGCTCAGCCGGCCGAGCAGCATGAGGACCGCGGTCCGATGGGCCTGCTCAAGCGCCTGACCAGCGGCCTGACCCGCCGTGAGGAAGAACCGGCACGCCTGCAGCCCGCGCAGCCGCGCGAGCCGAAGCTGCGCCAGCCGGCGCCCGAGCAGCGCCGCATGACCAGCCAGGAATCGCAGATGTACGCGCCGCGCCGCGGACAGCTCGACGAACATGGCCGCCTAGCACCGCAGGCACGGACTCAGGAGGACGATCAGCTGGAGATTCCGGCGTTCCTTCGCCGGCAAGCCAACTGATCTGTGAACGACCGGTAACACTGTTTGAAAGGCGGGCGTCTCGACGCCCGCCTTTTGCTCTGAAAAGATAAGTTAAAACATGAGCTTGGCGGGGCGAGTCGAAGCGTCCCCGCAGTTACACAGAGTAAGAAACCGTGATTTGGAGTCTCTCACCCGGAAGACTATCTTCGCGCCGATTAAGGTCGCTGACGGGTATTGTGGGGATGAGGTCCCGTCTGGCGAGCATAAGAGCCGTGCGCCGTGGTGTGGCGAAGCGGACGTGGTGAGTACGGGCATATGGGGATCGACTTGCAGGACTATCAGACAACACTCAAATCGCGTGTCACCCTGTCGGGCGTTGGCGTTCACAGCGGCAAGCCGGTAGCCATCCATTTCGCGCCGGCAGACGCGGATACGGGCGTGGTGTTTCAGGTTGCTGACCGAGAATTTCGCGCAATTGTGTCAGAAGTGGGTGCGACCGACCTTTGCACCTTGCTTGGCGATCCCGCCGGCCAGCACGTTGCCACGATCGAACACCTGATGGCCGCTCTGTTCGGCCTCGGTATCGACAATCTGCTGATCGAAGTCGAAGGCGCTGAAATCCCGATCATGGACGGCAGTGCCGCGCAGTTCGTCGAGGCCATCGACCTGGCCGGCATCGAAGTGCAGGGCGTCAAGCGCCGTTACATTCGCGTTCTCAAGCCGGTACGAATCGAAAGCGGCGCCTCCTGGGCCGAGTTCCGGCCCTATGGCGGCACGCGATTCGAGGTCGAGATCGATTTCGAGAGCCCGGCGATCGGTCGCCAGTCCTTTGCTTCCGACATCAACGACGACATTTTCCGCCGCGAGATCTCGCGCGCCCGCACCTTTGGTTTCATGAAGGACGTCGAGCGCCTGTGGGCCGCCGGCTATGCGCTTGGTTCGTCGCTCGAGAATTCAGTGGTTATCGGCGACGACAACCACATCATCAACATGGAAGGCCTGCGCTTCTCCAACGAGTTCGTGCGCCACAAGACGCTGGACGCGATGGGCGACCTGGCACTCGCCGGCGCGCGCTTCATCGGCTGCTTCCGTTCCTATCGTGGTGGCCACCGGCTGAATGCCGCTGCGCTGCGCCGCCTGCTTTCCGACAGGTCGGCTTTCGAAGTCGTCGAGACGTCGCGCCGCGAGCGCGGCCGCTCGGCCGAACTTATTGCTGTCAGCGCCGCAGTCCACGCGCCCTGGACGCTCTGACGGCCGGCAATCGCCTGGAGGTGGTGTGACCTTGTTGCACCACTTGGCCGGCGAAATGGCACGCGTCATTGCGTGCCACAAAATTGCGCGATTGGCGGCTGATAGCGTTGCCCGGCAAAGCCAGTTGTGATCTATGGCCATTGCCTAAAAGCGAAACAGCGCCAAAGGGGCGGAACTCTGTGATGTCATTGATACGAGCCGATCGATCGAAATTGCGCGTGAAGCCTCTGGTTGTGGCGCTTTCGCTCATCGCTCCGACGCTTGCACTGTCCGGCTGCATGTCCGGCGAAGCCGATGTCGATCTCGCGACCTATGTCGAGCAGACCGAGCCGGCCGACGTGCTCTACAATCAGGGCCTTGCCAACCTCAACGCCGGCCGCCTCAAGGAGGCCAGCCGCAAGTTCGAGGCCGTCGACCGTCAGCACCCCTATTCGGAGTTCGCCCGCAAGTCGATGGTAATGGGCGCATTCGCCAGCTATCGCCAGGGCTCCTATGAAGAGGCCATCAACTCGGCCAAGCGCTATCTCGCGCTGTATCCCTCGACCGACGACGCGGCTTACGCCCAGTACATCATCGGCCTCAGCTACTTCCGCCAGATTCGCGACGTGACGCAGGATCAAAAGGAAGCTCGCCGCACCATTGAGGCGATGACCGAGGTGGTTCAGCGCTGGCCCGCATCGGAATATGTCGACGATGCAAACGCCAAGATCCGCTTCGCCCGCGACCAGCTCGCCGGCAAGGAAATGCAGATCGGCCGTTATTATCTCGAGCGCCGCGAATTCATCGCCTCGGCAAAGCGATTCCGCAACGTGGTCGAGAACTATTCGAACACCCGCCACATCGAAGAAGCGCTCGCCCGCCTGGTCGAGACCTACTACGCGATGGGCCTGACCTCGGAAGCCCAGACAGCTGCCGCCGTGCTTGGCCAGAATTATCCTGACAGCCAGTGGTACAAGGATTCGTACAAGCTGCTGCAGACCAACGGCCTAGAGCCCCGCGAGAATGCCGGTTCCTGGATTTCCAAGGCCGGGAAGATGTTCTCCGGCGCCTGACCAGAAATAGATGCTCTCGCGCCTGTCGATCCGCGATATTGTCCTGATCGAACGGCTGGACATCGATTTCACGCCTGGCCTGTCGGTGCTGACCGGTGAGACCGGCGCGGGCAAATCCATCCTTCTCGACGCATTGTCGCTCGCGCTCGGCGCGCGCGGCGATGCATCGCTCGTCCGCCACGGTGCCACGCAAGGGCAGGTGAGTGCGGTCTTCGACGTGCCGCGCAACCATCCGGCGCGTACGCTGCTTGCCGACAATGCCATCGACGACGATGGCGACATCATCCTGAAACGCGTCCAGACCGCCGACGGGCGCACGCGCGTCTTCGTCAACGACCAGCCGTCCAGCGTCACGCTGATGCGCGACATCGGCCGCGCGCTTGTCGAAATCCACGGCCAGCACGACGATCGCGCGCTTGTCGACGCCGGGGCGCATCGCGATGTGCTCGATTCGTTTGGCGGTCATGTCGGCGAAGCCAAGGCCACCGCCGACGCGTGGAAGTTGTGGCGCGGTGCCGAGCAGGAGCTGTCGCGCCATCGCGCCCGCGTCGATGCCGCCGCGCGCGAGGCTGAATATCTGCGTGCCTCGGTGACCGAACTCACCAAGCTCGATCCCCAGCCGGGGGAGGAGAGCGAGCTCGCCGAACTGCGTGCCGCGATGATGCGCGTCGAAAAGATCGCCTCCGAAATCCAGGATGCACAGGACGTGCTGTCGGGCTCGTCGTCGCCGCTGCCGCAGCTTGCCAGCCTGTTGCGCCGCCTGCAGCGCAAGGCGGCCGAGGTGCCGGGCCTGCTCGATGAGGTGGTGAAATCGCTCGACGAGGCGATGATCTCGCTTGATGCGGCGCAATCCGGCGTCGATGCCGCCCTTCGCGCCACCGAATATGACCCGCAGCGGCTGGAAAAGGCTGAGGAGCGGCTGTTTGCCCTGCGCGCGGCCGCGCGCAAGCACAATGTTGCCGTCGACGACTTGGCCAAGCTGCGCGACACGATGGTTGCCGACCTCGCCGACCTCGATGCCGGCGAGGAGCGGCTGCAGGTGCTGGAAACGCAGGCGAGGACCAGCCGCGATGCCTATGATCGCATCGCTGCCAGTCTGTCGGAGCTGCGCAAGACTGTGGCCGAGAGCCTGCGCAAGACCGTCATGGCAGAGCTGCCCGAGCTCAAGCTCGAACGCGCCGAATTCATCGTCGAGATGTCGAGCGAAGCCGACAATCGCATGCAGGAAGGTATCGACCAGGTCGAGTTCTGGGTGCGCACCAATCCCGGCACCCGGCCGGGCCCGATGATGAAGGTCGCCTCGGGTGGCGAGCTGTCGCGTTTTCTCCTCGCGTTGAAAGTGGCGCTTGCCGATCGCGGCTCGGCACCGACCCTGGTGTTCGACGAGATCGATACCGGCGTGGGTGGCGCGGTTGCCGACGCCATCGGCCAGCGGCTGGCACGGCTGTCCCGCCGGGTGCAGGTGCTGTCGGTGACGCATGCGCCGCAGGTCGCGGCCCGCGCGGCGACGCATTTCCTGATCTCCAAGAAGGGCAACACCGACAAGGTGGCGACCGGTATCCACGAGATGGACCGTACCGCGCGCCAGGAGGAAATTGCGCGCATGCTGTCTGGCGCCTCGATCACCGAGGAAGCGCGCGCCGCCGCCGAGCGCCTGCTGCGCGAGAACACGGCCGTCCTTTCCTGACCACGCGATTGCGGCTCCCATGTCAGGAGCCTTCGCGATGCTGCTGATTTGACGTGGAATTCGGTCCGGGCGGCTCCCGCTCGACAGCGTCCTGATCTATGGTGGCCGCGTTTTCAGCCGGAGCCGTACCATGTCCGACAAGCCAGTCGATTCGCTGAGCGAGACTGAAGCCGCGGCGGAGCTTGCGCGGCTGGCCGAAGAAATTGCCGGCCACGACCTGCGCTATCATGCCGAGGACGCGCCGACGATTTCGGACGCGGATTACGATGCGCTGCGCCGCCGCAACCTCGCCATCGAGCAGCGTTTTCCGCAACTGGTGCGTGAGGACTCGCCGTCCAAGTCGGTGGGCGCCGCCGTCTCCGAAAAATTCGGCAAGGTCACCCATGTCGTGCCGATGCTGTCGCTGGACAACGCCTTTGCCGATGAGGACGTCAGCGAGTTCGTCGGCCGCATCAGGCGCTTCCTCAGGCTGTCCGCCGACGAGCCGGTGGTAATCACCGCCGAGCCCAAGATCGACGGCCTGTCGCTGTCGATCCGCTACGAGAACGGCCGGCTGGTGACGGCGGCGACGCGCGGCGACGGCCAGGTCGGCGAAAACGTCACGGCGAACGCCCGCACCATTGCCGACATTCCGAACGTGCTGAAGGGCGACTTTCCCGGGGTGCTGGAAGTGCGCGGCGAGGTCTATATGAGCCACGCCGACTTTGCCGAACTCAACCGGCGCAATGCTGAAGCTGGCAAGCAGATTTTCGCCAATCCGCGCAATGCGGCCGCCGGTTCGCTGCGCCAGCTCGACACCTCGATCACTGCCAGCCGTCCGCTGCGCTTTTTCGCCTATGCCTGGGGCGAGGTCAGCGGCATGCCGGCCGACACCCAGATGGGCATGGTCGAGGCTTTCAATACCTACGGCTTCAAGACCAATCCGCTGATGAAGGTGTTCGACAGCGTCGACGGCCTGCTGTCGCAGTACCGGATGATCGAGGCCAATCGCGCCGGGCTCGGCTACGACATCGACGGCGTCGTATACAAGGTCGACCGGCTCGACCTGCAGCAGCGGCTCGGCTTCGTCTCGCGTTCGCCGCGCTGGGCCATCGCGCACAAGTTCCCGGCTGAAAAGGCGACGACGACACTGCTCGGCATCGACATCCAGGTCGGCCGCACCGGCTCGCTGACGCCGGTGGCGCGGCTGCAGCCGGTGACGGTGGGCGGCGTGGTGGTCACCAACGCCACGCTGCACAATGAGGACTACATCAAGGGCATCGGCAACAGCGGCGCGGCCATTCGCGACGAGGATCATGACATCCGCGTCGGCGACACCGTCATCGTACAGCGGGCAGGTGATGTCATTCCGCAGATCCTCGACGTCGTCCTCGAGAAGCGCCCGGCGGGAGCGCAGCCCTATCTGTTCCCGACGCGCTGCCCGGCCTGTGACAGCCATGCTGTCCGCGAGGAGGGTGAGGTGGTGCGCCGCTGCACCGGCGGCCTGATCTGTCCGGCACAGGCTGTGGAGCGCCTTCGCCATTTCGTCTCGCGCAATGCCTTTGACATCGAGGGCCTGGGCGAGAAGCAGATCGAGTTCTTCTTCCAATCGCAGGACCCGGCATTGCATGTCGGCTCGCCGGCGGACATCTTCACGCTGAAGCGGCGACAAGAAGGATCGCTCACCAAGCTCGAGAATATCGACGGCTTCGGCACGACATCGACTCGCAAGCTGTTTGCGGCCATCGACGACCGCCGCCAGGTCGAGTTCTCGCGCTTCCTGTTTGCGCTCGGCATCCGCCACATCGGCGAAACCAATGCCAAGCGCCTGGCGCGCCACTACATCAATTTCGAGACCTTCCGCGCCGCTGGTGTCGCTGCCGTGATGCCTGAGGGCAAGGGTGACAAGGGTAATGCCGCCTGGCAGGAGCTGACCGGTGTCAACGGCATCGGCGCCATCGTCGCCGAGGCGGTGGTCGAGTTCTTCGCAGAGGAGCACAACCGGCAGGTGCTCGATGCGCTGCTTGACGAAGTGACGCCGCTTGACGAGGAGCGTATCGGCGACGTGTCATCACCCGTTTCGGGCAAGACGGTGGTGTTCACCGGCTCGCTCGAAAAGATGTCGCGCGACGAGGCCAAGGCGATGGCCGAGAAGCTTGGCGCCAAGGTGGCTGGCTCGGTGTCCAAGAAGACCGACCTCGTTGTGGCGGGCCCAGGCGCTGGCTCGAAGCTCAAGGCGGCGACCGATCTGGGTATCGAGGTGATCACAGAGGACCAGTGGTTCGAACGCGTCGGGCAGGCGGGCTGACAGACTTCATGCGAGCACTTGCCATCGACTTCGAAACTGCCAATGAGCAGCGGAGCAGCCCGTGCTCCATTGGCCTTGCCTGGATCGAGGACGGCGCGGTCATCCGTGTCGAGGAGCGACTGATCCGCCCCCGGGACATGCGGTTCTCGCGCTTCAACATTGCCGTTCATGGCATACGGCCCGAACATGTCGAGGACGCGGCCGAATTTCCCGAGGTGATGGAGGAGTTCGAGGACGATCTCTCAGACACGCTTGTGATCGCCCACAACGCGTCCTTCGACATGAGTGTTCTCAGGGCGAGCTATCGGCTGTATGGCACTGTCAGTCCTGACATCGACTACATCTGTACGCTCAAGATGGCGAAGAAGGTGTGGCAGGAGCTAACCTCGCACCGGCTCAACGAGGTGTCGCGCCATATCGATTTCTCCTTCAGGCACCATAATGCTGCCGAGGACGCGCATGCCTGCGGCGAGGTGGCGCTGGCAGCCGCGCGCAAGCTGAACGTCTCGGCGCTGCGCGACCTGCCGATCAAGCTCGACATGACGATGGGCCGGCTTCATGCCGGCGGCAACGTGCCGTGCTCGGTGAAGCGGCCGCCGAAGGCCAAGAAGCGCTGATCGTTGGCTCAACCGAATTGATGTGACACGCCAAGCCGGCTGACTTATTCAGACCCCGCGCAAGCTATGGAGCCTTGGCCGAGCTCGTTCGGCCTGTTTCGTGCATTCCAACGCTCAAAATTCGATCTGGGGCCGATGCGCCACGGAGGCCTAATGTCTGATCGTCGCGGTGAATTCTTGCAGGGCATGCGCTTGAGCGTGCCCGTGGTGGTCGCGTCGGCGCCCTTTGCCATCCTGTTCGGGGCGTTGGCCGTCGACAACGGCTTCTCCGTCGTCGAGGCGACACTGATGAGCGCCTCGATCTATGGCGGCGCCAGCCAACTGGTCGGCATCGAGTTGTTCGGCCAGCATGTCGCGCCGTGGCTGGTGGTGCTATCGATCTTCGCCGTCAACTTCCGCCACGTTCTCTATTCGGCTGCCGTTGGCAAGCACATCGACCATTGGCCGTTCCTGAAGCAGGCCATCGGCTATTTCTTCCTGGTCGATCCGCAATATGCCGAGGCCGAGCGCAAGGGCGAGAATGGCGAGCAGGTGACCTTTGCCTGGTACATGGGCATGGCGCTGCCGATCTATGTCTTCTGGGTCGCCGAAAGCGCGCTCGGCGCGCTGTTCGGGCGGCTGATTCCCAACCCCCATGCCATCGGGCTCGACTTCCTGCTGCCGATCTATTTTCTCGGTTTGGTGATGAGCTTCCGCAAGCGCCCGCGCTGGCTGCCGATCGTCGTTGCCAGCGCCGTTGCCTCGATGATCGCCTACAAGACCGTAGGCTCACCCTGGCATGTTTCCATTGGGGCGCTGGCCGGCGTGCTGTTCGCGGCGGCGATGCCGGTCAGGCCCGACGAGAGCCTGACGAGCGAAGAAACGGCGGAGGTGGTGTCATGAGCACGACGCTTTGGATCATCATTGCCGGCGCTGTCGCCACCTATCTGACCCGTATCGGCGGCCATCTCGTCATTTCGCGTTTCGAGCGCATCCATCCGCGCGTCGAGGCGGGCCTGAACGCGGTGCCGGCTGCGGTTCTGACGACGCTCGTGGCACCCGCGGCACTCTCGGCCGGTCCGGCTGAGCTGGCAGCGCTTGCCGTGGCAGCCGTTATTGGACTGCGTGGTGGCCTGATGACGATGTTTCTGGCAGGCGCTGCCGTGTTGATTGCCATGCGGCATTTCATCGGCTGAACGAAAACCGGCCGCATGAAGCGGCCGGTCGTATTCATTATACGCTGATCAGGCGATCTGCGCCGTCGCCTTTTCCAGCCACGCCAGCGTTTCGCCGTCGAGCATCGGTCCGATCTCGGCCAACACGCGGGCATGGTAGGCATTGAGCCAATCCAGCTCTTCGCGGGTCAGCAGGTCGGCGCGCAGCAGGCGCTGGTCGAAAGGCGCCAGCGTCACCGTCTCGAAGCCGTGCATGGCGATGTCGCCGCCGGGCAGCTCGGCGGTTGGCGTCACCAGGATCAGATTTTCCAGCCTGATGCCGTAATGGCCTTCCTTGTAGTAGCCGGGCTCGTTGGACAGGATCATGCCTGCGAGCAGCTTTTCCATGCCGGTCTTGGCGATGCGCTGCGGGCCTTCATGAACAGCGAGATAGGACCCGACGCCGTGGCCGGTGCCGTGGGCGTAGTCGAGGCCGTTCTTCCACAGTGCGATGCGGGCGAGCGCGTCGATGTCGGCGCCACGCGTGCCTGCGGGAAACCGCGCCAGCGAGATCGCGATCATGCCCTTGAGCACGAGGGTAAAACGCTCGCGCATCTCCTCGCTCGGCTTGCCGACCGGCATGGTGCGAGTGATGTCGGTGGTGCCGTCCTGATATTGCGCGCCCGAATCGAGCAGGAACAGTTCACCCTCGGCCAGCACCCGGCTCGTCGCTTTCGAGACGCGGTAATGCATGATCGCGCCATTGGCGCCGGCACCCGAGATGGTGTCGAACGAGACGTCGCGGAGCGGCATCTGCGTTTCCTCGCCGGTCTGGCGGCGGCATTCCTCCAGCTTGGTCACGACGGCGATTTCGTCGAGGCTGCCGGGATTCTGCCGGTCGAGCCAGCACAAAAGCTTGGCGACAGCAGCGCCGTCACGGCGGTGGGCAGCACGCGAACCGGCGATCTCCTGGGCATTCTTGGTGGCGCGGGGCAGGCGGGCCGGGTCGGGTGCTTGCACCACCGTGCCGCCATTGTCCTCGATCAGGGCGCGCAGCCTGTCGGCGGCAAGCACCGGGTCGAGCGCGATCTTCGCACCAGATTTGGCAAGGGCCGCGACCGCGTCGTCGAGCTTGCTCGGTGCTTTGATGTCGGCAAGCTGGGTGAGATAGGCCTCCTCGGTGCGGCCAAGCTTGCGCTTGTCCATGAACACGGCATGGCCGCCGTCGGCGGAGAGGATGGCGAAGCCAAGGGCAAGCGGCGTGTGGGGTACGTCGCCACCACGGATGTTGAACGCCCAGGCGAGCGACGACGGGTCGGTCAGGATCGCATGGGTGGCGCCGTCGTTCTCGATCGCTGCGGTGAGCCGTTTCAACTTGTCCTTGGCCAGTTCGCCGGCAAAGGCCTCCGGATGGATCTCGACTGGGGCCAGCGGTGCGTCGGGCTGATCTTCCCAGATCGCGTCGATGGGGTTGCGGGCGAGGGGGACAAGCACGGCGCCGGCCTTTTCGGTTGCCGTTGTCAGCGCCTTGACCTCGCCCATGGTGTGCAGCCACGGGTCGATGCCAAGCCTTGCGCCCTTGGGCAGGCTTTCCTTGATCCACACCGATGGCGGGTTGTCGATCAGGCTTTCGACGGTGAAGATGTCGAGATCGACCTCGTCGCGCACCTGCAGCGTGTAGCGCCCGTCGACGAAGATGTAGGCGCTGCGGGCGAGCACGATCGCCACGCCGGCCGAGCCGCTGAAGCCGGTCAGCCACCGCAGGCGATTCGAACGTGGTGGGACATACTCGCCCTGGTGCTCGTCGGCGCGCGGCACGACGAAGCCGTCGAGCCCGTTTTCCTTGAGCCATTGCCGGAGCAACGCCACGCGCGGCTTGCCGACGGTGGGATCGCCGGCTGAATCAAAGGACTGGAACATGGTGGTTTCCCGAAAGCTGGATGTCGGGCGAACCTATCCGCGCCGGTCGTTGCTGGCAACGCCGCCGGCTTGTGCCAGCGGGCTCAGTTCTTGAGGTGGATTGTCACCCAGCCTTCCCTGTGGAAGGTCTCGATGTGGCGGAAGCCTGCCGCGACATAGGCTTCGACCACGGCGTCGTGCTGACGGTCGAGGATACCCGACAGCACGAGGGAGCCGTCGACAGCAAGGTTCGTGGCCATTTCGGGCGCCAGCAGCATCAGCGGCTGCGCCAGGATGTTGGCGACGATCAGGTCGAAAGGGCCGCGCGCGGCGAAGATCGGGTCGTCGAAGCCTGCGGCGGTGACCGTCTCGACGTGGTCGGCAGCACCATTAAGGCGGACATTCGCGGCGGCAACGTCGGTTGCGACCGGGTCGATGTCGGTTGCCAGTACCGGGATCGGCGCCAGCTTGGCGACTGCGATCGCCAGCACGGCGCTGCCGGTACCAAGGTCGAGCGCCTTGGCCGGTTTTTCCGCGGCCATCACCTTTTCGATCATCTCGAGGCAGCCTGCCGTGGTGCCGTGATGGCCGGTGCCGAAAGCGAGGCCGGCCTCGATCTCGATGGCAATCTGTCCGGGGCGCACGTCCTCGCGGTCATGGCTGCCATGAACGATGAAGCGTCCTGCCTGCACCGGCTTCAGGCCTTCGAGCGACTTCGTCACCCAGTCGACGTCGGGCAGCACCTCACGGCCCAGCGGGCCCTTGTGGCCTGCTTCTGCAACCACCTCGGCCATGCGGCGGGCAACGTCCTCGACATCGCCATCCGTGTAGAGCGAGACCTCATGAATATCGCGGTCCTCGTCGACTTCGATCACGGCGATCGGCCAGCCATCTTCCTCGAAGGCGGTTTCAAGGGCAGCGAAGATGCGGTTGGCGGCTTCGCGGCCGGTGGTAAAGTGCAGCCGTGTCTGGGTCATGTCGGGTCCGGGAGAGGAGGGTCAGCCTTCCTTGGCAAGCCGCTTGAGCTTGGCAAGTGCGGTCTCTGGGTTCTCCTCATAGGCGATCGTGCCGAAGAAATCACCCTTGCTGTCGAGCAGCAGCACCGATGCCGTGTGATCCATGGTGTAGTCGCCGCCTTCGGTCGGCACCTTCTTGGAATAGATACCGAAGGCCTTGGCCATGGCGGCGATTTTGTCGGGCGAGCCGGTGATGCCGGTGATGCGGTCGGAGACGTTGCTGACGTAGCTGTTCATCACCTCGGGCGTGTCGCGCTCGGGATCGACCGAGACGAAATAGGCGCGGAGGTTCTTGCCTTCGTCGCCCATCTGCTTGAGCAGGCCGTCGAGCTCGAACAGCGTGGTCGGGCAGACCTCGGGGCAATGGGTGAAGCCGAAGAAGACAGCACTTGGCTGGCCGCGGAACGCCGCTTCGGTGATCTCGGCGCCCTTCTGATCGACAAGCACGAAGGGCGCGCCGAAAGCCTGGGCGCTGGTCTTGCTGCTGTACCAGTCGAAGGTCAGCCAGCCGACGCCGGCGGCCATCAGGATCAGAATGCCGGCAAGGATCGTGCGCATCATCGATTGTGATTCCATGGTGTGATTGATGACCGGTTCAGAAGCACCAGGACATGCCGGCCTCGACCAGCGACATGAAGATGCCGGCGTCCTTGTCCAGCCAGGAGGCGAAGGCGAGGCCCGAAGTTGCCGCAAACGCCATCACGCCGAGCGCGATCCACGCGGTCGCCGAAAGCGATATGGGCAAGGCCTGTTTCATCAACCATACATAGCGCGGCGCGTGATTTGCCAAAAGGGACATGTTGACGCTCTCATTCGTCCACAAAACACCTTTTCGCGAGCAGGATGCAGCGTCCCTGGCTTGCAAGGCGGGCGCGGGCGACCCAAGTGTGGACGACTGCAGCCAATTCAGGAGGCTTTCATGCGGCTTGCCCTTTCCGTCCTTGCGACCACCCTTGCGCTCGGCGCAGCACTGCCCGCCATGGCCCAGCAGGTGGGCGAGGTCGGCGTCGACTGGCTAGGCAACGACATCATCGTCGAGGCGATCAAGGACCCCAAGGTCGAGGGCGTCACCTGCCACGTCTCCTATTTCGACCGAGGCGTGATCGATCGGCTGCAGAAAGGCAACTGGTTCGAGAACCCGTCGGACACCGCAATCTCGTGCCAGCAGACCGGACCGATCACCATTGGCGAGATCGACCTCGGCCAGGAGGGCGAGGAGGTCTTCAAACAGGGCATCAGCCTGATCTGGAAGGAGCAGGTGGTGAACCGCATCTACGACCAGAAAAACGAGACACTGATCTATCTCGCCCATTCGCGCCAAGTTCAGGACGGCTCAGCCAAGATGTCGATGACCACGGTGCCGCTCTATGGCCAGAACGTCGTCTGGGCCAAGGGCAAGCCGCAATAGCTTGCGGGCAGGGTGGCGCGGGCGTACATCCGCGTCATGGACGATCAAGCAGACCTTCGCTTCAAGGATGACGAACCGCGAATCCACCCGACATCGGAGCTGAAAGGCTGCCGGCTTGGCCGCCATGTGATCGTCGGCGAGCGCGTCGTGTTGCGCGAGGTGGTGGTCGGCGACTACTCCTATTTCGAGCGCCACGCCGAGGCGATCTACACCACGATCGGCAAGTTCTGCTCGATCGCAGCCAATACGCGCATCAACGCGCTCGAGCATCCGATGGAGCGGCTGACCACGCACAAGCTGAGCTACCGGCCCAACGAGTATTTCCGCTATCTCGGCGTCGACAACGATTTCCGCGAGCGTCGCAGGGCTAAGCCCGTGATTATCGGACACGATGTGTGGGTCGGACATGGTGCGGTGATCATGCCCGGTGTGAGCATTGGCAATGGTGCGGTGGTCGGGGCGAATTCCGTGGTGACGCGCGACGTCGCGCCGTTCGAGGTTTTTGCCGGCGTGCCCGCAAAGAGGCTGAAGATGCGGTTCCCCGTCGAGGTTATCGCCCGCATCGAGGCGCTGGCCTGGTGGGATTGGCCGCGCGAAAGACTGTTCGAGGCGATCCCCGACATGCAGAGCCTGCCGATCGAGGCCTTTCTCGACCGCTGGGAAGCGAGGCAGGCCTAAGCGCTGGCTGCGGAACCCGAAGCGGGGCCCGGTTGTTTCCTTCGCACCGAAGGGATGTGGCCATGTTCGAGAAGATTTTCACCAAGATCGCCAACAAGGTAGCCTATGCCGCCGGCCTGCCGCTGACCTTTCTCGGCTGCTGCATTGTCGTGTTGGCCTGGGCGGTATCAGGTCCGGTGTTCGGCTTTTCCGACACCTGGCAACTGGTGATCAACACCGGCACGACCATCATCACCTTCCTGATGGTGTTCTTGATCCAGAACACCCAGAACCGCGACGGTGCTGCGATCCAGGCCAAGCTCGACGAACTGATCCGGGTCAGCACCGGCCACAACCATTTCATCGGCATCGAGCATCTGACCGAAACCGAGGTCGAGGAAATCCGCAAGAAATGCGAGCAAGCGGCCAAACGGCATGATGTCCGAGCGAAAGCGAAGGGGTGAGTGCTGCGTCTCCCCGCAGACGAAGAAGTCCCTGCGTGTCGCATGCCTGGCGCTGCGTATGCTGCAGCGTCTTCAGGCAGGCGCTTGGGATTTGGGAACAAAAACCACCGCGCGCAATTCCTGCTGCAGGCGTGAAAGTACTGTCCTCCACTGCTCCCGGGCGGTTGACGATTGCCGCGGTCCGGAACAAGATTGTGGCGGGTAGGGTATGGCGTGGCGTGACTGACTGGCTGGATATCCTCAGAGAGCAGGCCGAGACCGGCGCCGAGATGGCGCGCGAGGTTCCGGCGACGCTCGCCAATCCCGACATCAGCCGCGACCAGGTCAAGAAGCTGTTTGCTGCGCTCGAACAGCAGGCCGAATTTGTCGAAAAGCTCAGGCAAGTGCTCGAGGCCAATGACTTCGAGCCGGAGGTGCTGGTTGCCGCCGAGGCTCTGGAGGACCGCTACGCCGAACTGGCGGCGTCGGCCGCCGAACGGCTGAAGGCAATGCGCAGCGGCGAGCCTGCGCGCCGGCAATAGGACGCCGGCAGTAGGACAGGGCATCACCACTCGCGATGCGTTGCTGAACCCTGCATCAGCACCGGCGATGTGTCACGAGCATCAAATCAGGCCGGCGGCGAGCCTATATGGATGGCTTTCCTGACCTCCGCGCGGAAATCCGGTGTGTCATGCTCGCCATGGACGGCGACCGCATGCTGGACGGCGGCGTTGACCAGTTCGTCCTCGTTGTCGGCTGCGATCGCCACGGTGCACTTCATTTCGCTCGGGAATTCACGGCAATCGATATATCTGCGCATCGTCTTCGCCTCCCTGCGATCCACAATTAGCGCAACCTGATGTTATTCCTGCGCATGCGGGGCGGCAACCGGTAAGTGGCGGCCGCGGCGGTGGCTCTCGCCGACGTGATTGCCGGCAAGAGGCTGATCGTGGCAGTCTTATGCTGCGGGCAGCCTGATCTCGAAGCGGGTGCCCTTGTCGGCGCCGGCAAGCCGGATCGTTCCATCATGGGCATTCAGCAAGGTCGAGACGATGCCGAGGCCAAGGCCGGTACCGCCGGTTTCACGCCGTGTGGTGAAGAACGGCTCGAAGATGCGGGCGCGGTTGTTGGGCGAGATGCCGCAGCCATCGTCGGTGGCAGCTATGGTGACAGTGTCGTCAAAGCTGCTGGCCTCCAGCACGAAACGGCCAGCGCCATGGCGCAGCGCGTTGTCGACGAGATTGGACAGGATGGCCGCGCCATTTTCAGCCGACATGGCAAAGCGGATGTCAGCGCCTGACAAGATCGACAGGTCGACACCTTCGACAGGAGCGAGATGGCCGAGAATCTCAGTGAGCGACGTGCTTTGGCCTGGCAGCGCTGCCTTGTCGGCGCGCGCCAATTCGATCAGGCGGCGAACCAGGCGGTTCAGCCTGTCGGTGTCGGCGACGATGTTGTCGAGGAAGCGCGTTCTTGTGGCCGGATCCATGTCGTCGCTGGCGTCGCGCAGCAGTTCGGCGGCGCCCTGGATCGCGGTCAGCGGCGATTTCAGCTCATGCGAGACGTGGGTGGCAAAGGTGCGGATCGTTTCGTTGCGGATCTGTAGCTTGCGCGCCATGTCGAGGAAGGCTTTGGACAACTCCGCCATCTCGCGCGTGCCGTGATGGGCAAGTGGCTGGAGGGCGTCCGCTTGCCCCTCGGCGATGCGCGCGGTTCTTTCCATCAGATCGTGCATGGGACGGGTGATGGTGCGGATGAAGACGAAGCCGATCAGCAGAGTGACGCCTGTTACAAGGGCCGCTGCGGCGACCGCGCCATGCGATAGAACGGCGGGCTCGGCGGCCGGTTCGAAGCGCTGTTGATAGAGCTGGAAGCTGAACAGCCCCAGTAGCGGCAGCGTCATGACGGTGGCAAGGATGGCCAGCACGACGAGGCCGAGGGGCGGGCGCCATTTTTCAGTCACGCGCCGCACCGCCCGAGGCGGAAGCCCATGCCGTGGACGGTCTCGATCGCGTTGGAGCAACCCACTGTTGCGAACTTCGCGCGGATGTTGCGGATGTGACTGTCGACCGTTCGCTCCGAGACGTGGATGTTGGCGGCATGGCTGGCATCGATCAGCTGACTGCGGTTGAGCACATGCATCGGTTTCGTCATCAGCGCCTTGACGATGGTAAATTCGGTCGCGGTGAGGTCGATGTCTCGGTCATCGTAATTCACCGCGCGCCGCAAAGGATCGAGCACGATCAGGCCGTGACTGAGGCTTGCCGGGACGAGTTCCGCCGGAGCCGGCCGTGCACGGCGAAGGATGACGTTGACGCGCGCCACCAGCTCCCGCGGGCTGAACGGCTTGGTGACATAGTCGTCGCCGCCCATCTCAAGCCCGAGGATGCGGTCGATTTCCTCGTCACGGGCAGACAGGAACAACACGGGCACGTCGGAGGTTCGCCGAAGCCTGCGGCACAGTTCCAGCCCGTCCATCTCGGGCATGCCAACATCGAGCACGACCAGGTCGGGCATGCGGCGCTCGATGCGCGCCAGCGCTGCCATACCGTCGCCGACCGGCTCGGTCTCCATGCCGGCCTTGTCGAGGGCAAAGCAGATCACGTCGCGTATATGAGGGTCGTCATCGACGACGAGGATATGGCGCGGCATCGTCGTCACTGCGGCTCTGTGCCGGAAGGCAAAGGCGAAGGCTGGTCGAGATACGCTGCCAGCCGGAAGTTCCGAAAACTCCAGGCACGCCAGTTCTGCAGCTGCTCGCGAAACCGATCCGCCTCATAGTGGCGCGAGACGAGGCTTGTGCGCGCGACCGCGCCGGTATCACCCATGCGGTTCAGCACCACGTCGATTGCCGGGATGGCCTGGGGGCCAAGCGAGCGCAGATAATACCAGTCCAATTCCGATCCTCCATCCATCGCGCGGCTGTGGCTGACATTGTAGTGGGCGATGATTGCGGCGAAGTTGATGAAGCAACTGAGGTAGAGAACTGCAGAAAGCGTCAGCATGTTGGCACCGAAAAGCCATTCGTTCGACTTGTCGAGAGCGATGCGGGACATGATCAGGACGATGCCGATGGCGACCAGTCCCATCCAGACAAAGGCGGCAACGCGCCAGTAGGTCAGTGAATATGCGTCGATGTAGAGGTCGAGCCGCAGGATGGACGAGATGACCAGGACAAAGTTCTGCGCCGACCAGAGATAGACCAGGGCGCGGACGCGGCGATCGGCCGAGGTCGTGCTGCCCGGCCTCAGTGCGAGCAGCACGAAAATCGCCGCCAAGAGTGCCGTGACGATGAGGGCATAGGCACCGCGATGGGCATAGGCGGCATAGGTGAGCCCAGCGGGCAACGCCACGCCGCCCCAGAGATAAGCGCCGTCGAGGACGGTCTGCAGCGCGAAGATAAGGTTGAATACGACAAGCGCGCGCAGGATCGCCGCCTTGCCGAAGAGCGACTGGTGCAGTCCGGCGGGCGGTTCCAAGTTTACCTGTGCTTCGGCGATCGGCCGCGGTGTGAAGAGGCGCCATTTGGGTAGCCAACGCGGTAATCTTGGCCTGAGGAAGCTCCAGACGATGCCGGCCACGACGAGCCAGAAGGCAATCCGCCAGACGTCAAGAAGGTTGAATATGGCCCGGATGTCGATCAGCGACATCCAGTAGCCGATGACGGGATTGGCGATGCCGAACAACGCGACGAACACCATGCCTAGAGCGACAGCCAGCGTCCAAGCGATAAGGCTGCCAAGGCGCCAGATCTTGCGGCGTCCGGCCAGTTTCCGTAGCCGCGCGATGTCGAATGGCAGCCGGCCGGGGATTGTCAGGATAAAGCCGGCGATGCGCTTGAGGCAGTTTGCCGGGCCGGATCGCAGGCGGGCCGAGACCGACAGAGCGAAGGCCGCCAGGCAAAGGGTCGCGACCGTCACCGAAAGCGGGCTGACATTTTCGGCGAGCGGGGCGAGAGCGAGCGCGGCGAGCACAATTTTGAGCGCGAGCGGGCGGGGACGGGGTCCCCGAGCATGAAATGCGATCATTGCACCAGCAGCCAGCGCGGCGAAGATGAAAAGCGAAATGTCCAGCGGCTGCCGGAACAGCAGAAAATCGGCTGCAAGGGTCAGCAGCAATGCGGCGCCAACCTTGGCGGAGATGGTGGACGGGGCATGGCGGAAGTTCATGCCCTGCGCTCCAGCTTGCGGGGGAGGCCTGCCGGGCTGCGATATGTGCCAGGGAAGGGTGTGATCGCCTGAGGTGGCGCTGGATCAACCAGCCACCATGCTTCAGTGAGCAGCCGTTTGGGCAGCTGGCGGGGCGTGCGGCTCGATGTCGTTTGCATATGACATCAGTGCCGTTGCAACGGGTGGATATGGTGGCCGGAACGAGGAGATGTTCAGGAGTTTCGTGCAGATTTCGTGCAGAGGGTTGAAGATCGACCTGGCAAGTGAATCAGCTGCGGCCGCCTGTTGCGGGAGCGATACCAATGGGTCAACCCGGCGACTGCCTGCCAAGCCCTGGATCACGGCATCCGGTGGGAAAGGGCGTGGGCCGGCGGTGCGCGGTGCATTAACGCGTCTTTCGGTGAAATGGCCAGAGCAGTTGGCGCCCGAACTCTTCCGGTATGGGGTCGTTATGGATGCCGACATTTTCGGGCCAGGCATCGGCCGGCATATAGAATGTGCCAAAAAGCCTGTCGATCCAGGGGAAATGCACGGCGAAATTCTTGTCGATCGGCCTGACCGCATGGTGCCAATGGTGAAAACGGGGTGTGACCAGCAACTGTTCCAGCCAGCCGAGCCGTATGCGCATGTTAACGTGGTTGAAGGTGGCTTGTGCTGCTACGATGGCCAGCCAGATGTAGAGGGCGGCTTCGGAAAAGCCTAACAGGAACACGGGCACCAGAATGAGTGCCCGTGTGACGACGATGTCGACCACATGCAGCCTGGAACCCGCCAGCCAGTCCATCGCGCGCGAGGAATGATGGATGGCATGAAACGGCCAGGCGAAACCTATGCGGTGAAAGCTGCGATGTACCCAGTACTGCGTCAGGTCGGCAACGAGCATGATCAGCAGGACTTGCGCAATGAGTGGCATGCTCTTGACCTGGATACTCATGGCATCGGCCTGCCAAGCTTGGGACACAATCGTCGCAGGTAACAGTGTGAAGAAGGTCAAAAGCTCGACCAGCACGTGACTGACGATGAAATAGAGCCCGTCGGTCGTCCAGCCGGCACGGAACGTTCCATGCTCGGGACGCAGCGGAAACAGGCGCTCCAACGGCACGAAGACGAGTGACAACAACACGACATTAAGGACCAGCCAGTCCAGGCCGACATGAATCGGCGCGTCGCCGTCGTAATCGACATGGACGCCGGTGCCACCCAGAATGATGGCCAGCGTGGCAAGACCGATACCGGCAAGGCCCAGTTTCTTCGACGGCCTGAGCAGGATGTTCAGAGCGGAGAAGAAGAAGCCGGCAATGATGGCGAGTACGAGCAGCCCGCGCATGAACTCGACCGGATAGGAACTGCGCAGTTCGGACGTGGTCAACCATTCGGGAAACCGGAAGACCAGGACCGCACAGAAACTTCCGAGGGACAACAAAAGCCCCAGCAGACCGGAAAACCAGCCGGATCCGAAACCTTGTGGTCCATGATCACCGAGCATGCGTTCGAACCAGCGGTCAAGCGCCGTGTGGCGGGACGTTGGCTCTGGCGCCGGGTCTGTCAAATGCCCTCACACTGGGTTCACGAACCCGTCCAGTACCTTCTTCTGGCCGGCCTTGTCGAAGTCGATGGTCAGCTTGTTGCCGTCGATGACTGAGATGTTGCCATTGCCGAATTTCTGGTGGAACACCCGGTCGCCGACCTCGAAGCGCGAGGGCTCCGTCGCGACCGACTTGGCGACCAGTTCGCCGTCGATGGTGCGGCCCTTGACTGAGCCGCGGCCGGCGCCGAAGCCGGAATCGGTTTCGCCATAGCCAATGCGTTCGACCGAATGGCCGGAGCGGGAACCCCAGTTGCGGTCGGTGGCTTCGGTGCGGTTCTGCTGGGCACGCTGCCAGCCCGGCGTTGCGTAGGTGTTGGAGAAGGACTTTTCACCGACGCTGTCGAAGCGCGAGGCACCGTAGGGGTTCTGGCGGCCGCCGCCATAGCCGCCATAGGAATTGCCGGCATCAGCCACTTCGACATGCGCCTCGGGCAGTTCGTCGAGGAAGCGCGAGGGGATGGTCGACTGCCACAAGCCATGGATGCGGCGGTTGGAGACGAACCACAGATGCAGGTTCTTCTTGGCGCGGGTCAGGCCGACATAGGCGAGGCGGCGTTCCTCCTCGAGACCCGAGCGGCCGCCTTCGTCGAGGGCGCGCTGGTGCGGGAACAGGCCTTCCTCCCAGCCGGGCAGGAAGACGGTCTCGAATTCGAGGCCCTTGGCCGAATGCAGCGTCATGATCGAGACGGCGTCGAGCTGTTCGTCCTGCTCGGCGTCCATGACGAGGGCGACATGTTCGAGGAAGGAACGCAGCGACTCGTATTCCTCCATGGAGCGGATCAGCTCCTTGAGGTTTTCGAGCCGGCCCGGCGCTTCGGCCGAGCGGTCGTTCTTCCACATATCGGTATAGCCGCTCTCTTCGAGAATGATCTCGGCGAGTTCGGTATGCGGGGTGTTGTCGAGCGCCTTCTGCCAGCGCTCGAAATTGGCTGCGACCTCGCGCAGGGCGGCGCGCGGCTTGGGCTTGAGTTCGTCGCTCTCGGCGAGCTGGGCGGCTGCCTGCAGCATCGGCACGCCAAGGGCGCGCGCGGTATCGTGGACCTGGCGGATGGCGGCTTCGCCGAGGCCGCGCTTGGGCACGTTGACGATGCGCTCGAAGGCGAGATCGTCGGCACCTTGGGCGACGACGCGGAAATAGGCCATGGCGTCGCGGATTTCCTGGCGCTCGTAGAAGCGCGGGCCGCCGATGACGCGGTAGTTAAGGCCAAGCGTGACGAAGCGGTCTTCGAACTCGCGCATCTGGAACGAGGCGCGCACCAGGATCGCCATGTCGTTGAGATTGTGTTTCTGGCGCTGCAGCTGTTCGATGGTCTCGCCGACGGCGCGGGCTTCCTCCTCGGAATCCCAGGCGGCATGGACATTGACCTTGCCGTCTTCGGGATCATTGCGTTCGGTGAACAGCGTCTTGCCGAAACGGCCCTCATTGTGGGCGATGAGGTGGGCGGCGGCGCCCAGTATGTGCGCGGTCGAGCGGTAGTTGCGCTCGAGCCGGATGACGACGGCGCCGGGGAAATCCTTGTCGAAGCGCAGGATGTTGTCGACCTCGGCGCCGCGCCAGCCATAGATCGACTGGTCGTCGTCGCCGACGCAACAGACATTCTTCTGCCCCGGACCACCGGTTTCCTGGGCCAGGAGCCGCAGCCACATATATTGCGCGGTGTTGGTGTCCTGGTACTCGTCGACCAGAATGTATTTGAAGCGCTTGTGGTATTCCTTGAGCACATCAGGGTAGGCGCGGAAGATGCGGATCGGATGACACAACAGGTCGCCGAAGTCGCAGGCGTTCAGCGTCTGCAGCCGGTCCTGATAGGCCTTGTAGAGCTCGCGACCCTTGCCGTTGGCAAAGGAGCGGGCGTCGCCCTCGGGGATCTCGGCTGGACCGAGGCCCTTGTTCTTCCAGCCGTCGATCATCATGGCGAACTGGCGCGCCGGCCAGCGCTTGTCGTCGAGGCCCTCGGCCTGGATCAACTGCTTGATCAGGCGGATGACGTCGTCGGTGTCGAGGATGGTGAAGTCGGAGCGCAGCCCTGCCAGTTCGGCATGGCGGCGCAGCATCTTGACGCCGATCGAATGGAAGGTGCCGAGCCACGGCATGCCCTCGACCGCTTCGCCGACAAGGTGGCCGATGCGCTGCTTCATCTCGCGCGCCGCCTTGTTGGTAAAGGTGACGGCGAGAATCTGGCTGGGGTAGGCGCGGCCCTGGCTGAGGATATGGGCGATGCGGGTGGTGAGCACGCGCGTCTTGCCGGTACCGGCGCCGGCGAGCACCAGAACCGGGCCTTCGGTGGTCTCGACAGCCTGGCGCTGCTCGGGGTTCAGGCCGTTGAGGTAATCGGGCGCTGACGGCGCCTGGCGCGCGGCCATGGCGCGCGCAGCGATACCGCTGGGCGCAGGCGTGCTAGCGGCCCGGGGCGCCATCCCGCCGGGCTCGTCGAAAAAGGGCATGTCGTCCGGAAAGTCTGACATTTGCCCCGAATGTAGTGATTCGGGGCGGAAAGGCCAGAAGTGTCTCTGTTTTGTTCTGGTTTTGCCGGGAAAAGCGAGCGGTGTTGACCCTGCCGCAGGCGCTTTGCTAGCGTGGCTGACGGCTTGATGTGGCCGGCAGTCCGCGCCCTCCGGGGGTATGGCGAACACATCGGACGCTTCCGTCACCTGATCCCATGGGATGGTGAGAGCATCGGCAATGCGGGCACTGATGGGATTTCTCGCCACAACCAGAGGATCGGAAGATCATGCGAACCTATCGTGACGCAAAGGCGATGGCGAAGGCCATGCGCGAGGCGCTTGCCCAGAAGAATCTCGAAGTCAGCCACAGCGAGGCGCTCGAGATCGTCGCCAGGCAATTCGGCGTGGAGACCTGGAACATCCTGTCGAGCAAGCTCGAGAAGGCGGAAGAGCCGACAGCCGCTGCGGTGAGTTTCACCCAGCCGGTGCCGATCTTCCGCATATTCGACGAAGACAAGGCGAGGGGCTTTTACGAGGGTTTCCTCGACTGCAGCATCGACTGGGAGCACCGCTTCCACCCCGGCGCACCGCTCTATTGCCAGGTGTCACGCGGCGACTTGAGGCTGCATCTGTCGGAGCATTCGGGCGACGCCAGCCCGGCTGCGACGGCTGTCTGCTACATGAAGGGCGTCGAGGCGTTCCAGAAGGGGCTGATTGCCAAGAACTACAAGTACAACCGCCCAGGCCTGGAGCGGCAGGACTGGGGGCTGGAGTGCCAGGTGATCGACCCGTTCGGCAACCGCATCCGCTTCATGGAAAGCGAAGACTGAGCGCTTGTCGAAGCGCCCGCGCCGACCTCGCGCGGGCGCTTTTTCGTGGCTGCGGCGATCACGCAACAGTGAAACCAACTACATTTGCATACGTTAAACTCCCGGCCTCGGAACCAGACAGGGAGCGAGAGATGACACCACCTGCCATTACCCAGGCGATGATCGACGCCTATGACGAATACACCCACCTGACACTCGACCGGCGCGGCTTCATGGAGAAGCTGACCAGGCTTGCCGGCTCGGGCGCTGCCGCGGCGGCGATCGTGCCGTTGCTTACGGCCAACCAGGCGCGGGCGGCGATCGTCGCCGACGACGACAAGCGGCTGAAGGCTGAGGACATCACCTATCCCGGCGGCGCGGGAGAAATGAAGGGCTATCTCGTCCGTCCAGCCGACGCCACAGGCAAGCTGCCGACTGTCATCGTCATTCATGAGAACAGGGGCCTCAACCCGCATATCCGCGACGTGGCGCGGCGGGTAGCACTGGAAGGCTTCGTGGCGCTGGCGCCCGATTATCTGTCGCCGCTCGGCGGCACGCCGGCGGATGAGGAAAAGGCACGCGAAATGTTCGGCCAGCTCGATGCGGCGCAGACCGTGGCCAATGGCGTGGCAACGGTGGCGTTCCTGAAGGGCCATGAAGGCGGCAACGGCAAGGTTGGCGCTATGGGCTTCTGCTGGGGTGGCGGAACCGTCAACGCGCTGGCCGTCAACGCGCCCGATCTCGCCGCCGGCGTTGCCTATTATGGCTCCCAGCCGAAGGACGAGGCCGATATCGCCAAGATCAAGGCGGCGCTGATGCTGCATTATGCGGGGAAGGACGACCGCATCAACGCCGGCATCGACGCCTACAAAGCTGCACTGGAAAAGGCCGGCAAGGAGTTCCAGCTGTTCGTCTATGACGGCGCCCAGCACGCCTTCAACAACGACACCTCGGAAGCCCGCTACGACAAGGCGGCGGCGGAACTCGCCTGGGGGCGGACAGTCGGCTTCTTCAAGGAAAAGCTCGCCTGAACCGAGGGCGGCGACAACGACGCAGTCTGATCTACGAAAAGCCCGCGCCTGACGGCGCGGGCTTTTCTGCTGAGCGGCCTGGAGCCGGAACATTGATCCGACCGGCTCCCGGTTTCGGGATCAAGCCCTAAAGCCCGAAATGCCCCTTCAGCGCCGGCACCGCGTCGATCAAGCCGCTGACGGCCTTGGGGCCGGCTGCGTCCCTGGCTTCGGTGAGCAGCGTTTCACCGGCCTGTTCGATCTGGGTCATGTCGAGGCCGAGCGAGCGCAATTGCGCGATGCCGTTGACCATGGCGCCGGCCTTTTCGTCGAACGAGGCGCCGAGCAGAGACGTCAGCGAACCGACGAGACCGCCGCTGCCGTCGGAGCCGGCCATCACGTCGTAGCTGTGGGCGAGCTCGCCGGCGCCGGCGATCCTGGTGAAGATGCCGGCACTGGCGACGCCGCCGGACTCATGCTCGAGCACCGAAAAGATGGTGCCGACGGCCTTTTCGGCGACCGCCGGATCGAGTTTCAGCCGCGACGAGACGGTGTTGACGATGTCCTGTGCATTCATCGCTCGGCGCTCCTCAGCCCTGGGCCTTCAGCTTGGTGTTGCACTGGCTCCAGAACTGCGTCCACCTGGCGCCTGACGGCAGGGTGCCTGCCTGTTTTTCGCTCTGCCACTCGGTCGAGCATTCATGGATACGCTGGCGGAAGGCAACTTCGCCCGCCGTCAGCGGCTTGCCGTTGGCCGATGTCGCCGTCATCGCCGGCTTGACCGAAGCAAGGCTGGGCTCTGGCGGCGCGGCGCTTGCGTCCTCATTGTCGTTCTTGATGCTGGCGCTGCAGCTCGACAGGAAGGCAGGCCATTTCTGGCCATTGAGCGTGCCGGCGGCCTTTGCCGCCTGGTATTGCGAGCTGCAGATCTGCTGGGTGGTCTGATGGCCGGCTGTTGTGCCTGAGACGGCCGCGGTCCTGGTGGTCTTGGAGGTATTGGTATTGGCGGGCGCCAGCACCGAGGCTTGCTTGGCCTTGCTGGCGGGCATGGTTGTGGGTGTCGCGCTGTTGTTGATCGCGGCGCTGCATTTGGACAGGAATTGCGGCCACTTCTCGCCGTTCAGCGTGTTGGCGGTCTTGGCGGCCTGGTATTGTTCGCTGCAGGCCTTGGTCGTCGATTGCGCGGCGGTAGCGGCGAAGCCGGGCGTAGCCAGCGCCAGCAAGGCGGCCCCGGTCAGGCCTAATGCCTGGGCAAAAACAGGTCTGGGCAGGATCATCGTCTCGTCCTCCTTTTTGGACACAGCTACGCCCTCCCGAAACGAACCACTCGTTCCGGCTTGATGCGGCTCATGGGAGGCATCGGAATGCGCCAGTGGATCGCCAGTGAGGTCGGCGAAGACGCTGCAAGCATGCGAGGCCAGCGAGGACTAGCTTGGCCCCGATTGTGGCGGCACTATCGAGGCCGCGGCACCTGACGAAAATTTAAGATTTGGGAAAGGTCGGCGTAAGGCCTCAGGCCACGCCGCGCTTGGAGCGGGCCTGGCGCAGGATGACTCGCCAGCGCAGCATCTCGATCGGGATCGGCCGGTTGTTGTTGGCGATCTCGAACAGCTCGTTGTTGATGTTGCGAAGCGAACGCCAGAAATCATAGTCGCTGATGCGAGGGTCGCAGGCGAGCTTGTTGGCCGTTGCTTCGATGTCAGTGTGCATGCCTTGCCTCAAGCCGTCCGGTGCCCGCCGCCGCGACTCAACTTCGCTTGGTGGGATTGTCGGAGGGCAGAGAGAGGCGATCAACGAACCTCAGGCTGTGGCGAAGGTTATAAACAGGTAAGGTTAACCGCCTGTGGCTCTGATGCCACTATGGGGGCTCACGCCCGCCCGGGAGGCGCTATGCCGGTTTGCGTCTGATGCCGATCGAGCGGCCGGCCCTTTCGGGTATCGGCAATGCGGTATGCGCCGCGCGCATGGCGTCGAGGCTAGCCATGATGTCCTGAGGGAAGGGCGCGACCTTCGGGCCGTTCATGTCGACATGGAGCGACAGCGTTTCCGACGTCGCCGACAGCCAGCCGTCGACATGGTGCAGTTCCTGGTAGACGCGGAAGCGCTTTTCGTCGTGGTCGAGCAGGTGGAAGGTGGCGGTCACCTTGTCGCCAAGATGCAGCTCCCTAACGTAACAGACATGGATCTCGGCGGTGTAGGTGGTGAGCTTGCGGTCGCGGGCGTAAGCCGCGCCCAGCCCAAGCAGGTCAAGCGCTTCTTCACCACCGCGGTCGAACAGCACATTGTAATAGGCCATGTTCATGTGGCCGTTGTAGTCGAGCCAGGCTTTCTCGACCTCCATGACGCTCGAGACGAACGGTGCAGGCATGAACGATCCTCGTGGCCTTAAGGCGCCGCGCGTCCGTCAGGACGCGCAAAGGACGCTGTTAAACTTAGGTTTGTGCATGATCCTTTCCGAAAATCCCGATTTTCGGGGTCATGCACGGTGGCGCTGGACAAACTGACAAGGCTGGCAGATTACCGGAGCATAAGGTGCCGGCAAGGTGCCAGGCTGTTCCAAACGCGGAGGAAAACATGGCTCTGAGCGACCTGAAGGCGATGGCGCGGAACGAGGCGGGGATCGCGGCGGCGCTGGGCATCCTCAAGCAGCAGTTCGGCGAACGCTTCCAGACCGGCCAGTCGATCCGCGAGCAACATGGCCACACCACCACCTATTTGCCCAACCAGGCGCCCGATGGCGTGGTGTTTGCCGAAAGCACCGCCGACGTGCAGGAGGTGGTGCGGGTTTGTGCCGCCCATCGGGTGCCGGTCATCGCCTTTGGCACCGGCACCTCGCTGGAAGGCCATGTCAACGCTCCGGCGGGCGGCATATCGCTCGACACCTCGCGCATGGACAAGATCGTGTCGGTCAATACCGACGATCTCGACTGCACCGTCGAAGCGGGTGTGACGCGTGAGGCGCTGAACAATTATCTGCGCGATACTGGCCTGTTTTTCCCGATCGATCCCGGGGCGAACGCCAGCCTCGGCGGCATGGCGGCGACCCGCGCCTCCGGCACCAACGCGGTGCGTTATGGCACGATGCGCGAGAACGTGCTGTCGCTCAGGGCTGTCATGGCCGATGGCAGCGAGGTCGTGACCTCGCATCGGGCGCGCAAGAGTTCGGCCGGCTACGACCTGACGCGGCTTCTCGTCGGTTCGGAAGGCACGCTCGGCATCATCACCGAAGTGACGCTCAGGCTGCAGGGCATTCCGCAGGCGATCTCGGGCGGGGTCTGCCCGTTCCCGACCGTCGAAGCGGCATGCCAGGCCGTCATCACGACGATCCAGATGGGCATTCCGGTGGCGCGGATCGAGCTGGTCAACGCGCTGCAGATGCGGGCGATGAAGAATTATTCCAAGCTCGGCTATCCCGAAAGCCCGTGCCTGTTTCTCGAATTTCACGGTTCCGACGCCAGCGTGGCCGAGCAGGCGGAGAGCTTTGGCGAGATTGCGACGGAGTATGGCGGCGGGCCGTTCCTGTGGACCACTGTCGCCGAGGAGCGGGCGAAATTGTGGAAGGCGCGCCATGATGCGTACTGGGCGTCGCAGACGCTCAGGCCGGGCGCCCGCGCGCTGTCGACGGACGCCTGCGTGCCGATCTCCCGGCTTGCCGAATGCATCGCCGAGACAGAGGCCGACATAGCGCGGCTGGGCCTGATCGCACCGATCGTCGGCCATGTCGGTGACGGCAATTTCCACACGCTGGTGCTGATGGATCCGAACGACCCCGCCGACATCGGCAGGGCGGAGGAATTCGTCAAGAGGCTGGCCGAGCGGGCGATTTCGATGGACGGGACCTCGACCGGCGAGCATGGCATAGGCCAGGGCAAGATGGGTCTGATGGAGCGCGAGCACGGCCATGGCGTGCAGGTGATGCGGGCGATCAAGGCCGCACTCGACCCGCAGAATATTCTCAATCCCGGCAAGGTGTTACCAGCGGCGGAACAATCGACAGGGCATTGACGTGGCGTGGGCGGTGCTGCTACTGCGGCGCCGTCCAACCAGGAATTTTATGCGTAGAGACTTCCATCGCTGAAGCGTCGGCCCCAGTGCCGATGAGGCCGAAAGGCCAATACAGACGCTTATGCGTCTTTCTCTGATACGAAAATTCCAAGGATATTCCCATGATGTACGCTCATGGCGCGACGATCCGCGCCTATTGCGCCGCCGATTGCGATCGGCTGGCTCATATCTGGCTCGAGGCTTCGCGCATCGGCCATCCCTTCATGTCCGAGGCTGACCTCTTGGAGCAGCAGGACCGGGTCCGCGACATCTATCTGCCCCAGGCTGAGAACTGGGTGATCGAACTCGACGGTGAGCCGGCCGGCTTCATCGGCCTGATCGAGGACTTCATCGGCGGCCTGTTCGTCGATCCCGCAGCACATGGCCATGGGCTCGGCAAGGCGCTGGTGCTGCATGCCGTGGCGCTGAAGGGCGCGCTCGAGCTTGAAGTCTATGCCGAGAACGAGACGGCGGTCGGCTTCTACCGCAAGCTCGGCTTCGTCGAAACGCTGAGGCGCAACGCCGACGATGACGGGCGGTTGCAGGAGGTGATCCGGATGCGCCGCCCGGCATAGCCGGCTTGACCCCGCTCTGGTTCGGGCGGACAGTCCGGTTGCCCTGGTCTTGTTACCTAGGTCTTGTTACCTAGGTCTTGGGCAACCGGACTGTGACAGGCGAGGACCAGAACATGGCTGTTTCCAGGAAGCAGGAAGAACGAGCCCTCAGCGAAGGCGAGTGGAAGCTGGTGCAGAACTCGCACCACCCGGTGGTGCAGGATCTCTCGGATGCCGAACTGCGCGACCTGCTGAAGTCGGTGCGCGAAAGACGCGACCGGGCGCAGGGCGAAGCCAACCGCAAGCGCCGCGAGATGCGCGGCAAGGCAGCCGCCAAAGGCGCGCAGCCGGCGACCAAGGATCACGGCACCAAGGCAAAGCTCGGCGTGCTGGCGATGAGCATGCGCCGGCTCAACGGCGAACATGAGCGGCGGCGGCAATTGGCGGCGCGCATCGATCTCGTCGAGAACGCGCGCCACGCACTGGCGTTGAGCAAGGAAAAGAAGCCGGCCCGCGCCGCTGATTTCAACACCCGACAGGCGCATCTTGGCATGCGGGCGGTGGACAACGCCAAGGCCAAGAGCCTGGTCAGGCCAATGGAACGCGGACGCCTGCGCAAGGCAGCGGCAGTAGCCCAGGCCAAGCGTGACGCAAAATAGAGGAGATTCAGGTCAGGCCGGCCTGCAAATGGCGGACACCTGCGCTTCCGGTACTCGCGTACCCGAATGTACGCTCCGTTCCGGTTCTCGGTCTCCACCATTTTCGGCTCGGCCTGACCTGAATCTCCGCGTCTTCGTTGGTCCGCTTGCAGGGCCGGCGACGAATGCCGTGATGACGCGGCGCGACCGTTTTTCGCGGGACAGGGTGCCGCGCGGCGTTGACGTGCTGCAGCGCACAGCCCAACATGCCACCAAATGACCACGCTCCTGCGCTTAGTCGCCTGGGACGCATGAAAGATTTGCCCAGAGGCAATGCTCGCACGCCTGTTTGTCATATTCGGTGGACTTTTCGTGCTGGCGCTGTGTGCGGCGCTGGTGGGGCCGTATTTCATCGACTGGTCGGGCTACAAGGCCGATTTCGAGCGCGAGGCCAGCGCAATACTCGGCCGCAAGGTTTCCGTTCAGGGCGAGGTGACGGCGCGCATCCTGCCATTTCCCTCGGTGACCTTCTCGGACGTCACCGTCGGCGGCGGGGCCGGCGGCAATGATGCGATGACCGTCGAGACGTTTTCGATGGATGCCGAGCTTGCGCCGCTGTTGAGCGGCGAATTCCTGATCTACGACATGCGGCTGGTGCGGCCAAAGGCGATCATCGATGTCGCCGCCGACGGCGTCGTCGACTGGGCGATCCGTCCGTCGGCGCCGTTCGACGCCAAGCAGATCTCGATCGAAAAGCTGACCATCACCGAGGGACAGGTGCGGCTGCGCCGCGCCGCCAGCGGGCGCGACCACCTGTTGTCGGAGATCAACACCGAGGTCTCGGCAAAGTCGCTCGCCGGGCCGTGGCGCGTCGACGGTTCGCTGCGCGTCGACGGGCTGAAAACCCAGCTTTCGGTGTCGACAGGCTCCGTCGATCCGGCCGGACAGATGCGGCTCAGGATACGCGCGACGCCCGATCGCTACGGCATGGTCATCGAAGGCGACGGCAATGCCTCGATGGACAAGGGCAAGGCCCTCTATGCCGGAGGCTTCACCGTGATCGAGGCGCAGCCTGAGCCCGTGGCCACGGCCGACGGCGAAAAGCCGAAGGCGCCAGTCAAACCAGTTGAACCCGGCTTTCGGGTGAAGGGCAAGTTCGCGCTCGACCATGCCCGACTGGGCGTCGAGGAGTTCCGCTTCGAAAGCGGGCCACTTGAGGATCCCTATACCGCCGAAGGCACGGCCGAGGTCGATCTCGGCGCCAACCCGCATTTCACCATTACGGCCAATGGCGCCCAGGTGCGTTTCGACGAAGCGGTTGGGGGTGATCAGACCGGCACCGGCTTTTCAGTTTCCGAACGGCTGGCGGCGCTTGAAAAGGTGCTGGTCGACTTGCCGCGGCCGACGATCCCCGGCACCGTCGACGTCGACCTGCCCGCGGTCGTCGCCGGCGACACCACGGTGCGCGACGTCAAGATGTCGGCGCAGCCGGGCGAAGGCGGCTGGGTGCTGAAGTCGCTGGCTGCGACCTTGCCCGGCCGCACGCGACTCGAGGCCGACGGTTTCCTGCGCACCGAAAACACGCTCGGCTTCGACGGCCAGATGCTCTTGGCCGTGGGCCAGCCCTCGGGCTTCGCCGCCTGGGTCGCCAAGGACGTCGATGAGGCGGTGCGCAAGCTGCCGGCGGCGGGCTTCAAGGCCAAGGTCAGGCTGACCCGCGAGCAGCAGACATTCGATGCCGTCGAGCTGATCCTCGGCAAAGCCAAGTTCACCGGCGAGCTGGACAGCATGCTTCCCGACGATGCAAGGGCGTCGATGACGATGAAGCTCGACGGCGGCGAGCTCGATCTCGACGGGTTGCGCGCCTTTGCATCACTGTTCGTCACCGACCAGGGCGCCAACCGCTTCAGCGACGCCGACCTGGATCTCGCGGTGAAGGCCGGGCCGGTGAATTTCGCCGGCCTCAGCGCCGAAACCGTCGATACCGCGCTCAGGCTGCGCGAGGGCGTGCTGGAAATCGACAAGCTGTCGGTCGGCGGACTGGCCGGCGCCTCGCTCAGTGCCACCGGGCGGATCAAGGATTTTCCCAAGGCGCCGACCGGCAATCTCGACGCCTCGGTGATATCAGTCGACCTCGCGCCGCTGGTCGCGCTGGCAGCTAGACAGACGCCCGAGAACCGGCTGCTGAACGAGCTGGCAACCCGTGCTGCGGCCTATCCCGGCCTGCTGGCTGACGCGCGCATCGACTTCGTCGCCAGTGCCGTCGACAATGGCGACAAGACGACGAGCATTGCGCTCAGCGGGCAAGGCGAAGCCGGCGGCTCTGATCTTCTGGCGACGCTGTCGGCGCAGGCGATATCGAGCGCGCTTGCCAGCTCGCAGCTGAAGCTCGAATTCTCCGCCCGCAACGAGGATGCGACCAGCCTGCTGGCGCTGGCCGGCCTGCCGGTGCTGCCGCTCGGCGTGACCGGCCCGGGTGAGCTAGCCATTGCCGCGAAAGGTGCCGTGCAGAATGGCCTCGACGTGACCGCAAGCCTCAAAGGTGACGATTCTTCGGCCGGCTTCACCGGCACGGTGGCGGTGCGCGACGGTATGCCCAGCCTGACGGGCCGGGCGACGCTGCAGGCTGCCGACCTGGAGCCGTGGCTGATGACCTCGGGCGTGAGCCTGCCGGGCATGGGCACCGGCACCGAGGTGGAACTCGCCGCAGATGCCAGCCTTGCCCAGGGCGTTCTTGCGCTCGACAGGCTCGACGGCACCGTCAACCAGGGTGCGGTGGTCGGCAATCTCAAGGCCGAGCTGAACGAGGGGCTGCCGCATCTCAGCGGTTCGCTGACGCTTGACGAACTGGATCTCAGGCCGTTCGCCGAAATGACCCTGGGCGTCGCGGCGCTGGAAAGCGGCAACGGCGGGTGGCCAACGGCGGCATTCGCGCCGAAACCGATTGCGCCCTTCAGCGCCGACCTCGAAATCATCGCCGGCACACTTTTGGCCGAACCGCTGGCGACCGCCAATGATGCGGTGCTGGCGTTGCAGATCGACAGCCAGGCGCTCAGGCTGTCCAACATCAAGGCCAAGCTGTATGGCGGCGACCTTGGCGGACTTGTCGAACTCAAGAACAACGATGGCACGGCCTTCGTGTCGGGCCAGCTGAAGCTCGACGGCGCCGATGTCGCTGCGGTCCCGGTGGCCAGCGAGATCGGCGGCAAGGGCAATTTTTCGGCGACGCTGTCAGGCAGCGGCAAATCGGTCGAGGGCCTTGTCGCCTCGCTGGCCGGGTCGGGCACGGCCGATATTGACGGGCTCGTCCTGCCCGGCTTCAACCCCGACGCGTTTGCCGCGCTGATCGCCAAGGCCGACGCGCTTGGCCGCGATATCAATGCGGCGCGCGTCGCAGAATTCGCGCCTGACCTGGCCGGCCAGGGCAGTTTTACCGCCGGGAAGGCGGACATCGCGTTTACCGTTGCCGGCGGCATCCTGCGGGCGCCGCCACTGACGTTGAAAAACCCGGCTGCCATGCTGAACGCCGATTTGCGCACCGACCTCAACGCCGGTGTGATCTCGGCCAATGGCTCGATCACCTATGCGCCCGGCAAGGAGCAACTGGTCGGCTCGGAGCCGGCGATGAACTTCCAGATCGACGGCGAGCCGGGTGCAACGGTGAAGCTGTTCGACAGCGCGCCGATGGCGCAGTTCCTGACCCAGCGCGCCCTGGAAAAGGAACAGGCCCGCGTCGAGGCGATGCAGGCGGTGCTTCTGGAAAAGCAGCGGCTGCGACGCGAGACGCGGTATTTCGCAGCACTCCAGGCCGAGCGCGAGCGTATCGCCGAAGAGGCGCGGCTGGCCGAGGAGGCCCGGATCCGGGCCGAGGAAGAGGCCAAGGCGAAAGCCGAGGCCGAAAGGCTGAAAGCCGAAGAGGAAGCCAAGGCAAAGGCGGAAGCGGAACGCTTGCGCGCCGAAGAAGAAAAACGCGCCGCGGAAGCTGCCGCGAAGGCCAAAGCCGAAGCGGACAAGGAAACGGCGCGCCAGGAAGCTGAGAAGGCACGCCAGGCAGCGGAAGAAAAGCTGCGGCACGAGGCCGAGGAGAAGGCGAGGCTCGATGCTGAGGCGGTCAAGCCCAAACCAGCGGCTGAGATCGAGCGGGCGCCGTTGCCGGACGTCCGGCCGATGGATGCACCAGTCGACGCCGTGCCGGCACCCACGCCGCCCGCCGAAGCGCCAGTGAAGAAAAAGCTCGAACCGCTCAGTCTCGACGATTTCTTCAAGTCGCTGCAGAGCCAATAGGCAGGCGATGCTGGCCCGATGTGGTGGCGCTGTCGCGCCAGCCCGCCCTCTGCCTTTTTCAGAACCTCGTTGATGCCTGTGCTCCAGCCTTTGGCAGTGGCCTTTGACTGGGCAATGACATCGGGATCGAGGCGGATGGAGACGACGCGCCTCAGGTCTGTCTCACGCCGCGCTTGGCTTGCTCCAGCACGAACAGCCTGAGCGCGGAGGAAAGGTTTGCCTCGCGCGGGCGCTGGGCGTCGACTTCGGCGACGAGGGCGGCCAGCGTCATGTCGCGCGCCGCCGATATGGCCAAGAGGTCGTCGTAGAACGGCTTTTCGAGCGAATAGCTGGTGCGGTGGCCGCGGATCGTCACCGAACGCTTTTCGACAAGGCTCACCGGTCGGATTTCTCGGGATCGCGCTCGCGGCGATGGTCGTCGACGAATTTGTCGGCGCGCTCCGAGGTCAGTTGGTCGCGCTGTTTTTCGGCCTTGGTGCGACCGTGCAGGGCGCGATTGCGGTCGGCAAGCGTCTCGCGCTCGGTCCGCGCCTTCTGTTTCTTGAACTGGCGAAGATTGACGATGTCGGCCATGCGACCTCGCCCTGGCTACTTCTTGCGGAACGCGTCGAGCGATACGACATCCGCACCCTTGCCGTGAGCGGGCTCTTCGACGGCTTCCTTCTCAGTCGCGTCGGCTTTCTTTTTGGCTGCAGGCTTGCGCTCGGCAGGCTTGACCACCGCGATCGGCTCCGGCTTGGCGGCAACCTCTTCGGGGGCTGCAGCTGCTTCGGCCTTGACCTCGAATTCGAGTTCGAAGTTGACCGAGGGATCGTAGAAGCCGCGCACGGCAGAGAAGGGGATTTCGAGCTTCTCCGGAACATCCGAGAAGGACAGGCCGACCTCGAAGCCAGTGTCGGTGACCTTGAGGTCCCAATACTGGAACTGGATGACGATCGTCATCTGTTCGGGATAACGTTCATGCAGGCGCGAGGAGATGCGCACGCCCGGAGCGCCGGTCATGAAGGTGATGAAGAAGTGGTGGTTGCCCGGCAGGCCGGTGCGCGCGACTTCCGCCAGGACCTTGCGCATGACCCCACGCAGTGCCTCCTGGGCGAGAATGTCGTAGCGGATCTGGTCTTCGGCCATATGTAGATGCGGGTCCGATTGAATCGTCTCCCTACCTGTAATCAAGCTTTTGGCCGGCGTAAACCGGATATAACGAGGTATGGAATGTTTGGGATTCGAGCAGGCGCCACGATGCCTGCCGCAGGTCCGGACGGCCGTCCATTCCCTAGGAATCAGACCGGGCGCGGCTTGCCGTAGGCGCGCAGGAAACAGCGCACGGCATTGCTTGCTGCTGTGCGCAGTTGTTCTTCCGAGACTGTGTCGCCGAAGATCAGCGCCATCTGCAGATCGGCATTGACCAGCGCCAGGAACTGGCGCGCTGCGACATCGGGATCGTCGAGATCGAGCCAGCCTGACAAGGCGAGGCGGGCGAATCGCGCGGCAAGGGCCGCCCAGGTCTTGGCCGGGCCATGTTCACGCCAGCCGGCAAACAATTCGGGATAACGCTCGCCTTCGGTCTGCAGCAGCTTGCGCAGGAATTTGCCATCACGGTTGCACATGCAGTTCTGGTTGAGCCGCACGGCGAACTCGACGAGCTCGGCCTCGAGGTCGATTGGCTTGTCGGGGAAGGTGGCCAGAGTTTCGAACACACCAGCATTGATGCGTTCGGTGATTTCCCGGACTACCGCGACGAGCAGGTTCTCCTTATCGCCATGGTGGTTGTAGACGGTCTGGCGCGACACGCCGGCCTCGGCGGCGATGAGGTCGATGTTGGCGCCGGCGAAGCCCTCGCGGCAAAAGACGCGTGCAGCGGCGTCGAGGATCGAGAGCCGCTTGGCGGTGTGGCTGCGGCTGACCGCAATGTCAGGAGCGATGGCAGGTGTCATGGAATTTTTATATACAGGTGATTGACGATTTGGACAAGTCTGTCTAAAAAACTGGACGCAATGGCGAGGTGCCGGTTCGGGAGGAGTCGGAATCTCATGTTGCCAAACGTCCTTGGATTACACGTCGCCGTGGCTTCACGGCGGAAACCCGATCCGAAAGAACCACATCATGACACCCCAATTTCTCCGCGTAGCGGTCGTGCTCGGCCTTCTGTCGGCCATCGGCCCGTTCGCCATCGACATGTATCTTCCCGCTTTGCCGACGATCGGCGCCGATCTCAATGCCGGTACTGCCGCCGTGCAGATGAGCCTGCTCGTCTTCTTCCTGGCCATGGGGCTGGCGCAGATCGTCGTCGGCCCGATCTCCGACATGATCGGCCGCAAGGCGCCGCTCTATATCGGCCTGGTGTTGTTTGCCATCGGCGGCCTGGGGGCGGCGCTAGCGCCCAACATCGAATGGCTCATCTTCTTCCGCGTCATCCAGGGCCTGGGTGCCTCTGCCGGCATGGTGGTGCCGCGCGCCATCGTGCGTGACCTGCATACCGGCACCGACGCGGCGCGGCTCATGTCATTGCTGATGCTGGTGTTTTCGGTGTCGCCCATCCTTGCGCCGCTGACCGGTTCGCTTGTTATCGAAGGCTTTGGCTGGCGCGCCGTATTCTGGGTGGTGACCGCTGCTGCAGTACTTGCCATCGTGCTGTTGTCGACGTCGCTCAAGGAAACGCGCCCCGTCGAGCATCGCGCCGAAAGCTCGGTCGGCAGCGCGCTCAGCGGCTACCGCTTCCTGCTCGGCGACCGCAACTTCCTCGGCCTGACCTTCATCGGCGGCTTCGGCATTGCCAGCTTCTTCGTCTATCTCGCCAATTCGTCCTTCATCCTGATCGACCATTACGGCCTGTCGCCGTCGGTCTACAGCGTGTTCTTCTCGATCAACGCGGTGGCCTTCATCGGCATGTCGCAGCTGACCGGATTGCTGACCGAACGCTTCGGCCTGCACCGGGTGGTGCGGGTGGCAGTGGTAGGCTACGCCACGATGATGGTCATTCTGCTCGCGGTGTTTGCCGCAGGCGTCGACCGCCTCGACGTCCTGGCCGTGCTTCTGTTCATCGGCTACGGCTTCCTCGGTCTCGTCATCCCGACGACCTCGGTGCTGGCGATGGAAGAGCATGGCGAAATCGCCGGAACGGCATCCGCACTGATGGGCACGCTGCACTTTGCCACCGGCGCCGTAGCCATGGCGGTGGCTGGCCTCTTCTTCGACGGAACGCCGCTGCCGATGGTGTTCGGCATCACCATCTCCGCCGTCGTCGCCTTCGCGCTGGCGCAGGTGACGCTCGGTCGCAGGCGCGAAGTGGCCGTCGGCGCGCCGGCGGAGTGAGTTTTGTCGAGGCCGGGCAGCCGCCCGGCCTCGTTTCGCATCATCGTGACGTCGGTCAGGCGCTGTCGCCGTCGCTTCACAAAGCCTCGATATCGTTTGTTTACACTCGGCCGGTAAGTCGTTGCGAAGACACCGGAAGCAGAACCGAGACGTCGAGGCGACAAAACATCTTGAAATTCATTCCTTCCGTCCTGTTGCTGTTGTTTGCGGCAACGTTCCTGTGCATCTGGCTGCTCGATCGCCGAAACAGGCACTTGCTGCTGTTTGCGCTGGCGTTCCTGACGATCAGTGCCGCAACCGTCGTCCAGTTCGCGCTGTGGCCGGCCGACGTCGGCTACAACACCATTGCGTGCGCGGTACTCTATTCGGCGGCGCCGCTCTTCCTTGTGCAGGGCGTGCTGAAGCGCTCGGGCAAATCGATGGCACGGGCCGAGCAAGCGCTGTGGTTCGGCGGCATCGTCGCCATCCTGAGCTTCTTCTATTACGTCCACAACGATCTCGCCGTCCGCGTCTATGCCCTCAATTTCGGCATGGGCGGCATTTTGCTGAGCGGTGCATGGAAGCTCAGGCATCTCGTGCGCGGCAATGTCGTCGACCGGGGCATGCTGTGGCTGCTGCTGGGCCTGGGAGCGACCTTTGTCGGCCGTACCTTGCTGACGGGCGGTACGGTGCCGAGCCGCGATGTCGATGCCTTCTTCAAGTCCGCCTTCTGGGTCTGGGCGCAGTTTGCCATGTCGGTGCTGGGCGTGGCGATGGGGCTCGCGTTGGTGGTCGTCGCCTGTGCCGACGTCATTCTGGCGCTGAAGGCGGAGCGCGACAGCGATCCTATGACCGGGCTGCTCAACCGCCGCGGCTTGCAGGGCAGGACCCAGCGCCTGTTCGCCATGGGCGTGAGCAAGCCGTTGAGCATCGTTGCCTGCGACATCGACCGATTCAAGTCGATCAACGACAGCTTCGGCCATGCCGGCGGCGATGTCGTGCTGTCGAGCCTTGCCAGGGTCATCAAGTCGAAACTCAGGGCGGGCGACATCGCGGCACGCACCGGCGGCGAGGAATTCGTCATCGTGTTGAAGGATGCGCCGGTGGACGATGCCTTCGGCCTGGTCGAGATGCTGCGCCGGGAGATCGCGAATGTGCGATTTGCCGGCATGCCCGACGATTTTGCGGTGACCTGCAGCTTCGGCATCGCCAAGCTGCATGCCGGAGAGGGCCTCTGGGACGCTATCGGCCGCGCCGACAAAGTGCTTTATGCCGCCAAGCGGGCAGGCCGCAACCGCACCTTCGCTGAAGGGCTGCAACTGCCGCACGCGGCGTGATTCGTCAGGCCTGACGGACGTTTTCGAGAATGAAGGCGAGACGGTCTTCGACCGGTGCCGTGGGGATCTCGACAAGATCATAGCCGCAGGCAGCGTAGGTCGCGACCATGCTGGCATGGGTGCGCCGCGCCTCGTCCTCGTCCTGCCTGCGCTCGTTGTCCTGGGTGAAGATCTCGGGCCAGTGCGGCAGGACGAACACCTTGCGGTTGTAGCGAAATTCCCGGGCCGCCTGTTCGATATGGATCGGTACCGGCAGGCCGACGAGCCTGAGATAACCAATGACATCGGGGACGCCCCGATCGAAGAACGCCGGGCCGGGCGTAGCCTCGGCGATGGTATGCGAGCGCATTTCCCATGACAGCATGAGCTCGGCGAACAGCGCGCGGTCATGCCAGGGCAGGGCGGTGCCGGATATTGCGGCCTGGTCGCGGATGATGCTGCGACCGGCTTCGACCGAAGTGGCGTGGCCGGCTGCGGCAAGGCGTTCGATCAAGGTCGTCTTGCCCGATCCGGGGCCGCCGGTGAGCACGAAGAAGCGGTTGGAGTTGCGAGGCATGTAGGTCTCCGGATGGAACGGGACCGGCCATGGCAGGCCGACGCTGCGGGGGTCGGCCGGAGCGCGTCTCGGGCACCCGTCAGTACGCGCGGCGCACCGGCAAAAAACAGGCAACGGCAAACCGGCATTGGCCGGCGATGACAATGTCTTAGGAGATTTTGATCTTGGGAGATTTTGGGGGAAGAGAAGTGGAGGTTTCTGTTGCCAGGTACCTCCGAACCCCGCCTAGAAGTGCGAACCTCTAGGGCTTAATTTGAAGCCATCGCACAGCTTACGCTGCGAGACGTGCTTCCGCATAGTTGTCGTTTGCAACTACAAGTTTAGCCCGATAACGGTGGTACAATGCCGGGCAAAAGTCCGATCTTTACACCCTCGTCGATCCTATTTCGCCCCCAGCAAAAACCGTCGTTCGACTGTGCGACGACTTTTGGTGGAGGCGCCGGGTACCGCCCCCGGGTCCGAATGGCTTATTTCATCGGCAGTTTATCGCCATAGTCAGTCAAGCTGACGCCCCCAATATAGGGAGGCCGGAAGAGAAATGGAAGGCAAGAACGGCAAGTCCTAACAGCCATTCGCAACAGATTTATGAGGCCACGCGAATAGGCAGGGTTGACTCGCGCGATGCGCGAACCGAAGCTTCGGCCCGCTGGGGATGTCCGTGAAGTACCTGGACCGGTCTAAGCCGGGCCCCTGCGGGAGATGAGATCAATCGTCGACGAGGGGAATTCACATGACCGACTATCTTGCAGACGTGAAGAAGTACGACGCCGGCGCCAAGGAAGAGGTGGTGACCAAGATCGTCAAGCACTTGGGCATCGCGCTCCGCAACCGCGACTCTTCGCTTGTCTCGTGCACCGACCCCAAGGAACTCGATCGCGTCAAAGCCGGCTGGATTGCCAAGAAGCTCGGCGTCGAGGATGCGAAGAAGGCGGACGGCGCGCTGGAAAAGGTCTGCAAGGCCATGTCGGCCGACAACACCAAGAACCGCGTCACCTTCTATTACCTTGTGGCCAAGGAACTGGGCAAACTCGGCGCGCTCTGAGCTGTCTTTCCGGCAAGTCCATCTGCTGGCCAATCATTAGCCTGACCCTGACCGGATCACCTGATTGTGTAGCGAGGCGCGCTGCAGATGGGGCCGCGGGCTGCTATGATAGCGGTGGCTCGTCGAGGGAAACCGGCGATGGACAGACGCCGTCTCATTCTGACCGCAATGTTTCTGTCGCTCGCCGTGAGCGGGGCCCTCGGACCGGGCGTCGCGCGAGCGAAACAGGCTATGGTTTACACCGGTAAACCGCCCGGTGTCGGCGCGGGCGGCTATGACGTGGTCGCTTATTTCACCGCCGGCAAGGCGACCAAGGGGTTGCCTGCGCATGTCGCGGTGCATGACGGCATCACCTATCGCTTCGCCAGTGCCGCCAACCGGGGGACGTTCTTGCGGTCTCCGGCTCGATACCTGCCGCAATATGGCGGCTATTGCGCCTATGCCGTCAGCCAGGGTGCAACCGCTTCCTCAGACCCGAATGCCTGGACAGTGGTGGGCGACAAGCTTTACCTCAACTACTCCAAGAGCGTTCGCTCGTTGTGGCGGCAGGATGTCGAGGGCAACATTGCAAAGGCTGAGAGGAACTGGCCCGGGGTGCTGAAATAGGATTGGACGAGCGGCCAGCCGCGTGTCCCGGCGTTTGCCGGGGCAGCGGAATGGGCTACGCTTGCGGCCAGCGAATCTCGCCAATCCGACCGGACGTCCTTCATGCGCCAGTATCTCGACCTTCTCAGCCATGTCCTTGAAAACGGCAGCGACCGCGGCGACCGTACCGGCACCGGCACGCGCTCGGTCTTCGGCCATCAGATGCGGTTCGACCTGGCGCACGGCTTTCCTGTTGTCACCACCAAGAAGCTGCATCTGAAGTCGATCATCCACGAGCTTTTGTGGTTTCTCGCCGGCGACACCAACATCAAGTATCTCAAGGACAACGGGGTCTCGATCTGGGACGAGTGGGCCGACGAGAATGGCGATCTCGGCCCGGTCTATGGCAAGCAGTGGCGGTCGTGGCCGACGCGCGACGGCGACGAGATCGACCAGATCGCACTTTTGCTCAACCAGATCCGCAAGAACCCCAATTCGCGCCGGCTGATCGTCTCGGCCTGGAACCCGGAAGAGGTCGATGCCATGGCGCTGCCGCCGTGCCACTGCCTGTTCCAGTTCTATGTTTCCGACGGCAAACTGTCATGCCAACTCTACCAGCGCTCGGCCGACATCTTCCTCGGCGTGCCGTTCAATATCGCCTCCTATGCGCTGCTGACGATGATGGTGGCGCAGGTGACCGGGCTGAAACCGGGCGACTTCGTCCACACGCTGGGTGACGCACACATCTACCACAACCATTTCGACCAGGCGCGCGAGCAACTGACGCGTAGCCCGAAGACGCTGCCGACGATGTGGATCAATCCCGAGGTGAAGGACCTGTTTGCCTTCCGCTTCGAGGATTTCAGGCTCGAGAACTACGTCGCCGACGCCGCCATCCGCGCGCCGATCGCGGTGTGAGGGCTACCGGATGGTACGCCGTGACGGACTGATCGCCCTGAGCGTTGCCGGCATGTCGGCGATGTCTGCTCCCGCATTCGCCAACGACACGACGGCGCAGCTTGGCGCCGGCGGGTTGATCATCGGTCGCAGCGACCAGATCGCTATGGAAAGCGAGGATCTGTTCATCTCCCCGGAGAAGGTGACGGTCGACTACGTGTTCCGCAACAATTCGGACATGGATGTCGAGACGCTGGTGGCGTTTCCGATGCCCGACATCGCGGGCAGTCCCTACGCCAATGTCGACATTCCGGTGGATGCGTCCGACAATTTCCTCGGCTTCTCGGTATCGATCGACGGTCAGGAGGTGAAGCCGGAGTTGCAGCATTCGGCTTTTGCCGTGGGGCTGGATATCGGCAAGGAGCTGGACGCCAACGGCGTACCTTATTTTCCGTTCGGCGACGCGACCTTGAAGGCGTTGGAGAAGCTGTCGTCGGAAGTGGCGGCCGACTGGCAAAATCGCGGCCTGATCACACTCAACGAGTATGACGACGGTTCGGGCATGAAGAGCGTGCGCGAGCCTTTGTGGCAGCTGCGCTCGACTTATTGGTGGAGGGCAAGCTTCCCGGCGGGCAAGCCGGTGAAGGTCGCGCACAGCTACAAGCCGAGCGTTGGCGGCACGGCTGGCGTCAGCTTCTACACGGACGGCAAGTTCCAGGGGCAATACGACGGCTACAAGCGCAAATACTGCCTGGACGAAGGTTTTGAACGCGCTGTCGAGAAGGCGGCCAAGAATTCCGGTGACGGGTTCCCACCCTATACAGAAACCTGGCTGTCCTATGTGCTCACCACGGGCGGCAACTGGGCATTGGGCACGATAGGCAAGTTCAAGCTGACCATCGACAAGGGCGATCCAGCCAACATTGTCAGCTTCTGTGGCGCTGGCGTGAAGAAGGTGGGGTTGACCACCTTCGAGATGACCGCCACCGATTTTTATCCCGAGCGCGATATCGAAATTCTGATCCTGCAGCCCTACGATAGCCCACGATAAGCGACCGGGCGCAGATTCGCCTGAGTGGGAAGGGCGTCCGATGGAAGTTGCGATCTACGTGGCGATAGCCGAAAACGGTGTCATCGGCCGCGACAGCGGCTTGCCGTGGCGGTTGTCGAGCGACCTCAAGCGCTTCAAAGCAGACACGATGGGCAAACCGATCATCATGGGGCGCAAGACCTGGGAAAGTTTCCCCAAGCGTCCTCTGCCGGGACGGCTGAACATCATCGTTACCCGCGACAAGGCGTTTCGCGCCGAGGGTGCGGAGGTGGTGCATTCGCTGGAAGACGCCATCACGCTTGGCACTGCCAAGGGTCGCTGCATGCCTGGCGTCACCGAAATCTGCGTCATCGGGGGGGGTGAGATCTACCGCCAGGCGCTGCCGCTCGCCGACCGGCTGCATGTTACCCATGTCATGGCGTCTCCCGACGGCGACACGCGCTTTCCCGATATCGATCCGGAGATCTGGGCGGTTGCACACGCCGAAGATTTTCCCGCCGGCGAAAAAGACAGCCATGCGACACGCTATACCGTTTACGAAAAGCGCCACGGCGTGCATTGATGGTGTGATTTCATACATTTGTAGTGGAATCCGAGGCACTTCAAGGGCATCGCGTTGAAAGCGCTTGCCCGCATCCCTATAGATGGTGTCAGTAATTGTGCGGCCGTCTCAGGCGTGGCTGCCATGGTTTCGTAGTCGAAAGGACATTCATGCCCTGGAACAATCAAAGTGGAGGCGGCGGCGGTGGCCCTTGGGGTGGCGGCGGCGGCAATAATGGCGGCGGCGGCCCCTGGGGGCAGGGACCACGTCCAAGCGGGCCGCAAGGTTCGCCTCCCGATCTCGAGGACATTATTCGCCGGGGCCAGGACAAGCTGAAGCGCGCGCTGCCCGGTGGCGGTGGCTCGACCGGCGTGCTGTTCGGCCTTATCGGCGCTGGCCTTGTCGCTTTCCTGGCGTTTCAGTCGGTCTACACCGTGCAGCCCGATGAGCTGGCGGTTGAACTGCGTTTCGGCAAGCCCAAGCAGGAATTGTCGCAGCCCGGCCTGCATTTCCACTGGTGGCCGATCGAGACCGTCGAGAAGGTCAACACGGCTGAAAAGCTGGTCAATATCGGCGAAGTCCGCGGCAGCACGTCTTCCGGCCTGATGCTTTCGGGCGACCAGAACATCGTCGACGTCAAGTTCTCCGTCGCCTACCAGGTTTCGGATCCCCAGGCCTATCTGTTCAAGGTTTCCGAGCCCGACATCATGGTTCGCCAGATTGCCGAGAGCGCGATGCGCGAAGTCGTCGGCCGCCGTCCGGCGCAGGACATCTTCCGCGACGACCGCCAGGGCATTGCCGCGGGCGTGCGCGACATCATCCAGGCGACTCTCGACCAGTATGGCGCGGGCCTGGCCGTCAACGCGATCTCGATCGAGGACGCAGCCCCGCCGCGTGAAGTGGCCGACGCGTTCGACGAGGTGCAGCGCGCCGAGCAGGACGAAGACCGCTTCGTCGAGGAGTCCAACCAGTATTCGAACCAGAAGCTCGGCCAGGCGCGAGGCGAGGCGGCGCAGATCCGCGAAGACGCTGCCGCCTACAAGAACCGTGTCGTGCAGGAAGCCCAGGGTGAGGCACAGCGCTTCATCTCGGTCTATGACGAATATGCCAAGGCGCCCGACGTGACCCGCAAGCGCCTCTATCTCGAAACGATGGAAAAGGTGCTTCAGGGCTCCGGCAAGGTGATCGTCGAGCAAGGCAACGGCCAGGGTGTTGTGCCCTATCTGCCGCTGCCTGAACTGCAGAAGCGCGCTCCGGCGGCGGGAGGCAACTAATGTCCAATCGTCTTCCCATCATCGGCGTTCTCGCCGCAATCATCCTGTTCCTGATCTGGTCGTCGATCTTCGTCGTCAACGAACGCCAGCAGGCGATCGTGCTGCGCTTCGGCGAGATCGTCGACGTCAAGACCGAGCCGGGCATCTACTTCAAGGCGCCGTTCTCGATGTTCGAGGCCGACAACGTCCAGGTCATCGAAGACCGCGTGCTGCGCCTCGACCTCGACGACATCCGCGTCCAGGTTTCTGGTGGCAAGTTCTACGACGTCGATGCCTTCATCGCCTATCGCATCAACGATGCCCGCAAGTTCCGCTCGACGGTGTCGGGCAGCGTGGAACTGGCCGAGCAGCGCCTGCGCACCCGCTTCGACGCGGCCCTGCGCCGGGTCTACGGTGTGCGTGGTTTCGAATCCGCGCTCTCGGAAGAGCGCGCGGCGATGATGCGCGAGGTTCGCGACCAGCTGCAGCCTGATGCAACGTCGCTTGGCCTTGAAATCCAGGATGTCCGCATCCGCCGTACGGATCTCACCCAGGAAGTGTCGCAGCAGACCTTCGACCGCATGAAGGCGGAACGTCTGGCCGAGGCCGAAAGGCTGAGGGCACGCGGCCGCGAAGCGGCACAGCGCATCCGCGCCCGCGCCGACCGCGAAGTGGTCGAGATCGTCGCCGAAGCGCAGAAGGAATCGGAAATCCTGCGCGGTGAAGGCGAAGCTGAACGCTCGGCGGTGTTTGCCGACGCCTACAACCGCGATCCCGAGTTCTTCGACTTCTACCGGTCGATGAGCGCATACGGCACGGCTCTGAACGCCGATGGCACAACCATGGTACTATCGCCGGAATCGGAGTTCTTCCGCTACTTCCGCGGCCCCGAAGGCGGTGCCGCAAAGGCTACGCCGGCGCCTGCCGCCGGTGCTGCCGCTCCCGCCGCCAGCAACTAAGCAGTGCGGGACTTTATCGTCGCCATGGGCCTGGTCCTCGTCATCGAGGGCCTGGTCTATGGCGGCTTCCCAGCCGCGGCCAAGAGGATGGCTGCGCAGGCGGCCGATATGCCTGAGGCCGTGCTCCGGACAATCGGTCTTGCCGCCCTCGGCATCGGTGTCGGCATCGTCTGGCTGGTCAGGGGATAACGGACGATTTATTTCGTGCCCGTAGCAATGGTCGCAAACAGGCCTTATTTGTTTCCATCATGACGCTTCGCGTTCGGACGGCCCGGCGCGATCAATGCCATGACAGCCCCGGGAGGCTTCCCCTATGATTTCCATGCCCCTTTTGCGCGCCATGCGAAAGGCCTCTCTGGCCGCCACCACGGCGCTGATGATCGGTGCCACGGTCGTACCCTCCTTCGTCACGCCTGCAATGGCCAAAGGACCGGAGTCTGTTGCCGACCTGGCCGAAGGGCTGCTGGGCGCAGTCGTCAACATTTCGACATCGCAGACCGTCAAGGGCAGTGGAGGCAGCGAGGGCGGCGAGGACGAGAACGCGGTTCCGATGCCGCAACTCCCCGAGGGCTCGCCGTTCCAGGATTTCTTCGACGAGTTCTTCAAGAACCGCGAAGGCCAGAACAATGGCGGCTCGCAGAAGGTGCAGTCGCTCGGCTCCGGCTTCGTCATCGATGCCGAAAAGGGCATTGTCGTCACCAACAACCACGTCATCGCCGATGCCGACGAGATCGAGGTCAATTTCTCCGACGGCTCGAAGCTGAAGGCGGAGCTGGTCGGTACCGACACCAAGACCGATATCGCGGTGCTGAAGATCGACCCCAAGGCCAAGAAGCTGACGGCAGTGAAGTTCGGCGATTCCGACAAGATGCGCATCGGCGACTGGGTGATGGCGATCGGTAACCCGTTCGGGCTTGGCGGCACCGTCACCGTCGGCATCATCTCGGCGCGCAACCGCGACATCAATTCCGGTCCCTATGACGACTTCATCCAGACCGACGCCGCGATCAACCGCGGCAATTCGGGTGGGCCGCTGTTCAACATGGATGGCGAGGTCATCGGCATCAACACGGCGATCATCTCGCCCTCGGGCGGTTCGATCGGCATCGGTTTCTCGATCCCGGCCGAGATCGCGGTCGGCGTGGTCAACCAGCTCGCCGAGTTCGGAGAAACCCGCCGCGGCTGGCTCGGCGTGCGCATCCAGCCTGTCACTGACGACATTGCCGAGAGCCTCGGCATGGCCACCGCCAAGGGCGCGCTGATTGCCGGCATCATCAAGGGGGGGCCGGTCGACAAGGGCCAGATCCTGCCCGGCGACGTGGTGATCAAGTTCGACGGCAGGGACGTCGTCGAAATGCGCGACCTGCCGCGCGTCGTCGCTGAAAGCCCCGTCGGCAAGGCCGTTGACGTGGTGATCGTGCGCAAGGGCGTCGAGCAGACCGTCAAGGTGACGCTCGGGCGGCTCGAGGACGGTGAGAAGCTGGCTGAAGGCGAGGCCGCCAAGCCGGAAGAGGGCGCCGACAAGGGTGCCGAGGTCGCCACGGCAAGCGTGCTCGGCATGACCATCGGCGAACTCGACAGCGACGCGCGTGCCAAGTTCGGCATCGCTGCCGAGGTGTCAGGCGCTGTGGTCACTGCCGTTGCCAAGGATTCAGCCGCCGCAGAGCGCGGAATCGTCGCCGGCGAGGTGATCACCGAGATCGCGCAGGAATCGGTGTCGACGCCGAAGGAAGTGACCGACCGGATCGCTGCGCTCAAGGAGCAGGGGCGCAAGAACGCGCTGCTGATGCTGGCGTCCAAGACGGGTGAACTGCGCTTCGTGACGATCCGGATGGATTGAGTCAGGAGATTCAGGCAAACCCCTGAAAGACAAGGAGAAGGCGGCTAGTTGGCCGCCTTTTTCCGTTCTTGCCACTGGTTCCGCTTGAGGCTGTAGAAGACGTGGCGCTTGAGCTCAGGATGGGCGTCGGGAACGCGCGGGTGGTCGAAATTGCGCGACGGATCGGCCCGCATTCCGAGGCGCTGCATGACCGCCGTCGAGCGACTGTTGTTCCAGACGGCGAAGGAGACGACTTCATCGTCGCCGATCGCCTCGAAAGCAAAAGCGAGCCAGGCTTTCGCCGCCTCGGTGACATAGCCCTTGCCCCAGAACTCTGGTGCAAGACGCCAGCCGATTTCGAGCGTGCCCTTGGGGATGAACGGTTCGAGGTCGGTGCGCAGCAGGCCGACGAAGCCGATGCATTCGCCTGTTCCGGCAATTTCGGCGGCGGCGAAGCCAAAGCCGTCGCTGTCGATGCCGGCGCACAGCTTGTCCAGCAACCCGTCGCTCTCTGCGCGGCTGCGGCGCATGCCGAAGAACTCCATCACCAAGTCGTCGGAGTTGATGCGGTGGAAGAGGGCACGGTCGCGCTCTTCCCAGTTGCGCAGGATCAGACGCTCAGTGCGAATCTCCTTCATCGCGCGAATTCGCGCGCGCTGTAGCCCTGGAGGTAGAGCAGGGCGGTGAGATCGGAATTGTCGATGCGGATCTTGGCTTGGGCGGCCACCGACGGCTTGGCATGAAGAGCAACGCCCGAGCCGGCGAGGCGGATCATGTCGAGATCGTTGGCGCCATCGCCGACGGCCATCGCGTCGGTCGGGGTGAGGCCGAGGCGGGTGGAAATCTCGTTGAGCGCAACGGCCTTGGCGGCGCGGCCGAGGATCGGCTCGGAAACCTTTCCGGTGAGCTTGCCGTCGGCCTCGATCAGGTGGTTGGCGCGGTTTTCGTCGAAGCCGAGCTTGGCGGCGATGCGCGAGGTGAAGACGTCGAAGCCGCCGGAGACGAGGGCGGCATAGGCACCATGCGCCTTCATGGTGGCGACCAGCGTCTTGCCGCCGGAGGTGAGTGTCAGCCTGGTGTCGATGATCCGGTCGATGACTGCGGCGTCGAGACCGGCAAGCAGCGCGACACGCTCGCGCAGCGCCGGCTCGAAGGCGATCTCGCCATTCATCGAGCGCGCGGTGATGTCGGCGACACGATCCTTGACGCCGATCTCGTCGGCGAGCTCGTCGATGCATTCCTGCTCGATCATCGTCGAATCCATGTCGGCGATGAGGATCTTTTTCCTACGTGTCGCGTTGTCCTGGATGGCAAAATCGATGGCTTCGCCGGTGAGGGCGGCGGCAAGCGACGCATGGGCATCGTCGGCCGAAAGTCCCGCTGGCAGGGCGATGTCGCAGGCAACGGCCTCGGCCAGCCACACAATGGCGCTTGCGCCCAGGGCGCGAGAGGCCTTATCGGCAAGGGACGGAGCCAGCAGAGCGCGGTCCGGATGGGAAATCAGCGTGGCGATCAGCGGCATCAAAAATTCCGGGACTAGCGAGGGGCGCATCAAGAACGCGACCCTGATAGCCGGGCCGACCGCCAGCGGCAAGTCGGCGTTGGCGCTCGAACTCGCCGAGCGTGACGGCGGCGTCATCGTCAATGCCGATTCGATGCAGGTCTATGGCGTGCTCGACATGCTGACGGCGCGCCCGAGCGCCGACGATCTGACACGCGTGCGCCACTTCCTCTACGGCCATGTCTCGCCGGCGACGGCCTATTCGACCGGCAACTGGCTGCGCGACGTCGCCGTGCTGGCCGACAGCGGACTGTTTGCCGAAAAGCCGCCTGTGTTCGTCGGCGGCACCGGGCTTTATTTTCGGGGGCTCGCCGAGGGTATTTCGGAGATGCCCGAAATCCCAGCCGAGATCAGGGATCGCTGGCGCTGGCGCCTCAACGAGGAAGGCGCGCCGCGGCTGCATCGCGTGCTGATGCACGTCGACAGCGAGGTGGCGATGCGGCTGAAAGCCAGCGACGGCCAGCGGATCGTGCGCGCGCTGGAGGTGCTGGAGGCGTCGGGCCGCTCGATCCTGAAATGGCAGGCCGACAAGGGCCATCCGCTGATCGACCTCGCCACGGCGCGCTTCATCGTCATCGCGCCGGAACGCGACCTTCTGATCAAGCGCATCGACCAGCGTTTCGACAGGATGATCGAGGGCGGTGCGCTGGACGAGGTCAAGGAAATCATCGCGATGCGGCTTGCGCCCGAGCTGCCGGCGATGAAGGCGATCGGTGTGCGCGAACTGGCGGCGGCCATGGCCGGCGAGATGAGCTTCGACGAGGCGATCGAACGTGCCAAGATCGCCACGCGCCAATATTCGAAGCGGCAATCGACGTGGTTCCGCAACCAGTTCGGGCCGGAGTGGCAACGCATCGGCGGCGAGGCCGGACGGACGTCCGGAGGCGCCGATGCATCGGAAGTGGCGGCAGGGATTAACCGTCCGTAAGGCGCAGCCATGACATAACCCCCGCAGGGGTTCCACTAGGATCATCATGCGCTTTCACCGGGCTGAAACCGCGTTTTTCATCTTCAGTGCGCTGATTTTGTCGGCAGCGCTGGGGATTTTCTACGCCTGGGGCCAGATGCAGGGGGCAGCGGAAGCGCTTTACACGCCCGGCTGGGTGCAGAGCGTCGAGGCCGTCGAGCGGCTGCTGTTCATGATCGCACTGCTTTTGAGCGGTACGCTTGTCTACGGCGTGTTCTTCATTTTTCCGCAGATCCGCACGCAGGTGAAGGAAGGCGGCGAGCTGCGCCAGATGACGGCGTCGCTGAGCGAGCGGTCGCGCACGCTTGAACAGGCGGCACTCACCGACGGTCTGACAGGCATGCAGAACCGGCGCTATTTCGACGATGCATTGCGGGAATATCTCGGCGAGTTTCGCCGCATCGACAGGCCTGTCGGGCTGATGATCCTTGATCTCGACCACTTCAAGCAGGTCAACGACACCTATGGGCACGACGCCGGCGACGAGGTTCTGCGCTCTGTCGCCAAATGCCTCAAGAGCATGACGAGATATCACGACGTGGTGGCGCGGCTGGGCGGCGAGGAATTCGCCATCGTCGCGCCCAACATGGACATCGAGCTTCTGCAGCGCTTCGCCGAGCGTATGCGCAAGGCGATCGCCGGCATGGCGATCGAGGCGGGCGGCGCGCATCTCAACGTCACCTCAAGCTTCGGCCTCGCCTTGTGGGACCGCGAGGAAACCGCCGAAGAGTTCTATCGCCGCGCCGACAAACAACTCTACGAAGCCAAGCGGCAGGGCCGCAACCGCGTCTGCGCGTGAATTCCTATCGCTGAATTCGTGATGCCGGCCGCCTGACGCGGTTTTCTCCGCTTCCCGTGCTCACGGACTTGGTGTCCGCTCCGCTCCGGTTCTCGAAACCCACGCCATTCGGCACGGCCTGACGAATTCCCCGATAGCAATAGGCACTGCGGAGCCGTTAGAGAAAGCCCTCCAGGCTGGCCAAGAAACGTTTGGGCGCTTCCAACTGTGGCATGTGGCCGACAGAGGGAATCGTTTCGAAACCTGCCTGCGGCATAAGCGCGTGCAGGGCCTTCGCCCGCTCAAGCGGGATCCAGGGATCGTCCTCCCCCCAGATGATCTTCACCGGGCAGCGCAGCTTCCCGAACAGGGGCTCGATCTCCGCCGTGTAACGCTCGTCGGCCTGGGCAAACTGCCTGTAAAAGCTGGCAGATCCGTCGTCCGTCAGCCATGGCTCGACCAGGCCGAAGAGGTCGTCATCTGCGACCGTGCCGACCAGGGCGCCCCTGATGTAGGCCTCCACAAGCGCCCGGTGGATGTGGGTGGGCAGACCCTGGAAGGCCTCGACGTGCTTGCCCATGTGATCGAAGAATGCCGAGCCCCAGGGGCGCATCGCCACAACGTTCATCAGGACGTAGCGGTCGTAGTCGCAGCCAAGCAGAAGGTGCGCTCGCAAGGTGGTGGCACCACCGAAGTCGTGGGCAATGACCGAGGGGCGCACGAGTTGCCAGTGGGCAAGCATCTCGGCGAAAATCTCACCCTGGACATCGAGCGAAGTCCGCTGCGTGGCGGCCTTGTCCGATTGCCCGTAGCCTGGCATGTCGTACCAGTGCACCCGGTATCGCCGCGCCAGATCAGGGATGACCCGGTGCCAGGAAAAAGACGACCAGGGCCAGCCATGTGCGAGCACGAGGTCGGGGCCATCGCCGGCGCGGCCGGCGCTGATACGGCCGGCGCTGGTCGAGACCGATTCGGAAAGCGTCCATTCGGCCATGCGCTTTTCTCCACCGTATGCCGGCTCTCATGGTTGCGGCTGCGGCGGCAGATGTCATGGCTCAGCGCCGGATGGCGACTGCGCCAGGGCGACGGAGTTCATCTGCCATAGACCTTGGCTCTAACTTGCCGCTGGACGTCCTCGTCGAACGACGCAACACTGATCCTGCCGCCGTCTGAATGGCTGCGGCGGCATCAGGGCAGAGGAGGACGACGAATGGACGATTCAGACCGGTGGCGGAACATGGCGAGCGCGCCAAAGGACGGCAGCCGGATTCTGGTCACCGTGAGGCCTTCCGAACAGGGACCGGCGGAGGTCGACGTGGCCTACTGGGCTCGGCCCGACGCATTCGGCATCGAAGGCTGGCGCGCCGGCGATTCCTACCCGGGCTGCATCATCGGCTATGCTGATCCGGAACTGAAATGCTGGATGCCGCTTCCGACAGCCAATCTGAGCAAGAATTCCCCTGAAATGCCGACGCCCTGGGACGGCGATGACGAGGAACAGCTGGACGGTTCGGGAATCTGAGCTTGAACAGCCATTCTTGAGCCCGTTCAGTCCTGTGGTGGACGGCCCCCGAACGTCGAGGGTCGCAGGCCGAAGCGGGTATCGAAATCGTCGTCCGGCTGCGGCCTCGGCGCTGCCGGTTTGCGGTAGTCGCTGTCGCCTGCCTGGCGCTGGCCGTCGACGACTTCGGCGAAGCCGAGTGCCGTTGCTTGCGGTTTTGGCACGTTGCGCAGGCGCTCGACGACGGCGGCCAGATCGACGTCGTCGCCGCTGCTCGTCGGCGCCTCGGCGGCACGCTTGCCGGTGCCGGGGATAAGTTCGTCCGACAGCTTTTCGAACTTCAGGCGCATTGTGGTGGCGACGCCTTCGCCAAAGGCGATGGCCTCACGCTGGCCCATCGACGACAGGAAGGAGAGTGTCGAGGCGGAGGAATCGGCGATGGCCGAGCGGATGATCGCCTGGTCCTGTTCGTTGGCGAGGCGCATGGCGAAAACGGTCGAGCATTGCGACAGGATTGTGGGGTCAAGTTCGCCCGGGCGCTGGGTGACGACGCCGAGGTAGCAGCCATATTTGCGGCCCTCCTTGGCGATGCGCGATAGCGCGTGGCGCGTCGGCGCAAAGCCGAGCCTGTGGTCGGCGGGCATGTAGCGATGGGCTTCCTCGCACAGCAGCAGCAGCTTGAGGCGCCCTTCGCTCCACAGCGCAAGGTCGAAAGCGAGGCGGGCGAGCACCGAACAGACCGAATTGACGACTTCCGACGGCATGCCTGCCATTTCGAAGCAGGTGACCGGACGGCCATGCGTCGGCACGCGGAAGATGTTGCCGATGGTCTCGTGGATGGTGTCCTCGATCAGCCTGGAATGGAACATGAAGCGGTAGCGCGGATCGGCCAGCGCCGACTCGATGCGGGTGCGCAGCGACTTCAGGATCGGGCGCTCGTTCTTCGATTCGAGCAGGCCCATGCGTTCGTCGATCTGCTTGATCAGGTCTGCGATGCGGTAGGGCACGGGCGTGTCCGCGGTCAGCGCGTCGACGCCACGGCGCAGGAAGGCGCCGCCTTGGGGACTGCGGTAGAGGTTTTTGGCGACCGGAATGAGGTCGCGCAGCACGTCGATCTCGTCGGCGTCGGTCTCGCGGCCGCGAAACAGCACTTCCGAGAACTCCTCGAGGCGGAACAGCCAGAAGGGCAGGTCGAGCGAATTGGTGTCGACCTTGACGCAGTGCTCCGGCAGCGATGCAGCGAACTCGTTATGCGGGTCCATGATCAGGACGCGCAAATCGGGCCGTGCCGAAATCGCCTTGCGCAGCAGGAGCGAGACGGCAGTCGATTTGCCGACGCCTGTCGTGCCGACAACGGCGAAATGGCGGGCAAGGGTCTCGTCGATCGCGATACAGGCGTCGATAGCATCGTCCTGGGAAAGCTGGCCGATGGTGACGGTGCGGCGTCCGGCAAGGTCGTAGACCGCCTGCAGGTCGCGGCTGCGGATGCGATGGGCGATGGCGCCGATATAGGGATAGGCAGTGATGCCGCGGTCGAACACCGGGTGCTTGTCGGTGCCCACGTCACGAACCTCTCCGATCAGCTCGACATTAACCTCGATGGGGTTGTCGCCTTCGCTGCTCCACGAGCGGTCGGACTTGGCGATGGAATAGACCAGGCCGATGGTGCGGGTTTCGCCGAGATTGATGCAGATCATGCGGCCGACGGTCCACAGGCCGACTGCGGCCGAGGCTCCCTCTGCATAGGCGCTGATGACCGCGCGGGCACCATCGCACTGCACGACATGGCCAAGGATACGGGCGTCGTCCTGTTTCGGGTCGCGCCGCTCTTGCGAGGTGGTTTCTCCGCCCTCGGCCTGACGTTCGAAGTACATCGCAGTAATTCCCCCAAATCTGGACAAGAGAATAGCGCTGCGCAGTTAAGGTGGGGTGATGGTTGATGGTGTAGCGATCGTTAAACGAAACGGTCGAATTGGAGTTTCCGAGGGGGCGGGTGACGCTGCGGAAAAAGTTGTCCCGCCCGGTTGACAGGGCGCGGTGTCGCGCACTAACGTCCGCGCCCATGAACAAGACACTCATTCTCGTAGTAGGAAGGCGCGTGGGCAAGGCGGTGTGACCGCCGGGCGAAATCCCCCCATGCGCAAATGTGAAGGCTCCCTCGGGGGCCTTTTTTATTGCCCGAAACAGGACTAAACGAGCAGCAACCGCCGAAAACGGCGAAGGAAAGACGGGACGGACCGATGAGCGGACATAGTGACAGCGGACGACGCGAAATGACCGGCGCCGAGATGGTGGTGCAGGCGCTGAAGGACAATGGCGTCAAGCACCTCTTCGGCTATCCCGGTGGCGCCGTCCTTCCGATCTATGACGAGCTGTTCCAGCAGGACGATGTCCAGCACATATTGGTGCGCCACGAGCAAGGCGCGGGCCATGCCGCCGAAGGTTATGCGCGCTCGACCGGCAAGGCCGGGGTGATGCTGGTGACCTCGGGGCCGGGCGCCACCAATGCGGTGACGCCGCTGCAGGACGCGCTGATGGATTCGATCCCGCTGGTCTGCATCACCGGCCAGGTGCCGACCTCGCTGATCGGCTCCGACGCCTTCCAGGAATGCGACACCGTCGGCATTACCCGGCCGTGCACCAAGCACAACTGGCTGGTGAAGGACGTCAACGAACTGGCCCGCATCCTGCACGAGGCCTTCCATGTCGCCACCACCGGCCGTCCCGGCCCGGTCGTCGTCGACATCCCCAAGGACGTGCAGTTTGCCCGGGGTACCTACACACCGCCGCAGACTGCGCCGCGCACCTCCTACCAGCCCAAGGTCCAGGGTGACCTGGAGAAGGTCAAGGAAGCCGTTGCCCTGATGGCCACCGCCAAGCGGCCGATCATCTATTCCGGCGGCGGCGTGGTGAATTCCGGCGCGGAGGCCAGCCACCTGCTGCGCGAGCTGGTCGATCTCACCGGCTTCCCGATCACCTCGACGCTGATGGGCCTGGGCGCCTATCCGGCATCGGGCAAGAATTGGCTCGGCATGCTGGGCATGCACGGCAGCTACGAAGCCAACATGGCGATGCATGACTGCGACGTCATGGTCTGCATCGGTGCGCGTTTCGACGACCGCATCACCGGTCGCCTCAATGCGTTCTCGCCGAACTCGAAGAAGATCCACATCGACATCGACCCGTCGTCGATCAACAAGAACGTGCGTGCCGACGTGCCGATCCTGGGCGATGTCGGCCGCGTGCTGGAAGACATGGTGCGGCTGTGGCGGGCGACCGCCAAGGCGGACAAGAAGACGCTGTATCCGTGGTGGGAGCAGATCGCCAAATGGCGCGCCCGCGACAGCTACGCTTACAAGCACAACAGCGACGTGATCATGCCGCAATACGCGATCCAGCGGCTCTACGAGAACACCAAGCACCTCGACACCTACATCACGACAGAGGTCGGCCAGCACCAGATGTGGGCGGCCCAGCATTACGGCTTCGAGAAGCCGAACCGCTGGATGACCTCGGGCGGCCTGGGCACGATGGGTTACGGCCTGCCGGCGGCACTCGGCGTGCAGATTGCGCATCCTGAATCGCTTGTCATCGACATCGCCGGCGACGCGTCGGTGCAGATGTGCATCCAGGAGATGAGCGCCGCCCTTCAGTACAATGCGCCGATCAAGGTGTTCATCCTCAACAATTCCTACATGGGCATGGTGCGCCAGTGGCAGCAGCTGCTGCACGGCAACCGCCTGTCGCACTCCTACACCGAGGCGATGCCCGACTTCGTCAAGCTGGCGGAAGCCTATGGCGGCCACGGCATTCGTTGCGACAAGCCCGACGAGCTCGATGACGCGATCAAGGAGATGATCTCGGTGAAGAAGGCGGTGATCTTCGATTGCCGCGTGGCAACGCTCGCCAACTGCTTCCCGATGATCCCGTCGGGCAAGGCGCATAACGAGATGCTGCTGCCGGACGAGGCGACCGACGAGGCTGTGGCCAACGCCATCGACGCCAAGGGCCGCGAACTGGTGTGACGGACCGCGTGCGGCCTTCGGGGAGGGCCGCACAATCAACGAGTTGGCGCAAACGCCTGAGATCGAGATTCATCTTATGAACGCACAGCTACAGCCCACCGGTTCGGCCTATTTCATCGCCAAGGAAACCGAGAAGCCGGAAACCCACACACTATCGGTGCTGGTCGACAACGAACCGGGCGTGCTTGCCCGGGTCATCGGCCTGTTTTCCGGCCGCGGCTACAACATCGAAAGCCTCACTGTTTCCGAAACCGAACATGAGAAGCACCTGTCGCGCATCACCATCGTCACGCGCGGCACGCCGCATGTGCTCGAGCAGATCAAGCACCAGCTCGAGCGCATCGTGCCGGTGCACCGCGTCGTCGATCTGACGGTTACGGCGCAGGAACTGGGCACCGGCGGCGCATTGGAACGCGAGCTGGCGCTGGTCAAGGTGTCGGGCACCGGTGACGCCCGCGTCGAGGCGCTGCGCCTGGCCGACGCCTTCCGCGCCAAGGTTATCGACGCCAACACCGAGCACTTCATCTTCGAACTGACCGGCAAGGTATCGAAGATCGAGCAGTTCATCGCCATCATGAAGCCGCTCGGCCTGGTCGAGGTCTGCCGTACCGGCGTGGCGGCAATGAACCGCGGCCCACAGGGGATGTGAGGGCAGGGCGCGGTTCCGGCCGACGCCCTACCTGCCCTTGCCACGCAATCGTTGTGGCGGGGTCAGTCGTTGGCAGCCTCTGGTTGAGGGTGATTGCAGCAACGTCCGGGCAGTGCAGGGTCCGGACGTTCAAGCTCAACTTCCCGGCCTCAAGATGAACGACCTGACCGACAACGACCTCTGGGCCAAGATAGCCGGCTACGACTTCGACGATCCGCAAGCCGAAGCTCCTTTTTCGGTGCGGCTGGCACGGGAGAATGGCTGGACGCTCGAGCGGACGAAGGCGGCCATCGATCACTACCGCCGCTTCATCTACTTGGTCTGCATTTCCGATGACATGCTCAGCCCGTCGCCCGACGTCGACAAGGTCTGGCACCTGCATCTGATCTACACCAAGGACTACTGGAAACGCTTCTGCGACGAGACATTGGGGCAGGAGGTGCATCATTTTCCGAGCAGAGGGGCTGACGAGAGCCAGGGGCCGCTGCGCGAAGCCTATGCCAGGACCCTCGAATTGCTGACCGAGGAGTTTGGCTAGACCCCTGATGCGGCTTTGTGGCCTGGAGTGGATGCTGCGCGGCCGCTTGTTGCCGGGGCGCTTGGCCTCGGATCCGCAGTCCTGCATGCGGCGGAGATCACCTTCGGCATTGCCCTGGCACTGATCGTGATTACAGTTTCACTGCTCTGGAGCAACGGGCTGATCGGCGGCGCGCTGGCCGTGGGGCTCTGCGTGGTCGGCGTGATCGGCTCGATTTCGCTCCTGCCGGAAAAGCGACGCCGGAGACGCTCCAAAGCCGGTGACAGTGGCTGCGGCGGCGGTGCCAGCGCCGGAGATGGCGACGGTGGCGGCTGTGGCGGCGGCGATGGAGCCAGCAGCCATTGAGGCGTTTCTGCATCTGGCTTAGCGCTTGAGCGTCGCTGGTTCGTTGTCGAATCTTTCAATTAAGGTCAGTAATGCTGACATAAAATTACCCGACGGGAGGGATCGATGACCTACGACGCATTCCTTGCACTGCTGGTCTATGCGTTCGTGACCTCGATCACGCCGGGACCGAACAATTTCATGCTTTTGGCCTCGGGCGTTAATTTTGGTTTCATGCGCACGATCCCGCATATGCTGGGCATCGGCTTCGGTTTCCTGTCGCTGCTGCTTGGCGTCGGCTTCGGGCTGGGCGCGGTGCTGACGGCATTTCCGGCGCTGCACCTAGTGCTCAAGATCGCCGGCGGGGCCTATCTGCTCTACCTCGCCTGGCGCATCGCCATGTCGCGCTCGCTCGGCAAGGATGGCGAAAGCAAGGGCCAGCCGATGACCTTTCTCGAAGCGTCCGCCTTCCAGTGGATCAACCCGAAGGCCTGGGTGATGGCCGTCACCGCGATGGCGCTTTACACCAGCACCGAAGCGCCGTTCCTGTCGGTGCTGATCATTTCCGCCGCCTTTGCCGTGGTCAACGTGCCGAGCGTGTCGTGCTGGGCCGGCTTCGGCATGGCGCTGCGCGGTTTCCTTGCTGACCCGGTGCGGCTGAAATGGTTCAACATCGCCATGGGCGTGCTGTTGGCAGCCACGCTGTGGCCGATGCTGAAATAGTCAGAACAGCTCGATCGCCGGCCGGGTCAGCATCAGCCAGAAGATGGCGATGACGCTGAAGAAGGCCGGGAAGCCGCAGATGAACCAGATGCGGTAGAGCCTGAAGTAACGTGCCGGCAAGGCCTTGCCGGTGGCGGCGGCGGAGCGGGCGAGATTGCGCAGCTCGAACTGGATGAAGACGACCGGCAGCCAGAAAAGCCCGGTCAGCACATAGAGCGCGAGCGACAGGACGATCCAGCGTTCGGTGAGCGGCCAGCCGACCTCGTGTGCCAGCCAGGCGCCGGTGATCGGCTGCAGGATGACAGCAGTGGCGGTGAACACCATGTCGGCGACGACCACGGTGCCGGCGACATGGGCGATGGTCGCGGGATCGCGGGTGCGGTGGGCCATGACCATGAAGAAGGCGATGCCGGCGCCGGTACCGAACAACACGGCGGCACCAAGCACGTGGGCGAGGCGGAGAAGTTCTTCCATCGTTCAACGCTCATCCAGTATGGCAAGCGCCACAAGCGCCAGCACGATCGATGGCAGCACCTTGACCAGCGGACCGAGTGGATCAGCCCAGAGGCCTGAAACAAGCACCGTGGCCGAGGCAAGATAGGCGACAGATAGTCCGACCATGCCGATCAGGGCCGGTTTGGCGTAACGGCGGATAGCAACGCCCAGGCCGAGCGCGATGTCGGCGAGGCTGGTGACCAGGGTGATGGCATAAGCAAATCCCACTGGCGCGCCGGCAGCGGCAAGATGCGCCGCCGAGGTCTCGAAACGCAGCAGGGCGACGAGACCGGAGAGCAGCCAGAACAGGCAAAGCGTGCCGAGCACCAGCGGCTTCAGCAGATAGAGCCGGGCGAACCACAATTCCTGAACATCGGCGGGATTTGCGGCAAGCGTCTGGTCGAGGGAGTGGAGCTTGCGGCCGGAGCCGGTCGCATGGCCGCTTATGCCGCCGGCCGCGACCTCAAGTGCTGTCGAGCGCAGCGGCGAGCGCCAGCCGAGCCGGCCAAGCAGGTCGGCAGCACCGGAGGCAATGCCGGCGAAGATGCCGGGAAGGGCAAGCACGCGTGCCGGCGGCAGGCCGAGCCATTGGCGGTGGCGGGCGACGGCCTCAGCGAGCGTCATCGTCTCGGGCGCTGCCAGGTCGAGGTCGGTGCCCGCGGGGATCGAGCCTGACAAGGCATCGACGACGGCACAAGCGACGTCGTCAAGCGCAACGAACTGCATGCGGCTGTCGCCGAAGATCAGCGGCGTGATCAGCGGAGAGGCTGCCAGTGCCCGCAGCAATGCCGAGCCGCCATGGGCCGCGCGGCCGATGACGATGGCAGGGCGCAGGATGACGCAGGCCAGGCCGGAGGCGCGGAGGGCAGCATCGGCCCGCCGCTTGGTGGCGAAGAAGGGGCTGTTTGCCGCGACGTCGTCGGTACGCGCCGAAATCTGGACGATGAGGCGCGGCCCCGCGACCTGGTAAAGCGCGTTCATGGCGCAGAACTGGACAGCGGCGACATCGTCGCGCGGACCATCCTGCAGCGCGCCGGCGCAATTGACCACGGCATCGATACCTTGAAGCAGCGGGCGCCAGTCCGCGGGCTGAGACAGCTGCGCGATGTCGGCCTTGACCCAGTCGAAGTCGGGATAGCGGCGGGCGGCGGTTTCGGTGTCTCGTGCCAGCGCAACGACCGAATGCCCGCGCGCGGCAAGCGACCTTGCCACCGCTGCGCCGATGAAGCCGTTGCCGCCGAGAATCAGAACCCGCATGGCGCGACGATAGCGAGCTTCGGGGCGACACGGCAAACGTCGGCTGGCCCAAGGCGAGGATGCTTGCGTGGCGCCGTGCAGGCGCTTAGCCTCCTGCCATGTCACACGATCATGACCACGACCACCATCACGACAACGAGCTTGATCCAATGGCCGCCCGCGTGCGGGCGCTGGAGACCATCCTGACCAGGAAGGGCCTGATCGACCCCGAGGCGATAGACGTCATCGTCGATACCTACGAGACCAAGGTCGGCCCGCGCAACGGTGCGCGCGTCGTGGCCAGGGCGTGGTCCGATCCCGAATTCGCCGACTGGCTGAAGCGCGACGCGACTGCCGCTATCGCGTCGCTCGGCTATAGCGGGCGGCAGGGGGAGCATATGCAGGCGGTGTTCAACACTGCCGAGACGCACAACCTCGTCGTTTGTACTTTGTGCTCCTGTTACCCGTGGTCGGTGCTGGGCCTGCCGCCGGTCTGGTACAAGGCGCCGCCCTATCGCAGCCGGGCGGTGATCGACCCGCGTGGTGTGCTTCAGGAATTCGGGCTCACCTTGGCGGCGAACAAGAAGATTCGCGTCTGGGATTCGACCGCCGAGCTGCGCTATCTCGTCGTGCCGCAGCGACCCGCAGATACCGACGGCTGGAGCGAAGACAAGCTCGCTGAGCTGGTGACGCGGGATTCGATGATCGGCACGGCGCTCGCGCGGGAGGCCGCATGAACGGACCGCATGATCTCGGCGGGCAGATGGGTTTCGGGCCTGTCGCGCCGGAAAAGGACGAGCCCTATTTCCACGCCGAATGGGAAAAGCGTGCGCTGGGCGTGACGCTGACGGCGGGCGCCATGGGCGCCTGGAATATCGATGAGAGCCGGCACGCGCGGGAGAGCCTGCACCCGGCCGACTATTATGCGTCGAGCTACTACGAGATCTGGATCAAGGCGCTGGAAACGCTGCTCAAGCGACACAACTTTGTCACTGAGAACGATGTCAAAGCTGGCGATGCGGTCGACCCGGCCGCGACGCCCAAGCGGGTGCTGAGAGCAGAAAATGTGCCGGCGACCCTGGCCAAAGGCGGACCCTGCGATCGGCCGGTGGAGGGGCCGGCGCGGTTTTCGCTTGGTCAGCGCGTGCGGACGAAGAATTTTCACCCGACCGGTCACACCCGCTTGCCGCGTTATGCCCGCGGCAAGGAGGGGGTGATCGACGCGGTGCGCGACGGATTTGTCTTCCCCGACAGCAATGCGCCCGGCCAGGGCGAAAACCCGCAACGGGTCTACACCGTGGTGTTTGCCAGTGGCGAATTGTGGGGCGAGGGCGCGGATTCGACGCTTGAAGTCAGCATCGACGCCTGGGAGAGCTACCTTGAGCCGGCATGAGGCCGGGATTCCGGTAGGAACAGGGGCGCCCGATGCGCCTGTTTTCGCCGAGCCCTGGCAGGCAGAGGCCTTTGCCATGGTGGTGGCGCTGCACGAGCGCGGTCTGTTCGGCTGGGCGGAGTGGGCCGAACTGCTGTCGGCGGAGGTTAAGCGGCCGGAGGCAGCAGCCGATGGAAGCGACTATTACGAGCGCTGGCTGGCGGCGCTTGAGAGGCTGTTGGCGGAAAAGGGGCTTGCCGGCCATGACGAGGTCGATGCTGTCGCCGCCGCATGGGCGCGGGCCGCGCACGCCACGCCGCACGGCCGGCCGATCGTGCTGGAGAACGATCCGGAAAGCGCACATTCGCTGAGTGCAGCTACGCCTTAGAGTGGCCGCCACATGCGGTGCACGACATGTGTTTTCAGGCCGATCTTGAAGTTGGGGATGCTCTGGACCAGCCGAAAGCCTTCGCGTTCCCAGAAGGCGCGGCCGCGGGTGTTTTCGTCGAGCACGGCAATCAGAAGCCGTGTCCCGTCGCGTGCCCGTGCTGTGGCGGTCAGGTGGTCGAGGAAAGTGCGACCGAGGCCCACACCACGGCAGTTCTGATCGATCAGCAGCAGCCCGATATAGGCGTCGTCGGTTTCAGGATAGCCGAAGGCCATGTCGGCTATGGCGACAAGCGCTCCGCCGGGCAAGAACATGCCAACTTTGCAAGACGCCGCGAGATCGCTGCCGGGCGGATGGTCGGTGAAGAAGTCCGCCACCATCGCATCGGTGGGTTCCGTGCCGGATTCCAGCAAGACGAAGTCGGCGGCGCGATCATAGAGGTCGCGCACGGCGGAAGCGTCGGCTGGGATCAGCGGTCGGATTCCAAGGGTCTCTGGATCTGTCTTCAAGGCACGCGCTTTGTTCGATCCTGAGCGGCGTAAAGGCAGCCTTATGGAAACTCAATGGCAGAGCCGGGCAAATTGACAGGCCAGCCGATCAGGCTCGGGACAAGTCATCTCGTGGGCGCGAAGAGCTCATTTGGGGAGCTGTCGTTGATGCGCTTGCCGGCCCGAGCCGAGCGTGACAGCGGCTCAATCGCCGTCGAAGAACTTGCGGATCGCCGCTTCCAGCCTTTCGATGAACGGGTGGTCGTGCCCGCTTCCGGCCCAGATCAGGGCGTTCAGCCTGATGTCCTTGTTGAGGAAGTTCAGTTTGCCTGAATCCAGCAGATACTCCGCGATCGCGAAGTGACGTCCCTTGATGGCCTCGATGAGGGCGTTGTTTCGTCCACTCTTGTCGATGGAGTTGACGTCGGCGCCGCGCTCCACAAGCAGCCTGACGACATCAAGATGGCCGTTCTTCGCGGCTTCGATCAGGGCCGTCCTGCCGTAATATTCCGCCTTCGCGTTGATGTCCGTTTGCGGGTGCCCGACGATGGTGAGAATACAGGCGTAGTGGCCCTTGGCCGAGGCCAGGCTAAGCGGCGTACTTTTCCATCTGTTCCTGCAGTTCGCGTCGACTTCCGGATGTCCGACCAAAGCTTCGACTACCGAGGCATGGGCATTGAGAGCTGAGAGGTGAAGCGCCGTCCAGCCGTCGTCGTCCGATTGATTGACGTCGGCGCCTGCGGCAAGCTCCGCGTTGGCGGCGTCCACGTCGCCACGCTCTGCCGCCACCAGCAGGGCAGGCCAAGCGTTGGCCTCATTGATTTGCAGGCTTCTGGTCACGTCAGTCGCCTTCATGGAGATGCACGCGCCACGATATCACAATTTGCCAGGTTTCTCGCGGTCGGCTGATGAACGAGGGTTCCCTTTCCGAGGAAGACTGCACCTTATTGGGCCAACTTGTCAGCTTATGTGGCGCTTCGGGACGCAAACTCTTGCCCTTGGCCGCCGAATCCTGTCAGTCGAAACGATGGATTTTTCACCTCAGCAAGACGAAGCGCTGCAGGCAGTGGCGCGCTGGCTTAAATCAGGAAGGCCGCAGATATTCCGGTTGTTCGGATATGCCGGCACCGGCAAGACGACGCTTGCGCGCTATTTCGCCGAGCATGTCGACGGCCAGGTGCAGTTCGCCGCCTTCACCGGCAAGGCAGCGCAGGTGCTGCGCTCGAAGGGCGCCACCAATGCGCGCACCATCCATTCGCTGATCTACCGGCCGAAGGGCGAGGAGGCGATTGCCGACGAGGCGACGGGCAAGACCTCGATGTCGCCGACATTCTCGCTCAACCGGCAGAGCCCGATCGCCAAGGCCAAACTCGTCGTCATCGACGAATGCTCGATGGTCGACGAGCAACTCGGACGTGACCTTCTGACCTTCGGCACACCGGTCCTCGTCCTGGGCGACCCGGCGCAGCTGCCGCCGATTTCGGGCGGCGGCTTCTTCACCGAGCACGAGCCGGATTTCCTGCTGACCGAAATCCACCGCCAGGCGCGCGACAACCCGATCCTGAGGCTGGCGCTCGACGTGCGCGAGGGGCGCGAGTTCATGCGCGGCGACTATGGCACGGCGCAGGTGATCGGCAAGGAGGACGTCACCCAGGATCTGGTGCTCGATGCCGATCAGGTGCTTGTCGGCACCAATCGGACGCGGCGGCGCTACAATCAGCGGCTGCGCGAGCTCAAGGGTTTTACGGCAGGATACCCACAGGCGGGTGACAAACTTGTCTGCCTGCGCAACGACCCGGCCAAGGGTCTGCTCAACGGCTCGCTGTGGAAGGTGATGACCTCGTCGCGCGAGACGGTGAAGCCCGGCATCAACCTGCTGGTCGCACCCGAAGAAGACGATCCCGACCGTGGCGTCGCCAAGATCAAGCTGTTGAAACAGACTTTTGAGAGCCCCGACGAGGAGATCCCGTGGGGCACAAAGAAGCGCTACGACGATTTCGACTACGGTTACGCGCTGACGGTGCATAAGGCGCAAGGCTCGCAGTGGAACAATGTCGTGCTGTTCGACGAGAGTTGGGCATTCAAGGACACGCGCCAGCGCTGGCTCTACACGGCGATCACGCGTGCGGCCGAACGGCTGACCATCGTCCGCTAGTGCAATGAGCGTCCGCTAGAATTTGCCGCAGTTGGCTTTACCTGAGCCGAGCGGCCTTGCTTGCCGTCAGGCGACGATCTCGAACAGCACTGCCGTGGCGTCGTCCGAGACCTTGAAGCGCGGGAATTGCTGGCCGTCGGGGTCTTCGACCCGTTCGATATGCCGAAGCTCCTGCAGGAGCGCGGCAAGGCCTGTGCCCGCAGCGGCGCGGACCAGGTCGGCGACGCCATAGCGGCCATACTGGTCGGCAAGGGCGGCGAAGCCGTCGGAGCACAGCAAGCCCCTGGCCGGCAGGGCAACGTCGAGCTGCTCGGAGGCGAGATGATCGGCGGCGGCGGGCTCGATGCCGAGGGTCCAGACCGATCCGCCGGGCTGGTTGTAAGCGGCGCGGCGGCGGCGCAACTCGTCGCGCACAACGGGCTCGTCGGCGAGCGCCTGATGCGTCGCGAATCCACCAGACTGTGCAATCGCCCGCCGGGCGCCGTCGCGCTCATTGGCGTAGGCGGCCTTGATGGCAGAGGTTTCGACGACCTTGCCATCGGCGTCGACCAGGAGCAGGCGGCAATCGCCCAGACCGTGCGTGACCAGCCGGTCGCCTTCGACATGAACCATCTGGAAGCTCGCGATCGGCAGATTCCAGGCCTCGATCGGCAAGGCGTGGGCCGCCTCGTGCACGACATTGGCGGCGCGCTGGTTGAGCTCGCGCACGACCTCGGTGACCTGGCGGCCATTACGGACGAGTTCCTCGAAGGTGCTCTGGGCAAAACGCGCGAGCCAGGCGGCATCCGAACCGTGCAGGCCGACGATGCTGGTGCCGCCGAGGCCGGTGGCACCGTCGATGACAAAGGCGCAGCTGGCATTGCCGCCGGCGCTGTCCTCGTTCGGACGCGAGGCAGAGCCCGGGTCGGTGATCGAATCGATAATGCGGATGTTTGGCATGATGATCGCTGTGTGGCGCGCGCCGATGACCTGAGTGTGACCGCGGCAAGGTGTGAAGCTTGCAGTTTGCACAGTCCGTGGCAGATTGTCAGGTCAGGCAACCGAACCTTTGTTGGTCCATGACAGTCTTTCAACAGGTCGTCAGTCTCGGTCCCAATTGCCGCTCAAAGTTCCATATCCGGAAGATTTTCGGCGAGCGAATCTCGAGGCGGGGCGTGTTCGACTGGCAAGTGACGCCTTTTCCCGCCATTGCCGAGTACATCAGGCGTGACTTCAACGGCTTGTTCGAGCGGGACGATCTCCATGTCGTAGACGGCGTCGTCTTCAACAAGCGCTTCGGCACCAGCCACATGCACGAGTTTCCCAAAGACATTGCCGAGAATACGCTCGACGCGCTCTATGCCAAGGCACGCGAAGGCCATGACATCTGGTGCGCGGTCAGCAGGATGGCGCTGAACAACGATCTCTCGACATTGTTCGTACTGGCCCGTCCGGTGTCGGCGGGCGATATGGCCGAGATTTCCGGTCTGATCGAAAATGCGCGTCCCGGGCGACGTTTCCTGCTTCTTGCAGCGCCTGAGGGTGACCATGACGACCACTGGAGCGGCGACCACGAGGTCTGGAAGGCGCATCTGTCGCCGTTTCAGATCAGGTGGCCGCTGTCGGCCGTCATGGCCGAGCAGATGCGCCGCCTGCGCAAGAATGTCCGCTATCTGAAACCGCGTCTCAGGAAGGCCTAGCCAGCGTCGGCTGGCCTGGCGCCGAGCCATTTCCAGGCTTCGGCCTCGTCGGCCTCGGCGAAGTGTCTTGTTTCGACCGAGGTGAGCGGCGCAAACAGGCCGACGACTGGGCCCATCCAGGCCGGGCCACCGACGAGCGCGTAGCGCCTGATGTGTTGCAGTGCCTTCCACTTGCCCTTGAAGGTCAAGGGATCGAACAAGGCCGACCAGTCGAAGCCGTCATAGCCTGTCGCGCGCAACAGGACGTCGATCTTGTCATGGCCTTCATAGGCGGCATCGAGCAGGCCATAGGCGTTTTCGATGTCGGCCTGGGTGAAATGGCCGACGATCTCGAAGGCAAAGACTTCCGCATTGTCGGTGTCGATGCGCCGGAAGGGCGGTGGAGCATCCATGGATTTCATCGGCATCTCCTCGTTGGTCAGGCGGGCTACAACGCTGCACGTCCGATAGGGCGCGCAAAGGATGCGGTGGCCGCCTCGCGCTGTGCCTGGTCCTTTCCGACAATCGAACCCGATTGTCAGGTCATGCATTCCGCATCGTCACTGGAACACATAAAAGCGCTCTCTGTTCCCGACCAAGCCGTGATAGGTGGCGTGGGTATCGCTTTTGCTGAGAGTTGCCGATGCCTGCCAAGCTGTCCGTGAACGTCAATGCCATCGCTATGCTGCGCAACCGCCGCGATCTGCCGTGGCCGAGCGTCACCGGCCTGGGGCGCATCGCACTCGCCGCCGGCGCACACGGACTGACCGTGCATCCGCGCCCCGACCAACGCCATATCCGCTTTTCCGACGTGCCTGAAATCCGGGCGCTGATCGACGACGAGTTTCCCAAGGCCGAATTCAACATCGAGGGCTATCCGACGGAAGATTTCCTCGAACTGGTCGAGAAGCACCAGCCGGAGCAGGTGACGCTGGTGCCGGACGATCCGTCGCAGGCAACCTCCGACCATGGCTGGGATTTCGTTGGACAGGCCGGCCTGCTCAAGCCTGTGGTGGCGCGGCTCAAGAAGGGCGGCTTCCGCGTTTCGCTGTTTTCGGATGCCGATCCGGCCGGAATGTCTGCCGCCTGCGACACCGGTGCCGACCGGATCGAGCTGTTCACTGGTCCCTATGGCGCTTGCTTCGATGACAAGGCAAAAGCTGCCAAGGAATTGGAAAAGCTGGCAAAAACCGCAGAGGCTGCACTTGTTGCGGGCCTCGCCGTCAATGCCGGGCACGACCTTGTCGTCGACAACCTGCCGCTGTTGATGAAACATGTTCCTGGGCTCGCCGAGGTGTCGATCGGCCATGGGCTGACCGCCGACGCCTTGGAGCATGGCATGGCCGGCACAGTCAGGCGCTATCTCAAGGCTTGCGGGTGGTAATATCCAGGCGAGCCATGCGTCGCCTGCATGAGCTCAATATTAGCTGTCGCAAAACAGCTGTTGCTTTTGCAACACAGCAAGCGTAGAGCCCCGCGGCTTCACGGAGAGTCGTTCATGACCGATGCCGGCGCTGACAAGGCGGCAAATAGCGGGCAGGCGGTCCAGACGGACGGCCATTCCCACGACATCAGACTGCTCGTCATCGGCGCGCTGGGTGTCGTCTTCGGCGACATCGGCACCAGTCCGATCTACGCCTTCCGCGAGGCGCTGGTGGCGTCGGCTGGTGGCCAGGTGGCATCGCGCGAGGACATCCTCGGCGTGCTGTCGCTGATCATCTGGGCGCTGACGATCATCGTCACCGTCAAATATGTCATGTTCGTGCTTCGGGCGCACAACCGGGGCGAGGGCGGCACGCTGTCGCTGATGGCGCTGGCGCGGCGCAGCCTGCCCAAGCGCTCCGGCATCATCCTGGCGCTCGGCATGGTCGGTGCTTCGCTGTTTTACGGCGACGCGGTGATCACCCCGGCGATCTCGGTGCTGTCGGCGGTCGAGGGCATGAATGTCGTGACACCGGCGTTCCAGCCTTACGTGGTGCCCCTGACGCTGGTGATCCTGGCGATCCTGTTCGCCGTCCAGCGCTTTGGTACCGGCGGCGTGGCGATCGTCTTCGGTCCGATCACGCTCGTCTGGTTCATCGCCATCGGCTATTCGGGGGTCGTCCATATCCTCGACGACCCGGAAATCCTCTGGGCGGTCAATCCGATCTACATCGTCAAGTTCCTCACCAACCAGCCGGAAGTGTCGTTCGTCACCATTGGCGCCATCTTCCTGGCGGTGACGGGTGCCGAGGCGCTTTATGCCGACCTCGGACATTTCGGCCGCAGGCCGATCGTGCTGGCCTGGCTGTGCATCGTCTTTCCGTGCCTGCTGCTGAACTATGTCGGTCAGGGTGCTTTCGTGCTCAGCCACAACGGTACCGTCGGCCATCCGTTCTTCGAGATGAACGAAGGCTGGATGCTGATCCCGATGGTGGTGCTGGCGACGGCCGCGACCGTCATCGCCAGCCAGGCGGTCATAACAGGCGCCTATTCGCTGACACGCCAGGCGGTCCAGCTCAACATGCTGCCGCGCCTTGAGATCCAGCACACCTCGGAGACGACACTGGGGCAGATCTACATGCCGCGGGTCAATCTGATCCTCGCGCTGGTGGTGATGCTGCTGGTTGTCGGCTTCGGCGAATCGAGCGCCTTGGCCTCGGCCTACGGCATCTCAGTCACCGGCAATATGCTGGTGACGACGCTGCTGCTTTCGGTGGTGATGCTGCGCATCTGGCGCTGGAAGGCGGCTGTGGCGATTGTTGCGACTGCGATATTCGGCCTGATCGACATCGGCTTCTTCGCCTCCAACATCGTCAAGGTGTTCGAGGGCGGCTGGGCCTCGCTGGCGGTGGCCTTCACCATCGTCTTGATCATGTGGACCTGGGTGCGCGGCAGCCGCTATTTGTTCGACAAGACGCGCAAGAACGAGATCCCGCTCAATTTCCTGGCGGAGAATCTGGGCAAGAAGAAACCGCATCTGGTGCAGGGCACGGCCGTGTTCCTGACCAGCGATCCCGACAGCGCGCCGACTGCGCTGATGCACAGTCTCAAGCACTACAAGGTGCTGCACGAGCAGAACGTCATCTTGTCGGTGGTGACGGCCCAACAACCGGTGGTCCCCGACAGCGAGCGGGTCAAGATGGAGCAGGTCAACGAGCTGTTCATGCGGGTGAAGCTGAAATTCGGCTACATGGAGCAGCCGAACATCCCCAAGGCGCTGGCCATCTGCCGCAAGCAGGGCTGGAAGTTCGACATTATGACGACGTCGTTCTTCCTGTCACGGCGCTCGCTGAAGGCGTCGCCGAACTCGGGCATGCCCTTGTGGCAGGACAGGCTGTTCATCGGCCTGGCACGCACGGCGGCGGATGCGACCGAATACTTCCAGATCCCGACCGGCCGCGTGGTCGAGGTTGGCACGCAGGTGTCGATCTGAGACCGGCGCGGGGCAAAAAGTAGCATTGCCAATACATGTTCCGTCCGTGAACCATGCGTCATGGACGGAAGGCAGATGGGCACTCGAAAACTTCACATCGCAATCGCCGGAGCCGGGCCTGCGGGACTGGCCGCGGCACTCTATCTCAAGCGCGATGGGCACCGGGTCACTGTCTATGATCGCTTCGTCGAGCCGAAGCCGCTGGGCTCCGGGCTGATCCTGCAGCCGACCGGACTTTCGGTGCTGGCCGATCTCTGCCTGTTGGGCGAAATCTCACAACTTGGAAGCCGGATCGACCGGTTGCACGGCACCGATGCCGTGAGCGGGCGCACGGTGCTCGACGTGCGTTACGATGCGCGGCCGGGTGGGCGGTTTGGCCTGGCCGTCCACCGTGCGGCGTTGTTCGGCGTGCTGTACCGGGCGGTGTTGGGCGAAGGCATCGACATCGTCACCGCTGCCGAGCTGGAGGCCGTGGTTCCGGGCGAGCAGACACGGCTTGTCGACGCCGCAGGGCGGGAGCTTGGATCGTTCGACCTCGTTGTCGATGCCACCGGCGCAAGATCGAAGATCCGGCGTAGCGCCGGCCACGGGGGCGAGCTGAAACCGCTGGCCTATGGCGCGTTCTGGGCTTCGTTGGACTGGCAGGGCGAAGGCTTCGACGAACACTCGCTGACCCAGCGCTATCGCCGTGCCAGCATCATGATCGGGGTGCTGCCGATCGGCCGTGCCGAACCAGGCGGGCGCAAGATGGCGGCGTTCTTCTGGAGCCTGAAGCCGGCGCATGCCGAGCGTGTGCATGCCCTTGGGCTGGACGCCTGGAAGGCCGAGGTGGCAGGGCTTTGGCCTGAAAGCCAATCCTATCTCGACCAGATTGAGGATTTCGACCAGCTGACACTGGCCCGCTATGGCCATCACACGCTACTGCCACCGGCGGCGCGGGGCCTTGCCGTCATCGGCGACGCCGCGCATTCGACCAGCCCACAACTGGGGCAAGGTGCCAACATGGCCTTGCTGGACGCTGCTGCACTTGCGCACGCCTTGCGGCAGGCAAGCGACACGGAGGCAGCGCTTACAGCCTATGTTCGCGCGCGGCGCCGGCACCTCAGGCTGTTCCAGGCGCTGTCGCTGGCCTTCACGCCATTCTACCAGTCCGACTCGGTGCTGCTGCCATTCCTGCGCGACCGGCTGGTGGCGACGGTCGCCAAGCTGCCGCCGGCGCCGCAACTGCTGGCCTCGATTGTCGCCGGCACGCTGATCGATCCGTTCGCGTCGGCCGGACTCAAGGAAGCGGACTGGACGGAGCGCAGCGAAGAAAGGCAAGTCCGCATCCCTGCTTGAGCCATGCTGCGGTTGTGGCTACCTTGCGTCACATTCAACCGGGGAGCGTGCGATGCGGGGACTTATGGTGCGTGGATTTCGAAAGGCGGCGGCAGGCCTGGCATTGCTCGCCGTCAGCTGCATGCCAGCGCTTGCGGATGCGACGGTGCCCTCCGCCGACATCGAAGGTTCCGCCGACAACGCGCTTGCCAAGCGCTACGAAGGCTCGTTCATCGTCTACCAGCAGAAGCTCGACTACACTGATTTCAGCGTGCCGCTTTCGCCGCTGAAGGCCGATCCCGATCCTGACAAGCGCGACAAGAACAACAACAGGGTGTTCAGGCCGGAGAAGGCTGAAGAGATTGAAGGCACGCTCACCCGGCTGTTCTATGTGCTGCCGGACGGCCGTTCGCCGCTCGAGGTGCTGCGCAACTACCAGGACGTGGTGCAGGCGGCCGGCGGCGAGGTCGTGTTCGAATGCAAGAAGGAGGAATGCGGTGGCGACGCTTCGCGCTCGGCCTCGAGCGGCGGCGGTGACATGAGCCTGATGATGAACTTCTTCTACGACAGCGACCTCGGCGTCGAGGCGTTCTCCAATGCCGCCTGCGTGGCCTCGTCTGGGGTTGCCGACCAGCGCTATTTCAGCGCCAAGGTGCCGCGTGACGGCGGCGACGCCTATGTCACGGTGCAGACCTTCCAGTTGCTCGACGACCTCTACTGCAAGGCGCTGAATGCGCGCACCATCGCCATCGTGCACGTGGTGGAGCCCAAGGCGCGCGACAAGAAGATGGTTGTGGTGGAGGCAGCCAAGATGGCTGATACGCTGTCGACCAGCGGCGGCATTTCGCTCTACGGCATCTTTTTCGACACCGACAAGGCCGACATCAAGCCGGAGTCAGAACCGACGCTGAAGGAGATAGCCAAGCTTCTGGGCGACAACCCGGCGCTGGCGGTGGCCGTTGTCGGGCATACCGACAACCAGGGCAAGTTCGACTACAATATCGACCTGTCCAATCGCCGGGCGGCTGCGGTGAAAGCAGCGCTTGTCTCGCAATTTGGCATCGACGGCGGACGGCTGACTGCAGCGGGTGCCGGCATGATGGCGCCGGTCGCCAGCAACGACAATGACGAAGGCCGGGCCAAGAACCGGCGCGTGGCACTGGTCAAGCTGAACTGATCAGGCATTCTGCAGCATTGCGGCTGACGATGCGGCGGCCGACTGAGGGGGATGAATGGAAGATCTACCGGCGCGCCCGAGGCTGCGCGGCCTGCATCGCGCGTCGGCGCTGTTCATCGGCCTGTTCGTGCTGCTGCACATGGCCAATCATCTTGCCGGCCTGAGCGGGCAGGAGACCCACATCGCCTTCATGGCCGAAGCACGGCAGCTCTATCGACAGCCCTTCGTCGAGGTGGCGCTGGTCTGCCTCATCCTGTGGCAGGTCGGCAGCGGGCTCACCATGCTGGTGCGCGGTTGGGCGAGGCGCAAGGGAACCGTCGCCTGGCTACAGGCGGCGTCGGGTGGCTATCTCGCCTTCTTCCTGGTCAACCATATCGGGGCCGTCATCGCCGGACGAACGGTCTTTGGCCTCGACACCGACTTTCGCTTTGCCGCCGCTGGCTTCTTTGCGCCGCCCTGGCACTGGTTCTTTGCGCCCTACTATTTTCTCGGGGTTCTCTCGCTATTCGTACATGTCGGTTGCGCGGCATACTGGAGCTCCCTGGCCAGCCGTCCCGCGCTGGGGACGGCCTTGCTTGGAGGTGCTGCCGGAGTGGGCGCGCTGTTGGCGGCGCTGATTGTCATGGCGTTGTCCGGCGCCTTGTATCCGGTAGCCATTCCTCCGCACTATCTCGCAACCTACGGACAGTAGGCGGCGGCCCGTCGGATCAGGGGATGATCCGGCGCCGGCGCAACTCGCTGAAGGTGCGCATGAACATCTCCTCGGTGTCGACGAAGTCGTGGAAGCCGAAGCGCCGCGCCTTGGTGCCGTCGGCGAAGAAATCGTAGTCCCAACCAAAAACGAAGTCAGCGAAGCGCCATGACGACACATCGGCATAGGGTGTGTCGGCGAGGCCGTGGCGGGCCTTCATCTTGTCCCACAGCGGCTGCTTGTCGGCCATGATGGTGTCGAGCGACATCGGCAAGGGCGGGGCTGTCTCGATGCCGAAGCTCGAGGCGATCTTCGGCCACATCTCGTTCCAGCGGAACAGGTCGCCATTGGTGATGTTGAACGCCTGGTTGGCGCTGCGTTCGTCTGTCGCGGCCCAGACGGTGGCCCGCGCCAGCAGGCCGGCGTCGGTCACCTCGATGATCTTGTCATAGGCGCCTGCCTTGCCGGGAAAGCGCAGCGGCAGGCCAAGCTCCCTCGACATCGAAGCATAGATGGCAATGGCGATGGCGAGATTCATCGGGTTGCCAAGCGCCTGGCCGATGACCACCGAAGGACGCAGCGCCGACCAGCCCCAGCTCTTGCCCATCTGCCGGTCTTCGAGAAGATCCTGCTGGTCAGCGTTGAACTCCGGCGGCATGTGGTTGGCGTCGGTCTCGCGTGCCGGCGTCTTGAACGGCCCAAGATGCGCACCATAGACCTTGTAACCCTGCATCAGGCTGATGTGGCGCAAGTTCCTGGCGATGGGTTCGACCGTGTCGACGACATTGCGCAGCATGGCGACGTTGGGCTCGACGAGCTCGGCCCAGCTCGGCCGATCCTGATAAGCGGCGTAGAAGATGTGGGTGACGTCGTGGAGGCCGCCGAGCGTTTCCCTGGCGTCCCTGATATCGAGCAGATCGACGGCGATGTGACGGACTGGGCCTTGGCTCGAACCGCCGCGCCGAGACAGTCCGACAATGTCCCAGTTTCCGAGTGCTGCCAGGTGGCTGGCGAGATTGCTGCCGATGACGCCATGGGCGCCGACGATCAGTGCAGTGTTCTGTTTCATCATCCAAGTCTCCGGTGAGAGCCTTGATATGGACGCGGCCAACTGGATGAAGTAGACGTCGCTCTGGCGAAGGATATGTGACGTGAATTCACAATGATGCGCGTGGACGTCAACCGCTTCGGCGAAATGGAAGTGTTTGTCCGGGCTGTGGAGAGCGGTGGCTTTTCGGCTGGGGCACGCGCGCTTGATATGTCGCCTTCGGCGGTCAGCAAGCTGGTGTCGCGGCTGGAGAACCGGCTCGGCACGCGGTTGGTCAACCGCTCGACGCGGCGGCTGCAATTGACGCCTGAGGGCTGTGCCTTCTATGAGCGCAGCGTCGTCATCCTTGCCGACCTCAAGGAGGCGGAACAATGCGCGGCAGCCGGCGAGGCGCCGCGCGGGCGCTTACGCGTCAACGCCAACGTGCCGTTCGGCAAGCATTTCCTGCTGCCGCTGTTGCCGCAGTTCCTGGCACGATATCCCGAGATCTCCGTCGATATCGCCCTGTCCGACATGGTCGTGGATCTTCTGGAAGCACGCGCCGATGTGGCGATCAGGGCCGGACCGATGAAAAGCTCGAGCCTTGTCGCACGCAAGCTTGGCGCGACGCGGATGATGATCGTCGGAGCGCCCGCCTATTTCGCAATGCGAGGCATGCCGCGCAGCGCCGACGAACTGAAGCGGCACAATCTGCTCGGGCCGTCCTATGCCCGAACCATGCCGGCATGGCCGGTGCTGCAGGGCGGCGCTGTCGTGGACGTCACGCCCACAGGCAACGTCCAGGCCAGCAATGGCGAGGCGTTGCGCGAACTGGCGCTGGCCGGGATCGGACTGGCGCGCATTGCCGCGTTCCAGGTGCGCGACGATCTGGCGGCAGGCAGATTGGCCAAAGTTCTCGAAGAGGCCAATCCCGGCGATCTCGAGGATGTGCACGCCGTGTTTCTGGGCAATGGCGGCCCGGTGCCGGCGCGGGTGAGGGCGCTGCTCGATTTCCTCGCCGAGACCGTCGATCTCGGTGGTTCCTGAGGCGGCCAGACGGCAAGTTTCCGCAGGGGCGGCTTCCGTCGAGGCGGTCGCCAGATAATTGCAAGCGATGCGAAGAATCCGATTGCAGGGCTGCCTTCAATTGCGCTATCAACCGAACCGTAACGTACGGTACGGCTTGTTCGAAGCAAGCCGGCGTGACGTGGCAGGCTTGGAACGATGTTGCAGACGACAACCGAGATGATGGAAGGCGAGGGACCGACGGCACGTCAGCAGGACGTGCTCGACGCGGTGCTGCGCCTGCTCGTCGAGGAAGGCGACAGGCTGACGATGACGGCCGTTGCGCGCCGCGCCAGCTGCTCCAAGGAAACGCTGTACAAGTGGTTCGGCGACCGTGACGGGCTCTTGACCGCGACCGTGCAGTGGCAGGCTTCGAAGGTGCGTGTACCGCCGGTCGACCGCAAGGGACTGGACCTGGCGTCGCTGACCTCGAGCCTCGAACGTTTCGCTTCCGACTGGCTGCGGGTGATTTCGAGCGACACTTCGATCGCGCTCAATAGGGTTGGCGTTGTGCATGCCGGATCGGACAAACGCGACCTCGGAGCCATCGTGCTGGAGCGCGGCCGCTTTGCGCTGGGGCGCAGGCTGAAGCCGGTGCTGGAAGCGGGGCGCGAGGCGGGCCTGCTCGAATTCGACGATGCCGAGACGGCATTCCGGACATTCTTTGGGCTGGTCGCCCGCGACGTGCAGATCCGTCTGCTGCTCGGCGACCGGCTGGAATTGACTGAGGCGGGGATCGACGGCGACGCCGTGCGCGCAACGCAGCAGTTTCTTGCTCTTCATGGAGCGAAAACCGGGCCCAAGGCCCTCTGAGTTAAAAACCGGGAAGGAACCCACCAATGCGTGTCTATTACGATCGCGATGCCGATCTCAACCTGATCAAGGGCAAGAAGGTCGCCATCATCGGCTACGGCAGCCAGGGCCGCGCGCATGCGCTGAACCTCAAGGATTCGGGCGCCAAGGAACTGGTTGTTGGTCTGAAGGCTGGCTCTGCGACCGCCAAGAAGGTCGAGGCCGACGGCCTCAAGGTCATGACGGTTGCCGAAGCCGCCAAGTGGGCCGACCTGATGATGATGGCGACGCCTGACGAACTGCAGGCCGACATCTACCGCGACGAGATCGCTCCGAACATTCGTGATGGTGCTGCGATCGCCTTCGCCCACGGCCTCAACGTGCATTTCGGCCTTATCGAGCCGAAGTCGACCGTCGACGTCATCATGGTCGCGCCGAAGGGCCCGGGCCACACCGTGCGCGGCGAATACCAGAAGGGCGGCGGCGTGCCGTGCCTGGTTGCCGTGCACCAGGACGCTTCGGGCAACGCGCTCGATCTCGGCCTGTCCTATGCATGCGGCGTCGGCGGCGGCCGGTCGGGCATCATCGAGACCAACTTCAAGGAAGAGTGTGAAACCGATCTGTTCGGCGAGCAGGTCGTCCTCTGCGGCGGCCTTGTCGAGCTGATCCGCGCCGGCTTCGAGACGCTGGTCGAGGGCGGCTACGCGCCCGAAATGGCCTATTTCGAGTGCCTGCACGAGGTGAAGCTGATCGTCGACCTGATCTATGAAGGCGGTATCGCCAACATGAACTACTCGATCTCGAACACCGCCGAGTGGGGCGAATACGTGACCGGCCCGCGCATCATCACCGAAGAGACCAAGGCTGAGATGAAGCGCGTCCTCAAGGACATCCAGACCGGCAAGTTCACCTCCGACTGGATGCAGGAATACCGTTCGGGCGCCGCTCGCTTCAAGGGCATCCGCCGCATGAACGACAGCCACCAGATCGAGGAAGTCGGCTCGAAGCTGCGCGCGATGATGCCGTGGATCGCCAAGAACAAGCTGGTCGACAAGGCGAAGAACTAAGACGATCCACGTCTCCTTCGTTGCGCGTCCTCGGGCTACGCCCTGCGGGCGCGCGGGGACCGCCAAGAACAAGCTGGTCGACAAGGCGAAGAACTAGGAAGTCCGCGTCACCCTGCCGGCCCCAGGCTCGGCAAGGCGATTAGCTCGAAAATGAAAAGAGGCTGGTGGAGCAATCCGCCGGCCTTTTATTATCGACTGGGAATCGAAGGTTCAGCCGTAATGCCAGTGCGGCTTGGGTTCGGTGCCTTCGAACTGCACGCCGAGGCGGTCGGCCTTGCGCCAGCGCACGATGCAGCGATAGGCGATGCCGTCGACGGGGACATAGAGCAGGAACTGGTCGGGGACGCGACTTTCCGCCGGGATTTTGATCTCGGCGCCGTTCGTATGCATGTTGCGGATCGTGCAGCGGGTTTCCGAATTGGTGATGCCGGTCAGAATCGCAGCGCCCTTGAGGACGCGGTTGCGTCGCTCCCGGCGCAGTTCGTTTTCGGCAATCTCGGCGTTGTCTGCCGTCATGTACTCTCAACCCAGAATAGAAATTCTCCCGGTATTCTTGGTTCTACACATGATACGTAAACAACAGCTTGTAGCTGTTGTTTATTAGCCTGAAGTCATATTTGAAGCAAAACGGCGCCGCAGGTGCGACGCCGTCTCCGTTGTTTCGGTTTCGCCTAGCTATAGGGCGACCAGCACTGCCGGCGCGGACCGTTATAAGGCTGGAAGGTGTTGTCCCAGGCCCGATACGAGCGATAGCGGTCGTAGCACCACTGGACGTGCGCCGAGCCTCCGCCACGATAGATGCGGCGCGGCTGGACATAGCGTGGCTGGTAGTAGCGCGGTTCGTTGTAGCGGTAAGCCGGTATGCCGAAGTTCAGATAGATGCCGGTGCCGAAATGGCGCCGGTGCGGGCGGTGCCGCCAGCGCCAGTCGTCGCGCCAACGATCGCTGCGCCAATTGTTGTGGCGCCAATTGTCGCCGCGCGATCCATCGCGCCGACCGTAGCATCCGCTTCCGGGCGGGCAGAAATGGCTTTGGGCGAGGATGATATTCTGCGTCGCCTGAGGAACAACCGAGGGCATCTGGCCCAGGCTGGCTGGCGAAGCCAACGCAGCCAGCGGCAGGCCGGTGACGAGACCGAGCGCGACGAGCCCGGAACGTGCAAGGGATGAGAGGTTCATGATCGTCTCCTGAGTCCGAATCCCAAAGGCTCCATGCCCCCAAATTTCGATGGAGATCAGGCATATTCCGCCTTTCAGCCTGAACGGGAAATGAACGCCGAGTTCCCCGTGGACTTGTGGCTGCGCTCTTGTGTTTGGGCCAACATGAAGGCAATGCTCGGCGCATGTCGCTGCGCCTTGCCACCTTCAATGTCGAGAACCTGATGAACAGGTTCGACTATTCCGGCTACCGCAACCAGCTCAACGAGGACCGGACACTTGCCCTGTTCGAAATCCATAGCGAGGCTGAGTATCGGCTGCTCGAGCAGGCGCGCGCGATCGCGCATGCCGACGACATGCGCCAGCTGACGGCCTTGGCCATCGCCGAGACCCGCGCCGACATCATCTGCCTGCAGGAAGTCGACAACATCGAAGCGCTGAAGGCCTTCGAATACGGCTATCTGTTCAAGATGGTGGGGCAAGGCTACCAGCACAAATACACCACCTCTGGGAATGATTCGCGCGGCATCGACGTTGCGGTGATGATGCGGGCTGAGACCGCGCATGGCGAACCGATCGAGTTCGGGCGCATGACCAGCCATGCCCATGTCACCTTCGAGGAGCTCGGGCTGCACACGCCGGAAATCGCCAGTCTCGGCCAGGAGCCGTTCGAGCGCATCTTCCGGCGCGACTGCCTGGAGATCGACGTCAAGATCGGCGGCAAGCCGCTGACCATCTATTCGGTGCACTTCAAGTCGATGGGCTCGCCGCGCAACGGGATGAACGGCCGTGACGCGACGATGCCGATCCGTGTCGCCGAGGCCAAGGCCGTCCGGCGGATCATCGAGGACCGTTTCGGCAAGGACCATGCAGCCGACAAGCGCTGGGTGATCTGCGGCGACATGAACGACTACCACGAGCGGCTGGTGATCTCAGGCGATGCCTACCAGGGCTACGGCTTCACGCCGGTTCAGGAGACGGCGTCCTGCCTCGACGTGTTCCTCGCCGATGGTTTTGCCGAAAACGTTGTCGCGCGGCGACCGGAGATGGACCGCTGGACACTCTATCACACGCGTGGACCGCTGGAACGGCATCTGTGCCAGCTCGACTACATCCTGCTTTCGCCGTCGCTGGCACGGACGAACGAGCAGGCGGTGCCCGACATCGTGCGGCGCGGCCAGCCCTGGCGCACCATCTTCCCGCCGGGGCAGGAGGTGGACCGTTATCCGCGCGCCGGCTGGGACCGGCCGAAGGCCTCCGACCACTGCCCGGTTGCGGTGACGTTGAGCATTACCTGAGAGATTTCCTTGGCATTCGACATTCCACGTAACCAGATCCTGCCGGTCGACGTCGTCGACGTGCGCCTCGATGCCGACCCGCACCCGTTCGAGCGCGACAATACCGAGGCGATCTTGGCCAACTGGGCGGCTGAAAAGGCACTGACGCCGGCGATGTTCGACGGCACGGTGGTGCTGCTGTCGGAGCTTGCCTATGGCGACAACCGGCTCGTGGGACGCTGCCACGCCGTCCGCTTCTCGACCTTCATGCTGTGGCGAAAGCTGAAACCGCTCACCAGTGCCGAACATTCCTTCGCGCACGCAATGCTGATCTCCAGCGACAATGCGCTGGTGGCGATCCGCATGGGCGCGCATACGGTCAATGCGGGAAAGGTCTATTTCGCCGCCGGCTCGTTCGAGCCGGAAGACTTTCGCGATGGGCTCGTCGACCTCGACTACAACATGGCGCGCGAGGTCCGCGAGGAGACCGGACTCGAGCTTGGCGAGGCCCGCGGCGAAGAACGCTGTTATGCGCTGTCTGGGGACACCGGCACGGCGATCGTGCGCTGCTACCATCTCACTGAGACGGCCGACGAGGTGGCTGCGCGCATCGAGCGCTTTGTGGCGGCCGATGCGGAGCCCGAGATCGAAGGGCCTGTCATCATCCGCGGCATGGACGATCTGCCCGACAATCTGATGCCGCATATGCCCGCGCTGGTGGAATGGCATTTTTCACGCGGCTGACGCCTCCACCCGTCGCCGACCTGCCGAAGCCCTTGCGGGCTGCATGCCGCTGGGTCACAAGTTGCCGCAGACCTTTTGCGGCATTTCGGGGGGATTCGATGACCAGCTTTCCAGCACGTGCAAGTATTTTCGCCGGCGCCATTGCGCTGGCTCTGTTCCAGAGCGCCAGTGCCCATGCTCTCGACAGCACGCCTGTTGCCAAGGTTGTCGTGACGCCGCTGGCGTCGATGACGGTGACCGCGAACGGACAGCCGATCGTGCTGCCGCAGAAGAACGTGCAGGTGCTGGTCTCCTCCTTCGAGATCCCGCCCGGGGCGTCGCTGCCGGTGCATATGCACCCATCGGCGCGCTACGCCTATGTGCTCGAGGGCCAACTGCAGGTGACCAATGCCGAGACTGGCAAGAGCACCAGCTACAAGAAGGGCGACTTCATCGTCGAGATGATCGGCACGTGGCATCAGGGCGCCAATGTCGGTGCCGAGCCGGTCAAGCTGCTTGTCATCGACCAGGTCGAGGAAGGCACGGCAAACACGCTGCTGAAGAAGTAGCTTCGGCTATTCGTGCCTGAGCGCCTCGATCGGATCGAGGCGCGCCCCGCGCAGCGCGGGGAAGAAGCCGAACACCATGCCGATCAGCGCCGAGAAGCCGACGGCAAGCAGCACGACCGCCAGACTCGGCGCAAACGGGATGGATAGCGCCAGCGAGGCGACGCCCGCCAGCGTCAGGCCGATGGCGATGCCGATCAGCCCGCCGAGCAGCGACAGCACGGTTGCCTCGACCAGGAACTGGATCAGGATGTGCTTTTCATGCGCGCCGATGGCGAGGCGTATGCCGATCTCGCGGGTGCGTTCGGTGACCGACACCAGCATGATGTTCATGATGCCGATGCCGCCGACGAGCAGGCTGACGCCGGCGACTGCGCCGAGCATGCCGGTCATCGTGGCGGTGGCGCTGGCCATCGCATCGGCAATCTGGGTCATGTCGCGGACGGAAAAATCGTCCTCGCGGTCGGCGGTGACGCGCCTGACGTCGCGCATGATGTCCTCGATCCGCGTCTGGACGACCGAGGTCGGCGTCACGTCATCGGCGGCGACATAGATGTTGTCGATGTCGCGGTTGCCGGCGATGCGGCGTTGGAACGCCTGAAGCGGCATCAGCACGACATTGTCCTGGTCCTGGCCGAAGCCGGAATAACCTTTCGGCTCGAGCCGGCCGATGACTTTGCAACTGACGCGGCCGACGCGGATGGCGGCGCCGTCGGGATCGCCGGCGCCAAAGAACTGCTGGCGCACGGTTTCGCCGATCAGGCAGACATTGACGCCGCCGCGCACCTCGGACTCGCTGAACGGCCGGCCCGAAGCGACCTTCCAGTCGCGGGCGTCGAGATAGGCGTTGTCGGTGCCGGTGATGGACGAGGTCAGGCTTTCGGTGCCGAAGACGACGCGCACCTGCTTCTGCGACGCCGGCGAGACGGCACGCACGCCTTCGAGATGGGCGGTGAGGGCTGCGACCTCCTTGTCGCCGAGCTGGCGGATGGTCTGCTGCGGGCCGGAGCCGGGGGCGGCGGGACGGCCGGCGCGGACGATCAGAAGGTTGCTGCCGAGCTGCGAGATGTCGGCCTTGACCTTCTCGGTGGTGCCGCTGCCGATCGTCAGCATGGCGATGACGGCGGCGACGCCGATGACGATGCCGAGCAGCGTCAGGAACGAGCGCAGCGCGTTGCGGCGGACAGAGCGGAGAGCGAGGCGGACGGTCTCCCAGATCATGACTTATACCGCCTCCAGCTTTCTGGTGTCGGAGGCGACGTGGCCATCGCGGAAGGCGATGGTGCGTCCGGCATAGGCGGCGATATCGGCCTCGTGGGTGACCATGACGATGGTGAGCCCGGCCTCCTCGTTGAGGCGGGTCAGCAGCTCCATGATCTCGTGGCTGCGGGCGGTGTCGAGATTGCCGGTCGGCTCGTCGGCGACAAGAAGGGTGGGCCGAGTGACAATGGCGCGCGCGATCGCCACGCGCTGCTGCTGACCGCCGGAGAGTTCGGCCGGCGTGTGGTGCTCACGGCCCTCGAGGCCAACCTCGGCAAGGGCCTGCATGGCCAGCGCGCGGCGCTCATGCGCGGCTGCGCCGCGATAGATCAACGGCAGCTCGACGTTCTCCACAGCCGTGGTGCGCGGCAGCAGGTTGTAGCCCTGGAAGACGAAGCCGATGTAGAGATTGCGCAAGACGGCGCGGCGGTTGCGGTCGAGCCGGCCGGCGTCTGTGCCCATGAAGGCGTAGCGCCCTGAGGTGGGCGTATCGAGGCAGCCGACAATGTTCATCGCCGTCGACTTGCCGGAGCCGGACGGGCCCATGATGGCGACGAACTCGCCTTGCGCGATGGCGAGATCGATGCCGGCGAGGGCACGCACCTCGGCTTCGCCCTGGCCGTAGGTCTTCCAGACCTTGTCGAAGAGGATGAGCGGCGCGGTGGTCATGCCCGGGGTTTCCACGACCAGCTCAATTGGCCCTTGCGGACGACGAGGCGGTGATGACCGCATCACCGACCGCAAGCCCGGAGACGATCTCGGTGCGATCGCCGTCGGTGGAGCCGGTCTTGACCCTGACCGCGACCGGCGCGCCGTTCTTGAGCACATAGAGCGTGCGCAGGCCATCTGTCGGCGTCGAGGCCGGACGGCTGCGGTCGGTCGGGCCGCGATTGGGACGGCCGAGGAACAGGTTCTGCAGGCTGAAGCCACTGCTGCGGGCAACAGGTGCCGGGCGGTAACGGAAGGCGGTGGCTGGCACTGTCAGCACATCCTTGGCCTCGCGGGTGACGATCGACACCGTCGCCGTCATGCCCGGGCGCAGCAGCAGCTCGTCATTGGCGACTTCGAGCCAGGCGTTGTAGGTGACCACGCCGTCTGTGGTAACAGCGGCATAGGCTATGTCGCGGATCGTCGCCTTGAAGCTGCGGTCGGGAAAGGCATCGACGGTAAAGCGGGCGTTCTGACCCTTCGCCACCGAACCGATGTCGGCCTCGTCGACCGCCGCCTTGAGCTCCATCTGGGACAGGTCAGCGGCGAGCACGAACAGCACCGGCGCCTGCATGGAGGACGCCACCGTCTGGCCCGGATTGACCGAGCGCGTCAGCACGACGCCGTCGATGGGGGCATAGATCGTGCTCTTGGCGAGGTCGGCCTGCTGCAGCTTGAGGTCGGCTTCCGAGATGGCGAGGTTGGCTTCGGCCATGTCGAGCGCGCTCTGGGCGCGGTCGCGTTCGGCGGTGGCCGCTTCCAGCGCCTGGGTTGTGGCCATGCCGCGTTTTGCCAGTTCCTGGGCGCGGGTGAGCGCCTGGACATTCTGCGACAAGGTGGTGCGCGTGTCTTCGACCTTGGCGGCGGCAGCCTTGGCGGACGCCTGGGCACGCTCGATCTGGGCGGAAAGCCGCGTCGTGTCGAGGGAGGCGAGCACGTCGCCTTTCTTGACCTGCTGGTTTTCGACCACCGCGACCGAGCGGACGACACCCGACAATTCGCTCGAAATGTCGACCTGGGTGAGCGGCTGCAGATTGCCCGTCGCCGACACCTCGATGGTAAGGTCGCCGATCTCGGCGGCCTGGGTGGTGTAGACAAGCTTCTGGGAAGGCGTTGCGAACCAGGAATAGCCGGCATAGGCGCAAGCCGCAGCGACCAGCGCCACCAACAGCCACAGCCAGCCACGGCGGCGGCGCGTGGCGCGGCCGTTGCCGTCGAGGCCGAGGGCTGCCTCTATCGATGGCGTGCTCGCCGATTGCGGGCGATTTGTCAGCTGGTCCAAGCCAGACCCTTTCGATGGTCCCAGAAAATCCGCCTAGAGCCTGCTCTAAGCTGGTTCGATCGAGCATGATCTTGTCTGAAACCGGGATGCCAGTTTGACGATCATGCTTTAGAATCACAGATCGGCTGAGTGGTCCCGAAATTCAAATTAAATTTCGCTCATGTTGCCGGCGCAGAAGGAGCAAACATGACGGGCGGACGCAAGTATTTTGTCTATGACGTCTTCACCGAAAACAGGCTTGCCGGCAACCCACTCGCTGTGGTCGTCGATGCCAAGGGGTTGAGCACGGCGCAGATGCAGGCCATCGCCAGGGAGTTCAACCTGTCGGAGACCTCATTCGTGCTGCCGCCCGAAAGCCCGAAGCACAAGGCACGGGTGCGCATATTCACGCCTGACTACGAGATGCCGTTTGCCGGTCACCCGACCGTCGGCACGGCGATCGCGCTGACCGAGATGGCGCAAGGTAATGATCTTGCCGGCATTTTCGTCCTCGAAGAGAATATCGGCCTGGTGCGCTGTGCCGTGAACAAGGTCGGCGACAGCCTGTTTGCCGAATTCGACCTGCCGAAACTGCCCGAGCCGATGCCGCTGGCCGCCAGCACCGATGCGGTTGCCGCAGCCCTTGGACTGGCGCCACACGAGATCGGCTTTGAAAACCATCGTGTGTCGCTGTGGTCTGCGGGCGTTCCCTACATCACCGTGCCGGTGGCGGACACCAAGGTTGCGGCGAGAATTCGATTCGACAACGAGGCCTGGTTCACCTTTTCGCCGCGCAAGAACGACTCGGCGGTGGCCAGCGCCTATGTCTATTGCCGCGAGACTGTGGGGCACGAAAACGCCTTCCACGCGAGGATGATCGTTCCCGGCAGCCCATCCTACGAAGATCCGGCGACAGGTTCGGCGGCTGCCGCCTTTGCGGGGGCGATCGTAGAGTTCGACAGGCCGACCGATGGGGCGCAGCGATTCTGGATCGAACAGGGCATCGAGATGGGGCGACCCTCCAGGATCAGGCTGGAGCTCGAGATCTCGGGCGGCAAGCTGGCTTCCGCGCGCATCGGCGGACACGCGGTGAGGGTGGCCGAGGGCGTTCTGCTGGTTTGACCCAGCTATTTTTGCCGACTGAAAGAAAAAGCGGCCCGTGGGGTGGACAGGCGAAAATGCCTTGGCTATATGCCGGCCACGGTCGGTTCACCGGTCGCGAGTGGGTGCGTAGCTCAGTTGGTAGAGCAGCTGACTCTTAATCAGCGGGTCACAGGTTCGATCCCTGTCGCACCCACCACTTCTTTCCCTTAGCCGCCGAATACTGGAACGCCGCGCATATAGTTGCGCGGGCGGATGGTCGATCTCCTTGTCCGGATGCAATGCCGCCAGGCTTTGCACAGGCAATCGCGTACCACTGCCGATTGCTGCATCTTTCTTGGCGATCATGGGTGGACAGCAACGGATGGTGTGGCTATATGCGGCCACGGTCGGTTCACCGGTCGCGAGTGGGTGCGTAGCTCAGTTGGTAGAGCAGCTGACTCTTAATCAGCGGGTCACAGGTTCGATCCCTGTCGCACCCACCACTTCTTCTCCAAAGATTTCAAACCGCTGTGACTGTTGCTTCAATTGGGTTGAAGTCGCTTGGAGTCCTATTTCTGGTCGGCCCTGCGCTGCCTCAAATTCGGAACGACCAGAACAGGCAGGCAAGCGTTGCCACGCCGAAGAGGGCGAAGAAGAGGCTGCGCAGCAGGACGTTACGGCGCAGTTCGTTCATTGCGAGATGGCAGCCGACAATGATGGCGACGAACAGGTAGCGCCAGTCGAGCAGGGCCCAAGGCGCACTGGCCTGGCCGAATACCCAGCGCGCCGCGAGGCAGCCGACGATGGTGGCGAACAGGGCGATGACCATCCAGTGGATGGTGTCGGCGGCATTGAGCAGGACGATACTCGCCGCCTTAAGCGGCAGGATCATCATCAGCATCGCGGCAAAGAAGTAGATCGCCGCCAGCGGAATGAAGCTATCGGCGCTGGCGATGCCGTCGAGGCGCTGCACGCCGATGACGCCGAAGGGATAGCCGTGCCGCGCAACGGCGAGGCTGAGTGCCATCAGTGCGGCCGCCAGCACGGCAACGAGGGCAAATGAGGCTGCGGCCTTGTTCATGGCGGACCTGTCGGTTGCGAATCGGACTGCATCTTGCCTAGCGTGCCGGATTCAGCATTGCCAATGCGCAAATGTCCGTCGGGCGCGGGGCAGCCAGTTGGCAAGCACGTTTCGCTCCGACCTGTGCATTTGCCCCGGCAATCCGAGCTCCGCCCCTCGCAGGCACTTGCGCCCTTGGCATGCAGCGTTCCGCTGATGGCCGGCGCTTCTTCTGTCGGCGGACTTGCGGGCCATTGCAAATGCGGCCCATCTGCCGCGACTATGCGGCACGACATGACAGCGTGTTCGTGACGTCTCCTGTCACGAATGGTTGCTCGTCATCAGCGCGAAGCGGTTCAGGGCCAGGAGGTTGCAGGTGGTGGAGGCAATTCCAAAAACTCGAGGCCTCGGTTCTGGACAGCCACCGTTGCTTCAGCCGCAGTCCAGGACGGCGCTGCCGCCGTTCGCGGCCACAGCAGCTGTCGTTGCGATCCTGTATTTTGCCCGCGATGTGTTCCTGCCGCTTGCGATCGCGGTGCTGTTGACCTTCGCGCTTGCGCCGATCGTCAGCTGGCTCAGGCGGTTCGGTGTTCCCAGGCTGGTTTCGGTGATTGCCTGCGTGCTGGCCGCCTTCGGCGTGGTCGCGGTGTTCAGCTTCGTGGTGGTTTCGCAGATCGGCGAGGTCGCGCAGAACGTGCCGACCTATCAGTCGAACATCCTCAACAAGGTGCGCGCGCTCAAGGAAAGCGGTAGCGGCGAGGGGATCATCGACAGGCTGAGCGGGGTCATCGAGCGCGTTGGCCAGGAGATCGATAAGCCGGAAGACAATGTCGCGCCCGCGGCCCATCCATCCCGGCCGGACCCGCTGCTGGTCGAGATCTTCACACCGCAAAAGCCGATCGAAACGCTGATGAACCTGATCACTCCGTTGATCGGACCGCTGGCGACGGCTGGCCTCGTCATCGTCGTGGTCATCTTCATGCTGCTGGAGCGCGAGGATTTGCGCGACCGGTTCATTCGCCTCGTCGGTTATGGCGACCTGCACCGGACGACCGAAGCGCTGCAGGATGCCGGGCGAAGGGTCGGTCAGTATCTTTTGATGCAGTTGGTGGTGAATGTCGCCTATGGCGTTCCGATTGGCATCGGCCTCTGGCTGCTCGGCATTCCGAATGCGATTCTGTGGGGCCTGCTCGCCATCGTGCTGCGCTTCGTGCCCTATATCGGGCCGGCGATCGCAATGATCCTGCCGCTGTTCCTGGCGATTGCGGTTGCCCCCGGTTGGTCGCTCGTGCTGTGGGCTGCGGCACTGTTCATCGCCATGGAACTGGTCATCAACAATGTGCTCGAGCCCTGGCTGTATGGCTCTAGAACCGGCCTTTCGCCGCTCGCCATCATCGTCGCCGCGATCTTCTGGACCTGGTTGTGGGGACCGGTCGGACTGGTCCTGTCGACGCCGCTGACCGTCTGCCTCGTGGTGCTCGGAAAACACGTGCCACAGTTCGAGTTCCTTGAAGTTCTGTTCGGCAACGAACCGGTGCTCGACCCGAAGGAGCGGCTATACCAGCGCCTTCTGGCAGGAGATCCTGATGAGGCGACCGATCACGCCGAAGAGATGCTCGAGACCGAATATCTCGTCGACTTCTACGGCAATGTCGCCATTCCGGCCCTGCTGCTTGGCGAATTCGACCGGGCGCGCGGTGCCTTGACCGACGAGCAGCGGACGCGCGTCGCCGCCAGTGCCGTGGTGCTGGTGGCCAACCTGAACGAAATCGCCGGTGAAGAAGCGGATGAAGAGGACGAAGCGCCCGAGGATGTGACGCAGGACGATGGCGAGCCGGCCGACGAACTGCCCGATGGTGCGGGGAAGGCGGTGCTGTGCATTGGCGGGCGCGGCGAGCTCGACAACGCGGCCGCGGCCATGCTGGCGCAGGTGCTGACGGTGCAGGGCGCGACTGTTGCCACGGCGAACCATGCCGATGTCGAACCGTCCAGCATCAGAAGCTTGCCGCTCGAAGGCGTGCATACAGCCGTGATCGGCTTCCTGAATGCCGATTCGCTTCACCATGGCCGCTTTCTGGTGCGGCGTCTGAAACGTGCCAAGCCATCGCTCAGGGTAGGGGTGGTGCTGTGGACCGACGGTGCTGCCGGGGATGCCGACAAGCTTGCCGGCGACCTCAACGCCGACTTTGCGGCGTTCAACATGGCCGGCGCCACCATCGGCGCCCTGACTGACGCGCCCGCGGTACCGCTCAAGGCCGCCAAGCGGAAGGTCCGGCGTCCGTCACAGGCGGGGCGGAAGAGCAAGACGGCATAGGTCAGCGCAATTCGACGGGCTGGAAGCGGCTCGTTTCGAAGCCTTTTCATCGCGGCAGTTGCGGATCGGAGCTGCCCGAATGCTGCCCGATTGCCTTGGCATGCCTTGGGTTGAAGGGACTTAGTGGTCCACGCGCTGGAGAGGCGCGATGGATCGTTTTTCGCCGCCGCGCATTGTAGGCGAGGTGGGGACACATTTTCGGGAGTTATTGGTGATGATGAAACTCGTATTGAGTCTTGCACTTCTGGTGCCGCTGGCAGCCTGCTCGCAGACCGAACAGGGTGCAGCCATTGGCGGTCTTGGCGGCGCGGCGATCGGCAGTGCCGTTGCCGCACCCGGAAACCGGGCTGAAGGCGCGCTCGTCGGCGGTGCCGTCGGTGCCGTTGCCGGCGCCCTGATCGGCCGCGCCAACGAGCCGAACCGCTGCCGCTATCGTGACCGCTATGGCCGCACCTATCTGGCAGAATGCCCGCGCGGCTATTACTGAGCCGGCTAGCCGTATTTCATCCGGTCCCGAAGGCGCCAACAGTGCCTTCGGGACATTTTTTTGCCTCCCTCCTGTCGTCGAAATCGGCCCAAAACTGTAATCTTTTGGCGACTGGATTTCGGCTATCCATCTGTTATGTAATGATGTTTTTGAGTTCATGCGCCCTGCCGCAGCGGCGCTTCAGCGCTCAACAGGTCGTAGGCAGATCATACTCGCAAGAGAAAAATTGCTCCCGCCAGCTGTGGCAGGGCAAAGCCGTTCCACAATCTTGCCAAAATTAGCAATCGACAAAGTCTATTAATTTTATAGACTAAAGGCATGATGGAGATTGCGATGGCACAGACCCAGTATCTCTCGAACAGCCGCGTCGGCGAGACGGCAGCTGCGGCCGGCAGGCCTGCCAGCATTCAGCAGATCGCGTCGTATCTGTTCTTCACGGTGTCGTTCGGCTTTACCGCGGCCGTCGTCGTCGGTCTGGTCCCCTAGGGCCACCCGTGCCCGGAGGCGGGCGCGCCATATCATCTCAACCCAACTGAAGAAGGTTTTCCAGAGTAGGGCGTGAACCGGCGCGGGCGGCGCCAATAACTGTTCCTGACAAGATGAAGGAGTTTGCGATGCAGATCGACTTCACCCATTGCCCGGGCGGCGTTGCCGACAAGGACGAACTTCACTCTTCCTTCTTTTCAGACACGGCGGTTGCCGTGCAGAGGCTGCGCCAGCTTGAAAGGGCGGGCTTCGACCGCGTTCTCATCGACGACATGGGCGGCCTGCTTGCCAATATGGACCTGGCGTCGCTTGCGCTGCGCAGCACGCAGTCGATCGGTGTGCTTGTTTCGCATTGGCCTGGAATCGTGGCGCCCGTGGTGGCCGCCCGGCAGTTTGCGGCCTTCGACCAGATCGGCTCAGGCCGGCTGGCATTGCGGGTGCCGCCAAGCCGCGACCTGCGCGAAGCCAATGACGACAGCGGTCTCGTCGCCACGCTGGGGCGCACCGACGAATATCTGATGCTGCTCAAGCGGCTGTGGAGCAATGCGCAGCCCTTCGACCATGAGGGTCTGTTCTACCGCATCCATGGCGGCTTCGTGCCGATGAAGGCAGCCGATGGAGCCGTAATCCCGCTGCAGCTCGGCGGACTTTCGGGCACGGCGCTCAAGATCGCAGGCCGGCACGCCGACAGGTTCGAGCTGCCGGTAGGCGGCTTCGACGACACGTTGCGGCTGATCGAACGCGTGAGGGTTGCGGCTGAGCCTTTTGGCCGGGCCCAGCGTATCCGCTTCTCCTTGCCGGTGCATGTCGGGCATGTGCAAGCTGGCGAGGGCGGGCAGCAGGATTGGCAGCTGACGGGTGAACCGGAGCATGTCGTTTCTGTGCTGGCTGGCTTTGTCGAACTCGGCGTGAGCGATTTCATCGTCCACGGGCTCGGCGATGCCGAAGCGGTCGAGGCCTTCGGGCGTCATGTCATACCGGCGTTGCGCAAGGCATTTCGCCGCCATGATCCCGCGCCGACCCATTTGCGCAAGCGGCCGGTGGTGCTGCGCCGCATTGTCTGACCGGCACGGTCAGGCGTGGTTCAGGGCGTCGCTCAGAATGTCGTCATTGGCAGCGTCGCGCACCTGGGCGAGGCTGCGATTGTCGAGCACGCCGGCAATCGCCTGGCGAACTTCGAGCATCATGTGCCTGATCTGGCAGGTCGCCTCGTCGCAGTCGTCGCAGGGCTGGTACTGGGTCCGGCTGGCACAAGGGATCGGTGCCAGCGGGCCGTCGAGCACGCGCACGACATGGCCGATCTTGATCTCGGCGGCAGGCTTGGCGAGGCGGTAGCCGCCGTCCTTGCCCTTGCGGCTCTGGACGAAACCGGCATTGCGGAGTTCGCCTAGGATCGCGTCGAGGAATTTTTTCGGAATCTTGTTGGCGGTCGCGATGTCGCCGACGAAAGCGAGCTGGCCGGCGGGCAGTTGGGATAGGTGAACGAGGGCCTTGAGGCCGTATTTGCCTTTTTTAGTCAGCATGGCGAACGCGTGTCATCGGCTTCCTGCTGCCTGTCGCAGCGTGAGGTTGCTTGCCGAGGATAACGATTCGTCCCCATCGCATTCCGGCCTTCACCAGAGATAAATTCCACAGACTTGATATACAAGCCGAAACGCGTTGGTTTTCCGTAAGTTTTGCGGGTTTTGACCCTATTCGCGGCAGAATCAGCCTGCCGCATAGACCCTGGCGCGTTCGATGGTGATGATGCCCTGCTCGTGGGCACTGACCCGGGTTTCAGGCGCGACGTCGAGTTCGACGGCTTCGCCCGTTGCCGTTAGCGCCAGAATGCGCCGTCCGGCAGGCCGGTCGATGACGCGGGCGACGGTCGCGGGAATGCCGGCGCCGCTGCTGCTCCAGCCGAGATCGCTTGGGCGCAGGAAGATTTCGACCGGGCCGTCAGCGAAGCCGGGGGCGGGGATCTGTGCCTCGCCAAGGCGGGCTATGCCGCTGGCCACGGCTGCGGAAATGCGGTTGGTGTCACCGAGGAAATTCATGACGAAGGCGGATGCGGGGTTGCGGCAGACCTCTTCGGGCGTGCCCTGCTGGACGATCTGGCCCTTGTCGAGGATGACGACGCGATCGGCGAGGTCGAGCGCTTCCTCCTGGTCGTGGGTGACGAACAAAGTGGTGATGCCGAGCTCCTGATGGATCTCGCGCAGCCAGCGGCGCAGGTCGCGGCGGACATTGGCGTCAAGCGCACCGAAAGGTTCGTCGAGCAAGAGTACCTTGGGATCGACGGCGAGCGCCCGGGCAAGGGCGACGCGCTGGCGCTGTCCGCCTGAAATCTGGCCGGGGAAACGTTCGGCCAGGCCTTCGAGCTGGACGAGGCGCAGCAGATCGGCGACGCGAGCATCGATGGCAGTCTTGTCGCGGCGCTGCTTCGAGACCTTCATGCCGAAGGCGATATTCTCGGCGACCGTCATATGCGGGAACAGCGCATAGTGCTGGAAGACGAAACCGACGCCACGGTCGCGCACTGGAATGTCGGTGGCATCCTCGGCGCCGAAATAGATGTGGCCGGCGTCGGCATATTCGAGGCCGGCGACCATGCGCAGGATGGTGGTCTTGCCCGAGCCGGAAGGTCCGAGCAGGGCTACCAGTTCGCCGCTCTCGATTTCGAGCGAGACGCCATGGACGGCGCGGAAGGTCTGGAAGGTCTTCACGACGTTGTCGAGGCGGATTTTCATGACGAAACCTCAGCGGAAGCGGTCTTGGGTGCGGCTACGGGGGCTGCAAGTGCGGGGCGACGACGGGCGCGGCCGGCGCCCTGGCGCTCGAGCAGCACCTTGGCAACGAGGGTGACGACGGCGAGCAGGGCCAGGATCGAGGCCGCGGCGAAGGCGCCCGCGGTCTGATAGTCGTGGTAGAGCAGTTCGATATGCAGCGGCAGCGTGTTGGTCTGGCCGCGGATATTGCCTGACACCACCGACACGGCGCCGAACTCACCCATGACGCGCGCATTGCACAGCACCACGCCATAGAGCAGCGCCCAGCGGATGTTGGGCAAGGTGACCGAGAAGAAGGTGCGCCAGCCCGACGCGCCGAGCGATGTCGCGGCTTCTTCCAGATCACGCCCTTGCGCCTGCATCAGCGGGATCAGCTCGCGGGCGACGAAGGGCGCGGTGACGAACATCGAGGCAAGCACGATGCCGGGCAGGGCGAACAGGATCTTGATGTCGGCCTGCTCCAATGCCGGGCCGAACAGGCCCTGCAGGCCGTAGACAAAGAGATAGGCAACGCCGGCGACGATGGGCGAGATCGAGAACGGGATTTCGATCACCACCAGCAGCAAGCGGCGGCCCCGGAAATCGAACTTTGTAATCGCCCAGGCGGCGGCCACGCCGAAGGCGGTGTTGATGGGCACGGCGATGAGCGCGGTGACCACAGTCAGGCCGATGGCGTGCAGCGTGTCGGGATGGGCGATCGCGGCAGCATAGACGGCGATACCCTGCGAGAAGGCCTGGTAGCCGATGACGACCAGCGGCGCGACGATAACGATGGCGACCAGCGTCAGCACGGTGCCGATGAGCGCGCGGCGGAAGGCCGGCGCGTCGCCGACGCGGGGCGGGCGGCCCTTAACGGGATTGCTCATCTCAGCCCCTCGCCGTGTAGCGCAGGGCACGTGCCTGCAGGATGTTGGTGATGGCGAGCATCAGGAAAGCTGTGATGAGCAGCACCGAGGCGATCGCCGCGGCGGCCTGGTAGTCGTATTCCTCGAGCCGGATGAAGGCGAGCAGCGCCGTGATCTCGGTCGACATCGGCTGGTTGCCGGCGATGAAAATGATGGCACCGAACTCGCCCAAGCTGCGGGCGAAGGACAAGGACAGGCCGGCGAGCAGCGCGGGTGCCAGCAGCGGCAGGATCACGCGCAGGAAGATCGACCGGTCGTTGCCGCCGAGCGTCTGGGCGGCTTCCTCGAGTGCGGGATCTAGATCCTCCAGCACCGGCTGCACGGTGCGCACGATGAAGGGCAGGCTGGTGAAGGCCATGGCGACCATGATGCCGAGCGGGGTGTAGGCGACCTTGATGCCGGCCTGGGCAAGCACCGAGCCGAACCAGCCGTTTTCAGCGAACAATGTCGTCAAGGCGATGCCGGCGACCGCCGTCGGCAGCCCAAAGGGCAGGTCGACGAGCGCGTCGATGAAGCGGCGGCCGGGAAAACGGTAGCGCACCAGCACCCACGCCAGCGCCATGCCGAAGACGAGGTTGAAGACGGTGGCAGCGAGCGCCGAAAGTGCCGTCACGCGGTAGCTGGCGACCGCGCGCGGCGACGAGACGATGCGCCAGTAGTCCTCGAAGCCGAGGCTGGCCGCCTTGAACACCAGCGCGCCGAGCGGCAGCACGACGATGATCGAGACGTAGACGAGGGTTATCCCCAGTGCCAGGGGAAACCCCGGCAGAATGCGGCGCGCCACTGAAATGCCTTCCCGGATGCAACAATGCGGAAAGCCGGCATGGCCGGCTCTCCAATTCTCAACAGTATTGACCACAGCGCCGCGCGTCCTTTTCGGACGCGCAAAGGACGCTGTAGCACCTTGGGTTGTGCATGATCCTTTTCCGAAAATCGATATCGATTTTCGGGGTCATGCACTGAGGTCAACGCTCGCCGTAGATCTCTTCAAGCAGGCCGCCGGAACCGAAATGTTCCTTCTGGACCTTGTCCCAGCCGCCAAAGACATCTTCCACGGTGACGAGGCGAACTCCGGGGAACTGGTCCTTGAATTCGGCGGCGACCGAAGGCTCGTGGACGCGGTTGCCGTGCTGGGCGGCAATGCGCTGGCCTTCAGGCGTGTAGAGGAAGTCGAGGTAGGACTTTGCCAGATCGCGCGAGCCGCGCTTGTCGACGACCTTGTCGACGATGGCGACCGGGAATTCGGCGAGCAGGCTGACCGAGGGGATGACGCTCTCAACCTTGTCGGAACCGTATTCCTTGGCGATCGAGCGGGTCTCGGCCTCGAAGGTGATCAGCACGTCGCCGATGTTGCGCTCGACGAAGGTGGTGGTGGCGGCGCGGCCGCCGGTGTCGAACACCGGCACGTTGTCGAACAGCTTGGTCACGAACGCCTTGACCTTGGCCTCGTCACCCTTGAATGCTTCCTTGGCGTAGGCGGTTGCCGCCAGATAGGTATAGCGCGCATTGCCCGAGGTCTTCGGATTGGGGAAGACGACCTTCACGTCGTCGCGGACCAGGTCGGACCAGTCCTTGATGCCCTTGGGGTTGCCGGCGCGGACGAGGAAGGACGGCAGCGAATAGAAGGGCGAGGCCTGGTTGGCGAAATCCTTCTTCCAGTCGTCTGATACAAAGCCGTTCTTGGCCAGGAATTCGATATCGGTGACCTGGTTGAAGGTGACGACGTCGGCTTCAAGTCCTTCGACGATGGCGCGTGCCTGCTTGGAGGTGCCGGCATGCGACTGGTCGACCGTGACACCCGGATTCTTGGCGATGAAGGCGGCATTTTCGGCAGCGAACAGTTCGCGGGCGACGTCGTAAGACGCGTTGAGCAGCTTGTCGGCGGCAGACGCCTGCAACGGGCCGGCGAGCATGGCGGCAAGTGCCACGCCGACGAGAAGGAAACGTTTCATGGGGGCATTCTCCTGAGACAAGCGGCAAATGGCTAAACTTTGCCGCAACATAGCTGCGGGCCTGTTTCAGGTAGAGGCAGAGGCGGATTGCCTCTGCGCTTGTATGAAGAATTTTCTTCTATCTTTTTGTCAAACGAAGAAATCGATTTCTAGGATTGAGATTTACGACCGGCTTCCTGCGGAATGCCTAACTATTTGTCGGTGACACCGGCCTCGGCGAAGCTTGCCATTCTGGCGTGGCATTCCAGCGCCGAACGGACGAGATTGACGGCGAGGCAGGCGCCCGAACCTTCGCCGAGCCGCATCCCCATGTCGAGCAGCGGCGCGAGCTTCAGGGTTTCGAGCAGCTGGCGATGGCCTGCCTCGGCGGAGACATGGGCCGACTGCGTGTGGGCAAGGCCTTCCGGGTGGAGTTTTGCCAAGGGGGCAGCCGCCGCCGTGACGACGAAGCCGTCGAGCAGGACGGGCACGTTGTGGTGGCGCGCGGCCAGCGTGGCGCCGAGGATGGCGGCGAGTTCGCGGCCGCCGAGATTGGCGGCGACAGCCAGCGGATCGGCGAGCGTGGCGGCATGACGGGCGAGGCCGGCATCGATGGCGGCGAACTTGCGGGCCAGGCCGCTATCGTCGACGCCGGTGCCGCGGCCGGCCCACTGGCGGCCGGTGCCGCCGAACAGGCCTGCGGCGATGGCCGCGGCGGGTGTGGTATTGCCGATGCCCATTTCGCCGAAGCAGACGAGATCGAGATCAGGCGTCACCGCGTCATAGCCGGTCGAGACGGCGTCGAGGAAATCGGTCTCATTCATGGCCGCCGTCTGGGTGAAGTCACCCGTGGGGCGATCGAGCTCGAGCGGGATGACCGCGAGTTCGGCGCCGGCAAGGCGGGCGAGTTGGTTGATGGCAGCACCGCCGCCGGCGAAATTGGCGACCATCTGCACCGTCACCTCCGACGGATAGGCCGACACGCCCTGGGCGGTGACGCCATGGTTGCCGGCGAAGACGATGACCTTGACCTCGTCGAGCCTCGGCATCTCGCGGCCCTGCCAGCGGCCGAGCCAGGCGGCGATCTGTTCGAGCTTGCCGAGGCTGCCGCGCGGCTTGGTCAGCGTGTCCTGGCGGCGGGCGACGGCATCCGCTGCGGCGTCGCTGCCGGCGGGCAGGTCGAGGCAAGCTTGGCGCAATTCATTGAGCGATTTGAAGGCCATGGCAGTGAATACTCCAAAACAGAATCAAGCAAGGATGGCGGATGCGACAAACAGCAGGGCGATTTCGGCCAGTTGCTGCAGAGCGCCGATGGTGTCGCCGCTCTGACCGCCGATCTGGGCGAGGCAGAGCTTTCTGAAGGCGAAGAAGAGCAGGGCGAGGCACAACGCCGCGACGACCGCGCCGCTGAGCCCAAGGAACAGCAGGCCTGCGGCGCCGATGGCGAGGGCGGCGATCACTGCCCCGTCGGCGACTGTGCCGACGCCGGCGGCAAGGCCGTCGGCGCGCGCCTGGGGCAGGTTCCGCATGAAGGCGGGGATCAGTGCGCGCGAGCCGACATGAGCGGCGACGAGGGCGACGAAAACAGGGGCGGGGTCTTCGATTTCGACGATCGCGCTCCAGCGCGCCAGGATCGACAGCACCAGCGCTGCCGCGCCATAGCTGCCGATGCGGCTGTCGCGCATGATCTCGAGCTTGCGCTCGCGTGCACGTCCGCCACCGAAACCGTCCGATGTGTCGGACAGGCCGTCCTCATGCAGGCAACCGGTGACCAGCATGGCTGCGGCGATGGCCAGTGCGGCAGCCGGGCCTTCGGCGAGGCCGAGGACATATCCGGTAGCGAAGACGAGCCAGGCCAGGACCGCCACGACGAAGCCGACGAGCGGAGCAGTCCAGATGGCATCGGCGAGCGAACGATCCCTGACCTCGAAATGCGGCAGCGGCAGGCGCGTGAAGAAGACTAGGCAGAGGCGGATGTCGTCGAAGATCGTCGCCGGCGTCATCGTCTCAGCCTCGCGCGATCGCGTGGAAGAAGGTGCCGGTAACATGGCCGCGCCGGCCGCCGAAGCTGCCTAGCGGCTTGCCCTGGCCATCGGCCAGTTGCCCGAGTGGCGTATCGTCGCCTCCTACAACCGTCTGGGCGTAATGGAACTCGTGCCCCCTGACGACGCTGCCCTCGGAACCAAGCGGGCAAGGTGCCGAAAGTCTGGCTTGGCGGTAGCCGAGATTCATCTTGCGCTTGGCGAAGCTGGTGGCATGGCCGAGCAGGCCGAGCATCGCGTGGGTGGCGCCATCGGCGTCCTCGATGGAACGGCCGAGCACCATGAAGCCACCGCACTCGCCATGGACCGGTTTGGTGTCGGCGAAACGGCGGGTACCCGACAGGAAGGTGCCGGCTGCGGCGAGACGGCCGGCATGGAGTTCGGGATAGCCGCCCGGCAGCCAGCAGATGTCGCAGGTGGCGTCGGGTGCCCGGTCGGCGAGCGGCGAGAACGGAACCAGCTCCGCGCCCATGGCGCGCCAGTGGGCGGCGAGATGCGGGTAAAGGAAGGTGAAGGCGGCATCCTGGGCGAGCGCGATGCGCTGTCCGGGCGGCGGCAGTGCGAAGGATTGGTCGCCGGCCATGGGTGTCAGCGGCGTCGCCAGTTCGATGATGGCGTCGAGGTCGAGCGAGCGCTCGACCATGTCGGCGAGCTTTTCGATGTGGGCGAAAAGGTCGGCATGCTCTTCGGCCTGGACGAGCCCGAGGTGGCGTTCTGGAATGGACAAGGTCGGGTCGCGCAGGATGGCGCCGACGACGGGCAGACCGAGCGCCTCGATGGCGTCGCCGGCAAGCTTGCGGTGACGGTCGCTGCCGAGCCTGTTGAGCACCACGCCCGCGATCCGGACCCCAGGGTCGTAGGTGGCAAAACCCTTGGCGATGGCCGCTGCTGTCTGCGACTGGCCGGAGACGTCGAGCACCAGAAGCACCGGCAGGCCGTAGAGACGGGCGAGATCGGCAGCCGCACCCGAGCGGCCTGTCTCCGCAGGGATGCCGTCGAACAGGCCCATGGCGCTTTCGAGGATCACCATCTCGGCTTCGGCCGATGCATCGGCGGCCAATGCGTTGAGCAGCGACGGCGCCATGGCCCAGCTGTCGAGATTGACGCCGGGCCGGCCGGTGGCGGCAGCGTGGAAGCCGGGATCGATGTAGTCCGGTCCCGATTTCGCGCCACGTACCTTGATACCGCGGCGCGCCAGCGCGCGCAGCAGGCCAATCGTTACGCTGGTCTTGCCCGAGCCCGAGCGCGGGGCGCCGATGATGAGCCCACGCGCCGTCATTTCCGTCCAATCAGCTCGGCGCGCAGCGAGACAATGCCGCCGACGACGATGAGGGCCGGCGAGACGACCTTTTCGCGCTCGGCGGTGGCCACCAGTGTGCCGAGCGTGGCGGTGACCGTGCGTTCCTCCGGCGTCGAGGCGTTCTCGACAAAGGCTGCAGGCGTGTCGGTCGACAATCCGCCGCGCAGAAGTTCCGTCACCGTTTCGGCCATGTGGGTCAGGCCCATATAGATGACGATGGGCTGGCCGGTGCGGGCAAGCGCTGACCAATCAGGACGATCGTCGCTGACGGCGGCAAAGCCGGTGGCGAGAATGATCGCGCCGTTGACGCCGCGCATGGTGGCCGGAATACCGGCGGAGGAGAGACCGCCGAAGGCTGAGGTGATGCCCGAGAGCACGCGCCAGGGAATGTTCTCTCGGGTCAACACCCGCGCTTCTTCGGCACCACGCCCGAAGACGAAGGGATGGCCGCCCTTGAGCCGCACGACCTTGCGGCCGTCGCGCGCCAGCCTGACCAGCAGCGCATTGATGTCGCCCTGCGGGATCGACAGCCGGCCGCCGCGCTTGCCGACGAAGAATTTTTCCGCCTGTTCGGCAACCGCAACGATCTCGGGCGAGACCAGCGCGTCATGCACCAGCGCATCGGCCTGGGCCAGCGCCGACAGGACGTCGAGCGTCAGCAGGCCGGGGTCGCCGGGGCCGGCGCCGGCCAGCCATACATGCCCCGGTTCGAGCACGTGCTGCTTGTAATTCAAACGCGCGATAGCGTTTTCGAGTGTCATGCGTGTCGCTTTCGCCGATGACGCACAGGCTGTGCCAGCCTATAGATCGCGTCATGAATGAAGAAGATCGTCCGCTCAAGCGCGGCTGGACCACCGGCGCCTGCGCCACTGCCGCCACCAAGGCGGCGTGCGTGGCATTGAAGGCGGGTGCGTTTCCCGATCCGGTGGAGATCGTGCTGCCGGGCGGGCAGGCCGTTGCGTTTGCGCTGGCGAGAAACGAACGCGGCGACGGCCTGGCCATGGCCGGTATCGTCAAGGACGCCGGGGACGACCCTGACGTCACGCATGGCGCGCTGGTCATGAGCACGGTGCGGCCGGGCGCTGCCGGCAGCGGTCTTGTCTACAAGGCGGGCAAGGGCGTCGGCACGGTGACGCGGCCGGGCCTGCCGATTCCGCCCGGCGAAGCCTCGATCAACCCGGTGCCGCGCAAGATGATTGCCGGCGTCGTGGCCGAAGTGCTGGGCGAGGGCGCCGATGTCGAGGTCGAGATTTCCGTCGCCGGCGGCGAGGAAATGGCGCTGAAGACGCTCAACCCGCGCTTGGGCATTTTTGGCGGCATCTCGATCCTGGGGACGACGGGCATCGTCATTCCCTACTCCTGCTCGGCCTGGATCCACTCCATCCATCGCGGCGTCGATGTGGCCCGCGCCATGGGCTTCGACCATGTGGCGGGTTCGACCGGCAACACTTCCGAGCTGGCGGTGCAGAAGTTCCATGGCCTGCACGAGGTCCAACTGATCGACATGGGCGATTTCGTCGGTGGCATGGCGAAATACATCCGCGCTCATCCGGTGGCGAAGGTGACGATTGCCGGCGGAGTCGCCAAGATGACCAAGCTGGCGCAAGGCCTGCTCGACGTGCATTCGAGCCGGGGTTCGGCCGATCTCGACGGGCTTGCCGCAGTCGCCGTCGAGGCCGGTGCCAATGCCGAACTGGAGGCCCGTATCAAGAGCGCCAACACCGTCGCTGAAGCCTTCATCGAGGCCAACAAGGCCGGCATTGCGATCGGCGACGCGGTTGCACGTGCGGCCTGGCGCACGGCTGCCGGCGCGCTGAACAGTCCCGATATCGCGCTCGAAATCCTGGTCTTCAACCGCGAGGGCGAGTTGAGGGGGCATGCGCCCTTCGCCGCCTCTCATAGCCCGTCGCGGCCCCTGAAGCGGCGCTGATAATAGGCGTCGTAGAGCGAACTTTCGCGGAAATCTTGCGCTGCCAGCGACTGGCCGACGAAGATGATGGCAGTGCGCTTGATCGGGTCCTTTGCCAATTCGGCTGCTATCGTCGACAGCGTCGCCCTGACGATGCGCTCGTCCGGCCAGGAGGCACGGAAGACGACCGCTACCGGGCAATCCGGGCCGTAATGCGGTGTCAGCTCAGTCACGACTTGGTTGATCGCGTGGATCGACAGGTGGACGGCGAGCGTCGCACCGGTGCGGCCGAAGCCGGCAAGCGTTTCGCCCGGAGGCATCTTCGAGGCGCGGCCGGAGGTGCGGGTCAGCACCAGGCTCTGGGCGACTTCGGGGATTGTCAATTCGCGCTTGAGCGCTGCGGCCGCTGCTGCAAAGGATGGCACACCGGGGGTCAGCGTGTAGGGGATGCCGTGCTTTTCCAGCCGGCGGATCTGTTCGGCGACGGCGCTCCACACTGACAGATCACCCGAATGCAGCCGCGCGACGTCATGCCCGGCCTTGTGGGCGGCGACATATTCCGCCTCGATCTCGTCGAGCGACATCGGCGCCGTGTCGACCAGCCGGGCGTCGCCGGGGCAATAGGTCAGAAGCTCCGGCGCAACGATGGAACCGGCATAGAGGCAGACCGGGCAGGAGCCGAGCAGGCGGCTGCCGCGCAAGGTGATGAGGTCTGCCGCGCCCGGTCCGGCGCCGATGAAGTGAACGGTCAAGCTGTGGCTCCAGAGGTGGCTATGGCGCAGGTTGCGGGGCCGACGATCGTGCGTGGGCCAAGCAGGGAGGCATCGGCACCGGCGGCGGCGAGCGCTGATGCCTCGGAGACAGACGGCGTAGCGGCAGCGTCCTGCGAGGCCTGAGAATGACTGAGCGTGCGCGAGGCAGCAGCGGCCAGCGCCTCGTCGTCGACGACGAGCAAGGGCAGGTCGAGCCGTCGCGCGGCGGCGAGAATGCCCGGTTCGTCGCGTTTGAGCGTTGCCGTGGCGAGCGCGGTCAATGCGGTGATCGCCAGGCCGTGCGCCTCGAGCGCGGTTTCGATTGCCGAGAGGATGTCTTCGCGTGCTGCGCCTTTGCGGCAGCCAATGCCTGCAACCATCATGGCTTCACCCAGCTCCACTGCGTGACCGGCATTGCCGGCCGCCAGCCGGTCATCGAGCCAACAGGGGCGGCGCGGGAGACTTGAAGGCGCAGAAGATCGCCGCCATGCGCGGCATGGCGCGACAGCAGCAATGTTTCCATTTCGAGCGTGACGGCGTTGGCGACGAGGCGACCGCCTGATCGAAGCGCTGCGATTGCCGCATCGAAGACGCCGGCGTCCGAGCCGCCGCCGCCGATGAATATGACGTCTGGCGTCGGCAGGCCGATCAGCGCGTCAGGCGCGGCGCCCCTGACAATCGTGAGACCGGGCACGCCGCAGGCGCCGGCATTGCGTTCGATGCGTTCGGCGCGCTCGGCATTGTGCTCGACGGCGATGGCGCGCAGCGAGGTGTGACACAGCATCCATTCGACGGATATCGAGCCGGAGCCGGCGCCGATGTCCCACAGCAACTCCCCGCGGCGGGGCGCGAGGGTGGAAAGAGTGACCGCGCGGATCTCGCGCTTGGTGATCTGGCCGTCATGCTCGAACACGTCGTCGGCGAGACCTGAGGCAAGCGGCAGGATCCGTGCCTGTGATCCGGATTCAAGCTCAAGGGCCAGGACGTTGAGCGGATTGATGTTTTCGACGTCGAAGCCACTGGCTGTCGTGGCGCGGATGCGCTCGCTTTCTCCACCGAGGGCTTCGAGCACCGTCAAACGCGAAGCGCCGAAACCGTTGCCGGCGACAAGGGCTGCGATCTGGGCCGGCGCTTCGCCATCCGAGGTGAGTGCGATGATGCGCGCGCCCGGCTGCAGAAACGGGCGGATCAGATCGATGGCGTGGCCGTGGAGCGAAACCGTTTCGATGTCCTGCAGCGCCCAGCCCAGCCGCGAGGCGGCCAACGAGAAGGCAGATGGGGCCGGAAGGACCCGCATTTCCGCTGACGGCACGACGCGGGAAAGGGTGACGCCGACGCCGTGCAGGAACGGGTCGCCCGAAGCCAGCACGCAGACATTTTCACCGCGCAGGGCGACCACGTCACGCATTTCGCTGTCGAAAGGCGTCGGCCATGGGCGAGCCGCGCCTGTGATGAGCGTTGCTGCCAGCGCCAGATGACGTTTGCCACCGAAGACGTGGGCAGCGCCTGATATCGCCCGCTTGGCCTCGTCGCCGAGACCCGCTACACCGTCCTCGCCGATGCCGACGACGGTCAGCCATTCTTGCGTCGGTGCGTCGAATTCAGCAGGCATGATGACCCACCGTATTCTGATCCTGGGCGGAACCACCGAAGCGCGGCAGCTGGCGGCCAAGCTCGCCACCCGTGGCGATCTCGACATCTTGCTTTCGCTGGCGGGCCGGACCGAAAACCCGGTCGAGCAGCCGGTGCCGGTACGAACAGGTGGCTTCGGCGGCGCGCAGGGGCTGGCCGATTGGCTGGCCGGGCACAAGACCGATCTCCTGATCGATGCCACGCATCCTTATGCGGCGCGCATCTCGGCCAATGCGGCGGAGGCAGCTCGGATATCGGATGTGCCGATCCTCGCTCTGCGCCGTCCTGACTGGGAGCCGGTCGAAGGTGACAGCTGGACGCTGGTGGAAGACGCCGAACAGGCTGTCGCCGCGCTGGGCCAAAGCTCGCGCCGCGTGTTCCTGGCGCTCGGTCGGCAGGAGGTCGCGGCCTTCGAGACAGCCCCCCAGCACGGCTATGTCATTCGCAGCGTCGATCCGATAGAGCCGCCGCTCGGCGTGGCCGACGCGACCTACATTCTGGCGCGCGGGCCGTTCCGCGAAGCGGATGAGCGGGCGTTGCTCAAGGCGCACAGGATCGACGTCATCGTCGCCAAGAACAGCGGTGGGCAGGCGACCTACGGCAAGATCGCGGCAGCGCGGCAACTCGGTATCGAGGTGATCCTGTTCCGCCGGCCGCAGCTTCCCGAGGTGCCGTCCGCACCTGATGTCGCTGCCATGGCCGATCTTGTCGATCATTTCGCCGCTCCGGCGGAAAAACGCGGCGTGTAGACCAGCGGGGGCTTGCCGTTGCGTTCGATCAGGCGCGTCTCGGCCGAGCCGATGACGACGCAGGTCGCCATGTCGGCCTTCGCCGCATCGGCTTCGCCAAGCGTGAAGATCTCGATGCGCTCGTCGGGCCGACCGGCGGCGCGGCCGAAGATGACAGGCGTCGTGGCAGGCAGATGCTTGCGCAGGGTTTCCAACGCGCTGCCGAGCTGCCAGGGACGGGCCTTGCTGATCGGGTTGTAGAGCGAGATGACGAAGCCTGCCTGCGCGACGGCGACAAGCCGGCGCTCGATCAAATCCCACGGCTTCAGATTGTCCGACAGATTGATGGCGCAGAAATCGTGGCCGAGCGGTGCGCCGACGCGGGCTGCCACGGCCAGCATGGCGGTGATGCCGGGAACGACCGACAACTCGATGTCGCGCCATGCCCTCGGGCCGGCCTCGATGGCCTCGCAGACGGCGGCTGCCATGGCAAAGACGCCTGGATCGCCGCCCGAGACCACAGCCACCTGGTGGCCGCTTGCCGCCATTTCGAGAGCGGCGTTGGAGCGGGAGATCTCCTCGCGGTTGTCGGAGGCGACGCGGGTCTGATCAGGGCGCAGCTCGAGCCGGTCGAGATAGGGCTTGTAGCCGAAGAAATGGCTGGCTTCCGCGACCGCGCGGCTGGCTTCCGGCGTGACCTGGTCCGGATTGCCGGGACCGAGGCCGATGACGACGAGGCGGCCGCTCAATTGTCCGCTCCCGGCTTGCCGGCCCAGCCGGGCACCAGCACGATGGCGAAATAGGGCGCCTTGTCGTCTGTCTTGTCGACCAGCTTCATGTGCTGGGTGTTGGGCATGGTGCCGCGCTCGACATACAGCGCGCGGCCGAGCTTGCCGATCGCGTCCAGCGCCTTGCGGATCTTCGGCAGGTTGCGGCCGACCTTCATGATGACAGCGGCGTCGGTATCGGCGAGGCGGCGGGTCAGCTCGAACTCGCTCATCGTGCCGGGCAGCACCGACAGCACGTCGTCGCCCTGGACGATCGGCACGCTCGTCTGCGACCAGCAGCCGGACATGGCAGTGACGCCAGGGATGACTTCGGTCGGGTAGAGATGCGACAGGCGCACATGCAGGTGCATGTAGGAGCCGTAGAACAGCGGGTCGCCCTCCGACAGGATCGCAACCGTACGGCCCTGATCGAGATGGGCAGCTATCGCTTGCGCCGATGCCTCGTAGAACCCCGTAATGGCAGCGCGGTAGTCGTCGTGATCCTTGTCGATCTCGATGGTGACTGGATAGATCAGCGGCAGCTCGATCACGTTGTCGCGGAAATGCGCATCGGTGATGGTGCGGGCGTTGCCATTGGCACCGCGCTTGGCGAAATGCGCGATCACGTCGGCCTCGGCGAGCGCGCGCACGGCCTTGAGCGTCAAAAGTTCGGGATCGCCGGGGCCGGTGCCGACGCCGATGAGGCGGCCCTTTGCAGCGGGAGCGCTCATACGCCGGGCCTCGCCAGCGAGTTGAGGGCAGCCGCCGTCATGGCGCTGCCGCCGAGGCGGCCGCGGACGATGGCGTAGGGCACGCCATAGGAATTCTCTGCCAGGGCATCCTTGGATTCGGCCGCGCCGACGAAGCCGACCGGCATGCCGATGATGGCGGCAGGCTTGGGCGCGCCGTCGCGCAGTCTCTCGAGCAGGTAGAACAGTGCTGTCGGCGCGTTGCCGATGGCGACGACCGAGCCTGCGAGCCTGTCGACCCAGAGGTCGATCGCGGCGGCCGATCGGGTGTTGCCGATCTCCCTGGCGATATCTGATGTGCGCGGGTCGCGCAGTGTGCAGATCACTTCGTTGTCGGCCGGCAAACGGGCGCGGGTGACGCCGCGTGCCACCATTTCGGCGTCGCAGAAGATCGGCGCGCCGGCCTTCAGCGCACCGCGCGCAGCGGCGACGAAGTTTTCAGAGAAGACGAAATGCTCGGCGGCTTCGACCAAGCCGCAGGCATGGATCATGCGCACCGCAACGTCGGCCTCGTCTTCGGAGAAGCGCTTGAGGTCCGCCTCCGCGCGGATGATGGCGAAGGATCGTTCGTAGATGGCCGTGCCATCATGGATATAGTCGTAAGCGGCCATGTTCATTCCTGTGCCAGAGCTTGCGCGAGGCGCTTTGCGCCCAGCCTTGCGAGGCAGGCGGCGGCATCTTCGTCCGGCTTGCGCTCTTGGGCGAGCAATTTCGTGAGGCGGCCCATACCGCGCGCGGCTTCATATCCTGCGGTGTAGGCGGCCGGAAGGCCCCTCGCCGTTCCGCCGACGACAAATACAGCACCCTTTTCGTCACCAACGATGGTGAGCGTAGCCGGTCCCGGATGGGCGCAGCCCTTGGCGCAGCCGGAGACATGCAGCGACAGCGTCGGGTCGAGGCTTTCGCCGATCTCGTGGGCAATTTCGGCGGCGACGTCGCGCGCGGCGATCATGCCCGAAGCGCAGGCCGGCGCGCCGGGGCAGGCGGCTATGCGGATGCTGGGATCGTTGGGGGACATGACGAAGCCAAGGGAACTGGCGGCGGCCGTGAGGTTGGCGGCGGAGGCGCGGTCGAGGCCCATTACGAGCAGGGTGCGGCCTGGTGCTGGACGGATGCAGGTGGCGCCGGCGGCTGCTGCTGCCCGGCAGAAAGCGATCAGGGCCGCGGCTTCGATGCTGCCGAAAGGCAGGGCGATGCCAAGGGCGATTTGGGTGCCGCTGAGAGAGAGGGTTCCGATGGCGGATGAATCGGTTGCGGCAGAGTGCTCAGGGATCGATTCAGGTTCGAGAGCGGCAGCCTTCGCGGCGTCGCGATCCTTCCCACCCCCCTCTGTCCTGCCGGACATCTCCCCCGCAAGGGGGGAGATCAGGCTGTCACCGCCGTCTCCGCCCATCTGCAACGCTGCACGATCAGCACCACCAGCGGCGCTGCCAACTTTCCGTGGAAGGGGGGAGATCAGGCTGTCGTCGCCGTCTCCGTCCATCGGCAACGCTGCATGACGAGCGCCGCCAGCGGAGTTGCCGATCTCCCCCCTTGCGGGGGAGATGTCCGGCAGGACAGAGGGGGGTGCCAAGGAATGAGAGGCTTCAAATCCTGCAATGGCAGCACGCACGACCTCCGAGCTGAGGTCACGTGCGCGGCCTTGCCGGCCAAGTGCCGCAATTGCCCGGAGAATGTCGAGCGTGGCCGCGCATGCGGCGTCTGGATCGAATTCACCGACCAAACGCGCCGAGTTCTCATCGCCAGCCACCGACAAGCGCCAACGTTCGGCATCCTTTGCCACCAGTCTGACATCGCCGATGATCGTGCCGAGCCCGACCTGGCCCCGCCCGTCCACGACGATGGACACCTTCGGGCCGAGCCGCGTAGCAAGGTCGACCTCGGCTATGGCTGTCCGGATCGCTGCCGCCAGCGGTGTCGGATCCGCAGTCTCCTCCGGGTCGATGCCGGCGAGCGGGCTGGTGTCGACGGGCACGCCGGTGCGCACCGCGATGCCGAGCGCATCGACTTCTTCGGCCAGCAGACGTGCGCTCTCCGCCGTCAGCCCCCTGATCTGGATGCTGCCACGCGCAGTCACCTCGACGATGCCGTTGCCATGACGCGCCGCGGATTCACAGAGTCCGATCAAGACGTTGGGCGCGATTTCTCCAGCAAGCGGGTTGAGCCGCACCAACAGGCCGTCGCCGGTCGACATCGGGGCCGAAAGGGCCGGACAAGCGCCGCGGCGGGAAAAGCCGGTCATGCCGCAACCTCGCGCGCTTCAGCCTCGGCGATGAGGGCAGCGAGATCGTCGTCGACGGAGTTGCGCAGCGGGTGCCACAAGCCGCGCCGACGGGCAGTGGCAAAACGCTCGGCGATGAATTTTGCTGCCGCCGGGTTTTCGCGCAGCATGAAGTCGCGCACGTCCTCGTTGCCGACATAGGCGTCGTGGACGGCTTCGATCAGCGCGGCCGGGATGGCGTTGGTGGTCTCGGCAAAACCGATCAGCCTGTCGACCGTCTCGGCGAATTCGGAGGCGCCGCGCGGGCCATGGCGCATCTGGCCGGCAATGAAGCGGGCATTGGTGGCGCGTGCCCTGACGACGCGGCCGACAGCCTCCGTGACCGAGCGCGGCCTCGGCTTCTGCGGATCCGAGGTGTCGAGCACGATGACGTCGGCGTGCCTGCCGAGGGCTGCGACCGCTGCTGCGAAGCCGCCGATGAAGGCGACGTCGGCGGAGCCTTCGAGAATGTCGCGGCCGGGGTCGTCGCCGGTGTGCACAAGCAGGTCGGCCTCGGCGATGCGGTCGGCAAAAGCGCCCGGCGCGGAAATGCCTTCGCCGTCGCTGCCCCCGTAGGCGTGCGAGGCAGCATCGAGATAAGCCCGGCCGAGGTCCTCGCGCGCCTGCCAGCCACCGCTGGAAAGCAGGTCCTCGAGGCCGGCACCATAGGTGCCGGGGGAGGAACCGAAGATGCGTGGCTCGACCTTGCCCGCTGCGCGCGTGCTGGCGGCGAGCGGGTTGTCGTGGTCGTCCTCGTCGCGGGTGGCAACGGCGCGCGCGGCGGCGTCGATGAGTGCGATCTGGGTTGGGAACATGTCGCGAAACAGGCCTGATATACGCCAGGTGACATCGACGCGCGGGCGGCCGATCGCTGCCGGCGGCAGCACCTCGATGCCGGTGACGCGACCGGTGGCGGCGTCCCATTGCGGCCGACAGCCCATCAGCGCCAAGCCCTGCGCGATCTCCTCACCGCCGGTGCGCAAGGAAGCGCTGCCCCACAGGTCGATGACGAGCGCACGCGGCCATTCGCCATGGCTCTGCAGGTAGCTGCGCATGACTTCGTCGCTGGCTGCCTTGCCGAGGTCGAAGGCCGTCGGCGTCGGCATTGTGCGCGGGTCTGACGTGAACAGGTTGCGCCCGGTCGGCAGGACGTCGGTGCGGCCACGTGCCGGAGCGCCTGCTGGGCCGGCTTTGATATGGCGGTCGTCGAGCGCGGCGATCAAGTTTTTCCGCTCGGCTTCTGCGCTGGCAAGGCGCGCCGAGTCCGGCTCGTTCTCTTCGGCGCGGCCATAGATATGCAGGCCGTCCTTGATGGCGAAATCCTTGAGGTCGCAGAGCCAGGCGTCGATGCGGCGCAGCGCTTCGTCGGGCGCGTCGGTCCCGGCGACGCCGGCCTCGGCAGCAAGGCCGGTCTGCGACGCCGTTTCGACGATGAGCTTGGCCAGGCGGTCGCGGCGACGACGGTCGAGGCCGTCGGCCTGGGCGTACTCGTCGACCAGGCGCTCGAGCTTCTGCTGGTGTTCGTCCAGGCTGGCAGCGGCGAGCGGCGGCGGCAGGTGGCCAAGCGTGATCGCTGCGATGCGACGCTTGGCCTGGGCCGCCTCGCCGGGATTGGAGACGATGAAGGGATAGACCACCGGCAGGGAGCCGGTGACGATTTCGGGAAAGCAATTCCGGCTCAGTGCCACCGCCTTGCCGGGCAGCCATTCGAGTGTGCCATGGGCGCCGACATGGACGATGGCGTGGATGCCGAGCGACTTCTGCAGCCAGAGGCCGAAGGCGAGCAGCGCGTGGCGCGGCGGCAGCGTCGGGTCGTGATAGTCGGCGCGGCGATCGGCCGAACGGCCGCGGTCAGGGGCGAGGGCGACGGTGACGTTGCCGAAGGTGGCCGCGCGGAAGGCGAAGGTAGAGCTGGGTTCGCGGCGAGCGTATGGGGATGCTTCGGGCAACGTCGAGCGCTTCCGTGTCTTGGTCTTGTCGACTGCATCAGCTTCCGCCTTGCCCCACGCCGCTTCGACAGCTTTCCTCGCCTCCTCAGGCAGATCTTCGGCAAGCGTGAGATAGTCTTCGAGCGCCAGCCCTTGCCCACCAGCCTCGATCAGGTCGAGCAATGCGCGCGGCGATTGCGGAATCGATTCAACCGTGTAGCCGGCCTCCTTGAGGTCGTGCAGCATGGCGAGCACGCTTGATGGCACGTCGAGGCCGACGGCATAGCCGGTGCGACCGGGGGCGCTGGGATAGTCGGGGACGAGAATCGCCAGCTTGCGCTTTTCGGGCGATGTCTGGCGCAGCCTGAGATGCGCCGAGATCCGGCGGGCGACCTGCTCGACACGGTCTGGTTCGGGCCGGTTGGCGAAGGCGCGGAAACCGAGGGCTGGGTCGACTTCGCTCTCCGCCTTGAACGAGATGGCGCCGGCGAGGATGCGACCGTCGAGCTCGGGCATCACCACATGCATGGCAAGATCGGCGGGCGCGAGGCCGCGCCGGCTGCCTTCCCAGGCTTCGCGGCGGGTGGTGGCGACGATGACCTGGAACACTGGCACGCGGGCGCGGTCGAACAGCGTTTCCGTGCCCGGTTCGGCGCCGGCGGCGAAGGCGGTTGCGGTGACGATGGCCGTGGGCGCGAGCTGGTCCAGGGCTGCTTCGACGAATGCGAGGGAGGCCTTATCCTTGAGGCTTGAGACGAAAATCGGGACGGGGCGGAGGCCCTGTGCTCTCAGTGCCTCGACCAACGCGTCGATAGGGGCGACGTCGGCGGCGAGCAGCATCGAACGGTAGAAGAGGATGGGGATGGCAGGAGAGCTGGAGATGGCGTGATCCTGCGCACCCCCCTTTGTCCTGCCGGACATCTGCGCAGAGGCGCTGGTCCATCCGGTAAAAAAGGCTTCCAAATCACAGACGATGCCCCGCGCCGCATCATAAAATCCCGCCTTCGGAACTGCGACGGGTGCCGCCATAACATTCTTGCCACCCGTCAGTCCGGCCAGCCGCGCCACCAGCGCCTTCATGTTCTCCGGGCCGCCCTCGCGGAAATAGCCGAGCAGGGCGTCGAGTTCGGTGCGCGGCAGGGTCGAGGCCTCGATCAGCCTGAGATCCTCGTCGTGGCTTTCGCCCGGCAAAAGCGCCAGCGCGATGCCTTTTTCGCGCGCCATCGCGGCAAGCTGGTCGCAGCCATAGCGCCACCAGTCGTGGCCGCCGAGGATGCGGACGAGGATGACTTTGGCGTGGCTTGCCACGCCGTCGATCCAGAGATCGACCGACATCGGATGGCGGAGGTCGCGCAGGCTTGCGAGCCGCATCGATGGCAAGTTGGCCGCATCCGCCTTCCAGGCGCCGGCGAGGCCGGCCAGATCGCTGTCGGTGAAGGACAGCGCCACCACATCCGCAGGCTTCTGCCTGAGGTCGACAGGCTCGATCAGGTCATCGAGCGAGGCGGAGGTGGTGGTGAGGATGTGCATCCCGACTGTCCGGTTCAGCCTACCAGGATACGCTCGATGGCCGGGCGGTCGAGACCCTTGAGGCCGATCACGACCAGGCGCGAGCGGCGGTCGTCCTCTGCGGTCCAGGCACGGTCATAATAGTGGTTGACGCGCGGTCCGACGGCCTGGACGAGCAGGCGCATCGGCTTGCCGCCGACGTCGACGAAGCCCTTTACACGCAACACGTTCTCTTCTTCGGCGGCGGTGGCGACGCGTTTCGCCAGTTCGTCGGGGTTGGCGATCGACGGGATTTCGATGACGAAGGTATCGAAGTCGTCATGCTCGTGGTCGAACGCTCCGTCGTGATGGGTCTTGCGGTTTTCGATGTCATCCTCGACGGCGAGGCCGAGGCCGAGCAGCACCGACGGATCGACCTTGCCATGCGCCGACGGCACGATCTTGACGGCGCGTGCCAGGTGCTCGCGCACGATGGCGGTGGCGCGGGCGTGGCCGGCTTCGTCGAGCAGGTCGCTCTTGGACAGGATAATGAGGTCGGCGCAGGCGACCTGATCCTCGAACACTTCCTCGACCGGGTCGTCGTGGTCGAGCGAATCGTCCGCACTGCGCTGGGCGGCGAGCGCTTCCATGTCGGAGGCAACTTTACCTGCGGCCAGCGCAGGGCCGTCGACCACGGCGATGACGCCGTCGACCGTCACGCGGCTCTTGACCGTTGGCCACTGGAAGGCCTGGACCAGCGGCTTGGGCAGCGCCAGGCCCGAGGTCTCGATCAGGATGTGGTCAACCCTCGGTGTAAGCGACAGAATTTGGTCGAGGGCAGGGACAAAGTCGTCGGCGACGGTGCAGCAGATGCAGCCATTGGCCAGTTCGACGATGTTTTCCTCCGGGCAGGCATCGACGCCGCAGCCCTTGAGAATCTCGCCGTCGATGCCGACATCGCCGAACTCGTTGACGATGATGGCGAGGCGCTTGCCCTTGGAGTTCTCGAGGATGTTGCGCAGCAGCGTGGTCTTGCCGGCGCCGAGAAAGCCGGTGACGACGGTGCAGGGAACGCGTTCGACGGAGGCGGTCATGTGTCTTCCTTGATGAGAGCAAGTGGTGGGATGCGCGCGACGAGGCCGCGCTTGAGGCTATCGGGACGGCCGCGCCAGGGGATCAGGCCGTCGGTCGAGGTGGCGAAGAGTCTTGCGCCGGCGACGAGATCGTCGCCCGACATGGTGTTGAGATCGCCGAAGACGTAGCTCCACGCGCCGTCGCGGATCAGGGCGGCACTCAGCCGGCGCTTGCAGTTGCCCAGGCACTCGACGCTGCGCACGGCGATCTCGCCATTGGCGGCGAGGCGGGCGTGCTCGGCAAGCTGGGCGCCGGCGCGTGGATGGGCGTCCGAGCCGGTTTCGTCGCGGCAGGATGAGCAGACGAGGATGGTCACGTCGCATGGGCGCGCGTCGGCTGCATCGCAGGATGCGTCGGCTGATGCGACTGGAAGGTTGTCGTCGAAGTCCAAATCCAGGCTCCTTGCCCGGGGCACCCGCCAGGCGATCGGATCAATGTCTGCGACGGCAGGTCTCCTGGCTTGCGGATCGTCGCCTTCGCTCGCCTTCCCGGGAATATCCCAGTGGTCTTCGAGCTTGGCTCTTCGCTCACAGTTGCGGGGACAGCCGCGGATTTGACGCCATCGGCGCGCACCGCATTCCCTCTTAGCCTTCGCCGTTGCGGGCGAAGGACCGTCTGTGGGCGATTTAGGCTTTCGCGAGGGGTGGAGTCAACGAGGCGGAGCGACCCGCAATGTCGCTCAGGCCGGGTCCGAGATCGCCCGCGGGCGTCACCTCGATGCGTTCGAGGCCGAGCCAGTCGCGCATCTGCTGGAGTTCTTCGTAAAGTTCGGCTGCGGTTTCCGGTGGCGCACAGGGCTCTGCATAGGCGGCGTGGACGCGCAGGATACCCGCCGGTCGGTCGGCCTTCAGATCGATGCGGGCGACGATGCGCTCGCCCAGAAGGAAGGGCAGGACGTAGTAGCCGTACTGGCGCTTCTCAGCCGGGGTGTAGATTTCGATGCGGTAGCGGAAGTCGAACAATTGCTCGGCACGGGTGCGCTCGAAGACGAGCGGATCGAAGGGCGCAAGCAGGGCGCGTGCCTGGATCTTGCGCGGAATGCGCGCATCGGCGTGGAGATAGGCCTGCCGGTCCCAGCCTTCGACGCGCACGGGAATCAGTTCGCCGGTCTCGACCAGCTCTTCGAGCCGGCCTTTCATGTCGGCTGGCGACAGGCGGAAATAGTCGCGCAGGCAGATGCCGGTGGCGACGCCATGGGCGCGGGCGGAGATTCGCAAGAGATCGCGATGCGCATCCTCGGCCTGCGGAACAGGGCGGTCGTAGATGTCGGCCGGGAGCACGCGCTCGGGCAGATCGTAGAGACGTTCGAAACCACGGCGCGAATGGGTAGTGATGCGACCGGCCCAAAACAGCCATTCGAAGGCATGCTTTTCCTGGCTCCAGCCCCACCAGCCGCCGGAACCCTTGGCGCCTTCGATGTCGGAAGCGGCGATCGGGCCGCGGTCGACCACCTGGCGAAAGATCTCTTCTATATAGGGCCTGTTGGCACGGCCGAACTTGGCGAGCCCGCCATACATCCCGTCCTCGGCCCGCGCCATGCGCCAGCGCAACAGCGGAAAGGTCTCCAGCGGCAGCAGCGACGCTTCATGCGCCCAGTATTCGAACAGCATGCGCTTCTTCGGAGCCATGGCGTCGTCGAGCAGGGCCATGGGGTAGGGGCCGAGTCGCGAATAGAGCGGCATGTAGTGGGCGCGCACGACGGCGCTGACCGAGTCGATCTGCAGCAGGCCGGTACGGTCGAGCACACGCTGCAGGTGACGCCGCGTGATCGCGCCGGTGGGGCGCGGGTCGGCAAATCCCTGGGCCGCCAAAGCGATGCGGCGGGCGGTGGCGAGTGAGAGTTTTTCCTTCATTGCGGCAAGCTATCGCAGTCTCCGGAGGCATGACGCTAGGGCACGAGAATCGGTCTTTGCTGCAAATGCTAGCAGAACTGCGGTCCCGGTCTTGTCAGGAGCGTAAACTTGAGTAAAAGACGAAGGAAATCAAAGGGGAGCCACACGCGCAGGATTTTGGTCCAGCAGTGGGCTTTGCCACGTTTTGGCCAAGGTTGGACTTGCTTCGACCGACCGGCTGCGCTAACCGTCGCCGCATTGCAGCACGACCGTTTCGTCCGGCTCGGCGAGAATCTGTCGCGCTTCCGGAAACGGACCCCGTGCTGTAAATCTGGGTGGATAGGCCACCAACGGAATTCGCAGCATGAACGCTCTCCTGAGTTCGTATCTGCCCATCGTCATTTTTATCGGTGTGGCGCTTATTGTCGGCATTGCGCTTATCGTGGCGCCTTTCCTTGTCGCCTACCGCAGTCCGGATCCGGAAAAGCTTTCAGCCTATGAGTGCGGCTTCAACTCGTTTGACGACGCCCGCATGAAGTTCGACATCCGCTTCTATCTGGTCTCCATCCTGTTCATCATCTTCGATCTCGAAGTGGCGTTCCTGTTCCCGTGGGCGGTGTCCTTCGGCGAGATCGGCATGCTCGGCTTCTGGTCGATGATGATCTTCCTGGCCGTGCTGACCATCGGCTTTGTCTATGAGTGGAAAAAGGGAGCGCTGGAATGGGATTGAACGACGCCTCCGGCACCCTGATCGCGCCGAAGCCGAAAGGCATCATCGATCCGAACACCGGCAAGCCCATCGGTTCAGACGACGCCTTCTTCGGCGAACTGAACAACGAGTTGTCCGACAAGGGTTTCCTCGTCACCTCGTCCGAGGCTCTGATTACCTGGGCGCGTACCGGTTCGTTGATGTGGATGACCTTTGGTCTGGCCTGCTGCGCCGTCGAGATGATGCACATCTCGATGCCGCGCTATGACGCCGAGCGCTTCGGCATCGCGCCGCGTGCCTCACCGCGCCAGTCGGACGTGATGATCGTCGCCGGCACGCTGACCAACAAGATGGCGCCGGCGCTGCGCAAGGTCTACGACCAGATGCCGGAACCGCGCTACGTCATCTCGATGGGCTCGTGCGCCAATGGCGGCGGCTACTATCACTATTCCTATTCGGTGGTGCGCGGCTGCGATCGCGTGGTGCCCGTCGACATCTATGTGCCCGGCTGTCCTCCGACCGCCGAAGCACTTCTCTACGGCATCCTTCTTCTCCAGAAGAAGATCCGCCGCACCGGCACGATCGAGCGGTGATCCCAGATGAGTGAAGCCCTGAACGACCTTGCCGCGTACATTGCGGAAAAGCTCGATGCGGACATCGAAGAAAGCGTCGTCGCCTATGGCGAGCTGACGCTGACGGTGAAGGCCGCCGACATCGTCGACGTGATGACCTTCCTGCGCAGCGATGTACAGTGCCAGTTCGTCTCCTTCATCGATGCTGCCGGTGTCGACTACCCGCAGCGTCGCAAGCGTTTCGATGTCGTCTATCATCTGATGTCGCCGCGCCAGAACCTGCGCATCCGCGTCAAGGTCGCCACCGACGAGGACACGCCGGTTCCGTCGATCACCTCGGTCTATCCGGGTGCCGACTGGTTCGAGCGCGAAGCCTATGACATGTACGGCATCCTGTTTTCGGGCCATCCCGACCTGCGTCGGCTTTTGACCGACTACGGTTTCGAAGGTCACCCGCTGCGCAAGGACTTTCCGCTCACCGGCTTCGTCGAGGTTCGCTACGACGACGAGCAGAAACGTGTCGTCTACGAGCCGGTCGAGCTCAAGCAGGAATTCCGCAATTTCGACTTTTTGTCTCCCTGGGAAGGCACCGAATACGTGCTGCCGGGTGACGAAAAAGCCAAGACGAATTGAGGCGCCGAAATGGCTGAAACCTCCGTCCGCAACTTCAACATCAATTTCGGCCCGCAGCATCCGGCGGCACACGGCGTGCTGCGCCTGGTGCTCGAGCTCGACGGCGAAGTCGTCGACCGTGTCGATCCGCATATCGGCCTTTTGCATCGCGGCACCGAAAAGCTGATTGAGCAGAAGACCTATCTGCAGGCCGTGCCCTATTTCGATCGCCTCGACTATGTCGCGCCGATGAACCAGGAGCATGCCTTTGCGCTCGCGGTCGAGCGCCTGCTCGGCCTCGAAGTGCCGAAGCGTGGCCAGATCATCCGCGTGCTCTATTCCGAGATCGGCCGCATCCTGTCGCACCTGCTCAACGTCACCACGCAGGCGATGGACGTCGGTGCGCTGACCCCACCGCTGTGGGGTTTCGAAGAGCGCGAAAAGCTGATGGTGTTTTATGAGCGCGCCTGCGGCGCGCGCATGCACGCGGCCTATTTCCGTCCAGGTGGTGTCCATCAGGACCTGCCGCAGAAGCTTGTCGAAGACATCGGCAAGTGGATCGACCCGTTCCTGCAGACCGTACAGAATCTCGACGACCTTCTGACGCCGAACCGCATCTTCAAGCAGCGCAATGTCGACATCGGCGTGGTCTCGCTCGACGACGCATGGGCCTGGGGTTTCTCGGGCGTCATGGTGCGCGGTTCGGGTGCGGCCTGGGACCTGCGCAAGAGCCAGCCCTACGAATGCTATTCGGAGATGGAATTCGACATTCCGATCGGCAAGAACGGTGACTGCTACGACCGCTACCTGATCCGCATGGAAGAGATGCGCCAGTCGGCGAAGATCATGCGCCAGTGCGTCGATCTGCTGCTCGGCAAGGAAGCGACCGGTCCCGTGTCAAACGTGGACGGCAAGGTGGTTCCGCCGAAGCGCCAGGCGATGAAGCGTTCGATGGAATCGCTGATCCATCACTTCAAGCTCTACACCGAAGGCTATCGTGTGCCGGCTGGCGAGGTTTATGCAGCCGTCGAGGCGCCTAAGGGCGAATTCGGCGTCTTCCTGGTCTCCGACGGCACCAACAAGCCTTACCGCTGCAAGCTGCGCGCACCGGGCTTCGCCCATCTCCAGGCAATGGATTTCCTGTGCCGCGGCCACATGCTGGCGGATATCTCGGCCGTTCTCGGCTCCCTCGACATCGTGTTTGGTGAGGTCGACCGCTAAATGTCAGTCCGCCGTCTCGCAGAAGCCAGCGTCCAGCCAGCGTCATTCGCCTTCAACAAGGCGTTCACGGCGCAAGCCAAGACCTGGATCAAGAAGTATCCCAAGGGCCGCGAACAGTCGGCCGTCATCCCGCTGCTGATGCTGGCGCAGGAGCAGGACGGCTGGGTGACCAAGGCTGCCATCGAGCATGTCGCCGACATGCTTGCCATGCCTTATATCCGTGCGCTCGAAGTCGCGACCTTCTACACGCAGTTCCAGCTCAAGCCGGTCGGCACGCGCGCCCACATCCAGGTCTGCGGCACCACGCCCTGCATGCTGCGCGGCTCGGAAGAGCTGATGGACGTCTGCCGCTCGAAGATCCATCACGACCAGTTCCACACCAACGAGGCGGGAACGCTGTCGTGGGAGGAGGTCGAGTGCCTTGGCGCCTGCGTCAACGCACCGATGGTCATGATCTTCAAGGACACCTACGAGGACCTGACGCCGGAACGCCTAGGCGAGATCATCGACCAGTTCGAAGCCGGCAAGGGCGCGCAGGTCAAGACCGGACCGCAGACCGGCCGCGTGTTTTCCGCCCCGCTGACAGGCTTGACCTCGCTGGCCGACGAGAAGGGCGTGCTCAAGACGACCCGCGACAAGGCAGCCAAGGCCGCGGCAAAGGCTGCCAAGGCCGCTGCCGTCGAAACGGCCGTTCCGCCGTCGAACGCCGCCAGGCCGAAGACCGACGCGATCGAGACCAGCCCGGCTGTAAAGTCGCCGTCGAAGGTCAAGGCAGCACCCGCAGCCGAGAAGGCAGCAAGTGTCGCAGCGCCCAAGGCAGCAACTGCGGCCAAGCCGTCGCTCGAAGACAAGAACCGTCCGGCCGGCATCGCCAAGCCGGCTGCCGTCGACGACCTCAAGCTGATCTCGGGTGTCGGTCCGAAGATCGAGGGCACGTTGCACGAGCTCGGTATCTTCACCTTCGGCCAGGTCGCTTCCTGGAAGAAGGCCGAGCGCGACTGGGTCGACGGTTACCTGAATTTCAAGGGCCGCATCGAGCGTGACGACTGGGTCAAGCAGGCCAAGGCACTCGCCAAGGGCGGTGTGGCCGAATACGTCCGCGTCTTCGGCAAGAAGCCGGTCTGAGGAGCAAGAGCATGCTTGAAGACAAGGATCGCATCTTCACCAACATCTACGGCCGCTTCGACCAGTCGCTGGCCGGCGCGATGTCGCGTGGCGCCTGGGATGGCACCGCCGGCATCATCGAGAAGGGCCGTGAGTGGATCATCAACGAGATGAAGGCGTCGGGTCTGCGTGGCCGCGGCGGCGCCGGCTTCCCGACGGGTCTCAAGTGGTCGTTCATGCCCAAGAGCAACCCGGATGGCCGTCCGTCCTACCTCGTCGTCAACGCCGACGAATCCGAACCGGGCACCTGCAAGGACCGCGACATCCTGCGCCATGACCCGCACACGCTGGTCGAGGGCTGCCTGCTGGCCGGTTTCGCCATGGGTGCGGTTGCGGCCTACATCTATGTGCGCGGCGAGTTCATCCGCGAGCGCGAAGCGCTGCAGCGCGCGATCGACGAGGCCTATGACGCCAAGCTGATCGGCAAGAACAACAAGAACGGCTACGACTTCGACATCTATGTCCATCACGGTGCCGGCGCCTATATCTGTGGCGAAGAAACCGCGCTGCTGGAAAGCCTCGAGGGCAAGAAGGGCCAGCCGCGCCTGAAGCCGCCGTTCCCGGCCAATGTCGGCCTCTATGGTTGCCCGACGACGGTCAACAACGTCGAGTCGATCGCCGTTGCGCCGACCATCCTGCGCCGTGGTGCGGCCTGGTTCTCCGGCATCGGCCGCCCGAACAATGTCGGCACCAAGCTGTTCATGCTGGTCGGTCACGTCAACACCCCCTGCACGGTCGAAGAGGCTATGGGCATCAGCTTCCGCGAGCTGGTCGAAAAGCACGGTGGCGGCATCCGCGGCGGCTGGGACAATTTGCTTGCCGTCATTCCTGGCGGCGCGTCCTGCCCATTGGTCAAGGCCGAGGACATCATCGACTGCCCGATGGATTTCGACGGCCTGCGCGAGCGCAAGTCGTCCTTCGGCACGGCTGCCGTGATCGTCATGGACAAGTCGACCGATGTCGTGAAGGCGATCGCGCGTCTCAGCTACTTCTTCAAGCATGAGAGCTGTGGTCAGTGCACGCCGTGCCGCGAAGGCACGGGCTGGATGTGGCGCGTCATGGAGCGCCTGGTGCGTGGCGAAGCGCACAAGCGCGAGATCGACATGCTGCTCGACGTCACCAAGCAGATTGAAGGTCACACGATCTGCGCGCTGGGTGATGCGGCGGCATGGCCGATCCAGGGCCTGATCCGCAACTTCCGCCCGGAAATCGAGCGGCGCATCGACGAGTTCTCGCGCAATGCGCACCGCAGCGAGCCGGTGTTGGTGGCGGCTGAGTAAGGGTTAAGTCAGAAAGTGCGGGCCAAAGGTCCGAAACAGGAAACGACGAGGCAGAGGCGAACGGCGAAGGCGACAAGGAGCTATCAATGTCGACATTTCCCTTTCCCAAAAATGCAGTGCCTGAAATGGAACGTTTGGAGCAGATGAACAGGGACTTCGTGGCGATGCTGCCCAAGGAGTTTGCCGGATCGGCGAACCTCATGGTGCATCCCGCCGCAGGTTTCGCCGCTGCTTCGGCTCTCGGCGTTGGTCTCGCCAGTCACGCCATGGGCGTCTGGATGGGAGCCGTGTCGGGCGCATCGGAAGCCGCGCAACGCCTGCTGTCGCCCTTTGCCGACTATGCCGGCGACGTGGCGAGCTTCGCGCCCGCGGGTACGAAGATCGTCAGGCGCGGGGACGATGAAACGGCGTCGCTGATCGCCGAGGTCAAGACCCTGGCGCGCAAACTGGAGCAGGCCGAGGCGAAGCCTGCGGTTGCTGCCACGGTCGAACCGGCGGTCATCGGGACCGCTGTCTTTGAAGAAGCTCCGGCGGGGCTTCAGCCTGAGGATTTCAGGCAGCCTGCATCGATCGAAAGGCCTGAGACGCCTGACGATCTCAAGGCCATTTCGGGCATCGGCCCGAAGCTGGAGCAGGTGCTGAACGGTCTCGGTATCTGGACCTATGGCCAGATCGCCGGCTGGACGGCGGAAGAGGTGGCCTGGGCCGACGACTATCTCGGCTTCAAGGGTCGGATCGGTCGTGATGATTGGATAGGGCAGGCGGCAACGCTTGCCGGCGGCAACTGAGCCGCTTGAATTGTGGATTTCGGGGCGCAGCGCTGGCCGCGCCCCTTGCAGGACGGAATGCGGATCATCCGCGGGATTTGAGGCGCTATGGCAAAGCTTAAGGTCGACGGGAAAGAGATTTCGGTACCCGACCACTATACGCTGCTGCAGGCGGCGGAAGAGGCGGGCGCGGAAGTGCCGCGCTTCTGCTTCCATGAGCGGCTGTCGATCGCCGGCAACTGCCGCATGTGCCTTGTCGAGGTGAAGGGCGGACCGCCCAAGCCGGCGGCATCCTGCGCCATGGGCGTGCGCGACCTGCGTCCCGGCCCGAACGGCGAGACGCCCGAAATCTTCACCAACACGCCGATGGTCAAGAAGGCCCGCGAAGGCGTGATGGAATTCCTGCTGATCAACCATCCGCTCGATTGCCCGATCTGCGACCAGGGCGGCGAATGCGATCTGCAGGACCAGGCGATGGCCTTCGGCCTCGACGGCTCCCGCTACAACGAAAGCAAGCGTGCGGTCGAAGACAAGTACATCGGCCCGCTGGTCAAGACGATCATGACGCGCTGCATCCACTGCACGCGCTGCGTCCGCTTCACCACCGAAGTTGCCGGCATCTCCGAGCTTGGCCTGATCGGCCGTGGCGAGGACGCCGAGATCACCACCTATCTCGAGCAGGCGATGACCTCCGAGCTGCAGGGAAACGTCATCGACCTGTGCCCGGTCGGCGCGCTGACCTCCAAGCCCTACGCCTTCCAGGCACGTCCGTGGGAGCTGACCAAGACTGAATCCATCGACGTGATGGACGCCGTCGGCTCGGCCATCCGCGTCGACACGCGTGGCCGCGAAGTGATGCGCATCATGCCGCGCATCAACGAGCAGGTGAACGAGGAGTGGATCTCCGACAAGACCCGCTTCATCTGGGACGGCCTGCGCACGCAGCGCCTCGATCGGCCTTACGTCCGCAAGGGCGGAAAGCTCGCTCCGGCGACCTGGCCGGAAGCTTTTGCCGCCATCAAGGACGCCGTCGCCAAGACCTCGGCCGAGCGCATCGGTGCGATCGCCGGCGATCTCGCGACAACAGAGGAAATGTATGCGCTCAAGCAGCTGATTTCCTCGCTCGGTTCGAAGAACATCGACTGCCGCCAGGATGGCGCTGCGCTCGATCCGTCGCTCGGCCGCGCCAGCTATATCTTCAACCCGACCATCGAAGGCATCGAGCAGGCTGACGCCATCCTGATCATCGGCGCCAACCCGCGCTTCGAGGCTTCGGTGCTCAATGCGCGTATCCGCAAGCACTGGCGCGCGGCCAATGTGCCGGTTGCCGTCATCGGCGAGATCGGCGACACCCGCTACGATTACGAACAGCTCGGCTCGGGCCCGGATACGCTCAAGGATCTGGCCGAAGGCAACGGCAAGTTCTTCTCGGTTCTCAAGAAGGCCTCGCACCCGCTGATCATCGTCGGCCAGGGCGCCATCGCGCGCTCCGACGGTGCTGCCGTGCTCGGCCAGGCGGCGAAGCTCGCGACTGCAGTCAAGGCGAGCCGCCCGGACTGGAACGGCTTTGCCGTGCTGCACACCGCAGCTGCCCGCGTCGGCGGCCTCGACGTCGGCTTCGTGCCGGGCGAGGGCGGCAAGAACGTCGCCGGCATGCTCGGCGACAGCGACGTGCTGTTCCTGCTCGGTGCCGACGAACTCGATCTGGCCAAGGCTGCGAACGCATTCGTGGTCTACATCGGCACCCATGGCGATACCGGCGCGCACCGCGCCGACGTCATCCTGCCGGCTGCCGCCTACACCGAAAAGTCCGGCACCTACGTCAACACCGAAGGCCGGGTGCAGCAGACCAGCCGCGCCGGCTTCGCGCCGGGCGAGGCCAAGGAAGACTGGGCGATCCTGCGTGCGCTGTCCGACGTGCTTGGCCACAAGCTGCCCTTCGATTCGCTGCAGCAGCTTCGCGCCAGGCTCTATCAGGACTTCCCGCATCTGCGCCGCATCGACGCGATCGACGCCGGCGACAACGACGACATTGCCAAGGTCGCCAAGCTTGGTGGCCGGCTGAACAAGGGCGCCTTCACCTCGGCGGTGAAGGACTTCTACCTCACCAACCCGATCGCTCGCGCGTCGGCGGTGATGGCCGAATGTTCGGCATTGGCCAAGAACGGCTTCAAGCAGGCGGCGGAGTAAAGGCTGTCATGGATACCTTTTTCTCCTTCTACGTCCTGCCGGCGTTGATCATCCTCTTGAAGTCGGTCGTCCTGATCGTCGTCCTGCTGATCTTTGTCGCCTACATCCTCTATGCCGACCGCAAGATCTGGGCCGCCGTCCAGCTGCGCCGCGGCCCGAACGTCGTCGGCCCCTGGGGCCTGCTGCAGGCCTTCGCCGATCTTTTGAAGTTTGTCTTCAAAGAGCCGATCATCCCGTCGGGCTCCAACAAGGGCGTGTTCCTGCTCGCGCCCGTCGTCTCGGCGGTGCTGGCGATCTCGGCCTGGGCGGTGATCCCGGTCAGCGAAGGCTGGGCGATCGCCAACGTCAATGTCGGCATCCTCTATGTCTTCGCCATTTCCTCGCTCGAGGTCTATGGCGTGATCATGGGCGGCTGGGCCTCGAACTCGAAATATCCGTTCCTCGGCGCGCTGCGTTCGGCGGCGCAGATGGTGTCCTATGAAGTCTCGATCGGCTTCGTCATCGTCTGCGTGCTGCTCACCGTCGGCTCGCTGAATCTCACCGACATCGTCCTGTCGCAGGGCGACGGCATCGGCACGCGCCTTGGCCTGCCGAATACCTTCCTCGACTGGAACTGGCTCGTCCTGTTCCCGATGTTCGTGATCTTCTTCATCTCGGCGCTGGCCGAGACCAACCGTCCGCCCTTCGATCTGGTCGAAGCCGAGTCGGAACTCGTCGCCGGTCACATGATCGAATATTCGTCGACGCCGTTCCTGCTGTTCTTCCTCGGCGAGTATGTCGCAATCGTGCTGATGTGCGCGCTGACGACGATCCTGTTCCTCGGCGGATGGCTGCCGCCGTTCGACTTCGCACCCTTCACCTGGGTTCCCGGCGTGATCTGGTTCGTGCTCAAGGTCTGCATGGTGTTCTTCATGTTCGCCATGGTGAAGTCCTTCGTGCCGCGCTACCGCTACGACCAGCTGATGCGCCTGGGCTGGAAGGTGTTCCTGCCGATCTCGCTGGCGATGGTCGTCATCACCGCCGCCGTCCTCAAGCTTACCGGAGCCGCATGATGTCCGCTCTCGCACAAGCCGCCAAATCGCTGCTGCTGCAGGACTTCGTCGGCGCCTTCTTCCTGTCGATGCGCCAGTTCTTCGCGCCCAAGGCGACGCTGAACTATCCGCATGAAAAGGGCCCGGTCAGCCCGCGCTTCCGTGGCGAGCATGCGCTGCGCCGCTATCCCAACGGCGAAGAGCGCTGCATCGCCTGTAAGCTGTGCGAGGCGATCTGCCCGGCCCAGGCGATCACCATCGAAGCCGGCCCGCGCCGCAACGACGGCACCCGCCGCACGGTGCGTTACGACATCGACATGGTGAAGTGCATCTATTGCGGCTTCTGCCAGGAAGCCTGCCCGGTCGACGCCATCGTCGAGGGGCCGAACTTCGAATTCGCGACGGAAACGCGCGAGGAGCTGTACTACGACAAGGACAAGCTGCTTGCGAATGGCGACCGGTGGGAGCGCGAAATCGCGCGCAACATCGCTATGGATTCGCCGTATCGCTGATGCCTGAACAATGGACGGGCCCAATCGGCTCGTCTAAGGAACGCGCGGTCTGCTTCGGAGGCGGAGCGAGGACGTGAACAGGGCAGGGCGCACAAGGCGCGCTGCCCGAACGGAAACCCGGGGGAACCCATGCTCAACGGACTTGAAGCGGTATTTTTCTACCTCTTCGCCTTCATCGCGGTGGCGTCGGCCTTCATGGTCATTTCGGCGCGCAACCCGGTTCACTCGGTGCTCTACCTGATCCTGACGTTCTTCAACGCGGCGGGCCTGTTCCTTTTGACCGGCGCCGAGTTCCTGGCGATGATCCTGCTCGTCGTTTATGTCGGCGCGGTGGCGGTGCTGTTCCTGTTCGTCGTCATGATGCTCGACGTCGACTTCGCCGAGCTGAAGTCGGGCGCGCTGCAATATGCGCCGATCGGCGCGCTTGTCGGCCTGATCCTCGCTGCCGAACTGATCGTTGTCACCGGCGGCTACGCCTTCGCGCCGAAACTGGCGACAGCCGTTGCGCAGCCGACGCCCGATATCGCGACGCGCCACAACACGGCAGCGCTCGGCGACATTCTGTACACAGACTACATCTACTTCTTCCAGATCGCCGGCCTCGTGCTTTTGGTCGCCATGATCGGCGCCATCGTGCTGACGCTGCGCCACAAGCCTAACGTCAAGCGCCAGGACATCTCGGCTCAGGTCGCCCGTACCCCGGCGACCGCGATCGAGGTCAAGAAGGTCGAGACAGGCAAGGGAATCTGACCATGGTTGTCGGCATCGCTCATTATCTGACGCTTTCGGCGGTCCTGTTCACGCTCGGCGTGTTCGGTATCTTCCTGAACCGCAAGAACGTCATCGTCATCCTGATGTCGGTCGAGCTGATCCTGCTCGCGGTCAATATCAACTTCGTGGCGTTCTCGGCCCAGCTCGGCGATCTCGTCGGCCAGGTGTTCGCGCTGTTCGTGCTCACGGTTGCCGCCGCCGAAGCGGCGATCGGACTTGCAATCCTCGTCGTCTTCTTCCGCAACCGCGGCTCCATCGCGGTCGAAGACGTGAACATGATGAAGGGCTGATCGGCCAATGATATACCACTTCATCGTCTTTCTTCCGCTTCTCGGCTTCCTGATCGCCGGCCTGTTGGGCCGCTCGATCGGAGCCAAGGCGTCCGAATACGTCACCTCGGGCTTCCTGGTGATATCGGCGGTCCTGTCCTGGATCGCCTTCGTGACAGTGGCCCTGGGCGGCGTCGAAGCCTTCACCGTGCCGGTGCTGCGTTTCCTGGACGTCGGCGGACTGCAGGCCGACTGGGCTCTGCGCATCGATACGCTGACCGCCGTCATGCTGGTGGTGGTCAACACTGTGTCGGCGCTGGTCCACATCTACTCGATCGGCTACATGCACCACGATCCGCATCGGCCGCGCTTCTTTGCCTATCTGTCGCTGTTCACCTTCGCCATGCTGATGCTGGTGACGTCTGACAACCTCGTCCAGATGTTTTTTGGCTGGGAAGGGGTGGGCCTCGCGTCCTACCTGCTGATCGGGTTCTGGTACAAGAAGCCGTCGGCGAACGCTGCCGCGATCAAGGCCTTCGTCGTCAACCGCGTCGGCGACTTCGGCTTCCTGCTCGGCATTTTCGGCCTCTACGTGCTGTTCGGCTCGGTCGAATTCAGCACCATCTTTGCCAGCGCTGCCTCCTACCTGCCGGCTGAAGGCGCCGCCGAACACGGTGGCACCGTGCTGAACTTCCTCGGCTACGCGCTGGACAAGCACAATGCATTGACCATCGTCTGCCTGCTGCTGTTCATGGGCGCCATGGGCAAGTCGGCGCAGGTGCCGCTGCACACCTGGCTGCCCGACGCCATGGAAGGCCCGACGCCTGTGTCGGCACTGATCCACGCGGCGACCATGGTCACCGCCGGTGTGTTCATGCTGGCGCGTCTGTCGCCGGTCTTCGAACTGTCGCACACCGCGCTCACCGTCGTCACCTTCATCGGCGCGATCACGGCGATCTTCGCGGCAACCGTTGGCCTGGTGCAAAACGACATCAAGCGCGTCATCGCCTATTCGACCTGCTCGCAACTCGGCTACATGTTCGTGGCACTCGGCATGGGCTTCTACTCGGCGGCGATCTTCCACCTGTTCACGCATGCCTTCTTCAAGGCGCTGCTGTTCCTGGGGTCGGGCTCGGTGATCCATGCCGTCTCCGACGAGCAGGACATGCGCAAGATGGGCGGCCTCCGCAAGCTGATCCCGACCACCTACTGGATGATGGTCATCGGCACGCTGGCGCTGACCGGCGTCGGCATCCCGGCGACGATCATCGGCACGGCCGGCTTCTTCTCCAAGGATGCCATCATCGAAGGCGCATTCGTCGGCCACAATGCGGTCGCGGGCTTCGCTTTCGCGATGCTGGTCATCGCTGCCTGCTTCACCAGCTTCTACTCCTGGCGCCTGATTTTCATGACCTTCCACGGCAAGCCGCGCGCCACCGCCGACGTCATGCACCATGTGCATGAATCGCCGCCGGTCATGTTGGTGCCGCTGTTTGTCTTGGCTGTCGGTGCGCTGTTGGCGGGCGTCGTCTTCCACGACCAGTTTATCGGCGAAGCCTACAACGAGTTCTGGAAGGGCGCGCTGTTCACGCTCGACACCAACCACATCCTGCACGATTTCCACGGCGTGCCGATGTGGGTGAAGCTGGCACCGTTCGCGGCGATGATCGGCGGGTTTGCCATGGCCTACCTGTTCTACATCCGCTCGCCGGAGATGCCGAAGGTGCTGGCGGAACGCCACCGCGGGCTCTACGCCTTCCTGCTCAACAAGTGGTACTTCGACGAGCTCTACGACTTCCTGTTCGTGCGCCCGGCCAAGTGGCTCGGCAGCTTCCTCTGGAAGAAGGGCGACGGCTGGTTGATCGACGGTTTCGGTGCCGACGGCATCTCGGCGCGCGTCGTTGACGTTACCAACCGCGTCGTCAAGCTGCAGACCGGTTACCTCTATCACTACGCATTCGCCATGCTGATCGGCGTGGCGGCCCTCGTTACCTGGATGATGCTCGGGAGCTCCTTCTGATGTCTGGCGTTCCCATTCTATCGCTGGTCACCTTTCTGCCGCTGGTCGGCGCGCTCCTGATCCTGCTGATCAGAGACGATGGTGACGCTGCCCGCCGCAATATCCGCAACGTCGCGCTTCTGACGACGGTGTTCACCTTCGCGGTGTCGCTGCTGATCTGGATCTATTTCGACAATGCGGAAGCTGGTTTCCAGTTCGTCGAGAAGGCCGCCTGGCTCGACTCCGGCATCTCTTACCACATGGGCGTGGACGGCATTTCGATGCTGTTCGTCATCCTGACGACCTTCCTGATGCCACTGTGCATCCTGGCAAGCTGGGAGTCGGTGGAGAAGCGCGTCAAGGAATACATGATCGCGTTCCTGATCCTGGAAACGCTGATGATTGGCGTGTTCTGCGCACTGGATATCGTGCTGTTCTACGTCTTCTTCGAAGCTGGCCTGATCCCGATGTTCATCATCATCGGTGTGTGGGGCGGCAAGCGTCGCGTCTATGCCAGCTTCAAATTCTTCCTGTTCACACTGCTCGGCTCGGTGCTGATGCTGCTCGCCGTCATGGCGATGTTCTGGCAGGCCGGCACGACCGACATCCCGACGCTGCTGGCCTATGACTTCCCGGCCAACATGCAGACATGGCTGTGGCTGGCGTTCTTTGCCTCGTTTGCGGTGAAGATGCCGATGTGGCCCGTTCATACCTGGCTGCCGGACGCTCACGTCGAGGCGCCGACGGCGGGCTCGGTGATCCTGGCGGGCATCCTGCTGAAGATGGGCGGTTACGGCTTCCTGCGCTTCTCGCTGCCGATGTTCCCGTTGGCGTCCGAATTCTTCGCCCCGCTGGTGTTTGCGATGTCGGCAATCGCCATCGTCTACACCTCGCTGGTGGCGCTGATGCAGGAAGACATCAAGAAGCTGATCGCCTACTCGTCGGTTGCCCACATGGGCTACGTGACCATGGGCATCTTCGCGATGAACGAGGCCGGCGTGCAGGGCGCGATCTTCCAGATGCTCAGCCACGGCCTGGTCTCAGGAGCGCTGTTCCTCTGCGTCGGCGTCGTCTATGACCGCATGCATACCCGCGAGATCGCGGCTTATGGCGGTCTGGTCAACAACATGCCGAAATATGCGGTGGCCTTCCTGATCTTCACCATGGCCAATGTCGGTCTGCCCGGCACTTCCGGCTTCGTCGGCGAGTTTCTGACGCTGTTCGGTGTCTTCCAGGTCAACACCTGGGTGGCGCTGATCGCGGCAACCGGCGTGATCCTGTCGGCGGCCTATGCACTGTGGCTCTACCGCCGCGTCGTGTTCGGCGCGCTGACCAAGGAAAGCCTGAAGGGTCTGTTCGACCTGTCGGGCCGCGAGAAGGTGGTGCTCTATCCGCTGATCATCCTGGTCATCTTCTACGGCGTCTATCCGGCGCCGGTGTTCGACGCTACGACAGCTTCGGTCAAGGCGCTGATCAACAACGTAACCGTATCGATCGACGCCGCGCAGACCGCGGCGGCGAACTGACAGGGGTTTTGCGAACCATGACGCCCGAACTCCTTTCGAGCCTCTCGCTCTCCGCTCCGGAGCTGATCATCGTCCTGGGCGCTCTGGCGCTTCTGATGATCGGCGTGTTCTCCGGCGAGCGCGCCAACTCGACCGTGACCGGTCTGGCCGTAGCCCTGCTGGTGGCGGCTGGCGCCTGGATGCTGGTGTTCGGCCATGACGGCGCGGGCTACGGCACGGCCTTCGTTTCTGATGCCTTCGCGCGCTTCATGAAATTCCTGACGCTGCTCGGTGCCGCGGTCACACTGATCATGTCGGTTGGTTTCGCCAAGGCCGAGAAGTTCGACAAGTTCGAGTTCCCGGTGCTGGTGCTGCTGGCGACGCTCGGCATGCTCTTGATGATCTCGGCCAACGACATGCTGGCGCTCTATCTCGGCCTCGAGCTGCAGTCGCTGGCGCTCTACGTCATTGCCGCGATCAACCGCGACAACGTGCGATCGACCGAAGCTGGCCTCAAGTACTTCGTCCTCGGCGCGCTGTCGTCGGGCATGCTGCTCTACGGCATCAGCCTCGTCTACGGCTACACCGGTCACACCTCGTTCGAGGCGATTGCCGCGGCCCTGACCGGTGGCGAGCGCCAGCTCGGCCTGGTCTTCGGCTTGGTCTTCGTGCTTGCTGGCCTGTGCTTCAAGATCTCGGCGGTGCCGTTCCACATGTGGACACCAGACGTCTATGAAGGCGCGCCGACGCCGGTCACGGCATTCTTCGCCGCTGCTCCGAAGATGGCGGCGATGGCGCTGATCGTGCGTGTCACCATGGGCGCGTTCGAGCCGATCGGCACCGACTGGCAGCAGATTATCGTCTTCGTCTCGATCGCCTCGATGGCGCTCGGCGCCTTCGCCGCAATCGGCCAGAAGAACATCAAGCGCCTGATGGCCTATTCGTCGATCGGCCACATGGGCTACGCGCTTGTCGGCCTTGCCGCCAACAGTGAAGCCGGCGTGCGCGGCGTGGTCATCTACATGCTGATCTACCTGGTGATGACGCTCGGCACCTTCGCCTTCATCCTCGCCATGCGGCGCAAGGACGGCAATGTCGAGCAGATTTCCGACCTCGCCGGCCTGTCCTCGACCAATCCTGTCATGGCGACGATCCTGACCATCCTGATGTTCTCGCTGGCCGGCATCCCGCCGCTCGCGGGCTTCTGGGGGAAGTGGTACGTCTTCCTCGCCGCGATCAACGCCAATCTCTACGCGCTGGCGGTCATCGGCGTGCTGGCTTCGGTGGTCGGTGCGTTCTACTATCTGCGCATCATCAAGATCATGTGGTTCGATGAGCCGGTTGGCGGTTTCCAGCCGATGGCGGGCGAGCTGCGGCTCGTGCTCGGCCTGTCGGGTGCGTTCGTGCTGTTCTACGTGCTGATCGGCGGCCCGATCGGGCAGATGGCGGAAGCTGCTGCCAAGACCTTCTTCTGACGGTATGGGGTTCCAGCTCGCACCGACAGCAACTGCCGACGGTTTCCGCCTCGAAGCCCATGACGCCGTGGGCTCGACCAACGCACTGGCGCTGGAACGGGCGATGGCCGGCGACCCTGGAAAACTCTGGGTCGTTTCGAAGAAACAGGAAAGCGGGCGTGGCCGACGTGGCCGCGCCTGGGCGACGCCGGAAGGCAATCTCGCAGCGACCCTGCTCAAGGTTCTCGACCACGACCTGCACTATGCGGCGACGCTTGGCTTTGTCGCCGGACTGGCGCTTGCCGATGCGCTCGACGCAGTTGCGCCGAATGCGCGCTTTTCGGTCGGCGTCGACGGCGGCAGCGGGCCGGGCGTCAAGCGTTTCGAGCTGAAATGGCCGAACGACGTCTTGGCTTCCGGCGCCAAGCTTGCCGGCATCCTGCTTGAATCGACATTGCTCGGGCAAGGCAGGCTAGCGATCGCCATAGGCATCGGCGTCAATGTCGTGGCGCATCCGACCGACGTGCCTTATCCCGCGACCTCGCTCGCCAGCCTGGGGGCTGGCGTCAATGCCGAGACCCTGTTCCTGGCGCTTTCCGATGCCTGGAGCGAAAACGAAGGCATCTGGGCCGGCGGCAGGGGACTGGCGGCGATCCGCAAGCGCTGGCTTGCGCGCGCGGCCGGCCTCGGCAGCGAAGTCGCCGTGCGGATCGAGGGAAATGTGGTGCGCGGCGTCTTCGAGACCATCGACGAGGATTGCCGCTTCGTGATCCGTGACACTAAAGGTGAGACGGTAAAGATCGCCGCCGGCGACGTGCATTTCGGCGCGGTCGCTTCGGCCGGCGCGGCCTGACAGGCCTGAAAGGATTTCTGGTATGGCTAAAGCGGAAAAAGCCGAGCTCGTATTCGTGCCGCTGGGCGGTGTCGGCGAGATCGGCATGAACTTCGCTCTCTATGGCTTCGGCCCGGCGAACAAGCGTGAATGGATCATCATCGACGTCGGCGTGACGTTCCCCGACGCGACGCTGCCCGGCGTCGACCTTGTGCTGCCCGACACGCGCTTCATCGAGAAGGAGCTGGAAAACCTCCGCGGCATCATCATCACGCATGCGCATGAAGACCATTATGGTGCACTGCACGACACCTGGCCGAAGCTGAAGGCACCTGTGTGGATGACGCCGTTCGCCGCCGGCCTGCTGGAAGCCAAGCGCCAGTCGGAGCAGGGTGCGCCGAAGATCCCGGTGACTGTCTACCGTGCCGGCGAAAAATTCACCGTCGGTCCGTTCGAGATCGAGGCGATCGCTGTCAGCCATTCGATCCCGGAGCCCGTGTCGCTGGCGATCACCTCGCCGGCCGGCACCGTGATCCATACCGGCGACTGGAAGATCGATCCCGCGCCCGAAATCGGCCCGATGACCGACGAGGCCCGCTTCCGCGCTTATGGCGACAAGGGCGTGCTGGCACTCGTCTGCGATTCGACCAATGCGCTGCGCGAGGGCGACTCGCCGTCGGAGCAGCAGGTCGGGCAGGGGCTGCGCAAGGTCATCGAGGAAGCCAAGGGCCGTGTCGCGGTCACGACCTTCTCGTCCAATGTCGGTCGCATCCGCTCGATCGCGGAAGCCGCGCGCGATGCCGGTCGACAGGTTCTCGTCATGGGCCGTTCGCTCAAGCGCGTCATCGACGTGTCGAGCGAACTCGGCTACATGGACGGGCTGCCCGAGTTCGTATCCGAAGAGGATTACGGCTACATCCCGCGCGAAAACCTCGTCGTCATCTGCACCGGCAGCCAGGGCGAACCGCGCGCAGCGCTTGCCAAGCTCGCGCGTGACGAGATGAAGTCGGTGGCGCTTTCGCCCGGCGATACCGTGGTGTTTTCCTCGCGCACCATTCCCGGCAACGAGAAGGCGATCCTCGAGATCAAGAACCTGCTCATCGATCAAGGCATCAAGATCATCGAGGACGGTGACGCGCTGGTTCACGTCTCCGGCCATCCACGCCGCTCGGAACTCAAGCGCATGTATGAGTGGGTTCGCCCGCGCATCGGCGTGCCGGTGCATGGTGAGGCCGCCCACCTTGTCGGTCAGGGTTCGTTGATGTCGCTGTCGGGCATTCCCGAGGTGGCGCAAATCCGCGACGGCGACATGCTGAGGCTGTGGCCGGGAGCTGCCGAGATCATCGACCAGGTGCCGTTCGGCCGCGTCTACAAGGATGGCAAGCTGATCGGTTCCGACGAGGCAATGGGCATTCGCGACCGGCGCAAGCTGTCGTTTGCCGGCCATGTTGCAGTCAACGTCGTGCTCGACGACAAGTACGAGCTCGCCGGCGACCCGGATCTGGTGGCGATCGGCGTCGCCGAAACCGATGCTGCCGGCGAAGATCTCGAGGAGCTGATGCTCGATGCGGCAATCGGCGCCGTGGACTCGATACCCCGCGCGCGGCGAAAAGACCTCGACCTGGTGCAGGAAGCCGTGCGTCGCGCTGTGCGCGGTGCCGCCAACGAAGCCTGGGGCAAGAAACCGCTGGTGACGGTGTTCGTCACGAGGTGAGCGGACAGGGAGTGGTGAATAGCGAACAGACGGCTGTTGTGGCCGTTTCGTCCTGTTCCGCGCTCACTGGTCGCCATTCGCTGGGATTTGGAACTATGCTTGGACGTCTCAACCACGTCGCGATCGCCGTGCCCGACCTCGCAGCGGCAAGTGCCGTCTATCGCGATACGCTCGGCGCCAATGTCGGCGCGCCGCAGGCGCTCCCGGAGCATGGCGTGACCGTGGTCTTCATCGACGTCGGCAACACCAAGATCGAGCTGCTCGAGCCGCTGGGCGAGGGGTCGCCGATTGCGGCGTTCCTGGCCAAAAGCCCGTCGGGCGGCATGCACCATGTCTGCTACGAGGTTGACGACATCCTGGCCGCGCGCGACCATCTCAAGGCGACGGGTGCTCGGGTGCTCGGCGACGGCAATCCGAAGATTGGGGCGCACGGCAAGCCGGTGCTGTTTCTCCACCCCAAGGATTTCCAGGGCACGCTGGTAGAACTGGAGCAGGTATGACCTGGGTATCACTCGCCGCGATGTATTTTGTCTTCTGGTGGCTGACCTTGTTCGCCATCCTGCCTTTTGGTCTGAAGACCCAGGACGACGACCGTGACGTGACGCTCGGCACGGAGGCAAGTGCGCCGCGCGGACCGCATATGCTGCGCGCTATGCTGTGGACGACGGTGGTGACCGCTGTGGTGATCGGGGCGTTCTATTTCGTCACTAAGGGGCTAGGCTACAGCTTCGACGATTTCCCGCAGTTCATTCCCGAGATCAATTGACGCATTCCTAGGGGTGAGAAACGCAGTTAGTGTTGCTTCATAGCGAAGCAGCATAAGCTGATGATTGCCCAAAAAAAATGCAAGGCACGAAGCCTTGCAATTTAAACGCGTCCGATCTGCTTTCCGTTGCCGGCGGCAGCGAGTTATCGCGCCTAGATCGCATCCTCCCAAGACTTTGACCGCGTAGGAGAGCGGATTTTTTCTCCGCCCTCTCGGTTATCGGGGCACATTAGACCAAGCCGAAATGAATTGTCACGCGGAATTTTGCTTCCTGGCGGGCAATCCTGTGCTGCGTTGCACAATTGATTGGCAAGTGCCCTCAATCAACCACAAAGCGCATTGTGACGCTGCGTCGAAACGGCATGCGCGGGTTTTCATTCCGCCTTGAAATGGCTATGAAGCCCGTTCAAGCAAGCCTCCTTGTCATGCCGATTCCGGCATCACCGATTTCATGGAACATTCGATGCGTCTGTCGCGCTATTTCCTGCCCATCCTGAAAGAGAATCCCCGCGAGGCGGAGATCGTTTCGCACCGGTTGATGTTGCGCGCGGGCATGATCAGGCAGCAGGGCCAGGGCAGCTTCTCCTGGTTGCCGCTGGGCAAGCGTGTGCTCGACAAGATCTGCCGCATCGTGCGCGAGGAGCAGGACCGGGCAGGGGCGCTGGAAATCCTGATGCCGACCATCCAGTCGGCCGAGCTGTGGCGCGAAAGCGGCCGCTATGACGACTACGGCAAGGAGATGCTGCGCATCAAGGATCGCAACGAACGCGACATGCTGTTCGGCCCGACCAATGAAGAGATGGTCACGGAAATCTTCCGGTCCTACGTCAAGTCCTACAAGGATCTGCCGCTCAATCTGTACCACATCCAGTGGAAGTTCCGCGACGAGATGCGTCCGCGCTTCGGCGTCATGCGTTCGCGCGAATTCCTGATGAAGGACGCCTACTCGTTCGACCTCGACTACGAAGGCGCGAAAGCTGCCTACAACCGCATGTTCGTTTCCTACCTGCGCACCTTCACCCGGATGGGCCTGCAGGCGATCCCGATGCGCGCCGACACCGGCCCGATCGGCGGCGATCTCAGCCACGAATTCATCATCCTGGCCGAGACGGGCGAAAGCCAGGTGTTCTGCCACCGCGACTACCTTGCTTTACCTGTGCCGGGCGCTGCGACCGATTTCGCCAATGACGGCGAGATCGACGGCATCGTCAAGCAGTGGACGACGCCTTATGCGGCAACCGAAGAGATGCATGACGAGGCCGGCTGGGCGGCGGTGCCCGAGGCCGACAAGGTGTCGGCGCGCGGCATCGAGGTCGGCCACATCTTTCACTTCGGCGAGAAGTATTCCAAGCCCATGGGCGCCAAGGTCATGGGCCCCGACGGCAAGGAGCATTTTGTGTCGATGGGCTCCTACGGAATCGGCCCGAGCCGCCTGATCGCCGCGATCATCGAGGCAAGCCACGACGAGAACGGCATCATCTGGCCGGAGGCCGTGGCGCCGTTCGACATCGGCCTGATCAACATGAAGGTCGGCGACGCCGACTGCGACCGCATCTGCGACGAGCTCTACAAGGCGTTCGAAGCGGCCGGCAAGGACGTGCTGTATGACGATACCGACCAGCGCGCGGGCGGCAAGTTCGCCACCGCCGATCTGATCGGCCTGCCCTGGCAGGTCATCGTCGGCCCGCGTGGTGCGGCTGTTGGCGAGGTCGAGATCAAGAACCGCAAGTCCGGCGAACGCCTGACGCTGCCGGTGGCCGAGGCGCTGGCCAAGCTGGGCGCCAACGCATGAACCAGGCGGTGGCGGCGAAACCGGCAGGGGCTGGGCCTTTCTCGGTGTTCGAACGCATGGTGGCATGGCGCTACCTGCGTTCGAAGCGCAAGGAGACGGTGATTTCCGTCATCGCTTCGATCTCCTTCCTCGGCATCATGCTGGGTGTCGCCACGCTGATCGTGGTGATGGCGGTGATGAACGGCTTTCGCGCCGAGCTGCTGACCCGCATCCTTGGCGTCAACGGCCATCTGGTGGTGACGGCGACCGATACGCCGCTGGAGGACTATGCCGCCGTCGCCGACCGCATCAACGGTGTGGCCGGCGTGAGATACGCGATCCCGCTGGTCGAGGGCCAGGTGCTCGCCCAGGGCAATGTCGGCGCTGGTTCCGGCGCACTGGTGCGTGGCATCAGGGGCGACGACTTAGGCAAGGTGACCTTGGTCGCCAACAACATCAGGCAGGGTTCGATCGTTGGCTTCGATCAGGGCGAGGGCGTGGTGATCGGCAAGCGCATGGCCGAGAACATGGGGCTGGTGCTGGGCGATTCCATCCGGCTGATTTCGCCCGACGGCGACGTGACACCGATGGGAACGACGCCGAGAGCCAAGGCCTATCCGATCACAGGCATCTTCGAAGTCGGAATGTCGGAATATGACAGCTCGATCGTGTTCATGCCGCTCAACGAGGCGCAGCTCTACTTCAACTCCGAAGGCAAGGTCGGCTCGATCGAGATTTATGTCGACAATCCCGACAATGTCGACGCGCTGAAACCCAAGGTCGAGGAAGCGGCGCAACGGCCGATCTTCCTCACCGACTGGCGCGAGCGCAACCAGACCTTCTTTTCGGCGCTGCAGGTCGAGCGCAACGTCATGTTCATGATCCTGACGCTGATCGTTCTGGTGGCGGCGCTGAACATCATTTCCGGCCTGATCATGCTGGTGAAGGACAAGGGCCACGACATCGCCATCCTGCGCACGATGGGGGCGACACGCGGCGCGGTGATGCGAATCTTCCTGATGACGGGGGCGGCCATCGGCATGACCGGAACGCTCGCCGGCGTGCTGCTCGGCGTCGTCATCTGCCTCAATGTCGAGCGTATCAGGCAGTTCTTCTCCTGGCTGTCGGGCACCGTGCTGTTCAACCCCGAGCTCTATTTCCTCAGCCAGCTGCCGGCCAAGATGGACATGAGCGAGACCATCTCTGTTGTGCTGATGGCACTGGTGCTGTCGTTCCTGGCGACGCTGTTTCCGGCATGGCGGGCGGCAACGCTCGATCCGGTCGAAGCCCTGAGGTATGAATGATGGGCATCGAGCATGTCATCGAGCTCAAGGGCGTCGAGCGCCACTATGAGCAGGGTTCGCGCAAGCTGACGATCCTCAACAATGCCAGCTTCGCGCTGAAGCCCGGCGAGATGGTGGCGCTGGTGGCGCCTTCGGGTGCCGGCAAGTCGACGCTTTTGCACACGGCGGGGCTGCTCGAGCGACCCGACGCCGGCGACGTCATCCTGAATGGGCGTGCCTGCGGGCGGCTGTCGGACGATGAGCGAACCGCCATCCGTCGCAACGACGTCGGCTTCGTCTATCAGTTCCATCACCTGCTGCCCGAATTCTCCGCGCAGGAGAATGTGATGATGCCGCAACTGGTGAAGGGCCTGTCGCGCAAAGAAGCGGCCGAGCGAGCCGGTATGCTGCTCGACTACATGAAGATCGGCAAGCGGGCGCAGCATAGGCCGTCGGAGCTGTCAGGCGGCGAGCAGCAGCGCGTGGCGATTGCCCGCGCGGTGGCCAATGCGCCGCTGGTGCTTTTGGCCGACGAGCCGACTGGCAATCTCGACCCGGTGACGGCGGGTTATGTCTTCGACGCGCTTTCAGCACTTGTGCGGCAGTCGGGCTTGGCGGCCCTGATCGCCACCCACAACCACGAACTTGCAGGACGCATGGATCGTCGCGTTACGCTTTCCGAAGGCAAGATCGTGCCCTTGTAGGGCTGCCTTTCTTCCGTCCACGGTGTTTCCAGAAGCGAGCTGCTGCCCGCTTCACATCTCGTGCGGTCCGTTACCGCTGGTGGTCCGCGGCCCTTCTCACAAGGCAGGCTGACGCGGCCGCATGCTCTGCGGTTGCCTCGCGCCCGCGAGTTTCCATTCCGCCACGAAATGGCTATGAAGCCTGTGCACTGAAGCTGTGCGCCGATTCCGGCGCATCGTTCCTCATTTTGCGGACCAGCCCATGCGTTTGTCGTGCAGTTTCCTGCCCCGGCAGGTCATCGTCGGACCGCGTCGCGTTGCCGCCGGCGAGTTCGAAATCAACCGCAAGAGCGACACGCGCGAAACGGTGCGACTGGCCAGCACCCTCCAGCGCCTGGGCGTTGCCGCATGAGCCAGACAAGCGCAGCCAAGCCGGCAGGCGCGGGACCTTTTTCGAGTTTCGAGCGCATGGTGGCGTGGCGCTATCTGCGCTCGCGTCGCAACGAAACGATGGTATCGGTGATCGCCTCGATCTCTTTCCTTGGCATCATGCTGGGTGTCGCCACGCTGATTGTCGTGATGGCGGTGCTGAACGGTTTCCGTGCGGAGCTGCTGTCGCGGATTCTTGGCATCAACGGCCATCTCATCGTCACGCCGGTCGATTTGCCGCTGGAGGACTATGCCGAGCTTGCCAAGCGGATCAATGGTGTCCCAGGCGTCAAATACGCCATTCCACTGGTCGAAGGTCAGGTGCTGGCACGGGGCAATGTCGGCGCCGGTTCCGGCGCGCTGGTGCGCGGCATCCGCGGAGAGGATCTCGGCAAGATCACGCTGGTTGCCAACAACATCAAACAGGGGGACATCGCCGGTTTCGATACGGCCGGCGGCGTCGCAATCGGCAGCCGCATGGCTAGGAATCACGGCCTGGCGCTGGGCGACATCATTACGGTGATCGCGCCTGACGGCGATGTCAGTCAGCTTGGCACGACGCCACGCCTGCAAGGCTATGCGGTCACGGCGATCTTCGAAGTCGGCATGTCGGAATACGACGCCTCGATCATCTACATGCCGTTGTCTGAAGCGCAGACGTACTTCAACTCCGAAGGCAAGGCGCAGAGCCTCGAGGTCTATCTCGACAATCCCGACAATGTTGACGCGATCAGGTCCAAGGTGGAGGAGGCAGTACAGCGGCCAATCTTCCTGACCGACTGGCGCGAGCGCAACCAGACCTTCTTTTCGGCGCTGCAGGTCCAGCGCAACGTCATGTTCATGATCCTGACGCTGATCGTGCTGGTGGCGGCGCTGAACATCATTTCCGGCCTGATCATGCTGGTGAAGGACAAGGGCCACGACATCGCCATCCTGCGCACGATGGGCGCGACACGCGGTGCGGTGATGCGAATCTTCCTGATGACGGGAGCTGCCATCGGCATGGCCGGCACGCTCGCCGGCGTGCTGCTTGGCGTGGTCATCTGCCTCAATGTCGAGCGCATCAGGCAGTTCCTTTCCTGGCTGTCGGGCACCGTGCTGTTCAACCCCGAGCTCTATTTCCTCAGCCAGCTGCCGGCCAAGATGGATGTCGGCGAGACCATCTCGGTGGTGCTGATGGCGCTGGTGCTGTCGTTCCTGGCGACGTTGGTTCCGGCATGGCGGGCGGCCGCGCTCGATCCGGTCGAAGCCCTGAGGTATGAATGATGGGCATCGAGCATGTCATCGAGCTCAAGGGCGTCGAGCGCCACTGACGCTTGCCGAAGGCGCCCGGCGCTTGAGCCGGACGAATCTGTTCTCAACCGCTGTCCCTATCGCCTGATGATGCCGTCGCCTGTTCGTTAACGGGCGAAGGTCTCGGTGCGCCTGGATAAACCCTTCATTTACTGTCGAATCGGTTGCGGCGAGTGGCTGCTGCCGGATGCAATGGCTCGCGTTGACATTTGAACAAAAATAGAACAAATTACGAACATATTAAAAACAGGAGCAACAGATGACCGAGCTGGTACAGGATGTCATTTCGATGGTCTGCATGAGCACCTTCCTTGTCACCATGGCTGTGTGGATCGGCGCACTCTGATTGGAGTGCCTGGTGAGCAGCGCGAGCTGGATCCCAACCTGAAACAGGGCACCGGGTAAATGCCGACACCGTGCGGGCTGAAATCGCCACGACGGAAAAGACTGAGCCAGCGTCGCTTGGCGCAAAATGAGTTGAATCAAGCGCGGATCTCAGCTGCCGCGCGGGAAGGCGGCCTCAGGCCGTCTTCCGGACAGCGGTCGCGGTGATTTCGGCCGGCCCGAATATCTCTTCGAAGGCAGTTTTAAGCGCGACATCCAGGTCATCAATGGTCACCGGTAGGCCAAGGTCGACGAGGCTGGTAACGCCGTGGTCGGTGACGCCGCACGGCACGATGCCGGAGAAATGGCCGAGCTCTGGTTCGACGTTGATGGCGATGCCGTGGAAACTGACCCAGCGGCGAAGACGGATGCCGATGGCTGCGATCTTGTCTTCCGCTGGCGAGCCGTCGGGCAGGGCCGGGCGCTCGGGCCGCACCACCCAGACGCCGACGCGGTCCTCTCGCCGTTCGCCCTTCACGTTGAAGGCGGCAAGCGCCGAAATGATCCAGGCTTCGAGTGCCGCAACGAAGGCGCGGACGTCCTCGTGCCTTCGCTTGAGGTCGAGCATGACATAGGCCACGCGTTGGCCGGGCCCATGATAGGTGTATTCGCCACCGCGCCCGGTCTTGAAGACGGGAAACCGGTCGGGCTCGACAAGGTCCTGTTCCTGGGCGCTGGTGCCGGCGGTGTAAACAGGCGGGTGCTCGACGAGCCAGACCATCTCGCCTGATGTGCCCTGGCGAATCGCATCTGCGCGCTGTTCCATGAAGGCGAGCGCCTGATCGTAGGGCGTCAGGCCTGGTTCGATTCGCCATTCGACCGGTGCTGAACCGGGAAGGGCAAGAAACGACGTGGCGATCAGGCTGCGTTCGGTCATTCTGGGGTCCGTTCGTCGACCTGATATGGCGGCTTGGGGATAAAACGTCCAGTGGTCAGGCTTAGAAAGCCGGCTATCGCAGCCTCCGTCATGCGGCTTCCCTTGGGGTATGCAAGAATGATGGACGAATATCGCACAGGGCGCTTGTTTCCCCGGAAACGATTTGCTACATGCCGCGAGCCGGTTCGGACCGGCCCTTCGTGACAGTGCGGTCGTGGCGGAATTGGTAGACGCGCAGCGTTGAGGTCGCTGTGGGGCAACCCGTGGAAGTTCGAGTCTTCTCGACCGCACCAGTCACTCCTAAGCGGACATGCCCGCTTGGCCGGCCAGATGCGCCGGTAGGCTGAAAAGCTGGAAATTCCTCAATCATCAAACACATGCAGGATGTTGACGGCCCTTTTTAAGGTTCCGTCTGAACTGCTGCAGCCAGGTCGGCCATCCACAAGCCGCCGTCATCATGATGTGGCGGCGCGTAGGCGCGGCCCTGCGGAATCGTTTCGAAGCGGGCGCCTGTTTCGTCGGCAAGATAGTCGTAGCCGATCGGCTGGTCGCGAAGCTGCGGATCGAGGTGATTGTAAAGATCGCGGCGCGCCGTACGCCTGACCGGGGCAATCATCTTGAGATGATAGAGGTTCAGGTCGCAGGGCCGCTCGAGATAGCGGCCGTCGCGCGGATACCAGCATGCATGCATGCCACGGTCGGGCAGTTCGGCTGCATCAAAGGCGGGGAAGAGCCGGTAGCGGACCTTCTGTCCCCAGATGCCGTCGATGCGATAGGCGTCTGCCTCGTAGAGTTCGCGCAGGTTGAAGCCCCAGGCCGTCGGCTTGCGCGGACGAAGCAGCTTGCGAATGGCGGTCGCAGCGCCGATCTCGAATCGCTCGTCCGGATCCATGGCAAGAATCCAGTCGGCGCCGGCGGTCCGCGCGGCGCCGATGAGGGTGCGCTGGCGCTCGAACTCACTGCTGACAATCCCGGTGGAGGCGCGGTCGTCCAGCGCGACCCAGCCGTCGACGATCGGATCGATGTTGGTCAGCAGGTCGGGCACCAGATGGGCGTCGTAGCGGTAGCTGAAAACGGCAAGTACCGTCTGCCGGCGGCGGAAAAAATCGCGCCAACCGCGTCGGCGCTGTGGCTTGGCGGTGACGGTGATCATGGCCGCAGCCCGTGCCGGCTTAGGGGAGCGATTATAGATTTGTCCCTGCTGTCGGCCGCCATCAAAACGCCGGCGGCCTTGGCGAGCAGGCTGAGCCGCAGGATGGGCATGGCCCGCAGCGTCTGGATGAGTTCGCCCCCGGAGAGCCCCGCCATGGCCAGCTGGCGGGCGGGGCGGTGCTGGCGCAGCACATCGCGGGCGATCTTGCGCAAGGATTTGCCGGACAGCCGGTGCATTTCGCGGCCGTAGTTGGTACCGCGCTGATACTGGTCGATCAGCAAGCGCAAGATCCTCGTTTCGTTGAGGTGGACCGTTCTTATGTCGCCATCCCAGGCCGGCTTGAGCTCGGCGGGCAGGCGCAACAGGAATTCGCTGTCCTCGCCCGTCGCCATCGTCTCGTCATAGAGGCCATGACGCGCAAACAGGCCGCGCTCGAAGGAGGCGCCATAGCGAATCGCCTGTTCCTCCGGCAATCCGGGCAGGCGGCGCATGAACAGGCTGAGATGGGCGGCGCATGCGACCAGATTTTGCGGCTTGCTGTTGATCACAGCACTGGCGACGACAGGCGCGCCGGCCTTATGGCGCGCAAGGCGGCGCTCGACCCAGCCGGGTGCGGCGCGGCAATCATCGGCGAGGAAGGCGACGTAGGGCGCCCTGGTTCGTTCGATGCCGCGGTTTCTGGCGGCGCCGACATAAAGGCGCTCCTCGAATTCGACGAAAGCGACGTCGAGGCCGTGGCGGCGGAGCAGGGCGCCGATGTCACCGCCGCCGGAATTGACGACGAGAATGTCGGTCGCCACCGACTGTTCGCGCAACGAGCGGACGGCGCCGACGATTTCCGCCGGAGCCCGGTAGCCAATGACGATGGTGGCAAGTTCAGGAGCAGGTGCTGGTTGTGACGACATTCAGTGCGCGCATGTTATCCACGTTACACTGCGATCGTCCCTTCGCAATGCAGGGACGATAACACACATTCCGTCGCGCTCAAGTAGTGGTGTCTGTCTTAAGGGCCGACGCCATGCGAACAGGGCGTGGCGTCGGCGGTGACGTGCGCCGCATCGCCGCCGGCCAGGCGGCGATGCCCAAGGGATGGTGGAGCCGGGCAAGCTCGCGAGCTGAAGCAGTGTGCCGGGGCGGCTCTGCGCGCTTGAGACCTGGCAGAGCCGGCTTTCGTCAGCGCCCGCGCCAGGCGAGCAGGCGCATTGCGTTTGCGGTGACCAGCACGGTCGCGCCTGTGTCGGCCAGGATCGCCGGCCACAGGCCGGTGATGCCCATGATCGTCGTCACCAGGAAGACCGCCTTGAGGCCGAGCGCGATGGTGATGTTCTGGGCGATGTTGCCCATCACCGTCCTGGACAGTGCGATCATGTCGGGGATATCGCTGACGCGGCCATGCAGGATCGCGGCGTCGGCAGTTTCGAGCGCGACATCTGTGCCGCCGCCCATGGCGACGCCGAAGTCGGCCGCGGCCAAAGCAGGGGCGTCGTTGATGCCGTCACCGACCTTGGCGACAACTTGGCCCTGCTTCTGTAGTTCGCGCACGATGCGCTGCTTGTCGTCTGGCATCAACCCGGCGCGGACGTTGATGCCGAGTCCCTTGCCGATGGCTTTGGCAGTGGCCTCGTTGTCGCCGGTCAGCATGACTGTGGCGATGCCATCGTCCTTGAGCCGGGCGAGAGCGGCGATGGCATCGGCGCGCGGCTCGTCGCGCATGGCGAGAATGCCCGCGACCCTGCCGTCGACGAGCAGCACCGAGACTGTCTTGCCGTCGGCATTGAAGGCGGCGATCCGCTCCTTTTGTTCGGCTGACAGCCCGGCCATTTCTTCGGCAGCACCAGGTGAGGCGAGGAAAACCTCCTCGCCGCCGACCCTGGCTGTCACGCCCTTGCCGGCGATGGCCTTGGCGGCATTGGCCGGTGGTATTGGCACGCCATCGGCCTTGGCGCGCCCGAGGATGGCCAGCGCCAGCGGATGGCTGGAGCCTGTTTCCAATGCGGCGGCGCGCGACAGGACATTGGCCTCGGAGAGGCCGATGCCGATGATGTCGGTGACTTTCGGTTTGCCTTCGGTCAGCGTGCCGGTCTTGTCGAGCGCGACCGTGGTGACGCGGCGCATGCCCTCGAGCACGGCGCCGCCCTTGAGCAGCAGGCCGCGGCGGGCGCCGGCGGACAGGCCGGCGGCGATCGCGGCAGGCGTCGAGATGACCAGCGCGCAGGGACAGCCGATCAGCAGGATGGCGAGGCCCTTGTAGATCCACTCCGACCAGTCGCCGCCGGCAACCAAAGGCGGCAGGATGGCGACCAGCGCGCCGACGACGAGGACGGCAGGGGTGTAATAGCGCGAGAAGCTGTCGATGAAGCGCTCGGTCGGCGCCTTGCTCTCCTGCGCTTCCTCGACCAGCTTGATGACGCGAGCAATGGTGTTGTCGGCGGCAGCTGCGGTAACGCGGACCCTGAGCACCGCATCGGTGTTGATCGTGCCGGCAAAGACGTCGTCGCCTGCACTCTTCGACTTGGGCACGCTCTCGCCGGTGACAGGGGCTTCGTCGAGCGTGCTCGATCCTTCGACGATTGTGCCGTCGGCGGCAACGCGGTCGCCCGGCCGGACCAACATGATCGCGCCGACCTGAAGCGTGTCGGCGGCAACTTCGCGCGTCGTGCCACCTTCCTCGACCAGGGCGGTCTTGGGGACGAGGTCGGCAAGGCCGCGAATGCTGGCGCGTGCGCGGCGGGCGGCGACGCCTTCGAGCAATTCGCCGATGAGGAACAGCAGGACGACCATCGTTGCTTCTTCGGTCGCGCCGATGAACACCGCGCCGACGGCAGCGATGGTCATCAAGGTCTCGATGGAGAACGGCGTGCCCGATATGGCACCGGCATATGCGCGACGGGCGACCGGCACCAAGCCGACCGCAAGTGCTGCCAGAAAAGCCCAATGCCCGATCTGCGGCAAGAGCTGGCCGATGGCGTAGGCGGCGACAAGTGCTGCACCGCAGGTGATGGTGAGCTTGGCCTTGCGCGATTTCCACCACGGGCCGTCGTCGAGGTCGAAATGATCGTGGCCGGCCCCGGCAACATTTGCCGCCGCCGCGCCATGGCCGTGTCCGGAATGGTCGCCATGATCGTGGGCGGAATGGACGTGACCTGCATGGTCATGGCCGGCGTGGTCGTGGCTGCAGTTCGGGCCGTGCTCATGGACATGAGCCGTCGGTGCCGCGGTCCTGGCTGCGCCCACTTCGGCAACCGAGTAGCCAAGCGCCTTCACCTGTTTCGAGATGGCGGCGGAGGGGGCGGGGCCCTGATGGGTGACGATCATGGTGCCGGCCGACACCGAAATGCCGACCTCGGTGATGCCGGGCAGGCGGCTGACCGCGTTTTCGATCTTGGTCGCGCAAGAGGCGCAATCCATGCCGCCGACGCGGAAGCGTGTCTTGCCGTGGCTGGCGTCGTTCATTTCAGGTCCTTTCAATCCTATATGAAGCGATGCTAGAATCTCTAGCCACTAGAGGATCAAGAGGATTTTTCGATGAATCTGCCGATTGGCGAATTGGCGCGGCGAACCGGTGTCAAAGTGCCGACGATCCGCTTCTACGAACAGATTGGGCTGATCGCCGCGCCGCCGCGCACCGAGGGCAACCAGCGCCGCTATGGCAAGACCGAGATCGACCGGCTGAATTTCATCCGCCACGCCCGCGAACTCGGCTTCGAAGTCGATCACATCCGCGAACTGCTTGCCATGTCACAGGAGCCGCAGGCCTCCTGTCATCAGGCCGACAGCATCGCCCAGTCGCATCTGCTTGAGGTCGACCGTCGCATCGAGAAGCTCAAGCGGCTGCGCGGCGAGCTCGCCCGCATGATCGACGAGTGCGGCCATGGCCGTATCTGCGACTGCCGCATCATCGAGGTTCTGGCCGATCACGGCCACTGCGCCGCCGATCATGTGGCCTGATTGAGACAGGCGCGCGCCGCCTGTTCGAAGTGCTGCGTCCGGGCCGTATTTCATTTGATATTCCGGCCCTTTGCGGGCTAGGGATAACCCACCTCGAATCCCGAAATCCGCAAGCGGGAAGCGCCGATGGAAGCCCGACACGACCATAGCCACGGCGCCGACGCCGCTGACGCTGTCCGCGCCGAAATCTATGGCGATGACGGGGTGATTCTCGCGCCGTTCCTGGCCCATATCGGGGCGGCGATCGCCGACCGCGATACGCTGACGCTGAAGCGCGACGTCTCCGTCCTGCACCAGTCCGAACTTGGCGACCTGCTGGAGGCGCTGCTGCCGGAGCAGCGGCTGGCGCTTGTCGAGCTGATGGGCTCGGACTTCGACTTCTCGGCGCTGACCGAGGTCGACGAGGCGATCCGCCTCGACATCGTCGACAACCTGCCCAACGAGCAGATCGCCCAGGCCGTCCAGGAACTCGATTCCGACGACGCGGTCTACATTCTCGAGGATCTCGACACCGAGGACCAGGACGAGATCCTGGCGCAGCTGCCGTTCACCGAACGCATCCGGCTGCGCCGTTCGCTCGACTATCCCGAGGAATCGGCCGGCCGGCGCATGCAGACCGAGTTCGTCGCCGTGCCGCCTTTCTGGAGCATAGGCCAGACGATCGACTATCTGCGCGACGACAAGGACCTGCCTGACCGCTTCAGCCAGGTCTTCGTCATCGACCCGACCTTCAAGCTGCTCGGCGCTGTCGACCTCGACCAGATCCTGCGCACCAAGCGCGCAGTCAAGATCGAAGAGGTGATGCACGAAACGCGCCATGCCATTCCTGCAACGATGGACCAGGAAGAGGCGGCGCGCGAATTCGAGCAATACGATCTGCTTTCCGCTGCCGTCGTCGATGAGAACGAGCGTCTTGTCGGCGTGCTGACCATCGACGATGTCGTCGACGTCATCCAGCAGGAGGCCGAGGAAGATCTGCTGCGCATGGGCGGTGTCGGCGACGAAGAGCTGTCCGACACGGTGGCGGCGACGTCGCGTTCGCGCGTGCCCTGGCTGCTGGTCAATCTCGGCACCGCGTTCATCTCGGCATCCGTCATCAGCCAGTTCGGCGCGACGATCGAGGAAATGGTGGCACTGGCGGCACTGATGCCGATCGTCGCCTCGCTCGGCGGCAATGCCGGCACGCAGACGATGACGGTGACGGTGCGCGCACTCGCGACCCGCGACCTCGACATCTACAATGCCGGCCGCGTCATTCGCCGCGAGGTGATGGTCGGTCTGCTCAACGGCGCGGTCATCGCGACCATCCTCGGGCTCGTTGCCGGCCTGTGGTTCCACAACCCGGACCTCGGCTTTGTCATTGCAGCGGCGATGATCCTCAACATGCTGGCGGCGGCACTCGGCGGAATCCTCATTCCGTTGCTGCTCGACAAATTCGGCGCCGATCCGGCGATCTCGTCATCGATCTTCACGACGATGATCACTGACGTCATCGGCTTCCTGGCCTTCCTCAGTCTCGCCACCTGGTGGCTGCATCTCGGAGCCGCTCCGGGATAGTTGTGCTCGATTGACTTTTACGTAAATCGCGTGCCAGACTCCGCAAGGGATCGGTGACGGTTCCTCGGCTTGCGCGGATCAGTCGCGCGGCATGATCGCCTCGGCTAGTGCCCGGCATGAATTTGAGGCGGGGCGATAGCGTCCGCCGGGTGGAGAGACGATGCGGGAATATTACTCGATTACCGAACTGACCCGGGAATTCGACATTTCGACGCGCACGCTGCGCTTCTACGAGGACGAGGGGCTGGTCCAGCCCGTCCGCCGTGGCCGCACCCGCCTGTTCAGACCATCCGACCGGCATCTCATTCGCCAGATCATGCGCGGCAAAAGGCTCGGCTTCTCGATCAACGAGATCCGCGAGATCATCCAGATGTATCGCGAGCCGCCCGGCGAAGTCGGTCAACTCAAGCTGATGATCAAGCGCATCGAGGAGAAGCGCGAGGACCTGCGCCAGAAGCGCCGCGACCTCGAGGAGACGCTGGCCGAGCTCGACCAGGCCGAGGAATCCTGCGTCGAGCGGCTGGTCGAACTCGGCGTCAACACCTGACGCCCGATCCGGTCACGCTCTGCGGGCGGCAGCCCGGACTCGCCTACGGCATTGTGGTATGGTCAACTACCCCTCGGGAGTAGCCCCAATGTCCATGCTCGTCAGGATGGTTCGCGACTGGCCGGTCGTGAGCTTCGTGCTGCTGGCATTCGCGATCACCTGGATAGGCTTCATTCCGTTCTATCGGGCAGGCGGCGAAGACATTGCCTGGTTCACCTTCGGCCCGTTTGTCGCTGCCATCGTCATTTCGGCTGTCCTGGGCGGCTGGCCAAGGGTACGTGCCCTGCTTGCCTCGGTTGTTAAGTGGCGTGTGCCTCCGGTGTGGTACCTGGTGGCGATCGGCATGCCACTGGCGGTGCAACTGTTTGCGATCTGGCTCAATCCGATGTTCGGCTCGGCCCCGCCAAACTGGGCGAATGTGCCGGCCGTCACGGAAATCGCTGTCATGGTCGCGTTGCTCATGGTTTTCAGCGGTCCGCTTGGCGAGGAGCCGGGATGGCGTGGCTTTGCGCTACCCTTGCTTCTCGGCAAGCGTGGCGCGCTGACTGCCAGTCTGGTGCTCGGGCTGATCTGGACGGCCTGGCACCTGCCTCTGGTGCTGCTGAACGACTACAGCATTTCCAGTGCGCTCAATGTCATGGCCGCAGCGGTGGTGTTCACGTGGCTGTACCAGAACTCGGCCGGAAGCGTGCTGCCGGCAATCCTGATGCACACATCTCACCAGAACAGCGTCCGGTTTCTCGGCCGCGTGTTTGAAGGCGGCGATGCGGTCCAGCATCAATGGATCGGCTTGATCTTGTGGTTGGTATTCGCGCTGGCGATCATCGCGATCTATGGGACGATCAGTTTTCGCCGAAGGCAAGCGACCGCCGTCACCGGTTAGATCCAGCGCCGGACCTTCTTCGCGTAATCGATGTATCTCTTGCCGAAACGGGCCTGCAGGTGCTTTTCCTCCGGTACGATGGCGAGCTTTTGCGTGGCAAAGGCGGCAATGAGCGCCAGCGCCAGGAACCAGACATTGGCGGTGATCAGCCCGATTGCGATCATCAGCAGCGTGTTTGCGAAATAGATCGGGTTGCGGGTGAAGGAGAAGGCGCCCGACGTGACCAGATGCTCTGACGGCCTGTCGGGGCGGATGGTGGTCTTGGCCCGCTTCATCGTCTGCATGGCCGAATAATAGATCGCAACGACGCCGGCGACCGCCAGCCAGCCGGCGGCAAAAAGCAGGTCCGACAGCGGTTCGGTGATCCACGGCAAGGGATAGAGCAGTCCGAGCACCGCCGCCACCACGATTGCTGCGAGGTAGAGGATCGGCGGCCATGGCACCTTGCTGGGGGCGGCGTTGGGATTGGTCACTGCGCTCCTCCTGGTATCGTCTGATTTTCGGTGCTTGTCGTGCACATGGCGGCGGTCTGCCCGACATGGGCCTTCAACTCCGGGCTCTGGTCGGAGGCATAGAGCCGATCGAACGAATCATCCTTCTGCAACTCGTCGAGCATGCAGACACAGTAGCGCGAGCAGAAATCGGTGTCGCGGCTCTGCTCGCAGGATACCTGGCAGGATTTCAGGAAAGTGACCTCGCGGGTTTCGACCGGGGCCGGGAAGAGCTGGGCGAAGAGCCAGACCAGCGAGATCATCACCGGCTGGTGAATGAGGTAGAAGGCAAGGCTGTGGCGACCGAAGAAGGAGAGGGGGCGCGACCAGGCGCCGGGCTGAAGCCGCGCCATCTTTTCGATCAGGCCTGCCCTGAGCGCCAGTCCGGCGACGCCGATGCCAGCCAGCACCGCGCCGAAGAAGGGGAACAGCGGGACGAAATCGTTGGAGCGCGGGTTGGCGGTGGAAAGGCCGATCCAGACCAGGGCGGGGTGATTGAACGCCTCCGAGCGCAGATACTGGGGTGCTACGATCACCAGAGCGGCGGCGATCAGCGTCAGCACCGGCGGGACGCGCAGGAAGGCGAGGCCAAGCACGCTGGCGAGCGCGATATGATGCAGGATGCCGAAGAAGATGAAGGTGTCGGGCGTGGCGAACCAGGTGGCGACGGTGATCAGCAGTGCCGCCGCCGCCACCATGGCGAGCCGCCTGAAATAGCCGGGCCAGCGGATGCCCTTGGCATGTGCCAGCACCAGGCTGACACCGACGAGGAACAGGAAGCTCGAGGCGATGCAGCGCGCGAACAGCTTCCAGTTGCCATAGGCGGTCATGCCCGGATCGGCATAGCCGAAGAATTCGAGGTCCCAGGCGAAGTGGTAGATCGCCATGGCGATCAGGGCTACGCCGCGGGCGATGTCGATGACCGATACGCGCCGAGAAGGTGCTTTGATCTGGTCTGGGTCCAGTTGCATCGTCATGTTGTTCGCTTCTGCGTTTTCGGGTGTTGCAGCGCCCATGCAGCACTATCATGGTTGAAGCGGGGCGGAAGAGAGCAGAACTGTCTGTCGTGCACAGGGTTAAGCAATTGATGGGGCGGGCATGAGCGGACGAAAGATGGCGCTGACCGAAGAGCTGGTGGCGCGTTGCCATCGCGAGGTCGCCGACACGGGCCCCGACCCCGATGCGATGCATCTCGACGACGCCGACTATGAGGTGATGATCGACGAGACGCTTGCCGCGCGCCCTGGCAATGGTCCGTTGTGGCTGTTTGCCTATGGATCGCTGATCTGGAAACCCGAGGTGGAGCACACCGACGAAAGGGTGGCGCTGGCACGCGGCTGGCACCGTTCGTTCTGCATCAACATGACCCGCTGGCGCGCCACAAAGGCTGAGCCTGGACTGATGATGGGCATGGATCGTGGCGGCCAGTGCAAGGGCGTGGCGCTCAGGCTGACGGACGGCGACCGCCGCGAGCAGCTGGACAAGCTGTTTCGCCGCGAGATGACGCTGAAACCCTCCACCTACAAGCCGCGCTGGCTGAATCTCGCCACCGATGAAGGTCCGTTGACCGCGCTCGCCTTCGTCATCAACCGCAAAGGCCACGCCTATGCCGGCGCGCTGGGCGAGGACGCGGTGGCGGAGCGACTGGCGACGACATGCGGCCATTGGGGTTCGGCTGCGGACTACCTCTATAATGTGGTCAGCAACCTCGAGCAGCGGGCGATCCACGACCGGCATCTGTGGCGGCTCCAGCATCTGGTGGCCGAGCGAATCGTGGCCCGCGGATGATCGCCGGAACGCCGCTTTCGAGCGCGGCGGCGTCGGAATTTGGTTTGCCGCCCAAGCCATTTGTTTCTATAGTTGCGGCGTCGTCGGTTCCGTAACGGAATCAAGAGGGAATGCGGTAAGGGCCATTTGAAGGTCCGAAGCCGTGGCTGCCCCCGCAACTGTATGCGGTTAGCTCTCCCCAAATGCCACTGAAGCTTGCTTCGGGAAGGCGGGGAAGGGTGCCGATCCGCAAGCCAGGAGACCTGCCGGCGACAGGCACTTATCTCTGTGCCCTCGGGTGGAGGGCGAAAGGACTTACGATGAACACTGTTTCTGCTCTCGGCACCGACGTCTCTTCGCAGTCGCGTAGCATGCAGCTGGCGCTTGCCGCGCTGCTCGGCCTTTTCGTTGTTGGCTTCCTCGGGTTCTCGCATATGGACGTGGTGCACAACGCTGCCCACGACTATCGCCACTCGATGGCTTTCCCCTGCCACTAACCAAGGCGATCCAACAATGTCCATCTTCAGAAACGTCGTGTTCATCGCGGCGATCAGCGGGCTATTGGCCGGCGTGGTCCTTGCTGCACTCCAGACCTATGCAACCGTCCCGCTGATCCTCAAGGCGGAGACCTATGAGAACGCCGGCGGCGGCCATGAGCACGCCGCGGCACCAGTTGCCGGCACTGAGGCGAACGCCCCTGCGGCCGGCGCCGAAACCACGGCGGCACAGACTGCGGCGCCAGCCGAGGAAGAAGCATGGGCTCCGGCCGACGGCGCTGAACGTTTTGCCTATTCGGCGCTCGCCAATATTGTCAGCGGCATCGCTTTCGGCCTGATCCTGGTCGCCGTTTCCGAGTTTGCCGGTGGCATCGCCAACTGGCGCCAGGGCGTGTTCTGGGGCTTTGCCGGCTTTGCCGTGTTTACCCTGGCTCCCGGTCTTGGCCTGCCGCCAGAGCTGCCGGCGATGCCGGCCGCCGATCTTGGCGCACGCCAGATCTGGTGGACGCTGACCGTCGTCGCCACCGCAGCGGGTCTCGCGCTGATCGCCTTCAAGCAGTCGCTGCCGCTGGCGATACTCGGCGTCGCGCTGATCGTTGCGCCGCACATCGTCGGTGCACCGCAACCGGAAAGCCACGAGTCGCCGATTCCGGCAGACCTGCACCACAGCTTCGTCGTCGCCGTCACAATCACCAATCTGGTGTTCTGGGTCGTTCTGGGTGCGGTGGCGGGCTATGTGCGCAACCGCTTCATGAGCGAACCGGCGCCGTCGCTGAACGGCCGCCTTGCCTGAGAAGCTGACCTTCCTGCTCGGCGGCGCGCGCTCCGGCAAGAGCGCGCATGCCGAGCGGCTCATCACCCATTTTTCTGCGCCGTGGACCTATGTTGCCACGGCGCAGGCTTATGACGACGAGATGCGTGAGCGCATTTCGATCCATCTGGGACGCCGCGGCGAGGGCTGGCGGACGCTCGACGCGCCGCTGGATCTGGTCGGCGCGCTCGCCAGCCTGCCCGATGGCGCGCCTGTTCTGGTCGATTGCCTGACGCTTTGGCTTAGCAATCATCTGCTGGCCGATCATGACGTCGAGGCCGAATGTGCGGCGCTCGTCGAGGCACTGTCGCGACCGCGCGGGCCGTGGTTCGTGGTCTCCAACGAGGTCGGGCTCGGCATCGTGCCCGACAATGCACTGGCCCGCCGTTTTCGTGACGATGCCGGCAGGCTCAATCAGAAGGTAGCGGCCGTGGCCGAAGAGGTGCTGTTTCTTGTCGCCGGCCTGCCGATGAAGGTGAAATGATGAAGACGATCGACGAGCAGGAAGCCGAACGCCACCGCGCCAAGATGGCCAAGCGCAAGGCGGTTCAGGATGCCGAGGTCGCCGGCAAGACCATCGTCGAGAAGGGGCTGCTGATCGTCAACACGGGTCCCGGCAAAGGCAAGTCGACCGCGGCATTCGGTCTGGCGCTGCGCATGCTGGGTTATGGCCAGCGGGTTGGCGTCGTGCAGTTCATCAAGGGCGCCTGGCATTCGGGCGAGCAGGACGCATTCGCCGCCTTCGGCGACCGCGCCGTCTGGCACACGATGGGCGAGGGCTTTACCTGGGAGACGCAGGACATCAAGCGCGACATCGCCGCCGCCGAAGCAGCCTGGGCAAAGGCGCAGGAACTGCTGGCCGACCCGACAATTTCGCTTGTCGTGCTCGACGAGCTCAATATCGCGCTGCGCTATGACTATCTCGATCTGGTGGCGGTGGTCGCGACGCTGAAGAACCGTCGCGAGGGCCTGCATGTCGTGGTCACCGGCCGCAACGCCAAGCCGGCGCTGGTCGAGGCTGCCGACCTTGTCACCGAGATGGGCGCGACCAAGCATCACTTCTCGGCCGGCGTGAAGGCTCAGAAGGGAATCGAGTTCTAGCGCCGCTGTGTCAGAGCCAGATGGCGAAGCCGATCAGGCCGATGGCGCCGACCAGGATGGCGTCGGCGGTCCAGTAGAGGCGTAGTGCTGCGCGGATATCGCGCGCATTGGCGTCCCGGCGGCCGCCCGCGCCCATGAAGGCGTCCTCGACCAAAACGCCGCCATAGGCGCGAGGGCCGGCAAGGGCGAGGCCGAGCGCGCCGGCCATGGCGGCCTCGGGCCAGCCGGCATTGGGTGAACGATGTTTTTGGGCGTCGCGCCAGACGGCCTCCCAGGCGGCCTTCGGGTCGGCGCCGGGCACGAGGAAGGCGGCGAGCACGATGGCAAGCGCTGTCAGGCGTGAGGCCGGCAGGTTGATGAGGTCGTCGAAACGGGCGGCGGCCCAGCCGAAGGCTTCATGGCGGCTGGTGCGGTGGCCGATCATCGAATCGGCGGTGTTGGCGGCCTTGTAGGCGGCACCGCCGGCAAAGCCGCCAATGGCGAGCCAGAAGGCAGGTGCGGTAATGCCGTCCGAGAAATTTTCGGCCAGGCTCTCGATCGCCGCGCGGCAGACGCCTGCTTCGTCAAGCCGCTCGGGATCGCGGCCGACGATCTGCGACACGGCCTTGCGGCCGGCAATGATACCGCCGCTGTCGAGTGCGTCGGCAACCGCCTTTACGTGGCTGCCGAGGCTGCGCTGGGCGACGAGGCTGGAGGCGGCGATGGCGGTGAGCAGCATGCCTAGAGGTAACAGGCCGAAGAGGCGTTCGAGCGCGAAAGCGATCGTGGCGGGCACGACGACAATGACCAAGAGGGCGACCACACCCCAGATGCGGCGCAGGGCGTCGGTATCGGTGGCTCGGTTGAGGCTGGTGTCGAGAAAGGATATCAGCTTGCCGATCCAGATCACCGGATGGCCGATCTTGCGGACAAGCCGGTCCGGGTAGCCGAGACCGAGTTCAACCAGAAGCGACAGGAAGGCGAGCGGAAAAGACATGACGCTTCTTGCAGGACGTAGGACAGGGACCGTGGACCACGGCGGCAGCCTGGAACGGGCGAGGGCGCTGTTTCCGGGAGCGCCCGAACCATTCGTCGACCTGTCGACCGGGATCAATCCAAACTCCTATCCGCTTTTCGAGCTGCCTGCCACAGCCTTGTCACGCCTGCCCGAGCCGGGCCGGGCGCGCGACCTCGCAGCCGTTGCCGCCACTGCTTACGGTGCGCCGTCGGCCGCCCATGTGGTGCCGGCGCCGGGCACGCAGATCCTTTTGCCGCGCATCGCCTCGCTGGTACGGCCCGGCCGTGCCTTCGTGCTCGGGCCGACCTACCAGGAACACGCCCGCGCCGCTGCGATCGCCGGTCACCAGGTGGCCGAAACTCGTGATTTCGGGCAGCTTTTCGACGCCGACCTCGCCGTCGTGGTCAATCCGAACAACCCCGACGGCCGTGTCGTGCAGCGCAAGGAGCTGCTTGAACTGGCCGCTGGCCTGCACGCCCGCGGTGGACTTCTGGTCGTCGACGAGGCGTTCATGGATGTCGGCCCGCAGGCGCAGAGCCTTGCCGGCGACGTCGAGCAGGGTGGCCTCGTGGTGCTGCGCTCCTTCGGCAAGTTCTACGGGCTGGCCGGCATCCGTCTCGGCTTCGCGCTGGCCCACCCGGATATTGCCGGTCGACTGGAGGAAGAGCTCGGGCCCTGGTCGGTGGCCGTGCCGTCGCTCGAATACGGCATCAAGGCGCTGTCGGATGCTGACTGGCAGCGTGAGATGCGGACGACGCTGGCGCATGCCGCGCATCGTCTCGACCAGGCCTTTGCCGGCGCTGGCGTGATCGTCACCGGCGGCACGTCGCTGTTCCGCCATGTCGACATTGCCGACGCCGCCGGGCTGTTCAAGGCGCTGGGGCGCGAGGGTGTCCTGGTGCGCTGTTTCGCCGATCGACCGACCCAGTTGCGCTGCGGCCTGCCGAGTCATGAGGTCGAGTGGCGGCGGCTTGACGTGGCGCTGGGTGACTGGGCGCAGGACCGGGAAACGGCTAGGAAGGAGGCGGCGCGGTGATCTTTGTCTGCCCGCTTTCGAAGGTCGACGAGACAGTAGCGCGCATCGGCGCGGAGCGGCTTGTCTCGCTGCTGTCGGCAGGAACGGAAATGACGCGGCCAGTGTCGATCCGCCCCGAGCACCACCTTTTGATGAACATGCACGACATAGCGGCCGAGCAGGACGGCATGACGCTGCCCGGCGAGGCGCATGTGCGGCAGCTGCTCGACTTCGCCCGTGCCTGGGACCGCTCGCGGCCGCTGGCGATCAATTGCTGGGCTGGTGTGAGCCGGTCGACGGCATCCGCCTACATCATCGCTGCGGCATTCGATCCGTCACGCGACGAGACGGAGCTTGCCCTGCTGTTGCGGAGACTTTCACCAACGGCGACGCCCAATCCACGGCTGATTGCGGTGGCAGACCAGATTTTGGGACGCAACGGGCGGATGGTGACGGCGATCACCGCCATCGGACGCGGCACCGACTGTTTCGAGGGCGTGCCATTCGGGCTCAAGGTCTAGGCAATCCAGTCGGCCAATCGGGCCTTGCGGATGTCCTGCAGCAGGCGGACGAAGCCCTTGGCCTGATGGGCGGCCGTCAGCCGGCCTTTCTCGGCAGTCGCAGCAAGCGCATTGCCGACCACGCCATGCGGGTTGAGATCGCTCGCGATCCACGAGAAGCCATGTGGGCCATGTGAGCGCAGCAGGTCAAATTCGGCCTCGGTGCGCTCGAAGCTGGAGGCAAAGTCCTGGGCCCTGGTCATCTCGACCAGTTCCGGGCGGAAATGCAGCATCAGCGAGGTCTCGACATCGCCGCCATGAATGCCCAGCTGGATCTCGCGAGGAAGGTAGAGGCCGTCGGGCGTGCCGAAGCGGCCCCAGCTCGAGCGCACCGACAGGGCGTCGAAGCGCACCCGCAGTTCGCGCGAGACGATGCCCATCACCTCCTCATTGCCGCCATGCGAGGTGACGAACACGAACTTGCGGATGCCCGCGCGGGCGATCGCGGCGCCGAGCTCGGTCCAGGCGTCGACCAGCATGTTGGCCGGCAGGCTGAGCGTGCCGGGTGCCTGCATGTGCTCGTCGGATTTGCCGATTGCCTGGATCGGCAGGAAGCGGGCGTCGAGATCGTCAGGCAGATGGGCAAAGGTCTCGGCCAGCATGCCTTCCATGATCGAAAGGTCGGTCGAGACGGGCAGATGCGGGCCGTGTTGCTCGATGGCCGCGACAGGGATGACGGCGATCGTCATTTCCGGATCGAGACCGGCGAAATCGGCCGCCTTGAAGTCGCCCCACCAGACGCGTCGCTGCTTTTTCGTCACTGCCCGGCCTCGCCGCATGAATTCGCCTCCGTCTGAATATGTCAGCGCGGGCGATTTTGTAAGGGGCGGCTACATGCGCACGCGTTCGGCCTTGGGATCGTACATCGGCTTCAGCGAGGCTTCGGCGGCAAAACGTTCGCCGGCGATCTCGATCTCGTAGCGCGAACTGAGCACGTCTGCCTCGGTCTCGTTGGCTGAGGGGACATAACCGAGCCCGATGGCGCCGCCAAGATAGTGGCCATAATTGCCCGAGGTGATCGTGCCGACGATCTTGCCGTCACGGACGATGGCCTCGTTGTGGAACAGCAGCGGCTCGGGATCGGTCAGCCGGAATTGCACCAACCGGCGGGCAGGACCCGTCTCGCGCTTGCGCAGCACCGCGTCGCGGCCGATGAAGTCGCCCTTGCCGGTCTTGACCGCAAAGCCGAGTCCGGCCTCCAGAACATGGTCCTCGTCGGTGATGTCATGGCCGAAATGCCGAAAAGCCTTCTCGATGCGGCAGGAATCGAGCGCATGGAGGCCGCACAGCTTTAGCCCAAGATCGGCGCCGGCTTCCTCGATGACCTCGAATACATGCGCCGCCTGGTCGGTCGGAATGTAGAGCTCCCAACCGAGTTCGCCGACATAGGTGACGCGATGGGCGCGGCCGAGGCCCATGCCGATCTCGATCTCCTGCCAGGTTCCGAACGGATTTTTGTCGTTGGAGAAATCGTTGGGGCTGACTTTTTCGATCAGCTCCCGCGAATTCGGTCCCATCAGGCAGAGCACCGATCCTGCCGGAGTTACGTCGGTGATGACGACGAATTCGTCGCGAAGATGCCTCCGCAGCCAGGCGAGGTCGCGGCGAAGCGTGGCGCCGGGCACGACGGCCAGGAAGACCGTCGGTGAAAGCCGTGTGACCGTCAGGTCGCTTTCGATGCCGCCGCGCTGGTTGAGCATCTGGGTGTAGACGATCCGGCCGGGCTCGACATCCATGTCGTTGGCGCAGAGGCGCTGCAGATAGGCCAGCGCGTCACGGCCCTCGATCTTGATTTTACCGAAGGAAGTCATGTCGAACAGGCCGACGCCGTTGCGGACTGCCAGGTGTTCGTCACGCTGGTTGTCGAACCAGTTCTGCCGCTTCCAGGAATATCTGTATTCGCGCTCCTGGCCTTCGCGCGCAAACCAGTTGGCGCGCTCCCAGCCGGCGACTTCGCCGAACACCGCTCCGCGCGCCTTCAGGTGCTCATGCAGGGGCGAGCGCCTGATGTTCCGCGATGTCGCCATCTGGCGATAGGGAAAATGGTCGGCATAGAGCAGGCCCAGCGTCTCCGAGACGCGCTCCTTGAGATAACGCCGGTTCTTCTGGAACGGCTGGGCACGACGGATGTCGACTTCCCAGAGATCGAACGGCGCTTCGCCGTCGTGAATCCACTGCGCCAGTGCCATGCCGGCGCCGCCTGATGAGACGATGCCGATGGAATTGTAGCCGGCGGCGACCCAGTAGCCGCCGAGCTCCGGTGCCTCGCCGAGATAATAGCGGTCGTCGGGGGTGAAACTCTCGGGGCCATTGAAGAAGGTGTGGATGCCGGCGGTTTCCAGCATCGGCATGCGGTTGACGCCCATTTCCAGGATCGGGGCGAAATGGTCCATGTCCTCGGGCAACTGGTCGAAGCAGAAATCCTCGCGGATGCCGTCCATGCCCCAGGGTTTTGCAACCGGCTCGAAGGCGCCGAGCATCATCTTGCCGGCATCCTCCTTGTAGTAGGCGCATTCGTCGGGAACGCGCAGCACCGGCAGCCGGCCGAGGCCGGGGATGGCTTCGGTGACGAGGTAAAAATGCTCGCAGGCATGCAGCGGAATGGAGACGCCGTTCTGGGCGCCGAGCTCGCGCGCCCACATGCCGGCGCAGTTGACGACGATGTCGGCCTCGATGGTGCCCTGTGCACCGCCTTGCGTCCACGACACGCCGGAGACGCGGCCATCTCTGGTGTGGACCTTCGACACTTTAACGTTTTCGACGATCTTCGCGCCGCGCTGGCGTGCGCCTTTGGCCAGAGCCATTGCGATGTTGGCCGGATCGCATTGGCCGTCGAGCGGCAGGTGGACAGCGCCGACCACGTCGGCGACATTGAGATGCGGGTACATCTGCTTGACTTCGTCAGGAGAAATCTCACGCACATCGACATTGAAGGCACGGGCGAGCGACGCCTGGCGGTAGATCTCGTGCTTGCGCTCTTCGGTCAGTGCCACGGTGATCGAGCCGACCTGGCGCATGCCGGTGGCGACGCCGGTCTCCTCTTCGAGCTTGACGTAGAGATCGGCCGAATATTTGGCCAGCCGCGTCATGTTCTGCGAGGCGCGCAGCTGTCCGATCAACCCCGCCGCGTGCCATGTCGTGCCTGACGTGAGCTGCTTGCGCTCCAGAAGCACGATGTCGGTCCAGCCGAGCTTCGCCAGATGATAGGCGACGGAGCAGCCGGACACACCGCCGCCAATGATGACGGCGCGGGCACGGGTGGGGATTTCGGTCATGCGGCAGACCTCTCGTAGCTGTTGGCGAAGCGCCTCAGGCGGCCGGCGGCCTCCCTCAGAACGTCGTCGGGCTGGCACAGACTGATGCGGATGTGACCTGCGGCGGCGTCGCCGAAGCTCTTGCCAGGCATGACGGCGACCTTCTCGGCCTCGAGCAGATCCCAGGCGAATTTCTCGCAGTCGGGTTCGATGGCGCTGACGTCGAGCATGACATACATGCCGCCTTCGGAGCCGCGCACGGTGACGTTGTTCAGTCCACGCATCTGGTCGACGAACAGGCTGCGGCGGCCGGCATAGGTGGTCGCGATCCATTCAACGCCGAAATCGTTTTCCAGCGCTTCGATCGCCGCGCGGCTGACGAAGTCGGTCAGGCCGTAGGTGGTGACGAGGTTGAGGTTGATGACCAGCGAGACGAGGTCGGCTGGGGCGGTGAGCCAGCCGATGCGCCAGCCGGTCATGCCGTGGCTTTTGGACATCGAGTTGATGATGAGCGTGCGCTCGGCCAGGCCGGGAAGGGCCCGGGGCGACACATGCTCGCCGCCGCCGAGCGTCCAGTAGACTTCGTCCGAGAGCAGCCAGAGGTCGCGCCGGATGCAAAGCTCGGCGATTTCCTCCAGGCATTTCCTGCTATAGACCGCGCCGGTCGGATTGTTCGGCGTGTTGATGAGGATCGAGCGCGTGTTGGGTTTCAGCGCCTTCTCGATGTCCGCCGCACGCGGCTGGAAGCCATCTGATGCGTGGGCCTCGACGACGGTGTAACCGGCACCGGCGGCGCGGAAGGTGCCGGGGTAGGTGGCGTAATAGGGTGCCACGACCACGGCGTGGTCACCCGGATCATGCGTTGCCTGGACCGCGGCGTAAAGTGCGGCCTGGCCGCCCGGCGTGGCAATGATTTCGGAGAGCGCCGTGTCGACGCCGGTGCAGCGGGTGGAGATCCTGGCCATGGCAGCACGCAGGCGCGGCAGGCCGGGCAGTTGTGTGTAGTGGTGGTAGCCCGCGCGCACTGCGTCGACACAGGCCTCGACCGTCTCCGACGGCGTATCGAAATCGTGGTCGCCGACCGACAGCATGATGATGTCTTCGCCGGCCTGCTTGCGTGTCATGGCGGCGAAATGCACTTCCCAGCCATCCTTGCCTGATGGGACGATGTCGGAGATGCGGGCGGATGGTTTCGGCATCTCAGGCTCCTGCATCCTGCAAGGCCGCCAGACGGGCGAGTGTCAGCCTGCTCGCGCCGTCGAGCCGGGGCGTCAGCGCGCCATAGCCAGTAACCGAAGGATGCGGGGTGCCGCTGGCATGGTTGTGGGTGGCGGTGACGACCAGCACCTGCGCGCCAGCGGCTTCCGCAGCGCGAATGCCTGCCGGCGCATCCTCGAACACCAGGCAATCTTCCGGCCTGTAGCCGAGCCGCTCAGCACCGAGCAGGAAGCAGTCGGGCGCAGGCTTGCCGTTGGCGACATCCTCGCCGGTGACCATGATCGGCGGGACAGGCAGGCCCGCGGCCTCCAGCCGGCGCAGTGCCAGCCGGCGCGGTGCCGACGTCACGATCGCCCAGCGCTCGACAGGCAGTGCATTGAGGAAGTTCGCTGCACCATGGATCGATTCGATGCCGTCGACGTCGTCGAACTCGGCCTGGGTCAGCGCCTCGACTTCCGCCATGACGTCGACGCCGGGCAGGTTCAGCCTGCGGATGGTCTCATAGGCCCGAACGCCATGGATGGTCGGCAGGAAGCTCTCGACGTCGAGGCCGTACTTGATTGCCCATGCGCTCCAGACGCGTTCAGTCGAGGCGATCGAGCTCAGGATGGTGCCGTCCATGTCGAACATGAAGGCGCCGAAGGCGCGACCGGAATGGGGAAGGGACATTATGAGCGTAGCCTTTCGTTTTCGGGATCCCACAAGGGCTTGTCCTCTTGGACCGTGGCGCTGAAGCGCTCCCCGAAAATCTCGACTTCGATGGTAACGCCCGGCACGGCCAGATCGGTTCGCAGCATGCCCAGCGCGATCGATTTGTCTACCCTGTGGCCCCATCCTCCTGACGTGGTCTCACCGACAATTGCGCCATTGTGCCAGAGCGTCGACATGTAGGGCGCGTCGCATTCGCCCGGCGTGTCGATGACAAGCGTGACGAAACGCTTCTTTGTGCCCTGTTGCTTCTCGTTGAGCAGCGCCGTCTTGCCGCGAAAGTCGGCCTTGTCCCATTTGACGAAACGCTCGAGCCCGCCCTGCAGGATGGTGTAGTCGGTCGAAAGATCGCCTTTCCAGGCGCGGTAACCCTTTTCCAGCCGCAGCGCGTCGAGCGCGAACATGCCGAAGGGATTTAGCCCGTGCTTCTGGCCGGCGGCCCAGAGAGCGTCGAACACGGTCGCCGTGTCGGCGACCTTCGTGTGGATCTCCCAGCCGAGCTCACCGGCAAATGAAACGCGCACCAGCTTGGCCCAGCGCCCGGCGATGGTCATCTCCTGATGCGTCAGCCAAGGGGCCGCGAGGTCCGCCTCGCAGACCTCGGCCAGGATTTTCCTGGAGTTGGGGCCAGCGAGGATCTGGGTCGAATACTCCTCGGTGCGGTCTATCAGCTTGAAAGTGGCGCCGGCAGGCATGTGCGCTTTCAGCCACTCGAAATCGTGCCACTGGGCAACCGCTGCGGTTATCAGCGTCATCAGGTCGTCGGAATGGCGGACAACCGACATCTCGGTGACGATGCGGCCGTGATCGTCGGCGAAATAGCACAGCCCGATGCGGCCGACCTTGGGCACGGTGCCGGTGACCTGCGTCTCGAGCCACGCGGCGGCACCCGGCCCGTCGAGATTGAAGCGGCTGAATCCGGGCAGGTCGAGGATGCCGGCGGCATCGCGGACAGCGAGGCATTCCTCGCGGATGCGTTTCTCCCAGGGGCCGGAACGGGCGAAGGTCTGGGTCGATTCTTCCGAGGTGTCGTCGCCGGGTTGGGCATACCAAGTGGCGCGCTCCCAGCCATTATAGGCGTTGAACTGCGCGCCGAGGGCGGCGATCCGGTCGTGGATCGGCGAGAGCTTGCGGTTACGCGCCGCGGGCCAGGCGTGGCGGGGGAAATGGATGGCGTATTCGTGGCCGTAGATCTCCATCCCCTTGGCAACCGCATAGTCGGTCGCTGAGGCAAACGACGTGAAACGGCGTGGGTCGCAGGACCACATGTCCCATTCGGTCTCGCCCTTGGTAACCCACTCGGCCAACACCTTGCCGGCGCCACCGGCCTGGGCGATGCCGAAGGTGAAGACGCAGGCTTCGAAGGCATTTGGCACGCCGGGCATCGGGCCGATCAGCGGGTTGCCGTCGGGGGCGTAGGGGATCGGGCCGTTGATGATCTTGGACAGGCCGGCGGTGCCGAGGATCGGCACACGGCGGACGGCGTCATCGAGATACCATTCCAGCCGCTCTAGATCGTCGGGGTAGAGCTGGAAGGAAAAATCCGCGGGCATCTGGTCGTCAGGCGTTGCCCAATGGGCGCGGCAGTTGCGCTCATAGGGGCCGAGATTCATGCCGTTCTTCTCCTGGCGGAGATAGTAGGAGGTGTCGACGTCGCGCAGAAGCGGCAGCTTTTGGCCTGCTTCTCGCGACCATGCAGCCAGCTCGGGGATTTCGTCGAACAGGATGTACTGGTGGCTCATCACCATCATCGGCACGTCGCGGCCGAACATTTTTCCCACTTCGGCGGCGCGATAACCGGCCGCATTCACCACCTTTTCGCAGCGGATATCGCCCTTTTCGGTCGAAACGACCCATTCGTCCTTGTCGCGGCGGACCGAAATGACAGGGCAGAAGCGGATGATCTTTGCGCCCATGTCGCGCGCCCCCTTGGCCAGCGCCTGGGTCAACTGTGCCGGGTCGATGTCGCCGTCACTGGGATCGTAGAGCGCGCCCTTGAGATCATGCGTCTCGATGAAAGGGTAGCGGCGCCTGATTTCGTCTGAGCCAATGACGTCGATATCCATGCCCTGGTAGCGGCCCATGCCCTTGGCGCGCTGGAACTCCTGCATGCGCTCCTTGCTGTGGGCGAGGCGGAGCGAGCCGGTGACGTGGTAGTTCATCGGGTAGTCGACCTCGGTCGCCAGCCTGCGATAAAGCTCGGTCGAATAGCGCTGCATGTTCATCAGCGACCAGGACGACGAGAAGGTGGGCACGTTGCCGGCGGCATGCCAGGTCGAGCCGGAGGTCAGCTCGTTCTTTTCGAGCAAGACGCAGTCGGTCCAGCCTGATTTGGCGAGGTGATAGAGCGACGAGACTCCGACCGCGCCTCCGCCGATGATCACCACGCGGGCCGTGCTCGGCAACTCAGCCATCTTTTCCTCCCAAAAAAGCAATCAGTAAACCGGTGGCGATACGACCCATATGACCACTGCCGGAACCGAACCGGGGTTGCGCCACCGGAATGGCTTGTGGTCGAAGCGGAAGCTGTCGCCTTCGCCCAGGCTGTGCCAGGTGCCGTCGATCTCGATGTCGAAGCCGCCCGAGACGACATAGCCGGCCTCTTCGGTGGGGCGCGTCACAGGCTTTGCCATGCCGGCGCCGGGCGCGAAAATCGAGCGCAGCATTTCGAAGCTACCGCCGAGGTCGGGTGACAGGAGCTCTTCGACCAGCCCGGATTCGTTGCTGCCCAGCGAGCGCCGCCGTCCGGAGCGGACAACGACGCCGCGCTCGATGTCATTGGTGGCTTCATGGCCGAAGAACAGGCTGATCGGCACGCCGAACAGTTCGGCAAAGGCGCGAAGGTCGCCGATCGAGGGCGTCGACAATCCGCGTTCGACCTGGCTCACCCAGCCGACCGAGCGGCCTAGCTTGAGCGCGATCTCGGCGAGCGTCAGCCCGCGCGACTTGCGCAGCGCGCGCAGGTCATTAGCCAGCACATCGCCGGCGACGTTGCCTTCCTTGCGCAGCGACAGGGTGGAACTCAAAATGCGGTCCTCGTGAAATTTCAAGGCAGAATTTCATGAAATGGCATTGCGGTGAAAAATTCAAGCCCATTTTCATAGTCCAGCAAGTTTCTCTTGCGAGACTCCGGGAGAGAGTGCAAAGGCTCGGTTTCGGACGGGCGGTGAGGGGCGATCCGACAATAGCCATGCCATAGGGACAGCTGATGCTGGCACCGGACCAAAAACCGCAGCACTACGACGAAACCGATATCGTTGATGAGGCCATCGTGTCGCGTCGGTCGGTGCGTGCATTCCTGCCGACGCCGGTCGACGACAGCGTCATCAGGGACATCCTCGACGTTGCCGCACGTGCGCCTTCCGGCACCAACATGCAGCCGTGGAAGGTCTATGTGACCTCGGGCGAGACGTTGCGCGGCATCAGCGAGGCCATCCTGAATTCCGGCGTGCGTGCCGAAAAGGCCGTCTGGGACGAATACAAATATTACCCGGACCAGTTCTTCGAGCCCTATCTCGGCCGCCGCCGCGCCAACGGCTTCGGGCTCTACAGCACGCTCGGCATCGGCCGCCGCGACGTCGACCGCATGCGCGCCCAGCATGACCGCAATTTCGTCTTCTTCGACGCGCCGGTCGGCATGATCTTCACCATCGACCGCAGGCTCAACCAGGGCTCGTGGATCGACTACGGCATGTTCCTGCAGAACATCATGATCGCGGCGCGGGCGCGGGGGCTGCACACCTGCCCGCAGGCAGCGTTTGCGCCCTATCACCGCCAGATCCGGCCGGTGCTCGGCATTCCCGAGGAAGAGGTCGTGGTCTGCGGCATGGCGCTGGGCCACGAAGACACGTCGAAGCCGGAAAGCACCTTCCGCACCGACCGCGCGCCCCTCGACGAGTGGGTGCAGTTCCTGAAATAGCCGGGAAATGCCGGCGCCGCGCAGCGCCGGCCAATACCCGTCAGGCGGACAGTCCACTCGACCTCAGGTCGAGATTGGTCGGCCGTGGGAGATGTTTCGGGCTCCGTGGCGTCGGGCTCACCTTTGCGTCGACGGCCTCGACCTGGAACAACTGCGCCGAAATGCGACCATATCCCTGCAGCAACAAGCCGTAGTGGATGCTCGAGGCTTCGGCCGGAACGTCGAGCACGACGCTGCGCTCGAGCCAGCCGGTGGAGCCCCTCAGTGCGCCGTCGACTTCCCGCGTCATCATGTTGTCGAACTGGAGGACCTTGCCCTCCGATTTGTCGACGCGCATCCAGATGGATCCGGCGTCGGCGTCATCAGCCTTCAACGTTGCCGACAGCCTGATGCGACCACCGCGATAGTCGTCGGCCTGGATGCTCTGCATCAGCACGCCATAATGGTCTTCGCGCAGCACGATGCCGCCCTGGCGGTGGAAGCGGCATTCGATGATGGCCGTTCCGGGCTGAGTAGGGTCGAGGCCGATGCGGTAGTTGGTGCGCTCGGTGTTGCCGGTGATGAACCAGCCCTCGGGAAGCGGGAGCGCGTCGTCACCCGTGGCAGCGGCGATGCGGGCGGCAAGCGTGTTCCAGTCGGCAAGGCCGAACTGCCGGGATACGACTTCGAGGCAATCGGTGTGGGACAATTCGACATGACGTTCGGCCATGGCCTTGCGCAGCGCCTTGGCCATCAGTTTGGCGTCGAGAAAGGAATGCATAGTTCGATCCTTGGCCCGGGCGAACTTTTGGAAAGTGCCAGTGCTCGCATTCTGGCGGATCGCCCGTGCAAAAGGTCAAACCGCGTCAAACGTCGTGCATTCACCTTCCCGGAAGGGGCGAGCGGCAGGCTGCACGGGCCACCGACAACATGACGCGATTCCGGTCCGAACTGTCAATCTTGCGGATAAGGCGACCAGGCTCGACCGGCCTTTCGCTCGGCAAGATAGCGGCGCAGACCGGCTTCGCCGCGTGGCGTGGTCCAGCGATGGTTCCAGGCGAAGGCGGGGCGCAGCAGCGGCGACAACAGGCGCAGGATCGGGCGCTCGACGATGACCCGCCAGGTGAGCGCGACATGGGTGCCATGGCCGGAGGGTGCGAGCACGGCACGCCAGTGGCCGTCGAAATCGCCTGATGTCTTCACCGCCACGACCTTGCCGGGCTCGAGTTCCACCGCTTCGAGAATGAAGTTGAGCTCATAGGGCAGAAAACCCCGGGCGCGCGCGCGGACCTTGGCACCGACCGACGGCTTGTCATGGGAAGTCAGTTTTTCCACGTCCTTGTAGACGTCGCCCCACCACAGTGGCAGCAGCGTCGCGTCGGCAAGTACGTCCCACACCTGTTGCGGGGATGCCTCGGGGATTTCCCAGACCTCATCGAAACGGAACGCGTTGCTGGCCATGAGTGCAGATACCAATGTGCAACTGCCATTCAAGCGGCGACGATCTTAAAGCATCGGCTCTTTTTCGGCTATGGCAGGCGTTGCAGGCTGTTCGAACAGGCCCGCAATCGTCTCGCGCAGCCATTGATGCGCGGCGTCGCCGTCGCGGCGCCTGTGCCAGATCTGCTGGAAGGCGAAGGACGGTATCGCAAATGGTGGCTCGAAGGCGGCGAGGCCGCTTGCTGCCGGCACTGCCGGGTGCAGGCGGCGCGCGATGGTGAGCACCAGATCGGTTCCGGCGATCAGCCCGGGGGCGACGCCCCAATGCGGTAGCACCAATGCGATGCGCCGTTTGTGCCCGGCGGCGGACAATGCCACGTCGATCTCGCTTTCGACGTCGGCGCGCAACGCAACCAGCGCATGGGGCCGTTGGAGATAGGCGGCAATGTCCATTCCGGCCGCTTTGCCGAGCAACGTGGCGTCGGCCAGGCAGGCATAGTCCTCCTCGAACAGCCGCTGCCGCCGGACGGCTTTGTCGAGCGCATGGAAAACGCCGATCGCGATGTCGACCTCGCCGTCCATGACCTGTGCCGCCATGGCTTCGCGGCCGGCCTGGCTGACATGGAGATCGATGCCTGGCGCGCGCTGGCGCAAAAGCGGCAGCAGGCGCGGCAAAACGACGGTTGCGCCATAGTCGGACATTGCGAGGCGGAAGCTGCGGCGTGCCATGGCCGGATCGAAGCCGCTCGGGGCGAGCAGATCGTGCATGCGTTCCAGCGCTTCAGTGAGCCGCGGCGCAATCTCCAGCGCACGCATGGACGGCTGAAGCGCACCGCCATGCCGGACCAGCAGCGGATCGTCGAGCAGATGGCGGAGACGGCCAAGCGCGTGGCTGACTGCCGGCTGGCTCTTGTTCAGGCGGATGGCGGCTCGGGAGACGTGGCGCTCGGCCAGAAGCGCGTCGAGCACGACGAGGAGGTTGAGATCGATGCCGGCAAGATTATTCATGCTGTGCATATTGCGGCTACGAATTACGAATTTCCATCAGAATTTCGGATGCCCTAGGTCTTGGAAAACAAGGAGACATGTCATGCCGAACCTAGGTTCATCCCTGCTCGCCGCAGCGCTGGTCGCCGGCGCTGCCATCCCGTTTCAGGCCGGCGCCAACGCCATGCTCGGGCGGCTGCTCGGCCATCCGCTCTGGGCGACGATGGTCTCGCTGGCCGTCAGCGTGGCCCTGGCCGTGCCTGTCATGCTGGCGTTCAAGGTCCCAGTGCCCAGCTTTGCAACCGCCGCAGCCACCGGGCCCTGGTGGATCTGGATCGGCGGCGCCGCGGGCGTGGTCTATGTCACGGCGGCGCTGCTGCTGGCGCCGAAGATGGGGGCGGCGAGCTTCGTCGTCGCTGTCATAGGCGGGCAGATGGTGGCGTCGCTCGTCATTGACCATTTCGGGCTGATGGGGTTCGTACAGCGCCCTGCCAGTGTCGCCAGGGTTGCCGGCCTGGTGCTGATCGTCATTGGGCTCGTCGTCACCCAGTGGGCAAATGCGGCGAAGGCAGGCTAGGCTCGACCCAGGGAGAGAGATCATGAAAAAGAACGTCGTCCTGCGCGTGGCGCGGCCCACCAACGATCTCGAGGCCACCGTCCGCTTTTATCGCGACGGGCTCGGGCTCGACGAACTCGCCCGCTTCGAGAACCATGACGGTTTCGATGGCGTGATGCTCGGCAAGGCTGGCGAAGCGCATCATTTCGAGTTCACCCATGCCCATGGCCATGACTCCGGCAGGGCGCCGACGCAGGACAATCTCGTCGTGTTCTATTTGCCCGACAGCGACGACTGGCAGGCATCGATCGCGCGCATGAAGGCGCATGGCTATCAGCCGGTGCCGCCCTTCAATCCCTACTGGGACAAGCGAGGCGTGACCTTTGAGGACTGTGATGGTTACCGCGTCGTGCTGCAGAATGCGGGCTGGGCACCATGACCGATGCCTGACTTACCTAACCTCGTAGCCGACTTCGTCCGATGCATGGCACAGCATTTTCCAGAACGAACGGGCGAAAGAGCGGAAGACGTAGAGGTCGAAGCTGTGGGGGCCGCTGCGCTGGATCTGGGTGAAGACGTCGTGGTGGGTGGTCGAGATGCCCGAACCGACTGGAAATGCAGTCAGGGAGAAGTCGACGGCAAAGAGCTTGGCCAGCACCCATTCCGATTTCGGGCCGCCAATTCTGATCGCCGTGCGTCCATGTGACAGGTCGGTGATGGTGCCGATCGCTGCGGTGACCTTGCCGGCAAAGGCTGTGGCGAGTCCTTCCGAAGCGTCTGATACCAGGAACTTTCCGGGAGCGAAGCCGAAGGCGGAACAGCGCTCGGACGAAGCGCCGGCGCCCGCGCCATCGGCCAGCTTGAGGCCGGTGACCGAACCGATCGTTGCCATCAGCTTCTTTTCCTCGCCCGGCCAGGCGGCAAGCTGGACAATCGATCCGGGTGCGATCTCGGACAAGGTTACGCCGACGCCATCGACGAAATTTCCGTACGAGCCGGGCCGGAATACCGGTTCGAGCGGTGAAAGCTGCTCAACCATGCATGCGCTTCCCTTCGGGATCGAAGAAGTGGTGGCTGACGATTTCCACCGGGCCGAAGCGGTTGCGCAACGGGTCGGAGATGTGGGCGCGCTTGCCATGGCGCGCCTTGCCGCCCGAGACCAGCGCAAGTGCTATGTACTTGCCGAGCGCGGGCGAGAAGCAGGCGGCGGTGATGTGGCCGAGCGATCCGTGCGGGTTGGCGGCGTCGACCTCCTCGACGATGTGCGCGCCACCGCTGAGCGGCCGGTTGTCGAGTGAGATCAGGCCGACCAGTTCGAGCCTGCCCGAGGCGGCAAGTCCTTCGCGGTCCATCATGGCCGAGCCGATGAAGGGCTTTTTCTTGGACAGCATCCAGCCGAGATGGAGGTCGCGTGCCGAGGTGCGGCCGTCGATCTCGGCACCGGTGACGTGGCCTTTTTCGATACGCATCGTGCCGAGCGCCTCGAGCCCGTAGGGAACCATGTCGAAAGGCTTGCCGGCCTCGATCAGCGCTTCCCAGACATGGGTGCCGTGACCGGCACCGGAATAGACCTCGAAGGCCATCTCGCCGGAGAAGGAGAGCCGGCAGATCATGACAGGCGCGCCCGAAATCTCGCCATGGACGATGCCCATGAAGGGCAGGGCCTCGTTGTCGACCCTGGTGCCGGTGACGCAGGAAGCGAGGATGTCCCGCGCCTTCGGGCCGCCGATCGCCGCGCCAGCCCACTGGTCGGTGACGGAGGTCAGGTGAACCTTGAGATCCGGCCAGACGACATCGAGGAAATATTCGAGATGCTGCATGACCTTGCCGGCATTGGCCGTGGTCGTGGTCATCATGAAGTCGTGTTCGCCAAGCCGCCAGGTGGTGCCGTCGTCGAAGACGAGGCCGTCCTCGCGCAGCATCAGGCCGTAACGCGCCTTGCCGACGGGCAAGGTCGAAAAGACGTTGGAATAGACGCGGTCGAGGAACTCGGCGGCATCCGGTCCCTGGACGGCGATCTTGCCGAGCGTCGAGACGTCGACGATGCCCGCCGTTTCGCGGGTCACTCCCGCTTCCCTGACATAGGCCTGCTCGATCGTCTCGCCGGGACCGCCATAGATCATCGGGCGGAACCACAGGCCGGCCGAATACATCGTCGCGCCGTTTTCCAGATGCCAGTCATGCATCGGGGTCAGCCGGTCAGGCTTGAGGTCGCCGAAACGCTCGGCGGCAAGTGCGCCGACGGAGACAGGTGCGTATGGCGGGCGGAAGCGCGTCGTGCCGACCTCGGGGATCGGCTTGCCCAGGGCTTCGGCCATGATGGCGAGGCCGGGCACGTTGGAGCCCTTGCCCTGGTCGGTCGCCATGCCGAGGGTGGTGTAGCGCTTGAGATGCTCGACCGAGACGAAACCTTCGAGGTGGGCGAGGCGGACATCGTCAGCCGTCACGTCGTGCTGGAGGTCGACGAAGGCCTTGCCCTTGGCCTTGATCTCGAAGACCGGTGCCGGGTTGGGGTCGAGCGGCGCGGGTTCGATGTCGGGCAGGGTGGCGGTTTCGAGCGCCGGCTGGCCTGCCGCCTTGCGGCCGGCGGAAAAGCCTTCGGAGATGACTTCGGCCGTCGAGAAGGTGCCGTTGAAGGCGCCGGCGCCGATCCAGCCCTTGCCGGTTTCCGGCGGCAGGAAGGCCTGCAGGTCGTCGCTCCAGACCGGCCGCGCCCCGGCCTGGCTGGCGAGGTGGATGGTCGGCGACCAGCCGCCCGAAACGATCAGGCAGTCGGCGCCGATGTCGCGTGCATTGCCCTTGGAGACACCCGATGCGGCGGAGAATGGGGCCAGCTTGACCCCGGAGAGCTTCTTGCCGCCTTCGGTACCGATCACCGCATGGCCGGTCAACAGTTCGGCGCCGGCCTCCGATGCAAGAGTGCGGCAGGCCGCGGAGACGTCCGAGCGCAGGTCGGCGATGGCGACGATCCTGGCTCCCGCCTTGGCGAGGGCCGCGGCTGCACGATAGGCGCTGTCGTTGTTGGCTAGAACAGCGATCTTCTCGCCCGCCAGCACGCCGTATTGATTGGCGTAGCGCATCGCGGCGCTGGCCATCATCACGCCCGGCCGGTCGTTGCCGGGGAACACCAGCGGCCGTTCGAAGGCACCGGTGGCGAGCACGACGTTCTTTGCCCGGATGGTCCAGTGGCGATGGCGCGGCGCGCCCTTGGCGGGCGTGTCCTTGTGGTCGCTGACACGTTCGACGGCGGCCAGTGTGTTGCCGTCATAGTAGCCCCAGACGGTGGTGCGCTTGAGCAGGCGGACATTGTCATGGGTCTTGAGTTCGCCGACGACATCGGAGGCCCAGGTTGCGGCGGGCTCGCCGTCGATCGTTTCGCCCGACCAGTTGGCCGAGCCGCCCAAGCATGGATCGAGCTCAGCCAGGATGACCTGAGCGCCGGACTGGGCAGCCTCGTGCGCGGCGGCAAGGCCGGCAGGCCCGGAGCCGACGACAAGCACGTCGCAGAAGGCGTTCATGCGCTCATAACGTGACGGATCGGGCGCGTGGCCGGCGCGGCCGAGGCCGGCGGCGCGGCGGATGATCTTTTCGCAGAGCATCCAGAAGCGGGTGCCCTTGAGCGGGCCGATCACCGGACCCATGAAGGTCTTGTAGTAGAAGCCGGCGGAGATGAACTTGCCGCCGAGCTGGTTGATGGCACTGACGTCGTAGGCGAGCGAGGGAAAGCGGTTCTGGCTGACGGCGGTGAGGCCGTCATGGATCTCGACCATCGTGGCGGGAATGTTCGGTTCGCGGACCTCGCCGCGCAGCACCGTCACGAGAGCGTTCGGCTCATCGACGCCGGATGTCAGCACGCCGCGCGGACGGTGGTACTTGAATGAACGGCCGAACAGCGAAACCCCATTGGCAAGCAGCGCCGAGGCCAGCGTATCGCCCTGGTGTCCGGTATAGGCGGTGCCGTCGAAGGTGAAGCGGATGGTCCGCAACCGGTCGATGCGGCCACCCGACGGTGTGCGGCGCGGGCTCATGCCTTGGCTCCGGATGTGCGGCGGCCGTGGGGCGGCGCGCCATGTTCGCGGGCAAAACGCACGCTCTTGATTTCATGGGTGAGCGTGTCGCGGACGACGGCGAGATGGGCGCGGCAGCCGCCGGCGTGCTGCCAGATCTCGTTGTGAATGCCGGCCGGGTTCAAGCGGTCATAGACATAGGCGCTCCACGCCTCGGCATCGGTCGAAGCGGGATCGGGACGGGTGCGGTTGCCGTCGCCCTGATAGGCGAATTCGGAGACGTCGCGCGGGCCGCAGTAGGGACAGGTGATCAACATGTTCGAACCCCTAGTGCATTCGCGGCGTCGGACCCTGGCCCTTGTCGTCGATGACGGTGCCACGGCTGAAACGGTCGAGCGTGAAGGGCGCGTTGAACTCGTGCGGCGCGTCCTTGGCGATGGTGTGGGCAAAGCAGAAGCCGGAAGCCGGCGTTGCCTTGAAGCCGCCGTAACACCAGCCGCAATTGAGATACATGCCGGGCAACGGGCCGGTGGTGATGATCGGCGAGCCATCCATCGACATGTCGCAGACCCCACCCCATGAGCGCAGCACGCGCACCGGCGCGAGCGAGGGGAACAGCGCCAGCATCTCACTCATTACTTCCTCGACGATGGGCAGGCTGCCGCGCTGGGCATAGGAATTGTAGCCGTCGAGGTCACCGCCATAGACGAGGCCGCCCTTGTCGGACTGGCCGACATAGAAGTGGCCCATGCCGAAGGTCAGCACGGTGTCGAGGAACGGCTTGAGCGATTCCGAGACGAAGGCCTGGAGGACGTGGCTCTCGATCGGCATGCGGTCGATGCCGGCAAGCTGCATCACGCGCCCGGTGCTGCCGGCCACGGCAACGGCGACCTTTTTGGCGCGGATTTCGCCGCGGCTTGTCGAGACGCCGATGACCCGGTCGCCGTCGCGCAGGAAGCCTGTGACTTCGCAATTCTCGATGATGTCGACGCCGCGGCGGTCGGCACCCCGGGCATAACCCCAGGCTACGGCATCGTGGCGGGCAGTACCCGCGCGTTCCTGCATCAGCCCGCCATAGATCGGGAAACGTGCCCGCTGCGACATGTCGAGCCCGGGGACGCGCCGGCCGATCTCGGCCGGCGTCATCAGTTCGGCGTCGACGCCGAGATGGCGCATGGCGTTGCCCTTGCGGGCGAGGTCGTCGAGCTGGCCCGGCGTGTGCGCCAGGTTGAGCACGCCGCGCTGCGAGAACATGACGTTGTAGTTGAGGTCGTGGGAAAGGTTCTCCCACATCTTCATCGAGTGTTCGTAGAAGCGCGTGTTCTGCGGCAACAGGTAGTTGGAGCGGACGGCGGTGGTGTTGCGGCCGACATTGCCGGAGCCGAGATAGCCCTTTTCCAGCACGGCAACGTTGGTGATGCCGAACTCCTTGGCGAGGTAGTAGGCAGTCGACAATCCATGGCCGCCGCCGCCGATGATGACGACGTCATACGAGGCCTTGGGGCTCGGCTTGCGCCATGCCGGCTTCCAGTCGCGGTTGCCGCTGAGCGCGTTCTTGAGAAGCGAAAAGGCCGAATATTCCGCCATACTTCATGTCATCCTTCAGGCTGCGCGGGGACACTACAGGCAGCACTGCGGCGATCAAGCCAATATTCCGCCATTGTTTTTCGTCAGGCCGACTTTCCCATGGGCCAGCGCGCATCGGCTTGCCCGCCGAGATGCGCGTCTTTATCAATGGCCACGCCTTTTCATCGGCAAACTGACCACGAGTCGCTGACAAATCATGTTTTTTTCCACAGTCCGGCGCATCGCTGCCACCCTGTTCATCTTTACTGCCGTGCTTGTGGCAAACGCCGCAGCGCAGGATGCCGATCTCGGCAAGGCGCCGGCCGGCGTGGTGTCCGACCAGCAGGAGGTCATCGCCAGCATCACGGCCAGGACCGATGCGCTGCAGAAGAAGATGGAGCAGAGCGCCGAAGACGATGCCGGTCTCGTCGACATCCGCCTGCAGCTCGAACAGCTGTCGCGCGACCTGTTGCAAAGCGGCGTCGCGTTCCGTCCGCGCCTGACCGAGATCAACGCCCGGCTGGAACAGCTCGGCAAGCCGCCGGCCGACGGTCAGCCGGCCGAGCCCGCTGTCGTGACCAGCGAGCGCGAGAAGCTGAATGCGGAGAAAACCGAGATCAATGCCGTGCTCGGCGTTGCCGAGAACCTGTCGATTCGCATCGACAAGCTGATCAGCCAGATCACCGAGATCCGCCGCAGCCTGTTCCAGAACCTGTTGACCAAGCGCTACCAGATCAATTTCGCTTTGGGATCGGAGGTTGCTGACGCCTTCAAGACGGAGATGAACGACCTTTACCGGACGGTCTCGTCCTGGGTTCGTTTCGTTGTCAGCTTCAAGCTCAAGTCGATGCTGGCGGCAACGTTCTTCGCCCTGGGGGCGGCGGCGGTCATCATCATCGGCGGCCGGCGCATGTTCGGACGGATGTTCGAGCCTGACGGCCGGGTCGAGGAGCCATCCTATCTCAGCAGGCTTTCGGTCGCTTTCTGGTCGACCTTCATGCAGTCGGCGGCGCTCGTCGTCTTCCTTGGCGTCACCTACTATCTGTTCGCCTATTTCGAGGTGCTGCGCGGCGACATCGGCGCCATGCTGTGGTCGCTGTTCTACGTCATCGCCATTGTGTTCTTCGTTTCGCGCCTCGGCATGGCCGTGCTGTCGCCCAGGCTGCCCAAGTGGCGGCTGATCCCGGTCGAAAGCGGCGCTGCGCGCTGGCTGATGCTCCTGATCACCGCTACCGCCCTGTTTACCGGCCTCGATTACTTCCTGAGCTCGGTCTACCAGGTACTCGGCTCGCCGGTTGCGTTGACCGTCGGCGAGGCGCTGACTTCGACGGTGGTGATCGGCGTGCTGGTCATGCTGATCGGCCTGGTCAAGCCGTTCATCGATGAGGACGGACGGCCGAAGCCCTGGCCGCGTCTGTTCCGCTACATCGTGCTCACGCTGGGCGGGGTCACCATTGCGGCGGCGCTGCTCGGCTATATCGGGCTTGCGCGCTTCGTGTCGCAGCAGATCGTCATTACCGGCACGATCCTCGCGACCATGTATATCGGCTTCCTGTCGTCGCAGGCGATCAACGAGGAGAACGCCTTCATCAAGACGACGGTCGGCCGGCGCATCAAGCGTATGTTCACGCTCGACGACGCGACGCTCGATCAGCTCGGCCTCGTCACCAGCATGGTGATCAATCTGCTCGTGCTGACCGTCGGTGTGCCGCTGATCCTGTTTACCTGGGGCTTTCAGCCCGGCGACATGATCACCTGGCTCTATCGTATTGGCTCGGGCTTCCAGATCGGCAGTTTCACCTTCTCGCCCGCCGGCCTGCTTTCCGGCGTCATGGTATTTGCCATCGGCTATTTCGTGACGCGCTGGTTCCAGGGCTGGCTCGACGGCTCGGTCATGGCGCGTGGCAAGGTCGACGCCGGCGTGCGCAATTCCATACGCCTCGCCGTCGGTTATGCCGGCGTGGCGATAGCCGGTCTGATTGCCGTGTCAGCGGCTGGCATCGACCTGTCCAACCTGGCGCTCGTTGCCGGTGCGCTCTCCCTCGGTATCGGTTTCGGCCTGCAGAACGTCGTGTCGAACTTCGTTTCCGGCCTGATCCTGCTGGCCGAGCGTCCGTTCAAGGTCGGCGACTGGATCGTCGCCGGCGCCGTGTCGGGCACGGTCAAGAAGATCAGCGTGCGGGCCACCGAGATCGAGACGTTCCAGCGCCAGTCGGTGATCCTGCCCAATTCGGACCTGATCAACAGCGCCGTCGGCAACTGGACCCACCGCAACAAGCTCGGCCGCGTCGACATCAAGATCGGCGTTGCCTATGATTCCGACGCCAAGCGCGCCCACGAGATCATGCTCGACATCGTGCGCGCGCATCCGATGGTGCTGAAGAACCCGGAGCCGTTCGTGCTCTTCGCCAATTTCGGCCCGGCGGCGCTGGAATTCGAAATGCGGTTCTTCCTGGCTGATCTGCTCGGCAGCAACACTGTCCAGAACGATATCCGCTTCGGCGTGCTTGAAGCATTCGAGCGCGAAAACATCGCCATCCCGTCAACGGCCCGGGCGCATGACGTCAAGCCGGCGGAAAAGTGGCCTGCCGACGACGAACAGGTCGAGGCACAGGTGGCTGAACTCGAGGAGGCGCGCAGCAAGCGCGCCGCGCAAGCCGCCGCCGGCCGCAAGCCCGGCAGGGCGAGGAAGCCGGATCCGGAGTGACGGCCGGGCGCGTCGGGCAATTATGGCATGAACAAGGCATTCAGTTGCCGTTCAGCTTCAAACTCATATAAGCTCTCATGCAAACGGCGAAAATGCCTTGCTGAGATGAACAGGGGCGGTGGAAACACCGAGTGCAAATGAAAAGGTTTCTTGTCGCTGCAGGCGCGCTGGTCCTGGCAATGTCGGGCGCTGCGCATGCTGCAAGCGCGGTAAACCTCGATGCCGAACCGCGGACCCTGATCGTCACGGAAGGTGGTTCCAAGACGGAACTTTCCCTTGCCGCCGGCGAAACGGTCGAGTTCTGCTCGAGCGGCTGCTTCGTGACCTTGCCGAATGGCGACCGCGAAGCGCTGACCGGTGATGAAACAGTAGAGATTTCGGGCGGCGCTGCCCGCATCAAGTAAAGCCTGTCAACACGCAGGCTAATGATCGAAAAGGCCGGGCATCAGCCCGGCCTTTTCTGCATTCTGCTAACGTCTGCTTAAGCATGACTGGCGAAATGACTGGTGCTCGTTTAGCATTCGGCCTCGACCTTAACCATCCGGAACCTGGTCGCCCGCTATAGCGGCAAGGGGTCCGGAAGGTTCACGCCGTCCGGCAAGGGGCAGGGCAGGCAGTTTGATGGATGCGCGATCAGACAACAAGATAGTACCACTGGCGGTCGATCTCGACGGCACGCTGATCGCCAGCGATCTGTTGTGGGAAGGCCTGTTCGCCCTTCTCAAGAAGAATCCGCTCGCCATCTTCATGGTGCCGTACTGGCTGCTCAAGGGCGGCCCAGCGCGTCTCAAACAGGCGATTGCCGAGGTGGTCGACATCGATCCGGCGACCTTGCCTTATCGGCCCGAAGTGCTGAAACGCCTGCGCGAAGAGCAGGCCAACGGGCGCCAGATCGTTCTCGCCACCGGCACGCCGCGCAAGTTCGCCGAAGCCATCGCACGCCATCTCGGCCTGTTCGACGCGGTGCTTGCCAGCGACGGCGGTGAAAACCTGACCGCTGAACGCAAGCGCAGGGCTCTGGTGGCAGCCTATGGCGATGGCGGCTTCGATTATGCCGGCAACAGCCGCCACGACGTCAAAGTGTTCGATGCCGCGCGCGAGGCAATTGTAGTTGCACCCGACCGGGCCGCCGCACGCTGGCAGGCCAGCCATCAGTCTGAACTGATCGAGACGCCGAAGCCCGACCTGCGCACCATCCGCAAGATGCTGCGTGTCCATCAATGGCTCAAGAACGTGCTGATCGCCGTGCCGCTGGTGCTGGCGCACAAATATTTCAATCCCGAGATGCTGGTGCCGGCGATCCTGGCGTTCGTCTCGTTCAGCGCTGCCGCCTCGGCTATCTACATCGTCAACGACTTCTTCGACCTGGCGCTTGATCGGGCGCACCCGACCAAGCGTGAGCGGCCTTTCGCCAGCGGCAAGCTGTCGATCCCGTTCGGGCTGGCGTCCGTGGGCGTCCTTCTGGTCATCAGCCTGGCGACGGCTGCCTTCACGACGATCGAGTTTGCCGGCGTTCTGCTGGTCTATCTCGTGGCCACCACCGCCTATTCGCTTTCGGTCAAGCGGATGCTGCTGCTCGACGTGCTGACCCTTGCCGGGCTCTACACCTTGCGCATCCTGGCGGGTGCCGCTGCGACCGGGGTGGACGTGTCGTTCTGGCTGCTCGCCTTCTCGATCTTCTTCTTCCTCTCGCTGGCGCTGGTGAAGCGTTATGTCGAGCTGCGTTCGTCCAGCCTCAGCGTCGGCGAGCGTATCGCAGGGCGCGGCTACCGCATCGAGGATCAGGAGATCGTCGCCCAGGCCGGTATGGCGTCGGCGTTTTCCTCGGCGCTGGTTCTGGCGCTCTACATCGACAGCAGCGCGGTGCGCGAGCTCTATGAGCATCCCTGGCTGGTCTGGCCGCTGGCGCCGATCGTGCTCTATCTCACCATGCGCATCTGGATCTTGGCGCGGCGCGACGAACTGCATGACGATCCGGTTGTCTTCATCATCCGCGACTGGCGCAGCCAGATCGTCGTTTTCGCCGGCGCGGTGCTGCTTGTGGTGGCGGGCCTGTGAGCGTGGGACTGGCCCGTTACCAGAGCTTTGGCCGCGCCAATCCGGGCGCAAGTCAGGCGATCGACATCGCCGAGGCAACGCGGCTTCTGGCCGGTGGGACGGCACGCGCCGGATCGCTGCTCGCCTATGGCAATGGCCGCAGCTATGGCGACAGCTGCCAGAACAGCGCCGGCGCCGTCGTCGACATGCGGCCGCGTCAGCGCGTCGTTTCCTTCAACGCCGAGACCGGCCTGATCGAAGCCGAGGCCGGCGCGCTGCTGGCCGACATCATCGCCTATGCCGCTCCGCACGGGTTTTTCCCGGCGGTCGTGCCGGGGACACAGTTCGTCACGCTCGGCGGTGCCATTGCCAATGACGTGCATGGCAAGAACCACCACCGTCGCGGCAGTTTTGGCTGCCATGTCGAACGCCTGACATTGCTGCGCTCGGACGGACGCAGCTATGCCTGCTCGGCCGGCGAGAACGCCCGGCTGTTCTGGGCGACAATCGGCGGCATGGGGTTGACCGGCATCATCGTGTCCGCCGCGATCCGCCTGATGCGGGTACCCTCGCTCGATATCGCCGAGACGGTGAAGCCGTTCGGTAGCCTGGGCGAATATTTCGATCTCGCCGAAGCCGCCGACCGCGACAACGAATATGCCGTTGCCTGGATTGACCAGCTGGCCGGCGGCAAGCATGCCGGCCGCGGATTGCTGCTTGCCGGCAACCACGCCGCCTATGGCGCGCGGACGGCCGAATGCGGCACGGCAAGACTGTCGGTGCCGTTCCAGCCGCCCTTGACCTTGCTCAACCGGCCCTTCCTGAAGCTGTTCAATGCCGCCTATGGCTGGCGGCGCGGCCGCCTCAGGGAAAGCCAGGCGAGCTACCAGACGTTCTTTTTTCCGCTCGACGGCGTTGCCGGCTGGAACCGGCTCTACGGTCCGAGCGGGCTTTACCAGCACCAGAGCGTCGTGCCTGAAGCTATGGCGCGCGAAACAATTCCGGCATTGCTGGCGGCGGCGCGACGCGCCGGGCAGGGCTCGTTCCTGACCGTGCTCAAACGTTTTGGCAGCCAGCGTTCGCCGGCTTTGCTGGCCTTCGCGCGTCCGGGCTACACGCTGACGCTCGATTTTCCGAACCATGGCCGGCGCACGCTGGAGCTGCTCGCCGAACTCGACCGGATCACCGTCGGCGCGGGTGGCGCGGTCAATCCCTACAAGGACGCGCGCATGTCGGCTGAGACATTCGCGGCTTCGTTCCCGGACTGGCAGCGGCTCGAGGCAATGCGCGATCCGGCATTCATGTCCGACTTCTGGGCCCGGACCGCCGGCCGGCTGGGCGGGCGCAATGGCGAGACGGCGCAGGCGGCCGAGTAGCCGCTTGTTAGAGAAGTGCGGAAAAAGTTCAAATTGCCTGGAAAGCTTCACAGAATATCAGGGGCTTTCCGATAGGTTGTGCGAAGGACGGACAAAGCAATGAAATACATCCTCTTCATCCTTTTCACAGTGATGACCAATGCCGCGGCCCAGCTGATGCTGAAACAGGGCATGATGTCTCTTGGTCCGCTTTCTTTCGAAGGCAGCAATCCGCTGATCAAGATACTGCAGATCGTCTTCAGCCCATGGGTTTTCGCCGGACTGCTGACTTTCGTCATCTCGATGGCGTCGCACCTCTATGTGCTGTCCAAGGTCGAGCTCAGCTTCGCCTATCCCTTCCTCAGCCTGGCCTATGTGGCGGTGGCGGTGTTTGCCTACTTCGTCTTCCATGAAGACCTGAATGCCTGGCGCATCGCCGGCATCGCCTTCATCTGCGTCGGCACCGTGCTGATCGCCCAAAGCGGCCGCGACCATGGCGAAATTGTCGCCGCGGCCTCTACCGAACCCACCAAGACAAGCGAGCTTTTGCGATGAGACACATCATTTTCGGAGGCGACGGCTTCGTCGGTCGTCATCTTGCGCCCAAACTGATCGCCGACGGCGAAGAGGTTGTCGTTGCCGACATCGTCAAGAGCGACCTTGCGCATTACCGCAACGCGCGTTTTGTCCATTGCGACGTAACCGATCCCGCCGCGATCGCCGCCGTCGGCATCAAGGCCGACGACATGGTCTACAACCTGTCGGCCAAGATGCTGTCGCCGCTGCAGGTGCGGGCCAAGCGCCACGACTTCTTCTTCCCGGTCAACTATTTCGGTACCGAGAACATCATCAAGGCGATGGACCATGCGGCAGCGCCGAGGCTGGTCCATTACACCACCGATATGATCTACGGTCATACCGTGACCCATCCGATGACCGAAGAGCATCCTGTGGCGCCGCTCGGCGAATATGGCTGGTCGAAGCAGAAGACCGAGGAACTGGCGGCCGAGTGGCGGACGCGCGGCATGAACATCTCGCTGTTCCGCCCGCGCCTGATCATCGGGCCCGGCCGTCTCGGCATTCTGGAGAAGCTGTTCAAGCTGATCGACTGGAACCTGCCGGTGCCGATGATCGGTTCGGGCAGGAACCCATACCAGTTCATCTCGGTGTTCGACTGCGCCGAGGCAGCGCGGCTTGCCTGGAAGGCCGGCGTGCCGAACGAGGCCTACAATCTCGGTTCGCTCAATCCGCCGCCGGTGCGCAAGCTGCTCGGCGACCTGGTCAAGCATGCCGGTTCGAAGTCGATCCTGCTGCCGACGCCGGGCTGGGCGGTCAAGCGGACGCTCGACCTGCTCGACCTGATGAACATGCCGATCATGGATCCCGAGCAGTATCTGATCGCCGACGAGGAGTGCGTGCTCGACGTCTCCAAGGGCGAGCGCCAGCTCGGCTGGGTGCCGCAGTATCGCGACGAGGACATGCTCATCGCAGCCTACAAGGAATATCGCGCCAAGAAGGACGGCCTCGCTGCGTCCACGCAGCACGCCCCGGCTGAATAGAGGATATGAACATGACGCTTGTCACCACGCCGGATACGGCCCATTCGCATGCCGTCGCGGTTGCTCCGGCAATGACTTCGGCAAAGCTCGCCAAGCCGAACCTGATGTCGGTCGAGCAGGCCAAGGCGCTCGACGTCGCCAGGATGACCGACCTGTTCAAGGCGCATCTCAACCCCGGCCAGCTGCATTTCATGAAGCTGCTCGGTTTCCACAAGATCAAGATCGAGCGCGCTGAGGGCATGCACTACATCGATCAGAACGGCCGCAAGATCCTCGATTTCTTCGGCGGCTTCGGTTCGCTGGCGCTCGGCCACAACCATCCGCGCGTGCTCGAGGCGCGCAAGAAGTTCCAGGACGAGAAGCGCCACGAAATCGGCATCGCCTTCATGTCGCAATACGCCTCGGCACTGGCCTACAATCTGGCGCAGATTTCGCCCGGCGATCTCGACATGGTGTTTTTCGGCTCGTCTGGTTCGGAAGCCATGGAAGCCGCGGTCAAGCTCGCCGAGCGTGCTGCGGGTCCGGCACGTCCCAAGATCGTCTATGCGGAGAACTCGTTCCACGGAAAGACCAAGGGCGTGCTCTCGGTCACCGACGGCGCGCTCTATCGCGGCGAGTTCAAGCTCACCGAAAACACCGTGCGGGTGCCTTTCGGCGACATCGATGCCATCGAGAAGGCGTTCCGGTCCGATCCGGCCATCGGTGCCATCGTGCTCGAAACCATCCAGGGTGGTGGCGGCATCAACAAGGCGCCGGCCGCGTTCTGGCACAAGCTGCGCACGCTGTGCGACCAGTATGGGGTCATCTGGGTCGCCGACGAGGTGCAGTGCGGCGTCGGCCGTTCCGGCCGTTTCTATGCCTTCGAGCACTATGACGTGGTGCCCGACATCACCGCGGTTGCCAAGTCGCTGGGTGGCGGCAAGGCGGCGATGGCAGCGATGATCGCCCGCCGCGACGTCTACATGAAAGCCTATGGTACGCCGAAGACGGCGATGATCCATGCCATGGCGACCTTCGGCGGTATCGGCGAGGGCTGTATCACGGCCATCGAGACGCTTAACGTGCTCTACGACGAAGGCCTGATCGAGAATTCGGCCGACACCGGCGCCTATCTCCTGGCGCGGCTGGAGGAGCTCCAGGCGAAGTACCCCAAGATCATCAAGGAGGTTCGCGGCCAGGGCCTGATGGTTGGGCTTGAGTTCCACGACTTCTCGCAGACGCTGCCGATGGTGCTGCGCCCGGTAGTCAGCGTGCTCGACGACAAGCTCAAGGGGTCGCTGTCGGGCTTCGTCGGGGCGTTGCTGCTGCGGGACTACGACGTGCTGGTGGCCTTCACCGAGTACAACCGCAATGTCGTGCGCCTGCTCCCGCCGCTGACCTGCAGCCGCGCCGATGTCGACGTGCTGATCGTAGCCCTCGACAGCCTGCTCGGCCGCGGCATCGTCTCGATCGTCAAGGACTTCGCCACAAGCCAGCTGAAGTAGGGGAACATCATCCCGTCTCCTCAAAAGCCGGGTCTCGACCCGGCTTTTTGCTGGCTGGCTGCCGGAGGGCGTTGTCGCTGTCGGCGGGAGACGGTTGTCCGGCTTCCGCAAGCGCGGCATGTTCGTGCGCGGCGGAGCAACAATCGGGAGGAGCGAATGGTCAAGCCGATCATCAATCTGGACGAGGTCGAGTTCGACGACATCGAGGAGAATGGCATCTACACGTCGAAGAGGGCGTCGATAAGCCGTCACATCGGCGCGCAAGACCTCGGCTACAACCTGACCGTCCTGCCGCCGGGCAAGGTTCAATGCCCGTTCCACAACCATCGCGGCGAAGAGGAGATGTTCTTCATCCTGGAAGGTGAGGGCGAACTGCGCTTCGGCGACAAACGCTATCCGATCCGCCAGCACGACGTCATCGCCTGTCCGACCGGCGGAGCCGAGGTGGCTCACCAGATCATCAACACCGGCACGACGACGATGCGGTATCTGGCATTGTCGACGCTGGTCGAGGTCGATGCCTGCGAGTACCCGGACTCGGGCAAGGTGATGGTCGTCTCCGGCAAGCGGGGTGTTCCCGGGCTCCGCAAGATGTTCCGGGCCGAGAATACGACCGACTACTACGACCGCGAGAACAGGTAGGCCGTTCCGTTTGCGGCTCGACGCTACTTGTCCAGCGCAGCGAGAAACCTGGGATGGACGAAGGCGTCGTAGCAGGCATCGAGCTGGATGCGGCGGTGCTGGGTCAGTGCGCTCTTGTACATGTCGTAGAGCGCGGCATTGGCCGTCGTCGGCGGGCAGGTGGGCAGGAGGACGAGATCGGTGTCCGCCACCGCAGCCTCTTCGGTCGAGCCTGGGTCGGGCACGGCGCGCATCGGATCGGCGCCGATGGCGATGTGCAGTGGCGCCGAGCGGTCGAGCAGCCAGGGGAAGGGGTTGACGAAGTTCAGCGACATCAGCGTGTTGAAGTGGACGCCCTTGTCGGCTTCCAGCTCGCGGATGGAACCGACCGCAGTGTCGACATTGCTGAGATAGGTGACCTGGAAGTCGAAGTCGGAATAGAGCAGCGGCGTCGGCAACTCGCCGGCATTGGTGAGGTCGGTATAGAGCTGCCGATGTTCCGGGTAGAATTTCAGCATGTGGTCGACACGTACGGCAACCTCGCTGCGCATGTTGACCGCCCCGAGTGTACCAAGATTGCGCTGCGCGATGGGCTGGTTCTTGAGCGAGCCGATATAGGCGCGGGCCGCGCGCTCGACGACGAACAACGCTGGCGGCAGGACCACAGCCGCCGCAAGTCCAAGCACCGAGAGCAGCACCATAGGCTTGGACAGCAGCCTGGATGCCTTGAGCAGGATGGCGACGATGAGCGGCGCCAGGAAGATGAACGCCTGGCTGCCGGTGTTCTGCGTCTCGAACAGCACGCCGGCGAACAGGACAGCGAGCAGCCAAAGCCCGTTATGGTCGAGAAGCCCAGAAACCGCTGTCGCAAGCGACGTCTTGCGGTCGGCGGAAAAGCGCTCGGACAGCTTGTGCCGGTCGGACCAGAGCAGGACCAGGGCGAGCGCAGACGTCGCCAGAACGACGCCGAAATTGATCGAGGTGGACTGCAGGAAGCGCGGCAACAGCGTGCCGCCGTTCATCATCACCAGCTTGAGGATGTCGGTGATGTAGTGGCTGACCAGGCCGCTGGACAGTTCGATGGCGGCAAGGACGGCGGCGAAGATGACCAGCGCCTCCAGCGCGTAGCGAAACTTCACGCGGCCGGCGAAGAACGCATAGGCGGCGATGACGCCGCCGGCGACGAAACCGGTGATCTTGAGGAAGAACAGCGCCGTCATGGTGAGCGAAATCAGCGCAACCAGCAGGTAGCGATTGCGCACGAACATCAGCGCCGCCACCAGCACATACAGCATCTGGCAGACCTGGCGGTTATAGATGCCGAAGGCGTCGGAGCCGGGGAACGGATAGAATTCGCGCGTGTTGAAGGGCAGCAGCGCATACAGCAGGAAAGGCACCAGCAGCGCAAAGGCGATGCCGCGCGAGCGCTGGCCGACATCCCACAGCACCAGCGCCATCAGCGGCGCGGTGACGGCGAGCAGCGACCAGTGCGCCACGAGCGCCGGCTGGGCGTTGGGAAACAGCGTCACCCAGCCTGCAAACAGGTAATAGCCGAGCGGGCCGACGGGGGTGAAGAAGTCGTTGATCGGCACCTGGCCGTCGAAAATGCGGTTCGCCGCATCGTAATAGATCAGCACGTCCCAATACATCGGGCCGATCGGCACGGAGACCGGCAACGAAAGCAAGGTGCAAACCAGCAGAAATGCGACAGCCAAAAGAAAAAGCGGGCTTGTTGTCTTGGCCTTGAGGCGTGATCCCAGGGATGCAGCAGGCGGCGTGAAAGTGGTGTTCATCTTCGGCACCTGCGGCAATCTCGATCGACACGACGTTGTTGTACTCAACTACAGGTAAATGGCGACAAAAGCGTTAAGCGGGCCGATTTCGCCATGCTTGCGGCCGAGGCTGCCGGCTGTGGGCGGTCTGATGGAGGCGCGTCGGCGGCAGGAGAATAACTGGGCGGCGTGGCTAATCGATGCCGGCAATTTTGCCGAGGTCGCGCGGCCTTGTGGCAATGTCGCAAACAGGCTGCAATCGCGCTGCGGCGCTCTATAGTCTGCGCGCAATATCATCTCGGAGTCGTGGGTAATGGCTGAGTTTCCGAAAACGGCAAAGGTCGTCATCGTCGGGTTGGGCGGCATCGTGGGCGCATCGATTGCCCATCACCTGATCGAGCGCGGCTGGACCGACATCGTCGGCATCGACAAGTCGGGCGTGCCGACCGACATCGGCTCGACGGCGCATGCCTCCGACTTCTGCTACACCACCAGCCACGACTATCTCTCGGTCTGGACCACGCAATATTCGATCGATTTCTACGAGAAGATGGGCCACTACGCCCGCATCGGCGGCCTCGAGGTGGCGCGCGCCGGCGACGACAGCTGGATGGAGGAGATCAAGCGCAAGCTTTCCTCGGCCAAGGCGTTCGGCACCCGCGCACACTACGTTTCGCCCTCCGAGATCAAGGCGATGTTCCCGCTGATCGAGGAAGATCAGGTGATGGGCGGCATGTTCGATCCTGATGCCGGCCTCGTCATTCCGCGCTCGCAGACGGTTGCGGGCAAGCTTGTCGATGCCGCCGAGAAGTCCGGAAAGCTCAAGATCTTCGGCAATACGCCGGCGACGTCGCTGATTGTCGAGGGCGGCCGCATCAAGGGCGTCGTCACCCATCGCGGCACAATCATGGCCGACCATGTCGTCGTCTGCGCCGGGATCTGGGGCCGCCTGATCGCCGAAATGGTCGGCGAGGACCTGCCGGTCATGCCGGTCGACCACCCGCTGACCTTCTTCGGCCCCTACAACGAGTTCGAGGGCACCGGCAAGGAAATCGGGTTCCCGCTGCTGCGCGACCAGGGCAACTCGGCCTATATGCGCGACACCGGCGACCCCAGGACCACCGAGGGCGGCCAGATCGAGTGGGGCTATTACGAACAGACCAATCCGCGCCTCTGCCATCCGCGCGAGCTCCTGGAAAAACACGAGGCGCGTCTTTCGCCGTCGCAGCGCGACCTCGACATGGAACAGATCATGGAGCCGCTCGAGCGCGCCATGGAGCTGACGCCGATCCTTGGCGAGATCGGCTACAACGAGAGCCACTCCTTCAACGGCCTGCTGCAGGTTTCCGCTGCCGGCGGCGCCTCCTGCGGCGAAAGCCAGAAGGTGCGCGGCCTCTGGTACTGCGTCGCCATCTGGGTCAAGGACGGCCCCGGCTACGGCAAGCTGATCGCCGACTGGATGACCGACGGCCGCACCGAGATCGACCACAACTCGATCGACTATGCCCGCTTTTACCCTCACCAGCTGGAAGAAAAGTTCATCGAAGGCCGCACCTTCGAGGCGGCGCAGAAGATCTATTTCCCGGCCGTTCATACTCGCGAGCCCTATGCCACCGGCCGCAACGTCAAGCGCTCGCCCTTCTATGAACGCGAAGTCGAGCTCGGCGGCTACTTCATGGAACTTGGCGGCTGGGAACGTGCGCATGGCTACAAGGCCAATGAGCACCTGCTGGAGAAGTACGGCAACCGCGTGCCGGTGCGCGAAAACGAGTGGGACTCCAGGCACTTCTGGCGCGTTTCGAATGCCGAGCATCTGGCGATGAGCGAGGATTGCGGCATCGTCAACCTCAGCCACTTCCACATGGTCGATATCGAAGGCCCCGACCATGTCGAGCTTTTGGAATGGCTCTGCGCTGCCAAGATCGGCGGCGACGGCAACATCGGCAAGGGCGTCTACACTCATTTCCTCGACGACGAGGGCATGGTGCGCGCCGACTTCACCGTGTTCCGCATGGCCGACCGCTGCCGGCTGGTGAACGGTGCCGATGCCGGTCCACGCGACTTCCACTACATGAAGCGCGTCGCCGAGGATCGTGGCCTCGACGTCACCATCACCGACACGTCGGAAAAGTTCATCACCATCGGCATCTGGGGGCCGAATGCCCGCGAGAAGCTGAAGAAGGTGGTGGCGAACCCTGCTGGCCTCGACCAGGAAAATTTTGCCTTCGCCGCGATCAAGCAGGTCGAGATCGCCGGCAAGAGTGTCACAGCGTTCCGCATCTCCTATGTCGGCGAGCAGGGCTGGGAACTGCACATGAAATACGAGGATGGCCTGGCCGTCTGGGATGCGCTGCGCTCGACCGGCGTCATGGCCTTCGGCGTCGAGACCTATGCCAATTCGCGCCGCATGGAAAAGAGCCTGCGCTTGCAGAACGCCGACCTGCTGACCCAATACAACCTCATCGAGGCCGATCTTGCCCGCCCGAAGGTCAAGGACGTCGATTTCCGCGGCAAGGCCAAGCATCTCGAATACAAGGCGCGCGATCACCAGCCGGCAATGCTGTGCACGCTGGTCATGACCGAGAACACCGACAGGAATGGCGTAAAGCGTTACCCGGTCGGCACGCTGCCGGTCATCGACCCGCAGACGGGCGAAGTGCTTGTCGACGAGCTCGGGCGCCGGTCCTACACGACCTCGATCGCCTTCGGCCCGACCATCGGCAAGAACATCGCGCTGGCCTATCTGCCGCACGCCTATTGCCAGGAAGGCCGCAAGCTGAATGTCGAGTATTTCGCCGAGACCTATCCGGTCGAGGTTGTCGGCATCGGCTACAAGCCGCTCTATGATCCGGAGAACCTGAAGCCGCGCAGCTGACATGGCAGTTTTGAGCGGTCGGAAACTCGTGTCGACCGCTCAACACGGCTACCCCTGCCTGGCTCAGGTCTGATACGCTCGGCCCAGCCGACCGGGGAGGGGCATCTGGCGACCGTTCGATCAAAAAGGCGCGTTGATGCGCTGACGTTCCGCGTGGCGGGCGTTCCCGTCCGTGTCCATTCGACCTTCGCCATTCCTGTGATGCTGCCGTTCCTGCATGAATGGTTCGTGCGGCCGCGGCATGCCCTGGTGTTCACCGTCATTGTCGCGGTGCTGCTGTTCTTGGCGGTGCTGCTTCATGAACTCGGCCATCTCTGGGCCGCGCGCCGCAGCAAGATCGCCGCCGAGTGCATCGAGCTCTATCTGTTCGGTGGGCGTATGTTCAGACCATTCGGCCAGATCCGCGCGTCGTGGGCATCGATCTATGCGGCCGGGCCGATGGTGAACTTGGCATTGGGGCTGTTGTTTCTGGCCGGTTACTATCTGACCGCTGCCTCGGCAGGGCCTGGTCTCAACCTCGCCCCGCCACCGCTCGAACCTTTGCGTCTGCTAGGGTGGACCTTTGCGCTGGGCGCGGTGCTCAATCTTGCGCTCGCATGTCTCAACCTGCTGCCGGCCCTGCCTCTCGACGGGGGATTCATAGCCAGGGAGCTGTCGCAGGCAAGGCTGAGTCCGCAAGCCGCGATGCGGATCGTCGGGATTTGCGGCCTTACCCTGTCGATGCTGCGCATAGTTGCGATGCTGTGGGTGGCATCGAAAGGCTTCCTGATCTGGATGCCTCCGCCCTTCGGTCCAAACTGGCGGGCGGCGCGAGGCATCCAGAAGGCCAGGCCGCGCAAGCCAGCGCCGGAAGAAGGCGAGACGTTGGAGTGGCGCGGCAAAGGCGGGCGGCCGATCCGACGGTGACGCTGCCGGCATATCTCGCTTGCCTGACGCCCATGCCAGCAAGTTTGCAATGATAACCGCACCCCAGCTGCTGATGCGCAGCTTGGGCTACTGCAGGGCCAGTTCGACCAGCGCGAGATAGGCGCCATCGTCGGCGAGCGCCGGATTGTAGCCGCGCGCCGCGTATAGCCCGAGCAGGGCCAGATAAAGCATCTTCGCCCTGGCGTGGGCCTTGTCTGGTTGCTGGCCAGCGGTTGCGAGTTCCTTTTCGAGATAGGCGAGGCGGACGGCGTCCACGGCTCGCAGACGGTCCGCAACCTGGACGTCGGTCGCAGCCCATGACTGGATCGCGGCTTCGGCACGCGCAGAATCGATGCCGTAAACGGTTCTTTCCAGGGCATCCTGCGCGAGATGGCGCAGGCGCTCCTTTGGAGTTGCCAGATCGGCCGCGTTGTCGATCAATTGCTGCGTGAAATCTGCGTCCCAAAAGTCGAGAATCGCTGCAAGCAGTTGTGGCCGGTCCTTGAAGTGCCAGTAAAACGAGCCCTTGCTGACACCCAGTGATTTGGCAAGGCGCTCCACCTTGACGGCCTCGACCCCACCTTCAGCCAGAGCGGCAACTGCGGCTCTCAACCAGTCGTCACGCGTCAGGTCCTTTATCCCGCCTTTTGGCGACAGGTCATTTCCAGCCATCACGTCTTCTCCTTGCGGCATCGCGCCACACCATACGGATGCGTATGGCCAGGTGAGCGCGCCCGCGATACATACGGTGCCGTATGGTCATGCCGTGTGGCGTGGCCGAGGTCAACAGCAGGAGGTGGACGTCATGGTCAAATGGAGCGCCATTGCGCTTATCGCACTCGGCATCGTTCATATGCTGGTGCTCGGGGCAGACATTCCCGCGGAACTGCCGAACTGGTTGTCACTTAATCTCTGGACCTGGGATCATTGGGTGCCGTTGAGGACGCAGCCACTCGATCTGGCTCTCTCTGGCGGTGTCTTCTGGCAATCCGTCGGATCGCTGGCGATCCCGCTGCTCATTCTCGGCGCGCTCATCCTCTGGCTCGATCGCAGGAGCCTGCCCATCCCTGTCTTTGTCGGCTGGGGGCTGCTCGTCTGGACGGCCATCATGACGGCGATCATGCCGCCGAGTGGCCTGACCGTCGTCTTCGTCGTTTCGATGTTCCTCACAGCCGGTCTGCAAGTCCGGTCGAGAAAGCGTGGCAATCCCCCGGCAGCCTGACCATTTGCGGTACGCTTCCCGACAATGTGATTGAAAAGCCCGGCTTTCTGGCCGGGCGTTTCTTTTGAAGAACCAGAATTTCGCTTACCCTTTGCCTATGTCTGCCGTGGCCAAAGCTCTTCTCGCAGGCGGTGCTGCTTTGGCACTGATGCTGGGCCTCGGCCTTCACGCCAATGCAGCCGAACAGGTCGATGTCGAACTGGTTCTGGCCGTCGACGTCTCGCTCTCCATGTCGCCTGACGAACTCGAGATCCAGCGCCATGGCTATGCCGCGGCGCTGACCCATGAGCGTGTCCTGGAGGCGATCGCCGAGGGCGCCTATGGCAAGATCGCAGTGACCTATGTCGAATGGGCCGGCTCGACGTCGCAGATCGTCGTCGTGCCATGGACAGTCATTGCCAATCGCGCCGATGCCGAGCGCGTGGTGCGGCAACTCTCGGCCAAGCCGCCCAACAGCGCGCGCCGCACCTCGATCTCCAGTGCGCTCGAATTCGGCACGGACCTCTTTGCCGAAAGCGCCTACCGGGGCATGAAGCGGGTGATCGACATCTCGGGCGACGGTCCGAACAATCAGGGGCCGCCGGTGGATCTGGTGCGCGACGCTGCCGTGGCGCAAGGCATCACCATCAATGGCCTGCCGCTGATGACCAATGGCGGCTTTGGCAATGCCTATGACGTCGAGGATCTCGACCGCTACTACGCCGATTGCGTCATTGGTGGGCCGGGCGCCTTCATGATCCCGGTCAATGAGTGGTCGCAGTTTCCGGAGGCGATCCGGCGCAAGCTGGTGCTGGAACTGGCTGGGCCCGCGTCACGTCAGTGGGCCGCCGAGGAAGCTGCCCATCCGCCTGTCGTGCTTGCCCAGGCGCAGCCGAGATATGACTGCCTGATCGGCGAGAAGCTGTGGCGCGACCGCTCCTGGCTGTGGGACAGCCGTTAGGCATAAGTCGTAAGCTGCGATCCAGTAGCGGAAAATGCCAAAGTTTGGCCACGCGGCTGTTTTCTCTGCGTCTTCTGGCCCACGAGGACACTGAGAAACATGAAACGCCTAGCACTCCTTGCCACCGTCGCATCGGTCCTGATGGTCGGCAGCGCAAACGCGCAGTATGACGAAGACGTCGCCTGCGAGATGTACGAACACAATGGCTATGGCGGCCGTGTCCTGCCGATGCGGGCCGACCAGTCGATCAGCTTCCGCCCCGGCCGGTTCTGGAACGACCGCGTCTCGTCGGTGCGCGTCGCGCCCGGCTGCACGCTTGTCGTCTACCAGCACACCGGCATGCAGGGCGCGTCGGAAGAGTTCGACCGCAATGCCCGCTCCATTGGCGGCTGGAACGACCAGATATCGTCGGCAGAGTGCATCTGCGACGGCTATCAGGACGACGGCGACGACGGTTACGACCCTTACCGGCGACAGTAGCTGTCAGGCCGCAATCAACTGTTTGCGGTCGATGCGCTCCTGCTGCGGCGAACGTGCATAAAGCTCACGGTAGCATTTCGAGAAATGCGAGGCTGAGACGAAGCCGCAGGCGACAGCAACCTCGACGACAGGCATCGACGACTGGATCAAAAGATGCCGGGCGCGGTCGAGCCGGATTTCGAGATAATAGCGGGCAGGGGACCGACCCATCTCGGTGCGGAACAGTCGCTCGATCTGTCGCCTGGACAGGCCGACATGGTCGGCAATCTCGATCAGCGACAGCGGCTCCGACAGGTTGGCTTCCATCAGCTCGATGATGGTCAGGACCTTCGAGTTCTGCACGCCGAGCCGTGCCCTCAACGGCAGGCGCTGGCGGTCGGTCGGGCTGCGGACACGATCGGTGAGCACCTGCTCACAGATGCGGTTGACGAGGTTGTCGTCGAAATCGTCGCCGATCAGTTTGAGCATCATGTCGAGGGCAGCGGTGCCGCCGGCGCAGGTGTAGATGTTCTGGTCGACCTCGAACAGGTCGGCATAGACATTGGCCTTGGGGAAAGCCTCGGCGAATCCCGGCAGATTTTCCCAATGGATGGCGCAACGCTTGTTGGACAGCAGGCCGGCATTGGCCAGCACATAGGCGCCGGTGCACAAGCCGCCGACGGCGACGCCGCGATTGTACTCCTCGCGCAGCCAGGCAAAGACCGACTTGTTGGTGTAGGTCTCGACATTGATGCCGGTGCAGACGATGACCATCGAAGGCCGTTCCGGCCCGGCCATCTTCTTGCGCTCCTCGTCGAGCGAGGTGTTGACGGCACATTCGACGCCATTCGAGGCGGGCACGGCCTTACCGTCGATGCTGGCCAGGCGCCATTTGTAGGCCTCGTAGCCGAGCATGCGATTGGCGATGCGCAGTGGGTCGAGGGCAGTCGCAAAGGCGACCATGGTGAAGTCGGGGACAAGGAAGAACACAAGCGATCGTTTGATCGGATGTCTGATGGCGTTCAAGGAACCCTCGCGCTGGCCGGGAACGACGCGACTTTGATGTCGCGAATAGCATAGCGTCAACAGCAAATTCCCTTGCTGTCAATGGGGTTGAAGCTGTCGCTAAAATTAAAGTTTGCGACATGGGCAAAACGCCGCTGGCTCGCTTTGACCAACAAATGACGCGTTTGAAACGGCGGGGCAGCCCGGGCCGGCCGAACGCCGGTGATGTCGCACCTGGCGTCGCCGAATGACAGCGTCAAAAAGAAAAGAGCGGCTTGCGCCGCTCCAATGGTTCGATCCGGGAGGACGGGATCGAAAGAAAACTCAGCCGACGAGCATGCCGAGGCGGTTTGCGGCGATCGCGCCGGTCTGGCCGGGCATCGTCCTGGCAAGGCGCTGGCGCTCGATCGCGGTCGACAGCGAGGTGTCGCGGCGGATGCCGAACAAGCGGGCAAAAATCTTCATGACACGTCTCCATGCACAGTGGTTACACGGGGTGCCTTCGCGTTGTGGAGTGGGGCAGCTCGTTTGACGATGCGCATATAGGCCTTGGCCGATGCGGATCATGCTGCAAATGCGAAGTGGCACACCTCAAAAGCGACACGACATACGACATTTCTGCGGATGCGACGTCGGTTGCAGCGAAAAATCAAGCTACTTCAGTCTCTTGAGAGGATATTGCGGCGCCATGCAAGCCGTTCATCTCAGGCGTGCGGCGCTCGCATGGCTGAGGCGAGGTCGCATGACCTGTCGACACCATGCGACTGGTCGCGACTTCGCCTCGACACTGCTCAGACCGCTTCACCGCTGTGGCCGCGACGGTAGCCGGTGTTCGAATCGAACGCTTCCGGCCAGCCGATGTCCTTCTGCAATTCGATCGGCAGCGAGCGGATCGAGCGGGCGGTGTTAAAGCGGGTACGGGCGGCGTTGAGTTCGCTGGCGATACGCCCGATCGATGAGAAAATGGACATTGCGGTCTCTCCTTCCTGCTGGGCCGGTTCAAGGCCGGCTTGAGGTGCTCGCCCGGTGGGCACCGCTTGCTTCAACCGTCTCGCGCACCATGGCGCTTCCGTTCCGGGATCTGTCGACGCTTGGCCATGGCCGCTGCTTCGATGGTGTTGACTATCGCTCAGGGATGAGGTTCAATCAAACGAAATGAAATGATGTGTTCGATCAGAAATATTGAAGGGCATTGGCCATGAACGCACCGCTCAATCATCCGCTGCCGCTGCTCGACCTCGATGTGCTGCGCACTTTCGTTGCGATTGCCGAAACCGGCAGCTTCACCACCGCCGCCAATGCGGTGTTCCGCACGCCCTCGGCCGTGTCGATGCAGATCAAGAAGCTCGAGGACATTCTCGGGCGCTCGGTGTTCTTCCGCGACGCGCGTTCGGTGACGCTGACCACCGACGGCGAAATGCTGCTCGGTTACGCGCGCCGCATGCTGGCGATCAACCGCGAGGCAGTGTCGAAGTTCATCATTCCCGACATCGTCGGCGTGGTTCGCCTGGGGTCGCCCGACGATTTCGGCGAACGCGTGCTGCCGCATGTACTCAAGCGTTTTGCCCAGACGCATCCTTCGATCGCCGTCGACGTCATCATCGACCAGAGCAGCAATCTCAGGCGCCGCATGGACGATCGGGCGCTCGACATCACGCTGCTGACCAATGCCTGCAGGGCCAATGCAGCAGGCGCCGAGACGCTGTTGACCGAGCCGATCGTCTGGGCTGGCGCCAGGGGCGGCTGCGCCCATCTGCGCGAGCCGCTGCCGGTGTCCATCTGGGAAGAGGGGTGCGCATGGCGGGCAGGGGCGCTCGAAGCGCTCGGCCGCGATGGCCGCAACTACCGCGTCGCCTATATGAGCGCGCACACGGCCGGCCAGCGGGCTGCGATCCTGTCCGACCTGGCGGTCGCACCGCTGCCGCGGTCGTTCATCGGCGACGAGCTCGTCGAACTCGGCGTCAAGGACGGCATGCCGGAGATCGGCAACTACAGCTTGGCGATGATCGTGGCACCCGAGGCAAGCGCGCCGGTCAAGGCCGCGGCCGACCACATCCGCGCGGCCTTCGAGACCTTCAACCTGACCGGCAAGTTCTAGGCCATGAACCGACAAAAGCGGGATACGGATTTGAGTGGCAAGCTCGCATCAAATCTGTCCGATTTTCCGCGCGAACGCTGCTGCCCGTCGTAGGGCCTCTCGTCCCGGTTCAGCGTCCAAGTCGAATTGATATTCATGTCCGAGCGCTGGCTCGTGATCAGGGAAGTAAAGCGCGTCGACAGTTACATTGTGTGCTCGGAGGGCGTTTTCTAGCGCGACCGAGTGCGGCAGCAACGGATCCCCGTTTCCTGCAGAGATGAGGGCTGGCGGGAATGCCGGTGTGACATACTTGGCGACTGACATCAGTTGAAATGATCGGTCGTTCTCGTGGTTGCGGGACCCACTATAGGCCCATGTCGTTGTGCGCATGAACCAGCCGTGGCCCATGAGATTGAGGTCGTAAGGGCCGCAGAATAGAATCACCCCGCGCAACTGCTTAGGCTGGATGTTTGCCGAGATCCCGACCTGTCGCGCATAGTCGGGCGCCGTAACTAGGTTCGCGGCCTGCGCGGCGATTTGCGCTCCTGCCGAGTCACCGGCAAGTATCAAACGAGTTGGATCAATGCCAAGGCGTGTGCCTTCCTGTGATACGAAGCTGAGGGCCGCGATCACTTGCTGCACTGGCTTCGGATATCTCGCTTCGGGTGCGATGGTGTAGTCGACATTGACAATGGCGAAACCTTGGCCAGCCAGAACCATGGCGTAGTTCTCAACATCGCGCCGCCGTCCTGAAATAAAGCCACCGCCATGAACCCAAATGATCGTCGGCCCCATGGCTGTACCTGCGGGCGGATGGATGATATCAATCTTGGCATCAGGGTCGGAAGAGATGTACTGTATGTTTCTGGCCACCCTAATCCCGGACGGTACATGCTTTTCCAGCTTCGCTGACGCTTCGGCAGCCCCTCGGTCGAAGATCGCTCGAATGACAAGTACGCTGGGCCAGGGCGTCACAAAAAGTGCGACCAAGCCTAGCACCGCCGCGGCGAGCGCAATCCAAAGAACCAACTTACGGAATTGACGAGCCATTGGCGTCCCGATCCCGCGCAGGCTGACAAACGCGGTTGTCCGGCCAAAGAATAGTCCTGCAGGTTTGATGTCTGCAATCTGGTCTTTGTTGAGGAGCGTTTCATTCTGAGGCCAAATATGGTTGAGGCGGCCCTTGAGCCGATATGACCTGACTGACCCCGAATGCGCGTCATCGAACCGCTCCTCCGCGATATGCCTCGTGGCGTGCCGCGCGTAGACGACCGCCGCGTACTGAACGGCATCTTCTGGGGGCTGCGATTTGGAGCGCCATGGCGTCTGCCTGAGCGGTGCGGTCGGCGCACCACTTGCGATAATCCTTTGTCAGATGGTGCAAAGCAGGTGTTTGGGACCATCCGATGTACGCCATCACAAAGTTCGATGACGGCAGGGTACAGATGATCGGTACCTCGGTTGTTCGAATGCATCAGCAGAGCGCGACGGCAAAAGGTGGATCGAGATAATGGTCTCGGCCGCTCACGAGGCGGCCTGCCGACCAAAATCTACGCTCTTGTCGCCCCCCAAGGCAGGCCGATCAAGCTGATGCTCACGGCAGGCCAGATGAGCGACATCGCTGCTGCAGCAGAGCTAACCAAGGAATTACCGGAGGGTGCATGCTACTCGTCGACAAGGGGTAAGATGCCAACGCATTGCGCAGTGCCGTCATCGAGCGAAAGGCAGGAGCCAACATCCGCCCAAGGCCAACCGAAAGGAACCGATACGCTTCTGTCCGTTCCTACATAGAGCGCTGAACCTGGTCGAGTGCTTCTTCAACAGGGTCAAGCAGTACCGTCGCATCGCAACTCGGCATGACAAGCTGGCAGAAAACTATCTCGCTGCCCTAAAACTCGTCGAAATCCGCATCTGGCTGCGCGGTAATGGGTCTAAGCCCTAAGCTTCAGCGCCTGACAGCGGTGGCCATCGACCGGTAGATGCGCGCCATCAGCGACGATGGCGGGTGCCAGTCAAGGTCGCGCTGGATCTCCGGTGGCAGCGCATTCATGATGCGTGCCGTCCGGCGGGCACTTCGCGCCTGCTTGTAGCGGGCGCCGATGCGGCCGAGATCGTCGAAAAGGGGCATCTGGCCCTCCTTTCAATTCGTGAATTCCAATTGTCGAAGTGCCGGCAATCAGCTCGTGCGGCGGCGTGGCCTCAATGCCATACGCAGGCGCCGGTCGGCCGCGGCAGGCCGGCCGGCGGTGCGCTGGCGAAAGGCGAGCAGGCCGACCTTTTCGGCGAAGGTCATGCGCAGCACGCTTTCGGCCGGGCGAACGCGATGACATTTGTCGCCGGCGCCAAGGGGCCGACGGGCCAGCCGAGTTCGATCTGTATGTCGATGGGCAACGCGTCGATCAGCATCGCCACGCGACCATATTTGTGGAGTTGACCCGCGGCGCCCGACCCATGGTGGGTCACCCCGTCGATCCAGCCGAGCTCGACCTGCAATTCGCGCGGCAAGCCGTTCATCATGTTCTCGATGCGGCTATCGCGGCACGCATGGCGCAACACCGAGCCGTACTGATGAAACTCTCCAATGATGGACATGGTCGTCTCCTGGGAGTGACGGGCCGGCAGCACCACGCGAGACTGGATGCGCCGCCGGCCGGGCAAAAGCTTATGCTCGTTTGTGTTTCAGGTTGATATCGCTTGAGCGCTTTTCTGTTTCAGATTGCGCGCGATGCTGAAACATTCGCCTCAACGGTCGGGCGAAATGTAGATCGCCAGTGTCGCGTGGCGCCGGCCATGTTCCGGGGCGGGCCAGCCAATGTCCTTCTGGATCTCCGGCGGCAACCTGTTCAGCATGCGTTCGGATCGGGCGGCGCGGCGGGCGCTCTGGATGGCCGCACCGAAGCGGCCGATGGTTCTCATCATCGACATTGTCGTCTCCTGCAAATCCCGCTGCGCCGCGCGCCTCAAGGGGCGTGCAGTGAACGCTGTGGTTCGTGTGAATCGGTGCCTGATCCATTCCAAAAACCGAACTCGATCTTCGAGGCCATGCACGTTTGCCGCCTGAGAGGCGAAGCTCGCTGGCGGCTGACGAGCGGAAACTAGTTCGGGATTGTTTCGTATCGATTTCGTATGAGCAGCAACTTCAGGTCGAATGGTTGCCTGACTGAAACACACCCGATACGTGCATCATAGCACAACAGCGCTCCGGCGAGGCGCGGAAAACCTCGTCGAAGCGCCGGTTGGGCAGATGTCCTTGTGGTTCAGTCGCGGGAGCGACGCGCGGCGCGTTCCTCGCGAGACCGGCGGCGTGGTGCACCGTCGGAAAGGTCGCCTTCGGCGCTTGCCGCCTTGCGCGGCGGCAGCTTGACGGCGGCCTGCAGCTTGGGGAACGGGTCGACCTTGTTGGGCAGCGCCATGGCGTCGATGAACAGCTGCTGGAAGTGCGGCTCGAGCGCAGTCTCGATCTTTTCGATCCGGCCGACTTCCGTCTCGATCTCGCGGCGGTGATTGCGGTTGAGCAGCGCCATCAGCGCGCCGGTGCCGGCGGCATTGCCGACCGCTTTGACCTCGTCGAGGTCGCAATCGGGAATCAGGCCGAGCACCATCGCGTATTTCGGGTCGATGAAAGAGCCGAAGGCGCCGGCGAAGCGGATGGTGTCGACGGTCTCGACGCCCTGCTTTTCCATCAGCAGCTTCACGCCGGCATAGAGAGCTGCCTTGGCAAGCTGGATGGCGCGGACGTCGTTCTGGGTAACGGTGATGCGTGGCTCGCCCTGGCGGCCTTCGCGCAGCAGATAGGAGAAGGTGCGGCCGTTCGGGATGATGCGCGGGCTTTTCTCGGCCATCGATCCGTCGATGACGCCATCTTCGGAGATGATGCCAGACAGGTACATCTCCGCCACCACCTCGATGATCGCCGAGCCGCAGATGCCGGTGACGCCGGTGGTCCACGATGCCTCGTCGAAGCCGTCCTCGTCCGACCATTTGTCGGTGCCGATGACGCGATATTTCGGCTCCAGCGTCTCAGGGTCGATGCGCACGCGCTCGATGGCGCCAGGGGCTGCACGTTGGCCAGAAGAGATTTCGGCGCCTTCGAAGGCCGGGCCGGTGGGCGAGGACGCGGCGACGACCCGGTTCCGGTTGCCGAGAATGATCTCGGCATTGGTGCCGACATCGACCAGCAGCATCATCTTGTCCTGGCGGTACGGTCCCTCGGACAAGGTCGCACCGGCAGCATCCGCGCCGACGTGCCCGGCGATACAGGGCAAGGTGTAGAGACGCGCGCCGCGATTGACCTCGATGTCGATCTCATGCGCCCAGAATTGCAGCGCGCCTGAAACGGCGAGCGCGAACGGCGCCTGGCCGAGTTCCGTCGGGTCGATGCCGAGGAACAGGTGATGCATGATCGGATTGGCGACGAAGACGCAGTCGAAGATGTCGTCGCGGTTGGCCTGGCCTTCCTCGCAGACCTTGCCGATGAGCCCGTTGACGGCCTCGCGCACGGCCTTGGTCATGGCTTCGCGACCGTCGGGGTTCATCATCACATAGGAGACGCGGCTCATCAGATCTTCGCCGAAGCGGATCTGCGGATTGGACGTGCCTGACGAAGCGGCGATGCGGCCGGACAAAAGCGACACCAGATGCATGGCGATGGTCGTCGAGCCGATGTCGCAGGCGATGCCATAGGCCTCGTTCTTCAAGCCGGGGAACAGGCCGATGATGAAGGGGCGCGAGGAATCCATGTCGCGGTGGACTACCGCGGTCACGCCCCATTTGCCGGGCGTAACCTCCGGCTGGTCGGGCAGCTTGGTGCGCAGGATCTTCTGGACCTGGGCGATGAGGTGGGGGGCGACCAGCAGGTCCTTCCAGCCCCAGTCCTTTTCGAGTGCTACCTTGAGGCGGTCGAGGTCGCCGAGCGGCTTGTGCATGTCGGGCTCCTCCAGCTCGACATAGCAGAGCTGGACGGCGGCATTGCGCTCGATGACGCGATCGGTGGCTGCCTTGCGCACGACCTGCGCGTTGATGACGGTGTCCTGTGGTACGTCGATGACGAGGTCGCCCTGGATCGTCGCCGAACATGACAGGCGCCGGCCTTCAGGCAGGCCGCGAACGCGCTCGTAGCGCTCTTCCTTCGGGCCCTTGGGCGAGATGTGGTCGTTCGACGAGATGATCTTGTGCTTGGCGAAATTGCCTTCCTGCACCTCGACCTGGCAGCGGCCGCAGGTGGCGCGTCCGCCGCACACGCTTTCGACATAGACGCCAAGCGTACGCGCCGCGTCGAGCACGGGCGTTCCCACCGGAAACCGGCCGCGCTTGCCCGAAGGCATGAACAGGACAAGCGGATCGGTGATGTTGGCGGGAGAGTTCATTGCAATGCTCCGGAATGCACCGACCTTATGGCGATCGGGTTGCCCCTCATCTGCCTGCCGGCAACTTCCCCCCGCGTGCGGGGGGAAGGAAAATCATGCGACGGCTCCGCTTCCCCGTCCGACAGGACGACTGGGGAAAAATGGAGCGCGTCGTGTCCCACGACTGATCTCAGCCGCGCGCCATGCGGGCTTCACGGCCGCCGCGGCGGCGGCCGCCGGCGGCGGCGTCACCCGGTGCGCTGACGGCGACGGGAGCTGCAACGGCGTGGCCGCCCTCCGATGGCTTGTAGTCCTTATAGGTCTTGATCCAGTGGGTGCAGTGCTCGTCGGTGCCGTTGAGCACGTTGGCACCGCGCACCGCTTCCATTTCCTGCGGACGAACCGGGTTCATGATCGCCGATGTCATGCCGGCGCCGATGACCATCGGGATGAAGGCGGCGTTGATTCCGTGGCGGTGCGGCAGGCCGAACGAGATGTTGGACAGGCCGCAGGTGGTGTTGACCTTGAGCTCTTCACGCAGGCGGCGCAGCAGCGCAAAGACCTGGCGGCCGGCATCGCCAAGCGCGCCGATCGGCATGACGAGCGGATCGACGACCACGTCATGGGCGGGAATACCGAAATCGGCGCAACGCTCGACGATCTTCTTGGCAACCGCAAAGCGGACGTCGGGATCCATCGAGATGCCGGTCTCGTCATTGGAGATGGCGACGACCGGGACGTTGTACTTCTTGACCAGCGGCAGGATCGCTTCGAGCTTCTCTTCCTCGCCGGTGACGGAGTTGACGAGCGGGCGGCCCTTGGCAACCTTGAGGGCTGCCTCGATCGCCGCCGACACCGAGCTGTCGATCGCCAGCGGCAGGTCGACCAGGTTCTGGACGATCTCGAGCGTCTGCACCAGAAGCGCCGGTTCGGTCGCATTCGGATCGACCGCCGTCACGCCGGCATTGATGTCCAGCATCGTCGCGCCGCAGGCGGCCTGCTCCAGGGCGTCCTTGATGACGGTCTCGAAATTGCCGGCAACCATCTCGGCGGCCAGCTTCTTGCGGCCGGTCGGATTGATTCGTTCGCCAATGACGCAGAAAGGCTGATCGAAACCGATGATGATTTCGCGGGTCGCCGAGGCGACGATCGTGCGGGTCATGAAGTTCTCCCTAAGATATAAAGATTTCTTTATATCGTTGTCTGGTTTCGTTCAAGCGCGGCAGTCGCGCCTGCCTGTCAGTGCGCGGTCTTCACCATGTCGACCTGCGATTCGGTAACGTCGTCGTGCAGGATGTGCTCGAGCCGCTCGGCGACACGCTGGTCGTCGGCACGGGCCTCGCGTTTCCATGGCCGGCGACCCTTCAGCACGCCCGATTCATCGACGATCTCGGCGACATATTCCTCCTGCCGGTAGGCCATCACGTGGACTCCCGACACGCCAGGTATCTCCTTGACCTCGTTGATGATGTCGATGCAGAGCTGCTTGCCTTCCTTCTTCTGGTCCTGGGCGCCTTCCAGACGCTTGATGACTGTATCTGGGATGTGGATACCCGGCACGTTGGCGCGGATCCACTTGGCTGTCTTGGCCGAGGCAAGCGGGCCGACACCGACCAGGATGTAGCATTTCTCGTCATAACCGAGATCGCGCACGCGGTTCATGAAGGTGCGGAACATCGGCACGTCGAAGCAGTATTGGCTCTGCACGAACTGTGCGCCGGCGGCGATCTTCTTGCCGAGATGAACAGGCCTGAAATCATAGGGCGGGGCGAAAGGGTTGACTGCGGCGCCAAGGAAGAGCTGCGGTGGCGTGGTCAGCTTGCGGCCCGACAGGAACTTTCCATTGTCGCGCATGATGCGCACGGTTTCGAGCAGCGACGTCGAGTCGAGGTCGAACACCGGCTTGGCGCCGGGTTGGTCGCCGGCCTGCACGCCGTCGCCGGTCAGGCACAGGATGTTGGCCACGCCCATGGCGGCCGCGCCGAGCACGTCGCCCTGGATGGCGATGCGGTTCTTGTCACGGCAGGCAATCTGCATGATCGGTGCGTAGCCCATGCGGGTGAGCAGAGCACAGATGCCGACCGACGACATGTGGCAATTGGCACCAGAAGCATCGACCGCGTTGATGCCGTCGACCCAGCCGTCGAAGATTTTGGCGCGGTTGTAGACGTCTTCGGGGTCGGCGCTGTCGGGCGGGTTCAGTTCGGTGGTGACGGCGAATTCGCCCCGGCGCAGCACGCGCTCCAGGCGGCCGCGCGAGGAGTGGCCGGGCAGGGGGTCGAGCGGCAGGTCGATGCCATCGGGATGCTCGTCGGTCTGGCGCGGGCGCGGCGGGGTCATGCGACTTCCTTGCTGGCAGTTTCGCGCGTTGCGGCAGCCTGAGCGGTCACCCTCAGCCAGGCCGAGGTTTCGCGCAGCGACTGATCGACCGGCTTCTGGACGTTGAGGATGGCGTCGCCCTTGACCATGTTGCGCGAGCCTTCCCAGGCCTTGACCCAGACGCAGGGCATGTCGGGCTCGACCTCGCAGTTGCCGTTGGCGCGGACGCCGCCACAGGGGCCATTGCGCAGCTGCTTGGGGCAGTTCATCGGGCACGACATGCCGGTCGACGACAAGACGCACTGGCCGCACATCCGGCAGTCGAACATCAGGCCCTTGACCCGCTTCTCGACGAACTTGATCGGGGCCTCGACACGGCCATAACCGATGCCCTTCCACAGGGGATGGAGCAGCAGGAAGGCGTCGGCGAAGCGGCTGTAGAACCATTCAAGCAGGCGCGAATGGCGGATCGACCACAGCCTGATCGTGTAGCTGCGCTGGACGCGCCGCTGCGGCGATACATCGGCAGGCTTGTAGTCGCTTTTGGGCGCGGCCTTCTTGACCAAGGTCGCCTGGGTTACTGTAGGCTGGGTATCAACCATCTTCCTTGCCGCCTGCCTTGACGAGAGCGACCAGCCGCTCGCGTGTGAAATTTGCATCTATCTCGGCCATTGCCTTGTCAGCTTCCGCCTCGAGGTCGTCGCTGACCGGAACCGGGTCGGCCTTGCGCCACTCCGCCAGATAGGCGTCGGTGTCGCCGGCACCGGTGCGCATGGCGCACATGTCGATCGCTTCGGTAAAACGCAGCGGCAATTCGCGCTTGGCATTCTGCCGGCCCTTCTTGACGATCACCTGTGCAGGGATGTCGCGCCAGTAGACGATGATCAGGTCGGCCATTTCGGTCTCGCTTTCGATGACGTTGAGCATTGCCGCAACCATGCGGGTGCCGCTTGTTATGGGACGACGCGCGCGCATTCAAAAGCGACGCGATCTCCTGTCGCAAAAAGATAAAGTGAGGATTGCCGCAGACGCGTCTACCAGACGCCGCGGCGGATGCCCGTCCAGAGATACTGCCAGATGGTCGGATGGTACCATTGGCGGGATGGGAGGCCGGTGTCGATCGGCGTCATTCGGCCGGCAAGCACGTCCTCGACGGCCCGGATGCAGATGTCGCGGGAAAAGGCAGCCTGGCGCATCGCGTAGCTCGCGATAGTGTCGCCTTTTCCAGGAATTCCGCGTGCCTGGTAGAGGATGGAGCCGGTGTCGACACCGGCATCGACGATATGCACTGTCGAGCCGAAATTGCCGTGGTCGCCGGTGGCAAGCGCCCAATAGCCGCCGTTCATGCCGCGGTATTTCGGGTTGATGCCGGAGTGATAGTTGATGACAGGGCAGGGGATGGCGGCAAGCGTCCTGGCCGACAACAGCCGGCAGCTGGCGAGGAATATCACCGCTGGTTCCAGCTTGCGGACGACGTCGATCAGTTGGGGGGCATTGGCGGAGGAGACCGGAACGATCTCCTGGCTGGCGCGCGGCACGATTTCCAGCTTTTCCTCGGCAATAATGCGCTCGATGCCACCGCTCAGGAAACTCTTGGCTGCACGGATGAGCACCATGGTGCCCAACTGACCGGCGACCGAGATCCAGCCGAGTTTTTTGGCGCGGCGCCTCATCAGTTCACGCTTGGAGTAGGGCGTTTCCAGAACGACAGTGACGGGGCCGAAGCGATCGGTCAGGCTGTTGATGATTGCCCAGATATGTTCGCCGCCTTCAGTCACGAAGACGATCGGCCTGCGATCCATTCAGTCTACCCCAGCCAGGCCAGGAAGGCGTGCGTGGCAAAGCCGGCGCCGCCGACGACCGCACAAACGACGGCAAGCGATGCCACGCCGACGATGCTGCCGACGGCAAACAGGATACCGTCGCGTTCCGACAACGCCAGGCCGAGCAGCGCCGTGGCAAAGGCCGGCAGCCAATTGCCGAACGGGATCGGGAGCGTGATCGAAACGGATAGAATGAGCGCGATGATGCCGATGACGCGGTCCCCGCGCTTGCGCCAGAACGGCCAGTAGCGTGGACGCACCACTTGCTCAAGGCGGATCAGCCTGGGGACGACCCAGTCAGTGACGGTGCGGAACTGTTCCGCCGACAGCGAGCGCTGGGTGATGAAGTCGGGCAGCCAGGCGCGATTGCTGCCGAAGGCCATCTGTGCGGCGACGATCAGCAGCGGCAGGCCAAGCACCGCCGAGGCGCCGGGTGGCAGCGGCAGCATGTTGAAGGCGGCAAACAGCACCAGAAGCGGCGCGAAACTGCGCTTGCCCAGCGTGTCTCTGATGTCGCCTATCGAGATGCTGCCTTTGGCGTCGCGGGCGAGCTGGGCGAAGATCGCTGACAAGCGCCGGCCACGACGGCGCTTCGGCGCCGCATCGAATTCGCCTGCGTCGGTTTGCTTGTCTTGCCCTAACATTCAGCCTTCAGCCCACTTGCGGCCCGCTTTCTAACGCGCCAATCCCCATCGCAGTGTGCGACGGCCAGGTTAATCCTTGATGACCCCGGAGGGTGCGAATGTGATGTCGCTTCGCGCAGAATGCAACATCAACGGCGGAATTCGATGATGTCCAGCTTCGATTCGTATCGCGGCGCCGGAAACTCGATGCGCCATTCCGCCTGCCCGCTGCGGAAGGCATAGCCGACCTGGTCGGTATCTGGGCCACGGCCATAGGCCTTGGGCTTTTCGCCCGAGACAAAGCCGGAGCCGAGATAGATCAGTCTGCTGTCGCCGTCGGTATAGAAGCGGCCCTTGGTGCGCTGTGAGCCGGAGATCTTTTCCAGCATCCAGCCCGAGCCGTCGTCGCTGACCTTGCATTTGAACCAGCCGTAGACGACGAGCGGGCCGAGACCGCCGGCTTTGATGGTGCGGCACTGCCAGTTGCCGGTCATGTCGAAATCAGAAAACGACATGGGCTTTTTGGCAATGATCGCGTCGAGCACGGCGACTTCGCGTGCCTGGCCTGCCTTGGCCTCCTGAAGCGCTCCCTTACGCGTGGCTTCGTATCTTTCGAGCCTGGCCTTGTCTGCCGGTGTGATCAGCTTCTGCACCACGCCGTCGGCATGCGCGAAGGTCGCCGTGGTTGCTAGAGCAGCAGCAAGAATCAATCGTCGAAAAGCCATGGCAAACCTCTGCAAAGGCCGAACCTCAGGGGAGGAATCAGGCTCTTTGATGATGTGCCGCAGCGTCCGATGCGTTGGCAAGGGCCTCGGGCAGGTCGCCATAGCCGGTGGCGCGACGCTCGTAGACGAGGCCGAGCATTCTGGCGGCATCCTCGGCGACCTTGTCGAGCGCGGGGTCGTCGGTCTGGGCGAGGTAGATCAGCTTCTCGTAGTTGCCGAAATAGTCCTTCACCAGCTCGGGATGCCGGTCGAGGCCGAGCGGCTTGATGAAGAAGGCATCGAACTGCCGACAGAGGAAATCGGTCATGTAGAACGACATCATGTCGGCCTCGCCGACTTGCGCATAGACAGCAGCACCCTGGTAGAAGGCAAAGCAATGCGGGCCGGCGATGCGCTCGACGCCATGCTTTTCGCAGACACGGTCGAGCAGGCCGCCTGTGCCGCAGTCGGCATAGCCGACATAGATGTGCCGATACCCCTCCGCCTTCGCTTCGGTGATCGCCTGGTCCATGGCAGGCGCGATCCGGCTGGGGTGGAAATGGAAATCGGCCGGCAGGCAGGTCAGCTCGAGATGATCGAGCGCGAGCTGCTGCTTGACCGCCAAAACCTCGCGCGCAATCATGCCGCAGCCTATGACCAGCAGCCTGCCTTCGATGTCGGGTTTCGTTGTCTGCTTTGCGGCCATGGAACCAGTCGATCCGGCCTTCGTTGATCTAGGACGAAGTTTATCGAGAGAGGGAGACACCGTCCATGAAACTGTCACGTCTGGCACCGATCGCCGTCATTGCCTGCGCGCTTGCACTGGCCTCCTGCGCCAACACCATTCGCGGCGTCGGCAAGGATGTCAAAGGTACTGCGAACGCCATCGAGGACACAGTCCAATAAGGCACCATACCGCCGCACTTCTCAGATTGGCCGAACTCAGATCGGCCAGATCGAAATGAAAGGGCCGCGCCGCAAGGGGCGGCCCTTTGTCGTCAGCCGGCAGCGCGCAGGTTGTGCTTGCGCTTCATGTAGTCCTTGGCGGTTTCGACAGCGACAGCCGCATCGCGGCAATAGGCGTCGGCACCGACGGCCTTGCCGAATTCCTCGTTGAGCGGCGCGCCGCCGACCAGCACGACATAGTCGTCGCGGATGCCCTTTTCCTTCATCGTGTCGATGACGACTTTCATGTAGGGCATGGTCGTGGTCAGCAGCGCCGACATGCCGATGATGTCGGGCTGATGCTCTTCGATCGCATTGAGATAATTCTCGACCGGATTGTTGATGCCGAGGTCGATGACGTCGAAGCCAGCGCCTTCCATCATCATGCCGACGAGGTTCTTGCCGATGTCGTGGATGTCGCCCTTGACTGTGCCGATGACCATCTTGCCCTGCTTGGGCGCACCGGTGGCGGCGAGCAGCGGGCGCAGGATGAACATGCCGGCTTTCATGGCGTTGGCCGAGAGCAGAACTTCCGGCACGAACAAAATGCCGTCGCGGAAATCCTCGCCGACGATGCGCATGCCTTCGACCAGCGCTTCGGTGAGCACCTTGTAGGGCGCCCAGCCGCGCTCGAGCAGGATGTTGGTCCCTTCCTCGATTTCTTCCTTCAGCCCGTCATACAGGTCGTCGTGCATCTGCTGCACGAGTTCGTCGTCGGAAAGCTCGGACAGGATGATTTCGTCGTCGGACATCTTCTAAGGCTCCCTCGAGGCAGCGCTAAAGTGCGGCTTGCTGATGTTGCGCTATACCTAGCTTGCAAGTGCCGCAAATCCATAGCTGATTTGCGACCTCCTGCAAAACGAAAGCGACTGGCAGTCCGGCTGTCGTCTTGGCTGTCGGCTTGTCGATTTTGCGACAGGCGTTGGCGCTGGCGAGCCGTTTCGATATGGGTGCATGATTACGATCCGTCGTAGAGCCGCATGGGCGGCGAAAAACGGATTCTTACGGAAGGCAGAGCCATGGGCGAAGACGCGGCAGTCGAGCAGGAACAAGCGGGCGGCAGGCGCGGGCGTGGCGCAAGCGGTGGCGCGGCTGCGCGACGCGCAGCACGCAGCGGCGGCGGGCCGGGCACGCAGCTCACCTACATCAAGCGCAAGGTGAACGTGTATGAGGTGCTCAACGAGGAGGGCCTCGCCCTCATCGAGAAGAACGCCGACACGGTGCTGGAAGAAATCGGCATCGAGTTCCGCGACGACGCCGAAGCGCTGGCGTTGTGGAAGGAAGCCGGCGCCGACGTCAAGGGCGAACGGGTCCACTTCCCCAAGGGGCTGTGCCGCGAACTGCTGAAGACGGCGCCTTCTGTTTACACCCAGCATGCGCGCAACCCCGAGCGTTCGGTGCAGATCGGCGGCGATGCTACCGTCTTTGCGCCGGTCTACGGCCCGCCCTTCGTGCGCGACCTCGACGGCAATAGGCGCTACGCGACGATCGAGGATTTTCGTAACTTCGTGAAGCTGGCCTATATGGCGCCGTCGATCCACCATTCGGGCGGCACGGTGTGCGAGCCTGTCGATGTGCCTGTCAACAAGCGCCACCTCGACATGGTCTACAGCCACATCAAATATTCCGACAAACCGTTCATGGGCTCGGTGACCGCGCCGGAACGCGCTGAGGACACGGTGGCGATGGCCAAAATCGTTTTCGGCGACGACTTCGTCGAGAACAACACGGTTCTGACCAGCCTGATCAATGCCAACTCGCCGATGGTCTTCGACGAGACCATGCTGGGCGCGGCCAAGGTCTATGCGCGCCACAACCAGGCCTGCATCGTGACGCCGTTCATCCTGGCCGGCGCAATGAGCCCGGTGACGGTTGCCGGTACGCTGACCCAGGTACTGGCCGAGGTGCTGGCCGGCGCTTCGTTCACCCAGCTGATCCGCAAGGGCGCCCCGGTGCTGTTCGGCACCTTCGCCTCGTCGATCTCGATGCAGTCGGGCGCGCCGACCTTCGGTACGCCGGAGCCGACGCTGGTGTCCTACGGCGCCGCCCAGCTGGCGCGCCGCCTCGGCCTGCCGTTCCGCACCGGCGGCTCGCTCTGCGCCTCGAAGGTCCCGGACGCGCAGGCGGCTTATGAAAGCGCCAACACGCTGAACTCGACGCTTTTGGCCGGCACCAATTTCGTGCTGCATTCGGCCGGCTGGCTCGAGGGTGGTCTCGCCTCGTGCTACGAGAAGTTCATGATGGACATCGACCAGCTCGGCATGCAGCAGAAATTTGCCGAGGGCGTCGATCTCTCCGAAAACGGCCAGGCCATGGACGCCATCCGCCAGGTCGGGCCCGGCAGCCACTATCTCGGCTGCGACCATACCCAGGCGAACTTCCAGACCGCGTTCTACCGCTCAAGCATCGCCGACAACAATTCCTACGAGCAATGGCTGGCCGAAGGACAGAAGACGGCACCGCAGCGTGCCAACGAGCTCGCCCGCCGCTGGCTCGAAAGCTACGAGGCGCCGTATCTCGATCCCAGCATCGACGACGGCCTCAAGGACTTCATTGCTGCGAAGAAGGCGTCGATGCCCGACGCCTTCACGTGAAAGGAGCCCGTTTCAGGCGGGGCTAAAGTCGCCAGCATCATTCACAAGGAAGTCTGGCGGAGCGCATTCTCCGATCCGGACAAGAAGGGGTGACGCTTGACGTCCCCCGACCTTGATGAGATTTCCGCCGCGCTGGCCGATCATGGCCTCATCCAGCGCGGCGGTTTTGCTTTTGACCACAGCAACCCAGCACCGGGCGGTCCGGTGGGCAAGCCGGCGCGGTCGGTGTTGCTGGTGGGGCAGGCAGGGGCGGCCGTCTGGCCGCACTTCCTGCGCTGGCGCGAGGCGCAGCCGGCTGACCTCGAAAATCCGCTCGACAGCTGGGCGCGCGAGGTGATCGGCGACGTCGCGCGCAAGTTCGGCGTGCGTGCGGTGTCGCCATCCGACAAGCCCTATCTGCCGTTCCAGCAATGGGCGATCCGCGCGGAGGGACTGAGGCCATCGCCGCTCGGCATCCTGATGCATCCCGAATACGGGCTCTGGCATGCCTATCGTGGCGCGCTGCTGTTCGATGTCGATCTGGAGTTCGACGAAGTTCGCAAACAGAGTCACCTTTGCGATCTATGTCCAGGAAAACCCTGCCTGAAATCCTGTCCTGTGGATGCCTATTCGGAGGCGGGTTTCGCATATGAACGATGCCTGGGACATGTGCGCGGATCCTCGGGAGGTGCCTGCCGGATGCAAGGCTGCCTCGATCGCAATGCCTGTCCCTGCGGGCTGGCCTATCGTTATCCGGCCGATGTGCAGGCCTTTCACATGAAGAGCTACGCCGGCCTCTGAGTTCGCCCGACTGGCCCAATCGCTTTCCTGGCTCGCTTGTTGCCTTTGCGAGCTGACAGGCTTATCCAAAGTCATCGGATGACTTGATGAATATAACCATGCAGCCAGCCACGCGAACCAATCTCACCGACAGCGCCGCCGATAGCCTGCGCGCAGAAATCGTCAGCGGCCACTGGGCCGTGGGCGAGCGTATTCCCAATGAAGCGGCACTCACCGACCTGCTTTCGGTAAGCCGCGGCACGGTGCGCGAAGCTGTCCGCGCCCTGGTCTCGCAGGGCTTGCTGGATACACGGCAAGGGTCGGGCACCTATGTCCGCTCGGCAGTCGATCCGTCGGCGGCGCTGGATCGCGTCAAGCGCGCCGGCCTGCGCGACCAATGGGAGACGCGCGCAGCCCTGGACGCCGAGGCGGCGCGGCTGGCAGCGCAGCGCCACACACCAGCCGATCTGGTGAAGATGCGCCGCTTGCTGGAGGCGCGCGGCATCGTTGCCGATGGCGGGCACGAGGCCTTCATTCGCCGCGACATCGCCTTCCACAAGTCGGTCGTCGAGGCCTCAGGCAACCGGGCAATGATCGAACTCTACGACTTCTTCACCGGCGCCATCGCCGAGACGATCAAGGCGACGCTGGCCGGCGAACTGCCCGAGCCCGACGCGCCGGCCCATGCGGCCATCGTCGAGGCCGTCGCCTCCGGCGATCCGGACAGGGCTGCCGCGGCAGTCCGCGCCTTCATGGCGCCGGTGCTTATCGAACTCGACAGGTTGCTTGACCAATGAACCAGAGCTTTGTTCCGGCCGGCCGGCCTGCCCAGGCCGTCGCCATCGATGGTCTCGACGACCAGCTTGTCGATGCCGAGATCGACAGCCTGCCGGCACCGCAGGCGCCCGTCCTGCGCAGCGGCATGGCGCGTTTTGTGCTCGGCGCCAGCCTGGTGCTGATCGCCTTCAATCTCAGGCCGATCTTTTCCAGCCTCTCCGTGCTGTTGCCGGAGGTGATGCAGGCAACCGGCTTGTCGCCCGCCGGCGCCAGCCTTTTGACGACGCTGCCGGTGCTCTGCCTCGGCCTGTTCGCGCCGCTGGCACCAAAGCTGGCGCAGCGCTTCGGCGCCGAGCGCACGCTGCTGTTTGCGCTGGCGCTGCTGGCCCTTGGCACTGTCCTTCGTGGCCTCGGCACCGTGCCGCTGCTGTTCATCGCGAGCTTCATGGCCGGCGCCGCAATCGCCATCGGCAACGTGCTCTTGCCCGGGCTGGTCAAGCGCGACTTCCCCGACAAGGCGGCGATGATGACCGGGCTCTATACGATGGCGCTTTGCGCTGGTGCTGCTTCGGCCTCGGGGCTGACACTGCCCATAGAACATCTGTTGACGGGCTCCTGGTCCGGCGCGCTCGCCGCCTGGGCGGTTCCCGCCTTCATCGTGCTGCTCATCTGGACACCGCAGGCGCTCGGCAGCCGCAGGCAGGCGAGCCAAAGCGGCTTCCGCGTCATCGGCCTGTGGCGCGACCGGTTGGCCTGGCAGGTCACCTTGTTCATGGGGCTGCAGTCGGCGCTCGCCTATTGCGTCTTCGGCTGGCTGGCGCCGATCCTGCGCGAGCGCGGCTTCGATGCCACGACGGCCGGCGCGATCGTCTCGCTGTCGGTCATGGCGCAGGTTGTGACCTGCCTTGCCATGCCTTCGATCGCCATCCGCCGCAAGGACCAGCGCGGCGTCAATGTGGCGCTCGTCGTGGCTGCCGTAACGGCATTGCTCGGCATCCTGTTTGCGCCGACCTCGACGATCCTGTTCTGGGCCGTGCTGCAGGGCATCGGCCAGGGCGGGCTGATTGCCGCCGCCATGACGCTGATCGTGCTGCGCTCGCCGGATTCCCATGTCGCGGCCCATCTCTCCGGCATGGCGCAGGGCGTGGGCTACACGCTGGCGGCCATCGGCCCGCTGCTGGTCGGGCTGATCCGCAACTGGACCGGCAGCTTCGCCGCTTCTTCGGTGCTGTTCGTAACCCTTGGCCTTGGCGTTGCGATCACGGGACTGGGCGCGGGCAGGGCGCTGCATGTCGGCGCGCGCACCGAGCGGACCATCGCCGCCTGAGCTTGTCTGGCGGGTCGAAGTCCCTATGTTCGCGACGGGGCAGACAGAAGGAACCTTGCCATGCCGACCAAGCGCGTGATTGAGATCAGGACAGCGGATGGCGTCTGCAAGGCCGGGCTTTTCGGACCTGCCAAGGCGAAAGCCGGTGTGATCCTCTATATGGATGCCTTCGGTCCACGCCCGGCGCTGGACGAGATGGCCGAACGGCTGGGCAGCCACGGCTATGCGGTGCTGGTACCCGACCTGTTCTATCGTGCAGGCGCCTATGGTCCGTTCGACGCCAAGACGGCCTTCGTCGAGGAGAAGACGCGGACCGAGTTGCGTGCCCTGATCGGCGGCACGACGCAGGAGATGACCGCACGCGACACGGCCTCCTTCATCGACGCGTTGGCAAAGACCGGCGCAACAGGCCCGATTGGCACTGTCGGCTATTGCATGGGCGGCTCGCGTGCGCTCAACGCTGCCGCCGCCCATCCGGGCAGCATCGTGGCCGCGGCAAGCTTCCATGGCGGCAATCTGGCCAGCGATGCGCCCGATAGCCCGCACCGCAGCGCCGCAAGGATCAAGGCGCGTGTCTATGTCGGCTCTGCCGGTGTCGACGGCAGCTTCCCACCGGAACAGTCGGCAATCCTGGCCGAGAGCCTGCGCACTGCCGGCGTCGACCACATTCTCGAAAACTATGTCGGCATGGGCCATGGCTGGTGCGTATCCGACCACGGCGTCTACGATGCCGCCGGTGCCGAACGCCACTGGAAGCGGCTGACGGCGTTGTTTGAGGAAACGCTGGCATAACTTCCAACTTTGCCATCCCGACAGCTTCGGCTATCAGGCACCGAACAGCTTGATCCGACAACCAGGGTTCGCGCGCCGGCAAGGCGCCGACGGGCCAGCGGGAACACTCCGGAATGCAGTCCTTTGATGTCGTGGTGATCGGCGCCGGCGCGGCCGGCATGATGTGCGCCGTGGAAGCCGGCAAGCGCGGCCGCTCGGTGCTGGTCGTCGATCACGCTTCGGCGCCCGGCGAAAAGATACGGATTTCCGGCGGCGGGCGCTGCAACTTCACCAACATCCACGCCAGCCCGAAGAATTTTCTGTCGCAGAACCCGCATTTCTGCATCTCGGCGCTGAGCCGCTACACCCAGCGCAATTTCATCGGCCTCGTCGAGCGCTACGGCATCGCCTATCACGAGAAGACGCTCGGCCAACTGTTCTGCGACGGCTCGGCACGCCAGATCATTGAGATGATGGTCGAGGAAATGCGGGAAAACGGCGCCGAGCTGAGGCTGTCGACCACGGTGGAGGACATCAGCAGGACGGCCGAAGGGTTCGAGCTGTTTGTCTCCGGCAGTCGGGTCGCGTGCAAGTCGCTGGTGGTCGCCTGCGGCGGCAAGTCTATCCCCAAGATGGGGGCGACCGGTTTCGGCTACGAGATTGCTGCGCAGTTCGGGCTGCCTGTGGTCGAGACGCGGCCAGCGCTGGTGCCGCTGACCTTCGACGCCAACACCTTGCAGAAATTGACGCCACTTGCCGGCATCGCTGTCGATGCCGATGTTGCCTGCGGCAGGACCAGCTTCTCCGAAGCCATGTTGTTCACCCACCGCGGCATCAGTGGGCCGTCGATCCTGCAGATCTCGTCCTACTGGCGCGAGGGCGACGAAATCGCGATCTCGATGCTGCCGGGCAGCGACGTCGCGGCGATCCTGCGCGAGGCCAAGCGCACCAACGGGCGCCAGGCGGTGCAGACCGTTCTTGCCGCCCACCTGCCCAAGAAGCTGGCCCAGGCGATTGCCGAGCGGCTCGGCTTCAACGGCAATCTCGCCGATCTGAACGATACGCATCTGAAAGCCGTCGATGCTGCTGTCAATCAGTGGCGTATCAAGCCTGCCGGGTCCGAGGGTTATCGTACGGCGGAAGTGACGCTTGGCGGCGTCGACACCAGGTCGCTCGACCAGAAGACGATGCAGGTGAAATCGGTGCCGGGCCTTTTCTTCATCGGCGAGGTCGTCGACGTCACCGGCTGGCTCGGCGGCTACAATTTCCAGTGGGCATGGTCGTCGGGCTGGGCGGCCGGGCAGGCAGCCTGACCTTGCTCATCCCTGTTTTCGTTGTGCATCCAACGCACCCGCACCGCAACATCCTGCGGATACAGAGGTTTCCGATACCGACGGCCACCTGAATCAATCACAAGGTGTGGTGCGGATGTTTTCGACAATCAAGGCGTTTGCCGTTTCGCTGGCGCTCGGCGGCGCGCTGGTGATGCCTGTTTTGGCCGACCAGCAACAATGCTCGTGCAAGAACCTGCAGAGCGTCCAGGAAGAGCTCAGAAACGCCGACTACGCAGCAAAGTTCTTCGCCGACATGGCAGCTCAGCTCAAGGCAGTCGAGGACCCGCTGATCGAGGCGCACAAAATCCCGACGCATCCGGATTCCGACGTCAGCATCTATCACCGCTCGTCGCTGAAACGGACCGAAATCATGGGGCGGTTCCGCTTACCCCACCGTCCCGCCCATGGTTATACCGGGCCGGCGACGGTCGACATGAAATATGGCAGCTGCGAGCAGCAACCCGCTGCACTCGAAGCCTTGAAAGCAGGCTCGCAATGCAAGGAACTCGCGGATTTCGCGCTCGAGCACGAAGCTGTTCACCGGGCGAAATGCGCAAGAGACACCGCCACCGTCTACTGGGACAGACTGCCGAGCCACTTCGCAGCTGAGGAAGCGGAGCGCTATCGCGAACAGGCAAAGGCGACACGCGCATTGCTCAAGCGCATCGTCGACCAAGGGACGGTTACCATCGAGGCAAAGCTCGAGCCGCGCATCAAGGGGCCGCAGTTCGACGTGACCTACTCCTATGTCACCCAGTCGGTGGAGATGGAGGGCAACAGTTCGCCGGGATCCGACACATGGATGCTAAAGGGGAAAACGCGTCGGGCAGGCAAGATCAAGAGCGTCAGGATTGCCGGCATTTCATGCACTTCGAGCGGACAGATCAACGACGACATCGACATGGCCCTGGAGCTCGACGGGTTGACCATGGCTCTCGACAACAAGTCGAAAGGCAGGCCGGGCGACGTGAAGATCCGGTGCAAGGGCGGCCATGGCATGTCGATGCGTCCGCAAGGAGAAGTCGACGGCGGCAATGTCTTCGCCAATGAGAGCTTCACCGTCGACACCGAGGTGTCCCAGGATGTCAGCACCTTGCCATTTGCCAAATATGTCACCGGCGGCATGTCCATCAGCGGCAAGAACACGGTAAGCGTCAAGCTGGTCTGCCCCGGATCGTGACGGAGGTGGCGCGCCGCCCGGCATGCCTTGGGCAGGTGCCGAAATTTTTCTTCGCAGCACCCCAAGGATTGCCTCAAAGCTTTCGTCCAACGGACAAATGATGGCGATGATGCTGGACGAAAGCGAAGCCTCCGATGGCGATCTGATCGGACGAGCGCGCGATGGCGACAGGACAGCTTTCGGCGAACTCGTCGAAAGGCATTACGGATTCGTCCACCGTGTCGCCTGGCGCTGGTGCGGCAACAGATCGGATGCCGAAGACATTGCCCAGGAGGTCTGTGCGCGGCTGGGTCGGGCCATTCGCGACTATCGCGGCGGTTCCGCCTTCACGACATGGCTCTATGCGATGACGCTGAATGCCGCGCGCGACTTGCAGCGCAAATCGGTGCGCGAGACGGCGAAGACTACCGCCTATGGCGTCCATGCGCTTGTCGCGGGAGATGGCGGGTTGGAAACGGAAGATCCGGCTGAGCGGATGTGGGCGGCGGTCAGGCAACTGCCGGACAAGCAGCGCGACGCGATCCTTCTCGTCTATGGCGAGGGCTTGAGCCATGCCGCAGCGGCGGATGCCATGGCGATCGCCGAGGCCACCGTGTCCTGGCACATCCATGAAGCGAAGAAACGGCTGAAGCTGCTCATGCGCTCGGCCGGGGAAGAGTAACCATGGTCGACGACAACGAACTCGACATGCTGCGCAACATTCCGACGCCCGCTCCAGGCAGCGATGCCAAGGCGCGCGCGCTTGCGGCGGCGATGGCAGCCTACGACCTCGAAAAAAATCCCGCGGCCACCCAAGGAACCGCCAATACCTGTCGTCTCACCGAACGAGCACGAAAGCTCTGGAGAGACATCATGCAAAAGAAGCTGATTGCAGCGCCGGCCCTCGCCGGTCTCGTTGCCCTGCCGATCGCCGGCTATGCCACATTCTATCTGATAGAGGGCTCGCCGTTCAATATCGGCGCCGAGCAGGAGATCGCCGATGTGCCTTCCGGGCGCCTGAAGGAGCCGCTTGCCGCCGAGTTGAAGAAGACCGATTCAGGCGCGGCGCAGACCGCGCCGGCCAAACCGATGGCTGCCGCCTCGCAGGCAGCCAAGGCGGGGGCAAAAGCGACAGCCGAAGAAGCTGCTGTCATGAACGAGGCAGCGCCCGCCATGCCGGCGCCGGCGCCGCTGGCCGACGCGACAGCGCAGGTGAGCCGCATGTCCGCGCCGACGCTGACAACCGAGCTGCAGGGCGTGATCGCGCCCTCCGACATGCCGATGGCCCCGCCGGAAAACCGCGATCGCATCGAGGATTTCAAGACCAATCCGGTGCGTTCGGCGCTCGAGGATCCGGTCTCGACATTTTCCATCGATGTCGACACGGCCTCTTATTCCTTCGCCCGCCGTTTGCTGAAGGAAGGGGTTCTGCCCCAGCCCGACACGGTACGTGTCGAGGAAATGATTGACTACTTCCCCTATGACTGGAAGGGGCCGGAGGCGATCGCCACGCCGTTCAACACCACCGTCAGCGTCATGCCGACGCCGTGGAACGAGCACAGCAAGCTGATGCACGTCGCGATCAAGGGCTATGACGTCAAGCCGGCCGAGCAGCCGAAGGCCAATCTGGTGTTTCTGATCGACGTGTCGGGCTCGATGGACGAGCCGGACAAGCTGCCGCTGCTGCGCTCGGCCTTCCGCCTCCTAGTCAACAAGCTCAATGCGGACGACACGGTTTCGATCGTCACCTATGCCGGCAACGCGGGTACCGTGCTCGAACCGACCAAGGCGTCGGAGCGGGAAAAGATCCTGTCGGCCATCGACACGCTGGCCCCTGGCGGCTCGACTGCCGGCGAAGCGGGCATTCGCGAAGCCTATCGGCTGGCGCAAAAATCCTTCGTCAAGGACGGCATCAACCGCGTGATGCTGGCGACCGACGGCGACTTCAATGTCGGCCAGACAGATGACGACGAGCTCAAGCGGCTGATCGAGGACAAGCGCAAGTCGGGCGTGTTCCTGTCGGTGTTCGGCTTCGGCCGCGGCAATCTCAACGACCAGATGATGCAGACCATCGCCCAGAACGGCAATGGCACGGCGGCCTATATCGACACGCTGGCCGAAGCCGAGAAGGTGCTGGTGCAGGATGCGTCCTCGACGCTGTTCCCGATTGCCAAGGACGTCAAGATACAGGTCGAGTTCAATCCGGCTGCCGTCGCCGAATATCGGCTCATCGGCTACGAGACCCGTGCGCTCAATCGCGAGGACTTCAACAACGATCGCGTCGATGCCGGCGAGATCGGCTCCGGCCATTCGGTGACGGCGATCTACGAGATCACGCCCAAGGACAGCCCGTCGCTGGCGATGGACCCGTTGCGCTACGGCCAGGCTTCGACAGGCAATGGCGGCGTCGCCAATGCCGACGAGTATGCTTTCGTGAAGATCCGCTACAAGGCGCCTGATGGCGACGTGAGCAAGCTGATCACCACGCCGGTGACGAAGACGAACGAAGTCGCGAGCTTCGACGGCGCCGGCACCGATCAGCGTTTCTCGGTGGCGGTTGCGGCCTTCGGCCAGAAACTGCGCGACGAGGACGCGACAGCCAGGTTCGGCTTTGACCGGATCGCCGAGATCGCCTCGGCGTCGCGCGGTGCCGACCCATATGGCTATCGCGCCGAATTCCTGTCGCTGGTGCGGCTGGCATCGTCGCTCCAGGGCAACAAGCAGTAAGGCAACAGGCAGGGGCAGGTGGGCCGGCCGGCGGAAAGGGGGCTTTCCGCCGGCCGTTCTTTGTTGATCTCTTGGCGGCGGAAAGGGGGCTTTCCGCCGGCCGTTCTTTTGTGATCTCTAGGCGTCCACCCGAAAATCGCTGGGATGGTGTTTCGGAGACTAGTGATGGCCGACCGGCAACTGGACGAATGGGATATTGCGCATGGCGGGCTGCGCTCGCTGTCGTCGCGCGAGATCAAGGTTTTCTGGGACTGTTATCTCGCCCGCCGCAACGATCCCCGGATACGCCATGGCAGCCTCTATTCGCGCTGGCGGCATATCGCCGACGATCTGGTGGTTTCGCTCTACTTGACCAATCGCAGCGTCGGGCTGTTCGTCAGGGGCCAACGCGGCGAGGGTTATGCCACAACCGCGAACCGGCTGACCGCCTTCGAGCCCGCATTGGGCAAGGCGCTGGGCGTCAGCCTGCGCGGCGAATACGCGCTGTGCTACCTGTCCAACCATCCGGTCGCGATGACAGATCCGGCCAACTGGCCGCAGGCTTACGCGTGGCTGGAACGGCAGGAAAAGCACTTCAGTCATGTTCTGGGCGACATGGTTGTCGGCGCCTAGGTGCCGGACGGAGCGAAATTCCATTGCGACGGCGTGGCCCTGCGAGGACATCTCGATCCAGCCGTAAGCGGCTGAAAACAAGCTGAAATCGACCTTCAATCGGACTGGGGAGGGCGCTCCCTTCCGGGCTGTTTCCGCACGCGTTCGCAGAGCGGCGCGAAAAATTCCTTACGTTCTATCTTGCAAAAGATATATCGTTGAATAGATATAGCGACATGAAGCAAACATCCTGGAGAGGTACTCACATGTTCAACCACCCGAATTTCAACGATCGTTGCCGTGGAGAATGGTCCATGTCGGGCCAGAATGAAGGCGGCAGGGGCGGCGGCCGACATGGCCGCGGCGGTCCCTTCGGCCGACATCGTGGCGGTCCCTTCGGCGGACGCGGCCCGCGCATGTTCGATCCCGGCGCGCTGCGCCTGGTCGTGCTTGGCCTGATTGCCGAAGAGCCGCGCCATGGCTACGACATCATCAAGGCGCTGGAGGCCAAGTTCCAGGGCGCCTACAGCCCGAGCCCGGGCGCGATCTATCCGATGCTGCAGATGCTGGAGGAGGCGGACCTCGTCGTCTCCGTCGCCAATGGCAACAAGAAGCTCTACTCGATCACCGAGGCGGGCCAGGCATATCTCGATGAAAACGCCGCCGAGCTCGCCAAGATCAATGGCCAGATCGAGGAAAACTCGACGCAGGTCAGCGGCGTCGCCCTCGGCGACGAAGTCAAGGCGCTGAACTTCGCTGTGTTCAGCCGACTGCGCAGCGGTTCGCTGACCGCCGCACAGGCTGAGAAGGCGCGCGAGATCCTGAAGAAGGCGCGGCGCGACCTCGAAGACCTGTGATTCCAAAAAGCCCCAGAACTGCCCGAGCTCCCGCCGCAAGGCGGGAGCTTTTTCTGTGCAAAACCCTGCAAATGGCCAGATTTGCGGGCCGTTTCCGACAATTTGAATCAAAAGCCAATTCGCCCCGGAACCCGATCGCAACGATCCCCGGCTAATACAGCTGCGGGTGTACAAGGGGTGGTTTGAGAATGCTGGTTGGACGTGTGATGGCGGGTGCGGTTTCAATTGCTCGCACCGCCGATGCCTTGGCGATGCCGACCCGGCCGGAGGCTGCCAACCGCAATAGCGACGCCGTGGCAGATGCTGCGGCACAGGCGCCGGCGCCTGCCACCAGCAGCCACATCTATGTGCCCGCCAAGCCTGTCCAGCAGGCGTTGCCGGTCTCGACCCCGAGTTCCTCGCGTTCCCGCCTGAGCGATGTCGATGACGCCCATCGCACGGCATGGTCGGCGCTCAACAATGAGCGCTTCCGGCTGGCGATGGAGAAGTTGGGCGATGTGCGCACATCGGACGCCGTGATGATGATGCGCCCAGTCGAAGGCGCGGGCACCGACATCAAGTCGGCACTCGCGCGATACGAAGAAAACAGCTGATCAGAAAAAGCCTCAGCCGCGGCGACGGCGTTCGCGGCGGCCTTCGCTGGTTTCCGTGGTGTTCGGCGCCGCCAGCTTGTTGCGCATCGGGCCGATGCGCTCGACGATTGCCTCGACGGTCGGACGAACGTCCTTCTTGTGGGCGTCGAGCGCCTTGCGCATGGCGGCCAGATGCTCGAACGAGGTGCCGCAGCAGCCGCCGATGATCCTGGCGCCGCCGTCGACAGCGAGGCGGACATAGTCCGACATCAGTTCCGGCGTGCCCGAATAGTGAATCTCGGTGCCGCGGAATTCCGGGATGCCGCAATTGCCCTTGATGATGATCGTCGCATCCGGCCTGGCGTCGCTCATATCGAGCAGCGAGGCCAGGATGTCGGAGGCGCCGACACCGCAATTGGCGCCAACGCCAAGCGGCGTCTGGGCAAGGCCGTCGACGACACCGTGGATGTCCTTGGGCAGCAGGCCCATCATGGTGCGGCCGGCGGTGTCGAACGAGCCGGTGTAGGTGTAGGGCAGGCCGACGCGAATGGCAGCTTCCGCCGCCGCACGGATTTCGTCCGGCGCGGACATCGTTTCGATCCATGCGACTTCGGCGCCGCCGGCCTTGAGGCCTTCGATCTGTTCGGCGAATGCATCGACAGCCTCGTCATAGGTCATGGCACCAAGCGGAACCAGAAGCTCGCCCGTCGGGCCGACGGAGCCGGCGACGATAACCTTGCGGCCGGCCTTGTCGGCAACGCCACGGGCGATTTCGGCAGCGCGCTTGTTGAGTTCGTGCACGCGATCCTGTGCGTGATGCAGCTTGAGCCGGTGACGGGTGCCACCAAACGAATTGGTGAGAATGATGTCGGCGCCGGCCTCGACGAACTTCCGGTGCAGCGTCGAAATCTTCTCGGGCGCGCTTTCATTCCACAGCTCGGGTGCTTCGCCGGCCTCGAGGCCCATGGCAAACAGGTTTGTGCCGGTCGCGCCATCGGCGAGCAGCACGCCCTTTTCGGCCAGCAGGGCATCGATCGGATTGGTCGTCATCGCAGCGACTTTCATATCAGGAGATTGGATAAGGATATAAAGAAGTCTTTATGTCCAGTCAACGCGTTTGCATGGCCGGCCATGCTGCCGGCGTCACCTCGACCGCGATCTCGGTGCAGACGCCGCCATTGGTCGGATAATGATCGACCGAGCAGGCGGTGACGACGAGCAGCAGGTCGCATTCGGCGCGCAGGGTGACGGAACCGCCGGGCGGATTGACCGAGGCGAAGACGTCGATGCTGCCATCGGGCTGCGGCAGCGAGTTCTGGAACAGGTCGACCGGGTCCGGCGTGAAGGGCAAGGCAAGCCCTTCCGAGGCAAGTGCCTTGTGCAGATTGTCCTGGCAACTGGGATGTTCATCGAAGCCGGCACGGACATAAAGGGCGTGGTTGCAGGCGGGGTAGAGCATGTCGTGCGGGCCGGGAGAGGCGTCTTCGACCAGGGTCAGCAGTTTGTTTCCCGTCGTGCCGTAGAAATGTTCGCCCGTCTTGGGAAACAGCCGCTCGCCGATATCGCGGGTGTTGGAGGTGCTGAGCCAGTCCTTCATGTCGGGCGTGAACGCCCAGAGGTCGGCGACCTGCTGGCCCTTGATGTCGATGATGCGGACCAGGTCGCCGCTGGAGACACGAATGGAACGGCCCGATTGGGCGGGTACGACGACACGGTCATGATGTGGCATGGGTTTCCTCGGGGATGCGCGGCGCGCTGCCGTATCGGAGCACGAAATTCAACCGAGCGGTCAACCCCAACTTGCTGGGAACGACGCCACCGCCAGCCGTCGCGCGAAGGCCGCGGTCTCGTGGGCGTTGATGTCGGCGGCGCGGATCAGATTGTCGAAATGGCGGGTCAGCGTCCTGATCGGATCGGTGGCATAGAGCACGAGGTACATGTCGCCGACATAGATCGCCGCGCGGGAATGGCCGAAGATCGTGTAGGGCACGGAATAGCGCATGCGGCCGTCATACAGGAACAGCCGGAATGTCGGGTAGAGATCGTCGAGAAGGTCGGCCATGTGGCGGAGCTGCTGCTTGCGGTCCTTGTCTGGAAAACCCGACCAGACGCCAAGGCCACGCGCAAAAATCTCGAGCGTGTGGCGCGGCATGCAGACTTCCATGTCGGTCTCGGGCCGGCGGTTGTAGTCGATGCGATACTGCGTCTCGCCGGCCTGGCTCTCGCGGCTCTTGTTGGAGATGCCGGCCTCGTAGTCGATGAGCGTTTCGGTGCGCAGCAGGTCGGGGATGCCGGCGGGCACGTAGCGGATCTTGGTGCCGGCGGCCTCGGCATGCCATTTGGCGATCAGCGTGCGTTCGAAACCGCCCGATGCCTCCTCGATCTCGAGGCTTTCGCGGATTTCGCCTGTAACCCCTTCGTCCTGGCTGAGGCCAAGCAGCCAGTCGAGCGAAACCTTGTGAGCGGATGCGATTGTCAGCAGGGTTTCGGCGCGAGGGAGCCTTATCGTTGCCCCCGAAAGCAGCTGCGACAGCGCCGAGCGGTCGATGCCGACCGATGTGGCAAAGGCAGACTGATTGAGGCCGGAGCGTTGGACCAACGCCTTGAGGCGCTCGCGGAAAACTTCGGATAGATCGCGTTTGTCCATGGCCTGCCCAAAGGTGGAATGGTTTTGCGGAACGCAGGCAAGGCGCCCGCGGAAAATAGATTCATCTTCCAGTTTGTTTACTAAGTGTAACACCTGCGGCTTAAGCGGCGCAATGTAAACAATCTGTGCGCATTGTCTCGTTGCAGAAACGCAAGGCTACTGACAGCATTATGTCAGGAATCATCGAGTTCCAGGCATCCAAGGACAGCAGGCAGCAGCATGGCTAACAGGGGAAACAAACGCGGCACGACCACCAGGGTCGAATGGCCGACGGTGTTTCTGATCGCCGCCTGCTACGGTGCCTGGCTTGTGGCGGGACTGCTGGTGTGGCCCAGCTATCCGGTTGCCGCGCTGGTGCTGATGGTGCTGACGGTGGCGCTGCAGTCGTCGCTGGTGCATGAGGTGCTGCACGGCCACCCGACCCGCAACGCGCGCATCAACGAGGCGCTGGTGTCGCTGCCCATCGGGTTGCTGTGGCCCTACCGCCGCTTCAAGACAATTCACCTGCGCCACCATGCAGACGAGAAGCTGACCGACCCGTTCGACGATCCCGAGAGCTACTACCGCGCGCTGTGGCAGCATGACGATCTGCCGGAGGCGATGAAGCTGGTGCTCCGGATCAACAACACCATGGCCGGTCGCTTTGTGCTCGGGCCGCTGCTGTCCTGCATCGGCTTCTTCATCGACGACGCCAAAGCGATTGCGTCAGGCGACAAGGTAGTCCGCAAAGCCTGGCTTCTGCACGCCGCCGGCCTCGCGATCGTCGTGCCGGTCATCAAGTTCGGTTTCGGCGTGCCGCTCTGGCTCTACATTCTGGTGCCTGTGTGGCTCGGCCATTCGCTGATCTCGATCCGCACCTTTGCCGAGCACCAGTGGTCGGAGCACCCCGAGGGGCGGACAATCATTGTCGAGCGCTCGCCGCTGTCGATCCTGTTTCTCAACAACAACCTGCATTTCGTCCACCACAAGAGCCCGACCGTCGCCTGGTACAAGCTGCCGGACCTGTTTCGTGCGCGCCGCGAGGAGTGGCTCCGGATGAACAAGGGTTATGCCTATCCGAACTATTTCGCGCTGGTCAAAGCCTATGCCTTCCGTGCCAAGGAGCCGGTGTGCCATCCCGCCCTGCGCCGCGCGCCCGAACCGGGCAGGGCGTTTGTGCCGCGCGTCAGGGCGCGCAACGTCAACGGGCTTGGAACCGCGCCGGTGCCGGCGGAGCCGCCGAAGGAATAAAGCTCACCTGCCGCTTGCCATTTTCCGCGTTCAAGCCTGAAATGACGCAATGAGCGACTTCATCGCCGCACTGCCCATGTATGACTGGCCCGAGATGCGCGGCGAGGTCGACGCGCAATGGGCCCGGCTGCGAACCCTGATCTGCCAGCACGGGATCCCCGCGCCCGAAGCCCTTGTCCGGCGCAATGCCGACATGCCGCCGGTTGCCGGTGGTATCCGCGATGCCGCGGGCGCTGTCATCGCGCCAGATCCGGCAACATTGCCCCCCGAGCAACTGGACCTGCCGACATTGTGGCGGCATCCCAAGCTGCTTTTTGGCCAGACGTGCTGGGGGCCCATGGAAACCACTGGGCTCGGCGGCCAGGTGCGGGTGTTGGGCCAGCCGACCTACGATGGTGTCGAAGGCGGCAGCGGCAATTGTTATTCCAGCGCCATCGTCATGCGCCGTGGCTCGGTGACCGCTGACCATGCACATGCACCCGACGGCGACCTGCCGCTGATCCCGCTTGAGCTGATCCGCGACAAGCGCCTTGCCTTCAACAGCCACGACTCGATGTCAGGCTTCATCGGCATTTCGCGCGACCTTGCCGCCTTTGGCGAGGGCCTCAGGATATTCTCCGATCGGATCGAAAGCGGCGGGCATCGCAATTCGATCGTCGCGATCGCCGAAGGTCGGGCAGATGTTGCCACCATTGACTGCCAGAGCTGGGCGCTGGCGCAACGTTTCGAGCCGGCGTCACGCGAGATGATCGTGGTCGGCTGGACGGCCAAGCGCAAGGGCCTGCCCTACATTACCGCGCTGTCGTCGCCACTGACCTGGATGCCGGCCTAGGCATCGATCATCAAATTTGAAATGGACCATGCCGTCGCCCGGATGCGAACCCAGTGACGTCACGTCATTGGGAAAAAGTCGCAAGCGGTCGATTTTGGTTGCCAATCATGCGCTTTGGCGGGAAAAGGGCGCAACTTTGTGTCGTTCCTGACGACAAAAGTTCACCCCTCAAGGAGAATCCTCCCAAGGACCCGCCGTGAAAACAATTGCCGCATTCTCAAATTTCATCGGCCGCAGTTTTGCCATCTGGGTGATCGTGTTCGCCGTGCTCGGCTTCTTGCTGCCGTCGACCTTCAGCATCTTCGCGCCGTGGATCGTCGTTCTGCTCGGCATCATCATGTTCGGCATGGGCCTGACCATCTCGGCCAAGGACTTTTCCGAGGTCGCCCGCCGTCCGTTCGACGTCGCCATCGGCGTGCTCGGTCAGTTTCTCATCATGCCGCTTCTGGCCGTGCTGCTGACGATGGTCGTCCCGATGCCGGCGGAAGTCGCCGCCGGTGTGATCCTCGTCGGCTGTTGCCCCGGCGGTACCGCCAGCAACGTCATGACCTATCTCGGCAAGGGCGATGTCGCTCTGTCGGTCGCCTGCACCAGCGTGACCACGCTGCTCGCGCCTGTCATAACGCCGTTCCTCGTCTGGATGTTTGCCAGCCAGTACCTGCCGGTCGACGCGATGAGCATGTTCCTGTCGATCGTGAAGGTCATCCTGGTGCCGCTGGCGCTTGGCTTCGTGTTGCAGAAGCTGGCGCCGTCGCTGGTCAAGGCGGCCGTGCCGATGCTGCCGCTCGTCAGCGTCGCCGGCATCGTGCTGATCGTGTCGGCCGTCGTTGCCGTCAACAAGGCCAATATCGCCCAATCCGGCCTGATGATCTTCGCCGTCGTCGTGCTGCACAACGGTTTCGGTCTGTTGCTCGGTTATTTCGCCGCGCGCGCCGCTGGCCTGTCGCTGGCCAAGCGCAAGGCGATTGCCATCGAGGTCGGCATGCAGAACAGCGGACTGGGCGCCGCTCTCGCCAACGCGCATTTCTCGCCGCTGGCCGCCGTTCCGAGTGCGGTGTTCAGCGTCTGGCACAACATTTCGGGCGCGCTCGTCGCCAATTACTTTTCACGCATGACGGAGGACGAGGCTGCGGCCAAGCCGGCCTCGCAAAAGGCCTGATCCTCAGTCCAATCGGAAAAAGGTCGACGCCGGGGTTCGCCCCGGCGTTTTTCATTGGCCGAGCAGGCATTTGTCCAAGGGATAGCTGGACAACTGCTCGTAGCCTGTCTCGGTGATCAGGATCTGCTCCTCGATCTTGATGCCGTCATGCCCGCCGAGGCGGCCGATATAGCTCTCGACGCAGACCACCATGCCGGGCTCGAGCACGCCGTCCGGCGTATCGGCCGTCCAGTCTGAGGCGTGGGGCAGGGTGGGATATTCGTCGGCGAGGCCAACACCGTGGAAGAGAACGCCATAACGCGCCGGGTAGCAGTCGGGCGGCGGCACGGCCGCGCGTTCGACGAGGTCGCGGAAGCCGATGCCGGGTTTCAGCAGTGCCGTGTTTTGAGCGATCTGGTCGGCGGCGATCCGGTATAGGTCGCGCTGCTCGTCGGTGGGCGCGCCGTCGCCGCACAGCCAAGTGCGCGACAGGTCGGCGCAGAAGCCGTAGGGGCCGATGAGGTCGGTGTCGAAGGCGACGAGATCGCCCGCCTCGACCACACGCGACGAGCACTCCTGGAACCATGGATTGGTGCGCGGTCCGGATGCCAGGAGCCGTGTTTCGATCCATTCGCCGCCGCGGGCGATGTTGCCGCGATGCAGTTCGGCCCAGAGTTCGTTCTCGGAGATGCCCGGCCGGAGCGCCGCTTCCATCTCGCCCATCGCCGCTTCGCAGGCGACGATCGAACGGCGCATGCAGAGAATTTCGTCAGGCGACTTGATCAGCCGGGCGTTCTCCATCACCGCCTCGCCATTGCCGACCGAAATGCCAAGCCGTGCCAGCGCGTCGACGCCCTCATGGTCGAGATGGTCGACGGCAATACGCGTGACGCCGCCGCCGTGCTGGCGAACGACATCGGCGATGCCTTGCGCCCAACGCTCGACCTTCATTTCCGTCAGTTCGCCACCGTAGAGATACATCCACGACACTGCCGGGCGAACCTCGTCGACGACTTCGGAATGATCGGAAAGGTGCTCGCAGGAAAAATAGTCGAACAGCACCACCGGGCCGTCGGTGGCGACGAAACAGTGACGGGTCGGGTTGTGGGCCACCCATAGCTGCATGTTGGTCGAGTCGGTGGCGTAGCGGATGTTGACGGGATCGTAGAGCAGGGCGCCGGCATAACCTCGCCGCACGAGCTCGGCGCGGATGCGCTCCAGCCGGTATTTTCGCAGGGCCGGCATGTCGGGTGCAGCAATGCCCGCCGTCGCCCATTCGGCCTCGGCCTGCGCTCCATAACCCAGAACGTGGCTGTTGAGCCCAGCCGCCTTGGTGCGTGCCTGCTCGCGCAAATCGTCCACGGAACCCGGCTCGAACGGCATGATCTTGCGGTGGCGGCCGAAATTGCCGTTTTTCGCAGGGGTATCCATCAATGCCCCGCAAGTGGCCGAATGTATGGTCCTTTCGCGCCCCCCTCTGTCCTGCCGGACATCTCCCCCACGAGGGGGGAGATCAGCAGTTGAGGTTTTGGCGCTCTTCTTGGATCGCTCGAATTCGGGCGAGAGGCATCTGACAGCCAATCTCCCCCCTTGTGGGGGAGATGTCCGGCAGGACAGAGGGGGGCAACGTAGAGCATGTGCGTTCCCAGTCTCTTGCTTGGGGCCGAACTATCCCCGCATCTTGTCACCGCTCGGATCAAACGGCGGCTCGACATTGATGCGGGCGGGGCGGCGGTGGCCGAGGATCTCGATCTCGAACAGACCTTCCGCCTCGTTTTCGGCAAGCGCAGCGGGCACGTAGCCCTGGGCCATCGACTTCCGGACATAATGGGCATAGCCACCCGACGTCACCCAGCCGACCACACGCCAGTCGCCGTCGACGATGCCTCGCACGGCGGATGCGCCTGATGCGGCGTCCGAACCGCGCACTTCCTTGCCGGTCTCATCGAAGCGCGGTGCGCCATAGCCGTGCGGCTTTTCGATCGTGCCGAAATCCTTGGCGCCGACCTTGGCCCAGATCGGCTCGTCGCCCATCACATCGGCGTCCTGCGCGTCGACATAGAAGGAGACGCGGCGCAGCTTTGGCCCCTCGGCGTGCTCCCTGGCGGCCGCCTCGCGCCCGATGAAGTCGTTCTTTTCGAGCTTGATGAAGCGCTCCATCGACCCCTCGAACGGCCCATAGATCGGGCGAAGCTCGCGGAACCAGGTCGGGAAGTTCTTTTCGAGGCGCATCGACAAAAGTGCCCGCATGCCGAAATCGACGATGCCGAACTCTTCGCCGGCGTCCTTGATCGCCTTGTAGACGAGGCGCTGGTAGGCCGGCGCCATCCAGATCTCGTAGCCGAGGTCGCCGGTATAGGTGATGCGGTTGACCAAGCAGGGTGCACCGCCGACGGCCATCTCGCGAAAATCCATGAAGCGGAAGGCCTTGCTGGAGACGTCCTCGTCGACCAGCTTGGCCAGCAACGCCTGCGACTTCGGGCCTGCAATCGACAGGCCGACGAGCGTCTGGTCGAAGCGGTGGATGCGCACCGATCCGTCCTTGGGCAGATGCTGTTCAAACCAGCGCATGTGATACTTCTGCGCCGCCGACGAGCCCCAGATCATGAATTTGTCGTCGCCAGTCTTGGCAATCGTGAAGTCGCCGATCAGCCGGCCGAACTGGTTCAGCATCGGCGTCAGCACGATGCGGCCCTTCTTCGGCATGCGGTTGGTCATCAGCCGGTTGAGGAAATCCTCCGATGCCGGGCCTGACACTTCGTATTTGGCGAAATTGGCGATCTCGGTCACGCCGACGCGGTCGCGGGTCGCACGAACCTCATTGCCGATATGCTCGAAATCGTTGGAGCGGTGGAAGGAGACGATGTCCTTGGGCTCGGTTCCCTGAGGCGCGAACCACAGCGGTGTTTCCAGGCCCCAGCTGTCGCCCATGACGGCGTTGTTGGAGACCATGGTGTCGTAGAGCGGGGTGGTCTGGGCCGGCCTGGCGGCGGGCAGTTCTTCATTCGGAAAACGGATCGAGAAGCGGCGCGAGTAGTTTTCGCGCACCTTGGCGTTGGTGTAGCGCAGGCTGGCCCATTCGCCCCAGCGCGCGACATCCATGCCCCAGACGTCGAAGCCCGGGTCGCCGTTGACCATCCAGTTCGACAGAGCGAGGCCGACACCGCCGCCCTGGCTGAAGCCGGCCATGACGCCGCAGGCGACCCAGAAATTGGTCAGGCCCTGGACCGGGCCAACCAGCGGGTTGCCGTCGGGGGCGAAGGTGAAGGGACCGTTGATGACCTGCTTGATGCCGGCGTTCGCAATGCCGGGGAAGTGCTGGAAGCCGATCTCCAGCGACGGCGCGATGCGGTCCAGGTCGGGCGCAAGCAACTCATGGCCGAAGTCCCACGGCGTGTTGACAGGCGACCACGGCTTGCAGGCCTTCTCGTAGGTGCCGAGCAGGATGCCGTTGCGTTCCTGGCGCGTGTAGATCTCGCCCTTGAAATCGAGCACGCCGATCATTTCGCGGCCGGTTTCCTTGTTGAAGGCCTCGACCTCCGGCATCGGCTCGGTCAGCAGGTACATGTGCTCCATGGCCAGCACCGGCAGTTCGACGCCGACCATGCGGCCGACCTCGCGTGCCCACAGGCCGCCGCAGTTGACCACGTGCTCTGCCCTGACGGTGCCCTGCTCGGTGACGACGTTCCAGGTGCCGTCGGGATCCTGCGTCAGTTCCTTGACCGGGTTGCGCAGCACGATCTCGGCGCCGAGCTTCTTCGCCGCCTTGGCGTAGGCATGGGTTGTGCCTGACGGGTCGAGATGGCCTTCGACGGGATCCCACATCGCGCCGACGAAATGCTTTTCGTCCATCAGCGGGAACATTTTCTTGGCTTCGGACGGCGTGATGAGTTCGGTGTCCATGCCGAGATAGCGGCCCTTGGCATGGGCCAGGCGCAGGAAGTCCATGCGCTCGGGGCTGTCGGCGAGCATGACGCCGCCGGTCAGGTGCAGCGAGCAGGACTGGCCGGAAATCTCCTCCAGCTCCTTGTAGAGCTGGACGGTGTAGGCCTGCAGCTTGGCGACGTTGGGGTCGCCATTGAGTGTGTGGAAGCCGCCGGCCGCGTGCCAGGACGAGCCGGAAGTCAATTCCGAGCGCTCGATCAGCATGATGTCGGTCCAGCCGGCGCGGGCGAGGTGATACAGCACCGAGCAGCCCACAACGCCGCCGCCGATGACAACTGCTTTCACATGGGATTTCATAAGGTTATGTCCGAGTTGTAAGAAATTGAATCGGCTTGATGGCGATCAGAAGTCAGTCGGGGCGCCGCCTTCGGCCCTGCGCTTGTCGACGAAGGCGTTGAGCTCCTCGCGGATGGCGGGGTCCATCCAGGGCTCCTCGTAGGAGGCAAGGCGCTCCTTCCAGACACGATTTGCCTTTTCTACCGCCGTCGGGCTGCCGGCCTCGGCCCAGGTCTCGAAATTGCGCCAGTCGGAGATAACAGGCGAATAGAAGGCATTTTTGTAGCGCGACTGGGTGTGCGCGGTGCCGAAGAAGTGGCCGCCGGGGCCGACGTCGCGGATCGCGTCGACGGCGAGCGCGTCTTCCGACAGGTCCAGCGGGGTCAGGAACTCGGCCACCATCTGCAGCATGTCGATGTCGAGGATCATCTTCTCGTAGGAGCAGCGAAGGCCGCCCTCGAGCCAGCCGGCGCCGTGCAACATGAAGTTGGCGCCGCCCTGGATCGCGCCCCACAAGGAGAAGACGCTTTCATAGGCTGCCTGAGCGTCGACGGCGTTGGCGGCGCAGACATTGGAGGTGCGGTAGGGGATGTTGTAGCGGCGCGCGAGCTGGCCGCCGACAAGCTGGGCCTTCATGTATTCGGGCGTGCCGAAGGCCGGGGCGCCCGATTTCATGTCGACGTTGGAGGTGAAGCCGCCATAGCCGACCGGCGCGCCCTTCCTGACCATCTGGGTGAAGGCGAGGCCGGAGAGCGCCTCCGCATTCTGCTGCACCAGAGCACCGGCGATGGTGACGGGCGCCATCGCACCTGACAGGGTGAAGGGGGTGACGATCACCACCTGGCCCATCGACGACATCTGGATGATGCCTTCCATCATCGGCACGTCGAGCTTCAGCGGCGAGTTGGTGTTGATGATGGTGTAGACCGAGGGCTCCGCCATCATCTGCTCGCGGGAAATGCCGCGGGCGATGCGGGTGATCTCGATGCCGTCGACGTTGCGCTCCTTGCCGAGCGAGTAGATGTGAAACACCTTGTCGGTCAAAGTCGCCAGATCGCGGATGCATTCGAGATGGCGGATCGAGGGGTGGATGTCCACCGGTTCGACAGGATAGCCGCCCGTCGTCTGCAGGATGTTGTGCATCTGGGCGAGCTTGAGGAAGTTGCGGTAGTCGGCCTGGTTGCCCGGGCGACGGCCACGATCGAGATCGGAACAGTTGGGCGCCGACGCCATCTGCGAAATGACGAGATTGTTGCCGCCGAAGCGCACATTGTGGGCCGGATTGCGGGCATGCAGGGTGAACTCGGCCGGTGCATGCGAGATCAACTCGAGGATCATGTCGGAATCGAAGCGGACGCGCTCGGTGCCGTCGCGCACGTCGGCGCCATGGGCCTTCATGATGCGGCGTGCCTCGTCGTGCAGCACGTCGACGCCGATCTCCTTGAGCACCCGCAATGAGGCAAGGTGGATGGACTCCAGCTCGTCGTCGGAGATCAGCCTGGTCGGTGCAAACGGGATCTTGAGCTGGCGGAAAGGCGGCTGCTCGAATGCCTGGGCGCCGCCGGCGCGCTTGCCGGCACGACCGCCGCGGCGAGCGCGGTCGGAGGCAGGAGCCTGTTCGGCTGTTTGCAGGGCCACGGTCATGGAATCCTCACGGCAAGCTTCAGTGTCGGGAGGCATAATGGACCGGGGCAGTGCTGCTCATTGCGGAGGTGGCGACAAGTAGCGCGAGGGAAACGACATCGTCGACGGGTGCCGTGGGGACTGCGACCGAATGGGACTGGACCGACGTTCTCCGTCGTGGTGAAGCATCCGGCACAGGGCGCATCATCTATAGGATCGCCGTCATTCGATTCTCCTGGTGACTGCTTTGACCGCTCCCGCTTCCACCGCCGCCGAACCGCCTCTCAGGTGGGCACCGCTTGTCGGCGTCACCGCAGCACTTGCGATGTTTGGCGCAGCGCAAGGGCTGAGCTATCCACTGTTTTCGCTGCTGATGCAGAAACAGGGCATGCCGCCGGCGATGATCGGCCTGTCGGCGGCGATGATGCCGCTGGGCCTGATCGCCTCCGCCGCCTTCGTGCCTGCGGCCGTGCGCCTCGTCGGCGCGAGAAACCTGGCGGTCGGCTGCTCGATCGCGGCTGCCATCTGCTTCCTGCTCATCGGTTATCTCCAGGACTGGTTCGCCTGGTTCGTCCTGCGCTTCATGATCGGGGTGGTCATCAACCCGCTCTACATCCTCGGCGAGGTGTGGGCGCTGTCGATGGCGCCGCCATCGCGGCGCGGGCGGGTCATGGGCGTGTTCAACACGCTGATGGGGGTCGGTTATGCCAGCGGGCCGCTGGTGCTGACCTTCGTCGGCACTGCCGGCTGGACACCTTTCGTCATTGCAATCGTCGGCTTCCTCGCCTGTGCCACCGTGCTGCGCATCTTGTCGGATCTGTCGGGCTTCGAGGATGACGGCCAGTCCAAGGGCGGCGTTCTGGGCTTTGCGGCGCTTGCGCCGGCGCTGCTGTTTGCCGTGCTGGTTTCGGCGGCCAACCAGCAAAGCACCTATTCGCTGCTGCCGGTTTTCGGCGCCGGTCACGGGCTGCCCGAAGCAATGCTTGCCGCGATGCTGACGGCACTGTCGATGGGCAACATCCTCCTGCAAATTCCGCTTGGCCTGATGGCGGAACGGGTCGGCGGCCGTGCCATGATCCTGTTTTGCGCTGCGGCGACGGCCATCTGCGCCGTGCTTTTGCCGCTGTTGATCGAGACGAGGCTGATCTGGCCCGTGCTCGTGGTGATGGGGGCCGTGGGCTACGGCGTCTACACCATGGCCCTGGTCGAGCTCGGCAACCGCTTCAACGGCAGCGTGCTCGTTGCCGGCAACGCGGCGTTTGCGCTGATGTGGGGCATGGGCGGCATCGTCGGGCCGCCAAGTTCGGGGCTGGTGATGCAGGCCTTCGGGCCGATCGGGTTGCCGGCGGTACTGGCGAGCCTGAATGTCACCCTGCTGGCCTTCGCCCTCTATCGCGCTGCAGTCCGGCGACACAAGACGGATTAGGGCCGGGCGGACTTGGGCGGGCTGCGCGACGGGGTGGCCCCGTCGCGCAGCAAAAGGTCAGTCGGCCTTGGCGATGTGCCAGACGCCGCCCTTGCCCTCGCCGGTGACGTCGCCGGCCTTCTTGTCCTGGACGAAGGTGTAGAGCGGCTTGCCTTCATAGGCCCACATCTTGGAGCCGTCGTCGCGGGTGACGACCGTCCAGTCGCCTTCGTCCTTGGCGTCGGCCGCAGCCATCAGCGGCGGCCAGTTGACGGCGCAGTCGCCATTGCAGGCCGACTTGCCGGCGCTGTCCTTGTCATAGGTGTAGAGCGTCATGCCGTTGGCGTCGGTGTACATCTTGCCGCCGGCGCCTTCGGCGATCTTGGCCGGTTCGGCGGCGAAGGAGAGGGCTGAGCTCGCAAGCAGGAGGGCGAATGCGGACAATACGGTCTTCATGATGGTTCTCCCTGGGTTGGCCGCAAAATGCCGGCCACACGGGCAGTCAACGTTCGCCATGGCCGATCTATTCCCGCCATGAGGCGCAAAGAGGATTTTTCCAGCACTTGTGGCAGGCTTGTGGCCGGCGCTTGTAGATTGGCGAAACGCCGGGTTAGAGTGCCGGCATGTGCGCATTTCATGCTCATACCCCGGCAGCGGACGCCGCATCGAAGCCGTCGCCGCGGACGCGGCACACCGAGCTTCTGCGGCTTTGCGCGCGCATTGGCTACTCGCCACCCGCCTGAACTCGAATCCGCCCCGGCGCCTGCCGGATTGATTCAAGAGAAAGGCACAAGCCAATGACTTATCAGAACTATTCGCTGAAGCAGCTTCAGCAGATCGATGCCGCGCATCATCTCCACCCGTTCACCGACCACAAGGAACTGCGCGAGGCGGGCTCGCGCATGATCACCCGCGCAGAGGGGCCTTTCATCTACGATTCGGAAGGGATGGAACTGCTCGACGGCATGGCCGGCCTGTGGTGCGTCAATGTCGGCTACGGCCGTGACGAGCTGGCCGAGGCGGCCTACGCCCAGATGAAGGAGATGCCCTACTACAATTCCTTCTTCAAATGCTCGACGCCGACGCCGGTGCTGCTGTCCAGGAAGCTCGCGGAACTGGCGCCCAGGAACATCAACCAGGTGTTCTATGGTTCGTCGGGTTCGGAATCGAACGACACGGCGCTACGCCTGGTACGCCACTACTGGGCGCTCGAGGGCAAGCCCGAGAAGAACCGCATCATCTCGCGCAAGATGGCCTATCACGGCTCGACTGTCGCCGGCACGTCGCTCGGTGGCATGGATGGCATGCACCAGCAGCTTGGCGGTGCGGTGCCCAACATCGTCCATGTGATGATGCCCTACGCCTATGAACTGGCGCTGCCCGGCGAGAGCGATGATGATTTCGGCCTGCGTGCCGCCAGGTCGGTCGAGGATGCGATCCTGGAGGCCGGTGCCGACAATGTCGCCGCCTTCATCGGCGAGCCGATCATGGGAGCGGGCGGTGTCAAGATCCCGCCGGCAAGCTACTGGCCGGAGATCCAGCGAATCTGCCGCAAATATGACGTGCTCCTGATGCTCGACGAGGTCATCACCGGCTATGGACGCACCGGCGAGTGGTTCGCGGCCCAGACCTTCGGCATCGAGGCCGACACGATCACCACCGCCAAGGCGCTGACCTCGGGCTACCAGCCGCTTTCGGCGCTGCTTGTCGGCGATCGTATCGCCTCGACGCTGGTCGAGAAGGGCGGTGAGTTCTATCACGGCTACACCTATTCCGGTCACCCGGTGGCCTGTGCGGTGGCGCTCAAGAACCTCGAGATCATCGAACGTGAAGGGCTGGTCGAGCGGGTGAAGACCGACACCGGCCCGTATTTCGCTGAGATGCTCAAGGAGCGTATCGCTCGCCACGGCCTCGTCGGCGAAGTCCGTTCGGTTGGCCTGATGGGCGCCATCGAGATCGTCAAGGACAAGGCGACCAAGCAGCGCTTCTTACCCGGCGGCAGTGCCGCGGTCGTGGTGCGCGACCATGCGATTGCCAACGGCATGATGATGCGCGCAACCGGTGACTCGATGATCCTGTCGCCGCCGCTGATATGGACCCGCGCCACCATCGACATGGCCGGCGACCGTATGCTGAAGGCGCTCGACCTTGCCGAAGCCGATCTCAGGAAAGCCTGATGCCAGATTGCCGGGCAGGGGATTTCTGCCCGGCCTACCCCAGGAGCGACAGATGAGCGGCAAGCCGATCGTGCCTTTGATCCAGTATGAGGATGCAAACGAGGCGGTCCGCGCCGTCTATGACGACATCATGGCTTTCAGGAAGGTCGACTGGATCAACAATTTCTGGAAGGTGCTGGCGCATGACCCGGCGCTGCTCAAGCGCACCTGGGAGTCGGTTCGTGAGGTGATGGCGCCTGGCGCGCTCGATCCGCTGACCAAGGAACTGATCTACATCGCCGTTTCGGCGACCAATGGCTGCGAATATTGCACCTACTCCCATACGGCGGCGGCGCGCAGCAAGGGCATGAGTGAAGCCCAGCTGATGGAATTGCTCGCCGTTGTCGGCATGGCCAACGAGACAAACCGCCTCGCCAATGGCTTGCGGCCGCCGGTCGACGTGCAGTTCGAACCAAGGGACTGATGCGCTCGGCTTGTTCATGACAGTGCCGAGGTCTATATTGTGCACTGCACAATAAGCTCGCGCGCATAATCGGCCGGGCAAACCGGAGTGCGCGAGATGAAGAATAGACGATTGGCAAGGGCCTCGCGCCAATCCGGCGCCATTGCCGGCAATTTGATGCTGGCGCCGATGGTCATGGCGATGCGGTTGCCGATGATGGCGACCGAAGCGCGCAAGGGTGGGCCACTGCATGGCGAAAGCCTGGCGGCGGTAACCGAAAAGACGACTGCCATGGCCGAAGGCATGGTGGCAGCACAGATATCCTACTTCCAGTCGGCGCTGCAGTTCTGGCCGGAAGTGCTGTCGGGCCGCACACCCTCGGTGCTGAACGGCGTTGCCGCGCAAAAGTCCGTTGCAGCCGCGTTGAAGCCGGCCAGCAAGCGCGTGCGCGCCAATTTTCGCCGGCTGGCGACGAAATCCGGGACATGAGGGCGGGCACAACGCAAAAACCGCGTCCCGGACGGGAACGCGGCTTTGCCACTATTACGCATGGCCCTTCGCGACGCTTGACCAGCGAAGGTTTACAGCTCCGGTACGCGAGACCTGATCCGGAGCCAGAGGCGGCTGCGAAGCCCGCCCTTGCAAACCGTTTTAGCTGGACATCGTTACCGCGTGGTTATCGAGAGCTTAAGCAAACCTAAATTTTGAACTTTTTTGGATTGGTCAGGCCGTCTCGCCACGCAAGAACCTGATGATGCCGGAGAAGTCCGTGCCGCCATGTCCGAGAGCCGTGAACAGGGCATAGAGCTGGGTTGCCTCGGCGCCGAGCGGGGTGACCGCACCGGCCTGCTGCGCCGCTTCCTGCGACAGCTTCAGGTCCTTCAGCATCAGGGCTGCGGCAAAGCCGGGCTGGTAGTCGCGGTTGGCAGGCGAATTCGGCACCGGGCCGGGGACCGGGCAATAGGATGTCAGCGACCAGCACTGGCCCGAAGAGGTCGAGGCGACGTCAAATAGCGCCTGATGCGACAGGCCGAGCTTTTCAGCGAGCACGAAGGCTTCCGCAACGCCGATCATCGAAATGCCGAGGATCATGTTGTTGCAGATCTTGGCTGCCTGGCCGGCGCCGGCGTCGCCGCAATGCACGATGCGCCCGGCCATCGGCTTGAGCACCGGCTCGGCCACGTCGAACGCCGCCTGCGCGCCGCCGGCCATGAAGGTCAACGTGCCGGCCGCGGCACCGCCGGTGCCGCCCGAGACCGGCGCGTCGACCGACAGCAGGCCATTGCTGGCGGCAATCGCATGTGCCTTGCGGGCTGAATCGACGTCGATGGTCGAGGAATCGATGAGCAGCGCGCCCTTCTTCAGCTTCGGCGCAATGTCCTCATAGACCGAAAGCACATGCTTGCCCGCGGGCAGCATGGTGATGACCACATCGGCGTCCTTGGCGGCGGCGGCGGCATTGGCCATGACGGTGACGCCGTTGTTGCGCGCCGTCTCGAGATGCTCAGGCATCAGGTCGAAGCCGAGCACCGCGTGGCCGGCCTTGACGAGATTGGCGGCCATGGGATTGCCCATGTTGCCCAGTCCGATGAAGGCGATGGTGGTCATTGGTTGGTTCCTCCGGTGGGAAGGGGGTAGGGCAGTGAGGCAGTATGGGAATAGGGCAGTAGGTGGTGAAGGTTGAGCGACTGCCTCATTGCCTTACTCCCCTACTGCCCTCGACCTTCTACTTTCCGATCAGATGCCTGGCGATGATGACACGCATGATCTCGTTGGTGCCTTCGAGGATCTGGTGGACCCTGAGGTCACGCACCAGCTTCTCGATGCCGTAGTCGTGCAGATAGCCGTAGCCGCCGAGCAGCTGCAGGGCGTCGTTGGCAATGTCGAAGCCGGTGTCGGTGACGAAACGCTTGGCCATGGCCGACCATTTCGAGGCGTCGTGCGCCTTGCGGTCGAGCCTTGATGCGGCGGCATAAAGGAACAGGCGGGCGGCCTGGAGCTCGGTTTCCATGTCGGCGAGGCGGAATTGCAGCGCCTGGAAGCGGTCGATGGTCTGGCCGAAGGCCTTTCGCTCGGCGGTGTAGGCCAGCGCCTTGTCCAGCGCCGACTGGGCGCCGCCGACAGAGCAGGCGGCAATGTTGAGCCTGCCGCCGTCGAGGCCAGCCATGGCGATGCCGAAGCCTGCACCCTCATCGGAAAGCAGGTTTTCGGCCGGCACCTTGCAATCGTCGAAGATGACCTGGCGGGTCGACTGCAGGTGCCAGCCCATCTTGTGCTCGTTGGCGCCGAAGGACAGGCCGGGCGCATCCTTGGGGATGACAAGCGTCGAAATGCCCTTGGGGCCGTCGGCGCCGGTGCGGACCATGGCGACATAGACGTCGCTGTCGCCGGCGCCCGAGATGAACTGCTTGGTGCCGTTGACGACGAAGTCGCTGCCATTGCCGCCGCTGCGTACCGCCTTGGTCTTGAGTGCTGCTGCGTCCGAACCGGAACCCGGCTCGGTCAGGCAATAGCTGGCGAGCCATTCCATCGATGTCAGCCTGGGCAGGAGGCGCTGGCGCTGCTCCTCGTTGCCGAAGCGGTCGATCATCGAAGCCGCCATGTTGTGGATCGAGATGAAGGACGAGAAGCCCGGGCAGGCATGCGCCAGCTGTTCGAAAACCAGCACGGCGTCGAGGCGGGTGAGGGCGGAGCCGCCGACATCTTCCTTGACGTAGAGGCCGCCGAAACCGAGCTGGCCGGTTTCGCGGATGACGTCTTCGGGGAAGTGCTTGGCCTTGTCCCATTCAAGGGCAAAGGGCGCCACCTTTTCGGCGGCGAAACTGCCCGCCATTTCGCGGATGGCCAGCTGATCTTCGTTGAGCTCAAACTGACCGGCGGTCGCGTCGATTGCGGCGTCCATGTCGGCCTCCCTGTCGTTTTTTTGGCTATGCGCGGGGCTCAATCTAGACCAATGATGCGGCTGCGCAACCCGACCTTCAACAGAGCGGCTGTGCGCAAATGCATGGGCGAGAACGAACGTGGCGACAAATTTTGATGGGCTGCTGCAGGCCTTCAGAGGCTTTCTCGAGGCAACCGATTCGGTGGCGCCAGTGGGCGAATTCCTCGGCGACATCGACTGGGACATGCCCGTGCGTCCGTTGAGGCCGCATGCTGTCGCGTGCGCACGCCTTCTCGACCGGGCCGTCGAATTGGCGCCTGCCGGTTGCCGTCCGTTGGCTGAGCTTCTGGCGCTGCATCGCGGCGCACTGCACTGGGGGCAGACCTACACGGCAGCGGATTTCGGGCAGCGCTTCCTCGACAATTACGGCTGGGCGGAGATGTTCGGCACGCGCGGCCACTATGCCAACGACACGGTGGCGGGCGGCTTCCTCGTGCTTGGCCCTGATGTCGAATATCCCGACCACCACCACCTTGCCGAAGAGATCTACATCCCGCTGACCGGCGGCACGGCGTGGCGAATGGGCGATGCGCCGTTTGGCCCGCGCGATGCAGGCGAAGTGATCCACCACGCCGCCAATGTGAACCACGCCATGCGCACCGGCGGCGAGCCGCTGCTGGCGCTCTATCTCTGGCGCGGCGGGCCGCTGGCGGCCAGGTCGACGGTTTCAGGAAAAGCCGCTGGCGGAAGGGCCTGAACCATGGCCAAGGCGATCATGCTGCAGGGCACCGGCTCGGATGTCGGCAAAACGGTGCTGGTGGCCGGCCTGTGCCGGGCGGCGCGCAATCGCGGCATGCAGGTGCGGCCATTCAAGCCGCAGAACATGTCGAACAACGCCGCTGTCGCCGACATTCCCGGCGCAGCAGGCGGCGGCGAGATCGGCCGCGCACAGTGGCTTCAGGCGATAGCCTGCGGGGTCAAGCCGTCGATCCACATGAACCCGGTGCTGCTCAAGCCGCAGAGCGACATCGGCAGCCAGGTTGTGGTGCAGGGCAAGGTTTTTGGTCACGCCAAGGCGCGCGATTATCAGGAACTGAAGCCCAAGCTGATGGGCGCCGTGCTCGATTCCTGGCAGAAGCTGGGCGAGGGCGCCGAGCTGATCGTCGTCGAGGGCGCCGGTTCGCCGGCCGAGATCAACCTGCGTCCGCGCGACATCGCCAATATGGGCTTTGCCACCCGTGCCGACGTCCCCGTCATTCTCGTCGGCGACATTGATCGCGGCGGCGTCATTGCCTCGGTTGCCGGCACACATCTGATCCTGCCGGAAAACGATCGGCGCATGATCGTCGGCTATCTGATCAACAAGTTTCGCGGCGATGCCAGCCTGTTCGACGACGGCATCAAGGCGATCGGGCAGTTCACCGGCTGGCCCTGCTTCGGCGTCGTGCCGTGGCTCAAGGCGGCGGCGCTGTTGCCCTCTGAGGATTCGGTGATCCTCGAAAGGCTGGCTGGCGGGGAAGAGCGGGCGCTCAAGGTTGCCGTGCCGATGCTCGGCCGCATCGCCAATTTCGACGATCTCGACCCGCTGCGTGCCGAACCGCAGGTCGAAGTGGTGTTCGTGCCGCCAGGGCAGCGGTTGCCAGAGGATGCCGGGCTGGTGGTCATTCCGGGCTCGAAATCGACGATCGGCGACCTGCTGCTATTCCGCGACAATGGCTGGGACCGTGACCTCGAGGCACATCGCCGGCGCGGCGGTCATGTCGTCGGCATCTGCGGCGGCTACCAGATGCTCGGCCGTGTCGTGCACGACCCGCTGGGCATCGAAGGCAGCGTTACCAGGGCCGAGGGTCTCGGCCTGCTCGACGTCGAGACGGTGATGGCGCCGGAAAAGACCGTGCGCAATGTCGAGGCGCGCTCGGTGCGTTATGGCGAGCCACTGTCCGGCTACGAAATCCATCTCGGCAAGACCACGGGCGCCGATTGCGTGAGGCCGACAGCCGTCATCAACGGCGTCGACGATGGTGCGACCTCGGCCGACGGCAAGGTGTTCGGCACCTATATGCACGGCCTGTTCGGCGCAGACGGTTTCCGCGGGCGGTTCCTCGAAAGTCTCGGCATCAGGGGCGGCGGCATCGACTACCGCGCCGAAGTCGAGCGCGCCCTCGACGAGATTGCCGAACAGCTCGAACGCCACCTCGACTGCGACGCGATTTTTGCTGCCGCGCGTTGACCGCTGTCAGGCTGCCGGTTCGCCTGTTTTCGGCCAGTAGGTGCCGACGCTCCAGACATTGCCTTCGGGGTCGCGGCAGATGAACTCGCGGCTGCCGTAATCGCGATCGGTGAGTTGCTGGACGATGTCGGCGCCTGCCGCCTTGGCCCTGGCATGGACGGCGTCGACATCTTCGACCGCGAGATAGATCGACTTGCCGCCGTTTTGGCCGGGCTCGCCGACGATCCTGCCATAGGCGTCGGCGCGTACCGAGCCGATCATGATCATCGATGTGCCCAGCGCCAGTTCGGCGTGGCCGACATCTATTCCATCCATGTATTTGGCGTGGACGGAAAAGCCGAAGGCTTTGCCGAGCCAGTCGATCATGCCGGCGGCATTGGTGTAGCGCAGTGTCGGGAATATGCGGGGAGCTTCCGAGGTGGGCATCTGGCGCATCCTGTGGCGTTGAACGATAACCCAGTCTGGCCGAGTGCCTGATGGTGGTATTGAACAAATGTAACCGGGTCAGACGAGCCCGGTCGGTGTTGTGCCGGCGAGCTCGCGGAACTCGCGCAGCATGTGCGCTTGGTCGGCATATCCGCACTCGGCCGCGAGATCGGCCCAGCTCGTGCGATCTGCCCGTTTCGACAGGTTTGCGGCGCGGTTGAACCTGACGATGCGCGCGATGGCTTTCGGCCCGACACCGACCTGGTCAGCGAAGCGGGCGGCCAGGTGCTTCCGGCTCCAGCCGATCTCGTTGGCAAGTGTTGCAATACGGCTGCGGCCACCGTTCACCATGATTTGCTCAAGAGCCCAGCTGACTTCGGCCGACGGCAGCCTTGCGGTCATCATGCGCTCGACGATGAAGCTCTCGGCGATGTCGAGGCGGCGATGCCAGTCTGCCTGTTCGCCAAGCCGTTCGCGCAGGCGATGACCCGAGGCACCAAGCAATTCGTCGAATGGCACCATGCGGTCGGCCAGTTCGCTCATCGGCATGCCGAAGAAGCGGCGCGCGCCGAGCGGCGTGAAATTGACCTGGATGCAGCAAGACCGGCCGAAGGAATCGATGACCACCGACCCTGCATGGATACCCGCGGCAAAGCTAGCAAAACGATCATTGTCGCCGGGCGCCCGGCTCAGGCCGATGGCGAAGGGTTCGCCGAAGCTGATGACCAGAGGGACATCAAGCGAAGCGGCTTCGGTCTGCCTGACATAGACGGGCGTGAGTTCGCGGAAGCCGATGAGGTGGGTGACGATGCCCGCGAGGGCCAGCGATGGTGCTCGCCGCACGAACTCGAACTGCGGGGTCGACGGTTCGCTGGCTGCTTGGCCGCTTGCCATGATGCTGGCTCCACTGGGCGGCAGAACGCTACCAGCCTTGTCACGCACGGTCAAAATGCGTGGTCAGAAACCGATCATCACCCTTAGCGGGTTGGTGGGGTCAATGAGCAGGCGGATGGCCAGTGCGACGCAGGTGCAGACCAGCAGCGGCTTGATAAGCCTGGCGCCGTTGCGCATCGCCATATGCGCGCCAAGGCGAGCGCCGAGGAACTGGGCAACCCCCATCAGCAGCCCGATTTTCCAGGCGACGACGCCGACAAGGGCGAACATGACGAAGCTGCCGACATTGGAGGCGAAGTTGAGCAGCTTGGTATGGGCGGTGGCCTTGAGCACGCCGTAGCCGGCCAAGGTGACGAAGGCGAGCATGAAGAACGAGCCGGCGCCGGGGCCGAACACGCCGTCATAAAAGCCGATCAGCGGCACCACTGTCAGTCCGAACAGCAGGGGCGGCAGGCGTTCGACGCGATCGATGTCATCCATGTTGGGCTTGAACGCGAAGTACAGCGCAATCGTGATCAGCAGGAACGGCAGAAAGATGCGCAGGATGTCGCCGGGCAGGACCGTCGCCAGCATGGCGCCGAGCATCGCGCCGACGAATGAAATGGCAGCGAAGGGCAATTGCTTGCGCAGGTCGACATGGCCTTTGGCGGCGTAGCTGATGGTGGCGGAGCCCGAGCCGAACAGCGATTGCAGCTTGTTCGTGCCGAGCGCCTCAAGCGGCGGCAGGCCGGCGAGCAGCAGTGCCGGAATGGCGATCAGGCCGCCGCCGCCTGCTATGGAATCGATGAAGCCGGCGATGAAGGCAGCCGCGATCAGGATCAGCAGGGTTTCGGTGGCTATGTCGAACATCGGTGCGGAGATCTGTCCAGGAGGATGAGGCCTTCGACCACAGCGCCCCCGCTTGCGCAAGTGCGCGTCGGCGGCAATGCTGGCCCAGCCATTGGGCCAAGTGTTTTTCGCCGTGCATTGCTCTATATCGGAACTGCAGTTGCCTCGACGGAAGGGATTCGCATGGTGACAGGATTGCTGACCCAGATTCTGAACATGTTCGAGGGCGACCCCGGCGTCCGCAAGGTCGCCGACGACCCCGTGCTTTCGGCCGAACTGCTGCTGCTGTTCCGGATGATCCTTGCCGACGGCGTCGCCAGTGAAGCCGAGATGATCGCCTTTCGCCGGATCTGCACCGAAGCTTTCGGCATCGCCGAGAGCAGCATCGATGGCGTCATCGAATATCTCAACGAGTTCGGCTACGAGACCAACGGTTCGCAGGCCATCGCCATGTTCCGCGATCTCGACGTCGAACGACGCCGGCAACTGGCCCGCCATATGGCCGAGATCGCCAAGGCCGACGCCCATCTGGCGGAAAACGAGGTCAAGCTGCTGCGCCGCACGCTCGATCTGCTTGGCATCAGCCCTGTCGATGTGGTGAAGCCGGCGACCTAGGTTTTTTCCAGGCTTGATCGCCGGGTCCCCGCTGCTTCGCATCGTCCCGGCGTTCGCTAGCCTTTCATCGTGCCACTGGCACGATGAATTCGCTGCGCGAACCGGCTGCTCACCCTTGTTCCTGCAGCCGCCGGGCGATTGCCCGGTGCAGGTCGGGTGCTGCCGAGACAAGTGCCTGCGCGGCCTCCGTCTGCGGATGGTCCAGCACCTCGGACGTCTTGCCGCGCTCGACGATCCGCCCTTCATGCATGATCAGAACGTCGTCTGTTATGGCGCGGGCGACGGTCAGGTCGTGGGTGATGAAGAGATAGGCCACGCCCAGCTTCTGGTTGAGCTCGGCGAACAGGTCGAGGATTTGCGCGCGGATCGAGACATCCAGCGCCGACACAGGCTCGTCCGCCACCACCAGCTTGGGCCGGGTGATGATGGCGCGGGCGATCGACAGGCGCTGGCGCTGGCCGCCTGAAAACTCGTGCGGGTATTTCTCCATGTCGGAACGGCTGAGGCCGACTTCATGCAGCGCGCGACCGACCATGTCGCGGCGCTCCTTGCGGTCTGGCTTGCGCTCGAGAAGATGCAGCGGTTCGCCGACAAGCCGCTCGACCGTGTGACGCGGGTCGAACGAGCCGTAAGGGTCCTGGAACACCACCTGCATGTTGCGGCGGGCGCGGCGCATGGCGGCCTCGTCGGCGCGGGTGATGTCCATGCCGCGAAACTTGATGGTTCCATCGGTGGGGGTGTCGAGCGCAAGGATCATCCGCGCAAGGGTCGACTTGCCGCAGCCGGAGCGGCCGACAAGCGCCACCGAAGCACCCGGCTTCATCTTCAGCGAGACGTTGTCGACGGCGCGGACGGGTTCCGGCTTCGAAAACAGCGACCGTCGCCGGCCGGGATAGTCCCTGGTCAGGTTGGCGACGTCGAGCAGGATGTCGGGTGCGGTTTCGTCGATATGAGGCCTGACGCGGGCCGGCACGTGCATCGAGGCCAGTGCCAGTTGGCGGGTGTAGGGATGGGTTGCCTCCGACAGAGTGCGTGCGGTGTCGCCACACTCCGTCACCATGCCCTGGCGCAGGATGGTGATCCGGTCGGCCATTTCGGTGACGACGGCCAGGTCGTGCGAGATGAACAGCAGGCTCATCCGGTTTTCGCGGACCAGTTCCTTGAGCAGGTCGAGGATCTGCGCCTGCAGCACGACGTCGAGTGCGGTCGTCGGCTCGTCGGCGATCAGCAGTTTGGGCTTCAGCGCGCAGGCGATGGCGATGGCGACGCGCTGACGCTGGCCGCCGGACAATTCGTGCGGATAGCGCGACAGCGGGAATTTCTGCTCCGGCAGGCCGACCCGGTCGAGGATTTTCCGCGCTTGCGCCTCGGCCTCGGCGCGGTTTGCCCGTGTGTGCCACCTGATGCCTTCGGCGACCTGCTCGCCGATCGTCTTGACCGGATTGAGCGCTGTCATCGGCTCCTGGAACACCATGCCGATGTCGTCGCCGCGCAGCGCGCACATCTGGGCCTCGGCGGCTGAGAGAATGTTGATGCCGTCAAAGGTGACACGCCCCTTCATCTGCGTTGCCGCAGGCGTCAGGCGCATGACGGCAAGTGCCGTCATGGATTTTCCCGACCCGGATTCACCGACGAGCCCCATCACCTCGCCGGGTTCGATGGCGAGGTCGATCTCCTTCAGCACCTGCGTCCGGCCGATCCTGAGCGACAGCTTTTCGATCTCGAGCAGGCTCATGGGCGGCGCCTCGACCGCGGATCAAAGATATCTGAGATGCCGTCGCCGAGCAGGTTGAGCCCAAGCACGGTGATCAGGATCGCGCAGCCGGGGAACAATGCCAGCCATGGCGACACCATCATCAGCGTCTGCGCGTCGAACAGCATGCGTCCCCAGCTCGGCATCGGCGGCTGCGTGCCGAGCCCGACATAAGACAGGGCGGCCTCGGCCAGGATGCCGAGCGCGAACTGGATGGTGCCTTGCACCAGGAGCAAGTTGGCGATGTTGGGCAGGATATGCTCGACGGTGATACGGGTCTTGTTCTTGCCGGCGGCACGGGCGGCAAGGATGTATTCACGCGGCCAGATAGACAACGCGCCGGCACGCGCGACGCGGGCGAAGACCGGGATGTTGAAGATGCCGATGGCGATGATCGCGTTGATCGCGCTCGGTCCGAAGACAGCGGTGATCATGATCGCCGACAGCAATGCGGGAAAGGCGAAGACGAGATCGTTGAAGCGCATCAGCGCCTCGTCGACCCAGCCGCCACGCGCTGCCGCCCAGCAGCCGAGCGGCACGCCGATGCCCATGCCGATGACGACCGCGACAAGCGCCACGGCGATCGAGTTGCGCGCGCCGATCATGATCATCGACAGCACGTCGCGGCCGAAATGGTCGGTGCCGAACCAGTGCTCGGCGGAGGGCGGCTGCATGCGGTCGGCGACGACGAGCCTGGTGACGTCGAAGGGGGTCCAGAAGAACGAGACGGCCGCCATGGCAGCGACAACCAAGGTGATGACGAGGCCGATGACGAAGGAGCGGTTGCCGAACGCGCGGCCGACGAATTCGCCGAAACCTTCGCCGTGAGGTGTCGCTTCGTTCATTGCCGTGCCCTCAGCCGCGGGTCGACCAGCGCATAGGACAGATCGACGATTAGGTTGACCAGCACCACGGCGGCGACCAGCAGCATCACCACGCTTTCGACGACGATCAGGTCGCGCTGGGTGATCGCCTGGAAGACAAGGCGTCCCAGGCCCGGCAGATAGAAGACGTTTTCGATGATGATGGTGCCGGCGAGCAGGAAGGCGAATTGCAGGCCCATGATGGTCAGCACCGGGATCATGGCGTTGCGCAGCGCGTGCCGCCACAGCACCGCGCGCATCGGCATGCCCTTGGCGCGTGCGGTGCGGATGTAGTCCTCGTTGAGCACCTCGATCAAGGCGGCGCGGGCGACGCGGGCCAGGATCGCCGCCTGCGGCAAGGCGAGGGCGAGGGCAGGCAGGATCAGCGCCTTGAGCGCCGGCCAGATGCCGTTGCCCCAGCCGGGAAAGCCGCCGGCGGGCACCAGCCGCAACCAGACGGCGAAAACATAGACAAGCAGCAGCGCGAACCAGAAATTGGGCATGGCGACGCCGACCTGTGCCACGGCCATGGCAGCGGCGTCGCCGGCCTTGCCACGGCGCGCGGCGGCGAACAGGCCGACCGGGATGGCAATGAGCGTCGAGAGCGTCAGAGAGATCACCGCAAGCGGGAAGGAGACGACAAGCCGCTCCCTGATCAGGTCGATCACCGGCACCGAATAGGTGTAGGACTTGCCGAAATCCAGCCGAAGCAGGCCGCGGATCCAGTCGAGGTAGCGCAGGATCAGCGGCTGGTTCAGCCCCATCTGCTCGCGCAGCAGGTCGACCTGCGCGTCACTGGCGTTCATGCCCAGCATCAGCCGAGCCGGATCTCCGGGGACAACCTCGAGCATCAGGAACACGACGAGCGAGGCGACGACGAGGGTCGCAATTCCGATCAACAGGCGTTTGAGCAGATAGATCGTCATCAAGCGCAAACTGCCCGAGAAAATGCCGCTTCGAAAGCTCGCCAGGGTTGCGGACGGGCGCAGTTCACAGAACTCTTGCGATGCTCCCAGAAATAACGGCGACGCAGTTCGTCGCGAGTGCCTTCATATCGGCAGACGACATGCCGTGCTTCCGCGAAGCGGGTGGTGGCGCACCCGAAGGCGCGCCACCTTGTCATCAGTCGACCCACTTCACCTTGGTGAGGTCGTTGGCCTGGATGGGCGAGTTTTCCCACAGGCCTTCGACCTTGGCGTCCCAGATGCCGACCTTGGGCAGTTCGAACAGGAAACCGTTGACGGCATCGTCGGCGAGAATCTTCTGCGCCTGCTTGTAGAGCTCGGTGCGCTTGGCCTCGTCGGAGGTCAGGTTGAGCTCGTCGATGACCTTGTTGAAGGCCGGGTTGTCGTAATTGAAGTAGTAGTCCTTGCGGGCATAGATATCGATGTCGTTGGGCTCGGTGTGCGAGACGATCGAGAGGTCGTAGTCCTTGTCGGTGAACACCTGCTTGAGCCAATCCGCCCATTCGACCGGGATGATCTGCAGATCGATGCCGATCTCGCGCAGTTGCGAGGCTATGATCTCGCCGCCCTGGCGGGCATAACCGACGGGCGGCAGCTTGAGCTTCGCCTTGAAGCCATCGGCGAAGCCGGCTTCCTTGAGCAGTTCCTTGGCCTTGGCGATGTCGTGCGGATAGGTGCCGGTCAGGTCGATATAGGCCGGGTTATGCGGCGCGAAATGCGAGCCGATCGGCGTGCCCAGGCCACCCGTCGCGCCATCGATCAGCGCCTTGCGGTCGATGGCATGCGCGATCGCCTGGCGCACTTTGAGGTTGTCGAAGGGCTGCTTCTTATTGTTTGTCGACAGCACCGTTTCGCCCTCTGTCGTGCCGATGACGACCTTGAAGCGTGGGTCGGCCTTGACCTGGGCAAGAGCGTCGCCGAGCGCGAAGTTGGGCAGAGCCTGGACGTCGCCGGAAAGCAGGGCAGGGATGGCGGCGGCGGCGTCGGGGATGATGCGGAACTCGGCCTTGTCGAGCGCCACCGGATCGCCCCAGTAACCCTCGGCCTTGACCAGCGTGATCGACGAGCCCTTGGCCCAGTTCTGGAACTTGAACGGGCCGGTGCCGACAGGCTTTTCCTTGTTGGTCTCGGCGCTCTCCGGCGCAACGATCACCGCGTCGCCCCAGCCGAGATTGTAGAGGAACGAGCCGAGCGGGTTCTTGAGCGTCACCTTGACGGTGGCCGGATCGACGACCTCGACGGTGTCGATCGGCGCAAACAGGCCTTTCTGCGCATTGACCGAGTTTTCGCCACGGGCGCGGTCGAGCGAGAACTTTACGTCGGAGGCGTCGAAGACGCTGCCGTCATGGAATTTCACGCCGGAGCGCAGCTTGAAGGTGTAGGTCTTGCCGTCGTCGGAAATCGTCCAGCTCTCGGCCAGATCGGGCAGCACCTCGCCGCGCGACCCGATGCGGGTCAGGCCTTCGAAGACGTTGGCGTAGAAGACTTCGTCGATGGCGGCGGCCGCACCTGCGGTCGGATCGAGATGCGGCGGCTCCAAAGGCATGCCGAGCACGAGGTCGGTGCGGGCGGCCATCGCGGCAGTGCTGGAGGCCAGCGCCAGCGCTGCGGCTGCCAGTATGGTTTTCCATTGTTTCATGCTCAGATCTCCCCGCTTCGACTTCGACGGGCCGGATAGAAGCGTGATTTCCCGGCCGAGTAAATCGCGTTTGTTACAATTGCAGCAGTGCTGCGGAAATGATTTTCTCACCGCCCAACAGCCGTTGCTTGCCCGCTCAGCCGTTGAACTGGCCGCGCAGCAAGATGTCGAGGCCTATTGCCATCACTTTCGCCGACTGGACCATGTCGTCGATGCCGACCCATTCGTCCGGCCGATGGGCGAGGTCGAGAATACCCGGGCCATAGGCGATGCAATCGTACAAATGGCCGATACGGGCGACATGCTTCTGGTCGTAGGTGCCGGGCGAGATGACATATTCCGGCTCCCTGTCGAAGATCTCGCGAATGCCGCTGGCGATGGCCGACACCACCGGCGCGTCGCGCTCGGTCATCAGCGGCTGGACCTCCATGATGTCGCGGATCTCGTAGTCGAACTTCTTCCGCTCGCGCTTGAGGCGGTCGAGGATGCTGGTGACTTCGCCTTTTACGTCGACGATGTCTTCTTCCAGCAGGAAGCGACGGTCGATGGTCAGGCGACAGGAATCGGGCACGTTGGGCGAGGGCAGGCCGGGGCGAAAATCGTCGGTCTGGCCGCCATGGATCGAGTTGATGTTCATCGTCGAGCGCCTGGCGCCTTCCGGCACCACCGGCATGCGCGTCGTCTTGCGGTCGAGCGCGGGAAACAACTCCCGCTCGAAGGCTTCGAGCACGGCCCCCATGTGGCGGACGGCGCAGTCGCCGAGGAACGGCATGGAGCCATGTGCGATCTCGCCCTTGGTCTCGATTTCCGCCCACCAGACGCCGCGATGACCGAGGCAGATACGGTCCTTGTTGAGCGGCTCGGGAATGATGACGTGGTCAACCCTGGGCCTGGAGAAATATCCCTTGCCGGCGAGATAGGCGACGCCGCCGAAACCGCCCGACTCCTCATCGACAGTGCCTGATATCTCGATGGCGCCGGGAAAATCCGGGTTGGCGTCCATGAAAGCTTCGGCGGCGATGATCGAGGCCGCCAGCCCGCCCTTCATGTCGCAGGCGCCGCGGCCATAGACGCGGCCGTCGCGGATCGTGCCGGCAAATGGATCAACCGACCAGCCTTCGCCCGCCTCGACGACGTCGATATGGGAATTGAAATGGACGGTGGGTCCGGCCACCCGACCGTCGAAACGGGCAACGACATTGATGCGCGGATAGCGATCAGTATCGCCTGGCGTGCCTTCGGCTCTGATGTATTCGACGCCGAAGCCGCGCCTGGCCAGTCGATTGCCGAGGTATTCCGCGCAAGGGCGATAGGCGTCGCCGGGCGGGTTGATGGTGGGAAAACGGATCAGCTCCGCAGTCAGTTCCGCCAGTTCTTCACGACGGTCGTCTATGATCTTGAAAAGCTTGTCATACATGCGGTCGACATTGTTCACTTTGTCTGGCTTCACCTTGCCCGGATCGTTGCCAGTCTTGCGCATCCGTCAGCTGCTGTCGAGCGCGCAGGCTGCCTGTTTCGGGGCAACCCGCGCAAGCCGTAGCACTCACGGGCGGACGGCGGTGACCTCGATCTCGACCAGCCAGCCGGGCGCGACGAGCCCGGCGACCTGCACGACCGAGCGAGCCGGCAGGTTCGGTTGTTCCTTGGTGCCGAAAAACTTGGTGTAGCTGTCCATGAAGCCGGCAAAATCCATCTTGCCGCCCTGTGCTGGATCACCGACGAGGAAGACCTGCATCTTGACTACGTCGCCCATCTTGAGGCCGAGCCCTTCGAGGGTCTTCTCGATCGATTTCAGCACCGATTCCGTCTGCGTTCTGGTGTCGCCATAGGCTGCAAGGCTGCCCTTCTCGGCCTTCTCGTCGATGACCGAGGGTACCGCGCCGCTGACATAGACCGTCGTCTTGTCGGCGGGGACTTCGACGGCCTGGGCGATCGGAAAGTCCGAATTGGGGTTCTTGTGGCGCACCACATCCTCAGCCAGCGCGCTGCCCGAGAGCAACAGGCTGGCCAAGAGCGTGGCGGCGCAGATCCGCAGTGTTGTCATGTCTTTCTCCTTTTGCCGCATGAAATGAAGCAGCCAGCAGGATCACCGGCTGCTTCGGTCGCTGGAGCTGGCGCTCCAAACCTGGTGGATCCAGGCCGTCTGGTGGCCAATCCGGCGTCGATCCGTCAGCGTGCCCCGGCGACGTCTTCCGCCGTCACCGGATCCTTGTAGTCGTTGCCGAAATTGGTCCTGACATAGTTGACCACGGCAGCCACCTGGTCGTCGCTCATCATGCTGCCGACGGGCGGCATGCCCTTCTGGCCATGCAGGATGACGTAGACGGGGTAGCCGCCCGATTCCAGATTCTCGTTCTTGGCAAGTGCCGGATATTTGCCGGCCCCGACCGCGCCCTGGCCCTGGTCCATGTGGCAGGCCTGGCAGACGTTGGCGTAGAGTTCCTGGCCGGTTTTTTCGGAGAAATTGTCACCGTCGCTGAAGGTTGCGCCGGCCGAGTCGGCCAGGGCAGCACTTGCCTGGAATGTAGCGAAGATGACGGCGGCGGCGATTTGGCCGGTTAAGAGTTTCGATTGCTGGGTCATGTCGACATGCCTTGCGAAAAATGAGGATGAAGGATGAGCGGCGGCGGCCGTCATCCGGCCACGACGCGCTGGTGCAGCCTGGTGATCGCATCGAGCGACGACAGGATCGCACCCTCCATCCACGCCGGGATGTAGGAGGCGTGTTCGCCGGCGAGCACGATGCGGCCATCGATCTGGCAAAGATTGTCGTAGTGCTCCTTGCGCGCTTCCTCGGTCCAGTCGCCGGCACAGCCGAGCGTAAACGGCGAGCGGTGCCAGGCCATCGAGATGCCGTTCTCGAACTCGTCCTTGTATTGCGGGTGGATCATCGTTCCGTATTCGACGGCGCGCTTGACGCGCTCCTCCGGCGCCATCGAGGTGAACTCATAGGAATGCGGCCCGTTCCAGGTGTAGGCGCCGAGCAGCACGCCCTTGCCGTTGGTGTTGAAGCTGGTGCTCGGATAGGAGATCTGGGTGATCGGCAGGTCGGTGTAGCTGACGCCGCCGAAGATCAGCTCGTCCTGTTCCCAGAAACGCCGCTTGAACTGCAGGCCGACCTTGACCGACGAGGCATAAGGCACGGCCTCGATCGCCGCCTGCATCGGGGCGCCGACATTGATCTCGATCTGGCTGAGAATGGTCAGCGGAATGGTGCAGATGCACCAATCGGCCTTCTCCTCGGCCATCGTGCCCGGTTTCTGGACGTCCTCATAGGTGACGGTGACGCCCTTGTCGTCCTGATGGATCTTCGACACCTTGGCATTGTAGGTGATCAGGTCGCCGACCTCCTTGGTGAAGGCCTTGCCGATCATGTCGATGCCGCCAACCGGCTGGAACATCGTCGTCTGGAACTCGTAGAGGGCGAAATTGGCGAGGCTGCCCCACAGGCCCGAGCTCAATATGTCGGTCAGCGCAATTGGATCGCTCGGAACGGGGGCAGCCCCGAGGCCGCCGCCGGGATCCTTGGCGAAACCGCGGAATTCGGAGGTCGCCACGCTCTTGGTGTAGGCATAGTCCTTGTCGAGCGCACCCCAGGAGCGCAGGGCCTCGACCAGCATCTCCTGGTCTTCCTTGGTGACGCCGCCTTCGAGCTTGCCGGTGTGGGCAACCTTGGCGAGCAGTTCGGAGACATGGCCCTGGAAGTCGATCTTGATGTCGCGCACGCGCTGCGGCTTGCCGCCGAACGCCTTGGACGAATGCAGGAAGGCGTTGTGGTTGAGCTGCTGGAACGGCTCCAGCGTGACACCGAGGCGTCGGCAATAGGCCAGAAGCCCGTTGTGGTGATAAGGAATGCGCCATGGGCCGGGATTGATGTAGAGGCCCTCGTCGAATTCGCATTTCTGCGTCGCTCCGCCGAGTTCGGTGTAGGTGTCGCCGCCGCGCAGCGTCCAGTTCCGTCCGCCCGATCTGTTGTTGTATTCGAGGATCTTTACCTTGTATCCGACCTGTCGAAGTTCGAGTGCGGCCGTCATGCCGGCAAGACCTGCACCCAAAATGAGTACGGTGGCGCCTTTCGGATCGCCCTCCAGTTTGACCGGTCCCTTGTAGCCTGACTCGACCGCGAGACCGAGGCTGGTCATCGCCTGGTACATCGCGGCAGTACCTGCCGTGAGGCCGATCAACGACAGCAGGTTTCGCCTGCTCATTCCACTCAAGTACTGGCCGCTAAAATATTGGGATGGTTGCATTTTTGAGATCCTCCGGGCGACGGTCCGCCGTGGGCCGCACGTTATCCGGCTGGAGCATCTTGGAACGTGGCTCCAGCTGCGACGGGCAGCCTATGCCCATACCGGGTCGAGTCAACTGGGCCAGACGGGGCGGCGAGGGGCGCTGACTTGGGCCACCTGAAAGCCGACGAAAATTCGCGCCTTCTATCTCAGGTTGCCGGTCTGGTTGTATTCATCTTCCGCGTTCAGTTTTACCAACCGTACAGCTTTTCGTGCTCCCATCTTCGGTGGGCAGGGAAAATACTGCCGGTTCGGGGAGTGTGCGAAGAATGTACAAGGCTCTCTTCATGGTCGCCGCATTGGGCTTTGCTGGCGTTCCAACTCAGGCACTTGCAGATGTTCTTGTCGCGCGGGTCAGTATCGCGACGCAGACCATGACCGTCAGCTTCGACGGACGGGTGATCCATCAATGGCCGGTTTCGACGGCACGCAGGGGATATGTCACGCCGCGCGGCAGCTGGCGGCCGAAGCGCCTGCATCGGATGTGGTATTCGCAGAAATACGACAATTCGCCGATGCCCTATTCGGTGTTCTACAATGGCGGCTACGCCATCCATGGCACGGGTGCGGTCAGGCAACTGGGCCGTCCGGCATCACATGGCTGCGTCCGGCTGCAGACGGCGAATGCCGCGAGGTTCTATTCGCTGGTCAGGGAAGTCGGTGCGAGCAACACGCGGATCGTCGTCACCAACTAGCGTTTGCTGGCGGAAACATACATGCCATTTGCGCCGATATCGGCATTTCTGTTGCAGAATTGCTTCATGCCGCGATGAAAGAGCTTGAGCTGAACGGCTCAAGAATTGCCGTCGATCAAGACGGTGCTAATGTGACCGCCAACTGAGTTTCGGGGCGACGTGCCTGCGAAAAGGCCGGGGAGTGGGGGCTCCTCGGCCTTTTCATTTCTGGCGTGACTTTAGCCGTCTGGTCTAAGTTCTTGTCTCGGTATAGACAAATTTTGCCGTAGAGAGCCGTTTTCGGGCATTTCCTTTCAGCCGCTGCCTCGCTAGGACTCTTGTTCAGGGAGGCCGCCGGATGAAGTCAGAACCGCATGTAGCGCTTTCGGAACCCGTCTCCGACGAGGTCCGCAAGACCACCTGCTACATGTGCGCCTGCCGCTGTGGCATCGACGTCCATCTCAAGGACGGCAAGGTCCGCTACATCGAGGGCAACCGGGACCATCCGGTCAATCGCGGCGTTCTGTGCGCCAAGGGTTCGGCCGGCATCATGCAGCACTACGCGCCGGCGCGGCTGCGCGTGCCGCTGCTCAGGACCGGGCCGCGCGGCTCGGGTGAGTTCAAGGAGATTTCCTGGGACGAGGCGCTGGAGCTGGCGACCGGCTGGCTGGACGGCGTGCGCCAGGCCGATCCGAAGAAGCTGGCCTTCTTCACCGGCCGCGACCAGTCGCAGTCGCTGACCGGCTTCTGGGCCCAGCAGTTCGGCACGCCCAACTACGCCGCCCATGGCGGCTTCTGCTCGGTCAACATGGCGGCCGCCGGCATCATGACCATCGGCGGCGCCTTCTGGGAATTCGGTGCGCCCGACTGGGACCGTACCAAGCTGTTTGTGATGTTCGGCGTCGCGGAAGACCACGATTCCAACCCGCTCAAGATCGGCATTTCGAAGCTCAAGAAGCGCGGCGCGCGCTTCGTCTCGGTCAATCCGGTGCGGACCGGCTATTCGGCAGTCGCCGACAACTGGATCGGCATCCGGCCCGGCACCGACGGCCTGCTGATCCTCGCCGTGATATATGAACTGCTGAAAGCCCGGAAAATCGATGTCGACTACATCGTGCGCTATTCCAACGCGACCTGGCTGGTCGTCGATGCGCCCGGAACCGCCGAGCACGGACTTTTCGTCCGCGATGCCGAGGGCAAGCCGCAGATCTTCGAATCCGTCACCGAACAGGTCGTGGCATTGGGCAGCAAAGGCGCGCGGGCCGCACTTTCCGGGCGTGTCGAGCTGCCCGACGGCCGCTTTGCCGTGCCGTCGTTCCAACTCCTCGCCGAAAAATACCTCGACCCGCAATATGCGCCGGAGGCGGTCGCCGCGGAAACCGGCGTCGCTGCTGACGTCATCCGGGGCCTCGCTGCCGAGATCGCGCGCGTCGCCTTCGACGAGGCGATCACGATCGACCAGCCCTGGACCGACATGAATGGCGAGCGCCATGAGGCGTTTGTCGGGCGTCCGGTGTCGTTCCATGCCATGCGCGGGCTTTCGGCGCATTCGAACGGCTTCCAGACGGCGCGCGCCCTGCACATGCTGCAGGTGCTGATCGGCGCTGTCGACTGCCCCGGAGCCTTCCGCTTCGAGCCGCCTTATCCCAAGCCGATCGAGGCGCATCCGACGCCGCACGGCAAGGCCGAGCATTTCGGCTCCAACAAGCCGCTGTCCGGCCCGCATCTCGGTTTTCCCCGTGGGCCGGAAGATCTGCTGATCGACGCCGACGGCAAACCGATGCGCATCGACAAGGCGTTTTCCTGGGATGCGCCGATTTCTGCCCATGGGCTGATGCACATGGTGATCGCCAATGCGCACGCCGGCGATCCGTACCCGATCGATCTGATGTTCCTCTACATGGCCAACATGGCGTGGAACTCGTCGATGAACACCGCGGGCGTCATCAGGATGCTCGAGGACAAGGACCCTGTGACGGGCGCGTACCGCATCCCGAAGATCATCTATTCGGATGCTTATTCCTCCGAAATGGTCGCTTATGCCGACCTGGTGCTGCCCGACACGACCTATCTCGAGCGGCACGACTGCATTTCGCTGCTCGACCGGCCGATCTCCGAGCCGGATGCGGTCCAGGACGCCATCCGTTGGCCGGTGGTAGAGCCGGATCGGGATGTGCGCGGCTTCCAGAGCGTGCTGATCGACCTTGGCGCGCGGCTCAAGCTGCCCGGGTTCGTCGACAGCCGCGGCAAGGCGCTCTATCAGGACTATGCCGACTACATCGTGCGCCATGAAAGGCGGCCGGGCATCGGTCCGCTTGCCGGCTTCCGCGGCAGCAATGGCGACCGTGCCGGGCGCGGGGCGATCAACCGTAACCAGCTCGATCGCTACATCGAGAACGGCTCGTTCTTCTCTGCGCATATTCCGCTCGAGGCGCAGTTCTTCAAGCACGCCAACAAGGCCTATCAGGATTTTGCCGTGCGCATGGGCTTCTTCGACGAGCCGAATCCGGTGACCTTCCAGCTCTACCAGGAATCACTGCAGAAATTCCGGCTCTCGGCCGAAGGCCTGCGTGAACCGGTTGCGCCCGAGACGCATCGTGAGCGCATCCTCGCAACCTTCGATCCGCTGCCGATGTGGTATCGGCCGTTCGAGGAGGCGGCGGTCAGCCGCGAGGACTATCCCTATCATGCCATCACCCAGCGGCCGGCGGCGATGTACCATTCCTGGGGCTCGATGAATGCCTGGCTCAGGCAGATCCATACACGGAACCCGCTCTATGTGCCTGGTCCGATCTGCGACGAGATCGGGCTCGTCGACGGCGACTGGGCCTGGGTGATTTCGCATCACGGCCGCATCAAGGTCGAGGTCGCGCGGATGGAGGCGGTCAATTCGAGCACGATCTGGACATGGAATGCCATCGGCAAGCGCGAAGGCGCCTGGGCGCTCGACAAGGATGCGCCCGAAGCCAAAAAAGGCTTCCTGATGAATCACTTGATCCATGAACTTCTGCCGCCGAAGGGCGACGGGATGCGCTGGTCGAACTCGGACCCGGTCACCGGCCAGGCGGCGTGGTACGACCTGCGCGTCCGCATCGAGAAAGCCGAACCGGCCGAGGTCAGCGAGCCGCATCTTGCCGCCGTCGCGCAACCCGGCGGAGTGCGTCCGCATGTCGACGAGCTGCGCTACGGCCAGGAGTGGGCGAAATGACCAGCCTGCCGTCGCTGCCGACACCGAAGAAGCTTGGCCTGGTCATCGACCTCGACGTCTGCGTCGGCTGCCATGCCTGCGTCATCAGCTGCAAGGAGTGGAATACTGGCGGCTATGGCGCGGCGCTGTCCGACCAGGACCCGTATGGGGCCGATGTCTCCGGCACGTTCCTCAATCGCATCCACACCTTCGAGGTCGTGCCGGAGGGCGGGCAGGTGATCGGCGAGGCGGGAGAGGCACGCATCGTGCATTTCCCCAAGTCATGCCTGCATTGCGACGACGCGCCCTGCGTCACCGTCTGTCCGACAGGCGCCTCCTACAAGCGCGCCGAAGACGGCATCGTGCTTGTCGACGAGAGCAAGTGCATCGGCTGTGGCCTGTGCGCCTGGTCCTGCGCCTATGGCGCGCGCGAGATGGATCTGGCCGCCGGGGTGATGAAGAAATGCACCTTGTGCGTCGACCGCATCTACAACGAGACGCTCAAGGAGGTCGACCGGGTGCCGTCCTGCGTCCGCACATGCCCGGCCAATGCCCGGCATTTCGGCGATCTCGGCGATGCCTCTTCAGAGGTCTCGCGCATGGTGGCCGAGCGCGGCGGCTACGAACTGATGCCGGAGCAGGGCACGCGCCCGACCAACAAGTACCTGCCGCCACGCCCGCGCAAGCCGCTGGCCGCAAGTGCCGGTTCTGCCGTGCTGGCCGAGAACACCGACGGCGCCAAAGGGTTCTTTGCCTGGCTCGACGGCATGCTGGACCGGATCTGAACCATGCATCCCGCCTTCTCCATCATCGTGTTCACCACGCTTTCCGGGCTCGGCTACGGCCTGGCGGCTGTGCTCGGCCTTGGCCTGCTCGATGCCTCGACCCTGTCGGTCAAGCTTGCGCACATCGGCGCGCTGGCAATGATCGCAGCCGGCCTGTTGGCGTCGACGCTGCATCTCGGCAACCCGCAACGGGCATGGCGGGCGCTGTCGCAATGGCGCTCGAGCTGGCTGTCGCGCGAAGGCGTGATGGCAATCGCCAGCTTCGTGCCGCTGACTGTCACGGCATGGATTGCGATCGTCGAGGGGCGTTACCTCGCGGTTGCGGGCCTGGCAGGCACGGTCATGTGTGGCGTCACCGTCTACTGCACGGCGATGATCTACGGTTCGCTGCGCTCGATCCAGGCCTGGAATACAGGGCTAACGCCGCTTTGCTACTTGTTGTTCGCCGCAGCCGGGGGCTTACTGCTCGCATCCGTCGCCGGCTATTCATCCGGCAGCGGCGGCCCGGTTTGCGCCGCAATCGCCATCCTGTTTGTCGTGGCGGCATGGACCGCCAAGCAAAAGTGGTGGACAAGGCTGCGGACACTCGCGCCGTTGTCGACGCCCGAGAGCGCCACCGGGCTTGGCCATATCGGCCATGTCAGGCTGTTCGAGCGGCCGCATGTCAATGAGAACTACCTGACCCGTGAAATGGGCTTCAAGGTCGCGCGCAAGCACGCGCTCAAGCTGTCCAGGCTGGCGATCCTGTCTGGCGGGCTGGTGCCTGTTCTGCTGCTGCTGGTGGCGATCCTTGCCGGCGGGTCGGCCGCCGTGCCGGCTGTCTTGCTGGCCGTGTTCTGCTATGCGCTGGGCCTTGTCGTCGAGCGCTGGCTGTTTTTCGCCGAAGCCCGCCATGCGGTCATGACCTATTACGGCAGATAGGGGCTTCAGCTATCGGCCGCGAGCTTGCCTGACTTGTTGACTTTGCGGCGTCGGCCTTCGGTCAAGCCCCAGCGCTTGTGGAACCACATCCACTGGCCCGGATCCTCACGAATCCAGCGCTCGACGGTGTCGTTGAGCATCTGTGTGGTGGCCTGGACATCGACGGCGCCATCGTCGCGGCGCGGCAGTGCCAGCTTGTCTTCGATCGTCAGCCTGTAGCGCCCGCCGGGCAGGCGGATGCAATGCGCCGGATAGACGTCGCAATCATAATGGCGGGCGAGCATGGCGAGCACCGGATTGGTCTCGCATTCGCGGCCGAAGAAGGTCGTCCTGAGGCCGCGCTTGAACTTCTGGTCGACGAGCACGCCGACATTGCCGCCGCGGTCGAGAATGCCGGCGAGCGCGAAGGACGCGCCGCGCTGCGAGGCGAGCAGGTCACCCATGTTCGAAGCACGTGTCGAAAAGATGTATTCGGCCAGATAGGGGTTGTTCGGCGGGCGGAACAGCGACGTGATCTTCATGCCGAAGGTGGCGGCGGCGATCGGCAGCAGCTCGAAATTGCCGAGATGGCCGGTGAAGACGATGTGCGGCCTGGCCTCGCTGGCGATCTTGAGGAAATGGTCGCGGCCGGTCACCTCGATGCGACCAGGCGTCTTGGCCTCAGGATCGTGGTCGAAAATCTGCTCGAGGAAGATGTATTCCGCGCCAAGCCGGCCCATATTGCCCCACATATCCAAGGCAATGGCTTCGATTTCGGCTTCACTCTTGTCCGGATAGGCGGCGCGCAGGTTGGAGAGTGCAACGCGGTGACGGCCAAACCACGGACCAACGGTGCGGGCGGCGCGATCGGCGAAATTGAGGGCCTTGTCGACCGGCAGCAGGCGCAGCAGCTTGAGCGCAACCAGGGCGACCTGGGCCACCAGCCAGTAGTTGAGCATGCGCAGCCGCCCCATGATGCGCATCATTGTGGGGCTTGGGATCTTGCTGGCCTTCCTGCGGGGCAATTCGCTGGCGTCCTCAGTCGATGTGCAGGATGATCTTACCGAACACGTCGCGACCTTCCATCCGCTTCAGCGCGGTGTCGATGGAAGCAAAGTCGACCTCGGTGTCGATAATCGGCTTGACCAGGCCGGCGGCCATCTTCTGCATCGCGTCGGCCATGTTTTCCATACGACAACCAAAAGAGCCGAGCAGCTTGAGCTGCTGCTGGAACAGCATCATCAGGTTGATTTCGGTCGACACACCCGAGGTCGAACCACAGGTGACGAGGCGGCCGCCGCGCTTGAGGCTGAACATCGAGCCGGCCCAGGTGTCCTTGCCGACATGCTCGAAAACGACGTCGACACCCTTCTTCTTGGTCAGCTTACGGACGACGCCTTCGAAGCGGTCTTCTCGATAGTTGATGACGTGATCGGCGCCGAGCGCCTTGGCCTTCTCGATCTTGTCGTTGGAGCCGACCGTAGTGATGACGGTGCAGCCCATCTTCTTGGCGAGCTGGATCGCGGCCGAACCGATGCCCGAGCCGCCGGCGTGGACCAGGATCGTCTCGCCCGGCTCGAGCCTGGCGTTGTCGAACAGCATGTGTTCGACAGTGCCGAAGGTGACGGGCGCGACCGCAGCACCGATAGCGTCGACGCCGGGCGGGGCGGGGACCAGAAGTCGCGCGGGCAGGTTGATCTTTTCCTGGGCGAAACCGTCGAGGTGGAAGCCGTGCACGCCCGAGACGTGCTCGCAGAGATTGTCGCGGCCTTCGCGGCAGGGGCGGCAAAGCCCGCAGGTGCGGGCGCCGTAGATCGACACGAGCTGACCGGGCGTAAGTCCGGTGACGCCGGGGCCGACTTCGTCGATCTCGCCGGAGGCCTCGGCGCCGATGACCAGTGGCATCTTGCGCTTGGCGAATGCCATGCCGCGCCAGCCCCAGACGTCGATGTGGTTGAGCGCCACGGCCTTGATGCGCAAGGTGACTTCGCCGAGGCCGGGAGGGGGAGGCGGGGCGATGTCGACCTGCTCGAGCCGGCGGTCCTCAACGAGCTGCAATGCGCGCATGGTGTCGCTAATCCTTGTCGCTGCGGCGCAGCGCATCGCATTCGATGCGCGCGGCGTCGCAGTACCTGATTTCGTGTAGGCGGTCGCTTAGACCGGTTCCCGCGCCATGACAAGGCAGGTGTTCTGACCGCCGAAGCCGAAGGAGTTGGAAAGCACGGTGCGAACCTCGGCCTTCCGCTTCACATTCGGCACCACGTCGAGCTCGATCGACGGGTCGGGATTGTCGTAGTTGATGGTCGGCGGAATGACGCCTTCACGCATGGTCATCAACGAGAAGGCGGCCTCGATGGCGCCTGCTGCCGACAGCGTGTGGCCGATCATCGACTTGTTCGACGACACCGGAATCTTGCGGATGCGCTCGCCGAACACCGTCGACAGCGACAGATGCTCCATCTTGTCGTTTTCGGGCGTCGAGGTGCCATGCGCATTGACGTAATCGATCTCGTCTTCGGCGAGGCCGGCATCGGCAAGGGCGGCCTTGACCGCGGCGATCGCCGGCGAGCCGTCGGGCTTGGAGCGGGTGCGGTGGAAGTCGTCGGCCTTTTCGCCGCAGCCCCTGAGGATGCCGAGCACCTCGGCACCACGGGCAAGCGCGCTTTCCAGCGATTCGAGCACAAGGGCTGCCGAACCTTCGGCCAGCACGAAGCCGTCGCGGTCCTTGGAGAAAGGCTTGGAGGCCTTTTCCGGCACGTCGTTGTTGGTCGACAGCGCCGACAGCAGCGAGAAGCGGATCAGCGCTTCGGCCGTCGCCGAACCGTCCGCGCCGACCGACAATGCGCGGTCGCATTCGCCGCGACGAATGGCCTCGACGCCGAGCTGGATGGCGGTGGCACCCGATGCACAGGCGGTCGAGGTGGTGATTGGCAGGCCGCGCGTGCCGAACCGGTCGGCGAGGCGGTCGGCGATCGAGCCGAATTGCGAGGTGTCGAACATGTCGAGCGAGTTCTGGCTGCGCGCCACCTTGAGCAGGCGCTCGGAGGCCGAGCCTTCATCGTCGCCGGCATAGAGCGTGAAGCGGTCGCGCCAGTCGAGCTCGACCGGCGGCGAGGCGAGGAACAGCGGCCCGTCGAAGTCGGCGCCGGCAAAACCGGCCTCCTCGACGGCTTCGAGTGCGGCCGTCTCGGCCAGCTCATAAGTCAGCGCGCTGGCACCCTTGGTGCTCGACGGCAGGAAGTCGACCATGCCGGAAATCTGGGTGTTGAGCAGATCGGTGGGGAAGCGGGTGATCGGATGAATACCCGACTTGCCAGCGGTCAGCGCGGCCCAGTTGTCGGCCTTGCCGACGCCAAGCGAGGTGACGACGCCGATGCCGGTGACGGCGACGACGGGTCTGCCGAGGTGATCCTTCAGATTGGCCATGTTTTGTCCTGACACCCTTCAGCGCGGCGCGGAGACGAGCGCCATGCCTTCAAACTGGTGATAGCCGATCGCCGTTGCGAGAACATTGAGTGGCTGGCCGGAGAAATCTCTTTCGCCCACCTCGAACGCCGGATAGCCGGCGCCACGGTCGACGGCCAGGGCGGCAAGCGCCACCGCGAACGGAAACTGTGCTTCCTTCATGTGGCCGGTCAGCGACGAAAGGGCGCGGGCCGCAATCGCCGGATTGCCGTCGAGTGCCGATTTTTCGGCAGCCGTTGCGGCATGTGCGCCCGATGCACCCGAAATCGCGAGCAGGTCGCCGTCCGGCAACTCGGCTTTGGCCAACAGTTCGGCAATGTTCTCAGTGAGGCCGCCATTCCGGCGCCTGGTGCGACCGGAAAGGACCGGGCCGAGCTCGGCATAGATCTTCTGGCCGCGTGCTTCGGCATGATCGCGCGATTCAAGCACCAGGAACGCGCCGCCGGAGCCGGTGACGACGCCGCCGCCTTCCGAGCCCTGGCGCTGCCATACCGGCTTCCACGGGCCGCGATGGAGATAACCGGCGAGTTCGTAGCCAAGCAGCATGTCGGAATGTTCGGTCTGGAAGGCGCCGCCGACCAGCACATGCGTCGACTGGCCGGAGCGGATGCGGGCCGCTGCCGTCTCGATCGCCGAAACGCCGGCACCTTCCTCGCCCATGAAGGTGCGCGAAGAGCCGGTGACCTTGTGGACGATCGAGATGTTGCCGGCGAGCAGGTTGGAAAGCTGGGCCAGGAACAGCGTCGGGCGGAGTTCCGTCGTCAGCTTCTCATTGATCAGCACATCGCGGTCGGCGCGATTTTCGGATGCTGCAAGCACGCCGGCGTCGACCGCTTCGTCGCGTTCGCCGCCACCTGCAGCCACCACCATGTCCATGGTCGCGCTGAGTTCGTCATTGCCCTTGATGCCGGCATCATCCAGCGCCATGCCGGCCGTATAGGTGCCAAGCCGCTGCCAGGTTTCCATCTGGCGCTGGTCGCCGCGCTTGGCGATCTGCAGGCCCCAGTCGATCTCGGGAAGCGGATGGATGGCATAGGGCTGGAAGCGCTCGGCGTCGATCACCGGGGCGGTGCCCGCTGTTGTCAGCTTGTCCCAGTGGGCTGCACCGCCTTCTCCGAGCGAGGAGACGAGGCCGATGCCTGTGATGACGACGTCGCGATTGGCCATGGGCGGCTTCAGCGTGCTCAGGCGTTCTTCGCAGCGACGAGCGCGTCGATCTTGGCGCAGAGGTTCTTCATGACGAAGTACTCGTCGGTCGAAGCCTTGCCATCGTTGACTTCCTGCGTCCACTTCTCGAGCGGCACCTTGATGCCGAATTCCTTGTCGATCGCAAAGACAATGTCGAGGAAGTCGAGGCTGTCGATGCCCAGGTCGTCGATGGTGTGGCTCTCGGGTGTGATGGTGTCGATGTCGATCTCGCTGGTCTCGGCAATGATCTTGGCGACTTTGTCGAAGGTCGTGGACACGGTTTTTCCTTTGGTGAGGGCGATCATGAACCCGGGACAGATTCTACGCGCATAGTTTTGAGGCGCTGTCTAATCGGTTTTTCCGGACAGGAAAAGGCCAAATCCTGCGCTTTCGTCAAGGCGTCCGGCCCCGAACGCAAGGGAAGGCAGGCCGCCTGAAGCTCTAGAAGACGATGCGGCCAAGCACATGCAGCTTTTCTCCTTGCAGGCCGACGATCAGCGCTTCGCCTTCGCGTGCGGCCGCACCGGTCAATGCCTGGATGTTCTCGAGATGGGTAACGAGCACGATGTTGTCGGAGCCGGAATAGTTGCGGATGATGTCCAGCACGGCGGCGACGTCGGCCTCGCGGGTGGCATCCGTCGGCTTGTCGAGGGCCGCAGTCGGCTCGACCTTGCGGTCGTCGAAGGCGAGGCGGGCGGTTTCCAGCGTCCGGCAATAGCGGCTGGCCAGGATGCGCTCGACCGGCGCGGCGCGGGCGTCGAACAGCGCGCCGATCTTGCGCGCCTGCTGGCGGCCGCGGTCGGACAGGTTGAGCTGGGTCGCGCATTTCTCGATGTCGAAATTGGGCGGCTCGACCGTGCCGGTTGTCATGGCGTTGCGCAGCAGCACGACATGGCCGCCATTTCGCAGCAGCGCCCAGCCGGCTTCCGTGGCCTGGGCGGGCAGGGCGCCGAGCAACAGCATGATCGCAATGATGAATCTGAGCATGAATGATCCCGAACAGGCGATGCGGATATAGGGAGGCCAAAGTGGATTGAAAGGCAAGGCGACGCCAAATACCGTGCGCCGACTGCTGAACTTGTGTCGTGACTTGATCGAACGTGACCGCGGGGCAATGCTCGGGTAAGCCGATTCCCATTTGCCGAGTGCCGATGTCACCTCTCGTAGAAACCGTGCTCTTCGTCTTCGGCCTGGTGGCACTGGGCTATCTCACGGGTGCCAGCGGCTATCTGCGCAGCGAAACCGGGGACGCGCTTTCCGAGTTCGCCATCGGCGTGGCGCTGCCGCTCTTGCTGTTTCGGACCATGATTGGCGCCGATTTCCACGGTTCGGCGCCCTGGTCGCTATGGGCGACATATTTCATTGCGGTTACGGTCGCCTGGACAGCGGGACATCTGGTGACGACGCGCATGTTCGGCCGCGACGGGCAGGCCGGCGTGGTCGGCGGCGTGTCCTCGGCCTTTTCCAATCTCGTGCTGCTCGGCATTCCCTTTATGCTCGGCGTCTTCGGCCAGGAGGGGTTCGAGGTCCTGTCGCTGATCGTCTCGGTCCACCTGCCGACCATGATGATGGCGTCGATCATCCTGTTCGAGATATTCGGGCCACGACGCAGCGAACCTATGCATCCTGTTGTGATCATTCGTGATTTCCTGCGCAAGATCCTGACCAATCCGCTGATCGTCGGCATCGTGGCCGGGCTTGCCTGGCGGGCGACCGGGGTGCCATTGCCGGGCCTTGCCACCCGCTTTGTCGACGCGCTTGCCAACATTGCCGGGCCGGTCGCATTGTTTGCGATGGGGCTTGGGCTCAAGAAGTTCGGCATTTCGGGCAACATCAAGCCGGCATTGGCGCTGTCGGTGCTCAAGCTGATGCTGATGCCGGCCGTGGCGCTGCTGTTTGCCTGGCTGTTCGGTCTGCCGCCCTTGTCGGCGAAGGTGGCCGTGGCGGCCGCCAGCCTGCCTTCGGGCGTCAATTCCTATCTCATCGCCACGCAGTTCGGCACCGGCCAAGCCCTGGCCTCCAACCAGATGACGATCGCCACCGCCTGCGCCGTGGTCACGACCGCATTCTGGCTGACGATTGCGACGATGGTCTTCGGGTAGATGGGCGGTGTTCGGGTAGAAGGGCAGCCGGGTATGCGGTTAGGCTGGACCAACGCATCTGTGCCATAATGCGGTTGATCGCCGACCCGGCGGCACGCTACTAAACTGCCTGGCGCATCGGGCCGTAAGCTGTCCCGGACGCGCGCTTTTCGACGATTTTCAGAGTAGCCTGCGTCGCAACGGACGCCATTTCAGGAGGTGAAGCCATGCTTCAGAAAACCAGTCATTTCATGCGGCAGGCCAATCTCATCAACGGCGAATGGGTCCAGGCCGATTCCGGAAAGACCATCGACGTCACCAATCCGGCGACGGGTCTCAAGATCGGCACCGTGCCGCGTTCGGGTGCGGCCGAGACGCGTCGCGCCATCGAAGCGGCCAACGAGGCGTTCAAGACCTTCCGCAAGACCTCGGCGCTCGAGCGCTCGAAGCTGCTGCGCAAGCTGCACGACGCCATCATGGACAATCAGGACGCACTGGCCGAACTGCTCACCATCGAGCAGGGCAAGTCGCTGACCGAAGCCAAGGGCGAGATCGGCTCGTCGGCCGCCTATGTGCTGTGGTTTGCCGAAGAGGCGCGCCGCACCTATGGCGACGTCGTGCCATCGCCTTGGGCGGATCGCCGTGTCCTCGTCACGAAGGAACCGGTGGGCGTCATTGCCGCCATCACGCCGTGGAATTTCCCGTCCTCGATGCTGTCGCGCAAGCTTGGACCGGCCCTTGCCGCGGGCTGCACCGCCGTGGTCAAGCCGGCGTCGCAGACGCCCTATTCGGGCCTGGCCTGGGGTGCGCTGTGCGAGGAAGTCGGCTTCCCCAAGGGCGTGGTCAACGTCCTGACGGGGTCGGCCGGCGAGATCGGCGACGAAATCTGCGCCAACCCGCTCGTCAAGAAGATCACCTTCACGGGCTCGACCGAAGTCGGCAAGATGCTGATCGCCAAGTCGGCCTCGACGGTGAAGAAGGTTTCGATGGAACTGGGCGGCAACGCGCCGTTCCTGGTCTTCGACGACGCCGACATCGATCGTGCCGTCGAAGGTGCGATCACTGCAAAATTCCGCAATTCCGGCCAGACCTGCGTCTGCACCAACCGCTTCTTCGCCCAGGCCGGCATCTATGACAGGTTCGTGGCCAAGCTGGCCGAGGCGTCCAGCAAGCTCAAGGTCGGCTCGGGTCTCGATGCCGGCGTGCAGCAGGGCCCGCTGATCGACGAAAAGGCCGTCGAAAAGGTCGAGGAATTCATCGCCGACGCCACCGCCAAGGGCGGCAAGGTGGTTGCCGGCGGCAAGCGCCACGCGCTCGGCGGCTCGTTCTTCGAGCCGACGGTCATTTCGGGCGCGACGCCTGCAATGCTGTTCATGAAGGACGAGATCTTCGGCCCGGTCGCTCCGGTCTTCAAATTCGAGACCGAAGAGGAGGGGGTGGCATTCGCCAACGACACCGAGTTCGGCCTCGCCAGCTATTTCTACACCGGTGACCTCGGCCGTGCCTTCCGGGTCATGGAAGGGCTGAAATACGGCATGGTCGGCGTCAATGAAGGCCTGATCACCACGCCGGAAGCGCCGTTCGGCGGCGTCAAGGAGTCCGGCCTCGGCCGCGAAGGCGGGCATCAGGGCATCGAGGACTATCTCGACACCAAATATGTCTGCATCGGCGGGCTGGGCCTCTAAGGGGCTCCGGATCCATCTGGCCGCTGGAATGATCGAATGCGCGCTCCGAAGGGGGCGCGCGTTTTCTCTTGGGTCTTTGACCGGAAGAATCCGGAAATCGGCATAACGTGCTGTAATCGTTAAGTTCGGCTGGTTCGGTTTCGGTGTCGCGTTTGGAATGGCCAAGTGCTCGAGAACGGGCCATCTTGCGGTCCCGAGAATCTGATGTCGCCGGGAAGGCGCGCTGTCGGAAAAACGTTGTCGGCAGGCGGGAGGAACAGGAATGGTTTCAGCGTGGCGCATGGTCGTCGGGGCGTTCGGGCTGGTGGCGCTGGCCATCGGCTTTCTGTCGGTCGTTTTCCTGACGGCGCCTGCGGCGCCGGGGCCCGACCTCGCGAGGTCCAAGAATTCGGCCAAGGGCCTCTATGCATTGTCCATCGCGCCAGAGGCCGGTGAGCCCAGGCAAGGCGAGCTGCATGCCTGGGTGGTGACGGTGAAGACGCGGCAAGGTGCGCCGGTGGAGGGGGCTGCGATCCGCGTCGGCGGCGGCATGCCCGAGCATGCGCATGGCCTGCCGACGAGCCCCGAAGCGACGGCCTATCTCGGCGATGGCCGCTACCGTATCGAAGGGATGAAGTTTTCCATGACCGGCTGGTGGCAGCTGAAACTCGGCGTCAGCGCGCCTGCCGGCGCCGACGAAGCCACATTCAACCTGGTGCTGTGAGGCGATGGCGCGCGGCCTGCTCACCAAGCTGATCGCCGCTGCGACGATAACGGCAGCGCTGGCAGGCTGCAGCGAAGCCGATTTCACCGACGCCGAAAAGCGCACCATCGCATCGATGTCGCTGTCTGCACTTGCCCCCCTGGCGCCGGATCCGACCAACAGCTTCGCCGACGATCCCGGGGCTGCCGCGCTGGGTGCAACGCTGTTCTTCGACACCGGCATGAGCCGCGACGGCAATGTCGCCTGCGGCACCTGCCACAAGATCGACAGACAGTTCCAGGACGACCTGCCGCGCGGTGTCGGAGTCGGCGAGACAAATCGACGGACCATGCCGCTGGCCGGTGTGGCGCGCGATCCGTTCTTTTTCTGGGACGGCCGGCGCGACAGCCTGTGGTCACAGGCGCTGGTGCCGCTGGAAAATGTGCTCGAGCATGCCGGCACGCGCACCGCCTATGTGCACTATCTCAAGCGCCGCTTCGGCGAGCGCTACGAACGCATTTTCCGGCCTCTGCCCGACCTGTCGACATTGCCGGCCAGTGCCGGGCCGTTCGGCACGCCGGCGGAGAAGGCCGCCTGGGCCGGGATGAGCGATGCGCAGCGCGAGGGTGTCGACCGCATCTTTTCCGACATCGGCAAAGCCATCGCTGCCTTCGAGCGCTCGCTGGTCCACGGCAAGACCCGCTTCGACCGCTTCGCCGATGCCGTGGCGCAGGGAGGGGCGCCGTCCTCCGAAGACGCTCTGTCGGCCGAGGAACGGCAAGGCCTCAGGCTTTTCATCGGCAAGGCCAATTGCTCGACCTGCCATACCGGGCCACGTTTCACCGACAATCACTTCCACAACACCGCTGTGCCGCCAGTCGCCGGATTGCCCGCCGATCGTGGACGCATCGCAGTTGTCGACGAGGTTCTGGCCGATCCGTTCAATTGCGTGGGAAAATTTCGCGACGGCGGCGAGGAGGCCTGCGGTGAGCTGCGCTTCATGCAGAAGAGGTCGCCCGAGCTCGTCCGCGCCTACAAGACCCCATCGCTGCGCAATGTCGCCGGGCGCCCGCCCTACATGCATGCGGGGCAGTTCGCCACTTTGGAGCAGGTCGTGAACCACTACGCGACAGCGCCGAAATCGGTAGAAGGCGAGAGCGAGATACATGCCGTGGCGCTGTCCGAGGGGGAGCGGGCGGCACTCGTGGCGTTCCTGAAGACGCTCAGCGACTAGTCAGCGGTCCTTGACCGTTTCCATGGCAACGAAGGTCGATGTCTGGGCGACATGGGGCAGGGCCGATATGCGCTCGCCGAGTACGCGCCTGTAGGCAGCGATGTCGCGAGTTCGCACCTTGAGCAGATAGTCGAAGCTTGCCGCCATCATGTGGCACTGCTCGATCTCGCGCACCGCATGCACGGCGCGGTTAAAATCGTCGAGGGCAGCCGAGCGGGTGTCGGACAGCTTGACCTGGACAAAGGCGACGTGGCCTTCGCCCATGCGCTCGCTGTCGATGACCGCCTGGTAGCCCCGGATGAAGCCCTCTTTCTCCAGCCGCTTGACGCGCGCCTGTACGGGGGTCTTGGAAAGTCCCACTTTTGTGGCAAGCTCTGCCATCGACAAGCGGCCGTCGCGCGAAAGGGCGAACATGATGTTGCGGTCGATGCGGTCCAATTGGTCTTCAGGCATGAAAATAACGGCTCGTTTGGCGAATGAATTGCGCCAACACTAGGCGTTTTGGTCTGCAGAGTCGAATTGTTTGGACCGGCTGGTTTCACGACGATGTGGTAGTTTTCGACCAAATGCCGGGAGCGATGGTTCGCCCGGCGCAGCCGCAACAGCTCTACAGGATCGCCATGCCCGCGCTCGACGCCATCCGCCAGGAAATCCGCGCCAACTATCTCCCCGACGAAGCCGCCGCTGTGAAGCGGCTGGCAGCTCTCGCCAACCTTTCCCAGGACGACCGCAAGGCGATCTCGGCCCGTGCCGCCGATCTCGTGCGTGCCGTGCGCGGCTCGACCGATCCCAGGCTGATGGAGGTTTTCCTCTCCGCCTACGGCTTGTCGACCAAGGAAGGCGTGGCGTTGATGTGTCTGGCCGAGGCGCTGCTGCGCGTGCCCGACACCGAGACGATGGACGACCTGATCAAGGACAAGATCGCGCCGCATGACTGGTCGTCGCATTCGGGCGGTTCGAGCTCGATCTTCGTCAATGCGTCGACCTGGGCGCTGATGCTGACAGGGCGCGTGCTCGACGAAGGCGAGGGTTCGATCGAACGCACCTTGCGCTCGATGGTCCGCCGCCTCGGCGAGCCGGTGATCCGTACCGCGGTTGCAGCCGCAATGCGCGAGATGGGCGAACAGTTCGTGCTTGGCCGCACCATCACCGAGGCGGTCAAGCGCGGCCGCTCGATGATCCAGAAGGGCTATCTCTATTCCTTCGACATGCTGGGCGAGGCTGCCCGCACCGAGACTGACGCGCTGCGCTATCACCGTGCCTATGCCGAGGCGATCTCGTCGCTCGACAATGGCACCAACGGCCCCGACATCCGCTACAATCACGGCATTTCGGTCAAGCTGTCGGCGCTGCATCCGCGCTACGAGGTCTCGCACAAGGACGAGATGCTGCCTGTCATGACTGAGCGCCTGCTGTCGCTGTGCCTCGCCGCCAAGCATGCGCGCATGGGCCTCAACATCGATGCCGAGGAAGCTGACCGGCTCGACCTGTCGCTCGACGTCATTGCGGGCGTGCTGGCCAGTCCGCAGCTCGAAGGCTGGAACGGTTTCGGCGTCGTCGTCCAGGCCTACGGCCCACGCACGGCCTTTGTCATCGACTGGCTCTATGCGCTCGCCAACAAGCTCGACCGCAACATCATGGTGCGCCTGGTCAAGGGCGCCTATTGGGACACCGAGATCAAGCGCGCCCAGACGATGGGTCTGCCGGGTTATCCGGTGTTCACCCGCAAGGCCAACACCGACGTCTCCTACATGGCCTGTGCCCGCAAGCTGTTGTCGATGACGGACCGCATCTACCCGCAATTCGCCACCCACAACGCCCACACCGTTGCCGCCATCCTGTCGATGGCCACGGATCGCACCTCATTCGAGTTCCAGCGCCTGCACGGCATGGGCGAGGCGCTGCACGAGACGGTGCGCAAGGCAGAGGGCACGCGCTGCCGCATCTATGCGCCGGTCGGTGCCCATTCCGACCTGCTTGCCTATCTGGTCCGCCGCCTGCTGGAGAACGGTGCCAACTCGTCCTTCGTCCACCAACTGACCGACGAGGACGTCGCCCCCGAGGACATCGCCCGCGACCCGCTCGACACGGTGGAGACGCAAGGGACGGCATCCAATCCGTCGATCCCGACGCCTTCGGCGATCTTCGGCGCTGGCCGCATCAACGCCAAGGGCTGGGACATCACCGACCCGGTGACGCTGGCAGCGCTCGACAAGGCCAAGGCGGAATTCAAGGGGCCGGACCGCTGGAGCGCCAAGCCGGTTACCCGCGCCGCCGGCTACGGCGCGTCGCGCAAGGTGACCAATCCGGCCAGGCCCGACGACATCGTCGGCACGGTGACCGAGGCTGCGGCCAAGCAGGTGCCGACGGCCGTGCGTTTTGCCATCGAAGCACAGCCGGCCTGGGCGAAGAAGCCCGTTGCCGAACGCGCTGCCATCCTGCGCCGCACAGCCGATCTCTACGAGGCCAATGCCGCCGAGTTCTTTGCGCTCGCCACACGCGAGGCCGGCAAGTCGCTGTCGGACGGCGTCGCCGAGGTGCGCGAGGCGGTCGACTTCCTGCGCTACTACGCTGCCGAGGCTGAGAAGACCGAGGCCGGCACCGAGGCGCGCGGTGCCATCGTCTGCATTTCGCCGTGGAATTTCCCGCTCGCCATCTTCACCGGCCAGATCGCGGCGGCCCTGGTCACCGGCAATTCGGTCATTGCCAAGCCGGCCGAGCAAACGCCGCTGATTGCCGCGCGTGCGGTGGCCCTGATGCGCGAGGCCGGCGTGCCGGAAGACGTGATCCAGCTCCTGCCGGGAGACGGCCCGACCGTCGGCGCACCGCTGACGGCCGATCCGTGCATCGCTGGTGTCTGCTTCACCGGCTCGACGGACGTTGCCAAGCTGATCGAAAAGCAGCTGGCCGAGACGGCGGCGCCCGATGCGATGCTGATCGCCGAGACCGGCGGCCTCAACGCGATGGTCGTCGATTCCACCGCATTGCCCGAGCAGGCCATCCGCGACGTGCTGGCCTCGTCGTTCCAGAGTGCTGGCCAGCGCTGCTCGGCCCTGCGCGTGCTCTACGTCCAGACCGATGTCGAAAAGAAGATGGTCGAGATGCTGAAAGGCGCGATGGATGCGCTGACCATCGGCGATCCGTGGCAGTTGTCGACCGACGTTGGCCCAGTCATCGACGAAGAAGCGCAGAGCTCGATCCGCGACTATTGCGCTGCGATGGAAGCCAAGGGCAAGCTGATCGCCAAGCTCGACGCGCCGGCCGATGGCCGCTTCGTCGCGCCGCATGTCTTCAAGGTGAAAGGCATCGAGGAGATGGAGCGCGAGGTCTTCGGGCCGGTGCTGCATGTCGCGACCTTCGAGGCCGATGAGATCGACGACATCATTTCGGCGATCAACCGCAAGGGCTACGGCCTGACCTTCGGCCTGCACACCCGCATCGAGGGCCGCGTCCAGCACATCGTCGACGGCATCCATGCCGGCAACATCTATGTCAACCGCAACCAGATCGGCGCCGTCGTCGGCTCGCAGCCTTTTGGCGGCGAGGGGCTGTCGGGCACCGGGCCCAAGGCCGGCGGACCGCATTATCTCCGCCGTTTCCGCAAGTCGCCGGAGGCGGGCGCTGTGCTGCCGGAGGGCCGCAAGGTCACGGCGACCGAGCTGGTCGACAATCTCGTCGATGCCGGCGAGTGGGCGACGCGCACCGATCGCATCGCCGTGCTGCGCAAGCATCTGCGCGGCAAGGGTGCGGCGGCCATCGCGGCTGCGGCGAGCATCGACTTCGGCCAGGTCGACCTGCCCGGACCGACCGGCGAGGCGAACACGCTGTCGCTCAACCCGCGCGGGCGCGTTCTGTGCCTTGGCCCTGACGCCGAGACCCTGCTTGCCCAGGCGATCCAGGCGCTGGCCGCCGGCAATGCGGTCCTGGCCGTTGCGCCCGGTGCGCCGGCCGCCGTCCATGCCCTGATGGGCAAGGATCTGCCGATCGCCGCGATCGACGGTCGCCCCGACCCGGTGGAAGCGCGCGCACTTGATGTCGATGTCGTGGCTTATTCGGGCACGGAAGAAAGCACGCGCATCGTCCGCAAGGTCATCGCCGAGCGCAAGGGGCCGATCGTTCCGCTGATCAGCGAGGTGATCTACCCGGCTGCCTACGCCCATGAACGCGCTGTCTGCGTCGACACCACGGCCGCCGGCGGCAATGCCAGCCTGCTGGCCTCTGCCTAAAGCCGAGCAGGATCACGCTCGCACAATACGAAAGGGGCAGGCGTGGGCCTGCCCCTTTTTCATAATTCTTCCGGCGCGCAGCCGAAGCGCAGCAGATTGCCATGCGGGTCGTGGACGTAGAATTCCTTCATGTTCCATGGCCGCACGGTGAACGGGCTGAGCCGTTCCACGCCGCGCGCCGAAAACTCGGCGTGAAGGGCGGGAACCTCGCCACCCCTGATGTAGCAGGATGTCACCTCCGGCAGTTTGCGGTCGTCCGACTTCCAGAAATGGATTTCGATCTCGCCGCGCCGCACGATCAGATAGTCGTCCATTTCGGGAGCGATGACTTCGAAACCGAGCCTGTCGCGATAGAAATCGCGGCTTTCGCCGATGTCGGGCGAGGGCATGACCGGAATGCTGCGGGCGAGGTCGGTCAATCGTCAGGCGCCTTCGACGACCGAGAAACCCTCGAACTGCGGATGGCCGACATAGGATGCCTTGGACGAACCGGCGTTCTTGTGGGCGTTGCGGAAGTTTTCCGACTTGGTCCAGGCGACGAAGTCGTCCTGGCTCGCCCAGGTCGTGTGCGACGCGTAGAGCGTATAGCCTTCGGCTTCGTTCACCGGGCCGCGCAGCAGGTGGAATTCACGAAAGCCCGTCATCTCGTTGAGCGACGAGTCGCGGTTCTTCCAGACGTCTTCAAAGGCGGTCTCGGAGCCGGTCTGTACCTTGAAGCGGTTCATTGCGATGTACATTGTCTTCCTTTCAACGGGCCTTGCGTTGCGCTGTTGTAGTCCTTTGAGCGCTGCGTAGCGACACAACATTGGCGCCGGTGCCATCACCGGCGGTTCTTGGGCTCGGGCCGGCCTGGACCGGCGACTGGGCGCGGTAGCTGGCCAGGTCAGTTACGTTTTCACTTGCCCTGATCGCCGCCAGGCGGTCGAACAGCTCGCGCATCTCGGTCAGCAGGCCGTCGCCCCGGCGTTTCACAATCTGATCGAATTTGTTCAGTCCGAACATGCGTTTATGCCTTTCGATGCGGCGGGCGCCGGGGGACAGCAGTCTGGGCAAGGCTGGTCTCAGATGCCGAAGGCGATGCCGGATCTGGTTTCGGTCCGCAGCGCCTTGAGGCAGGCCGCCGCGTCGATCCCGCCGCCGGTGCAATCGGTGGCCTGATTGATCAGGACACGGCTGACCTTGGCGCAGTCGGTGCCTGACAGGTCGAAGCGCGTGACCTTGGTCTTGCCGGCCGGCAGGTCCTTGAAATCGAGCACCGTCAGCCTGTCGACGACGCCCGCCTCGTTGAACAGCGCAATCTCGAACGCCGCCTTGGACAGCTCGGCGCCGAGATTGTTGGTGACGATGAAGGTGAAGCGGCAGCCCTTGTCGGACGGTTGGGCTGCGTTGAGCTCAAGCACAAGTGCCGGGGCCGGCGGGGCGCTCTGGGCGCCCGCCATTCCTGTGGCGGCAACCAGTGCTGCCGCGACCAGAGGCGACAACGCGTTCACGCCAAAGCGCACGATTACCACCCGAACTGCTTGGACAGGGAGACCTTGAACGTACGGCCCTTGGCATCGTCGTTCATCAGGAACTCCTTGTACTGCTTGTTGAAGATGTTATCGACGCCGAAATTGGCTTCCCAGCCGGCGAGTTGGCCGTCCTGCGGCTTCCAGGTGACGAAGATATCGTGGGTGTTGAAGGCCTTGGCGAAGCGTGTCGAGGTGGGATCGCTGACTGGGGCGGAGGTTCCGTCGCGGGCGGCATCCTGCGGGCCGGCCACGATGCGTGCCTTCCAGCCGAACGAAAGGTCGTAATCAGGCAGCTTGCCTCCAAGCGTCAACGCCAGCTCGTGTGGCGCCACGGTCGTCAGATAGGCATCGGTAAGTTTGTTCTTGCCGACCACGTAGGAATAGGCCGCATTGGCGAAAACATAATCGGAATCGTATGCCGCCTCGATCTCGAAGCCATAAATCTCGGCTTGGTCGATGTTGGTGAAACCCTGCTTGTTGTTGAATCCTGGCAGGAAGGGACGGTTCAGGGCGATAAGGTCCTTCACGTCGTTGTAGAAGCCGGTGACTTTCAACTGGCCGCTGTCACCAGTCTGCGCGAGGTCGAACCCGGACAGGGCGATACCGGCCTCGAAATTGTTCGACTGTTCTTTCCTTAGCCCAAGGCTTGGCAGGAACGTCGATGACGAGCTTGCGGTGGAGAACACTTCGTCGATGGTCGGGAACCGCTCCGTATGGGCGATGGAACCGAACACGGCGAGGGTATCATTGATCTTGTAGTGGGCGGCGATCTTTGGCGAGAAGGCGGTGTCGTCACTTGATGGCGCGTTCAAGGCATCGTCCGGTGTCAGCTTGTGCCAGTCGAGGCGCATGCCGGGGATGACGGTCAGCCGATCGTCCCAGACGAACTCGTTCTGAACGAACACACCTGTCTTGAGGTCCGTGCCCTGGGGATGGAAGGTGACCGGGAACTGCGTTCCATCATTGCGGAAAGCCTCGGCCTTGCGGGTCTGGTAGCTCGACTGCGAACCGAGCGTCAGGTGGTTTTCCCAATTGTTGCCAGCCCACTCCATGGTGTTCTGGGCATTGAATTGCCAGGTTTCATAGCCGTAGTTCGAGTCGCAGACGACTGCGAACGAGCCGGTGCCGCAGCCCGGGTTTCCCGGGCCCGGGTTGCGCAGGTCCGCGTTGCGCTGCTCGTTGTAGGTATTGGAATATGATGCCGACACCTTCACGTCGAGCATGTCGTTGTCGGAGAATGGATTCTCGTAAGACGCCACGGCCGTGCGGTCGATGATGTGACGGTCGATGAGGCCAAAGAACGCGGCGGCGCTCGTCTGCGACAGCTGCTGATCTTCGAGGTCGGAATCCCACTGCTGGTAGGAAAGCCGAAGCTTGCCCTCGTCGCCGACATTGAACGTGCCCTTGGCGAGCCCGGACCAGGCCTTGAAATTGGTGCCGATGACTTCCTTGCCGTTACCGGATTCGTAGGGGTCGGAAGCGCGGTAGTTGCCGGTCAAAAGGAACTCGGCGTTGTCGCCAAGCCGCTGGGCAAGCACGGAATTCACCAGGTAGCCATTGCCGTTGCTGTTCCAGGAACTCTTCAGGCGCAGGGCACCGGTCTGTCCCTCGGCGATGAAATCGGAGGCATCCTTGGTCTCGAAATTGATGACGCCGCCGAGGGCGCCCGAACCGTAGAGCGTCGAGGAGGCCGGCCCGCGGAGCACTTCGACGCGCTTGTAGAGTTCCGGGTCCGAGAAGAACGATCCCAGGCGATATTGCTCGTAGAATTTCTGCGCGCCATCGACATTGACGATGATGCGGCCGCCGTCGCCGGTGTTTTCGGGCGCGCCGATGCCACGGATGTTGAAGCTCTGGCCAAGCAGCCTGTCGGAGCCGGTCACGTTGACGCCGGGCGTCGCGCGAATGATCTCGCCGATCGTCTCGGGCTGAAGGCGGTCGATGTCTTCCTGCTCGACGACGGTCACCGCCTGTGGCGTGTCGATGGCGACCTTGGCGACGCCGGCGCTGACCACGAGGCGTTGCAGGACGGTGACGCGCGGCTTCTTGTCCTGCTCAGTGGTTTTGGCTTCCTGCGCGTAGCCCGCATGCGCGCCCACGAACACCGCCATTGCAGCTCCGCCCAGCAGAGCTGCCTTATTCCGACCCACTAGCCCCATGTCCCACTCCAAAAATGTCCCGTGCTGGCTTGCTTTTCGCTCGCTAGCAATTTTTCGCTCGCCGGCCACGTCTTAAATCTTGACTTGATCACTCCGGTATTGCACTGACTAGTAAACATGAATGTACGAGTCAACTAATAGATTCAAACATGACGGCCTCGACCGGACTTTTCCGGCGCGGCGGACGGATGAAGGAGTGGAATGAGATGAATTCACACAATCCGAACCATTTCCGTTCTGGTCAGTTCCGGCAGGGTTATCGCCGGCCGGACGCCCAGGTGGCGCCGCGTCCGATCGCCGGATCGGCTGCCAGGACGCTGACCAGCGAGTCGCTGTTCCTCGGTGATTTCGAGATCGGCATCGACCATGGCGGTGCGCTTTACCGCCTCAAGATCACCCGTCAGGGCAAACTCATTCTCAACAAGTAGGTGTTTTCAAATGGACCAGCGCGTAAGGCCCAACCCACACGAAATCAGGCGGGCGCGAACTGACAACCCCAAGATGCGCGAGCGCGATCTCGCCAGCCAGCTCGGCATTTCCGAAGCTGAACTGGTGGCCGCGCATTGCGGCGAGGGTGTCGTTCGCATCGAACCGCGCGTCAATGACCTGCTCGCCGGCATCGAGGCCGTCGGCGAGGTCATGGCCCTGACCCGCAACGAAAGCGCGGTCCATGAGAAGATCGGCATCTACGACAAGGTCGTGCCCGGCACCCAGGCCGCAATGGTGCTCGGAGAACAGATCGACCTCCGGATCTTTCCGAGGGCCTGGGTTCACGGCTTCGCCGTCGAAAAGCGCGATGGCGACGACATCCGCCGCAGCCTGCAGTTCTTCGACGCCGCCGGCACGGCGGTGCACAAGATCCACCTGCGTCCGGCCTCCAACCTCTATGCATATCAGAAGCTGGTCGAAACCTTGATCAGCGACAATCAGGACCCGTCGATCGTGACGGTTCCTTCAATGGTGAAGTCGCCGGACGAGGAGACGTCGACCGGTGTTGAGGAGTTGCGCGACCGCTGGAGCAAACTGACCGACACGCATGAGTTCTTCGGTATGCTGAAGTCGCTCAAGCTCGGCCGCCAGCAGGCCATGCGCATGGTTGGCCAGGACTATGCCTGGAGGCTGGAACATGACGCGCTGCCGGCCGTCTTCGACAAGGCGGCGGCAAGCGGCCAGCTGATCATGTGCTTCGTCGGTAATCATGGCTGCATCCAGATCCATTCCGGCTCGGTTAAGAACATCAAGCCGATGGGCCCGTGGCTCAATGTGATGGACGAGACGTTCCACCTGCATCTCCGAACCGATCACGTCCAGGAACTCTGGGCGGTTCGCAAGCCGACCAAGGATGGCCATGTCACCTCGGTCGAGGCCTATGACGAAAACGGCGAGATGATCATCCAGTTCTTCGGCAAGCGTAAGGAAGGCCACGACGAGCGCGCCGACTGGCGCGAGCTGGTCGAAGCCCTGCCTGTTGCGCAGCAGAACGCGGCCTGAGGAGCACAAGATGTCGACACCCCAACGGCTGCTTCGCTCGGCCGCACTCAGCCTGTCGGTCTTGCTGGCAACCGGGACCGCCAGCATGGCGGTCGAGGGCGCCACTGTTTTCCCTGACCGCGCTCGCGTCGCCTCTGTCGGCGGATCTATCACCGAGATCGTCTATGCGCTCGGCGAAGAGAAGGCACTGGTTGCCCGCGACTCAACCAGCGTCTATCCGGAAGCAGTCTTCAAGCTGCCCGACGTCGGCTACATGCGGGCGCTGTCGCCAGAAGGCGTCTTGTCGGTCAATCCGACCGGCATCCTGGCGCTCGAAGGCAGTGGGCCGAAGGAAGCGATCGACGTCCTCAAGAAGGCGAGCGTTCCCTACATCCAGGTGCCTGAAGGCTTCAGCCATGACGGCATCCTCCAGAAGATCCGTATCGTCGGCAAGGCGCTCGGCGCCGACGCCAAGGCCGAGGCGCTCGCCGCCGACGTCGGCAAGCAATTGTCCGATGCCGAGGCGCTCACCAAGGACATTCCGCAGGAAAAGCGCACGCGCGTGCTGTTCATTCTCAGCATGCAGGGCGGCAAGATCCTGGCGTCGGGCAACCATACGGCTGCCGATGGCATCATCGCACTTGCGGGTGGCGTCAACGCGGTCGAGGGCTACCCCGGTTACAAGCAATTGACCGACGAGGCCGCGATCACGGCAAAGCCCGACGTGATCCTGATGATGGATCGTGGCGGCGGCAGCGCCGTTCCGGATGCCGAGCTGTTCGCCCATCCGGCGATCGCCTCGACGCCTGCTGGCCAGGCCAGACGCGTCATCCGCATGGACGGTGCCTATCTGCTCGGCTTTGGCCCGCGCACGGCAGCCGCAATCAAGGATCTCGCCGTTGCGTTCTATGGCGACGCGGTCAAGAAGTAAGGCCGGGACAGTGGTGGATGAAACGATCGTCGGCGGCGCCGGCGTGCAGGAGAGAGGTCGCCGTGTCGACGGCGACCGCTCCGCTCGTGCCTTGCTGGTCATCGGCCTGCTTGCCCTGGCGCTGGCGGCAACGGCGCTGTTCAGCCTGACATGGGGCGCCTCCGACGCCTCGGCGCTGGGGCTTGTCCGCAGCTGGCTGTTCGGCGCGACGCCGGTTAACGAGGCGCTGTCGATGCGCGACAGCGTCATCGTCTACGACATTCGCTTGCCGCGCATCGTGCTGGGCATGCTCGTGGGGGCCGCGCTTGCCGTCTCCGGCGCCGTCATGCAGGGCCTGTTCCGCAACCCGCTGGCCGATCCCGGCCTGGTCGGTGTATCGGCCGGCGCGGGCCTGGGCGCCGTCTCGGTGATCGTGCTGGGCGCAACCGTGCTTGCACCGTTCACGGCCCTGCTCGGCAGCTACGCGCTGCCATTTGCGGCATTTGGCGGTGGCCTGCTCACCACCATCATCCTCTACAATGTCGCGACGCGACAGGGCCGCACCTCGATCGCCACCATGCTTTTGGCCGGCATCGCACTGGGCGCGATGGCCATGGCGCTGACCGGCGTGCTGGTCTACATCGCCGACGACAGGCAGCTTCGCGACCTGACATTCTGGCAGCTCGGCTCGCTCGCCGGCGCGACCTGGCTGAAGATCGCGGGTGCCGGCCCGATCATCGTCCTGGCCCTGGCGACGACACCTTTCATGGCCAAGGGGCTGAATGCACTTGCCTTGGGCGAGGCGACGGCAAGCCATCTCGGCGTTCCGGTCCAGCGGCTGAAATATGTGGCGATCGTTGCGGTTTCGGCGGCAATCGGCGCTTCGGTGGCGGTCAGCGGCGGCATCGGCTTTGTCGGCATCGTCGTGCCGCATCTGCTGCGCTTGGCGATCGGACCCGACAACCGCTACCTTTTGCCGGCGTCGGCGCTTTTGGGCGCATGCCTGCTGCTGCTGGCGGATGCGGTGAGCCGCACCATAGTAGCACCCGCCGAGTTGCCGATCGGCATCATCACCGCGGCCGTCGGTGGCCCGTTCTTCCTGTGGATATTGCTGCGCAAGCGCGGCGTCGTCGATCTCTGATGCGGCGAACTGTGAGGTACTCATGATCGAAGCACGCCAGGTTTCGGTGTCGATCGGCAGCACGCGCATCGTCAGCGATGTCGATTTCACCGTGCGTCCGGGTGAACTGGCAGCGATCGTCGGACCCAATGGTTCCGGCAAGACGACCTTCCTGAGAGCGCTGACGGGCGAACTGGCCTATTCGGGCCAGGTGTCGCTCAATGGCCGCGATGCGGCGAAGCTGAAGCCATGGGAATCGGCAAGCATCCGGGCGGTGCTGCCGCAGTCGACGGCTCTGTCGTTCCCGTTCACCGTCCGCGAGATCGTCAAGCTTGGCGTGACGGGCGGCCGCTCAGGCGCATTGGCGGGCGAGGGCGACAGGTTGCCGGAGCGGGCGTTGGCCCGGGTCGATCTCGAAGGCTTTGCCGGACGCTTCTATCAGGAGCTTTCGGGCGGCGAGCAGCAGCGTGTGCAGCTTGCCCGTGTCTTGTGCCAGGTGTGGGCGCCGGTGCTGGACGGGCAGCCGCGCTATCTGTTCCTCGACGAGCCGGTGTCCAGCCTCGACATCAAGCACCAGCTGATCATCATGAACATCGCCCGCGATTTCGCGCGACGCGGCGGCGGCGTTGTCGCGATCCTGCACGACCTCAATCTGACGGCGATGTATGCCGACCAGATCTGCGTCATGCATCGCGGCAAGCTTGCGGCCGCGGGTGCCCCGCAGGCCGTGCTCACCGATGGTCTGATCGAAAAAGTATTTGGCTGCCGACTGCGCGTCGGCGCCGTGCCTCAGGAAAACATCCCGTTCGTGCTGCCGCAGTCGGCCGTCGCCTGAGCCCGTATCAGCTCGCCAGGGCGCTGGGCTCGGGGAAGTGCAGCCCGAGCAGGTCACGCATGTTGGGACGTGCGGCAACCAGATCGGCGATGGTGTAGCGCGCCAGCACCTCGAAGAACGCGTTGAGCGCTTCGCGCAGAGCGGAATTCAGGCCGCAGCTGTCGACAAGCGGGCATTCGGCGGCGTCGTTTTCGAAGCATTCAGCCATGGCGAAGCTCTCTTCAGTGACGCGGACGACATCGAAGAGCGAGATCTGGTCGGCCGGCTTGGCAAGGCGTACGCCGCCATTGCGGCCACGCACCGTCTCGACCAGCTTGGCTTCGACCAGCGGCTGCAGGATCTTGAACAGGAACAGTTCCGACACCGTGTAGGCAGCGGCGATTTCAGGAACGCGGCTCAGCCGTCCTTCGTTGGCCGCGCAATACATCAGGATGCGCATGGCGTAGTTGGTCTGGCGTGTGAGGCGCATTGCGTGTTCCTTGCTCTGCGTTGAGTCCGCGAGTCCGGCTAATATGGCCCATACCTTAGAACAATTCCAGACAGGGTTTCAAATTATATATGACGACGATAGTCATATTTGTGGCGCATAGCAGCCTTGCATTTACGTAAAGGTCAAAACGGTTGATTTTGATGCTGCGCTGCACAATATTGGCCGTGTCGGGAGTGGGAGACTCAGGGAGGAACCCATGAGGACTGCGACATGGAACAGATCGTACGCACACAAAGGCCATTGACGGGCGTAATCCGTCAGTTGCGGCCGTCCGATCTGCCCCGCTTTGCCGAACATCTGCTGAGACTTGACGACCAGAGCCGGCGCGACCGCTTCAACGGCCTGACCCATGACGGCTTTCTCCAAGCCTACGCCGAACGCAGCTTTCGCGAGGGGGCGACGGTCATCGGCTATGTCGAGGGCGACAAGGTACTTGCCGCCGCCGAGCTGCACGAACGCGCCGAAGAGAGCGAGCCGACGGCCGAAATCGCCTTCAGCGTCGAGCACAAAATCCAGAACCGGGGCATCGGCGGACGGTTGTTCCAGCGCCTCGTTGCCCAGGCGAGGGGGCTCGGCTACCTCAGGCTGCAGGTGACGACTCACGCCAACAACAGCGCCATGAAGGCCCTGGCCCGGCGTTTCGATGCCAAGCTCAGCTTCCAGCAGGGCGAGACCAACGGCATCATCGAACTCGACGGCGAGGCAGGTCTCGATGCCGACTGGCCTGCCGGTCTCAGCAGGCGCGGTGCCGGCAAGGCCATTGCTGCCTGACCTGCCTCGACGAGGCGCGGCTGCGCTCAGCGATGCGTCGCAGATCGGCGATCCCGGTCGCCTGGGTTTGCGCGCTCCCGGCATCACCCTTTCAAGCACAGGCTTTTCAGGATGAGGATATCTGATTTGCCGGAAGGGTTGTAATCGGGCGCGCCGTCTCGATATCTGACCGGCATGATACATGTTTGTCGCGTCGACCCGGCCGCCGCATGCGAGGGCGGAACATGAGCAAGGATGGACCTGCAATGGCTGCAGCAAACGGCGACGTCATGCCCGCGGCTGTTCGCGCGTTGAGTTCCGATGAGACTGCCAAACTGTCCGCCCTGCGGCGGACAAAGTTCATCGCAACGGGCGCACTGGTTGTCTGCGTTGCGATCTTTGCCCTCGCCAAGTCGCTGCAGGGGCGCTGGCCGTGGCTCGGTTTTGTCGCCGCCTTTGCTGAGGCGGCGACGATCGGCGGCCTCGCCGACTGGTATGCGGTCGTGGCGCTGTTCAAGCGGCCGCTCGGGCTGCCGATCCCGCATACGGCAATCATTCCATCCAACCAGAACCGGATCGCCGACAATCTCGGCCGTTTCATCGAATCCAACTTCCTGGCGCCGGAGCCGGTGCGGCAGAAGCTCAAGGAAGTGGATTTCGCAGCGCTCGTCGCCGATTGGCTGTCGGACCGCCAAAGGGCGGAGGGGCTGTCGGTTTTTGTCGGCCGGCTGGTGCCGCAGATGCTGCAGGCGATCGAAGGCTCGGGCCTGCGGGATTTCGCGACGCGCCGTATGCTGGAGCGCATCGGCAAGGTCGAGGTCGCGCCGCTGGCGGCGGAGCTGTTGACAGCCTTCACCGAAGACCGCCGCCACCAGCGCCTGCTCGACGAGTTCACCAAGATCATCGGCAATTTCCTCAGCGACGAGCAGGCTCTGGCCGTGCTGCGCGAAAAGATCAGGGAAGAGCTGCCGTCGGTGTTCAATCTGTTCCGGGCCGATGCCTATCTGCTCAAGCGGATCGTGGCGTCGGCTGCAACCCTGCTTGAAGATGTCAGGGGCGATCCCGACCATCCGCTGCGCGGCGAGTTCGACCAGTTCGTCCACGGTTTCATCGACCAGCTTCGCCATTCGCCTGACTATGCCAGGCGCGCCGAGCAGCTGAAGCGCAACTTCCTCGCCCGACCGGAGTTGCGCGGGCTGGCGCAGGATGTCTGGAAAAGCATGCGTGGCTTCATCGAGCAGGACGTCGCGTCGCCCAATTCGATGACGCGAAGGCACCTGACCAGTCTGTTCGTTGAAGTCGGCCAGAACCTGGCGCGCGACCCCCATATCCGCGCCGACATGAATGCCGGTTTCGTCGTGGCACTCGCCTCGTTCGTCGAAAGCCAGAAAAGCGGTGTTTCCGGTTTCATCTCCGAACAGGTCAAGCGCTGGGATCTCGGCCAGCTGACCCGGCTGATCGAGATCAACATCGGCCGCGACCTGCAATATATCCGCTTCAACGGCATGCTGATCGGCGGTCTCGCCGGTCTGGCGCTGTATTCACTCGAGTTGCTGGTGCTTGCGAATTGACCGGCAGCCTTGCTCGTCTATGCTGACCTGGCGACCTCCGGGGGACGCCCGGAGCCAAACGGGAGCGAGCCATGGCGAAGAAGCCGGAACCGGAATCCTTCATGGACATGTTTTCGAAATTCGGGCGCGACCTGAAGATGCCCGCGGTCGATGTCGACACGATCATCGGCCATCACCGCAAGAATCTCGAAGCGCTGGAACAATCGGTCAAGGCGACGGCCTCCGGAGCCTCGTCGCTGGTGGCGAAGCAGCGCGAGATGCTGCAGGAAGCCTTGCATGAGATCACCGAGGCCGCCCAGGGGCTTAGGGCTCCAGGCAATCCGCAGGAGCTGATTTCCAGGCAGGCCGACTTCGCCAAGCGCTCATTCGAGGCTGCCGTCAAGAATGCCGGCGAGGTAGCCTCCATCGTACGCAAGTCGGGCACGGAATCCGTCGATATCCTGCGCAGCCGCATCCATGAATCGATCGAGGAAATCCGCGACAGCTTCGACAAGAAGAAGTAGCCGTGCCGATCCAGTCCTGACCTCAGCTCTCCTGTGGGTTTCGCGAGAGCGCTCGCGCATTGTCCACGGTCGGATGCTATTGAAGGGCGATCACCATCGGAGCGTGGTGCGTCCGTCCGGGCGCACAAAGACGCTTTAACACTTTGAATCCGGCTATTGTGGCTTCCGCGAATCGATACGGATTCGCGGACCGGCGCAGCAGGGTTCAACTGGGGTAGAGGATGAAGGTAGGCATCGAGATGGGGGCGGCGTCCGGCGGGACGAAGGCTCAGCTTGATCTCGAAGAACTGTTGGCGACCCGTTTGCTGGTTCAAGGCAATTCGGGCTCGGGAAAGTCGCATCTGTTGCGTCGCCTGCTCGAACAGAGCGCGCCGTGGGTGCAGCAGTGCGTCATCGACCCCGAGGGTGATTTCGTCACGCTCGCCGACAAGTTCGGACATGTCGTCGTCGATGCCCAGCGCACCGAAGCCGAACTGACCCGCATTGCCGGCCGAATCCGCCAGCATCGCGTATCGGTCGTGCTCAATCTCGAGGGCCTCGACGTCGAGCAGCAGATGCGTGGTGCCGCAGCGTTCCTGAACGGCATGTTCGATGCCGAGCGTGATTTCTGGTACCCGGTCCTGGTCGTCGTCGACGAGGCGCAGCTGTTTGCGCCGGCCATCGCCGGCGAGGTGTCGGACGAGGCCCGCAAAATCTCGCTTGGCGCGATGACCAACCTGATGTGCCGCGGCCGCAAGCGCGGCCTGGCCGGCGTCATCGCCACCCAGCGCCTGGCGAAGCTTGCCAAGAACGTTGCCGCCGAGGCGTCCAACTTCCTGATGGGGCGCACCTTTCTCGACATCGACATGGCGCGTGCCGCCGACCTGCTCGGCATGGAGCGGCGCCAGGCCGAAATGTTCCGCGATCTGGCGCGCGGCAATTTCATCGCGCTTGGACCGGCGATGTCGCGCCGGCCGCTGCCGGTCGCCATCGGCCCGGTCGAGACCTCGGCACGTTCGGTTAGCCCCAAGCTGATGCCACTGCCCGACGCCAGCGAAGACACGCGCGACCTGATCTTTGCGCCGGCGCCGCTGGAAACGCGCCAGACGGTCCGGCGCACGGCACCGCCTGCGCCGACGCCCACGGCCGACATCATCGCCCAGCTTTCCCAGGTACGCGCCGAGGCCTCGGCGCCCGTTGCCGAGCCGATCTTCCCGCTGTTCGATGAAGCCGAGCGCGAGGCGCTGATCGACACCATCGTGCGCGAGATGGTCGAGGATCCCGATGCGGCGTTCCGCACCGATGCCGTGCTCTATCAGGATTTTCTCGTCCGCTGCCGCATCAAGCGCATGCAGGGCGAGCCGCCGGCGCTGTCGATGTTCCGCCGCCGCTACGCCGTGGCACGCTCGGGCATCGATGAAGAAACCGCGTCGAGCGACACTTGGCAGCAGGCGCTCGGCATGTCGGTTGCGCTTCCCGAGGATCTGCAGGCGGTGTTCCTGATCGTCGCCCAGGCCGCGGTCAAAGGCGCGCCTTGCCCATCCGACGCCGCGATCGCACATGCCTATGGCAGCCATTCGGCGCGGCGGGCGCGGCGGCTGCTCACCTATTTCGAGGAGCAGGGGCTGGTTGTCGTGCGCACCGATTTCCACGGCAAACGCTCAGTGGCGTTCCCCGAGCTCGGCTGCGAAACAGCCCCTGGCGACCCGGAGCGAACCGACGATCTGCCCGAGCGCGAGGCGGCGGAATAGCCCTTTCCACAGCCCTTGGAGGTTGACAAGCGCGCCTCGTTTATGGTCCCCAACGCCCACTTGGCCAGCTTATGTCAGGAGAGGGAAGCGTGCGGAAGCCGATCGAGACTTATGAGGAATTGCGCGCAAACATCGGGCAGGAACTCGGCGTTTCCGATTGGGTGCTTGTCGACCAGAGCCGCATCGACGCCTTTGCCGACTGCACCGGCGACCGCCAGTGGATCCACGTCGATCCCGAAAGGGCCAAGCGGCGCAGCCCGTTCCGCACCACGGTTGCGCATGGCTTCCTGACGTTGTCGCTGATTGGCGCGCTGGTCCAGGAAATCGGCGTGGTGCCCGAGAATACGCTTGCCGCCTTCAACTATGGCCTCGACAAGGTGCGTTTCATCTCGCCGGTGAAGGTCGGCTCGCGGGTGCGCCTGCGTACCGTACTGATGTCGATGGACGACAAGGGCCCGGGCCAATATCTGCTCAAGGCCGAAAACACCATCGAGATCGAAGGCGAGGACAAGCCGGCGCTCGTCGCCGAAACGCTCGTCATGCTCTACGAAAAGCGCAAGAAGGCGACGGCCTGAGCCGCCGCCCGCCAGTTACCGTGCAGCGATCGAAATCTCGATCTCGCCGACGCCGTCGACACCGCCTGTCATGCGGTCTCCTGGCTTGACCGCGCCGACGCCCGCCGGCGTGCCGGTGTAGATCAGGTCGCCGGCCTTCAGCTCCATCGCTTGGCTGCAGATGGCGATCACTTCGGGGATCGACCAGATCAGTTCGGAGAGGTCGCCTTGCTGCCTGGTTTCGCCATTGACGGCGAGCCACACCCGGCCTTTGTCGGGGTGGCCGATGTCGGACACCGGTACCAGCGGTCCGCATGGTGCCGAGCGGTCGAAACCCTTGCCCCAGTCCCAGGGGCGACCGAGTTTCTTGGCGGCGTCCTGCAGGTCGCGGCGGGTCAGGTCGATGCCGACGCCGTAGCCCCAGACGTGGTCGAGCGCGTCGGCCGCGGCGATGTTCGATCCGCCTTTGGCGATGGCGACGACAAGCTCGATCTCATGGTGCAGGTCGCCGGTCAGCGGCGGGTAGGGGATCGTCGTGCCGCTGTCGACGACAGAATCTGCCGGCTTGCCGAAGAAGAACGGCGGCTCGCGATCGGGATCCTTGCCCATTTCGCGGGCATGCGCTGCGTAGTTGCGGCCGACGCAGAAGATGCGCCGTACCGGAAACCGCTGCGAAGATCCTGAAATGGCGACCGAAGCTGGCTCGGGCGGAGAGATGACGAAGTTGACCAAGCAGGGCCTCCCGCAAACGTGATGACGGCTTTTGGCACGATCCGCGCGCGCATTCCACTTGCAATCTGCAGTCTGGCCACTTGCAATCTGCAGTCTGGCCACTTGCAATCTGCAGTCTGGCCACTTGCAATCTGAAGTCTGGCCACTTGCAATCTGCAGCCTGGGAAGTGGCCGTTGCTGGCTGAGCTGCAAGCTGGCTGAAGTCGAAGCGGCCGCGATCAGGCGTCTTTTCTGCGCTGGCATGCACGCATTGCGTGTCTGGATCCAAAAAGGCGCTTGCAGCCTGCATTTGCACAGATAGGATTTGCTCACCTGACTGGTGCGGGGTCTGCCTAGCCGGTCGCGGCAACATGGGAGGTTTCATGTCGGAGGTATCTTTGGTCGTGAATGGCCGAAAGGTCAGCGGCGCGGTGGAGGACCGCACGCTTCTCGTTCATTTCCTGCGTGAGCATTTGGGGCTGACCGGAACGCATGTCGGTTGCGATACGTCGCAATGCGGTGCCTGCGTCGTCCACATTGACGGCAAGGCGATGAAGTCCTGCTCGATGCTTGCGGTACAGGCCTCGGGTTCGACCGTTACCACCATCGAAGGCCTCGCCGACGGCGCCGACCTTCATCCCGTCCAGGCGGCGTTCAAGGAACATCATGGCCTGCAGTGCGGCTTTTGCACGCCGGGCATGATCATGACGGCGACCGACATGATCCGCAGGCATCCCGAAGGCCTCGACGAGGCGACCGTGCGCGCGGAGCTCGAAGGCAACATCTGCCGCTGCACCGGTTACCACAACATCGTCAAGGCGATCCTCGCCGCTTCGAAAACGATGTCGAAGGCGTCCAAGAGCAAGGCGAAAAAGGCGGCATAGGGACCGGGGAGCGCAGGGCGAGCAGGGACATGGTCCCTTACGCCGTCGCGGTCTCCCTCCATAGCCACCATTCGCCATCTGCTTTTTGAGTTCGGGAGGAACTGAAATGGGAATCCAAGGCATCGGCGCGCGGGTTGCGCGCAAGGAAGACAAGAGATTCATCACCGGCGCCGGACGTTATGTCGACGACATGGTCGTGCCGGGCATGAAACACGCGGCATTCGTGCGCAGCCCGCACGCCCATGCCGACATCAAGAAGATCGACACCAAAAAGGCCGAGGCGATGCCGGGTGTCATCGGCGTGCTGACCGGCAAGCAGATCAAGGCCGACGGCATCGGCAACCTGATCTGCGGCTGGATGATCCATTCCAAGGATGGTTCGCCGATGAAGATGGGTGCGTGGTCGCCGCTGGCGGTCGACCGGGTGCGCTATGTCGGTGATGCCGTCGTGGTGGTGGTGGCCGACACCAAGGGCCAGGCGCGCGACGCCGCCGAAGCTGTCGAGATCACCTACAAGGAACGCAAATCGGTTGCCGATGCGGTCGATGCGCTCGCCAAGGGCGCGCCGCAGCTTCATCCCGAAGCCGACGGCAACCTGATCTTCGACTGGGGCATCGGCGACGAAGCAGCGACCGACGCTGCCCTCAAGTCGGCTGCCCACATCACCCGGCTCAACATCGTCAACAACCGGCTGGTTCCGAATGCGATGGAGCCGCGCGCGGCCCTTGGCCACTACGACAAGGCCGAGGATCACTACACCTGCTGGACGACCTCGCAGAACCCGCATGTCGCCCGGCTGGTGATGAGCGCGTTCTACAATGTCGCGCCGGAAAACAAGCTGCGTGTCATCGCACCTGACGTCGGCGGCGGCTTCGGCTCGAAGATCTACATCTATCCCGAGGAAATCGTCTGCCTGTGGGCCTCCAAGCGGACCGGCGTGCCGGTCAAGTGGGTGGCCGACCGCACCGAGAGTTTCCTGACCGACGCCCATGGCCGCGACCATCACACCACTGTCGAGATGGGTTTCGACAAGAACAACAGGATCGTTGGGCTGAAGGTCGACACGGTCGCCAATCTCGGCGCCTACATGTCGCTGTTTTCCTCGGCGACGCCGACCTATCTCTACGCCACGCTGCTGTCGGGCCAGTACAACATCCCGGCGATCTACGGCAATGTGCGCACCGTCTACACCAACACCGCACCGGTCGATGCCTATCGCGGGGCAGGCCGGCCTGAAGCCACCTTTGTGCTCGAGCGCACCATGGAGATTGCCGCGCGCGAGCTCGGCGTGTCGCCGGCCGAACTCAGGCGCACCAACTTCATCACCCAGTTCCCGCACCAGACGCCCGTCATCATGTGCTACGACGCCGGCAATTACGGCGCCTCGCTCGACGCTGCGATGAAGCAGGCCGACTATGCCGGCTTTGCCAAGCGCAAGGCTGCGGCGGCCAAGAAAGGCAAGCTGCGCGGCATCGGCATGAGCTGCTACATCGAGGCCTGCGGCATTGCGCCGTCAGCGGCGGTGGGGTCGCTCGGCGCAGGTGTCGGCCTGTGGGAATCCGCCGAGGTACGGGTCAATGCCGTCGGGACCATCGAGGTTCTGACCGGCTCGCACAGCCATGGCCAGGGCCATGAGACGACCTTCGCCCAGCTCGTCAACTCACGGTTCGGCGTGCCGCTCGACAGTGTCTCCATCGTCCATGGCGACACTGACAAGGTGCAGATGGGCATGGGCACCTATGGCTCGCGCTCCGGCGCCGTCGGCATGTCGGCGATCGTCAAGGCGCTCGACAAGGTCGAGGCCAAGGCCAAGAAGATCGCAGCACATCTGCTCGAGGCCGACGAGGGTGACATCGTCATCGAGAACGGCCAGCTCAAGGTGGCCGGCACCGACAAGAACGTGCCGTGGTTCCAGATGGCGCTTGCCGCCTATACCGCACACAACCTGCCGCAAGGCATGGAGCCCGGCCTGAAGGAGACGGCATTCTACGATCCGTCGAACTTCACCTTCCCGGCCGGCTGCTACATCTGCGAGGTCGAGATCGATCCCGAGACCGGCGAGACCGATATCGTCCAGTTCGTCGCCGCCGACGATTTCGGCAACATCATCAATCCGATGATCGTCGAAGGGCAGGTGCATGGCGGCATCGCCCAGGGCGTCGGCCAGGCGCTGCTGGAAGGCGCTGTCTATGACGCCAGCGGCCAGCTTCTGACGGCAAGCTACATGGACTACACCATGCCGCGTGCCGACGATCTGCCGTCATTCCAGATATCGACGTCGAACACGCCCTGTCCGAGCAATCCGCTCGGCATCAAGGGCTGCGGCGAGGCCGGCGCCATCGGTTCGCCGCCGGCGGTCATCAACGCCATCACCGATGCGCTCGGCCACGACAACCTGACCATGCCGGCGACGCCGGGCAAGGTCTGGGCTGCCCTGCGCGCCGGCACGAAGCACTGAGGAGGACGCACCATGTATTCCGTCAGCTATCATCGCGCCACCTCGGTCGCGGACGCCGCCAAGAAGATCAAGAGCGGTGACGCCAAATATCTCGCCGGCGGCATGACGCTGATCCCGGCGATGAAGACACGGCTCGCAGCGCCCTCGGACCTGGTCGACCTGAACCACATCGCCGACCTCAAGGGCGTCAAGGTCTCGGGCAAGAACGTCACCATCGGTGCGGCGACGACGCATTTCGACGTCGCCAATGACGAGAAGCTGAAAAAGGTCTGCCCGGCCTTGTCGCATCTCGCCAGCCACATCGGCGATCCCGCCGTCCGGCATCGCGGCACCATCGGCGGGTCGGTCGCCAACAACGATCCGGCGGCCGACTACCCCTCGGCGCTGCTGGCGCTGGGCGCGACCATCGTCACCAACAAGCGCCAGATCGCCGCCGACAAGTTCTTCAAGGGCCTGTTCGAAACAGCGCTCAAGGACGACGAGATCGTCACTGCCGTCACCTTCACCGCGCCGGCCAGGTCGGGCTACGCCAAGTTCCCGAACCCGGCGTCGCGTTATGCCATGACCGGCGTGTTCGTGACCAAGGGCAAGGATGGCGTGCGCGCGGCGGTCACCGGGGCAGGCGACGATGGCGTGTTCCGCTCCAAGGAGATCGAGGCGGCGCTGACCAGGAGGTTCGAGGCATCGGCGCTGGAGGGGGTGACGGTTCCATCAGGCAGTCTGATGGGTGACATCCATGCCACACCGGAGTATCGCGCCAACCTGGTGGTGGTGATGGCCAAACGTGCGGTCATGGCCGCCAACGCCTGAGCCAGCAAACGCAAAATGCCGAGAGGGGCCTCCGGGCCCCTTTTGACGTCAGAAAGGAAACAAGACATGGCTGTTCGTCGCATCGTCGCCAATCTCCACGCAGCCGAGCCCAGTGCAGCACAAGCATTCTACGGCGACCTGCTCGGGCTCGACATTCTCATGGATCACGGCTGGATCCTGACCTTCGGCACCGGCGGCTCGATGACACCGCAGCTCGGCGTTGCCAGCGAGGGTGGGGCGGGTACGCCGGTGCCGGTGCTTTCGATCGAGGTCGACAATGTCGATGAGCTCTATGACAGGGTGAAGGCTGCACGCCATGAGATCGTCTACGATCTTGCCGATGAGCCCTGGGGCGTCAGGCGGTTTTTTGTCCGCGATCCCCTAGGCAACATCGTCAACATCCTCGAACACCAGGCATAGAACGAAAGTCTGCGACAGCAGGACAGACATCTTGCCGGTCAGGCCTTGGCATCGGTCGCGAAGGCGGCTTACATGCCGCCGGTCATCAGCATCCTGGAGCATAGTGGAATGGCGCGTCCGATTACCTCGATCGCCGATCTTCGAGCCATCGCCAAGCGCCGGGTGCCGCGCATGTTCTACGACTATTGCGATTCCGGCTCCTGGACCGAGAGCACCTATCGCGAGAATGAGAGCGACTTCGTGCCGATCAAGCTGCGCCAGCGCGTTGCCGTCGACCTGCGCGACCGCACGCTTGAAACGACGATGGCCGGCGAGACAGTGTCGATGCCGGTGGCGATCGCGCCTACGGGGCTTACCGGCATGCAGCATGCCGACGGCGAGATTCATGGCGCACGCGCTGCAGAGAAGGCCGGCATTCCGTTCACGCTGTCGACGATGAGCATCTGCTCGATCGAGGACATCGCCGAGAATACGTCGAAGCCGTTCTGGTTCCAGCTCTATGTGATGCGCGACCGCGAATTCGTCTCGAACCTGATCCGTCGCGCCAAGGCTGCCAGATGCTCGGCCCTGGTGCTGACGCTCGACCTGCAGATTCTCGGCCAGCGCCACAAGGACATTGTCAACGGCCTGTCGACGCCGCCGCGCATGACGGTTGCCAACATCATCAATCTGGCGACCAAGCCGCGCTGGTGCCTCAACATGCTGCGCACCAACCGGCGCACCTTCCGCAACATCGCCGGTCACGCCAAGGGCGTCACCGATCTGCGGTCGCTGTCGTCATGGACCGCCGAACAGTTCGACCCGGCGCTCAGCTGGGACGACGTGAAGTGGATCAAGGACCAGTGGGGCGGCAAGCTGATCCTCAAGGGAATCCTCGATGCCGAGGACGCCGAGAAGGCCGTGGCAAGCGGTGCGGATGCGCTGATCGTCTCCAACCATGGCGGCCGCCAACTCGACGGCGCGGTTTCCTCGATCTCGGCGCTGCCCGGCATTGTCGATGCGGTCGGCGACCGCATCGAGGTGCTGATGGATGGCGGCATCCGCTCCGGCCAGGACGTGCTCAAGGCCGTGGCCCTTGGCGCCAAGGGCGTGTTCATCGGCCGCTCGTTCCTCTATGGCCTCGGCGCCGGCGGCGAGGCGGGCGTGACCGCGTGCCTCGACATCATCCGCAAGGAGCTCGATGTCACCATGGCCTTCTGCGGCCTGCGCGACATCAAGGACGTCGACAGCCGCATCATCGCCCGGCGCTGAGGGTTCGGCTGGGCTGGCGGCTACGCGATGAAGCAGCTTTTGCGACGCGCTGGTGCGATGAGTTCGAGCGCCAAGCGCGGCGTCTATTTCGCGCTCGGTCTGCTGATGCTGGCGCTCGGCATTGTCGGCGCCTTCTTGCCTGTCATGCCGACCACGATCTTCATTATCCTGGCTGCCTGGTGCTTTGGTCGCTCGTCGCCGCGCTTCGAGGGATGGCTGCTCGGCCATGCGACTTTCGGCCCGCCCTTACGCGCCTGGCGCGAGCAGGGTGCCATCCCGCGCCGGGCCAAGATCATGGCCTGGACAGGCATGGCCCTCGGCTACGGCCTGTTCTGGTTGAGCAAGCCTGGCCCGTGGGTGGCGGTCGGCGTGTCACTGGTCTTTGTCGCTGGCGCCGTTTATGTCGGCACGCGGCCCGAGCCCAAACCAAGCCAAGCGGACGACTGACGTCCGAGACTGTCGCGTCGCCTTTTGGGCGGGACCGGTCGGATTTGGCCTTCCGTGCCTTGTTGTGGTAGGGAGCGGTCTTATCTGAAGGGCGATTGCCGCCCCACATACATTCGAGACCTCATGACCAAGCTCTACGCCGACGGCGCGAAAATCGTCGCCGTCGCACCGATGATGGATTGGACGGACAGGCATTGCCGGTTCTTCCACCGCCAGCTGACGCGCAAGGCGCTGCTGTACACCGAGATGGTGGTGGCTGATGCCGTCATCCACGGTGCGCGGGATCGGCTGCTTGCCTTTGATGCCTGCGAGCATCCGGTTGCCTTGCAGCTCGGCGGTTCCGATCCAGCCAAGCTGGCGGAGGCCGCGCGCATCGGCGAGGCATTCGGCTATGACGAGATCAATCTCAATGTCGGCTGTCCATCGGACCGTGTCCAGTCCGGCACCTTCGGCGCTTGCCTGATGAAGACGCCCGATCTCGTCGCCGAAGGGTTGGCGGCGATGAAGAACGCGGTGAAGATCCCTGTCACGGTGAAATGCCGCATCGGCGTCGACGACCAGGATCCCGAGCCGGCGCTCGACGTGCTTGCCGATGGCGTCTTTGCCGCCGGTGCGCACGCACTCTGGGTGCATGCGCGCAAGGCCTGGCTGGAAGGGCTGAGTCCCAAGGAAAACCGCGACATCCCGCCGCTCGACTATGGACGTGTCTATCGCCTGAAGGCCCGCATGCCCGATCGGTACATCGGCATCAATGGCGGCATCCCGACGCTCGAGGAAACGCGCGCGCATCTTGAGCATGTCGACGGCGTGATGCTTGGGCGTGCCGCCTATCACACGCCTGGTGTGTTGACCGGCGCGGACGCCGTGCTGCAGGGCGAGCCGGCGCAGGATTTCGACTTTGCCGGGCTGATCGAGGTCATGGCCGACTATGCCGGCAGGCATATCGCCGGCGGAGGTCGCCTCGGCCATGTCAGCCGCCACATGGTCGGGCTGTTCCATGGCCTCGCCGGCGCGCGGCGCTATCGCCAGATCCTGTCGACCGACGCCAACAAGCCGGGTGCCGGGCCGCAGGTCTTGCGCGATGCCTTCGCTGCGGTCGATCTTACGAGCCGCAGCGAAGCGGCATAGTCTCGACGGCGTTAGCCTGGTCCGGCGAGGGCAGGTTCAGGATCGCTTTGCTTTGTCCGGCCAGCCGGGCGGCGCGATGACGCCGATTTCCGCAGCAGCGCGTCGATGCGCCATCCAGCCCGTTTGTTGCGACGGCCGCTCCAACGTTGCCGGGCGGGCTGGCCTCGCCATTTGGTTTGTGTGATCATTTGGCGGGGGCATGTTCGAGGAGGGGCGTTTTCATGTGCCGATTGCCGGGCGGAGCTATGGCGCATGAAGGCTTTGCGTGATGGAAACGCCGCAACTGCCGGCCTTGCGATCCTACCACTCCTGGATCGCCAACGAGACGCTGGAGGATTATTCACTCCGATACGCGGCCCGGTCGTTTCGCCGTTGGTCGCCATTCGTCATTGCCAACACAGCACTCGGCGGCATTTCATTTCTCGCCCTTGAGGCCATCGGCGGCGCGATCACGCTGAGCTACGGCTTCGCCAACGCCTTTCCGGCGATCCTGGTGACCTGCCTGTTCGTTTTCGTGACGAGCCTGCCGATCGCCTATTATTCCAGCCGCCACAACATCGACATGGACCTTTTGACGCGCGGCGCGGGCTTTGGCTATATCGGGTCGACGATCACCTCGCTGATCTACGCGACATTCACCTTCATCTTTTTTGCCCTCGAAGGCGTGATCATGGCGCAGGCGCTCCACCTGTTCGCCGATGTGCCGCTGGTGCTGGGTTATGTCATCTCCTCGGTGGTCATCATCCCCATCACCTTCATGGGCGTGACGCTGATCAGCAAGCTGCAGCTGCTGTCGCAGCCGATCTGGATCGCCATGCATCTGGCGCCCTTCGCCTACATCCTGTTTGCCCATCCCGACACGCTGAACGAGTGGGCGGCTTTCGTCGGCAGCGATGTGGCAGGCGAGGGGTTCAACGTCCTGGCCTTCGGCTCGGCCATCGGCGTTCTGTGCGCGCTGTCGATCCAGATCGGCGAACAGGTCGACTATCTGCGCTTCCTGCCTGACAGGACGCGTGAGAACCGTTTCCGCTGGTGGGCGGCGGTGATTGCCGCAGGGCCGGGCTGGATCGTCGTCGGCGGTTTCAAGATCCTGTGCGGCAGCCTGCTTGCGGTGCTCGCCATCCAGGCCGGGCTGTCGCGCTCGACGGCGCTCGAACCCATCCACATGTACATCATCGCCTATGAATATGTCAGCGCCGACCCGCGCGTCGTGCTCGCCCTGGCCGCTGTTTTCGTGCTGATCTCGCAGGTCAAGATCAACGTCACCAATGCCTATGCCGGTTCGCTGGCCTGGTCCAATTTCTTCTCGCGTGTCACCCATTACCACCCCGGCCGGGTCGTCTGGCTGGTGTTCAACATCCTGATCTCGCTGCTTCTGATGCTGCTGGGCATTTTCCAGACGCTGGAGCTGGTGCTGGCGGTCTATTCGATCATCGCCGCTGCCTGGATAGGCTCGATCTTTGCCGACCTCGCCATCCTTAAGCCGATCGGAGTCAGCCCGGCATTCCCGGAGTTCAAGCGCGCTTATCTCTACAACTTCAACCCCGTCGGCTGCGGTTCGATGGCGCTGGCGTCGTTCGTTGCCCTGCTGTGTTTTTCCGGCATTTTCGGCGTCATGGCGCAGGCCTATGCCGCGCCGATCGCCTTTGTCACGGCACTCGGCTCCGCTGTGGCCATCGGTGTTGCCACCAAGGGGCGGTATTATCTGGCGCGCCAGCCCGTCGATCTGCCGGCGGCGCCGTCGGACGCCAATCTGTGCGCCATCTGCGGCGTCACCTACGAAGGCTCCGACATGGTGCATTGCACCTTCTACGAGCAGCCGATCTGTTCGCTGTGCTGCAGCCTGGATTCGCATTGCCATGATGTCTGCAAGTCGCCGGGGGGCGAGTTGCAGACGTCGCGCTCGCGCTATTTCGGCCAGGCGCTGCCGCATATTCGCGACAAGATCGCCCCGCGCATGGGCCAGCGCCTGCTCAAGGTGGCGGGTGTGCTGTTTGCGCTCGCGGTGATATCGGGCGGCGTGTTTCTGCTGACCTATCGCTTGATCGAGCCCGGGGCGGAGCAGCCGCATCTGGCAAGCGGCCAGTTGCTTCTCAGGGTCTTTCTCGCGCTGCTGCCGCTGCTCGGCATCGGCGCCTGGTGGATCGTGCTGTCGCAGGAGAGTCGGGAACTTGCCGAGCGCGATCTTGTCGCCTCGCTGGAAAAGTTGCGGCAGACGCAGCGAGACCTGGCGAGCAACGAGCGCCTCGCCGCCATCGGTCAGATCACGGCAACCGTCAGCCACGAGCTGCGCAATCCGCTTGGCACGTTGGTGACGTCAGCCGACGTGTTGCGCCGCTCGCTGAAGAGCGCGGACGCACCGGTACTCTCGGAATTGGAACGGCTGCAGCGAAACGCCTGGCGCTGTGTGCGGATCATCGAGGACCTGCTCGATTTCTCGCGCAAGCACGCCCTGGTCGTCTCGCCGATCCTGATCGACCGATGGGTGGCCCAGCATGTCGCCGAACAGGAGGCTGCGCGACCGATACAGCTGGAACTTGCCGCCGGATGCAGGATATCGGCCGACGGCGAGCGGTTGCGGCAGGCCTTTTCCAACGTCCTGGCCAACGCGCTGCAGGCCTGCGAGACGGCGGATGACGCGGCAATCGTCGTCTCGACCCGCTGCGAGGGCAACAACGCCATCATCTGCGTTGCCGACAATGGGACCGGCATGTCGCGCGAGACGGCGGCGCGGGTGTTCGAGCCGCTGTTCAGCACCAAGGCGTTCGGCGTCGGATTGGGCATGCCGCTGGTCAAGCGCATCGTCGAGCAGCATGGCGGCTCGGTGCTGATCGACAGCGAGCAGGGCGCCGGCACGCGCGTCTCGATCGTGTTGCCGCGCGCGGGCGCTGGTTCGTCATGACCGACCAGACCGATCTGCAGACCGATTTCATCGGCGACGACGTCATTCCGCATGCAGCCGAGCCGACCGAGAAGAAGCGTGTTCTCATCGTCGACGACGACGAGGATTTTGCCGCAAGCCTCGCCGGATTGCTCGAGCTCGAAGGCTATCAGGCGATCATCGCGCATGATCCGCCGTCAGCCCAGCGCGCTTTGGCCTTGCACCTGCCCGCGGTGGCCCTTGTCGACGTGCGGTTGGGCGTCGGCAACGGGGTCGAACTGGTCAAGGCGTTTCGCCAGCAAAGCCCCGATCTCATCTGCCTGATGGTCACAGCCTATGCCTCGGTCGAAACGGCGGTGGAGGCGTTGCAGGCCGGCGCCTACGACTATCTGTGCAAGCCGTTCCACAGTGCCGATCTGTTGGCGACGCTGGAGCGCTGCTTCGAACGCACGCGCCTGATGGAGGAAAAGCGCCTGGTCGCCGAGCGGCTCGGCCAGATGCAGCGCATCGAGGCGATGGGACAGCTGACCGGCGGCATCGCGCACGACTTCAACAACATCCTGGCTGTCCTGCTCGGCAATCTGCGCTGGCTGCAGGAGCACGTGCAGACCGAGCCTCAGCTGGCGCAGATGGTCGACGATGCGCTGGAGGCGGTGAAGGCAGGGACGGAGCTGACCTCGCGCCTGCTCAATTTCGGCCGCCGCGAGGGCGGTGACACGGCCCGTGTCGATCCGGGTGAGGCGCTGCCCGACCTGATGCGCGTCTTGCGTCGCACGCTGGACGACAAGATCGGCCTGTCGCTCGAACTGGCGGACGATCTGCATGAGGTCGAAGTTCAGCCGGCACAATTGGAAACCAGCCTGCTCAACCTGGCGCTCAACGCGCGCGACGCAATGCCGGATGGCGGCCTGCTTCGGTTCGAGGCCTGCAATTTTGTCGTCCGGCCCGATGACGCCCGCGTCGCCTCGGGCCTGTTGCCCGGTCAATATGTCGTCATTTCGGTGATCGACACCGGCCACGGCATGCCGGTGGCAGTGCGGCGCCGGGCGCTGGAACCGCTGTTCACCACCAAAGCAGCGGGAAAGGGCAGTGGCCTCGGCCTGCCGATGGTCGATGGCTTCGTGCGACAGTCGGGCGGGCGCCTGGGCATCTCCAGCAAGCCGGACGAGGGCACCCGGATCAATCTCTATCTGCCGCGGGCAGTTCAGTCCCGGCCCTGAGGGGCGAACATGTAGCCGACGCCGCGAATGGTCTTGATGAATTGGGTGTCGCGCGCATTGTCCCGCAACTTGCGGCGTATCTTGCCGATCAGCACGTCGATGCTGCGGTCGTAAGGCGTCCAGTTGCGGTTGGCGACGATGTCGAGGATCTGTTCGCGCGACAGGATCCGGCCGCGCCGTTCGATCAACGCCGACAGGATCTGGAACTCCTGGCTGGTGAGCCGCACGTTTTCGCCGTTCGGCGACGACAGCTTGTAGCGTGCGGGATCGAGCCGCCAGCCATCGAAACAGACCGCCGCCGAGCGATCCGTCTCCACTTGCTCGGGCAGGTTGATGCGCTTGGCAAAACGCCGCATCACCGTGCGCACCCGCGCCAGGAGCTCGCGCGGTTCGAAAGGCTTGGTGATGTAGTCGTCGGCCCCGAGTTCGAGGCAGACGACCTTGTCGATCGTGCTGTTCTTGCCCGACAGCATGATCAGCGGCAGGTCGTATTGCGAGCGCATGCTGCGCGCCAGCGTCACACCGTCCTCGCCGACGGGAAAGCCGAGATCGAGGATGACGAGATCGAAGGCCTCGTCGGCCAGCGCCCGCCGCATCGAACGTCCGTCATGGACGCTGACGATGGCGTAACTTTCGCTGGTCAGGAATTTTTCCAGAAAGCTGCACAGCCGACGATCATCATCGACAATGAGAATGCGTGGTCTTGGCTCGGCAACTGACATGGCAGCTACGATAATCGCAATTCATGGGCCCGGTCGAGAAGGGAAGATGGCCATTGGTCGCGGTCGGTGCCGCGGATCCGCGGGTGCGGGCAGATCGGCATCCTTCCTGCGCGGAAATGTTTGTCTAATACACTGAAAATTCTAGCTAAAATTGACGGTCTGGCTTGCGCGGCCCATGCCTGCAGCCGTCCGTTTGGTTACAAAAAATTACAATACGGCCCGCTTTCCGATGCATGGCGATTACATGCCGCTCCTAGCTTGGCGGCGCACGGTGATGCCGGGCGGCGTCGCGCTGCCCGGCGCAGCAACGGGGACGGCGCGCAAGCCGCCCTCCTGCACGCCGGCATTGAGGAGGAACAGCCGCATGCCACAGACAGTATTCTCAGTCGATCTGAACAAGGCGCCCGAAGACCATGCCATCAAGACCCACAACCGGTGGCATCCCGATATCCCGATGGTCGAGTATCTCAAGCCCGGGCGCACCTACCGGGTGGAGTGCCATGACTGGACGGGAGGCCAGATCGGCAACAACAACAGCGCCAACGATGTCCGCGACGTCGACCTGACGCGCGTGCATTATCTCAGCGGCCCGTTCGGCGTCGACGGCGCCGAACCCGGCGATTTGCTGGTCGTCGACATTCTTGATCTCGGCGCGAAGCCCGATTCGGAATGGGGCTTCAACGGCCTGTTCGCCAAGGAAAATGGCGGCGGCTTCCTGACCGAGCACTATCCGGAGGCCAGCAAGTCCTGCTGGGATTTCCACGGCATCTACACGACGTCGCGCCACATTCCTGGCGTGCGCTACCCCGGCATCATCCATCCCGGCCTGATCGGCTGCCTGCCGGACCACAAGCTGCTTGCCGAAGCCAACCGGCGCGAAGCCGCGTTGGTGGCGACCGATTCGGCTCGCGTGCCGCCTCTGGCAGCCCTGCCATATGCCGAAACGGCATTGATGGGCCAGATGAAGGGCGATGCCGCTCGAACGGCCGCGGCCGAAGCCTGGCGCACGGTGCCGCCGCGCGAACACGGTGGCAACTGCGACATCAAGAACCTGTCGCGCGGTTCGAAGGTCTACTTCCCGGTATACGTGAAAGGTGGCGGCCTCTCGATGGGAGACATCCACTTCTCGCAGGGCGACGGCGAAATCACCTTCTGCGGCGCCATTGAAATGGCTGGCTGGGTCGATATCAGCGTCGACGTCATCAAGGGCGGCATGGCGAAATACGGCGTCATCAACCCGATCTTCAAGCCGAGCCCGATCGACCCGCATTTCGACGACTATCTCATCTTCGAGGGCATCTCTGTCGATGAGCATACCGGCGAGCAATATTACCTCGACGCTCATGTCGCCTATCGCCGGGCCTGCCTGAATGCCATCGAGTACCTCAAGAAATTCGGCTACTCGGGCGAACAGGCCTACATGATCCTCGGCACGGCACCGGTCGAGGGGCGCATCGCCGGCATCGTCGACATCCCCAACGTCTGCGCCACCCTGGCCATTCCTACGGCGATCTTCGACTTCGACATCAATCCCAATGCGCTCGGGCCCAAGAAGCAGGACTTCAAGGCCGACGTCGCCAAGACGAGCTGATCAGGCTGCACAACAACAATGAAGCGACGGTCAGGCCCGGTCCTGGCCGGCGCTCTCCTGGGAGGGATTCATGCTGCTTGGATTTGCTTTGCTTTATGTCGGTGCCGTCCTGTTTCTGAACGGACTTTGGCTTCTCGGAAAGATCGAAGACCGGGAAATCGTCGTCATCAACGTGGTCTCGGGTGTCGTCACGCTGTGCGCGTCGCTCGCCTGGGCGTTCGGACCCGCTGCCGATGCTGCCTCGATCAAGGGGGCGGCGCTGACGATCCTGTTTTCGGCGACCTATTTTTGGGTGGCCTATAACAGGGTGGTGAAGGTCGACGGGCGCGGCCTGGGCTGGTTCAGCCTGTTCGTCGCCATCACCACCATCCCGGTCGCGGTACAAGGACTTTCCACCGCCCAGACGTCGACCGATTTCTGGCTCGCGTCCAACTGGGTGATCTGGGGCGTGCTGTGGTTCCTGTATTTCCTGCTGCTGGCGCTGCAGCGTCCGATCCTGCGGCTGACGGCGGTGGTCACGCTGCTTGCCGGCATCGTCACCGGCTGGGTGCCGGGCTTCCTGCTGCTCGACGGCAAGCTCTGACGCCGGCTTTTCCGGCAAGGCGGCGGTGCGTCTGGCCGCGTGCGGGCGGGCGAGGGCTGTTTTGCCCGCCATACCGTTTCAATTGATGCTTTCTGGAGACTGGTCATGCCGCTCTACAATTATGTTTGCGACGATTGCGGACCGTTTGAAGAATGGGTGCCGATGCAGGACGCGCTTCGGGCATGCGCGTGCCCGCAATGTGAGGAACAGAGCAGCCGGGATGTGGCGGCGCCGCGCCTGAGCCTGATGAACGGCAAGCTGCGCCGCGCATTGGCCCGGTCGGAGGCCAGCGGAAGCGAACCGAAAGTGGTGAAGAAGGCGCATCTTGCCGGTTGTGGCTGCGCCTTGTGCAAGATCGGCAACAAACCCGTGCCGACACGCAAGAAATGGTCGATCGGCCACTAGAGCCCTAGTCGCGCAGGATCATCCTGTCGCCACGCACGTCGAAGCCGGACAGCGAGCCGATGAAATTCATGCCGAGCAGGCTCTGCTCGAGCCCCTGGTCGGCGACGAGCATCGGCAGGTTCCTGCGTTCGATGGTGCCGAGCTGGACGCTCGCCGCCGTGACCCGTGCCGCATGCGCAATGCCGTTGGCAGTCGAGACCGGTACGGTAAAGCTCAGGCTTTCGAGATCGAAGCCGGCGCGGCGGGCATCGGCCACGGTTAGGACGGTGGTTGTGGCGCCCGTGTCGACCATGACATCGATGGTCTGGCCGTTGACCTGCATGCGCGCGCCGAAATGTCCGTTGGTCAGTTTGTCCAGGGTGACGGTCGCGCGGCCATCGCCATCCAGCGCCGACATCGGGCTTCCCGGCACGAGGCCGGCGGTGACGCGGCTGGCGACATCCTGCAGTTCGTAGCGGTACTGATAGCCGGCGACAAACACCAGAACGATCACCACCCACATTGCCAGGCCGCGCACCGTGTCGCCGAAGCGCGTGCCACGGCGCAGGACGCCGGCGCCGATGACCAGCAGCAGCGCGCCGGCGTAGATCAACTGGCCGAAGCTGTCATTGTTGAGGCCGAGCGTTTCGCCCGACGAATGGTTGAGCAGCAAGAGCAGCAGCCCGCCGCCGAGTACGGCAATGACGACCCAGTAAAGCCGGCTCATCTCTGTCTGGTATCCTCAGCTGGGCGCATTTTCGCGCGCCATCCGCGCGCGGCGCGTTTCGCGGCGCGGCTTGCGCTCGATGGTCTCGAGGCGGGCGGGCAAGGTGGCCATGACGGCGCGGCGCGTTTCCGGCGTCATCTTGTACCAGGCGCCGACCTCGTCGCGGGTACGGCCGCAACCGAAGCAATAGCCCGTCGCATCGTCAATCGAGCACAACATGATGCAAGGGGTTTCTATTGCCGTCATCGTCTCGTCCATGGGCCTCTTGCCGATGTATAACATCGGCCCGCCACAGATGATGTAGCCTGCGCGTCATTGCAAGCGCTATCCCGCGACGTCACGTCTCGCCGCCTTGAAGCGATCTCGCGATTGTTTTCGCTCGTCGGGGCGGCTATGCCGCGCATGACCATGACGAACGGCAGGCAGCACCCATGACCAGCGCTTCCCCCTTTGACGATTTCCGCAACCTGTTTGCGCATCTGCCCGAGGGCGATGTCGCCCAGGCAGGCAAGGTCTGGGCGCTGTTTGCCAAGACAGACAAGCCGAAAGGCTCGCTCGGCCGCATCGAGGACATCGCGGCCTGGCTGGCGCGCTGGACGGGCCGCGCGCCACCCTCGGTGCTCAAGCCGATGGTCGCGATCTTTGCCGGCAATCACGGTGTCGCCGCACAGGGCGTGTCGCCGCGAGCCATGGAAGCGACGGCCCAGCGCGTCGAGCTGTGCGCTGCCGGCGGTGCTGCGATCAACCAGATCTGCCTTGCCAACGATCTCGGGCTGAAGGTGCTCGACCTGGCGCTGCACCTGCCGACATCGGACATCACCGTCGAGCCGGCGCTGGACGAACGCGGCTGCGCCGCCACCATGGCTTTCGGCATGGAGGCGATTGCCGGCGGCAGCGATCTGTTCTGCATCGGCGACCTTGGCGTTGCCAACACGACGGTTGCCGCGGCCCTTTGCGCGGCATTGTTCGGCGGCAAGGGCGCCGACTGGGTCGGGCCGGGTTCCGGTGCCGATGCCGCCATGCAGGCGCGCAAGGCCGAAATGGTCGACCGCGCGCTGGCGCTGCATGGCCCTCACATCAAGGACCCGTTCGATGCTTTGCGTCGGGTCGGCGGGCGTGAATTCGCGGCCATTGCCGGTGCCATCCTTGCGGCGCGCATGGAAAAGATGCCGGTGCTGCTCGACGGCTTCGCCACGACCGCTGCCGCCGCCGTGCTTTACGCAGTCGACCGGACGGCGCTCGACCATTGCATGTTCTCGCATGTCTCGACCGAGCCGGGCCATGCCCGCCTGCTGGCCAAGCTCGGCGCGCGGCCCTTGCTCGGGCTTGGCATCGACCATGGCGAGGCGGTTGGTGCTGGGCTTGCCGCAGGCCTGGTCAGGACGGCGGCGCAGATCAGCTCGGGAATGGCAGCAGCTATCCGCTGATATCGCCCATTTCCACGCTTCCTCGAACAGGCTCCAGCTTCTTGATTCCGCGCGATTCCCTAGGGGGAAACCCGCTTCCCGCTTTCCCTGAATTGCCCTAGCGGCGGCCGGCGGTGCTGCGCGCCAGCGAAGGCAGGTCGTCGATGACCCGGGCCGGCGGGAAGACCGCGATGGCCTCGGTGCCTTCGCGTAGCTTCGAGCGCAATTCGAACTCGCCGCCATGCAAGGCAAGCAGGCCCTGGACGATGGGCAGGCCAAGGCCGGTTCCCTGTTCCGCGCTCTTGATGGCGATCGAGCCCTGGCCGAAGGCCGACAGCACGACGGGGATTTCGTCGGCGGGAATGCCCGGGCCCTTGTCCTTGACCGAGATGTACTGACCGCCGCCGGCGGTCCAGCCGACGCGGACGCGGATTTCGCTGCCCGTCGGCGAGAATTTGATGGCGTTGGACAGAAGGTTGAGCGTGATCTGTCGGATGGCGCGTTCGTCGCCGAGCAGGCGCGGCAGCGTCGGCTCGAACTGCTCGACGATCTTGAGATCCTTGTTGCGTGCCTTGAGCTCCATCATGTGGCAGCAATCCTCGACCACCTGGAGCAGCATCAGCGGCTCCTCGTTGAGCTGATAGCGGCCGGCCTCGATGCGCGACAGGTCGAGGATCTCGTTGATGAGGTCGAGCAGGTGCTGGCCCGACTGGTGGATGTCGCGGGAATATTCGCGATAGGTCGGGCTGTTGATCGGGCCGAGAACTTCGCCGGCCATCACTTCCGAAAAGCCGAGGATGGCATTGAGTGGCGTGCGCAGCTCATGGCTCATCGTGGCCAGGAATCGCGACTTGGCGAGATTGGCGTCCTCGGCACGGCGGCGGGCCTCGTCCGACATCGATTTTGCCGTCTCCAATTCGGCAATCAGCGCGTCCATTTCGGACCGGGCGGCCATCAGCAGCAGCGCTGACCGCTTCTTGATCCCGGCAACGAGCGAAAAGAAGGGCAAGGCAGCGACCAGCAGCGCGACCATGACGATGCCAAGCGGCTCGGACAGCTTGACGCCGAAGGCGGCATAGGCGGCGACGGGAACGACGAAAGTTGCGGCCAGTGCGCCGCGCAGCGACGACGCGACGATTGCGGTCGCGGCCATGGCGACGAGCAGGAAGACGCCTTTGACGACCGACAGAAGGCCGGGTTCGCAGGCCGCACAGGTCATGGCGGCGAGATAGGCCCAGGCGAGGCCGGAGACGAAATGGCCAATGAAGAAATTGCGCCGGATGGCCGACGGCGTCATCGCCGCAGGCGCTGCCTCGTCGGCGCGGCGGGCAAGCAAGGCCAACCCGACATAACCCATCATCGCGACCAGCGACCATTTGAGGATGGCATCGTCAGCGCCGAGCAAGAACCCGATGCCGGCGAAGATGACGACGAGAAGCGGCAGGGTTGCCGAATTGGCCCTGATCGAACGAGCGTGCAGCTTCAGCAGTTCGCGGTCGAAAGCCAGGCCGCCCGGCTGCTGGGCCAATTGATCGCGTGTCTTGCGCACAGCACGAGCGACATCGCTGTTGCGATGGCGTTTCCTGCGGTCCACAATGATCTTGTCCGCCGTGTTAGAGCGTTGCAACGGCATGTGATAATTCAGTTTTCGCGCGCGCTTGTCTTCAAGTCCGCACGCTACGTCCGAATGATTAAGGGATTGTTTGCCATATGAGCCGTTCGTGGTCGGGCAGGCCGCGGCAGCGGTATTTCAGGCGCCCGCGCAGTCGTTGGCGCAAGCTTTTCGACTATGCGCTGGCGTTTGCCGTCCTCGGACTGCTGATCCTGGTTTCGGCGCGCCTCGACCGGGTGGAAACGCGCAGGACGGAAGGGGTCGCCGTCGTCAGTGACGGTGATTCGATCACGCTCGGCGGCGAGCGCATCCGCCTGCGCGGCATCGATGCGCCGGAATATTCCCAGATTTGCCGGAAGGACGGCGCTGACTATCCCTGCGGCCGGCGTTCGCGCGAGGCGCTGTCGAAACTTGTCGCTGGGCGCCAGGTGCGTTGCGCCGGCTGGGAGCGCGACCGTTACGGTCGTTTGCTTGGCGAGTGCACGGCTGCCGGAACCGATCTCAACCGTTCGCAGGTGGAAGCCGGCTGGGCTGTTGCCTATGGTGGCTATGAAGCGGAGGAAGCCACAGCGCGGCTTGGCCGAAAGGGCGTGTGGGGCGGCGACTTCGACCGTCCGCGCGATTGGCGCAACATGCATGGCGACATGGCTGAAATCGAACATGGCAGCTATGGGCGCATACTCAACTGGCTGCGGGAAATCTTTCGGTTCTCGTAGCTTGCGGCTTATGCTTGCAAGATCGGTACAAGTCTGAGGAGGCAGATATGAAGCTGTTTGACGGGGGAAGGGCGCCGAATCCGAGGCGCGTGCGCGTGTTCCTGGCCGAAAAAGGCATTGATGTGCCCAGGGTTTCCATCGACATGGGAGCGATGGAACACAAGAAGGCTGATGTGTCCTCGCGCAATCCGCTGCAGCGACTGCCGGTGCTCGAACTCGACGACGGCACGATCCTCACCGAAACGGTCGCCATCTGCCGCTATTTCGAGGAGCTTTATCCCGAGCCCGCCTTGTTCGGCAGCAGTGCGCTCGGCAAGGCCAAGGTCGAGATGTGGCAAAGGCGGATCGAGCAGAACCTGTTCCAGCCGGTGGCCTTCGCCTTCCGCCATACGCATCCGGCGATGAAGGAGTGGGAAATCCCCCAGGTGCCGGAATGGGGCGAGGTCAACCGGCCGAAGGCCATCGAGTTCCTGGCCTTGCTCGACAAGGAACTCGCCGCGCGCGAATTCGTCGCCGGGGACGACTACTCCATCGCCGACATCACCGGATTGTGCGCCATCGACTTCATGAAGCCGGCGAAGATCGTGATGCCGGAGGCGTTTACCAACGTGCAGCGCTGGTATCGCGCGCTGGCGGCACGCCCGAGCGCTGTCGCCTGATCATGTCGGCCGAACTCGACAGCCTCGTCGCCGAGATCAAGGCTTGCCGCATCTGCGTCGAGCAACCACTGGGCAAGTCCTTGCCGCATGAGCCGCGGCCGGTGGTGGTGCCGTCTTCCACTGCGCGCATTCTGATTGCCGGGCAGGCGCCGGGCACCAGGGTGCATCTGAGCGGAGCGCCTTTCACCGACGCATCAGGCGACCGGCTGCGCGATTGGCTGGGTGTGCCGTCGGAGACCTTTTATGACCCGGACGCCTTTGCCATCGTGCCGATGGGCTTTTGCTTCCCGGGCCAGGACGCCAAGGGCGGTGATCTGCCGCCGCGGCGGGAATGCGCAATGGCCTGGCGTGCCCGGCTGATGAAGCTGATGCCGCAGATCGATCTCGTGCTGACGATCGGTCAGTACGCGCAGCGCTGGCACATGGGCGCGGCGCGCGCGGCGTCCTTGACCGACACCGTTGCCGACTGGCGGGCTGTCTGGGCGCGTTCGTCTTCGCCGCATGTGCTGCCTTTGCCGCATCCGTCCTGGCGCAACACCGGCTGGATCAAGCGGAATCCCTGGTTCGAAATGGAATTGCTGCCTTTTCTCAAGGCGGAAATCCAACGTCGCCTTTCCCAAGTGTAGTGGAATTCGATACCGAAGATACAGGGTGTGCGGAGAATTCCTTTCTTGTATGATGGCGTAAATGACAGGATTATGGCGAACCTTTTCTAACGGAGCCCAGATATGGACCGCCTTGACCGGAAAATCCTCCGCCTCCTCCAGGAGGACGCGACCTTGGCCGTGGCCGACGTCGCAAAGAAAGTCGGCTTGTCCACCACACCGTGCTGGCGCCGCATCCAGAAGCTTGAGGAAGAGGGCGTCATCAAGCGCCGCGTGGCGCTGCTCGATCCTGAGAAGATCAATGCGCGCGTCACCGTGTTTGTGGCGATCCGCACCAATTCGCACAGCCATGAATGGCTGCGCCGCTTCTCCGAGGTGATCCAGGAGTTTCCTGAAGTGATCGAGTTCTACCGCATGAGCGGCGACGTCGATTATCTCCTGCGTGTCGTGGTGCCCGATATCGGCGCCTATGACGCCTTCTACAAGCGGCTGATCGCCAAGATCGAGATCCGCGACGTGTCGTCGTCCTTCGCCATGGAGCAGATCAAGTACACGACCGAAATGCCGCTCGATTACATGATCCTCGACAAGGAGAGCGGCGCGTCGGCGGCTTGATCAAGCTTTCGCGCTCACGCGTTCGACAATCTTGGGATCGGTGAGTTCGCGCACGGCGTCCTTGCCGATCCATTTCGCCGTCTTGTCAGTCGACGCCGCCAGCTTCTCCGCCAGCCGCAAGGCGGGTGCGTGGAGAGCAGGCGAGCGCTTGCCGGTCTGGCGCAGTGCCCAGTTTACGGCTTTCTTGACGAAGTTCCTGCTGTCACCCGCCTGTGCCTCGACAAGCCCGAGCCAGCCGAGGAAGGTCTCGTCCGGCTCCTTCTTGAGATGTACCGCGGCGGTCGCGATCGTCGAGAAGGCTGCACGGCGGACGAATTCGCGCCCATCGGCGGCATAGGCCGGGATGATCTCGTGAGCCAGATTTGCAGCGCAGATGAGATGAGCTGCGTGATCGACGATCTCCCAGCTGTCGAACTCGGCGGCCATCGCGTCGATCTGGCCGCGGGTCACCTTTGCCGGCTCGTCGGTCGCGGCCGCCAGGATGCGCGCTTCGCGAATGCCCGTCGCCCATAGGCCCAGAGCGCGGGTGTGATCGCGCTTGAGCAGGCGGGCTATGGGATTGGTCACGGCATTGGGGATGCCGAGTGCGCGGTCGGTGGCGATGCCGAAGCGGGCCATGCCGGCGAGATTCTCTTGCGAGGCCAGCGTGCGCAGATGCGCGATGATCTCATCGACGGTCGAAGCCGACGAAAGCGCCATGCTGCCGCTCTATTTCTCGAGGCGGGCGAGCAGGGACGAGGTATCCCAGCGCTTGCCGCCCATGCCCTGCACGTCCTTGTAGAACTGGTCGACAAGGGCGGTCACCGGCAGCTTGGCGCCATTGCGGTCGGCCTCTTCCAGGCAGATGCCGAGATCCTTGCGCATCCAGTCGACGGCGAAGCCGAAATCATAGTTGCCGGCATTCATCGTCTTGTGGCGGTTTTCCATCTGCCAGGAGCCGGCGGCACCCTTGGAGATGACGTCGACGACCTTTTCGATGTCGAGGCCGGCCTTCTTGCCGAAATGGATGCCCTCGGCGAGGCCCTGGACGAGGCCGGCGATGCAGATCTGGTTGATCATCTTGGTCAACTGGCCAGCGCCTGCAGGCCCCATCAGCCCAACCATGCGGGCAAAGGAATCGATCACCGGCCGGGCGCGCTCGAAGGGTTCCTGCTCGCCACCGACCATGACGGTCAGGACGCCGTTTTCGGCGCCGGCCTGGCCGCCGGAGACCGGGGCGTCGAGAAAATGGAAACCGCCTGCCTTGGCCGCGGCGTCGAGCTCGCGCGCCACCTCGGCCGAGGCGGTGGTGTTGTCGATGAAGATGGCGCCTTTCTTCATCGAGCGGAATGCGCCCTTGGCGCCCGTCGTGACTTCGCGCAGGTCGTCGTCATTGCCGACGCAGGCAAAGACGAAGTCCTTGCCGTCTGCTGCTTCAGCCGGCGTCACGGCAAATGCGTCGCCGTGCTGGGTTGCCCATTTCTCGCCCTTGGCGGTGGTGCGGTTGTAGACGGTGACGTCATGGCCGCCCTTGTTCTTGAGATGGCCGGCCATGGGGTAGCCCATGACGCCGAGACCAAGGAACGCGACCGATGCCATGGCTTACCCTTTCGAAGTGCAAAATGCTCTGGTGTCCGTGGTCTATGCCATGGAACGGATTCGTCAAGACGACGATGGTTGGACCAGCGCCTGAGATCAACGATGCAGGTGGCGGGTAATGCGCCTTTCGATCCAGTCCACCAGATGGCGCAAGGTTTCGACCAAGGACAGATAGAGCAGGGCAGCCCAAAGGTAGGTCTGGAAGTCGAAGGTGCGCGAGAAGGCGCGGCGCGTCTCGCCCATCAGGTCGTAGACCGTAATGATGGCGACGATGGCCGAACCCTTGATCATCAGGATGATCTCGTTGCCATATGGCCTCAGCGCGACGATCAATGCCTGAGGCAGGATGATCTTGTAGAGCGTCTGCAGTTTGGACAGGCCAAGCGCGGATGCTGCCTCCCACTGGCCCTTGCCGACGCTCTCGATCGCCCCGCGCAGGATCTCGGCCTGATAGGCGGCGGTGTTGAGGGCAAAGGCGAATACCGCGCAATACCAGGCTTCGCGGAAGAAGCCCCACAGGCCGATGGCCTCGAGCTGGGGCCGGAACGAGCCGAAGCCGTAATAGATCAGGAAGGTCTGAGCGAGCAGCGGCGTGCCGCGGAAGAAATAGACATAACCGTAGGAAATCGCGTTCAGCACGCGGTTCTTCGACATGCGGGCGTAGCAGATCGGAACCGACAGGATGGCACCGAGGACGATGGATATCGCCACCAGCACAAGGGTGACACGCAGGCCCGAGAGATAGGACGGCGCATATTTGGCGAATAGTTCGGGATTCCAGGCGCTGAACAGATAGGTGGCCAGGCCGGCGCCGAGCGCGATCCAGAGACAGACCAGGACCCAGCCAACTATGCGTTCACGCGACCAACCGCGCGGCGGTGCTGCCGGGCGCTGCACTTTCACAGTGGTTCCGTCAGTCGCGCTCATCGCTGGGCCGCCCGCTTGCCGACCCAGCGCTCGATGGCGCCGATGCCGAATGAGGAGATGATGGCGAGCGCCAGATAGATGAGGCAGGCAACGCCGAAGAACATGAAGGCTTGCTTGGTGACGCGGGCTGCGATGCTGCTCTGGCGCACGATGTCGGTCAGGCCGACGGCCGAGACCAGGGCCGTGTCCTTGAGCAGGATGAGCCAGAGATTGGACAGGCCGGGCAGGGCGATACGTACGAGCTGCGGCAGGATCACCAGCCGCATCGTCTGGCGCGGCGACAGGCCTACTGAATAGCCGCCTTCATACTGGCCACGCGGAATGGCGCGGAAGGCCGAGAGGAAAACCTCGCTGGCGTAGGACGAGAAGACGACGCCGAGAGCAACCATGCCGGCGACGAAGCTGTTGATCTCGACAACCGCGTCGGGCTTCACAAGCCGAACGACCTGCTGGATGCCGATCTGGGCGCCGTAGAACACCAGAAACAGCGTCAGCAGTTCCGGCAGGCCGCGGAAGATGGTGGTGTAGATATTGCCGGCGAGCCGCATCGAAGGTTCGCCGGACTGCTTGGCGAGGGCGACCAGAAAGCCGATAAGCAGCCCCAGCGGCAATGTCACGAGGGCGAGCGAAACCGTGACGAGCACGCCATGAGCGAGATCGTCACCCCATCCGTCAGGCCCGAAACTCAGAAGCGTCCACGCGCTTTGCATCGGTATGCTGCCCCCATCGGCCTCCCTTGGCGGGAGTGCCGCCGTCTTTGTCGACGGCTTGTCGTTGAGCTTATGTTAGCCAAACGGCGGGAACTTGTCCCGCCGCTTGTTCAGTTTTCACAGCATTGACGGCTCAGCTGCCGTAAGCGTCGAACTTGAAGTATTTGTCGTTGATTTCCTTGTATTTTCCGTTGGCGCGGATGGCGTCGATGGCTGCCGAGAACTGATCCGCGAGCGGGTCACCCTTGCGCACGCCGACGCCGGCGCCGTCGCCATGGATCTCGGGCATGTTCGGGATGGTGCCGACGATCTTGCAGCACGCGCCATCCGGGGTTTCCAGCCAGGCGCCCATCGTCACAGCGTCATCGCTGACCGCGTCGAGGCGGCCGTTGGCCATGTCGAGCTTATACTCGTCAGCCGTCGGATAAGACTTGATCGTGCTGTCGGTGAACACCTTCTCGGCGTAGTTGTAATGGATGGTCGAGCCTTGGACGCCGATGGTCTTGCCGGCGAGGTCTTCCTTGGTCACGCCCTTGATGTCGCTGTCCTTGGCGGCGGCGATGACGGCCGGCGTGTTGATGTACTTCTTGGAGAAGTCGATCTTTTCCTTGCGTTCGGGCGTGATCGACATCTGGGCGATGATGGCGTCAAACTTGCTGGCCTGGAGCGCGGGGATCATGCCGTCCCATTCCTGGGCGACGATCTCACACTTGACCTTCATCTCTTCGCAGAGCGCGTTGGCGATGTCGACGTCGAAGCCGACCAGCTTACCGTCTGATGTCAGGTTGTTGTAGGGAGGGTATGCGCCTTCAGTGGCGATCTTGATTGTCTTTTCCTGCGCCTGCGCCATACCGATGGTGAGCGCCAGGGCCGCGGTCGCAGCCAGGGCAATACGCTTGGAAATACCCATGATGTTCCTCTCTGTTCGCTTCGGCCGGTTCCCGTCCATGGCGGCCGTTGAGCGGATGAACTCCGCCGCTGGCGGCGATACTCCCACTGTTTTCAGTTAAAAATCAATCGCGAAAAGGGGTTTTGCGACGCAGGGAGCAGGTGAGCGCGGTGACGCAGCGTCAGTGCGCGGCGAGGCCTGTCCGCGCTTCAACGAAGTCGGCGATGGCCTTGATGTCGTCGATGCCGAAGACAGGAAGCTGCTCGCCTTCGACCGGATGGTCGGCGGCAATGGCGACGATCGAGGGGTCTTTCGCCGAAAGCGGGGTGCGGTCCTTGGCCTCCAGCCGACGTGCCTCGATCTTGAGATGATGCTCGCGCTTGTAGCCCTCGACCAGCACCAGGTCGCAAGCGGCGATTCGCTTGAGGACGTCGTCGAGCGTCGGCTCGGCTTCGTTGCGCAATTCATGCGTCAGCGCCCAGCGTCGACCCGATACGATTGCGACTTCCGTAGCGCCGGCCTCGCGATGGCGAAAGCTGTCGGCGCCCGGCTTGTCAATGTCGAAATCGTGGTGAGCATGCTTGATGGTCGAGACCCGCCAGCCGCGTCCGACCAGCTCCGTCACCAGGCGCTCGGTCAAGGTCGTCTTGCCGGAGTTCTTCCAGCCGGTGATGCCGAACACGCGATGCGTCATCACTTGGCCTCGTCGACCATACGTGCAGCCTGGGCAAGGTCGTCGGGCGTGTTGATGTTGAAGAACGGGTCGACTTCAACGGAACCACGTTGTGTCACCGGAAAATCCACCACGTCGAGACCTGCCTGCTCGAGAAACGTCATCACCCTGCGGGTATCGCCATTTTCCAGAAAGGCCGCAAGCGGCTTGCGCAGCGAAACCGGCCACAGCGCGAATGTCGGGTGCACACGGGTGTTCGAGGCGGCTGCGGCGACCCGTCCGGCGACCGCGTGCGCGGCCAGTCGCTTGCCGAGATCTTCAGGGAAGAAGGGCGTGTCGCCGGCAACGCTGAGGATGTGCGTGACATCAGGCTTGCCTGCCGCCCACTCCATGCCTGCCAGGATGCCGGCCAGCGGTCCTTGATAACCTGCAATCGTGTCGCTGATGATGTCGACGCCGAAGCCGACGAAACCTGCGGGGTCGGCATTGGTGTTGATGGCGATCCGACCGACCTGCGGGCGCAGGCGATCGAGCACCAGGCCGGTCAGGGGATGGCCGGCAAGTGCAAGAAGCGTCTTGTCTGCGCCGCCCATCCGGCTGGAACGGCCGCCGGCTAGGATAAGCCCTGCGATGTGCTCTGCCATACCTAGATCCCGTCGGGCGCCATCGAGGCACTGGTGCTCTCGGCTGCCGGCCGGCCCTTGCCGACAACGCGTTCGCGATAAAGCGAATAGAGGCCGGACGCAACGATGACGGCAGCGCCTGATATCATGGCCAGATCGGGGATATCGCCGAAGACGAAGACGCTAAGCGAAAGCGCCCAGATCAGGGCGGTGTAGCGGAACGGCGCGATGAAGGAGATTTCACCTTCGCGCATCGCCATGATGACGAACTGGTAGCCGAACAGCACCAGCACTGCGGCTCCGGCAAGGAACGCGACAAGATTGACCGACATGGGCACCCAGCCGCCGAACGGCACGATGGTCAGCGCCCCGGTGACGGTGATGATGACGGTGGTGGTGGTCGAGACGAAAAGCGACGGGATGTGCCCAGGGATTTTGCGCGTTGCCAGATCGCGCACGGCGCAGAAGGCGACCGAAAGCAGGGCCAGCAGCGAAAACGCGTTGAAGCCTTCGAACCCCGGCCGGACGATGATCAGGACGCCGCCGAAGCCCGAGGCGATGGCCAGCCAGCGGCGCCAGCCGACGGCTTCGCCGAGGAAAAGGGCTGCCCCCATCGTCACCGCCAAGGGCAGCGCCTGCAGCACGGCCGAGATATTGCCCAACGGTAGATGGGGCAGGGCGGCGAGGAAGCAAACCGTACCGCCAACCTCGCCGACAAGGCGCAGGAACACCATCGGATGCCAGTAGTTCCGGTAGCCCTTCAAGGCACCCTGCTGCCAGGCGAGAAGGCTGATCAGCGTGGTGGCGAACAGCCCGCGAACCAGCATCAGCTGGCCCGGATTGATCGTCTGGGCGGCGAGCTTGCTCAACGTGTCGTTGAAGGTAAAGGCTGCCATCGCGACGACCATGAAGGTGGCGCCGCGAACATTCGAGGAAAGTGGCACTTCGGCTTTCCGTTGCTGCTGTTGCTTACGGCTTTAGCACCGGTGCGTGAAACAGCAATGCCAATCGGATGGACCAGACATGTCGATTGGCCTCACGGGCCGTTGAGGCTCTCGGCGATGGCGCTCACCAGCGGGTCGTATTTGGCCTTGGACGACGCTGGGTATTTGAGCAGGAAGGCATGAATGACGCCGCCCCTGCCAAATTCGAGCCGGTGGTAGAATATGTCGTTGCCGTCATGGCCCGACAGTACGATCCAGTCCTTGCCCAGCTTGCGGTAGGTGACCTCCACGCCTTCGGAACTCATGTCGGCAAGCTGCCTGGGCGTCTGCTCGAGCGCGTTGTTGGAGCCGTAGATCGCGAGGCTCGCCCCGTCCGCCGCCAGGAATGTCATGCCGTCGCCGTTCTCGGGCGGTTCGGCCCTGCTGACGAAGATTTCATGCGGAAAAGTCACCGACGTGCCGAAGCGGGCATTGGTGTAGATGAATGGCTTGGCAAAAGCAGGCGCGGCCAGCACCATCGCCAGCACCATTGCGGAGAACGTCCTGGCGAACCGGTAAGCCATGCCCATTACCTCACGAGGACGTTGTCGGGTGGCGACGATAGCTGCAACTTAGCCGCCTGTCACACTCATATGGCGCGAGACGGACGGGCGATTGGTGCGGCGTCGATGATGCGCCCGATCGCCTCGTCAATGGCGTTGGACAAAAGCCCGTTGCCTTCGGAGGCGCGCAGCGGCGGCCGGAGGTCGGCCGCGTCGCGACGCTAACACAACCGCTGCAGCGCGGTCTTCACCGCATCGCGATTGTCCCGCCTCATTCGCTCGACGACCGCCTCGAATCGCCCGTCGCCGAAGATCCGTTCGCGATAGGCCGCGTAGTCGGCGAGCACCGCGCGCACCGTGTCGGCGAGTTCGCCGTAGCGCGCCCACACCACGAACGGGTGATACGCGATCGACTCGCGTAGCGGCACGTCTTCGCTGACGACGACCACACCGCACAGCAGCGCCGGCAATACGCGCAATTCCTCAAACGTGTGGTGCTGGCCGGTCTGATGCACGTTCACGAGCACGCGCGTGTCGCGGTACAGTCTGCACAACGCGGCGCCCGCGTAGACACCACTGACATTGAGCAGCGACAGGCGCGCCGTGTGGGCCGCTTCAAGAAACGCCGCGCGGCGCGGTTGCGCGACGTCGCCAAACAGCGTGATCGCGTCGCGCCGCCGCGTGCCTGGGGTGACGTCGGTGTCATACAGCAGCGGCGCGAGCACGATCGTCTTGGCCAGATACGCATCGAAGCCGCCGGCGCGACGCAGGTTTTCGACATTCGGCCGGCTGTAGTCGACGATCACGTCGGCCGATTCGATCACCGCGCGGTTCACCACGCGCGCGAGATAGTGTCCTTGGCCGTCCGGCAATGGCACGGTACCGGTCGGCGCGCCGTCGCTGTCGCGCCCGCCCGGCTTGACCAGCGTATGTTCCCACTGGACATCGACGCGGTGCGTGCGGTTCGCGTTGCCGCAGTCGACCTCGCAGTCGCCGAACACGAGATTGACCGGCGCGTCGCGCACGGCCAGCGTCTCACGGAACAATGCGACACAGTACAAATAGTATTCCCGCACGAACGCCGGATACCGCGGATCGTATGCAAGCCGTGCACGGCCGACGGTTTCGACGCAGCACGCCGGCGCAAGCGGAAACACACGGCGCCACAGCGCTTGCAGCTTGCGGGCGACACGCTTCGCCAGCGTCATTGCGGAGAAGGTCGGGGCGGAGAACGTCGCGGCGAGCCGGTAAGCATGCTCATGGCCTCACGAGGACGTTGTCGGGGTGGCGAAGGTCGATAGCGCTCAGCCGCCTGTCACGCTCATGTGGCGCGATACGGACGGACGATTGGTGCGGCGGTCGATGATGAAATCGTGGCCCTTCGGCTTGCGTCCTATTGCCTCGTCGATGGCATTGGACAGAAGCTCGTTGCCTTCGGAGGCGCGCAGCGGCGCCCTGAGGTCGGCCGCGTCCTCCTGGCCGAGGCACATATAGAGCGTGCCGGTGCAGGTCAGGCGCACGCGATTGCAGCTCTCGCAGAAATTATGCGTCATCGGGGTGATGAAGCCGAGCTTGCCGCCGGTTTCTGCGACATTGACGTAGCGCGCCGGACCGCCGGTCTTGAACGGGATGTCGGTCAGCGTGAACTGGCGCTCGAGATTTGCCCTCAGTAGCGACAGCGGCAGGTACTGGTCGGTTCTATCTGCATCGATCTCGCCCATCGGCATCGTCTCGATGACCGTCAGGTCCATGCCGCGACCATTGGCCCAGCGCAGGATCCCGGGAATTTCGAGATCGTTGAAGCCCTTGAGGGCAACCGCATTGATCTTGATGTGCAGGCCCGCCGCCTGGGCGGCATCGATGCCTTCCATCACCTTGGCCAGGTGGCCCCAGCGCGTGATGGCATGGAACTTGTCGGGGTCGAGCGTGTCGAGCGAGACGTTGATGCGCTTGACACCGCAATCGGCCAGTTCGGCAGCGAAACGCGACAGCTGCGATCCGTTGGTAGTCAGCGTCAATTCTTCCAATGCGCCGCTGTCGAGATGGCGCGACAACTGGCGAATGAGATGCATGACGTTCTTGCGCACCAAAGGTTCGCCGCCGGTCAGGCGCAGTTTCTTGACGCCCTTTTCGACGAAGACGGTGCACAGCCGGTCGAGCTCTTCGAGCGACAGCAGGTCCTTCTTGGGCAGGAAGGCCATGTCTTCGGCCATGCAATAGGTGCAACGGAAGTCGCAGCGGTCGGTAACCGACACGCGCAGATAACTGATCGAGCGACCGAAAGGATCGATCATATCCATGGACTGCGCTTCCGTTTCCCGTTCCGTGGTGCCTTGGCCGGCACTGTCATATTACGGCTATGTTGTACGCTTGTGCATGTCAATCAAGATGAAAGTTTGTTGCCCCGGAGTGACTCTCCTTGGTTTGCCGTCCCGAGGCCGTCTTAACGCTTTCCGCGACGTCCGAAGCGCAGTAGTGAATGGCATCTCATAACGGCAGGACGGATCATGACGGCACCGAAGGAATTGAGGGTCTCCAAGGACCGCAAGCTGTTGACGGTGACGTTCCCGGACCACCGTCCGTTCGAGCTTTCGGCCGAATTGCTGCGTGTGCTTTCGCCCTCCGCCGAGGTGCAGGGCCATTCGCCTGAGCAGCGGGTGACGGTGCCTGGCAAGAAGGAGGTCGCCATCCTCAAGGTCGAGCCGGTCGGCAATTATGCCGTACGCATCACCTTCGACGATTTCCACGACACCGGCATCTTCACCTGGAACTATCTGCATACGCTTGGCCATGACAAGGACAAGCGCTGGCAGGAATATCTCGACGAGCTGGCGCAAAAAGGATTGAGCCGCGACCGCTGATTGTCTTTGGCCGTTCACGTTGTCTTGGGCTGTTCACGTGGGCCGGCTAAGCGCAGCAGCATGGACGCAGGAAGAGGGGACTGACGATGTCGCTCATTTCAACGGTAGAACAGCTCGAGGCGCTGTACGGCGTTCCAGGCGAAACCTCGCTGGTGAAGGAGCTCGATCACGTCATTCCTGAATATGCCGTCTTTATCGAGGCCTCGCCCTTCGTCTCGCTGGCGACCAGCGGGCCCGAGGGGCTCGACTGCTCGCCGCGCGGGGATCTCGCGGGCTTCGTCCGCATCCATGACCCACGCACGCTGATGATGCCGGACCGCCGCGGCAACAACCGCGCCGACTCGCTGAAGAACATCATCCGCGATCCGCGCGTCGCGTTGCTGTTTCTGGTGCCGGGTTCCGGCACGACGCTACGCGTCAATGGGCGAGCCCATATCAGTGTCGATGCCGAGCTGTGTGCGTCATTCGCCGTCGAAGGCAAACCAGCGCGTTCGGTCACGGTGATCGACATCGATGCCGTCTATTTCCAGTGCGCGCGCGCCATCGTGCGGTCGGAACTGTGGAACCCCGAGCGCCATGTCGATCCCAAGGCGCTGCCGACGCCGGGACAGATCCTTGCCGTCACCAGCCGAGCCAGCATCGATGGCGAAACCTATGACCGCGAATGGCCGGAGCGCGCCAGGAAGTCGATGTGGTAGGCCGTCGAACGGATGGTTCGACAGCAGTTGTGACGCGACTTGCGACGTTGCCCGGCTCAAAACAAAGTGATTGTGCTGATGTAACTCAGCGGCCGTTCTCCGCGTATACCGGCAAAACTGCTGGAGCTGGATGGAATGACGCCCTGGACTGACCGCGCCGGAAAACTCTCGCCGCTCAAGGCTTTGGCCTTTACCGGAACGTTGGTGCCGGCATTGCTGCTTGGCTACTACGCGGTGAAAGGCTTTCCGCAAGGTGCCGGCGCCAGCACGCTGCTCGGCCCGCGGCCCTTCACCGCCGCCATCCATGAAACCGGCGACTGGGCGATCCGCTTCCTGTTGATGTCGCTGGCAGTGACGCCGCTGCGCCGCATCGGCCAATGGCCGAAGCTGATACTCATCCGGCGCATGCTCGGCATTGCCGCGCTTGCCTACGCCATTGGTCATCTCGTGCTCTATTTCTTCGACCAGAACTGGGATGTTGTCCGGATTGTCAGCGAGATCGCGCTTCGGATCTATCTCACCATCGGATTCGTTGCGCTGCTCGGGCTTGTCGCTCTCGGGCTGACGTCGACGGACGCAGCGATCAGGAAGCTCGGGCGCAACTGGAACCGGCTGCACAAGATCGTCTACGCCATCGGCATTCTCGCGGCATTGCATTTTTTCATGCAGTCCAAGGCAGACGTCTATGAGCCGACGCTGATGGCGGGCTTGTTCATGCTCCTGATGTTCTACCGGCTGGCGCATTGGCGGGGGTTGAGCCTGACATCGCCTGTCGTGCTTGTCGCGATCGCGGTCGTCGCCGCATTGTCGACAGTGATAGTCGAGGCGGCCTGGTACGGGCTGGCGACCGGCGTGCCGCCCGCCCGCGTGCTGTGGGCCAACCTGCAGTTTTCCTACACGATCCGGCCGGGCTGGTGGGTGCTGGCGACCGGCCTTGCCGTAGCCCTGCTCGGCTTCGTCAGGTCCATGGGCAAGGCGGAGGCGCCGCGGGGCAGGCGAGCTGCCAGGGCAGCAGCCTGAGCGGCTATTCCTTCAGTGCGTCTGCGACGCGAAGCATGTGCGCGCCGATCAGGTCGCATTGTTCGGGGGTCGATGCGCTCATCGCCTTTTCGATCAAAGCGCCATAGGCTTTCAGCGCCCGCATCAGCAGTGCGGCGCCGTCTTCGGTCAGCGTCAGCCGCATCACCCGGCGGTCCTTGGCGTCGCCCTCCCGCGTGACCAGGGCACGCTTTTCCAACTGCGGCAGCAGCATGGTGATATTCGAGCGGCCGACCAGCAGCTTGCGCGCCAGGTCGTGCTGCGAAATGCCGGGATGGCGATAGAGGTTCATCAGGACATCGAGCTGCGCCGGCTTGAGATCGTGCGGCTGCAGCGCGCTCGCCAGGGCACGCTCCATCGAGTGGCACGCCTTGGCCACGGCAACCCAGTTGCGGAACCGCGGGTTATCCCACGGCAAATCTTGCTTATTGTTCATGATTGAACTATTATTGTTCATGATTGAACTTATGGATGGACAATCACTATGGCATCAATCGGGCTCAAGGTCATCCGGCGGCTGTTCGGTGCGGCCGAACTGGTTTCGCCACGTCTCGCCGGTCGCGCCGCATTCGAGCTTTTCCGGCGAACGCCGAGCCAGCGCTCCCTGACGTCAGGTGAAAAGCGCGCCATCGGCAACGCGTCGAGCTTCATGGCCGAGGCGCGTCATCATCGAATCAAGACGCAAAAGAGCTGCGTGGCGATGCACGAGTTTCGCCCTGAGGGAGCAAGCAGGGGGACCGTGCTCGTCATCCACGGCTGGCGCTCGCGTACCGAATACATGCAGGCGCTGATCGAAGGCTACAGGAATGCCGGCATGCGCGTGATCTCGCTCGACCTGCCGGGCCATGGTGGCTCGCTTGGCCGCGCGCTCGACATGGCCAAGGCCGTCGAGGCGGCAACCCTTGCCGGCCAATGGTTCGGGCCGTTCGAAGCGATCGTCGGCCATTCCTTCGGCGGCGCGGTTGCAGTCAACGCTGCTGCCGGAACCAGTGGGGTTCGAGCCGGTTGCAGCAAAGCGGTTGGTGCTGGTGGCCGCGCCCGATTCGATGCCCAAGCTATTCGACGATTTCGGCCGCTATCTGAACCTTGGCCCCAGGACGCAGCGTGCGATCTCGGGGCAGGTGCAGCGTGTGACCGGCACCCCGATCGGCCACTTCGTCGGTTCCAGGCTGCTGATGCGCCTGGCCACCCCGACGCTTGTGATTCACGCCCCCGACGACAGGGAAGTGTCGGCCAACGAAGCGCGTTCCATGGCCGGCGCCGGCGGCCATGTCAGGCTGTTCTGGGCCGACGGCCTCGGTCACCGCCGCATCCTGTCGAGCGCCAAGGTCGTGGCCGAGGCAGTTGGCTTTCTCCAGGCCGCGCGCGAACTCGACACGGTCCACTAGGCGCGCCACGCCGATCGCCAGGGCTCAGTCCTGGCCCTCCAGCGCGGCCCTCAGCATGTCGTAGGTCGGCGCCAGTTCGCGAAGCGATGCCGCGGCCTCGCCATCCTTGCCCGCGACAAGGGGGTATTGCAGCGCGCCGATGAGTCGGCCCTGTCGTCCCGCAATCCGAGCCGCCTCGACATATCCCGCGCGTTCCAGGCAGGTCGCGGCGTCTGTCGCGCGGCGAGCGCCTGCCCGGACGGCGAAACGGATCATGTGGCCACGAAGGTCGTCGCCGCAACCACGCTCGATCAGCCGCGCCAGCGCTTCGGCGGCGGCGGCGTTGCCCGAGCTTCCCGCCGGCATGTCGTGCTGACCCGCCATCGACAGCCAGCGGATCGCCGAAGGGATCGACGCCCTGATCATGTCCACTTCGGCGACGTCGGCGATCCGCCTGAAGGCGGTGCGCATCGTATAGGGCGTGCCGTAGATCAGCGTTTTTGCGCTCCAGGCGGCCATGAAGTCGGCGAGGGGCAGGCGGGCATAGGGATAGCCCTGCGGATCGTGCATCAGAATGCTCTCGTCGTCGACTTCGAGCGCCACGACGTAATGATCGGCCTCAATCGGGCCGCGCATGCGTGGCTGATGCCTGAGATGCCCCATCTCGACGGGACCGATCCAGACCGGGCCGGCGGCCAATGCCGCCTTGAGGCGCGCCAGGGCCTCTTCGGCTTCGCCCCCTTGCGTGACATCAGATGTCCAGCCGAGCGCTGAAAGCGCGACTTCGAAACCTTTCTCCGGGTCCCAGCCATAGGGGTCGAAGAAGGGCAACGTGCTGCCGATCAGCTGCATGCCGAACGGGCCGCCAATGGCCACCTCGATGACGGCGGTCGACGGTCCATCGGCGCCGAACATCATGGCGAAGGAATTGGCATAGCAATACGGGCCCGAGCCCGTGTAGGCAAAGTGCGTCATGTCTTAACCTCTTGTCAGATGAGGGGATAGGCGACGTCGAAACGGGCGCCTTGGGTTCCCGGATAGGTTTCGCAGGGGCTGCCGGCGCAACTCAGCTCGCTCCGCGCGTCGAGCCACGCTTCAAGGGCGTCGTAGACGTGCATGACCCGGGGAAAATCCTCATAGACCTTGGGAACCGGCAGATAGACCTCGCGCCGCGCTGGCTGCAGTCTGATGAGCAGGTCGCCCACCGGCTCGAGCTTTCCCGCGCAGGCGATGGCGACCTCGACGAGACCTTCACTGTCGCGGCTGACAAGGTCGTGAAAATGCACGCTCATCAATCCGTCGCAAGCCGATCCCGAGGCGCGCAAATGCGTCCGGATGTCGGCTTCGGCTGCGGCGATGAAATCGTCCAGCCCTTCGACGCCGATCTGGCGCTGTCGCGACACGACCTTCGCGGCCGGTACCTCACGCAGGCCGATCGTCGCCGTCAATGCCGGTTCGCCGCCTTCGGCTTGGCGGGAAAGCGCGCGCACGAGTTCGGCCTGGTCGGCAAGCCTGTCGTTCTGCGCGCTTAGCCAGCTTTGCAGTTCTACGACGCGTGCTTCCGGTGTGAACTCCAGCAACTGCGTGACGCGGGCGATCGGCAGCCCCAGCTGGCGCAGCCGCGAGATCATACGCGCCCGTGGCGCCTGCGAGGAGGCATAATAGCGATAGCCGGTCTGCGGATCGACGTGGACCGGCACCAGCAGGCCTTGCTCGGCATAGAGCCGCAATGCCTTTGGCGACAGCCGCGTGGCGGCCCCGAAACGGCCGGCGAGGAGATAGGAATCGGTCATAACGCCGTGTCTAGGGCTGGCCCCAGGGGCGAGGTCAAGCGCGCGATTTGCTGTCGCTGCCGCCCGCCGATCAGCCCTTCTTGTTGCCTGGCACTACAGGCAGGCCCGCCGCGCGCCACGCAGTGAACCCGCCAAGGATGTGCCGGACCGGCTCCAGCCCCATCTCCTGCGCGGTCTTGGCGGCGAGCGCCGAGCGCCAGCCGCCGGCGCAGAAGAAGACGAAGTTCTTGCCGCTGGAAAAGAACGGCTTGTGATAGGGGCTGTCGGGGTCAATCCAGAATTCGAGCATGCCGCGCGGGCAATGCTGGGCGCCCGAAATCCTGCCTTCGCGCTCGACCTCACGCGGATCGCGAAGGTCGACGAAGATGGTCTCGGTGTCGTCGAGCAGGGTTGCCGCTTCCTCGGGCGACACCACCTCGACCACTGCATTGGCCTCGTCGAGCAGTTCCCTGTAGCCCTTCTTCACCTTGCCCTCGCGTCAATCCTGCCCAAATTCAGCTTGCAAGGCCAAGTGATCGCATGAAGCGGCGAGGCTGTCATCGCCGATGAATTGTGCCACCTGCCGGCTTGTCTCACGATGATGTGAAACTGTTCGGCAACAGCTGCCAGGAAATTTATGAAAGCTTAACGTTATCGGTATGAATCGAGAGAGCAGCGCCTTACATCAGCCATTTGTGGACAGGAATTCTTCCACCGGCGCATGGCGATTCCAGAGCAGTTTCCGGGCAGGGATGGTGTCTTTATGAAATTTTCTCTCCTGAGCAGGCCGATCTCGCTTCCGCTGGCTGCATTGGCTGCGACAGTGTCGCTTGGCGCGCCGCAGGCTGGTGCTCAGAACTTCTTCGACATCCTGTTCGGTGGTGGCAACCGCGCCCCGCGCCAGCAGCAGCAGGGCGAATTTCCGCCGGCTCCGGTGCAGAAGAAGCGGGCACCCGTAGCGGCGGCCAAGATCAGCGCGCCGTCCTATTATACCTACAAGACCGACGCGATGGTGACGGTCGACTTTGCCAAGCTGATCGCCGGCACGCAGTCGGTGTCGCTGGAGCCGTCGCTTGCCGGTACGGCGTTCCGCGAGGCGCTGGCCGGGCTCGATGCCTTCGACCTTGTTGCCGAAAAGGACATCGCCAAGGGGCTGCTCGACTACTATACGGCCAATCCCGATTTCATCTGGGTCACCGGCCAGACCGCCAACAGCCGCGCTGAAGAGGCGATCAGGACGTTGAGCGACGCCGCCAGCCACGGGCTGATGCCGGCCGACTATGCGGTCTCCGTGCCGCCGGCAGCCTATGCGCTTGACGACACCGTCGGCCGGATGAAGACGCTCATCCGTTTCGAGATGGCGATGTCGGCACGCGTGTTGCGCTACGTGCATGATGCACAAGGCGGCCGCATCGATCCGAACCGCATCTCCGGCTACTATGATTTCGCCGCCAAGCCGCTCGACATGGCCGGCGTGCTGAAGAGCCTCAGCCAGTCGAATGACACGCGGGCCTTGCTTGAGGCATTCCATCCGCAGAATCCCGAATACAAGGCTTTGCGCGTCGAACTCGAGGCGCTCAAGGCGAGCGAGGAAAACGACATCGTCGTTGACGCCAAGCTTTTGCTGAAGCCCGGCGAGACCAGCCCGGAGCTGCCCAAGCTGCTGCATCTCATCGCCCGCGACCTCGACGACGAGATGGGTGGCGAATTCGGCGAAACGCTGGCCAGGCTCGGCAGCAGCGAAACCTATACACCCGAACTGGTGCCGGTCATCGAGGCGGTGCAGAAGCGTGCCGGGCTCAAGGCCGACGGCGTCGTCGGTCCGCGCACGGTGGCAACCCTTGCCGGCACGTCGAAGGCAGATCGCCTCGACAAGGTCGTCGTCGCGCTTGAACAGCTGCGCTGGCTGCCATCCGAGCTCGGCAGCCCACGCGTCTTCATCAACCAGCCGGCCTATACCGCGAGCTACATCGACGGCGGCACGGAAAAGCTCAAGATGCGGACGGTGATCGGCAAGACCACCAACCAGACCAGCTTCTTCCAGGACGAAATCGAGCAGGTCGACTACAACCCGTATTGGGGCGTGCCGCAGTCGATCATCGTCAACGAGATGCTGCCGCGCCTGCGCAACGATCCCAGCTATCTCGACCGCGCCGGTTACGAAGTCACCGATTCGCGCGGCCAGCGCATTCCGTCGTCGGCGATCAATTGGGGCCAGTATGGCTCGAAGGTGCCCTACAGCGTGCGCCAGGCGCCGAGCGAGGCCAATGCGCTGGGCGAGCTCAAGATCCTGTTCCCCAACAAGCACGCCATCTACATGCACGACACGCCGCAGAAGGCGCTGTTCGACCGCGACAACCGCGCCTTCAGCCATGGCTGCATCCGCCTGGCCGATCCGCGCGGCATGGCCGCCGCCGTGCTTGGCACCGACGTAGATCACATCGCGGCCAAGCTGAAGCAGGGCCATTCCTTCGAGAAAGTGACGCGCAAGATCCCGGTCTACGTCGCCTATTTCACCGCCTGGCCTGATCTCGACGGCAAGGTCGAGTATTTCGGCGACGTCTATGACCGCGACGCCAAGCTCAAGGACGCCATGGCTCGTACAGATGCGGCGAGGGCACCGAGCATCTGATCGGCTGCATGCAGGCTCAGGACAAGGTCCGGGTCAGCCGAGCATCTGTTTCAGCCAGGCGTCCGCGTGCCCTGACCGGATTGCCGGTCCCGCGCGCCCATCGGAATGATGGCGCGGCGGGGAAGGTGCCGGGTCCTCCACAACAGCCGCCGGATTTCGCGGATTGCCTTTTCGGATCGCGACAGCCGCACTTTCGGTCGCGGCAGACGCGGTGTCGCCAACCGTTCCGGCTCGAGGTCGCTCGGCAGCGTGATCTCCTGGTCGGGCAGGAACATTTCCTGGATGCTGATGGCGGGCGACAATTGCCAGCAGGGCGTCTCGTGCCTGGTCATGTCGAAGAGAAAATCGTCCACCGGGCGGTCGATCCTGCCGGCCAGCGTCACCAATTGCGCGGCCACGCGCCTGGAGATGGCATAGGCGGCAGCGCCATTGTGGAAGCTGAACAGCGGCAGCAGGCGGTGTGTCCTGATCGTGCCGCCGCGCCGGCCGACCAACACGGGATTCAGCGTCGTTTCGAGCTTGATCAGGTCGACGCCTGCAGGAATCCACGTGTCGTCGCTCAGAAAATCGGCGGCATCCCGGCTGAAATAGACATCGTCTTCGAGCACGACCGCATGCGAGTCGCTGCCTTCGGCAATCCGTCGCCACACAGCGACATGGCTCATGAAGCAGGCAACTTCGCCCGGCGACCAATTGTGATGATCGCGCAGGACCAGCCGGTTGATGATGTCGTCATCAATTGCGGTTTTGTCGATGGCGCTGAAGCGCTCGAAGCCCAGGCCCATCCCGCGGAAGGCCGTGGTCATCCAGGCCAGCTGTCCAGTCTCCCGATCAAGGTTGATGACGAAGCACCGCATTGGATATCTTCCCGCTCGCCTGCTGATCGCAGAACGGTCGGTGCCGGTCAATTCGATGCAGTTTCTTCAGGCGGGAACACCCGGTTCTGGCTTTCGAGCCAGTAATACATCCGGACGTAGTTTTGATAGGCCAAGTGCTTCGCATCCTCATCTACCGTCCCTGTCGCCTTCGAAATCCCATGCGGGCCGATGTAATAATACTCCTCTCCCATCGCGGCCAACGGCACATGGTGCGCGGGCGCATGCTCAAAAATCGAAAATCCCATGAAGGCGTTCCTGGCGTCCTGCAATGAAAGCAAGTGCAGCAGCGTGGGCGCGAAATCGACCGATGTGCGATAGTCGGCGTCGAAGGTCGCCGGCAGTGCCAATCCCCTGTGATGAACGATCAAAGGGATGCGGTCGACGAAATAGGCTTGGTAGTCGTCCCCCTGCAGGGCCTCGACCACGGCGGGCTCAGGATAGGTCGCATGATCGGCAGTGATGATCAGGATCGTGTTGTCGGAAAAGCTCGAGCTCTGAAAGTAGTCCAGAAATTTTCCAAGCTGCGCATCGAAATTGTGCATCCTGTTCAGAGCGGGGTTATCACCGCTGCCATAGGTCACGCCGGCGCTGTCGGAATCCAGGAAGGCATGGGTGCCGACATTGTAGGTCGCAACGAAGAACGGCTGCTTGTTGCCGCTTAAGGCTTGTTTCTCCAGGAAGCCTTTCAGGCCTGAAAATATCTCCGCGTCGGCTGCGTCAGACGTGCCGGAACTGAGTGCTGCAGGTCTATCACCCAACAGTTCAGGGAGCGTCTCCACGGCGTAGACGGTGTCAACGCCGAGCGATCGCAGCATGGCGTTGAAACTGGCGCCCTGCGGGCTGGAGGACAGAAATGCCGTCTTGTAGCCTCGGTCCAGCAGGATGTCTGGTATCGTCCGGTAGTTGATGCTGGTGAGCAGCGCTGTGTTGTTTTCCCCTTCGGCTTCCCAGCCGCCGCTTTCAGCGCCGCCATTCCTCGGATATCCGGAAACCAGCTGTCCCTGGATTCCTCGATAGGTTGCCGCAGTGTGGCTGAAGTAGTTGTAGACAGTCATTGAACGCGCGGCAAAGCGGTCGATGTTGGGCATCAATCCCTGATGCTTGCCGCCATAGGTTCCCAGAAAGCGGGCAGACAGCCCTTCGGCAAAGACCACGATAATGTTGGGCCTGTCTGACGCCGATTGTGCGGCGCCAAACGACAAAGGGCTGGAATAGGCCTGATCCCGCAACAGAGGGTAGTGCTCGTTGATCGGCAGGCTGATGCCTTGCCGATCCAGCGTGTCGGCCATGTCAGAGAGGTTGTTGCGGGCCCTGCGCAGATCGCGAAATTTGCGGGCAAGAGATGTGGCCGGAGCCATATCCGGACGGAGATCGAGGGTTCTTTCGGTGAAGGAAGAGCTGTCGAACATGCCGGCAAAGAGCAGGCAGGCAAGTGTCGCGGCGAAAACGAAGCTCTTTCCGGGCCGGTGGAGCGCCGCTTGCTTGCGCGCCTTGAGGGCGAACAACGAAAGGCAGATCCAGCTTCCGAAGCCAAGGGCTGCGATGACGAAGAACAGGGGCTTTGCCGCAAACTGGCTGCCGTCGGTGTGGTTTTCCAACGCCAGAACGGAGATGTAGTGCCCCGACAGATAGGCGGAAAATCCCTGCACCAGATAGATCAGCATCACCAGCAGGGGCACGGCGAGAGAGACGAACAACGCCGGCAAGGCCACCCAGCCGCTGCGCTGGGCATGCCAGGCAACAAGTCCCAGCACGCAAAAGAACGCGAGCTCGATCGCCGGCAGCAAGATTGTGGTGACGTCGACGGTGAATGCCGGATTCCGCTCTCGCAGGGCAATCAGCAGGAGGGCGAGATACAAAACGTAGATAACCACGAAATAGAGCGCGTAGCTTCGCTTCAAAAGAATATCTGTAAATTTCATCTGCAGGTCGTCTGGAAAATCACATCAAAAAACAGAGTCTCTCAGGTTATTCGAATCGCACGTGGCAATGTATTGGCCGGTCTCGATGTTTAGTCCAGGTAGTTGAATTGGTTACCGTCGCACGGCAAATGACACGAATATCGTAACGGCGAAACGACGAATTCTGGTCCCATCTTGTCGGAGACTGCGTTTGTCTCCTGATCGGGGCAGGTAGCGTAGTGTTCGTCGCCAGTGATCCGGGACGTGTAAGGGAGAGCGGCATTGCCGTTGTTCGGTTATGTATTCGGATATCGAACTGTGATTTGGCGTTCTGACTGGGAGTAAAGATGCAGTGGAAAATATTCTTATGCGTATTACGTGATGTTATTTGAAAATTATGTGACAATATAATCTTGTGGTAATGTGCTGTACCTAAGGTGCCGGCAAGGGTTCGCTGTATGTCTGGAGGAATGCATGCCTTCTGTACTGAAGATTATTCTCGTCCTTGCGTCACTTATGCTGTTGACGGCCTGCCAGACCGATAGGCGGCGGTGCGAAACCGAAACGGGCGGCGCTGCCACCTATCGAAAGAGCGATAACTGCGGGCGTGCGGCAAAGCCAGCTGAAGGCAGCGATCGGCCGGAGAGGCAGGTCAGGGAAAAGCCTGTGACGCCGACTGAGCCCGAACCAGAGGGACCGGTTTTTCCATAGCGCCAGCTTGGTTCAGGCTCCCAGTCCGCCAGGCGCGGCGGCGGCCAGGCTCGACGGCACGCTCAACTGGATCGTCCGCCTGATCACCGACCGCCTTCACGTGGTAAGTGTAACCGCGTGCGGTCCCTCTCGCACTTGCAGCCGGCCAGAACACATCATGTTCGATCAACACGCGGGACGGCCGTGCTGGCAATCGCCAGGGTAGCTTGACCTTCGGTCGCCAGATGATCGTATGGCCCTCGGCCAACAGCACGTTTTCAGCCAGCGGCTCGGGTCACACTTCCCAATCTTCGCTCATGACATCTCCTTGCGCGTCGATAGATCTGCGGAAGGAGAACGGGCCATATCAATTCGATGCCAGAATCGTACACGTTCCGGCATCGTTTGGCATGACTGTGCGTATTGCTTGGAGACGGCTGCGGAGGGGCCAAGGTAATGGTGGGCGATATAGGGATTGAACCTATGACCCCACCCGTGTGAAGGGTGTGCTCTCCCGCTGAGCTAATCGCCCGTCCGAGGCCCGAGAGCCGAACGTGACGGCGATATAGGGGAGGGGTGGGAGTGGTGTCAAGGCGGCTTTAGCGACTTGCCGCCTCTATCAGCTTCTGGGCCATGCCAAGCGTCAGTTCGTCGTAGTGCGAGATGACCACCGACGGCTCATATTCGCTGACATGACGGTCGGTGTAGCCGAAATCGACGGCAACCACAGGAATGCCGGCGGCCTTTGCCGTGTCGATGTCGGTGACCGAATCGCCGACCATGACGGCGCGGGACGCGTCGCCGCCGGCCTTGGCAATGGTTTCGGTAAGGTGCCGCGGATCGGGCTTGCGGATGCCGAAGGTTTCCGGGCCGGTGATGGCGGCGAAACGATCGGACAGGCCGAGCGCATGGATGAGCCCCTTGGCCAGGTTTTCGTACTTGTTGGTGCAGACGGCGAGCAGGTAGCCGGCATCAGTGAAGCGGTCCATCGCGGCGACCACGCCGGGATAAGGCAGCGAGCGACCCGGAATATTGACCGTGTAGTGATCGAGGAAGATGTCGTGCAGGCGGTCGTGCTCCACGCTGGCCAGCTGCTTTTGCTGGGCGTTGTAGGCGCGCTCGATCATGATGCGGCCGCCTTGGCCGACGAAGCGGCGGAACGCCCGGTCGTCGACTTCGGCGAGGCCGCCGGCGACGAGCGTGTGATTGAGGCTGTCCAAAAGGTCGGGGGCGGTGTCGACGAGCGTCCCGTCGAGGTCGAAAACGATGATCGGCTTGGACATGGCTCCGCCTTTTGTGGAGTTGTGCATTGCAAGAGGCGATAGCCTTGGACCCGGCAGGACGCAAGCCCGGCCATAAAGCCTTTGACCCAACGGGCAAAAATGCTAGGAGCCAAGCCTGATATTCGAGGATTTTGCGAACAAGTCATGGATGCCAAGGCTTTGAAGATCGAGGCGGCGCGCGCTGCCTTGGGGTATGTCGAGAGCGGAATGCGGCTTGGCATAGGTACCGGTTCGACGGCCGAGGAGTTCGTCAGGCTGCTGGCCGAGAAGGTAGCTGACGGCATGCAGATCATCGGCGTGCCGACGTCTGAACGCACCGCAACCCTTTGCCGCGAGCTGTCGGTTCCGCTGTCGACGCTCGACGAGACGCCTGAGCTCGACCTCACCATCGACGGTGCCGACGAGATCGATCCGCAGCTGACGCTGGTCAAGGGCGGCGGCGGCGCGCTGCTGCGCGAGAAGATCGTGGCCGCGGCGTCGACGCGCATGGTCGTCATCGCCGACCAGACCAAGCTCGTCGACACGCTGGGGCGCTTCCCGCTGCCGATCGAGGTCAATCCGTTCGGCCTCAAGGCCACCGAGATCGCTATCGCGAGAGCTGCGGAAAAGCTCGGGCTTTCGGGGCCTTTGGTGCTGCGCAAAGTCGGCGGCGAGACCTTCGTAACCGACGGTGGACATTTCATTATCGATGCATCTTTTGGCCGCATTCCAGATACAAGAGCGCTTTCGGATGCCCTGCACGCCATTCCTGGCGTCGTGGAGCACGGTCTCTTTCTGGGGCTGGCCACCGTTGCCGTCATCGCCGGCTCGGACGGGGTCAGAACCGTTCATCCGGCACGCTAAACAGGAGTTCTATTCATCATGATTTCGACAAACCGGCTTCGCCGCTTCTCCGTCATGGTGGCGGCTTCGGCATTCGCGGCCGTCGCATTCTCGGCCCAGGCGCAGGAAATCAGCGAATCCCACCTCAAGGCAGCACATGCTGCGATCGCTTCGATCCACGCGACCGACTCTTTCGATTCGATCCTGCCGCAGGCAGCCGCGGCACTTAAGCAGCAGCTGATCCAGCAGAATCCGGATATGCAGGAAGTGATCACCCAGACCGTCGACGAAAAGACGCTGGCGCTGGCCGCCCGCCGTGCCGATCTCGAAAAGGAATCGGCGCTCGCCTACGCAAAGTCGTTCTCCGAACAGAACCTCAACGACATTGCTGCTTTCTACAATTCGGAAGCCGGCAAGAAGCTGATCGAGAACGGCCCGATCGCCTCGCGCGAATTGGTCAAGGCTGCCGAGATCTGGCAGAACGGCATCGCGCGCGATCTCGCCGAGCAGGTGGGTGAGCAGCTCAAGGCAGTCATCGGTACCAAGGCTCCGGCCGAGGGTGCTGCGCCTGCAGCCCCGGCAGCACCGGCGAACTGATCCGCCGCGACCAACGGTCACGATGCAAAAGCCCGGCATTCGCCGGGCTTTTCTTTTGATGTCTCTGCCACTACCTGTGACCGCATCACAGGCGCATCCCGTGCGGTGCGCAGTTTCAAGGACTTAGAAGAGCGGCGCGCGTCGTTGGCGTGCTGCTCTCCCGCAGGAAGGACACCCATGGCCCAGTACGACTACGATCTCTTCGTCATCGGTGGCGGCTCGGGCGGTGTGCGTGCGGCACGTGTTGCGGCCGCACTCGGCAAGCGCGTCGCACTTGCTGAAGAGTTCCGTTTCGGCGGCACCTGTGTCATCAGGGGCTGCGTGCCCAAGAAGCTCTATGTCTACGCCTCGCAATTTCCCGAGCATTTCGAAGATGCTGCCGGTTACGGCTGGACGGTCGGCGAGGCCAAGTTCGACTGGAAGGCGCTTGTAGCCAACAAGGAGCGCGAGATTTCGCGGCTCGAGGCGATCTACAAGCGCAATGTCGAAGGTTCCGGCGGCGAGACGATCCATTCGCGTGCCGAACTGGTCGACAGCCACACGATCCGGATCGTCGATGAAAACCGCACCGTCACCGCCGATCAGATCCTGATCGCAACCGGCGGACGGGCTGCGGTGCATCCCGCACTGCCGGGGCATGAGCACTGCATCTATTCGAACGAAGTGTTCGACCTCCCCGAACTGCCCAAGGCGATCATGATCGAGGGCGGCGGCTATATCGCTGTCGAATTTGCCAACATCTTCCATGGCCTCGGTGTCGACACCACGCTGGTTTATCGCGGCAAGGAAATCCTCAGCCGCTTCGACATGGACCTGCGCCGCACCTTGCACGAGACGATGGAGCAGAAGGGCATCAAGATCTTGCTGCATTCGGTTTCGCAGGACGTCAGCAAGCGCGGCGATGGCCGTCTCGACGTCACACTGAACACCGGCCAGATGCTCACCGTCGACCAGGTTCTGCTCGCGATCGGCCGCACACCCAACACCGAGAACCTCGGCCTCGAGGCCGCCGGCGTTGAGATGGACAAGCAGGGCGCGATCGTCGTCGACCGGTATTCGCGCACCAGCGCCGACAACATCTGGGCCGTCGGCGACGTCACCAATCGCGTCCAGCTGACCCCTGTCGCCATCCATGAGGCAATGTGCTTCGTCGAAACGGCGTTCAAGGACAATCCGACTGAGCCGGACCACGATTGCATCCCGACAGCTGTGTTCTCGCAGCCCGAGATTGGCACCGTCGGTCTCTCCGAGGAAGACGCCGCCAAGCGGTTCAGGCATCTGGAGATCTATCGCACCAGCTTCCGGCCGATGCGCCACACGCTGTCGGGCAGGCAGGAAAAGATGCTGATGAAGCTGGTCGTCGACGGCGACACGCGGCTTGTCCTGGGCGCTCACGTGCTCGGCCCCGACGCCGGAGAGATGGCGCAGCTACTCGGCATTACGCTCAAGGCAGGGCTCACCAAGGACGACTTCGATCGCACCATGGCCGTGCATCCGACGGCTGCTGAAGAGCTGGTGACGATGTACAAGCCGACCTATCTGGTGAAGGACGGCGTCCGCGTCGACAACTGACGTGGTCGCCTCTCGGACCTGCCGCAGGGAAACGTTCGATCTCGGACGTGTTCCGGGGTAGATTAGGGGCTCCTCATCGTGTAAAGAGCCGCGTTCCCGCAATGGCGGGTTGTGGCGCGGGTGAGGTGCCCGTTAGCGAACTTTATTAGGTGCGAACATGACGAAATGGTCCCCGAATTCCTGGAGAAGCATGCCGATCCAGCAGGTCCCGGCTTATCCGGACGCTACGGCGCTCGTGGAAACGGAAGCTCGTCTCGCATCTTTTCCCCCCTTGGTTTTTGCAGGTGAGGCGCGCAAGCTGAAGAAACAGCTTGCTGCCGTTGCCAATGGCGAAGCCTTCCTGCTCCAGGGCGGCGACTGTGCCGAGAGCTTCGCCGAACACGGTGCCGACAACATCCGCGACTTCTTCCGCGTCTTCCTGCAAATGTCGGTCGTGCTGACCTTCGCCGGCGCGCAGCCGGTGGTGAAGGTCGGCCGCATCGCCGGCCAGTTCGCCAAGCCGCGCTCGTCCGACAACGAGACCAAGGGCGACGTGACGCTGCCGAGCTACCGCGGCGACATCATCAATGGCCCGGCTTTCGACGAGAAGTCGCGCATTCCCGATCCGGCGCGCCAGGAGATGGCCTACCGCCAGTCGGCGGCGACGCTGAACCTTCTGCGCGCCTTCGCCCAGGGCGGCTATGCCAGCCTGGAGAACGTGCACAAGTGGATGCTCGGCTTCGTCTCCAACAGTCCGCAGGGCGAGCGCTACGAAGCACTGGCCAACCGCATCACCGAGACGATGGACTTCATGAAGGCCGTCGGCATCACCTCGGAGACCAACTACGCGCTGCGCGAGACCGACTTCTACACCAGCCATGAAGCCCTGCTGCTCGGCTACGAGCAGGCGCTGACCCGCGTCGACTCGACCTCGGGCGACTGGTACGCCACCTCGGGCCACATGATCTGGATCGGCGACCGTACGCGCCAGGTCGACCACGCGCATGTCGAGTACTGCCGCGGCGTGAAGAACCCGCTCGGCCTCAAATGCGGCCCGTCGATCACGCCTGACAACCTGCTCAAGCTGATCGACCTGCTCAACCCGGAGAACGAGGCTGGGCGCCTGACGTTGATCGCACGCTTCGGCCACGATAAGGTCGATGAGCACCTGCCGAAGCTGATCCGCGCCGTCGAAAAGGAAGGCCGCAAGGTCGTCTGGTCGTGCGATCCGATGCACGGCAACACGATCACCGCTGCCGGCTACAAGACGCGTCCATTCGACCGCATCCTGAGCGAAGTGCAGAGCTTCTTCGACATCCACCGCTCAGAGGGCACGCACCCGGGCGGCATCCACGTCGAGATGACCGGAAACAACGTCACCGAATGCACCGGTGGCGCCCGTGCCATCACGGCCGAGGAACTGCAGGACCGCTACCATACCCATTGCGACCCGCGCCTCAATGCCGACCAGGCGATCGAGCTCGCTTTCCTCGTGTCGGAACTGCTCCGCAAGAGCGCACCGACTCCAGTGAAGAAAGCCGTCAACGCCTGATCGCCAAAACGCGGTTGCAAAATCGAAAAGGCGCCGGTCTGACCGGCGCCTTCAGACTGCTGACAAACCCCTGGCGAGAGTTGGGGGTTTGTGATTCAGTGGGTGATGTTGAAGCGAGCTGGCCCTGAACAAACCGCACTTGAGATCGTCACGCTTGATCAACTGGTTCCAGTTGATCACCTTCTGCGCAAGATCGATGGTGTTATCGATTTCTCGTTCATCCACGATCTGACAGCGCCGCTTTACTGCGCCGACAATGGTCGCCCGCCACTCGGGTCGCCCGCCACTCGATCCGACCTTGATGTTCAAGGCGCTGTTCATCGGCTACCTGTTCGGGGTGCGCTCGGAGCGGCAATTGGTGCGAGAGATCGAGGTCAATGTCGCCTACCGGTGGTTCCTGCGGCTGAAGCTGACGGACAAGGTGTTCGACGCCTCGACATTGTCGCAGAACCGCCGCCGGCGCTACCAGGACGAGACGATCGCGCAGGCGATCTTCGACCGCATTGTCGAGCAGGCGATCGGGGCAGGCTTGGTCGACGGCACGGTGCTCTACACCGACAGCACGCACCTGAAGGCCAATGCCAACAAGGGCAAGTACGACCTTGCCATGGTCGCCAAGTCGCGTGCCGACTACTGGGGCGAACTCGACCGGGCGATCGATGCCGAACGGGCGCTGCACGGCCAGAAGGCGCTGAAGGAGCAGGAGCGGCAGCCTGCGGTGAAAGAGACGAAGGTCTCGCGCACCGATCCTGAGGCAGGCTATATGGTGCGCGAGGGCAAGCCGAAGGGCTTCTTTTATCTCGATCACCGCACGGTGGATGGCGGCTTCGGCATCATCACCGACACGTTTGCCACGCCGGCCAACGTGCATGACTCGATCGTCTATCTCGACCGGCTCGACCGCCAGGTGGAGCGTTTCGGCTTCGACGTCACGGCGGCGGGGCTGGATGCCGGCTATGCCACGCCAGGCATCGCCAAGGGCCTGGAGGACAGGAACATCCAGGGTGTCGTCGGCTATCGCAACCCGCCCCGGCCAAAGCCTGGCAAGATGAGGAAGGGCGCTTTCGTCCATGAGCCGGACCTTGACGGCTATCGTTGCCCGCAGGGCCAGTTGCTCACTTACGCCACCACAGATCGCGGCGGTTATCGCCACTACAGGAGCGACCCGACGATCTGCCGCAACTGTCCGCTGCTGGCGTCTTGCACATCAAACGCCAAGGCCGAGCGCACCATCACGCGCCATGTCTGGCAGGATGTCCGCGAGCGGGTCGATGCCAACCGCTTAACCGCATGGGGCAAGGCGATCTATCGACGCCGCAAGGAGACGGTCGAGCGATCCTTCGCCGATGCCAAGCAGCTCTTCGGCCATCGCTATGCACGCTTCCGAGGGCGAACACGCGTCGCCTGCCAGTGCCTGATCGCAGCCGCCGCCCAAAACATGAAAAAGATCGCAATCAGCCTCTGGCCAAAGCCAAAACCAAGCCTCGCATGAGGCCAAAGCGGGCTCGCAACGGCCCTGGCATCTGCTCCCCGAAATCAAGCCAAAAGCTCAATCAACCCACAAAACAAAACCCCGCCGAAATTCGTCGGGGTTCGTCAGCAGTCTGAGGGCGCCGGTCTGACCGGCGCCTTTTTCATTTGAACGGATGGCGATGCGCCTCAGTCCTTCTTGTACAGCATCCAGTTCTTGCCCTGGCGCTCGGCGATCGTCGAGTAGCGTGTAACGCGGTTGCGGCCGATCAGCTTGGAGCGGTAGAGCGCCCGGTCGGCCTTGGCGTAGAGGTCCTCGGCGCTATCGGCATCCGAGGCCATGCAAACACCCATCGAAACGGTGACCTGGCCGCAGTTCACGCCCGGCTGGATATCCTTGAATTGCGTCTGCGCAACCAAAAGGCGAACGCGGTCAGCGATCTCGAACGTGGCTTCCTCAGTGGTGCCTTCGACGATCAGCGCGAACTCCTCACCGCCGGTCCGGGCAACGAACATGTCGCGGTGGACGCTGGACTGAAAGATGCTGGCGATGATCCGCAGGATCTTGTCACCCACAGGGTGGCCGTGGCGGTCGTTGATGTCCTTGAAACGGTCGATGTCGGCCAGGATCAGCGCACTGAACAGCACGCCCCTGTTGTCGTTATAGATCTTGGCGATCCGCCGGTCGAAGGCGCGCCGGTTCCAGATGTGGGTGAGGGGATCGGTATCGGCAAGCTTCTTGTACTCTTCGAGCTTCGACTTGACGCTTTCGAGTTCGCTCGACTTGTCGCTCAGCGCGGTTGCCACGTGCTTGCCGTGATCGATCTTCGAGGCGGTGGCAACCGCCATCACGCCGACGATTTTCTGCAGCAGTTCCTGCGACATGGCGGTACGGCTGTTCAGGCCGCTCGACGTCTCATCGAGAACCTTGCCATAACGCTCCAGATGCGTCTGCTCGTTGCGCAGCAGGTTGGCGACGCCTTCCAGCTCTCGCGCCAGGATTTCGCGGGCATATTCGACGATGCCTTGCCCATGGTTTTGGGCAAAGAACTTCTGGCCGATCAGGTCGAGTTGCTCCTGTGTCGGACGATTGCCGAGTGCGATGACCTCCAGGCTGAGGGCCGCGTTGGTGCCGGTCAGCGCTTCGTAGAAGATCTCGTAATTGCGCGGCAGTCCAATGACGCCCATCTGGCTCATCGTCGCCACGACAGTACTCGCAATATCGTTGCCTCGTTCTGTCGGGGCGGCTGCAGACTGCATGTATGTCCCGTTTCAGTTGGCCAGACGGCCGTCTGCATGGCCAGCCGGAAGGCTGACGTGCAATCGGACGGGGGCGCGAGCGGCGTGAGATAAAATGCTTGCGGCGGCGCAGGTCCCCTCTGCGCCCATCACTTGTAATCAGCTCTAATTTAGGCTGGCTAAGGTTTCCTTAATTTCCAGCCTTGTTGCCGGTATTTTTCTACCAGAGGGTGTAATTTCCACTGTGCCAGACGAGGCCGCAACATTGGCCAGCATCGATCATGTCGCAAACATTCATGTTCTGTGCCCCGGTCAAGATCAATATGGCTGTCGGTCAATTGGAGGAGTATGCAATGGATAATCTGCACAAGGGCTCATGTTTGTGTGGGGCGGTGCGCTTCACGGCCAAAGGCGCGCTGCGCGAGGTCATCTACTGTCATTGCAACATGTGCCGGAAGCAGAGCGGCCACTACTACGCTGCAACCAATGTCAATGACGACATGGTCGATATCGAAGGCGGTGAGAACGTGACGTGGTTTGCCGCGTCAAGCTTCGCCCGGCGCGGCTTCTGCAGTCGTTGCGGCTCGGTGATGTTCTGGAAGCCGAACGACGAAGGCTACGTTTCGATCATGGCCGGTTCGTTCGAGGAGCCGTCGTCGCTGGTTGGCGGCTATCACATCTTCATCGCCGACAAAGGCTCGTATTACGAGATCGATGACGACTTGCCGCGATACGAACGGTCGTCGCCTTCGCTCAAAGTGCTGGAGGATTGAACGGAGACTGACGATCGTTCTCAATTGTTGAACGCTTCGTCATGGTTCGGCGCTCTGCTCGAAACAGTGAGGAGCGCGTATATTTCAGGGCAAGGAGACATGACATGACCTCGTTGCCCACACTTTTCATTTCGCATGGCGGCCCCGACATCGTTTTGGCCGACACACCGGCGCGCCATTATCTCGAAGCCCTCTCGCGTCTCGTCGAGAAGCCCAAAGCCATTGTGATCGTCTCGGCGCATTTCGAGACCGACGGCGTCGCCGTCGTGACGGACCCCAAGCCGGGCATGATATACGATTTCGGCGGCTTCGCGCCCGAGCTCTACAAGATGATCTATCCGGCCGTCGGCGAACCCGCCCTGGCCGAAAGAGTGTTCGGCATGCTCGATCAAGCCGGCCTGAAGCCGCATACGTTCGAGAAGCGCGGCTATGACCACGGCACATGGACGCCGCTCAAGCTGGCGTTCCCCGACGCCGACATTCCCGTGGTTCAGGTGTCGATCGACCCCAGTCGCGATGCCGCCTGGCATCATGCCATCGGCAAGGCGCTGGCACCATTGCGCGACGAAGGCGTACTGCTGATCGGCTCAGGCCACATCACCCACAATCTGCGCGCCTATTTCAGTCGGCTTCGGCGCGGTGCCGAACCCGATCCCGCGCTGGCCGGCAAGGTGCATGCGTTCACCGAATGGTTCGCCGACAGGCTGGCGCTCGGCGATACCGAAGCGCTGCTGCACTGGAAGGACAAGGCGCCTTTCCCTGGGGAGAACCACCCGACCGACGAACATCTGATGCCGATCTTCTTCGCTTACGGTGCGGCAGGTGAGGGTGCGAAGGGCCGTCGCGTGCACGATTCGGTCGATCATGGCTTCTTTGCCAACGATTCATATCTGTTCGACTGAGCGTCGAGCCGCTAAATGATGCCGCTTCGGTTGAATTGAAAGGGCATTCCATGGAGCGGCTGGTTAAGGCTTTCCAGAACTCGGTGCGGGCATTCTCGCGACTGATCCGCTCGGAGGCGGCATTCCAGCAGGAAATCATGCTGCTCGTCGCAGCCCTGCCGATCGGCTGGTTCGTGGCAGGCACCTGGGGCGGCTACGCGCTGCTGATCGGATCGATCCTGTTCCTGATCACAGTCGAGGTGCTGAACACCGGCATCGAGGCGGCGTGCGACGCCGTCAGCCGCGAATTCAACATCGACATCCAACTTGCCAAGGACTGCGGCTCGCTCGCCGTGCTGATCTCGATCGCCATCGTGCTGGGCGTCTGGGTCTACGCCATCGCCGAGCGCCTGGCCGGGCTTCCGATCTGAAGGTCGCGTACCTACATGTCGGTTACCAAAGGAGACCGACATGGCTGACAAGGCCGATATCCACCACCTCGAGACGCGCGCCGGCCTGCCGGAGGACCTGCGTTGGCTGGTCGCCAAGTATCCGCGCGAGGACTGGCGCGCCCACGACAACGTCCATGGCATGGCCTCGATGTGGCTGCAGCGTCACGACATGTTCCGCGAGCTGGGCGGCATGCTGACCGCAGGCATTGGGGACTATCGCGAGGGCCGCATGGACGCGCAGCAATTCGCCCGCTGGTTCGCGCCGCGGCTGAACCATTTCCTCGGCAATCTCGATGGCCACCACAATGTCGAGGATCATCACTATTTTCCTGTCTTCGCCAAGGCTGAAAGCCGGCTGAAGCGAGGCTTCGAGATCCTCGACGCCGACCATCACCTGATCCATGAGGCGCTGGAGCGCAATGCAAGCTCGGCCAACGCGTTCATCCAGGCGCTGCAGGAAAATGAGGACAAGCAACGCTTTGCCGCCGACGCCTATGCCGACGAGAATGCGCGGCTTGTCGCCATGCTGACGCGGCATCTGGATGACGAGGAAGACCTGATCATCCCGCTCATTCTCGATCGCGGCGACCGGGAACTGGTGGGCTCGGACTAATCCTTCGGCTGCCTGCGGGCGATGTGGCGGGCCAGGAGCCAGGTTCCCAGCGCCACGGCGATGCCAATGCCAAGTCCGAGAAACAGCCGGTGGTGTGCCTTCAGCGTGTCGCCGAGGATGTGCTCGGCGCCGAGGCCGAATACGTAGCCGAGGCTGACGAAGATGCCGGCCCAGACGAGCGCCGACAGGCCGTTGAGGGCCAGAAACAGCGAGACCGGGATGCGCGACAGGCCTGCGGCGATACCGCCGGCCAGTCGCATGCCGTAGACGTAGCGGTTGCCTAGCACGAACAGGTTGGGATGCGCCTGCACCAGGCGGAAGGCATGGCTGAAGCCAGGCCTCCGGCGCAGCAATCTCACCCATTTGTGGTTGGAGAACCGACGTCCAAGGACGAAGAACAGCGTGTCGCCGAGAAAGGCGCCTGTCGCGGCCACGGCAAAGGCGTTCCAGGGTTCGAAAAACCGCTGATGGGCGAAGAAGCCGCCGAGGATGGCAAAACTCTCGCCTTCGGCCATGCAGCCGATGAAGACGGCGAGAAGCCCGAAGCGCTCGACGAGGTGGTGAAGGGTTTCGATCATCGAGCGGGCGACTGAGGTGCGGAGGAGTCGGCAATGCGCTGGACCTGGACTGTCAGCTGCTGCACCTGCTCGCGCAGCAGAATGATCTCCTGGAAGCGGATCTCATCAAGTTTCTCGTGCAGCGCCATGATCTCGATCTCGGCCTTCAGGTTGACGGCATAGTCGTGCGAGGCATCGATGCGGTCGCGCTCGGCCTGCCGGTTCTGCGACATCATGATGATCGGTGCCTGGATTGCCGCGAGCATAGACAAGATCAGGTTGAGGAAGATGAACGGGTAGGGATCGAACGAGCCGGATCCCAGCAGCCAGGCATTGAGCACCGTCCAGACGACGAGGAAACCGAGGAAGCAGAGGATGAAGCTCCAGGAGCCGCCGACCCGGGCGATGCCGTCGGCAAGTCGCTCGCCCAGGCTCTCATTGTGAGCGACACTGTCATTGACGTTGCGCGAAACCGGCTGCCGATCGATCGCGCTCTGCAGGACCTTGTGCTCGAGTTCGCTCAAATGCTCCGGTGCGCGCTTCAGCCATCTTCCGGCAAGGTCAGCCACAGTCTTGTTCATTTGCACGCCCCCGCTTTCCAACCGGCTGCTTGGCAGCCACGAATCCTTATATGAAGATGGCTGGCGATGTCGCCAAGATGCGGTTGCGGGGGAATGGAATGATGGACTTCGCCAGGATCAGGGCGCGCGCCGAGGAGCGCAAGGGCGGCGATGCGGTGCTGAAGTCGCTGCTGGGGCCGGCGTTCGACAACAGGACGCTTGCAAAGGTCCCTGACGACCGGATCCTGTCGACGATGGCGGAGCGTGTTTTTGCCGCCGGTTTCGTCTGGCGTGTCATCGAGCAGAAATGGCCCGGCTTCGAGGAGGCTTTCCTTCATTTCGAGCCGAAGCGGCTTCTGTTCCAGCCCGATGACTTCTGGCACGACCTCGCCTCCGACAAGCGCATCGTGCGCAATCCGCAAAAGATCCGCTCGGTGCGCGACAACGCTGCCTTCGTCGAACGCGTCTCGCAGGAGCATGGCAGCTTCGGCAGGTTCCTTGCGGCATGGCCGGCCGACGACCAGGTCGGGCTGACGGGCTATTTGGGCAAGCACGGCAGCAGACTCGGCGGCAACACCGGCCAATATCTGTTGCGCTGGCTGGGCTGGGACACGTTCATCCTGTCACAAGACATGATCCTGGCCTTCCGCGACGCGGGTCTCGACATCGGCGAGGCAGCGTCCTCCAAGAAGGATCAGGCCAAGGTGCAGGCTCAGATCAACGAATGGGCAAAGGCGACCAAGCTGCCGCGGGCGCATATCTCGCGCATCCTCTCCATGTCGATCGGCGTCAACCGTCCGGCCGAGGAATTGGCGAGCTACATGGGCGAATGATGGCCCAACCGAACTCGATTGCCCGACTTCACAACGCAGGCTAAACCGCTGACATGACGAAAAAATCTCCCGACATCCTGCGCATCGCCGTGGCCCAGCTCAACCCGACGGTCGGCGACATCAACGGCAATCTTGCCAAGGCGCGCGAGGCGAGGGCGGACGCGGCGCGACAGGGTGCCGATCTGGTGTTGTTCACCGAACTGTTCCTCGCCGGTTATCCGCCGGAGGACCTGGTGCTCAAGCCGGCCTTCCTGGCTGCCTGCGAGCGTGCGGCGGAAGATTTCGCCAAGGACACATCAGACAACGGCCCCGGCGTCATCATCGGCGTGCCGCTCAAGCGCAAGAGCGGCGTGCACAATGCGGTCGTCGTCGCCGATGGCGGCAAGATCATTGCCGAGCGCTTCAAGGTCGACCTGCCCAACTATGGCGAGTTCGATGAGAAACGTGTGTTCCAGCCCGGCCCCGACATGCCGGGGCCGATCAATTTCCGTGGCGTGCGCATCGGCCTTCCGATCTGCGAGGATATCTGGGGTGATCTCGGCGTCTGCGAGACGCTAGCCGAGAGCGGCGCCGAAATCCTGCTCGTGCCCAACGGCTCGCCCTACTACCGCGCCAAGATGGATGTGCGCCACCAGGTGGCGATCCGCCAGGTGATCGAGAGCGGCCTGCCGCTGCTCTATGCCAACCAGCTCGGCGGCCAGGACGAACTGGTCTTCGACGGCGCCTCGTTTGCGATCAACGCAGACCATTCGCTGGCGTTCCAGATGAGCCAGTTCGAAGAGACGGTGGCGATGACCACCTGGAAGCGCGGCGATGAAGGCTGGGCCTGCGTCGAAGGGCCAATGTCGAAGATCCCCGAGCGCGAGGAGGCCGACTATCGCGCCTGCCTGCTGGGCCTGCGCGATTACGTCAACAAGAACGGCTTCAAGAACGTCGTGCTTGGCCTTTCCGGCGGCATCGATTCGGCGATCTGTGCGGCACTCGCCGTCGACGCGCTCGGCGAGGAGCGGCTGCGGGCAATCATGATGCCTTATCGCTACACCTCCAAGGATTCACTCAAGGACGCCGAGGATTGCGCCCGTGCGCTCGGCTGTCGTTACGATATCGTGCCGATCCATGAGCCGGTCGACGGTTTCTCGCATGCGCTGACGCAACTGTTCGAGGGCACCAAGGAAGGCATCACCGAAGAGAACCTGCAGAGCCGCGCCCGCGGCACGATCCTGATGGCGGTGTCCAACAAGTTCGGCTCGATGGTGGTGACGACCGGCAACAAGAGCGAGATGTCGGTCGGCTATGCCACGCTCTATGGCGACATGAATGGCGGCTTCAATCCGATCAAGGACCTCTACAAGATGCAGGTCTATGCGCTGTCGCGCTGGCGCAATACCCATGTGCCGCCCGGCGCGCTCGGCCCCTCGGGCGAGGTGATTCCCAAGAATATCATCGACAAGGCGCCTTCGGCGGAACTCCGGCCCAACCAGACCGACCAGGATTCGCTGCCGCCCTATCCGGTTCTCGACGACATCCTCGAATGCCTGGTCGAAAACGAGATGGGCGTCGACGACATCGTCGCGCGCGGTCACGACCGCGACACGGTGCACCGGATCGAACACCTGCTCTACATCGCCGAATACAAGAGGCGACAGGCAGCACCCGGGGTGAAGATCACCAAGAAGAATTTCGGCCGCGATCGCCGCTACCCGATCACGAACAGATTCAGGGATCGTGGCTAAGTCGCTGGAACTGAACTGAAAACCGCCAGCAGACCGGAGGGTTCATGACCGAGGTCGAGATCAGTTTCGACGTATCGCGCATCGACTTCGACAAGACGTCGGACGTCATCAAAGCGAGCTATTGGGGCGAGGGCCGGACCGACGACATCCATCGCCGGGCCTTCGCCAATTCGCTGTGCCTGGGCGCTTATATCGACGGCGAGCAGGTCGGTTTCGCCCGCGCCATCACCGACCATGCCTGCTTTGCCTATGTCGCCGACGTCATAGTCTGGCCTGAGCGGCGCGGCCTCGGCATCGGTAAGAAGCTGATCCAAGCGCTCATCGACCATCCGGAGCTTGCGACCGTGACCGGCTTCTCGCTCAGAACCTCGGACGCGCACAGCCTCTATGAACAATTCGGCTTCGTGACCTCGACTGACGGCATGTACATGCGCCTGTCGAGGCAGCCGACAGCCCAAGGATAGACCAGAGGCGTGTCCTATATCTCCTTCGTTCGGGACAATCCGCGCTGGCTGGCCGGCGGGTTCTTGCTCACCTTCTTTTCGACCTTCGGCATGACCTCGTTCATCGCGCTGTCGGCCGGTGACATCCGTCGCGATTATGGGCTGTCGCATGGCGAGTTCGGCACGCTTTACATGGTCGCCACGCTGGCCAGCGCCTTGAGCCTGCCGCGGCTCGGCCAGATCGTCGATCGCTACAGCGCACAGAAGGTGGCGCTGTTCATCGTGCCGATGCTGGCGCTGGCGAGTGCATCGATGGCACTGTCGCAACACCTCGTCATCCTGTTCGTCGCCATCTATCTGCTGCGGCTGTTTGGCCAGGGCATGATGGTGCACACCGCCTACACCGCAACGGCGCGCTGGTTTTCGGCGCAAAGGGGGCGGGCGCTGTCGACCGTCATCCTCGGCCACAACGCCGGCGACGCTATCATCCCGATGGGTTTCGTGCTGATCGCCGCCTCCGTTGGCTGGCGCAGCGGCTGGCTGCTTGCGGCAGCAATGATTGCCTTTATCGCCCTGCCGGTGATCGTGCTGCTTGTCGCCGTGGACCGTAAGCCGCGCTCGTCCGATCCCGTGGCACGCCAGATCGACGCGCGCGACTGGACGCGCGCCGAGGTGGTTCGCGATCCGATCTTCTACGTGCTGCTGCTCGGCGTCATGGCGCCAGGGCTGATCGTGACGACCCTGTTCTTCCACCAGGTCTATCTGGTGGAATTGCGTGGCTGGTCGCTCGAGGTCTTTGCCTCGTCCTTTCTGGTGACGGCGGTGGTCAACGCCGCCTTCACGCTTGTCGTCGGCCAGCTCATCGACCGCTTTGCCGGCGTCTCGCTGCTGCCCTTCGTGCTCTTGCCTCTGGGGCTGGCCTGCCTCGTGCTGGGCCTTGTCGACGCGCAGTGGAGCGCCTTCGGCTTCATGGCGCTGCTCGGCATTTCGAATGGCCTGTCGACGACGCTGTTCGGTGCCATATGGCCCGAAGTCTATGGCCTCAGGCATCTTGGCTCGATCAGGGCGCTGATCGTTTCTGCCGGCGTGTTCGCTTCGGCAATCGGGCCGGGCCTGACCGGGTTCCTGATCGACGGCGGCGTCAGCTACCCCGGCCAGATCGTGGCGATGGCGGTCTACTGCTTCGCCATTTCCTTTGTTCTGCTGCTGGCTTCGCGGCGGATCCGCGCGCGAAGCCAGGTTCAGGCGGCACCAGCCGTGGTTGGCGTTTAGCCGATTACTTCCCGGATATGCTCTCCACGGTCTCGCGGCGGTCATAGACGTGGTCGACGATACCCCAATCCCTGGCTTCCTCCGCCGTGAAGAAGTAATCGCGGTCGAGCACGCGCGCCACTTCTTCCTCGGTGCGTCCGCAATGCTCGGCATAGAGCCTGGTCATGCGCCGCTTGAGCTTGATGATGTCTTCGGCATGGCGCTCGATGTCGGAGGCCTGGCCACGGAAGCCGCCGGAGGGCTGGTGCAGGATCACGCTCGCATTGGGCAGGGCGATGCGCCTGCCGGGTGCGCCTGCCATCAGCAGGAACGAGCCCATCGAGCCCGCCGTGCCCATGCACAAAGTCGATACGGGGCAGCGGATGAACTGCATCGTGTCATAGATGGCAAAGCCGCTGGTGACCACGCCGCCCGGGGAGTTGATGTAGAACGAGATTTCGCGGGTAGGGTTTTCCGACTCAAGGAACAGCAGCTGCGCGCAGATCAGCGAGGCCGAATTGTCGTCGACCTCGCCATTGAGGAAGACGATCCGCTCGCGCAGCAGCCGGGAAAAAATATCGAAGGAGCGTTCGCCGCGCGGCGATTGCTCCACCACCATAGGGACAAGTTGCATCGTGTCGCGCATGCGCGAAATTCCTTTCATCAATGGAGACTGTTTGTGCTTAGGCGGCGGCGCGCATCAGCGGCGGGCTGTTCGAATTCGCCGGCGAAGCAATGGTTCTGGCCGTCTCGACGCTATGGGTCAGGCGGAACCATGTGCCGCCGTCCGGCTGCGCTTCGAGGTCGAAAGTCACGACCGTTTCGGGTTCGCTCACCGTTGCGTCGTTCCAGGCGTAGCGAACGCGCGAGAACGGCAGAGCCTCGATGATGCGGTAGGCCGGGCCGGTCGTATCAGCGGTGACCTTGTCGGCCGCCGGCACATCGAGCCAGGTTGCGACGAACTCCGGTACCGTCAGCGCGCGCCAGACCTTTTCAGGCGTGGCTTCCAGTTCGCATTCGACGACGATGGTGTCGTCCGTCTCTTCCTGCCTTTGGGCGTCCGTCATTGGTCCATCTCCTTGAGCAGTGTCTTCAGCCTCTCGACACGTTCCGGCCAGAAGCTGCGATAGCGGGTGAGCCAGTCGAAAAGCGGCCGCAGCCCGTCGGGGTTGACGCTGTAGTTCACATGCCGGCCCGCACGCGCTTCCTTGATCAAGCCTGCGCCGCGCAGCACGGCGATGTGCTGTGAGATCGCTGGCTGTGAAATCTCCAGCCCCTGGCGTAGTTCCGTCGCGTTTTTCTCGCCTGCTGTCAGTCGGTCCAGTACGGCACGGCGGGTGGGATCGGACAGGGCGCGGAATATCTCGGATTCGTTCATGGAAATGAGATAAGCATGGACTTATCTGTTGCGCAAGTGCCACCCCATGATGCCTGCGAAACTGGCACAACAGGCTTCGGTCCAGCGCGGGGGTTGGCTAAGCAAAAATGCTTCGATATAAGCAAATTCTTCGCGGCCACTAACAGGGAGGTCTGAATGCCAGAATATGACATGTCCTCCCGGGGTTCACGCCGAGGTCGTTGACCTCGCGAACCGCCTTCGGCGTCCCTTTTATCTGACGCTGCCGTACCGCGACTTCCTGATTCAGCAAGAATTATTCGTCGCGCCTTTGAACATCTTTTTTCCAGGGGTGGCGTCGGGTTTCGGCGCCTCAACGCATCATGGCTCGTTTTCGTATCGACCTGCGCGGCGGCGCTTTCCGTAGCGTTTTAGGCTTCACTTTCAGGCACTGGCAACGCCAACCGGCCCGGCTCGTCCTTATCTCGGCGGCCGTGCTCATTTCGACGATGGCCGACGTGTTGACGCCGCTCTATTCGGGCCGGCTGATCGACGCCGTCGCCAGTGGCGCGGCGACTGACGAGGTGGCATGGAATGCGGCGCTCGCCGCGTTCTTCACCTTGCTTGCGCTGGCCACTGGCTCGCTGGTGTTCCGCCACATCGCCTTTGCCGGCATCATCGAGCTGACGCTCAAGATGATGTCCGACATCGCCCAGGATGCGTTCCACCGCGTCCAGCGCTTCTCGACCGACTGGCACGCCAACAGCTTCGCCGGCTCGACGGTGCGCAAGGTGACACGCGGCATGTGGGCGCTCGACCTGCTCAACGACACGCTGCTGGTGGCGCTGCTGCCGTCCTTCGTGATGCTTGTCGGCTCGACCATCCTGCTGGGATGGCACTGGCCGATGATGGGCCTGATCATTGCCGCAGGCTCGCTGATCTTCATTACCCAGACGGTGGTGATGTCGCTCGGTTTCGTCGCCCCGGCGGCCAGCCTTGCCAACAGCTGGGACACGCGTCTCGGCGGCTCCTTGGCCGACGCCGTCAGCTGCAACTCGGTGGTCAAGGCCTTTGGCGCCGAGGAGCGTGAGGAAGGGCGTCTCGCCAAGGTGATCGCCAAGTGGCGTCACCGCACGGGGCGCACCTGGATGCGCGGAACGATCAACGGTACGTCGCAGAACGTCACGCTGGTTCTGCTGCGCGCCGCGATCATCGGCTTCGCCCTGTTCCTGTGGTCAAGCGGGCAGGCAAGTGCAGGCGATATCGCCTTCGTGCTGACCTCGTTCTTCCTGCTGCAAGGCTATCTGCGCGATGTCGGCATGCACATCCGCAACCTGCAGCGTTCGGTCAACGACATGGAAGAACTCGTCGACATACAGGGCCAGCCTCTCGGTGTGGCCGATCGGCCTGGCGCCAAGCAGATCCAGATCGGCGACGGCGGCATCGAGTTCAAGCATGTGACGTTCCACTACGGCACGCATGCGAACCCGCTCTACCGGGACTTCTCGGTGTCGATCAAACCGGGCGAGCGCGTCGGTCTCGTCGGCCACTCCGGTTCGGGCAAGACGACCTTCGTCAAGCTGATCCAGCGGCTGTACGATGTCGGCGGCGGCAAGATCACCATCGACGGGCAGGACATCGCCAAGGCGACACAGTCATCGCTGCGTTCGCAGATCGCGATCGTGCAGCAGGAGCCGATCCTGTTCCACCGCTCGCTGGCCGAGAACATCGCCTACAGCAGGCCGGGCGCGACACAGGCCGAGATCGAGCACGCGGCAAAGCTCGCCAGCGCGCACGATTTCATCCAGCGTCTGCCCAAGGGTTATGGCACGCTGGTCGGTGAGCGTGGCGTCAAGCTGTCGGGCGGCGAGCGCCAGCGCGTGGCGATTGCCCGTGCCTTCCTGGCCGATGCGCCGATCCTGATTCTCGACGAGGCGACATCCAGCCTCGATTCGGAATCGGAGGTGCTGATCCAGCAGGCGATGGAGCGCCTGATGGTCGGGCGCACGACGCTGATCATCGCGCACCGGTTGTCGACGGTGAGGGCGCTCGATCGGCTGCTCGTCTTCGATCGCGGAGAGATCGTCGAGGAGGGCCGGCACGAGGCGCTGGTACGCCGCGAAGGCGGCATCTACCGCCGCCTGTTCGAACGCCAGGCGCTGGAGCTCACCAAAGGGCTCGTCTAAATCTGGAGCGGGCCGCGAGAGATCGCGGCCCGTTCGTCATGCTGAAGTAGCCCGCAAGAAGATGTAGCCCCATTGGTCGGCTTCCATTCGCGCTCTGGTTGCTTTATTTCTGGTGCAGAGGTGCGGGGGCGCCGCCTTGTCAACGCAAAAGCCATCCGCTACGCCCCGATCATGACAGTTACAGTTCGCTTCGCCCCTTCGCCCACCGGCCGCATCCACATCGGCAATGCGCGCACCGCCTTGTTCAATTGGCTCTTCGCCCTCAAGCACAAGGGGCGGTTTGTCCAGCGCTTCGACGACACCGATGTCGAGCGCTCGCGCCAGGAATTCGCAGACTCCATTCTCTACGACCTGCACTGGCTCGGCATCTTTCCCGACCAGACCGAATACCAGTCGCGCCGCTTTGCCAGCTACGACGCCGCCGTCGACAAGCTCAAGGCATCAGGCGTGCTCTATCCCTGCTATGAGACGCCCGAGGAGCTCGACCTGCGCCGCAAGGTGCGGCGGACGCGCGGCCTGCCGCCGGTCTATGGCCGCGAGGCGCTGAAGCTCACCGATGCCGAGCGCCTGTCCTACGAACATGACGGGCGCAGACCGCACTGGCGTTTCCTGCTGCCCAATTTCGTCTCCGATCCGTTCGAGACCCAGCGCACCGACGTCCACTGGACCGACATCGTGCGCGGCGAGGAGACCGTCGATCTGGCGTCGCTGTCCGATCCGGTGCTGGTGCGCGAGGACGGAACCTATCTCTACACGCTGCCGTCGGTTGTCGACGACATCGAGATGGAGGTCACCCACGTCATCCGTGGCGACGACCATGTCACCAACACCGGTGTTCAGATCGCGCTGTTCCGCGCGCTCGGCGCCGAACCTCCTGTTTTCGGTCACCACAATCTGCTGACGACGGCTTCCGGCGAGGGCCTGTCCAAGCGCACAGGCGCGCTGTCGATCGAGAGCCTGCGCGACGGCGGCATCGAACCGATGTCGGTTGCCTCGCTCGCCGTGCTTGTCGGCACGTCGGAGAATGTCACCGCGGTGCCCAACCTTGGCGACCTTGCCGAAAAGTTCGATCCGGCCGCGACTTCGAAATCGGCGGCGAAGTTCGATCCTGAGGAGCTGGTGGTGCTCAATCGGGCGCTGCTGCACCACATGTCCTTTGACGAGGTGCGTGATCGCCTGATGGTGCTCGGTGTCAGCGGCAACCATGCCGAAGCGTTCTGGATGGCTGTGCGCGGCAATCTCGACAGGCTCTCGGACGCCGTGGCGTGGTGGCGCATCCTGCGCGAAGGGCCGCAGCCGGCTGCCGAGATCGCCGACGAGGACCGCGAATTCGTCGGCCAGGCGCTCGACCTTCTGCCCGAAGAGCCGTGGGACGGCAATGTCTGGAAGGACTGGACGGCCAAGGTGAAGAAAGCGACCGGCCGCAAGGGCAAGGCGCTGTTCATGCCGCTCAGGCTGGCGCTCACCGGTCTTGAGTCCGGCCCGGAACTCGCAGATCTGTTGCCGCTTGTGGGTCGGGAAGGAACGTTGGCCCGACGGCCCTGACCTTGCGGTTGGGGTCTGGTGCCGGACGAGACACCACCGGCGCCTGCGGTTCCTCCACTGGCCTGGCCTGCGGGGCGCTCGGTACCGGGCGTCCTTCGCCGGCGATGACCGAAAAACTCCTGTTCAGGCTGACATTGCAGCCGCAGGACGGAACGCGCGGCAGGTCGAGGCGCTTGTAGCGATAGGCGGTCGCGAGATTGCGGTAAGGCTGGCCGGAGCGGGCTGACACCATGCTTTCCTGTGGCTGGCCGGCATTGAGGTGATAAAACAGCTCGATCTCGGTTCCGGGGCAGCTGGCTTTGCAATTCTTCTCGTCGCGCTGGAAATCCGAGACGTCGGCTGCATTCGACATCGGGAAGAAGTAGCCGTCGCAGGTGCGCACGCACAAGGTGCGGTATTCGCCCAAGCCTTGTTGCTGGCTGCGGCCGATGACGATGTGTTGCGGATAGCTTTCATTGAAGCTCAGGCTGGTCGCCTCGCCGCCGCGGATGATGGTCGCGCCGGCTTGCTCCGTCGCGGGATCGTTGGCTGCGCCTTCTTCCGTCTTCTCGCCCTGGTCGTTGCAACCCGCGAATTGCATCGCATCAAGAATGCGGATGCGCTCGCGCCGGACGTTCCTGTTCGGTTGCGCGGTCTGGCCGTCGAGCTTGCCGAGATTGTCCTGCATCTCAGCGATCTTGGCATTCAGCGCGGCGCACTGAGCGATGACGTCGCCCGAGATCGCCCTGTCGCAGCCAAGGTCGGAAGCCCTGATGCGGGCGAGGTCGATCTGGTCTTGCTGGGTGGTGGCAGCGGCGGCGAATTCATCCGGCTGGATGAAGCTCCCGCTCTCCCGCGTCGGCAAGTTGGCCAACTGGACCTCGAGTTCAAGGCATTCCGCCGAGACGGCGAATGCAGATCCGGTGGTCAGCAACGACACGGCGACCGCGGCCAGAAAGGCGATGGCTGGCCGGTTTACCGGGAATTTACTTCTGCCGCGCCCGAACATCCCGCTTTCCATCGACCTGCCGCGCGACGCGCGGAACATGCCTCGGCTCGAACCCTAGCGCCGACGAGGTTAACCGTTTCTTTGCAAACGGCTAACCCGTGCCCGATCAGGACGCAGCACTTGCGCGCTGCGACGCCTCGACGACGGCGAGTGCCGTCATATTGACGATGCCGCGCGAGGTAACCGAAGGCGTCAGGATGTGGGCGGGCTGGGCGGTGCCGAGCAGGATCGGCCCGACATGCAGCGCGTCCATCATCGTCTTGACTGTGGTCAGCGCGATGTTTGCGGCGTCGAGATTGGGGAAGACCAGCAGGTTGGCTTCGCCCTTCAGCGTCGAATGCGGATAGACACGCTGGCGCAGCACTTCCGACAGGGCGGAATCGCCATGCATTTCGCCGTCGCTGGCGAGTTCCGGCGCAATGCGCTTCAGAATCGCCGCCGCCGCGCGCATCTTCTGGGCGCTTTGCGAGTCGCGGGAGCCGAAATTCGAATGCGACAGCAAGGCCGCCTTGGGCTCGATGCCGAAACGACGGATCTCGTCGGCCGCCAGCATCGTCATCTCGGCGATCTCTTCGGCGGTCGGGTCGACGGTCACGTAGGTGTCGGTGAAGAACAGCACGCCGCGCTGCGAGATCAGCATCGACAGCGCCGACAGATCGCGATCCTTGACGCCATCGCGAGCGCCGACGATCAGCGTGACGTTGCGCAAATGCCGCTCAAAACGGCCTTCCAGGCCGCAGATCATGGCATCGGCATCGCCGCGCTTCAGCGCGATGGCCGCGATGACCGTGTTGTTGGTGCGCACCATGGTGCGCGCCGCCTCGGGCGTGATGCCCTGGCGGCCGCCGAGGTCGATCAGGTGGTCGACATAGTGGCGGTAGCGTGGATCATCCTCGGGATTGATGATGTCGAAGTCGACACCGGGCCGGATGCGCAGACCGTAGCGCTTGATGCGGACCTCGATGACATGCGGACGCCCGATCAGGATCGGCTTGGCCAGCCCTTCCTCTAGCACCACCTGGGCGGCGCGCAGCACGCGCTCGTCTTCGCCGTCGGCGTAGATGACACGCTTGGATGTTGCCTGCTTGGCGTTGGAGAAGATCGGCTTCATCACCAGGCCGGAGCGGAAGACGAAGCGGCTGAGCTTGTCGACATAGGCGTTGAAGTCGGCGATCGGGCGGGTCGCGACGCCGGTTTCGCAGGCCGCCTTGGCAACGGCAGGCGCGATCCTGAGGATCAGCCTGGGGTCGAAGGGCGAGGGGATCAGGAAGTCGGGGCCGAAGGTCGGCGTCTCGCCAGAATAGGCGCGCGCCGCGACATCGGACGGTTCTTCGCGCGCGAGTGCAGCAATTGCGCGCACGGCGGCCATCTTCATTTCTTCATTGATGGCACGCGCGCCGCAATCGAGCGCGCCGCGGAAGATGTAGGGGAAGCACAGGACGTTGTTGACCTGGTTCGGAAAATCAGAGCGTCCGGTGCAGATCATCGCGTCGGGACGGGCGGCACGCGCCACTTCCGGCATGATCTCGGGATTCGGGTTGGCCAGCGCCAGGATCAGCGGCTTTCCGGCCATCTCCGACAGCAGCTCCGGCTTCAGCACACCGGCTGCCGACAGGCCAAGGAAGACGTCGGCGCCGCCGATGACATCGGCCAGGACGCGCGCGTTGGTGTCCTTGACGTATGGGTCCTTCCAGCGGTCCATCTCCTCGACGCGACCCTTGTGGGCGACGCCGAAACGGTCGGTGACCCAGATGTTCTCGACCTTGGCGCCGAGGGACACCAGCAGGTTGAGGCAGGCGAGTGCCGCGGCACCAGCGCCCGAGGTGACGATCTTGACGTCCTCGATTTTCTTGCCGGCGAGTTCCAGGCCGTTGAGAACGGCGGCCGCGACGATGATCGCGGTGCCGTGCTGGTCGTCATGGAAGACCGGGATGCGCATCTTGGCTTTGAGCTGCTCCTCGACTTCGAAGCACTCTGGGGCCTTGATGTCCTCGAGGTTGATGCCGCCGAAGGTCGGCTCGAGCGCCGCGATCGTGCTCACCATCTGCGCGATCTCGGGCGCGTCGATCTCGATGTCGAAAACGTCGATGCCGGCGAATTTCTTGAACAGAACGGCCTTGCCTTCCATCACCGGCTTGGATGCCAGCGGGCCGATATTGCCGAGACCGAGCACGGCTGTGCCATTGGAAATGACGGCAACCAGATTGGCGCGGCCGGTATAGTCGGCGGCGGTCTCGGGATCATCCTTGATGGCGAGGCAAGGGGCGGCGACCCCGGGCGAATAGGCTAGCGCCAGGTCGCGCTGGTTGCCGAGCGGCTTGGTCGCCTGAATCTCGAGCTTGCCGGGAATGGGGTGCTTGTGGAAGAAGAGCGCGGCCTGATCCAGATCGGACAGTGCTTCCTTCTTCTTGTCTTCCCCAGCCATATCCCGCTCCTTCAGAATCCAACAGCAAAGGCCGTTATTAGCACGGCCAGCACGATTTTCGAGGCTTCAACGGCCAAATGGACGTTGAATCACTTTCAAGCGCCGGAACTGCAATCATTCCAGCGGCTTGCGGGTGGCGGTTGAGAGATTGATTCGGTCCTTTGTGAGGCTTGGGTGAAACAGCGTGTCCTTACGACGCGCTGTTGGCTGCCTTTGGGGGAGTTCCGGCCATCAACGCGCTAGAAAGAACTGACATAGAGCCCGCCGTCGACCGGGATGTTCTGGCCGGTCATGTAGCCCGCATGGGTCGAGCACAGGAAGGCGCAGATCTGGCCGAATTCCTCCGGCGTGCCGAGGCGACCGGCGGGAATGCCGGTGCTGAGGCGCGCGCGGCGCGCAGTGCCTTCCGCCGGGTTCTCGATGCTGCCGGGCTCGTGGGGACCGCGCAGGCGGTCGGTGTCGAGCTTGCCGGGCAACATGTTGTTGATGGTGACGTTGCGGTCGGCGACCGTGCGCGCAACGCCTGCCAGGAAGGCCGTCAGGCCGGCGCGGGCGCCGGAGGAGAGGTCGAGGCCGGGAATGGGCGTGTAGACCGACAGCGAGGTGATGTTGACGATGCGGCCGAAGCCACGCGTCGCCATGCCGTCGATGACGGCTTTGATCAACTCGATGGGGGTGACCATGTTGTTGGTGACGCCGGCGAGGATCTTCTCGCGGTCGAGCTCTCGGAAGTCACGGTAGGGCGGACCGCCATTGTTGTTGACCAGGATGTCGGGGTCGGGGCAAGCGGCGAGCAGGGCCTTCTGCACGGCCGGATCGGAGATGTCGCCGACGATTTCGGTGACCGGCACGCCGTAGCGTTGACGAATTTCGGTTGCCGTGCGGCTCAGGATGCCGGCGTCGCGGCCGTTGAGGAACAGCTCACAGCCGGCTTCGGCCAGCGCGATCGCGCAGCCCTTGCCGAGGCCCTTGCTCGAGGCGCAGACGATTGCCTTCTTCCCGCTGATGCCGAGATCCATGATCGTTCTCCTGTCGGTGATGACCCAGCCTAGAACTGCCCGGGCGAAGCCGCAACCGTCATACGGCTGTTGCATGAATCTGGGCATAGGCAGCGCAAAAGCAACGGGTCGATTGCCATGTCCGGCACGAGCACACGCAATTTTCGCACGCTGTTCATTTCAGATGTGCATCTGGGATCGAAGGGAGCGAAGGCCGATTTCCTGATCGACTTCCTGCGTCACCACGAGGCCGAGAAGATCTTCCTCGTCGGCGATATCGTCGATGGTTGGCGCCTGCGCCGGTCCTGGCATTGGCCGCAGACGCACAACGACGTCGTCCAGAAATTGCTGCGGCAGGCGCGCAAGGGCACCGAAATCACCTACATCGCCGGCAATCACGATGAGTTCGCCCGCAACTTCCAGGGCGTGCATTTCGGCGGCATCGTCGTTGCCGACCGCGCCATCCACGAGGCGGCCGACGGCAAGCGCTTCCTGGTCATCCATGGCGACCAGTTCGACGCCGTGGTGCAGAACGCCCGCTGGCTCGCCTATCTCGGCGACTTTGCCTATGATGCGGCGATGGCGACGAACCGGCTGGTGGCGCGCTTCCGCCGCACCTTCGGTCTGCCTTACTGGTCGTTTTCGTCCTGGGCCAAGGTCCGGGTCAAGAAGGCCGTAAACTTCATCGGCGCCTTCCAGGACGTGCTGACCGAGGAAGCGCGGCGCTCGGAAGTGGACGGCGTCATCTGTGGTCACATCCACCATCCGACGATCGAGAATTTTGACGGCATCCAGTACATCAACACCGGCGACTGGGTCGAAAACTGCACGGCGGTCGCCGAGGATTTTGACGGCAATTTCGTCATCCTGCACTGGCCGCATGTGCTGGCCGGCAAGCTGGTCAACGAACCCTTCGTGCCGATGGTCGTCGATCAGCGTGTCGACAAGGCAGCTGCCTGAACGGAACGACATAGATGTGCAACTCCAGATATGTCTCGCGCCCATGGCGTGATGGACCAGGTCATGCGGCAATTGCCCCGCCGCGCGTTGCCGAGACGCTGCTAAGACGGGCACGGCGGCTCGGCGCGCACCATTTGCCGATGGAAGCGCAGGCCATGCCACGCCTTGGCCGATAAGGCCGTGGCAGGTGGCCCAAGCTTGGGGTCAATGCTCGGCCCCGTTGGCTTTCGTGGCGTGGCCACCCATGGTAAGGGATCAGGCAAATCGGTGAGGCTTGGTTGGTTCGGGTCGCGCCCGGACACGCTTACCCACCATGACGTTACCGCCACTCACGCCAGAACAGCAGGTCAAGCCACGACGCTTTGAACTGCGAATCTCTTTGCTTTTCGCAGCACTTTTCGTGCCGATGGGCGTGCATCTGCCGTATTTTCCGCTGTGGCTCGAAGCCAAGGGGTTCGATCCCGAGCAGATCGCCATCGTGCTGTCGGCGCCAATGTTCCTGCGCGTCATCACAACTCCATTGATCGCGGCCATGGCCGATCGTGCCAAGGACCGCGCCAACGTCTTCATCTTCCTGGCTGCATCGTCCTTGCTGCTGTCGCTCGGCTATTTCCTCGAGCCGACCTACCTCATCGTCCTGGCCGTCTCGCTGGCGCTGGCCGTGGTGTGGACGCCGCATTCGCCGATAGCCGATTCGCTTGCGCTCTCAGGTGTCCGCCGCTTCGGATCGGACTATGCCGCGATGCGCATCTGGGGGTCGATCGCCTTCCTCGCCGGCAGCCTTGGCGCAGGCTTCATCCTGTCGCTGACCGGTGCGGACGCGGTGCCGGCGATCATCTCTGTCGGCCTGCTCGGCTGCTTCCTGATGTCGTTCATCTCGCCGCGCCTTGGTCGACCGCGCAAGGCCTCACCGCTCTCGGCGACCGACATGCAGGCGGCGCCAAAGCTGTTCAACCGCTATTTCCTGCTGATGGCCGGCGGCACCGGCGTCGTCATCGGCAGCCACGGCTTTCTCTATGGCTTCGTGTCGATCTACTGGAAGTCGCTCGGCATCAACGAGACGATCGTCGGGTTGCTGTGGAGCTGGGGCGTGGCGGCCGAAATCGTCATGTTCATGTTTTTTACGCGGCTGTTCGGCAACAGATCGACGGCACTGGTGCTCGTTCTGGCGGGCGCAGGCGCCATCGTCCGCTGGGTCGCATACCCATTGATCTGGCCGCTCGGCCTGGGTGTGCCTGGCTTCTTTGCCGTCCAGAGCCTGCACGCGGTGTCGACAGCGCTGGTTCTGATTGGCGTGCAGAAGCTGATCGCCGAGTCGGTTCCGGAAGAGCGCACGGGTGCTGCCCAGGGCGTCGCCTATTTCGCCAACGGCATGTCGATGGCGATCGTGACGCTGCTGTCCGGTCCGCTCTACCAGCGCTTCGGCGCCGACGGCTTCTATTTCATGGCAGCGGTCGCCGCCTGCGCCATCGTGCTTGTGGTGCTGGCGTCCCGCTCAGCCCCAAAGTTGGGGCAGGGGCGGCGACACCATTGAACCCTCGTAGACAAGCCCCGGCGAACGGTCGCGCGCCAGGAGCAGCGGGCCGTCGAGGTCGACGAACTCGGCGCCCTGGGCGAGCAGCACCGCAGGCGCCATGGCGAGCGAAGTGCCGACCATGCAGCCGACCATCACCTGGAACCCGAGCGCGCGGGCCTGGTCGCGCAGTTCGAGTGCTGCCGTCAGCCCACCCGACTTGTCGAGCTTGATGTTGACGGCGTCGTAGAGGCCCTTGAGCTCGGCGAGATCGGCGGCGATGTGGACGCTCTCGTCGGCGCAGATCGGCACAGGATGTGGGATGCGGCCGAGGATCTGGTCGGCGCCGGCGGGCAGCGGCTGTTCGATCAGCGCGATGCCGAGCTGGGCGGCAGCGGCAAGGTTCTCGATGATGTTGGCATCGGTCCAGCCTTCATTGGCGTCGAGGATGATGCGGCTGTCGGGGGCGGCTTCGGTGACCGCGCGGATGCGGGCGATGTCGTTGTCGCCGCCGATCTTGACCTTGAGCAACGGCCGCGCCGCATTGGCGCGGGCCTGGGCTGCCATAGTCTCGGGTTCGCCGAGCGACAGCGTGTAGGCGGTCTCGAGCGCCAGCGGCGCAGCAATGCCGAGCCTGTCCTTGACCGGCACGCCGCTCAACTTCGCTTCAAGGTCCCAGAGCGCGCAGTCGACGGCGTTGCGCGCCGCGCCGGCCGACATCAGCGTCAGAAGGTCGGTGCGCGAAGCTCCGTCCTCGATGGCGCGCCGCGCCTGTTCTATCGCCTCAGCCACGCCAGCCATGGTCTCGCCATAGCGCTTGTATGGCACGCACTCGCCGCGGCCGATGACGCCTGATTCGGTGATTTCGCAGGTGATGACCTCGGCTTCGGTCTTGGAACCGCGTGAGATGGTGAACGTTCCGGCGATAGGAAAGCGCTCGTCAACGACCGAAAGGACACGCGGCATGAAAATCTGCTCCGTTCAACTGCTTGGCGCGGCTGTGAAAATCGACATGCCGCAGCCGACGCGTTAAGTAGTGTGCCATGTTGACCATCGGCAAACGGGAAGCAAGCGGCGGGGCAGCCGACGGCCGAGATCACCGACCGCAGGTTGCTGTGGCGGAGCGCGAAGGCGTGCTCGCCTGCGTCTTCACCGGGATCTGGACGACCCGCACCGTTGCCTTCGTCGACGCCGAAATGCGCAAGATCGAAGCCCGCAAGGGCTTCAAGACCCTGGCGCTCGACCTCGGTGGCATCGAGAAGATGGACACCGCCGGCGCCTGGGTCATCGACAGGCTCGTCAGCGCCAATGAGAAGCAGGGCGTCGAGGTCAGGATGGAAGGCCACAGCGAGGTGGCCAAGATCCTGCTGGGCGCGGTCAGCGAGGCCGTGCGGCGCGAGGGCGAATCTGCCCCGGCCGGTCCGCCCAACATCGTCATGCGCATGCTCGAGGCTGTCGGCCGCCGCGTCTACGAGATGCGCGACGACTTCCTGTCGTCGATGAACATCCTTGGCGCAACAATTCGCGGTGCCCAGATGAAGCTCGGCCGCGGCCATGCGGTCAATCCGGCCGCCATCTTCAACCAGATCGACCGCATGGGCGTCGGCGCCATTCCCGTCGTCGTACTGATGTCGGCAATCGTCGGCGCCATCGTCGCCCAGCAGGGCGCCTACCAGCTTGCCTATTTCGGCGCCGATATCTTCGTCGTCGACCTGGTCGGTGTGCTGGTGTTGCGCGAACTCGGCGTGCTGATGACGGCGATCATGATCGCCGGCCGCTCGGGCAGCGCCATCACCGCCGAGATCGGCTCGATGAAGATGCGCGAAGAGGTCGATGCGCTGACGGTCATCGGGCTCAATCCCATCGGCGTGCTGGTGTTCCCGCGCCTCGTTGCCCTGGTCATTGCGTTGCCATGTCTGACCATCATAGCCAATTTTGCGGCGCTGGGCGGCGGCATGCTGGCGGCATGGCTCTATTCGGACATCCCGATGGCCGCCTTCATCGACCGCCTGCGCCTGGCAATCGACCTCAGCACCATCTTCGCCGGGCTGATCAAGGCGCCGTTCATGGCACTGATCATCGGCACCATCGCCTCCGTCGAAGGCATGAAGGTCGGCGGCAGCGCTGAATCACTCGGTCGCCACGTCACCGCCTCGGTGGTCAAGGCCATCTTCGTCGTCATCATTCTCGATGGCCTGTTTGCCATGTTCTACGCAGCGATCAATTTCTGATATGGCAAGCCGCACAAAGACCATCGAGGCGGAGAGCCAAAGCCAGGACGCCAGGGGCGAGGTGCTGCTGTCGGTGCGCGACCTGACGGTGGCCTTTGGCGACAAGGTCATTCTGGAAGATCTCGACCTCGACATCAGGCGCGGTGAAATCCTCGGCTTCGTCGGCGCGTCCGGCGCAGGCAAATCGGTGCTGTTGCGCACCGTGCTCGGCCTTATCCGCAAGCGATCCGGCACGATCAAGCTGTTCGGCGTCGATCTCGAACAGGCCAGCGAGGAAGAGCGGCTCAGGATCGACATGCGGCTCGGCATGCTGTTCCAGCACGGCGCGCTGTTTTCGGCGCTGACCGTTCTGGAAAACGTCCAGGTGCCGATGCGCGAATATCTCGACCTGCCGAAAAAGCTGATGGACGAGCTCGCCATGCTCAAGATCGAGCTGGTCGGCCTGCCGCCTGACGCGGCCCGCAAGTTTCCGTCCGAGCTTTCCGGCGGCATGATCAAGCGTGCGGCACTGGCGCGTGCGCTGGCGCTCGACCCTGATATCGTCTTTCTCGACGAGCCGACGTCGGGTCTCGACCCCATCGGTGCTGCAGAGTTCGACGAACTGGTCGGCAAGATGCGCGATACGATGGGGCTCACCGTCTACATGGTCACCCACGATCTCGACAGCCTGTTTTCGGTCTGTGACCGGGTTGCGGTGCTGGGCAACAAGAAGGTGCTCGTCGAAGGCACGATCGAAGACATGCTGAAGAGCGAAGAACCGTGGGTAAGGTCGTATTTCCGCGGAAAACGCGCGCGGCAGCTTGATCTTGCCGCAAGGGCATAGAATGGAATGATGTGATGGAGACCAGGGCAAACTACGTCATTGTCGGCATCTTCACGCTATTTGCCGTTCTGGCCGCCTTTGCATTCGTCTACTGGACGGCGGCAATCGGTGAGCGTGGCGAGACGGCAACGTTGCGTGTCCGTATTCCCGGTTCCGCATCGGGCTTGGCCAGGGGCAGCTTCGTGCTGTTCAACGGCGTCAAGGTCGGCGACGTCCGGCGAGTCTATCTCGACATTTCCAATCCCCAGGTGGCGATCGCCGACGCCGAGATCGACAAGCTGACGCCGATCACCCAGTCGACACAGGCGGATATCGGCCTCGCCGGCCTGACGGGACAGGCCAATATCGAGCTCAAGGGTGCCAACATCAAGGAGCCCAACCTGCTCGACCAGGCCGAGGCGGAGGGCAAGATCGCCGAGATCGTTGCCAATCCGTCCGCCGTGACCAATCTGCTGCAGACGGCGCAGGACATCTTCAAGCGCGCCGACACGGTGCTCACCAATCTCGAAGGTTTCACCAACGACGTGCGCGGACCGCTGACCGAGACCGTCAGCAATGCCCAGAAATTCTCGGAGTCCTTGGCGCGCAATGCCGATGGCGTTGACAAGTTCCTGGCGAGCGTCAGTGCGCTGTCGGAGCAATTGTCTGCGGTCTCGGGCAAGCTCGATGGCACCATTGAGGCGGCGGAAGGCCTGCTCAAGTCGGTTGACCGCGACAAGGTCAAGAACATCGTTGCCAGTGTCGACACCTTCACCAAGAACCTGAGCGCTCAGAGCGACCAGCTCGACGGCATCGTTAAGGGCGTCAACACCGCGGTCGCCTCGATCAACGACTTCGCCCAGAAGACCCAGCAGACGCTGACCAAGGTCGACAGCGTGCTCGACGGCGTCGATGCGGCCAGCGTGCGCGAATCGCTCGACAACATCCGCAAGGCCAGCGAAAGCGCCAACCAGGCCGCGGCCGACGTCGCCAAGGTCACCGAAAAGTTCGGCGACCGTGCCGACGACATCGACCAGATCATTACGGACGCCAAGCAGCTGGCGTCTCGCCTCAACGCCGCTTCCGTGCGCGTCGACGGCGTCATGGTCAAGGTCGACAAGCTGCTCGGCTCGGGCGAGGCGGAGGGCGTCATGTCGGACGCCAGCGCCACCTTGAAGTCGTTCAAGCAGGTGGCCGACACGCTGAATTCGCGGCTTGCAACCATCATGGACGGGCTGTCGCGCTTCTCCGGGCAGGGACTGCGCGACGTCGACGCGCTGGTGCAGGACTCAAGGCGTTCGATCAGCCGCATCGAACAGGCCATTTCCGACCTGGAGCGCAATCCGCAACGCATCATCACCGGCGGCGAGGGCTCGGTGCGCGAGTTTGACGGCCGGGTGCGTCGTTGACATCGCCGGCATGCAATCGCATGAAGGCAAATGAGGGGTGTTCGCGCGCGGCGCGGGTGAGTCTGTTTCGGGGACAGCACGTGAAGGCTGCTAGATCAACTTTGCTGCTGACCGCAGTCATGCTTGCGCTGTCCGGCTGCACCTCGTTGTTCGTCAGCACGCCGCCGCCGCTCGACACTTACGAGCTGACCGCGCCGGCAGTCGACGGCCGCAACGGCCCGAGCCGCCGCCAGATCCTCATTGCCGAACCTTCGGCGCTCAAATCGCTGGACGGCCAGAGCATCGTCATCAAGCCATCGCCCGGGTCGATACAGTTCCTCAAGGGGGCGCAGTGGTCGGACAGGCTGCCGCGCATCGTCCAGGCACGACTTGCCGAGACCTTCCAGCGCGCCGGCGGCTACATCGGTGTCGGCAAGCCGGGCGAGGGCCTGGCCATCGACTATCAGGTGATCGTCGAGTTGCGCAGCTTCGAGATCAAGGTCGGCGGCGGCGAACGCGCCGACGTCGAACTGTTCGTCAGGCTGCTCAACGACCGCAACGGCCAGGTGCGCGCCTCGCGGGTCTTCACGTCCAGCGCCCCGGTTTCCGGTAGCGGCAACGATGCCTATGCGGCGGCGCTCGACGGCGCATTCGGCCAGGCCGCGACCGAAATCGTCAAATGGACCGAAACACTGATCTGACAGGTCGGCGGAGCCGTATGTCAGTGCTGCCGAGGCCGCGACGCTGATCTTAAACCTCGGCAGGGCTGCCGGTCAGCCAGTAACGGCGCCCGCATCGCGTCCTTCTCATTTTGCCTCGCATGCCTGCAAGCAGGCGTGCTCTCGCCGTTTATCCGGCAGCACATCGTCCGGCCGTTCAGACAGGCTGACTTGGTCACTGGTGTATCGACACAGGATCGTAGGCTGAGACAGCAAAAAGGGCAGCAGGTCGATCCTGCTGCCCTTTCTCGTGTTTTGTCCAACTCGGTTGCGGAGCAGCCCTACTTCAGGCGGCCGGCCGCATGCGCCAGCATGGTGTAGACCTTGCCGGTATCCGAGGTCAGGTAGGTCTTGGTCATGATGCTGTCGCGGTCGTTGCGCGAGACGTCCTTCAGCAGCTTCTCGAAGTCGTCGCAATAGCGGTCGACGGCCGAGCGGAACTCGCCATCCGACTGATACTTACGGCGGATCTCGTCGAAGGTCTGCTGACCCTTGAGCGTGTAGAGGCGGCGGGTGAAGACGTCGCGCTCGCCGCGGCGATAGCGGTCCCAAAGCTCGATCGAGGCGTCGTGGTCGATGGCGCGGGCGATGTCGACCGACAGCGAGTTGAGCGACTCGACGACGTGCAGCGGCGAACGCTGGGCAGGCACGGCGCGTGGTTCTGCCTGGGCGGCGCCACGGGTCAGCTGCTCTTCGCGTGAAGCACCGGTCAACAGATCGCGGACCCAACCGCCCTGCTGCTGGCCGCCACGGCTGGCGGCCGGTTCACGTGCCGGCTGCTGCTGCGGGGCAGGAGTGGCCGGGCGCTCGATGTCGAGCGTGCCGCGCAGACCGGCGCCACCAAGCGGCACCTGGGGTGCCGGCGTTTCGCGACGCTGCTCGGGCTGCGGCGCGGGGCGACGCGGCGCCGGCTGCTGCGCAGGGCGCAGCGAGGCATCGGAAACATCGACGTTGCGGCCGGACTTGGCGACGATCGCCGACAGTTCCTTGAGCGCGTTGATCTGCTCGGAAACCGCGCGGCGGATGGCCGTCGTCGATTCCTTGGCTTCCTCAGGCATGTCGAGCACGCCCTTCTTGAGCTCGGCGCGGGTGCTTTCGAGCTCGGTCTTGATCGAGCCTGCGGTGCGGCGCATGTCCTCGGTGGCGTCGGCGAAACGCTTGGTCGCTGTCTCGACGACGTCGGAGATCGCCGCACGGATCTTGTCCGCCGACTCCATCGTCTTGCCTTCGGCGTTCTCCAGCGTCTGGCCCACCAGGCGCTCGAACGACTGCATGACGCGCTCGAGGTCTTCCGACTTCTTGACCAGGCCAACCGCCAGGTCCTCCAGCGACGACTGGCGCTCGAGCGTGTGTTCGAGGTTGCTCTGTGCCGAGGACAACAGGTTGGACGCGCTCGACAGCAGGCGGCTGTGCTCATCGAACTTGGTGGCAATGGATGCCACCTCACGCAATGTGCTGGACGACAGGTCGGTCAGGCGATTGGTGTTCGAGTCGACGAGGCGGGCGGCGCTCGAGAATGTCTGAGCGGCCTTTTCGGTGGTGTTGGCGAAGTTCGAGGTGCTGCTGGTCAGGCGCTCGTCGACATTGGCGAGGTTTGCCGTCGCCTGGTCGATGAGGTTGCCCAACTGCGCGCTCGACGTCGTCATGCGGCCGATCAGGTCGGCGACGCTTTCGGCGAGCGTCGAACGTGCACCCTCGACAGCCGACAGCGTCTCGGCCGTGCGTTTGGCGAGCGCGTCGACAAGTGCTGCGTTTTCCGAGCGCAGCTTTTCGGTGGCACGTGCGGTGGCTTCTTCCATCGAGCGGTGAAGCTCGCTGCCGCTTTCGGCGAAGCGGTCGACCAGCGGGCGCGCCGTCTCGTCGAGAATCTTGGCGATCTCGTTCGAGCGTTCGGTCAGCATCGCGTTGAGTTCACGCGTGTTGGTGCCGATGGTGCGCGCGGCTTCGTTGGTGCTCTGGCCGATATGCTGGCCGACGGCGGTGAAGGTCTCGGCGATGACGTTGGCACGGGCGACGAGCTGTGCCTCGGCCTGGGTGACCTGTTCGTTGAGCTTCTGGCCCATCGATTCCGCGCCATAGGCGAGGCGGTTCTCGGCGCTCGACAGATGTTCGCCGATACGGGCTGCGACGCTTTCGGCGCCGGCAGCCAGGCGCTCATCGACATTGGCAAGCGTCTCTTCGATGGCGCGGGCGCGGGCATCGAGATCGGCCGAGGTGCGATGGGCGCGGGCAACGACGCGCTGTTCGGTTTCGTTGAAGGCGCTGGCGATCAGTGCCGCATGCTCGCCGATGCCCGAAGTGCTCTCGGTGACGCGGGCGGCAAGCTGGCGTCCTGCCTCGTCGAAGGCCTGGCCGATTTCCGATGCGCGGCCGAGCAAGGCCTCCGACGTCTGGTCGACGCGTGCAGCGATGCGGCTGTCGGCTTCGTCGAAGGCGCGGCTGATCTCGGCAGCGCGGCCGAGCAAAGCCTCCGACGTTTGGTCGACGCGTGCCGCGATGCGGCCGTCGGCTTCGTCGAAGGCGCGGCTGATCTCGGCAGCGCGGCCGAGCAAAGCCTCCGACGTTTGGTCGACGCGTGCCGCGATGCGGCCGTCGGCTTCCTCGAAGGTCCGGCTGATTTCGGCGGCGCGCCCAAGCAGCGATTCTGCCGTACGGTCGACGCGGGCGGCGATGCGGCCGTCGGCTTCTTCGAAGGTACGGCCGATTTCGGCGGCACGGCCGGCAAGCGTGTCGGCGGTCTGGGCCGCACGCGCCGCGAGCCTTTCGTCGGCCTCCTCGAAGTTGCGCACGATTTCGCCGGCACGGCTGCCGAGCGTCGCCGAGCTGTCGGCGACCCGAGCGGCGATACGTTCGTCGGCTGCATCGAAGATGCGGCTGAGTTCGCCGGCGCGGCTGCCGAGCGAATCTGCACCTTCCGCGATGCGGGCGGCCAGCTTCTCGTCGGCAGTGTCGAAGATGCGGCCGAGCTCGGAGGCGCGGGCGGCAAGCGCGTCAGCGGATTCGCCGATGCGCATGCCGAGGCGTTCGTCCGCGGTGTCGAAGTTGCGCAGGATGTCGCCGGCACGAGCCGACAGGGCATCCGCGGTTTCGATGGCGCGGGCGATCAGCGAGCGGTCGGCCGCGTCGAAGGTGCTGGCGATCTCGCCTGCCTTGGCCGACAGCGTGTCGGCAGTCTCTTCGGCACGCGCCAGCAGCGCGTTCGACGTTTCGTCGGCGCGAGCGGCAAGGCGACGGTCGGCGTCGTCGAAGGCACGGGCGATGTCTTCGGCCCGCGCGAGCAGGGCGCTCGATGTCTGCTCGGCACGCTCGGCAATGACGCGGTCGGCGTCACTGAAGGCCTTGCCTGCCTCTTCGTTGAGAGCTGCGGTCACTTCCATGACCTTTTCGCGCAGGGCGCCGGCAACGAAGACGGCGCTCTTTTCGAGCACGCCGCGGACATTGTCGACACCCAGCGACAGGGCGCGTTCCATGGTGGAGGTGCGCTCTTCGATGACGCCGGTCTGGCGGCGGAAGCTCTCTTCGATCTTCTCGATATCGCCGGCAATCGCGTCGGAGATGTCGACGCGGCGTGCCGCGATCTGGTCGATGTGACCTGATATGGCGAGGTCGATGTCACGGCGGGCATCGCCGAGCTTGCCGAGATCCTCGTCCAACGCACGGGCCATGGTATCGCGGCCTTCGGCGAGCTTGCCGACGTGGCCGGCGACAAGGCTGTCGATGGTGGCGCGGCTGTCGTTCAGCATGGCGAGATCGGCTTCGAGCGCCTTGGTCAGCGTGTCGCGGCCGGCGGCCAGCTTGTCGACCTGGCCGAGCATCATGCCGTCGATCTTGGCGAGGTCGGCCTCCAGCGCGCGGCGCAGGATGTCGCGGCCTTCTGCCAGCTTCTCAACCTGGCCGGCAACGAGGCCGTCGATGCCCGAGCGGCTTTCGGCCAGCTTGGCGAGGTCGTCTTCGAGCGCCATGGACAAGGTGCTGCGTTCGGCAACCAGGCGTTCGGCGTGGCTTGAAACAAGACCCTTGACGCTGTCGAGGTCGGCTTCGAGCGACCGGGTCAGCATGGCGCGGTCTTCGGCGAGCTTCTCCGACTGGGATGCAACGGTGTTTCGGATGGCATTGAGGTCGGCTTCGAGGGCGCGCTTGAGAATATCGCGGCCCTCGGCCAGCTTCTCGACCTGGCCGGCAACGAGACCGTCTATGCCCGAGCGGCTTTCGGCCAGCTTGGCGAGATCATCTTCCAGTGCTTTGGACAAGGTGCCGCGCTCGGCGACCAGGCGCTCGGCATGGCTCGACACCAGGCCCTTGACGCTGTCGAGGTCGGCCTCGAGCGAACGCGACAGCATGGCGCGGTCCTCGGCAAGCTTTTCCGATTGCGAGGTGATCGTGCTTTGGATCGCGTTGAGATCGGATTCGAGTGCGCGCTTGAGGATGTCGCGGCCTTCGGCCAGTTTCTCGACCTGTCCGGCGACCAGGCCGTCGATGCCCGAGCGGCTTTCGGCCAGCTTGGCGAGGTCGTCTTCCAAGGCCTTGGACAGGGTGCTGCGCTCGGCGACCAGACGCTCGGCATGGCTCGATACGAGACCCTTGACGTTGTCGAGGTCGGTTTCCAGCGCGCGCTTGAGGATGTCGCGGCCTTCGGCCAGCTTCTCGACCTGTCCGGCGACCAGGCCGTCGATGCTGGCGCGGCTGTCGGCCAGCTTGGCGAGGTCGGTTTCCAGCGTCTTGGAGAGCAGGGTGCGCTCGCCGGCAAGCTTTTCGGCATGGCCTTCAATCAGGCCGTGGACGTTGGCGATGTCGGTTTCCAGGCTGCGCGACAGCTCGGCGCGGTCGGACGCGATCTTGGAAGAATGGCCGTCGACGAGCGCCTTGATGCCGGCGAGGTCGGTTTCGAGGGCGTTGGCCAGGATGGCGCGGCCCTCGGCGATTTTCTCGACCTGACCGGCGACGAGGCCGTCGATGCTGGCGCGGCTGTCGGCGAGCTTGCCGAGGTCGGCTTCGAGCGCACGTGACAGAATATTGCGGCCTTCGGCCAGCTTGCCGACGTGGCCAGCGACCATTTCATCAATATTCGTACGGGCTTGAACGAGTTTCTCGGAGTCTTCGACGAGCGCCTGGGCGAGCTGTTCGCGGCCCTGGGCAAGCTGGCGGAACTGACCGGTGAGCGTGTCGTCGATGGCCTGGCGCGACTGCTCCAGCTTACGCATGTCGTCGTCGAGGGCGCGGGTGATCAGGCTGCGGCCTTCGGCAAGCTTTTGCACCTGGAAGCCGACGGCGGCCTCGATGCTGGCGCGGCCCTCGGCGAACTTGCTGAGGTCGTCGCGAAGTGCTGCGGCCATGCGGTCGCGTGCCTCGGAGAGCTTGGTGGTGTGGTCTTCCACGGCCTGCTCGATGCCGACGCGGGCTTCGGAGAGGCGCTGGATGTCGCCGTCGAAGGCGCGCGAGACCTGATGGCGGGCTGCCTCCATGCGGCCGGCGAAATCGCTGGCGCGGGCTTCGAGCATGGTCGAGGTCGAGGTGATGATGTCGGCGAGGTCGGTGCCGATCTGGGTCTTGCCCTGGTCGATCATCGCCGACAGCGAGTCTCGGCCCTCGACGAAGGTGGTGGCGATTTCGCGTGCACGCTCGACCAGCGTCTCGTTGATCTGGCGGGCGCGGGCTTCGAGTGCCGCGTTGAGCTTGGCAGTGCCGGTGTCGAGCGCTTCGGCGCGGGTCTGGAATTCGCCGATCAGCGCCTGGCCGCGTTCAGCCAGCGTGCGTTCGATGCCATGCAGGCTTGCCTCGAACTCGGAGTTGATCGTCTTGGCAGCGCCGCCGAGCAGCGAGACCATGCCCGAGGTGCGGTTGTCGAGTAGGTCGGTCAGCGAACGGGTCACCTCGTCGGTGCTCTGCGTCAGCTTGGCGATGCGGGTGTCGAGCAGGCTGGCGAAGGCTTCGCCTGAGGTCGACAGGCGGTCGCTCAGCGAATCCATGCGGTTGTCGATCGCCTCGAACAGGCCCATGCCGCCTTCGTTGATACGGTCGATGAGCGTGTCACCGGAATTGGTGATCGTCATCGACAGCTTGGTCGAGGCATTCAGGATGCTGTCACGGATGATGTCGCTGGCCGAGCCGAGTTCGTCGCGCAGCGTCTCATGGGCGCCGGAGATCGAGGCGCGGACGCGCTCCGCATGGGAGACGACGGCCTCGCGCTCGCTGCCGAGACCATCGACGAGCGAACGGATGCGGGCGGCGTTCTCGGAATAGGAGCGCTCGATCTGGTTGACTTCGGTGTGGACGAGCGTTTCGAGCTCGACGGCACGCGCCAGCGTGCGTTCGATGCCTTCGCCCATGGCCGCCACCTCGCGGCGCACGGCCTGGCCGACCATCATGACGCGGTCCTGTGCCATGTTTTCCGGCTCGGCGAGGCGGAAGGCGACTTCGGTCATCGACTGCGCGGCAATGCGCATTTCCTGGGCGCGGCGGATCATCGCGGCAAAAGCCCAGAACAGCGCGATCGGCACGATGGTGGCGACGAGCAGCATCAGCAGGCCGGGACGTGCCAGCGCGTCGTCGAACGAGCGGATGGTCCAGATGCTGGGCGAGACGATGCGATCGGCCAGCGCCACGGCACCGGCAACCCATGCGACCGAAACCAGACCGACCATCCAATAGATGGTGCTCGATGCGCGGCGGTTGAGGCTGTGCAGGAGCGACTTGTAATCCTTGGCGCGATCGTCGTTCGCGGGCTTGAAGCCTTCGGGCTGCAGCGGGCGGGTTTCGACGGGGCGCAACTGGGTCGGCGGCTCGGCTGCGCGTGCCACGGGGGCGGGCTCGGCCTTCGGCGCAGCAGCCTTCTGCTTGCGGCCTTCACGTGCCAATTCTTCAGCTGCCTGCGAAATCTGTGCTTCGAGATCGTCCATCGACGCGGCCATGTCGAGGCCGCCTTCGTCGCCGCTCAGGTCGAGGTCGAGCGCCTGCTCGAGCTCCTTGGCCACGTCGAGATCGAGGTTCTTTGTCGGAGTGGATTTCTTCGCCATGCCTTCGCTACCCTGTACTAAAGACGCGGATTTGCTGGACTTTTTGTCCTATTTTTGTCCGCGGCCGAGGCTCAATATGGACTGCCCGTATCGTAGTGACACAATCGGGTAAAGAAAACATGCATTCGCCCCGATACGTAAAAGTTTAAATATAAGGTTAACACTGCAGTGATTATTGGCCCCAATGCCTTGGGCTTCCGGGCTTTGTCAGGTTAACGGGTTATCCACACGGACGCCCTAGCTTACCAACCCAAGGGCGAGTGGCGGGGCACGGGTTGAATGGTAACGCGCGAGACGGCTTCGATGGCTTTCGGCATGCCGGGAGGCGAATCCTCGTCATCGGTACATGGCCGGCCCATCGACCTTGAACACCTGTCCCGGCAGACGATCGGCGACCGGGACGTCGAGCGTGAGGTGCTCGATATGTTCGTTCACCAGGCGCTTTCGGTTCGCGATGCGATCGTCAAGGCGGATCTCGCCGAGAGGCTCATGTTGTGCCATGCCCTGAAGGGTTCGGCGCGCGGCGTCGGGGCATTTCCCATCGCAGATTGCGTTGCGGCGATCGAAGCGGATCCGGACAATGCGACTTTGATCGCGCGTCTTACCCGGCTGATCGACGAGGCGCGCGACTTCATCGCCTCGTTCAGCCGCTGACATTTGGCGATGCCTGAGTGGGGGCGTGCAATGGCCGCAGTAACAATTATGCGCTGCGCATTGTAAATCCGACAGCCGGCGGCGCTATCGCACGACAGTTGACACACACCGCGGAGTGATTATCTGCCGTGTGACCTATTTCGGGAACGAGCATGACCAAGCTGACTTACATCGCCCATGATGGCACGCGTTTCGAAGTCGAGGCCGAGAACGGCTCGACCGTGATGGAAAATGCGATCCGCAATGCCGTGCCGGGCATCGAGGCGGAATGTGGCGGCGCTTGCGCCTGTGCGACCTGCCATGTCTATGTCGATGACGCATGGACGGCGATCGTCGGCGAGCCCGAGGCAATGGAAGAAGACATGCTCGACTTCGCCTACGAGGTCCGGCCGTCGTCGCGCCTGTCCTGCCAGATCAAGGTTCGCGACGAACTCGACGGCCTGGTCGTCTCCATTCCCGAGCGGCAGGGCTGACGTTCCCAACTTGGCCTTGCTTGGCATGACAGCTGTTGTCATGCACATTCCCGAAATGCGTGCGTCAGCGGCGAGGTGGCCTTGAGCGACATCACCACAACCGACGTCCTGATCATCGGAGCCGGGCCGATCGGCCTGTTTGCGGTGTTCGAGCTCGGTCTCTTCGACATGCGCTGCCACCTTATCGACATTCTCGACCGCCCCGGCGGGCAATGCGCCGAGCTTTATCCGGAAAAGCCGATCTACGACATTCCCGGCTATCCGGTGATCGGCGCCCAGGAGCTGGTCGACAAGCTTCTGGAACAGATCGCGCCATTCAAGCCCGGTTTCACCTTCAACCGGATGGTGACTGCGCTGGAGCGGCTCGAGAATGGCAGCTTCCGCGTTACGACCGACGAGAATGAGGTCTTCGACGCCAAGGTCGTGGTGATTGCCGCCGGCGGCGGCTCGTTCCAGCCCAAGCGCCCGCCGATCCCTGGCATCGAGGCTTATGAGCAGGCCAGCGTCCGCTATGCGGTTCGGCGCATCGAGGATTTCCGCGATCAGGAGGTGGTCGTCGTTGGCGGCGGGGATTCCGCGCTCGACTGGACGCTCAACCTGCAGCCGGTGGCCAGACACGTCACGCTGGTCCATCGGCGTCCGGAATTCCGTGCCGCGCCCGACAATGTCGGCAAGATGCATGCGCTGCGCGATGCGGGCGCCATCGACCTTGTGATCGGCCAGGTTTCAGGCCTGTCAGGCGAGGACGGCATATTGCGCTCCGTCACCGTCAAGGGAGCGGATGCCGATACCGAGGTTGCCTGCACGCGGCTGCTGCCGTTCTTCGGCCTGACCATGAAGTTGGGGCCGGTGGCAGAATGGGGCCTCCATCTTCACGAGAACCAGATCCCGGTCGACACCGAAAAATTCGAAACGTCGGAGCCGGGAATCTTCGCCATCGGCGACATCAACTGGTACCCGGGCAAGCTCAAGCTGATCCTGTCGGGCTTTCATGAAGCCGCGCTGATGACGCAGGCTGCCAAACACATCATCAGCCCCAAAGAACGCGTCGTGTTTCAATACACGACGTCGTCGACGAGCCTGCACAAGAAGCTCGGCGTTCCTGACTGATTTTGCAGAGGCCTGGCGCTCAGTTCTTGAGCTTGCCGGCGTCGATGCGCTCCAGCCGGTAGCGCAGCAGCCTGACAATCCGGCTTTCGAAATTGATGCCTTCGATGCGGTCGAATTCCTCCTGTGCCCGGTCATGAGCATTGAGGATGCGGTTGCTCGTCGCCTTTGCCTTGGTGGCGGCGATGTCGCAGCTCTTCTGCTTGCCGATCGCCTTCAGCGCCTGTTCCAGTTCACGGGCGTGGTTCTTGGCAATGACGACGTGGCTTTCCTCGTGGCGCTTGATGTCGGAAGACAGCGTGTTCCAGATCAGCTTGACGTCCTGGGCCGCCTTGCCGTTCTGGCGCCAGCGCGGCAGGATCACCTTGGCCTTGACGGTGACCTGGGCCGAGACGATGGCGCAGCCGCCCTTGACCTCGGCGTAGCCGATGCGGCTGGTGAATTCCATCTGGGTGGCGCCCGGGTGCCTGCCGCCGGTGCTCTTGACCTCGGGCCCGCGCGTCATCAGCTGCTGCTCGATCTCGTCGAGCGTTTTGCCGGTGATGGTGAAATAGCTGTAGGATTTGGACACAGTTGCCGCCTGAACGGGTAGGCAAATGCCTCCAGCGAGTAGGGCGGCCAGGAAGAGTTGCTTCATTAGTTGCCTCTTGGCCTACCTTGCGTTAGGGGCGATGGCGGCGCAACGGAAATCGGATCGTGCCGCTGATGTGACCGTGCAGCGAGTTGAAGCTGCAAGCGTTGATATTTCGTGACGTGGTCTGTGCTCTGGAATTGTTTTGTGGCGACGGCATGACCGGCAAACGATGGCAACTGGCGCATGGGCGCCAACTCGACCTCGGCGACAGGGCGCTTGTGATGGGCATCCTCAACGTCACGCCCGACAGTTTTTCCGACGGCGGCGCGTTCGATGCGCCCGAGCGCGCGCTCGAACAGGCGCGCCGCATGGTTGCCGAAGGGGCCGTGATCATAGATGTCGGCGGTGAATCCACCCGCCCGGGCGCAGCCCCTGTTTCTTCAGCCGAAGAGCAGGATCGCGTGCTGCCGATCATCGCCGCACTCGCCCGATCTGGCGATACACTGATCTCCGTCGACACCTACCGCGAGGAGACGGCGCGGCTCGCCGTGGCCGCCGGCGCGCACATCGTCAACGATGTCTGGGGCGCCCAGCGCGAGCCAGGTATTGCCCGGGTCGCCGCCGACACCGGGGCAGGGCTGGTGCTCATGCATACCGGACGCGAGCGCGACAAGCTGCCCGACGTGATCGACGACCAGTTGCTGTTCCTGCGCCGTTCGCTGGAGATCGCCTGGGAGGCCGGTGTCCAGGACGCTCAGATCGTGCTCGATCCGGGCTTCGGCTTCGCCAAGGATGCGGACGAAAATCTCGACCTGATGGCGCGTTTTTCGGAGCTGAAAGGGCTCGGTTATCCGCTGCTCGCCGGCACCTCGCGCAAGCGCTTCGTCGGCCATGTCACCGGGCGCGAAGCAGCCGACCGTGACGCGGGGACGGCGGCGACGAGCGTCATACTCCGCCTGCAGGGCGCGGATATATTTCGCGTCCATGATGTCGCAATCAACGTGGACGCGCTGGCATTCGCAGATGCTATGCTGGCGCGACAGACCAACCTGCCGGGACGCTGACCCAGATGTACCTTATCCGTATGAAAAACTGCGCCTTCTTCGCCCGGCACGGCCTGTTCGACGAAGAAGAGGCACTTGGCCAGCGCTTCTACGTCGATGCCGAGCTGACGGTCGATCCGTCGCGTCCGCTGGAGGACGATTCGATGGACAGCACCGTTGACTACGGCGTTGCCTTCCAGGTCATCGAAAAGATCATCACCGGCCAGCGGCGCTTCCTGATCGAGGCGCTGGCGCAGGAGTGCGGTCGCGCGCTCGCAGCGCGTTTCCCCCAGATCAAGCGTGCCGAAATTACGGTCCGCAAGCCGAATGCGCCCGTGCCCGGCGTCCTCGATTACGTAGAGGTGACCGTTGTCTGGCCAGGTTGAGGAGCGCGGCTTTCTCAGCCTCGGCGGCAACCTGGGCGACCCTGCGAAGTCGATGGCGTCGGCGCTGCACATGCTCGACGGTTCCGGCGGCACGCGCGTTGTGGAAGTCTCGTCTCTGCACCGCACGCCGCCTTGGGGCAAGGTCGATCAGCCCGATTTCCTGAACGTCACCGCGGAAGTCGCTACCACGCTCGCGCCGCTCGAACTGCTGGAGCTCTGCCTGGAGCTCGAGCGGCGGCTGAAGCGCGTGCGCATCGAGCGCTGGGGCCCGCGCCTCATCGACATCGACGTGCTCCTGCTGGGCAACAGCAATGTCAGCGATGTCGGACTTGAGATACCGCATCCGCGCATGCTCGACCGTGCGTTCGTCATGGTCCCGCTGGCTGAAATCGCGCCGAATCTCGTTCTGGCCGGCAAGTCGGCGGCCGAATGGGCCGCCGGGCTCGACAGCGAAGGCATCGAGAGGCTCGACACCGGCCGCAACTGGTGGCGCGATCTCGGCGAATAGTCAGTGAGACTAGAGACCCAAGGCCGTGGCGATCTTCGGCGCGGCCTGGGACCAATCGTCCTCGATGACGATTCCGTCTGGCAGCGGCGGCAGAAATGCACGCATTTCACGGTAGGACATCAGATTGAACAGATGCGCGTCGGCGACGGCGTCGCGCACCGAGACCAGATTGTGCGGAATGTCGTCGACGAAGGCGACCGGGCGGCTGGTTTCGCCCCGCAACAGCCGCAGCGCGGGGCCCTTGGCCCTTTCAGTGGTCAGAAGCGGGTAGGGGAAACCCAACGCATCGAGATGCCGGCGCCTGATGGTGCGGTGGCGATGCGGCATCGCGGTCAACAGCACCACTTCCGCGCCTGCCGCGAGCCCCGCCACCGCATCGGCCGCGCCAAGTGCCGCCGTCTGCCATTCGCTCTGAGCATGAAAGAAACCGTCGAGCTGCGCCGAAACCGCTTCCTGGTCCAGCGGCATCTGTGTCTTCACGTTGATGATGTTGCCGGTTAGCTTGAACGACCTGGCCGAGAAGGCCAGCCCCTGTGCATCGAGGAAGCGCATGAAGGGCACCATGAATTCGAGCAGCACCTCGTCGACGTCGAGCACCAGCAACGGCCTGGTGTCGCGGGCCAGTTCGGCGATCTGCCGTGCCGTTTCGGGATCTTCGCTCATGCGGACCGCTCGTGATCGTCATTGCCAAGGGGAAGGGCACGCAGGGCGCTGCCTATTTCGCCCGGGGCGATGCCCACTTCCTGCGAGAAGCGCAGCAGTGTCGGCTCATGGGCGAGAATGAAGTTCAGGACGCCGGCCAGGAAGCCGGGCTCCTGCGCAGCTCGGCGGATCTGGTGCGCCTCGATGCCTGATATGGCCAAGAAGCGCGGCAGGAGTTCCGCGTCGGAGGCGACGAAGCCAAGTGCCTGGACTGCCAGCGCTTCGGCGCTTTCCTGCGATTGCTGGTTCTTCTGCATCTGGTGTTCGCCCCGATCGACCTCTGTCGGAAGTAACCGCAAGCAGCCATCGCGGCAACCGCTAAAGCGGTCGCGCAACCATCCGTGATTTGGCTTCGGTGTTTTACGTTTCGTAATGTTCTTGAGTTACGGTCGGATTCGGGGTTGGTGTGCGCATCCGGCGCGCAACAGGATTGCCGCGGGCCTGTGGCGAGCAATCGGGACGGAATTTCTATGGTCAAGAAGGTGATGATCGTCGAGGACAACGAGCTCAATATGAAGCTCTTTCGCGACCTCATCGAGGCAAGCGGCTACGAGACCGTGCGCACGCGCAACGGGCTCGAAGCGCTCGATCTTGCCCGGAAGCATCGGCCGGACCTCATCCTGATGGATATCCAACTGCCCGAGGTCTCGGGCCTCGAGGTCACCAAATGGCTGAAGGAGGATGACGACCTCCACACCATCCCCGTCATTGCCGTCACCGCTTTCGCCATGAAGGGCGACGAGGAGCGGATCAGGCAGGGCGGTTGCGAAGCCTACATTTCCAAGCCGATCTCGGTGCCGCGCTTTATCGAGACGATCAAATCCTATCTGGGCGATGCCTGATGTGCTCGCCGGCTCGCTCGAGGGACTAGCATGACAGCGCGCATCCTCGTCGTTGACGACATACCGGCCAATGTGAAGCTGCTCGAAGTCCGGCTTCTCGCCGAGTATTTCGAGGTGCTGACCGCCTTCAATGGACCTGATGCCATCGCCGCCTGCGAGGACGGCAAGGTCGATGTCGTGCTGCTCGACGTGATGATGCCCGGCATGGACGGTTTCGAGGTATGCCGCCGCCTGAAGGCCGATCCGGCAACCGCCCACATTCCCGTCGTCATGGTCACTGCGCTCGACCACGTCACCGACCGCGTGCGCGGCCTTGACGTCGGCGCCGACGATTTCCTGACCAAGCCAGTCAACGACCTGCAACTGATCACCCGCGTCAAGAGTCTCGTCCGTCTCAAGGTGCTGACCGACGAGCTCAGGCTGCGCGCCTCGACCACCCACAGCATCGGCATGGACGAGCTTCTGGCCCGATCCGACCTGGTCCGGGGGGAACTGCCGAAGGTCCTGCTCATCGATGAGCAAACGTCTTCCGCTGCTCATATCTGCGCGCTGCTGGATGGCGCCGCCGACGTGCAGTTGGCCGCCGATCCGCAGTCGGGGCTCTTCAACGCGGCCGAAGGTGCCTATGAGTGCATCATCGTGTCGTCAGGGTTTTCCGCGTTCGATCCGCTCAGACTGTGCTCGCAGCTCAGGTCGCTCGACCGCACGCGCTCGCTGCCGATCGTGCTGCTGGTCAACAAGGAAGAGGATGACCTTACCGTTCGCGGACTCGAACTCGGCATCAACGACTATCTCGTGCGGCCGCTGGACAGGCAGGAGCTGATCGCGCGCCTGCGCACCCAGGTGCGGCGCAAGCGCTACAATGACGAGCTCAGGCAAAGCGTCAGCCAGACCATCGAGATGGCGGTGACGGATGGCCTGACCGGTCTGCATAACCGCCGCTACCTCGACAGCCACCTGCCGCGGCTGGTCGAACGTGCGGCTGCCCGTCGTCGACCGCTGTCGCTGATGATCACGGACCTCGACCGCTTCAAGCGCATCAACGACACGTTTGGTCATGACGGCGGCGACGAGGTCCTGCGTGAATTTGCACGACGCGTGAAGAAGAGCGTGCGCGGCATTGATCTCGCTTGCCGATTCGGCGGCGAGGAATTCGTCATCGTGATGCCGGATACGGAAGGCGCGCTGGCCGAGATCGTTGCCGAACGCATCCGCTCCGAAATCGCCAGGACGCCGTTCAAGGTCGGCGGAACCGAGCAGGGCGTGTCGGTGACGGTCAGCGTCGGCGTCTCGGCGCTGGTCATGGAAGGTGACACAGTTGCCGGGCTGATGAAGCGCGCGGATCTGGCGCTTTACGACGCCAAGACACGTGGTCGCAATCGCGTGGTGGCGAGAGCGGCCTAAGCCGCAGAACGGCTTCACGGTCGAGCGCGTTAAGCTCAATCGTTTACCTTAACCCGAGCGATTCGCGAGCCGTGGTTAAGAAAGTGTTGATTTTCAAGCGATCTTGCGCGACTGTGAGATCGAGAAGAAGGACGGGCGCCGGCACGAGGAGCACAGGCCGGATAGCCCTATCGATACCCCATGATGCTCAGGTCCGCCGCATCTCCTGGGTCCGTGGGGTCGGCCGGCCGGCACTGGCACATAGTGGCCTCCTCGTACCGCTGCCAGACGCCGACCGGCCCCCTATTTCGAAATCATCCCGTTTTGACTGAGTATGGGGCAGGCGACTTTCCGCGTGCCCTTCGATGCGTTGGCGCAAGCCGTCGTGCGCTAGAGCGTTTCATTTTTTGAGAGAATCGTAGGATTCCCAAAGATTGGCGTTTGTGATTCAAGATGCTGGCTGGATGGAGGCCAGCATCTGATGACGCGAGCCCTTTCGAACGATCTTCGTGAGCGTGTTGTCGAAGCGGTTTGCGCCGGCGAGAACTGCCGTGCGGTGGCGTCGCGCTTCGGCGTTGCCGTTTCCTCGGTTGTGAAGTGGTCGCAGCGTTACCGTGCCACCGGGTCGGTTGCGCCGGGCAAGATGGGCGGACACCGCAAGCGGATTTTGGAGCCGCATCGTGCCTTCATCGTGGAGCGGATCAACCAGACCTCTGAACTGACGCTGCATCGGCTGAAGGACGAGTTGGCCGCACGCGGGGTGATGGTCTCGCACAATGCGGTCTGGATGTTCTTGAGGCGCGAGGGCCTGAGCTTCAAAAAAAACACTGCTCGCTCTTGAGCAGGGCCGAGCCGATATTGCTCGCAGGCGTCGGCGATGGCGGTCTTGGCAGGCCAGCCTGGATCCGCGGTGCCTGGTCTTCATCGATGAGACCTGGATCAAGACCAATATGGCTCCACTTCGGGGCTGGGGGCCAAGGGGCAAGCGCCTGCGCGGCTTGGCCCCGCACGGCCATTGGCGAACCCTGACCTTCCTGGGGGCATTGCGTTGGGACCGGCTTGCGGCACCTTGTGTCTTTGACGGACCAATCAACGGCCAGTGCTTCCGCGCCTATGTCGAGCAGCAACTCGTTGGCGTGCTGAAACCCGGCGATATCGTCATCATGGACAATCTGGGAAGTCACAAATCGGTCGCCATCAGGCAGATGATCAAGGCCGCTGGCGCCAGGCTTTGGTACCTGCCGCCCTACTCACCCGACCTCAATCCGATCGAGCAGGCCTTCGCCAAGATCAAACACTGGATGCGCCAAGCCCAGAAGCGCACCGTCGAAGAAACGTGGCGGCACGTCGGTCAACTCGTTGCGACCATCGAACCCGGCGAATGCGAGAACTATTTCGCAAACGCCGGATACGCTTCCGTCAAAACGTGAAAGGCTCTAGACAGTCCTGAAAACAAAAACGCCGCCCGATGGGCGGCGTTTTGGAATTCCTGGAGGCAACCAGATTACTTGATCTTGGTTTCCTTGAATTCGACGTGCTTCTTCGCAACCGGGTCGTACTTGCGGAACGACAGCTTTTCCGTCTTCGTGCGGCTGTTCTTGCTCGTCACGTAGAAGAAACCGGTGTCGGCGGTCGACAGAAGCTTGATCTTGATGTTTGCAGCCTTGGCCATGATTCTCGTCCGTTAATCGTCTGGAGTTGCACCCGCCTCAGGACGGGAAAACAACCCGGACGCGGAAAACCTGCGGGACACATAAAGAACGCGCCCGGAAAGTCAAGCCTTGGAGCGCTATCGGCTCGCTTTCGCGGCAATTCGGCCCAGTCCGATGGCGATGTAGCCGCCGAAGAACACCGCCAGCGCCCAGCCGAATCCGTTCGGGCCGAAGACGTCCATGAAGATGCCGATCACCTGCGGCCCAAGGATCATGCCGAGGCCGTAGCAGAAGATGAAGGCGGCGTTCGCCGAGGCCAAGTCGCGGCCTGATAGCTGTGCGCCGAGATGCGCGAGGCCGACTGTGTAGAGTGCCGCCACCACGCCGCCCCACACAAACAGCATCCCCGCCATCAGGTGCCAGTTGACCGTCAACAACGGCATCGCCAGCGTTCCGCCCAGACCGACGAGGGCGCAGATGAGCAGCAGGATGCGGCGATCGCCGATGCGGTCGCTCAGCATGCCGATCGGAATCTGCAGCAGGAAATTGCCGAGCCCGATCATGGTCAGCAGCATCGCTGCCTCGCCCTCGCTGTAGCCGATGCGCTGGCCGTAGATCGGGAACAGCGCGAAGCCGCCTGTTTCCACCGCACCGAAGACGAGAACGGCGGCGGTCGCTGTCGGCACGATCCAGATGTAGCGGAAGAAGCCACCCTTGCCGCCTTCGGAGACGATCCTGGGGCTTTCGCTGCGCGCCAGCAAGACGGGAATCGCGGCTATCATGACGAAGGCGAAGGTCAGGCCGAACGGCAGGAAGCCGCTGCTGCCGATCTGCGAGAACAGCCATGGGCCGGCGGCGAAGCCGAGCGAAAGCACTGTGGCATAGATGCCGAGCACCAGGCCGCGCCGATGTGGCGGAGCACAGGTGCTGATCCAGAATTCCGACAGGATGAACAGCACCGTCAGCGCGAAATGCAGCACGGCCCGCAACGGAAACCACATCCAGAAGGACTGGGCGAAATAGAAGCCGACGAAGGCCACGGCGCCGGCGAGAATCATCGCCAGCATCGTCCAGACGACGCCGAAGCGCATGGCGATCGGCGTCGCCAGCGGGGCGGCGGCAATCGAGGCGATGCCGGCGACCGCCGTGTTGAGGCCGATCATCGAGGAGGAATAGCCGCGCGATTCGAGAATCACGCTCAACAGCGGTATGCCCAGCCCAATGGCGATGCCGACGACGCTGATCGAGGCAATGGCCGCTGAAATCGCGCGCCAGTGCACGCGTTCGACGTTTTCAGCCTCCTGAACGGTATCGGTCATGCAAAGCCCTACAGGATGTCGCGGCGGAAGTGTTGGGCGAGCATGCGGTAGAATGGCACCTCGCCACCCGGCTGGAGTCCGGGATCGACAGCTAGCCGCTGCCTCAGGTCGCCAAGCACCGACTGGGTGATCGCCGGAATGTCGGCCTGCATGGCATCTGCCAAGGGCAACCAGATCAGTTCCTCGAGCTCGTTTGTCGGTCCGCCCTGAGGCAACTCGACCGCGACGTCGCTGCGCCAGGCGGAGAGGAAGCGTGTGTCGAAACGCCTGACACGGCCGGGAGGGGTCACCGCGCGCGCGATGAAGCGCAGGCAGCCGAGCGCAGGCGCGACGCCATGCTCGGCAAAGCCTTGCCAGTCGGCCTTGGTGGTCGAGAACGGGCCGCGCCGGCCGATCAGAAGCCCTGCTTCTTCGTAGGTTTCGCGAACAGCCGAAAGCGCAATCGCCCGGGCGCGCGCGACGCTGACCCGGCCGGTGCCGGCGCGCAGCTTGTCCTGCTCGTCGGGATGGAGCTCTTCGGCCACCTTGATGCGGCTATCTGCCGGGTCGGTGCGGCCACCGGGAAAGACGAACTTTCCGGGCATGAAGGCATGCTTCATGTGGCGCCGGCCCATCAGCACCAGCACGTCGTCGCCCTTGCGGTCGAGCAGGATCAACGTCGCCGCGTCGCGCGGACGCAAGGGGGCTGGTCCTTTGGCCATTTCCCGGGCTTCGAGCCTGTCGAGGTCTGCTTTGCTAATGCCATCCATCGCGGCTGTCCTAACGGAATGTCGGGTTGGACGGAAGCACTTGCTTGCTCTTGGGCATTGCGCCAGCGCGGGTTCAGGCCTCGGGATGCGTTTCGATCACGTCTTCTTCGCCGCCGAAGCCGTGCATGTAGAGCGCCCATTGCATGCCGACCACGGCGCCCTTCATCGGGCGCAGCAGCGCGAGCGCGGAAACGATGGTCAGCGGTACCCAGATCAGCAGATGCTGCCATAGGGCCAGCTTGCTGGTCGCCTCGACGCCCATGAAGGCGCCGACGACGATGTGGCCGACGATGACAACCACGAGATAGGCGGGCAGGTCGTCGGCGCGATGATGGAAAATCTCCTCGTGGCAGACGTCGCATCTGTCGACAGTCTTGACGAACGACGCAAACAGCCGGCCCTGGCCGCAGTTCGGGCACTTGCAGAGCAGGCCCCGCTTGATTGCTTGCCAGACCGGCCGAGGTTCACGCGCAACCTTGTGGTGGTTGCCGCCGAATACCTGCTCTTCCATCGTCATCTCCTGCCGCGAGGTCCTCGCCGTGGCTGGGAGGCGCGGGCACGTGTTCGTTGCCCCTTGGTCTTGTGGAAGGACCGCTTGGAACCGGGCAGGGGCTTCGGTTCGGTCAGCATCTCGAAGCGCATGGCACCCGCCAGCGGCGCGATCTCGACCAGCTTGACCTCGACGCGATCGGCGAGCTGATAGCCCTTGCCGGAGCGTTCGCCGAACAGGGCGCGGGCGGCTTCGTCGAAATGGTAATAGTCGTCCCCAAGGGATGACACGGGGATGAAACCATCCGCGCCATATTGCGGCAATTGGACAAATAGTCCCGCCTTGACGACACCGGAGATGCGCGCCTCGAATGTCTCGTCGACGCGTTCGGCTAGGAAACCCGCGACCAGCCTGTCGACGGTCTCACGCTCTGCCGCCATTGCGCGGCGTTCGGTCTGCGAGATCAGGCCGGCGATCTCTTCCAACCGCGCTTCCTCCTGCGGTGTCAGCCCGCCGGCGCCCAGGCCGAGTGACCCAATCAGCGCGCGATGGACGATGAGGTCGGCATAACGGCGGATTGGCGAGGTGAAATGTGCGTAGCGGCGCAGATTGAGGCCGAAATGACCGATATTGTCGGGATTGTACTCAGCCTGGCTCTGCGAACGCAGCACCACCTCGTTGACGAGCTGCTCATTGTCGCCGCCGCGCACCTGCTCGAGGATCCCGTTGAACTGGCTTGGACGCATCGCGGCCCCACGCGCCAGTGACAGGCCGATCGTCTGCAGGAATTCGCGCAGCGATTCCTGCTTGGCAAGCGAGGGGCCATCATGGATGCGGTAGACGAGCTTCTGCTTTTTGTTTTCCAGCGTCTCGGCCGCGGCGACGTTGGCCTGGATCATGAACTCTTCGATCAGCTTGTGGGCATCGAGGCGATCGGGAACGATGACGCGATCTACCGTGCCGTCAGGCTTGAGCAGGATCTTGCGTTCCGGCAGGTCGAGTTCGAGCGGCTGGCGGCTGTCGCGGCCGCGCTTGAGCACGTCATAGGCGGCCCAGAGCGGCTTGAGGATGCTTTCCAGGATCGGCCCGGTCTTGTCATCAGGCAAACCGTCGATTGCGGCCTGGGCCTGTGGATAGGCGAGGCGGGCCGATGACCGCATCATGATGCGGTGGAAGGCGTGCCTGATCTTGCGGCCCTCGGCCGAAAACGTCATGCGCACGGCCAGCGCCGGGCGGTCGACACCTTCGCGCAGCGAGCACAGATCGTTGGAGATGCGCTCGGGCAGCATCGGCACGACGCGGTCGGGGAAGTAGACCGAGTTGCCGCGCTTCAGTGCCTCGTTGTCGAGCGCCGTGCCCGGACGAACATAGGCTGCCACGTCGGCGATAGCGACGGTGACGATGAAGCCGCCGGGGTTCTTCTCGTCGCTGTCGGCGACGGCATAGACGGCGTCGTCGTGATCCTTGGCGTCGGCGGGGTCGATGGTGACCAACGGCAGCTCGCGCCAGTCCTCGCGCTTGCCGTCTAGCGTCGCCGGTTTCACGGCCTCGGCTTCGGCGATCACGTCCGCGGGGAAAATGTGGGGAATGTCGTGGGCATGGATGGCGATCATCGAGACCGCCTTCTCATTGGTCAACGAACCCAGGACCGAGACCACCTTGGCGCGCGGCAGGCCGTAACGGCTGGCCCGTTCCGGCACCACTTCGACCAGATCGCCGTCCTTGGCGCCGTTGTGGTGGTCCTTGTCGATCACCAGCTCGGGCTGGCGGCGTTCAACCGGCTCGATGCGGAAGCTGCCGTCCTTGAGGATGCGGAAAATGCCGAGCGCCGTGTCGGCGCGCTTCTCGAACATCTTCATCACGCGGGCGGTGTAGGCCGGCTCGTTGTCGTCGATATGATCCTCGACGGGGAAGGTCTTGGCCAGCACGCGGTCGCCGACGCCGGGCAAAGGTCCATTGCCGCTGCGCGAGAGCTTGATGGCAACGATCGGGCCGTCAGGCTGTTCGGAGGCACGGGCCAAAAGCGTGCCTTCGGCGTCGCGGCCAAAAATGTCGAGCACGGCGACATGCGGCAGCGCGCCGGCGCGGGTCAGGCGCTTGCGGCTCTTTTCCAGCAGGCCTTCGTCCTGCAACTCGCGCAGCAGGTGCTTCAGCCAGATGCGGTCGTCGTTCTTGAGCGCAAAGGCCTTGGCGATGTCGCGCTTGCCGCTGCGGTCAGGATTCTCGGCGATGTAGCGCAGAATCTCGTCCCGCGACGGCCGGTAGACGTCCTTGCCACGGACCTCGTCGCTTGCGGCGCGTCTGGTGCCGGCATTTCGTCCGGAAATCTTTCGCGCCACGGTCGCCTAGTCCTTCTTCTTGGCCTTGCTGGCGGCCGCTTTCTTGGTTGTGCTGGCCGCCGGCTTCTTGGCGGCTCGGGCAGGCTTCTTGGCGCCACCGCCTTTCGCCTCTTTTTCGGCGATCAGCGCGAGTGCCGTTTCCATCGTAACCGTGGCCGGATCGGTGTTCTTCGGCAAGGTAGCGTTGACCTTGCCGAAATTGACATAGGCGCCGTACTTGCCGTCGCGTACGGTGACGTTGCCGCCTCCGGCGGGGTGTTCGCCGAGATCCTTCAACGCCGCCGGCGTACCGCCGCCGCGTCCGCCCTTGCCCTTGGCCTGCTTTTCGGCAAGCACCGTGACCGCGCGGTTGAGGCCGATCGAGAACACGTCCTCGATGCTTTCGAGATTGGCATAAGCACCGTCATGCAGCACGAACGGGCCGTAGCGGCCAAGCCCGGCCGAGATCATCTTACCCGTCTCGGGGTGCTGGCCGACATCGCGTGGCAGTGCCAGCAAGGCGAGCGCCTTTTCGTGATCGATGGACGCAGCCGCCCAGCCCTTGGGCAGGCTGGAGCGTTTGGCGTCCTTACCGTCGCCACGCTGGATGTAGGGGCCGAAGCGGCCGCTGCGCAGCGTGATCTCTTCATTGGTGTAGGGATCGCTGCCCAGAACCTTGGTGCCGTCTTCGAGGCCGCCATTGTCGCCGTTGCCGCCGGGGCCGTCGAGCTGGCGGGTGAAGCCACATTCGGGATAGTTGGAGCAGCCGACGAAGGCGCCGTACTTGCCGAGCTTGAGCGACAGGTTGCCGGTGCCGCATTTCGGGCAGATACGCGGGTTCGATCCGTCTTCGCGTTCCGGGAAGACCAGTGGCGCGAGTTCCTCGTTCAGCGCGTCGAGCACGTTGGTGACGCGCAGTTCCTTGATCTCGTCGACCGCACCCGAGAAGTCCTTCCAGAAATCGGCCAACACGTCGCGCCAGGCGAGCTTGCCGTCCGAGACTTCATCGAGCTTTTCCTCGAGCGAGGCGGTGAAATCGTACTCGACATAGTGCCGGAAGAAACTCTCCATGAAGGCCGTGACCAGCCGGCCCTTTGCCTGGGGCACGAGCTTGCGGTTCTCGATTTTCACATAGTCGCGGTCCTCAAGCGTCTTGAGCGTGGCGACATAGGTCGAGGGCCGGCCGATGCCGAGCTCTTCCATCTTCTTGATGAAGCTGGCTTCGGAGTAACGGGGCGGCGGCTCAGTGGTGTGATGGCTGGCGTCGACGCTCTCGCGCTTCAGCGTTTCGTCGGCGCGGATCTCGGGCAGGCGACGGCTTTCCTCGTCGTCCGAATCCTCGTCCTTCTGCTCGGTATAAGCGGCGATGAAGCCGTCGAAACGGGTGACCGAACCGACGGCGCGCAGGCCGGCGATTCTTGACCCGTTGCGCGCCTCGATCTCGACCGTGGTGCGCTCGATCTCGGCCGGCTGCATCTGGCTGGCAATGGCGCGCTTCCAGATCATCTCATAGAGCCGGGCCTGGTCGGCATCGAGGAATTTGCGCATCTCGGCCGGCGTGCGATTGAAGTCGGTCGGCCGAATGGCTTCGTGCGCTTCCTGGGCGTTCTTGGCCTTGGTGGTGTACTGGCGCGCCTTTTCGGGCAGGTACTTTGCGCCGAATTCCTTGGCGATGGCATTGCGTGCGGCTTCGATCGCCTCCGGCGCCATCTGGACACCGTCGGTACGCATATAGGTGATCAGGCCGGCGGTCTCGCCACCGATCTCCATGCCTTCATAGAGGCGCTGGGCGACCTGCATGGTGCGGCTTGCCGAGAAGCCGAGGCGCGACGACGCAGCCTGCTGCAAGGTCGAGGTGGTGAAGGGCGCGCTTGGGTTGCGTCGGGTCGGCTTGGCCTCGACCGACAGTGTCTTGAAGCTCGCGCCATCGAGCATCGCCTTGATGTCATCGGCCATGGCCTGCGACGAAATGTCGAGCTTCTGCAGCTTCTTGCCGTCGAAGGCGGTCAGCCTGGCTTCAAAGTTTTCGGCACGCGGCGTGCCGAGGATGGCGGCGATCTGCCAGTATTCCTCACGCACGAAACGTTCGATCTCGGCTTCGCGGTCACAGACGAAGCGCAAGGCCACCGACTGCACGCGGCCAGCCGAACGGGCGCCGGGCAGTTTGCGCCACAGCACAGGCGACAGGGTGAAGCCGACAAGATAGTCGAGCGCGCGGCGCGCCAGATAGGCATCGACCAGCGGCGGGTCGATCTCGCGCGGATTGGAGATGGCTTCGAGCACTGCCTGCTTGGTGATCGAGTTGAAGGCGACGCGCTTGATCGTCTTGTCCTTCAGCACGCGCTTCTGCTTCAGCACCTCGAGTACGTGCCAGGCGATGGCTTCACCTTCGCGATCCGGATCGGTTGCGAGGATCAGGCCGTCGGCTTCCTTGACCGCCTTGGCGATATCGCTGAGCCGCTTGGCCGATGCGGTGTCGACCGACCAGGACATGGCAAAATCGTCTTCCGGCTTCACCGAGCCGTCCTTGGCCGGCAAATCGCGGACATGGCCGAACGAGGCGAGAACCTTGTAGTTCCGGCCCAGGTACTTGTTGATGCTTTTCACCTTGTTCGGTGACTCGACGACAACGACGTCCATATGTGGCTGATTTTCCAGTGAAGCGCCCAAACAACGGCAAACGGCGCGTGGCGAAGATTTTCAATTCGCTCGTCACATGGCCGCGCTTTTCGGTCCGGTCAAGGGGAACGGGGCAAAAACGACGGTGAAGAACCGGATTGCAATCCTGAGTATATTAATTCGCCCTATTGCAATCCTTGATAGATTTGCTGCATGTCCACCATCGCCGGTTGAGCCGGCTATTGGCGTTGAAATCGGCCTTGGTCACGCGACTCACGCGGGGCGGCAGAGGGCCCACTTCCGGACAAGCAGGCGCCTGCGCGTAGGCGGGCCAAAACTCTTGATTCCATACTGTCGATGCCCGGCCAACTCGGCATCCTGGTCGACGCCTCGCGGCATACCCGCTTGTCTGATCGATATGGCCTATGTCGGAAGCCGCCGGTGTCTCCCCCCCCCGAGCGCCCGTCACATGTCGGGCTCAACGAGCGAAACACGCCCGCCTGAATGGCGCTCGAGCCGACCGGCGAGGTCGAGCTCCAGAAGGATCATGAAGATCTGCGCCGGATGAAGCCCGGTGTGGCGGATCAATTCATCGACCTCGACGGGAACCGGGCCGAGCGCCTCGATCACCCGGGCGCGGTCGCCGTCGACGGGTGGCGGCGTCGCGGTGAAATCAGGCGGTTCCTCGAGCCTGGCCGGTGCAAAAGGCTGGCGTCCAACCAGCGGCGCCAGAGCTTCCAGCACGTCGGCAGCCTCTGTCACGAGCGTCGCGCCATCCTTGAGCAGGCCGTTGCTGCCGGCGGCGCGCGGGTCGAGCGGCGAGCCGGGTACGGCGAAGACCAGGCGTCCCATCTCGCCGGCAAGCCGCGCGCTGATCAGCGAACCCGAACGTTGAGCCGCCTCGACGACGACAAGTCCGAGCGAAAGGCCGGCGACGATGCGATTGCGGCGCGGAAAGTCCTGGGCGCGTGGGTCCCAGCCGAACGGCATTTCGGAGACGATGGCGCCGCGTTCGGCGATCTCGTCGCAGAGGCCGACATTCTCGGGCGGGTAGGGGCGATCGATGCCGCCGGCCAGCACACCGACCGTGCCTGTGTCGAGGCTGCCCTGATGGGCCGCGGTGTCGATGCCACGGGCCAGTCCCGAGATCACGCCATAGCCGTTGCGACCAAGCTCCGAGGCAAGCATGCGCGCCATCTTGATGCCGGCGAGCGAGGCGTTGCGTGCGCCGACGATGGCCACAGGCGGCAAGCCGAAGACGGCAGCGGTGCCTTTGACGGCGAGCAGCGGCGGTGGGTTGTCCATGCGCGTGAGCGTCTGCGGGTAGTCGTGCTCGCCAAGCGCAACGAAGCGCGCGCCGCATCTGCGCGCCAGCTGCATCTCCGCCTCTGCCTCGGCCATCGAGGGAACCCGAACCGCGCGGTTTGCGCCGCCGGCCATCATGATTTCGGGCAGCATCTCAATTGCCGTTTCGGCGGATCCGAAGCGATTGATCAGGTCGCGAAAACTTGCGGGGCCGACATTTGGCGTACGGATCAGGCGCAGCCAATGAAGCCGCTGCCGGTCGCTGAGATGCGGCCCGGCGGCGGCGCGGGTCATCCCTTGGACCCGATCCGCGATTCAGTGCCGGCAAGCAGACGCGAGATGTTGGCGCGGTGGCGGATGAAGACGATCAGGCTCATCAGGGCCAGCAGGCCGGCGGCCTTGGGCATGTCGATCATATAAAGAGCAATCGGCACGACGATGGCGGCGGTCAGCGCTGCAAGCGACGAGTAGCGGCTGACGAAGGCGACGAGCAGCCAGGTAACGGCGAAGGCAAGCGCGCCGAGCCCCGACAGGCCGAACAGCACGCCGAGATAGGTGGCGACGCCCTTGCCGCCCTTGAAGCCGAGCCAGATCGGATAGAGATGGCCGATAAAGGCGCCGAGGCCGGCCGCAAGGGCCGCGTCGTGGCTCCAACGCGAAGCGACAAGCACAGCCACCGTGCCCTTGAGCGCGTCGAGCAGCAGCGTTGCTGCCGCCAGCTTCTTGTTGCCGGTGCGCAGCACGTTGGTGGCGCCGATATTGCCGGAGCCGATCTTGCGCACGTCGCCGAGGCCGGCAGCGCGGGTCAGCAGCAGGCCGAACGGAATCGAGCCGAGGGCATAGCCGAATACGGCGGCCGCGATGAGCACGTGCATGGCCGTCGGAAAAATGTCATCCGGCATCAAGGTCTGTGGTCTCCCCCGTGGCCTATCAGGCCGAATACACTGTGCGTCCGCCGACCAAGGTTTTCAAGACCTTGCCTTGCAGCCTCGCGCCTTCGAAGCAGGTGTTCTTGGAGCGCGAGCGGATGTCGGCCTCGCGCACCAGCCACGGCTCGCCAAGATCGACAAGCGCCAGATCTGCCAAGGCGCCGGGCTTCAGCGTACCGCCGGGCAGGCCGAACAGCTTTGCAGGCGCAGTCGAAAGTGCATCGATGATGCGCAGCAGCGGCACTTCGCCATTGTGGTGCAGCCGCAAGGCCACGGCCAGCAGCGTCTCCAGGCCGATCGCGCCGACGGCTGCGTCTGCGAAGGGCAGGCGCTTGGTATCGACGTCCTGAGGGTCGTGCGAAGAAACGATCAGGTCGATCGTGCCGTCCTTCAACGCCTCGATCATGGCGATGCGGTCTTCCTCGGCGCGCAAGGGCGGCGCCAGCCGGAAGAAGGTGCGGTATTCGCCGACGTCGTTTTCGTTGAGCGACAGGCTGTTGATCGAGACGCCCGCTGTGACCCTGGCACCGTCGGTCTTGGCGCGCGACACGGCATTTGCCGCCATCGCGGTCGAGATCTTGGCGGCGTGGTAGTTTCCGCGGGTCAGCCGGGCAAGCGCTAGGTCGCGCTCGAGCGGGATGGTCTCGGCCTCGCGCGGAATGCCGGAGAGACCGAGCCAGCTGGCATAAAGGCCTTCGTTCATAACGCCTGACGAGGCGAGGTCGGCGTCCTGCGTCTCGTGGGCGATCACTGCGTCGAAGTCGCGGGCATAGGTCAGCGCCCGGCGCATCACCATCGAACTGGCGATGGTGTGGCGTCCGTCGGTGAAGGCGACGGCACCGGCTTCCCGCAGCAGGCCGAACTCGGTCATCTCATGGCCGTCGAGCCCCTTGGTGATGGCCGCCGCCGGGAAGATGTTGACGGATGCGGTTTCCTTGGCGGTGCGCAGCACGAACTCGACCAGCGCGACATTGTCGATGACCGGGTCGGTGTCGGGCATCATGACGACTGACGTGACGCCGCCGGCTGCAGCGGCGATGCTGGCCGAGGCAATCGTCTCGCGATGTTCGCCGCCGGGTTCGCCGATGAAGACGCGACCGTCGATCAGGCCGGGAATGATCGCCTTGCCGGCGCAGTCGATGACCTCGGCGCCGCCTGGTATACCCTGGTTGAGCGCGTCGGCGCCTGCGGCGACGATCTTCTTGCCGTCGACGATGACGGTGCCGGTCTCATCGATGCCGCGCGAAGGGTCAACGACGCGGGCGCGCTGGAAAACGGTGATGCTCATGCGTTCTTTCCGTCGCGATTGCGGCGCGGGTCGAGCAGCGCTTCCATCACCGCCATGCGCACGGCGACGCCCATTTCCACCTGTTCCTGGATCACGCTCTGCGGGCCGTCGGCGATCTCCGAGGCGATTTCCACGCCGCGGTTCATCGGGCCGGGGTGCATCACCAGCGCGTCGGGCTTGGCCGCCTTCAGTTTCTCTGCGTCCAGTCCGTAGTATCGGAAGTACTCGCGTACCGACGGTACGAAGGCGCCGGCCATGCGTTCGCGCTGCAGGCGCAGCATCATGACGACGTCGGCGTCCTTCAGGCCCTCGGCCATCGATTGCGTCACCTCGACGCCCATCTGGGCGATGCCGGAAGGCAGCAACGTCGAAGGAGCCACGACCTTGATGCGGGCGCCGAGCGCATTGAGCAGCAGGATGTTGGAGCGGGCGACGCGCGAATGCAGGATGTCGCCGCAGATCGCCACCGTAAGATGAGCAATGCGGCCCTTGGCGCGGCGGATGGTCAGTGCGTCGAGCAGCGCCTGCGTCGGGTGCTCATGCGCGCCGTCGCCGGCATTGACCACCGAGCAGCCAACCTTTTGCGCCAACAGTGCGGCGGCACCCGCCGACTGGTGGCGAATGATCAGGATGTCGGGCCGCATCGCGTTCAGCGTCATCGCCGTGTCGATCAGCGTTTCGCCCTTCTTCACCGAAGAGCTCGCCACGGACATGTTCATCACGTCGGCGCCGAGGCGTTTTCCGGCGAGCTCGAACGACGATTGCGTGCGCGTCGAGGCTTCATAGAACAGATTGATCTGGGTTCTGCCCCGCAACGTCGAGGTCTTCTTCTCCGACTGACGCGAAATGGAGACGGCCGCGTCGGCGCGGTCGAGCAAGATTTCGATGTCGAATGGAGAAAGGTCGCGGATGCCAAGAAGATGGCGGTGCGGGTAGGGCGGCAGGGACGATAGGTCTGTCATCTCAAGGCGCTGCTATAGGCTGTGCTTAGGTGACCCGCAAGCCGGCATTTCATCGATGAAAGTTCTCCCACGGGATTTTCGTCGCCTCCAAGCTGAGCCATAAGCTATCGATAAGCATTTCGGCTATAAAGCCGGCCATGGCTGCGGATTCGTGCCCGTCGCCCACACCGATGAAGGACAAGGCGTGACGCAGGACGTGCCGAACCAGCCCCCTCCGCTGACGGGCAGCAATGCCTGGCGCGGTGACCCGCTGCTGATCCAGATCGCGGAAGGCTTCTCCGATCCCGTGCGCCGTGACCTCGACGGGCTCGGCCGCTTCGTGCTGACTCATGAAGCGCAGGACCTGGCGCGGCTCGCCAACAGCGAAGTGCCGAAGCTCAGGACCCATGACCGCCAGGGCCGCCGTATCGATCAGGTCGAGTTCCATCCCGCCTATCACGCGCTGATGCGCCGCTCGATCGCGGGCGGCCTGCATTCCTCCGTCTGGGAGAATGGCGGCACCGAGACCGGCCGCCGCCACCAGGTGCGCGCGGCGCGCTTTTATCTGACAGCACAACTCGAATGCGGGCATCTGTGCCCGATCACCATGACCAATGCCTCGCTTGCTGCCTTGATGGCGAGCCCGAAGCTGTTTCGCGAATGGGCGCCGCGCGTCACCACGCGCAAATATGACCAGGCGCAGAAGCCGCCGGTCGAAAAGACCGGCCTGACGCTCGGCATGGGAATGACCGAGAAGCAGGGCGGCACCGACTTGCGCGCCAACACCACCAAGGCCGAGCGTGCCGGCGGCAGTTTCTACCGGCTCACCGGTCACAAATGGTTCATGTCGGCGCCGATGTCGGATGCCTTCCTGATGCTGGCGCAGGCGCCCGAGGGGCTGTCATGCTTCCTCGTTCCGCGCATCCTGAGCGACGGCTCGGCCAACGGGCTGCAGTTCCAGCGCTTGAAGGACAAGCTCGGCAACCGCTCCAACGCCTCGTCCGAGGTCGAGATCCAGGGCGCCATCGGCGATCTGGTCGGTGAACCCGGCGGCGGCATCAAGACGATCATGGACATGGTGACGCTGACGCGGCTCGATTGCGCCGTCGCTTCGTCGGCGATCATGCGCGCCGGCCTCGCCGAAGCAGTCCACCACACCCGTCACCGCCAGGTGTTCGGCGCCAACCTCGTCGACCAGCCTCTGATGCAGCGTGTCCTGGCCGACATGGCGCTCGACGTCGCGGGGGCTACCGCACTCGCCTTCCGCTTGGCGCGGTCGTTCGACGAAGCTGCATCCGACCGCGGCGAGGCGGCCTTTGCGCGCGCCATGACGCCGGTCGTCAAGTACTGGGTCTGCAAGATCGCGCCGGCGCTGCTCTACGAGGCGATGGAGTGCCTGGGCGGCAACGGTTATGTCGAGGAAGCGCCGCTGGCCCGCTATTATCGCGAGGCGCCGGTCAATGCGATCTGGGAAGGCTCGGGCAACGTCATGGCGCTCGACGTGCTGCGCGTGCTGCAACGGGCGCCCGGCCTGTTCGAGGACGTGCTGGCAACGCTTGAGCGCGACCTCGGTCCTGGCGGACGCAGCGTGCTCGGCGTGCTGCGTGCCGCCATGCAGGTCGCGTCGTCGGACGAGGGCTCGGCGCGCATCCTGACCGAGCAGCTGGCGATCTCGGCTGCCGCGGCCGAACTGCGCCGCATGGGGGCAGGGCGGATTGCCGACGCCTTCATCGAGACCCGTCTCGCCGGCCAGTGGCGCGGCACCTACGGCATGCTCGACGCGCGTCACGATTCGCGCCTGATCATCGACACGCTCTATCCACAGGTCGGCTGACACGTTCCGGAACAGGTACCGTGCCATTTCTGGACGGCGAGCTGCAAATTAACCTTAACAAATGGTTTACATTGCGCTGGCTCGGTGCAGGGCTCACTGTCTTTGCAAGGAAGCAGGAAACCCGATGCCGGCACGTTCGAACCAGTTCCATGGCCATGAAGCCGCCACGCCGTCGGCTAGAGGTAGCGTCTGATGCGCTATGTCCTCGCCGTTTGGGCTGCGCCGCTGGTCCTGTTCTGGGGCTGGTACTTCCTGTCGATCAACGACCTCAATTTCGGATTCCCGATCCTGAGCCGCGCCCTGAATCTGGCGATCTTCGACCTTTATGGCGAATTGCTCGGCGTCGAGGCGGCCAAAATCCCGTGGATGATCGGCAAGGCCTGCATCATCGACACATTCATCCTCTTGGGCATCTGGGCGTTCCGGCGCCGCAAGCTGATTGCCGAGAAAGTGCGGGGCTGGCGCGCTAGCCCGCGGCCGGAGATGCGTCGAGTGTCTGAAGCCGGTCGAGTACACCCTGCAGAATAAAGGCCGCCGCCGCCGAATCGATGCGGCCGTCGCGCTTCTTGCGCGAGACGTCCATCTCGATCAGCGCACGTTCGGCGGCGACCGTCGATAGCCGCTCATCCCAGAACAGGAACGGCAAATCGGTCAGGTTGGCTGCGTTGCGCACGAAGGCGCGGGACTTCTGGGCGCGCGGGCCTTCCGAGCCATCCATGTTGATCGGCAGGCCGATGACGATCGCGCCGGTGTTTTCCTTGGTGAGCATTGCAAGCAGGGCAGCCACGTCGAGCGTGAACTTCTTGCGGATGATGACTTGGCGCGGATGCGAGAATGACAGGCCGCGATCGGAGACCGCCACGCCGATGGTCTTGTCGCCGAGGTCGAGCCCGGCAAGGGTCTTGCCACCGGCCAGCAGCGCGGGCAGTTGTTCGATCGTAACGATGGCCAAGTGGCTTTCCTCTATGACTTGCTAGCTGTGTCCGCCCCGATGAACAGGACACGGCCTAACACCTTGAATTCGCGTATCGGCCTCTTTGAAAGGGGCCTTGCGCGTTCTATCCTTTGGCCAACGAAATTGCGAGGAGTGCCGAAACGATGAAGCTGACCTGGTACGGACATTCGGCGTTCCGCGTTGAAGTCGCTGGCGCCACCATTCTGATCGACCCGTTCCTGACCGGCAATCCGTCGTGGGGCAAATCCTGGGAGGAGGTCGTCGAGGGTGTCACCCATGTGCTTTTGACGCACGGCCATGACGACCATATCGGCGATGCCGCAGCGATCCTGAAGAAGACCGGCGCCATGCTCGTCGCCAATTTCGAGATCTGCATGTATCTCGTCGGCCAGGGTGTCGGCGACAAGCAGATCAATCCCGGCAACATCGGTGGCACCGTCGACTGCGGCAGCTTCACCACCACCTTCGTTGCGGCGCTGCATTCGTCGTCGGTCAGCGGGCCGAATGGCGGCAACGTCTATCTCGGCAATCCCGGTGGCCTGGTGCTGCATTTCGCCGAGGAGCGCACGCTCTATCACATGGGCGATACCGACATCTTCTCCGACATGGCGTTGATCAACGAGTTGCACGAACCGGCCATCGGCATCGTACCGATCGGCGACCGCTTCACCATGGGCGGTGCTGTGGCGGCCCTTGCCTGCCGGCGCTTCTTCAAGTTCGAAACCGTAGTGCCATGCCACTTCGCCAGCTTCCCGATCATCGACCAGACGGCGGACCAGTTCGTCGCCGGTCTCGAAGGCTCTGGCGTCGAGGTGGTGTTGCCCAGGGTTGGCGTGGCGACCGACATTTGAGCTGGCGGCTGTGCCGCGAAGTGGGGTTTGACATGAAGTTCTTGCGAATTCTTTCGATGTCCTCGCTGGCAGTGTTCGGCACGTCGGCCCATGCCGCCGATTTCATCAAGGGTGTCTATCTCCAGTCCGAGGAGCTCTGCGCCCAGGCGAAGAAGGATTCGCTGCAGTCGGTCATCGACGCCGGCAGCCTGATCCTGTCGTCGAACGGCCTCGAAAGCGTCGAGTACAATTGTGAGTTCCTCAACGTCACGCGCGCGACGCGGGCGCCTGCATGGGTCGTGACCGCCGTGTGCCAGGAGCCCGGGCATCTGTTCCCAGACACGCTCTCCATCCTCGAACTCAGCCCGACGCAACTCGAGCTCGTTTCGGTGCGCCAGGTCGATCCCGAGGGCGGCCAGACCGACAATGGCGGCACCTACGTGCTGTGCGATGGCGTCGCCATGCCATGAGCATGATCATCGATGTTGCACCGCGCGCGCCGCGCCGTTATAGCCCGACCTGACCAAATTTACCGGCTTTCCGGAGTTTTTCGATGTCCGTTGATCTCAAGACCGTCAAGCGCGTCGCGCATCTCGCCCGTATCGCAGTGAGCGAGGACGATGCCCAGCGCATGACCGGCGAATTGAACGCTATCCTCGGCTTCGTCGAGCAACTCAACGAGGTCGACGTCACGGGCGTCGAGCCAATGACGTCGGTCACGCCGATGGAGATGAAGAAGCGCGTCGATGCCGTCACCGACGGCAACAAGGCGGCCGACATCGTCGCCAACGCGCCTGCCACCGACGAGAATTTCTTCCTTGTGCCGAAAGTGGTGGAATAGGCCCTGCCGGCCAGTCCGTCGTCTCATCAAAAGCAGCTTTCGGCTGCGTGACCCCGAAGTGAATTCGCCATGACCGACCTGACCAGACTGACGATTGCCGAAGCGCGCGAGAAGCTGCGCGGCAAGGAGATCACCGCCACCGAGCTGACCGACGCCTATGTCACGGCGATCGATCAGGCCAATTCCACCTTCAACGCCTATGTCGCCACCACGCCTGACAAGGCGCGCGAGATGGCCAAGGTGTCCGACGCCAAACTGGCCAGGGGTGAGGGCGGTGCGCTGGAGGGAATCCCGCTCGGGATCAAGGATCTGTTCGCCACCGAAGGCGTGCACACCCAGGCCTGCAGCCACGTGCTGGACGGTTTCGAGCCGCGCTACGAATCGACGGTTACGGCCAATCTGTGGGCCGACGGTGCTGTCATGCTCGGCAAGCTCAACATGGACGAGTTCGCCATGGGCTCGTCCAACGAGACTTCCTATTACGGCCCGGTGATCAACCCGTGGCGGCGCTCGCGCGTCGGCACGGTGGTAATGCCGACGACCCATCAGGGCGACGGCGGCTTCGTTGCATCAGGCGGCGCAAAGACCGCGCGCAGATATGACAACATGCAACTCGTGCCAGGCGGCTCCTCGGGTGGCTCTGCGGCAGCCGTTTCGGCCTTCCTCTGCGCCGGTGCGACGGCCACCGACACGGGCGGCTCGATCCGCCAGCCGGCGGCCTTTACCGGCACTGTCGGCATCAAGCCGACCTATGGCCGTGTTTCGCGCTGGGGCACCGTTGCCTTCGCTTCGTCGCTCGACCAGGCCGGTCCGATCGCCCGCGACGTGCGCGACGCTGCGATCCTGCTCAAGTCGATGGCCTCTGTCGACGCCAAGGACACCACCTCCGTCGACCTGCCGGTGCCGGACTACGAGGCGGCGATCGGCAAGTCGGTCAAGGGCATGAAGATCGGCATTCCAAAAGAATACCGCGTCGACGGCATGCCCGAAGATATCGAGGCGCTGTGGCAGAAGGGCATTGCCTGGCTCAGGGATGCCGGCGCTGAGATCGTCGACATCTCGCTGCCCCACACCAAATACGCGCTGCCGGCCTATTACATCGTGGCTCCCGCTGAAGCGTCCTCGAACCTCGCCCGCTATGACGGTGTCCGATACGGCCTGCGCGTGCCGGGCAAGGACATCATCGAGATGTACGAGAACACCCGTGCCGCCGGTTTCGGCCGCGAGGTCAAACGCCGCATCATGATCGGCACCTATGTGCTGTCGGCCGGCTATTACGATGCCTATTACCTCCAGGCGCAGAAGGTGCGAACGCTGATCAAGCGTGACTTCGAGCTGGCTTTCGCCGCCGGCGTCGACGTCATCCTGACACCGGCAACGCCGTCGGCCGCGTTCGGCGTCGCCGACGAGGACATGGCCGCCGATCCGGTCAAGATGTACCTCAACGACATCTTCACCGTGACGGTGAACATGGCCGGTCTGCCTGGCATCGCCGTCCCCGCCGGTCTCGACGGCCACGGCCTGCCGCTCGGCCTGCAGCTGATCGGGCGCCCGTTCGACGAAGAGACGCTGTTCCAGACCGCTCATGTCATCGAGCAGGCCGCTGGCCGTTTCCAGCCGGAGAAATGGTGGTAGGCGCATAGCGCCTATCAGCCGAAGCCGGGCACGTGTCAGCTGTCCAGTCGAGCAAGTCCGGGGTCGTACTTTGCGGGCTGACATAGTAGTGGATTGGAGGGGGCTCCATTCCATTACGGACGGCATATCGGTTTGTTCTTCTATCTCTCCAAGATCTTCTGGTTCTTCGCCCAGCCGCTCAATTTCGCAATCTTCCTGCTTGCGGCCGGGCTCGTTGCCAGCTTCTTCGGGCGCCGGCGCCTCTTCCGCATGGCGACTTTCGCCTCGCTGATGATTCTGGCCCTCGCGACCTGGACCTCGCTTGGCTCGCTGATGCTCAATCCGTTGGAAGAGCGGTTCCAGCGACCAGCCCAGCCGGCCAGGGTCGACGGCATCATCGTGCTCGGTGGCGGCTTCGAGGGCGCGATCAATCTGGCGCGGGGCGGCTATGAGCTTAACAGCGGTGGCGACCGCATGGTCGAGACGGCGATCCTTGCCAGGCGCTATCCCGATGCGAAGGTCGTCATTTCAGGCGGCACAGGAACGCTGGTGCTCGAAGGCGAAGGCGATGCCGATACGGCGCCGCGCCTGCTGGAAGCCCTCGGCGTGTCGCGCGAGCGGATGATCCTCGAAGGACGCTCCCGCAACACCTATGAGAACGCGTTGTTCTCCAAGGAGATGGTGACGCCGAAGCCTGGCGAGACCTGGCTGCTGGTCACCTCGGCCTTCCACATGCCGCGTTCGATGGCGCTGTTTGCCAAGGCTGGTTTCGATGTCACCGCCTGGCCTGTCGACTACCGGACATCGGGCGAGGAGGGCGTCGGCCTGTTCACCGACAATCCGGCCGATTCGCTCCAGAACACGACCATGGCGATGCGTGAGTGGATCGGCCTTCTCGCCTACTGGCTGTCGGGACGGATCGACGATCCGTTCCCAGGTCCGAAATCCTGAACCAGCACCGCCTTGCGAGCCTCGGAAAAGAACTGGCGTCTGATCAGCACTGCGAGCAGCACCACTGTGGTGACGAAGAAGACGCGCGCGTCGACGAACCAGCCGAGATAGCCGATCGAGAAAAACACGCCGCGCAGGCCGGCGTTGAAATGCTTGCCGGCCAGCTGGTTCATCCGGGTCGCCCGCATGACTGCGACGTCGATCGCCGCGTTGGGCTCGCTGCCGGGGCTGAGCTGGGGAACGGCGCCGATCAGGATCGAGCAGTAGTTGAACAGCCGGTAGGCCCAGCCGAACTTGAAGAACGAATAGGCCAGGATGACGATCAGGCCGATGACCTTGATCTCGAACAGTGGCCGTGCGGTGGCGCCTGCAAGCGGCACGTCGCTCAAGATGGCCAGAACGCGATCGGAGGCGCCGAGCAGGGCAAAGCAGCCGCCGACGGCAATCAGCGAGCTGGAGGCGAAGAAGGCGGTGCCTTGCTGCAGCCCGTTCATGATCGAGGTGTCGACGATCCTGACCTCGCGCCGAGCCATCGTCGCCATCCAGGCGGCGCGTTGGGCGTTCATCGCCCGCGTCAGCGACATGCGCGTGACGATATGGCCTTCGGCGCCAAGGGCATGAAACACCCAGCCGGCGAGGAAGAACGCAAGTGCCGCGATGTCGAGGGCGCCCAAAGGGCCGGTCATGGAAACGGAATCGTTGATCATCCCGTGCAGGCTAGCATGCGCGCCGCACCTATTTCGAGATCATCTGCGTGCCACGGCAGTGTCACAGGTGTTTAGAAAGCGTGAATCGTGAATTCGGCATAAGTGCCTGATTTGATTAAAAATGGATTGATGGCCGCATGGCAGCCATGCAGAATTCGCCTTGCTTTGGCCATTTTTTGCAATTGCGAAGGCGCACGCAAAGGCGTATCCAGCAGGCAACTCGGCCACGCGCTGAGGCGGACCTACCGCCCGCTGACCGAACCACAAGGATCTTGCGACACATCATGGATGACGGCGTTCAGAAATCCTGCTGGGGCCTCACGGCCAAGGCAGTGATTGGCTTTGCAGGTTTTCTTCTTATTGCCTGGTTGGTGAGCGGTGCCGAAACGGCAGCTGTCGTGGCCGCCGGCTGATCGAAAATTGCCTGGATTGGATACAAGAAGCGCGGCTGGGCCGCGCTTCTTTGCGATATGGCCTTGCCTTATCAGGCGGTTTTTTCAAATGTCGCGCGCTGAGCAAACCACGTCGGATCGCGCCTAGCTACAGACGTGAAAAGGGCGGAATGATCGTATACATACGCGACATGAGCCGCCGACGTCGCAGGGAGTGAGATTTGTTTCTTTCGGTATTCGACCTGTTCAAGATCGGCATTGGTCCGTCGAGCTCGCACACGATGGGGCCGATGACTGCGGCTGCACGTTTTCTCGACGAGATCCTGACCGGCGACTGGCCGCGTCCGGCTGGCGCCAAGGTAGACCGCGTCGGCGCCAGCCTGCACGGTTCGCTCGCCTATACCGGCGTCGGCCACGGAACCGACCGCGCCGTCATGCTCGGCCTCTACGGGCTGACACCTGTCACCGTTGATCCGGACAAGACGGACGGCATCGTCGAGCAGATCTCTCGCGACAAGCATGTGTCGCCGGAGGGACATCCGTCCTACCGCTTCGATCCGGGCATCGATCTTGTGCTCGACAAGAAGACGCCGCTGCTCGGCCACGCCAACGGCATGGCGTTTTACGCTTATGACGCGAGCGACCGCCTGCTGCTCAAGCGCATCTATTACTCCATCGGCGGCGGCTTCGTCGTTTCAGAGGAAGAGCTGCAGCGCATGAAGGCCAAGACCGCGGCTCCGGCGGCGGGCAAGCGTGTGCCCTATCCGTTTGCGAATGCCGTCGAGATGCTTGCCATGGCGTCGCGGAGCGGGCTCTCCATTGCCGAGATGAAGCGCGCCAATGAAGAAATCCACATGCAGCGCGCCGATCTCGATGCCGGTCTCGATGCCGTCTGGGACGCAATGAGCCGCTGTATCGACCGTGGCCTGTCGCAGGACGGCATCATGCCGGGCGGCCTCAAGGTTCGTCGTCGCGCCCGCCAGCTGCACGACAAGCTGCAGGAGCAGTGGAGCCAGAACCGGCCCAACCCGCTGCTCGCCAATGACTGGCTGTCGATCTACGCCATGGCCGTCAACGAAGAGAATGCCGCCGGCGGCCGCGTCGTCACGGCGCCCACCAACGGTGCTGCCGGCACACTGCCGGCCGTCCTGCGCTATTGGCTGCATTTCCATGTCGAGGCGGACAAGGACAGCATCCGCGACTTCCTGCTGACTGCAGCCGCCGTCGGCGGCATCATCAAGACCAACGCCTCCATTTCCGGCGCCGAGGTCGGCTGCCAGGGCGAGGTCGGCTCGGCGTCGGCGATGGCGGCGGCCGGGCTGTGCGCCGTCATGGGCGGTACACCCGAGCAGGTCGAGAACGCCGCCGAGATCGCGCTCGAACACCATCTCGGCATGACCTGCGATCCCGTCGGCGGCCTTGTCCAGGTGCCGTGCATCGAGCGCAACGCGCTCGGCGCGGTCAAGGCGGTCACCGCGGCCTCGCTCGCCATCAAGGGCGACGGCAAGCATTTCGTGCCGCTCGACGCCGCCATCGAAACCATGCGCCAGACCGGCATGGACATGAGCGAGAAGTACAAGGAAACCAGCCTTGGCGGTCTCGCGGTCAACGTCGTCGAGTGCTGAGGGTGTCCGACGGGCTGGCCCAACAGGCCAGCCTGTGCAAAACCACTGGCGGCGTTGAATGCGTCTGGCGGAGACGCTAGTTTTCAGCCCATGTCACTGAACATGCTAAAGCTCTGCGTCGGCTGCGACAGCGTCGAGGATCTCGAGGAATGGATCGCCTTCCGCTTGGACGAGCGCAGGCGCAATGGCGAGCCGGTGGAGCAGTTCCACACCACGCGCATGGTGCCGACCCGCGGTGCCGAACTGACGTCGGGTGGCTCGCTCTACTGGGTTATCAAGGGCAACGTTCAGTGCCGCCAGCGCTTGCTGGAAATCCGGCCCTTCACCGATGCAGAAGGCATCGGCCGTTGCCATCTCATTCTCGAGCCGACCGTTGTGCGCACCGACTGGCAGCCGCGCCGCGCCTTCCAGGGCTGGCGCTACCTCAAGCCAGTAGATGCGCCGGCCGATCTCGGCCAGGGCAATGCAGCGCTGGCAGAAATGCCGCCAAAGCTGCGGCTCGAACTTGCCGAACTCGGGCTACTCTAGCTCGGGTGCCGAAGCCCGCAACGACGGGCTTGCAAGCTATCGCGCGCCGCCACATCTTCTTTGGTGATGAGCGACCAAAGCAAGCCTCCGGCTACGTCAGCCAATCACCCGCCGGTCGAGCGCCGTTCGGATTCCGCGGCGATCGACGCATTCGTGCGAAAGGCGCGCGCGCTGGCCACCGGCAAGGCCAATGGTCGACTGGTGCTGGCGCTCGACGCCACGATGAGCCGGCAGCCGACCTGGGATCTCGCCTGTGAATTGCAGGGCCAGATGTTCGACGCCGTCGGCAATACCGGCAGGCTGAACGTGCAGCTTGTCTATTTCCGCGGGCTTGGCGAATGCCGGGCGTCCAAATTTGTTGCCGAGACGGCTTCACTCAAGCAGCTGATGACGTCCATCCAGTGCCGCAGCGGTCAGACGCAGGTCGGCAAGGTGTTGGCGCATGCGCTCAAGGAGACGTCGTCCGCCAAGGTCGATGCGCTGGTCTACATCGGCGATGCGATGGAAGAGAACATCGACGAACTTGCCGAAAAGGCCGGCAAACTTGGCTTGTTAGGCGTTCCGGCCTTCGTCTTCCAGGAAGGCCATGACGCAGACGCCGAGCGCGCCTTCAAGGAGATCGCGCGACTCAGCAAGGGCGCCTGGTTCCGCTTTGACAGCAAGGCCGCGGCGACCTTGTCGAAGCTTTTGTCCGCGGTCGCCGTCTTTGCCACGGGCGGCATCAAGGCGCTGGAGGCGAGGGGCCGTCCCGAGGACATTCTGATGATCGAGCATTTGAGGAGCGGCAAGGCACCATGACAGTTCTCGCCGTCCTCGCCGCTGTCCTGGTATTTTCGACGCTGGCCGTCACCATCTTCCTGCGCGCCGATGCGACCCAGCTTGCCAGGGCGCTGAAGATGGCAGGGCCATTGGCGCTGGGGCTGGTTGGCGTGGTTCTGTTGCTGTTGGGCCGGGCAGCCGTCGGCGGCGGCCTGATCTCCGCGGCCCTGGCCTGGTATGCGGCCAGCAGGAGGGGGGCTTCTACCAGTCGAACGCCGGGGCGGCGTTCGACCGTAAGGACCGCGGCGCTCGAAATGGAGCTTGATCACGACACAGGTGGCCTGCAGGGGTTCGTCCTGGCCGGCCGCCAGGAAGGCAAGTCACTCGCCTCACTCGGCCTTACTGAACTCAAGGCACTCTACAAGGAGCTGTCCGGCGATCCGGAAAGCCTACAGCTACTTGAGACCTATCTTGACGGCCGCTTTCCCGTTTGGCGAGAAGACGCGCAACCTGACCGAGACGACGGGCAGCGTGTTGCGCCAAGTTCTGGCGCCATGACTAAGGAGGAGGCCTACAAGGTCCTTGGTCTTGAAGCGGGGGCCGCCGCGGCGGATGTCCGCAAGGCGCATCGACGACTGATTCAGCGCCTGCATCCCGATCTCGGAGGCTCGTCTTTCCTCGCGGCGAGGATCAACGAAGCCAAGGACGTCCTTCTCTCCGATCATCACTAGACTCTCCTTCGACACAGAACTTTCCAGGAGGTTGGGGGCGCCTACTGCGCGATTGCGTAGCAGGCGATCTTCTTCTTCTTCAGTGCGTTGCAGGCATTCCAGGCGGAGTCCTTGGATTCAAAGCCGGCAAAGCGGGCACGGAAGTAGGTCACGCCGCCCTTTTCGAAGGGCACGGTGAAGGGCGAAGCCTTGGCAAGTGCTGCTCCAGCCTGCTTTGCCGTCTTGTCGAGGATGGCACGCGCCTCGCCGTCGCTCGGCGACGAAGCGACCTGGATCGCCCAGCCCGACGGGACTGATGCGGTTTTCATCTGATCGAGGGCCTGGACGGCCGGAGCCCGCTCTTCTGCGTAGGCCTGCTCGACGCCCTCAGCGGGAGCGCGATCCTTGGCCTTGCGGATCTGGAACGGAATCTTGCCGCCGAAACGTTCGGTCGAAGCCATGGCGATCTTCGGCTCGGTGGTGCGTGCGATGACCGGCTTTGGAGCGGGCACGGCAGCAGCCACGACAACCTCGTCGCTCTCGACGGCTTCATCGGCGGAAGCGTCGGCGACGACGATCTCCTCGGCTTCCGGGCGCATGTCGGGCATCGGCGCATTGCGCTTGGGCAGCTGAGCCCTGGCGACCGCGACGGCCGGCATCGGCGTATCGGTCTTGGCGATCAGGTCGCCACCGCCGCGCTTCGAGGCCTGCGGCATGTAGGTCTTGATCAGTTCAGCCATCTTGTTGTCACGGCTGGCGCCGCTGGTGCCGCCGAGAACCACGGCGACGATGCGGCGGTTGCCGTCCTGCACCGAGGAGACCAGGTTGAAGCCCGAGGCGCGGGTGTAGCCGGTCTTGATGCCGTCGACGCCCTTGATGCGGCCGAGCAGGCGATTGTGGTTGGCGATGCGCTGGCGGCCGAAAGCAAAGGAGCGCGTCGAGAAATAGCTGTAATACTGCGGAAAATGCTCACGCAGCGCGATGCCGAGCTTGGCCATGTCGCGCGCGGTGGTGAACTGGGCGGTGTTGGGCAGGCCGTTGGCATTGCGGAACACGGTGCCCTGCATGCCCAAGCTGCGTGCCTTGGCGGTCATCATGCGCGCGAAGTTTTCCTCCGAGCCGCCGATCATTTCGCCGAGCGCCGTCGAGGCATCGTTGGCCGAGCGCGTGATGAGCGAGAGAATCGCTGCTTCGACGCTGATCGAACCGCCTGCCTTGACGCCGATCTTGGTCGGCGGCTCGGCGGCCGCGTTCTTGGAAAACACGACCTTGGAATCTTTCTGGATTCGACCCTTCGAAAGCGCTTCGAAGGTCAGATAGAGCGTCATCATCTTGGTCAGCGACGCCGGATAGCGCCGGGAATCGGCACTCGAGGAGTGAAGGGTTTCACCGGTGTTCGCATCGACGACGATCGCTGCGTAGCGGCTGTCCCTGGTCGCCTTGGCTGCAGAAACAGGAGCCGCCGACGCCATCCCTATGGCTGCGGCGAGGGTGAAAACCATGAACGATTTGATGGAGATGGCCGACTTGAGCACTTTACCCGGCAACGCTTGACGCACTGTTACACCCTTGAATTATTGTTGCATGTGGGGCGGCAAAGGTTCCTGCCCCGTATCGATGCACAGTAGGGTCACAGCGTTACCAATCCGTTTATGGTAACCGGCTCGTTCACACTTTTGCTTGGGCTTTAGTCTAACTTTACCGAACGGGATCGTCGCTTTGGGCGGTATGGAATGACGCCGGGTCAGTTGACATTTTGTGCGCTGCACAATATCTAGGCTGCATCGCACAATCACATAGCGCAGCGCGCGGAACCCGAAAGGATGCAGCGATGACCCAGACCTATGAAGATTTCAGCAAATACGGCAAGGACTTCGTCGACACCGGCCTGAAGAGCTTCGCTTCGCTCTCCAAGGGCGCGCAGGCGATCGCCACCGAGACGACCGACTACACCAAGAAGAGCTTCGAGGCAGGTGCTGCCACCTTCGAGAAGCTGCTCGGCGTCAAGTCGCTCGAGAAGGCCGTCGAAATCCAGACCGACTATGCCAAGCAGGCTTATGAAGGTTTTGTCGCCGAGGCGACCAAGCTCGGCGAACTGTATGCCGAACTCGCCAAGGACGCCTACAAGCCGTTTGAGTCGCTCGTCGCCAAGGCGAAGTGATCGACTGATCCCCGATTTCAGGGGGCTGGATCGAAAGATCCGGCAGAGAAGACCCGGTTGCGCCCGCGCAGCCGGGTTTTTTGTTTTTCTTTTGCACAAGTGCTTCACGTTTATGGCAATTCGGGCCATGCCGCCCCCGTCACCATATTGTCAGCACGTCAGAAGGGCTTAAAATCCCCCTAATGACACCTACATGACGAAGTGTCGGAATTGATGAAGGGCAGGACCAGATTGACGACCGGCTTGGAAGCCACGAACTTCGACGTGGCGCGGATGCAGAACGGTGACGAGGGAGGCAACGGCCCAGGCCGCGGCACCGCAGTCATTACCCGTACGAAGACCAAGACCAAGCGGCCGAGCCTCTACCGGGTGCTCATCCTCAACGACGACTACACCCCGATGGAGTTCGTCGTGCATGTGCTCGAACGCTTCTTCCAGAAGGACAGGGAGGCCGCTACCCGCATCATGCTGCATGTCCACAACCATGGCGTCGGCGAATGCGGGATCTACACGTTCGAAGTGGCCGAGACAAAGGTGTCCCAGGTCATGGATTTCGCCAGACAAAATCAGCATCCGCTGCAATGCGTGATGGAGAAGAAGTGAGGTATTGAATGCCGGCTTTCTCCCAGGGCCTCGAAAAAGCGCTGCATCAGGCGTTGACGCTCGCCAACGAGCGTCACCATGAATATGCGACGCTCGAACATCTGCTGCTCGCTCTCATCGACGACAATGAGGCAGCAGCGGTCATGCGCGCCTGCAACGTCGATCTCGACGAACTCAAGCAGACAGTGCTGACCTATATCGACACCGAGCTCGACAATCTCGTCACCGGCTACGACGAGGATTCGAAGCCGACCGCCGGTTTCCAGCGCGTCATCCAGCGCGCCGTCATCCACGTCCAGTCGTCCGGCCGCGAGGAAGTGTCAGGCGCCAACGTGCTCGTTGCGATCTTCGCCGAGCGCGAGAGCCATGCTGCCTATTTCCTGCAGGAACAGCAGATGACACGCTACGACGCGGTCAACTACATCTCGCACGGCATCGCCAAGCGTCCCGGCGCCACCGAAACGCGCAGCCCGCGCGGCGCCGACGAGGAGCAGGGCAGCTCGAACAATGAGGCAAACGAAGAGACAGGCAAGGGCAAGAAGCAGCAGGATGCGCTGACGGCCTATTGCGTCAATCTCAACGTCAAGGCGCGGGCCGGCAAGATCGATCCGCTGATCGGCCGCGAGTCCGAGATCAACCGCACCATCCAGGTGCTGTGCCGCCGCTCCAAGAACAACCCGCTCTACGTCGGCGACCCCGGCGTGGGTAAGACTGCGATTGCCGAGGGCCTCGCCAAGCGTATCGTCGAGGGCGACGTTCCCGAAGTGCTCGAGGATGCCACCATCTTCGCGCTCGACATGGGCACGCTGCTTGCCGGCACGCGCTATCGCGGCGACTTCGAGGAACGCCTGAAGCAGGTGGTCAAGGAACTCGAGGAGTATCCGGGCGCTGTGCTGTTCATCGACGAGATTCACACCGTCATCGGTGCCGGTGCGACGTCGGGCGGCGCGATGGATGCCTCCAACCTGCTCAAGCCGGCGCTGTCGTCGGGTGCCATCCGTTGCATCGGCTCAACCACCTACAAGGAGTTCCGCCAGTTCTTCGAGAAGGACAGGGCGCTTGTCCGTCGTTTCCAGAAGATCGACGTCAACGAGCCGACCGTCGACGACGCCATCGAGATCATGAAGGGCCTCAAGCCCTATTATGAGGATTTCCACAAGGTGAAGTTCACCAACGAGGCGATCAAGGCGGCCGTCGAGCTTTCGGCACGCTACATCAACGACCGTAAGCTGCCCGACAAGGCGATCGACGTGATCGACGAGACGGGCGCGTCGCAAATGCTCTTGCCGGAAGGCAAGCGCAAGAAGACGATCGGCATCAAGGAGATCGAGGCGACGATCGCCACGATGGCGCGTATTCCGCCGAAGACCGTCTCGGCCGACGACGAAAAGGTGCTGGCTGGCCTCGAGGTCGAGCTGCAGCGCGTCGTCTATGGTCAGGACACGGCGATCACTGCGCTTACCTCGGCCATCAAGCTGGCGCGTGCCGGCCTGCGCGAACCGGAGAAGCCGATCGGCTCCTACCTGTTCTCGGGTCCGACCGGCGTCGGCAAGACCGAAGTGGCAAAGCAGCTTGCACTGTCGCTGGGCGTGGAACTGATCCGCTTCGACATGTCGGAATATATGGAGCGTCATACCGTCAGCCGCCTGATCGGCGCGCCGCCCGGATATGTCGGCTTCGACCAGGGCGGCCTGCTGACCGACGGTGTCGACCAGCATCCGCATTGCGTGCTGCTGCTCGACGAAGTGGAAAAGGCCCATCCCGATCTGTTCAACATCCTGTTGCAGGTCATGGACCACGGCAAGCTGACCGACCACAACGGCAAGCAGATCGACTTCCGCAATGTCATCCTGATCATGACCACCAATGCGGGCGCGTCCGACGCGCAGCGCGCGGCGATCGGTTTCGGATCGACAAAACGCGAAGGCGACGATGTCGAGGCGATCAACAGGCTGTTCACGCCGGAGTTCCGCAACCGTCTCGATGCCATCATCCCGTTCGGCTCGCTGCCGGTGCCGGTGGTGCATCAGGTCGTGCAGAAGTTCGTCATGCAGCTGGAAGCCCAGCTTTCCGAGCGGGGCGTCACCTTCGACCTGTCGCCGGATGCAATCGCCTGGCTGGCCGAGAAAGGCTACGACGAGCGCATGGGCGCGCGGCCGCTCGGCCGCGTCATCCAGGAGCACATCAAGAAGCCGCTGGCCGACGAGGTGCTGTTCGGCAAGCTCAAGAAGGGCGGCACGGTGCGCGTCACCGTCGAGAAGAAGGAAACGGGCGAATCCGGCCTGAAACTCGAGACGGTTGCCGACGAAGTGCCGGTGAAGCCGAAGAAGGAAGATCCGGCCGATCGTCCGAAGCCCAAGAAGGCTGCTGCCAAGAAGCCGGTCGCCAAGAAGGTCGTGTCGGCGAAGCCGAAGTCCGAGCCGAAGGGCAAGGATGGCGGCAAGCGCAGCCTCGTTCCCCAATTGCCTCGAAAGGGCTGATGGGAAAAACAAGGAAGCCCCGGCAACGGGGCTTCCTTTTTGGCTGATCGAAACTGGCCGGCGGCTTGCTTCAGGCGATGACGGGGCTCTCGACGCGGTTCCGGCCGAGTCGCTTGGCACGATACAGCCAGGTGTCGGCATCCCTGATCATCTGCTCGACCGAAACTGGACCGCTTCTGGCGGTCGTCACCCCGATGCTGACGGTAGTGCTCAGACCGGGCTCAGCCAGGGTCATGCTCGCTACCGCAGCGCGCAGGCGCTCGGCGAGGATCGTCGCGTCGCCGGCGTTCAAGTCCTGGCAGATGGCGACGAACTCTTCGCCACCATAACGGAACAGACGGTCGCCGCTGCGCAAAGCGCCGTCCAACGCGCGTGCAACATCCTTGAGCACCTTGTCACCGGTGACATGGCCATACTGGTCGTTGATGCTCTTGAAGTGGTCGATGTCGATCATCAACATGCTCACCGGCTTGCGGTCGGCCAGTGGCCGGTCGATCAGCGACTGTGCCACCGCTTCGAAATGGCCACGGTCACTGGTGCCGGTCAGCGTGTCCTTGCCGCTCTTTTCCAGCAGGTCCTCGTAGCGATGGCGGAACGTCAGCCGGTCGAAGACCTTGAGCAGCGGCTCGGGGCCGGCCAGTGCCGGACGTGTCTCGACATATCTGAGGTAGATGACGAGCATTGCGCTGTAGAGTGCCGCTGCCGCCATCTTGGCGATCCAGCCGCCGTAAAGCGCGCTGATCGGCACGCCCGACACGAGATGCAGGCCCAGGAAGAACATCAGCTGGTCGAAGGTGAGGACCAGTGCGGCGCTGAGAAAAATGCGCTTGAACAGCGTGTTGGCGATGCGCTGTCCGAGCTTCTCGTAGGTCAGGATCAAGGCGATGCTGTCGAGGAACAGCAGGGCCGTGCCCCAGACCATCAATACGCCCATGTCGTCGAGGAACGTCAGGTCGGGTTGATAACCCGGCATTTCCGCGACATCGCCGTAGAGGCGCAGGATCAGGGCCAGAGCCACCATCAGGCAGTTGCCGATCAAAAGCCCGTAGATCGGCTGGCGCACTGTCTCGGCATCCTCCTTGATGTAGAGCAGAAGGAACATCAGCAGCTTGCCGGAAAACATCACCGTAGAGCCGGGGGATATCATACCAAAGGGCAGCTGAACGAAGAAGACGGCGGCAAGATAGGTCTCGAGGAAGTGCATGACCCCAAGCACGCAAACAAAGATTCCGATGCCGAATCTGTGGCGTGAATGGAAAACCGCGGCCATGGTCACGAAGTAGATCAGCGCTTGCAGGACGAGCAGCAATGCACCTGTCATGACCTGACTGTTCCTCACTTTCCACCCAAAGGCCTACCTACACATTCGCGGTACGTAAACCGTTAATATGCCGTCTGTTTCGCCGGTCGGCACGATATTGCCCGGTCCGGGCGGCGGTCACGAGGCGCAGGTCCATTGCGCCAGGCGGAGTGAGGCGCTGACTTGGCTGGGAGGCCATGCTATGCGCCTTTCAATGCCTGCTGACCACGCATCTCCGACGCCGAGTCTGTCGACACGCCGCCTCTGGTATCTCAGGGGCGTTCGCGCTGCCTTCTCGATCCCCGGCCTGATCCTCGCCAGCGCCTTCATCGGCTTTGCCGGGCTTGCGAAAGAGGCCGGGCTGACGCTGGCGCAGACCGTCTTCATGGTCGGCATGGTCTGGGCTCTTCCGGCCAAGGTGGTCCTGATCGGCGCCATTCTCTCAGGCGCTTCGCTTCCGGCAGCGGCTTTCGCCGTAGCGCTGTCATCGATCCGGTTGACGCCGATGGTGGTGGCGCTGGTGCCCGAACTGCGCGGGCCGAAGACACCACGCTGGGTGCTCTATCTCCTGTCGCATTTCGTCGCCGTCACCTCCTGGGTGCTGGCGATGGAGCGGCTGCGCGGCATCCCGCGCGACCTGCGCACCACCTACTATGCCGGGCTCGGGTCGACGCTCGTGCTGTTCAACATGGTGGTTACGGCCGTCGTCTATCTCGTCGCAGATAGTCTGCCGCCGATCGTGTCTGCGGCATTGTTCCTGCTCACGCCGATGTATTTCCTGACCTCGCTCTGGGGATCGGCGCGCGAACGGGCAGGGCACGTCGCCATGGTCCTCGGCCTCATCCTCGGTCCGCTGCTGCATCTCGTCGTTCCTGGGTTCGACCTGCTCGGCGCCGGTATTGTTGGTGGAGGCGTCGCCTTTGCCTTCCACAAGCTGGCGCAGCGGAGGGCACCAGCATGACCTTCGATGCGCTTGACAACTGGTGGTGGCCGTTCCTGTTCATCCTCGTCGGTGGCTGGCTCGCCACCGACGCCTGGCGGTTTCTCGGAGTCTATCTCGGCGACCGTCTCAGCGAGGATTCCGACCTTCTCGTCCTGGTTCGCGCGCTTGCCACCGCACTTGTCGCCGCCGTCATCGGCAATTTGATTGTTTTTCCCAGCGGGGCGCTTGTCGACACCGCGCTTGCCCTGCGCATAGGTGCCGCCTGCGCTGGGTTCGTTGCCTATATCTGGCTCGGGCGGAAGATTCTGGTCGGCATCGTTGCCGCCGAAGTGATCCTGCTGGTCGGGATGTGGAGTTTCTGAGCCAAAGAGACATTCCGAATCTTCCGGAGGCTCAGCTTTGTTTCCATTCTGTAGCGGCGCATTCACGACAGCTTAATTGCCGAAGCCTATTATGTCCCCAAGGGTTGGGGGATCCGCAAATGGCTGAACTGGAAGCGACAACGCCTGTACACAGGCAGCGGACTGACGTCGTCCTGTCAGTCAAAATGACGCTCGTCGGCATGCTGATCGCAATCGACGCGCAGTGGATATGGGCAACGGACTTTGCTTTTGACCCAGTCAGTGCGGTCAAAGTTGTTGTCGTGGTATCGGGGCTGACGTTCATATCCTGGTTCTATGCCGTGAGGCGCCCGGTCGAACGATTCCAGGTCTTGTGCGCCGAGACAGCTGTGCTCTTGGCATTCTCTGCGGCTGCGGCCGTACTCAGCGTCTTGGCGATCTCAAGCAACATGCCACTGATCGACGACCGGTTGATCACGTTCGACGCCGCGCTGGGTTTCGACTGGCGCGCTTATGTCGAATTCGTCAACACCAGACCCTGGCTCGGTCAACTCTCTTCAATGGTCTATGTCACATCGCTGTCGCAGGTGGCATTGACGATACTTGCACTTAGCTTATCGGGCCGAATCCGACGCGTTCAGAATTTCGTGACGGCGGTTATGGTCGGTGCGCTGTTGTGCATTCTGGTCTCTTCCCTCTTGCCGGCGGCCGGAGCTCTCGGGACCATCCGTCCATCCGCCGATTTCATGGCTTTGAACAGGCCAATCATCGATCTCGCATACAAGCAGGCGTTTTTTGACATTCGCGACGGCGCGTCGCGCTTGATATCACTCGACCAACCGCAAGGACTGATTGCGTTCCCGTCCTATCACTGCACACTGTCAGCGTTGATCGTGATGGCTTTCCGGAGGGTCAGGATCTGGTTCTGGCCGGTGCTGGTACTGAACCTTGCCGTTATTTTGTCGACGCCGATCGATGGGGGGCATCATCTTGCCGACGCCTTGGCCGGCATCCTTGTGGCGTTTATTGCCTGGAAGATGGCTGAGACGCTCTCTGCGACTGTTGGAGGCCGTAGAAGCCATCGCCTGCTCGCCAGCAGGGTCTGAGAGCTCCCATCCAAATGGCGCGCCAATTGCCGTCGCATTGACGATTGATTCCGATCCCGGCCATGGCATCCGAGCCTACCCAGGCTTCCGAATGGGGCGCTATGACTTGTAAGCTACGGATTGGATTCCTAACACAGTTCATCTTGATTTAATTGTAGCCGGCTAGGTTATCTCTCCTTGGAGAGGCCCATTATGGTATTGCATCCTGTTGAGCGCGTGATCATGACGATTATCGGCGCTCTGATCTTTGTCGACGTTTTCCTTATCTTCTGGAAAGGTATTGTCGTAGGGTTGGAGTTTTTCCTTGCTTCGACAATTCTTGGATTTCTGCTGGCCGTCGTTGGCCAGATTGGACGCCGTTATGGATGGCAGCGGGTTGGCGATACAACTACGGCGACTTCCCTGTTTGTCGGTTATGCGGTTGCCTGCGCGCTGTTCAATCTGGTTCTCCTGCCAAGGCCGAGTGTACCGATAGACTCGGTCCTGGTTCGGATCGATGGATGGCTGGGCTATTCATGGCCGGTGCTGTGCGCCTGGATCGCCAACTATCCGGCTTTCAACGATCTTCTGCGCGCCATCTATCTGATGACGACGCCGCAATATGTCGGGACGATGATCCTACTCGGTGTCTTGCTGGACCGCCGGCGGTTGCTTGGCATGGCATTTGGAACGGTGCTCGGGTCGCTGACAGGGATATTCATCTGGGCCTTGTTCCCATCGGGAGGCGCATCCGCCCATTGGAAGCTGGATGAGGAAATCGACAAGATCGTCCGCCCGGTCGTCGATTCCCGGTACGGGGCCGAGCTCTATCGGCTGTATGCCGAAGGTGTCGTCGATGTCGCAACCATCGAGGTTACGGGGCTGATCGGCTTTCCGTCTTTCCACGCGGTCATGGGGCTGATCACGCTTCTTGCCGCGTGGCCTTATCATGTTTTCCGCCTGGGACTGATCGGCATGAACTTGCTGCTCGCGCCCGCTATCCTGGTCCAGGGCGGCCACAATCTCGTCGACCTGATCGCTGGCATTGCCATCACCTTCGTGGTTTGGCGCGTGGGGCTGGCGATCTATGATGCACTCGACAGGCCGGCAACCAGTGTGACGCTGTCGCCGGCCTGAAATGTGCTGCGCCGCTTATGCTCCTGCCAACGCAACTTTGATCTTCTCAGCGTTCTCAGCCAGTACTTCCGGCTTTTCCATCACCGCCGCGTGGCCCTTGGGTGCGACGCCTTCGAACCGGGGCACGATGTGGACGTGGAGATGGAACACCGTCTGGCCGGCCGCAGCTTCGTTGAACTGGGAAATGACGATGCCGTCGGCGTCAAAGGCCTGTTGAGCGGCCCTTGCCACCTTCTGAACCGCTGAAAAAAGCCGGTCGAATGTTTTGGGCTCGGCATCGAGCAGATTGCGCGAGGGCATCTTGGGCACCACGAGCGTATGCCCGGTGCTCTGCGGCATGACATCCATGAACGCCACCACGGCATCGTCTTCGTAGACCCGATGCGAGGGGATCTCGCCGCGCAGGATCTTGGCAAAGATGTTGTTTGGATCGTAAGCGGCGCTCGACATGGCCTATCCCGTTTGCTGCAATTTCGTGGTGGATGTTTCGGCGCTGGCGAGCGGAACGTCAAGCTGCGGAAGGCTGCAAGGAGCTGAGTTGAACTACATCTATTTGATCGTGGCGGTGGCCTTCGAGGTCGTCGCCACCTCCGCCCTCAAAGAAACCAAGGGTTTTACGCGGCTGTGGCCGTCGGTCATCGCGCTGGCTGGCTATGCCTGCGCCTTCTATTTCCTGTCCCTGGTCCTGCGCCAGGTGCCGGTCGGCATCGTCTATGCGATGTGGTGCGGTGCCGGCATCGTCTTCATCACGGCGATCGCCTGGATCTGGTTCCGCCAGACGCTCGATCTGCCCGCACTTCTCGGCATCGGACTGATCATGGCGGGCGTCATCGTGATCAACCTCTTCTCGAAGTCGATAGCCCACTGAACCTCAGCCGCGCCGGAACGGCCCGTGATCATCGAGATACTCGCCGATCTGGGCGACCTCCCGGCGTTCGCGCTCGAGATATTCGGCGACGGCGCGGCGAAGGCCGGGGTGGACGATGTAATGGGCTGACTGCGTCGTGACGGGGCGATAGCCGCGCGCCAGCTTGTGTTCACCTTGGGCGCCGGCCTCGACGACGCGCAGCTTGCGTTCTATGGCGAAGTCGATGGCCTGGTGATAGCAGACCTCGAAATGCAGGAAGGGGTGGTCCTCGATACAGCCCCAGTTGCGGCCGTAGAGCGTGTCGGAGCCGATGAAGTTGATCGCGCCGGCGATGTAGCGGCCGCCGCGCCTGGCCATGACCAGCAGCACGTCGTCGGCCATGCGCTCGCCAATCAGCGAGAAGAATGTCCGGTTGAGGTAAGGCCGACCCCATTTGCGGCCGCCGGTGTCCATGTAGAAAGTGAAGAAATCGTCCCAGTGCGCTTCGGTGATGTCCTTGCCGGTCAGTCGTTCGATCGAAATGCCTTCGGTCAGCGCCTCGCGCCGCTCCTTCTTCAGCGCCTTGCGCTTGCGCGAGGCCAGCGTGGCGAGAAAGTCGTCATAGGTGCCGAAGCCTTCGTTGAAGAAATGGAACTGCTGGTCGGTGCGGCGAAGGAAGCCGGTGTCGGCGAGGATGTCGACTTCGTCCGGCTCGGCGAAGGTGACATGTGCCGACGATACGCCGACGCCCTCGGCGACACTGCGCAGCGCCGTTGCCAGCGCCGCCTTTGTCGCAGTGGCCGTGGCGCCCGGAACAGCCAGCAGCCGAGGGCCGGTCGCCGGCGTGAACGGTATCGAAGCCTGGAGCTTGGGATAATATCGCCCGCCGGCGCGCTCGAAAGCGTCGGCCCAGCCATGGTCGAAGACATATTCGCCCTGGCTGTGTGACTTGGCATAGCACGCAAGGGCGCCGAGGAAACTGCCGTCGGCCTTTTCCAGCCGGAGATGGTGGCCTTGCCAGCCGGTCTTGCGGACGGCGCAACCGGATTCCTCGAGGATGCTCAGAAAATCAAATGAAATGAACGGGTTATAGGCCGATCTTGTGGCCTTTGACGTGCCTGAAAGGCTGTTCCAGTCGTCGCGTCCGAATTCGCTGATGCTTGAGACGACGCGGACGGCGTAGCCGCCATCCGCACTCGTCGCCCCGACATCGCTCGCATTGCTCATGCGTAGTTACTTACGCTCGATAACAGCCGTTGCAAGGGTCAGGCCACCGCCAGCGCGTCGGGATCAAACCCCTCGAAGGTCATCTGGTCGGCCAGCGCGAAGGTCGTCCGCACGGCTTCCTCATCGCGCACGGTCCAGGTGATGACGGGCATGGCGAGCCTGTCGCGCACGAAGCCGACAAACCTGTTCGGCAGGTGCGTGACCGAGTAGGACACAAACGAGATGCCGTGCGCCAGCATCGAAAAATGTGCTTCGAGCTCGTGATCCAGATCACCCCAGGCGGTCAGTCCGGCCGGAATGCCCGGCGCGTGGCGGGAGAAGTCACGGATCAGCCAGTGATCGAAGGACATGATCGCAGCCTTGCCCTTGTAGTTGCGCAAGGCTGCCGCCACGCGTTCGACGAGTTCGCCATCATGCCCGGGAATGCCCTTGAGTTCGATGACCAGGGGTACGCGCCCGTCGACCAGCTTGAGCATTTCGGCAAGGGTCGGCACGTGGTCAGTGGTGCCGCCGACCCGAAGTGCCGCAAGCTCGCGTGTCGTACGCTGCCAGATGAAGCCATCCGTACCCGTCAGCCGGTTGAGCACGTCGTCATGAAACACGGCGACGTCACCGTTGGCGGTCAGATGTACGTCGCATTCGATGGCGTAGCCACGCTGGGCCGCCCGCTCGAAGGCGGATAGCGTGTTTTCCCAGCAGGTCTTGTTGAGGTCGTGCAGGCCGCGATGAGCAATCGGGCGGGCGGTCAGCCAGGATAGGTCGGTCATGAGGCCGCTCATTCGTGCTCGATGATGGCTTCGATTTCGACGGCGGCATTCAGCGGCAGCGAGGCGACGCCGACGGCCGAACGCGCATGCTTGCCGCGGTCGCCAAGTGCCGCGACCAGTAAGTCGGACGCACCATTGGCGACGAGATGCTGCTCGGTGAAGTCGGAGGACGAGGCGACAAAGACGTTGATCTTGACGATGCGACGGATCTTTTCGAGATCGCCAAGAGCTGCCTTTGCCTGGGCGAGGATGTTGACGGCGCACTGCTTGGCCGCCTCCTTGCCGCCTGCAACGTCGACATCGCGGCCAAGCAGGCCGGTGGCGGTGAGCTTGCCCTCCTTGAGCGGCAGCTGACCGGCGGTGAAGACGAGATTGCCCGAGCCCATGAAGGGCACGTAGTTGGCGGCGGGGGCTGCGGCTACGGGCAAGGTGATGCCAAGATCGCTTAGCCGCTTTTCGATTGTTTCGCCCATCGTCTTTCCTTATCTCTGAGTCTCGGGTGGCGGGTGAGGCTGCGCCGAAACTGCTATGTTTGCCTCGCTTCCGCCACGACTTTTTTTAAGGTGGACCATCATTCAAGGCGGCTTGTCATGGCCGCGCCGATCGGAGCCAGTGTATGCGCGCAAAGCGCCTTGTTCTTCTAGCCACCCTGTCCACCTCGCTGCTGTCCCTGACGCCAGCTCTTGCGGCTCCCGTGCTTGCGCCACATCGCGCCGTCTATGATCTGGTGCTCGACCAGGCCTCCGACCGGTCAGGGATAACAGGCCTTTCCGGGCGCATGGTCTATGAGTTCAATGGCTCAGCTTGCGAAGGCTACACGGTCAAGTTCCGCTTCGTGACCCAGATCGCGACCAGCGAGAACACCCGGCTGACCGATCAGCAGACGACCACCTTCGAGGACGGCGAGGGCAAGACCTTCTCGTTCGTCACAAAATCCTTCGTCGACCAGAATCTCGATCGTGAGGTCAAGGGCACGGCGACGCGCGAGGCCAACGGGCTCAAGGTCGCTTTGGAAAAACCGTCGGCGGGTTCCGTCGACCTCGCGAAGACGCAGTTCCCGACCCAGCATCTCGTCGAGCTGATCGACAAGGCCGAGAAGGGCGAGACCTTTTATGAAACGAGCCTGTTCGACGGCTCCGAAGACGCCGACAAGGTGATGACCACCACCGTCATCGTCGGCAAGAAGAGCGAGGCGCCGGAGGCCGATCCGGAGCGCCCTGCGCTTGCGGCACTCGCCAAGGACAAGTTCTGGCCGGTCGACATTGCCTATTTCGATGAAAGCAAGGGCGGCGGCGAGGAAGTGCCGGAGTATCGCATCAGCTTCAAGCTGCATGAGAACGGCCTGACGCGCGACCTGGTGATGGATTACGGCGATTTCTCGATGACCGGCAAGCTGGTCAATCTATCGCTGTTTCCCGTGCCGCAAGGCGATTGCAAGCATTAGGTCGCTGTCGTGGCGGTCTATGTCGACGCGGCAATCTGGAAGTGGGTGGGCCATCGCTGGTGCCACCTGCTCGCCGACGACACCGACGAGTTGCATCGTTTCGCCGCCCAGCTCGGCCTGAAGCGTTCGTCCTATCAGGGCCCGCCCAAGACCTCGGCGCCGCATTACGACATCACCGGCTTCGAGCGTGATCGTGCCGTGCGTCTTGGCGCGATCGAATGCAGCCGCGACGAGATCGTGGCGGTGTTTCGCCGCGTGCGCGTGCGCAACTTCAAGCGCCGCGAACCCAAGGTGGTGCAGGAACCGGCGGAACAGGAGCCCGGCATGTCGCGCTGGGCAGCTGGCAGCTGATCTTTTGTTCCGAAGGGAATCGCTGCCAGGAATCCTCTGCCTGACCAGTGGCGATCGTGCGCTTCGGGAGGCTTTGGTTGAGGCCCACAAGCACGGAAAGCCTCGATTTCCCGGGCAATCGGGCCGGTCGCGGGGTTGCGCTCACCAGCCAATACGTCTATATGCCGCCGCATTCCACACACGGACTTCGGTTTCTGCCCGGGAGAAATCCGGCTGAGACCCCCCGGTGGCGTTTCGAGCATCCAGCGAAAAGCGTCATTGTCCGTGGAGGCCAACCGGATAAGGAAATAACGATGGCACTGCCTGATTTCAGCATGCGCCAGCTTCTTGAAGCTGGTTCTCACTTCGGCCACCAGACCCACCGCTGGAACCCGAAGATGGCGCCCTACATCTATGGCGCCCGCAACAACATCCACATCATCGACCTGTCGCAGACCGTTCCGCTTCTGCACCAGGCTCTCAAGCAGGTTTCGGACGTCGTTTCGCGCGGCGGCCGCGTGCTGTTCGTCGGCACCAAGCGTCAGGCTTCGGACATCGTTGCTGACGCTGCTCAGCGTTCGGCCCAGTACTATGTCAACTCGCGTTGGCTCGGCGGCATGCTGACCAACTGGAAGACGATCTCGAACTCCATCCAGCGCCTGCGCAAGCTCGACGAGCTGCTCGCTGGCGAAGCCCACGGCTTCACCAAGAAGGAGCGCCTGAACCTCGAGCGCGAGCGCGAGAAGCTGGACAAGGCCCTCGGCGGCATCAAGGACATGGGCTCGACGCCGGACCTGATGTTCGTGATCGACACCAACAAGGAGGCCATCGCCATCCAGGAAGCCAAGCGTCTCGGCATTCCGGTTGTCGCGATCATCGATTCGAACTGCGATCCGGATAAGATCGACTTCCCGATCCCCGGCAACGACGACGCTGCCCGCGCCATCCAGCTCTACTGCGATCTGGTTGCCAAGGCTGCGATCGACGGTATCGCTCGCCAGCAGGGCGCGCTCGGTGTCGACATCGGCGCATCGGCCGAAGCCCCGGTTGAGCCTGCGCTCGACGAGACTCCATCGACTGAAGCGCCCCAGGCGTAATCACGAAGGCCGGGAGACCGGCCTTCCTTTTCAGGATTGGGCGCCACCAGCGCCGGCGTTCGGCGCATCATCGAACCCTCGGTGGTGCGCTCGCGCATTTTGAAGCAAAGAGGCCACAATGAGCATTTCGGCAGCACAGGTTAAAGAACTCCGCGAACTCTCGGGCGCGGGTATGATGGATTGCAAGGCGGCTCTCACCGAGACCGGCGGCGACATGGAAGCCGCGGTCGACTGGCTGCGCAAGAAGGGTATCTCCAAGGCCGACAAGAAGGCCAGCCGTACCGCGGCCGAGGGCCTGGTTGGCGTCGATGCCGGCGTGCGCGAAGCCGTCGTCGTCGAAGTCAACTCGGAGACCGACTTCGTTGCGCGCAACGCCGCCTTCCAGGAAATCGTCGCCAACGTGTCGAAGGTCGCTCTCGCTTATGGCGACACCGACGCTGTTGCCGCTGCGAAGTATCCGGGTTCGGACAAGTCCGTTGCCGACACCATCAAGGACGCTGTCGGCACCATTGGCGAGAACATGAGCTTCCGCCGTTCGGTCAAGCTGTCGGTTTCCGAAGGCGTCGTTGCGACCTATGTCCACAACGCGGTTGCCGACAACCTCGGCAAGCTCGGCGTGCTGGTCGCTATCGAGACCGCCGGCAATCATGACGCGGCCCGCGCCTTCGCGCGTCAGGTCGCCATGCACGTTGCTGCGACCAACCCGCTGGCCCTGACGCCCGACGAAGTCGACGCTTCTGCCGTCGAGCGCGAAAAGTCGATCTTCGCCGATCAGGCCCGCCAGTCGGGCAAGCCGGAGAACATCATCGAGAAGATGGTCGAAGGCCGCATGCGCAAGTTCTACGAGGAAGTCGTGCTGTTGAAGCAGGCTTTCGTGCTCAACCCCGACCTGACGGTCGAGGCGGCATTGAAGGACGCTGAAAAGCAGATCGGCGCGCCGGCAAAGATCACCGGCTACGTTCGCTTCGCGCTCGGTGAAGGCATCGAGAAGGAAGAGAGCGACTTTGCCGCTGAGGTCGCTGCAGCCGTCAAGGGCTAAAAAGCAGCGCTGCATCAAGCGCTTCCTGAGGATAGCCGAAGGGCGCCGCGTGACATCGCGGCGCCCTTCGTGTATCGGAACCCAAATTCAACAGCCGCGAGGAACCCATGACCGACAAGCCGCTCTACCGGCGCGTACTGCTTAAGGCGTCGGGTGAAGCCCTGATGGGCGAGCAGCATTTCGGCATCGATGTTTCTGTTGTCGACCGTATTGCCAGCGACATCGCCGAGGCGAGGGCGCTCGGCGTCGAGGTCGGCGTGGTCATCGGCGGCGGCAACATCTTCCGCGGCGTGGCAGTGGCATCCAAGGGTGGCGATCGTGTCACCGGCGACCACATGGGCATGCTTGCCACCATCATCAATTCGCTGGCTCTGCGCACCTCGCTGCACAAGCTTGGCGTCGATGCCGTGGTGCTTTCGGCGATCGCCATGCCCGAACTGTGCGAGAGCTTCTCGCAGCGCCAGGCAACCGCTTACATGGATGCCGGCAAGGTCGTGATTTTTGCCGGCGGCACGGGCAATCCATTCTTCACGACCGATTCGGCAGCGGCCCTGCGTGCCGCCGAGATTGGCGCCGACGCGCTGTTCAAGGGCACCCAGGTCGATGGTGTCTATTCGGCCGATCCCAAGAAGGACCCAGCTGCGACGCGCTTCGAACGCATCACGCATGCGGAAGTCATCACAAAAGGCCTATCCATCATGGATACGGCCGCGATTGCTCTTGCGCGCGAAAACAACATCCCGATAATCGTCTATTCGATCCATGAAAAAGGCGGGTTCGGCGAAATATTGAAAGGTGGCGGCCGCTGCACGATTGTTGCGGACGCCTGACGATTGGAACGATGGCCCCGAAATCGGGACCAAGGAGACTGCAATGAGCACGGATTACAGCGATCTTCAGCGCCGCATGGAAGGCGCCATCAACGCCTTCAAGCACGACCTCGCCTCGCTGCGCACGGGCCGTGCCTCGAGCAACCTGCTCGATCCGATCCACGTCCAGGCCTATGGCTCGTCGATGCCGCTCAACCAGGTGGCCACCGTGTCCGTGCCTGAGCCGCGCATGATCTCGGTCTCGGTCTGGGACAAGTCGATGGTCGGTGCTGTCGATCGCGCCATCCGCGAATCCAACCTCGGCTTCAACCCGATCGTCGACGGCACCAACCTGCGCATTCCGCTGCCGGAGCTCAACGAGCAGCGCCGCAAGGAGTTGGTCAAGATCGCCCACACCTACGCCGAGAACGCCAAGGTCGCCACCCGCCACGTTCGCCGCGACGGCATGGACGCACTCAAGAAGGCCGAGAAGGATGGCGACATCAGCCAGGACGACCAGCGCGTCCAGTCCGACAAGGTGCAGAAGCTGACCGACGATACGATCAGCCAGATCGACAGCCTGCTCGCAGGCAAAGAAGCCGAGATCATGCAAGTCTAAGGCAGGCATACGGCCGGCCCGAAAGCGAACGGATGACTACGCCCGCGCATGTCGCGATTATCATGGACGGCAACGGTCGCTGGGCAAAAGCCCGCGGCCTGCCGCGCGTTGCGGGCCACCGGGCCGGTGTCGAGGCGTTGCGCCGCACCGTTCGTGCCGCCGCAGACCTCGGTATTTCCTGGCTGACCGTCTACGCCTTCTCCTCGGAGAACTGGTCGCGGCCCAAGTCCGAGGTCACCGACCTCATGGGGTTGCTCAAGATCTTCATTCGGCGCGATCTTGCCGAACTCCACAACAGCGGTGTGCGCGTCCAGATCATCGGCGACAGGGCCACGCTGCAGCCCGATATCCGTAGCCTGCTCGAGGAGGCCGAAACGCTGACATCGGGCAATGATGCGCTGACACTGGTCATCGCGTTCAACTATGGCGGACGCGACGAGATCGCGCGCGCCGCGCGCCGGCTGGCGGAAGCGGTCAAGCGTGGCGACATTTCAAGCGAGCAGATCACGCCGGAGCTGTTTGCCGAGGAACTCGACACATCGGGCATTCCTGATCCCGACCTGGTCATTCGCACCAGCGGCGAAATCCGGCTCTCCAATTTCCTGCCCTGGCAGTCGGCCTACAGCGAGCTGATCTTCCAGCCTTGCTACTGGCCGGATTTCACCCGCGAGCATCTGTCGGAGGCCTTGCGCGAATATACCGGCCGCGAACGCCGTTTTGGCGGGCTTGCAGCGCGCGACGTCGCTTCGTGACCTTGCCATGAGCAATCTCCAGCTCCGGACAATTTCAGCGATCGTGCTGGCAGCTGCTGTGCTGTTGCTGACATGGCTGGGCGGGCTGCCGTTCAGGATGCTGACCGCGGCGATAGCAATTGCCATCTTCTACGAATGGTCGCGCATGTCGCGGCCTAACAGCGAAACAGGATGGGCCGGCGGCAACCTCAACATGCTGCCGGAAGTGTTCATCCTGATGTTCGCCGGCGCCTTGGTCGCGGGCATTCCGGCACTCGCTTTGATCATCCTGTCTGCGGTTTTCACCCTCATCCTGTGGGGGCTGGGCAAGCTGCGCCGGGCAGGGGCGTGGGAAGCTGCTGGTTTTGGCTATTCTGCGCTCTCCGGCCTGTCCCTTGCCCTGTTGCGCGGCGACGACGCGTCGGGCCTCGTCGCCATCCTGTTTCTGTTCGCGGTTGTCTGGGCGACGGACATTTTTGCCTATTTTGTCGGCCGCAAGGTCGGCGGCCCCAAGCTGGCACCGGCCATTTCGCCTGGCAAGACGCGCAGCGGCGCTGTTGGCGGCGCTGTCGGTGGTGTGGTTGCCGGACTGCTGCTCGCCAACTTTGCCGGTACGGGCAACTTGTTCCTCCTGGCCGTGATAGGCCTGCTGCTTTCGGTGATCTCGCAGGCCGGCGATCTGTTCGAATCATGGGTCAAGCGTCGGCATGGCTACAAGGATTCGGGGTCGCTGATTCCCGGCCATGGCGGCGTGATGGACCGCGTCGATGGGCTTGTCGCGGCTGCATTTGCCCTATACGTCATCGGCTGGATGTCCGGTTCCGCCGACCATCCGGCTCAGGGATTGTTTCCGGCCTGAGCGACCAAGTTCAGGGGCGCAAGCCTCGGGCAAGGCGCGGTGCTGCACTTGAAGCGCCAAGGTATCTGGTTGAGGGCTTGAATTGAGCGAGTATCTTCCCGCGTTCCTGACTACGGATGGTCTCCTGATCGGCACCATCGTGCCGTTCCTGTTCGTGCTCACCATCGTCGTGTTCGTGCACGAGATGGGCCATTATCTGGTCGGCCGCTGGTGCGGTATCGGTGTGAAGGCCTTTTCGATTGGCTTCGGCCCCGAACTGCTCGGCTTCAACGATCGTCGCGGTACGCGTTGGAAGCTTTGCGCCGTTCCCTTGGGCGGCTACGTCAAGTTCGTCGGCGACATGAGCGTCACCAGCAAGCCGGAGGGCAGCGGGGACGACAATCTCAGTGCCGCCGAACGTAAGATCGCGTTCCATACGCAACCAGTGTGGAAGCGCGCGGCGACCGTGTTCGCCGGACCGCTGTTCAATTTCCTGCTGACGATTGCCGTCTTCACTGTGCTGTTTTCGGCTTATGGCCGCTATGTCATGGAGCCGACGGTTGCCGAGGTGCGCGCTGCGAGCCCGGCGGCGAATGCCGGTATCCAGCCGGGAGACCGATTCGTCAGTGTCGACGGCCAGCCGGTGGAAACCTTCTCCGACGTCCAGCGCATCGTCTCGGGACGCGGTGGCGATCCGCTTACCTTCGTGATGATGCGTGACGGCAAGGAAGTCTCTGTTACGGCGACGCCCGAAATGATGGAGCAGAAGGACGCGCTCGGCAATTCGGTCAAGGTTGCGGTCATTGGCGTCGTCAACAATGAGGAGCTGGGGCAGCCCAGGCTCATCAGCTACAGCCCAGGCGGCGCATTTGTGCAGGCGGTTTCCGAAACCGGGCACATCATCGAGCGTACCGGTCAGTTCCTGAAGCGATTCGTCGTTGGCCGGGAGGACAAGTGTCAGCTCGGTGGGCCGGTCAAGATCGCCGACATGGCCGGCAAGGCGGCCCAACTGGGCTTCGTCTGGCTGGTGCAATTGGTGGCTCTTTTGTCGGTCGGCATCGGTTTTCTGAACCTTCTGCCGATTCCTCCACTCGACGGCGGCCACTTGGCGTTCTATGCAGTTGAAGCTGTCATCAGGCGCCCTGTTTCCGAGCGGGCGATGGAGGCTGTATATCGAGTGGGGATGATTCTCGTGCTGGCGTTTATGGGTTTCGTTTTCTGGAACGACCTGTTTGGCTGCTGAAATCATGAAGAAATTTGGGGCCGGCAAGGGGTCCGTTGAGAGGGCGTTTACCATCTGGGGCGGTATGCGTGACGCGAAAGTCACGCTCGCTGAGGAAGTAAGCGCAAATTAACCAGAAGCCTTGCGTGTAGGGAAAATCCAGTTATTACGGTACGAGAATTACCGCGACGTCCGGTTTTCTCGCCGTGGGGACTTCGAGAAAAGGTTGTAAAGGCCGACTATGAAGGCAGCACTTAAGTTTGCGAGCGCCGCGTCCGCGGTTGCTCTTTCCGCCGCTCTGGCCATTCCAGGCGCAGTGGCGGTCCAGTTTGTTGCCGTGTCTGCCGCTGAGGCGGCGGTGGTCAACCGGGTCGAAGTGCGCGGCAATCAGCGCGTCGATGCGGAAACCGTCCGCAACTACATCACCATCAAACCCGGCAAGTCGTTCTCGAATACCGATATCGACGACGCTGTGAAGGCGCTGTTCGGCAGCGGCCTGTTCTCCGACGTCCGCATCAATCAGGTCGGCTCGACGCTCGTCGTCCAGGTTTCCGAATATCAGGTCGTCAACAACGTGCTGTTCCAGGGCAACAAGAAGCTCAAGGACGCGGCACTCGGTGGCGCCATCCAGCTCAAGCCGCGCGGCGCATTTTCGCAGGCAGCGCTTGAGGCTGACACCCAGGCGATCAAGGAAGCCTACAAGCGCGTCGGCCGTGACGACGTCACCGTCGGCACCCAGATCATGGATCTCGGCGAAAATCGCGTGAACGTGGTGTTCGAGATCAATGAAGGCGGCCGCACGAAGATCGCCGCGATCAATTTCGTCGGTAACGACGCCTATGGCGATCGCCGCCTCGCAGACGTCATCTCGACCAAGCGCTCGTCGTTCCTGTCGTTCATGTTGCGTGACGACATCTATGACGAAGACCGCCTGCGCGCCGACGAGGAAGCGCTGCGTCGCTTCTATTTCAATCACGGCTACGCCGACTTCCAGGTTGTCTCCGCCTTCGGCGAACTTGACGAGGCGACCAACCAGTACACCATCACGATCACCGTTGACGAAGGTCAGCGCTACACGTTCGGCGATGTGTCGGTCGAAAGCAGCATCCCCGAGGTCGACGGCGCGAGCCTGCAGCGTCTCGTCGAGACGCGCAAAGGCGATGTTTACAACGCCAAGGACGTCGAAGATTCGATCATCGCGATCACCGAGAACGTTGCCGGCGCTGGTTATGCCTTCGCCAAGGTAACGCCGCGCGGCGATCGTAATTTCGAAAACCGCACCATCTCGGTCGTCTACACCGTCGACCAGGGCGCCAAGGCTTATGTCGAGCGCATCGAAATCCGCGGCAACGAACGCACCCGCGATTTCGTCATCCGTCGCGAATTCGACGTCTCCGAAGGCGATGCCTTCAACCAGGTGCTGATCCAGCGCGCCAAGAAGCGCCTGGAGGCGCTGAACTTCTTCGAGCGTGTCGAAGTGTCGACCGCTCCCGGATCGCAGCCTGACCAGGTCGTGCTGGTTGTCGACCTGGTCGAGAAGTCGACCGGCGAGTTCTCGATCGGCGCCGGCTATTCGACCGGTGGCGACAATGCCGGCCCGTCGGTGGAAGGCTCGATCACCGAGCGCAACTTCCTCGGCCGCGGCCAGTTCATCAAGTTCTCCGCCGGCGGCGGCAAGAACTCGCGCGACTACAGCTTCTCGTTCACCGAGCCGTATTTCCTCGGTCGTCGTATCGCTGCCGGTTTCGACGTCTATCGCCAGACCCGCAAGTACAATGACAAGTACGACAGCGATATTACCGGCGGCACCATCCGCTTCGGTCTGCCGATCACCAACAACATTTCGACGCAGCTCGCTTACAACCTCTCTCAGGAGAAGTATGAGCTGAACGAAAAGTGCGATACTGACGGCAACGGAATTCCAGATGCCGGCTGCGCGGTTTCGCAAGCAATCGTTGATGGTATTGCCAACAGTCCATGGATCAAGTCGTCGGTCAGTGGCACGCTGGTCTATAACACCATCGATGACATGAAGAATCCACGTAACGGTATCTACGCGAACTTCACGACTGAAGTGGCAGGTCTCGGCGGCGACGCGAAGTTCGTCAAGTTCACGGGCCGTGCGAGCTACTATCAGACGCTGTCGGAAGAGCTTGATATCGTTGGTCTCGTATCGGCTGGCGCTGGTCATATCCAGGGCTTCGGCGACGATGGCCTGCGCGTCTTCGATCATTTCAAGAACAATGATCGCATGATCCGCGGCTTTGAATACAACGGTATTGGGCCATACGATCCGGCGAGCAAGGATCACCTTGGCGGTACCACCTATTTCAATGCGTCGGTTGAAGCGCAGTTCCCCATCCCAGTTGTGCCAGAGAGCTTTGGCCTGCGAGGTGCAGTGTTCGCCGATGCTGCAACTCTTTATGGCAGCAAGGTTGATCGGAACGTCGGTACGGCTCAGGAATTTGCTATTGCTGGCACTGGCATGGACTTGCGTGCCTCGGTCGGTGTCGGCTTGCTCTGGGCTTCGCCCTTCGGTCCGCTGCGCATCGACTATGCGGTACCGGTCAAGAAGCTGGACACCGACAATACGCAGGAATTCAACTTCGGCATTTCGACCCGCTTCTAATTGCGTGGTACAACGTTTCCGGGCCGTCACGGCCCGGAAACTCTTTGCCCGGCTTGGCTGGAACAGCATTTCATGACGGATCCGGTATTTTTTGTGCCGTCACGCCGCTACACGGTGGGCGAGGTGGCCGGCCTTACCGGCGCGACGCTTGTCGACCCCAAACATTCCGATATCGCCATCTCGACCATCGCAGCGGCAAGCAGCGGTGGCGAGGGCGCTTTGGTGTTTGTCGATGGCAAGCGCAATGCTGGACCACTCAAGGCATTGCATGCGGCGGCGGTGCTTTGCACGCCCGATGTTGCCGATTTGGTGCCAGCCGGTGTCGCGGTTCTCATTACGCCACGTCCGCAGCAGGCTTTTGCCCGCATTGGCCGGTTGCTTTATCCAGATGCCGAACGTCCGGTCGGCGTGACCGGTGTTTTGGGCGTGTCACCATTCGCTCATGTTGACCCGACCGCATATGTCGAGGCTGGCGCTGTCGTTGAGGCTGGTGTCGTCATCGGGCCGAACGCGGCTGTCGGCGCCGGCACTGTGGTTTCGGCAAATGCCGTCATCGGACGTTCGACGCAGATCGGCCGCGATTGTTATGTCGGCCCGCACAGCTCGATCCAATATGCGCTTATCGGTAATGGCGTCATCATTCATGCCGGCGCCCGCATCGGCCAGGACGGTTTCGGTTTTGCCGGAGGCGCGCGCGGTCCGGAACGCATTCCGCAGATCGGCCGCGTCATCATCCAGGACAATGTCGAGATCGGCGCCAATTCGACTGTCGACCGTGGCGCCATGTCCGACACGGTCATCGGCGAAAACTCCAAGATCGACAATCTCGTCCAGATCGCCCACAACGTGCGCATTGGCCGCAATTGCGTTATTGCGGGGCTGACGGGTATTTCGGGCTCGGTTGTCGTCGGCGACAACGTGATGATGGGCGGCGGCGTTGGCCTGGCCGATCACCTGACCATCGGATCGGGGGCGCAGCTGGCAGCGCGCAGCGGCCTGATGCACGACGTGCCCGCAGGCGAAGTTTGGGCAGGATTTCCTGCAAAACCAATGAAATTGGCAATGCGCGAGTTCGCGTTGATCAGAAAAATGGCCATGGGAAAACCAAAGGGGGGTGGGAGCAGTGACTGACCAGGCGACCAGGACACTCGAAGCCGTCGATATCCTCGGCCTGCACAAGCTGCTGCCGCATCGTTACCCGTTCCTGCTGATTGATCGCATCGTCGACATCGATGGCGACGATTCCGCTGTCGGCATCAAGAACGTCACCTTCAACGAACCGCACTTCCAAGGGCATTTCCCGGGCCATCCGGTCATGCCCGGCGTGCTGATCATCGAGGCCATGGCACAGACGGCGGGCGCCATCTGCCTGCGGCTCGTCGTCGACGAAACGCCGTCGCTGGTGTACCTGATGACGGTCGACGGAGCCAAGTTCCGCAAGCCGGTCGTGCCGGGAGACCAGCTCCGCATTCACGTCAAGAAGATCAAGAAGCGCGGCAACATCCTGAAGTTCGCCTGCGACGCGCAGGTCAATGGTGCGACCGTAGCCGAAGCAGAGGTGGCAGCGATGATGGTGCCCAAGGAATAAGCAACAACTCCATGACTGAAACCTTTATCCATCCTGCCGCTGTCGTCGAAGCCGGTGCACAACTGGGTGCGGGCGTTCGCATTGGTCCTTTCTGCCATGTCAGCGCTGATGCCGTCATCGGTGACCGCGTCGAACTGATGAGTCATGTCGCGATCCTGGGCGCAACGACGCTTGGCGAAGGCTGCAAGGTGTTTCCGCAGGCAACGCTTGGCGCTGCGCCCCAGAACAACAAGCACAAGGGTGGCCGGACGACGCTCACTGTCGGTAAGAACTGCACGATCCGCGAAGGCGTGACCATGCATGTCGGCACCGACACCAGCCGTGGCGCCACCACCGTCGGCGACAACGGGCTGTTCCTCGCCTATGCGCATATCGCCCATGACTGCATCGTCGGCGACAACGTCACGATGGCCAATGTCGCGACCCTCGGCGGCCACGTCGAAGTCGGCAACAACGTCACGCTTGGTGGCCTGTGTGCCGTCCATCAGATGACGCGTATCGGTCACCATGCCTTTGCCGGCGGTGGCGCGATCATCGATGGCGACATCATCCCCTATGGCATGGTGATGGGCAATCGCGCTCGCCTGCGCGGACTCAACGTCATCGGCATGCGCCGCTCCGGCCTGCCGCGCGCCGAAATCTTTGCCTTGCGCAAAGCCTACAAGATGATTTTCGATCCCACCCGTTCGGTGGCCGAAGGCATCCCGCTTGTTGAACGCGAGTTCGCTGCTTCGCCCATCGTGCGCGATGTTCTGGATTTCATCCAGGCGCGCGGCAAGCGCCACTTCACCGTACCGCCGCTGAGACACGCCGTCGCCGAAGACGCCGCCGATGACGAAGGCTGAGGGCGGAAAGAGGATCAACCTTTCCGCGACTGACCGGGTTGCTGTCGTCGCCGGCAGCGGTCGGCTCCCGGTCAATGTCGCCGACAGTCTCGCCGAGGCCGGGCACAAGCCCTTCATCGTTCTGATTGACGGTGAGACCGATCCCGGTACCAGCCTCTGGAGCTATGCCGGCGAGCGGCTTGCCATCGAGCAGTTCGCCTCGCTGGTGCCTTTGCTCAGGCGTCACGACATCACCCACTGCGTGCTGGCCGGTGGCATCAGTCGTCGCCCGGTGTGGCGGGCCATTCGCCCCAGCATAGCCCTGCTGCGTGTCCTGCCGCGCGCGCTTGCAGCGCTTGCCCGCGGCGACGACGGCCTGCTGCGCATCCTGGTCACGACGATCGAGGACAACGGCATCAAGGTCGTCGGGGCACATCAGGTCGTTCCGGAGCTTCTGGCGATGACTGGCAGCATGGGGGGGCTGGCGCCCCAGCAGAGTGACTGGGCCGACCTTCGGGCCGGCCAGGAGGCCGCACGCACGATCGGTGCGCTTGATATCGGCCAAGCGGCGGTTGCCATCGGCGGGCGCGCCATCGCGCTCGAAGGCATCGAGGGCACCGACCTGTTGCTCGAACGCGTGCGCGACCTGCGCAACAACGGCCGCATCGCCGGTCGCACACGCGGCGTTCTGGTGAAATGCGCCAAGCCGAACCAGGAACTGCGCGCCGACCTGCCGACAATCGGTCCGGCAACGGTCGATGCTGCGCATGCAGCGGGGCTTGCCGGGATCGGCATTGAGGCCGGACGCTCGCTGGTGCTCGATTATGGCGAGGTGGTCGAACGCGCCGACAGGCTCGGCCTGTTCGTCATCGGCCTGTCTGGCGAGGGAAACGAGCCATGACCCAGCCACCACTCAAGATTGCCATCGTCGCAGGCGAGGAGTCGGGCGACCTGCTCGGCGCCGATCTGGTGCAGGCGCTGCAGCGCTTGAGTGGGCGTGAGGTCAGGCTTGTCGGCACTGGCGGCCGGCATCTGCAGGAACTTGGCCTGTCGCCGCTGTTCAATGCCAGCGAGATCGCATTGATGGGACTGACGGCGGTCATCCGCGACCTGCCGCGCCTGATCAGGCGGATCGCTCAGACCGCCCGTTTCGTCGCGGCCGAAAAGCCGGATTGCCTCGTAACCATCGACAGCCCGGATTTTTCGCTGCGCGTTGCCAGGAAGGTGCGGGCGCTCGATCCGACCATTCCTATCATCCATTACATCTGCCCGAGCGTCTGGGCCTGGCGGTCGGGACGGGCCAAGGCAATGAAGCCTGATGTCGACGAGGTGCTGTGCATCCTGCCGTTCGAGCCGGCCGAGCTTGCGCGCCTGGGCGGCCCGCATGGTACATTTGTCGGCCATCGGTTGACGACCGACCCGGGCGTCGCCATTGCGGCGGCGATGCAGGAAGGCAAGGCTGAGCTTGCGGCTGACCGCGAGAAAACGCTTCTGCTTTTGCCGGGATCGCGTCGTGGCGAGGTGCGCAGCCTGATCGGCCCGTTCGGCGAGACCGTTGCGATCCTGCGCGCACGTGGCCATCGTATGCGGCTGCTCTTGCCGACGGTGCCGCATGTCACCGGCCTCGTCGAAGAGGCTGTCTCCACCTGGCAGCAAAAGCCGGAGATTATCCTCGATCCGCAGCACAAGTGGCAGGCCTTTGGTGAGGCGGATGCTGCCCTGATCGCATCGGGCACGGTGTCGCTGGAACTCGCGCTTGCGGGTGTGCCGATGTTGTCGTCCTACAAACTCGACACGCTGGCGCGGATGATCCAGAGCATGGTCACGGTGTGGAGTGCTGCACTGCCCAACTTGATTGCCGACAGGCCGGTCGTGCAGGAAAATTACAACGAATATGTGCGCCCGCAATGGATGGCGCGCTATGTCGAAGGCCTGTTCGAGGATGGCGCCCTTCGACGCTGGCAGAAAGACGGTTTTGCCGAAATTGCCAGACGCATGGCGACCGAACGGCCGTCAGGCGAGATCGCTGCCGAAACGGTTCTCAAACACATCACGAAATGAAAAACACCCGCCGAGGCGATGGCCTGGCGGGTGTTTTTCAAGTCGTTCGCAGCTTCGAGCTGCGACAGCGCCGCGCGCCTGAACGAACGCGGCGCTGAAAGGCTCAGCGCTTGGCGATCGGCACGTAGTCGCGTTCGGTGGCGCCGGTGTAGAGCTGGCGCGGACGGCCGATCTTCTGGCGCGGATCCTCGATCATTTCCTTCCACTGCGCGATCCAGCCGACAGTGCGGGCGAGCGCGAACAGAACGGTGAACATGGTGGTGGGGAAGCCCAGCGCCTTCAGCGTGATGCCTGAATAGAAGTCGATGTTCGGATACAGCTTCTTCTCGATGAAATACTCGTCGGTCAGCGCGATGCGCTCGAGTTCCATTGCCACGTCGAGCATCGGATCGTCCTTGATGCCGAGCTCGCCCAGCACTTCATGCGTGGTCTTCTGCATGATCTTGGCGCGCGGATCGTAGTTCTTGTAGACGCGGTGGCCGAAACCCATAAGGCGGAACGGATCGTTCTTGTCCTTGGCGCGGGCGACGAACTCGGGAATTCGGTCGACGTGGCCGATCTCGCTGAGCATGTTGAGCGCTGCTTCATTGGCGCCGCCATGTGCGGGGCCCCACAGGCAGGCGATGCCGGCGGCGATGCAGGCGAACGGATTGGCACCCGACGAGCCGGCGAGGCGCACGGTCGAGGTCGAGGCGTTCTGCTCGTGGTCGGCGTGCAGGATGAAGATGCGCTCCATGGCGCGGGCCAGCACCGGGTTGACCTTGTACTCCTCGCACGGCACGGCAAAGCACATGTGCAGGAAGTTGGCGGCAAAGTTCAGCTCGTTCTTGGGGTAAATGAACGGCTGGCCGATGTGGTACTTGTAGGCCATCGCGGCGATCGTCGGCATCTTTGCGATCAGGCGGATCGAGGCGACCATGCGCTGGTGCGGATCGGAGATGTCGGTCGAGTCGTGATAGAAGGCCGACAGCGCGCCGACCACGCCGCACATCACCGCCATCGGGTGTGCGTCGCGGCGGAAGCCGGTGAAGAAGCGCGACATCTGCTCATGCACCATGGTGTGGCGCGTGATGCGGTAGTCGAAGTCGTCCTTCTGCGCCTTGGTCGGCAGTTCGCCGTAGAGCAGGAGGTAGCAGACTTCGAGGAAGTCGCCGTGCTCGGCGAGCTGGTCGATCGGATAGCCGCGGTGCAGCAGGACACCGGCGTCGCCGTCGATGAAGGTGATTTCCGATTCGCAGCTTGCGGTGGAGGTGAAGCCCGGGTCGTAGGTGAATGCGCCGGTCGTTGCGTAGAGCGATGCGATGTCGATCACATCCGGTCCGACCGTTCCGCCGCGGACCTTGAACTCGTGGGTCTGGCCGCGGAACTCCAGTTTGGCGGTCGAATCAGTCATCGCATACTCCTTAGTGCTGAGTTGCCGCCTTGCGCGGCGCAATCGTCATAACAAGGCAACCCATTAGGACCGGAACGCTTGAACTCGCTTCCCAGCTTTCCCGCTGCTTTCAAATTGACCTGTTGCCGCAATGTTGCACCGCAACAGCCTCATTTCAATGCAAAACTAGGAAAGCACTGCTGACCTAATCGATTTGATCAAAAATGCGGGCTAGACTTTCGTCGCGCCCTAGAACGGCGAGCACATCGAACACTCCGGGGGAAGTGCTCCTGCCCGTCAGGGCGGCCCGCAAAGGCTGCGCCACGCCGCCCAATTTCAGATTTTCGCGGCCGGCAAACTCGCGGATCGCGGCCTCTGCATTGGCCGCCGTCCAGTCGGCGGCAGCGACCGTCGCGAGCGCCGCATGCGCGCCCTTGAGGATATCCTTGGCTGGGCCGGCGAGCAGGCCGGCGGCCTTCTCATCGAGCGGCAGCGGACGCTGGGCAAACAGGAAGCCTGCGCCGTCAGCCAGTTCGATCAGCGTCTTGGCGCGCTCTTTGAGGCCCGGCATGGCGGCAAGCAGCTGTGCCTTGCGCGTGTCGTCGAGCCCGCCGAGGATGGCGTCGCCGCCGGGCAGATAGGGCAAGGTGGCAACGAAGATGTCGAACAGCTTCTTGTCGTCCATCTGGCGCATGTGAACGCCGTTCAGCGCCTCGAGCTTGGCAAAGTCGAAGCGTGCCGCACCCTTGTTGACGTCCTCGATCTCGAACCAGCTGATCATGTTCTCGATGCTCATCACCTCGTCGTCGCCATGGCTCCAGCCGAGGCGGGCGAGGTAGTTGAGCAGGGCCTCAGGCAAATAGCCCATGGCGCGATAAGCATCGACGCCGAGCGCGCCATGGCGCTTGGACAGCTTTGCGCCGTCCGCACCATGGATCAGCGGAATATGCGCCATCACCGGCACGTCCCAGCCCATGGCGTTGTAGATGACGGTCTGGCGCGCGGCGTTGGTCAGGTGGTCGTCGCCACGGATGATGTGGGTGACGCCCATGTCGTGATCGTCGACGACGACAGCATGCATGTAGGTCGGTACGCCGTCCGAACGCAGGATGATGAAATCGTCGAGATCCTTGTTGGGAAAGCGCACATCACCCTGCACGCGGTCGAGCACCAGCGTCTCGCCGTCCTGCGGCGCCTTGATGCGAATGACCGGCTTGACACCAGCCGGCGCCTCGGACGGGTCGCGGTCGCGCCAGCGGCCGTCATAGCGTGGCGGCTTGCCCTCGGCGCGCGCCTTCTCGCGCATCTCGGTCAGCTCTTCCTGCGAGGCGTAGCAATAATAGGCTTTGCCCATGCGCACGAGTTCTTCGGCCACCTCGCGATGGCGCGGCGCTCGCTCGAACTGCGAGATCGGCTCACCCTCCCAGGTCAGGCCGAGCCAGGTCAGGCCCTTGAGGATCGCTGCAGTTGCGGCGTCGGTCGAGCGCTCGCGGTCGGTGTCCTCGATACGCAGCAGCATGGTGCCGCCGGTGTGGCGGGAATAAAGCCAGTTGAAGAGAGCGGTACGCGCGCCACCAATGTGCAGATAGCCGGTGGGCGAGGGGGCGAAGCGGGTGACGACAGGCATGACGATTTCCAAGGGAAGCAGGGCGCTTGGCCGAAAACCGGCGGCGCATGGCGTTTGTGTGCGGTTGATGTAGCATAGAAGGTCTGGGGCGCAAGAGGCAGGCCCGATGGGCGACCACGTGCGGGAGGGGCAGGCCGGTAACAATCCGGTGGTCGAAGCCAGCGAGCGCGACTTGCTGACCTCTCCAGCCGTGCCTGCCGTTGCGTGGACACCACCAGCTCTGCCCGAGAGAGATGCTGCTCCTGACGCCGATGCATCGCCGTTTCAGCGAGGACACAAGGCCTGGCTACGGCAAGGATCGCAATTGCTGGTCGGTCACCGGATCACCGTACGATCCACCCTGGCCGCGATCGAAACGGAACTCGACCGCGGTGCGGCGTTCCTGCTTCTTCCGGTTTTTCTAGCCGCTGGTGCCCTGGTGTATTTCGCGCTTCCGAACGAGCCGCATGTCGCGCCGCTCGTCGTTGTGTCAGCGACACCGGCCGTCCTCGCCTTCCTAACGCGCGGACGGCGGCTTGTTCACTACGCGCTCGCCGCACTCGCCGCCTCAATGCTCGGCATGGCGGTTGCAAAGTTCGAGACGGAACGCATGGCTACGAAGATGCTGGGCGCCGAGATCTCGACCGCCATCACCGGGCGCGTCGTCGAGATCAACAATCTGGACAAGGGCAGGGTGCGGCTGACGCTCGACGTTCTGGCGACCGCCCGCCCGGTCTTGCGTTACACGCCCGATCGGGTGCGGCTCGTTGCCCGCAAGCTTCCTGACGGCGTCATGGCGGGGTCCGAGCTGACGGGGTATGTCAGGCTGATGCCGCCGTCCGGGCCTGTGCGGCCGGGCAGCTATGATTTTTCCTTCGAAAGCTATTTCGACGGCATCGGCGCCAGCGGGTTTTTCATGAAAGGCCCAGAGTTTGCTGCAACCACCCAGCCGCTGTCGGCCAGTAATCGTGCATTCGCGTCGATCGAGAATGTGCGCCAGAAGATTGCCCAGCGCATTCGCGACCGCATTGGCGGTCCGGAGGGCGAAATCGCGGCTGCCCTGGTCGTCGGCGTGAGCGGCGGCATTCCCGAGGATGTCAACGAGGCGCTGCGGCGTACCGGGCTCTACCACATCATCTCGATCTCGGGTCTGCACATGGCGATGGTCGCAGGCACGGTCATGCTTTTGATGCGGCTATGCTTCGCCGCCTTTCCCGGCTTCACCTCGCACCGGCCGGTCAAGAAGTACGCGGCAGGCGCAGCACTGCTCGCCACCGGCGGCTATCTGTTCATTTCAGGCGCCGAGGTCGCGGCGCAACGCAGCTTCATCATGCTGGCGGTGATGCTGACGGCCGTGCTGTTCGACCGCGCAGCACTCACCATGCGCAACCTGGCGATCTCGGCCGTCCTCGTGATCATGATCTCGCCCCACGAAGTCGTCGGGCCGAGCTTCCAGATGTCGTTCGCCGCAACGGCAGCCCTCGTTGGCGCATATGCCTGGTGGTCGGACCGGCGGGAGGAGCAGGCGCTGCCGGTCGGTCAGAGATCGCTGCCGTCCAAAATCTGGCGCTGGCTTGCGACAGTTGCTATAGGTCTCGCCGCGACGTCGGTGATTGCCGGGCTCGCGACCAGCGTTTTGGGTGCATGGCATTTCCAACGTGTCTCGCCCCTCAGTCTGTTCGCCAATCTGGCAGTCAGCCCGTTTGTGTCTGTCCTTGTCATGCCCTTTGCCGTCATGGCTGGCATCTTCATGCCGCTTGGACTCGACGGCCCCTTCCTCGACACGATGGGCTTCGGCCTGAAGGCAATGATTGGCATCGCCACCTGGTTCTCCGAGCGCTCGCCGGTCGATGCGGTCGGCCTTGTCTCGTCACATGCGGTATTGTTGCTCACTGCAGCACTCGTCATCGCGTCGACGGCAACGACCTGGCTGCGCGCCGCCGCACTGCCATTCGCGGCCCTTGGGCTGCTGACGGTCGTGGAAACGGAAACGCCCAACGTTCTCGTTTCGGAAGATGGCCGCCTCGTCGGCGTCCCGGTCGGCGATGGCAAACTGGCCGTCAATCGCGTCCGGCCGAACCAGTTCACCGTCGACAACTGGCAGCGCGCGCTGGCGTCGGAAACACTCATCACCCCGGCCCGTTCGGCGGCGAATGCAACGAACGGGACTGTCCGTATGCCCAGCGAGACCGGCTCACAGCCAGCAGCCGAGGCAGATGTCGCCGGTACGATACCCGGCAAACCAGTATCTGGAGAGCTAAACGCCGCCGGCGCGGACGCCTTCGTATGTGACAGCGGGCTGTGCACGGTTCAGCAATCGGAGGGTGCACGGATCGTTCATGCGGCGAATGCGAGCGCCGCTGCACGAGCCTGCGACAACGCGGATCTCATCGTCGTCGACGATGCCACGGCAAGCGACGTCTGCCCCGGCGTGACCGTGCTCACCAAACGCGAGCTGGCGCGCCTTGGCAGTGCGTCGATATTCATCACAGCCGAGGCGGTTGGCATAGATCAGGCGGTCGAGATACGCCACGCTGTGGCGGAACCGTACCGCCCGTGGCATGCGCAGCGCCAATTTTCGCGCGAGGCGAGGGGCCTGCCACCCTACAAGCGAACGGAGATGCCCCCGAAGACACCTGCCGGGGCAACCAAGGCGCACCCAAAAGCGCCGACTGCGGCCACACGGTGAGTCCGAGATCTGTACCCGCCGTCGCAGAGCCGTCAGATACGGCACGATAGCAACAGGGCAGGTCCGGCTTATACAGATTGCAGCAGTATGGACAGGCCGAGGTGGCGGAACGCAGCCCCGGCAATCAATAGCGGCGGATCAGGCCGACAAGCTTGCCCTGCACCTTGACCCTGTCGGGTCCGAAGATGCGGGTTTCATAGGCCGGATTGGCGGCCTCAAGAGCGATCGAGGCACCCTTGCGGCGGAAACGCTTGAGCGTCGCTTCTTCGTCGTCGACGAGGGCGACGATGATCTCACCGGGATTGGCCGTGGTCGAGCTGCGGATGACCACAGTGTCGCCGTCGAAGATGCCGGCCTCGATCATCGAGTCGCCCTTGACCTCGAGCGCGTAATGCTCGCCGCCCATGATCATGTCTGGCGGCACCGAAATCGAATGCGTCTTGTGCTGGATGGCGTCGATAGGCACACCGGCAGCGATGCGTCCCATGACGGGAATGGCAACCGCCGAAGCAACATCGTCGTCATTGCCGGCCGACATGCTGCGTGACGGCTCGGGTTTGCGGCCGAGGCTACCCTCGATGACGCTGGGCGAGAACTTCTTCGCTGCGTTGAGGCCAGGCGCGATCGAATCGGGCAGGCGCAGCACTTCAAGCGCGCGCGCCCGGTTGGGCAGGCGTCTGATGAAGCCGCGTTCTTCGAGCGCCGTGATCAGGCGATGGATGCCGGACTTGGAGGCGAGGTCGAGTGCTTCCTTCATCTCGTCGAAGGACGGCGGAATACCCGCTTCCTTCAGCCGCTCGTGGATGAATAGCAAAAGCTCGTGTTGTTTGCGCGTCAGCATCGCCACCCCCGAGGAATCAGAAGAAAAACAAACCCAGAACAAACACTATCTGTTCCAGTTGTGTTCCGCAACTGTTGATATTTCGTGAAGGGTGGAAGGTGCTGCTCAGCGCAACATCATCACCTGGCAGGCGCTGCCGGCTTCGACTGCAGGCGCGAAGGGCACCCGCACGATGGCGCAGTTGGCGTCGGCCAGCGTGCGCAGCATCGAAGAGTCCTGGATCAGGTAGGGTGTGACGACGAGACCCTCAGCGGTCTCGCGCGCAATCGCGCGGACAAAGTCCTGGCGCAGGTCGTTGGCCGCCATTGCCATGTCGAGAATGCCGTTGCGCATATCGGGCGAATAAGGGCGGCCGCCAAGCTTCGCCAGCAGAGGTTTCAGGAAAATCTGCGAGCAGATCAGGCTGGCGACCGGATTGCCCGGCAGGCCGACGCAGCGGCTGTCGCCGAGCCGGCCGAACATCAGCGGCTTGCCCGGGCGCATCGCGATCTTCCAGAAGTTGAGATCCATGCCGAGATCGGTCAGGACACGGTGAACGAGGTCGTGGTCGCCGACCGAAGCGCCGCCCAGCGTGACGATCACATCGGCGTCGGCGGCGAGCGCCTTGGCGACCAGTGCGGAGATTGCCTCGGTGCGGTCGGCGGCGATGCCGAGATTGAGCACGCGCGCGCCAACCGACTGAACGATCGCCGCGACGCCATAGGCGTTGGAGGCGATGATCTGGTCGGGCCCGGGATTGCTGCCCGGCGGCAACAGCTCGTCGCCGGTGGCGATGATGGCGACCAGGGGCGCCCGCAGCACTTCGACGCTGGGATGATTGGCAGCTGCGATCAGCGAGAGCGCAGCCGGGTCGAGCACACGTCCTGCATCAAGGATGAGGTCACCCTGCTTGAAGTCGAGGCCCCTGGCGCGGATGTTACGGCCAGCAAGCGTTGGCTCGAGCACCGCGATCTCGCCATTGCCGATATCGCGAACGTTTTCCTGAATGACGACGGTATCCGCGCCCTCAGGCACCGGTGCGCCGGTGAAGATGCGGACGCACTCGCCCGCCCCGACGGTGCCCGTGAACTGCTTGCCGGCGGGTGCCTGGCCGATGACCTTGAGCTGCGCCGGCAGTGAAGCGATGTCGGCGGCCTGGACGGCGTAGCCATCCATGGCGGAGGCGTCAAAGGGCGGCTGGGTGCGCAGGGCGTGTAGTGGAGCCGACAGCACGCGGCCCGATGCCTGGGCAAGGCCGACAGTTTCCGTGCCGCGTGGTTCGGCAGCGTCGAGCAGGCGCGCCAGGGCGTCGGCGACGGGCAGCAGCGCCATCTATTCGGCAGCCTTGTAGTCGCCCGACTTGCCGCCGGTCTTCTCGACCAATCGGATGCCGGAGATCACCATGCCGCGGTCGGCGGCCTTGGCCATGTCGTAGATGGTAAGGCAGGCGACCGAGGCAGCCGTCAGCGCTTCCATCTCGACGCCGGTCTTGCCGGTGACGCGGGCAAGCGCCGTGACGTGCAGGCCGGGCAGCGCCTCATCTGGCTCGATCTCGACCGAAACCTTGGTCAAAAGAATGGGATGGCAGAGCGGCACGAGCTCATGCGTGCGTTTGGCCGCCATGATGCCGGCAATGCGGGCGGTGCCGAGCACGTCGCCCTTCTTGGCGTTGCCCGACAGGATCAGATCAAGCGTTTCCGGACGCATGACGACATGGCCTTCGGCAATTGCCGTGCGTGTTGTCTCGGCCTTGTCGCCGACATCGACCATGTTGGCCTCGCCGGTGGCGCCGATATGGGTGAGGGTGGTTGCCATGTCAGGCGCTTGCCAGGGCTGCGCCATCGAGCAGCGCACGCGTCGCCGAGGTCACGTCGGCCTGCCGCATCAGGCTTTCGCCGACGAGGAAACTGGAGATGCCGGATTTCTCCAGACGCAGGCAATCGGCATGGGTGAAGATGCCGCTTTCGCCGACCAGCAGCCGGTCTGCCGGCACCATCGGCGCCAGGCGCTCTGACGTGTCGAGGCTGACCTCGAATGTGCGCAGGTTGCGGTTGTTGATGCCGAGCAGGCGCGACTGAAGCTTCAGTGCGCGTTCTGTCTCTTCTTCGTCATGGACCTCGACGAGCACGTCCATGCCGATTTCGAACGCCTCATCCTCGAGGCGCCTGGCATCGTCGTCGCTCAGGCTCGCCATGATGATCAGGATCGCGTCCGCGCCCCATGCACGTGCTTCGTGCACCTGATAAGGCTCGAACATGAAGTCCTTGCGCAATGCCGGCAAGGCGCAGGCGTCCCGCGCGGCGGTCAGGAACTCCGGTGCGCCCTGGAAGGACGGCGTGTCGGTCAGCACCGACAGGCAGGCAGCGCCGCCGTCGGCATAGGCCCTGGCGAGCGCCGGCGGATCGAAGTCGGGACGGATCAGGCCTTTGGACGGGCTCGCCTTCTTGATCTCGGCGATCAGGCCAAAGCGGCTTTCACGGTGCCTGGTTTCGAGTGCCGCGAGAAAGCCGCGCGGCCTGGTGACGTCGCGGGCGCGCGCTTTGAGCTCGGCGAGCGGCAGCAGCGCCTTCGCTGCGGCGATCTCGTCGCGCTTGTAGGCTTCGATGCGGCGCAGGATATCGGCCATGTCTCTATCCGTTCGAAACGGCGACCAGTCGGTCGAGCACTGCCTTGGCGCGGCCGCTGTCGATTGCCTCGGCGGCAAGCGCCACGCCTTCGCCGATCGTTGCAGCCTTGCCGGCAACGACGAGGCCGGCACCGGCATTCATCAGCACCGTGTCGCGATAGGCACCCTTGGCACCTTCGAGAACCCCGCGCAGGGCAGCGGCATTGTAGGCGGAATCGCCGCCGCGCAGCTCTTCGCGCGTATGCTTGCTCAAGCCGACTTGTTCGGGCGCCAGCGTAAACGTGGTGATCACACCGTCCTTGAGGGCTGCGACATGGGTCTCACCCGTGGTGGTGATCTCGTCATAACCGTCGCCGTGGACGACCCAGACGTGCTGGGCGCCAAGTTCCTTCAGCGTCTCGGCCACCGGACGCACCCATTCGGGCGAGAACACGCCAACCAGCTGGCGGTTGACGCCGGCGGGATTGGAGAGCGGGCCGAGCAGGTTGAAGATGGTGCGGGTGCCAAGTTCGACGCGGGTCGCGCCGACATGCTTCATCGCCGGGTGATGCGCCGGCGCGAACATGAAGCCGACGCCGGCGTCATGGATGCAGCGGCCGATCGCCTCTGGCGTGAGGTCGATGTTGACGCCAAGAGCGGTCAGAACGTCGGCGGCGCCGGTCAGCGAGGACAGGCCGCGATTGCCGTGCTTGGCGACAGGCACACCTGCGCCCGCGATGACGAAGGCCGAGGCAGTCGAGATGTTGACGCTGTGCGAACCGTCACCGCCGGTGCCGACGATGTCGATGGCATCGGCAGGGGCTTCGACGCGCAGCATCTTGTCGCGCATGGTGGCGACGGCGCCCGATATCTCGCTGACGGTCTCGCCGCGCACCCGCAGCGCCATGAGAAAGCCACCGATCTGGCCGGGCGTGGCTTCGCCCGACATGATGATGTCGAAGGCCTCGCGTGCCTCCTCGAAGGTGAGAGGGGTGCCCGCGGCGACCTTGGCAATATGCGGCTTGAGTGCGCTCATGGCGTTCCCACCGCGAGTGCGCGGGTGATCGCCGCCTGGTTGATCGTTGCTTGATACTCGCCCTGGAGCTGGGCGACGATCTGGTCGAGCAGGTCGTCCGACATGCCGGAGGCAAACTGCTTCTGCGCGTCCTCTGGCACCGCGCTCTTGTCCGCACCGGCCGGCTCGAACACTTCGGCGACCTTGAACAGGATCTGCGCATCGCCGGCAGGGGCGGTGATGATGCCAGTGCCGCCCTGGCCCATTGCAAACATCGCGGAGGCACCTTCGCGGCCAAAATCGGCATCGTCGGCCTCGCGCTTGAGGCCGCGCTTGGTCTGCTTTTCGAGCTTGAGTTCGCCGGCGATCACGTCGAGCGAGGCACCGTCCTTGAGGCGCTTCTCCAACTCGTCGGCTTTTGCCTTGAGACGCTTCGTCGCTTCGGCAGCGGTCCAGTCGGCGACGACCTTCTCGCGGACCTCGTCGAGCGTGCGGTCGCGGGCAGGCGTGATCTCGTCGACCTCGTAGAAGACGAAACCATTGGTGCCGACATTGAGCGGCGGGTTTTCGGTGCCGGATTCGGCGGTGAAGGCCGCCTGGATCAGGTTGCGCGAGTCCGGCAGGTCGTTGACGATCGTGCCGTCTGGCTGCTGGCCGGCGCGGTCGATGGCATCGATGGTCACCATCTTGAGCTTCAGCTTGTCGGCGGCAGCCTTCATCGACTCACCGGCGGCGCGGGCGTCCTCGTAGGAGTCGTGCACGTCGAGCAGGATGCGGTTGGCTTCGGCCAGCGCCAGCTCCTTGCGGATCTGGTCCTTGACCTCGTCGAAGGTCTTGACGGTTTCCGGCGTGATCTCGCTGACGCGGACCAGCACTGGGCCGAAAGCGCCCTGGACGACGTCGCTGACCTGGTTGGCCTGCAGCGCGAAGGCGGCGTCGGCGACAGCCTTGTCGGCGATCCTGTCCTTGGTCAGCGAGCCGAGGGCAACGTCAGCCGCGGTCTTGCCTTGGTCGGCGACAACCTTGTCGAAGGTCGCACCACCCTTGATCGCATCGGAAGCAGCCTTGGCCGCATCGGCGCTCAGCACAAGCTGGTCGATTTTGCGCGTCTCGGCGGTGGTGAAGTGCGACTTGTTCTTGTCGTAGTCCTGGCGCGCCTGTTCTTCGGTCACGGCGGCGGCATCCATGATGTCTTCCGGCTCGAGCTTGACGTAGCTCAGCTTGCGGAATTCAGGGGCGGCGTAGTTCTTCTTGTTTTCCTCGAACCAGGCCTTGAGCACGTCGTCGCCTGGTGCCGCGATCGGCTCGACGAGCGACTTGGGCAGCGGCAGGTAGTCGATGGTGCGATCTTCGCCGCGGTAAAGTGCGACGGCGCGCAGGAAGGTGTCGGGAGCCTCGAGGCCGTCGGACACGGCTTCGACGATTTGCTGGCGGACCGCAACCTGGGCGCGGTTCTTCAGATAGTCTTCGGGGCGCATGCCGATCTGGCGCAGGATGTATTCAAAAGCCTGGCGGTCGAACTTGCCGTCGGCGCCGCGGAAGGTCGGGTCGTCCCAGGTGAGTTCGGCGAGGCGGTCCTTGGAGAGGCCGAGGCCGAGCTTGCGTGCCTGTTCGTCGAGCACCGCACCGGCGACGAGCTGCGAAAGTACCTGGTTGTCGATGCCGAGCGCGTTGGCCTGGTCGCGGGTCAGGCGCTGGCCGAACTGCTGCGACATGACGTTCAGCTGGCGGTCATAGGCGAGGCGGTATTCGACACCTGTAACATGCGTGCCGCCGGCCGTGACCACCTGGTCGCCGCCGAATTGGCTCATCATCTGACCCGAGATGCCCCAGATCGCGAAGCTGACGACGAGGAGCAGAAGCAACAGCTTCGCAACCCAGGTTCCAGCAGCACTTCGCATCGATTCGAGCATGTAACAGATCCCGTATACGCGCATTGTCGCATGCGCCTGCATGAACGAAGCGCAATAGCGCCCTTCGCTGCCAGTGTCGATTGCTTTGTGGCTTGTTTTTGGTAGTGAGGTTGCCCGAGCGAACATCGATTTCGAGGGAAGAGCACTATGACGCCAGGAATCCGCCCACTCGTTGCCGGCAACTGGAAAATGAACGGCACCAGCAACTCGCTCAACGAATTGCGCAACATTGCCGGCGGTTTCATGAGCGGCCTCGATGCCGAGACAGACGCGCTTCTGTGCGTGCCGGCGACGCTGCTTTCGCGTGCTGCCGAGATCCTGCACCGCACCCCGGTCAAGATGGGTGGCCAGGACTGCCATGCCAAGGAGAGCGGCGCCCATACCGGCGACGTTTCCGCCGAGATGCTCAAGGACGCCGGTGCCAGCCACGTCATCGTCGGTCACTCGGAGCGCCGCACCGACCATGGCGAAACCGACGAGATCGTGCGCGCCAAGGCGGAAGCGGCTTGGCGTGCAGGGCTGGTTGCCGTCATCTGTGTCGGCGAAACCCATGCCGAGCGGGAAGGCGGAACGACGTTGCAGGTATTGTCGCGCCAGATCGAAGGCTCGGTGCCGACGACGGCAACGCCTGCCAATGCTGTCATCGCTTATGAGCCGGTCTGGGCGATCGGCACCGGCTTGACGCCCACGGCTGCCGATGTCGCCGAGGCGCATGCCCATATCCGCGAATGCCTTGCCGCGAAGCTGGGTACGTCGGCTGCCAAGATGCGCATTCTCTATGGCGGTTCGGTCAAGCCATCCAATGCCAACGAATTGCTGGCTGTCGCCAACGTCGATGGCGCATTGGTCGGCGGCGCCAGCCTCAAGGCTGCAGATTTCCTCGGCATTGCCGACGCCTATCGCAAGCTCTGATTCACCACACGTGACCGTTGCAAAGGCAACGTGTCACCCCATATTCGGCCGGCGGGCTTGGAAATGCCTAGAAAGCATTGTATTGAGCCGCCTCCGGAGTGCCGGGCGCTTTTGCGCGCGGCCCTCCCACGTCAGGAAAGATCCCAGGAAGCGCAATGGAAACCGTCCTCATCGTCATCCACTTGATGGTCGTGCTCGCCCTTGTCGGCGTTGTGCTCCTGCAGCGCTCTGAAGGCGGCGGCCTCGGTATCGGTGGCGGATCGGGCTTCATGACGGCGCGCGGCGCTGCCAACGCGCTGACGCGCGCCACCGCCATCCTCGCGACGGTGTTTTTCGTCACGTCGCTGACGCTGTCGATCGTTGCCCGTTACGGCGCCAAGCCGACCGACATCCTCGACCGCGTGCCGACTACCCAGAGTGGAACCACCGGCGGCAACGGCGTTCTCGACCAGCTCGGCGGCTCGACCGCTCCGGCAGCACCCGGTACTGCCGCGCCGGCTGCTCCGGCGTCGGACGCCACGGCACCTGCGGCTCCCGCGACTCAGCCCGCCGCGCCTGCCGCTTCGGGCACCGAGCAGCCAGCTCCGGCCACGCCGGTAGCCCCTGCGACGCCGCAGGTTCCTAACTAACTATTTACCCTTTGCCGCAACCTGTTGTTGTTTGAACACAGTTGCGGCAAATGCCGCATCAATCACGACAATTCGATTGGTCAGCCGGTGGTGCCTCCCTTGAGGCGCCTCCGGCTAATCTATTATAGCAGGGTTGCGGCATTCGGCGGGGGAGCCTTGGGGGCACCGCGTTTGGTCGCAAGAAAATTTCGCGTTGAACGTTCGGGATCCCTTCGCCATGCAGCTCCGCCGCATCCTTCTTGCTGGCCTTTGCGCCACTTTCATGAGCTCGACAGCCTTTGCCGCCACCTCGGCCGGCACCGTTGCGGCGCCGCAGCCTGCCGCAAGCGACGTCATCACTGTCGCCGCCAAGAGCGATGCTACTGAACTCAAGCTGCTCAAGAAAAAGAAGAAGCCGACCGACGAGGACCTGTCGCGAATCAAGGACCTCGAAGCCAAGATCAAGGCCGATAAGGAAGTCGCCCGGCTGAAGATGCTCGAGGCCAAGAAGATGGCGATGCGGGCTGCGGCCAAGGCGAAGGCCGAACAGGCCCGCGAACTCGCCCGCCTGAAGAAGTCTGAAAAGGCAACCGCCCAGGTTGCCACCGCCGCAGCTCCGGCTCCCAAGCGCAATCTCCAGCCGCTCGCTGTGTTGAAGCCGATCGAGCCACTGACGCCCGACGTCGCGGAAGTGGCTTCTGCCGGCAACAATGGCGAGCTGCGCAGCGAGGGCCAGGATCGCCCACGCCAGACCGGACTGCTCGCCGGCATCTTTGGCGGTAGCGCGCCGCAGCAGTCGATGCTGCCGCAGACGCGCGCGCTCGACGCTGTGCTGCAGGCCAAGCAGGCCAAGAAGCAGTTCAAGGTGAAGTCCGACTTCGAGCCGCAGGAAGTGACGTTCCCCGGCTATGAGCGTGGCCAGATCGTCGTCGATACCGGCTCGCGCTACCTCTATCTGATCGAATCGTCGTCGACGGCGCGCCGCTACGCCATTGCGGTCGGCCGCGAAGGCCTGGAGTTCAAGGGCAAGGCGACGATTGGCGACAAGCAGGAATGGCCGCGCTGGATTCCGACCAAGGAAATGCAGGAACGCGAGCCGAAGAAGTACGGCCAGTACAAGGACGGCATGAACGGCGGGCCGGAAAACCCGCTCGGAGCGCGTGCCATCTACCTTTACCAGGGCAAGAAGGATACCCATATCCGTATCCATGGTACCAACCAGCCGCAGACGATCGGCACAAACTCTTCGAACGGTTGCTTCCGTATGGTCAACGACCACGTCATGGATCTCTACAACCGCGTGAGGATGGGCTCTGAAGTCATCGTCATGTAAGGCGTTTTCAAAACGCTGATAGCGGGCCGGCGGTCACGCCGGCCTTTTTGTTTGCATGGCCTAGCGGCAGCAACACTGAACAGCCAGATAGGGAAAAGTCCGACGCGGCGGATTTTTCTCTGGCGGAATCGATTTGGCCGCGTTAAGCGATGAATCCCATGGCGCGATATGTTTTTATTACCGGCGGCGTGGTCTCTTCCCTTGGAAAAGGCATAGCCGCAGCGGCCCTTGGGGCTCTTCTGCAGGCACGCGGATATCGCGTGCGCATCCGAAAACTCGATCCGTATCTCAATGTCGATCCGGGAACGATGTCGCCTTACCAGCATGGTGAGGTGTTCGTGACCGACGACGGCGCGGAAACCGATCTCGATCTGGGTCACTATGAGCGCTTCACCGGGCGTTCGGCGAACCAGAGCGACAACATCACCACCGGCCGAATCTACAAGAACATCATCGAGCGCGAGCGGCGCGGCGACTATCTCGGCGCAACCGTCCAGGTCATCCCGCACGTCACCGACGAGATCAAGAACTTCATCCTCGACGGCAATGACGAGTACGACTTCGTGCTCTGCGAGATCGGCGGTACGGTGGGCGACATCGAGGCGATGCCGTTCCTCGAGGCGATCCGCCAGCTCGGCAACGACCTGCCGCGCAACAACGCTGTCTATGTCCACCTGACTTTGATGCCGTACATCCCGACCGCTGGCGAGCTCAAGACCAAGCCGACCCAGCATTCGGTCAAGGAACTGCGCTCGATCGGCATTGCGCCCGACATCCTCCTGGTGCGCGCCGACCGCGACATCCCGAAGGAAGAACGCCGCAAGCTGTCGCTGTTCTGCAATGTGCGCGAATCCGCCGTCATCCAGGCGCTCGACGTCGGCCACATCTACGACGTGCCGCTTGCCTACCATAAGGAAGGTCTGGACTCGGAAGTCCTGGCCGCCTTCGGCATCGATCCGGCACCCAAGCCGCGTCTCGACCCTTGGCAGAATGTGTCGCAGCTGATCCACAACCCGGAAGGCGAAGTCACCATCGCCGTGGTCGGCAAGTACACGGGCCTCAAGGACGCATACAAGTCGCTGATCGAGGCGCTGTCGCATGGCGGTCTCGCCAACAACGTCAAGGTCAAGCTCGACTGGATCGAAAGCGAAGTCTTCGAGAAGGAAGATCCGGCTCCATTCCTCGAAAAGGTCCACGGTATTCTGGTTCCCGGCGGCTTCGGAGAGCGGGGTTCGGAAGGCAAGATCCTGGCGGCCAAGTTCGCCCGCGAGCGCAAGGTGCCGTATTTCGGCATCTGCTTCGGCATGCAGATGGCGTGCATCGAGGCGGCCCGTTCGCTGGCCGGCATCGAGGCTGCTTCGTCGACCGAGTTCGGTTCGACCAAGGAGCCGGTCGTCGGCCTGATGACCGAATGGCTCAAGGGCAACATGCTCGAGAAGCGCAAGGCTTCGGGCGATCTCGGCGGCACGATGCGTCTCGGCGCGTTTGACGCCAAGCTTTCCGAAGGCTCGAAGATCGCCGAGATCTATGGCGACACCGACATCTCCGAGCGTCACCGCCACCGCTACGAGGTCAACATCGACTACAAGGACCGCCTCGAAGAGTGCGGCCTGGTCTTTGCCGGCATGTCGCCCGACGGCGTGCTGCCCGAGACCGTCGAGTATCCCGACCATCCCTGGTTCATCGGCGTGCAATACCATCCGGAGCTGAAGAGCCGTCCGCTGGAGCCGCACCCGCTGTTTGCGAGCTTCATCGAGGCCGCCGTCGAACAGAGCCGGCTGGTCTGATATCCATGCGCGCCGACGTGGACTCGCCGGCGCGCATTTCTTTTCCCGGGTGGCCGGCCGCATGACCACCTATGTCGCGCTGCTCTACAGCATCGTTCTCGGACCCGGCCGTCGCCTCGTCATGTCCGACTTGCGTGACATGGCGACGGATCTCGGCCTCGAAAATCCGCGCACGTTGGTTGCTACCGGAAACCTCGTCTTCGAGGCAGAAGGCAAGACGGTTTCGGCACTGGAGCGCAAACTCGAAGCGGCGTTCGCGCCAAAATTCGGCAAGCATGTCGATATCATCGTCCGCGATGCCGCCGCCTGGCTGAAGCTCGTCGCTGCCAACCCTTTTCCCGCGGAATCCGAACTGCACGCCGATCAGGTCGGTGTCCGTGTGATGCGCGAGCCGGTGACTTCGGAAGTGATCGAGCGGCTTCGCCCCTATGCCGCCGACGAAAAGCTCACATCTGTCGACGGCGACATCTGGCTCTATTTTTCCCGCAATATGGCGTCGTCGCGGCTGCTTGGCGCTCTGACGCCCAAGCGCGCCGGTGGTGTCGGCACGTCGCGCAATTGGAACACGGTCCGCCGGCTGGGCGACATGGTGGCGTCGTAGCGCGAGCGGGGGCAGTCTTGCTTCACATCGGGATTTCGGGCACAGCGCAGCCATGACGAAAACCAACAGCCCACGGCCGCTCGACCACGTGGTCCTGCCGACCGGTGACCTGACGCTGGCGCGCGACCGGCTTGCCGCACTTGGCTTCAGCGTTTCGCCGCAAGGCACGCACCCGTTCGGAACCATCAATTGCTGCGTCTATCTCAGCGACGGCACCTTCCTGGAGCCGCTTGCCGTCGGTGACCGGGTCGCGGCCGACAAGGCGGTTCGTGAAGGCAACGCGTTTGTTGCGCGCGATCGTGTCTTCCGCGACGCGCATGGCGAGGAGGGCTTTTCGGCCGTTGTGTTCGGAACCGATGACGCCGACGCCGACCATACCGCGTTCGTGGCTGCAGGCGTATCTGCAGGCAGCCGGCTCGATTTTTCGCGTCCTTTCGTCGACGCATCGGGCAAGTCCGACGTGGCATCGTTTCGGCTGGCCTTTGCCGCACAGCCGAGCGTCGCTGCCGACGCATTCTTTTTCACCTGCGAGCGCGCAAACGTACCTGCCGTCGACCGGTCGGCGCTTCAGGCACATGCCAATGGCGCCGGACGCGTCCTGGCGATCGAGCTTGCTGCCGGAAATGTTGCGGCGGCGGGCAAGTTGCTTGCGACCGTCGCACGGAGTGTGGCCGGCGATGCCGGCGTGACGCTCGCAAATGCACGGCTAACCATCCGCAACGAACCGAATGCCATGGACATCCGCCTTGAAGCCATCGTCTTTGCTGTCGATGACCTTGCTGCGACAAAGGCGCTTCTTGTCGAACACGCGGTCACGCACGATCTGGACGGCCAGCGCCTTGTGGTGCCGGCTGCGCCGGGGCAGGGTGCAACCTTCATTTTCGAGGAACAGAAATGACCAAGCCGAATGCAAATGTGACGGTCGGCAAGACCCTCTTCGCCAATGATGCGCCGCTGTCGCTGATCGCCGGCCCCTGCCAGTTCGAATCGCGCCAGCATGCTTTCGACATGGCCGGCAAGCTCAAGGAACTTACCCAGAAGCTCGGCATCGGCTTCGTCTATAAGTCGAGCTTCGACAAGGCCAACCGCAGCTCGCTGTCGAGCACGCGCGGCGCGGGCCTTGAAGCTGCGCTGCCCGCCTTCGCCGACCTGCGCAAGGAACTCGGTGTCACCATCGTCACCGACGTCCACACCGAGGAGCAGTGCGCCATCGTCGCCGAAGTTGTCGACGTGCTGCAGATCCCGGCTTTCCTCAGCCGCCAGACCGACCTGCTGATTGCTGCCGCAAAAACCGGCAAGGTGGTCAACGTCAAGAAGGGCCAGTTTCTGGCGCCCTGGGACATGAAGAACGTTGTCGCCAAGGTGACCGGCTCGGGCAATCCGAACGTGCTGGTGACCGAGCGCGGCACCTCCTTCGGCTACAACACGCTGGTCTCCGACATGCGCGGCCTGCCTGTCATGGCCGACATCGGCGCACCCGTGATCTTCGACGCCACCCATTCGGTGCAGCAGCCGGGCGGGCAGGGCGCCACCTCGGGCGGCGAGCGCCGCTTCGTCGAGACGCTGGCGCGGGCGGCCGTTGCCGTCGGCGTCGCCGGCGTGTTCATCGAAACACACGAAGACCCCGACAACTCGACCTCGTCGGACGGCCCCAACATGGTGCCGTTCAAGGACATGCCGGCCTTGCTCGAACGCCTGATGGCCTTCGACCGTATCGCCAAGGGCTGACGGCAGGCTGTCTGCAACTCCAGCTTGAGCCCGGCTTGCGCCGGGCGTAGGCTCGCCTCCGTGACTGAGCGTATCAGCCGGAGAGCCTCCATGTCTGTTGCCCGCGTTACCGAAATCACCTCGTCGTCGACCAAGAGCTTCAAGGACGCCATCGAAGAGGGCATCGCGCGCGCCTCGAAGACGCTCAAGAATGTCGAAGGCGCCTGGATTCAGGACCAGAAGGTCGTCGTCGAGGATGGCAAGATCGTTGCCTACCGGGTCAACATGAAAGTGACCTTCATCCTCAACGACTGAACCGCCGGCATTCCTGTCGCCGGGAAAATCGGGGAACCTCCACGCCGGGGGATCGTTAGTCCTGCATCCACAAACCAACGAGGAGCAGGATCATGACGACAGTCACTGGTCACACCAAAGCCATTCCCGCATCCAGGGTCATCGGCACCAACGTTTACAACACGGCGGGCGAGACCATCGGAACGATCGAGGACGTGATGCTCGACAAGCTGTCGAACGGCATCATGTTTGCCGTCATCGGTTTCGGCGGATTCCTGGGCATTGGCGAGCGCTACCACGCCATACCGTGGTCGACGCTGGACTTCGACAAGGGTCGCGGCGGCTATGTCGTTCCGTTCTCCAAGGAGCAGCTCAAGGCGGCACCTTCCTACTCGGTAAACGAACTGACCGAGGATGATGGCCGTCTGGCGCGCGATGCATCCTATGAGCACTATCGCGTCGAGCCTTACTGGCACTAGGCGTGCTGGTGGCGAATGCCTGACAAGCAAAAAGCCCCGCCGAAGCGGGGCTTTTCTTTTGTGCCGGGGACTTACCTTGGTGTCGGTAGTATCCGCACCTGCGACACGCCTTGCGGGGGCGGTTGACTGTCGCATGAGGTCAGAAACGCTGCGGCGATGAAGAACAAACTCAAGATACCACTCAACTCGGACATGGCGAAACTCCCTCTGTTTCGCCCCGCGCGCCCGCAGTTTACCCGAAAGTTTGGCCGATGCCTGCCTGTTCGGATGAATTATGATGACAGCGTTTTGTCTAAAGTGAATCCAGCGGCTGACGCAGCGTGATATTTGGCCGCCCGCGATTGCGTTTTCCTGATCTTTGGCTAAGACGGGCGCGGAAATCCAACCGATCCATCTGCGATCAGCTCCCGGGGATGCCTCACATGACAGCAATCATCGATATCGTCGGCCGCGAGATTCTCGACAGCCGCGGCAATCCCACCGTCGAGGTGGACGTGGTTCTTGAGGACGGCTCGATGGGCCGCGCCGCCGTTCCGTCCGGCGCCTCGACCGGCGCACATGAGGCGATGGAACTGCGCGACGGTGGCCCGCGCTATCTCGGCAAGGGCGTCGAGCGCGCCGTCGAAGCCGTCAATGGCGAGCTGTTCGAGGCAATCGGCGGCATGGAAGCCGAGAACCAGATCCACATCGACCAGACGATGATCGAGCTCGACGGCACGCCCAACAAGAGCCGCCTCGGCGCCAACGCCATCCTCGGCGTTTCGCTCGCCGTCGCCAAGGCGGCCGCCGAGTCGTCGGGGCTGCCGCTCTATCGTTATGTCGGGGGACCCAACGCTCGCGTCCTGCCGGTACCGATGATGAACATCATCAATGGCGGCGCGCATGCCGACAATCCGATCGACTTCCAGGAATTCATGATCATGCCGATCGGTGCGCCTTCGCTGCGCGACGCCGTGCGCTGGGGCTCGGAGATCTTCCACACCCTCAAGAAGGGTCTGAAGGAAGCCGGCCACAACACCAATGTCGGCGACGAAGGCGGCTTCGCGCCGAACCTCAAGAGCGCGCAGGCTGCTCTCGACTTCGTCATGGCATCGATCGAGAAGGCCGGCTTCAAGCCGGGCGAGGACGTGGCACTGGCGCTCGATTGTGCCGCGACCGAGTTCTTCAAGGGCGGCAACTATGTCTATGAAGGCGAGAAGAAGACCCGCGATCCCAAGGCCCAGGCCAAGTACCTGGCCAAGCTCGCCGCCGACTACCCGATCATCTCGATCGAGGACGGCATGGCCGAGGACGACTGGGAAGGCTGGAAGTACCTGACCGATCTGTGCGGCGACAAGGTGCAACTGGTCGGCGACGATCTGTTCGTTACCAATTCGGCCCGCCTGCGCGACGGCATCAAGATGGGCGTCGCCAACTCGATCCTGGTCAAGGTCAACCAGATCGGCTCGCTGACCGAGACGCTTGACGCCGTCGAGACCGCGCACAAGGCAAGCTACACCGCCGTCATGTCGCACCGTTCGGGTGAGACGGAGGACTCGACCATCGCCGATCTCGCGGTTGCCACCAACTGCGGACAGATCAAGACCGGCTCGCTCGCCCGTTCGGATCGCACCGCCAAGTACAATCAGCTCATCCGCATCGAGGAAGAGCTCGGCAAGCAGGCGCGCTTCGCCGGCAGGTCGATCCTGCGCGGCTGATCGCTTGTTGCATAGATGATTGAAAAAGGCGGGATGTTTCCCGCCTTTTTTGGTTCTGGAAGCGGGTGAGCAACAGACCGTAACGCTCCATTAAGCACAATGGAGCGACAAGAGCCTGAAAGAGGTTCTGACCATGTGGACACGCCAGCATAAGCAGACAAACACCGGGCGCCTGATCGTGCCGGCGCTGGCGGTGATGTTCCTGTCCTATTTCGGCTTCCACGCCTATCATGGCGAATTCGGTATCTATTCCAAGTACAGGCTCGAGGCGCGCGCCGTCGAACTCCAGACCCGGCTGGACACGGTCAGGGCGCAACGCCTCGATGTCGAGCGCCGCGTCCACATGCTCCACGACGGCTCGCTGGAGAAGGACATGCTTGACGAACAGGCGCGCAACGCCTTGAATATGTCCCATGCTGATGAACTGACCATAATGCGGCCATCCGGGCGCCGTATTAACTGAATTCCAGTTAATCAACAAGAAATCCAACGTTTTTAGACGCTTAACCGCATGCCTGCTATGCATTTTTCCGCATGGCGCAGCGTCACTCACCATGCTAGCGTTTGGACATGGAGAGGAGAGATTATGCATGATCTCCTCATTGTCCGCAAAGAGACGCCACTAGGGAGTGATGCATGGCCACCGCAGCCAAAAAAGCGCCTGCCAAATCTAGATCCGATTCAAAATCCCTTTCAGCGCCGGTAACACCCAAGCCGGTCGATTTCACCAAGGAACAGGACCTCGCGGCATATCGCGAGATGCTTCTGATCCGCCGCTTCGAGGAAAAGGCCGGCCAGCTCTACGGCATGGGCTTCATCGGCGGCTTCTGCCACCTCTATATCGGTCAGGAAGCGGTCGTCACCGGCTTGCAGATGTCGCTGATCGAAGGCGACCAGATGATCACTGCCTATCGCGATCACGGCCACATGCTTGCCATGGGTCTGTCGGCGCGTGGCGTCATGGCGGAACTGACCGGGCGTCGGGGCGGCTTGTCGAAAGGCAAGGGCGGCTCCATGCACATGTTCTCCAAGGAAAAGCATTTTTACGGCGGCCATGGCATTGTCGGCGCCCAGGTGTCGCTCGGCACCGGCCTGGCCTTCGCCAACCGCTATCGCGAAAACCCGAATGTTTCGGTGACCTATTTCGGCGACGGCGCTGCCAACCAGGGCCAGGTCTATGAGAGCTTCAACATGGCCGCGCTGTGGAAGCTGCCGGTGATCTACGTCATCGAAAACAACCGCTACGCCATGGGCACCGCCGTTACGCGTGCTTCGGCCGAGACGGATTTCTCGCAGCGCGGCGTGTCCTTCAAGATTCCGGGCATCAAGGTCGACGGCATGGACGTGCGCGCGGTCAAGGCCGCCGGCGATCTCGCCACGGAATGGTGCCGTTCGGGCAACGGTCCGATGATCCTCGAGATGGAGACCTACCGCTATCGCGGTCACTCGATGTCTGATCCGGCCAAGTACCGCTCCAAGGACGAAGTGCAGAAGATGCGCTCCGAGCACGACCCGATCGAACAGGTCAAGGCGCGCCTCATCGCCAAGAAGTGGGCCAGCGAAGACGACCTTAAGGCGGTCGACAAGGATGTTCGCGACATTGTGGCCGACGCCGCAGACTTTGCTCAGACCGATCCCGAGCCGGATGCTTCCGAGCTCTGGACCGACATCTTGATCTAAGGAAGGGCGCGAACATGCCGATCGAAATTCTCATGCCTGCGCTCTCGCCGACGATGGAAGAGGGCAATCTTTCCAAGTGGTTGAAGAACGAAGGCGACAAGATCGTCGCCGGCGACGTCATCGCCGAAATCGAAACCGACAAGGCGACCATGGAAGTGGAAGCTGTTGACGAGGGCACCCTCGGCAAGGTCCTGATCGCCGCCGGCACCGAAGGTGTCAAGGTCAACACGCCGATCGCGGTGCTTTTGCAGGATGGCGAAAGCGCTGCCGACATCGGCAAGGGTGCTGCGCCTGCCAAGGCCGAGGCGCCCGCTGCCGCGGCAGCACCGGCCGCTGCCGCTGCTCCGGTTGCCGCCACCCCTGTCGCTGCCGCGCCCAAGACTGAAGTCGCTGCCGACCCCGACATTCCCGCCGGCACCGAGATGGTGTCGACGACGGTGCGTGAAGCGCTGCGCGATGCCATGGCCGAAGAAATGCGCCGCGACGGTGACGTCTTCATCATGGGCGAGGAGGTCGCCGAGTACCAAGGCGCCTACAAGATCACCCAGGGCCTGCTGCAGGAGTTCGGCCCGCGCCGCGTCGTCGATACCCCTATCACCGAGCACGGCTTCGCCGGCGTCGGCGTCGGTGCTGCGATGACGGGCCTCAAGCCGATCGTCGAGTTCATGACCTTCAACTTCGCCATGCAGGCGATCGACCAGATCGTCAACTCGGCTGCCAAGACGCTCTACATGTCGGGTGGCCAGATGGGCGCGCCGATCGTCTTCCGTGGACCAAGCGGTGCGGCTGCCCGCGTCGCGGCCCAGCACTCGCAGTGCTATGCCGCATGGTACAGCCACATTCCGGGCCTCAAGGTAGTGATGCCGTATTCGGCAGCCGACGCCAAGGGCCTGCTCAAGGCTGCCATCCGCGACCCGAACCCGGTCATCTTCCTCGAGAACGAAATCCTCTACGGCCATTCCTTCGACGTGCCGAAGCTCGATGATTTCGTTCTGCCGATCGGCAAGGCGCGCATCCACAAGACCGGCAAGGACGTCACCATCGTGTCGTTCGGTATCGGCATGACCTATGCGATCAAGGCCGAGGCAGAACTGCGCGGCATGGGCATCGATGCTGAAATCATCGATCTCCGCACCATCCGTCCGCTCGACTTCGACACCATCATTGCCTCGGTGAAGAAGACCAACAGGCTGATCGTGGTGGAAGAGGGCTTCCCGCAGTCGTCGGTCGGCGACCACATTGCCAACCAGGTGTCGCAGCGCGCCTTCGATCACCTCGACGCGCCTGTCATCACCATCGCCGGCAAGGACGTGCCGATGCCCTACGCCGCCAATCTCGAAAAGCTTGCTCTGCCGAATGTCGGCGAAGTGATCGAGGCGGTCAAAGCAGTCACGTATCGCTGACACGGGCGGGAGGTCATCATGCCGATCAATATCACCATGCCTGCCCTTTCGCCGACCATGGAAGAGGGCAATCTGGCCAAGTGGCTGGTCAAGGAAGGCGACAAGGTTTCGCCTGGCGACGTGATCGCCGAGATCGAAACCGACAAGGCAACGATGGAAGTCGAGGCCGTCGATGAGGGCACCGTCGCCAAGCTGCTGGTTCCGGCCGGCACCGAAGGCGTCAAGGTCAATGCGCTGATCGCCATTCTCGCCGGCGACGGCGAAGATGTCGCGGCTGCAGCCAAGGGCGGCGATGCCGCTCCTGCCAAGGCAGACTCGCCGAAGGCGGAAGCACCTGTTGCCGCGGCAACTGCGGCGCCCACTGCTGCTCCGGTCGCTGCCGCGCCCGTTGCTGCTTCGGCAGCCAAGCCGGATGCGACCAACGGCGCTGCACCCTCCCTCGACGGCCGGACCTTTGCATCGCCGCTCGCCCGCCGCATCGCCAAGGGGGCGGGCGTCGACCTTTCGGCTGTCACCGGCACCGGTCCGCATGGCCGTGTCGTCAAAGCCGACGTCGAGGCTGCGATCTCGGGTGGCGGCGCCAAGGCTGCTCCTGCTGCCAAGGCTCCTGCCGGTGCTCCGGCTGCAGCACCCGCTGCCAAGGGCATGTCGGACGAACAGGTGCTCAAGCTGTTCGAAGAAGGCAGCTACGAGCTCATCCCGCACGACAACATGCGCAAGACCATCGCGCGCCGTCTTGTCGAGGCCAAGAGCACCATCCCGCACTTCTATCTGACCCTCGACTGCGAGATCGACGCGCTGCTGGCGCTCCGCGCCCAGCTCAACGCGGCGGCGCCGGTGCGCAAGACTGAAAAGGGCGACGTGCCGGCCTACAAGCTGTCGGTCAACGACATGATCATCAAGGCGATGGCGCTGGCCCTGACGGCCGTTCCTGATGCCAATGTGTCATGGACCGACCAGGCCATGGTCAAGCACAAGCACGCCGATGTCGGTGTCGCCGTGTCGATCCCTGGCGGTCTGATCACCCCGATCATCCGCCAGGCCGACATCAAGACGCTGTCTGTCATTTCCAATGAAATGAAGGACCTTGCCGGCCGGGCCCGCAACCGCAAGCTCAAGCCTGAGGAATATCAGGGCGGCACCAGTGCCGTCTCCAACCTCGGCATGTTCGGCATCAAGGACTTCTCGGCCGTCATCAACCCGCCGCACGCCACCATCCTGGCGGTCGGCGCGGGCGAGGAACGGGCGGTCGTCAAGAATGGCGAGATCAAGATCGCCAATGTGATGTCGGTGACGCTGTCGACCGACCACCGCGCCGTTGACGGTGCGCTTGGCGCCGAACTGCTCTCGGCCTTCAAGCGCTTCATCGAAAACCCGATGGGCATGCTGGTGTAGTTTCCCCATTTCCCCTCCCTGCCAAGGGAGGGGATTCGAGGACTTCAATCATGAAGACTGTGCTTTGTTATGGCGACTCGCTGACCTGGGGCTACGATGCCGCGGGTCCGGGCCGTCACGCGCTTGAAGACCGCTGGCCAAGCGTGTTGCAGGCCGAACTGGGCGAGGGCGTCGAAGTTATCGCGGAAGGGCTGAACGGCCGCACGACTGCCTTCGACGACAACCTCGCCGCTGCCGACCGTAACGGTGCGCGGCTTCTGCCGGCCATCCTCGGCACTCATGCGCCGATCGATGTGGTCGTCATCATGCTCGGCGCCAACGACATGAAGCCTTGGATCCACGGCAACCCGCTGGCCGCGAGGCAGGGTATGGCGCGCCTCGTCTCCATCGTGCGCTCCTACGACCACGGCATGGGTTATGCCGCGCCAGAAATCCTGCTGGTTTCGCCGCCAGCTGTTAGTCGCACCGAAAATGCCGAATACAAGGACATGTTCGCCGGCGGCGACGCAGCTTCGAAGCAGCTGGCCCCGCTTTATGCAGCGCTAGCCGACGAGGTCGGCTGCGGTTTCTTCGACGCCGGGTCCATCGCCGAGACGACACCGCTCGACGGCGTGCATCTCGATGCTCAGAACACGCGGGCGATCGGCACGGCACTCGCGCCGATCGTGCGCGTCATGCTGGAGCTCTAGAGCTTGGCTGGCGCTATCACCATCCGCAGGGCCGAGCGGCGCGATGCCGCCGAACTCGCCATCCTCGTCGACCTGTCATCGCACGGGCTGGCGTCATGGCTATGGTATGGTGCGGTGCTGGAAGGCACGACGCAGACGGCTCTCGAACATGGCCGCAACCAGTTGCGTTGTGACGACGACCGTTCCGGCTGGAAAAATGCCAGCCTGGCCGAGGTCGATAGCGAGATCGCCGGTCTGGTGATCGGCCATGTCGTCGAACCGTCCTTTGCCGAAGAGGAAGCGCCTCACCCGGTGTTCCAGCCGATCCTCGTGCTTCAGCAACAGACCATCGGCCATTGGTTCATCGACAGCGTCGGTGTCTACCAGCACCATCGCGGAAATGGCATCGGCAGAAAGCTCGTCGATCATGAACTCGAGCGTGCCGGCGCCCGGCCGGTCAGCCTGATCACCGAAAGCGACAACGACGTGGCGCTTGGCCTCTACAAATCCTGCGGGTTTGAGGAAATCGCGCGCCAGCCATCCGTATCGACCGACACCTACAGCAAACAACACGACTGGGTGCTGCTCACGCGCAGCGCGACCTGAACAAGAGGCACACTCATGGCTGACAATTATGACGTCATCGTTATCGGCTCCGGCCCCGGCGGCTATATCGCTGCGATCCGCGCCGCCCAGCTCGGTCTCAAGACTGCAGTCGTCGAGCGCGAGCACCTCGCCGGCATCTGCTCCAACTGGGGCTGCATCCCGACCAAGGCGCTGCTGCGCTCGGCCGAAGTGCTGCATCTCGCCGAGCACGCCAAGAATTACGGCCTGAAGCTCGAAGGCTCGATCTCGCCCGACCTCAAGGCCATCGTCGACCGGTCGCGCGGCATCGCCCAGCGCATGAATGGCGGTGTCGGCTTCCTGATGAAGAAGAACAAGGTCGACGTCATCTGGGGGGAGGCGAAGCTCACCAAGCCCGGTCAGATCGTCGTTTCCAAGTCGTCGAAGAAGCCGATGGAGCCGCAGGCGCCGCTGCCCAAGAACACGCTGGGCGAGGGCACCTACTCGGCCAAGCACATTATCGTTGCTACCGGTGCCCGTCCGCGCGCGCTGCCCGGCATCGAGCCGGATGGCAAGCTGATCTGGACCTATTTCGAGGCGATGGTGCCGCCGGAGATGCCAAAGTCGCTGCTGGTCATGGGGTCCGGCGCCATCGGCATCGAATTCGCCTCGTTCTACCGTACGATGGGCGTCGAGGTGACCGTCGTCGAAGTGATGCCGGCCGTCATGCCGGTGGAAGACGCTGAGATCTCGGCCTTCGCCAAGAAGCAGTTCGAAAAGCAGGGCATGAAGATCCATCTCGAGGCCAAGGTCACCAAGGTCGAGAAGGGCGCCAATTCGGTCACCGCCCATGTCGAGATGAAGGACGGCAAGATAGAGAAGATCACCGCCGACCGTATGATCTCGGCCGTCGGCGTGCAGGGCAACATCGAAAACATCGGCCTCGAAGCGCTCGGCGTGAAGACTGACCGCGGCTGCATCGTCATCGATGGCTACGGCAAGACCAACGTGGCGGGCATCTATGCCATCGGCGACGTCGCCGGGCCGCCCATGCTGGCGCACAAGGCCGAGCACGAGGCGGTCATCTGCGTCGAGAAGATCGCCGGCCTGCCCAACGTGCATCCGATGGACAAGCTCAAGATTCCAGGCTGCACCTATTGCAACCCGCAGGTTGCTTCCGTCGGCCTGACCGAAGCCAAGGCCAAGGCCGAAGGCAAGGACATTCGGGTCGGCCGCTTCCCCTTCGTCGCCAATGGCAAGGCGATCGCGCTCGGCGAAGACCAGGGCATGGTCAAGACCATCTTCGACAAGAAGACCGGCCAGCTGCTCGGCGCGCATCTCGTCGGCGCCGAAGTGACCGAGCTGATCCAGGGTTTTGTCGTTGCGATGAACCTCGAAACGACGGAAGAAGAGCTGATGCACACCATCTTCCCGCACCCAACGATCTCGGAAACGATGAAGGAAAGCGTGCTCGACGCCTATGGGCGTGCGCTCAACGCATGACCGATACGCATCGGCGCGTCTTTCGCGGCGCGCCCGATGCCATTATATGCGCAGAACGTCCGCGACTGGCCGGAGACGACTGATGGAACAGAGTTACGGGATCATGGGCATGCCGGGCGTCGGCTTCTTCGGCATGCTGATCATCGGCTTCCTTGCCGGCTACGTCGCCGAGCGCACGATGAACCGCGACCATGGCTTCCTGACCAACATCCTCGTCGGCATCGCTGGATCGTTTGTCGGCGGCACTCTGGCAGCGCTGCTCGGTATCAATTATTACGGATTCATGGGCAATCTGATCGTCGCCATCGCTGGTGCGGTCGTCGTGCTCTGGATTTTCGGCCGCTCGCAAGCGCGTCGGCCTTGATAGGATAGACTGATGGTCACTGTGCTCGATCTCAAAGACCGTCCGCGCGCGCGGCACCCGGAAAAGGCCCACCGGCCGGACCAGGAAGTCCTGCGCAAGCCAGACTGGATCCGCGTCAAGGCGCCGGTGTCGCGCGGCTATCAGGAAACGCGCGAGATCGTGAAGTCGCACAAGCTGGTCACCGTCTGTGAGGAGGCCGGCTGTCCCAACATTGGCGAGTGCTGGGAAAAGAAGCACGCCACCTTCATGATCATGGGCGAAATCTGCACCCGCGCCTGCGCATTCTGCAACGTCGCCACCGGCATCCCGACGGCGCTCGACCCGAACGAGCCGGAGAGCGTGGCCAAGGCCGTCGCCCAGATGGGCCTGACCCACGTCGTCATCACTTCGGTCGACCGCGACGATCTCGCCGACGGCGGTGCCCAGCATTTTGCCGACGTGATCCACGCCATCCGCCGGCTGACGCCGACCACGACCATCGAAATCCTGACGCCCGACTTCCTGCGCAAGGAAGGGGCTCTGGAGATCGTCGTTGCCGCGCGCCCCGACGTCTTCAACCACAATCTTGAAACCGTGCCGTCGAACTATCTGACCGTTCGCCCCGGCGCGCGCTACTTCCATTCGATCCGCCTGCTGCAGCGGGTCAAGGAGCTCGATCCCTCGATCTTCACCAAGTCCGGCATCATGGTCGGCCTCGGCGAGGAGCGCAATGAAGTGCTGCAACTGATGGACGACCTGCGCAGCGCCAATGTCGACTTCATGACCATCGGCCAGTACCTGCAGCCGTCGAAGAAGCACCATCCGGTCAAGACGTTCGTCACGCCTGATGAATTCCAGTCCTACGCCACGGTCGGCAAGTCCAAGGGCTTCCTGCTCGTTGCATCGAGCCCGCTGACGCGCTCGTCGCACCATGCCGGCGATGATTTCGCCAAGCTGCGCGCCGCACGCGAAGCGCTGCTCGCGAAAAAGGCCTGATCAGCGCCGGATGCCGAAATTCGAAACCACCCGCCACGTCGGCCATCCGCCAGACAAGATGTTCGCCCTGGTTGCCGACGTGGAGAAATATCCAGAATTCCTGCCGCTGTGCGAAGCACTCAACGTCCGCTCGCGGCGCGAGCGCGATGGACGTGAAATTCTTGTGGCCGACATGACTGTCGGCTACAAGGCATTCCGCGAAACCTTCACCACCCAGGTTCTGCTCACGCCTGACGAAAACACCATCGACGTCAAATATCTCGATGGCCCGTTCCGCTATCTCACCAATGAATGGAAATTCGTCCCGGCGCCCGACGGCGGCTCCGGCGTCGAGTTCTTCATCGACTACGAATTCAAGAACCGGATCCTCGGCGCGCTTATGGGCACGATGTTCGACCGCGCCTTCCGCATGTTCGCCGAAGCCTTCGAGAAGCGCGCCGACGCGATCTACGGCCCCGCGAAACCGGCCTGACCGACGGCCCGCAGGCCCAATCCCAGCGCCGTCCTCACCGTCTCGCGGCGGATGAAGTCGCGCCCCTTGTCTTCGAAGATGCGAAACTCCGCTTCCACGGGCGCGCCCTTTCGCGCGACACCGAACCAGACCAGGCCGACGGGCTTTTCGGCCGAGCCACCGCCGGGGCCGGCGACGCCTGTTACCGCAAGCGCCAGGCTGGCGCGCGAATGGGCAAGCGCACCCGCTGCCATTTCAAGTGCCGTTTCCCGCGACACCGCGCCATGCGCCTTGAGCGTCGCCTCGGAGACGCCGAGCATCGCCATCTTGGCGTCGTTGGAATAGGTGATGAAGCCGCGGTCGACGACGGCCGAGGAGCCGGCAATGTCGGTCAGGGCCGCGATGATCATGCCGCCCGTGCAGCTTTCGGCCGTTGCAATCATCATGCCTTGGGCAAGGCAGGCGTCGAGCAGGGCCGAGGCGAGGGCGGTGACGTCGCTCATTCCGGCAGTTCTCCGGGATAGACCACGCTTGCGGTTGCGATCGCGGCGATGCCCTCTTCACGCCCGATGAAGCCGAGCTTCTCGTTGGTCGTTGCCTTGATCGAGATGCGCTCGGGCGCGATGCGCAGCATGTCCGCGAGTTCCGCCGTCATTGCCGCACGATGGGGACCGACCTTTGGCGCCTCGCAGATCAGCGTGACGTCGGCATTGGCGATGCGGCCACCGCGCGAGCGCACGATCGCCGCCGCATGTTCGACGAACTGGCGTGACGCGGCACCCTTCCACTGCGGGTCGGATGGCGGGAAATGGGTGCCGATGTCGCCGGCGCCGCAGGTGGCCAGTAGTGCGTCGGTCAGCGCATGCAGTCCCACATCGGCATCGGAATGTCCGTTCAGCTTCTTCGAATGCGCGATCTTCACGCCGCACAGCCAGACATGGTCGCCTGCTTCGAATGAGTGCACGTCGTAACCGTTGCCGGTACGGACGTCGGGAAAGCTGATTGCTTGGCCGGAAAGGCGCTGATCGGCCATGGCGATGTCCTTAGCCCAGGTGAGTTTGACGTTGTCGGGCGAGCCGAGCACGAGGCGAACCGGGATGCCTGCCCATTCTGCGATGGCGGAATCGTCTGTGAAATCGCTGCGGCCGGCCTCGAAGGCGCGCTGGTGCGCGGAAAAGATCGGATCGAAGGGAAAGCCTTGCGGCGTCTGCGCCGAATGCAGGCCCGCGCGCGGCACTGTTTCGGCCACGGTACGGTCGAAGGCTTCTTTCTTGAGCGTGTCGGAAACTGGCAGCGACGGCAGTGAGCCGTGACTGGCGTCGATGCCCGAAATGGCGCGATCGATGACTTCAGGGCTGATGAACGGCCTGACACCATCATGGATCAGCACGGCCTGTGGCCTGCTTTCCTGCAAGGCAATGAGCGCAAAGCGCGTCGAATCCTGGCGCGTGGCGCCGCCGACGACAGTGGTGACGTGCGCGGCCAGTTCGCCGGCAGCTGAGGCAAAAAGCTCGCTGTCGTCGGCGTGGATGGCAACCGCGATCGGGCCAACCTTGGGGTGGTCGAGAAATGCCTTCAGCGTGTGCCAGATCACCGCCTTGCCGCCGATCCGGCGATATTGCTTCGGACCGTCAGCCTGGCCGGCGCGTTCACCGCGCCCGGCCGCCACGACCACGACGGCGACCTTCGAATTCTGCTGGTTCGGCAACGGCTTCGGATTCATGAGCAGAGGCTTAGCCGCGGGCCCTCAGGAAGGCCAGAGGAATCCAGAAAGCGCCGCATTCGGCTGTCATTTCGCAGTTGCACAATGACCCGACAGTGGCTACTCATTGTGCAGCAGTGAATGGTGCTTTGTTTTTGTGCATGACTGATCTGGAAAAACTCGGCGAGCCGCTTTCGATCGGCGATGTGACGATCCGCAATCGGGTGTTCCTGGCGCCGATGTCGGGTGTCACCGATGAAGCCTTCCGCACGCGCGCTTATGCCCATGGTGCCGGCCTTGTCGTGTCGGAGATGGTGGCGAGCGGCGAACTGGCAAAGGGGCGCGGCTCCAGCGGCTTCCGCATCCGCCATTCCGGCCTGCCCGTGCACATGGTGCAGTTGGCCGGCCGCGAGGCAGCGCATATGGCCGAGGCCGCCCGCATCGCCGTCGGCGAAGGCGCCGATGTAATCGATATCAACATGGGCTGCCCGGCCAAGAAGGTGACTGGCGGTTATGCCGGCTCGGCGCTGATGCGCGACCTCGACTACGCGCTGACCTTGATCGATGCCGTCGTTGGATCAGTCGACGTGCCCGTGACGCTCAAGATGCGGCTGGGCTGGGACGACGACGTGCTCAATGCCCCCGAATTGGCCCTCCGTGCGGAGCAGGCGGGCGTCCGGATGGTCACCGTGCATGGCCGCACGCGCTGCCAGTTCTATCAGGGCAAAGCCGACTGGCGCGCCATCGCGCGCGTCAAGCAGGCAGTCAGCATTCCCGTCGTCGCAAATGGCGATGTGGCGACACCGGGAGATGCGATGGGCATTCTCGAGCAGTCGGGTGCCGATGCCGTCATGGCGGGGCGTTCGCATTATGGTGCGCCATGGACCGCTGGCGTGATCGCCGCTGCCGCAGGCAGGAGCGGTGCAACTGATGTGCCCAGGTCGTCGTCCGAACTGGCCGACTATGTCGTTGCCCATTACGAGGACATGCTGGCGCTCTATGGCATCGAGAGTGGCCTGCGCCAGGCGCGCAAGCATCTCGGCTGGTATCTTGATCGCCACACCGCTTCACTGCCTGACGAGCTGCGCCGCCGGGTGATGACATCGTTCGAGCCGCAGCAGGTGATTTCTTTGCTGCGTGAAGCACTTGCGGCTTTCGGCGAATGCATGTTCGAAAGGAATGCGGCATGAGTTTCGACCGGGCGCCCCAGTCGGTTGATGCCGCGCAGATCGTGCTCAACACGATCCGTCGCCCGGTCATCATGATCGGGCCGGACAATTTCATCACCTTCGCCAATGCCGATGCCGAGGACTTCTTCCGTTCCAGTGCTGCCATGCTGTCGCGCAGCGAGCTGTCGCGCTTCGTGCCTTTCGGCAGCCCCATCCTGACGCTGGTCGAGCAGGTGCGCGAGCGCAACACGCCCGTCAACGAGTACCGCGTCGACGTTTCGTCGCCCCGGCTGGGCATCGAGAAGATGGTCGATCTCTACGTCGCACCTGCATCCGAGTTGCCGGGATCGGTGGTGGTGATGTTCCAGGAGCGCTCGATGGCCGACAAGATCGACCGCCAGATGACGCATCGCGGTGCCGCGCGCTCCGTCACCGGCCTGGCCGCGATGCTGGCGCATGAGATCAAGAACCCGCTCTCCGGCATCAGGGGGGCCGCGCAGCTTTTGGAGCTCTCCGCTTCCGACGAAGACCGCGCGCTGACGCGGCTGATCGTCGATGAAACCGATCGTATTGTTTCGCTCGTCGACCGCATGGAGGTGTTTTCGGATGAGCGACCTGTTGACCGCTATCCGGTAAACATCCACGTCGTGCTCGACCATGTGAAGGCGCTGGCCAGGAACGGCTTTGCCAATGGAATCAAGATCCTGGAGGATTACGATCCGTCGCTGCCGCCGGTTTATGCCAACCGCGACCAGCTGATCCAGGTGTTTCTCAACCTGGTCAAGAACGCCGCCGAGGCGATCGGCCACGACCCGCATGGCGAAATCACGCTGTCGACCGCCTTCAAGCCCGGCATCCGCATGTCGATCCCTGGCACACAGGATCGTGTCTCGTTGCCGCTGGAATTCTGCGTCCACGACAACGGATCGGGCGTGTCAGAGGACATCCTGCCGATCCTGTTCGACCCTTTCATCACCACCAAGCCCAATGGCTCGGGTCTCGGTCTGGCGCTTGTCGCCAAGATCGTCGGCGACCATGGCGGCGTGATCGAGTGCGATTCGACCCCGCGCGGCACCACCTTCCGCATCCTGATGCCTGCCTGGAAGGAACTGCCCGTGCATCTCGACGACGACAGTGAAGGAGCCCATCGATGAGCGTGCGCGGAAACATTCTTGTCGCCGACGACGATGCGGCGATCCGCACGGTGCTCAACCAGGCGCTGTCGCGCATGGGTCATGAGGTTCGCGTCACCTCCAACGCCGCGACGCTGTGGCGCTGGGTGGCGGCCGGCGAGGGCGATCTTGTCATTACCGACGTGGTGATGCCCGACGAGAACGCCTTCGACATGCTGCCGCGCATCAAGAAGGCGCGCCCGGAGCTGCCGGTTATCGTGATGAGTGCGCAGAACACATTCATGACCGCCATCCGCGCGTCGGAAACCGGTGCCTACGAGTATCTGCCCAAACCCTTCGATCTCACCGAGCTGCTAAGCATCGTCAATCGTGCGCTGTCCGAGCCACGGCGGCCGAAGAGCGACCAGCGCCATGACGAGCAGCCCGACGCCATGCCACTGGTCGGCCGTTCGGCGGCGATGCAGGACATCTACCGGATGCTCGCCCGCATGATGCAGACGGACCTGACCGTCATGATCTCGGGCGAATCGGGCACCGGCAAGGAGCTGGTGGCGCGCGCGCTCCATGAATATGGGCGTCGCCGCAACGGACCGTTCGTTGCCATCAACATGGCCGCCATCCCGCGCGACCTGATCGAATCCGAGCTGTTCGGTCATGAGAAGGGCGCTTTTACCGGGGCGCAGAACCGCTCCACCGGCCGGTTCGAGCAGGCCGACGGCGGCACTTTGTTCCTTGACGAGATTGGCGACATGCCGATGGAGGCGCAGACCAGGCTGCTGCGCGTGCTGCAGCAGGGCGAATACACCACCGTTGGCGGCCGTACCCCGATCAAGACCGATGTGCGTATCGTCGCAGCCACCAACAAGGATCTGCGCACGCTCATCAACCAGGGCCTGTTCCGCGAAGATTTGTTCTATCGTCTCAATGTCGTGCCGCTTCGCCTTCCAGCGCTGCGCGAACGTTCGGAAGATGTCCCCGACCTCGTCCGCCACTTTTTCAAGCTCGGCGTCAGCGAAGGGCTTCAGGCCAAGCGTATCTCGGCCGGCGGCGTCGAGTTGATGAAGCGCTATCCCTGGCCGGGCAATGTGCGCGAGCTGGAAAATCTGGTGCGCCGGCTGGCTGCACTCTATCCGCAGGACGAGATTTCGGCCGAAATCATCGAATCTGAACTCAAGACCGGCGAGCAGCCGGTTGTCCCAGGTGGCAATCTCATCCCCGACGATCTGTCGGTCGGCCAAGCGGTCGAACATTTCCTGCAGCGCTATTTCGCGATGTTCGCCGGCGACCTGCCGCCGCCCGGGCTCTACCAGCGCATCCTTGCCGAGGTCGAATACCCGCTGGTGCTCGCTTCGATGACGGCGACGCGCGGCAACCAGATCAAGGCCGCAGAACTTCTGGGCCTCAACCGCAACACGCTGCGCAAGAAGATCCGCGAACTCGGCGTCAACGTCTACAAATCGTCGCGGCCGGCCTGACGCGCGAACATCGCGTCGGGACTGAACACGCTTATCTGTCGATAGCCCGTCTAAACATTTTCGCTTCGGGCGAAAATGTTGCATAATCGCCACAATGCGTTGCATAGATGCGCCGCAATCAATGTCTCTACACGGCAGCATGGCGAGCCAGGCAAAACCTCTAAACGACAAGACGCCCGTACACCCCCGGCAGGAAGGTCGCCGCCTTCTCGCGCTTCCGGGCGTGCTGGCTATCGCCGCCGCGCTGGTTTCGGCAGCGGTGTCGTTCGCCATTCTGATCGGCGTCACCCCGATCACGCCTGATTCGACGACGACGCTGGCGCTGATCGCCATCAATGCCGTGCTGGTGCTGATCCTCGTCGGGCTGATCGCCTTCGAGATCCAGCGCATCGTCATGGCCCGCAAGCGCGGCAAGGCCGCGTCGCGACTGCATGTGCGCATTGTCACGATGTTCGCGCTGGTGGCAGCTTTGCCGGCGCTGCTTGTCGCCGTCGTCGCCTCGATCACGCTCGACATCGGCCTCGACCGCTGGTTCCAGATCCGCACCACGACGATCGTCAATTCATCGCTGTCGATCGCCGAAGCCTATGTCCAGGAAAACGCCCGCAACCTGCAGAGTACGACGCTGTCGATGGCCAACGACCTCGACAACAACCGTCCGCTCTACGGTCTCGACCGCAGCGGCTTCCTCGACTTCATGGGCCGGCAAGCGCAATTGCGGGCGCTGGCCCACGCGGCCCTGATCAGCGCCGACGGCTCCTTCGTCATGAGCGCCAAGACCGGCGCCGATTTCGCCATGCCCGAACCGCCGGCCGTTGCGGTGCAAACGGCGGCGGACGGCAAGCCGGTGCTGATCGAGCCGAAGACGCGCAACATCGTCGGTGCCATCATCAAGCTGCGCGAGATCGAAGGGCTCTACCTCTACACGATCCGGCTGGTCGATCCGGAGGTGATCAAGGCGCGCCAGATCGTTACCGCCAACACCGAGGAATATCGCGACCTCGGCGCCAACCGGCGTACCACGCAGATCGCCTTTGCGCTGCTCTATCTCGGCCTGACGCTGATCGTCGTGCTGTCGGCGATCTGGACCGGTATTGCGGTCGCTGACCGCATCGTCCGGCCGATCCGCCAGCTGATCGGCGCCGCCGACGAGGTTGCCACAGGCAATCTCGACGTCTCGGTGCCGGTGCGGCAGTCGGATGGCGACGTCGGCGCGCTGAGTGACACGTTCAACAACATGCTGCTCGAGCTCAAGTCGCAACGCAACGAGATCCTGACCGCCAAGGACGTCATCGACGAGCGCCGTCGTTTCTCGGAGGCCGTGCTGTCGGGCGTTACCGCCGGCGTCATCGGCGTCGACCCTTATGGCAGCATCACCATCGTCAATCCGTCGGCGGAGGCGATGCTGGCAATCTCGGCTTCCGAGTCGCTTGGCCAGAACCTGTCGATCCTGTTGCCGCATGTCGGTCGCGTCTTCGAGATCGGCCGTAAGTCGGGCCGCGCCGTCTACCGCGAGCAGGTCACCTTCTATCGCGCCGGCGCCGAGCGCACCTTCAACGTGCAGGTGACGGTCGAGGAGGGCGAGAGCGAGGTTGGCGACAAGTCCTATGTCGTCACGATCGACGATATCACCGACCTAGTGACCGCGCAGCGCACCTCCGCCTGGGCCGACGTTGCGCGCCGCATCGCCCACGAGATCAAGAACCCGCTGACGCCGATCCAGCTGTCGGCGGAACGTATCCGTCGGCGCTACGGCAAGGTCATCACCGAGGACCGCGAGGTCTTCGACCAGTGCACAGAAACGATCATCCGCCAGGTCGGCGACATAGGCCGTATGGTCGATGAATTCTCGGCCTTCGCGCGTATGCCGAAGCCCGAGATGAAGGTGATCGACATCCGCGAACCGCTGCGCGAGGCGTCGTTCCTCGTCGAGGTCAGCCGCGCCGACATCGCCTTCGAGCGCCAGATCACGCCGGGACCGCTCAAGGGAACGTTTGACAGCCGCCTGATGGCCCAGGCGTTCGGCAATGTCATCAAGAATGCCGCCGAGGCGATCGAGGCGGCGGAGCGCCAGACCGGTGAGGCCGGGGTCATCAAAATCCGGGCGCGGCGGGACGGCAACTCGATCCGCATCGATGTGATCGACAATGGCAAGGGATTGCCACGCGAGAATCGCCAGCGGCTGCTCGAGCCCTATATGACGACACGCGAGAAAGGCACGGGGCTCGGCCTCGCTATCGTCAAGAAGATTGTCGAGGACCACGGCGGAAGATTGGAACTTCACGACGCACCAGCCGATTTCCATGGCGGGCGCGGCGCGATGATCAGCATGATCCTGCCTGCGGCGGCCGAAGAGGCCGCGGCACCCAAGGGTGCCGACGACGCAGTGCAGGGCAGAGAAACCGAAAAGGTCGGAAATGGCGTCTGATATTCTTATCGTTGACGACGAGGAAGACATCCGCGAACTGGTCGCGGGCATCCTGAGCGACGAAGGCCACGAAACCCGTACGGCGTTCGACGCCGACAGCGCGCTTGCCGCGATAGCGGATCGTGCGCCGCGTCTTGTCTTTCTCGACATCTGGTTGCAGGGGTCCCGGCTCGACGGCCTGGCGCTGCTCGACGAAATCAAGACGCTGCACCCCAATCTGCCTGTCGTGATGATCTCCGGCCACGGCAACATCGAAACGGCCGTTTCGGCGATCCGCCGCGGCGCTTACGACTTCATCGAGAAGCCGTTCAAGGCCGACCGGCTGATCCTTATCGCCGAGCGCGCGCTCGAAACCTCGAAGCTTAGGCGCGAGGTTTCCGACCTCAAGATGCGTAGTGGCGAAACCCACGACCTGATCGGCATGTCGTCGGCGATGAGCCAGTTGCGCCAGACCATCGACCGTGTTGCGCCGACCAATAGCCGCATCATGATCATCGGCCCGTCGGGTTCGGGCAAGGAAATGGCCGCGCGCGCCATCCATGCGCTGTCGTCACGCAAGAACGGCCCGTTCGTCGCGCTCAATGCCGCGACGATCACGCCGGAGCGCATGGAGATCGAGCTGTTCGGCACCGAATCAAACGGCGGCGAACGCAAGGTGGGAGCACTCGAAGAGGCGCATCAGGGCATCCTCTACCTCGATGAAATCGCCGACATGCCGCGTGAGACGCAAAACAAGATCCTGCGCGTGCTCGTCGAGCAGCAGTTCGAGCGCGTCGGCGGCACCAAGCGGGTCAAGGTCGACGTCCGCATCATCTCGTCGACGGCGCAGAATCTCGAGGCGATGATCGCCGAGGGGCGTTTCCGCGAGGATCTCTATCACCGCCTGGCGGTCGTGCCGGTCATGGTTCCGGGGCTTGCCGAGCGCCGCGAGGACATTCCTTACCTCGTCGACAACTTCATGAAGCAGATGGCCAAGCAGGCCGGCATCAAGCCGCGCCGCATCGGCGACGACGCGCTCGCCGTGCTCCAAGCCCACAACTGGCCGGGCAACGTCCGCCAGCTGCGCAACAATGTCGAGCGCCTGCTGATCCTTGCCCGCAGCGACAACCCCGAAGCGCCGATCACGGCCGACTTGCTGCCGTCTGAAATCGGCGACGTCATGCCGCGCGCGCCCAACCAGTCGGACCAGCACATCATGGCGCTGCCGCTGCGCGAGGCGCGCGAGATGTTTGAGAAGGAGTATCTGATCGCCCAGATCAACCGCTTCGGCGGCAACATCTCGAAGACGGCCGAATTCATAGGCATGGAGCGCTCCGCACTTCATCGCAAGCTCAAATCGCTTGGCGTCTAGCATGCTCGATGGGGTTTCAGCTGAGATGGCGGACAGGCAGGATCGATCGATGACATGCGCGTAATCATCTGTGGGGCGGGGCAGGTCGGTTACGGCATTGCGGAGCGGCTGGCGGCTGAAAAGAACGATGTCTCGATCATCGACACCGCGCCCGAGCTGATCCAGGCGGTGCGTGACCAGCTCGACGTGCGCGGCTTCGTCGGCCACGGCTCGCATCCGGAGGTGCTCGAAGCCGCCGGTGCGCAGAACGCCGACATGATCATCGCGGTGACGCTGTTCGACGAGGTCAATATCGTCGCCTGCGAGGTGGCGCACGCGCTGTTCAACGTGCCGATGAAGGTCGCGCGCATCCGCTCGCAGTCCTATCTGCAGCCGCACTACCAGGACCTGTTCTCGCGCGAACACCTGCCAATCGACGTTATCATCTCGCCGGAGCTGGAAGTCGGCGAAATGGTGCTCAGGCGCATCACGCTGCCCGGCGCCGTCGATGTCGTCCGCTTCGCCGAAAACCACATCATCATGGTGGCGATCGAATGCCTGGAGGATTGCCCCGTCATCAACACGCCGCTGGCGCAGTTGAGCGAGCTGTTCCCCGATCTGCCTTCAACCGTTGTCGGCGTGACCCGCAACGACCGCCTGTTCATCCCCCATTCGGCCGACCAGCTTGTGGCGGGCGACCTTGCATATGTGGTGACCACCAAGGAGCAGGTCCGGCGCACGCTCGGCCTGTTCGGCCATGACGAACAGGAAGCGACACGCATCGTCATCGCCGGCGGCGGCAATATCGGCCTGTTTGTTGCCCGCACGCTCGAACAGCGCCAGAGCCGCACCAAGATCAAGATCATCGAGGCCAACAGGGAGAGGGCGGTCAAGGTCGCCGACGTGCTCCGCCGCACGGTCGTTCTCAACGGCAGTGCGCTCGACCAGAAGCTTTTGATGGAAGCTGACATCCAGGATGCCGACCTGATGGTGGCGCTGACCAACAACGACCAGGTCAACATACTGTCCTCGGTCATGGCCAAGCGCCTGGGCTGCAAGGGCAACCTGGCGCTGATCAACAACCCGGCCTATCACGACCTGACCAAGCCGCTCGGCATCGACGCGCACGTCAATCCGAGTGCGGTGACCATTTCGCGCGTATTGCAGCACGTCCGGCGCGGCCGCATCCGGCAGGTGCACTCGATCCAGCGCGGTGCCGCCGAGATCATCGAGGCCGAGGCGCTCGAAACCTCGCCGCTGGTCGGCACGCTGCTGCGCGACCTGGAACTTCCCGATGGCATGCGCATCGGTGCCATCTACAGGGATGGCCATGTCGTCAAGCCAAGCGGGTCGGTGAAGATCAAGCCTCGGGATCGTGTCGTCATCTTCGCGCTTGATAAGGCGGTCAAGCAGGTCGAGCAGATGTTCCGCGTGAGCCTCGAATTCTTCTGACCTGGACCAGCCTTTTGCGGATTGCCGCGTGGCACAAATCGACTAGAACTCCGTTTGAATTTTCGGGGACACGAAAACCATGCCGCGCATAGCCTACGTCAATGGCCGCTATCTCCCTCATGCCCAAGCAGGTGTGCATATCGAGGACCGGGGCTATCAGTTCGCTGACGGCGTCTATGAGGTCTGCGAAGTGGCGCGCGGCTTCATCGTCGACAGCGTCGGCCACCTCAACCGCCTCGATCGCTCGCTTTCGGAACTCAGGATCGCCTGGCCGGTCAATCGCGCCGCGCTGGTCCACATCATGCGCGAAGTCATCGCCCGCAATCGTGTCCACAACGGCATGGTCTATCTCCAGGTGACGCGTGGTGTTGCGCCGCGCGACCACGTCTTCCCGGCTGGCACAACACTTTCTTCGCTTGTCGTGACAGCCAAGCGCACCGACCCGGTGGCATCGGCCAAACGCGCGGCGGCCGGCATCAAGGTGATCACCGTGCCGGAGAATCGCTGGGAGCGTGTCGACATCAAGTCGGTCGGTTTGCTGCCCAACGTGCTGGCGCGTCAGCAGGCCAAGGAGGCCGGCGCCCAGGAAGCCTGGTTCGTCGACCCGGACGGAACCGTCAAGGAAGGGGCGGCGACAAACGCCTGGATCGTCACCAAGGACGGCCATCTCGTCACCAGGCCCGCCGACAGCGGCATCCTGCGCGGCATCACCCGCACGACGCTGATGGATGTCGCCAAGAAGCTCGGCCTGAAGGTCGAGGAGCGTGGTTTTACCGTCGAGGAAGCCAAGTCGGCGCGCGAAGCGTTCATGACGGCTGCGACCACGGTGATCATGCCGATCGTCGCCATTGACGGGCAGCCGGTGGCCAACGGGCATCCGGGATCGGTCGCGCTTTCGCTGCGTGAGGCATTTTTTGACGTTGCGGAAAAAATCCAAGCCTGATAACCGCTTGGGCGTAAATGGTTAAATTCATCTCGTTCAGCTTGCTACACGTTGTGGCAAGGGGGTGTTTGCTGGCTTGACATGGGCCCGGTAATTTGGCGCATTGGCAGCAGACAGGGATCGGCGAAAGAAAAAAACAATGGCGGAACGATCGCAGAATCTTCAGGACCTTTTCCTGAATTCAGTTCGCAAGAGCAAAAACCCACTCACCATTTTCCTGATTAACGGCGTGAAGTTGACCGGAGTAGTGACCTCCTTCGACAATTTCTGTGTTTTGTTGCGCCGTGATGGGCATTCGCAGCTCGTCTACAAGCATGCCATCTCCACGATCATGCCGAGCCAGCCGGTTCAGATGTTCGATGGCGAGGAAAGCCAGGGCGGCTGATTGGCACGCGACAGGACTGCCGGCGCCAAGGCCGGCGACAGCAATGGACCCGAATCGGTAGGGGGCGATAAGGCCCCCACGCGCGCGGTCGTCATCGTGCCGGTGCTGACGCGCCAGCCTAAGAATGACGACGACAGCGCGCGTCCGCGTTTGCAGCGTTCGGCCGAGGCTCGCCACGACGAGGCGGTCGGGCTTACCCGCGCCATCGATCTCGAACCCGTTCACACCGCGATCGTGACCCTCAACGATCCGCGTCCGGCAACGCTGCTGGGCAGCGGCAAGGTCGAGGAGTTCGCGACGATCGTGAAGGAGCGCGGGGCGGAACTGGTCATCGTCGACCATCCGCTGACGCCGGTGCAGCAGCGCAACCTCGAAAAAGAGATGAACGCCAAGGTGCTCGACCGCACCGGGCTGATTCTCGAAATCTTCGGCCGGCGCGCCCGTACCAAGGAAGGCACGCTGCAGGTCGAGCTTGCCCATCTCAACTACCAGAAGGGCCGGCTGGTTCGCAGCTGGACCCATCTCGAGCGTCAGCGCGGCGGTGCCGGCTTCCTCGGCGGCCCCGGCGAGACGCAGATCGAATCCGACCGGCGCGCGCTGCAGGAAAAGATTATCAAGCTCAAGCGCGAGCTGGAAACCGTCGTCCGGACCCGCGACCTGCACCGTTCGAAGCGCCGCAAGGTGCCGTTCCCGGTGGTTGCCATTGTCGGCTACACCAACGCCGGCAAGTCGACGCTGTTCAACCGGCTGACCGGCGCCAGCGTGCTGGCCGAGAACATGCTGTTTGCAACGCTGGATCCGACCTTGCGCCGGGTCCGGTTGCCGCATGGCACGCCGATCATCCTGTCCGATACCGTCGGCTTCATTTCGGATCTGCCGACGCACCTGATCGCCGCCTTCAGGGCGACGCTGGAGGAGGTGGTCGAAGCCGACCTCGTCATCCATCTGCGCGACATTTCCGATCCCGATACGGCTGCCCAGGCCGACGATGTCGAGCGCATCCTGTCTGATCTCGGCGTCGATGCGGCCGACACCGACCGGGTCGTCGAGGTCTGGAACAAGATCGACCAGCTCGACGAAGGCAATCGCGAGCGTCTGCTTGCCGACAGCAGCGACGGCCGCAAGACGCCGCCGATTGCCATTTCGGCTATTACGGGCGAGGGCATTTCCGCGCTCACCAGCCTGATAGAGCAGCGGGTTTCGGGCGAACTGGAGAGCATCGACGTCACTCTGGAGCCGAGCCAACTCGGCCAGATGGACTGGCTCTACCGCAATGGCGACGTCGTTTCGCGAACCGACAATGACGATGGCAGCGTGTCGATGACGCTCAAGGCAACCGCCTCCGCCCGTGACGAGATTGCAGCGAAAATATTGCGCAAGAACAAGGGCTAAGACGGCTTACTTCGCCGTCTTGGCCTGCTGCCACAGCGTTTCCATCTCATCGAGCGTCGCCGCTTCCAGGCTGTGGCCGGCGTCATCGAGCGCCTTTTCGACATAGTGGAAACGTGTGCGGAACTTGTCATTGGTACCGCCCAGCGCCGCCTCCGAGTCCAGTTCCAGGTGGCGACCGAGATTGACCAGCGCAAACAGCATGTCGCCGAACTCGTCCTTGACGGCCGCCTGGTCGCCCTTGGCCATCGCCTCGCGCAATTCGCCTATCTCTTCCTCGATCTTGTCGAGGATCGGCGCTGCCTCGCCCCAGTCGAAGCCGACGCGCGCGGCTTTTTCCTGCAGCTTCAGTGCCCGCGTCAGCGCCGGCAACGCCACCGGCACGCTGTCCAGAAACCCCTTGCCGTGATCCTCGGGGTCGAGCCCGCGGGCAATGCGCGCGGCGCGCTTCTCCGCCTTCTCTTCGGCCTTGATCTTTTCCCACATGCCCTTGGCCGATCGGGCCTCGCGCGCCTTGGCATCGCCGAATACATGCGGATGTCGGCGGATCATCTTTGTGGTGATGCCTTGCACCACGTCGCCGAAGGCAAATTCACCGGTCTCTTCAGCCATCCGGGCGTGGTACACCACCTGCAGCAGGAGATCGCCGAGCTCTTCCTTGAGGTGGTCGATGTCGTTGCGGGCAATCGCGTCGGCGACCTCATAGGCCTCCTCGATCGTATAGGGTGCGATCGTCGCGAAATTCTGCTCGATGTCCCAGGGGCAGCCGGTTTCCGGCTCGCGCAGGGCGGCCATGATCTCGATCAGGCGGGCGATGTCTTTGGAAGGTTGCATGGGGCGATGCTATAGCCCCGTTGCCGCCCTCCCAACAATGGCCTGCTGCCGGCTAGCCTTGTCCACAACCAATTCGGCGGCAGCAGCCGACCACCGCGCGGTCCGCCGGCGGTTCCGTGCTATTGACCGGACATTCGCGCGCAGACAGGGCTTGTACATGCTGCACTTGTTACTCGTTGCAATCGGCGGCGCCATTGGAGCTGCGCTGCGCCATCTCGCCAATCTTCTGGCGCTCAGGCTGGTCGGGCCGAACTTTCCCTGGGGCACGCTGGCAATCAATGTGCTGGGATCGCTGGCGATGGGGCTGTTCGTTGGACTGCTGGCCCGCCGGTTCGGCGGCTCGACCGAACTCAGGCTGTTCGTTGCCACCGGCATCCTCGGCGGCTTCACCACCTTTTCGGCATTTTCGCTCGATTTCGCCACTCTGTGGGAGCGTGGAGCGACAATTTCGGCCTTCGGCTATGCTTTTGCCAGCGTCATATCAGCCATACTGGCGCTGTTCCTGGGAATGTGGCTCGCAAGAAGCATCGGCTGATGCTATTGGGCCGCTTCGAAAAGGACGATTGAACAATGGCAGGCGTTGAACAGATCACGGTGGAAGCCGGCGAAACGGGCATGAGGCTCGACCGCTGGTTCAAGTCCCATTATCCGGGGCTCGGCTTCGGCCACCTGCAAAAGTTGCTGCGCTCGGGCCAGATCCGTGTCGATGGCGGCCGCGTCAAGGCCGACACGCGCGTCGAGCCGGGCCAGGTCATCCGCATCCCGCCACTTGAAGTCGACAAGAAGAACGACGGTCCGTTGACCGCCCGCACCATGCGCGATCAGGACGATGGCGACGTGCTGGCCAGGATGCTGATCTATGAAGACTCCAAGGTCTTCGTCTTTAACAAACCGGCCGGCCTTGCCGTCCAGGGCGGTTCGGGCGTGGTGCGTCATCTGGATGACATGCTCGAAGCCTGGCGCAACAAGAAGGGCGAGAAGCCGCGTCTGGTGCATCGGCTCGACCGCGACACCTCGGGCGTGCTGGTCGTTGCGCGTACGCGCCTGGCAGCAATGAAACTCGCCGAGGCTTTCCGTGCCCGCGAGACCAAGAAGACCTATTGGGCCCTAGTCAAGGGCGCGCCGCCCAAGCGCGAAGACAAGATTTCGACCTGGCTGATCAAGGAGCAGACACCCGACGGCGACCGCATGCGTGTCGCCAAGCATGGCGAAAAGGGTGCCGACCACGCCGTTTCCTATTACCGCGTGCTGGAGCAGGCCGCCCAGACCATGACCTGGCTGGAAATGGAGCCCTATACCGGCCGTACCCACCAGCTGCGCGTGCACGCCGCCTATATTGGCTGCCCGATCATTGGTGACCCCAAGTATTTCGAGCATGACACCAACTGGGAATTTCCCGGTGGCCTGCAGAACAAGCTGCATCTGCATGCCCGCCGTATCGTCATTCCGCATCCCGACCAGGGCGTTATCGATGTCACCGCGCCAATGCCGCCGCATATGCGCCAGAGCTGGAACCTGATCGGCTTCGACGACGAGAGCGGGGAGCCGGCGTGACATCTGTTGCATCGTCGGGGCGCGATGCAGGCGCCCTGAAGCTCGTTCTTTTCGATTGCGACGGCACGCTGGTCGACAGCGCCGACATCATTCATGCCTCGATGGTGGCGACGTTCCGTGAGGCGAGCCTGGCGGAGCCCGACAAGGCAGCGACCAAGGGCATCATCGGGCTCACGCTCGACATTGCCATCGCGACCTTGCTGAAGCGCGCCCCGGACGCCGAAAGCACAAGGCTTGCGGGACGGTACAAGGAACACTTCATCGCCTCGCGGCACCTGCCGAGCTTCAAGGAGCCGCTCTATGACGGCATCGCCGAATTGATCGAAGCGCTCGCGCGCCGCGATGACGTGTTGATCGGCATGGTCACCGGCAAATCGCGCCGTGGCGTCGAGCGGGTGATGGAAACGCACGGCTTTGCTGGCCATTTCGTGACCATCCGTACCGCCGACGACTGCCCGTCCAAGCCGCACCCGGCGATGGTGCTGGAGTGCTGCGCCGAGATGGGTGTCGATCCGGCGTCGACCTTCGTCATTGGTGACGCCATCTACGACATGCAGATGGCACGCAGTGCCGGTGCCCGTGCCATAGGCGTGGCCTGGGGGTACCACAATCGCGAGGGCCTGTTTGCCACCGGCGCGCACGCTGTCATCGACAGACCTGGCGAATTGCTACCTCTTATCGACTAGCTGGCCCAAGTGGCGGCAAGCGTCGTGCGTTAGGTTGCGGCCCACGCACCGCCGCCGGGTTCTTGTTCGTGCCACGTTGCCAGCCTGCCTCGCAATGCGGTCCGGCCAGCCCTTGTCCATCAGCATCGCGCTCGGTGAGCGTGGAGGAATTCATGACAGCCGTCACACAGCCATTGGAACGTCGCGACGCGATCGATACGGCAGCCGTCGTGTTCATGCTCATGCTGACCATGTCCTGGGGCATGAACGGTGTGGCGGCCAAGCTGGCGACGTCGGGCTACAACCCGATCTTCCTCAATGTCGCGCGTTCGGGCATTGCCTGCGTGCTGGTCTATCTCTGGTGCCTCTACCGCCGTGTTCCGCTGTTTACCCGCGACGGCACCTTGTGGGCCGGCATCCTGGCCGGGCTTCTGTTCGGCACCGAGTTCATTCTGGTTTTCGTCAGCCTTGAACACACGACGGTTGCGCGCAACTCGCTCCTGGTCAACACGATGCCGTTCTGGGTTCTGATCGGCGCGCATTTCTGGCTTGGCGAGCGTATGTCGCTGCAAAAGCTGTTCGGCCTGATCCTGGCTTTCGGCGGCGTTGCGGTGGTCTTTGCCGACAAGCTCGGCGATGCCGGCGGTCCGACGCTGTTCGGCGATCTTCTCGCACTCGTCGCCGGACTGCTCTGGGCGCTGACCACGTTGGCAATCAAGGGCACCAAGCTTGCCAGCGCCGGGGCCGAGAAGGTGCTGCTCTACCAGCTTGTCGTCTCAGCGCTCATGGCGATCCCGCTCGTCTCTCTCGCCGGTCCGGCATTCCGCGACGTATCGACGGTCGCCACCGGAGCGTTGCTGTTTCAGGCTGTATATGTCGTCGCCTTCACCTATATTCTGTGGTTCTGGCTGATGCGGCGCTATCCTGCGGCGGGCCTCTCCAGCTTTGCCTTCCTGTCGCCGGCATTCAGCGTGATATGCGGCTGGCTGGTGCTTGGCGAAGCCCTGACCTGGAACATTTTTCTGGCGCTCGGTCTCATCGCGACCGGGCTGATCATTGTAAACCGGCCATCGCGCAGACGTACGGCCGGAGCGGAGTAAAGATGCGAGAAATCCTGAGCGACCTCGAAAACAGCGACGGCCTGTCTGATCCAGATCCGATCCGTCGCGCGCAAAGCACGCTGCGCAAGCAACTGCCCAAGCGGTTTTACCAAGCTGCAACGATAGCTGCGTTCGAAGAAGGCCACGCCGTTCTGCTCGACGGCAAGTCGGTGCGAACGCCGGGCAGGGCCCTGCTCGCGCTGCCGACGGCTGCTGCGGCACAGTTGGTTGCCGACGAGTTCGCAGCCCAGGTCGAAGTCATCGATCCTTTCACCATGCCGGTGCTGCGTCTCGTCAACACGGCAATCGACGGCGTCGCCACCGATCCGCAGGCCGTTCTCGAGGATATCCTGCGCTTCTCGTCCAGCGACCTGCTCTGCTACCGCGTCGACAGCCCGGAAAAGCTCGTCGAGCGCCAGGCCGAAGCCTGGGATCCGGTGCTGGACTGGGCACGCGCCTCGCTCGGCGCGCGCTTCGTGCTGGCCGAGGGTGTAATGCATGTCGAACAGCCGCGTGAGGCGATCGCAGCGCTCGGTGTGCACCTGTCGCAACGCGCGGAGCCGATGAAGCTTGCCGCGCTCCATGTGATGACCACGCTGACCGGTTCGGCGCTTCTGGCCCTCGCCGTCGAGACCGGCGAAATGTCTGTCGAGGACTCCTGGGCGGCAGCGCATGTCGACGAAGACTGGCAGATCGAGCATTGGGGCCAGGACTCCGAGGCCGTTGCGCGCCGCGCCGCCCGCAAGCGCGACATGCTCGCTGCTGTCGCCCTGCTTGAGGCGCTCAAGGCAGCTTAGTCAGCCGGCAAGGCAGATCAGCCCGAGTCTTGGGCAAAATGTCAGCCATGCTGCCGTAGTCTGCCTATTTTTTGAGCAGTGGCTTTTCCGTACAACTGCCTTCCCTGCTAAGAATGTGGGATTTTCGAGTTGGCACGGGGCTTGCTTTCTCTCTTGTGACGCGCCGGCCATCCCAGGGCCGGCAGGCACGACACTGAGAGGATAGCATGACGAAGTACAAGCTCGAGTACATCTGGCTGGACGGTTACGCCCCGGCAGCCAATCTCCGCGGCAAGACCCAGATCAAGGAATTCGCGGAGTTCCCGAAGCTCGAGCAGCTTCCGCTCTGGGGTTTTGACGGCAGCTCGACCCGCCAGGCCGAAGGCAAGAGCTCGGATTGCGTGCTGAAGCCCGTCGCTGTCTATCCCGATCCCGCCCGCAAGAACGGCGTGCTGGTGATGTGCGAAGTGATGATGCCCGATGGCATCACCCCGCATCCGTCCAACACCCGCGCCACCGTCCTCGACGACGAGGGCGCCTGGTTCGGCTTCGAGCAGGAATATTTCTTCTACAAGGACGGCCGCCCGCTCGGCTTCCCGGAAAACGGTTTCCCGGCGCCGCAGGGTGAGTACTACACCGGCGTCGGCTACAAGAATGTCGGCAGCATCGCCCGCCAGATCGTCGAAGAGCATCTCGACCTCTGCCTTGAGGCCGGCATCAACCATGAAGGCATCAATGCCGAAGTGGCCAAGGGCCAGTGGGAATTCCAGATTTTCGGCAAGGGCTCGAAGAAGGCTGCCGACGAGATGTGGCTTGCCCGTTACCTGCTGCAGCGACTGACCGAGAAGTACGAGATCGACATCGAGTATCACTGCAAGCCGCTTGGTGACACCGACTGGAACGGCTCGGGCATGCACGCCAACTTCTCGACCGACTACTTGCGCGACGTCGGCGGCAAGGCGTACTTCGAAGCGCTCATGGAGGCCTTCGCCGATGCCCGCGAAGAGCACATTGCCGTCTACGGTCCCGACAACCACCTGCGCCTGACCGGCAAGCACGAGACGGCTTCGATCGATGTCTTCACCTGGGGCGTTGCCGATCGTGGCGCTTCGGTGCGCGTGCCGCACAGCTTCGTGCGCAACGACTACCGCGGCTATCTCGAAGATCGCCGCCCGAACTCGCAGGGCGACCCCTACCAGATCGCCTCGCAGATCCTGAAGACCATCAATTCGGTGCCGACCAGCGTCGAGACCAGGGCTGCTGCCTAGTTTCTAGGCAACATATGGGTCACAAATCAAAAACCCGGGGGCGACCCCGGGTTTTTTTTGTTTGTGTTTTCTAAGCGTTATCGATGGAAGCTGATGAAGGTCACGCTGCGTAGCGCTTCAGCGCGCCGACTTCGTCAGCGGCCGGCTTGTGGCCGCGCAGATAGAGCGCGCAGGTGGTGCGCAGCATCGAAGCGAAGTTGGGGATTTCGCCGTTGATCTCGATCGCCTCGTCATAAAGCTTCGAGATGAATTTCGGCGTCGTCAGGCCCTGCGAGGACGCGATCTCGTCGAGCAGGTCCCAGAACGTCGCCTCTAACTGGATACTGGTAGAATGTCCGGCGATCCGAATCGACCGGTTGATCTGGCGATAGCCCTTCGGATCCTGTCCGGCAAATACCTTGCACATATCAATCCTCCCGATGGCTTGCCCCGGCCGATTGCGCCGGTGCTGGCTCTTGAACGCCATCATCGACCCAACAGCACGCCATCGCAACCATGCATTCGTTCCTGGGTAGCAAACTATGCCTAGGCAAGCGTGGTAACGGGCTGCCACCACTTGGCTTTGCACGGATTCATAATCGTCCTGTTCCAACTGCCAGGAGGGCGAATGGCCAAGGCAATCCATTCCATGGTGCGTGTGCTCGATGAAGCGCGCTCGCTGTCATTCTATCGCGCGGCTTTCGGCCTCGAGATCGCCGACAGGCTCGACTTCGAGACCTTCACGCTGATCTATCTCAGCAATCCCGAGACCGAGTTCGAAGTCGAGCTGACGGTCAACAAGGGCAGGGCCGAGCCCTATTCTCTCGGCGACGGCTACGGCCATCTCGCCGTGTCGGTGGCCGATCTCGACGCCGAGCGCGCCCGCATGGTTGCCGCCGGGCTCACCCCCAAGGACATCGTCGACTTCGCGCCGGGCGGTACGCCATTGGCCCGTTTCTTCTTCATCGAGGATCCTGACGGCTACAAGATCGAGGTTTTGCAGAGGAGCGGCCGTTTCAAGTGACATGCCGCGGCGGAGGAGCGCCGCGCCAGCCAAGCGCCCAGCGCGCATAGCAAGCAAGGGAGGAAATCATGGTGACGATCTATCAAGGCAGGCCTGGCCTGTCGCGGCGTGAGCTGCTCAAGCGCGGCACAGCCGCCGGCGCGCTGCTCATCATCAGTGGCTCTGCCGTACTCAGCACGGGCGAGGCTTGGGGGCTCGAGAGCACGGCGCTGAAGCCCGAAACCGTGGCGACGCTGATCCAGATGGCGCGCGATGTCTATCCGCACGACCAGGTGCCGGACAAGTTCTACGCCATTGCCATCAAGAGCCATGACGAGCTCGCCGGCAAGGATCCGGCCCACAAGGAGCTGATCGAGAAAGGCATCGCCGATCTCGACCAGAAGGCGGGTGCCGGCGGCTATGCCGGCCTCGGTTGGGAAGACCAGCGTGTCGCCATTCTCCGGCAGATCGAAAGCACTCCGTTCTTCCAGGCAATCCGCGGCGGGCTTGTCGTTGGGCTCTACAACCAGAAGGAGCTGTGGCCGATCTTTGGCTATGAAGGCGAGTCCTACTCCAAGGGCGGATACATCGCGCGCGGCTTCGACGACATCGAGTGGCTCTGACCGGCCCTGTCGCGAACCCAGCCTTTTCAGCATTCCCCGGGAGGAAAACATGCCTGCACCATATGGTCTCAACGACGACAGCGTCGTCGTCATCATCGGCTCCGGAGCCGGTGGCGGCACGCTCGGCAACGAACTCGCCCAGAAGGGCATCGACGTCGTCATTCTCGAAGCCGGCCCGCGCATCGAATATGAGGACTTCATCAACGACGAATGGGATTCTTTCAGCCAGCTCGCCTGGCTCGACAACCGCACGACAGGCGGCGGCTGGCGCGTGCACAAGGATTTTCCCAACCTTCCGGCCTGGATCGTCAAGGCGGTCGGTGGCACCACCACGCACTGGGCCGGCGCATCGCTGCGCTTCCAGGAGCATGAGTTCAAGGCGCTGACCAACTACGGCAAGGTCGAAGGCGCCAATCTGCTCGACTGGCCGATCACGTTGGCCGACCTTGATCCCTACTACGCCAAGGCCGAAGACAAGATGGGCGTGACCCGCACCAACGGCATCGAGGGCCTGCCCGGCAACAACAACTTCAAGGTGTTCAAGGCCGGCGCCGACAAGCTCGGCTACAAGGAGTGCCACACCGGGCGGATGGCCATCAATTCCGCCGACCGCGACGGCCGCATGGGCTGCCAGCAGACCGGCTTCTGCTTCCAGGGCTGCAAGTGGGGCGCCAAATGGTCGACGCTCTACACCGAAATCCCCAAGGGCGAGGCGACCGGCAAGCTGGAAGTCAGGGCAAACAGCCACGTGCTCAAGATCGAGCACGACGACAGCGGCAAGGCGACGGCAGTGGTCTATGCCGACAAGGACGGCAAGCTGCAGAGCCAGAAGGCGCGCATCGTCTGCGTCGCCGGCAATTCGATCGAAAGCCCGCGGATTCTGCTCAATTCGGCATCGTCGAAATTCCCTGACGGCTTGGCCAATTCGTCAGGGCAGGTCGGCAAGAACTACATGCGCCACACCACCGGCTCGGTCTATGCGGTGTTCGACAAGCCGGTGCATTTCTGGCGCGGCACGACCATGGCCGGAATCGTCAGGGACGAGGCGAAGCACGATCCGACACGCGGTTTCGTCGGTGGCTACGAGCTCGAAACCCTGGCGCTCGGCCTGCCATTCATGGCGGCGTTCCTCGATCCCGGCGGCTGGGGCCGTTCGTTCACCACGGCACTCGACCACTACGACAAGATGGCCGGCATGTGGATCGTCGGCGAGGACATGCCGCAGGAGCAGAATGCGGTGAAATTGCATGGCGAGCTCAAGGACAAATACGGCATGCCGATCCCCGACGTCTGGTTCACCGACCATCCCAACGACGTCGCCATGCGCAACCATGCCTATAAGCAGGGCATGGCGATGTATGACGCCGTCGGCGCAACCAGGACCTTCCCGACGCCGCCTTATCCCTCGACCCATAATCTCGGCACCAACCGGATGAGCGAGAAGGCGTCCGATGGCGTGGTCAACAAATGGGGCCAGACACACGACATCAAGAACCTGTTTGTCTCCGACGGCAGCCAGTTCACCACCGGCGCTGCCGAGAACCCGACGCTGACGATCGTCACCCTGGCCATCCGCCAGGCCGACTACATCGCCGAACAGATGAGCGCGAAGAGCATCTGATCGTTTGGCGGCGCATCCTCCGCAGTCGTCGTCGACCTGCCGACGGCTTTCCCGCCAAACAAAAAAGCCCCGGAGCGATCCGGGGCTTTTTCTATTATAATCCGTCTCTTACACCGAGTAGTACATGTCGTATTCGACCGGGTGCGGGGTCATGTCGTAGCGCATGACCTCGGCCATCTTGAGCTCGATGTACGAGTCGATCTGGTCGTCGTCGAAGACGCCACCGGCCTTCAGGAAGCCGCGGTCCTTGTCGAGGCTCTGGAGCGCTTCGCGCAGCGAGCCGCAGACGGTCGGGATCTTCTTGAGCTCCTTGGCCGGCAGGTCGTACAGATCCTTGTCCATCGGCTGGCCGGGATGGATCTTGTTCTTGATGCCGTCGAGGCCGGCCATCAGCAGGGCCGCGAAAGCGAGGTAGGGGTTCGCGCCCGGGTCGGGGAAGCGGACTTCGACGCGCTTGGACTTCGGCGAATTGCCGAATGGAATGCGGCAGGAGGCCGAGCGGTTGCGCGCGGAATAGGCGAGCAGGACGGGGGCTTCATAGCCGGGGACCAGCCGCTTGTAGGAGTTGGTCAGCGGGTTGGTGAAGGCATTGATCGCCTTGGCGTGCTTGATGACGCCGCCGATGAAATAGAGGCAGCTTTCCGACAGACCGGCATATTCGTTGCCGGCGAAGGTCGGCTTGCCACCCTTCCAGATCGACAGGTGGACGTGCATGCCCGAGCCGTTGTCGCCGAAGATCGGCTTCGGCATGAAGGTTGCCGTCTTGCCATAGGCGTTGGCGACCTGGTGCACAACGTACTTATAGATCAGCATCTTGTCGGCGTTGCGGACCAGTGTGTCGAACTTGACGCCGAGCTCGTGCTGGGCGGCAGCGACTTCGTGGTGGTGCTTTTCAACACGCACGCCCATCTCTGTCAGCACGGTCAGCATTTCCGAACGCATGTCCTGGCAGCTGTCGATCGGCGGGACCGGGAAGTAGCCGCCCTTGACGCGCGGACGGTGACCGAGGTTGCCGGTCTCGTAGTCGGTGTCGTCGTTCGACGGCAGTTCGGTCGAGTCGAGCTTGAAGCCGGTGTTGTAGGGATCGGCCTTGTACTTGACGTCGTCGAAGACGAAGAATTCGGCTTCCGGGCCGACATAGACGGTGTCGCCGATGCCTTCGGCCTTGAGGTAGGCTTCGGCCTTCTTGGCGATGCCGCGCGGGTCGCGGTTGTAGGCTTCGCCCGAAACCGGATCGAGGATGTCGCACAGGATGACCATGGTCGACTGGGCGAAGAACGGGTCCATGTGGACCGTGTCCAGGTCGGGCATCAGCACCATGTCGGACTCGTTGATGGCCTTCCAGCCGGCGATCGACGAGCCGTCGAACATGACGCCGTCGGCGAACATCTCTTCCTCGACCTCGGCGATGTCCATGGTGACGTGCTGGAGCTTGCCCTTGGGGTCGGTGAAGCGCAGGTCAACGAACTTAACGTCGTTGTCCTTTATCTGCTTCATTACGTCTTTGGCTGTCGTCATGTGGGGTTTTCCTGTCTTGATGACGTTGAAACGAGAATTCTTTGCGAGGTCAGATGGCGTCGACGCCGGTCTCGCCGGTGCGGATGCGAACGACTTCCTCGATGTTGGAGACGAAGATCTTGCCGTCGCCGATGCGGCCGGTCTGGGCCGCCTTGCGGATCGCCTCGATGGCCGCCTCGACCGATTCGTCGCCGAGAACGACTTCGATCTTCACCTTGGGCAGGAAGTCGACGACATATTCGGCGCCGCGATAGAGCTCGGTATGGCCCTTCTGGCGGCCGAAACCCTTGGCCTCGGTGACGGTGATGCCCTGCAGCCCGGCTTCCTGGAGCGCTTCCTTCACTTCGTCGAGCTTGAACGGCTTGATGATCGCTTCGATTTTTTTCATGCGGATATGGCCTCCACTGCCGTAACTCAGGGGTGATGCACCCACTCGCGCAACTTCAAGCACGAAGCGTGCCAAGTCGAGTGGGTGCGGCAACTTTGTTCGGATTGCCCAGGAGGCAGCCGAAGACGTGGGCGATTGGAACCGATTTCCAGCGTTCGGTCGAGATGCGCACAAAAATTCATCGTTTTGGCGAAGTTGGTGGTGCACAAAAATGCGGCAACATGCCTTCGATTTGTGCGTGGTTGAATTAAGGCATGCCGTTTGGGCCGAGTGGCTGCGGCGTGCTAACTCGGTAGCAGGATTCATCCGGGATGACTGCCATGGCATTTGAACTGCTGACCCCCAGCGAGATGGCTGAGGCCGACAGGCTGACAATCGCTGCCGGGCCAGTGGACGGCATCGGCCTGATGCGGCGGGCGGGCGGCTCAGTTGCCGATGTGGTGCTCCAGCGGTTTCCCGGCGCGAAGTCTGTCCATGTGCTGTGTGGTCCGGGCAATAATGGCGGCGACGGTTATGTCGCGGCGCGCCTGCTTGCCGAAAGCGGCGTTGCCGTCAGGCTTTTCGCGACCGCTGCGCCGCGCAGCGGCGGCGATGCGGCGCTGGCTGTTGCCGAATGCCCCGTCGTGGTTGAGCCCTTGGCCGTTTTTGCTCCCCAGGCAGATGCCGTCGTCGTCGATGCGCTCTATGGCGCCGGGTTGTCCAGGCCGCTCGACGGCGAGATTGGTCAGGCGATCGAGCGAACGGCGGCGGCCGGAGTTCCGGTGGTTGCAGTCGATCTGCCCTCCGGCGTGTCGGGTGCTTCCGGCGAGATTCTGGGCAGCGCCTTCCGGGCGACGGTGACAGTGACCTTTGCCCGCAAGAAGCCCGGTCATCTGCTCTTTCCCGGACGGTTGCAGTGCGGCGAGGTGGTCGTTGCCGACATCGGCATCCGCGATGCCACCGTCGCCGCGACGTCCGCTCGCTGCTTCGAGAACGAACCGGCGTGGTGGCAGCAGTATTTTCCGTCGCCGGCGAACGACGCCCACAAATACAGCCGCGGCCATGTCGGGGTCTTTTCGGGCGGGCCAGCGGCCACCGGTGCGGCACGGTTGTCGGCGATGGCAGCCGCCCGGGCTGGGGCTGGTGCAGTGACGGTGTTGTCGCCCGGAGCGGCACTGGCTGCCAATGCGGCGCACCTGACCTCGATCATCCTGAGGCGTGCAGACACGCTCCAGGACGCGCTGGCTTTCTTCGACGCGCGCAGGCCCGAGGCGCTGGTCTATGGGCCCGGCCTTGGCTCCGAGCCTGAAATCGGGCGTTTTGCGCTGGAGCTGATGTCTGTCGCCGAGGGCCGCTTCGCAGCACTTGTGCTCGATGCCGACGGCATTACTTCGCTTTCGCATCGCCGCGCCGCCTTCTTCGAGGCACGAAAGCGGTCGCAACCGGAGCTTGTGCTGACACCGCATCACGGCGAGTTCGGCCGGCTGTTCCCCGACATTGTGGCCGATGCGTCGTTGTCCAAGCTGGAGCGGGCGCGGGCAGCGGCGGCAAGAGCCAATGCCGTCATCATCTACAAGGGGCCCGATACCGTGATTGCCGCACCCGATGGACGTGCTGCGATCAATGCCAATGGCACGCCGCTGCTGGCGACCGCCGGGTCGGGCGACGTGCTGTCGGGCATCGTCGCAGCCCTCCTGGCGCAGCGGATGCCGGTTTTCGAGGCGGCATGCGCTGCCGTCTGGATGCACGCCGAGGCGGCACGGCACATCGGACCGGGCCTGATCGCCGAAGACCTGCCGCTGGCGTTGCGGGAGGTGGTGGCGCGGTTGAGTGGGTAAGGCTGTGTGCCTGCTCCGCGTCGGGGTAAGAGCTTGGGCAATCGGGCTGGGCGGTGATGGATGGTGGCGGGACTGCCGGCTCGTTACGAAGCCAACCGTGACGTCACGTGATCCCGCGCACCCCCCTCTGGCCTGCCGGCCATCTCCCCCACAAGGAGGGAGATCCCGCTTTCATCGGCGCCGCGACAAACCACGAATGCTGCCAAGGGCCAAGCTCTCCACGCTCCGCTGCCAGCGCAGCGCTGGTGCAAGGCAGAAGGCGTGGGACGTGCTCAGGCGTTGGTGCCGCCGTCGATGGTAAGTGCAGCGCCGGTGACGAAGCGCGATTGCGGGCCGGCCAACCAGGTTACCAGGCTGGCGATGTCGTCGGGCGAGCCGAATTGCGGGATCGCCATCAGGCTGCGCTGGTAGTCGGCGACATCGCCCTCGGCGGGGTTCATGTCGGTTTCGGTCGAGCCGGGATGGACGACATTGACGGTGATGCCGCGCGGGCCGAGGTCGCGCGCGAGGCCCTTTGTCAGGCCGACAAGCGCGGCCTTGCTGGCCGAATAAAGCGCGATGCCCTCGAAGGGAACACGGTCGGCGAGGTTGCTGCCGATCGAGATGATCCGGCCACCTTCATGCATGATGCCTGCGGCTGCCTTCGAGGCGATGAAGGGAGCGCGAAAATTGACCGACATAACCTCGTCGAGCTGTTCCAGCGAAACCATGTCGATGGGGCCGTGGTGCCAGATGCCGGCGCTGTTGACCAGGATGTCGAGACGACCGAACGCCGAGATGGTGGCCGCGACTGCCGCCTCGACGGCCGCGGCGTCGGCATTGTCGGCCTGGATCGCCAGGCCGCGTCGGCCAAGCGCCTCGACCTGCGCGACGACGGCTTCGGCCTTCTCCATCGAGCGGACATAGGTCAGGGCAACGTCGGCGCCTGACGCGGCGAGCTGGATGGCGATGGCAGCACCGATGCCGCGGCTGCCGCCAGTGACGAGGGCGACCTTGCCGGCCAGCTCCAGTCCGGACAGTCTGAGCCCGGAGTGTTGTTTCGTATCGCTGAGGGAGGACATGATTTATCTTTCTGTATTGAACGATACAAAATAGATGGCAGCCTTGCCTGGAGGCGTCAAGGGCATTATGTATCGATCATAACAGAAAGGTTTGTGATGTCTCAGAAGGGTCGTCCGCGCAGCTTCGACCGCGATGCGGCGTTGCGGCAGGCGATGCGGGTGTTCTGGAAAAAGGGTTATGACGGGGCGTCGCTGGCGGAGCTGACGACGGCGATGGGCATCAACTCTCCCAGCCTCTATGCCGCCTTTGGCAGCAAGGAGGCATTGTTTCGCGAGGCAGTCGATCTCTACGGGGCAACCGAAGGTTTCGAGATCTGGGGCGCATTCGAGCGGCCAGGCAGCGCCAAGGAGGCGATCGCCGCTTTCCTGCGCGCTTCGGCACGCGCTTTTAGCGAGCCGGGTGACCCCAGGGGCTGCCTGATCGTGCTGGGTGCGCTCAATGTCAGCGAAACCAATGTCGAGGTGTTCCGCGATCTCAGCGAACGCCGCATGTCGAGCGCGCGCGATATGGCCGGCCGGTTGAAACAGGCCGTCGCCGAGGGGGAGCTGCCTGCCTCTGCCGATTGCGACGCCATCGCTGCGTTTTACCTCGCCGTTCAGCAAGGCATGTCGGTGCAGGCACGCGACGGTGCCTCGCGTGAGGCGCTGCTGGCGGTAGCCGACGGGGCGATAGCTGCGTGGGGGGCGCTGACGGCAGGCGCCGAACGCGGCGCCCGCGCCTGATAGGCCTTCTTGCGCAATTCCGGACGGAAAACCGCAGCACGGTTTTCCTGGAATTGCTTTACCCGTTGATCCTGTTCATGAAGGCCATGGCGCCGAAGGGCGCGCGGACCTTGCCCTCGGTGATGAAGTAGACGAACACGTCGCGCGGCTTGACCTCCGCCTCGGTGCCGGGATTTGCGCGGGGCAGGTCGGCGGGTGTGCCGCCGTCAGCCCAGACCTTGGCGCGTTCGGCCCACGCATCAAGTGCCTCCGATGTGTAGCAATCGTGATTGTCGTCGCTGCCGGTCTGCAGCCGCGCATAGACAAAATCGCCGGTGATGTCGGCAATTGCCGGATATTTGGCGTGGTCGGCATAAACGATGGCGACTTCGTGCTTCCGGGCCAGCGCGGCGAACTCGGGCACGATGAAGGAATCATGGCGCACCTCGACCGCGTGGCGCAGTTTCACGCCATCCTGCTTTTCGGGCAAAAGCTTGAGGAAGGCGCCGAAGTCGGCCTCGTCAAATTTCTTTGTCGGCGCAAATTGCCAGAGGATCGGTCCGAGCTTGTCGCCGAGCGCGGCAACGCCGGAGCCGAGAAACCGCATCATCGATTCGCCAGCCTCACCAAGTACGCGGCGGTTGGTGACGAAGCGGTTGCCCTTGAGCGCGTAGACGAAACCATCAGGGGCCTCGCTGGCCCATTTCAGGAAGGTCGGTTCCTTGAAGGATGAATAATAGGTGCCGTTGACCTCGATGGTCGGCACGTGGCTGCTGGCGAATTGCAGCTGCTTCGCCTTGGCGAGCTTTTCCGGATAGAACGTGCCTTCCCAGGGCTCGAACGTCCAGCCGCCCATGCCTGCCCGGATGTTTCCACTCATCGCTCTATCCCTTGCTGCGTCAGTGCGGTCTTTTCTAGCCGAAGGTGCAGGAGCGTCAAAGCCGCGAACGAATTCAGGCGGAAGCATCCTGACAGCAAACTGACCGACAGCGGAGATGGACGGCAATATATCGCATCAGACTGGCGCCGGATTTACTGTTTGTTGGCGGGTAGACGGCTAGCGAAGCTCATACAAATGCAAACATGTGTGTGGGCTTGATGTCGACGGTTCCAGGGACGCGGGCGGATTTGCCATTCGGGGCGGTGCGGATGGGCATGATGGCTGCTGCCGGCACTATCATCGTATCGCTGATCGCTTATGACTTCGCGATCAACGACCGTGACCTTTTGGCCAAGGATCGGGTCGACTGGACCATGTTCGGGCTGGTCAGGCCATTTTTTGCCCTGGTCTCGGCCTGCCTGCTGGCCGCGGCACTATTCCAGCCCGCGCCTGGCCGCACGCTTGCGGATGACGGCCAGGCGCTGCTGCTGCTCAGGGCGGCCTATCTGATGGCTGGTGCGCTGCTGGCAGCGGCGGCGGCGGTGGCCCTGGTGCCGACGATCCTCAACGAGACGGTGCGGGAAGGGCAGGTGCTGAGCATCCTGACCGAGGCGGTTTTCATGGGCGCGCTGGCAGCACTTGGCACTGCCGCCTGGCGCGACCGCAGCAACCGCACAAGCGTGCTCGGCCTGCCGCGCTGGGCCATGCATGCGACACTGATGCTGGTGACCTTCCTCATCCTGATGGAGGAGATGTCCTGGGGCCAGCACTGGGTCGGCTGGACGGCCGGGCCGATGTTTGCCGGCAACGTCCAGAACGAGACCAATCTGCACAATTTCGCCACCCACAGGTTCGAGGCGGTCTACTATTCAGCGGCGTTTCTGCTGTTCGTCGTGCTGCCGGTCGCCTGGCCGTTGCATGTCGCAGCCTGGCTGCGGCCGGTCCGGCCGTTCGTTCCGCCGCGGCTGTTTGCGCTTGCGGCCTTGCCGCTTGCCGGGCTGCTCTATGAGGAGTGGAACATCGTGCCCTACCAGCTGTGGTTTTTCATGGGCGTGGTGATCGCGTTGCGGCTGGCGATCGAACTGCGGCAGGCGCCTGCGGCGTATCGCGCGGCGGGAATTGTCATCGCCGCGATTTTGCCCGCATCGCAACTGCTCTTCGTCTTCGGCGGGCACAGGATGGCCGACGGCTACGAGCTGTCGGAAATCCGCGAGTTCCTGATCGCCTGCGTCATCCTGGTCTATGGCCTGTGGTTGCTGCGGCGGCAGGCCGTGGCGGGGTAGGCGGCGAGCCACGCAGGCTTGATAGTCTGTCGACCTGCCCGGGCCTGGCGCCCAGGCTGGATGCATGGCGGTCAATGATGTTGGTTCGAGAAGTCACACTTCGAAATAGAAGCGCATCCTTGCCGCCGCGACGTGGCCGGCCACGCCATAGGACGAGTCCCACTCAACTCGAAACTTGTTGCCGGATCGCACGACCACGAGGTCTCCAGCCTGGTAGGTGAAAGTCGGACAGCGAGATTTCGCTGATCGTTTCAAGTGTCAGTGTCACGACAACATGACGATCAAGGACAAAATAGCCCAGGTCATCAACCTCATCGGTCATCCGAAACGCGCGGATCTTGAGGTATCCGGACCGGCTGGAGGACAGGTCGATGTCGAATATCTCGGCATCGTGGAAATGTGGCACGAAACCAAACCAACCGACCAGCTCACGAGCACCCGGTATCTCCACGAAGGCGTCGCTTCGTGCTGCCGCTGACCCAGGTGGCTCGCTCGTTGCCACGGCGGCGGACTACTCCGCCGCCTCCTGCTTGCCGCGCGGGCGGCGTTCCAGGAGTTCCTTGAGGAACTGGCCGGTGTAGCTGCGCGGTTCGGCGACGATGTCTTCGGGGCGGCCCGAGGCGACCAGTTCGCCGCCGCCGTCGCCGCCTTCAGGGCCAAGGTCGAGCACCCAGTCGGCGGTCTTGATCACCTCGAGATTGTGCTCGATGACGATCACAGTGTTGCCCTGGTCGACGAGCTCGTGCAGCACCTCGAGCAGCTTGGCGACATCGTGGAAGTGCAGGCCGGTGGTCGGTTCGTCCAGGATGTAGAGCGTCTTGCCGGTTGCCTTGCGCGACAGCTCCTTGGCCAGTTTGATGCGCTGGGCTTCGCCGCCGGACAGCGTGTTTGCCTGCTGGCCGATGTGGATGTAGCCGAGGCCGACCTGGTTGAGCGTCATCAGCTTGTCACGCACCACGGGAACGGCAGCGAAGAATTCGACACCTTCCTCGACCGTCATGTCGAGCACGTCGGCGATCGACTTGCCCTTGAACAACACGTCGAGGGTTTCGCGGTTGTAGCGCTTGCCGTGGCAGACGTCGCAGGTGACATAGACGTCGGGCAGGAAGTGCATCTCGATCTTGATGACGCCGTCGCCCTGGCAGGCTTCGCAGCGGCCACCCTTGACGTTGAACGAAAAGCGGCCGGGCTGGTATCCGCGCGCCTTGGCTTCCGGCAGGCCGGCGAACCAGTCGCGGATCGGCGTGAAGGCTCCTGTGTAGGTGGCCGGGTTGGAGCGTGGGGTGCGGCCGATGGGCGACTGGTCGATGTCGATGACCTTGTCGAGGAATTCGAGGCCCTCGATGCGGTCGTGCTCTGCTGGATGCTCGCGCGAGCCCATGATGCGGCGCGACGCTGCCTTGAACAGGGTCTCGATCAGGAAGGTCGACTTGCCGCCGCCCGACACGCCGGTCACGGCGGTGAAGGTGCCCAGCGGGATCTCGGCGCTGACATTCTTGAGATTGTTGCCACGCGCGCCGACGACCTTGATGCGCCTGTTTTTCTTCAATTCGCGGCGCTGCGCCGGAACCGCGATCTCGAGTTCGCCCGACAGATACTTGCCGGTGATCGAGTTGGGGTTGGCCATGACCTGCTGCGGCGTGCCTTCGGCGATGATCTGGCCGCCATGGATGCCGGCGGCCGGGCCCATGTCGACGACATAGTCGGCGGTCAGCACCGCGTCCTCGTCATGCTCGACGACGATGACGGTGTTGCCGATGTCCCTGAGGTGACGCAGCGTGTCGAGCAGGCGGGCATTGTCGCGCTGGTGCAGGCCGATGGACGGCTCGTCGAGCACGTAGAGCACGCCGGTCAGCCCCGAGCCGATCTGCGAGGCCAGCCTGATGCGCTGGCTTTCGCCGCCCGACAGCGTGCCGGAATTGCGCGACAGCGTCAGATATTCGAGGCCAACGTCGTTGAGGAAGCGCAGGCGTTCGCGGATTTCCTTGAGCACGCGGACGGCGATCTCGTTCTGCTTGTCGTTGAGCAGGGCCGGCAATTCCTCGAACCAGGCATTGGCCTTGCGGATCGACTGCTCGGTGACTTCGCCGATGTGCTTGCCGCCGACCTTGACCGCCAATGCTTCCGGCTTGAGGCGGTAGCCGGCGCAGGTCGGGCAGGGCGTGGCCGACATGAAGCGCTCGATCTCCTCGCGCATCCAGGCGGATTCGGTTTCCTTCCAGCGGCGCTCGAGATTGGGGATCACGCCCTCGAAGGTCTTGGTCGTCTTGTAGGAGCGCAGGCCGTCGTCATAATTGAAGGTGATTTCCTTCGAGCCTGTGCCGCGCAGGATGGCCTCCTGCGCCTCCGTCGAAAGGTCGCGCCAACGGTCGCCGATCTTGAAGCCATAGACCTTGCCGAGCGCTTCCAGCGTCTGGGTGTAGTAGGGCGAGGTCGACTTGGCCCAGGGCGCAACCGCACCCTCGCGCAGTGAAACATGCTCTTCCGGCACGACGAGTGCCGGGTCGATAGCGCGCTGGTTGCCGAGTCCGTCGCAGGCCGGGCAGGCGCCGAACGGGTTGTTGAAGGAGAACAGACGCGGCTCGATTTCGGGGATGGTGAAGCCCGACACCGGACAGGCGAATTTCTCCGAGAACAGAATGCGTTCGTGGGTTTCGTTGGCGGACTTGTTGATCGCGTCCGCGCCGGTCTGGCTGGCGTCGAGCGGCTTGTCGGCGAATTCAGCAACCGCCAGGCCTTCGGCCAGCTTGAGCGCGGTTTCGATCGAGTCGGCGAGACGCGTGGCGAGGTCGGGGCGGACGACGATGCGGTCGACGACGACCTCGATGTCGTGCTTGTACTTCTTGTCGAGAACAGGCGCCTCGGCGATCTCGTAGAAGGCGCCGTCGATCTTGACGCGCTGGAAACCCTTCTTCTGGAGCTCGGCGAGTTCCTTCTTGTACTCGCCCTTACGGCCGCGGACGATGGGCGCCAGGATGAACAGTCGGGTGCCTTCGTCGACCGTCAGCACGCGGTCGACCATCTGGCTGACAGTCTGGCTCTCGATCGGCAGGCCGGTCGCCGGCGAATAGGGCACGCCGACGCGCGCGAACAAGAGGCGCATGTAGTCGTATATCTCGGTGACCGTGCCGACCGTCGAGCGCGGATTCTTCGACGTCGTCTTCTGCTCGATCGAGATCGCCGGTGACAGACCGTCGATCTGGTCGACGTCGGGCTTCTGCATCATCTCGAGGAACTGGCGGGCATAGGCCGACAGGCTCTCGACATAGCGGCGCTGCCCCTCGGCATAGATGGTGTCGAAGGCGAGCGAGGATTTGCCCGAGCCGGACAGGCCGGTCATGACAATCAGCTTGTCGCGCGGCAGGTCGAGATCGACGTTCTTGAGATTGTGTTCGCGCGCACCGCGAATGGAAATGTACTTGTGATCGGCCATTGCCGCGCCGCCGCCTCAAATCTGGAATTGCCTGGAGTGGCGGGCGAGCCCAACCATCCCCTCATGTAGGTAATTTCGCCGCCCGGTCGAGAGGTGCGGCAACCAAATGCGTTTAAGCGCCTTTGGCGCGCAGGGGCAAGTGGAAAGAACAAAGGCTGAACGCGCTCCTGACAACGTTATGGCAGGAGCATCACGCGAATCCGGGGCCGCGAAACCGGCCTTCGATCACATTTTTCCCGACTAACAATGTTGTGGTTGACGCGGCCGAATCAGGGATGCAGAGTGCATATGTCGCCTGAAGCCGAGCCTCCTTGAGGGCTCCTCACCATGCTACGGTCGGTCTGCGAGACGCCGCAGACACGCGAGTTGAGCAGCAGGCGAACACATGGCGCAACTGACGTAGGAGCAGAGCATGACTCCACCGGACAGTCCCAAAGGGTTCCGCTAACAGGACGGAACCACAGCAGGCGCAGGTGCCTGGCTTTCCCCTAGCGAAAAGCCTCACGCAAACCCCGACCTGTTGTTCCCTCAGACAATTTGAGACCATGGTCGGATCGTTGGCCGTAAGCCACGAAGCATCCGAGAGAGAAAAGCCGGTAAACCATTCCCGGCAGGCAAGGGTATAACCCGACAACAGGCCCCGTGCGCTCCTGGGAGCGGCGGGGCCATATTTTTGCGTGTGGCCGATTGCCGCCAATACTCCGTCCTTGCTTGCTGCCTCCGGATTCCTTCCATGGCGAAGCAGATTGCCGGAAACGCCATCTCGTTTGCCCTTGCATTACAGCCAGATCGTTCCGACCTAGCGTCGAGGGGCTGCAGGCACGGCCGAACGGGGGAGACGATTGTGACTGTTGATCAAACCAGGCTGATTGGGCTTTTGGGCGGAATGAGCTGGGAGTCTAGTGCGCTCTACTACCGGCTGATCAACGAGGCGGCGCATGCCAGAATGGGCGGGCATCACAATGCGCGCTCTTTGATGTTCACGCTCGATTTCGACGAACTCAACCGGCTCGCCGCTGCAGGTGACTGGGTTCGCGTCGCCGCGGTAATCTCTGAGGCGGCGCGCGGCCTGGAACAGGCTGGTGCCGCCTTCGCCATGCTGACCGCGGTGACGGTGCATACCGTGGCCGACCAGGTGGAAGAGGCGATCGGTATTCCGCTGCTGCACATCGCCGACCCAACCGGTGAGGCGATCCGCGCTGCGGGGATCCGGCGCGTTGGGCTTCTGGGCACGCGCTACACGATGGAACTTGGGTTCTTCGCCGAGCGGCTGAAACAGCGCTTCGGCATCGAGGTGATCGTGCCTCCTGAGGAACAGCGCACCGCGCTCCACCGGATCATCATCGACGAGCTGACCCTCGGCGTGGTGAAGCCGGTGTCGGCTGCCGTGCTGCAGCAACTGGCCGGCGATCTCGGCGCGCGCGGGGCAGAAGCCGCCGTCGTCGCCTGCACCGAGCTGCCGCTGCTGCTCGGCGTGGATGCCTATCCGATGCCGGCATTCGACGTGGTCAAGCTGCATGCCGAGGCGGCGGTGGAGCTGGCACTGGCGGGGTGAGGGAGCGTCTGGGCGCTCGGCAACCGACAGCGAGGAGCGATCGGAGGCGATCTGCCAGGCGCGGTACGGCAATGTGCTGTGGGAGGCATACCTGGCGTTGATCGAGGCCGAGAGAGTTCGGCAGCGCCGTCTGAAGGCGGTCGGGGACGGGACGACCGAGCATGTGGCGCCGTGCGTCGTCAACCCGCCCAGTTGCCGAGGTGTCAAGGAAGATCGCTAAACTTAGATGTTTCCGATGTGCTATCATCCGCGGCTTCAACGGGCGGGGGACATGTCCATGGACAGCAGAACGGCAGCATTCGCATTCGGCGGGTTTGGCGGCGTACTGCCGACACTTGCCAACATGGCAAGTACCTATGTTTCAGTGCCGGCGACTCCGATGCCGGAATACGGGATTTACCTCGGCTTATTGTTATGGGCGGTGGTTGGCGGTGGGGTGGCGCTGACGAATACCAGTTATGAGGCCAGGCAAGCCATCTTCGCCGGGGTTGCGGCACCGGCAATCCTGTTGAATATCGTCGCCGGGGCCACCAGCCAGTCCGGAGTGGAAAAGGCAGCGGCGATGTTCGGGCTGTCGGCCCATGCCGAAGACATCCAGGTCAATACGGGCGGGCTTGATGCGGCAAAGCAATGGGCGCTCGTCGTCTCGCCTTCGGTGAGCGGCGGGATACCGGCCAGGGTGTCGCTGCCGGTTACGGCGGAGGTCAAGAAGGACGGCAAGATCGAGACGGTTACCATCGGTGAGATTACAGACCTGCGCTCACCCACGGCGTTCACGCTGCCTGCAGGTGCGGCGCAGGTGTTCGTCTCGGGAGAGGCGGTCGCGACCACCGGCACTTTCACCGCGGTGGATCTCGACGTTAAGACGGCGCCGTCCGCTGGAGGGGATCTGTTCTGGGCGCTCGGTGCGCCGCGCCGCTTCAACATCACCGGAATGAACGTGTCGAAGGGGCAGCAGGAGTATTAGGCCAGCGCCGCCGCGCACCGCCATGCCTGCTGGGCAGGGCGTGGAGTTCCGGCTGTACCGTCGCTGCTGTTACGATCCGGCCGCGATAAGGGCCATCACCTCGTCGGGCGTCTCCATGACCTGCCAGGGGTAGGGCCTGTCGCCGCCGGAGCGGACCTGCACCACTGCCTTGCCGGTGTTCGGACTGCTCGTGCCGGCGGCCACGCCGACGATGTCGGCGATGCGGATGTAGGATGTTGCCCCCGAGGGCGAAACCGCGGTGACCTTGATGAAACCCATGCCCTGCCTCTCTCCGTTTCCCGCTGCAAATAAGAGCAGGCGGGCGCGGGGGTGGCAAGCCGGAGGTGCGCGATCACGGCACGCCGAGCTTTGCCTTGAACAGCGCGGGTTGCTGCGTTGGGCTCGAAGCCGATGCCTGTTCGCGGATCAGTCCGCCTTGGGCGAAGCGTCCAACTGAGCGTAACCCCAGTCGATAACCGGCCTGCCGGAGCGCAGGACATCGGGGACGACTGCGACGATGCTCGTCGTCAGGCCGCCTGAGGCGATGGCCGGGTCGGCATAACGCGAGATCGGGATCGAGGCTTCGCGGATTTCGATGATGCGCATGGCGGTGCGTTCAGGACGGAGCCGCGACAGCGAGGACGACGGCGATCAACATCAGCAGCGGTCCCATCCATTTGAACTGACGGACCAGGTTGCCAAGCCATGGCTGATCGGGCCGCGCCGGAAAGTCAACATAGCCGAAGCCGACGGCCGTCATCCAGGCGCCGGCACAGAGCATGATGAACTCGTCGATATAGGCGGCGATCAACGGATTCTCCCCAAGGGTATCGTTGCCGAGGGCAGTTGTCGCGAACGATGGCAGGTACCGCAAGCTGAGGCGGCAGGTCTCCTGACATATCGCCCCGGGACAGCCTTGTGCATGCCCCCTGAAGTTGAAGTTTGCCTGCTTGACAGGTCAGTATGACGTTATAACCTATTGGCGCGGGCCAAGCCGGGAACGTGACCCCGCATGTGGAGGACGATTTTATGAAACTCGCGTGGATCAAGGGCGCGCTGGCCGCCGGCATCGCCCTGTTGCCGAGCGCTTTATGGGCGCAGTCAGTCAATATTTCCTACCTGACCCACTGGTCACCGGAAACGGTGGCGCTGCTGGAACAGGCGGCCAAGGATTTTGCCAAGGACCATCCCGACGTGGCGGTAACAGTGCGCGCCGTGCCGTTCGGCGACCTTTTGACGACGCTGCGCTCGCAGGGCGGCGGGCAGGCTGCCACCATCGCCGGCATCTACGATCTGTGGCTGCCGGAACTGGCGCGCGACAAGCTCGTTGCCCCTGCACCCGAGACCGTTGCCGGCGAGGTCAAAAGTGCCTGGCCGGCAGGCGTGGTGACGGCGGCGAGCGTCGGTGGGGTGCTCTACGGCGTGCCCAACGAGATCGATGTTTATGCGCTGAACTACAACAAGGCGCTGTTCAAGGAGGCGGGCATCGAAGCGGCGCCCAAAACCTGGGACGAGCTGAAGGACGCCGCCGCCAAGCTGACCAAGAAGGATGCGGGACAGCAGGGGTTTGGCATGATCAACAGCTGGGCGGCGGGCGTGGTGCATCCGTTTTCGTCGCTGCTGGTGTCCAATGGCGGCGAACTGGTGACCGGCGGCAAGCCGGTGCTGGACAGCAAGAACGCCGGCGAGACCTTCCAGCTCTATGAGGAGCTGATCAGGTCGGGCTCCAGCGATCCGGCCATGGGCACGGCCGACGCTAACACGACAGGGCCGTTCCTCGACAATTTCGTCTCCGGCAAGACCGGCATGATCATCATGGCCAACTGGTGGGAGAGTGCGCTTAAGGCAGGCATGGGCGACAAGTTCGCCGATATCGCCACGGCGCCGATCCCTGTCGGGCCCTCAGGCGACAAGCCGCGCTCGATCTCCTATTCGTGGATGACCGTGGTGAATGCGGGCGCGGCGGAGGCCGAGCAGAAGGCGGCGTGGGATTTCCTCGCCTGGCTGAACAGCCCGAAGTCGGGCCCGAACGGCGCTTCGGCCATGGCCAACATCCTGATGTCGATGGGCATCCTGCCGTCGCGCAGTTCCGACGTCGATGCCTTCAAGGACAAGCTTGGTTCGGAATTCCTGTCTGGTTATGTCAGCGTGCTGGACGATGCAAAACCGTTCCCGGTCGTTCTCGGCGGCCAGGAGTTCTCGGAGTCGCTGCAGCAGACCATCGAGGCGCTGCAATATGGCAAGGTTTCAGCCACCGAGGCGCAGACCGATGCGCAGGCCGACGCGGCTGCGATCCTGGAGAAAGCTGCGAAGTAGCGGCTCACTTCCTTCTCCCCGTTCACGGGGAGAAGGTGGTCTGAAGGGCCGGATGAGGGGCGGCTCCGAGTTCGGAGAGGTAAGCTCTGCCCCTCATCTGCCTGCCGGCATCTTCTCCCCGTGAACGGGGAGAAGCACGCAGTGTCACCGTCTCGCGCACCCTTGACTGTAACTGATCCATCTCATGACCAGAACCCACCAACATTCCGTCTGGATGATGCTGACGCCGGCCGTCTCGCTGATCGGCGCCTTCATCGTCGTGCCGATGGTGCTGACGGTGTGGCTGTCGCTGCAGCACTGGTCGACGCAGACCGGTTTCCAGACGGCCGAATTCGTCGGGCTCGACAATTTCCGCGAGATTTTTGGCGCAACCTCGGTGGGGCGCGACTTCAAGGGCGCGTTGGTCAATACGGCGCTCTACACGCTGATGTCGGTGGCGCTGATCTTGCCTGTTTCGGTTGGCCTCGGGCTGCTCGTCTACCAGCGTAATGTCGCCGGCGGCAACGCGCTCAGGACCATCCTGTTTTCGACCTACATGGTGCCGATGATCGCAGTGGCGCTGGTGTGGTCGAAACTCTATTCGCCGAGTGAGGGGCCGATCAACCAGATGCTCAGCTGGCTGGGTATCGGCCCGCAGCCTTGGCTGTCGTCGCCCAGCACCGCGCTGGTATCAATCGTTGTTCTCAATGTCTGGCAGCAGGTCGGCTATTTCACCGTGCTTGTCGTGGCCGGGCTGACCCAGATCCCGACCAGCCTCTACGAGGCCGCGACAATCGACGGCGCGGACGGGCGCCAGCAGTTCACGGCGATCACCCTGCCGCTGCTGAAGCGGACGCTGCTGTTCAGCGCCGTCATTGCCATCATCAATGCCGTGCAGGTGTTCGAGCCGGTGGCGCTGATTACGCAGGGCGGGCCGGTGGGCTCGACCAACGTGTTGACCTATCACATAAGGCGTGTCGGCATCGAACGCGCCCAGGGTGGCCTGGGCTCCGCCATGGCGGTGACGCTGATGTTGTCGCTGATCGTCGTGATCTTGGCTTTGTTCGCTTTCGCTCGGAAGGGGGACGACGAATGAGCGCGGCTGGCGAATGGCGGCCGCGCCGCGGCTTGTTTTTCTTCAGGTCACGCCCAACCAGCGGCGACTATATCGTGGCAACGCTGATGCTTGTGGTCGCCGTTGCCTCGGCCTTTCCGCTGGTGTGGATGGTACTGTCGAGCCTGAAGACGCCGGCCGAAACCATGCAGGTGCCGCCGGTGTGGCTACCCGAGAGCCCGAGCCTGGAGGCCTTCGGCAAGGTGTCTGGCGTCATCAATGTCGGCCGCTCGATGCTGAATTCGGCCGTCATCGCCGCCATCACCACAGCCGGCATCATCGTAACCAGCCTGATGGCAGGTTACGCCTTTGCCAAGCACCGCTTCCATGGTCGCAATGCACTGTTTGCGCTGCTGATCGCGACCATGTTCCTGCCGCCGATCGTGACGTTGATCCCGCTCTACCGGATGATCGGCACCATCGGGCTCGACGGCAGCCTGGCAGGCGTGGTCCTGCCCAACCTGGCCAATGCCTTCGGCATCTTCCTGATGCGGCAGTTCATTGCCGGCGTGCCCGACGACTTGATCGATGCGGCGCGCATGGACGGCGCTTCGGAGATGCGCATCCTGTTCGTCATCGTGGCTCCGCTGGTGACGCCGGCGGTGGCAGCTCTCGCGCTGTTTGCCTTCGTCTATCATTGGAACAGCTATCTCTGGCCGCTGACGGTGCTGCAGGGCAACGCCGACCAATACCCGATCGTCATCAGCCTCAGCCGGCTGTTGAGCTACAACAGGGGGGCGATGAACACCAACCTGGTCATGGCGGGTGCGACGCTGGCCGTTTTGCCGCCGCTGGTGCTGTTCGTGTTCCTGCAGCGCTTCTTCGTCGATTCCATCGTAAGCTCCGGAGTGAAGGGATGAGCAAGGTTCTGGCCGTCGACCTTGGCGGCACGCTGCTCAGGGCAGGGCTTTGCGCTGCCACAGCGCCTGCCGCCGTCGAGCACATTGGCGCCTGGCCGGCGCCCAAGGGGATCGACGGTTTCCGCGAGGCGATCGCCCGGATGACGCACGACCATGGTGCCGAGCGGATCGGTGTGTCGGTGCCAGGCACGGCGCGCGGAACGCGCTGCCTATGGATCCCCAATCTGCCCTGGCTCGACGGCGTCGATCTCGCCGGGCTGTTCCCCAATCTCTTGATCGGACTCGGCCAGGATGCGCAGCTGGCGCTGCTGGCTGAGGTGTCAGCTGGTGCGGCCAAGGGGCTGTCGGACGCGATGCTGGTGGCGATCGGCACCGGCATCGGTTCCGCCGTGCTGTCGGGTTCGCGTATCATGCGTGGCGGGCAGGGAGCTGCCTGTTCCTTCGGCTGGGCCTGCGCCGATCTGGACGATGAAGGCCACGACCGCGACGGCTGGTTGGAGCGGCAGGCATCGGGTCGGGCGTTCGATGCTATCGGGCGGCAGGCCGGCTTCAGTGACGGTCGCGGGCTGGTGGCAGCGGCGCGTGCGGGCAATGCGACTGCGATTGATGCATTGGCGCGGCCGGCGAAGGCGCTGGGCGTGAGCCTGGCAACCGCCGTGGCGCTGCTCGACCCGCAAATAGTGATCCTGGCCGGTGGCATGGCCGAGGCGGCCGACGTGCTGGTGCCGATGGTGCGAGCCGCGATGGAGAAGCAATTGCCGCCGCATCTGAGACGCGTGCGCATCGAGGCCGGCAGCTTCGGCAAGGGCGCCAGCCTTGTGGGGGCGGCATTCGCCGGCGCGCGCGGCCAACAATGGGACGAAATCCGATGAGCGGAATCTTTGCAAAACCCAACCGCAATCGGCCGGAGCCGCTGTGGCACCAGGCCGAGCAGGCGATGCGGACGCTGATTTCGTCCGGCGAGTGGGCCACCGGCGCGCAGATCCCCAATGAGGAGCGCCTGTGCGACCTATTGGGAGTCAGCCGCATCACCGTGCGCCATGCCCTGCGCAACCTCGAGGATTCCGGCCTGCTCAGCCGCGAACACGGGCGCGGCACCTTCGTGCGCAGCCCGACCGTCATTGCCGGCGTGCGCGGCCTGACCAGCTTCACCCAGGAGATGGCCAATCTCGGGCTCAATCTGGGCACCAGGCTGCTCGACGCCCGGATCATTGCCGCCGACGCTCAGGTGGCCGGCGCGCTGGAGATCGAGGAAGGCACGCCGGTACTCCGGTTGCGCCGCCTTCGGCTTGGCAACGACCAGCCGATCGGTATCCAGACCGCGCATCTGCCGGCGGCGCGCGTGCCGGGCCTGCTGGAAACGGCGGCAAGCGTCTCCTCGCTCTATGAGACGCTGAAGGCGAGCTACGGCATCGTGCCCCAGGAGGCACGCGAAATCTACCGCATCGGCGAGGTCAAGCCGGAGGATGCCGAGCTGATCCAGCTAAAGGCCGGCAGCTCCGCCTTCATGGTCGAACGCATCGCCTTCGACCGCTCTGGCCCGTTCGAATTCACGGTCTCGACCATGCGCGGCGACCGCTACGAAATCCGTTCCGTTCTCCATCTCTGACCATCTGAAAGGTTCTTTCCCATGACGACTTCCTACATCAGCCGGCTGGCCAAGCTCATCGACGGGGCCGCAAGCGCCAACGAGGCCGCGTTCGAGACCGTCTCGGCACGGCTGGCCGAGACGCTTGCCAACAAGGGGCTGGTGCATCTCTACGGCTCGGGCCATTCGGTGCTGCCGTGCCAGGAGGCGTTTCCGCGCTACGGCTCCTATGTCGGCTTCAATCCGCTGACCGACCCGCGTGTGATGTGGCACAACGTGCTGGGTTCGGGCGGCGTGCGCGAACTCCTGTGGCTCGAACGCACCGAGAACTACGCGGAAAAATTCCTCGACCACCAGCCGCTCAACCCTGGAGATTCCATCATCATCTATGGCCATAGCGGCCGCAACGCGTCGGGCATCGACACCGCGCTCTACGCCAAGAAGCGCGGGCTGTTCGTCGTCGCCATCACCAGCAAGAACAATCTGGACAAGCCGGCGAGCCATTCCTCCGGCAAGCGCCTGGCCGATGCCGCCGACGTCGTCATCGACACGACTTCACCGATCGAGGACGCCATCGTGCCGGTGAAGGGCTGGAGCCGCCCTGTGGCCGGCTCGTCGACGGTGCTCGCAATGATCATGACGCATGAGCTGATCGCGCGCACGGCGCAAAAGCTTGCCGACCGCGGCATCGAGCTGCCGACCTTTGCCTCGCCGACAATCGAAGGCGTGACGTTGCACGATACCGACGTGATCTACGGCCTCTACCGCGAAAAGATGATCGAGGCGCAGCGCAAGCATCTCGACTTCTTCAAGGAACGGATGCAGGGCGAAGCGTAATCCTGTTCCTGACACCGATAAGCTGGCGAGCCGTCCGGAAGGGCGGCCCGCTGGCATTCGGCACGATGCCTCTTGCCATTTTCAATTGTTGGCGATAGAACAAAATAAGAACATAAATGACTTGTGGACGGCACCAGCTTTTCCGCTGCCAGGGGGCGCGGGCGGAGGGTGCAATGGGCTAGTGTGCGCCCTCACATTTTCTTGGAATTTGGTTTCGGACGAGCGCGGAGCGGTGTCATGGCAGGTAGCGTCAATAAGGTCATTCTGGTCGGCAATCTGGGCGCTGACCCTGAGATCCGCCGGCTCAATTCGGGCGAGCCAGTCGTCAATCTGAGGATCGCGACTTCGGAAAGCTGGCGCGACAAGAATTCGGGCGAACGCAAGGAAAAGACCGAGTGGCATCAGGTCGTCATCTTCAATGACAACCTCGCCAAGGTTGCCGAGCAGTACCTGAAGAAGGGTATGAAGGTTTACATCGAGGGCCAGCTCCAGACCCGCAAATGGGAGAAGGACGGCATCGAGCGTTACACCACCGAAATCGTGCTGCAGAAATTCCGCGGCGAACTGCAGATGCTCGACGCGCGTGGCCAGGGCGGTGACGCAGGCTATAGCGGCGGTGGCGGCCAGGTCGGTTACGGCGGCGGTCAGGGTGGCGGCTATGGCGGCGGCGGCCGTTCTGACTTCGGTCAGTCGAGCCCGACCGACAGCTATGGCGGCGGCAACCGCGGCGGCTTTGGTGGCGGCGGCGGTGGCAATCGCGGCGGCCAGGGCGGCGGTGGCGGCATGGGCGGTGGCGGTTCGCGCGACCTCGACGACGAAATCCCGTTCTGAGTGTAGCCAAGGAGGCGAGCGATCGAGGTCGTTGATCGTCTGCCTGGGCGACGCGGGCCGTGAGGTGAAAGCCTTTCTGCGTCAAGGCCATTACAAAACTGCTGTGCCAACGCCGTTGCGAAAGCGATGCGCGGCGTCGGCAGGACTACATGGGCAGGCTGGCTTTGCAGTTGCACGCTGACGGCCTGCGACAAGGCAAGAGTTGGTTGCTGGATTCGTGAATGACTGTTCTCGCGAATCTTTCTGCTTCGCGTTACTAAGGTGAATGGGGTACGGGGTCTTCATTCACCGATCGGATTCGATCTACGACGACAGTCCTGCCGAACGGTATCAGTTCCCGCCGCAATATTTCGGCCGGGTGCAGGCGTGTGTCGGCGATTGGATCGTCTACTACGAGCCACGTAAGGTAGCCGACACCAAGGGATACTTCGCAGTTGCCAAGGTGCAGCAGGTCATCCCGGATCCCAGCGCGAAGGGCATGTTTCTCGCGCTTATCGAACCAGGCAGCTATCTCGATTTTGCCAATCCAGTTCCCTTCAGTGATGCTGACGGTGTGATCGAGCGCGGGCTTCTCAACGACGACGGGCGAATTTCCGGGCGCGCCCAGGCGGCGGTAAGGCCGCTTTCTCCAACCGATTTCAGTCGCATCGTAACGTTGGGGCTGGATCAGGCAGAATCTACGCTTCCGAGGGTCGATCCGGTGGCGCCAGCCGGCGGCTTCTTCGAAGACCAGGCGCCTTTTGTGTTTGAGGAGAGCCGAGAGCGTACGCAGTTCCTGACATCCCGCATCGTGCGTGACCGCGTCTTCCGAAAGATCGTCCTGCGTGCCTATGACGAGCGCTGTGCGATCACGGGATTGAAGCTCATCAATGGTGGCGGAAGGGCGGAAGTTGCGGCGGCACATATTCGCCCTGTCGAGACCGACGGACCGGACGTCGTCAGCAACGGCATCGCGTTATCCGGAACAGCCCACTGGATGTTTGATCGCGGCCTTGTCAGCCTATCGGATGATCTTGAGATCCTGATTTCCCGCCAGGCAAACGATCCCGATGGTATTAAGGGCATCGTCAATAGCAGCGGCCGAGCAATCGGCCCCCAGCGTCTGTCCGATCGTCCTCATCCACACTTCCTGCACTGGCATCGCGAGCATTGCTTCAAGCAATAGGTCGGGCGTGCTGGCACGAAAATTCGAGATGGACGAGGTTACAGCCTTTCCGCCCATCGATGTCCCTGGTGGCATAGGTCGAGGCAGTCCTTCAGCCAGCTGCGTTCCGATTGCTGCAGCTTCGGCAGGGCGTTGGCGAAATCTACTTCGTCCTTGGGGCGCCCGTGTTTCGCCTTGAACAGCAGGACGGCTGCCGGCTTGAGGTAGGAGATGCCGGCCGGTGTCGTGGCGACAATGTCTGCGCGCGGCACTGATATGGCGGGGTTTCGCTTGTAAACCCACAGATCCGGCGACCCCTCCTCGATCATCATGTCGACCCGCCAGCAATGTTGCACAACGTCCAGGCACCAGACCTGGGAGATTTCAGCAGGCGGAGCACTTTGCGCGGGCAGGTGTTTAACGATGCCGTCTCCGGCAGTGTGGAATTCCATGTCGGCCAGTGCGCGGCGGAAGACGGGTACGTCGCTGCGCAGGACCGTGAATTCGAGGTCTTCGTGCTCGCGTGTTTGATGGCCGTGCCAGAGGTCGAGCGCCCATCCGCCGGCGACGCACCATGGCACGGAGACGCCGGTCAGGCGACGTGCCAACTCGGTTGGATGCCAGGCGCACCACGCGTCATGGTCCGGCGCATCGGGCTGTTTCATGCGGGGCTGTCCTTTTGCGCTGCCTTAACCGTATCGAGGCCCGGGTCAAGGCCGCTTCGTGCGACGAACGGCTGACTTCAGGCCCCTGCAGCCGGTTGCGCAGGTGACGAAGACCGGTGGTCTGGATCGACGGGGTCAGAGCGGCCTAGTGGGCTCTCGCGCCTTAAGCCGCCATCAGTGCCTTGATGCCGTCGGCGACGAATTGCACGGCGAGGGCTGCCAGGATCACACCGAGGAGGCGAGTCAGGATCGAGCGGCCGGTTTGGCCGAGGAACTGGTCGATGCGTTCGGCGAGCACGAAGACCAGATAGGTGGCGGCGAGGCAGGCGAGGATGATCAGGACCAGCGCCAGTTGGCCGGCCCAGCCCTGAAATGAGCCGGAGAGCAGTACCGTCGCCGAGATCGCGCCGGGACCGGCGATCAGTGGAATGGCGAGCGGGAAGGCGGCGATGTTGTGGATGTGGTCGCGGGTGATCGCGACATCAGAAATCTTCTCCTTGCGGTCCTGGCGCTTCTCGAAAACCATCTCGAAGGCGATGAAGAACAGCAGGAAGCCGCCGGCGACGCGGAAGGCGGGCAGGGTGATGCCGAAAACTGTGAGGATGGCCGCACCGGCAACGGCGAAGACCGCCAGCACGACAAAGGCTATGACGCTGGCGCGCACCGACACTTGCAGGCGCTGTTCGCGGTTCATGCCGCGCGTCACCGCAAGGAACAGCGGCGCCAGGCCCGGCGGGTCGATGGTTACGAGGATGGTGACGAAGGCATTGAAAACAGTGTCGAAAAGCGGCATCAGGCATCTCCCCGGCGAATGCAGGCTAACCTGACGACAGTTGCCGCGCCAGTGGCAAAATCAGATCGAGCGGCCGTCATTTGGCCATGGCCGGCAGTTGCCGCTGCCGGATCGTGGAGTCGCCGGGTGCAAGGGCGGCAAGAACAGGCAGGACATCTCGCCGCAATGTTGGAAGGATAAGCTATCCTTTTGAAATCGCGTCCCAAATCAGCATTGGAAAAGCGAGGCCGAAATTGGTCTTTCGACGACCGTTCCTATATATAAGGTAAATGATTCCCAACATGCGTGATCCGAGTTGACCGACCAGAAATCACCGCGTGGACCTGACGGTCCCTCCGGCATCGAGCCGATTTCCATCATCGAGGAGATGCAGCGCTCCTACCTCGATTACGCGATGAGCGTGATCGTGAGTCGCGCGCTGCCAGACGTGCGCGACGGCATGAAGCCGGTGCATCGCCGCATTCTCTTCGCCTCGCATGAGAGCGGCTACCACTGGAACCGCAAATATGTGAAGTCGGCGCGTCCGGTCGCCGACGTGATGGGTAAATATCACCCGCACGGCGACGCCTCGATCTATGACGCCTTGGTGCGTATGGCGCAGGACTGGTCGATGAGCGTGCCGCTGATCGATGGGCAAGGCAATTTCGGTTCGATCGACGGGGATCCGCCCGCGGCGATGCGCTACACCGAAGCGCGCCTGACCAAGGTCGCCCATGAGCTACTCGAGGATATCGACAAGGACACTGTCGACTTCCAGGATACTTACGACGCGTCGGGCCAGGAGCCGCGTGTGCTGCCGGCGCGTTTCCCGGCGTTGCTGGTCAATGGCGCCGGCGGCATCGCCGTCGGCATGGCGACCAACATTCCGCCGCACAATCTCGTCGAAGTCTGCAACGGCGCCATCGCCGTCATGGAAAACCCTGCGATCGACCTGCCTGACCTGATGGAGATCATTCCCGGCCCGGATTTCCCGACCGGTGGCCTGATCCTCGGGCGTTCGGGCATCTACAACGCCTATTCGACCGGCCGTGGCTCGGTCATGATGCGCGGCAGGGTCAATATCGAGCAAAGCCGCGGCGACCGCGAGGCGATCATCATCACCGAAGTTCCCTTCCAGGTGAACAAGGCGACGATGATCGAGAAGATGGCCGAACTGGTGCGCGACAAGCGCATCGAAGGCATCTCCGACATTCGCGACGAATCCGACCGCCAGGGCTACCGCGTTGTCATCGAGCTCAAGCGCGATGCCAATGCCGAGGTCATCCTCAACCAGCTCTACCGTTTCACGCCGCTGCAGACGTCGTTCGGCGCCAACATGGTGGCGCTCAACGGCGGCAAGCCCGAGGTGCTGACGCTGCTCGACATGCTGAAGGCGTTCGTCGCCTTCCGTGAAGAGGTGATCAGCCGTCGCACCAAGTACCTGCTCAAGAAGGTGCGCGACCGAGCCCACATCTTGGTCGGCTTGGCGATCGCGGTTGCCAATATCGACGAGGTCATCAAGCTGATCCGTACCGCGCCCGATCCGCAGACGGCGCGCGACCAGTTGATGACGCGGCGCTGGCCTGCATCCGACGTCGAATCCTTGATCCGCCTGATCGACGATCCGCGCCACCGCATCAACGATGACGGCACCTACAACCTGTCGGAAGAGCAGGCCCGCGCCATCCTCGAACTGCGCCTGCAGCGCCTGACGGCACTTGGCCGCGACGAAATCGCCGACGAACTGAACAAGATCGGCGCCGAGATCACTGACTATCTCGACATCCTGTCGTCGCGGGCCCGCATTCAGCAGATCGTCAAGGACGAACTGGTTGCCGTGCGTGACGAGTTTGGCGTGCCGCGCCGCACCGAGATCACAGACGCCGGCTCCGACATGGAAGACGAGGACCTTATCCCACGCGAGGATATGGTCGTCACCGTCAGCCACTCCGGCTACATCAAGCGCGTGCCGCTGTCGCTCTACCGGGCACAGCGTCGCGGCGGCAAGGGCCGCTCCGGCATGTCGACGAAGGACGAGGATTTCGTCACCCGCCTGTTCGTCGTCAACACGCACACGCCGGTGCTGTTCTTCTCGTCGCGCGGCATCGTCTACAAGGAAAAGGTCTGGCGCCTGCCGATCGGCAATCCTCAGTCGCGTGGCAAGGCTCTGATCAACCTGTTGCCGCTGCAGCAGGGCGAGCGCATCACCACGATCATGCCTTTGCCCGAGGACGAGGCAAGCTGGAGCGAGCTCGACGTGATGTTCGCCACCACGCGCGGCACCGTGCGCCGCAACAAGCTGAGCGACTTCGTCGACGTCAAGCGTAATGGCAAGATCGCCATGAAGCTGGAGGAGGAAGGCGACGAGATCCTCGGCGTCGAGACCTGCACCGACAATGACGACGTGCTGCTGACCGCCGATTCCGGCCAGTGCATCCGCTTCCGCGTCGACGACGTGCGCGTGTTCCAGAGCCGCAACTCGGTCGGCGTGCGCGGCATCAGCATGGCTGACGGCGACCGCGTCATCTCGATGGCGATCATCGAGCATGTCGAGGCAAGCCCGGCCGAGCGTGCCGCCTATCTCAAGCGCTCGGTCGCCGAGCGGCGACTGGCCGCCGGAGTCGCCGCCGGCGAGGACGAGGATATCGCGTTGACCAACGAGGATGTCGGCGAGGAAGCCGACATCACCGAGGAGCGCTACCAGTTCCTTGGCGAGCACGAGCAGTTCGTGTTGACGGTCACCGAATATGGCTATGGCAAGCGTTCGTCGTCCTATGATTTCCGCCTGACAAACCGCGGCGGCAAGGGTATCCGCGCAACCGACGTGTCGAAGGTGGCGGAGATCGGCAAGCTGGTGGCGACCTTCCCGGTCGGCAATGACGACCAGATCATGCTCGTCTCCGACGGCGGCCAGGTCATCCGTGTGCCTGTCGACGGCATCCGCACGGCCAGCCGCGCCACCAAGGGCGTGACGATCTTCAACACCGCCGACGGCGAGAAGGTGGTGTCGGTCGAGCGGATTTCCGAGCCGCAGGGCGAGGATGAGGCCGACGAGGCGGTCAACGGCGACGGCGCTGCCGGCGAAGCACTGAGCGCAGACCCTGCACCCGAGGGTGAACAGGGCTGATCTTTGCGGGCGCCTGAAAATAGCGTCTGTTCAAGAGCTTGAGATCAGACAATCAGGAAGAGAAAGAAGCGACGCCGTGGCGCCGCTTTTGCCTGGAGGGGCAGAAACTGTTCAGCGCGGGGCGCGCGGATTGCGCCAGCCCGGAAGCTGCACGCGGGCGGTCTGGACCTTGGTGCGGACGCGGTGAGCCTCCTGGTGGAGGCTGAAGGCGGTGGCGACGAGCATGGCCAGAGTCATGGCCGCGGCGAGCATGTAGATCATCATGGCGCTGTTCTCCTGCTGGAAACAACGGACGAGACGCTGTTTGGTTTCACCCACTATAATGACGTTCTATTCACATCCGCTTGAACTGATCCTGAGATTGCCGTTCATCTCGCATTCATCTCGTAAACCAATTTCCGGTCGGACACGGGGCGGGTTGGCGGCAATGCGCGCTTCCACCTTTGGCGCCGATGTTCTAGAAGCAGCCCATGACTGATCGCATCGCCATCTATGCCGGGTCGTTCGACCCGCTCACAAACGGCCATCTCGACGTGCTCAAGGCGTCGCTGGCCGTTGCCGACGTCGTCTATGCCGCTATCGGCATTCATCCCGGCAAGAAGCCTCTGTTTTCCTTCGAAGAGCGTGTGACGCTTATCGAGGAAGCGACGCAGGCGGAATTCGGCGCTGATGGCGGACGCATCAAGGTGGTGGCCTTTGACGGGCTGGTGATCGACGCGGCGCGCAAGGAAGGCGCTTCGATCATGATCCGCGGCCTGCGCGACGGCACCGACCTCGACTACGAGATGCAGATGGCCGGCATGAACGAGACCATGGCGCCCGAACTGCAGACCGTTTTCCTGCCGGCGAGCCCTTCGGTTCGCACCATTACCGCCACACTTGTCCGCCAGATAGCCTCGATGGGCGGCGACATACGTCCGTTCGTGCCGGCGGCGGTTGCCGGCGCGCTCAACGCCAAATTCGCGAAATAATTTCTCCGGAGTATCGAAACATGCAGCTCAGGAAGCTTGCCTCGTCCTTCGTCGTCCTCGCCGGCCTTTTGGCCGGATCGGCTGCAGCCATTGCTGCCGAGCCCGAGAACACGATGGTCATCACGCTGAAGGGTGGCGACGTGACCATCGCGCTGCGTCCCGACCTCGCGCCCAAGCACGTCGCCCAGATCAAGACGCTGGTGCGCGAAGGCGCCTATGACAACGTCGCGTTCCATCGCGTCATCGGCGGCTTCATGGCCCAGACCGGCGACGTCGAGTTCGGCGACATGAAGGATGGCTTTGATCCCAACCGCGCCGGCATGGGCGGCTCGAAGCTGCCCGACATCCAGGCCGAGTTCTCACAGGAAAACTTCAAGCGCGGCGTCGTCGGCATGGCACGCTCGCAGGACCCGAATTCGGCGAATTCGCAGTTCTTCATCATGTTCGACACCGCCTCCTCACTCGACGGCCAGTACACCATCGTCGGCGACGTCGAGAGCGGCATGGAACTGGTCGACGCCATCAAGAAGGGTGACGCGGCCAATAACGGGTCGGTCAGCGACCCCGACCGCATGATCAAGGTCCGCATCGCCGCGGACGCCAAGTAAACGAAAACGAAGAGAAGGAATTTCATCATGGCCGAGATCAAGGATCGCGAAAACGCGCTGATCATGGAAACGACCAAGGGCAATGTGGTCATCGAGCTGTTCCCGGACCTGGCGCCCGGCCATGTCGGCCGCATCAAGGAACTGGCGCGCGAAGGCGCCTATGACGGCGTGGTGTTCCACCGCGTCATCGACGGCTTCATGGCCCAGACCGGAGACGTCAAGTTCGGCAAGTCGGGCGGCAAGGACTTCAACCCGGGCCGTGCCGGCATGGGCGGTTCGGACAAGCCGGACCTGAAGGCCGAGTTCAACAACATGAACCACGCCCGCGGCACCTGCTCGATGGCGCGCGCCCAGAACCCGAACTCGGCCAACTCGCAGTTCTTCATCTGCTTCGAGGACGCCGGCTTCCTGAACCGCCAGTACACGGTCTGGGGCCAGGTCATCGAAGGCATGGACAATGTCGACAAGATCAAGCGCGGCGAGCCGGTGCAGGATCCCGACAAGATCGTGTCGCTGAAGGTTGCGGCCGACGTCGCGGAATAACTGACAATGGCTGGCGCTCTCTGGTCGCTTCTCGGCGTTCTGGCGGGCGCCTTCATTGCCATTCAGGCTCCGATAAATGCGCAGCTGGCGCGCGGGCTCGGCGTGCCCGTCGCGGCGGCTGCTATTTCGTTTCTGTCTGGCGCGATCGTGCTCGGCGTGATCACCTTCCTAGCCACCCGCACGCAAGGGCTGGTCATCGACTGGAAGGCGCCGGCGCCGTGGCTGTTCGTGGCCGGTGGCGTGCTGGGAGCGGTCTATGTCACCTCCACGGTGCTGCTGACCCCACGCATCGGTGCCGCCGCCTTGATGGCCTTCCTGGTGGCGGGTCAGCTTCTGGCCGGCATGCTTGTCGACAAGGCCGGCATTTTGGGTGTTGCCGTGCGCGAGATCTCCATGGGCCGTATCGTCGGTGCCGTGCTGCTGCTCGCCGGCGCGCTGATGATCCGTATCTACTGATGCGTGTAGACCTTTTCGATTTCGACCTGCCGGAGGCGAACATTGCGCTGCGTCCGGCAGAGCCGCGCGACACGGCGCGGCTGCTGACCGTTCGCCCGGGCGCGGAATTGGCCGATCTGTCGGTGCGCGACCTGCCGACGCTGCTCGAGCCCGGCGATGTGCTGGTGCTCAACGACACGCGTGTCATTCCGGCTCAGCTCAAGGGTGTTCGGGTGCGTGGCGAGGCCGTGGCGCATGTCGATGCGACACTGCACATGCGCACCGCACCCGACCGCTGGCTTGCCTTCATGCGGCCAGGCAAGCGGGTTGCCATAGGCGACCGCATCCGGTTCGGCCATGATGCGGAGGCCTGCATGCTTGGCCAACTCGACGCCACGGTGCTGGAGAAGGGCGAGGGCGGCGAGGCGCTTTTGGCATTCGACCTCGCCGGGCCGGCGCTGGACGAGGCGCTGCATGCCGTCGGCCACATTCCGCTGCCGCCCTATATCGCTTCGAAGCGCCCGGATGATGAGCGCGACCGCAAGGACTACCAGACCGTTTATGCCCGCGAAGAGGGGGCTGTCGCTGCGCCCACCGCCGGCCTGCATTTCACGCCGGAATTGTTTGCGGCGCTCGAGGCGCGCGGCATCGAAAAGCAGTTCGTGACGCTGCATGTCGGCGCCGGCACTTTTTTGCCCGTAAAGGCCGATGACACCGCCGACCACAAGATGCATTCGGAGATCGGATACGTTTCGGCCGAGACTGCAACCGTGCTGAATGCGGCGCGGGCGCGGGGCAACAAGGTGGTTGCCGTCGGCACCACGTCGCTGCGCCTGATGGAGAGTGCCGCGCGCGAAGACGGTACCTTGGCCGCCTGGTCAGGCCCGACCGACATCTTCATCACACCCGGCTACCGCTTCAAATTCGTCGATGCGCTGATGACCAATTTCCACCTGCCGCGCTCGACGCTGTTCATGCTGGTTTCGGCCTTTGCCGGACTGGAGCGCATGCGCGATGTCTATGCGCATGCCATTACGAGCGGCTACCGCTTCTATTCCTACGGCGATTCAAGCCTGCTGTTCAGGGACGACCGATGAGTTCTGAGTTCACCTTCAAGCTGCTCGCGACCGACGGCAAGGCGCGGCGCGGCGAAATCACCATGCCGCGCGGCACCATCCGTACGCCGGCCTTCATGCCTGTCGGCACCGGCGGCACTGTCAAGGCGATGTATATGGATCAGGTGCGCGGCGTCGGCGCCGACATCATCCTGGGCAACACCTATCATCTGATGCTGCGTCCCGGCGCGGAACGGGTGGCCAAGCTCGGCGGCCTGCACGACTTTGCCCGCTGGCCGCATCCGATCCTGACCGATTCCGGCGGCTTCCAGGTGATGTCGCTGTCGAAGCTGCGCAAGATCAGCGAAAAGGGCGTGACCTTCCGCTCGCATATCGATGGCGCGCCCTACGAGATGTCGCCGGAGCGCTCGATCGAGATCCAGGGGCTGCTCGATTCCGACATACAGATGCAGCTCGACGAATGCACGGCGCTGCCGTCGACGCCGAAGGAAATCCAGCGCGCCATGGAAATGTCGCTGCGCTGGGCCGAACGCTGCAAGACCGCCTTCGGCGACCAGCCGGGCAAGGCCATGTTCGGTATCGTCCAGGGCGGCGATATTCCTGACATGCGTGTGCGCTCGGCGCAGGCGCTGAAGGCGCTGGAGCTCAAGGGTTATGCCGTCGGCGGCCTCGCCGTCGGCGAGCCGCAGGAGGTGATGCTCGACATGCTCGACATTACCTGTCCGGAACTGCCTCAGGAGAAGCCGCGCTACCTGATGGGTGTCGGCACGCCAGACGACATCATCAAGTCGGTGGCGCGGGGCATCGACATGTTCGATTGCGTGATGCCGACGCGCGCCGGCCGCCACGGTCTCGCCTATACCCGGCGCGGCAAGGTCAATCTGCGCAACGCCCGCCACGCCGATGATCCGCGGCCGCTGGACGAAGAGAGCGATTGCCCGGCGGCGCGCGACTACAGCCGCGCCTACCTGCACCACCTGGTGCGCTCGGGCGAGGCGCTGGGCGCGATGCTTTTGACCTGGAACAACCTGTCCTATTACCAGCACTTGATGAGCGAGATCCGTGCCTCGATCGAGGCCGGGCGTTTTGCCGACCGTACCGCCGAGATCAGCGAAGGATGGGCGCGCGGCGACATCCCGCTGCACAAGGGCTGAGGTCAGCCGCTCACAGCTCTTTCTCGGCCAGTTCGCGGAAGGTATCGGGCACGGACCCCGCGTGCCCGAGCGTGACCGAGGCGTAGCCGACCGCTCCCCAGCCGAAACGTTCGCGGATCGCGTCCATGGCACGGTCAGCGCCCCAGCGCGCCTGGCCTTTTCGCGTGCCTGGCCGGTGTTTTTCGTCGGCGAGGCCAAGCGGCAGTTCGAGCTGCAGGCCGGAATGTTCCTCGAGATGCGAGACAGAGATTGCCAGAAGCGATATGGCGCGTTCGCTCGGGTACTGGGCGAGCACGCCGCGCACCAGTTCTTCGGCGACTTCCGTGATCATTGCGGTGGCCGAGATCGGCGCGTCGAGTGTGATTGACCGCGTCACCGAACGCAGGTCGGCAAAGCGGACGCGGGCGGTGATGGTGCGACCGGGGCGTGATTTGGCCCGGAGGCGCGAAGCGACGCGGTCGGCGAGGTGGCGCAGGGCAGGCACGTAGATATCGGGCCGCGCCGGTTTCATACCGAGCGCGGACTGCGCGCCGGCGGAATGGGAGCGGCGATGCGGCTGGAGGCGGCGTGGATCGCGGTTCCAGGCAAGTGCCGCCAGCTTTTCGCCTGATGCGTGACCGAGCAGGCGTTCGAGCACATGCCGGTTGGCGTTGGCCAGTTGGCCGATGGTGGTGATGCCGGCGTCCGCCAGGCGCGTTTCGGTCGCTGGGCCTACACCCCACATCAGGCCGACGGGCAGGCCGTGCAGGAATGCGATTTCCGCACTGTCGTCGACCACGACGATGCCGTCGGGCTTGGCGACCTGCGAGGCGATTTTGGCGAGGTGCTTGGTGCGGGCGACGCCGACTGATATCGGCAGGCCGAGTTCGGTCCGGACCCTGTTCCTGATCTTTTGCGCGATCTCCTCGGGCGAACCGAACAGGTGGGTGCAGCCGGCGACGTCGGCGAAAGCCTCGTCGATGGAGATGCGCTCGACCAGCGGCGTGAAATCGCCGAGCACCGCGATCGCTGCGTCACCCAGACGCTGGTACTCCCTGAAATTGCCACCGACGAAGATGAGGCCGGGGCACAGTTCGCGGGCGCGCCGGCCTGGCATGCCGCCATGGACGCCGAACGCCTTGGCTTCGTAGGACGCAGCGAGCACCACCCCGCCGCCGACGGCGATGGGCTGTCCGCGCAGGCTCGGGTCGAGCAACTGTTCGACCGACGCATAGAAGGCGTCGAGGTCGGCATGCAGGATGGTGGCTGCGCTTTCCATAGAGGCGATCTGTCGAGAGTGTTTAGAACATAAAGGGAACATACATGCGAAAAGTCAAGCGCGCTGGCGCAAGCGGTGGCGTCCGGTGCGGGCTTATGGAAATCGCTGGCGTCGACTATGGTGCCGCAATCCAAGGAGAATCCCATGACTGTTTCGCTGCGCGTTCCAACATTTGAAGACGTCAAGGTTGCGGCTTCGCGCATCGCTGGCGAGGCGCATAGGACCCCGGTGCTGACCTCGCGCGCTGCCAATGCCAAGATTGGCGGCGAGCTGTTCTTCAAGGCCGAGAATTTGCAGCGCGCCGGTGCTTTCAAGTTCCGCGGTGCCTACAACGCCGTTTCCGCGCTGTCGCCGGAAGCCAGGCAGAAGGGCGTCGTCGCCTTTTCCTCCGGCAACCACGCTCAGGCGCTCGCCTATGCGGCGACGCTGCTCGACGCGCCGTCTGTTATCGTGATGCCTAAGGACGCTCCCGAGATCAAAGTTGCGGCGACCCGTGGCTATGGCGCCGAGGTGGTGTTCTTCGACCGCTACAAGGATGATCGCGAGGCGATGGCGCGCGGGATTTCCGAGGAACGCGGCATGACCGTCATCCCGCCCTTTGATCACCCCGACATCATTGCCGGCCAGGGCACGGCGGCACTTGAACTGATCGACGAGGTTGGACAGCTCGACATCCTCATCGCGCCGCTCGGAGGCGGCGGCCTGCTTGCCGGCTGTGCGCTGAGCGCCAAGGCACTGGCGCCTGGCTGTCGCGTCATCGGCGTCGAGCCGGAGGCCGGCAATGACGGACAGCAGTCGCTGCAGAGGGGTGAGGTGGTTCGCATCGCGCCGCCGAAGTCGATCGCCGATGGGGCGCTGACCACCTATGTCGGCGACCACAATTTTCCGATCCTGCAGGCCAAGGTCGACGGCATCGTCACGGTCAGCGATGCGCAACTGGTGGCGACGATGCGCTTCTTTGCCGAACGCATGAAGCTGATTGTCGAACCGACCGGCTGTCTGGCGGCGGCGGCAGCGCTCAACGGCGTCGTCGGCTGTGCGGGCAAACGCGTCGGTATCGTGCTCAGCGGCGGCAATGTCGACTTGAAGGCATTGAGTGGGTTCTTCGCCGACGCCTGACGTCTGACCTGAGCCTGTGGCGCGCAACTCTCCGCCTGAAGGCGTTGTGTCCGCGCCACAGCGACCACGCAACGCTCGTTCCCGAAGATTTAGTGGCTGGACGCGGCAAGCAAGTCCGTCCTATGGCGCGGACATGCTTGGCCGCGCGAAGGTCAGCGGAAATTGCTGTAGATCAGACGGGGCAGGCGCGCATGAACAACAGATACGGAACGCTCGCCTCCTGGGTCTACAATCTCGACAAGCCGGTTGGGCGCTCTTTCGGAGACATCGAATATTATCGTGGGCGTCTTGCGGATTGTGCCGGCTCCATCCTGGAGCCTGCTGTCGGCAATGGTCGCTTTTTCGTGCCGATGCTGGAAGCCGGTTTCGACATCAGCGGCTTCGACCCCTCGAACGAGATGCTTGGCTATTGTCGCAGGGCCTGTGCGGAGCGCTCGCTCGACGAGGGGCGGATCAGCCATGGGACGTTCGAGACCTTTGCCTACGATCGCCGCTTTGCGGCAATCGTCGTGCCGCTTGGCTCGTTCCAGCTGATCACCGACATGGCTGTGGCGAAGGCCGTTCTGCGGCGGTTCTTCGATCATCTGGCGCCGGGCGGGCGGCTGATGATCGACCTGGACGCCATCGGCGGCTTCCTGGGTGAGGGCGGCCGGGTGCGGAGTTGGACCACCTGGGACGGCGATCTGATGACGCTGACCGATGCGCGCGTTTCAACCGACTATGTCGCGCAGACCACCGTGACGCATCTGCGCTACGAACTGTGGAAGGACACCAAGCTCGTCGACACCGAACTGGAGCTGTTCAGCCTGCGTTGGTGGGGCGTCGAGGAATTTGCCATGGCGCTGCGTGAAACGGGTTTCGTCGACGTCGTCGCCTCTGGTGACTATCGTTACGGCCAGGCGCCAGCCACTGGCTGCGAGACGATCAGCGTCGAGGCGCGCCGGCCGGAATGAAATCAATAGCTTGAACCAAGGCGGCAGCTCGACTATCTAGCCGCCATCAGTAATTTCAACAGGATGTGTGCCTCAATGGATTTTTGCCCGACAGCAACGCCGAACCGCCTTGCCATTGGGGAATTCCATGCCTGCATCAATCTCTCTGTCGAATATTGCCTGGTCCACGCCTGACGGCCGGACGCTCTTTTCCAATCTATCGCTGAACTTCGAAGCAGGCCGTTCGGGGCTTGTCGGACGCAATGGCGTTGGCAAGTCGACGCTTCTGCATCTGATATCGCGCTCCTTGCTACCGGAGACCGGCAAGGTATCCGTTGCTGGCACGCTAGGACTACTGCGCCAGGCGGCGCAGATCTCGCCAGGCGAAACCGTGGCCGACCTGTTCGGGGCATCTGAGGGGCTCGACCTGCTGCGGCGTGCTGAGGCCGGACTTGCCAGTGTCGAGGAATTGGCCAATGCCGACTGGACGCTGGAGGCACGCATCGAGGTTGCACTCGCCCGCGTCGGGTTGAGCGCGGAGCCTGCCACGGCGCTCGATGCCCTGTCGGGCGGCCAGCGTACGCGTGCGGGGCTCGCCGCGCTGGTCTTTGGCGAGCCCGATTTCATCCTGCTCGACGAGCCGACCAACAATCTCGACCGGGATGGGCGGAGCGCGGTGATCGACTTGCTGGCCGGCTGGCGCACCGGGGCTATCGTCGTCAGCCACGACCGAGAGTTGCTGGACACGATGGACGCCATCGTTGAGCTGACGCCGCTGGGAGCCACGCGTCATGGCGGCAACTGGAGTCTCTATCGCGAGCGCAAGGCGATCGAACTGGCCGCGGCCGAGCACGATCTGCTCGACGCCGAACGACGTGTGTCGGAGGTTGCCGTGAAAGGCCAGGCGACGGCCGAGCGCAAGGCACGCAAAGACGGGGCCGGCAAACGCAAAGCGGCCAAGGGTGACATGCCGCGCATCCTGATAGGCGGGCTGAAGAACCGCGCCGAGAACACATCAGGCGAAAACATCCGCCTGGCCGAGCGCCGGCGCGCCCAGACGGAAGCAGATGCCGCCGCCGCCCGCGAGCGGATCGAGGTGCTGCAGCCCATCTCGCTGAAATTGCCGTCGACGGGCCTGCCGCCCACGAAGTCGGTGCTGCGCGTTGATCGGCTGACGGCTGGCTACGAGCCGGGAAGGCCGGTCATTTCGGACTTTTTCCTCGATGTGACCGGGCCGGAGCGTGTCGCGCTGGTGGGAGGGAACGGCAGCGGCAAGACAACGCTGCTCAAGGCGATCTCGGGTGAACTCGAGCCATGGGCGGGCAGTGTCTCCATACTGACCGCCTATGCCATGCTCGACCAGCAGGTCGGCTTGCTCGACGCCAAGGCTTCGATCCGCGACAACTTCCGCCGCATCAATCCCGAGGCTGACGAAAATGCCTGCCGTGCGGCGCTGGCGCGCTTCATGTTCCGTGCCGATGCGGCGTTGCAGGTCGCGGGCAGCCTGAGCGGCGGCCAGTTGCTGCGGGCCGGGCTCGCCTGCGTGCTCGGCGGCAAGGCGCCGCCAGCGTTGCTGATCCTCGACGAGCCGACCAATCATCTTGATATCGACGCCATCGAGGCAGTGGAGGCCGGATTGCGTGCCTATGACGGGGCACTGCTGGTGGTCAGCCACGACCAGGCATTCCTCGAGGCGATCGGGATCACCAGGCGGGTCGAACTTGGCTGACAGGAGCCGGATGCGTTCGGGCGATCGTCGGTCGCGGCCCTGATCAGGTGCTGAGCGAGTTTGAGGCACGCAGGCTGACGCCGGTGATGCGCCAGACGCCGTCGGGCTGGAGTTCGAGCGTGTAGACGGCTTCGTAGTCCTTTCCGTCGGCACCGACGATGATCACCTGCTGGACGATCGATGTCGGGCTCGTTTCCTGGAATTTTCCGAAGGAGAAGCTCTGCGGCTTGTGCACTGGCTTGTACGCGCCCGTGACCATGCTCATGAACGTGTCGAGGGTCGGGAAAATGCGCTTCACATTGGGGGCGGCGTAGCTGTAGGCAGTGGCGTCGTTGCCCGAGCGGAAGGCATGGAGCTGGCCCGAAATGCTGTCTTGTGCTGCCTTGATTTCGGCCTCACCGGCATAGGCCGGGAGGGACATGAGCAGGCAGGCAAAAAGGGCGGCGCGGCGCATGAGGTTCTCCGGTCGCCAACCATGGGCGATGCCAGCAGACACGCTGGTTCGCGCAAAATGGTTGCATTGGCAAGGAGTTTTTCGGATCAGCCGGTTGCGCATCTGGCATTCCGGTGCTGTTGGGAGGACAGGCTGCAGCTCCGTTCGCAGGTTCGGGACAGTCGTCGCATCTGTAATCAAATCTCTTTGCCGTGGTCACAACGCAGCTGTCGCTTGAAAGGCATGGTCCGTTCTGCGACAAGACGGGCAACGATGGAACGGACGAAGCGATGAAGACCTTTTTCGTGCAGATCAAATGTGAGCTCGGCAAGGCCTATGAGGTGGCGAGCGCATTGGCGGACGCCGAAATCGCCTCGGAGATCTATTCGACTGCCGGCAACTACGACCTGCTGGTCAAATTCTACGTCGATGACGAAGAGGACATCGGCCACTTCGTCAACGAACGAGTCCATGCCATCGGCAACATCAAGGATACCTTCACCACGGTGACGTTCCGCGCGTTCTGAGCGGGACAAGGGCAGGGATCTGCTCATATCGCCTGCATACTGCCGAAAATACAGGCAATTTTCCGATAAATAAGCCGGCTGTCGCCAAAACCGGCGATTGCGCTTGATTTTCTCTCCCGAGGTCATTTCACTGGCCAAGAGGGGAGTTTGCCATTGGTTGCGTTCGATGAAATGCTGCCGGCAGAAGCCGGTTTGAGAAGACCCTATGAGGCCTATGACGGCTGGCTGAAAAACCAGGACCCCGCCCGACTTACTGAAAAGATGCGCGATGCCGAGCGCGTTTTTCGCAAGACCGGCATCACCTTTGCCGTCTATGGCGAGCAAGAAGCATCGGAACGGCTGATCCCGTTCGACATCGTCCCCCGCATCATTTCAGGCAATGAATGGCGCCGGCTGACGCAGGGCATCGAGCAGCGCGTTCAGGCGCTCAACGCTTTTCTCGATGACATCTATCATCGCCAGGAGATCCTCAGGGCAGGGCGCGTGCCACGCGAGCTGATCGCCACCAATGAGGCCTTCCTGCCGGAGATGATCGGGGTCAGGCCGCCGGCAGGCGTCTACACCCACATCATCGGCGTCGACATCGTACGCATCGCCGAAAACGAGTTCTACGTGCTCGAGGACAATGCGCGCACGCCCTCGGGCGTCTCCTACATGCTGGAGAACCGCGAGACGATGCTGCAGCTCTTTCCCGAGCTGTTCCAGCGCATCAAGGTGCATCCGGTCGAGAACTATCCGCAGTTGCTCAGGCAGTCGCTGGCGGCGGTGAAGCCGAACGGTGTGAACGGTGCGCCGACAATTGCCGTGCTGACGCCGGGCAGCTTCAACTCGGCCTATTTCGAGCATGCGTTTTTGGCCGACCAGATGGGCGTGCAGCTTGTCGAGGGACAGGATCTGCGCGTCGTCGACGGCCATGTCGCGATGCGCACGACCGAGGGCTACAAGCAGATCGACGTGCTCTACCGCCGTGTCGACGACGCCTATCTCGACCCGCTGACTTTCAAGCCGGATTCGGCACTCGGCGTGCCCGGCATCATGGACGTCTACCGCGCCGGCAACATCACGATTGCCAATGCCCCAGGCACCGGTATCGCCGACGACAAGGCGATCTATTCCTACATGCCCGAGATCATCGAGTTCTACACCGGCCGCAAGCCGATCCTCGGCAACATCCCGACCTGGCGCTGCTCGGAAGCAGACAGCCTGAAATATGTCCAGGAGCATCTGGCCGAGCTGGTGGTCAAGGAAGTGCACGGCTCGGGCGGCTACGGCATGCTGGTCGGCCCTGCCGCCACCAGGAAGGAGCGCGAGGAGTTTTCCAAGAAGCTCGCTGCCCGGCCGTCGAACTACATCGCCCAACCGACGCTGTCGCTGTCGACCTGCCCGATCCTGACCGAGAAGGGGCTTGCCCCCAGGCATGTCGACCTCAGGCCGTTCGTGCTGGTCTCCGACCGTATCCGCATTGTGCCGGGCGGGTTGACGCGTGTGGCCCTCAAGGAGGGGTCGTTGGTGGTGAATTCATCGCAAGGCGGCGGGACCAAGGATACCTGGGTTCTGGACGACTAGGGGGACGTTGATTTTTCATGCTTCTGGGACGCACCGCCAACGGCCTTTACTGGATGAACCGCTATATCGAGCGGACCGAGAACATGGCAAGGCTGATCGATGCCGGCCTGCGCATCGCGCTGACCCGCAGCCAGGATGCCTCCGAGGAATGGAAATCGGTGCTGCTCTCCGCCGGTGCTGCCAGCTCTTTTGCCGAGAAACACTCAGACTACACGGCAGAAAACGTTGCCGATTTCCTGCTGCGCGACATGTCGAACCCGTCGAGTGCCGTGGCGGCGATGGAGACCGCGCGCAACAATGCGCGCATGGTGCGCACGGCTTTGACGCGGGAGACCTGGGAGAGCATCAACGAAGCGTGGATGGCGCTGAAGCGCATGCTGGCGTCTCCGATCGATCAGCGCGAATTGCCCGGCGTGCTCGACGCCATTAAGCGCGAAACCGCGCTGATCCGCGGTTCGTTCTATGGAACGATGCTACGCAACGAGATCTTCGATTTCGCCCAGCTCGGCACCTACATGGAACGCGCCGACAACACCGCGCGTATCCTCGACGTCAAGTATTACGTGCTTTTGCCTTCGGTCTCCTGGGTTGGCTCGTCGCTCGACAACTACCAGTGGGAATCGATCTTGCGGTCGGTTGCGGCGCACCGGTCCTATCGCTGGGTCTACGAGGCCGAATACAAGCCGACCAACATCGCCGAGTATCTGATCCTCAATGCGCGCATGCCGCGTTCGCTGTCGTTCAGCTATCGCTTCCTTGCCGAGCATCTGAAGTTCCTCGGCGAGGACTATGGCGCCCGGCATCCGGCGCAGGAGATTGCCGAGCGGATCTATGCCCGTCTGCGTGGCACCGAAATCAAGGACATCTTCGAAACCGGTCTGCACGAGTTCCTGGCCGACTTCATCAGGGACAATAACCGGCTGGGCGATCAGGTCGCCCAGGATTTCGGCTTTTATTGATCGGATAGGATGATGCGGCTCAAGGTCAGCCACCGCACCGAATACAGCTATGACGAGCCGATCCGCTACGGCCTGCAGCGGCTGAGGCTGTGGCCGGCGAGCGGACCGGCACAGACGATGCTGACCTGGGCGCTGCACATCGAAGGCGCGCGGGAAGAGGTGCGTTTCCTCGATCAGTTCGGCAACGACACGCGGCTTCTGTCCATCGATGGAGATCCGCATACGATCAGCGTGGTGGCTGAAGGTGAGATAGAGACCAACGATACGGCTGGTGTTTCGGGACCGCATCGCGGTTTTGCGCCGCTCTGGCTCTTCGAACACCAGACGCCGCTGACGGCGCCCGGCACAGCGATCCGCGATCTGGCGGCTAGCGTCGGCGATGGCGGCGACCTGCAGCGGCTGCACGGGTTGATGGCGCTCATCCAGCAGCGGATAGCTTATGTCACCGGCACGACTGACTCGCGCACGACCGCCGAGGAAGCACTGGTGAAAGGGACCGGCGTCTGCCAGGACCACTCACATGTATTTGCCGCTTCGGCCCGGCTGCTTGGATTTCCCGCGCGCTATGTCAGCGGCTACCTGATGATGAACGACCGGGTCGACCAGGTTGCTACGCACGCCTGGGCGGAGGCCTATGTCAGCGACCTCGGCTGGGTCGGCTTCGATGCAGCCAACGGCATGTCGCCCGACGAACGTTATGTGCGCGTGGCTGTCGGCCGCGACTATCGCGAGGCGATGCCGATAGCCGGCATTCTGATCGGGCATGCGCAGGAACGGCTTGCAGTCCACATCACGGTAGAGCAGTAATCCGGCATAAGAACATTCGCCGGAACTGGAATCGATGACCTATTGCGTCGGCATGAAAATTGACCGTGGCCTGGTGTTCATGTCGGACACGCGGACCAATGCCGGGGTCGACAATATCTCTACCTTTCGCAAGATGCGCATCTGGGAGCAACCGGGCGAGCGCGCGGTCGTCTTGATGTCGGCCGGTAATCTGGCCACCACGCAGGCCGTGGTCAGCCTGCTCGACGAGCGTACCAAGGCTGCCGCCGAGCGGGCGCCGACGCTGCTCGAAGCGCCTTCGATGTTCCAGATCGCACGCATCGTCGGCGACACGGTCAAGGAAGTGATCGCCCAGTCGGCCCCGGCCGGCCAGACGGCGGATGCGGCCTTCAACGCCTCCTTCATTCTCGGCGGCCAGGTCAAAGGCAGCGAACCCCGACTGTTCATGATCTATCCCGAAGGCAATTTCGTCGAATGCAGTGAAGACACGCCGTTCTTCCAGATCGGCGAGACCAAATATGGCAAGCCGATCATCGTGCGCGCCTATGACCGCGCAATGAGCTTTGCTGAAACCGTGAAGCTTTTGATGGTGTCGTTCGATTCGACGCTGAAATCGAACCTGTCGGTCGGCCTGCCGCTCGATCTGGCGTTCTACGAGAAGGACAGTTTCAAGATCGGGCTGAAGAGGCGCATCGGCCCCGACGATCCCTATTACCGGAGTGTGTCCGAAGGCTGGTCGGATGCCTTGAAGGCCGCGTTCCAGAGCTTGCCCGATTTCATCGAATAATCGAATGCCTGGCCGGTCCTGAGGCTGATGGCGGAGGGAGAATTGCCATGGATAGCGAGGCGTTTCGCCATTGGTCGCAGAAGGCCGCCGAATGGGGCGCCGACTATCGCGACGGCCTGCGCGACCTGCCGGTACGACCGCGCCTCGAGCCGGGCCAGGTGCTGAACACGATTGCCGCCAGCCCGCCTGAGACCGCCGAGCCGATGGACGAGATCTTCGCCGACTTCGAGGCCAAGATCGTGCCGGGCATGACGCATTGGCAGCATCCGCGCTTTTTCGCCTATTTTCCGGCCAATGCGGCACCGGTGTCTGTGGTGGCGGAGTATCTGGTGAGCGCAATGGCCGCGCAATGCATGCTGTGGCAGACCTCGCCCGCGGCGACCGAACTCGAGACCCGCGTCGTCGACTGGATGCGCCAGGCCCTCGGCCTGCCTGAAAGCTTTACCGGTGTGATCCAGGATTCGGCCTCGTCGGCGACGCTTGCCGCCGTGCTGACGATGCGCGAACGCGCACTCGACTGGCAGGGAAACAAGTCTGGTCTGTCGGCTGCGCCCCGGATCCGCGTCTACTGCTCGGAGCACGTGCACACGTCGATTGATCGCGCCATCTGGATATCAGGCATTGGCGATGACAATCTGGTACGCATTCCGAGCGAGGGGCGCTTTCGTGCCATGTCGCCCGAGGCACTGGATGCAGCAATCGTCGAGGACCGCAACAATGGCTTGCTGCCGGCTGGCATCATTGCCTGTGTCGGCGGCACCAGCGTGGGCGGCACTGACGACGTGGCGGCGGTCGTGGAGGTTGCCAAGCTCCACGGCCTCTACGTTCATGTCGACGCCGCCTGGGCTGGCTCGGCGATGATCTGCCCGGAGTTCCGCCATTTCTGGGCAGGTGTCGAGGGCGCGGATTCCATCGTCTTCAATCCGCATAAATGGCTGGGGGCGCAGTTCGACTGTTCGATCCAGTTCATCCGCGATCCGGAAAGCCTCGTACGCACGCTGGCGATCCGGCCGGAGTTCCTGAAGACGCATGGCCGCGACGGCATCACCAATTATTCGGAATGGTCGGTGCCGCTTGGCCGACGCTTCCGGGCGCTGAAATTGTGGTTTCTGCTGCGCGCGCATGGGTTGGAAGGCCTGCGCATGATGATCCGCAATCACGTTTCGTGGAGCGGCAAGCTGGTGCAGCGGCTGCGCGACGAGCCCGAATTCGAGATCACCAGCGAGCCGATGCTGTCGCTGTTTTCGTTCCGCCATACGCCGCCCGGCGTTGGCGATCTCGACGACCACAATCTGGCGCTTGTCGAGGCGATCAATCGCGACGGACGCATTTACCTGACGCAGACGCGGCTTGACGGGCGCGCCGTAATCCGCTTCCAGGCCGGGCAGTTCGAGGCGACGGAAGCCGATGTCGACACGGCTTTCGAGGTGATCGTCGAGATCGCACGGGCTGCGGGATAGGCATCAATCGTAGGAAAGACCAGCCGGAACAGGACGTTCCGGCTGGCTTTATTGTTCAGGCGATGTGTCAGGCGCCCTGGATGTGGGGCAGCACCTCGATCGTGCCGCGATAGATCATCTCGCCGGCGACATAGAGGATGATGACCAGGCCGACATAGGCGATCCAGCGGTGCTTCTGCAGCAGGTTGGCAATGAAGCTCGCGGCGACGCCCATCAGCGCGATCGACAGCACCAGACCGAAGATCAGGACGTTCGGGTGGTCGCGCGCGGCGCCGGCAACCGCCAGCACGTTGTCGAGTGACATCGAGACGTCGGCGATGAGGATTTGCCACGCAGCCTGGCGGAAGGTCTTGGTCGGCGCAGTGCCCGCGACCTTGCCGTCCTTGTCGATGTCCGTCTCGCTCAGCGCTTCGACGGCTTGGGTTTCCTGAGCGTGGTTGGCGCGCAGTTCGTACCACATCTTCCAGCACACCCAGAGCAGCAGGACGCCGCCGGCGAGCAACAGGCCGACGATCTGAAGGAGCTGGGTCGTGGCGGCGGCAAAGCCGATGCGCAGCACCGTCGCAGCGATGATGCCGACGACGATCGCCTTGGTACGCTGGTCTTTCGGAAGGCCCGCCGCGGCAAGGCCGATGACTATGGCATTGTCTCCGGCCAGCACCAGATCGATCATGATGACCTGGAAGAGGGCGGTTAAGGCCTCGGGAGTAAAGAATTCTGTCATATGGCACCCTTTGCTTTCAGCAAGGGCGGCAAGGCTTGCAGACATGATCTGCCGTGGCGGGGTGGTTCCGCGTGGGCTAGAATCAGGACGTGCTGATCGGTGAGTACATTTGAGCCAGGCCGCCGGATTGGAAACTCCAGTCCGACATCGCAGCCATGGTGGCTGCCAGAGGGGCCCGGCCTGGGTGGCAGGTTCCTAATCGATCGCGGCGCGGATTTCAAGGTCGAAACAGCAATTGTTCCCCATCCGGCATATTGCCGGATAATCTGCGATTGCGGCTTCGATGTGACTTTCAAGTGCCTTTTCACTGCTTTCGTTTTGGCCTATCGTTGCTCAAAACGAAATTCTGGGGAACGCTCACAATGTATCTGTCGCCGCGCCAGTCCGAGATCATCCAGCTTGCCAAGGACAATGGCCGCGTGCTGGTCGACGACCTGGCGAGCCATTTCCAGGTGACGCCGCAGACGATCCGCAAGGATCTCAACGATCTCTGCGACCAGCGGCTGTTGAGCCGCATCCATGGCGGGGCGCTGTTCCCCTCTGGCATCGAGAACCTGGAGTACGAGGCGCGGCGCAAGATCGCCGCCGACGAGAAGGACGCGATCGGCCAGGCGGCGGCGCGCATCATTCCCGACAACGCCTCTTTGTTCGTCAATATCGGCACCACCACGGAGGCCGTCGGCAAGGCGCTGCTCGACCATAAGGGGCTGATGGTCATCACCAACAACATCAATGTTGCCAACAGGATGCGCGTCTATCCTGATATGGAAGTGGTAATCGCCGGTGGTGTGGTGCGCGGATCGGATGGCGGTATCGTCGGTGAGGCGGCGGTCGACTTCATCCGCCAGTTCAAGGTCGACTATGCGGTGATCGGCGCCTCGGCTATCGATCACGATGGCGCGCTTCTCGACTTCGACTTCCGTGAGGTCAAGGTGGCGCAGGCGATCATCGCCAATGCGCGCCACGTCATCCTGGTGTCGGACCAGACCAAGTTCGAGCGCACCGCACCGGTGCGCATCGCGCATCTGTCACAGATGGACACCTTCATCACCGACCATTGCGATATTCCGAGCATCCGCAAGATCTGTGCGGAATCGGACGTGCAGCTCGTCGAAACGAAAAGACCCGCGCCATGAGCGCGGGTCACCGACCTTATCAATACAGACTGAGTAGAGCCCGGAATCAGTAGGGCGAATAGCACTGCTGGCGCGGCCCGTTATAGGGCTGGAAGGTGTTGTCGGACGCGCGATACGAACGGTAACGGTCGTAGCACCACTGCACATGCGCATTGCCATAGCGGCTCGGCTGGACGTAGCGCGGCTGCGGCTGGTTGGCGATTGCGCCGCCGATGATCGCACCCGCTATGAAGGCGCCTGCCGGGAACCAGAAGTTGTTGTGGCGACGATAGCCGGGTCGGTAGTCGCGATAACCGCGATGACCGTTGAAATACACCACGTCGCCACGTTCGCGATAGAAACCGCTGCGCGGTGCGCGGAAATGGCTGGCGCTGTCGCTGCGCATCACTCGGCGTTTCTTCCAATAGCCGTCATACTGGACCTGCTGCATGGCCGTGTCGGCCTGCGGAGCCTTGGGCATGTAAGCTGAGGCCGCGCCTGCCTCGGCCACCGGCATTATCGCAAACGATGCCGCGATAGCCGTGGCCATCAAGCCTGAAATCATCTTGTTCATTGTCTTCTCCTCGTAGGACGGATCGTTCCTTCACGAGCATAACGATGCGCCGGGAAAATTGTTCCTGCGAGCGGCCAGACGTCGCAGCGGCTTTGGCAGTTCGGCGGGAAGATGCTGTGAGGCAAAATGGTGAGCGCGCAGGGATTCGAACCCTGGACCTACTGATTAAAAGTCAGTTGCTCTACCGGCTGAGCTACGCGCTCCCGGAGGCCGTTTGGCGACCCCGAAATTGCGGCGGAACATAGGGAGAGTGTCCCGGCGGGTCAACCGGAAAAACATCATTGCAAACAGGCTGTCGAATGGCGACCGGCAATTGGCTCTCGACCCTGCAACTCAACTCGCTCGGCATTTCCTGGCAACCGCTCACGCGCGTAATATTACCTCTTGGTGATATTGCTGGCATCCGGCAGCGCTGCTAGACATCGGAGGCCCAATATCGGGCTTATCGTTTTGGACATTTGATAGATGCGTATTCTTTTGAAACTCGCCGTTGCTTCCGTTTTCGCAACTTCCGTCATTCCCGCCGTCGCACAGTCAGAAGACCTCGTCTTCACGCTCAAGAACGGCACGAAATCGGTGCTGACGAATTTCTACGCCTCGCCGGTTGGCGTTGACCAGTGGGAAGACGACATCTTCGGCCGCGACACGCTGGGCGCAGGCGAAAGCATGCAGATCACCATCGCCGATGGCCGCAGCGTCTGCGAATACGACATGCGCTTCGAATTCGAGGAAGGCTCAGACCTCGACACCACCGAGGACAAGCAGAACCTCTGCGAACTCGGCGAATACACGATCCACGAATAGGGCTGGCTTCGAGCAAGCCCGGGCTGGTCACGCCGGGAACAGATTCGGCACCTTTTGCGCCGAACCTCGAATAGAGTGGCTATCGGCAATGCACGTCGCAGGAACGCCGAAGAAAACCGCACCGGGCCGGAAGCAACCGGCCCGTCTGCCACAAAATGGTGATTGGTACCTGATTGCCGCTGCCGCTATAGCGGCCCTGCACATTGTGGAGCGGCATTGAATGGCATTGGACGTCGGTTATCTCAGCGCATTGGGGGCGGGCGCCCTGTCGTTCCTGTCGCCTTGCGTGCTGCCGCTGGTGCCGCCTTACCTCTGCTACATGGCGGGCGTTTCGGTCGACGACTTCCGGGCCGAGGGCGGGGCCGCAACCGTTTCCCGCGCCCGCGGCGCGCTTTTGACCGCGTCGGCCTGCTTCGTGCTCGGTTTTTCCACCGTCTTCGTGGCGCTGGGTGCTGGCGCCTCGACGATCGGGCAGCTGTTGCGAACCTGGCAGGAACCGCTGGCGATGGCGGCTGGCGTGCTGATCATCCTGATGGGCCTGAATTTCCTCGGCATCCTGCGCATTCCGCTGTTTTCGCGCGAGGCGCGCTTCCAGTCGCAGGGCAAGCCGGCGAGCAATCTCGCCGCCTATCTGATGGGCCTAGCCTTTGCCTTTGGCTGGACGCCGTGCATCGGACCGGTGCTGGGGCCGATCCTGACGCTGGCCGGCGGCCGCGAGACGGTGGGAGAGGGCGCTGCCCTGCTGGCTGTCTATTCGCTCGGCCTTGGCATTCCGTTCCTGATCGCGGCGCTGTTTTCGGGCGCTTTCATGCGGTTCCTGCAGAAGTTCCGCGTCCATCTCGGCAAGGTCGAAAAGGCCATCGGTGCGCTTCTGGTGGTTGCAGGCGTGCTGTTCCTGACCGGTGGCGTGCAGACCGCATCCTACTGGTTGCTGGAGCGCTTTCCGGTGCTCGGCCAGCTCGGCTAGCTCCAAAAACGTCCTGATAGCCTGTGCATTGGAGGCGATTGCCAGCAATGCTAGAAAGGCGGGCGAATCCCGCCGCTTCTTGCCAATCCGGACGACGCCATGACCTCGAGAACCTGCCTGTCGATCATCCTTGCCGCCGGCGAGGGCACTCGGATGAAGAGCGCGACACCCAAGGTGCTGCACCAGATTGCCAATCTGCCGATGGTGGCGCATGTCGCCAGGGCCGCCGAGAGCGCAGGCGCCGACGCAGTCGCGCTGGTGGTGGGGCATGGCGGCGACGCGGTGAAGAAGGCAGCGGAGGCGTTCGCGCCAAAGGCGGATGCATTCGTCCAGGCTGAGCGGTTGGGTACGGCTCATGCGGTGCTGGCGGCACGGACGGCAATCGCCAAGGGCTATGACGACATTCTGGTGATGTTCGGCGACACGCCGCTGGTCGAGGCCGATTCGCTTGCCTTGGCGCGTCAGAAGCTTGCCGAGGGGGCTGCCGTGGTCGTCATCGGTTTCCGGCCGCCGAACCCGGCAGGTTATGGCCGCCTGTTGGAGAAGGATGGGCGCCTGGTCGCCATCCGCGAGGACAAGGATTGCACCGACGAAGAACGCAAGATCGGATTCTGCAATGCCGGGCTGATGGCAATTGCGGGCAAGGATGCGCTGAGGCTGCTCGATCAAGTCGGCAATTCAAACGCCAAGGGCGAGTTCTACCTTACCGACATCGTCGAGATCGCCGACAAGGCCAGTCTCATGGTTGTTGCCACCGAGGCGAGCTTCGAAAGCGTGCTTGGCATCAACAACCGGGCGGAACTCGCCGAAGCCGAGGCGATCTGGCAAAAGCGCCGCCGCCGGCAGGCCATGCTTGACGGTGCGACGCTGATTGCGCCCGAAACCGTCTATTTTTCGCATGATACGGAGATCGGCGCCGACGTGCTGGTCGAACCGAACGTCTGGTTCGGTCCTGATGTGAAGGTTGCCGACGGCGCCGTCATCCATGCGTTCAGCCATCTCGAAGGCGCCGATGTCGGCCCCCATGCCGAGGTCGGGCCATATGCCCGGCTGCGCCCTGGTGCGGAGCTGCATGAGAAAGCCAAGGTCGGCAATTTCTGCGAGGTCAAGAAGGCGACGGTCGAGAAGGGCGCCAAGATCAACCACCTGACCTATGTCGGCGACGCGCGCGTCGGCGCCGGCGCCAATATCGGGGCGGGCTCCATCACCTGCAACTATGACGGCTATTCCAAGTTCTTCACCGACATCGGCGAGGGCGCATTCATCGGCTCGAACTCGTCGCTGGTGGCGCCGATTGTCATCGGGGCCGGCGCCTATGTCGCCTCGGGCAGCGTCATAACAGAGGAAGTGCCCGGGGATGCACTGGCCTTTGGTCGGGCGCGCCAGAAGACCTTGCCGGGCAAGGGCAAGGAATTGCGCGAACGCTTCGCTTCTGCCGCCGCCGCGAGAAAGGCGGGTGCAAAGTAACGGCATTTCAATCCTGCTGTGCCATGGATGGTCCTTCTTGCCCGGTCGGGCGGCTGATACGTTGCGAAATGGAATGTGACTTCCGCTTGGCTGCTGTGCTGCCTAAAAGGCCGACAGGGTTTTGAGGGATTGGACGGGGCAAAATCATGTGCGGAATCGTTGGTATCGTCGGCCAGACGCCGGTTGCGCCGCTGATCGTGGATGCGCTGAAGCGGCTGGAATACCGCGGTTATGATTCCGCCGGTGTCGCCACGATCGAGAATGGCGAACTGGCGCGCCGCCGCGCCGAGGGTAAGCTTGTCAATCTCGAGCGCCGGCTCAAGGCCGAGCCCCTGGATGGCAATATTGGCATCGGCCACACACGCTGGGCGACGCACGGCGTGCCGAACGAGACCAATGCGCACCCGCATTTTTCCAACGGCGTGGCGATCGTCCACAATGGCATTATCGAGAATTTTGCCGAGCTGCGTCAGGAACTCATGGCCGATGGCTATGAGTTCACGTCGCAGACCGACACCGAGGTCGTGGCGCATCTGATTGCGCGTGAACTGGCGCGTGGCACCAAGCCTATTGATGCAGCGCATGCGGCGCTGAAGCGCCTCAACGGCGCCTTCGCGCTCGCCATCATGTTCAAGGGCGATGAGGACCTGATCGTCGGCGCCCGCAATGGGCCACCGCTGGCTGTCGGCCATGGCGAAGGCGAGATGTTTTTGGGCTCGGATGCGATTGCGCTTGCGCCCTTCACCAACTCGGTCACTTACCTTGAAGACGGCGACTGGGCGGTGGTGCGCCGCAACGAATTTCAGATCTACACGATGGATCGTGTGCCGGTGGAGCGCCAGCGGCGCCAGTCGGTCGGCACCAGCTATCTCGTCGACAAGGGCAATCACCGCCATTTCATGGAAAAGGAAATCCATGAGCAGCCGGAGGTGATCTCGCACACGCTGGCGCATTATCTCGACTTCACGCAAGGAACGTCGAAGCCGCTCGACCTGCCGTTCAACTTCGCCGACATCGACCGCCTCGCGGTTTCGGCCTGCGGCACGGCCTATCTTGCCGGGCTAGTCGGCAAATACTGGTTCGAGCGCCACGCACGGCTGCCGGTCGACATCGATGTCGCCTCGGAGTTCCGCTACCGCGAGATGCCGATCTCCAGGAAGAGTGCTGCGTTCTTCGTCTCGCAGTCGGGCGAGACCGCCGACACGCTGGCCTCGCTGCGCTACTGCCGTAAGGAAGGCGTGCCGATCGGCGCGATCGTCAACGTGCGCGAGTCGACGATGGCGCGCGAATCCGACGTCGTGATGCCGACGCTTGCCGGCCCCGAGATCGGCGTTGCCTCGACCAAGGCCTTCACCTGTCAGCTTTCGGTGCTGGCGGCTTTGACCATACGGGCGGCCTCGCAACGCGGGACGATTACGGCGGAAGAAGAAAAGGCGTTGGTACGCAGCCTGTCGGAGACGCCGCGCTATGCAGCCCAGGTGCTCAAGCTCGACAAGCAGATCGAGAAGGTTTCGCGTGAGCTGGCTTCCTACAAGCACGTGCTCTATCTCGGCCGCGACACCAATTTCCCGCTCGCCATGGAAGGCGCGCTCAAGCTCAAGGAGATTTCCTACATCCATGCTGAGGGTTATGCCGCCGGCGAGCTGAAGCACGGGCCAATCGCGCTGATCGACGAGAACATGCCCGTCATCGTCATCGCCCCGCATGACCGCATCTTCGAAAAGACGGTGTCGAACATGCAGGAAGTGGCGGCGCGGGGCGGCAAGATCATCCTGATAACCGACCAGAAGGGTGCGGCGCAGGCGACGGTGAAGACGCTGGAAACCATCGTGCTGCCCGATGTGCCCGAGTTCATCGCGCCGATCATATATGCCCTGCCGATCCAGATGCTGGCCTATTTCACGGCCGTGTTCATGGGCACCGACGTCGACCAGCCGCGCAACCTGGCAAAGTCGGTGACAGTGGAGTAGGGCTGACACCCCCCTACCAAGATCTGTGTTCCAAAGCGTCGCGTGCTTGACTAATGTTGCGCTGCAAATATGCGGCGGTGAATGATGTCGGACGGCCACAGACCTTCAGCGATTGCACGGCTGAGGAATTATTTCCTTACCGGCTTTGTCGTTTCCGCACCGCTGGTGCTGACCATCTACATCGTCTGGTCGTTCATTGGCTGGGCCGATTCGTGGGTGAAACCTTACATTCCCTCGACCTACAATCCGGACAACTACCTCGCCATTCGGGTGCCGGGATTCGGCCTGATCGTGGCACTGGTGCTGATCACGCTGATCGGCTTTCTGACCGCCAACTTTATCGGCCGCGCGATTGTGGGTTTTGGCGAGCGGCTGTTGAACAGGACGCCGCTGGTGCGCGGGCTGTATAAGACGCTGAAGCAGCTGTTCGAGACGGCGCTGTCGAACAAGAGCGATATGTTCCGCACCGTTGGCATGGTCGAGTATCCGCGCAAGGGTGTGTGGTCGATCGTTTTCGTCGGCAATGAAAAGCGGACCGAGATCAATGACAAGCTCGACAAGGAAGGCGATCCGCTGATCGCCGTCTTCATGCCGTGTACGCCAAATCCGACCACCGGCTTCCTTATGTATGTGCACCGCTCCGAGGTCGTGCTGCTCGATATGAGTATCGAGGACGGCGCCAAGCTGATCGTCTCGGCTGGTCTTGTCGTTCCTGAACTGCCGAGCGCGGCAGCCAAGGGCAAGGCGATCGAAGGCCTGATCGGCAATCCGTCTGCGGGCACGCTGCCTCAGCCGGCCCTCAGCAAGCGTACCGCCTCGTCCCTGCCGAACACGTAAAGCAAGAGGCGCAGCGCTTCGCCACGCGGTGAAACGAGCTCTGGATCACGAGCAAGGATCAGGCGCGCGTCGTCGCGGGCGACCTCCAGGAGGTCGGCGTGCGCTTCGATGCGCGCGATCTGGAAGCCTGGCGTGCCGGATTGGCGCGTGCCCAGCAACTCGCCTTCGCCGCGCAGTTTGAGGTCTTCCTCGGCGATGAGGAAGCCGTCCTCGGTTTCACGCATGACCGACAGCCGGCGCTTGGCGGTTTCGCCAAGCGGATCCTTGTAGAGCAGCACGCAGGAAGATGGTTTCGAACCGCGGCCGACGCGACCGCGCAGCTGGTGCAACTGGGCGAGGCCGAAGCGCTCGGCGTGCTCGATGACGATGATGGTGGCGTCGGGCACGTCGACGCCGACCTCGATGACGGTGGTGGCGATCAGCACCCGCGTCTCGCCTTCCTTGAAGGCGCGCATCGCTTCGTCTTTCTCGGCACCTTTCATACGACCGTGGACGAGACCGATTCTGCTACCGAAGACCGGCTGCAGCGAGGCGAAACGATCCTCGGCAGACATCAGCTTGATCTCTTCGGATTCCTCGACCAGCGGGCAGATCCAGTAGACCTTCTGGCCTTCGGCGACGGCGTCGCGCATGCGGCCGACGAGTTCCTCCAAGCGCTCGAGCGGCATGGTGACAGTGCGGATCGGCTGTCGGCCGGCCGGCTTTTCGGTCAGGCGCGACACATCCATGTCGCCGAAGGCGGTGAGCACCAGCGTGCGCGGGATCGGCGTCGCGGTCATGACCAGCATGTCGGGCGCCTGGCCCTTGGCGTTCATGGCAAGGCGCTGGTGCACGCCGAAGCGGTGCTGCTCATCGATGACGGCCAGCGCCATGTCGCGGAAGGTGACTGTATCCTGGAACAAGGCGTGGGTGCCGATTACGATGTCGATCTCGCCGCTTTCGAGCCCCGCCAGCGTCTGGGCGCGGTCGCGGCCCTTTTCGCGGCCGGTCAGGATCGCCACGCGCATGCCGACTCGTTCGGCCAAGGGCGCGATTGTCGCCAGATGCTGGCGGGCAAGGATTTCCGTCGGCGCCATCAGTGCCGCCTGGCCTCCCGCCTCGACGGCTCGAGCCATGGCCAGAAGTGCGACCACCGTCTTGCCCGAGCCGACGTCGCCCTGAAGCAGGCGCAGCATGCGTTCCGGCTTGGCGAGGTCGGCATCGATCTCTTCCAGTGCGGCCTGTTGCGAGCCAGTCAGTTGATAAGGCAGTGCCGCGCGGAGCGCGTTGACGAGGTGGCCGTCGCCGGTCAGCGGCCGGCCATGCAGCTTGCGCACGCGGGCGCGGACGAGGGCGAGCGACACCTGGCCGGCAAGCAACTCGTCATAGGCGAGGCGGCGCCAGGCGGCATTTTCGGGCGAGGCGTCGATCGGATCGGCCGGATTGTGGACGCGTTGCAGCGACGCCGCGAAAGCGGGAAAACTCTGCCGGCGCATGACATCGGCGTCGAGCCACTCGGGCATCTCCGGCACCCGTTCGAGCGACTGGCCGATGGCGCGGCGCAATACCTTGGCCGACAGGCCCGCCGTCAGCGGATAGACAGGTTCGACCAGCGGCAGCTTGTCGGCCTCGCTGGCAAGCGCGATGTGGTCGGGATGAACCATCGAGGGGCGGCCGTTGAACCACTCCATGCGGCCCGAGACGATGACTTTCTCGCCCTCGGGCATCGCCTTTTCGAGATAGGCGGCATGCGCATGGAAGAAGGTCAGCGTGATCTCACCTGTGTCGTCATGGGCAAAGACGCGGTAGGGCGCCGAGCGGTTGCCGCGCGGCGCCGGCTGGTGGCGGTCGATGCGGACCTCCAGCGTGACGATGGCACCTTCGGCGGCGAGCGCGATACCAGGTCGGTTGCGGCGGTCGATGACGCTGTTGGGCAATATGAAAGCGAGGTCGCCGACGCGGGCGGACCGGTCGCCGAGATCGGCAGGCACGACCTTCTCGATCAGCACGGCAACCTTCGGTCCGATGCCGGTGAGCGAAGTGATGGGGGAGAACAGGGGATCGAGAACGGATGGACGCATCGTGTCAGCTTATGCGCTGCTGCAGCCCGGGCAAAGGCTGACATGGCCGGCTATCCACGCTATATGCGCCTCGACATCAGAGGATTGCTGACATGACCGGATCGACACGCTCGAGCGAAGGGCTTGATACGCGCAGGCGCAAGCTTTTGTTCCGCTCCTGGCATCGCGGCATGCGCGAGATGGACCTGATCCTCGGCAGTTTCGCCGACGCCAACATCGACAGGCTGAGCGATGCGGAGCTCGACCTCTACGAGGTGCTACTCGACATCACCGACAAGGAGCTGCTGTCCTGGATCATCGGCGAGCACCCGGTGCCGGAAGCTGTCGACCATGACGTCTATCGCCAGATCGTGGCGTCGCGCGGCGCATTCACAGCCTGAGTGAAATCATGAGCCTGACCAAAGCAATCGGCCTGCCCAAGGGTCGCGCCGGACAGTTCATCGTCGACGGCGTCGCCGACGGCTACGAGGCCTTCGCGCTCGCCATTGCCGCCGCCGAGACGGCGCCTGACAAGCCGCTGCTGTTTGTCGCGCGCGACGGACAGCGGCTGCCGCAGATCGTCGAGGCGCTGGCTTTCGTCGCGCCCGACCTGCCGGTGCTCGAACTGCCGGCCTGGGACTGCCTGCCCTACGACCGCGTGTCGCCGGGGTCGGATACGGCAGCGCGCCGGCTTGATGCGCTGGCGGCGATGATCGCATTGAGGAAAGAGCCGCACCGGGCAATCGTGCTGACGACGGCCAATGCGCTTCTGCAGCGCATGCCGCCGTCGGCTGCGCTCGAAGCGCAGGAATTTCGCGCCAAGCCGGGCAACCAGGTCGAGATGAACCAACTGGTGGCGCGGCTCGAACGGGCCGGCTTCGAGCGTGTGCCGACGGTGCGCGGCGTCGGTGAATTCGCCGTGCGTGGCGGCATCCTCGACCTTTATGCGCCGGGTGCCGCGGATGCGCTGCGCCTCGACTTCTTCGGCGACACGCTGGAGACGATCCGTGCCTTCGACGTCGCCAGCCAGCGCACGACGGGCAGCCGCAATCAGGTGGTACTGCAGGCGATGAGCGAGGTGGCGCTGACGCCGGAGACGATCAGCAAGTTCCGCCGCAGCTACATCGAAGCCTTTGGCGCGCCGTCGCGCGACGATGCTCTGTACGCCGCGGTCAGCGAAGGCAGGCGCTTTGCTGGCATGGAGCACTGGCTGCCGTTCTATTATTCGCATCTCGAAACGATCTTTGACTACCTGCCCGACGCGCCTGTGGTGTTCGACCATCTGGCGCGCGAGGCTTTGGGCGAGCGCCATGCGCTCATCCTTGATCACTACGAGGCCCGCCGCAAGCAGGGCGAGGGCAAGGGGCTCAAGGATGCCGTGCCCTACAAGCCTGTGGCGCCAGATCAGATGTATCTGTCGCCCGAAGAGGTGTTCACCGCGCTCGCCGACCAGGTCAACGCTGAGCTTACGCCGTTCGACACGCCGTTTTCGAGCGGACGCAAGGTGCTGCATGCCGGTTCGCATGCCGGCCGCAGCTTTGCCGAGGAGCGCGCCGACCCGAACGCCAACGTCTTCGACGTGGTGGCCCGGCACATCGCCGACCAGCGGGCGGCCAAGCGCCGCGTCGTTGTCGCCGGCTGGACCGAAGGCTCGCTCGACCGGCTGACGCAGATCCTCGACGAGCACGAGCTCGGCAACCTCAAGCGTGTGGCGAACATGGCCGAGGTCGAGGCGCTGAAGCCGGGCGAAGCCGGCCTCGCGGTGCTGCCGATCGAGGCCGGCTTCGAGTCAGGCGACCTGGTCGTCGTTGCCGAGCAAGACATTCTCGGCGACCGGCTGATCCGGCGCTCGAAGAAGCGCAAGCGCGCTGCCGACTTCATCGCCGAGGCAGCGTCGCTGTCGTCGGGCGACATCGTCGTCCATGCCGACCACGGCATCGGCCGCTTTGTCGGCCTCAAGACAATCGAGGCGGCCGGCGCGCCGCATGACTGCCTCGAAATCCACTACGCCTCGGACGGCCGGCTGTTCCTGCCGGTCGAAAACATCGAGCTTCTGTCGCGCTATGGCTCGGACTCGGCCGAGGCCCAACTCGACAAGCTCGGCGGCGGCGCCTGGCAGTCGCGCAAGGCCAAGCTCAAGCGGCGCCTGCTGGAGATGGCAGGGCAACTGATCAAGCTTGCCGCCGAACGGCATATGCGCGAAGCACCCGCGATGAACCCGCCTGACGGCGTCTATGGCGAATTCGCGGCGCGGTTCCCCTATGAGGAGACCGACGACCAGCAGAGCGCCATCGATTCAGTGATGGAGGACCTGGGTGCCGGTAAGCCGATGGACCGCCTGATCTGCGGCGACGTCGGCTTTGGAAAAACCGAGGTTGCCCTCCGCGCGGCCTTCATTGCCGCCATGGAAGGTTTCCAGGTGGCGGTCGTGGTGCCGACGACCTTGTTGTCGCGCCAGCATTTCAAGACCTTCTCGCAGCGTTTCGCCGGCCTGCCGGTCAAGGTGCGGCAGGCCTCCAGGCTCGTCGGCAGCAAGGAACTCGCCGAGACCAAGCAAGGCATATCAGACGGTACTGTCGACATCGTCGTCGGCACACATGCACTGCTCGGCTCGTCGATACAGTTCAAGAACCTCGGGCTGCTGATCATCGACGAGGAGCAGCATTTCGGCGTCAAGCACAAGGAGCGGCTCAAGGAGCTGAAGAGCGACGTGCACGTGCTGACGTTGTCGGCGACGCCGATCCCGCGCACGCTGCAGCTGGCGCTGACCGGTGTGCGCGAGTTGTCGCTGATCGCCACACCCCCGGTCGACCGCATGGCGGTGCGAAGCTTCATCTCGCCCTTCGACCCGCTGGTCATTCGCGAGACGCTGCTGCGCGAGCGCTATCGCGGCGGCCACAGCTTCTATGTCGTGCCGCGCATCGCCGATCTCGCCGAAATCCACCAGTTCCTGCAGGAATCGGTGCCGGAGCTGAAGGTCGCGGTGGCGCACGGCCAAATGCCGCCGGGCGAGCTCGATGACATCATGAACGCCTTCTATGACGGCCAGTACGACGTGCTGCTGTCGACGACCATCGTCGAATCGGGCCTCGACATCCCGACCGCCAACACGCTGATCGTGCACCGCGCCGACATGTTCGGCTTGGCGCAGCTCTATCAGCTGCGTGGGCGCGTCGGGCGCTCGAAGGTGCGCGCCTATGCGTTGTTCACGCTGCCCGCCAACCGGACGCTGACTGCCACCGCCGACCGCAGGCTCAAGGTGCTGCAGTCGCTCGATACTCTGGGCGCCGGCTTCCAGCTCGCCAGCCACGACCTCGACATCCGTGGCGCCGGCAACCTCCTCGGCGAGGAGCAGTCGGGCCACATCAAGGAAGTCGGCTTCGAGCTCTACCAGCAGATGCTGGAAGAGGCAGTGGCCGAGCTGCGCGGCAGCGGTGAGGCGATCGACACCGGCTGGTCGCCGCTGATCGCTGTCGGCACGGCTGTCATGATCCCGGAAGGCTATGTGCCCGACCTGCAGCTCAGACTGGCGCTCTACCGTCGACTTGGCGATCTCGAAAACACCGAGGAGATCGACGGTTTTGGCGCCGAGCTCATCGACCGCTTCGGGCCGTTGCCGGAGGAGGTCAAGCACCTGCTCAAGATCGTCTTCATCAAGGCTTTGTGCCGCAAGGCCAATGTCGAAAAGCTGGATGCCGGGCCGAAGGGCGTGGTGGTGCAGTTCCGCAAGAAGGAGTTTGCCAACCCGGCGGGTCTGGTGCGCTACATCGCCGAGCAGGGTTCGCTGGCCAAGATCAGGCCGGATCACTCGGTGGTGTTCGCCCGCGACTGGCCGAACCCTGAAAAGCGCCTGGCCGGCTCGGCCGTCATCATGACGCAACTGGCGAAGTTGGCCGAACAGGCGGCTTGAGACGCCGTGCGCCTGGGATAGGGACCGGCATCGCCAGGGGCGCGATGCCGGAGCAGCCGCTGGATTGGATCAGGTGTCCGTAAGGCGCAACGTCATGTTCCAGCGGTCCAGCCCTGGTGCGAAACCATCGGGCGTGACTCTCGAGGCGGTGAAGCCGAATTTCTCATAGAAGCCATGGGTGTGTTGGCTGGTGTCCAGGATCAGTTCTGCGATGCCAGGGATAGCGCGTGCCTGCGCCAATCTGGCCTGCGTCAGTCTGGTCCCCAGACCCTTTCCGTGAAACACCCTGTCGACCATTCCCCATGCCAAGCTGGCGCGTTTGCGTTCTGGCTCGACTGCCAGCCCGCCACAGGCGATGACCGACCCATTGCGTGCGAGCACCAGATAGGGCCAACCTTCGGTATCGATGCTTTCCAGAAATTGGCAAAAGTCCGCGCGCTCTTCCGGTGCAGAGAAGGTCGGCACGTTGCTGTCGAATATCGCCAGACAGGCGGCAAAGTCTTCGGCCACGTAGGGCCGGGACGTTATGTCTTTCATTGCGGAAATTGCCTCGAACGATCGCGGTTACTTGCGTAGCCCAATTGCTGTTTCTGGCCAAGAGTGGCCTGAGCAGGCGAGGGGTGTCACGCTCACGCGTCGTCGCGAATTCACACAAGGCCCTTGGCCGCTCCATGCCGTGGCGTTGATGAAGCCATCAACCCCCGATGTCGGCCCCAACGGGCACTGATGCTCCATCTCTGGCACTGCTCATCGCCAACACAAAAAAAAGCCCCGATCGCAGAAGCGAAGGGGGCTTTGGATACATTGTATCACACTGACCGGCGCAGCGGCCGGGCGGGCTTAGTTGAGCGTCGGCTCGCCGGCAGCCTTTTCGGCTGCCACCTGGCGAATGGCATCGGCAAGGGTGGCCGAGTCCTGGGCGCCCATGACCGCGTATTTGCCGTCGAGCAGGAAGCAGGGCACGCCTGTGATCCCCATGCGCGAGGCGGTGACGATCTCGTTGGTGACGTCGTCGCGGTCGGCGTCGGTGGCGAGCAGCGATTCGACGACCGCCGTATCCATGCCGGCTTCACGCGCTGCTTCGACCAGCACGGCGTGGTCGCCGATGTTCTTGCCCTGCTCGAAATAGAGGCTGAACAGCAAACGCGCGAGCTTGTCCTGCACGCCGTCTCCCGAAGCCGCTGCCCAGCGGATGAGGCGGTGGGCGTCGAGCGTGTTCGGCGCAACCGTGATGGCGTCGAAGTCGAACGAGATGCCTTCGACAGCACCCAGCGAGACCAGATTGGCGTGGACCTGTTTCAGCCGGTTCTCGTCCGAGAATTTCGCCAGCATGTAGGCCTTGCGTTCCTTGCCCTCGGGCGGGATCGTCGGGTCGAGCTGGAACGGGCGCCAATGCACCTCGGCCTTGATGTCGGGCAGGCTGACGAGCGCGTTTTCGAGGCGCTTCATGCCAAGAAAACACCACGGGCAGACAACATCCGAGACGACGTCGATGGTGATCCGGTTCTGTTCAGTCATGGAAAAGTCCTTAGCTCAAGCAGTGCGATTAACCGCCCTGACTCCACCAGACCGGCAACTGATAGCCAAATATGGGTGTTTTTTCCGGATGTTTTAGTCTCTTCGCAAATGCGATCCACTGCTCGGAGTTGTGTTGGAACGGCACCATGTAGTTGCCGGAGATCAAGAGACGGTCGAGGGCACGCACCGCAGCCACGAAATCTTCCTTCTCGCGCGCCTTGAGCATTGCGTCGATCATCGCGTCGACGGCGGGGCTGGAAACGCCGGCAAGATTGAATGAGCCAGGCTTCTGGGCCGACGACGAGCCCCAGCGCCCGATCTGTTCGATGCCCGGCGACAGGGTGCCGGTGAAGCCTGTGACGCCGATCAGCGCGTCGAATTCGAAAGCCTGCTTGCGTGACTGAATCTGGTCGGCTTCGAGCGCGCGGATGGTGACCGCGATACCGAGCTTTTCCAGCGTGCGCTGGTAAAGCGCGGCGAGCCGCTGCTCGGCCTCGGACGAAGTCAGGATCTCGAAGGCGAAGGGCGCGCCTTGTGCATCGAGCATCTTGCCCCCCTGCAAGGTGTAGCCGGCGGCCTTGAACAGCTCGAATGCCTGTTTCATCACCTTGCGGTCCTGGCCGGAGCCGTCGGTGACAGGTGGACGCCATGTGCCGTCCATGATGTCGGGGCGCACCGCATCTGGGAAGGGCGCCAGCAGCGCCTTTTCCTTGTCGTTGGCCGGCACGCCAAAGGCGGAAAGCTCCGAACCCTGCCAATAGCTGACGGTGCGCTCATATTTGCCGGCGAACAGGTTTCGGTTGGCCCATTCGAAGTCGTAAAGCATGCCGAGCGCCTGGCGAACCTCAGGGTTGGCAAATTTCGGCAGCCGGGTGTTGAACACGAAGCCGGTGACGACAGGCGGAAGGCCGCTCTTGAAGGTCTCGGCGACGATGTCGCCGTTCTTGAAGGCAGGGAAATCGAAGCCACGCTCGCGCTTGACCGGATCGGCTTCGGTGAAGGTGTCGCAGATGCCCTTCTTGAACGCCTCGAACTGGGCCGCGGCGTTGAGGAAATACTCGATGGTGATCTGGTCGTAATTGTCGAAGCCGCGCTTGGACGGGATGTCGCGTGCCCAATATTCGGGATTGCGCTTGAAGACGATGCGCTCGCCGGGCTTCACTTCAGCAACCGTATAGGGGCCGCTGCCGACGAGCGGTTTCAGCGTGGTCTGGTCGAACGTGTCCTTGGAGAAGGCGTGTTTGGGCACGATCGGCGTCAGCGCGATGATCAGCGGGAATTCGCGGTCGGCCTTGTCATTGAAGGTGAAGCGGACGCTGTTGTCCCCGGTCTTTTCGATCTTCTCGATCTTGGCCATGCGGTCGCTGTAGGGCGGGCGTCCCTTTTCGGTGAAGACCTCATAGGCGAAGATGACATCGTCGGGCGTGATCTGCTGGCCGTCCGACCACTTGGCGTTGGGGTCGAGGTGGAACTCGATCCATTTGCGCTCTGGGTCGATGTCGACCGACTTGGCAGTCAGGCCGTAGATGCTGAAGGCCTCGTCGGCACTGCGCTGCATCAGCGATTCGAAGACGAGATTGCCGTAGATCGTATCTATCATGCCGCGCGCGGTGGTGCGCAGGCTCTTGATGATGAACGGGTTGAGATTGTCGAAGCTGCCGATGACGCAGTAGGTGATCTTGCCGCCCTTGGGGGCGTCGGGATTGGCGTAGGGAAAGTTCTTGAAATCGGCGGGCAGGGCAGGCGTGCCATGCATGGAAAGGCCATGAACGGGCTCGGCCAGGGCGGCGCGCGGCGCCAGAATTGCGATGGCGGCAGTGGCAACCAGCAGCGAAAGAGTGCGTCTCACGACGATTCTCCACGAATTCGGGGAAGCTTTGATGATTCGAAGCGTAGCTCAGGCGTATGTGGCCCGTCCATTGCTGGCTCAAGGCACAAGAAATGCATGGAAACAGGCTGGATTCGCGGCTCGCGGCAGTGTAACACGCGCGGCGAAGTCATGCTGTTGCCTCATTTGCCCAACAGGTAGCGTCGACACACGGCTAGGGCCGGTTCCGGGATTGTTTGAGAGGAATTCATGAAGATGACGAGCCAGAAATTCGACGGTCTCCGCCTGTCGGCCTTGGCGGCTGGCGTTGCCGGTCTGCTGGCGTCGGGCCTCGCGCCGGCCGCTGCGCAGCAGCAGCAGGTGCCGCAGGGCTGGTTCAAGGCCTGTTCCAAGCAGGCTGACGTCGATATCTGCAACGTGCAGAACATCCTGACCGCGAGCAACGGCCAGCTGGTCACCGGCATCTCGATGATCGAGCTCAAGGGCAAGGTCAACCGCAAGGTGTTCCAGGTCACCGTGCCGAGCGGCCGCCTCATCCCTCCGGGAATCGGCCTGCAGGTCGATGGCGCCAAGGCCCAGAAGCTGGAATACGTGATCTGCTTCCCGGACCGCTGCGTGGCCGAGATCGCCCTGACCGACGCGCTCGTCGGCTCGTTCAAGAAGGGCACCGACCTGACCCTGACCTCGATCAACTTCCAGAACCAGCCGAACCCGATCAAGGTTTCGCTGTCGGGCTTCACCGGCGCCTTCGATGGCGAGCCGCTGAAGCAGTCGGACCTGGAAGACCGCCAGAAGAAGCTCCAGGAGTTCGTGTCGAAGAACAACGAGGACTTCGCCAAGAAGCTCAAGGAAGAACAGGACAAGGCCAAGACGGCCAACTGATCGACCTGACCATATCGAATTGAAAAAAGCGGGGTTTCGGCCCCGCTTTTTTGTTGCATATCAACTGGTTGCGTCTAGTGGCTGCTACGCGCCTTGGGGGCGTAGTGACCATCCGCTGTCTTGTCGAAAAACTCACCGACCTGCGGATGCCGCACCGGCTCGCCGGAGCTGTCCTCAAGCAGGTTCTGCTCGGAGACATAGGCGACGTATTCGGTCTCCGCATTCTCTGCGAGGAGGTGATAGAAGGGCTGGTCACGCCGCGGGCGCACGGCAGCGGGGATCGCGTCGTACCACTCCTCGGTGTTGGCGAATTCGGGGTCGACATCGAAGATCACGCCCCGGAACGGGAAGACCCGGTGGCGCACCACCTGTCCGATCGAGAATTTTGCCGTCTTCATGGATCACCTGCACCGCGTGAGAGTTGCCAATTCACACGCGCTTTCAATCGCTTAGGACACAGTCGAGGTCGATCTTTCCGTTCGGCCCCTGAGATTGCGCCCTTCCAAGTTCCTATTTGGCGCAGCAAGGCAGCCATTTCAATGGCATAGCGGCTTGACGGCCGGTCCGGCGGCACGATACCGGCTGACAGCAATGCTCCATCGCGCGTCCGTTGCCGTTTGGCGGCGAACGCGCCTTTTCCAGCACGCGAAGCGGGAAAGCGCCGATGTCTGAGGTGATCGGTCTGGTCTTGCCCTTTTTCGGGCTGATTTTCATGGGTTTCGTCGTTGCCCGGATCACCCGGCAGCCGCTGGAAGCGCTCGGCTGGATGACGACCTTCATCGTTTATGTCGCCCTGCCGGCGCTGTTTTTCCAACTGCTGGCCAAGACGCCGTTCGAGCGGCTGACCGAATGGAGCTACATTTCAGGCGCTGTGTTCTCGACCTTCGTCATCTTCATGCTGATGTTTACGGCCTCCTGCATCCGAGGGCGGGGCGAGATCGCCGAATCGACGATCAAGGGGCTGGCGTCGGCCTATGGCAATATCGGCTATATGGGCCCAGGTCTGGCGCTGCTGGCCTTCGGCGAGGAGGCGGCGGTTCCGGTCGCACTGATCTTCTGTTTCGAAAACATCATGCATTTCACCGTAGCACCAATGATGATGGCGCTGGCCGGCGACGAGCCGCGCTCGCCGATGAGCGTTGCTCTGGACGTGGTCAAGAAGATCGCCTTTCATCCGTTCATCATTGCAACGGCGATCGGCGTGCTCGCGGCCTATGTCGAATTCCGGCCGCCCCTGCCTGTCGAACGCTTCCTTGAATATCTATCGCGCGCGGCAGCACCCTGCGCATTGTTTGCCATGGGCGTGACGCTGGCCTTGCGGCCGTTGAAGCGGGTGCCGCATGAGATGGTGCCGATCGCGCTGCTCAAGCTGATCCTGCATCCGCTGCTGTGCTACGTCGTGCTGAGTTGGGTTGGCAATTTCGAGCCGGTCTGGCTGTTCTCGGCCATGCTCATGGCGGCATTGCCGACGGCGACCAATGTCTTCGTCATCGCCCAGCAATATGGCGTCTGGGTTGAGCGGGCTTCGGCCAGCGTGCTGGTTACCACCTGTCTGTCTGTCTTGACGGTGACCGGGCTGCTTTACGCGATCCAGCACGGCATTTTGCCGCCGGATCTCTTTCCGTAAGCTCAGTCGGTGGCAGCGTCGCCGCCGCGGCGCGGCGAACGAAGCCCGGCGACGGCCGAGGAAAAGCCGCTACCCGGGCGCAGGCCTTCGCGCATGAAGAAGGCACGGAGTGGCGAGAAGCCGCCGAGAACGTTGAGGCCGGCGCTGCGCGCCAGCTGCGCCGGCAGCATGTCGGACAACAGCGACCTGTTGAGCAGGTTCACCGCGCTGGTGCGGGCAACAATGTCGGGACGCCGTGCGGCATCATAGGCTGCCAGCGCTTCTGGAGCCCCGGAATCGTCGCGATGTTTGGCTGCCGTTTCAACGAGCTGGTCGACATCCCTGATGCCGAGATTGAGCCCTTGCGCGCCGATCGGCGGAAACACATGCGCTGCTTCGCCGACCAAGGCGATGCGGTTCTGCGCGAAGCGCCGCGGCAAGGATGTCGACAAAGGGTAGATCTGGCGTCCGCCCTCGACCGTGACGCGGCCGAGCATCGACTGCATCTGCTGCTCGACACGTTGCGACAGCGCATCGTCGCCGACGCTGGCGAATTCCTTGGCGGTCTCGGGTCTGAGCACCCAGACAAGGCTGGAGCGGCGGCCGGGTAGCGGCACTTGGGTGAATGGCCCGGTTTCGGTGTGGAATTCGGTCGAAGTGAAGGCGTGGTCACGACTGTGGACGAAGTTCAGCACAAGAGCGGCCTGTGGCAGCGACTGCGCCGAGGCCGAAATGCCGGCGGCCTGGCGGGCCGGTGAATTCCTGCCATCGGCGGCAACCGCCAATGGCGCTTCAACCAACGTGCCGTCCGAAAGCGCGGCAATCACCTTGCTGGGCTCAAGGGACCAGTTGTCGACCATGGCGCGGCGCCACTCGATACCCGAATGGGCTTCGACCGCCTTTTCCAGGACTGCATTGAAGACGCGGTTCTGGAAGTTCAGCCCAAAATGCTCTTCGCCGATCTCGCCGGCGCGGAAGGTGACCATCGGACTGCGGATCAGCCGCGACGTGCCGTCGATGATGCGCATCACCTTGAGGGGAGCAGCATCTGGCTCGAGCGAATCGAGCATGCCGAGCGTGGCCAGGAACTTCAGCGCCGGCACCATCAGAGCTGTGGTGCGGCCATCGTCGGTCCGGGCCGACGGTCCGGCAAGCACGACGTCGAAGCCGGCCTTGGCAAAGGCGAGGGCTGATATCAACCCCACGGGCCCGGTGCCTGCCACCAGAATTCTCGTGTCGACGCTCATCGGCAGCCCATGCTGTTCCAGTGCTGTCTCAGCACCTCGGTTTTCCCGGTATATTGCAGGCCTAAGCCATTGATCAACGCGGCGATTCATCCCATTCGGTCGCAACAGTCGATCCCGGCGCAATTTCAGCCAGCCTGATAACTTGCCGGCTCATCACGCCGAAGTGGATGAAGCAGTGTTGGCGCCGTGACAAGGCATTTTCGGTTTGGCTTTCGTCTTGTCTGGAAAGCGACGCTGCTATTAAGTGCCGGAATGGCAAGGGAGACTACCGATGGCAAACAGGAGGCACGATGACTAGAGAATTCGTGCAATCATGCCGCAACAGATTTGCTCCATATGCTTGGTCATGTTCATCCACTCGGCTCAATTCTGCAAAATGATCGGCGGGAAACGTGAAGCCTAAGAAAGTCACATGGCCGCAGGCGCGGGCCTTTTCGGTCCATCTTCTCACCGCATCGGGTTCGTTCCTTGCCTTCCTGTCGCTGGTTGCGGCGAGTGAGGAGCGCTGGACGGCGATGTTCTGGTGGCTGGGTCTCGCTCTTTTCGTCGACGGTATCGACGGACCGATCGCGCGCAAGCTCGAGGTCAAGGAGATCCTGCCGACATGGTCGGGCGAACTGCTCGACAACATCATTGACTACGTCACCTACGTCCTGATCCCTGCCTTCGCGCTCTACCAGAGCGGCTTCATGGGAGAGGGGCTGTCGTTCCTGTCGGGCGCGATCATCGTGGTGTCGAGCGCGATCTATTATGCCGACACCGGGATGAAGACGAAGGAGAACTTCTTCAAGGGCTTCCCGGTGGTGTGGAACATGGTGGTGTTCACGCTGTTCGTCATCGAGCCGGGGCAATGGGTGTCGTTCGCAGTGGTGGTCATCGCCGGCATACTGACCTTCGTTCCGATGAACTTCCTGCATCCGGTGCGGGTCGTCAGGCTTCGCAACATCAACCTGCCGATGACGCTGATCTGGTGCGCGTTTGGCGGTGTCGCGCTGTGGCAGGCCATGGATGCCAGCGAATGGGTCAAGATCGGCATCGCCATCAGCGGCATCTACCTGTTCTTCATCGGTGGCGTTATGCAATTTTTCCCCAAACTCGGCGGCGAGCCGGCAATCGAGACAGAGAAAGACTGACGACGTGCCCAAAGCCATACGCGTTCACGCCCACGGCGGCCCCGAAGCGCTTGTCTATGAAGAGGTTGAGATCGCCCGACCGGGGCCTGGCCAAGCGCTCATCCGCCATACCGCGATCGGCCTGAACTTCATCGACGTCTATTTCCGCACCGGGCTTTATCCTGCACCCGCTGGCATGCCGTTGACGCCTGGCGGCGAAGCGGCCGGCGTGGTGCTCGAACTCGGCGAGGGCGTGAACTGGCTCTCTGTCGGCGACCGCGTCGCCTATTCCATTCCGACGGGCGCCTATTGCGAGCAGCGCGTGATTGCCGCCGACAAGCTGGTCAAGCTGCCCGACGGCATCAGCGACGAGCAGGCGGCGGCGATGATGCTGAAGGGCATGACCGCCGAATACCTGCTGCTGCGTACCTTCAAAGTGAAGCCCGGCGATACGGTTCTTTACCACGCGGCCGCCGGCGGCGTCGGCCTGATCCTCGGCCAGTGGGCAAAGCACCTCGGCGCGACAGTCATCGGCACCGTAGGCTCGGACGACAAGGGCGAGCTTGCCAAGGCGCATGGCTTCGACCACGTCATCAACTATCGCAGCCAGGATTTCGTCGCCGAGGTGGCTGCCATCACCGGCGGCAAGAAATGCGACGTCGTCTACGATTCCGTCGGCAACGACACCTTTCCCGGCTCGCTCGACTGCCTCAGGCCGCTCGGCACATTCGTCAGCTTCGGCCAGTCCTCGGGGCCGATCCCGCCGTTCAGCATTTCGCTCCTGGCCCAGAAGGGCTCGCTGTTTGCCACCCGGCCGACGCTGTTTGTCTACAATGCGCTGCGCGAAGATATGGTAAGGTCGGCTGACGCATTGTTCGATGTGGTGCTGAGCGGCGCCGTCGAAATCAGGATCAACCAGCGTTATGCGCTACGCGACGTGGCACAGGCTCATGCCGATTTGGAAGGCCGCAAGACGACGGGGACGACGGTTCTTATCCCTTGAGTTTTCGCTAGAATTCTTGAAGCTCTTTCAACTTCTGACATGCTTTGCGCCGGGAGCAGGACGCGCCTACCATGCTCCTGGGAACATAAAAAAGAACTGACATGGGAGGCGTTGTGGACACAACCCCTTTAGCCAATGGTCGGAACCTGCTTGAGGTTCGCGGCCTGACGAAGATATTCGGCACGTTGAAGGCGTGCGACCAGGTCGACCTGACCATCGCCAAGGGCGAAATCCATGCCCTGCTCGGTGAAAACGGCGCCGGCAAGTCGACACTGGTAAAGATGCTGTTCGGCTCGCTCGAGCCAAATGCCGGCGAAATTGCCTGGAACGGACAGCCTGTCAGGATCACCAGCCCAGGCGTCGCCAAGAAACTCGGCATCGGTATGGTTTTCCAGCATTTTTCGCTGTTCGAGGCGCTGACGGCCGCCGAGAACATCGCGCTATCGCTGGCCGACGACACGCCGATCAGCACCATTGCTGCCAAAGCGCGTGCACTGTCCTACAGCTACGGCCTGCCGCTTGATCCGGACTCGCTTGTCGGTGATCTCTCGGTCGGTGAGCGCCAGCGCATCGAGATCATCCGCTGCCTGCTGCAGACACCCGACCTGATCATTCTCGACGAGCCGACTTCCGTGCTGACGCCACAGGAAGCCGACAAGCTGTTCGAGACGCTGGAGCGCCTGCGCTCCGAGGGCAAGTCGATCCTCTACATCTCACACCGGCTCGATGAAGTCCGCCGGCTTTGCGACAGCGCCACGATCATGCGGCACGGCAAGGTTGTGGGCCACTGCAATCCCCGGGTCGAAACACCGTCCTCGCTGGCTCGCATGATGGTCGGCACCGAGGTCAAGAACGCCGAGCGCACCACGGCATCGGTGCGCGGCGAGGAACTGCTCAGCATCTGCGGCATGAGCCGCAAGCCAGCCGGGCCGTTCTCGATGCCGCTCAAGAACATCTGGCTGAGCGTCGCCGGCGGTGAGGTCATCGGCATTGCCGGTGTCGCGGGCAACGGCCAGGGAGAACTGTTCGAGGCGATTTCGGGCGAGGCGCTGCAGGAAAGCGCAGACGCCGTCCGCATTCGCGGCAAGTCGGCCGGGCGCATGGGCATCTCGGCGCGGCGTCTGCTGGGGGCGGCTTTTGTCCCGGAGGAGCGCCTCGGTCATGGTGCTGCGCCGCGCATGCGGCTGTCTGACAATCTCCTGCTGTCGCGCCACAGCACGGACGGCAAGGCGTTTGTCGGTACCGGCGGAATGGTCAAGTCTGGTGCTATCCAGAAGGCGGCACAGCGCATCATCGAGGTTATGGACGTGCGCAAGAGCGCGCCCGATCCGGAGGCCGCAGCCCTTTCAGGCGGCAACCTGCAGAAATTCATTATCGGCCGCGAGCTCGATCGCCATCCGTCGGTGATGGTGGTCAACCAGCCGACCTGGGGCGTCGATGCCGGTGCTGCGGCGCGCATCCGCCAGGCACTGATCGAACTCGCCCGCAATGGTTCGGCAGTGCTGGTGATCAGCCAGGATCTCGACGAGCTGTTTGAAATCTCCGATGCCATCGCTGTCATGCACAATGGCGAGCTGTCCAAGCCGATCCCGATCGCGGAGGCCACGCTAGAACGTATCGGTCTGTTGATGGGCGGCGCCGAACCAGGTCACCTCGACCCTGCGAAGGAGGTGGCGTGATGCGTATCGAACTCGTCAAGCGTCCCGAACGCTCCAAGTTGTTCGCGGCACTTTCACCCTTCATCGCGCTCGGGCTGACGCTGATCGCCGGCGCGATCATGTTCTCGCTGCTCGGCAAGAACCCGGTCGAAGCGCTCTATTATTATTTCATCGATCCGCTGCGTGAGGTCTGGTCGCTGCATGAGCTGGCGGTCAAGGCGGCACCGCTGATCCTGATCGCGGTTGGCCTGTCGATCTGCTACCTCTCCAACAACTGGAACATCGGCGCCGAGGGCCAGTTCATCATCGGTGCCATCACAGGCTCGATTCTGCCGGTCATGTTCCCCGATTTCCAGTCGTGGATCGTGCTGCCGCTGATGCTGTTGATGGGTGTCGCCGGCGGTGCCGCCTATGGCGCTATTCCGGCCTATCTCAAGGTGCGCTTCAACACCAACGAGATCCTCACCAGCCTGATGCTTGTCTATGTCGCGCAGCTGTTCCTCGACTGGATGGTTCGCGGACCCTGGCGCAACCCGGCAGGCATGAACTTCCCGGAGACGCGCACCTTCAGCCCAAGTGCCGTGCTGCCCGAGATCTTGTCGGCATCTGGCCGTGCCAACTGGGGTTTTGTCTTCGCCATCGTCGCGGCTATCGCGCTTTGGTTCATGCTGTCGCGTACCTTGAAAGGCTTTGAGGTGCTGGTGCTCGGGCAGAGCCCTCGTGCGGGACGTTTTGCCGGCTTCTCGCAATCGCGCATGGTGTTCTTCGCCTTCCTGGTCTCTGGCGGCCTTGCAGGCCTTGCCGGCATCTCGGAAGTCTCCGGCGCCATCGGCCAGCTCCGGCCGACTATTTCGCCCGGCTACGGCTTTGCCGCGATCATCGTTGCCTTCCTCGGACGCCTGAACCCGCTCGGCATCATCGCCGCTGGCCTGGTGTTGGCGCTGTCTTATCTGGGCGGCGAGGCGGCGCAGATATCGATCGGCGTGTCGGACAAGGTGGTTCGCGCCTTCCAGGGCATGCTGCTGTTCTTCGTTCTCGCTTGCGACACGCTCATTCTTTACCGCATCCGCTTTGTTGGCGCCTCTGCTGCAAAGACCGTGGAGGCCAGGCAAAATGTTTGAAGATATCCTGATAACGATTGCGACGGCGGCAACCCCGCTCTTGATCGCAGCCGTCGGCGAAGTGGTGGTCGAGCGCTCAGGCGTGCTCAATCTCGGCGTCGAGGGCATGATGGTGATGGGGGCGGTGACCGGCTTCGGCGTGGCGCTCGCCACTGAGTGTCCATGGCTCGGCGTTCTCGCCGCCATCATCGTCGGCGCGCTGTTTTCGCTGCTGTTCGGCTTCTTGACGCTGACGCTGGTGACCAACCAGGTGGCGACCGGCCTCGCGCTGACGCTGCTCGGTCTCGGCCTTGCCGGCATGCTAGGCGAGAGTTTCGTCGGCCTGCCCGGCATCAAGATGAGCTATCTCTACATTCCCGGCCTCAGCGACCTGCCCGTGGTGGGCAAGCTTCTGTTCGGCCAGGATCCGCTGTTCTACGTCTCGATCGCGCTGACCGCCGGCGTGGCCTACTTCCTGTTCCGCACCCGCGCCGGCCTGACCCTGCGTTCGATCGGCGACAACCATAGCTCGGCGCATGCGCTCGGCATCAAGGTGATTGCCATCCGCTACATGGCGGTGATGTTCGGCGGCGCCTGCGCCGGTCTCGCCGGCGCCTACCTGTCGCTGGTCTACACGCCGCAATGGAACGAGAACATGACGGCCGGGCGGGGCTGGATCGCGCTGGCGCTTGTCGTCTTCGCCTCCTGGCGGCCATGGCGGGTGCTTGCTGGCGCCTATCTTTTCGGGGCGGTTTCGATCGGCCAGCTGCATGCCCAGGCACTGGGCATCGGCGTGCCGTCGCAACTGCTTTCTTCGCTACCCTATCTGGCGACTGTCGTTGTCCTTGTGCTGATTTCGCGCAACAGGCGACTGACGATGGTGAACACTCCGGCTTCATTGGGGCGGCCGTTTGTGCCAGATCGCTAAGGACATGATTTCGACTCGAACCTGCATGGCGGTTTGAAGTAAAGATCATGTCTGTGGGACTATAAAAGGATGGGATAGTGCCCCGGGCAACCACTAGAGGAACAAAAGTATGAAGAAGACAATTTTGTCGTTGGCAGCGGCTGCCGCCGTCATGTCGTTCGGCACCGTGGCGGCCGAGGCCAAGGTGAAGGCCTGCTGGATCTATGTCGGTCCGATCGGTGACTTCGGTTACTCTTACCAGCACCATCAGGGCCTGCTGGAAGCCAAGGCCAAGTTCGGCGACGAACTCGAAACCGCCTATCTCGAAAGCGTGCCGGAAGGTGCCGACGCCGAGCGTGCCATTGAACGTTTCGCGCGTTCGGGCTGCAACATCATCTTTGCGACGTCCTTCGGCTACATGGATCCACTCAACAAGGTCGCCGGCAAGTTCCCCGACGTGAAGTTCGAGCATGCCACCGGCTACAAGCGCGAGCACCCGAATGTCGCGACCTACAACTCGAAATTCCATGAAGGCCGCTACATCCAGGGCGTGATCGCCGCCAAGGAATCAAAGACCGGTGTTGCCGGCTACATCGCCTCCTTCCCGATTCCGGAAGTGGTGATGGGCATCAACTCGTTCATGCTCGGCGCGCAGTCGGTCAACCCCGACTTCAAGGTCAAGGTGGTGTGGGCCAACACCTGGTTCGACGCCGGCAAGGAAGCCGACGCCGCCAAGGCTCTGATCGACCAGGGCGTCGACATCATCACCCAGCACACGGATTCGACCGCGCCGATGCAGGTTGCGACCGAGCGCGGCATCAAGGCGTTCGGCCAGGCTTCCGACATGATCAAGTTCGGCCCGACCACGCAGCTGACCTCGATCGTCGACGACTGGGGCCCGTACTACATCGAGCGCATCAAGGAAGTCATCGACGGCACCTGGAAGCAGAGCGATATCTGGGGCGGCATGAAGGAAGGTCACGTCGTGATGGCGGCCTATGCCAACATGTCGGACGAGACCAAGAAGCTGGCCGAGGAAACCGAAGCCAAGATCAAGTCGGGTGCCTTCAACCCATACACCGGTCCCGTAACCAAGCAGGACGGCACGGAATGGCTGAAGGCCGGCGAAGTGGCCGAGGACGGCGTGCTGCTCGGCATGAACTTCTACGTCAAGGGCGTGGACGACAAGCTGCCGCAGTAAGCGGAGCGGTATCGGCTGCGGGACGTCTCGCGGTCCAAGGAAAGCCCCTGGTCACCCCGGGGGCTTTCTTGTCTCAAGCGTCAAGCCGCTGGCGCCTAGTCCGAATGGACCTGTATCCCTGATGCCGCAGGGACATTTTGGGCCGATTGCAGCCAGCCCCGGGACGATCATGACGACACGCGAATTCATCTGCAGCTCGCACACCATCAGCGGGGTGATGCCCGGAAGCCCGGTTGCCTCGCGCCATGGCTTTGCCGAGCGTATCGAGGCCTGTGGGGTGGCTGGTTATTCCGGCATGTGCCTGCATTTCCGCGACTATGCCGAGCAGCGGGCGCGTGGGTTTGGCGATGGCGAGCTTCGCGCCATTCTCGATGCACATGGCATGAAGCATGTGTCGGTCGAGTTTCTGACCGACTGGTTCATGGACGGCGAGGCGGGGCATGTTTCCCGCCGCAACGAAGAGACGGCGTTCCGGGCGGCGGCCGCGTTCGGCGCCAAGGTCATCAATGTCGGGCCCGATCTTGGCGAACGTGGCATATCGCTCGAGACGATGCAGCGGAAATTCCGCGACCTCTGCGGCCGGGCGGTCGAACATGGGTTTTCGATCGCGCTGGAACTGGTGGCCTGGGGCAATGTACGGGACGTAGACACGGCGCTGGCGATCATCGGCGACATTCCCAATGCCGGGCTGGTCATCGATTCGTGGCATGTCTTCCGCGCCGGCGTGCCGTTGGCGGATCTCAGGCGGATTGCCGCGAACAGGATCCTGTGCGTGCAGGTGAACGATGCCGGCAAGGTGCCGGTCGGCCAGCGCTCGGCCGAGACCATGAACCGCAGCCTGTGCGGGCAGGGCGCATTCGATCTTTCCGCCTTCGCGGCGACGCTGGATGACATGGGCGTTGCCGCGCCGTTCAGCGTCGAGGTGATTTCGCCCGAACTCGCGGCTCTCGACCTGAATGAGGCGGCGAAAATTTCGTTCGACGCGGCGCGGAACTGCTTTTCCTGACCATTGGGGCCAAAGGGTTGCGGCCATGGATGACGTCGACAAAGTCGGCGTCTGAACAACCGCGTCCGGACCTTGCACGGGGCGACCGACCGCACCGTTTTCCTGCAATTGTCGTTAGTCCGTTCGAACGATGTTGCGGGCGTCGCTGGCACGCATAAGCTGACCTCAAAATACGCCTTCCTCGTCAGCGTTCCGGGCTTGCCCGCGGTGCAGGCAGGGCGGGTTCATAAGTGAGGTCAGGGAGGCGAGCTTATGCTCAGCGAAATACTGATCATCGTGATACGCGGGATGGCCATCGGGTCGATCTTTGCCACCATCGCGATGAGCTTCAATATCGTCCATGGCGCGACCAACATCTTCAACTTCGCCCAAGGCAACATGTTCATCCTCGGCGGCTTCGCCGCCTATTTCCTGGCCAACCAGGTCGGGCTCGGCCAGTGGAGTCTGATGCTGCTGCTGACTGGCTTGGGCATCGCCGCAGTCGTCGCCGTCCAGGGCTACATCACGCTTTTGCCGCTGCGCTCGTCGGTCGAGCAGGACAGCTGGCTGATCTCCACTGTGTCGGTGTCGGTCATCGTCGCTGCATTGCTGATGATCACGCAAGGGCCGTTCGCCTATTCGGTACAGAGCATCGTGCCGAGCTTCCGTGTCCTCGGGACGCGCACGCCAGGTGCCTATGCGCTGGCGATCGCGGCGATGTTCTTCTGGTTCTTCGCATTGCGCTACTTCCTGCGCCGCACCTTCATCGGTCTCGCCATCAGCGCGCTGTCGCAGGATTTCGACGCCGCGCGTGCTGCCGGCCTGCCGGTGCGCCGGCTGCAGCTCATCTCCTTTGCAATCAGCGGCCTGATGGTCGGCACCGTCGGCTTCCTCGTGGCGCCCGTTATCTCGGTCAGCCCCGATGCCGGCCTGAAATATGTGCTCAACGGCTTCGTCGCTGCCGTCGTCGGCGGCATCGGCTCCAATGCCGGCACGCTGATCGGTGGGCCTCTTGTGGGCGTGGTGGCGATGCTGACGGCCTACAAGGTCGGCGGCGCCTATCAGGACCTCGCATCGCTGCTGGTTCTGGTGCTCATCCTGATGTTCCGGCCGCAAGGCCTGTTCGGGCGCGTCGGCGCAAGGCGGGTGTGACCATGCAGGCGACCGCAAACGTACAAACCGGACCCGTTTCCATGGCTGAAACCAAGCCGAAAGGCCGCTTCAACTCCGACCTGACGCAGGTCTGGATCGGCGTTGCGCTGATCGCAATCACCGGTTTCGGCCCGGTGATTGCCGGCAACTCCTACTGGATCCACACCTTCCAGCTGGTGAACATCTATATTGCCGCCGCCATCTTCCAGAACATGCTGTTCGTCGATGCCGGCCAGAAGTCGTTCGGCCAAGGTGCCATCCTTGGTTTGGCCGCCTATGTGACGGCAATCCTGTTCGGCCTGCATGGCTGGTCATTTGCCGCAGCCTCCATGGGCGGCCTGATTGCTGCAATCCTCGGCGGGCTGCTGTTTGCGCTGCCGGCTTTGCGGGTGCAGGGCTTCCACCTCGGCTTCGTTACCATGAGTGCGGCGATCGTCTTCCCGCAGCTTCTGGTGACGCTGGACAAGTGGACCAACGGCATCAACGGCATCAGCGTCACGGTACCGGCGCTGACCAATCCCATCGTGGGCAGCATGTCTCCCCTGGCGATCGCCGTCGCTGTGTTCCCGATGATCGCGCTGTTCGTGCACTACGGGATCCGCCGCTCGAAGCTCGGCCGCAGCATGTTCGTGGCGGCGCTGAGCCCGGAAGCGGCGCGTTCACTCGGCATCAAGCCGGGCGTGATGCGCTTTCTTGCCTTCATCGTCGCCTCTATTGGTACCGGCATCTGCGGCATCCTCTATCTGCCGACGGTGGCTTTCGTCAGCCCCCAGGGCTTCAACATCGAACTGTCCTTCGTCTTCTTCTTCGCCGTCGTTGTCGGCGGCCGCGGACAGATGCTCGGGCCGATCATCGGCATCTGGATCGTCTACATCCTGCCGAACATCCTGCTGGCCGGTTTCGTCGAATACCGCCTGCTGATGTATGGCTGCCTGACGCTTCTCGCTGTGATGGCTTTCCCCGATGGCATCGTCGGCTCCGTCGAGCGCCTGCGCGCCAAGCGCAAGCAATCAGGCGGCGGCGAGCAGGCCTTCCGCATCGACGGGTTTCTCGCCGACCTGCAGGCCGGCAAGACGGTCCGCGAGCCGAGTGACGAGATCGCCGTCGAGGTGCGCAACGGCACCAAGAAGTTCGGCGAGGTGGTGGCCGTCAGTGCCGTCGACCTCAAGGTTCGCAAGGGCGAGGTGCATGGCCTGATCGGCGCCAACGGCTCGGGCAAGACCAGCCTGCTCAACGTGCTGAGTGGCCTGTCGCGCCTGAACACCGGCTCGTTCATGATCAACGGCATCGATGCAACCAATATGGCTGCCGACCGCATCGCCAATATGAGCCTGGGCCGTACGTTCCAGGCACCGCGGATCTTCAGCCAGATGTCGCTGTGGGACAATCTGAAGATCGGCATCGATGCACGTGTGGGTCCGGCCAGCACGGACATCACGGCGCTCGCCCAGGCGATGGAAGAAAGCTTCGGCCAGGATAGTGCGACGCTGCTGTCGCACGGACAGCGCCGCCTGGTGGAGGTAATGCGCACGGTGCTCAAGGAAGCAACCATCGTGCTGTTCGACGAGCCGGCTGCCGGCCTGTCGCAGAGCGAGCGCACCAACTTCGCCAATCTCGTCAAATTCCTGAGCCGCCAGATGGGCAAGACCGTCATCCTGGTCGAGCACGATCTCGACTTGGTGTGGGGCATTGCCGACACCATCACTGTGCTGGAACAGGGCCGGGTGGTTTCTTCAGGCAAGCCGGACGTAGTCGCCAAGGACCCGGCTGTGCAGCATATGTTCGTGGGGTCGCGCCATGCTTGAGGTCAAGAATCTGGTCGCAGGCTATGGCACCATTCCGGTGCTGCGAGATGTGTCGCTGACCGCAAAGGCGGGTGAAATCCTGCTCATCGGCGGCGAGAACGGCGCCGGCAAATCGACGCTGATGCGGGCGATCGCCGGCTTCAACAAGCCCGACAGCGGCGACATCCTGCTCGACGGCAGGCCGATCGGCGGGGTCGCGCCAGAAAAGGTGGCGCAGTCGGGCCTGCGGCTGGTACTCGACGGGCACCGCGTGTTTCCCGAGCTCAGCGTGTTCGACAATCTGCGCATGGGCGCTGCGGCGCGTCGCGGCGATCGCGCCGGCTTCAACAATGCGGTCGAGGAGATTTACTCGGTCTTCCCGATCCTGAAGGAAAAGCAGAAGCTCTACGCCCGCGATTTGTCGGGCGGGCAGCAGCAGATGCTGGCCTTGGGACAGGCATTCATCGCCCAGCCCAAGGTGCTGCTCTGCGACGAACCGTCGATGGGCCTCGCCCAGGCGCTGCTGCCACCGATCCTCGCCTTCCTGCGCCGCTGGGCGCAGACGGGCACGGCAGTGGTCATCGTCGAGCAGCATCTCGCGGTAACCGCGCCCTATGCCGACCGCGCCATGATCATCGAGCGCGGCCAGGTGAAGTTTTCGTGCCTCGCCTCCGAACTGGACGAGAAGCTGAACGCTCCGGCTGTCGCGGCGGAGTAAGGGCTGATGAACGACGAGGGCGCGGTCGGGGACCAAGTTTCGGGCGCGAATGCCGGAGACCCTGAAAACGGGCCGCGTGCCTATATCAGTTTCCGGGGGCAGGTCGAGCCGCGCTGGCTCGACGTCAACCGGCACATGAACGTGTCCTGGTACGACCACGTGTTCGATATCGCCGAAAGCGACCTGTTCGAGGTCTTTGGTATCCATGACGACTACATCAGGCGCACCAGCTACAGCTTCTTTCGGCTGGAAAAAAGCGTTCGCTACGAACGGGAGTTGATGCCGGATGCAAAGCTGGAAGCCCGCAGCGTCGTGCTGTGGACCGACCTGAAGCGCGTCCACCACTTCCACGAATTGTGGAATGTCGACCAGAATTACCGCGCCGCGACGGTCGAAGGCCTGTCGATCCATGTCGACCTGCGCCTGCGCAAGGCAGCCAGGATCGTCGAGGCTGCCGTGGCCGATCCGCTGACAAGGCTTGCCCAGGAGCACGCGCGCCTGCCGTGGCCCAAGGGCGTGGCGCGGCGAGACTTCAGGGCAAGGACGTGACGTTCAGCGACCTCGAATTCGACTATGTTGTCGTCGGCGCAGGTTCGGCCGGCTGCGTGCTCGCCGCACGCCTCTCCGAGAACCCCAATGTGCGGGTTGCCGTCATAGAGGCCGGCGGGCTGGACAAGGACATGTTGATCCGTATTCCGGGCGCCAATGTCGTGACCGGCACGCATCCGGCCTACAACTGGAGCTACGAGAGCGAACCGGTGCAGGCGCTGGGCGGCCGCAAGCTCTATTGGGCCCAGGGCAAGCTCGTCGGCGGCTCCAGTTCGATCAACGGCATGATGTACATGCGCGGCCACCGGCGCGACTACGACAACTGGAAGGCGCTGGGCAATGACGGTTGGGGTTATGACGATGTTCTGCCCTATTTCAAGAAATCCGAGACCAACGAGCGTGGCGCCAACGACATTCATGGCGGCAGCGGGCCGATGCAGGTGTCGAAGGGGCAGGGCACTGCCCCCGTCTGCGACATGTTCCTCGATGCGGCGGCCGGCGAAGGCTTGCCGCTGACCGACGACCTCAACAAGGACGCGGCCCAAGCCTTCGGTCATGTCGACCTGACCATTGGCAAGGGCAAGCGTTCAAGCACGGCGGCGGCCTTCCTGCACCCGGCGCTGAAGCGGCCGAACCTGACGCTGATCGTCAACGCCCCGGTCAAGCGGGTAGTGATCGAGGCGGGAATCGCCACCGGTGTGGTGTTTGCCCATGAGGGCCGGCCACGCGTGGCGCGCGCGGTAAAGGAAGTGATCCTCAGCGGCGGCGCAGTCAACTCGCCGCAATTGTTGATGCTGTCGGGCGTGGGCGACGCGGGCAGCCTGCAGCGTCTCGGCATCAAGGTAAACGCAGACAGGCCCGAGGTCGGACAGAACCTGCAGAACCACCCGATGTACCGGTTGATGTACACGACGACCAAGCCGGTCAGCGCCTACAGTCACGTCAAGCCTTGGGGCGCATTGAAGGCCGGCGCGCAATATGTGTTCCAGCGTCGTGGCGTGCTGAGCCGCGGGCTGTTTCCAACATCAGGCTATTTCCACGCCGTCGAGGGCGATCCCGGCAGCGAAATCCAGGTCTGCATGGCACCGGCCACAGTGATCCGCCGTGGCCCTGGGGTGCTCGGTATCCTGCCGCGGGAACATGGCTTCACGCTGTTGCTCAACCATGGCGCGCCCTACAGCCGGGGCCAAGTCACACTCAAGTCGGCCGATCCGATGGCGCATGCCGCGATCTCGCCGAACTATTTCTCTGATCCGCGCGATCTCAAGATCCTCACGGAGGGAGCCGCCCGGACGCGTGCGATCGTCAACCAGCCGGCTTTGCGCAATGTGCTCGCCAAGGAACTGTTGCCGGCGCGGCCGATCCGTTCGCTCGACGACATCGCAGAGGACATTTTGGCGACGGCCGTGACGCACTACCATGCCGCCGGCACCTGCCGAATGGGTGCGGACACAGACTCGGTGGTCGATCCGCAACTGCGGGTGCGTGGTGTCGAAAGGCTGCGTGTCGCCGACGCGTCGATCATGCCGGTGCTGGTCAACGGCAACACCTATGCCGCGACAGTCATGATCGCGGAGAAGGCGGCCGATATTATCAAGGCGGCTGCCTAGGCTGTTTGCCTGCGAAATAAGATAGTTAGCGAACGAAGATGATGGAGTAGAAGAGATGGAAAAGCGCGTTCTCGGCCGCACGGGCCTTGAGGTTTCGGTTGTCGGTCTCGGCTGCAACAATTTTGGCGGCATGATCAGGAGTCTCGACACCGAGGGCGCCCGCAAAGTGGTGCATGCCGCGCTCGATGCCGGCATCACGCTCCTCGACACCTCGGATTCCTACGGCGTCAATGGTGGGTCGGAGATCACTTTGGGCGAGGTGCTCGGCGACCGGCGCAAGGATGTAGTGTTGGCGACCAAGTTCGCCTCGCCGCTCAACCGCGAGAAGAGCAATCGCTACAACGGATCGCGCGGCTATATCATGAATGCTGTCGAAGACAGCCTGCGCCGGCTCAAGACCGACTACATCGACCTCTACCAGTACCATTTCCCCGATCCGCAGACGCCGGTCGAGGAGACGCTGCGGGCGCTCGACGATCTCGTGAAGCAGGGCAAGGTCCGCTATCTCGGTTGCTCGAACCTGCCGGCATGGATGCTGGTCGATGCCAGCTGGACTTCGCGCCATCACAATCTGCACAGCCTGCAATCCACCCAGGCCGAATACAATCTGATCTCGCGCACGGCCGAGACCGAGCTGTTCCCGGCGATGCACCGCACGGGCATGACGCTTTTGCCCTATTTCCCGCTGGCGAGCGGCCTCCTGACCGGCAAATATCGCAAGGGTCAGGCGCTGCCGGAGGACACGCGCATGAACATGGCCTATTTCAAATCCGGCCTGACCGACGCCAATCTCGACAAGGTCGAGAAGCTGATCGGTTTCAGTGAAGCGCGCGGACGCACCATCCTCGATCTGGCGTTTTCCTGGCTGGCCTGCCAACCGATCGTTTCCAGCGTGATTGCGGGTGCCACCCGTCCCGAGCAGGTGGTGGCCAATGCCGCGGCTGCCTCGTGGAAGCTGACGGCAGCGGAGCTCGCCGAGATCGACACGATCTGCAAATGATCGTGCGGCAAGTGATTGTGCGGCGCACAAAGTTGCCGGCGCTTTAGTCCCTTTGGACGATTGCACCCCTTGGCGGGGAACGTAATTTCCCCGGAGCTACCAAGTTGAATTGTCAGCGGAAACCCTTGATATGAGCGATCTGGTTGAGCCGCGTACGGCAGACATCACCTATGAGACGGGCGAGCCGGTTCTCTACGAAACCGAGGGACCGATCGCCTGGGTGACGATGAATCGCCCGACGTTCAACAACGCCCAGAACTCACAGATGACCTATGCGCTCGACGACGCCTTCAAGCGCGCAGTCGACGACGATACGGTGAAGGTCATCATCCTGCGCGGCGCGGGGAAGCATTTTTCTGCCGGCCACGACATCGGCACGCCGGGGCGCGACGTCAACAAGACCTTCGACCGTCGCCTGATGTGGTCCGACCACACCAACAAGCCGGCTGCCGAAATGCTCTACACCAGGGAGCACGAGGTCTATCTCGGCATGTGCCGACGTTGGCGCGACATCCCCAAGCCGACGATCGCACTTGTGCAGGGCGCCTGCGTCGCCGGCGGGTTGATGCTTGCCTGGGTCTGCGACTTCATCGTCGCCACCGACGATGCCTTCTTCCAGGATCCGGTGGTGCGCATGGGCATTCCAGGCGTCGAGTATTTCGCACATGCCTTCGAGCTGCCGCCGCGCGTCGCCAAGGAATTCCTGATGATGGGCGAACGCATGCCGGCGTCACGCGCCGAGCAGTTCGGCATGGTCAACAAGGTGGTGACCCGCGACGAACTGGAAGGCGCCGGTCGGGCCATGGCCGAAAAGCTGGCGCAGTATCCGCGCCTCGGCCTCTGGCTGTCCAAGCAGGCGATCAATCATGTCGAGGACCTGCGCGGAAAGCGCACCGCCATGGACGCGCATTATCACATGCATCATTTCGCCCATGCCCAGAACGATCTGACCACCGGCAACACGCTGGGCGGACAAAACGCCAAGAGCATGGCCGCCGCCAACAAGAAGCAGGCCGGCGAGGCCTGAGCCCGCTGCCGACCAACGGGAATTTCCAAGCGTGGATCTTGATTACACCGACGAGCAGCAGGCCTTCCGCCAGGAAGTGCGCTCCTGGTTCGAAAAGCATGTGCCCAGCAAGCCGCTGCCGTCCTTCGATGCCAGCCGCGAGGGTTTTGAGGCGCATCGCGCATGGGAGCGCGTGCTGGCCGAGGGCCGCTGGGGCATGGTGACTTGGCCGGAAAGCTATGGCGGGCGCGGGCTCGACCTGATCCAGTGGCTGATCTTCGAGGAAGAATATTACCGTGCCGGCGCGCCGCTGCGTGTCAACCAGAACGGCATCTTCCTGCTCGGGCCGACGCTGATGGAATATGGCACCGAGGAGCAGAAGGCGCGCTTCCTGACCTCCATGGCCTCAGGCGACGAGATCTGGGCGCAAGCCTGGTCCGAGCCTCAAGCCGGTTCCGACCTGGCCTCGGTGCGCGCGACCGCGGTGCTTGAAGGCGACGAATATGTGCTCAAGGGCCACAAGATCTGGTCGTCGCGCGCGGTCTTCGCCGACTGGGCCTTTGGGCTGTTCCGCACCGATCCGGCGTCGCAGCGCCATAAGGGCTTGTCCCTGATCTTTTTCCCGCTCAACGCCCCCGGCGTGCGGGTGCAGGCGATCCCACAGATCGACGGCGAGACCGGCTTTGCCGAAATCTTCCTCGACGATGTCCGCGTGTCCGCCTTCAACCGCCTCGGCGGCGAGGGCGAGGGCTGGAACATCTGCATGGCGACCGCAGGCTTCGAGCGCGGTCTGATGCTGCGCAGCCCGGCGCGTTTCCAGGTGGCGGCGCGCAAACTGGTCGAGCTGTTCAAGGCGCATGAGGACGAAGTCGAACCGACGGTGCGCACGGCGGTTCTGCAGTCCTGGATGGACGCCGAAGCCTATGCGCTGTCGATCTACGCCACCGCATCGCGGCTGGCGGCAGGCGGCCATATCGGCGCTGAGGCCAGCACCAACAAGATCTTCTGGTCGGAAATGGACATCGCCATGCACAAGGCGGCATTGTCGATCCTGGGCGCCCGTGCGGAATTGCTGCGTACGGCGCCCGAGGCGGGCGACATCGGCCGCTGGCTGGACGGCTACTTCTTCTCGCTGGCCGGACCGATCTATGCCGGCTCGAACGAGATCCAGCGCAACATCATCGCCGAGCGTATGCTCGGGCTGCCGCGCGCATAAGGGGAGGCGAAAAGATGGATTTCCGTTTCTCCGAAGAACAGACGATGACGGCTGACGTCGTCCGTGAGTTGCTCGCTGACGTCTGCCAGCCGGCCGACCTGCGCCGATTGATGGGCGAGGGCGCTGCCCGCGACGAGGCCCGCTGGGCCAAGATTTTGGAGATGGGCCTCGGCGGTGCCCTGGTGGCTGAAGACAGTGGCGGCCTCGGACTGTCGGCCATCGACTTCGTGCAGATCGCCGAGGCCTGCGGCTACGCCGGGCTGCCGGAGCCGCTGGTCGAGAATGCAGGCGTGGCGCTGCCGTTGCTTGCTGCCTTCTCCGACAATGCCCGGGCGGCCGCGCTGCTCGAGCGTGCGCTCGCCGGCGATGTAACCGTCACGGTGGCGCATCCGGCCAATCCGTTCGTTGCCGATGCCGACACGGCGGAGGCGGTGCTCGTCGTGCGCGACGGTGGCGTTCATCTGGTCGAGACTGCCAAGGTAAGGATCGTGGCGCAGCCGAGCGTCGATCCGTTCCGCCGGCTGTTCACGGTGGAGTTCGAGCCGAGCGACGCAACGCTGGTTGCCGGCGCCAGTGAGGCCGCTGTTCCGCTGGCTGCCGCTCTCGACCGTGGCGCGCTGTTTGCAGCCGCTCAGATGCAGGGTCTCGCCCAGCGCTGCGTCGATCTCGGTGTCGCCTATGCCAAGGAACGCCAGCAGTTCGGCAAGCCGATCGGCTCCTATCAGGCGGTCAAGCATCATCTCGCCACCGCCCAGGTGAAGATCGAGTTCGCTCGTCCGGTGCTGCATGCGGCAGCCGCCCAGCTGGAGCGGGGCGATCTCTACAGCCGCGCTCGCATCTCGCAGGCTAAGCTTGCCTGTACTGATGCCGCCGATGTCGCGGCTCGCACTTCGATCCAGGTGCATGGCGCCATGGGCTATTCCTGGGAGGTGGACGTCCACTTCTTCCTCAAGCGTGGCATCGCGTTGACCAGTTGGTGGGGCGGCACTGCCTTCCACCGCGAGCGCGTCGCAGCCCGCGTCTTTGCGCGCCCGCTCGGACCCGAACACACCTTTGCCGGAGAGGCCTGATATGCCTGAAGCCTATATCGTCGACGCCGTCCGCACGCCGGTCGGCCGCAAGAAGGGCTCGCTCGCCGGCCTGCATTCGGCAGACCTTGGTGCCCAGCCGATCAAGGCGCTGATCGCCCGCACCGGCATCGACCCGAACGCGGTCGATGACGTCATCTATGGCTGCACCGACACGATCGGCTCGCAGGCCGGAGACATCGCCCGCACCTGCTGGCTGGTGGCGGGTCTGCCCGACCATGTGCCTGGTGTAACCGTCGACCGCCAGTGTGGTTCGGCACAGCAGGCGGTGCATTTCGCCGCGCAGGCGGTGATGAGCGGTACGCAGGAGCTGGTGATTGCCGGCGGCGTGCAGAACATGAACATGATCCCGATGGCGTCGGCTATGCTGGTCGGGCCGCAGTTCGGCTTCCCCGATCCGTTCAGCACCTCGCCGGGCTGGCGCGCCCGCTACGGCGACCAGGAGGTCAGCCAGTTCCGCTCGGCGGAAATGATCGCCGAGAAGTGGCAGTGCAGCCGCGACGAGATGGAGCAGTTTGCGCTGGAGAGCCACCAGCGCGCCATTGCCGCCATAGACGCGGGACGGTTCACCAATGAGATCGTGCCGGTCGGTGACTTCGCCTTGGACGAGACGCCGCGCCGCGACACATCGCTCGACAGGATGGCGACGCTGAAGACGCTGGTCGAAGGCGGTCGCGTGCATGCCGGCGTCGCCAGCCAGAACGCCGATGCGTCGGCTGCACTGCTGATCGCCTCGGAACAGGCGGTGAAGGACCACAACCTCAAGCCGCGCGCCCGCATCCACCACATCAGCGTGCGCGGCGACGACCCGGTCTGGATGTTGACAGCGCCGATCCCGGCGACTCGCCATGCGCTTATGAAGACCGGCCTCAAGGTCGAGGACATCGATCTGTTCGAATGCAACGAGGCCTTTGCCTCGGTCCCGCTCGCCTGGATCAAGGACCTTGGCATTCCACGGGACAAGGTCAACGTCAATGGCGGCGCGATCGCACTCGGCCATCCGCTCGGCGCCACCGGCGCGCGCATCATGACCACGATGCTGAACGAACTCGAGCGCCGCAACGGCCGCTATGCGCTGCAGACCATGTGCGAAGGCGGCGGCCAGGCCAACGTGACCATCATTGAGAGGCTCTGACCATGCCGTGCTATGCCTTTGAAGGCATCGTGCCGGTGGTCGACCCCACTGCTTACCTGCACCCGACGGCGGTGCTGATCGGTGACGTGACCATCGGGCCGCGCTGCTACATCGGCCCCGGCGCGTCGCTGCGGGGCGATTTCGGCCGCATCACAGTCATCGGCGATGCCAGCGTGCAGGACAATTGCACCTTGCACACCGGCTCGGGCTCGGACTGCATCGTCGGCCGCGGCGCGACCGTAGGCCACGGCGCCATCCTGCATGGCTGCACGGTGGGCGAGAATGCACTTATCGGCATGAATGCCGTGGTGCTCGACGGCGCCGTTATCGGCGACGACAGCCTGGTGGCAGCGCTCAGCCTGGTGAAGAACGAGGTGGTGACGCCTCGACGTAGCCTGATCGCCGGCAACCCAGCCAAGGTGATCAAGGAAATGCCGGAAGCCGCTATCATCTGGCGCAACAATGGCGACGGTGAGTATCAGCGACTGGCCGACCGGTCGCTTGCCGATTTCGTGGAATGCGAACCGCTCCGCGTCGCGGAACCCGACCGCAAACGCAACACCGGCAAGGCGCGCGCTGTGCGCCTGTCGACCAAGACAAAGTGAGAAGGACTGACATGGCAGCGATCTGCGAAAACAGGGTTGTGATCGTCACCGGCGCCGGCCGCGGCCTCGGTCGCGCCTATGCGCTGGGCCTCGCGGCCGAAGGCGCGAAGGTGGTGGTCAACGATCTCGGCGTCGGCACTCATGGCGATGCGACGACCGAAACACCGGCGCAACAGGTGGTGGACGAGATCAGGGCCATGGGCGGCCAGGCGGTCGCCAATTATGACGACGTCACCGATTTCGAGGCGGGCGGCCGTATCGTCAAGGCGGCACTCGATGCCTTTGGCGACCTGCATGCCGTGGTCAACAATGCCGGCTTCGTGCGTGACCGGATGTTCGTTTCGTGCACGCCCGACGAATGGGACGCGGTGCTGCGTGTGCACCTGCGCGGCCATTTCTGCGTCAGCCGACACGCCGTCGACTATTGGCGCGCCCAGCAGAAGGCCGGCAAGACGGTCGACGCCCGCATCATCAACACCTCGTCGGGTGCCGGCCTGCAGGGCAGCGTCGGCCAGAGCGCCTATGCGACGGCGAAAGGCGGAATCGCCTCGCTGACGCTGGTGCAGGCAGCCGAGCTTCGCCGTTACGGCATCACTGCCAACGGTCTGGCGCCGAACGCCCGCACGCGCATGACCGAGACCGCCTTTGCGGAGGCCATGCAGGCGAAGGACGGCGAGTTCGACATCTTCGCGCCGGAGAACACCGCACCCCTGGTTGCCTGGCTGTGCAGCTCGGCGTCGGCTGATGTGACCGGCCAGATTTTCGAGCTGATCGGCGGCAAGATCCGCGTCTGCCTCGGCTGGAACGACGGCCCCGAATTCGACAAGGGCAGCCGCTGGGAAGCGGTCGAACTCGGCGCCAGGATCAAGGATCTGGTTGCGACACGTCCGGCACCGAAGGCTGTCTACGGCGCGTAGGCGAGCAACATCGCCGAGGCATTCTGTTGGGCGTCGGGTGACCGGCGCCCATTTTCTTTGGTCAATGCGCTTCCCCGGTGGCAGTGACAGCGACGGACAAGAAAAAAGGGCGGCGCTTGCGCACCAGCCCTTGGGGAAAAGTCTGCACCTGCCGCTCCGGACCCCGCGTCGGAGGGCAGGTCGGCGCGATCAGGCGTCTTGGGGGACCTCTTCGCGCAGAATGTTCTTGAGCACCTTGCCTTGCGGGCTGGTGGGCAGGGATGGACGGATCTCGACGCTGCGCGGGCATTTGTAGTTGGCCATGTTGGCGCGCGACCAGTCGATGATGTCCTTCTCGGTGGCGATGGTGCCCGGGCGCAGCACCACATAGGCCTTGCCGACCTCGCCGAGACGCTCCTCTGCCACACCGATGACGGCAACGATGCCGATGGCCGGGTGCTGGCTCAGGATGCGCTCGATCTCGGCTGGATAGCAGTTGAAGCCACCGGTGATGTACATGTCCTTGAGACGGTCCTCGATGCGCAAATTGCCATCCGTATCGAAGTAACCGATATCACCGGTGTGCAGCCAACCCTCGGGGTCGATGGTCTTGGCCGTCGACTTGGGATCGTTGAAATAGCCCTTCATGACGATGTAGCCGCGGATCACCACTTCGCCGGGCTTGCCGTCGGGCAGGAAATGGCCGTCGTCGCCCATGATGCGGACCTCGACGCCTGGGGCTGCCTTGCCGGCGGTGTTGGCAATCACCTCATCCGAGTCGGTTGCCAGACACATAGTGCCGTAGCCGCCGCATTCGGTCAGGCCATAGCCGTTTACGACGCCGGCGAAGCCGAGTTCCTCGCGCATGCGGCGGATGAGGATCGACGGCACGACCGCGCCGCCGGTGACGCCGAGGCGCAGGCTGGAGGTGTCGAATTTTGCCAGGTCCGGATGCTGGAGCATGCCCTGGAAGATGGCAGGCGGACCGGGGATGACGCTGATCTTTTCCTCGGCGACACGCTTGAGGATCTCGCCGGCGTCATAGGTGAGATGCGGCATGAGAACCGCGCCGCGCATCAGCGAAACGATGGCGCCGGAGCGATAGCCGAAGGCGTGGAAGAATGGCGGGATGACGAGAATGCGGTCATGCTCGCGGATGCCGACACGCGTCGCCCAGGCATCGATCGCCTGCAGGCACTGCTGGTGTCCGTACATGACGCCCTTGGGATAACCCGTGGTACCCGAGGTGAACAGCATGTCGCAGAGATCGTCCGGGCCGACAGTGGCCTCGCGTGCGGCAAGCTCGGCATCGCTGATGCTGTCGCCCGATGCAACGAAGCTGTCCCAGTCGCGATCGCCTTTGCTGCCTTCGCCGATGACGACCACTTCGCGCAGCAGCTCGCGCGTCTCGGCACGCAGCTGGTCGGGATAGTAGGTGCCCAAGAACTCGCCGACCGAAAACAGCACCGAGGTACCGCTGCGCTTGACCAGTTCGGCGATCTCGGCGCCCTTGAAGCGGGTGCTGGCGGGAATGAGCACGGCGCCAGCGGTGACGAGGCCGAGGGCTGTGGCGAACCATTTCCAGGTGTTGGGCGCCCAGACCATGATGCGGTCACCCTTCTGGACACCGGCTGCGATCATCGCCTTGGCGACGCGCTTGCGCATAGCGTCGAGCTCGACGAAGTTCAGCACGACGCCGTTGTCTTCAACTGCGGTGCGTGTGCCATAGAGCTCGGCGGCGCGCGCGCAGAGCGCAGGAATGGTGGTGAACTTCCAGTCGGCGTCTTCTGAGATCATCTGTCTACCTGGAGGCACTGGGCCTGTTCGACGGTATGGCGGCCGCGGACGGTCACCGGGCTAGTTTGGCGGGAACATAGGCGTCGGCGGGCGGCCAGCATCGTCCGAAGAGACGAATAAACCTTACGGCGACCGACATAAAGGCTGTAGGACTGCGTACAGACGCGCGCGACGGACCATGCCTGGAGTTATGACATGAGCAATGCCCCGCAACCTGTTGGCTCGACCTTCGAGGGCAGGGTCGTCATCGTGACCGGCGGCACCAAGGGCATCGGCCGGGCGATCGCCGAGGGTTTTCTCGGCGCGGGCGCAACCGTCGTCGTCTGCGCACGCACCGAGCCAGACAGCCTGCCGCATTCGAACGGCAACAGGGCGATCTTCATGCAATGCGACGTGCGCACGGCCCAGGCCTGCAAGGAGCTGGTCGACCGTGTCGGCGAGGAGCATGGCCGTATCGACGTGCTGGTCAACAACGCCGGCGGCTCGCCCCATGTCGACGCAGCGACGGTATCGCCGCGCTTCTCCGACGCCATCGTCAATCTCAACCTGATGGCGCCCGTCTACATGTCGCAGGCTGCTTACCACTGGATGGCCAGGCTGCCGGAAGGGGGCAACATCATCAACATCGCCAGCGTGTCCGGCCGCCGGCCGTCGCCAGGCACCTCGGTCTACGGCGCAGCCAAGGCCGGCCTGCTCAGCCTGACCACCAGCCTTGCGCAGGAATGGGCGCCCAAGGTGCGCGTCAACGCCATCATCGTCGGCCTCATCGAGACCGAAAAAGCCGATGAGACCTATGGCTCACGCGAGGCACAGCAGGCGATTGCCGCCTCGGTGCCGATGAAGCGCATGGGGCGTGGAGACGACATCGCCCGCGCCGCCCTCTACCTCGCCAGTCCGACGGCGACCTTCGTCACCGGCGCGCAGCTCGAGGTGCATGGCGGCGGCGAGACACCGCTGTTCCTCGACCTGATCAAGCGCTACGCGCCGGATGCGAACTGACCGTGGCCGATCGCGCGGAAGTACCAGGTGCCGCGCCCGATCACGACCGGCTGGTCGAACTGCTCTATGCCGGTATCGGCGAAGCCAAGCCCTTCGACAGTTTTCTCAAGGGGTTGCGGGCATCGGTTGATGCTGAAAGCAGTACGCTGATCATCGAGCGCCTGCGCCGCGACCGACCGGGTGCGATCTATTCCGGGGCGGCGTCGGAAGAGCGCATCGCGCGCTACAACAACCTCTACACGCAAGACCCGTTCATCGACCTGCCGCTCGGCAAGGTGACGACGCTTGCCGAGCTTGTCGGCGAGGGAGGGTTTTCCCGCTCGGAATTCATGACGAGTTTCATGACCGGCTCGGGCTGGATGCATGTCGTGGGTGCCGATATCGTCGAGCCCTCCGGGGCGCGGGTGCGGATGCGTGCGACACGTGTGCTGGGTCGGGACAATTTCGGTACCGCCGAACGGGAGTCGTTCCGACGGCTGTTGCCGCATCTGACGCAGGCGATGGGGCTATTCCTCAGGCTGAACGGGCTTGAGGCCGAGCGCGAGCTGTTCGCCGGTGCGCTGGGGCGGTTGGCGGTGGGCGCCATCATCGTCGACCGTGACTGCCGCATTCTGCAGGCAACGCCACAGGCCGAAGCGATCCTGGCCGAAAAGGACGTGCTAAAGAACGATCGCGGCAGGCTGCGCCTGCTCGACGAGGCCGGACCGAGCGGTGCGTTCACCACGGCGGTGGCCGAGATTGCCGAGACGAGCGACGCCTCCTTTGCCGGCTCGCGCGCGTTTTCGATTCATCGTTCCAGCGGTGAGGCGCTCGGGCTCGTCGTCAGGCCGGCACCGCATTCGGCCAAGCTGCATGCGCCGCTGCGCGGCGCGGCACTCGTCATCATCGCCGACGCCGGCAGCAACGTTGCGCCGCAGCCTGCGGTGCTTGTCAGGCTGTTTGGCCTGACGCCGGCAGAAGCTGAGCTGGCGGCGCTGATGGGGCAGGGTCTCGACCTCGACGATGCCAGTGCCGCGCTCGGCATCACCAAGAACACCGCCAAGGCGCATTTGCGCATGGTGTTTTCCAAGACCGGGGTGAGCAGGCAGAGTGAGCTCGTGCGGCTGCTGCTGCGCTCGGTCGACGAGCTGAGCTAACGGCCGATTGACCGCAATTGCTGGGCTCGCCCGTTCGAACGATGCTTTGAGGCTCTGCCTGCGCGATGCTGCGATCGTTGCAGGACGTGGAGGAGCGCGGAATGTCCATTGAGGTCAATGAGCTGGTGGCGGACACGCGAGCGGCGATGCGCCGGCTGGCGAAGTCGGTGGTGATCCTGACCACGAGCCATCAAGGCCAGCGGCTGGCCATGGCCGCGACCGCTGTCGACAGCCTGAGTATGGAGCCGCCGTCACTGCTCGCCTGCGTCAACCGGAGCGCCTCGATCTTCGTCGCATTCCAGGCAAAATTGCCATTCTGTGTCAATATATTGGCCCGAAATCATGAAGCATTGGCGCAACGTTGTGGCGGCCAGGTGAAGGGCGAGGCGCGCTTCGCCGAGGGTGACTGGCGCGAGCGCCAGGGCATTCCTTATCTTGGCGACGCCCAAGCCAACATCTTCTGCTCCAATGACGGAGAATTCTATTATGGCACCCATGGCGTGTTCGTGGGGCGGGTTACCGACGTCGCACTTTTCGGCAGCATCGAGCCGCTGATCTATGCCGACGCCCGCTACGTCGGCGCGCATCTGGCAATGTGATACAAACGCCTATCGACCAGGCAGCGGAAAGGCCGGCATGGTGGTGCCGGCCTTTTTCATTTCCGGTACGGGAAAGGCGGCCGGCACCTGAGGTGCCGACCGCTGGTAACCTATTCGGCGGCAGCGACGCGCAGCTTCTTGCCTCGGAAATGCGGGATCACGTCGCTGCCAATCAGCTCGATCGTCTCCATGATCGCTTCATGCGGCACGGTGCCCATCTGCGACAGGAACATGATCTCGTCGGCACCGGCCTCGAACAGGCGCTCGACATAGCGGATACAATCCTCTGGCGTTCCATAGGCGTCGTTGATGTCGTCGAGATAACCATAGGCCTGCGGATTGTAGGCGATCTTGTCTTCGCCGAGCTTGGCGAACTTGTGCTCGCGCACCTTGTCGAGCGCCGCCAGATGCTCTTCCGGGCTCATGTCGTGGACCTCAGGCTTGGGACCGCCCTGGTACCAGTGCGACAGCGCCTCGGCGAAGAAGCGCTGGCCACGCAAGCCGATGCGGCGGGCTTTGTCCCGGTCGCGCAGGACGATGGCCGGGCACAGGGCGGAGAGGTGCTCGGTCGGGCGGAATCCGACCTGGTCCTCTGGTTTGCGCTCGGCAAAGGCCTTCCGATAGGCATCGCTCTTGGTCTTGATCTCGTCGGGGCCGCCGAAACCCATGACCAGCGCACCGAGGCCACGCGAGCCGGCTGTCACCACCGCCTCCCAGCGTGTACAGGCCATGTACATGCGCGGGTGCGGTTGCTGCAACGGCTTGGGATGGACGGGGCGGGCTGGAAACCTGATGTACTGGCCGTCATGCTCGACCACTTCTTCGGTGAAGAGGCGCGGTATCAGATACATGCTCTCGTCGATCAGCGGCTGCAACTCGGCCAACTGGTAGCCGAAGGCACCGGCCTCCTGCTGGCTGCCGCCCTTGCCGACACCGAAATTGACGCGGCCATTCGACAGGATGTCGAGCATGGCGACACGTTCGGCGACCTTGATGGGATGGTTCATCGCCGGCGGCAGGCAGACGACGCCATGGCCGATCTCGATCCTCTTCGTCTGGCCGGCGACGAAGGCGAGGAAGGTTTCCGGTGCCGACATGTGCGAATATTGCGTCAGGCCATGGTGCTCGACGCACCAGACCCCGTCGAAGCCGCTCCTGTCGAGCTGCACGCACTGTTCCACCATCTCGCGGAAAACCTGCTGCTCGGCCTCCCGATGGGTTTCGGCGATCTGCGCCTCGTAGATCATGGAAAATTTCACTGGCAGGATCCTCCGCTTGAGACAATTGCCCTTTCGGCATGAGCTGGAGTGTCCGGCTGGCAATCACCAAATTCATCGTTCGATCGGGTGAGGGCCGTTTTGCGGCTGATGGCATTGGGCCAGGCGAGGCAGCTGCTGGCTCAATTCAATGGTCCTTATGGACGATGCCTGCCATTCACGTTAGGCCGAAACGGCGGCATCGATTTCCGTGGAGACCAGACTATGACTTCCAGCATTCTGAGCCGGCGCGCCGTTGTCGCCGCCCTGATGTCGTTCACCGCCCTGGCAGCTGCCGGCACGGCCAGGGCCGAAGAGACGATCAAGATCGGCGGCATCATGTCGCTGACCGGCGCGGGCGCCTCGATCGGCAAGAATGCCGAGGTCGCCTGGAAGCGTGCTGTCGACGACATCAACGCCGCCGGTGGCATTCTCGGCAAGAAGGTCGAGCTGGTTCTCGCCGACACGATGACCGACCCGACGCATGGCGTCAGCGAGATGCGCCGCCTCATCGAAAGCGAGAAGGTTACGGCCGTGGTCGGCCCGGCGACCAGCCAGGAAACGACGCCGCTGATGTCGATCGGCACCGAAGCCTACATCGCCCAGATTTCGAGCGCCGCCTCGACGCAGCTGACCCCGCAGGTCGGCCCGTACCACTTCTCGACGTCGCCGATCGGCGAGAACCAGATGATCCCCAACATCGCCTATGCGCTCGATACGCTGAAGCTGACCAAGCTGGCGCTGATCTCGGACAATGGCGGCATGTCGAAGGCGGCGGTGTCCGACATCGTCAACTACATGAAGGGCAAGGGCGTGGAGCCGGTCGCCATCCAGGAATTCGCTTTCCGCACCGAGGACATGACCCCGCAGCTGTTTTCGCTGCGAAACTCCGAGGCCGAAGCGGTGCTGCTGATCAACTCGATCGGCGACGACGCCCGCAAGATGCTGGAAAACCGCTATGACATCGGCTGGGACGTTCCCGTGCTGGCGAGCCTGACCATGACCAACTACGCCGTCGGCAACGCCGCCACAATCGGCACCGAGCCGTTCGAGGGCGTCTATTCGGTGCAGTTCGAGGGCATGACTTTCTGCCCGGGCGATGCGCTCGGCGAGAAGCCGTTCGCCAAGTTCGCCGAGAAGGCCAAGGCCGATATTGCCGATCTCGACCGCATGGGCGGACCCTCGGCGCTGGTGCCCTACTACATCCAACCCTTCATCCTGGCTGCCGCCATGAACGGTTCGGGCAAGACCGACGGCAAGTCGGTTGCGGCCTGGATCGAGGCCAACGCCGGCGAGATCAAAACGCTGACGGGCAAACTGGCGGCCAGCGCCGACAACCACTTCCTGCCGTCGGTCGAGAGCCTCAAGGTCGTCAAGAACCCATACCAGCTGCGCGAGGACGGTCTCGTCGAACGTGCCGACTGCGCCCAGTAAACAGCAGAACGGTTTCAACTTGCGAAAGGCGTCGCCGGTCCCCGGCGGCGTCTTTTTCATTGGCTCACCCGATCGAACGATGCGGCGAGCCTTGGGGCTGGCTTTCATTCCAGCCGAAGAAATGCCGCGGAGGTTGGTTATGGAATTGGCGCTCGATGCAGATATTGCCGCGATAGCGGAGGTCATCGCCAGGCGGCCGCCGCTCGACCTCGCCGATGTCGACATCCCGGCGTTGCGCGTTGCCGTGAACGCGGCGGGATGGCCGACCGAGCGCACCGAGATGGCCGCGGTCGAGAACATCACCGTTGCCGGCGGCGCCGGAGACATCCCGGCGCGACTCTACAAGCCCCGTCAGGGCAAGGCATTGCCGCTGCTGGTCTTCCTGCATGGCGGCGGCTTCGTGCTGTGCTCGCTGGATACGCATGACAATTTCTGCCGGGCGCTGGCCAAGGCGGGCGATTGCGCGGTGCTGTCGATCGACTACCGGCTGGCGCCGGAACACAGGTTCCCGGCAGCCTACGAGGATGCTTTGGCGGCTCTGGAGTGGGCGGCGGCCAAAGCAATCACGCTCGGCTGCGACGGCAGGAGGCTGGCGCTGGCCGGAGATAGTGCGGGGGGCAATCTGGCGGCAGCTGCCGCACTCCATGCCTCATCGGAGGTCCGCCTGAAACTGCGACACCTGTTGCTTTTCTATCCTGCTTCGGATCCCACGGCTTCCGGCACGAGCTACGACACGTTCCCGCAGACTCCATTCCTCAGCGCGGGAATGATGCGCTGGTACTGGCGGCAATATGTGGGTGAGCCGGCTGGCTTGGCAGATCCCCGTGTCGCGCTGCTGCGGTCCGTCGATCTTGCCGGGCTGCCGCAGACGACGATCGCCATTGCCGAATTCGATCCCTTGCGCAGTGAGGTCGAGGCCCTTTGCACAGCGCTTGCCGAGTCCGGTGTTGATGTGCAAGCCAGGCGTTACGACGGTGTCTCGCACGGCTTTGCCAGCATGGTTGGACTGATCGGCAAGGCGCGGCTAGCGATCGACCACAGTGGCGCCAGGCTGCGCGATGCATTTGCCCGGAATGCCTGAGATGCTGGAGGCAAGGTTGGTGCGCGCCGAGGCGATGCTCGACATCATCGCGCTCGAGGCGCGCTATGCGCGCGCCTGGGACCGTGGCAATGGCAAGGCATGGGCCGATGTATTCACAGCGGACGGCGTGTTCGAAATCGCGGCTGTCGGCGATCGCTCGGCGCTCAAGGTTGAGGGCAGGGAGCAATTGTCGGCTTTCTGCTTCGATTTCACGGCGAAATTCTCCGGCGTTCATGTGCCCGGTCTGCCGTTGCTCGACATCGACGGGGACGAGGCGACCGGGCACCTGCATTTTCAGTTCGTCGCCATCGGCCGGTTAACACCGAACCACACGATGAGCCGCACAGCCTGCGGCCAATATAACGTGCGTTATCGCAGGACCGAAAAGGGCTGGCGCATGGTCCATCGATTGGAAAAGGCGTTCAGCAGCTCACGAAGCGAATTCTTCGATTTCTGAGCGTTCAGCGCCTTTCCTCAAGTGCCAGGTCAGCAGCGTGCCAGGCCAGCGCCATGACAGGGCCGTTGGTGTTACCCGATATTGGTGCCGGAATGACCGAGGCATCGATCACACGGAGGCCATCGACGCCATGGACGCGCAATCGCTCGTCGACGACGGCGTCGGCGTCATTGCCCATCCGGCAAGTGCCGACCGCATGTAGCCCCGACACGAAGGTCGCGCGGAAGGCAGCGAGCATGTCGTCGTCCGATTGCACTGCTGGGCCAGGCCAAAGCTCCTGCTTCACGAAGGGCTGCAATGCAGGCTGGGCAACGAAGTCGCGCATGATGCGCATCATCGAAATGGCGGTGCGCCGGTCGTTTTCCGTCGCCAGCCAGTTCGGCCGGATCGATGGCATGTCGCGCATGTCGGCCGAGCGGATGGTTATCTCGCCGCGGCTTTCCGGCCGCAGGGCATAGCCGATGATGGTGATGCCGGGCTCGGCCTCTAGCTTCAGGCGACCTTGCAGCAGCCCACGGGCGAAGGTGTAGGGTGACAGCGATAGCTGCAGATCCGGATAGGTGACCTCTGACGAGGAGCGGACGAACGCGCCCATTTCGGACGCACCGAAGCTCATCAGCCCCGTGCCGGCGAGATAATAGCGCAGCACCTCGCCGACGAGGCTCAGGCCACTGAAGCTGCGGTTGTGGCTATGCATTCCGGCAAGACGATATGGCAGCGCCACAACAAGGTGTTCGGCAAAGTTGCGGCCGACGCCGGGCAATTCGGTCACAGTCTGGACGCCAGCGGCCGAAAGCACATCATGGCGACCGACGCCTGACACCTGCAGCAGTTGCGGTGACTGGATCGCGCCGCAGGCAACGATGACCTCGTTTGCCGCCCGGGCGGTGCGTTGGCGACCGCCCACGAGATATTCGACGCCGACTGCCCGACGACCGTCGAACAGGATGCGCAGAACCTGCGTGCCGGTTTGGACGACGAGGTTCTTGCGCCGCATCGCCGGTCGGAGGAAGGCGCGGGCCGCGCTCATGCGCCGCCCCATGTGGTCGACCGTATGCGTGTAGGTACCGACGCCATCGCGTCTGGCGCCGTTGAGGTCGTCGAGATGGTCGAGGCCGAGCGAAGCACCTGCATCGATGATCGCCTGGCCGAGCGGGTCGGCGAGAGGACGAACACTGACCTGCAAGGGACCATTGCCGCCCCTGATGACATCGCCACCAAGCTGATGGTTCTCGATCTTGCGGAAGACTGGCGCCATCTCGGTCCAGCTCCAGCCCTTGACGCCGAAGTCGGCCCAGCCGTCGTAGTCCTCGGGGGCGCCCCGGCAATAGAGCATTCCGTTGATCGAGCTCGATCCGCCAAGCCCGCGGCCGCGCGCCCATGTCTCGGCTTCCGGCCGACCTTCTTCATGCTCGACAGGAAAGTTCCACGAGCGTTTCGGATGCTTGGTCAGCTTGACCCATCCCCGGGGCATCCGGACCAAGGGATGAAGGTCCGATGGTCCGGCCTCGAGGACAAGCACCCTATGTCCGGGGTCTTCGCTTAGCCTGTTGGCCACCACACAGCCGGCCGAGCCGGCGCCAACGATGATCGTGTCGAATTCTCTCATGCCGCGATGTCTTGCGCGTGCGCGTCGGCTCGCATCCTGCAAACGAACTAGCCCAGGCAAGCGTTGTTCAGGCCCAGGCCGACATATGCGGTAGTCCGCATGGACGATGTTCGGCTCGCCTGCATCCTGTGATTTCTCCTTGAGGAGTCGTCACGCCATGCCGCGTGGCGGCCTTGCGCGCACATCAATGCCGGCGCGCATCCAGACCGGCACCAAAGCCTACGTTCCTGGGGAGGAATGACATGAAGAAATCCATTCTCGCGGCAGCTTTGCTGCTGTCGACCGCGCTGACTGCCGCAGCACAGGACGCCAGCGTCAAGCTCGGCGTGCTCAACGACCAGAGCTCTTCCTTCTCCGCACTCGGCGGCACCGAGGTGACCGAGGCAGTCAAGCTTGCAATCTCCGATTTTGGCGGTCAGGTGCTGGGCAAGCCGATCGAACTGGTCTCGGCCGATCATCAGAACAAGCCCGAGATTGCACTCTCCATCGCCCGCGAATGGCTGGAGCGCGACAATGTCGACGCGCTGTTCGATGTCGCCAATTCGGCAATCGCGCTTTCGGTCAACAACCTTTTGGGCGAACAGAAGAAACTCGGCTTCTTTGTCTCGCCGATGACCGACAAGATGACCGAAGCCGACTGCAACGGCTACGGCATGGCCTGGGCATACGACGCCTATTCGCAGGTGCGTTCGTCGGTCAGCGCCCAGCTCAAGGCCGGTGGCGAGACCTGGTTCATCCTGTCGCCCGACTATGAAGCCGGCAAGGTGCTGGAAGCCGGCGTGAAAACCGCCGTCGAGGAAGAAGGCGGCAAGATACTGGGTTCGGTGCGGGCGCCGCTCGGCACCACCGACTTCTCGTCCTACATCCTGCAGGCCCAGGCCTCGGGCGCCAAGGTTCTGGCGCTGACCGTCAATGGTCCTGAACTGGTCAATGCGCTCAAGCAGGTCCAGGAGTTCGGCCTGATCGACCAGGGCATGCGCGTGGCGCTGACCGTGCTGCACCAGTCGGATGCGCGCGCCATCGGCCTTGAAGCGCTGAAGGGCATCCAGTTTGCCGCCGCATGGTATTGGAACACCGACGATGCCTCCAAGCATTTCAAGGAAGAGATGCAGAAGAAGACCGGCAATGCGCCGGGCTGGGTTGCGGCCGGTGCCTATTCCGCAGCGACCAACTACCTGAACGCCGTCAAGGCCGCTGGTACCGACGAGCCGACCGCGGTGCTCGCCAAGCTGCGCGAAGGCAAGATCAACGACCTGTTCGCAAAGAATGCGACGCTGCTGCCCAACGGCCGCCTCGTGCATGACATGCAACTGCTTCAGGTGCGTGCGCCCGGCGAGGCATCCGATGCGCAGGACGTGTTCAAGGTCGTGACCACCGTTCCTGCCGACGTCGCCTTCCGCTCGATCGACAAGAGCACCTGCAAGCTGCCCAAAGGCTGATCCGACAGCGCCGGACGGCACGCTCGCCGTCCGGCGCGTCCACCCGATGGGAGTGACGACTTGCCCGGCTATCTGATCTTCGAAATCGAAATCACCGACGAGGCCGCCTGGCAGCACTATCGCGAGGTCGCCGGGCCGATCATGGCCGCCGGCGGCGGGCGTTTCGTCTTGTCGGGCGATCGAATCGAAAGCCTCGAAGGCGGCTGGCAGCCGGCGACGATCTCGGTGGTCGAGTTCCCGAGCGCTGACGCGGCGCGCCAATTCTACCATTCTGACGACTACCAGAAGGTGGTGGCGCTCAGGCAGCTGGCATCACGCGGCAAGGGCATTCTCGTCGACGCATGACGGGCGCCCTGTGCCGCATTTTTCCTAGAGTAGGTGGAGGACAAGGTGCAGCAAGGCACTGCGGACGACTACATCATCGAGGCGTCCGGGCTGAGCCGGTATTTCTATGGCTTCGCCGCCGTAAAGGACGTCGACCTCAAGGTCCGGCGCAATACCATCCACGCCCTGATCGGCCCCAACGGCGCCGGCAAGACGACGACCTTCAACCTGATCACCAAGTTCCTGCAGCCCAGCGAAGGTACGATCCGATACAACGGCGAGGACATCACCGCGTTGAAGCCGGAAGAGGTGGCGCGCAAGGGCATTGTTCGATCGTTCCAGATTTCGGCGGTGTTTCCGCGCATGAGCGTGCGCGAAAACGTGCGCATGGCACTGCAACGGCCGACGGGGACCTCCTATCGCTTCTGGCAAAGCGAACGCACGCTCGGCGTGCTCAACGATCGCATTGATGAACTGCTCGACGCTGTCGGCATGCTTTCCTATCGCAACCATGTTGCGGTCAATCTGCCTTACGGTCGCAAGCGCGCGCTGGAGATTGCCACGACGCTGGCGCTGGATCCCGAGATGCTTCTGCTCGACGAGCCGACCTCGGGCATGGGCCACGAGGACGTAGACCGCATCGCCGAGCTGATCCGCAAGGTAGCAAGCGAGCGCACTGTCCTGATGGTCGAGCACAATCTGTCGGTGGTTTCAGCCCTTTCCGACACCATCACCGTGCTGGCCCAGGGACGGGTGCTGGCCGAAGGCAACTACGAAACCGTGTCGCGCGATCCGCGCGTTGTCGAAGCCTATATCGGTGGCGCAGATGACTGAGACTTCCCAGGTGGTGCTCCACATCGCCGACCTGCATGCCTGGTACGGCGAGAGCAAGGCGCTCCACGGCATGAATTTCGACATCCGCGAGGGTGAACTCGTCACACTGCTGGGCCGCAACGGCGCCGGCAAGACGACAGCGCTGCGCTGTATCATGGGCCTGGTGCGCAAGAAGACCGGTGTTATCAGCTATCACGGTGAGAACGTTGCGACGCGGGCGCCTGAGATCGTCGCCCGGCGCGGTATCGCCTACTGCCCGGAGGAACGCGGCATCTTCTCGAGCCTGTCGGTAGCCGAGAACCTGGAGCTGCCGCCGGTCATTGCCAAGGGCGGCATGACGGTGGACGAGATTCTCGAGCTGTTTCCTAATCTCAAGGCGCGCTGGCAGAGCCCCGGTACCAAGCTGTCGGGTGGCGAGCAGCAGATGCTGGCCATCGGTCGGATTCTGCGAACCGGTGCGAAGCTTTTGATCTTCGACGAGCCGACCGAAGGCCTCGCGCCGGTCATCGTCAAGCAGATCGCTGCCGTTCTTGAAAAGCTGAAGGCGAGAGGCTTCACAATCCTTCTGGTCGAGCAGAACTTCCGCTTCGCTTCCAAGCTCGCCGACCGGCATTTCGTCGTCGACCACGGCAAGGTGGTCGAGCGCTTCAGCCGTGGCGAACTCGCCGGCAATGAAGCCAAAATCCAAGCTTACCTCGGGGTGTGATGGCCATGATGGACCTGATTGGCGTTCCGCCAACCCTTCTTTTCGGCCAACTGCTCGTCGGTCTCATCAACGGTTCGTTCTACGCCATGATGAGCCTGGGCGTGGCGATCATCTTCGGAATGTTGCGCATCGGCAACTTCGTCCATGGCGCGCAATACATGCTGGGTGCGTTCGGCGCCTGGTATCTCATGCGCTTGCCTGAGCTGTTCCCGGGTCTTGGTCTGCCGTCGATCGGCTACTGGTGGGCGCTGGTCATCGTTCCGCTGGTGGTGGCTGTCATCGGCGCGCTGATGGAGCGCATCTTCATCCGCCGCGTCTACGATCTCGACCATGCCTACGGCCTGCTTTTGACCGTCGGCCTCGCCATGGCGATCGAGGGTGCCTTCAACGTCTATTACGGTGCCGCCGGCCAGATGTATGGCGTGCCGGAGTCTCTGAAAGGCGGCATCAATCTCGGATTCATGTTCCTGCCGATCTACCGCGCCTGGGTGATCGCCGCGGCAGTCGTCGTCTGCTTCGGCACCTGGTACATGGTCGAGCGAACCAAGCTCGGCTCTTACCTCCGGGCCGCGACCGAAAATCCCGATCTCGTCCGTGCTTTCGGCATCAACGTGCCGCGCTTGTTGATGCTGACCTACGCGTTCGGTGTCGGTCTTGCCGGTTTCGCCGGCGTCATGGCAGCCCCGATCTACCAGGTCAGCCCGCAGATGGGGCAGGGCATGATCATCACCATCTTCGCTGTCGTGGTCATCGGCGGCATGGGCTCGATCTTCGGCGCCATCGTTTCCGGCCTGATGCTCGGCGTGATCGAGGGCCTGACCAAGGTGTTCTATCCGCAGGCCTCGGCAACCGTGATCTTCATCATCATGGCGCTGGTGCTGATTTTCCGCCCGGCTGGCCTGTTCGGCAAGGAGACGACGAGCCACTCGGTCGCCGACGTCTCGTCGGGCCGCTCCGGCAGCTTCCTTGAGAACGGTCGCCTGTGGCTCGCGATCTTCACGGTCGGCGGCGTGGCGTTGCCGTTCCTCGTCTATCCCGTCATGGGCATGAAGATCCTGGTGCTGGCACTGTTCGCACTCGCCTACAATCTGATCTTCGGTTACGTCGGTCTCCTCGCCTTCGGCCATGCCGCCTTCTACGGGGCATCGGCTTATGTGACTGCGCATGCCGCTGCCGCCTGGGGCCTGCCGACTGAGCTCTGCATCCTTCTGGGCGCCATGGTGGCGACGGCGATCGGCGCGTTGTTCGGCTGGCTGGCGATCCGCCGGCAGGGGCTCTACTTCGCCATGATCACGCTGGCGCTGGCGCAGATCATCTATTTCTACGCAGTGCAGGCGCCATGGACCCATGGCGAGGACGGCATCCAGTCGGTGCCGCGCGGCATGCTGTTCGGCGTCATCGATCTCTCCAACACGCTGAACATGTACTACGTGACCCTCGCCGTGTTCCTGGCCGGCTTCGCCTTCGTCTACCGCATCATCCACTCGCCTTTCGGCCAGACGCTGAAGTCGATCCGCGAGAACGAGCCGCGCGCCATTTCGCTCGGCTATTCGACCGACCGGTTCAAGCTGATCGCGTTCACGCTTTCGGCGATGCTGTCGGGCTTAGCAGGCGGCCTCAAGGCGATCATCTTCCAGCTGGCGTCGCTGGCCGACGTCTTCTTCATGACCTCGGCTGACGTGCTGCTGATGACACTGATCGGCGGCGTCGGCACGCTGCTTGGACCGGTGGTCGGTGCGGCGGTGCTGGTGACGCTGCAACGCGAGCTGGCGACCCTCGGTGCCTGGGTCGTGGTGGTTCAGGGCATCATCTTCGTTCTCTGCGTGCTGTTCCTGCGCAAGGGCATCATCGGCACGCTGGAGGAATTCCTGGCGAACCGCGCCGAGCGCAAGGCCCAGCAGACGGCCGACCGCACCGAGGCCACCACCAAAATCACGGCAGCACAATGAGCGCGCCGTCGACTCTGGTCATTGGCATGGGGCCTGGGCTCGGCCAAGCTTTGGTGAAGAAGTTCGCGCGCGAAGGACATCGTGTTGCCTTTGTCGGCCGCCGCGCAGAAGCGATTGCACGCTACGAGCAGGAGCTGAGGGCCGAGGGCCTCGACGTTGCCGGATTTGTCGGCGACGCCGGCAAACCCGAAGTGATGGCCCATGTCCATGCGGCGATCCGCGAGCGGCATGGCGATGCCGAGGCGCTGATCTACAATGCCGCCATCATCGAGCCGGCGCGGTTCGTCACGCCGTCGCGGCTGGGCGAGGTGAAATACGGCACCGCCGACGGCTGGAAGTCGCATGGTGAGGCGGCCAGCGTCGACTACGTCGTCGACGCCTTCAGGACCAACGTGGCTGGTGCACTGCATGCGGCCCAGGCCGTTGCGCCAGGAATGATCGACCGCGGCCGCGGCACGATCCTGCTCACCGGAGGGGTGCTCGCCTTCGGGCCGTGGATCGAGTGGGGCGTGACCTCGCTTGGCAAGGCGGCGCTGCGCAGCCTCGGACATTCGCTGGAGAAAGAGCTTTCGCCTGCGGGTATTCATGTCTCGACGGTTGCCATCCACGGCACGATGCAGGCCGGAACGCCTTACGATCACGATCTGGTCGCCGCTGCCTATTGGAGGTTGCATGTCCAGCCAAGTGACGAGTGGCAGGCGGACTTCCATTTTAAGCAGGATGCCGAGGACGGCGGGGATCCGGACGCATGAGCGCGCCGGCGATCAGGTTTGACGACAAGCGGGTGCTTGTGACAGGCGGCGCCAGCGGCATCGGTGAGACGGTTGCAAGATTGCTGGGCGAACTCGGCGCTCGCGTGGTCATTGCCGACCTCAACCGCGATCAACTCGATCCGGCGGCGCAGCGCACTGCTGCGGCCGGCATCACCCAGGGCGATGTCGCAAGCGAAGCGGATGCCGAGCGCATGGTCGGGGAGGCGATAGCGGCCCTCGGCGGGCTCGACCTCGTCTTCAACTCGGCCGGCATCGGCGACGATCTCGTGCCTGTTCACGAGCAGTCGGTGGAGCGCTGGCAGCGCGTGATCGACGTCAACCTCAAGGGCACCTATCTGATGTGCCGTGCGGCGTCGCGGCCCATGCTCAGGCAGAAGCAAGGCGCCATCGTCAATGTGTCGTCCATCGTCGGGCTCGGCGGCTTCCCGCGTCGCTCGGCCTATGCCGCGGCTAAGGCCGGGATCAATCACCTGACGCACACGCTGGCCTGCGAATGGGGTCCCTCGGGCATTCGCGTCAATGCGATCGCGCCGGCTTATACGCGCACGCCGATGGTTCAGGCTTTGCTCGACCGCAAGGCATTCGACCCGACGATCCTGGAACGGCGTACGCCGCTCGGCCGACTGGCGCTGCCGGAAGAAATGGCGCGAGCCGCCGTGTTCCTGTTGTCGGACTGGGCGTCCTACATCACAGGCACGGTTCTGCCGGTCGATGGCGGCTGGAGCGCATTCGGTGGCGCGGGTGATGTGGTGTCCGCTTAGGGACAATGGCCAGGTGTAAGCTGCAATGCAAAAGGATGCGCATTTGACGCGGCCTTTTGCATTCTGGTGTCCCGCGTTCACGTGTTCCTGAAATCGTCCAGGCGGTTTTCGCGCAACGCCAGCACCAGTTCGCGTTTGCGGATCTTGGCGGCTTCGACCGGCATGATGTCGATGAAATGAATGGCGCGGGGCGCCTTGTAGGCGGCGAGGCTCTCGCGGCAGTATCGGATCAGCTCTTCAGCGGTCGCGTCCTGGCCCTCGGCCTTGACGATCACGGCGACGGGGATTTCGCCCTTGCTTTCGTCGGGCGCGCCGACGACCGCGCACATGGCGACCGCCGGGTGCTTGTAGAGCAGGGCCTCGATTTCCAGCGGATAGACATTGTGGCCGCCGGCAATGATGACGTCCTTCTTGCGGTCGACGATGAACAGATAGCCGTCTTCGTCGACGTAACCGAGGTCGCCCGACTTCCAGCCGCCATTGCCGAAGGCTTCCGCCGTCGCCTTCTCGTCCATCCAGTAACCCTGAGAGACGCAATCCCCTGATATGATCACCTCGCCGATCTCGCCCTGCGGGACGGGGTTGCCCTCGTCGTCGACGATCGAAATACGCGAGCTGCCGACAGGCAGGCCGGCTGAGCCTGCCTTGCGGATGCCCGCGGTTGGCTCCATCACGTTCTGGCCGCTGGTCTCGGTCGAGCCGTAGACCTGGGTGACCCGCGCCCCCGAGAGCTCCTCGAAGCGGCGGATGACCGGCTGCGGCACCGGTGAGCCGCCCGTCGTGCAGATGCGCAGCGACGACAGATCGTGCTTGGCCGGGTCGACCTCGTTGACCATGTAGACATACATGGTCGGGGTGCCGCCGAAATAGGTCGCCTTGTACGCGCCGATTTCGGAAAGCACACGCTGGGTGTCCCAGCGTTCGTGCAGGACGATGGTGCCGCCGGTATAGAGGCAGAGGTTGAGCGTTACCGTGAGGCCGAAATTTGTGAACAGCGGCACGGCGCAGAGATAGACTTCCTCGGCAAAGCGCGTGCGGTGCGACACCATCATGTCGCGCAGTGTCGAGCACTGGTTGAACTGCGATTGCGCGGCGCCCTTGGGCGCGCCCGTGGTGCCCGAGGTGAAGAAAAGGGCGCAAATGTCGTCGATGTGGCAGGCGACATCCTCGAATGAAGTTGGCGCAGCGGCCATTAACGAAGTGAGGTCGTCGGCGCTAACGGCGCCAGAGGCCACCAGGCAATGGGCGAGGTCGCCAAACTCCGCCCTGATCTCGGAAAAATAGGGCCAGGTCGAGCTGTCGGCGATGAGCGCCTTCATGCCGGTCTGGGCAACGATCTTGCGCAGCTCGGCGTGGCGGAACATGGCGCTGAGCGGGGCCGGGATCGCGCCGAGGCGCTGACAGGCCCAGAAGCCGATCGCCATCATCGGCGTGCTAGGCAGATAGAGCCCGACGCGATCGCCCTTGGACACGCCGCGTTGCTTGAGCACGTTGGCCAGCTGCGCCGTCAGCTCGGAAAAGCGCGCATAGGTGATCGTCTCCTTGTCGGTGACGATGAAGTTGCGCTCGCCGATCAGCCGTGCGTTCCGCGCCAGCACCTGGCTCAGGATTTCCATGCTTTTGTTCCTGCAGTCGAAATTGGGATTCCGCGGCGACTAGAGAACCTGCCCGCATGAGCAGGCATCGTCTGCACAGACTAAGCCAGTCCGGGCACGTCGGTCACGAAATCAGGATGCCGCCGTCGATGGGCAACTGGTGACCGGTCATTTTCCGCGACTCGTCCGAGGCTAGATAAAGTGCTGCGTTGGCGACATCGACCGGTTCGGCGATGCCGAGCAGATAGGCGTCGAACTGTGCCTTGAGATGCGGCTCGCGCTCGAAGAAGCCGAGGACTCGGTCGGTGGCGACCGCGCCCGGCACCAGCACGTTGACGCGAATATTGTCCTTGGCAAATTCCACTGCCATCGAGCGGGTGAGCGAGATGACGCCACCCTTGGCCGCCGAGTAGGCGTCGCGGTTGGGGATGCCCATGGCCCCGACGATCGACGAGCAATTGATGATCGAGCCGCCGCCAGACTGCTGCATCAGGGGAATCGCGTTGCGGCAGCAGACCCAAGTGCCGAACAGGTCGAGCTTGATGCAGCGCCAGAACTCCTCGAACGGCGCAACCGTCACCGGGCCGTCGGCTGAACTCGAGCCGCCGGCGTTGTTGTAGAGTACGTCGAGCCGACCCCAGGCGTTCATCACCAGCTTGAACGCCGCCTCGACGCTGTCCGGCTCGGTGACATCGGTTTCGACATAGAGTGCTGTGCCTCCCGATATATTGATGGAGGAGGCGATGGCTTCGCCCTTGTCGCGGCTGCGGCCGGCGACCGCCACCTTTGCGCCTTCGCTTGCAAACAGCCTGGCGGCGGCCTCGCCAATGCCGCCGGTAGCGCCTGATATGAATGCAATTTTGCCTGCCAGACGGGCCATGATGATCTCCTCGAAACGGTACCCGCGAACCTGCGCGTGCAGGCGTCGGCAACATCGTCCGAAGGGACTAAGATTGTTCGCCATTTCAGCGGTTTGGCGGCCGAAATGTCCGCTTTCCCGCGACTAGTCCCATCAGACGATGTTAGCGGTCTGCCCCTGTCCCATTCCTTGCCTCGATTGAAGAATTTGGCAGTGCCGAAATGGCAGCAAAAAGCGGCGTAGGAAAATGAAGGCAGTGATCTGCAGGGAGTTCGCCCCAAGGGCGGAACTCAGCATCGAAGAGGTTCCGGAACCGGTGGCAAAGCCGGGCCAGGTGGTGATCCGCATCGAGGCGTGCGGCATCAACTTCTTCGATGGGCTGATGGTCGAGGGCAAGTACCAGACCAAGCCTGAATTGCCGTTCACGCCGGGCAGCGAAGCCGCTGGTGTCATCATTTCGGTCGGTGAGGGCGTTGAGCGCCTGACGTCAGGCATGCGCGTCCTGGCCTTCGCCGGCATCGGCGGTTATGGCGAGCAGGTCGCGGTCGACGCCTGGAAGGTGTTTCCGATCCCCGCCGAGATGAGCTTCGTCGAGGCGGCCGGCTTCCTGATCACCTATGCCACCTCGCATCACGCGCTCAAGGATCGTGCACGGATAAAGCCGGGCGAAACCCTGCTCGTCCTGGGTGCAGCCGGCGGTGTCGGCTTGACCGCTGTCGAACTCGGCAAGCAGATGGGCGCGCGTGTCATCGCTGCCGCCTCCAGCGACGAGAAGCTCGAGCTATGTCGCAAGTACGGCGCAGACGAGACCATCAACTATTCGACCGAGGACCTGCGTCAGCGGCTCAAGGAGCTGACCAACGGGCAGGGCGTCGACGTGGTGTACGATCCCGTCGGCGGCGCCATGACGGAGACGGCTGTGCGTGGGCTGGCGCTGTTCGGCCGGCTGCTGGTGATCGGCTTTGCCGCCGGCGACATTCCCAAGATTGCGCTCAACCTTCTGCTGCTCAAGCAGTCGGCTTTGATCGGCGTGTTCTGGGGCGCGTATGCGCGCTCGGCACCAGAGAAGAATGCCGAGAACATTGCCGAGCTGATGGACTGGTTCGCCAAGGGCGCGCTCAGGCCGCATATCTCGGCTGAATATCCGCTCGACCGCTTCGCCGAAGCCCTCGACGTCGTCATGGAACGCGCCGTCAAGGGCAAGGTCGTACTGGTGACAGGCAATTCAGGACATAGCAGGGAAGGAGTGCCGGCATGACCGAGCTGCTCGTACAGACCGTTTCGATCGCCAGGCAAGGCAACATTCTGGTTGCGACCGTCGACAACCCGCCCGTCAATGCGCTGTCGCATTCGGTCCGGGCGGGGCTCATAGAGGCAGCGAAGGCGCTCGAAAGCGATGCCGAGGCACGCGCCATGGTCATTCTGTGCGAAGGCCGCACCTTCATCGCCGGCGCCGACATTCACGAATTCAAGAAGCCGATGGTGGCGCCGCTGCTGGGCGAAGTGATCGATACGCTCGATGCGGCAACCAAGCCGATCGTGGCTGCGATCCACGGCACGGCACTCGGCGGCGGCCTCGAAGTGGCGCTGGCCTGCAGCTATCGCATCGCGCTCGAAGGCTCGAAGGTGGGCCTGCCCGAAGTCAAGCTTGGCATCCTGCCGGGGTCGGGCGGCACCGTCCGCCTGCCGCGCCTGGCCGGCGTCGAAGAGGCGCTAAAGATGATCAGCGAAGGCGGCCAGATCTCGGCGCGGGATGCCCGGGAAAAGGGAATTGTCGACGAGGTCGTTCCGGGCGACCTGAAGGCGGCAGCGGTCGCCTTCGCCGGGAAGGTGATCGCCGACGGCGCCATGCTGCGCCGTACCAGCGACCTGCCGGTGCCGGCGTTCGACCCTGCCGTTCTGGAGACAACCCGCGCGGCATTGGCGAAGAAATACAAAGGCTTCAAGGCACCTCTAGTTGCGGTCGACCTGATCAAGATGGTCACCGAGACGCCGGTCGCTGAAGCGATTGCGCTCGAATACAAGACCTGCAAGGAGCTGCTGGTTTCGCCGCAGTCCAAGGCACTGCGCCACATCTTCGCCGCCGAGCGTGAGGCGCTCAAGATCGACGGCGTCGATGCCGAGGTGAAGCCGCGGGACGTGAGCAAGGTCGCCATAGTCGGCCCCGGTACCATGGGCTGCGGCATTGCCGCCTGCTTCCTCAACATCGGCATTCCGGTGACCTTGATCGGCCTTTCTGACGACGGGTTGGCGTCCGCGGTCAAGGCGATCGGCAAGATCTATGAGAGCAGCGTCAAGCGCGGCTCGATGACGTCCGATGAGATGGCGCGCCGCATGGCGCTGCTGACACCGACTACGTCTTACGACACGCTCGGAGACGTCGATCTGGTGATCGAGGCGGTGACCGAGGACATGGCGGTCAAGAAGGACGTCTTCGCGAGACTCGACGCGGTACTGCGCGACGACGCCATCGTGGCCACCAACACCTCGTTCCTCGACATCGAGGAACTGGCCAACTCGTCGAAGAACCCGGCGCGCGTCGCCGGCATGCATTTCTTCAATCCGGCCAATGTCATGAAGCTGCTCGAGAACGTGCGGGCGGCGAAGACGGCTTCCGATGTCCTGGCGACCACCACGGCGCTGGGCAAGCGCCTCGGCAAAGTGCCGGTCATGGTCGGGCGTTCCGAAGGTTTCGTTGCCAACCGCATGCTTTCCAAGCGTACGCGCGAGGCTCAATTCCTGCTCGAGGACGGTGCGACGCCGCAACAGGTCGACCGCGTGCTAACCGCCTTCGGCTTCCCGATCGGCCCGTTCGCGCTGGCCGATCTCGCCGGCATGGACATCATGGCCGCAGCGCGGGCGGCACGCGTCGCCCGCATGTCGCCGCGCGAGCAGCAGTGCAATATCGTCGACAGGCTGGTGGCCGCTGGCCGCCTCGGCCAGAAGTCCGGCGCGGGCTATTACGTCTATGACGAGAACCGCAAGGCTTCGCACGATCTCGCTATCGATGAACTGCTGGAAGCGCACCGCAAGGAGCGGGGATTCACCGCACGCACCATCACCGACGAGGAAATCCTCGAACGCTGCCTGTTTGCCATGGTCAACGAGGCGGCCAAGATCCTCGACGAGGGTGCGGCGGCGCGACCGAGCGACATCGACGTCATCTGGACCAACGGCTTCGGGTTCCCGACCTATCTGGGCGGCCCGATGTTCTATGCCGATCAGGTCGGCCTGCCGAAGGTCAAGGCGGCGCTCGACAAATATGCGGGCCTTGTGGGCGACCAATATTTCAAGCCGGCCGCGCTGATCGAGCGGCTGGTTGCCGAGGGCAAGGGCTTCTACGGCTGAGCCCGTATCCCTGCCGAAACAGAATGAAGAACAGACGGACTAGGATGCTATGAACAAGGAAATGGACCTGAAAGCGGTCGTCGCCCAACTGCGCGACGGCATGACGATCGGCTTCGGCGGCTGGGGTCCGCGGCGCAAGCCGATGGCGCTGGTGCGCGAGATCCTGCGCTCGGACCTCAAGGACCTGACGCTGGTCGCCTATGGCGGGCCGGAAATCGGCATGCTGTGTGCTGCGGGCAAGGTCAAGAAGCTGATCTACGGCTTCGTGTCGCTCGATGCGATGCCGATCGAGCCCTACTTCCGCAAGGCGCGCGAAGCCGGAGCGGTCGAGGTGTCGGAGCTGGACGAGGGCCTGCTGCTGCTCGGCCTGCAGGCAGCCGGACATAACCTGCCGTTCGCAGCCACCCGCGTCGGCCTCGGCTCCGACGTCATGAAGTACAACCCCCACTTCAAGACGGTGAAGTCGCCTTATGACGACGGCGAAGTGCTGTTGGCGATGCCGGCGATCAAACTCGACGTGGCGCTGATCCATGCGAGCCGCGCCGACCGGCTGGGCAACACCCAGACCGACGGCCCGGATCCGTTCTTCGATGGCCTGTTCGCTCGTGCCGCCGACAAGGTGTTCGTTACCACCGAAATGCTGGTCGAGCGCATCGGGGATGAATATTCCGACAAGGCCAAGAGCCAGCTGTTCGAACGCTGCCTGGTGACAGGCGTGGTTTCGGCACCGCTCGGCGCACATCCGACGGCCGCTCATGACGCCTATGGCTGGGATATGGGCCATCTCAAGGACTATGCGGCATCGGCTGGCGAAGAGGGCGGCTGGCAGCGCTATTTCGACCAATATGTGAAGGGCGACGAGGCCAGCTACGCCGCGAGCGTTGGTGGCGAAGCCAAGATCCGCGCCCTGCCGCTCCCCATTTTCTGATCGGACACGACATGACGACTGCAAAAGAATTCACGCTAGCCGAACTGATCGTCGCTGTCGGCGCACAGGCCTGGGCCAGCGACGGCGAAGTTCTCGCCACCGGCATCGGCCCGTTGCCGCGCCTGGCGGCCGGCCTTGCCAAGCTGACTTGCGCTCCCGGCATCATGATGACCGATGGCGAGGCCTATCTCGTCGAGGACCCGATCCCGCTCGGACCGCGCGGCGACTACAAGCCGAAATTCTCCGGCTGGATGCCGTATAGCCGCGTCTTCGACAGCGTCTGGAGCGGCCGTCGCCACGCCATGGTGACGCCGGTACAGGTCGACCGCTACGGCCAGGGCAACATCTCCGCACTGGGTGGAGAGTTCCAGAAGCCGAAGGTCGCCATGCTCGGCGTCCGCGGCTTCCCGGGCAATTCGATCTGCCACAAGAACTCGATGTTCCTGCCGAACCATTCGAAACGCACCTTCGTCGAAGGTCAGGTCGATGTGGTGGCAAGCGTCGGCTACAACGCCAAGAACTGGCCGGAAGGCGCCAAGCCCGCCGACGTCAAGCTCGGCGTGGTCATCACCGACCTCTGCGTGTTCGACTTCAACGGCCCCGATCATGCAGCACAGGTGCTGTCGCTGCATCCGGGTGTGACCTTCGAGCAGGTGCAGGACGCCACCGGATTCCCGCTGCTGCGCGCCGAAGGCATGACCACCACCGCGGCGCCGACCGAGGAACAGCTGGCTATCATCGCCAGGCTCGACCCGCACAATGTCCGCGCCACCGTGCTGAAGGGCAATCCTCCCGGCGTCCGCGCCGCCTGACGAACCCGCCGCCGGCATTCGCTGCCGGCGGCTCTTCCTGGAATGGCAGTGGCGGACGCAAGATGGACTTCGAATACAGCGACAAGACAAAAAGCCTGCTCGAACGGCTCAATGCCTTCATGGATGAGCATGTCTATCCCAACGAGCGCCGCTATCACGAGGAAGTCGAAGCCGACCGCTGGGGCCATCCGCCTGTCTTGGAGGAACTGAAGGCCAACGCCAAGGCGGCCAAGCTGTGGAACCTGTTCCTGCCGGATTCCGCACATGGCGCGGGCCTGACCAACACCGAATATGCACCGCTCTGCGAAGTCATGGGCCGGGTGCATTTCTCGTCGCAGATATTCAACTGCTCGGCACCTGACACCGGCAACATCGAAACCATAGAGCGCTATGGCACCGAGGCGCAGAAGGCGCGCTGGCTGCCTGCCATGCTCGACGGGTCGATCCGCTCGGCCTTCGCCATGACCGAGCCTGACGTCGCTTCAAGCGACGCGACAAACATCCAGAGCTCGATCGTCCGCGACGGTGACGACTATGTCATCAACGGCCGCAAATGGTGGATCTCTGGCGTCGGCGACCGCCATTGCGAATTGCTGATCTTCATGGGCAAGACCGATCCGGGTGCTGCCAAGCACCAGCAGCAGTCGATGATCCTGGTGCCGATGGACACGCCAGGCATCAAGGTGCTGAGGCCGATGACCGTGTTCGGTTATGACGATGCACCGCACGGCCACATGGACATGCTGTTCGAGAAGGTGCGGGTGCCGGCAACCAACATGCTGCTCGGCGAAGGCCGCGGCTTTGAGATCGCGCAAGGCCGCCTCGGACCGGGACGTATCCATCACTGCATGCGTCTGATCGGTCTTGCCGAACGCTGCCTGGAGCTGATGTGCCGGCGGGTGAAGAGCCGCGTCGCCTTCGGCCGGCCGATCGGCGAACAGTCGGTGACGCTCGAGCGCATCGCCGAGTCCCGCATCCTGATCGACCAGGCTCGCCTGCTGACGCTGAAGGCCGCCTATATGATGGACACCGTCGGCAACAAGGCGGCGCGCGCCGAAATCGGCATGATCAAGGTGGCCGCCCCCAACATGGCCTGCAAGGTCATCGACTGGGCGATCCAGGCGCATGGCGCTGCCGGGGTGTCGCAGGACTTCGTGCTGGCCAATTATTATGCGCATGCCCGCAAGCTGCGCTTCGCCGACGGGCCGGACGAGGTACACCGCAACCAGATCGGGCGCATCGAACTCGCCAAATACGTGGACTGAGCGGGAGGCGCGCCATGGATGCCAGCCGTTTCGTCGGCACCGAGCCGCTCGCCGCCGACAGCAAGATCGACGTCGCGCGACTGCACGCCTACCTCAAGGCCAACATCGACGGCTGCGAGGGCAAGCTCTCGGTCGAGCGCTTCCGCGGCGGCCAGTCCAACCCGACGATGCTGTTGTCCTTCGACGGCAAGCGCAAGCTGGTTCTTCGAAAGAAGCCCGACGGCAAGCTGTTGCCCTCGGCGCATGCCGTCGACCGTGAATTCCGCGTCATCAGTGCCTTGCGCGACAGCGACGTGCCTGTCGCCGGCGCGCGGCTGCTCTGCGACGAGGACAGCATCGTTGGTGCGATGTTCTACGTCATGGATTTCGTCGAGGGACGCTCGTTCTGGGCGCCTGCCTTGCCAGAGCAATCGCCTGCGGAGCGCAAGGCCATCTATATCGAGATGAACCGCGTCGCGGCAGCTCTCCACACCACTGATTACGAGGCGGTCGGGCTGGCGGATTTCGGCAAGCCAGGGGACTATGTGGCGCGCCAGGTGGCACGCTGGTCCAAGCAATATCGCGCCTCCGAGACCGAGACCATCGAAGCGATGGACGGGCTGATCGAATGGCTACCCGGCAATATCCCGCCTGAAACACGGACGTCGCTGATCCATGGCGACTTCCGCATCGACAACATGATCTTCCACCCGACTGAGGCGCGGGTGCTGGCTGTCGTCGACTGGGAGCTGTCGACGCTGGGCGAGCCGATGGCCGATTTTGCCTACCACATGCTGACCTGGCGCCTGCCAAACCAGCCCTATCGCGGCCTGGGCGACCTCGACATAGCCGGCCTTGGCATTCCGGACGAGCGCAGCTACCGCGATGCCTATCTCAAGGCGACAGGGCAGGACGGCGTTTCCGACCGGCATTGGTACGCCTATCTCGCCTACAGCCTCTTCCGTGTCGCCGGCATCCGCCAGGGCATCATGAAACGCGTGGTGGATGGCAATGCGGCGAGCGCGCACGCCCGCGAAGCCGGTGCGCTGGCGCGGCCGGTCGCCGAATTCGGCTGGCACTACGCCGAACTGGCGATGAAATCATAAGGGAGGATGGACATGAGCGGACTTTATCCGGCCGAAGGAGCGGCCATCGTCATCGGCGGCAGCGGCGGCGTCGGCGCCGAGATCTGCCGGGTGCTGGCGCGCGACGGCTGCGACGTGGCCCTGACTTATCACAGCAACCAGGCCAAGGCGGAAGCCGCAGCCGAGGCCGTTCGCGGCGAGGGGCGCAAAGCCTCCATCCACAAACTCAACATCGAGGATATTGAGGCGACCCGCGCCTTCATCGACGGTGTGGCGGAAGCCAGTGGCGGCATCCATACGGTGGTCTATGCCGCCGGGCCGCTGGTGCCGCTGATCCATCTCAGCAAGATTGAGCCCGAGCAGATGCGCAAGCACCTGATGCACGACGCCTTCGGCTTCTTCAATGTGGTCCATTATGCCATTCCGCATCTGCGCAAGGCACGCGGTTCCATCGTCGCTTGCCAGAGCTCGGCGCAATATCGCTTTGCCGCAGCCGACGGCCTCTCGGTGGTGCCGAAATCGGCAGTGCATGCCCTGATGAAGGGCGTGGCCAAGGAGGAGGGACGCTACGGCATCCGCTCCAACGGCGTGGCGCTCGGCATCATCGAAACCGGCCAGCACACCGAACTCAGCAAGCTTGGCTATATCGACGACAAGTACATGCAGGCTGCAGCGATGAACACGCCGCTGCGCCGCAACGGCAAGGCCATCGACATTGCCGAGGCGGTGTCCTTCCTGGCATCCAGCCGCGCCGGTTTCATCTCGGGCGAGGTCATCAATGTCGATGGCGGTTACCATGTCTGACCGCGTCTGCGGTGCCAGTCTTGTTGCTTGTGCCGCTGCCTCTTCCGCGGCGGCCTTTTGCAATCGATGCGCACCGCGGATCCTGCGTTAGTCTTTTCAGACGATGTTCGGACGCCCCGTCACTCCTAGCAAGTAGTTGGAAAACTTCGGTTCCCGGCGCTTCGCGGCAGAAAACATTCTGCGCATTGCCTGCCTGGTTCCCTGCCGAAAACAACTGTTCTGGAGCAATCCTTTGCGCGAAGCCGTCATCGTTTCCGTCGCCCGCACCCCAATCGGCAAGGCCTTCCGTGGCGCTTTCAACGACACAGAAGCGCCGGCGCTGTCGGGCCACGCGGTGCGCGAGGCCGTCATTCGTGCCGGCATCGCCCCCGACGCCGTCGAGGACGTCATCATGGGCTGCTCGGCCCAGCAGGGCACCCAAGGCTACAATATCGGCCGCCTGACCGCCGCTGCCGCGGGACTGCCTGACAGCGTGCCCGGCATGTCGATCGACCGCATGTGCTCGTCGGGCCTGATGGCAGTGTCGATCGCGGCCAAGCAGATCATCGTCGACGGCATGGAAACCATCGTTGCCGGCGGCGTCGAATCGATCAGCCTGACGCAGAACAAGCATAAGAACAGTTATCGCTCGCGCTCGCAGGCCGTGACCTCGCAGTGGCCGCATATGTACATGACAATGATCGAGACCGCCGAGATCGTCGCCAGGAAATACGGCATCAGCCGCGAGGCCCAGGACGAGTTCTCTCTCGCCAGCCAGTTGCGTACGGCTGCCGCCCATCAGGCCGGCCGCTTCGACGACGAGATCGTGCCGATGGCTTCGCGCAAGATGGTGGTCAACAAGGACACCAACGAGACCAGCTTCCAGGACGTGACGCTGGCTCAGGATGAAGGTTTCCGCGCCGACACCAATCTCGAGGGTTTGGCCAAGCTGAAGCCGGTCTTCGCCGACGGCGAGGTGATCAAGCTGGGCGAGTACGTGACAGCCGGCAATTCGTCGCAGCTGTCGGACGGTGCTGCCGCTCTGGTGGTCATGGAGGCAAAGCGCGCCGAACAACTCGGCCTCAAGCCGCTGGGCGCCTATCGCGGCATGGCGGTCGCCGGCTGCGCGCCAGAGGAAATGGGCATCGGGCCGATCTTCGCGGTGCCGAAGCTGTTGCAGAAGCACGGCCTCAAGGTCGATGACATCGGCCTTTGGGAACTCAACGAAGCCTTCGCCAGCCAGGCGGTCTACTGCCGCGACACGCTCGGCATCGACCCGGAAAAACTCAACGTCAACGGCGGCGCCATCGCCGTCGGCCACCCGTTCGGCATGACCGGCGCGCGCACGGCCGGCCATGTGCTGATCGAGGGCCGGCGCCGCGGCGTGAAATACGGCGTCGTTACCATGTGCGTCGGCGGCGGCATGGGGGCTGCCGGCCTGTTTGAAATCTTCAACTGATCGCACAGAGTAGGGGTATAGGAGCGTCCTTGGTCCCAATGGACGCACGGCGCTCCTTTGGGAGGGGACGATGACCGATCTCGGAATTGCACAGGGGCTCAAACCCATTCTGGGGCCTGCAACCCAGCTCGGCTTTGTCGTCCGGGACATCGAAAAGGCGATGCGCCACTGGATCGATGTTTTCGGCGTCGGTCCATTCATCTACATGGAGCGCGGCGTCAGCCAGCCCGTGAGCACAACCTGGCATCGCGGGCAGCCGGTCGAAGTCGAGCTCAAGCTCGCCTTCGGCTACATGGGCGACGTGCAGATCGAGTTGATCGAACAGACCAACGACGCCTCGTCACCCTACACGGACTTTCTGGCGGCCGGGCGCGAGGGCCTGCAGCATCTGGGTTTCTGGGTGCATGACCATGCCGAGGCGACGGCTCGCGTCGAGGCTGCCGGCTATGAGCGCGACTACGAAATCCGCGTCGCCGGCCAGGACCAGTCGATCCTCTATTACCGCTCGCCTGACCTCTACGGACCGATGCTGGAGATCGTGCCGCCGATGTGGCGCCGATCGCGCCAGGCGGTGCTGGAGCATATCCGCGCCTACACCGGCACGAATCCGATCATCCGCTTCGACACCTACAGCGCCTTCATCCAGCATGCCGGCGTGACGTTCGACTGATTTCGCTGAAATTGCTGTCAGCCGCGGCCGTCGGAACAACCGGCGGCCTTTGCTATTTGACCAGCTTTTCCAACTCGTCGATCTGCTGGCGCAGTCCCGAGATGGTCTGGCGCACGGCTTCGGCATCGCGCGGCTGGTCGTGATGGGTACGCAGGCCGGCCAGAGCCATGTCGGCAATGATCTCGCCGATCTCCTGCGGTGTCTTTGCGCCTGCGGGCGAGTACCAGCGCGAAGTCCAGTTGGCCATGCCGATCACCGCGAAGGCGGTAACTTTGGGATCAACGGTGCGGAACTCGCCTGACGTGATGCCGTCGGAGATGCAGCGGACGTAGAAATCATAGATGTGGCGACGGCCCTGGTTGTAGAGCGGGCCGAGCGCCTCGGGGATCTGGGTTTCGAGCCGCGACAACAGGATGAAGCGCGAGCCGGAAGACAGACGGCGAACGATGCCGTCGACGATGGCGCGGCGCAGTCGCTCGGTTGGCGACAGGCCGGGCTCGGCCATCAGCTCCTGCAGCCGGTGTGACGGCGTCAGCGCTTCCGACTCGACGAGTGCTGCCAGCATTTCTTCCTTGTTGCGAAAGTAGTGGTAGACGGCCGAGCGGCCGAGGCCGAGCGCCTGGGCGATGTCGTTGATGCTGGTCTGGACGTAGCCCTTGCTGTCGAACAGCTCCGCGGCGATGTCGATCAGCTGTTCGCGCACCAGCTCCTTGCGCGGATTGGTCGACGCGCGGGCCGAGCCGTCGCGATCGAGATATTCTGCGCCTGCGCTGCCATCCATCTGTGCCATACGCGCCATCCTGCTCAAATCAGCAACTCCACGCTTTGGATGTTCGACGCTGCGTTCGACAACCGGGGGTCGAATCGCCCAAAGCCCAGGCTACTGGCCAGATCGAATATAATACGCTTCGCGTTTCTGTAAGCCTGCCGCGATGCAGGATTTTCGTCGTCAGGCGTCAGCGTCATGATCTGGCTTCACCGGCCTCGCCGGAGATCGGCTGATAGAGCGGAGCACCGAACAGCGGGCGGCGCGATTGAGGCAGGCGTCCATCGGCATCGATGACGCCATAGCGGCTCGCCAGTTCGGTCGAATAGAAGGTGCCGCCGCTGAGCGTCATGGCGTCGCCGGCGGCATGGATCGCCGCCAGAACACGGCCGATGAAGAACGGCGTCTCGATATGCGGCATGTTGCCGGCAGTCTCACCGACGACCCCACCTGCGGCGATGCCGGCAAGCGTGCGCTCGGTGCCGATCAGGCCCGGCCACAGTGAAATCGCTGCGACGTCGAAGGGGCGCAATTCGTGCGCCATGTCGTGGGCCAGCTTGTCCTGGCCGGCCTTGCCGACGCCGTAGGGCAGGCTGTGACGGTAGATCTTACCGCCGGGGCCGGAGGTGTTGGCGATCAGGCCGGAGTGCTGGCGGACCATGATCGGGGCGGCGAAGTGGCTTGCCGCATAGCTCGATCGCAGCCCGACATCGATCATGTCGCGCCAGAGCGACAGTGGGCGCTCCCAGAAATTGCCGTCCGGTACGGCCCAATCAGGCATGGCGAAGGCATTGTTGACGAGCAGGTCCAGGCGCCCTTGTTCTGCCTTCACGCGCTCGAACAGGGCCTCGGTCTGGCCGTCATCAAGGTGATCGCAAATGGCGACGATGCCCTTGCCGCCGGCCTGATCGATCGCCTCGGCAGTGTCGCGGACGGTACCGCCCCATGGGCCGATGGCCTTGCGGTCGCTGCGGCCGGTGCAATAGACGGTGAAGCCCGCTTCGCCGAGGGCAATGGCGATGCCGCGGCCAAGGCCCCTGCTGGCGCCGGTGACGACGGCGACCGGCCTGTGTTGCATGCCGCTCAATTGGGTTTCCTCTGGTAGCCGAGACCAAGCGGCTGCTGGTTGCCCGCCAGAGCCCCGGCGAAAGCCTCGGCAACCGCCGCGTAGCTCCAGTCGCCTTCCAGAACCGGATCGGCGATCAGCGGATGGGTGACGAAGGACAACTGCTTGCCGGCGATGCGGACGACCTGACCGTTGATCTTCTCGGCGGCGTCGGAAAGCAGGAAGCTGACGACCGGCGCATTGACGTCGGCGTCGGGCAGGGCGGCGTAGTGCACCTCGCGGCTCGCTGCCTGCTCGGCCATCAGCGCCTTGTTCTGGGCGGCCATTGCGGTTTCCGCCAGAGGCGACAGCGCGTTGACACGCACGCCGGTGCCACGCAGTTCCATGGCCCAGCTGTAGGTAAGGGATGCCACCCCGCCCTTGGTGGCGCCATAGCCGCCGAGGGCGACGTCACCGGCCTGCGAGCCAGAGGCGACATTGATGATCGAGCCGCCCCTGCCGGCGGCAAGCATGCGACGTGCTGCGTGGCTGGCGCAGGCCGCGGTGCCGATGAGATTGATTTCGACCATGCGGCGCATGTCCGTCTCGGTGAGATCGAGAATCTTGCCGATCCTGAGGATGCCAGCATTGTTGACGATGCCGGTGATGGCGCCGAAAGCGTCGATACAGGCGTCGACAAGCGACTGTGCATAGTTCCAGGAGGAGATATCGCCCGCATGCGCGACGGCCTTGCCGCCAGATGCCACGATCGATTCGACTGTCGATTGCGCGGCCTCGGCGTTGATGTCGTTGACGACGACCGCAGCGCCAAGGCTTGCGACATGGCGCGCATAGGCGGCGCCCAGCCCGGATCCGGCACCGGTGACGACCACCGACTTGCCCTGGAGTGTATTCATTTCGTGTCCTCCCAGCCGGCCACCCTGAACGGATAAGCTCAGGCGGGCATCCCACGTTCGGACGATGCCAGCGCAGGGTGCCTTCTTAGGCCTGCTGACTGCCTCAACTCGGTCAGACGTCGCCTTTCACGCCCCTCGACAAAAGGTCGCGCGCTTCGGACTGGCCATTGAGCAGACGGTTGATGCGATTCTGGACACGCCAACCTTCTGACGTGCGGACGAGTTCCCAGCGATTGGCACTGGCGCGTTCGACACGCCAGTGGTCGCCCTGGCTGAGGTACACACGAGAGTAGCCGGTGGCCACGGCCGTGTCTCCGTTGACGGTGACGTGGGGCATGCTCAGCACGTGGGCGCAACCATCGGCGACGTAGTGGATATGCGGTTCGATGTTGACCAGCGATCCGACCTTTTCTGCGCCGACAAGCGGTTCCCCGCCGAAATCATAGGCGCCGTTCTCGGTCCAGAGCGTGGCGGTCGTGCTGCCGGTTCGGCTGTCGACCGACGGGCCATAGGTGGCGATCAGTTGGTAGATGGCAAGCTGGTCTTCCAATCCTGCGATCCGCGCTTCAAGCGCGGCAATCCTTGCTTCGATATCCGACATTTTCCCGTCCTCCGTTGCCGTTGTCGGTTCATTGCGGCCTCACTCACCGCATCAGCCATCGTTCATTTGGAGGATGAAGGAGCCCTAATCCAACGCGACGGTGGCCCGACATCAGGGGGAGGGTGGAATGAACCTTGCAGACCGGATTGCCGCCGAACACGAATGCGCCAAGCTGGTGCAGCGTTATTGCGTGCTTGTCGACGACTACAGGCATGAGGAACTGGTCGCGCTGTGGGCGCCCGATGGCCTGTGGGAAACCTGGAAGGGGCCGCTAAAGGGCCATGCCGAAATGAGCGCCTATCTTGACGCCAAGGCGCAGACCGACACCACGATCCACATGGCGCATAACATCGTCATCGATGTGATCGATCAAGACAATGCGAGCGGCGTTGCGACCTTCACCTATCACGGCACCAGCCGCGACGATCCGAAGGCGACACTGCCGCGCGTGGTCGGGCGCTATTTCGACCGCTTCGTCCGCACCACTGATGGCTGGAAGTTCGCGCACCGGCGCACCGACATGACTTTTCGCGCCGGCTGAAGAAAGCCGCCACTCCATTTGAAATGAAGAGACCGACATGACAGACACCTCACTCGCCGGCATGGCCAACTCCCTTCTCGGCAAGGTCGCCCTGATCAGCGGCGCCGGCGCCGGAATTGGACGCGCCATCGCGCTGGCCTTCGGCCGCTGCGGAGCCATCGTGGTCGTCGCCGAGAAGGACCAGGGTCGCGCCGACAAGGTGCGGGCCGAACTCGATGCCGCCGGCGTCTGCAACATCGTCCTCTGCGCAGATGTCACTGACGCGGCTGCCGTTGACAAGGTGATCGCACGGGTCAGGGACGGCTTCGGCCGGCTCGACGTACTTGTCAACAATGTCGGTGACTTCCTCGGCGTCCATAAGCCGTTCGCCGAGTCGACGCGCGAGGAGTGGAACGCGCTCTACGGTGTCAACCTCGAGCACATCTTCCTGATGACGCATGCCGCACTGCCACTGCTGCGCCGGGGTGAGAGCGCCAGCATCATCAACATCTCGACCATCGAGGCCTTCCGCGGCATTCCCAACTTTGCCGTCTACAGCGCATTCAAGACCGCGATCACCGGCTTCACCAAGAGCCTGGCGCTCGAACTCGCGCCTGAGAATATCAGGGTCAACGCGATCGCGCCGGAGACGACCGAGACCGAGCAGATCCAGATCCTGAAATGGATCCCGGAAGAGCACCAGCACATGGTCAAGCGCTGGATGCCGCTGGGACGCTATGGACAGCCTGACGATACGGCGGGCGCCGCACTGTTCCTGGCATCGCCGCTGTCGAGCTGGATCACCGGTACGACCATCAACCTCGACGGCGGCGCGCTTGCCGCCGGCGGATGGCGCCAGACTGCCGACGGCACGTGGACCAACAGGCCGGTGATCACCGGGCATGCCCACAAAAGCTAAGGGCGGAAAGCGCCGGTATGACAGGCCGGCGCTCTAACCTACACGCTCAGCCGACAGTCTGGGCGCCGTCAATCACCAGCACGGCACCGGTGACGAAGCAGGCCTCGTCAGAGGCGAGATAAGCGAAGGCGCTGGCGATATCCTCCGGTTCACCGCTTTCCTTGCCGGCGAGCTTGGGCGGCTTGACCATGATGTCGGGGTTCTGGTCCTCGATCGGCTGCAGTCCGGTGCCGATCTCGGTACGGACGCGGCCGGGGCAGATAGCGTTGAAGCGCACGCCCTTGGGGGCATATTCCGTCGCCAGGGACTTCGTCATGGCGATGATGCCGGCCTTGGATGCGGCATAGGCTGCGGCATAGGCGATGCCTTGCAGGCCGGCGGTGGACGCCGTCGACACGACATTGCCGCGCGAGGCGACGAGTGCCGGCAGCGCCTGATGCACGATGTGGAAAACGCTTTCGAGGTTGATGCCGAACACCAGCGACCAGTCTTCGCCGGTCTGGTTGGCGAAATGCTCGCGGCGGTAGATGCCGGCATTGTTGATGAGACAATCGAGGCGGCCGTGCAGCGCCAGCGCGTCATCGACCATCCGGCGCGCCGAGGCGCTGTCGGCTGCGTCATAGGCGATGGCGTCGGCGCGGACACCGTATTGCGCGGCCGCGGTGGCGCAGACCTGTCTTGCGCCTTCGACATTGCGGTCGGCGAGGATCAGTATTGCCCCCTCGGAGCCCAGGCGGAGGGCGGTCGCGCGGCCGATGCCGGATGCGGCGCCGGTGATCAGCACCACCTTGTTGTCGAAACGCTTGAGCGCCATAGTCTCCTCCAGTGCAAAACGCGACCGCTTCGCGCCGGCCGTCTCAGGCGAGTAGACTAGGGCGGGCCAAGCACCAGCATCCCACATTTGGACGATGTTGCTGGCGCTGGCCGGTGGCATCCGGCATGAAGCGCTTTGCCACTTCAGGCGCAGCGGCGCCGCTCCAATCCGTGCCCGACAGGACCGCATGCTCGAATTCACACCAGACCAGCAGATGATCCGCGAGGAAGCCCAGCGCTTCCTGCGTGAACAGTCTTCCTCCGAGGCGATCCGGCTGATCGTCGACACCGGCGCGAGCCATGATGCCGGTCTGTGGACCAGCATTTCGCGTGAACTCGGCTGGTGCGCGATGGCTGTCCCGGAAGAATTCGGCGGACTGGGGCTGGGCGCCACCGAGGTGGCAATCCTGATGGAACTCACAGGTGCACGCCTTGCCTGCGTGCCATTCTGGTCGACGGTGTGCCTGGCGGCACCACTTCTGCAGTCGGCCGGAAGCGAGCCCGCCAAGGCGAAGTATCTTGGCGCCATAGCCGCGGGCGAAATGGCCGTGACCGTCGCCTATGCCGATCTTTCAGTGGCCGATCCGGCGGCGACGGTTGCGGTCAAAGCTGTCAGGACCGACGGTGGCTACAGGCTGGACGGCAAGGTCGCGCAGGTCATCGACCTTGAGGTCACCGATGTCGTGCTGGTGCCGGCGCAGCTTGAAGATGGATCAACGGCCGTGTTTGCGCTGTCACACGACGCGGGCCAGACCGTCATTCCGCTCAAGGTGCTCGACGGAACGCGTCCAATCGCTGCGCTTGATGTGGCGCTCGAGGTTTCCACTGAGAGCCGCATCGACGACGGGGGCGTCAGCGCCGATCAGTTCCAGCAAGCGCTGGCCTTTGCCAATCTCGGACTTGCCGCCGAACAGTTGGGCGCGGCGCAAGGCGCGCACGAGGTGACGCTCGCCTACATCGCCGAGCGTGTTCAGTTCGGCCGCACCATTGCCTCGTACCAGGCGATCAAGCACCGTTGCGCCAAGCTGGTGGTCGAAATTGCCGAGACGCGGTCGCTGATCTTCGGAGCCGCTCAAGGTCTGGGCATTTCCGACGCAGCAGAAAGCGCGCTGGAGATCGCTGGGGCGCGCGTGCTCGCCTCCGACCTGCAGTTCCGAGCCGCCGAGGAGGCGATCCAGCTGCATGGCGGCGTCGGCTTCACCTGGGAATACGACCCTCATCTCTATTTCAAGCGGGCGCAGGCGAATGCCGCGCTGCTTGGCGCGCGTGAGGCGCAACTCGACCGCATTGCCGCATCTGTCTTCGGTGACGGAGGTGTGAAATGAGCGACCTGAACGCCTTCCGCACTGAGGTGCGCGACTGGATGGCAAGCCATCTCAGCGGCAAGTTTGCCGAGCTGAAATATCGCGGCGGTTCGGGCGAGGGCGACGTCCTGCCGGAACTGCGCAAGGAATGGGAGCGCGAACTCGCCGCCGGCCGCTGGACCTGCCCGGGCTGGCCTGCCGAATACGGCGGCCGGGGACTGTCCGTCGCCGAACAGGTTGCGTTCCAGGAAGAGTACAGCCGCGCCGGCGGTCCCGGCCGGATAGGCCATATCGGCGAGGGCCTGATGGGGCCGACGCTGATCGCTTTTGGCACGGAGGAGCAGAAAAAGCGCTTTCTGCCAGGCATCCGGAGCGGCACAGAGTTCTGGGCCCAGGGCTATTCCGAGCCGAGCGCCGGTTCGGATTTCGGCAACATCAAGACCCGCGCCAGGCTCGACCCTGTAACAGGCGATTGGGTCGTGTCCGGCCAGAAGGTGTGGACCTCGCTGGCGCATCTGTCCGACTGGATCTTTGTCGTGGCACGCTGCGAGGAGGGGTCTGTCGGCCGCAATGGCCTGATCTTTCTGCTGATGCCGCTCGCCCAGCCGGGCGTCGAAATCCATCCGATCAAGCAGATCGGTGGCGGCGCCGAGTTCAATTCGGTGTTCTTCGATGGCGCGCGTGCCAAGGCTGATGATGTTCTGGGACAACCCGGCGACGGCTGGAAGATCGCGATGGCGCTGCTCGGTTTCGAGCGGGGCATCTCGACGCTCGGCCAGCAGATGAGCTTCCAGCAGGAACTCGACCTGATCGTCGAGATATCAAAGGAGAATGGCTCCGACCGCTCGCCCGCCATCCGCCAACGCGTCGCCTATGCCTGGACCGGCCTGCGCGCCATGCGTTACCTGGCCATGCGCGTACTGAGTGACGACCAGTCGCCGGAAACGCGGCGCGAGGCTCTGACCTACAAGTACCAGTGGTCGAACTGGCACCGCGACCTTGGCCGGCTCGCCATGGACGTGCTGAAGATGGATGCCAACGTCGTTTCAGACGATCCGCGCCGCGAACGCCTGCAGCAGATGTTCCTTTTTGCTCGCGCCGACACGATCTACGGCGGCACCAACGAAATCCAGCTCAACATCATTGCCGAGCAAGGGCTCGGCATGCCCAGGGAGCCGCGCGGCAAGCTGTAACAGGCAAGGACGCACCTGGGCCAGGGAGGAAATTTGGCATGGGCATCAGGGAGGCAGATCTTCAGGAGATCGCTGCGCGCGAGGCGCTGCGGCGACTGGTGACGGCCTATTCGCGCGCCGTCGACCGGCGCGACTTCAAGCTGTTGCGCAGCCTCTATCACGACGAAGCCTACGAGGAGCATGGCGACATGTTCGTGGGCGGGCCGGACGACTATATGGCCTTCGTCGAGAAGGCGCTGTCGAACTATGCCGCGACCGCGCATTACGTGGTGAACACCAGCTTCGAGGTCGATGGCGACCGCGCCGAGGGCGAGGTCTACAAGATCAACTATCACCGCACCCACGGCCCCGACGCTCATGAAGTGATCACAGGCAGCCGCAGCCTCGACCGCTACCGGAGGGATGTTGGCGAGTGGCGCTTCCTCGGACGCTCGATCACGCTCGACTGGTCGACCAGGCGCGTCGTTGACGCCGATGCATACAAGGATTTCGCTGCCGGCAGTCCGCCTGGCCAGCCGGGACCCGACGACCTGTCCTACCGGGCCCTGACGCTTTTCGGCCGTCACGGCTGACATCCAAACCAGTTCACAGACCAGGACTTCCTGAGGGAGCGAAAGCATGAATGACCAGAGACAATTCGCCGGCAAGATTGCCGTGGTGACCGGTGCCGGCAACGGCATCGGCCGCGCCGCGGCAATCGCCTATGCCCAGGAAGGTGCCGATGTCGCGATCCTCGACCGCGAGGCCGAAGCACTGGCCGAAACCGCCGAACTGGTGCGCGCCCATAAGGTCAAAGCGCTGCCCCTGGTCGGCGACATGATGGATCAGGAGGTCGTCGCCGAGAGCTTTGTCCGCATCAAGCGCGACCTCGGCCCGGTCGACATGCTGCTCAACAACATCGGCCAGACCGCGCGGGAAAACTACTCCGAGTTCTGGCAGGCCAAACCCGAGACGCTGCAGTTCGTGATCGGCGTGTCGCTGATGACGACGCTGACCTGCACACGCCAGGTGGTCGAGGACATGCGCGAGCGACGCTCGGGCAAGATCGTGTCGATCTCGTCGGACTCGGCGATGAACGGCGACATCGGTACCGTCGATTACGCTTCGGCCAAGGCCGGCGTGCTCGGCTTCACCCGCGCGCTCGCCCGCGAACTCGGGCCGTTCAAGGTCAACGTCAATGCTGTCTGCCCGGGCCCGACCAATACGCGCGCCATGCAGCGCATCCCCAAGGATGCCTATGAGCGGGCCAAGAACGCCATTCCGCTCGGTGAACTGAGCGAGCCGGAAGACATTGCAAATGCTGTGATTTTCCTGTCGAGCGAAAAGTCGCGCTTCATCACCGGCCAGACCTTGATGGTCAACGGCGGACGCGTCTTCTACTGATCGTTTTCGTTAGTTCATTCAGACGATGTTCCGCTTTGTGCGGCGCATCATTTGAAACGAGACAGTGCGATCGCCCTTCTGCCATTGGCCGATGGGCGGTCGCCGGAACTTCCAGCGAGAGAGAATGCCCATGAGCCTGCATACCGTCTTGTGCGAACGCCTAGGCAGCCGCTATCCGGTGGTGCAGACAGCCATGGGCTGGGTGGCCGATGCAAACCTCACCGCCGCGACCTGCAATGCCGGTGGCTTCGGTTTCTTCGCAGGTGCCACCACCGAGCCGGGCGATGTCGAGAACCAGATTCTCGCGATCAAGTCGAAGACCGACCGTCCGTTCGGCGTCAATTTCCATATGTTCCAGCCCAATGCCGAGGAAGTCATCTCGGTGGTCATCAAGCACAAGGTGCGGGCCGTCAGCTACGGCCGCGGGCCTGACGCCAAGACGATCAAGCGGCTGAAGGATGCAGGCGTCGTCTGCATGCCGACGGTTGGCGCGGTCAAGCACGCGGTCAAGGCGGTCGAACTTGGCGCCGACATCATCACCGTCCAGGGCGGAGAGGGGGGTGGCCATACCGGTGCTGTGCCGACGACCATCCTTTTGCCCCAGGTGCTCGACGCCGTGAACGTTCCGGTGGTTGCCGCCGGCGGCTTCTTCGACGGGCGCGGCCTTGCTGCAGCTCTCGGCTATGGCGCCGCCGGAATCGCCATGGGCACGCGCTTCCTGATGACCAAGGAATCGCCGGTGCCGCGCTCGGCGCTGGATCGCTATCTCGCGACCAAGGACCCGACACTCATCCGCACGACCACTGCCGTCGACGGTCTGCCGCAGCGCTTCATCGAGAACGCCGAGATCAGGCGCCTCGAAAACATGAGCCTGCCGGCGCGCCTCGCCATGAGCATGAAGTACGCACGCCAGTGGGGCAAGGAGAGCGGGCTTGGCCCGATCGCCATGGCCAAGCTCGGCCTCAAGGTGCTGTCGAGCGGCGAGAACAGCTTCGCCCAGACCGTGATGGCGCCGAACCTGCCGACGCTGGTGCAACGCGGCGTGGTCGAGGGCAACACAGAAACCGGCCTGCTGCCTTCCGGCCAGGCCGCTGCCATGATCGACAGGCTCGAAAGCTGCGAAGAGCTGATCGCCCGCATCGTCAGCGAGGCGGAAGCGCGGCTGAAGGCCATCTCGGCGCTCGTCGCCGCCAATTGATTGGAGAGAATTCGATGAGCGACCAATTCTGGATCAAAATCGAGGACGGCATTGCCGAACTGGTGATCGAGAACGCGCCGGTGAATGCGCTCGACAGTATCGGCTGGCGCAGGCTTTCGCAGGAGATCGACGCGCTCAACGCCAATGCCGATGTCCGCGTAATCGTCATCCGTGCCGAGGGGCGGGGCTTTTGCGCCGGCGTCGACATCAAGGAACTTCAGAAGCACCCGGAGCGCATTCCCGAAGTGAATGCCGGCAACTGGGAAACCTTCCGCGCCATCCATCGCGGCCTGAAGCCGGTGATCGTGGCTGCCCATGGCTACATCCTCGGCGGCGGCATCGGCATTTGCGGCTCGGCCGACATCGTCCTGTGCTCGCCTGACGCGACCTTCGGCGTGCCAGAGGTCGACCGCGGCGCGCTCGGCGCCGGCGCGCATCTGCAGCGCCTGTTTCCGGTGCAGAAGGTGCGCCAGATGTATTTCACCGGCGAGCCGATCGACGCTGCGGAAGCCTATCGTCTCGGCGCGGTCGAGAAGGTGGTGCCGCGCGAGGAGCTGCGAGATGCCGCCCTCAAGCTCGCCAAGACCATCGCCGCCAAGAGCGCGATCATGATCCGTCTCGCCAAAGAGGCGCTGAACGGCATCGAGGATGGCGATCTCGAGAAGAAATACCGCTGGGAGCAGGGGTTCACGGCCCAAGCCTATCTCACCCAGGAATCGCAGGAGGCGCGTGACGCCTTCGTCGGCAAACGCGACGCCGACTTCAAGAAGTAACCAGATCAGGACGCCCGGACATGACCGCCACCAAGATCCTTCCCGCCCCGCCCTATGTCGAAGGCCATGGCCTGCTCAAGGGCCGTTCGGTGCTCATTACCGCGGCTGCCGGCGTCGGCATCGGCTTCGCTGCAGCCCGCAAGTCGATCGAGGAAGGTTGCCGCGCCATCATGATCTCCGACGTCCACGAACGGCGCCTGGCGGAAGCGGCCGACAAGCTGCGCGAACTCTCGCCGACCGTCGAGATCTACAGTCAGCTCTGCAACGTCACCGACGAGGAGCAGGTGCAGTCGCTCGTCGATACGGCTGAAGACAAGCTCGGCGGCATCGACGTGCTGATCAACAACGCCGGTCTCGGTGGCCTCAAGCCCGTAGTGGAAATGTCCGACGCCGAATGGAACCTGGTGCTCGACGTCACCCTGACCGGTACGATGCGCATGACACGCGCCGCACTCAAGAAGATGCAGCCGCGCGGCAAGGGTGCCATCGTCAACAACGCCTCCGTGCTCGGTTGGCGCGCTCAGAAAGGCCAGTCGCACTATGCCGCGGCCAAGGCCGGAGTCATGGCCTTCACCCGCTGCTCGGCGGTGGAAGCAGCCGAATACGGCATCCGCATCAATGCCGTGTCTCCGTCGATTGCCATGCACGACTTCCTCAAGAAGTCGGCGCCACAGGAACAGCTTGACGCGCTGACCAGCCTCGAAGCCTTTGGCCGCGCGGCGGAAGTGTGGGAAATCGCCAATGTCATGATGTTCCTTGCCAGTGACTATGCCGGCTACATGGTCGGCGAGATCGTCTCCGTCTCCAGCCAGAGGGCCTGATCATGGGCCTCGTCTTCTCCTCGCCCAACGAGGCAGTGGATGCCATCGGCCAGAACCTCGGATCTACCGATTGGCTCACCATCGACCAGGCGCGCATCGACATGTTCGCCGAGGCGTCCGGTGACCACCAGTGGATCCATGTCGATCCGGTGCGCGCCAAGGACGGCCCGTTCGGCGGAACGGTTGCGCATGGCTGCCTGACGTTTTCGCTGATCAACGGCTTCTTGCCCGACCTGTTCAAGGCGGAGGGCATGAAGATGGGCATCAACTATGGCTGCGACCGGCTGCGCTTTCCGGCGCCGGTGCCGGTCAATTCCAAGGTGCGGGCGACGGGCGAACTGGTCAACGCCGAGTTTCTGCCTGGCAATGCCGTGCAGACGACGGTGCGGGTGACCATCGAGATCGAAGGCTCGGCCAAGCCGGCCTGCGTCGCCGACATGGTCGGCCGCTACTACTTCTGAGGCGCACGGCGCTTCGGCCACCGGAGGTGACAATGGACAAGACTGGTGACGCGCAGGCGGAGATCCTGGCGCGACTGGACAGGCTCGAGTCGCGCGACGAGATTCGCCAGCTGATTTCCAAATATTCGCTGGCGCTCGACATGCGCGACATGAACGCGATGGCCTCGCTGTTTGCGCCCGATGTCAAGGTCGGCGGCGGCAAGTCGGGCAGGGCGGCCCTGCGCGACTGGCTCGACGAGACGATGCGCAAGCAGTTCGACGGCACCTCGCATCATGTCGGCTCGACCATTATCGAGTTCGTCGACGCGGACAATGCAGTGGGCGTCGTCTATTCCAAGAACGAGCACGAATGCGGCGCCGAGTGGGTCATCATGCAGATGATGTATTACGACCGCTATGAGCGCATCGACGGCCGCTGGTTCTTCCGCCGCCGCCAGCCGCTTTACTGGTATGCCACCGACCTCAACAAGCCGCCGGTCGGCTCGCGCAAGATGCGCTGGCCGGGCCGCGAGCCCTATGAAGGCTCGTTCCATGAGCTGTTTCCGTCATGGAAAGAGTTCTGGTCGCGTTCGGGCCCTGATGAGGCCCTGCCGGAACCGGTGCCACTCGAAACCTTCATTGAAACCATGCGAAGAGGCAATGAAATCCGTGGTAACCGTGTGCGCTGAGAAGACTTCGGATGGGCTGATCGCTGACAAGCTGTTCCAGCCGATCAAGATCGGCCCCCTGGAGCTTGCCAATCGCATCGCGATGGCGCCGATGTCGCGCTATTTCTGCGCCGACGGCGTGCCACATGAGAAGGTGTCCGCCTACTACTCGCGAAGGGCGCTGAACCAGGTCGGCCTCATCATCACCGAGGCGACCTATATCGGCCACCCCACGGCGCCGAGCTATGAGGGCGTGCCTTTTTTCGCCGGCGAAGCGGCACTGGCCGGCTGGGCCGAAGTGCGCACTGCAGTGCATGCCGCCGGTGGCAAGATATTCCCTCAACTCTGGCACACCGGCAGCTTCCGCAACTCGGCCATGGCGCCGCAGCCGGGTGTTCCGGGCGTCGGTCCATCGGAGAACACCAACGCGTTCACCGGCCATCCGGAAGCCACCAGGGCGATGACCGAGACTGAAATCCTCGAGGTGATCGAGTCCTATGCCGATGCGGCGGAAGCCGCACAGCGGCTTGGCTTCGACGGCGTCGAGATCCACGGCGCGCATGGCTATCTGATCGACGAGTTTTTCTGGGCGACGTCCAACCGCCGAACCGACCGCTATGGCGGCAACCGGCGCGAGCGCACACGCTTCGCGGTGGAAGTGATCGAGGCGATGCGCGGCAGGGTCGGCCCCGATTTCCCGATCTCTTTCCGCTATTCGCAATGGAAGCAGCAGGACTACAAGGCCGTGCTTGGCGAAACGCCAGGCGAACTGGCCGAGGTGCTGGAGCCGCTGGTCGACGCGGGTGTGAGCATCATGCACTGCTCGACACGCCGCATATGGGAGCCGGGTTTTGCGGCAGAGGGTGACGTGACGCTCGCCGGCTGGACGAAGAAGATCACCGGCTTGCCGGTCATCGCCGTCGGCGGCGTCGGCCTCGACCGGCCGGGGCTCAATGCGGCGGAGGCGGCTTCGCTCGACGTGATCGAGAAGCCGCTTGCACGCAACGAGTTCGACATCCTCGCTGTCGGGCGGGCGCTACTGGCCGATCCGGCCTGGGCGCTTAAAGTCCGGCAAGGCCGTGCCCACGAAGGGGTGGGCTACGCCAAGGAACAGCTGAAATCGCTGTTCTGACAAGGAAAGGCGCCGTTCCGCGGCGCCTTTCTTGTCGAGGGGACAAGCTTTCTATCTGCTCAGAAGAAAAAGAAGCACCGGGGACTTTGTCCGCCGGCGCTTTCAGTTTGGGTCGACAGGGAGTTGGGAGGATGTCCTGTCAGGCCGCCTGGCGCGGCCCGTGGCCGAGGATGACGGCGCTGTTCAGCACCAGCCGGACCAGTTCCGTCTGGCGCGTGATGCCGCTCTTGGAGAAGATCGAGCGCAGATGGGCACGTGCAGTGTTGCGGGAGATGTCGAGCGAGGTGGCGGCATCTTCGAGCGACAAGCCGGCGGTCAGTCGGCGGGCGACCGCGGCTTCCGCAGGCGTCAGATCGAACAGCTGGCGCACGAGCTCGCCCTCGACCTCCGGGTTCGCTTCAGGATCGCGGATGTAGACAGCGACCGCCGAGTTGGCAGCGGCAGCGTTATCCTTGCTGCCGCGGATCGGGCGGACGATGACGCCGAGATTGCGCGAGCCTGACTGCTTGGTCAGCGACAGGCCCCGCGAAGTCGTGCCGGCGTCGTCGGCTGCCATCTGCAAGGCCGCCTTGACCGCAGTCTGAAAGTCGCGGTCTTCCTTGGCCGAGGTGGCGCGCAGCTTGTTGCCCTGGATCTGCAGGCCGTCGCGGGCTTCGAGCAGGCGCGTCGCCGCGTCTGAGGCGCGGACGATCTTGCCGGAATGGTCGAGGATGACGACACCGACGTAGAGCTTGTCCATGACGTCGGAGTAGAGACGGCGCTCGACCTCGGTGGCGCCCATGCGCCAGGACGTCTCGACGCCACGTGCCAGCTGCGAAACAAGGATTTCGCCGACCGAGGCTGCCTCATCGTCGAATTTGGCGTCCGACCGGTCGCGGAAAACCCACAGCGTGTAGCGGGCGGTGTCGTCGGTAGGCACATAGGTGGCCGACATCGGCTGGCAGCGTTCGGAGAGATAAGCGAGCTGCGCCGGGCGAGTGAGGGCCGCGCCTGCCGTGTCGGTCATCATCTCGTCGATCTCGGTAAAGGCGTAGTAGGTCTCGCCGGTGCGCAGGCGGTCCTCGATCACCAGCACCGCGGCATAGGCGTCGAACTGCTCGCGGATCAGCTCGAGCGGGGTGCGCAGCGGCTTGCCGTTCATCAGGCTGTCAGAGACACGGTTGAGGAAATGGCCGAATTCGACGATCGATCTGGCGTGAAAAGTCATGGCAGGAGCTCCCAAAATCCGCCGCACGGGGGCGTGCGGGACCGGTTCCCGGCTGCGCGGTGCATGCCAGGAGGTCATGAGTTCGATTGTATTGGCGAGGGCCTGGTATCGGCCCGGCGTCAGCCGATCAGGACGGCGGGAGGAAACCTCGTCGGGCAAGATGCCGGACGGACGACGATCCAGTTGTCATGCTGCGTAGGCTCGAACCGGTCATCGCGCTTCCTCCCGAATGCGAAATGATTAATATCGACAGTTATGTCATTAAATTGACACGTCGTCAAATTCGAAATGCATTGCGTAGAATTTTTGACATGGTGTCAGTGGTGGACAAGTCTTGGGCAGAGTGCAAACGAAACGGGCCGGATCTTGCGACCTGGCCCGCGCGTTCAGCAGATGAAGAAGGAAATCAGGCGCCGCAGTCGGCGCGCTCGACCAGACCGTCTTCGCGCGGCTTGTAGGGGTTCTTGACCACCTTGATCGACTCGGGCGCCGGCAGGAAGTGGCTCTTGTCGCTCGCCTGGATCGGGCCGGTGAGCATCTGGACGGAAGGGGCATTGGCCTGCAGCCAGGCAGCGATCGACTCGCCGTCGGTCTTGCCCGAACCGTTGATGGCAGCCGCCAGCACGATCGGCTGGATGTAGTACGGGATCAGCGCCGAGGCACCGCCCATGCGGTCGACGTCGGCGACCTGTTCCTTTGCGCGCTTGGCGAACTTGGCGAAGGCGTTTTCGCCGACCGGGTCGCTCGGGCAATAGGTCATGCCGACGAACTGCACGCTGTAGACGTCCTTGAAGGCGTCTTCGCCGACCACTGCAACGTTGCCGACGGCGTAGTTGGTCATCGTCTGGTTGGCCAGAACCGGCACGTCCCAGCCGATGTCGGCGCGGTTTTCGAGCAGCTTGCGCGAGTCGTCGCCGATCGAGTTGATCAGAAGGATCGCTTCGGCGCCCGAGCTGCGCATCTGGAACAGCTGCGGGGTCATGTCTTCGGTGCGGAAGGCGAATTCCTGCACTGCGGTCGGCTCGACGCCCTTCGACTTGAGGTAGTCGACGATCTCGACCACGGCAGCCTTGGACATGCCGCCATTGTCCGAAATCAGCGCCAGCTTCTTGAGCTTCAGAACGTCGATGGCGAAGTCGATGTTCGGCTTCATCTGGTTGAGACCAGTGACCGAGCCCGAGAAGTGGAACGGACCAGCTTCGGGCGTCAGCTGAGTCGAGGCAGCAGAAGAAACCTGGGCGATCTTCTTCTCGCTCGCAACCGGAACGACAGGGATGGTTTCCTGGCTGGTTGCCGGGCCGACGAGCGCCTCTACCTTTTCGTTCTCGATCAGGCGGCGCACTTCGGCCACCGCATGGGTCGGATCGGTCATGGTGTCGCCGAGCACCAGCTCGGCCTTCTTGCCGAGAATGCCGCCGGCGGCATTGATGTCCTCGATGGCCAGCTTCCAGCCCACTTCAGCGGTCTTGCCGATCGAAGCGCCACCGCCGGTCATCGACATGATGCCGCCGATCTTGACGACCTCCTGTGCCTGCGAAATGCCCGCAGACAAGGCAAGGACTGCTACCGAAGCCATTCCGATGGCAGTGCGACGCGTAATGGAACTATTCCATTGGAAGTTCATGCGTTTCTCCTCCGCTTACTTCGACCGACAAACAGTCACGGCCATGTGTCCGGAACATCGTCCGCTTGGACGATGGAGGGTGCGGAGCAGACGAATTCGTTAGCGTGAGCTAACAAATGGCGCAAGGTTCAGTGCGTCGTGGTCTTCCTGCTGACGACGGCACGCGCCAGAGCAGGTTCCGGCAGCTTGCGCCAGGCCAGCCAGGCAAGCACGGCGCCCAGTGCCATCAAGGGCACGACGACCGAAATGCCCAGCATGGCGTCGCCGAGAATACCTGCGACGACCGTGCCCAAGAGACCGCTGCCCATCTGCAGGAACCCGCTCAACGAAGCGGCGGCACCGGCATTGTCGGGGAAGGCAGCGACCGTTGCCGCCGACATGGCCGGCATGACGAAAGAGTTGCCGAAGACGAACATCGCCATGGGCAGTGTGACCGACAGGAATGTCGGCTCATAGAACCCCAGAAAGACTGCCATCGCGGCTGCGCCCAGGCTGCTGATCGCCAGGCCGACAGGCACCATGCGATAGGCGCCATAGCGCGGGATGAAGCTGCGCATGAACAACGAACCCGAGATGAAGCTGGCCGACTGGAACAGCATCGCGAGGCCGAACTGCGCCGGCGTCAGGCCGAGCCGGTCCATCAGGATGAAGGGCAACACCGTTGCCTGCGTGTAGTAGGCGCCCAGCGTGCCGGCGATGACGAGGCTGGAGAACAGGAAATAGCCGCTGCCGAGCAAATTGCGATAGGTCTTCATGACGGCGCCCAGCCGCACCCGGCTCGGGTCGCGCTCGACGGTTTCGACCAGCGCGAAGCGGACCGTCAGCAACGACGCCACGCCCATCAGGAACATGATCGAGAAGATGGCATGCCAGCCGGCGACTTCCATCACCAGACCGCCGACTGTCGGCGCGATGGCCGGCGCCAGCGCCAGGATCAGCGTGATGAGGTTGAGGATGCGCGCCGATTGCTCGTGGGCAAAGAGGTCGCGCACGATCGCGCGCGACAGCGACAGCCCGACGGCCGCGCCCGCGCCCTGCAACAGCCGCGACAGGATCAGCACGTCGATGGAGGGCGCGACCAGCGCGCCTAGGCTGCCGAGAAGGTAGATGCCGAGAAAGGCCAGCGTCACCGGCTTGCGGCCATATCCGTCGGAGAGAGGACCACACACCAGCTGGGTGAGGGCGAAGCCGGCGAAATACAGCCCGAGCGTCATCTTCACCGCCTCTTCGGTGGTGCCGAAGGCATGAACGATTTCGGGCATGGCCGGCGTGAACAGCGACAGCGAGGCGGGACCGAGACCGGCCAGCACCGCACCGACGATGGTCACGCGCCGCTCGCTCATGAGGCCGGGCTGCTGGTCTTCTCGGTCTGATGTCATGATGCTGGCCCCGGCTCGATGGATGGCAGGCGCCTGAGCGGCAGAGTGCCTGTCACCAGATCGAACCGGTGCCGCGAAAGATCATCCGTCATACGGACTAGCGCGGGGCTAATTCGGCTGCGTGTCGGCCATAAGAAAGGGGCCGCATGTTGCGGCCCCTGGAGTGTCAGACAGCGGTGCCGTAGAGATCGTATGGATCGGAGCGATCGACCTTGACGGTGACGATGTCGCCGACGCGCAGCGGACGGCGCGACTGGATATGGACCGAACCGTCGATCTCGGGCGCGTCGTACTTGGTGCGGCCCTTGGCCGACGTGCCGTTGGCCTCGTCGATGATGACGGGCAGGCGCTTGCCGACCTTCCGTGCCTGTGCGGCGGCCGAAATCTTCTGCTGGCGCTGCATGAAGCGATGCCAACGGGCTTCCTTGACCTCCTCGGGGATCTGTTCGAGGCCGAGGTCGTTGGAACGCGCGCCCTTGACCGGTTCGTATTTGAAGCAGCCGGCGCGGTCGATCTTGGCCTCGTCGATCCAGTCGAGCAGCATCTCGAAGTCTTCCTCTGTTTCACCGGGGAAGCCGACGATGAAGGTCGAGCGGATGGCGAGGTCAGAGCAGACGTCACGCCAGCCGCGGATGCGCTCGAGCGCCTTTTCGCCATGGGCCGGACGGCGCATGTTCTTCAGAACCTGCGGGGAGGCGTGCTGGAAGGGGATGTCGAGATAAGGAAGGATTTTGTCCTCGGCCATCAGCGGGATGACGTCGGCGACATGCGGGTACGGATAGACATAATGCATGCGCACCCAGATGCCGAGCTCGCCCAGTTCCTGCGACAGGTCGAGGAACTTGGCGCGGACCTCGCGCTCCTTCCAGACGCTGGTCGCATATTTCACGTCGATGCCGTAGGCGCTGGTATCCTGGGAGATGACGAGCAGTTCCTTGACGCCGGCATTGGCCAGCTTTTCGGCTTCGCGCAGCACGTCGGCGGCAGGGCGCGAGACAAGGTCGCCACGCAGGTCGGGGATGATGCAGAACGTGCAGCGGTTATTGCAGCCCTCGGAAATCTTCAGATAGGCGTAATGGCGCGGGGTCAGCTTGACGCCCTGAGGCGGCACGAGGTCGGTGAACGGGTCGTGCGCCGGCGGAGCAGCCTCGTGCACGGCGGCCATGACGCTTTCATAGGCCTGTGGGCCGGTGATGGCGAAGACGTTGGGGTGCTTCTCGCGGATCAGTTCGGGCGTGGCGCCCATGCAGCCGGTGACGATGACCTTGCCGTTCTCCTTCATCGCCGTGCCGATGGCGTCCAGCGACTCGGTGCGGGCGGAATCGAGGAAGCCGCAGGTGTTGACCACGACCAGGTCGGCGCCATCGTGCTTGCGGGCGATCTCATAACCTTCGGCACGGAGTTGGGTGAGGATGCGTTCGGAATCGACGAGCGCCTTCGGGCATCCGAGGCTGACGAAGCTGACGCGGGGTGCTGCTGACATAGGCAGGTTTCCAATGGACGCGGGCCGGTAACCCATGAGGTCCGGCCCGGAAATCTGTTGATGTGTCGATCTGTCGGCTCTGAAAAGAGCTCAATTCGGGCGGCGCAATAGCACAGATCGGGGCCCAAGCAAACCGGCGGAACGCCACATGCAAAAAGGGCCGGAAAAACTCCGGCCCTTTTTGGTCTGTTGCTGCGGCTCAGTGGGCCGGCGTGCTGTGGCCGCCAAACCACTCGCTGAGGAACCCAAACTGTTCCGGGAACTGATCGACTGCGCCGTCGAGCAGCATCTTCACCGCGACGTAGAGGATGATCAAAAGGCCGATATAGGCGATCCAGCGGTAACGATGCAGCAGGCGCGCGACGAAGGAGGCGGCAAAGCCCATCAGCGCGATCGACAGCGCCAGACCGATGATCAGCACCGTGGGATGATCCATGGCGGCACCGGCAACGGCGAGCACGTTGTCGAGCGACATGGAGACGTCGGCGATGACGATCTGCCAGGCGGCCTGGGCGAAGGTCTTGCGCGGGCCCTTGGCGGCGATCTTGCCGTCCTTGTCGTAATCCGCGTCGGACAGGGCCTCGGTGGCTTCATGCTCCTGCTCGTGGCTGACGCTGAGTTCGCGCCACATCTTCCAGCACACCCACAGCAGCAGCAGGCCACCGGCGATGAGCAGCATCGGCCCGATGGCCAGAAGCCACTGGGTGATCAGCGCGAAACCGATACGAAGAACGGTCGCCGCGGCGATGCCGACGAGGATGGCCTTCTTGCGCTGATCGGCCGGAAGTCCCGCCGCGGCAAGGCCGATGACGATTGCGTTGTCGCCGGCAAGCACGAGGTCGATAGCTATGACCTGCAGAAGGGCTGTGAAGCCTGCAGCAGTGAATATCTCCATCGGACGGGACCCTCTCCGTTCAGTTCCAATGTCTTGATGTGGGCTATAACGCCCGACGCGCGTGCGTCAACAGACAAGCAACGCGTTTATTCGAAACGGCTTAAATCGGCGCGTTCCCTGACGTGAAGCTGACGAAACCTGGTGATAAACGCGGTTGGGCGTTCGTATTTGGAGCTCGACCGGCCGCTCCAGCGGTCAATCGCAGACGTATCGGACGCGACCCGTTGGGCCGCTTACGGCGCGGCAGGATATCGGCTTGGAATTGCCTGTGCTAGCCACCCGGCTTGGCGCACGTGTCACCGGACGAGGGCCGGGCTGCTCGGTGGCGAAACGGATATCAGGCCCGGTTGGAAAGGCGGCAGCCTGCTGGCGCTCGGCCGCGGCGCGCCTGGCGTCGTCGTCCTGCCAGAAGCGTCTGGAGTCCACCGGTTTCGGAATGACGACGGTGCCATCGGACGAGCGACTGCAGCCGCCAAGCAGCGTGGCGGAGAAACCCAGGGTCAGCGCAAGCGTCAATGTCGAACCGAAACTCATGCGAATGCTATATCGCGGCCGAAGGCGTCGATAAAGTCCCTGAGTGCAAGCAGTTGGGATAAATGAGAAAATTCGTCCAGGACAGATCGACGCCTGCCGTGCAAGACCGCTCGGTCCGAACCTGAGGGGTTGTGTGCTCAAAGCGTGTTTGCAACCGAGCTCAAGGTTGTTGCGATTGCCTGTTTGTATCTCTCGAATTCCGGCGATGTCTGCCTGACCACCTGTGGTGGCGGCGACGTCGGGGTTGAACTGGGGAGCGAGGTTGCTGCAGGAGCACGTCCGGTCATCTTTTTCTCTGCCCAGGCAACGACATAGGTGGCGTTCTTGCCGGTGAGGAAGGGATTGGCCTTGATCACGACGGCGCCCAGGACGTCGGCGATCATGGCATCGCCGGAGGCAGACAGGATCTGGTGGGCGCCTTCCATGCCGAGGAAGTGGCAGAGATAGAGCCGTCCGGCGGTGATCTGGTGGCCGCGCTGCTTGAGATAGGCTTCGCCCTCGCGAGCCAGGTTGCGCACCATTTCGCGCGAGATGGTCGGATCGAAGCGCAATTCGAGCAGTTCGGCCGTCGAGAGCGAACGCGCGAGATCGGGCCTGTAGGTGTTCATCATCCTGATCCAGGTGCTGCTGATGAACTGCCCCAGGCCCGTCGCTGACGACAGCGGGTTCTTGGCACGCGCGCTGCCGCCGCTTTCGACATGGATGATGCGGTTGGTCAGGATCTCGATGGCCTGATCGTCCGAGGAGGTGGTGGCGACAGTGGTCGTGGTTGTGGTCGTGGTTGGTGTCGTGGTCGTTGCCACGGCAACGGTGACAGTGCCGAGCGGATCGATGGCCTGGCCGTCCTGGTAGAGCTCGAAATGCAGATGCGGGCCGGTCGACAGGCCGGTGGTGCCAATATAGCCGATGATGTCGCCGGCCTTGACCGTGGTTCCGACGCTGATGCCATCGGCGAAACGCTGCATGTGGGCATAGCGGGTCTCACGGTTGCTGGCATGCGAGATCCGGATGAGGTTGCCATAGCCCTTGCCGTCGCCCTCGAACACGACCTGGCCGTCAAAAGCGGCGGCGATCGGCGTGCCGATGGGGGCCGCCCAGTCGACGCCCTTGTGGATTCGGACAGTCTTCAGGATCGGATGCTTACGCGGTCCGAAGGTCGAGGTCATGACGCCGTTGACCGGCGTGAACATGCCGTTCGTCGTCGCCAGCGATCGAACCTGGTCGTCGCCGCCGACACAGGAGAACTGGCCGTCAGTCTGCTGGAAGACGAAACATTCGAGCTTCTTGTCGGTACCGTGGACGCCGACATAGAGCACGCGGCCGGCGACGCCATCCTTGCCGCGCGCCGTCTCCGAATAGAGCAGGACCAGGCGTTGGTCCTCGGTGGCAAAGGCGTTCAGGTCCTGGCCGCGCGACAGGTACATGATGGCCTCGCCCAGCACGCCGGTGGGTACGTTGTTGCGGGCAGCGGTCGAATAGATCGCGTCGAGCAGCCGGTATTGGCGCTTCTGGGCGCCGGCTTGCGGTGCGCCTGAATAGTTGAACAGGTCGTCGCGCACCCACGGGTCCACGCCTTCGACGAACTGGCCAGCCGAATTGCGGGCAAGCGTGCCGATGAACCTGTTCATGGCGTAGACCGAAACCTGCATCAACGCCATTGCCGGCGCGCCGCGGCGCGGCCGGAAGCCGCGCAGGGCGACGACATAGCCGGGCTCGAGGGTCTCCAGCTTGAAGACCGCCTTGAGCGCGTCGCTGACCAGCTTGGCTTCGTCGGTGGAAAAATGCGCCTCGAGCGCAACGCTTTCGAGCGAGCGGCTGGTGAGGATCTTGATGAAAACGTCTTCGGTCGCCTCGAACCGCTCGGGCTCCGGGGTCACGGTCGCGACGCTGGTGTTGTTTTCGACGGCGGTTTTTTCGAAGGCGGGCAGGGCGGCTTCGCCCTGGTCGATGGTTTCGCCCCAGCCCGCGCCAACATCGGACGTGTCGTCGCCCTCGGCTTCGTCGAGGTCGGTTGCGATCGGCGTCGTTGGCTGGATGTTGGTTTGCTGCCCTGGCTGAGGCTCGGCGACAGCGCGCTGCGCCTGAAAGAAGGCAAAGTCGTCCTGCGTCGACGGGATGGCGGTCATGAAGCGTTCGCTGGAGCTCAGCATCGTGTCGGAGAGGTATTCGATGCTTGGCGAGATGCCGTCTTCGATAAGATCGGCCGGGCGGGAAAGCTGGCGTCGCTTGGTCTCTGTGCCTGCTTCATGCGCGAGGTTGATCCACATCGGGTCGCCGGCGAGGTCGACGATGGCCGGGACGTAGACAGCGGCGTCGGCCGGCACGATGTCGCTTTCCTCGGTCGGCTGCAGGTCGCCCTCATATTCGCCCGATGGCCAGTAGTCCGCGCCGAAATAGACGGCGGCAGCGACGATACCGGCGAGGGCCAGTATGCCGGCAATGATCATGGCCTTGAGCTGCCGTTCGCGCGAGCGCCTGGCCATACGCTGCTGCTTTTGCTGCTTGAAGCTCGCGTCAATGCCATGCGTCATGGCGAAGACCCGGTCAGGAAGAAGGTCCAGCGCGACTGTTCCAGCGTGTCGACTTCGTAGAAGCGGGCGGCGATGTGGCCACGCTGCCAGCATTCGTCGATGCCACGCACGGTGAAACGCTTGCGCTCGACGCACATGTCGGTCGAGCCGCTGAGGATGGCATTGCCGAAGACGTCGGTCGCGTAGATGTAGATGAAGCGGTTGGTCAGCTCTTCGCGGATGACGTTGACGCACTGATTGGCGCCGATCGTCCACCAGCCATCGGTCTGGAATGCGGCTTCGACTTCCTGGCCGACGGCGAGATTGACGACGTCGAGCGTCTGGTTACAGACGGTAAACTCCGCGCGAGCCAGACTGGGGGCGCAAAGCAATGACAGCAATGTCCGCAGGGCAAAGATGGCTCCGCGTGCACCGGTTCGGTGCCCGATCCCGCCCGCATCGTCTTGCCGGCCGCTATCGGCCTCCCGCCAAAGCTTGAGAAGCTGCACCGTCGGTCTCGCCCCGAATCCGCACCAGCACAATGGTGACGTTGTCCGTTCCGCCGCGCTCGAGGACCTTTGCCAGCAGATCTTCGCAAGCCGCCTGCGGTGTCGTCGAAACCACCGCGGCCTCGATCTCCTCGTCGGCAACATGGGCGGTCAGGCCGTCGGTACCGAGTATGAAGACGTCGCCGGGCAAGAGATCGCCCTGGCGGAAGTCGACGTCGATGTCGTCGCTGACGCCTATGGCGCGGGTGATGACATTGCGGCGCGGCCAGGTCTGCGCCTCCTCGGCGGTGATCGCACCGCGATCAAGCAACTCCTGAACCTCGGTGTGATCGTGCGAGACCTGGGAGATCGAACCGTCACGCACCAGGTAGACGCGGCTGTCGCCGAGCCACAGGCAGGCGAACTTGCCGTCCATGGCAAGCAGTGCTGCAACCGTCGAACCCATCGTCGCGCCACGCGAATCCGATATCTCTCGGATGTCGGAATGGGCCAGCCTCAGCCTGTCGACGAAGCGTGCGCGCAGATCCGGCGCCGATTCAGGAATGCCGATCGTCGACAAGTGTTCGACGATGCTGGCGGAGGCGACCTCGCCGGCATCGTGGCCGCCCATGCCGTCGGCGACGACCCACAGGCCGCTGCGGGGCTCGATCAGGTAGCTGTCTTCATTGACCTGACGGACGCAGCCCTTGTGGCTGACGCCATAGCTTTCGAAGGGGAGGACGACATCGTTCAATGGCCTCAAGCGCTCTCGGGCGCCCCTCTGCGTTGCGTATTGACGCGCGCACCTTTCAGTCTGCCACAGGCCCGTGCGTTAGAGTACAGAAATTAACACGTGCCGGACTGACTGTGCCTGCACACCGTTTCAAAGCCCCTTCGGACAGGTAAAACCGGAGAGTGCGGTCAGCGAAAAGGGATTGCCCGGCGGGTTGATCTGGACGGTGTAGGCGACATCGCGGCCGCCGATGACGTAGCGCAGTTGCAGTTTGTCGCCATTGACTGTCGAGGTGCCTGCGTCGAGCAGGCGCTTCAAGGCCCACGGCCCTTCGAACCTGATGGCGGATTCGCGCCCGGGAAGCTCCGGGGTAAGGCTGAGATTGGCCGACCCGGCGGAGGCACTGCCGGGCCATGTGACGATGCCCGGGCTGCTGCCGTTCTGATAGCTCTGGACGACCTGTCCGTTGACGTCGAGCAAGGCCATGTCGGCGTCGCCATGCAGCGAAAACGGCGTGAAAGTGATGTTGACTGCAGGCGTGGACCCGCCAAGCGGAAAGAACGCGTCGCGGATTTCGGCGGCCAGCTGGAACTGCTTCAGCGTCGACCTGGAGAGCCCACGGCCCAGGCGCGACTCCTGCTTCCATTGCCATTCGGTCCCCGACATGTCTGCGAAAGAGGCCAAGTTTTGTGCGAAAAACCTGTCGATGATGCCGCCGGGCGCGAAAAGCCGGGCGAAATCGCCGATCGGCACATCCTGGCTGGCGCCGGTGCCGAAGGGATAGCGGTTGGCGATAACTTCCTCGCAGGGGCCGCTGACGGTCTCCTGCAGCGACTGGTTGAGTTGCGCCACGGAGGTCTCGGCGACGTCGCCCTCGAAATCGTCGGCAGCAGCGTGGACCATGCGCGACAGTGTCTTGGGCAGGCGCGAGGCGTTGGCGCGGAGATTGGATATCTGCAGCTGAAGATTGGCATTGACGCGACCTGCCTGCGACGGGGCGGCGGCCGAGATCGTCAGGCTCTGATAGACGGCATGGAAATTCTGGATCAGGGCATCGATCGGGCGCTGGCCGGGACGGCCATCGACAAGAAGCTGGACCGGCCGGAATTGCGCCTCGATGTTGGCGCCGGGCACCATGGTCGGCGCATTGGCGAATGCCGCACCGGCGCGACTGGCGGATTTGCGGCCCGGCAACTCGATGCCGATGCGGGAGAGGCCATCGGCGCGCGCATCGGCGTCGGCAGTCGGCCTTGAGCCACGTGTCAGCGCCGTCTCGCGGGCAATCGCCTCGAACAACTGCGCCAGCGGCGAGCTGGGCGAGCCGGCGGCGGAAAGCGCGAGATATTCCGGCTTGTCCGCCGCCATCGGCCGGAATTTGAGCTTGTCGAGAACACCGTTCCATACGACTGAAAAGTCGCTGCTGTAGCGGTCGAGCAACTCTGGGCCGAGCCGCAACAGTTCCTGCTCGACGCCGCCTTGCTCGCCGCCGGCGCCGACGACCCATTGCTCGTCTATGAGTTTCTGGGCGATTCCGGAAAGCTGTGTCAGGTAGAAATCGTTGAAGCCGGCATAGGTATAGAGGCCGGGAACACGCAGCGCAGACAGGTCGCTGCCATCGACGGTCTCGAACACCAGCTTCGTTTCCCGGCCGCCCTTCATGGTGACGGCGAAGTCGTCGAGCGTGGCCGCGGTCAGCGCCGCGGCGATCAAGGCGGAAGCCTGATCGGCGACCGTCATGCGGCCCAGCGCGCGCTGTGCCGACTCGACCACGGGGCGATTGAGCTCGAATGCCGGATCGAACTCATCGTCGAGCGTCAGCATCGCCCTCAGGTGCTTTTCCAGGATGAGACGGCCTTCGCGATTTTGCGGACCGGGATAGCGGTTCTGCTCCCAGTCCTTCTTCATCCACGAGACGATCTGTTCGTCATCGACCTTCGGCGCTTTGCCTGCCAGCATCAGGTAAATCTTGAGAGTTTCGTAGAGAGCCGCAGGATCGCTCATCTTCGCTTGGATTGTGCGTTCAAGGTGCAGCAACAGGCGAGGGCGAAGCATCCGCTCCAGCGCCAGCCGGTAGGTCGTCTCCGATGCCGATAACAACCGCGCGCGCTGGCCGAGCCCGAGCGTTTCGCGCGCCGGAGTCGGCTGGTCGCGATGCTCGTAGCCGGTCGGCAGGCCGCTGATGCTCTCCAGCGCATCGATGACATTCTCAAGGTCGACGTCGGATACGGTTTCCGCCTGCAGCAGTGCGGCGGCGGACGACGTGTAGCTTTCCGCAGCCTGGCTGGTGGCCGCGATCAGCGCCTTGTTTGCGGCATAACTGACCGCCAGAACGCCTAGGGCGGCAGCGGCGATCAAGCTGATGGCGCCGATTCCGGCGAAGCGGGCAAATCTGGCGCGCCGGTCGGCGGCATCGTCGTAGGAGACCCAGCCGGCCTCAGCAAAGATGACATTGGCCAAAAGGTCGTGCAGGAAGAAGCTCTTGCCGGTCCCGGACAGCTGTGCCTGGGATCCGTTGCCGAAACCACGGCCGATGGCGCCGAGTACCCGGTCGATCGGCGTGCCTTCCTGCGTGCCGGAGGAGAAGTAGAAGCCGCGCAGGATGGCGCTTGCCTGCCTCTTCGTCGGTTCGAAGACACGGCCGAGAAAGGTCGCACAGCGTTGCTTAAGCAAAGCAAACTGCGCGGCGAAGCTGAAGATAGCGATGCGCGCGACCGGATCCTGCTCGCCCTGCATACGGTCGGGTACGTCCTCGGACAGGCGGCGAACGAGCGCATCGAACTCAGCCGGAACCTCGATGACCATGTTCGCCTTGCGGTCGGCGCCCTGGAATGTCGTACCCCACACCATGCGCCGGCCGGTTTCGTCCAGAGTGCCGAAACTCTCCATGAAGCCGGCGATCAGGTCGGCCTTGGTGAACAGCATATAGACGGGAAAGCCGATGTTCAGCGTCTCGTGGATTTCCTGCAGGCGATTGCGGATGACGACGGCGTGGGCGTCGAGCTCCTGGTCGCTTGAAGACATCACATCGGCTAGGCTGATGGCGACAATTACGCCATTGATCGGCTGCCTGGCGCGGTGTTTCCTGAGCAGCGACAGGAAGGCGAGCCATCCTTTGCGGTCGCTTTCGGTGTCGGAATCCTGGCTGGTGTAGCGGCCGGCGGTGTCGATCAGCACCGCTTCATCGGTGAACCACCAGTCGCAGTTCCGGGTTCCGCCGACGCCGGGCACCGGCTGGGCCGTGCCGGACACGGTGATCGGAAACGTGAGGCCCGAATTGACCAACGCCGTGGTCTTGCCGGCGCCGGGCGGGCCGATGATCAGGTACCAGGGCACCTCGTAGAGGAAATTGCGCCTGCCGCTGGCGCGCTTGAGCGCCGCGATGGCCTTGGTCATGCCCGTTTCGAGCAATTGGCTGTCGCCGTCATAGGCACTCTCGCTGGCGATGGCGGCTGCGAGCGCCTTTTGAGCACGGCGGGCAAACCAGAAGCGGAACAGGGCGATGCCTGCAGCCAATGCCAGGATGAGGGCGATGATGGCGACGCGCGCGCCAGTAGATTCAAGCGGCCGGCTGCCGACCAGGACGATCAGCGGGCCGGCAAACCACACGGCTGCGGCAAGGCCGGCCAGTGCCATGACGCTCAAAGTTCTGAGCAGCCACGTCATCACGACCCCCACAGCGTGCGGCGGGGCGCGCTCATGGTGCGTCCTCGCGCCGGATCATGACGTCGACACGGCGGTTCAAGGCGCGGCCGTCGGCGGTTGCGTTGTCGGCGATCGGCACGTCCTCGCCCTTGCCTTCGACAGCTATCCGCGAGGCATCGCCGATCCCCTGAACAACTGCCTTTGCCACAGCCTCCGCCCGGGCAACGGATAGATCGTAGTTCGACTTGTAGGCACTGGACTGGCGCGGCTTCACATTGTCGGTGTGGCCGACGATTCTGATCGGTCCCGGTTCGCCTGCGAGTGCAGCGGCAATGCGCGCCGCCACGGGCGTGAATTCAGGCTTGGTCTCGGCCTTGCCCGGCTCGAACAGTAGCTCGTTGTTGAGCTCGACGATGATGAACTCGCCCTTGGAGGCGACGGTCAATGCGCCGGCGCCGATGTCCTGGGTGAGGGCAGCGCGGATGCGGTAAATCTGCGCCATGGTCGGGGCTGTTGCTGCCGGTTTGGCATCCTCTACCGGCGAAGCCGGCTCGTCCGGCGCTGCCTGCTCGGCCGGCGGGGCGAAGTCGCTGCGTTCGATGGCGACCGGCTTCGATGGTGTGAGCGCAAGCAATGTCGCGGCGAGCGCGTCGCCCTCTCTGGTGACGTCGCCGCGCATCCAGAAAAAGGCGGCGGTGACGAAGGCGAGGGCGAGGGCGGCCATCGCCCAGAGCGGTAGCCTGTAGGGGCGTCGGCCCACGGTGGCCGCGAGGCCCTGCCAGTGCGGAGAAATACCGTCGTCGGTGAGCGGCCGGAAATAGCGCAGCGCGGCGTACAGGTCCTGGCGCACGAGCTCAAGGCTCTGATTGCCGCCGGCGACGCCACGATATTGTCCGGCGAAGCCGAGCGACATGCAGGCATGCATCAGTTCGAGCAGGTCGCCACGCTCCACCGGATCGGCCAGCACCGAGTTCAGTGCTTCGAAGAAGCCGTTTCCTGACGCATCGATCCCGTAGAAGCGCGACAGCATGCCGTGCTGTGCCCAGCTGTCGGAGCCGATGCCCGGCAGGTTGGCGATGATGTCGTCGGCTGTCTCGCAAAGGGCATATTTCGCGACATGCGCGTCGTCTTGGTTCACGCCGGCTTCGGCGGCTTTCCATTCGAATTCTTCGATGCATTCGGCGACGTGTTGGGCCAATACGGACACGTCGGTTTCGACCGTCACCGTCCTGAGATGGCCAAACAAGATGAGAAGCGGCGTTGCCGCTGATATCAGCGGGTTGGCGCCGGAAACCTGGACACGTTCTGCCGCATCGAACAGGGCCTCCAGCGACGTGCCTGCTGCCGTTGCTGCCTGCTTACGCTGCTTGTGGCTGTTGCGGGGCGCGTCGCCAGGAACGTCGCCGAAGGGACTGGCCTGATAGATCACCGTGCCCGAAGTTGGCGCCTGCTGTTCAGGGCCGCCGGTGTAGATGATGGTCGGATCGGACGCCGGCTGCGGTGGCGAGGGCTGGTCCGGACGCGGCGCGCGGCGCGGCGATCCGCGAATGACGGTTCTGCCGTCGGAGCCGGAAGGATCGTCCTTCGAACTCATCGCCGATTACCCGCTTTCGCGCGACGGCTGCCATGCCCTGACAATGCCGCGGATGCCTCCGGTCACGTGCCAACAACGCATCGTAATGCATGGAAATGCCGATGGGAACCGGGGCTGAACCGCCCGCCGAAACGGCGGGGCCGACCGAGGGATCAGCTGCGTCCAGCAACGTTACTTCTTGTTCGCCGACTTGGCGTAGGCCTCGCTGAAATAGGCGAGAAAGACGTCGAGCATGCCATTTTCATGCGCGGCCTCCTTGGCTTCCCATGTCGCTACGAACATGTCCCAGGCCCGGCCCTTCTTGGAGACGAAGGCAGAGGCGGGCAGCTTTCGCTCGATGGCATCGGGTGACAATTCCGAAAGCAGCCGCGACAAGGCCGCCTGCATTGCCGCATAGGTCGCGAGCTCATGCGTCTTGAGATCGCGGAATGCCTCCTCGACGCTGTGCCGGGCGTCGAGATAGCCCGAGCGGCGCTGGGCAAACATGATCTCGAGGATTTCTTCCGAGCGCGGAATGAACTTCAGCGGGTTGTTGTCGACACCGCCGATCATGGTGCGCTGGCTGCTCTTGGCGAGCGCCTTGGCGGCAGCGCGCGCCTTGAGCAGCAAGGCAAGCTCGTCGACGACCGCGCGCAGCACCGCGCCCACTTCGGCGGCTACATCTTTCGGGTCGCGCTGCAGGAACACGTCAGGAGAAACGCCGGCGCCCGCAGCGATGAGCCGGAGCAGTTCGGTCGCCTCCGGTCTTTGCGGCGGGGGAGGCGCCGGTTGCGCGGGCACGGGCTGCGGCGCGCGAGCATGCTGGACTGGCTGACGCGCAACGACACCCGCCGCCGACTGGCCGTTGTTCACGCCGCCGAAGAAGGGATCCGCCAGTTGCGGTGGCGGCTGCCCGATATCAGCGGCTTGGCGGGCCGGGATCGGATTGCCCCAGTCGTTGCCCGATATGCGGTCGTCCTCAAGCGCGACCGAGACGATGTAGCTGCCAATTGAAAGCTGATCGCCATGGCCGAGCGGATGCGGGTCGGTGACGCGTTGGCTCGAGCCGTTGATAAATGTGCCGTTGCGCGAGACGTCATAGAGCCAGAACGTGCCCCTGTCGTAACGCACCTCGCAATGCAGGCCGGAGATGAACAGGTTGGGGTCGGGCAGGTTCAAGTCGCGATTTTCGCGCCCGATGGTGAAGCTGCGACCATTCGAACTGTAGAACAGCGGTCCGCCTGTGGGCAGCCTGTCGACATTCTCGATGGTCAAAGTGATGAGCATCCGAATTCGCCCGCCAAACCTCTGTTTCCGGCAGCCTCGTCCAAATTCCTTATTTTATTCTAGCAGTTTGCTGCGACCGCAGCACAGGGGCATTTGGGCGCGCACGGTTCGGCGCTTGTGCCGCGCCGGCTTTGGCCGGTTGAAAAACTTGTGCTAAGCTCAACTCAGATGTCCGGCCGTCCCCGCGGAGAGGCACGACGCCATGGCTAACGATCGCGCGACTGTGGTCCGGACACCGCTCGGCGACACGTTGACATTCACCCATCTGGCCGGTCGCGACGAGATCAGCCGCTGTTTCGCCTACACCGTCGGCTTTGTCAGCAGCGACCCTGATATCGACCCGTTGAAGATGCTGGGCGGCGGCGTTTCGGTCGAAGGCGAGTCCGACCCGAAACGCTGGTTCAGCGGCTTGGTGTCGGATTTCCGCCTGACCCGCATGGAGGACCGGCAAGTTTATTATGAAGCGGTCGTCCGGCCGTGGCTGTGGTTTCTCGGCACGGCCACGGACTGCCGCATCTTCCAGAACATGAGCGTCGTTGAGATCGTCGAAAAGATCTTCTCGAAATATGGCTCGGCGAAGTTCGAGAAACGGCTGCAAGGCTCCTATCCGCCGCGCGACTATTGCGTCCAGTATGACGAAAGCGACCTGGATTTCGTTCAGCGCCTGCTCGAGCACGAAGGCATCATGTATTTCTTCGAGCATGGCGACGGCGAGCACACGCTGATCCTTGCCGACGCGATGAACAAGCTCAAGCCGGCACCGGGCTACGAGAAGGTGCCGTATCATTTCGAAGGGCAGGGCGCGCGCCGCGACGTCGAGTACATCACCGAGTGGATCCCCGGCAGCTCGGTCAGGCCCGGCGCCTACACCCATACCGACTACGATTTCAAGAAGCCGGATGCCAGCCTGATGGCCAAGTCCGACCAGGCATTCGGCCACAAGCTGGCATCGGGGGAAAACTATCGCCAGCCCGGCGCCCATCTGGATGTCGGCCGTGGCGACAAGATCGCCGGCATCCGCCGCGAGGAGCTGCAGGCGGTACACCAGCGCATCGCCGCTGCCGGCACCGTGCGCGGGCTGTTTTCCGGCTGCACCTTCAAGCTGGACGGCTTTCCGCGCGACGACCAGAACCAGGAATATCTCGTCGTCAGCGTCGAATACCGCATATTCGATCCCAGCTATCGCAGCGGCATCGACACTGAGGGAGAGAGTTTCACCGTGGTCCTCGGCGTCGCGCCGACTAGTCTGCCATACCGCCCGCCGCGGATCACGCCGCGTCCGATCATGCGCGGGCCGCAGACGGCGCGTGTCGTCGGCCCGTCCGGCGAGGAGATATTCACCGACGAGTATGCCCGGGTGAAGGTGCAGTTCTATTGGGACCGCATGGGAAAGAAGGATCAGGACAGTTCGTGTTTCGTGCGGGTGTCGCAGACCTGGGCCGGCAGCGGCTGGGGCTTCATCCAGATCCCGCGCATCGGCCAGGAGGTGATTGTCGATTTCATCGAGGGTGATCCGGACCAGCCGATCATCACCGGCCGCGTCTACAACGCCGCTCAGATGCCGCCCTACGGCTTGCCCGGCAACGCCACGCAGTCGGGCTGGAAGTCGAACTCGTCGAAGGGAGGCGGCGGCTACAACGAACTGATGTTCGAAGACAAGGCAGGCTCCGAACTGGTCAATTTCCAGGCCCAGAAGGACCATAACCTGCTGATCAAGAATGACCGCACCAAGCTGGTGCAGCACGACCAGTCAGACCGCATTGACCACGACGCCAAGCATTCCGTCGGCCACGACCTCGACGAGGACGTCGGCAACAACAAGACCGTGAAGGTCGGCGTCGACCAGAAGACCGACATCGGATCCAACGATACGGAAACGGTGGGCAAGAACCGCTCGTTGACCGTCGGCTCCAACGAGACCATCAGCATCGGCTCCAACTCGACCGAGACGATCGGCGCCAACCACGCGCAGACGGTGGCCATCGCCCAGGCGATCACGGTCGGCGCTGCACGGGTGGACACGGTGGGTGCGACCGAGACGCGTACGGTCGGATCGGCGCAGACCAACACGATCGGGTCGACGCGCGCGGTCACAGTGGGTGCCGCCCAGACCCACCAGATCGGTGCCGATGACAGCTGGAACATCGCATCGAACCAGGAGGTGACGATTGGCGCCGACCAGACGTTCAACATTGCCGGCAACCAGAAATCGAAGATCGGCAAGGGAAGGCGAACCGAAATCGCCACCGACGACGGGACCAAGGTAGGCGGCGCCTACGAGTTGCGGATCGCCAAGGCGAGCATGGTTCAGATCGGTGAAGACGGGACGATGAATGTCGGCAAGACATTCCTGATCGAAGCCGGCGACGCCATTGCGTTGAAATGCGGCTCAGCCAGCATCTCCATGAAGAAGGATGGTACGATCACCATCGAGGGCAAGGACATCAGCATCAAGGGATCGGGCAAGATCAACATCAAGGCTTCCAGCGACATCGTCATGAAGGGCTCGGAGATCAAGCAGAACTGAGGGCGCAGGGGATGACCAGAACCATCAAACGGATCGAGGGTGTAGTCATCGGGGTCTTTCTCGGCTTCGACGGTGCTGCACCGCTCGTCGTGTTTCCCGGCAATCCCAGGGACACTGCGCTTGCCGCGCGCAGCCTGGCCGAACTCAGCGCCGACATGGTCGGAGCAGAGGTGGCGCTGCTGTTCGAGGGCGGCGACCCCGGCCGGCCGCTGATCGTCGGGCGCATCGTCGAGCCAGTGCGCAAGGCACAGACGCCGCAGGTCGTTCGAGACGGCGAGCAGGTCAAGATCGTGGCCGGGGAACGTCTCGAACTGCGCTGCGGCAAGGCCACAATCATCATGGAGAAGGATGGGCATATCACCATTCGCGGCACATACGTCACCAGCCATGCCAGCGCGGCCAACCGCATCCGTGGCGGCTCTGTAAACCTAAACTGATGCCGAAGATCGTCCTGCGCGAGATCGTGCGGCAGCATGCGGAAATGGCGGCATTTCTGTGGACCGTTTACGACCATCACCTGCTCCATCCGGATGAGAACCCCGACATGGACGAGGAGCGTCTTGCGCGGCTGGTCGAGCGGCTGGATGCTCATCTCGACGGCCTGCGCGTTGCAGGAGATGCCGGACGCGAGATCGCCCAGGAAGTCTACGCCGAATATCCTGAGGTCGGTGAGCTCTTCGTGCTTAGGATGCTCATGGAAGGAGCGCCGCAGCGCATAGCTGAGCTCGACCTGGAAAAGGTCCGGGCCTATCTCAGCGTCAACGGTGGCTGATCTGCGTGGGCAAGCGCGCCCGGCCTACAATCAGGTGAGCTTGAAGCCGTCGTCGTATTCGAGTGACAGCGTCTTCCATTTCTTGCCATCAAAGCGCCAGGCACTGTCGGTGCCCGCGACATAGAGATAGTCGCCGTCGGTGCGAATATCCGACGCGGTCCCCGTTTCCACCTCAAGGGGCACGATGGCGTTGCCTTTCTCCACGCCGATGCCGCCCTCGTCGCCCCAGTAGGCCTTGCCGTTGTAGGTGCGCACGGCAAGATGGGTGGTGGTATCAGCCGGTTCTAGCTCGACCGCTTCCTCGTTGACGATGCGCAGGCACGTTCCGTCTTCGCCGGCGACCCGGATGGTGCCGTCCGCGGCAACGTCGATGCCGTAGAACGATTCCTGGCGATGCAGTTCCAGCGGCTGCCACGTCGAGCCCGCGAGCTTGTGCACCGATCCTGATTTTCCGCAGACCCAGATGCCATGCTTCGCGTCACCGTGAATATCCATGTATTCAGCCTGGGTGATCGGCGTGATCGGACGCCAGTCGTCTCCGACCAGCCTGACGGCGCCGCCTGAAGAGCCGACCATCATGGCGCCACCCGGGTCGGCGGCCCAGACCTGGCGAAAGCTCTCCGTGCCGACCTGATCGCGGGTCCATTGCTTGCCGCCGTAGCGCCAGATCCAGATCGTTGCCTCAAGCGCAAACAGTTCGCCTGAGGGCGACGCCGACAGCGACGTCAGCCATTCTGACGTGAACAGGACGCCCTTCGCGGTCTTTGGATTGAAGTCGTCGACCACAAAAATGACCGACACCGTGGTGTCGTAGTCGGAATCCGCGAGCAGGAACAGAATGGCCACCTTGCCATTGCCCATCGGTGCGACCTGAAGGCATTCGATCGAGGTGTCCTCATCTTCGACGAAGTCTTCCAGCTCTTCCTTGTCCATCTTCAGCTTACCGATCATGGCTAACGCCTCCCTGGCGGTTGGCTAGGCAGAGATCATTCAAGGGCAGTCCTTCTTGGACTTGGCGACGTCGGACGCCCTGACGACGACTTTCTTCGGGTCCTTTCCGAGGCTCACGGCCTCCTTCTTCAATCGCTTCTTGGCAACTCCGGCAAGTCGGCCCTGGTCAATTGCCTTCGGGCAGGTGTCGACACAGCGCTTCGTGTCCTTCACCTCCTGCGCGTCCTTGCCCATGCTCTTTTTCTGATAGTCCTGGTTCGCTTTCCTGAGGCACTCCGCAGCAGCATCCTTCACTTCGTCAGGAATTTTCGGGTCATCCATGTTGTCGACCGTTGCCCTGGCGCATTTCTCGTTGAAATCGCCGAGCTTGCCCTCCTGGTTGAGCTTGATCCACTTGGCCGCTTCCTGGGTCTTGAGGTTGTGAGGCGTCTTCGACCCCTTGCCGATGACTTTGCCGGTGGCGCCGGCCTTCTTTGCCTTGGCAGCTTCGCCCGGAACCCACTTCGCCTTCATGCAGATGCAGGGGGCCTTGCTTTCATCATAGGCCTGACAGCAGTCCAGCGTCAGGTCGCGTACGCCCTTGGCGGTGAAGAAACGTACCTCCGTGGTGTGCTCCTTCTCATATCCCTCCGGACACGTCAGCTTGTTGTAAGGCTTGATCTCCAGCATGCTGCAGTTGAAGGTCGCCACCGTCGCCGTGGAGATATTCGGCATCGGCGGCCCGCCGGCGGTCGGCGAGGCGTGGTCGTTGGAACCGATGTCGGAGAAGCGGTTGATCGGTTCGCCGTCCATCTTCACGTTGCCGGACCAGGCGTGGGCGTATTCCTTGCCCGTGTTGACAGAGGTGATGATGTTCTTCTTCGGCGCGCAGCCGGCTTCGTTGCCCGAACATTTCGTATAGTAGGACTTGTTCTTCTGCGTGATCGTCTTGCCCCCGATCTTGACCGTGCTGGTGCCGCTGTCGGTGTCGTCGTCCATGCTGAAGGTGGGATAGGGGATCGGTACGCCGGGGGGCGTCGCGGGCGTTTGCGGCGGCGTGAAGCAGACATAGGGGAAGGCGGCGATGATCTTGTTGGCCTGCGCCTTGCAGGCGATCTCCAGACCGTTGGCATAGACGGTCATGCGGCTCTCCTCGATACAAAGACTGCAGCGCCACACGCGCCGTCATCCGACGACGCTTCGATGAGCACCGGATTGCCGGCCGCGTAACCTTTTGCCGCCGCGGTCCAGGCCATGCCCACCATCACGGGAACGGCTGCGGCACCGATGTTGCCAAGCGATTCCGCAGGCGACCACAAATCCTGGAATTCGTGTCGGCCGCGCAGCAGCCGGATCGAAGCGAGTGCGGTCTGCTTGAACCAGTATTGTTCGCCGATGAGGTCCGAGATGCGGTAGCCCAGCCGGTTCATCTCGATGCCGGTTTCGCCAAAAGCCGCATGATAGGCCGCTGTCATGCCATCGGCTCGCAACGGCAGATCGTCCTTGTTGTAGATCGAGGCTGTTTCGCGCGACAGGCCAAGGCCGAATAGCTGGAAGCTTCCGCCATTCGGCCGGGTGCACAACACCGCCGCCGCTGCCTCTCCCGGAATGAAGCCGTTCGAGTTGTCGGCGGTCAGCAGGCGGCGTCCCTTGAGGTAATGGGCAATCGTCGGCGCGGTCAGATAGCTGTCGACGCCAGCGATCATCACATAGGGCACGTCGCCGGATGCCAGCAGCCTGCGGGCATGATCGAATGCCACGTGCCCGGCAGGGCGCCCATGCGCCACGGTGCGGGAGCGGCTGTGAGGTTCGACCTTGACGATTTCGCCGATCCGCCGGAGCAGGCCGGAATTGTCGCGCACCGGCCGGCCAGGGCGGTTCTCCTCGGGAAGGCAGAGGATAAGTGCTGTCTGGCCACGCGCTTCAGGGGCGCGGTCGAACGCCTCGGTGATGGCGCCTGCTGCCAGATGCGCCATGCGCTTCTCGCCGATCCAGTTGCGCGGCAGCGGGACGGGCGCGCCGGTCAGCCACCCCTCCGGCGAGCCGAGGAAACGCGTCTCTTGGAAGCCGTCCAGACGCGCGCGCATAGCCGCGCATGCTGAAGGCGCATCGAGCCCGACGGCTGTGGCCATCCCGACCGAAATGATGGCGACGCCGGCGGTCATGCCTCTTCCTCCTCAGGTGCTACCCCATCGGCACGGACGAAGGTGCGGCCGGCTGCCCGCGCCCTCAGCATGGATTCGGTGGGGGGACCTACCCAGCATTCGGTAAAATCCAGAATTGTGCGCTCGATCCGCTGCGCAACCCGCCAGACCAGGTGGTAGCGGCGGTTCTCGGGGTCGAACAGGATAGTGTCGGGGTACAGCTCACCCTCGAAATTCTTGGCGCCATCCTTGAACAGGGTCATCTCAAGCCCGGTTGTCGGCAGCCGGAAGCTCACCCGACCTTCCGGCGTCAGGTTCACCAGCTGTACCTCTTCACCACCCTTGGGATGATCGATCTGCTGGTCGGGCGGAGCCATCTGGAAATAGCGCTCGTCGAAGTCAGACGGCAGGAAGGGAAAGATGTTTTTCGTCCAGTTGTCATCGTAGGTACCGCCATGTTCGATGCGGCCGGGCCAGCCGCGGCCCATCGGTCCGAAGCTCATCGGCGTGTAGTCGCCGAAGGGCGAGCGGACTTCCTCACCGACCTTCTGGGTGTTTGGCAGCCGCAGGCCCGGAACGAGGTGCTGGTTCCTGGTGCGCGACCAGCCGGTGCCGACCGGATTGGCGCCGTAGACGCCAGGCATCTTGTCCTCGGGATCCAGCTTGTCGACGCCACCCCAGGCGACGTCATAGCTGATCGGCAGTTTCAGGAAGGGCTGCGGTGCGGTCGCGGTGAAGACCGGGCCGATGGCGCGCCATTCGCGATGGCCGACCACCTCGAACAGTTTCGACCAGTTGCCGACCTTGATGCCGACCGGCACACGTTCCGCCGGCCGGCCGCCGGGCGCATAGGCGCAGCCATTGGCAATCACGTCGCAGCGCGGCTTGCAGAAGGCAAAATCGGTTTCCCACAGCGTGGCGGAATAGCCGGGCTCGCCCGTCTGCGTGTCGGCAAAGACCAGCGGCGCCTGCTCGGCCGACTTGCGCACCAATCCGCCCGGTGCGTCGGGAAGGTCGAACGTGCCCTTGACCACGACGACGATGTAGTCGTGGCCAGCCTTGTCCATGGCTACGGTGAATTGATGGACGTAGCCGGTCTGGTTCCAGATCTGCATCAGCTGGTCTCCCAGCTCGCGGTGAGCAGCCGGTCGAGGACCGCTTGTGGGGCCGCCGGATCGACGTCCACCGGCACCCATGGGCCGGCCCACAAGACCATGCTGAGCACAGGCTCTCCCGTCATGTCGGCGATCGGAAACGGCAGCTCGGCAAGGCTGGCGGCGAATTCGTCTGCGCTGACATAACCATAGCGCGCCGCGTCGGCCGCCATCTCAATGTCGTCGAACCATTTCGCCGCCATGTCAGCCACTCCCGATTTGGCGGCGGAGAGGGGGGCTGCGACGGTCAGCGGAAAACGGCGGCCGGCGCGATCGTTGCTCGTTACGACGATGCCGGCCATCGGGCCATTGGCATCAGGGCCGAGCAGAAAACGCAGTGCCACGTCCTCTGGCCAGGCGCCCGAACTCTGCAATGGCGCGAGGTGGCTTGCCACCCAACGGTCCCATGCGCGCACGAAGTCGCCGGGAAGCCCGCGGCCGACGAAGTCTCCGGTCGCCGGAATCTTGCCGTAGAAGCCGGTGGCTAGATGTTCTGCGGGCACGTGAACCTCTTGAACATCTGCAGGTTGTAGGGGTTCTCGACACTTGCCGCCTTGAGCTCGAAGTCGGCGTAAAAACTCTTGGCGCCGAGGCGCAGGTTGTAGACGTCGGACAGCGATGTCGCCGTGAAGCGACCCTTGGTGAGCAGCCGCAGCCAGGCCCAGCTCCCGGTTTCGTTGACGATGACTTCAGGCGACCCATCGATGGGCTGGAAGGCCAACGAGATGGTGCCGGTGCCGTCCTTGCCCGGCCAGGTCATCGGCTGAGGGCGGGTGGCGTTGTTGTAGTAGACGAGGCTTTGGCCATCGAGGTTGAGCGTCACCCGCGTGACTGTCGGCGACAGATCCTTGGGCTCGAGCGTGAAGCTCATCAGGGGGCCGGTGCCGCCCGGGAAAAGGTCGTCGCGAATACGGCGCGCCTGCTCGAAGGCGGCAAGGGCAGACGAATCCAGACCCATGTCGGCACGCCAGGTCCATGGTTGTTTGGCCGTGTCGACATAGCTGATCAGGTGGTCGTTGGTGAAAGCGTCGATCAGTCCGCCTGGGCCGAACAGGCGGGCGAAATCGCGGACGTTGACGTCAACGGCACTTTCCGGGCTGAACGGATATCGGTTGGTCAAGGCTGCCTGGCAGAACGGCAGGATGTCGGCGCGCCAGATGGCATTGAGCTCGGAGGTGACGGCCTTTTCGGTCAGGCCGCTGGTGTCGCCGGCGATGCCGCCGAGCCAGTCGTCGATCGGATCGGGCAGAATCTGCGCCTGGCGGGCGACGGCCCCGGTGAGTTCCGCGAGCCCGCCCTGCTTCTTGATGGCATCCTGCGGGTCGGGATTGGCGGTGACTGTCTGCAGCACGTTGGATAGTGCCGTCAAGGCGACGACCGCGGCATCGAGCATGGGGGGCTGGCCGTCGACTTCGGCGACCGCACCTTTCAGCGGCTTGAAATGCTCGGCGACGAGCGTGCCGGTCATGTCGACTTCTGCTGCCGACCCGGCACGCGGCAACAGCTTGGCGCCGGCTTTGGCCAGTTTGCCGACCTTGCCGAGCTTGCCCAACAGCTTGGAGGCGCCTTTCGATGCGGCCTTGTTGTCGCCGGCCGGCTCCTCGTCCGAGCGGATGAGATCGGTCTCGTGAACGACTGCCGTGACCAGGCGCTTGAGCGCGGAATCGGCGCTCGACAGGTCCTTCAAATTCTCGCTGGCGACGTTGAGGTCGGTCAGCGGTGCCAGCCTTATGTCGCGCAGCAGGCTGTCCCACTGGGCGATGAAATCCTCGTAGTAGAGCTTCAGGATGTCTTCCGACAGCGCCGACACCGAGGTCTCGGAATTCTCCTCGCAGCCGCCGGCAAAGACGGCGCGGTCGAGTGCCGCCTGAGCGGCGACATCCTCCAGCCGATCGAGGATGACGTCGTGGAAGCCGGCATAGGTGAATGCGCCGGGCAGGCCGACACGCAATGTTTTGTCGGAGCGGCGGGCAAAGACCTTGGAGCCGTTCGGGCCGGCGAAATTCGCCGGGATCCACTCCTTCAGTTCGGAGACGGCGGGATCGGCCAGCAGTTGCTTGTAGGCGCGTGCTGGCAGCGAAATGGTGCAGACGCTTTTCAAGGCCTCGGCGACCAGCGCCGGATCGGGCGCGACATAGCTCGCGTCGATCGTCATGCGGCGGATGGCGGCAAGCTGGTGCTCTTCTGCGTTGGGCGTCGGGAAGGGCGCGACGGGCGCGAATTCAGGCAGGTCGTTGACCCACCAGCTCTGGGCGAAATCCGCGTCCATCTGGGAGAGGCCGGTCATCATGCGATAGGTCTTGAGCGCCCCCAGCATGAATTCCGGATCGCGGACCTGGCGCCACATCGTCGTTTCGAGCAGGGCGACCATGCGGGGTTCGAGGATGTTGCGCAAAGCGTGGTTGTAGCTGTCGGCCTGGGCCCGCAGCAGCTCCGGAGAGGCCGTCGGGCCGACCAGGTCACGAAAACCGCTGGGTGGTGGCGTTCGCGCATTGGTGACCTCGTCCATCGCAGCCAGTGCCACATCGATGTCGGGCGCGTCGACAGGGGCTGGAGCCGCTGCGAATGGTGCAAGCGGCGCCTGCAGTGCCTCCAACTGGCCGGCTTGGGCCGCGATGGCATTGCGGTTGTCGTAATAGGACAGTCCGAACAGCGCTCCGGCAAGCAGGACAGTTGCTCCGCAGGCTGCGGCGGCACCGCGCCAGATCCAGGTCCGGCGGCGTTGCGCCAGGGGATCGAACATGCCCAGCCCGGCTTCCTTGAAGATCACTTCGGTGAGCAGGTTCTTGAGGAAAAAACTGCGCTTTTCGACACGCGGCGACGACATGGCACGGCGCGGCGGCAGACCGAACGAGGAAGAGAGTGCAGCGGTCAGCCGGTCGATGGGCGCGCCTTCCTGTGTGGCCGAAGTCAGATATACGCCGCGCAACCAGGCGCTGTCTTCGTAGCGGCTTTCGCCGAAAATCTGTTCGACGAGCAGGCGGATCGGTTCGGACAGGCTTTCGACCTGGGCCGGGAACCTGAAGATTTCGGCGCGTGCGGCGAGGCTGTCTTCGTCCTCAAGGCGGGGGACGAGGCGCCGCTCGAGCTCGGTCGCCAGAAGCGAGATCTCGCTTGCGACCATCTTGCCGTCGACACGTGCATCAGGCGCGAATGTCGTACCCCAGACCTGCTCGCGGGCTGAAGTCGACAGTCCGCCGAAGAAGGGCTCGAAGCCTTTGATGAGGTCCGCCTTGGTCAGCATCAGATAGACCGGGAGCCGGATTTCGAGACGTTCGTTCAGCTCGGCGAGGCGGCGGCGGATCTTGCGGCCATGCGCCTTGATGGCTTCATCGCCCTCCGAGAACGCATCGATCGACAGCGCGACGATGACACCGTTCAGGGCGCGCCGGCCGCGATGCTTCTTCAACAGGTCGAGAAAGCCCAGCCATTCCACGGCATCGACATCTGGCTGGCTCTCCTGCTGGACGTAGCGGCCGGCGGTGTCGATCAGCACCGCGTGTTCGGCGAAGAACCAGTCGCAGTTGCGGGTGCCGCCGACACCCTGGATGTCGTCGGTGAGATCGATCGGGAAATTCAGCCCGGACTGGCGCAAAGCCGTGGTCTTGCCGGTGGCCGGCGGTCCGACGATGACATACCACGGCATGTCGCGCAGCAACTTGCGGCCGCCGAGCTTGCGCCGCTTCATCTCGTCCATCAGCCCCTGGAACTTGGCGCCGACCGCGGCAACGCTCTGTTCGCCCGCCGTCAGCGGCTTTTCGACCGGCGGGGCGGCAATCTCGGCGACGAACATGCGATTGGCTCGGATGGCGCGGCGCTGCGCCAAAATCAGCCAGATCAGCCACAGGATGACCAGGCCTGCGATCAGCGCCATGCGTACGGTTTCGGACGCAAACGGCGTGCTCTGGCCGACCGCAACGATGGGGCCGAAGATCCAGATGATCAGGGAAAGCAGCGTCAGGCCGATCAGCGTCCAGAGCCACCGCGATGTCAGTACCGACCAGAGGAAGCGCAGGATGAACATCTGTCACAACCTCTTTTCGACCAGCACTTCGACGCGGCGATTGAGCGCCCTGCCTTCGCGCGTGGCGTCGTCGGCAACGGGGTCGGTGGCGGCGCGCCCCTCGGAGCGCACGCGCTCGCGCGGCACGCCGTTCTGGACGAGCATGTCGGCAATTGTCGCGGCGCGGGCCTCCGACAGGCGCTGGTTGGTGGACAGCGGGTTGGTTCTTTGCAGCGGGATGCCGTCGGTATGGCCGACGATGGTGACGTTGCCGATCAGCTCCTGATTCTCGACGATCACCTTGGCGATTGCTTCGATGAGCGGCTGGAAGCCGTCGGTGAGTTCAGCTCGCGACGACTGGAACAACTCGGGGTTGGAGGCCTGGATGACGAGACGGGCAAGCGACACGCTTTCGGCGCCCTTGAGCGCCGGACGCAGGCCTTCGGGCGTGGCGGCGGCGAACTCGGGCAACAGCGCGAAGTCGACGGTTTCGACCGGCGGTGCTTCCGCCTTGGGTGTGGCGCGCAACACCTCGGCGCGGTCGGCCGGTGGAAGCGCACGCACAAGGGCCGAGAGCTGGACGGCCTGGTTGCTCAGCCCCAGCGAGAATGCGATGTAGATCGCGGTGGCGAGCACGGCAGCGATGACGCCCATCACCCAGATCGGCACGGTGAAGCGCGGCGCCTCGTCGGCGGCAACGACGCCGCGCCAGTTGGGCGACAGCGGCGCGTCTTCGGCATCGGCGTCGCGCAGGAAGCGGGCGGCGGCGACACGCACGGCATTCAGCGACCGGTCGCCCGAGCGTCCGGGCACCCGGTATTTGCCGCGGAAGCCCAGCGCCATGCAATGATACTGCAGCTCCAGCATTTCCCTATCGCGGTTTGGGTGGCGCTCGAGCTCCTCCAGGCGCGAGAAGAACTGGGCACCTGCATCGACGTCGCCGCGCAGCATGACAACCAGCGGTTGCCGAGGCCAGGCGCTCGAGCCGCCCCACGGCGTGTTCAACGCGAGGTCATCAAGCAGCGCGGCCACCGCCCACGCAGCCTGATCGGCCCGTTCGACCGACGATCCGGCGGCAACGGCGGCGTCGCGACCGCGCACCAGTTCTTCCTGCAGGCGGGTGCGCAGGTGCTCGGGATTCTCGGGCGGCAATGCGTTTTCGAGTTCGGGCGCGAATTCCAGCAAGGCGGAAAATGCATTGACCAATGTGTTCGGATGGGTGCGCGAGCGCTTCAGCGGCGCAGACGAAAACGGCATCGGCATGCGCGGCTGCGGCGTACCCACCATGCGTATCCGGGTACGCTCACGATCCTCCGACAAGCCGAAAGGATCGTCCTGGCTCATCGCGTCACCTGTTCACCGAATAGCAGTCGACCTGCGGCTCGCTCGGCAATACGCCGGAAACGCCGATGACGAATCCGGGTGCGTCGAGGAGGGAGGCCCAGTGCTCGCTTCTCTGATCGAGTTCAAGGCAAAGGCGGTCGCCGTCATAGGGGATTTCACGCGGCTGCGAATGCAGCGGCTTCAGCGGTATGCCCGGCAGGCGCGACTTCCACAGGCCTTCGAATTCGCTGGCGGCCCCCACCGTCGCCTGGTTGACGAAGATCTTGCGCAGCGCGTCCTCGGAAAGCTCGGAGCCGACGCGGATGACGATGCGGCTGGCAACGAGCAGCTTGGGGTTGTCGATGCGCACCTTCCAGACATTGGTGGAGTGGCGCATGACCGGCAGCGCCCGCGATTTCGGCTCGACATAACGCAGGCTGAGGATCAGCGAACGCAAGGTGTCGGCGAGCGCCGAATAGGCAGGACCTGGGGCCATGTGGTCATAAACTGGCAGTTCGGCGAGACGGCGCGAATTCGAGCCGTAGGTCGCCATCGATCCGGCGAGGCCGGCAAGTTCGAGATAGAGTTCGGCCGGATGGAAGATGTCCTGCGCCAGCATATGCGCCAGCCGTGGTCGCGCCGCATTGGCAAGGTTGAGCATCAGCAGATCTTCGACGCTGCGGCCGGGGCCGCCAAGCACCATCTTGGCATGCGCCTCGGCGATCTGGTCGAGCCCGGTGATGACCTCCTGCAGAAGCTGGGCGTACCAATGGACCGCACCTGTGGCGAGCGTCGGCGGCAGGAAGTTGGCGTCGACGGCAACACCGCCATCGGCGCGCAGGCCGGTGATTTCGGTAATCGGCAATGCCGTGTAGCCGCCGACCGATTTTCCCGGAGCAAGCAACAAGGCCTGCGGCCGGGCGATCTCGATCTCCTCGGGATCCGATCCGCCTTGCACGGCATCGCGAACGGTGACGATGCGGCCGCGGTAGCGCGCACCGCTGGTCTCGGCATGCGCCGGATCGAAGCCGACGCCACCGGGCGGTTCCAATGGTACCGCGATCAACACCGGACCGCCGCCCATGTCGGCGGTGATGGCGAGCGGCTTTGGCGCGTCCATGGTGTCGGGAATGGCGAAGGGCGTGCCGTCGGGAAAGATGCCGCGCGCCGAAAGCACGGCGACCTGTCCGGCTTCCAGCTGGGCCGGGTCGAGGGTGAGCGTGCGGAAGCCATAGGTGTGAAGTTGCCCGGCCTGCAGCGCGCCGCGCACCGTCGCCTCGAAGAAGCGGTCCTGTTGCTGGAAGTGCTGGGTCCGAAGGAAAAGCCCTTCGGACCAGAGCACCCTGTTTGCGTCGGTCATGCGGCAACTCTCTGCATCGACAACTCCTGATATGGCCCGGTCAGGCCGAAATGCCTCCGCTGCCGAGCGTCACGGTGATAGTCACCGTCGAACCCGGTGAAACCGACTTCGTCGTCCGCCAGGTGCGACCGGTTGGTTCGCGAACAAGCGCGACGAAGCCGAGCGCGGTCGCCTCCGGCTCGACGGTGATCGTCTTCGATGCCGCCGCACCCGGGCCGACCGAAAGCTGGTCGGAGCCGATGAGATCGCCGGCAAGTGCCGAGCCGGCGTCGCCCTGCAGGGCGAAATAGTCGGCCGAGTTGAACTTGCCCGTGCTCTTCAATCGCATGACCAGAACCGTCACCGGCCTGTCGCCGCCGTCAGGCCCGGGGTTCATGCCGGCTTGACCGCTCACATTGACGGTGACGGTGGACGGTTTCGGTGGCCCGCTTTGGCAGGCGGCCACCAGTCCTGTAGCGCCGAGAGCAATAATGAAGTCGCGCCGGTCGATCATGCGTCACTCCTCTTCATATGCGTTGCGGAAGTCGGCTCCTATTTCGCCCATGAAGCGCGTCTCGGCGCTCACGGCGATCTCACGATGGCGTTTCTTGTAGAGGTCCCAAAGCTTGGCGCTGCGGCCGCCGGCGAGCAGTTTCTCGATCGACGAGCTCGACTTCAGCTCCTCTTCGAGCGCGACGGGATCGAAGCGGTCGATCATGTGGCGCAACGCGCCCTGCAGGCCGCGCCAGGCGCGAACATGGTGATGGGCGAGGTCGCGGATCGCATCCGATATGGCCGGCTCTCCGGCGAGAAAACCCGGACTGCGCTCGGCCAGGATGGTTGCCAGCGCATCGTCGACCGTGGGCAGGAACTTGAGCGGATTGACCTCCGAGGAGCCGACGATTGTCTGCTCGATGCGAGCGTTGCCCTTTTCCTCGGCGCGCTTGCGCAACAGCTGCATCAGGCCTTCGAGCATCAGGCGATACTCACGGCCGAATTTTTCCATCTCGGCCAGCGGGTCGCGGTTGGAAGAGGCGTTTTCGCCAAGGCCCATGCCGCGCAGGAAGGCGGCGCGCAGCGCGCTGTCGGATGGTGCGGGCGTAGGCGTTGGCGCGGGGATGGGCGCGGCTGCAGGTGCTGCCACCGCATTTGCCGCGGCCTTCTCCCGCGCACGCAGGGACATCGGCGGCGGGGGCGGTGTGTCAGCTCGGCGGGCAGGCGCGTCCCAGGGCGCCACCGATGCCGGCTGTGCCGGAGCCGGCACTGGGGGCGGAGCGAGAGCGGTTTCGCGCGGGTTTGCATCGACCGCCGGCGGAAGCGGCGTCATAGGCGGAAGGTCGAAACCGTCATCGAATGACGGCGATTGTGTCACGACCGGTCCCGCCTTTGACTTCGGCGTCTCGGCCGACGCGAGGCCGAAAGGATCGGCAAAGGCGGCCGTGCCGTTCTGGCTGTCGTCGGCATGGCCGTTCACAACGGGTGTCGCCACCGGATCGAGGCTGAACGGATCGTCGAAGGCAGGCGAATTGCGCTCGGAGCCGCCGGCGCGCTCATAGGCGCGGAACGCGCCGGGCTCGGGATGCTCGAACGGGTTGGGCAGATCGGCGGGGCGGGGACGCTGAGGCTCCTCGTCCGTCTTGATCGAGAAGAAATCGTCGCCGCCGAGACCGACCGGGGCGCGAGATGCGGCAGGCGCGGGTTGCGGCACCGATGTCCTGGACGGTGTTGGCTTGAAATGCTGCAGGTGGGCTTCCGTTGGCTGCAACTCCACCGACACGACATAGTCGCCAAGACGGAGCCGCATGCCATGGCGCAGTTGCGCCGAGTTGCCCGAGCCAAGGGCGCTGCCGGCGTCATCGATGAACAGGCCGCTGCTCGACGTGTCGACGACGACGTAGCCGTCCTGTCCTGATGTGATCTTGCAGTGGGCGCGCGAGACGAACATGTCGGGGTCGTCGATCTGCCAGTCCGCATCGGGACTGCGACCGATCACGAGTTCACCCTGATCCAGCCGGGTCTGGCGCACTGCCTGTGCGCGCGGTCCCTGCTCAAGCGTGAGGAGCAAGCTCATGCCCCGACTCCCGCCATTTCGGGCCGCCAGCCGACGATCGTCCGCAGGCGCATATCCTCAGCATCGCCCCTTTCGGCAGGGGGCGCAAGCCACGCCGTTCGGCCGAGCTGCGCCGCCCCGATGCGGGCCGGCGGCACCTCGTCGCTGGCCAGCACAAGCCTGAGGTCGACGTCGAGCAATTCGCCGAGGAGGTCGCTTATGGCGCGCTTGAGGACAGCCAGTCGCCGGCTGCCGGGAAGGAAGGATGCGTAGGTGTTCAAATCGAGCGGGCCGAGGCGCAGCTCGACGCGGTTCTGGCGGCTGAAGCTGCGCGGCCCGATGGTCGCACTTCTTCCCAGGGAGGCGCTGGCCATGCCGAGCCTCGTCTGCAGCGCGGCTGGAACGTCCAGCCATGACGCCACGAACTCCTTGAGCTGGACCTTCACATTGAACACTTCGGCGACGAACAGGGTCAGCCGCTCGGGGCCGTCGACCTGTCCGGCAAGTGCAGCCGCCTGCCGTAGCTTGACTGCGTCGACATCCGGATCCTGGGCATTGCCGGTTTCAGGCAGCCCGATGCCGGCCATGGCCTCCAGCATCGCGCGGATACGCCCGCCGACGGCACGCTCGACCTGCACGCCGGGATGCGCGTCCGCCCAGGCGCGGTAGAACAGGGCGATCATGCGGTGCTGCAGAATATTGACGAACTCGACGAAGGTTGTGTCGCTGGTCTGATGGGCATCCGCACCGGCAAACCAGCGCTGCGACATGCGGTCGAGTACCCACCGCGTGACATGCAGCGGCAGCGGACCTTCGGGGCCAAGCAGGCCAAGATTGGCGACGGTGACCCGCGCGGCACCCTTGTCGGTGGCGGGCGAAAAATTGACGACGTCCTGGGTCGCAAAGCCCAGACGCACATGCTGGCCGAGGCGTGCAGGCTCACGGTCCGGCCGGCCGGAGTGACCGAACAGGCGGCCGTCCCGGTTTTCAAGCTGGCGCAACAGCTCGAAGAAGTCATAGCCCTCGGACAGCGTGTCGGCAGCCGCTAGATCAGGAAGCGGTTGCCGGGCGTCATCGGCCATGGCACGTCCTCCTGCTTCTGGAGCAGCCGCGTGCGGGTGCGCACGAAGCCGTTGATACCGGCGTGGCGGGCGAACAGCCGCGCCAGAAGAGCTGAAAGCAGCAGCGAGCTTTGGCCTGACAGGACCGACTGGTCGATGTGGAGCAGGATCTCGATGCCGCGGCCGAAACACATCGGCCCCGGTATCGCCAGGCGCTCGATCACCGGCTGGGAATCGATGCGGACGATCGAGCGGACATGGCGCGCCAGCCCTGGGTCGCCGCGATCGGCATAGAGGTCGAGCGTTGCGTGCAGCGGATCGACGCCACGCCCTTCCTTGGCAAGGCTGAGGAAGTTGAGTGCGAGTTGCGCCACCAGTCGCCAGGCGAGATCGTCGGCCCGGGATTCCGCGTCGGCCCCGGCAGGCAGCGCCGCCGGTATGGAGGGCTGCGGCGCACGCAATGCACCAAGCAGGCGGACCGCCTCAACCGGGTCGCCGCTCTCCAGCGTCAGCGTCGGATTGTCGTCGAGGATCGGCAGGTCGCGATTGGTGCAGAGAGCGGTGATCTCGATGCGTTTGAGCGGCCGCCCGGCCGGGATGCCTGCCGGACGGGAGATCGCCAGGAAAACGTCGTCGCCGGTGTAGGAGGTGCGTGTCATGCCCTCGCGCCGCTCGTCTTCGGTGGCACGGCGTGGACGGCGCTCGATCGAATAGACCCAGCCGCTGCCCCGGTTCTGACCCAGACTGAATAGTGCCGGGATCTCGGCGTCGGGGCCCTGGGCGTCGGCATCCTCGACATGGGTGACGCGGAAGATTTCGAAATCCCGCGGCCGGGTCCGGTCGGCATAAAGCACCTGCCGGGTCTTGCGGGCATCGAGCTCGATGACGTTGCATTCGCGCTCGAACAGATTGATCACCGGCGTGGCGAAAAGCTCGAAGTCGGCTGGCGCGAGGTCGGCGAGTTCAGGTGCGGCCCGCCGCAACAGGAAGAAGATTTCGAGCCCCGCTTCGGAGCTGCGCAGGACCGGCAGCAGACCCTGCACGCGGACATAATGGAAGCGCTCCGGCATCATGAAATATTCGCGCAGCAGCCGGTAGCCTTCGAAGGTCGGACGCGTGCGCGGCATCAGGGCTTCGCTGTCGTTGATGCCGATCATCTCGGGCTGGGGCAGCACCGTGAGCTTGCCTGACTTGCCGTTGGGGCGGGCGCCAATTGCCGTGCAGACGCCAAAGATCGTGTCGAACAGCAGCGGCGCCTTGGTGCGCCCGGCAAAATGCAGGTCGAGCCGATCGAGCGCCAGTTCGTTGAGCTTGCCCTTGCCGGATCTGGCGATGGTGATGCGCAGCGCCGCCTCGCACACAACACCGCTGATCGGCGAGATGCCGGCTGCGGCGAGCGCGCTGCGATCCTGATAGTAGCCGACCGACGCAATCTCGATCGGCCACAAGGTGACGTCCTGGGCGGTCGTGAAGGTGGAGCGCGTCGAAAGGTTGGGCTGCAGGTTGGCGACAAGCCGGGTGCTGCGCTTGACGACGTGGCCCATGTTCATCGTCTGAACCTGCTGGCCCGGCTTCAGCACCGCCATGGTCACCGCGGGTGCCTGCGTCAGCAGGTCGGGATAAAGCACTTCGAGGACGCTGCGCGCGAACCTCGAGCGTTCGGCATCGACCTTGAGCCGGGTGCGTGCGGCGAGGAAGGCGACGCCGTCGAGCAGGCGCTCGACATAAGGGTCGGGGCAGGGCGCGGTGTCGAGCGAGAGGTTGCGTGCGACCGCCGGGTGCATGTCGGCGAATTCCGCTGCAAGCGTGCGGATGTGGGTCAGCTCCTCCTCGTAATACTCCAGGAAGATCCGATCCATTCTATGCCTCGCCGTATTCGGTCCGCGCCAAGCCGTTGTCGAGGTTGATCGTGGTCCGCAGCCGGAGCCGTTCCGGCGTCGGCGTCATGATCAGCACCCCGTCGATTTCGATCTTGATGCCCATGCTCTTGTCGTTGAGGGTGACCGTGACCTTGGTCGCGCTCTCCTTGAGGCGCGGCTCGAAATTGGCCAGGACCGTCTTGATTTCACGGGCCAACGCGTCCTTGTCGAAGTCGCGGGACGAGCGGCCGGAGAATGAAGGTACGCCGTAGTTGACCACGCTGCGCCGCACCTCCGGGAAGTCGTCGAGTTTCAGGCGACTTTCGGCGGCCTGCTCATCCTCGACGTCGGACAGCAACGGGGTGGCATCGAAACGCTCGGTGTTGAACAGCGCCTCGATGTCGCGGCGAACCGCCTCGCGCAGCACGCGCGCCGACACCACGATGCCTCGGTTTTCGAGCTCGACGCGGTTACGGTTGAGGAAGACCAGCCGGTGCAGACGCTGCTTGTGGTCGGGCGTGAGATCGAGATCGGAATCGATCACGCGCGCGCTGCCGGTGGCGAGCGCTTCGACACGCTCGCTGCCAAGTTCATTGTTCAATGCCCGCTGCAGGGCCTCGATTTCAGAGCTTAGTCCAGGCAGGTCGTTCACCAGCCGGTCCCATAGCGATGGCTGTGACGCCTCTCGCCTTGCTTGCTGAACTCCACTGGCCTTCATCATGCAGCACCAGGGCGTCTATGCGGCACGTCACAAGCCGGTTGCAACGCTCATCTCTTGCGTATGGTCGGTGTCGTAGACCAGCTCGATCGTCTTGTAGGCGAACTGCACGAAGTCCTCGAGCGTGTCGCTGTTGGTCGTGCTGGCACCGAAGCCATAAGAAACGACGGATGCTTCCTTCATGGTGATGACGAAGTAGTCGCTCGTCTCGCCATCGATCGTGCGGCGGCAGGAAACCACCACTTCGTCGAACTGCTTGTTCTCGTGGCAGGCCTTGGCGAGGTATGGCGACGACATGTCGACATCCTTGGAACAACTCACCGTGCCCAGCGCGACGCGGCCCTTGCGGGAAAGCGAATTGGGATCGAATGGGGCCACCATGTTGAAGGCGACGTTGAATATCTCGATCTCTTCGTCATGACCATCGCGGGTGCTCGGACCCTTGATGTCGGGAACCTTCAGGAAGCCGTCGATCTTGGTAGCTTTTCTCAGATCGTCATCCGATGCCATTGTCTCTCTCCGTTACTGGACAGTTCAGGACTTGACCGAAGGCAGCTCCGACACGAGCCGAAGCGAAGCGTTGATTCCTTCCAGTTGGTAGTGCGGGCGAAGGTAGAAGCGCGCGTTGTAGTAGCCGGGACGCCCTTCGACGCTGTCGACCTGGACCTCGGCCGCGGCCAGTGGGCGTTTGGCGCGGGCCTTGTCGTCGGCGAAGGCCGGATTGGCGAGCACGTAGCGGTTGATCCACTCGGTCAGCCATATCTGCATGTCGGCGCGTTCCTTGAACGAGCCGACCTTGTCGCGCGCAATCGCCTTGAGATAGTGGGCAAAACGCGACACCGGGAACAGATAGGGCAGGTTGGCGCTGAGGCGCTCGTTGGACTGGGCGTCGGGGTCGACGAGCCGCCCCGCACGGGTTTCGTCGTCCTGCAGCGAATGGGCGCCGATGAAGGCGGCAAGATCGGTGTTCTTGCGATGCAGGATCGGCATCAGGCCGAGCTTGGCGAGTTCCGCCTCGCGGCGGTCGTCGATGGCGACTTCGGTCGGGCACTTCATCGCGATCGAGCCGTCGTCGGTCGGGAAGCTGTGCACCGGCAGGTTGATCACCGTACCGCCATTCTCGACGCCGCGGATCTGCGTGCCCCAGCCGAACAGCTTGTGGCTGCGGTTGATGTTGACGCCCATCGGGAAGGCGGCGTTCATCCAGACATATTTGTGGTGGTCGCCCTGGACCTCTTCCTCGAACGCAAAACCCTTCACCGGCACGGTGTCGGCGCCGTAGGGCAACCTGGCCAGGACGCGCGGCATGGCAAGGCCGATGTAGCGGGCGTCCTCGCTCTCGCGCAACGATTGCCACGAGGCGTAGGCCGGATTGGAGACGATCTGCTGCAGGTCCTGCGGATTGGGCAGTTCCTGCCAGCTGTCCATGCGGAACAGACGCGGCGAGGCGGCAGCGATGAACGGCGTATGCGCCGAGGCGCAGACGCCGGAGAGGTTGCGCAACAGGCCGACATCGCGCGGGTGGTTGGAAAACTCATAGGCGCCGATCAGGCAGCCGAACGGCTCGCCGCCGAACATCGAATATTCGTCGGTGTAGACCTTCTTGAAGACCGGGCTCTGGTCCCACATCTGGCCTTCATAGTCTTCCAGCGTGTCGGCCAGCTGCTCCTTGGAGATGTTCATCACCCGGATCTTCAGCTTCTGGTCGGTCTCGGTGTTGTTGACGAGATACCAGAGGCCGCGCCAGGTGCCTTCCATCTCGCGCACTTCGGGTGCGTGCAGGATCTCGTTGAGCTGGACCGTCAGCATCTTGTCGATGCCAGCGATCAGCGACTTGATCGACTTGATCGCATTCGACGAGATGGTGGTCGTCTCGGAGCGCGACTGGGCGGCGAGCGCCAGATTGCGGACGAGCTGCTGCAGCTTCTCGCTGTCGTCCTTCTTGACCTTGAAGTCCTTTTCCAGAAGGTCGCTGAACTCACCGAGGTCGATGGCCTCGGCCTCGGCGACCGTTGGGCTCTTTTGCTGCTCGGCCATGGCTCTACTCCTCGACCTTGTCACTGTCCGAGAGCGCCTGGCTGGCGATCTGGCCCAGCAGAGGCTCGTTGTTCAGCAATTGGGCGATGCGCTTTTCAGCATCGGCACGGCCGTCCATGAAGCCAAGCAGCTCTTCCAGCTGACGGCGCATCTTGAGGATTTCGGCGAGCTGCGGAACCTGCTCGGCGATCTTGTCGGGAGCGAAGTCGCCCATCTTGGAGAAGGTCAGGTCGATTGCCAGCTCTTCCTCCTGCTCGGCACCCTCGGCCTGGGGCAAGGTGTTCTTCACCCGCGCCTTGACCCTTGGGCCAAGCGCTTCCATGAAACGCGGGAACCTGTTGGCATCGGTCTCGACGAAGGTACGGTCGAGCACCGTCTTCTGCGCCTCCTTGGTCTGTGACGAGCCGGCGAGATCGGCCATCACGCCCATCACGAAAGGCAGTTCAATCGTCGTCGGGCTGCCGTAGGTCTCGACGTCATAGGCGATCTGCACGCGCGGCGCGCGATTTCGCTCGATGACCTTTGCTTTGCTTTCGGCTGGCATGCTTGGCTACCTTTCATCCTTCTGAGGCGTCTTCTTGTCAGTTACGCCGGCGAGGAGCCGGAATTCCTTGAGCCCCGAGGGGGCGAGATCTTCCATCAGCTCGACGAAATCCATGTGCACCATGCGGCGCACGCGCCGGGCGAGGTGCGGGATCGGGCTCGATGGTTCGGTACGGTCGTAGAAGGCGACGACGAGATCGAGGCATTTGACGACGTCGTCGCGCGACGTCAGGCGTTCGGGGAGGGCCATGGTCGGTCCCGCATGGTTGGCCACCGGCTCGGGCGCGTGGCCGTTGGGCTGCGCGGCTGTAGGCGCCGAGGCAGACATCTCGGGCGGTGCGGCGGCGCCGGGCGCCGGTTTCGCGGCCGCCCCGCGCTCGATCGTGGTCAGCATCCTGTCAAGAAACTTCTTGAGGTCAGGGACAGTTGGTCCGGTGCTTTCCAAACGCTTGTTGAGCGCGCCGTCGAGCGCTGCCAGTGCTGCGCCTGCCGCACGGGCGTCGGCAACGAGTTGCTCCATCGCCGCAGCAGCCTGATCGGCCTGGGCCGCACACGCACTGCGCAGGCGGGTCAGCAGTTGCTCGTGCTTGGTCGACAGGGCCGCACGTTCGGCGGCATTCAGCCCCTGTGCCGCTTCCTGCAGCATGACACGATCGTCGAGCGCACCCTGCTCGAGCTCGCGGCCGGTAACCGGGCCGAAGCCGCGCGGCGTGAAGAACACCATCTTCCGGAGGTCGTGGAGCAGACCAGGCTCCTGGCCGTTCTGCAGGTCGAGGACGGCGTTGACGCGGCGCAGTGCTGCATCGCGCGGTGGCGCGTTGGGCCGCAAAGCGGGGTGCATCGTGTCCCAATGCGCGTCGAAGGTCCGCGCGATCAGCATCAGCCCTTCGGCAAGGCCGGCCAGTCCGCGGGAATTGGCCAAGGCGCGGGTGACCAGCGTCAGCAGGCGCAGGTCTCTGCCATGGGTGCGCAATTCGTCGGCTTTTTCGAGGACGTCATCCCAGTCGACGGGAATGCTGACTTCGGCCGAGGGCCGGTTGCGCTCGTCATGGACGACATCGGATTGCGGGACGGCGAGGCGCTCGAGGTCATGGAAGCGCGGATCATTGCGCAAATCTTCCCCCGACGGGTTTTCACCGTTCAAAGGGTTGAGCCAAAGAGCAAGATCAACCACGCACCCCCCCACGCCATACTCAGGTCGGAAGTAGCCGGTATTCCACTCGATTTCAGTTTTAGCACAGTTCAGGCGCCGCTCAAAGTTGGACGCGTCTAGCCCTTAAGCGTTAGTCACCACGGCCGCGCGAATTGTTATAGTCGTTCGCTGGCGGGTGCGCGGATACCGTCCGCGCCCGCTCGTGGGCCGGCTTTGTAAAGTCGCGGTTTGTGTGGCAAATTGCAGTGAACGCAGTCCGGCCATTGGAGAAATTCCATGGAACAGAAGGGCATGCAGCAGCGCAGGTCGTCCCAGGGCTTCAAGCGCAAGGAACTGGTCGGCAAGCTCAATCCCACCTGCTTGCGCGCCTTCAAGGCGGCGGCCGACGCAGCAAAGCTGCGTGGCAACCCTTACGTGGAACTTGTTCATTTCATTGAGCAACTTGTTCTTTCGGATCGCTCTGACGTGCAGATGATCCTGGCTGACGCCGGTGTCGATGCGGCACGCGTCGCCGGCGACATGACACGCGCGGTCGACAAACTGCCTTATGGCGCGACATCGATCGAAGAGTTCTCCGACCACATCTTTCACGCCATCCAGGAGGCCTGGAACCTGGCGACGCTGGAGTTCGGCTCCGAGGAGGTGCGCAGCGCCCATGTGATCCTGGCCTGCCTGAAGGTGCCGGTGCTGGAAGGGCTGGTATCGAAGATCAGCACCGAATTCGACAAGATCGACGCCGACGGCGTGATCGCGCGCTTTGCCGATGTCGTCGATGGTTCGCTCGAAGGCTCAGCGACCAGTGCCGCCCCGACTTCGGACGAAGCGCCGCGTCGTCTGTCACCTGGTGGGGAGTCGGCATTGGCGAAATACGCCACCGACCTGACCCAGCGGGCACGTGACGGCAAGATCGACGCTGTCGTCGGCCGCGATCCTGAGATTCGGCAGATCGTCGACATATTGATGCGCCGCCGCCAGAACAACCCGATCCTGACCGGCGAGGCCGGCGTCGGCAAGACAGCCGTGGTCGAGGGTTTTGCGCTGCGCATCGCCGAGGGCGACGTGCCGCCGATGCTGCAGGGGGTCAGCCTGCGCATGCTCGATGTCGGCCTGATGCAGGCCGGCGCAAGCGTCAAGGGCGAGTTCGAGAAGCGGCTGAAGGCCGTCATCGACGAGGTGCAGTCCTCCGAAACGCCCGTGATCCTGTTCATCGACGAGGCACATACGCTGATCGGCGCCGGCGGTGCTGCCGGCACCGGGGACGCCGCCAACCTGCTGAAGCCGGCGCTGGCGCGCGGCGAATTGCGCACCATCGCCGCCACCACCTGGGCCGAATACAAGCAGCATATCGAGAAGGATCCGGCGCTGACCCGGCGTTTTCAGGTGGTCAAGATCGAGGAACCAGACGAGGCCGCCGCGATCCTGATGTTGCGCGGCGTTGCCGGCGTGCTGGAAAAGCACCATGAGGTGCAGATCCTCGACGAGGCGATCGAAACGGCGGTCAAGCTGTCGCATCGCTACATCCCGGCGCGGCAACTGCCCGACAAGGCGGTCAGCCTGCTCGACACGGCTTGTGCCCGCGTCGCCATCTCCCAGCACTCTCGGCCAGGCGAGGTCGAGGACCTGATGCGCCGCAGGCAGGCGCTCGAGGTCGAGCAAGGCATCATCGGCCGCGAGGCGGCGATCGGCATCGAAGTGGACGAGCGCAAGGCACGCGTCGAGGCCGGGCTGGTCGAGACGGACGCCGCACTGGCAGCGGCACAGGAACGCTGGGACAAGGAGAAGGCGGCCGTCGCCGAAATTCTCGACCTGCGCGCCAGGCTGCGCGGGCAGGGCGTGGCGCTCGATCCCGTTGTCGCGGAGGTGCAGGCGTCGGAAGAGGCAGCCGAGGAACCGATCGCAGCCAATGACGATGCTGCTGTCGATCAGGATGTCGCTGCTGACAGCATGCCCCAGGTTGAGCAGGTCGAAACCGCTCAGCAAACAGAGGCAGTCTCCGACCCCGGGGCCGACCTTGTGCGGCTCAAGCAGCTGATGGCGGTGCTGGCCGAGGCGCAGGGCGAAACGCCGTTGATCCTGCTCTCCGTCGACCGCAACGCGGTGGCGGCGGTGGTGCAGGACTGGACCGGCATTCCGACGGGACGGATGCTGACCAGCCAGACCGAAAAGGCGCTGCGGCTGGCGCAGACCTTGTCCGAGCGCGTCGTCGGCCAGGACCATGCAATGGAAATGATCGCCAAACGCGTCCAGACCAGCCGCGCCGGGCTCGGCGCGCCGGAAAAGCCGGTTGGCGTGTTCCTGCTCTGCGGCCCCTCGGGCGTCGGCAAGACCGAGACGGCGCTGGCGCTGGCCGAGACGCTTTATGGCGGCGAGCAGAACCTGATCTCGATCAACATGTCGGAGTTCCAGGAAGCGCATACTGTGTCGACGCTGAAGGGCGCGCCCCCTGGATATGTTGGATACGGCAAGGGTGGCATCCTGACCGAGGCCGTCAGGCGCCGGCCCTATTCGGTGATCCTGCTCGACGAGGTCGAGAAGGCGCATCCCGACGTGCACGAGATTTTCTTCCAGGTCTTCGACAAGGGCATGATGGACGACAGCGAGGGCCGGCGGATCGACTTCAAGAACACGCTGATCCTGCTCACCTCCAATGTCGGCTCCGAGGTCATCATGACCAAGACCAAGGGCGGCGAGCTGCGCGAGAATGTCGAAAACCTCGACGCCGCCTTGCGCGCGCCCCTGCTCAAGGTGTTCCCGGCAGCCTTCATCGGCCGCGTCGTGACGATCCCCTATTATCCGCTGTCGGGCGAGATGATCGAGGCGATCACCCGCCATCAGTTCGGCAAGATCGCGCGGCGGCTGCAGGTCAGCCACGGCGCGGAACTGGTGATCGGCGATGGCGTGATGGAACTGATCAAGGCGCGCTGCACCGAGATCGAATCCGGCGGCCGCATGATCGACGCGATCCTGACCAACACGCTTTTGCCGGAACTCAGCCGCGGCGTGCTCAACCGTTCGCTCGATGGGCAAAAGCTGACGCGCGTGACAGTCGGCGCGTCAGGTGAGGGGTTCAGCTACGAGTTCGGATAGACGAGTTTTATACAATTTGGGGCTTATCCACCATCCCAGCCGCCGCCGCTTTCACTTTTTTCGCTTCGCTCGCTGCTCGGAGTTGCGGGAACTATCGGCTTCTTTATGACCTTTGGCTGAATAGGAGCGGCGACAGCCACTTTCTTCGCGGGAGCCGCCTTCTTGACCTGCACGGGTTGTACGGGTTGAACAACCGCAGCCTGTTCTTCGACTTTCATCATGGAACCGCAACCACCAAGCGGCAGAAGCACGGTCGCCAAAAGAAGACTGATGGTATGCGATTGCATGTCGGGTCTCCCTGTTGTGGTCACAGCATGTCAAGGCGCGGCCTTGAATCGAGCCACTCCTTACGGAGAAGCTCGATAAGAAGTTGTCGAGGCTCGCGAGGAACATCGCCACTCAAGACTGCTGCTGCGGCGTCACGGCTCTTGGAGCCGAGCACGCCATCTATATCGCCAACGTCTTGTCCCATGCGGGCAAGCGCCATCTGAACTTGCTTGCCGACATCGCGGCTTCCAAATTTGCTTAAAGCCGCCTTGGCCTCCTCGGCTGCAGTTGGGTCGCCATAAGAGGCGGCAAGTGCAAAGAGCCGAACCACCTCGCCGTCGTCCTTCTGCAGCGACGGGTTCTCTCTCAGAAGTTCTGCTGTAAATACGGCCCCCCAGCCATCTCCACGTTCGGCACTCTCCCTGTACCAAGTCGCGAGAGTAGCCGGGTCAGCAGTGTTAGCCTTCACTGCCATCCGGCCAAGAAGGCGACCAGCATAGGGATGACCGCTTGCTCGCGCCTGCTCGAACAACTCGGCGGCGCGAACTGTGTTCTTTTCAACTCCAGCACCATCGCGATAAAGGATGCCAAGGTTGACCATGCCATAGATGTCGTTGCGCCCGGCCGATTCCATGAAGAAGCTCAATGCACGAGCGTCATCCTTTTTGACATGCTCGCCGAGATGATACTCCCAACCAAGCTGGTTCATTGCATAGGTGTGGCCCGACTCCGCAGAACTGGCTAGCAGTGCCATGCCTTTGTCTACGTCTGCCGTCGTGCCGCGGCCATCGATCAATGCACGACCCAGCACATATTGGGCATACGGATCGCCGCGCTGAGCAGCTTTTTCGTACAGCTGGACGGCCCGTTGGTTGTCGCGCTCGACCGCCGCACCAAACTGATAAAGCCTGCCGAGCAGATAGCTGGCGCGGACGTGGCCTGCGTCGCTTGCGGCATTGAGTTCGCTCAACGCGTCCTTGAAATCGCCCTGGGCATAGAGCGTACGGGCGTACTGATATTTGAACCGGGCGATCTCGGGATGTTGGTCGACGGCTGCCTTGCAGGCGGCCATTGCCTTGGGCACGTCGATGTCGTTGGGCAGCTTGCCGTCGGCAACCGCCTGCAAGTCGAGCGGTTCGGCGGCGAGCGTGTCGCATTCGTTGACCGAGACGGCGACATTGATGGTGATCGGGGCGGGCGCCGCGGTTTTCGCGGCCGGCATCAGCACCACCGTGCGCACCGGCTCCTTGGCCGGCGTCTTGTCGGCGGGCAGGGGGATCGGCTTGACCTCCATGCTGTCGGTGCTTGTGTCGACATTGCCGGCGCCGCTGCTGGTGTTCATCGCCACCGTCTCGGTCACCGGCGTTGCCTCGTCCTCGGCGGCGACGAGTTTGAGCGACGGGCGGATGCGCAGTTTGGTGATGTCCTCGGCCTTGATCAGGTCGCCTTCGGAGACGATCTTGCCGTCGACTGCAACTTGCGTCTCCGGATCGCGCTTTTCCAGGCGCAGCCAGCCCGTGGGTGCGGCACTCGTCGAGCGCACCACCTCTTCGGGCATGGCGGCGAAGCCGGTGCCGATGTCTGAGGCCATGGCGACGAGGATCGGCTTTGCCTGTTCGGGCGCTGCCGGCTTCGGCTCGTCGCCTTGCTGGATGTTGAGCGCCGGCTTGACCTGTGCCTCGGCGACAGCCTTGTTATCGACGACGACGCGGACGATGCCGCTGGCGCTTCGTCCGCCGTCGGTGGTCACGGTGTAGCGCACCTCGTCGGCGGTCATGTCGGCCGATGCCGGCTTGAACATGACCTCTTCGATACGATCGGCTGCAATCTTGCTGTCGAGGCTGAGTTGCTGGTCGCCGAGCCAGAGCGTGCCCTGGTCGGGCAGCTTGGTGAAATTGATCGTCAGTTCGGCATTGCCGCTGGTGATCGGCGGCGAGATGCGCAGCGCCACCTCCTTGGTGGCCGGAGGAACGCGCACCTCACGCATATCCTCTATTATCAACAGGTTCTGACGGGTTACGAAGAAGAAAGATGAAGTAAGGCTCGACGCATCCCAAGGCGTCTGGCGCCCGTCGGTACGCTTGATCACCTCGGCGCGGATGTCGCTGAGCAGCTTCCTGACCTCGACATTCGGCTTCAACGCATATTCAGCGAAAGTGCCGGTGAACGGGCTAAGTCCGTCATTGCCGTCAAGCGCAACACGGTCGGGCGCGGTTGAATAGACGATCAGCGTGCCGTCCTGGGGCGCGACCGAAGCCAGGCCCTTCTTGCCTTCCACCGCGACCTTGGCCTGGCCGACATAATAGGAATTGTTGGCGAACGGATTGTCCCGGCAGGCGTCGAGGATGGCGATCTGCAGCGAGGACGTTTCGCGCATATATTCGAGCAGGCTCGACATGTTGTAGGCCTGGACCTCAAGATCGTAGGACGTCGCCAGTGTGGCGTCGACCGGGATCATGAAATTGTGGCCGCCGACCTGCACCGCATGGCCGCTGTAGTAGAACAGCGCGACGTCGCCGTCGTTGAGCGTGCGGAGGAAGCCGAGAATGGTTTCCTCGAGGCCCTTCTTGTCGAGGTCCTTGCCGAGCGTAACCTCGAAATTGGCGCGCTCGAGCACCTCGCGAATGCGATCGGCGTCGTTGTCGGCATTGGGCAACTGGGCCAAGTGCTGGTAGGCGCTGTTGCCGATGACAAGTGCAGCGCGCCGGCCTGACACGCCGTCAGCCGCCAAGGCTGTGCTCAGGGCCAGGAGCAGGATAAGACCGCAGGCGGCGACAGCGCCGCTCAGGCGCGCGAGAATGCCAGCATTGCGAGCAGGCAAGCAGCCTTCGCATACCATGAACTGCTCCTTTCGGACATGCAGTCTTTACAGGCTTGGCACGGCTTGCATTTGTTAGTGTTCAAGCATCCTCCTCAGGCGGATCGGTGTCAACGCAGTCGACATAGATCAAACGGCCTATTGCCCGGCGCGCGCAAAGGCCTCGCGAGCAAAAGTCCCCATCGCGAAAATCCGTGTTATTGTCAGCCCAGTGATCGAAAAATCGCAGGTGTGAAGCAATGGCCGAACGGCGCTCACGCATGGATGGAACCAGGTCATGACGCCGGAGGACAAGACACGTATCGCGCCCGATACCGGTGTTCATCAGGGCGTGCAGCTCAACGGCATCTATGAGATCGACGAGCACATCGCCACCGGCGGCATGGGCGAGGTCTATCGCGGCCACAACATCCAGACCGGCGACCCGGTGGCGATCAAGGTCGTGCTGCGCGAATTCGCGCGCGACCAGGGCATTCTGGCGCTGTTCCGCAAGGAGGCGTCGATCCTCAATCACCTCTCCAACGACGCCATCGTGCGCTATCACGTCTTCACCATCGATCCGACCATCGGCCGGCCCTATCTCGCCATGGAGTTCGTCGACGGCCAGTCCCTCGGCGAGCGCATCCGAAACGGCCCGCTCGACACGCGCGAGGCGCGCAAGATGCTGGCTCGCGTGGCCTCCGGCCTGTCGGTGGCGCATGAGGCAGGTGTCATCCACCGTGATCTGTCGCCCGACAACATCGTCCTGCCCGGCGGCAAGGTCGAGAAGACCAAGATCATCGATTTCGGCATTGCGCGGTCGGCCAATGTCGGCGGCGGCACGCTGCTCGGCGGCAGCTTCGCCGGCAAATACAGTTTTGTATCGCCCGAGCAGCTCGGGCTGTATGGCGGTGAAATTACCGACCAGTCCGACATCTACAGCCTCGGCCTGGTGCTGGCAGCCGCCTTGCGCGGCAAGCAGCTCGACATGGGCGGATCACCGGTCGAGGTGATCGAGAAACGCCGCACGGTACCGGACCTCACCGGCATCGACCCCGACCTTCTGCCGCTGCTGCAGTCCATGCTGCAGCCTGATCCGAGGGATCGTCCGGAAAGTGCTGCGGCGATCGTCGAATGGCTGCGCGAGACGAGCGGGGCGACGTCGCCGCCCTTGACGTTGCCTGGCATGCACGACCAGGAGCAGCGCAAGCCCGCCGAGGCCTGGCGGCCGCCGGGATCGGCATCGAGCGGGCAGAAGTCATTGCCACCCGAGGCGGTGCTGCCGCGCGACGCACCATGGCGCACCGCCGGTACGACGGGCAGGCCAATGCCCGACCCACGGCAAAGAGCAGCCCCCAAACCTGCACCCGCCGCGAGCGCAACCAAGTCGCGACGCGGTGCGCTGGTAGGTACAGTCTTGCTGGCCGCCGTGGCCGCCCTGGGTGCCGGCGCCTATTTCTCCGGGTTGATGGACGGGCTCCTGCCGGGAGAAACGGATGTCACATCGGGGCAGGAAGCTGCTGGCGGCAAACTCACGCCGGCGCCGCCCGTACCCAAGGAGACGGTGCAGGTTCCGGCAAAGCCTTTGCCCGAGCCTGCACCCGAGACCGAGGCCAAGGCACCGGCACCGGCACCGACTGACATCGCCAAGCCGAAACCGGCCGAACCGGTCGAGCCAGTGGCGCTGCCGGCTCCACCAAAGGCAGTCGTCAGCGCTGCCGACTGGTTCAAGGCCTTCGACGGCGGTCCCTGCTTCTATGCTTCGGTGGCCAACGCATCGGCGCCCAGCCCCGAGGTCGAGGGGCTCGCGACCTCGAAAGCACCCTTCGACAAGCTGAGCCGTGACTTTGCATCGGCCTTCGGCAAGGGACCCAAGGTCAATCCGCGCATGATCGAGCGCGAGCAGTGCCCGGTCGCCGATTTCCTCGAGGCGGTGCATCCGGACACCGGCCATGGCCCGACCCTGCAGTTGAACAAGGACAACCTCAAGGTCGGGGACTCGCTGCAAGGCACGCTGAGCCGGACCGGCAGCCGCGACGTCAACCTGCTGCTGATCGGCAAGGACGGCGTCGTCTACAACTTCGCCAGCCTGCTCAAGAAATCCGGGCCCGACGCGGCGAGCTTCAGCATGAAGCTGTTCCCGCTCAACGACCAGGAGGCCACGGCGCCCGAACCGCATCTGATCGTGGCGCTGGCGAGCGACAGCGGCATCAAGGCTGCCGACATCAAGGACCCCGAGCTCGCATCAGACCTGTTCCCGAAAATCCGCACGGAGATCGAAGCACAGCCGAACGCCGCCGGCATCGCCTTTGCCTATTTCCTGTTCGACCGTTGAGTTTCGTTCAGATCACGGCGGGCGGCTGCTGAGGCCAGCGCTGCAGCGCTTCACGACCCGTATCCGTCAGTTCGTAGATGCCGCGATCAACGCGGACGAACCAGCCATAAACATTGTCCTGCAGGATTTTTGGCGCGCGCGACACTGACTGGCTCAGGTCGCGCGGCCGCCTGGGGCCGTCGACCAGGGCCACGGCGCATTTCAGCGCGTCCTGGCGATAGGCGGTCATAACAGGCGCGCGCGAGCCACCGCCGACGACTGGGTCTCCCTGCCTCCGGCGATGTTCTGATACGAGGCGTGAGCGCCGTTTCGTATCGCGGCGCGGCGCCGGTGCCTCCGGGCTGAGCAGGACTTCGACCCGTTCGTCGTCGAATATGCCGAGCAGGCCGAAACCCAGGCGACGGCAGAGATTGCGGAAGCGTTTGTCGCCCTCACGACCCTTGCCGCGCGGCGACATGCGGGCGGCAAGCCAGATCTCGTCGGCGGCGGCAGCACGATCGACACCTTGCAGGATGAGCTCGAGATTGAACTGCAGCTTCAGTTCGCAGACGACGACGATGGGCGGCGCATCGCTGCTCAGCGCCAGCAGGTCGCAGCCGCCGATCTCGCCCTTGACCTCGAAGCCGAGGCCTTCGAGGAAGCGTTTCACCGGGCTGTAGAGTGCCGTCTCGAGCAACAGGTTTTCTCATCGCATTAACGCTGGGCCAAGGCTGTGCCTCGTCGCTGGCGCTGGCCAAGTCTGCGTCGAATCATTCAGGACATCATGCCGATGCCACCGCCATAGTCGAGCGGTGACATCCGGCATCGGGACATTCGACCCGGTTGGCGGTCAATTTGCCAGGACAGGGCCTGGAGCAATTCCAGGAAAAGTGTGCAGCGTTTTTCTGTCCGGAATTGCGCAGAAACAACATGATGGAGAGTTTCCGCGATCCGAAGAAATGCGGAAACGCTAGTCCGAAATCCGGGCGATATCCTGCAATGCAGCCGCCGAGAGTGTCCTCAACCTGATGCGGGAGGCGCGTTCCTGGTCGCAATAGATCATGTTGCGGGCGACACGCTTGGCGCGGCCGCGGCCTTCCGGTGCGCCGGTGTTGGGATTGACGTCGAACTTGGGAAAATTGCTCGAGGATATGTCGAGCCGAAGCCGATGGCCCTTGTTGAACAGATTGGCCGTGGCAAAGGGTTCGATGGTGATGCTCATCACCTCGCCCGGGACGCAGGGTTTCGGCGCATCGAAGCCATCGCGGTATCGGCAGCGGAATATGCCGTCCGTCAGGATCATGGCGAAGCCGGTGGGATAGTCCTCGCTCGGTGGATAAACGTCGATCAGCTTTGCGGTGAAGTCGGTATCGGGGCCGTCAGTGGAAGCAAAAAGCTCAACGGTCACCGGACCGACGACGGCAATGTCTTCGGCAAATGGCTCGGTTTCGAAGGAGAGAACGTCCAGCCGAGCCGAAAGCGGCAGATTGGTGTTGTCACAGCCGAAGAACCGCGCCTGCTCGCGCTGATCGAAGCCGCCGCCCTCGAACACCGGTTGGCCGCTGGTCAGCGCGCCGCCGATGGTCGGCACGGGGTGCTTCGGATCGAAGTCGTAGACGAATGGAGCTGCCGTCCTGGCAGGGGCCTCGGTCGACAGGCGGCCGTCCTCGTGGAGGTGCAGCACCGTTTCCTCGGAGGTCGGTACCGGCCAATCGGGTGCGGCGATCCAGCGCCCACCATGGTCGAGGCGGCCTTGCGGAGTCTTGCGGCCCGACCCACCGCCCATGACGAACAGGCGCGCGCGGGGCTCTCCGTCGACGCCATTGTCTGCGTCCTTCATCCAGCGGTCGAACCAGCGGCGGCGAAACTCCAGCCAGCTTTCGCTGACATTGCCGCCCAAGGGGGCGGTCGCACCGAACTCGACATCGCCGGCGAAGGTGGCGTTGCGGTTGCCGTGCAGATTGGGGCCCATGATGAGCGCCATCGGACGATCCCGGTCACGCGCCAGTCCTTCGTAATTCTCGAAGGTGGTTTTCACATAGGCATCGTACCAGCTCGACAGCAGCGCGACCGGCACCTTCGGGAAAGTATCGTAGCTTTCGGCAGCATAGATGCCGGGCTGCTTCCAGTAGTCGTCGAAGGTGCCGTGACGCCACTGTTCGAGCAGATAGTCCTCGTATTCGGGGACCCAACGCACCGGTGAGCGCCGCTCGGACCAAGGCATGGCGTTGAACCAGCTTCTGACATCCTCCGCTTCCAGTGCGCGCAGCAGGTTGGGGTCGTGTTTGGCCGCGGTGCTCTCGCGGGCATTGTTGTACGCCCAGGTTGCCTGCTTCAATTCAAACGCGCCGCCCTGGCGAATGCCGCAGGTAAAGGCGTTGGAGAACCCGCCGGAGTCCATGACCATCGCGGCAAGGCCGGGCGGGTTCAGGCAGGCCAGCGCCATCTGGGTGTGCGCGGCATATGACAGCCCCATCGTGCCGATCTTGCCATTCGACCAGGGTTGCTCGACGATCCAGGCAAGCGTGTCGTAACCGTCAGGACCTTCGGCGAGGTACTTGGTGAACGCGCCTTCCGAACCATGTCGGCCGCGGCAATCCTGATAGATCACGACATAGCCGTGGCGGACGAAGTGGCTTGCGACTTCGGCCCGCGTCATCGGCCTTGCCATGCCGAGTTCGATTTCCGAGCGCGAGCGCTCATCCTTGCCGTAGGCGGTACGTTCCAGGATGACGGGCAGGGCGTCTTCCAACACCCTGCCGTCATTTGCCGGACGATAGATGTCGGCCGCGAGCCGGACACCGTCGCGCATCGCCACCATCACATCGCGGTGGACCACGACGCCGGGGCTCACCGGTTCGAGCGCGGGCAAGGACGCGACGCCCATCGTTTCGGCTGCTGCTTTCATGACTGCCTTACTTCGTCGTGTGGGCAAAGGTGGCGAGCGTATCTTCGCCCTTGGAAGGGGTGAAGGCGATGCTGTCCCGGCTCGCCCAGGTGACCACCGGCCAGTAGAGCGGCATGATGGCGACGTCGCCGAAGGCGACCTCGGCAGCTTCGGCCAACAGCGCGTTGCGCTTGTCGACGTCGAATTCGGCCAGCGCCTCCTTCATCTTGGCATCGTAGGCGGGATTGGAATAACGCGCCCGATTGAAGGAGCCGGTGCCAGCTTCCTTGTCGAACGTCATCAGCACGTTGGTCATGCCGGGCGCCGCAGACGGGGTGGTTGTGCCGAAGGAGAAAACGAAGGCCGAGAATTCCTGCTTGCCGGCTGCCGCGACATAGACGCTGTAGGGCTGGGTGACGACGCCGTTGACCTTGAGTCCACCACGCGCAAACAGCTGGCCCAGTGCCTGGCCGACATCGGCGTCGCCGGCAAAACGGTCGTTGGACGAATGCACTGTGATGCCGAAACCGTCGGGATAACCCGCCTCGGCAAGCAAAGCCTTGGCGCCGGCGAGATCGATCGCTTCCGGCTTGAGATTGGCCGAGTGGCCGCCGATGCCTTCAGGCACGAGCTGGCCGGCGGCGGCACCTGCACCCGACAGGATGCGGTCGATCAGAAGCTGGCGATCGACCATCTTCGACATCGCCTGGCGCACGCGAACATCCTTCAGCGGGCTCGGCGCCAGCTTGGCGCCCGCCTTGTCGGTGACGAACGGGCTCTCGTCGCGTGCGCTGTCGAGTGCCAGATAGACGATCCGTGCCGAGGGCGTGGAATGCAGTGCGATGCCCTCGACGCTCTTCAGCGTTGCGACATCCGCCGGCGGCACGGCGTCGATCAGATCGACAGCGCCGGAACGAAGCGCCGCCACGCGGGCGGCGTTGTTGGAGATCGTGCGGAAAGTGACCTTTTCGAATTCCGGCTTGTCGCCCCAGAAATCGTCGTTGCGCTGAAGCACAAGGCGGTCGCCCGGCACCCATTCGACGAATTTGTAGGGGCCGGTGCCGATGGTCGCAGCGCCACTGTTGAAATCCGCGATGCCTTTGCCTTCGGAGGCCTTCCTGGAAACGATGTAGACCATGCCGGCCAGTTCCATGAATTGCGGCGTCGGCTTCTTGGTGGTGAAGCGGATGGTGGTCGGATCGACGATCTCCATCTTTGCGATGGAGCCGACATTGGCAGTGAACGGTGCCGGGCTGTTTTCGATCGTCGACACGCGTTCGAGCGAATAGACGACGTCCTCAGCGCTCAGCGGTGAGCCGTCGTGGAACTTGACGCCCTGACGCAGCTTCACTTCCCAGGTAAGCGGATCGGTATTCTTCCAGGATTCGGCCAGGTTCGGCTTGATCTGAAGGTTTTCGTCCTGCTCGACCAGCCGCCCGAAAATATGCTGGGCGGCATTCTGGTTGTTGCCGGTGCGCGAGAATTGCGGGTCGATCGCCGAAGGCTCGGCGGAAATGCCCACTGTAAGGTCGGCGGCAGATGCCGCCATGGAAAAGCTGCTGGCCAAAAGCAAAGCTGCGAAAGACGAACGGATGATCTGCATGGTCGTGTTCCCTTTTCTGTTCATGCAATTGCGGTTGTCGGAATGGCAGGCGAGGCCGCTTTGCCCGGCAGCTCGTTGAGGTGGCAGGCGCTGACGTGGCCCGCCGCGATCTCACGCAAGATCGGCCGCTCGATGCGGCAACGGTCGAAGGCGTGCGGGCAGCGCGGATGGAAATGGCAGCCCGAAGGCGGATGAAGCGGCGAGGGAATCTCGCCTTTCACCGGATTGAACTGGCGCTTGCGCTGCTTGATCGTCGGCACTTCGGAAAGGAGTGCGATCGTGTAGGGATGATTGGGCGCGGCGAAGAAGGCGTCCGCCGGAGCGCTTTCGACGATGCGGCCGAGATACATGATCGCAACGCGGTCGGAGATATGCTTGACCACGCCAAGGTCATGGCTGATGAACAGGTAGGTCAGACCGAGTTCCTGCCTGAGCTCCATGAACAGATTGAGGATCTGCGCCTGGATCGAGACGTCGAGCGCCGACACCGATTCATCGCAGATGATGAAGCGTGGATTCACCGCCAGGGCACGCGCGATGCCGATGCGCTGGCGCTGGCCACCAGAGAACTGATGCGGGTAACGGTTGAGATAGGACGGGTCGAGACCGACACGCTGCATCAGCGCGGTCACCATTTCGGCGGCATCACGCCGCGCCACCATGCCATGGGCGATTGGCGCTTCGCCGATGATGTCGCGTATCGTCTTGCGCGGATTGAGCGAAGACATCGGGTCCTGGAAGATCATCTGCGAGGCAAGCCGCGCAGCCTTTGCCTCGGCACGCGGCAGCGCCGACATATCCTTGCCCTGCCAGTTCATCACGCCATCGGACTGGGGCAGGATGCCAGCCATAATGCGACCGAGCGTGGATTTGCCGCAGCCGGACTCGCCGACGAGCCCGACGACTTCGCCGGGGTTGATCGCTAGCGAGACGCCGTCGACGGCATGAACGACGCGCTCCTCTATATTGGCGCCAAGAAAGCGCGCCAGGCGTTCGGCGTAATCGAGCCCGCGCGTGAAACGTCGAGAAATCGATGTGGCTTCGACAAGAGGCGTCATGCTGCCCTCGCGATCTGCGGGTGGAAGCAGCGCCAGCGGTGCCCATCGGCTGTGGCTTCTTCTGGTTCGGTATTGCAGGCTGCTGTGGCCGCAAAGCAGCGCAGGCGGAATGGACAGCCCGCAGGTCGCCCAAGCGGTGGCGGCGCCATGCCGGGAATGGGCGTCAGCGGTTCGCCCCGTTCGAGATTGGCTGGAACCGAACGCATCAGGCCGATCGTGTAGGGATGGACCGGATTGTCGAGCACGGTGTCGGTTTCGCCGGTCTCGACGATCCTGCCGGCATACATCACCGCTATCCGGTGGGCGAGGCCGGCGACGACGCCAAGATCATGGCTGATCCAGATCAGCGACATGCCGAAGTCGCGGCTCAGTCCCTGGATTACCGCCAGGATCTGCGACTGGATGGTGACGTCGAGCGCTGTCGTCGGCTCATCGGCGATGATGAGCTCCGGTCGGTGTAGCAGTGCTATGGCGATGGCGACACGCTGGCGCATGCCGCCGGAAAACTGATGCGGATAGGCGGCAAGCCGTTCGTCGGGAGAGGGGATGCCGACCAGACCGAGCGCTTCGACGGCGCGAGTTCGCGCCTCGGCCTTGGAGACGCGGTCATGGGCGCGCACCGTCTCGACCATCTGGGTCTCGATCGACAACACCGGGTTGAGCGTCATCATCGGGTCCTGGAAGATCATGGCGATCTTCTTGCCCCTGAGTGTCCGCATCTCGCCCTGCGAGCGGCCGACAAGGTCTTCGCCGTGAAACAGGATCCTGCCGCCGGCGATCCGTCCCGGCGGATCGACAAGGCCCAGAACTGAAAAGCCGGTGATCGATTTGCCGGAACCGGACTCGCCGACCAGGCCGAGGATTTCGCCCCGGCCAACCTCGAACGACACGCCGTCCACCGCCTTGGCCACGCCGGCTCGGGTGAAGAAATAGGTGCAGAGATTTTCGACCTTCAGCGTCATCTTATCGCTCCGAAAGTCGGGGGTTGAGCACTTCACGGAGACGGTCGCCGACGATGTTGATGCTGAAGACCAGCGCCAGCAGCAGGAGGCCGGGATAGACCGATATCCAGTATTGGCCCGACAACAGCGTCTGGTAACCATTGGCGATCAACAGGCCGAGCGACGGCTCGGTGATCGGCAGCCCGATGCCAAGGAAGGACAGCGTTGCCTCGGCTGAAATGGCGTTGGCCACCTGAAGCGTTCCGATGACGATGATCGGCGGCAGGCAGTTGGGCAGCATGTGGCCGAACAGGATGCGCGGCTTGGAAAGCCCCAGCGATGCGGCGGCCTCGACATATTCCTTGCCGCGCTCGATCAGCGCTGCTGCACGCACCGCGCGGGCAAACTGCGCCCACTGTACGATGACCAATGCCAGCACCACCTTCCACACGCCCTGGCCAAGCAACGCCAACAGCATCAATGCCACCAGGATGGTGGGGAAGCCGAGCATCAGGTCGACAAGGCGCATGATCAGCGTGTCGATGCGGCCGCCATAATAGGCTGCGGTGAGGCCAAGTGCCGTGCCGACCGCAAGAGCGATGACTCCGGAGAACAGGCCGACGCCCATCGACGTCCGCAGGCCGTAGACCATCGCCGAGAACATGTCGCGGCCCTGGCCGTCGGTTCCGAGCCAATAGGTCGTGCCCGACATGCTGTTGGACATCGGTGGCAGGCGCGCGTCGAAGAAATCGATCGCTGCGAGATCATACGGGTTCTGCGGTACCAGCGAGGGGCCGAAAATGGCCGTGGCGATCAGGATCAGGCAGATCGCGAGCGCGATCGTCGCCTTGGGGCTGCCGAGAATGCCGCGCAGCGAGCGCGCCCAGAACGACTGGCTTTCTTGGAAACGGTGGGTGAGCGCTGTCATTGCGTTTCACTCAGCCGGATGCGCGGATCGAGCATCGAATAGACGATGTCGACGGCAAGATTGATGAAGATGAACATGGTGACGACAACCAGCAGGTAGGCAACGACCACGGGACGGTCGAGCACGGTGATGGAATCGATCAGGAGCTTGCCGATGCCGGGCCACGCGAAGATGGTCTCGGTCACCACCGCGAAGGCGATCAGCGAACCGAATTCCATGCCGACCACGGTGACGATCGGGATCAGGATGTTCTTCATCACATGGACGGAAATGATACGGCGTTCGGACAGACCCTTGGCACGGGCGAACTTGATGAAGTCGAGTGGCATCGTTTCGCGCACGCCGGTGCGGGTCAGCCGGATGACAAGCGACAGCTGGAACAAGGCGAGGTTGGTCGCCGGCAAGATTAGATGAGCGAGCCCGTCCCAGGTAGCCAGGGATGTCGTGACGCCGAAGATCTCTCCGGTTTCGCCGCGCCCGGATGACGGCAGCCAACCGAGCCAGACCGAAAAAATCATGATCAGCATCATGCCCTGCCAGAAATTTGGCAGGCTGAAACCGAGAATCGAGCCGGTCATGATGGTTTCGTCCGTCACCGAACGCGGCTTGAGCCCTGCGATCAGGCCGAGGGGAATGCCGAGCACGAGCGCGATGGCGAGTGCGACGAAAGCGAGTTCGAGTGTGGCCGGCAGCCGCTGAAAGATGAGGCTGATGGCCGGCTGGTTGAAGACGAAGGAGCGGCCGAAATCCCCGTGCAGCGCGTTGACGAGGAAGGTGCCGTATTGCGCGACCAGCGAGCGGTCGAGCCCGAGCGCGCGGATCGCCGCCTCGCGCTCGGCGAAGCTGGCGTCGGCGGGGATCAGGATGTCGACTGGATTGCCGATGGCGTAGACGCCGACAAAAACCAGAAGCGACGTCAGGAATACGACAAACAGGCTCTGGCTGAAGCGGCGGATGATGAAAATCGTCATCGCGGTTGCGCTCCTTGCATGACTTGCCTGAATGGGCTGCGCCCGGTCATCACGTGAATGCTCTCCTCCCGGCGCCGGTTGCCGACTGCCTGTTGTCGTGCGACGTAACAGCGAGGGCGGCAGGCGCGCAATCTTATGAGTTTTGTGCATTACTCGATGCGAAAAGGGCCGTGCAGCAGCGTGGGGAACTGAAAGCTGAATGAACCTGAAGCAGTTGGACGTGTTTCGCGCGGTGATGCAGACCGGTTCGACGATCGGCGCATCGGGCGTGCTCGCCTTGTCACAGTCGGCAATCAGCCGCCAGCTCACGAGCCTGGAGGAAGAGATCGGTTTTGAGCTGTTTCGTCGTGAGAAGGGCAGGCTGGTTCCAAAGCCTGAGGCAACCGCACTGCTCCAGGAGGTCGGCGAACTCTCGGACGTCTTGGCACGGCTGAAGCGCCGGACCGACGAACTCAGCGCCGGGCGCTCGGGCCGGACGCTGATCAAGATGGGGTTTCCGCACTCGCTGACGACGACGCTGTTGCCGAAGCTGGTCGCCGACTTTCTGGCAACGCAGGATCAGGTCAGTATCGAGCTGGTGGCCGGCCCCTACGATATGATCGAACGCGCGGTCATGGGCCGCAGCGTCGATTTCGGCTTTGTCCGGTTGCCGACCGAAGATCGTGGCCTGGTGACGATGCCGCTGGTGTCGAGCGGGCAGCTATGTGTTTTGCCAGCCGGTCATCCGCTGGCAGCGCGCGAGACCATCAGCGCCGACGATCTTGCAGGCTCCGATCTGGTGCTGCTCGGGCGACTGAGATCGAGCCGCGAAGACATCGAAGAGCGGCTGCGGCGTGCCCAGGGTGCGGTCCGTTGCCGGGTCGAAGCGCATTCGGTGGAGGCAAGCGTCGCTCTGGTCGCCGAGGGCATAGGCGTTTCGATCATCCCGGCGCTGATCGGCAGCCTGCTGAAGTCCGAACGCGTTGTCATGCGGCCATTCGCGCCGCCGCTGTGGAGCGACTACGGTATCGCCACGCTGCGCGAAGCGCCACTTTCCAGGCCGATGTTGATGTTCATCGCCATGTTGAAAGAGCGACTTGTCGGTGACGGCGTGCTGACCAAGCCGATCTGAGCTGGGCCATAACAACATGCCTCGTGATGGACCAACAACGCCTGCATTGATCAAGGATCGACTTTGGGAGATAGTCGGCGCCATTGGTTCAGGAGCCTTGGGCGTATGCGTACACCGGTTGCCAACCAGATCAGGAAGCGCAGGGCCGTCTCCGACGCGCTCGGCCGCCACAAGGTATTCGTCAGTTCCAGGCTGTTTCGCGGCGACGGCCAGACCGTGTCGCGGGTGCTCGTCGCGGGCCAGTATTATGATGTCAGCGACGCTTTGCTCGACAGGCTGATGACAGGTGCGACGCCCAGGGAGCTTGAACTGGAGCCCGCACCTGAAGACGCGGCGCGCTAGGCCGGAATGGCAGCGGAAAAGCTTCGCACCTACCGGCAAAAGCGCGATTTCACCAAGACGCGCGAGCCGCGCGGCGTCGAACAGGCGGGCGAGGGCAACCGCTTCGTCGTGCATAAGCACCATGCCACCGCCGACCACTACGATCTGCGCCTCGAACTCGACGGCGTGCTCAAGAGCTGGGCGGTGCCGCGCGGGCCGTCGCTCAATCCGGCCGACAAGAGGCTTGCCGTCGAGACCGAGGACCATCCGCTCGACTACATCGATTTCGAAGGCCTGATCCCCGAAGGCGAATATGGCGGCGGGCCGATGATCGTCTGGGACGGCGGCGTCTGGGCGCCGATGGAGGACGCCCGGGCGTCGCTCGACAAAGGCGCGTTCAAGTTCCGGCTCTGGGGCGAAAAGCTCAAGGGCGGCTGGATGCTGGCGCGGCTGAAGCCGAGGCCGGGCGAGGACAAGCGCAACTGGCTGCTGTTCAAGGAACACGACCCAGCGGCCGATGAGACGACCGACATCCTCGAAACCCGCCCCGAAAGCGTGAAGTCGGGGCGGCGCATCGAGGAACTGGTGACAGCGCCGAAAAAGCCGCCGTCGCAACCCGGCGACCTCAAGCCCGGCAAACTTGCGGGAGCGGTGCGGGCGGCAATGCCGGCACGGATCGAGCCGCAATTGGCTACCGCGGCACCCAAGCCGCCATCGGGCAAGGGATGGCTGCACGAGATCAAGTTCGACGGCTATCGGACCATGGTGCATCTCGAAGGCGGCGCGGCCAAGCTGATCACCCGCAGCGGCATCGACTGGACGAAACGTTATGGCAAGCTCGCGGCGGCATTTCGCGACCTGCCATGTGTCGACGCCGTCATCGACGGCGAAATCGTCGTTCTGGATGAAAAAGGCATCAGCCGGTTTGCCGCCTTGCAGGATGCGCTGGCCAGCGGACACGATGAGCTGCTGGTGTTCTACGCCTTTGATCTTCTGCATCTCAACGGCTGGGACCTGAGGGGCGCAGAACTCGGCAAGCGCAAGGCCATGCTGGAGATGCTGCTTGCCGGACATGTCCACGCGCAGTCAGCTCTGCAACTGAGCGAACATGTCGAGGGTGACGGCCAGGCGCTGTACGACCAGGCGACCGAACTGGGGCTCGAGGGCGTGGTGTCGAAGCGCAGCTCGGCGCACTACACCTCCGGGCGCTCGCACAGCTGGTCCAAGACCAAGGCGCTGGACAAGGGCGAGTTCTACATCGCCGGCTACACCACATCCCAAGCCGCAGAGGGCCTCGCGGCACTTGCGCTCGGCGAATGGGTGGACGGCGAGCTGCAGTACCGTGGCAAGGTTGGAACCGGCTTCGACGCTGAGACGTTGCAGTCATTGCTGCATCGGCTGGAAGGCCTGCGCGAGGGTGCGGCAAAGCTCGATGGCGCGCCCAAAGAGGTCATTCCAGTGCGGCCGGTGCTCAGCGCCCATATCCATTTTGCCAATCGCACCACCGACAATGCGTTGCGTCACGCCGTGTTCAAGGGGTTGCGCGAGGCCGAGCTGTCGGAGGCGCCCCAGGCACCGCGCAAGCGGCTGATCACCGATGCCGACCTTGCCGCCGTCACCATCACCAATCCTGAGCGCCGGATGCTGGGTAAATCCGGGCCTACCAAGCTCGACATCGCTGTCTATTATGCCGCCGTCGGCGATTTCATGCTGCCGCACATCATGGGGCGACCAGTGTCGCTGTTCAGGTGCCCGACCGGCCAGCACAAGGACTGTTTCTTCCAGCGCCACGCCTTCACCGGCATGCCGGCAACCATCGCGCGGTTCGAGACCAGGAACTCCGAGGACGAGACAAAAACCTACATTTCGGTCGAGGACGCCAAGGGTTATCTCGCGCTGGCGCAGTTCGGCGTCGTCGAATTTCATGTCTGGGGTGCGTTGCGCAAACGCCTGGATAAGCCAGACCGGGTCGTCTTCGACCTCGATCCGGGCGAGGGGATCGGCTGGCGCGAGGTCGTCGAGGCGGCCGTGCATGTCCGCGATGAGTTGACGAAGATGGGGCTGGTGCCGTTCGTGAAGACCTCGGGCGGCAGCGGCATCCACGTCGTCGTGCCGACGACAGGCAAGCTCGGCTGGAAGCAGTTCCATCAGGCAAGCAGCGAAATCTCGTCGCGGATCGCCAGGACCGCGCCCGACACTTTCACCACCGTGATGGGCAAGGACAACCGCAAGAAGCGCATCTTCATCGACTTCCACCGCAACGCGCGCAGCGCGACCGCTGCTGCACCCTACAGTCTTCGCGCCCGCACCAACATGCCGGCGTCGACCCCATTGAGCTGGGCCGATCTCGAGTCCATCGACGCTCCAGCGGATTTGAACTATTCTTCGCTTCCCGGACTTGTGGCCAGGTCGGGCGATCCTTGGGCAGAGATATCAGATCATGCCAAGGACTTGCCGGTCGAGGTCACTGCTAAGAGTAAGTCTTGACCACGAGTATGTCTTGAGTTGTGTCGCGTAGGAGACAAGCATGGCACCAAGGGCAAGTTGGAAGGGGTATCTGAAACTCAGTCTGGTCAGTTGCCCGGTGCGGCTGTACCCGGCGACCAGCACGAGCGAGCGCATCAGCTTCAATCAGCTGCACAAGGACACGCACAACCGCATCAACATGAAGCCCGTCGATCCGGAACTCGGTCTCGTCGAACGCTCCGACCTCGTCAAAGGCTACGAATACGAAGACAAGAAGTATGTCGTGATCGACGAAGCCGACATCGACAGCGTCAAGATCGAATCCAATCACACGATGAACATCGAGGCCTTCGTCGACGAGGGGGCGGTCGACGTCATCTATCAGGACGCACCCTATTACCTCGCCCCCGATGGCGCGATGGCCGAGGAAACGTTTGCCGTGTTGCGTGAAGCGCTGCGCAAGTCGGGCAAGCTTGCCATCGCCCGCCTCGTCCTGTCGAGCCGCGAGCGCGTGGTGACCATCGGTGCGCGCGAAAACGGCATGTTCGTCTGCACCTTGCGCAATCCCAGCGAAGTGCGTGGCACGGCGGAGTATTTCGGCAACATCCCGGCCGGAAAGCCCGAGCCGGAAATGCTCGAACTGGCCGAAGCGCTGATCAAGCAGAAGCATACGACGTTCGATCCGAAGAATTACGAGGACCGCTACGAAATCGCCTTGATGAAGATGATCAAGGAGAAGCTGAAAGGGCACAAGCCGATCATTGCGGCCGCGCCTGAGCGTGGCAACGTCATCAACCTGATGGATGCGCTGAAGGCCAGTCTCGGCCAGGCCAAGCCGCCGGCCAAGAGCAAAACCAAGGCCGAACCGGCGGCAGAGAAGCCGGCGGTTGCGGCCGCTGGCGGCGGCAAGACGGCGAAAGGCAAGAAGTGACGGCAATTACGGGCAGGATTTTTGGCCTGGTCGGTGCGCTTGCCGCCTTTCCCAGGCGGCTCGCCGTGCGCGAGGTCGCCCGCCAGGGCGGCGAACTGCAGCATGGCGTGACGCGGCGTACGACCGATGTCGTTATCGGCAGAAGCTTGCTCGGCAAGCTCGATGAAGAGCAGTTGGAAGCGCGGATTGATGCGGCCTGGACCGCCGGCCGTCCGGTGCTCAGCGAGAACGGATTTCTCCGGGCACTCGACCTGCTGGACCGGGTCGAGGGAGCCGAAATGCCTCGGCAATCGCTGGTCGAGCAGTCACGCATCGCGCCACGGGCCTTCGACTTGCTGTCGCTGTTCGACGCCTTCGAAAGCGACAGCGAACCCTATGCGTTTCGCGACCTGATCCTGGCGAGGAAATATGCCGGGCTTTTGGCCGGCGGCGCGACCTGGAGCGCGATAGCCAGGTCGGTCCAACGCTCGGGTGCGGTGGCATCGCTGAGCGCGCTGTCGCTGCATGCCGACGGCAAGGACGCGATCTACGCCCGTCTTGGCGCTGATCTCGCCGAGCTGGACGGCCAGCGGCTGCTGCCGCTGGGACGAAGCGGTGACGCCGAGCTCGAGGAGATGTTCGTGCTGGCCGAAGAGGCGGAGGAGGGCGGCGCCTATGCCGAGGCCGCGGCACTCTATGCGCGCTGCCTTGCCGCCGATCCGGGCGACAGCGTCGCGGCATTCAACCGGGCCAACTGCCTGCGCGCGGCCGGCAACAATCAGGAAGCGATGCAGACCTATCTCAAGGCGATCAAGCTCGACCCGAGATTTGTCGAAGCCTGGTTCAACCTCGGCGGGCTGTTTGCCGCCGAAGGCAAGGTGCATACCGCACGACGCCATCTCAAGAAGGCGGTGGCGCTCGATCCGACCTATGCCGATGCGATGTTCAACCTCGCCAACCTCGAATATGAGGCCGGCGACCTGGCCGAAGCCAGGCGCTGGTGGTCGCTCTATCTCGAACTCGACGGAACGTCTGAATGGGCGAAGACCGCCGCCAAGGGCATCCAGTATGCCGATCTGCATCTCAGGGAACGAACGGCAAGCTAGATGGCGGTGACTTTTCTTTTCGATGGGCCGGAGGATGCTGATGTCACCGTGCTTCTGGCCCATGGCGCGGGCGCGCCGATGGACTCGGCGTCGATGACGGCTGCGGCGAATGCGCTTGCCAAGGTCGGCATTCGCGTGGCGCGCTTCGAATTTGGCTACATGGCGGCGCGGCGGAGCGACGGCGCACGAAAGCCACCGCCAAGGGCGGAAACGCTGAACCCCGAATACAAGGCAGCCGTTGACCAACTTGCCGCCAAGGGACCGCTTGTCATCGGCGGCAAGTCGATGGGCGGGCGTGTCGCCAGCATGGTCGCCGACGAATTGTTTGCGTCGGGCAAGATCGTCGGGCTCCTGTGCCTTGGCTATCCGTTCCACCCTCCGGCCAAACCGGCGCAGTTGCGCACCAAACATCTTGCGGCACTGAAGACGCCGACGCTGATCGTTCAGGGCACACGCGACGAGTTCGGCACGGCCGAGGAAGTTCCCGGCTATGAGCTGTCTGACCGCATCGAGTTGCTTTGGCTCGAGGATGGCGACCACGATCTCAAGCCGCGCAAGAGCATTTCCGGCTTTTCCGCCGCCGACCATCTGAAAACGCTGGAAAATGCGGTTGCTGCCTGGTCAGCCCGGCTGACCTGACCGAATGAAGATCGCCACCTTCAACGTCAACAACGTCAACCGCAGGCTCGAAAACCTGCTGGCTTGGTTGAAGGAAGCAAAACCCGATGTGGTGTGCCTGCAGGAGCTGAAGGCGGCGGACACACAGCTGCCGCGTTCGGCCATCGAGGCGGCGGGTTATGGCGCGGTCTGGCTGGGACAGTCGACATGGAACGGCGTGGCGATCCTTGCCCGCGATGCCGAGCCGGTCGTGACACGCTGGGAGCTGCCCGGCGACCCCGACGACCGCCAGGCCCGCTACATCGAGGCTGCGGTGAACGGCGTGTTGATCGCTTCGCTCTATGCGCCGAACGGCAATCCACAACCGGGGCCCAAATTCGATTACAAGCTGGCCTGGCACAGCAGGCTCAACGCCCATGCGGCAACGCTGCTGGCCGCCGATGTTCCGGCGGTGCTTGCGGGCGACTTCAACGTCGCGCCCGAGCCCCGCGACGTCTACGCAACCAAATCTTACGACGACAACGCTCTCGTCCAGCCCGAGAGCCGTACCGCCTTCAGGCAACTGCTCGATCAGGGCTGGACCGATGCCATTCGCAAGACCTTTCCCTCCGAGGTGGTCTACACCTTCTGGGACTACAGGCGAAACCGTTGGCCGCGCGACGCCGGCCTGCGGCTCGATCATCTGCTGCTCAGCAACAAGATGGCCAAGCGGCTGACTGGGACTGGCGTCGATCGCGACATACGCGGCCGCGTAGACGCGAGCGACCATGCCCCGGTTTGGATCAGCACGAAGTAGCCGGCTTGCGGCTACCTCATGACTGGTGGATGGATTGCTCGATCGCTCAAGCCGGACGCCACTCGAATTTCAGTTCCTCGCGGAAGGCGAAGCGCACGATATGGTCGACAACGACCTGTTCCATGCGGGGCAGGTCTTCGGCCTTGACATTGACCGTCAGCGTATGGTCGTCGGCGCGCAGGTCGACAACACGTCCTTCGCCAAGGTCGATGCGGCCTTCAGCAGGTGAAAAGTCGACTGAAAACTTGTGGCTCCAGTGCTTGCAGAGCTGCTGCAAATAGCGGCTGGCGTGTTCTGTGGCGACTGATGCAGTTGATCTGGGCATGATTGTCCTCGGAATGATTGTCACCCTGGGCGCCGACAGGGCGGATGTAGTCTCGCGATTTCGTCAAAAATGCGAGGCCGGGGCGCTGTGTATGGCAAGGTGGCTCTGCGCGATACGCCTTGCACTGTCGCAGAACGAAGGGAAATCCGGCAGAACGAGTTGATGTTTAGAGCCAGCGCCTGTTCCGAAGGGCTGGCGGTCGCCTTATGAGAGACCGTACCGCTTCAGTGGAGCGAAGGGCGGGAAGGCGAGGAGCCTTGCCGGAGGTGGGCGTATTCGATGCGGTTGCGTCCCTTCTCCTTCGCCGCCTGCATCTGGCGATCGGCAGTGAGCAGCAGCTCGTCGGCGGTCGCGTCGGTTTCAAACAGCACGGCGCCGACGCTCACGGTCAAGGGCCAGGTCAAACCGCCGGCAACGGGTTCGAAACTCGCCTCTGCAACCGCATTGCGGATACGCTCGGCAACTTTCTCGGCATTCGCCTTGGTCGCTCCGGGCAGGTAGACGGAGAATTCGTCACCGCCGATGCGCCCGACAAGATCGCCGCTTCGCACCGAAGCACGGATGATTGCGGCGATCGCGCTGAGCGCCTGGTTGCCAGCGGCATAGCCGATCTGCTCGTTGAGGCGTCTGAGATGATCCATGTCGATCACCAGCAGCGCGCCCGGCCGCCGCCCCGTCGCAGAGCTCGTTGCAATGACGTCGATTGCCGCGGTGAACAGCGGGCCGGTGAGGCATGACGTCAGGCTGTCATGTGCCAGCTCCTGGGCGTATTTCTGCTTCAGCGAAGCGTTTTCGGTCAGGCTCAGGCCCAGCAGCACAAGCAGGGGGGTGATGAAGAGCAGTGGCAAGACAAAAGCGTTGACCGCGTCACGCCAGAGAAGTTCAGCATCCACACCGGCAAAGACAAGGACACGGAAGCCCAGTCCGACGATTACGAACAAAAGCGCACCAGCCAAGGTCAGCAGCGCGACCTGGCCCCACCGGCGCTGTGTTATCGCATTCAGTCTGTCTAGCATGCGTACCCAGCCGAAAGTCTTTCCAAGGATTTAAACCTTACCGCCATATCTACGTAATACGCGCGGCGAGGGGGCACTTTGACCGAGAGGCCACAGTTACGAAGTGTTATGGCTAAGGGAGGGTTAAGGACCACTTCGCAAACTGACCGGCGTGCCTTGCTGTCATCTAGCCTAACAATAGCGATGTTTCGGATAAGACCCGTGGCGGACCGTAGCCGATGAAGCAGAGAACTACGTTCCTCCACTCGGCACGAGCGCCGCTTGGTTAGGCGCTCCGCGCGCTTGACAAGCGGGACAGCGTCCGCATAATTCACCTAAAAGGATGAATTATGCGCTACGAAGGACCATCGGCTTACCTGGACAGGACGCTAATGGCACTCGCCGATCCTGTTCGGCGGCGCATATTGCAGCGATTGGGGGCCTCAGAATCCCGCGTCACCGACGTTGCCGCCGAGTTTTCAATCTCGCTGAATTCGGTGAGCAAGCACATCCGTCTCTTGGAGCGAGCGAGGCTCATCGAGCGGAATGTGTCCGGGCGTGAGCACATACTTCGCTTCCGCCCCGAGCCGCTCTCTGAGGTTCAACAATGGATCGCGGCTCAGCAAGCCTTCTGGGCGAGCCGGCTTCAAGCCATCGACGATCTTTTGACGGCCGAAGATGCGGCGAGTGAGATACCACCTCGCAAGGAGAAGAAGCGTGTCTAGAACCATTGAAGCGAAGACGCGCCATGAGTTCAAGGCGTCGGCCGAGCGCGTATTCGATGCATGGCTTGATCCGGTAAAAATGCGGTCCTGGGCGGCGCAACCTGTTCCGGGAATGCCCTCATTCGATATTCGTAGGGTCGAGATCGACGCGCGAGTCGGCGGCAAGTTCACCTTTTCAGATATGCGGGAAGACGGCGAGGCAGTCCATTGGGGCTACTACCTCGAAATCGATCGCCCCCGGAAGCTTGTCTTCACCTGGTTCACCTCGGAGGAGGAAGAACAGGAGAACAACTCCCTCGTCACCCTGACAATCGAACCGCTCGACAACGGATGCCGAGCGACCATCGTGCACAGTATGGACGAGCGCTGGGCCGAATGGGCGAAGCAGACAGCGGCTGGCTGGGCCTTCATGCTGCGCCAGATCGACTTGTATTTCGGGGCGGAAGCAAACGGCGACCAGAGCAGCGTCCAGTAGGCGGTATGCATTGCGAGGCGCCCCGCAACGGGTCACAATCCTGCGATGCCTGCCCGGATCAAGCCCGCACGACCTCGTGCAGCTATCCTCTATGAATAGGGGGTATCTCGCGCACTTACCGTTAACGGCCTAGCGTCGCGAAGACATTTCGAACCCGCGGGGTTCGCAAGCCCGAGCGGGCATCGCGCGGCCAGTGCGCCCCATCGGAGCCGTCAGCGAAGCAAACCGGCGTGAGACATGAGCGACCCGAGACATAGGTGACGTTTCGTACCGGACACATGGGTAACACTTTTGGCTTTTGGCCGGAGGTGTTGATGCCGTGGAAGGAGAGTTCGGTGATGGTCTTCGTTTTGTTGCGCGGCTGGTCCATGCCGTGCTCGACCGCCACGGCCTTGTCACGCGCGCCGGTCAGAGGCGGCGCTGCAAGGCCGAGGGCATGCCGCTGTCGGCGGCATGCTGCCCCAACGATCTGTGGTGTGTCGATTTCAAGGGCGAGTTCAGGCTCGGCAATCGCCAGTACTGTTACCCTTTGACGGTGACCAACCAGGCCTCGCGCATGATCCTTCTGTGCGAAGCCCTCGAATCAACGCGGGAGGTGCCCGTCGTCGAAGCCTTCGTGAGGTTGTTCAAGCAGCGCGGCCTGCCGGCGGCGATCAGAAGCGACAACGGGCTGCCCTTTGCCTCTCCCAACGGGCTCTACAATCTGTCCAGGCTCTCGGTCTTCTGGCTGCGGCTGGGCATCGACATCGAGCGCATCAAACCCGGCAACCCGCAGCAGAACGGCAGGCATGAGCGTATGCACCGGACCCTCAAGCAGGAGACGACCCGGCCGCCGGGCATGAACATTCTACAGCAGCAGGCCAGGTTCGATGCATTCGTCAGCGAATTCAATGCCGAACGACCGCACCAAGCGATCGGCATGAAGGTGCCGGACGAACTCTATAAGCCCTCTTCAAGAGCCTATGAGGGGCTGCCAGACCTGCATTACCCCTTCCATGACCGCGACATCCTCGTCACCGCCTGTGGCCGCATCTGCATGCACCGTAAGAAGATCAATATCCCGACCGTGCTCGCCGGCCAGAGGCTCGGAATCACTGAAGTCGACGACGCCATTTGGCTCGTCTCCTTCATGCACTATGATCTTGGCTATATCGACCTCGAACAGAGGACCCTGCAGACCATCGACAACCCGTTCGGCACGAGGTTGTCACCCATGTCTTAGGTGCAAACTGTTACCTATGTCTTCGGGCTGTACACCGCCTGCATGGCGGAGAGAGTGGGATTCGAACCCACGGAGAACTTGCGCCCTCGACGGTTTTCAAGACCGTTGCCTTAAACCACTCGGCCATCTCTCCAAACCATTGCAGCCGCTGTGCTATTCGCCTAGTCCGACACGGTCGGATCGGCTGGGGCGCAGGGCTTGCAACCATCTGGTCACGAGTGCCGCGTTTATAACTTTCCTTGGCGCGCCGTCAACGCCACCAAGCTCAAACTGGATGAGAAACACCCAACATCGTCATTGGGCGGCAAGTGGAGGCTCCGGGCTTTGGCAAGCCTGTAACAATGCCGAGCCGTAAACCCGGCAAGAGCTTTCTTACGAAACCGTATGTACCCAGACAGGACCATTAGACATCAGCCCCGTAGACATCTCCAGGCCAGCGTCGACTGCGGACGGCTGATAGCGCGACAGGTCAAATTGCCGGCCTTGCCGGCTTCCAACGGGATGATGGATATGACGAAAACCCTTGTTGTCACCGCACTCGCACTGTTGCCGACGCTGGCGTCGATTTCTTCCTTTGCCCAGGCCGCCGATGCAGTGCCATGCGAAAAGATGCTGAGCGACGTCAACGCGGCTATGCAGACGACGAAGGCCGATGATGCTGGCAGGGCCAAGGCGGCTGACCTCAAGGGCAAGGGCCTCGAACGCTGCAAGGCCGACGATGACGCCGGCGCCGACGCGTTCTTCGAAAAGGCATTGAAGGTGCTCGGCGGTTAGCGCCGGCCATTTCGGCCTCTTTCCTAGCGTCCCTGCAACGAGGAACAACGTCATGACGACGGCGACCAACCGTGCGCAGATGCAAAACAAGGTCCCCGCGGTCACGTTCAACTTCTGGCTGATAAAGCTGCTTGCGGTGACCGTAGGCGAAACCGCCGCCGACTATATGAACCTCGACCTCGACCTGGGATTGGCGACGACCTCGTGGATCCTGAGTGGCTTGCTGATCGCAGCCCTTGCCCTGCAGTTCGCACAGGTCAAATACGTGCACTGGATCTACTGGGTGAGCGTCGTGCTGATCAGCGTCGTGGGCACACTGGTGACCGACAATCTCGTCGACAATTTCGGCGTTAGCCTGGAGGCGACGACGCTGTTCTTCAGTGTCGTGCTGGCCGCCACCTTCGCCCTCTGGTACGCATCGGAAAGGACGCTGTCGATCCACACGATCGTAACGACCAGGCGAGAAACCTTCTATTGGCTCGCCGTCCTGTTTACTTTCGCACTCGGGACTGCCGCCGGCGACTTGACGGCTGAAGGGTTGGGATTCGGCTACCTGGAGGCCGGCGTCATCTTCGGGGTGATCATTGCTGCAATCACATGCGCCTACTATGCGTTCAGTCTGAACAGCATCCTTGCCTTCTGGCTGGTCTACATCCTGACCAGGCCGCTGGGAGCGTCGTTCGGCGACCTGTTTGCGCAGCCGACAGAGCATGGCGGACTGGCTTTCGGCACAACCTTGACCAGCTTCATCTTCCTCGCCGGCATCGCAGCGCTGATCCCGTTCATGACGACGCGGACCCAGGGCAAGCAGGAGCGGCGTAGATGTCCGCTGAGATCGCATCCTGATGACGGTGGCCGGCAATTTGCCACATACCGTCGGCCCGCCTCCACGGCGCCCTCCACGGAATGACCACGAAGTGGTATCATAAGCCTTGATTGCCGGCCCTGTCGGGGCGACGGCGGGGCGACGGGGAGCGGGCAGGCAGCATGCGCATACTTGTCGTTGAGGACGACAGGAAGACCGCCGACTACACAGCGAAGGGGTTTTCCGAGGCAGGGCATATCTGCGACGTCATCATGGACGGCCAGGACGCTCTGTTCCAGGCGATGCGGAACGCCTATGACGTGCTGGTCGTCGACCGGATGATCCCCAGTCTCGACGGCCTTTCCCTGGTCAAGGCGCTACGCGCCGCCAATGTGAAGATACCGGTGCTGTTCCTCACCTCGGTCTCAGGTGTCGACGATCGCGTCGAGGGCCTCGAAGCAGGCGGCGACGACTATCTGGTCAAGCCCTTTGCCTTTTCGGAGCTGCTGGCGCGGGTCAACGCCCTTTCGCGCCGGCCGCCAGTGCAGGACCAGAAGACCATACTGACCGTGGCCGACCTCGAACTCGACGTGGTCAAGCGACGGGTGGCTCGGCGAGGGCAGCCGATCGAGCTGCAGCCGCGAGAGTTCAAGCTGCTCGAGATCCTGATGCGCAACGAAGGCCGCGTGCTGACCCGTACCATGCTGCTCGAACGCGTCTGGGACCTGCATTTCGACCCCAGGACCAGTGTCGTCGAAACGCATATGAGCCGGCTTCGCGCCAAGATCGACCGCCCCTTCGACGTGCCGCTGCTGCACACGGTGCGCAATACGGGCTACACCTTGCATGCTGCGCTCTAGCCTGTTTCGCAGCACGCCTTTTCGTCTGGCGCTTGGGTTCGGCACGCTGTTCGTCTGCGCATTCCTGGCCATGGGCCTGATAACCTACCAGCTGATGCGGGCCGAGCTTTCGCGGGGGCTCGACAATTCGGCGCGGGAAATCTGGGAAGTTGTTGCTGCAACCAACGCCGACGGCGATCTCGAGGACATTGTCGGCGCGGTCGACAATTATGCCCGCTTGAGCAACGGCCAGGACCGGATCTTCGTCCTGCTCGACCCCGAGGGCAAGCGCCTTGCCGGCAACTTTGCCAGGCCGCCAGTCGAAAGCGGACTTTCTATCCTGTCGGCGGAAGAGGCAGGGCTCAGCGGCGAGGGCAACTACCGCGTCGTTTCGGGAAAGGTCGGTGACAACTGGCTGTCGGTCGGGCTCAGCCTCGCCGAGACCGATCGCTTGGCGTCGATCGCGCTGAAGAGCATGGGGTGGGCGCTTGCCATCGTCATCTTGACGGCCTTCGCGCTCAGCGCGTTCCTGGCGACCCGCATCCGCAGGCGCCTCGACAGTATCGCCGATACGATGGACGACGTTTCCAACGGCAAGCTCAGCTCGCGCATTCCGCTTATCGGCAATGGCGACGACATCGACGCCGTATCGAGGCAGGTCAACACTGCGCTGGAGCGCCTGGCGGCTCTCGTCGAGGGCATGAGGCAGGTCAGCACCGACATCGCCCATGACCTCAAGACACCGCTCAACCGGCTACAGATGGTACTCGAAACGGCAGCGGAAAAAATCGAGCGCGGCGAGCCGGCATCGGGCGACGTTGCCGAGGCGCGCGCCGAAGGGCATCAGATCAATGAAACGTTCGAGGCCTTGCTACGCATCGCCCAGATCGAAGCCGGTGCGCGCAAGGCGCGTTTCGCCGAGGTCGATCTCGCCGGCGTGGTATCGTCGATCGGCGAGATCTATGCCGATGTCGCAGAGGACGACAGCAAGACGCTGACGGTCTCTGCCGCCGCCGGCGGCGACTGTTTCGTCATCGGTGACCGGGAGTTGCTGATCCAGATGTTTGCCAACCTGGTCGAAAACGCCATCCGGCATTGCCCCATGGGCACCCGCATTGCTGTTTCGCTGGCACAAACTGGCGGATGCCTCATCGCGGAGGTAGGCGACGACGGGCCGGGCATTCCTTCAAGCGAACGGGAAAACGTCTTCCGCAGACTTTACCGGCTCGATAAGAGCCGTACCACCTCGGGCACCGGGCTTGGGCTGAGCCTGGCGCGCGCAATAGCCGACCTGCACGGGGCGTCGATAACGCTGGAAGACAACAAGCCCGGCGTGAAGGTGGTCGCCAGTTTTCCTGCCATCGGGAACACAAACACTCAGTGAGGCCATTTCAGTCGTCGACGTGGATTATCCTCTTGTTTTGGATTTTGCCATACTGGACTGAAAACAATAGTTTTCTTGCGCTGCGCCGCCGCATCTGTTCTGTTGCGGCGAACTTGGTTGAGGTCAAATTGCCCGAGGGCATGCGCCGTAATTGCGCCGCAATCTCGCCCGTTTTGGACCACAGTCGATTAATAGGCTGGCAAGCATTACCTGCGCACATAGGGGACTGGGGATACGTGCGCGAGCTGACTCCACTTAAGCGTAACGGCGCTGCGCCTTTGGCGGCGCCGGAGTAGACTGGCAGGGGACTTCACGACAATGCAGAACTCGACGCGGACGCGTTTTGGGCGCGTAGCCACGGTCAGCATTCTCGCAGCAACGGCAGTTTTCATTGCCGGCTGCGCCTCCCAGAAGCCGACCACAGTCGCCGGCAAGAAGCGCTCCAAGGAATATTTCGCCGAGTCCGAATATGGCGTGAAGGCAAGCCCGCGCGTGACGACAGCAATGTCGAACCTGCCGCGCGGCGGCGGCCGCGACCAGACCGGCAAGCCCTACAAGGTGCGCGGCAAGTGGTACTACCCAAAGGAAGACAAGAATTACGCCGCGATGGGCCCAGCCTCATGGTACGGCGACGCCTTCCACGGCCGACTGACCGCCAATGGCGAAATCTACGACATGACGCATCTGACCGCGGCGCATCCGACCATGCCGCTGCCGAGCTATGCGCGCGTCACCAACACCAAGAACGGCTCATCGGTGATCGTGCGCATCAACGATCGTGGACCTTATTCGAACGACCGTGTCATCGACCTCTCCAAGCGCGCCGCCGAGATGCTCGACTATGCCCACAGCGGCACGGCCAATGTGAAAGTCGAATATGTCGGTCGGGCACCGCTCGACGGCCGCGACGACCAGTATCTGCTGGCGTCCTACCGCCCGGGCAAGGGCATGGCCGATCCGATCAATGACGGCTTGCCGGCTGGCGTGATGATTGCCATGAACGGTCCGACGCCGAGCGTCGGCGTCGGCCAGGCGGCAGCCTTCCCGGGCACGATGACCACCAAAGCAGCGCCTGCAATGATCCAGCAGGCCAGCGCGCCAGCCAACACGCTTGCCGCCCAGGCGGTCCAGTTCGAACAGCCTGTCATGGCAGCGCAAGGGCAGGGCATCGTCGACGTCGTGCTGCCGGATTTCGGGCCGATCGCGCCTGAACGTCCCGATGGTATGATGGTGCCGCAAACCCGGGTTGCGCTCGCCACCATGGGCTACGCCAGCGAAAGCGAAGGCGCTGCCGCCAGGGCCTTCAACGCCCTGGCCGGAAAATCGATGACGTCGAGCGACATCGTCGATTCCTGGAAGCGCCTCAATCCGGGACCGCGCGCCCAGCAGAATCTGGAAGCTTATGTCGCAGCCGGCACCTTCGAAGACAACGCCGAAGCCCAGCGCGTCGCCAAGGCATTGTCCGCCTACGGCCGCGCCAAGGTCGAGCAGTCCGACTTCGAGGGCAAGACCTGGTATTCGGTCGACCTCTATCCCGATGGCAAGACCTCGCTCGACGCCATGCTGAAGGCGGCCTGGTCGCATGGCGCACCCGACGCGTTTGCGGTTCACGATTAAGGCATTCGCGCCTGCGGAGCTGTGGCTATCTGTCCCGCCACGGTTGATCCCATCGATCGAAGACTGATAGGTTCACGACGCTCGACCGGAACGGGGCCGAACGGGGCAGTATCTCTCATGAATTTCAGACTATCCGCGCCGCTCAGCTTGATGATCGGCTTGCTTGCAGCGCTTGCCTTCACAGGACAGGCTGAGGCTCAGCTGTTCGAAACGAAGGCCACCCAGGCCTACATGATCGATGCCGAAACCGGCACCGTGCTGTTTTCGAAGGATCCCGACAAGCCGATGGCTCCGGCCTCGCTGGCCAAGCTGATGACAATGGAGGTGGTGTTCAACGCCATCAAGTCGGGCCGCTACAAGCTCGACGATACTTTTGCAGTGAGCGAAAACGCCTGGCGCACCGGTGGCGCCGCATCGCGCGCCTCGACGATGTTTGCCGCGGTCAAGTCGCAGATCCGCATCGAGGACCTGATCCAGGGCGTTACTGTACAACTCGCCAATGACGGTTGCATCGTGCTTGCCGAAGGCATGGCCGGCTCGGAAGCCAATTTCGCCCTGCAGATGACCGAACGCGCCCGCGAGATCGGGCTTCAGAAGTCGACATTCGTCAACTCTACGGGCCTGCCGGCGCCCGGCCAGACCACGTCAGTGCGCGAGCTTGCCACGCTCGGCCTGCATATCTGGCGCACATATCCCGAGTTCTACCGCTATTACGGCCTACCGGAGTTCAACTGGAACAAGATCCTGCAGCGCAACCGCAATCCGCTGATCACCATGGACATCGGCGCCGACGGCATGGCGGCCGGATTCACCGAAGGCGAGGGTTTTGCCATCGTCGGCTCGGTCAACCGAGAGGGCAGGCGGCTGTTTGCCGCCATGGCCGGCCTTGCCAGCGACCGCGAGCGCTCGGAAGAAGCACGCAAGCTGCTCGACTGGGGCATGCGATCCTTCGAGAAGTCGGAGATCTTTGCCGCCAACGAGACAGTCGGCGAAGCGCAGGTGTTTGGCGGCACCAAGTCGCATGTCGCCCTGGTGGCGCAGAAGCCGATCTCGCTGTTCCTGCCGATCACCAATCGCGAGCGGCTCGTCGCCCGCATCGTCTATGATGGCCCGGTGGCGGCTCCGATTGCACAGGGAACGCCGATCGGCTCGTTGAAAGTCTGGATCGGTGACACGCTGAGCCAGGAAACGCCGCTTTACGCCGCCGAAGCGGTCGAGGTCGGTTCACTGCAGAGCCGCGCGCTCGACGCGGTCAAGGAACTCGCCGTCGGCTGGCTCAGATAGTTCGGGTGGACCTTTGCGGCTCTCGACGCTAGAGCTTCGGCACCTACATTAAGAAATGCCGTGAGGCCGTTCGTGCGGCATGACGTGCGGTGCAGCGGACAGAAAGGCATTGGTTTGGCGCGCGGCTTCTTCATCACATTCGAAGGCGGCGAGGGCGCAGGCAAGTCGACCCAGATCGAACGCCTGGCCAGCAAGCTTCGCGACAAGCGCTATGACATTCTGGTTACGCGTGAGCCCGGCGGCTCGCCCGGAGCCGAAGCGGTGCGCCATGTGCTGCTGTCGGGTGCCGCCGAGCCATTCGGACCGGAAATGGAAGCGCTGCTGTTTGCTGCCGCGCGCTCCGACCATGTCGAGCAGGTGATCCGACCGGCCGTCGAGCGTGGTGCCATCGTGCTGTGCGACCGCTTTCTCGATTCGTCGCGTGTCTACCAAGGGGTTACAGGCGACCTCGATCCCGACTTCATGGCGGCTGTCGAGCGCGTGGCAATCAATGGCATGATGCCCGACATGACGCTGATCCTCGATCTCGACCCGACCGAAGGCCTTCGGCGCGCCACTGCCAGGCGCGGACAGGATGTGGCCGACCGTTTCGAGAAGGAGACCGTCGAGATCCACCAGCGCCGGCGCGAGGCCTATCTGGCGATTGCCGAGAACGAACCTGAGCGATGCATCCTTATCGACGCATCGAGGGATCAGGAACAGGTCGAGCACCAGATAACCGACGCCGTCTTCGCCGCCCTCGAGGCGCGCGCTACTGCCGGCAGCCGGGCCAGGGCCGACGCCTGATGTTCGAACGCATCGCCCCCGAACAACACGACACGCTCGACGGCATTGCCGAGCCGGCTGAAAACCCGCGCCTGTTCGGCCATGAACAGGCGGCCGCGATGCTGACCGCGGCCTATCGCTCGGGCAAGCTGCCGCATGCCCTTATCCTCGCCGGCCCGGTAGGTATCGGCAAGGCGACACTGGCCTTTCACCTCGCCAATCATCTGCTGCGTCATTCCGACTATCGCAGTGCGCCGGAAGAGCTGGCGCATCCAGACCCGAAGTCGGGACTGTTCCGCCAGGTTGCCACCGGCGCGCATCCTTCGGTGCTGCACCTGACGCGGCCGCAGAACGACAAGACCAAGGGTTTCAAGTCGGTCGTGACAGTCGACGAGATCCGAAAAGTGTCGCGTTTCCTGTCGATGACCTCGCATGATGGCGCCTACCGTGTCGTCATCGTCGATCCGGCCGACGACATGAACACCAATGCCGCCAATGCGCTGCTCAAAAACCTTGAAGAGCCGCCGGCGCGTACACTGTTCGTCCTGATCGTCCATGCGCCCGGCAGCCTGCTGCCGACGATCCGTTCGCGCTGCCAGACCATCCGCCTGACCCCGCTCGACGACAATGCGCTGCTGGCAGCCCTTGCTGGCACCGATCAGCCGGCGCCTGACGAGCCGGAGGCGCGCGCGGCACTGGTGCAGCGGGCAGGGGGCAGCGTGCGCGCTGCCATCCTGCTCACCCAGTATGGCGGGCTGGAGATCGCCGAAGCGCTTGACAGGATCGTGCGGTCCGGACGCAACGACATCGGCGCCGCGCACAAGCTCGCCGATGCGGTGGCGGGCAGGGACAGCGCCATCCAGTTCGACGTCTTCAATCGCCGCGCGCTCGACCTGCTGTCGGATACGGCGACGCAAGCTGCCTACAACTCCGACCTTTCACGGGCCAACGCCTTGTCCGATGCTTGGCACGACGCGCAAAACGCGATATCCGAGACCGAGACCTACAATCTCGACAAGAAACAACACGTCCTGGCCATGATCGACCGCTTGAATGCCGCATTGCGAATGTGACGCTCGTCCGAGCCGGATGGCAAACGCCATGCCGATGCGTTATCTGACCGCGACCCTTTCAATCCGACATTCATGACGGCCCACCCATGTCCCGCGAAAAATTCTACATCACGACCGCGATCTCCTATCCCAACGGCAAGCCGCATATCGGCCACGCCTACGAGCTGATCGCAACCGACGCTCTTGCCCGCTTCCAGCGCCATGACGGCAAGGATGTCTTCTTCCTCACCGGCACCGACGAGCACGGCATCAAGATGCTGCAGACGGCCAACCGCGAAGGCATCACTGCGCGTGAACTGGCAGACCGCAATTCGAACGAATTCAAGAAGATGGCAACACTTCTGAATGCGTCGAACGACGATTTCATTCGCACCACCGAAGAGCGTCACTATGCTGCCTCCCAGGCAATCTGGAAGGCGATGGCTGACAAGGGCGACATCTACAAGAGCAGCTATGCCGGCTGGTATTCGGTGCGCGACGAAGCCTATTACGGCGAGGAAGAGACCGAAGTCCGTCCCGACAATGTGCGCTATGGCCCGCAGGGCACGCCGGTTGAATGGGTCGAGGAGGAGAGCTACTTCTTCCGCCTGTCGGCTTATCAGGACAAGCTGCTGGCGCTCTATGACAACCAGCCCGACTTCATCGGTCCCAACGAGCGCCGCAACGAAGTTGCGAGCTTCGTCCGTTCGGGCCTGAAGGACCTGTCGATTTCGCGCACGACATTCGACTGGGGCGTGCCGGTGCCCGGCGACGACAAGCACGTGATGTATGTCTGGGTCGACGCGCTGACCAACTACATCACGGCGCTCGGCTATCCGGACACCAGCGCCGAGAAATGGACTTACTGGCCTGCCGTTCATATCATCGGCAAGGACATCGTCCGCTTCCATGCCGTCTACTGGCCCGCTTTCCTGATGTCCGCCGGCATCGAGTTGCCGAAGAGGGTGTTCGGCCACGGCTTCCTGTTCAACCGCGGCGAGAAGATGTCGAAGTCGCTCGGTAACGTCGTCGATCCGTTCACCATGGTCGAGCATTATGGCCTCGACCAGGTACGCTACTTCCTGCTGCGTGAGGTTCCGTTCGGCCAGGACGGCAGCTACAGCCACGAGGCAATCGTCAACCGCACCAATGCGGATCTCGCCAACGACCTCGGCAATCTTGCGCAGCGCTCGCTGTCGATGATCGCCAAGAACTGCAATGGCGTGGTGCCGCAGCGCGGCGAATTGGCTGAAGCCGACAAGGCGATCCTCGACCAGGCCGTGGCGGCGCTGGCGACGGCGCGAAAGGCGATGGCGGAGCAGGGTATCCACCACGCCCTCGCCGCGATCTTCGCCGTCGTTGCCGAGGCCAACCGCTACTTCGCGGCACAGGAGCCCTGGGCACTGAAGAAGACGGACCCGGCGCGCATGGAAACGGTGCTGTGGACCACGGCCGAGGTGATCCGCCGCGTCGGAATCATGTGCCAGCCGTTCATCCCGGCCTCGGCAGCCAAGCTGCTCGACCTGCTTGCTGTCACCGACCGGGACTTCGTCCATGTCGACGCCGCGCATGCGCTGGTCTCGGGTGCGGTACTGCCGGCACCGCAGCCCGTGTTCCCGCGCTATGTCGAACAGGCAGCGGAAAGCTGAGGCCGGCAGAAATGTTGGTCGACAGTCATTGCCATCTCGACTTTCCCGATTTCGCCGAGGAGCGCGCCGGTATCATCGCGCGCGCCAAGGCGGCGGGCGTCGAGCGCATGGTCACGATCTCGACGCGCGTGAAGCGCTTCGAGCAAATACTTGCGATCGCTGAAGAATTCGGCGAGGTTTTTTGCTCTGTCGGCACCCATCCGCACAACGCTGCGGAAGAACTCGACGTGACGACCGCAGATCTGGTCCGGCTGGCACAGCACCCGAAAGTTGTGGCGATCGGCGAGGCCGGCCTCGATTATTTCTACGACAAGTCGCCACGCGACGCCCAGGCCCAAGGGCTTCGCGTGCACATCGCGGCATCCCGGGAAACCGAATTGCCGCTGGTCATCCACGCCCGTAACGCCGATGACGACATGGCTCATATCCTCAAGGAGGAAACAGGGAAGGGTGCCTTCCCCTTCATCCTGCACTGCTTCTCGTCAGGGGCCGAGCTGGCGCGCATCGGCGTCGAGCTTGGCGGCTATGTCTCGTTCTCCGGCATCCTGACGTTCAAGAACTCGGCCGAGCTGCGCGAAATCGCCAAGGACGTGCCGCGCGACCGGCTGCTGGTCGAAACCGATGCGCCATACCTTGCGCCGCCGCCGCATCGCGGCAAACGCAACGAGCCTGCCTTCGTGGCGCAGACGGCTGCAGTGCTGGCCGAAACCATCGGTGTCAGCGCAGCGGAAGTCGCCGACATCACCACAGCCAACTTCTTCCGGCTGTTCACCAAGATGCCGAGGCCAGCCTGACGCCATGGCCGACGTGCTGCGCCTTACCATTCTGGGTTGCGGCTCGTCGCCAGGGACGCCGCGCATCACCGGCGATTGGGGCGCCTGCGACCCGGCCAATCCAAAGAACAGGCGCACCCGCGCGGCGGCCATGGTCGAGCGCATTTCCGACACCGGCGTCACGCGCGTCGTCATCGACACGGGGCCGGATTTCCGCGCCCAGATGCTGGCCGCAGGCGTTCGCCACATCGACGGCGCGGTCTACACGCACCCGCATGCCGACCATATCCACGGCATCGACGATCTCAGGGGCTATGTGCTCGAGCGTGGCAGCCTGGTTGATATCTGGGCCGACGTTTTCACGCTCGACAGGCTGAAACAGGCATTTGGCTATTGCATCGAAACGCCGCCGGGCAGCTCGTACCCACCGATCGTGCGGCCGCATGTCATCGCACACGACCAACCATTCGACATAACGGGAGAGGGGGGTGCCCTCACCTTTCTGCCGCTGCCGCAGGTGCATGGCGACATCATCTCGCTCGGCTTCCGTGTCGGGCCTCTGGCCTATTGTTCCGACGTCAGTGACTTCCCCGATGCGACTGTCACATTGATGATGGGCCTGGAACTGCTCGTCGTTGACGCCTTGCAGCATAGGCCGCATGTCAGCCATCTGTCGCTCTCGGAGGCGTTGGAGTGGATCGAGAAGCTCAAACCAAGCAAGGCCGTGCTGACCCATATGCACGTGCCGCTGGACTACGCCGCCGTCATGGACGCCACGCCGGCACATGTCGAACCGGCCTATGACGGCATGACGATCGAAATGCCGTTTCCGACAGAGTGATAAGCTGACTGTTTGACGCGGCTGAGTGGCATCGCAGCCGGCCAATAACGCGCATTATTGACGGCGAATGCGTCCAAGCCGATCGTCAGCCAAGCTTGCAGAGACGACCGGAACGGCAAAACCCAGCTAATCGGCGCTTCTGTAAGACATACTTGTTCCATAATCTATCTTATGCGACATACTGGTACCCTTGGGGTGGGTTCTACCTTGAAGTGCGACTTTGCAGCGATACCAATGGGTTATCGCACGCAAGGAACCGCAGATGAGACGCACCTACTCTCAGATCGATTTGGATGAGCGCCGCAAGATTGAGCGCTGGCGTCGAGCGGGCGCCAGCGTAGAGGCGATCGCCGAAAAGCTCGGTCGCCATCGCTCGACGATTTTTCGGGAATTGCGCCGCAACAGATTCGAAGATGCAGAGATGCCGGATCTGACCGGCTACTTCTGTGTCGCGGCACATGGCCAGGCCCAGGAACGTCGCAGCCGATATCGCAAGCTTGTTCGACATTCGCCCAGAACTCACATTGCAAATCGATGCCAATCCATGTCCCCTTGAGGCCAATCGAGCTGGACACGTCAGAAGACTGGAGCCGTGCTGTGAGCGATGATCGCGCCTCCCATTGGGAAACCATCTACGGCACCAAGGCCGAGGATGCTGTGAGCTGGTATCAGCAGACGCCTGAGCCGTCGCTGACGCTGATCGAGCTTACCGGAACGGTGCCGGCGTCAGCAGTCATTGATATCGGCGGCGGCGCCTCGCATCTTGTCGACGCATTGATCGGCCGAGGCTTTGACAAGATTACCGTACTCGACCTCTCGCAGGCTGCTCTCGATGCCGACCGCCTGCGTCTCGGGCCGGACGCAGATCGCGCTACCTGGATCCGCAGTGACGTGACGGCCTGGCAGCCAGACCGCGGCTACGACCTCTGGCACGACCGCGCCGCGTTCCACTTCCTCACCGACGCCTCAGATCAGGCAGCCTACGCCGCCGCGTTGAGGCGCGCGCTGAAGCCGGGCGGCCATGCGATCATCGGCACTTTCGCACCCGACGGTCCTGAGAAATGCAGCGGACTGCCGATCGTCAGGCACGATGCCGCCAGTATCGGCACATTGCTGGGCGACGGCTACGAGCTCGTCGACACGCGCCGTCACGACCACAGGACGCCATGGGACAGCGTGCAGCTGTTCCAGTTCAGCACGTTCCGCAAACGGGGCTGACGACCACCCTGCCCGTATATTAGTCGTTACTGGATCGCCGCAAGGTCGCGGCGGCACAGCAACAGGTCATACCGGTGCCGCGACACGCCCGGATGCAAACGCCCTGGCCAGCCACATGCCGACAAACATCATTGGCAGGAAGGCATATGTGCCGGCAGCTCCGAGCGTGGTTGCCGTCAGTGCTGGCCCCGGGCAAAAGCCGCCAAGTCCCCAGCCGATGCCGAAAATGGCCGAGCCCAGCAGAAGCGGCCGGTCGATCTCCGTCTTGGCCGGAAGCTGGAACGCGGCAGCGGCCAATGGCTTTGAGCGTTTGAATACAAGGCGGTAGCCGACGAATGCGGTGATGACGGCGCCACCCATGACGAAGGCCAGCGACAGATCCCAGGTGCCAGTCACGTCAAGGAAATTCAACACCTTGGCCGGGTCGGACATGCCTGAAACAACGAGGCCTATGCCGAACAGCAGGCCAAGCGCGAGATTGACAAGAAACGACATGGTCAGTCTCCTAAGACGTGCCGGACGATGAAAACCGTGACGAAGGCCGTGGTCATGAAGGTGACGGTGGCAAGCAGCGACCGCATGGACAGCCGCGACAGGCCGCAGACACCGTGTCCACTGGTGCAGCCGCTGCCATAGACCGAACCAAAACCGACCAGCAGACCGGCGATGGCCATCAGCGAAAGGTTCGATGAAACGGTCTGGAGCACCTCGTTTCCGGATGCCATCAGATAGATCAGGGGTGCGGCGACCACGCCGAGAACGAAGCCGAGGCGCGACGGGAAGGCACCGTCGGCATAGGGCGGCAAAAGGCGGCTGGCGATGCCGCTGATGCCCGCGATGCGCCCTTCCCAGGCTATCAGCAGCATGGCCGCCAGGCCGATCAGGATGCCGCCAGTTGTCGACGCGATGGGGGTAAATTCAGTCATTGTTCCTGCTTTTCGTTCGAGATTGGCGCGGTCGCCGGCCCACAGAACATGCGGTAGAGCAGCGCAACCATTTCCGCGACGCGCTCGTCAGCCAGACGATAGAAGACTGACTTCGATTCCTTGCGGCCGGCAATCAATCCGGCGTCGCGCAGCTCGGCGAGCTGTTGCGACAGGCCCGGTTGTCGGATACCGAGGCGGTCTTCGAGATCGCGCACCGAACGCTCGCCGTCGACGAGGGCACAAACGATCATCAGGCGATTGGGATTGGCGAGCTTCTTCAGAAATTCTGAAGCCTCCCCTGCCCGTTCAAGCAGTTCAGACATCGCCTTGTCGGCTTCGGGATTCACGGCATCGACCTCGGTTTGGGTGTGCGCATGTCCGGATCGCACTAGCGCGCCGTTTGACGGCGCCCGCATTGGTTCGCTTTCCTAAGTTACGTATGCATAGTTGCATTTTTTTGCAATCAATATTCTGCATATGTTAAGGCGCGAAACGAAGCGCGCGGATTGGCAAACGGCAGAAATTGGTCAGAGGCCGAGCTCGCGTCCGGGCAAATGTGCAACGGACGACATCGCCGGCGACTAGTCGTCGGAGTGGCTGCGGTTGGCCTTGTTGCGTGCCCAGAACTCGAGGCGTTTTTTGATGTCGCGTTCGAAGCCGCGTTCGTTGGGCGCGTAGAATTCCGGACGGTTGGCGCCGGCAAGCTCATCCGGCATGAATTCCTGGCCCGAAAACGCGTCGGGATAATCGTGGTCGTATTTGTAGCCCTCGTGGTAGCCGAGTTCCTTCATCAGCTTGGTCGGGGCGTTGAGGATGTGCTTTGGTGGCGCCAGAGAACCGGTCTGCTGGGCCATGGCAATCGCCTGGTTGAAACCCGTATAGGACGCGTTCGACTTGGGTGCGGTCGCCACATAGGTGATCGCCTGGGCCATGAACAGACGCCCTTCCGGCCACCCTACCCGCTCGAACGCCGTCCAGGCAGCGATGACCTGCGGCATCGCCTGCGGGTCGGCCATGCCGACGTCTTCGGATGCGGCGCAAGCCAGGCGACGGAAAATCGTCGCCGGAGATTCGCCGCCGACAACCATGCGCGCTGCCCAGTAGAGCGACGCCTGTACGTCGCTGCCGCGCAGGCTTTTATGGAAGCAGCTGAGCATGTTGTAGTGCTCTTCCTGCCCCTTGTCGTAGACCGGAGCACGCTTCTGCACCGTCTCGGCAAGGCCGCCGACATCGAGCACCACGCCTGAAGGCAGCGCGAGCAGCTCCTCGCAGAGCCCGATCAGGTAGCGCCCATCGCCATCCGCCATGGTCAAAAGTGTATCACGCGCGTCAGCGTCCAGCGGCAGCTTCCTGCCGGCATGCGCCTCGGCCCGCTCGGCCAGGATGGCAAGGTCAGGCTTCTCGAAACGCTTGAGCGTGTAGACCTTGGCACGCGACAGCAGAGCCGCAACAAGGCTGAAGCTCGGGTTCTCCGTTGTCGCACCGATCAGCACGATGGTGCCGTCCTCGACATGCGGCAGCAGCGCGTCCTGGGTGGTTCTGTTGAAGCGGTGGAGCTCATCAACGAACACCACCGTCTGGCGCCCTGCCCCGCTGCGCAGCTGCCTGGCAGCGTCCACGACCTTCCTGAGGTCGGCGACACCAGAGAGAACCGCCGAGAGCTGAACAAAATCGAGGCCGATTTCCTTGGCGACCAGCCGGGCAATCGTCGTCTTGCCGACGCCTGGCGGGCCCCAGAGGATGAAGGACGATGCCTTTTTCGACTTGACCATGCGGCCGATCGGACCGTCAGGACCGAGGATATGGTCCTGACCGATGACCTCGCTGAGGCTTTGCGGACGCAATGTCTCGGCAAGCGGCCGCGGCACGACCTCGTCGAAAAGAGAGCTCATGCGGTGGCCCTCCCCACGATCCAGTTATGTGCCACGTCCACTTCGAGCATGGTCAAACGCTCAGTAGCGCAGCATTTGCCGCATGATGCGGCCGTCGCGCTCGACGGTGAAGCGCCACCAGCGTGTATCCTCTTCGGAAAGCAGCTTGAGCTTCTCTGCGGTGTCGATCGTTTCACCGTTGAGCTCGCGCACGATGTCGCCGGCCTGGAAGCCGAAACCGGCGGCAGCCGAGCCGCCGTCAACGCCGACAATCACGACGCCTTTGGTGTCGGTCGCAACGCGCAGGCGCTGAGCCAGGCGCGGCGACAGCACGGCGACCTTGGCGCCGGCAAACGGGCTGCGGCCGCCCAGCAACACCTCGTTCGTGCTGGCGCCTTCTGGCGCGCGCTCGAGCGCCACTTCAACGGCCTTTTCCTCGCCCTTGGTCAGCACCGACAGCGTCGCCTTGCCGCCGATCGGCTGGGTCGCCAGGCGATAGTCGAGCGCTTCCATATGCTCGATGGCGGCTCCGTTGAACGACAGAACGACATCGCCGGGCTTGAGGCCGGCGCGTGCCGCCGGACCGTTTTCGTCGACGGACGAAATCAGCGCGCCGGCAGGATGGTCCATGCCGAGCGATTCTGCGATCTGTGGCGTCACCGGCTCGAACGAGGCACCAATGAACGGCCGTTCGAAGAACTCCGCGCCACCCTTGGCCGCCTCGGTGAAGGCGCGCACCATATTGGAGGGAATGGCAAAGCCGATGCCGATCGAGCCGCCGCTGCGGCTGAAGATCGCCGTGTTGATGCCGATCAACTGGCCGCCCATATTGATGAGCGCGCCACCGGAATTGCCCGGATTGATGGCGGCGTCGGTCTGGATGAAGAAGCCGGAATCGGAGACGCCGATATGGGTGCGGGCCAGTGCCGAGACGATGCCGCTGGTCGTGGTCTGGCCAACGCCGAAGGGATTGCCGATGGCAAGAACGAGATCGCCAACCTGTAGCGCGTCGGAATCGCCGATGGCGATCGTCGGAAACGGCTTGTCGGAATCGATCTTCAGCACGGCAAGGTCGAGCGAGTCGTCCTTGAGCAGAACTTTTGAGGTGAATTCACGGCCATCCGACAGTGCGACCTTCACCTGGTCGGCGTCCTGGACGACGTGATTGTTGGTGACGACGATGCCGCTCGCATCGACCAGTACGCCGGAACCGAGCGAGGAGCGATTGCGCGGCGCGCCACGGCCGAAGAATTGTTCGAAGAATGGATCGCCCTCAAAGGGCGAGCGTGCCTTCACCTGCTTGGAAGCATAGACGTTGACCACCGCGGCAGACGTATCCTTGACCAGCGGCGCGAAGGAAAGCTGCATCTCCTCGCGGCCGAAGGGCACGCGACGGTCGGGGCCGGGCGTGGCCGTGCCATCCTTGCCGCCGTTCAAAAGGTCCGTCAGCACATCCGACAGGCCGGGATCCTCGGCGGGCTTGGTGGCCTCCTGGGCCGATACACCACCTGCAACGGCCATCCAGGCACACAGCGCAAGCAGCAAATAACGTTTCGCACGCATTGCGAATCCTCCAACGTCTGGTCGGCGCCATTGTCGCGACGATTGTGCAAATTGAAAGGCTGTATGCGCGCGAAAGCGCTTATTTCCGCATAGTTGGCGCGGGATACGGAACAACCGCTGCAGCCTTTCTGGCGGTCGCCCAAAACAAAAGGGGCCACGAGGGCCCCTTCGGTTCAAAACAACGATGCGGGCTGCTTATGCAGCTTCAGCTTCGTTGGCAGCTTCGGCTTCGAGGCGAACGCGGTCGCCGGCGCCCTTGGCGGAGGTGTCGCGATCGACGAACTCGATGACTGCCATGGCGGCGTTGTCACCGCGGCGGAAGCCAGCCTTCATGATGCGCAGATAGCCGCCATTGCGGGTGGCGTAACGCGGCGCGACGACGTCGAACAGACGCTTCACGACGTTCTCGTTGCCGATCTGGGCGATCACCTGGCGGCGGGCATGCAGGTCGCCGCGCTTGCCGAGCGTCACCAGCTTCTCGACGATCGGACGCAGGTCCTTCGCCTTTTCGAGCGTGGTCACGATCTGCTCGTGCTCGATCAGCGAGACCGAGAGGTTGGCGAACATGGACTTGCGGTGGCTTACGCTGCGGGCGAAGCGACGGCCTTTGAAACCGTGGCGCATGGCTCTTTTCCTTCTTCAATTGTTCAAGAGGCCACGGCCTCTGATGGTTTTCCGCAAGGCCGTCGGACCGGAATATCCGGTCCTGGGAACCTTGCTCGACTAAGTCGTCTTAGTACTGGTCTTCGTATCGCTTGGCGAGGTCTTCGATGTTTTCCGGCGGCCAGTCCTGCACTTCCATACCGAGGTGCAGGCCCATCGCGGCCAGAACTTCTTTGATCTCGTTGAGCGACTTGCGGCCGAAATTCGGAGTACGCAGCATTTCTGCTTCCGTCTTCTGGATCAGGTCGCCGATGTAAACGATGTTGTCGTTCTTCAGGCAGTTGGCCGAACGGACCGAAAGCTCCAGTTCGTCGACCTTCTTGAGCAGCGCCGGGTTGAAGGCAAGCTCGGTAACGGCCTCGGCTGCAACTTCCTTCTGCGGCTCGTCGAAGTTGACGAACAGAGCGAGCTGGTCCTGCAGGATGCGAGCAGCGAAAGCCACCGCGTCCTCACCGGTGATCGAACCGTCGGTCTCGATGGTCATGGTCAGCTTGTCATAGTCCAGAACCTGGCCCTCGCGGGTGTTCTCGACCTTGTACGAAACCTTCTTGACCGGCGAGTAGAGGCTGTCGACCGGGATGAGGCCGATCGGAGCATCTTCTGCGCGGTTGCGTTCAGCCGGGACGTAGCCCTTGCCGGTGTCGACGGTGAACTCCATACGAATCTCCGCGCCCTCGTCGAGCGTGCAGATGACGTGGTCGGGGTTCAGGATCTCGACGTCGCCGACCGTCTGGATGTCGCCGGCGAGAACGGCACCGGGGCCCTGCTTGCGAACGACCATGCGCTTCGGGCCGTCGCCTTCCATGCGGATGGCGATTTCCTTGATGTTGAGCACGATATCGGTAACGTCCTCGCGAACGCCGCCGATGGACGAGAACTCATGCAGCACGCCGTCGATCTGGACGGCTGTGACGGCAGCGCCGCGAAGCGACGACAACAGCACGCGACGGAGCGCGTTGCCCAGCGTCAGGCCGAAGCCACGCTCAAGCGGCTCGGCGACGAGCGTGGTCAGCGTCTTCTTCTTGGACGAGAACTCGATCTTGTTTGGCTTGATCAGTTCCTGCCAGTTTTTCTGGATCATATTCGCTTCCTTCCGTTGCCCCGCCACCATCCAATCGTGGCGGGCGACCTGGAAACCGTAACGAGCGCCCAAGGCGCTCGCACGGGGTGAAATATTAGACGCGACGCTTCTTGCGCGGGCGGCAGCCGTTGTGCGGGATCGGCGTCACGTCGCGGATCGACGTGATGGTGAAACCCGCAGCCTGGAGCGCACGCAGCGCCGATTCACGACCCGAACCCGGACCGCAGACTTCGACCTCAAGCATACGCATGCCATGTTCCTGGGCCTTCTTGGCGCAGTCTTCGGCAGCCATCTGGGCAGCGAACGGGGTCGACTTGCGCGAACCCTTGAAACCCTGTGCACCGGCCGACGACCAGGCAATCGTGTTGCCCTGCGCATCGGAGATGGTGATCATGGTGTTGTTGAAGGTCGAATTCACGTGGGCGACGCCCGACGAGATGTTCTTGCGTTCGCGACGACGAACGCGAGCGGCTTCCTTAGCCATGGTAGTCCTTTCAGTTGATCTCTTCACCGCCGTAATACCAGCGGCTACACCAGCCTGCTTTTTAAGGTGTCAGGCCGAACACCCGCCCATAAAAGGCGAAACCGGCGGGCCGAAACCCACCGGGAACGAAATTACTTCTTCTTGCCGGCAATTGCCTTGGCCGGGCCCTTGCGGGTGCGCGCATTGGTATGCGTGCGCTGGCCGCGGACCGGAAGTGAACGGCGGTGACGCAGGCCGCGGTAGCAGCCGAGGTCCATCAGGCGCTTGATGTTGATCGAAACTTCGCGGCGCAGATCGCCTTCGACCTGGTAGTCGCGGTCGATGGTCTCGCGGATCGACAGGACTTCAGCATCGGTCAGCTGGTTGACGCGGCGCTCAGCCGGGATGCCGACCTTCTCGACGATCTCCTGGGCGAACTTCTTGCCAATGCCGTGAATGTACTGAAGCGCAATCACAACGCGCTTGTTGGTCGGGATGTTAACGCCGGCTATACGAGCCATTTTCTCACTCCATTTGGGCCGGACTGTGCCGGCGCTTCAAGTTGCCCCGCGTCCGGTGGAGGCCGGCCCATGCGGGTTTTCCGTATCAATATGACTATGCACCCTAACGGGCAAACAACATCATGCCTGAATGGAAGACGGGCCGCCATACGCCAGTACGGCCCGTCAGTCAAGCGCTCCGCTGCTTTTAGTGCGTGACAGCAGCGATGACAGCTTCAATCTGCGCAGTCACGTCGTCCATTTCGGCCATGCCGTCGACCTGCTTGAGCAGGTCGTTGGCGTAATAGTAGCCGATCAACGGCGCCGTCTTCTTGTAGTACTCGCGCAAGCGTTCTTCGAACACCTCGGCATTGTCGTCCTTGCGAACCGGTTGGCCAGCAGCCTGTGCTTCTTCGGCGCGCTTCAGGATACGGCCAACAAGTGCCTTGTCGTCGACGACGAGCTCGATCACCACGTCGAGATGCAGGCCGCGTTCGGCCAGCATGTCTGCGACTGCATCTGCCTGCGCCAGCGTGCGCGGATAACCGTCGAGGATAAAGCCCTTGGCGCAGTCGTCCTGGTCAATGCGCTCGGCCACGATCGCATTGACGATCTCGTCGGAAACCAGCTCGCCCGCGTCCATGACGGCTTTGGCGCGCTTGCCAACTTCCGTTTCGGCCTTCACTGCCGCCCGCAACATGTCACCGGTAGAAAGCTGCGGGATACCGTGCTTTTCGACCAGCCTCTGCGCCTGAGTGCCCTTCCCCGCCCCGGGCGGTCCCAGCAAAATAAGCTTCATCTTCCCCTCTTACCTCCACGGAGCTTCGACTTCTTGATCAGCCCCTCGTACTGGTGGGCGATCAGGTGACCCTGAATCTGCGCCACGGTATCAAGGGTTACATTGACCACGATCAGAAGCGAAGTACCACCAAGGTAGAACGGAACGCCGGTTGCCGAAATCAGGAACTCGGGCATCAAGCAGATGACGACCAGGTAGGCAGCGCCGATGACGGTGACGCGGGTCAGCACGTAGTCGATATATTCCGCCGTGCGCTCGCCGGGGCGATAGCCGGGAATGAAGCCCGAATGCTTCTTCAGCTGGTCGGCCGTATCCTTCGGATTGAAGACGATCGCCGTGTAGAAGAAGGCAAAGAACACGATCATCGCGGCGTAGAGCAGCATGTAGAGCGGCTGACCATGGCCGAGAGCGGCCATGACGGTGCTCACCCAGCCGGGCAGCGTGGCGGTGTTCGAGAAGCCCGCGACGGTCGCCGGCAACAGCAGCAGCGACGAGGCGAAGATCGGAGGAATGACGCCTGCGGTGTTCAGCTTCAGCGGCAGGTGCGACGTATCGCCCTGGAACATCCGATTGCCGACCTGGCGCTTCGGATACTGGATCAAAAGGCGACGCTGGGCACGTTCGAAGAAGACGATCAAGGCAATGACGACGATCGCCAGAACGATGATCGCGAGAATCAGGCCGGTCGACAGCGCACCGGTGCGACCGAGTTCCAGCGTGCCGCTGATGGCGCTCGGGAGGCCTGCAACGATACCGGCGAAGATGATCAGTGAAATGCCGTTGCCGATGCCGCGCGCGGTGATCTGCTCACCGAGCCACATCAGGAACATCGTGCCGCCGACAAGCGTGATGACCGTCGAGGCACGGAAGAACATGCCCGGATCGGTGACGATGCCGTTGCCGCCCTCAAGGCCGGCGGAAATGCCGTAGGCCTGGACGACTGCCAGCAGCACGGTGCCGTAGCGGGTGTACTGGTTGATGATCTTGCGGCCCTGCTCGCCTTCCTTCTTCAGCGCTTCAAGCGACGGCACGACCGACGTCATGAGCTGCATGATGATGGAGGCGGAGATGTAGGGCATGATGCCCAGGGCGAAGATCGCCATGCGCTGCACGGCACCGCCGGCGAACATATTGAAGATGCCGAGGACGCCGCGGCTCTGCTGGGTAAAAGCCTGCGCGAAGGCGTCGGGATTGATTCCCGGAAGCGGGATGTAGGTACCGAGGCGGTAGACAAGCAGCGCGCCAAGCGTGAACCAGATACGCTTCTTGAGGTCTTCGGCCTTGGCGAAGGCTGCGAAATTCAGATTGGATGCTAGTTGTTCAGCAGCCGATGCCATTCAGGGTACTCCGCTTGGTCACGCCGAAATGCCGCGATGGGCGCGGCGCGTGTCACCGAAGCCACGAGATAGGCTCCGGGAGGCAAACATGCAAGCGGCGGTATCTCTACCGCCGCTTACTTTGCAAAGCCTTTTACTCGGCGGCTGCCACTTCAGGCAGCTTCACCGATCCTCCAGCCTTTTCGATCTTCTCGATCGCCGGCTTGGAAGCGCCGGCGACATCGAAGGCCACCTTGGCCTTGAGTTCGCCGTCGCCGAGGATACGGACGCCGTCCTTGACGCGGCGAATCACGCCGGCCTTGACGAGGGCTTCCGCCGTCACGGTCTCTTTCGCGTCGAGCTTCTTGGCATCGATCGCGACCTGGATGCGGGCCAGCGAAACGGTGTTGTAGCTCTTCGCGAAAATGTTGGTGAAGCCGCGCTTCGGCAGGCGACGATAGAGCGGCATCTGGCCGCCCTCGAAGCCATTGATCGCGACGCCCGAACGAGCCTTCTGGCCCTTCACGCCGCGGCCGCCGGTCTTGCCGGAGCCGGAACCGATGCCACGGCCAAGACGCTTCTTGGAGTGGGTCGCGCCGGCGTTGTCACGCAGATCGTTGAGTTTCATCTTCTATCTCCTGCGCTCGGCTTACGCCTCGTCCACAACGCGGACGAGGTGCTGGACAGCTGCGATCATGCCACGCACCGAAGGAGTATCTTCCAGCGTGCGCTTGCGATGCATCTTGTTGAGGCCGAGGCCGACCAGCGTTGCACGCTGCTCCTTCGGACGACGGATCGGGCTACCGATCTGCTCGACGGTGATGGTCTTGGTTGCTTTCTTGGCCATGGTCATTGTCCCTGGTCAGCTCGAGCGACTATTCTTCAGCCGCAACGGCGGTGCCGCGGCGGGCCTGAAGCGTCGAGTACTTGATGCCGCGCTGTGCAGCCACATCCTTCGGATGCATCTGGCTCTTCAGCGCATCGAAGGTCGCACGAACCATGTTGTACGGGTTCGAAGAACCCATCGACTTGGCGACGACGTCGTGCATGCCGAGCGTCTCGAAGACAGCGCGCATGGGACCGCCGGCGATGATGCCGGTACCCTGCTTGGCAGAGCGCAGCAGAACGCGACCAGCGCCCCAACGGCCTTCAACATCGTGGTGCAGCGTGCGGCCCGAGCGGAGCGGCACGAAAATCATGTCGCGCTTGGCCGATTCAGTTGCCTTGCGGATCGCTTCCGGCACTTCGCGCGCCTTGCCGTGACCAAAGCCAACGCGGCCCTTCTGGTCGCCGACAACGACGAGTGCTGCAAAACCAAAACGCCGGCCGCCCTTGACGACCTTGGCAACGCGGTTGATGTGGACGAGCTTATCGACGAACTCGCTGTCGCGCTCTTCGCGGTCACGGCTACGGTCGCGACCACCTTCCCTACGTTCTTGTGCCATATTCCTATCCTTATTTTTTTCCGGAAGCACGGGGGTTAAAAACCAAATCCGGCGTCTATAGCGTCGCCGGATTTATTGCAACTGGCCAGTGATGCGGCGCAGCGCCGCGCGCTACGCCGTAAACTGCATCAGAAGTTGAGACCACCTTCACGCGCAGCTTCGGCAAGTGCCTTGATGCGGCCGTGATAGATGTAGGCGCCTCGATCGAAAACGACGTCCTTGACGCCAGCCTTCGAAGCACGCTCGGCGATCAGCTTGCCAACCGCGGTCGCGGCAGCAGTGTCGGCGCCGGTCTTCAGCGAGCCCTTGAGATCCTTCTCGAGGGTCGAAGCGGCAGCGAGCGTACGGCCGTTGGCGTCGTCGATGACCTGGACGTAGATGTTCTTCGACGTGCGGTGAACCGACAGGCGCGGACGGCCGTTGGCGACCTTCTTGATCTGGCGGCGGATACGCGCCGAACGGCGCAGGGTGGATTCTTTCGAAGCCATAGTAGCAGTTCCTTGCCTTCTGAAACGGGCGCGGCCATCTGCGGTAAGCCCAATTGCTTCCCGCGACCGCGCACCGCGGCGTTGTTGTTACTTCTTCTTGCCTTCTTTGCGGACGATCTTCTCGCCTGCATAGCGCACGCCCTTGCCCTTGTAAGGCTCGGGACCGCGGTATTCGCGGATCTCGGCAGCGACCTGGCCGACCTGCTGCTTGTTGATGCCGTTGACCACGATTTCGGTCGGCTTCGGCACCGTGATGGTGATGCCTTCCGGCGTCTGATAGACGACGTCATGCGAGAAGCCAAGTGCCAGCTGCAGGTTCTTGCCCTGGAGCGCTGCACGGTAACCGACGCCGGTGATCTCGAGCTTCTTTTCGAAGCCGTCCTTAACACCCGTCAGGATGTTGACGATCTGCGTCCGCGACATGCCCCACTTGGAGCGCGCGTCCTTCGACTGGTCGCGCGGCTGAACAGCGATTTCGCCGTTTTCCATCGTGACCAGAACTTCGGTGTTGACCACGAACTTCAGCTCGCCCTTGGGGCCCTTGGCCGTGACGGTCTGGCCGTCGACGGAAGCGGTAACACCCTGCGGAAGCTGAACGGGTTTCTTGCCAATACGAGACATAGTCCTCGTGCCTTTCTTGTTTCAGCCTAGGCAGATCAGAAGATCTGGCAGAGGATTTCCCCGCCGACGTTCTGTTCGCGCGCTTCGTGGTCGGCCATCACGCCCTTCGGGGTCGAAAGGATCGAGATGCCGAGGCCATTGGCAACAGGCGGAATCGACTTGGACGAGACGTAGACGCGGCGGCCCGGCTTGGAGACGCGGGCAATTTCGCGGATAACCGGCTGGCCGTCGAAGTACTTCAGCTCGATTTCGATCTCGGACTTGCCGTTTTCGAAGTCGGTCTGGCTGTAGTCGCGGATGTAGCCTTCCGCCTTCAGCACGTCGAGAACACGGGCGCGCAGCCTGGACGCCGGCGTCGACACGGTCGACTTCTTGCGGCCATAGGCGTTGCGGATGCGGGTCAGCATATCGCCGAGAGGATCACTCAAAGACATGTCAAATGCTCCTTACCAGCTCGACTTGACCAGACCGGGGATCGCCCCGATCGAGCCCAGGTCGCGAAGCGCGATACGCGACATCTTAAGCTTGCGATAGTAGGCGCGCGGGCGGCCGGTCACTTCGCAGCGATTACGAATACGGATCTTTGCCGAGTTGCGCGGCAGCGCGGCGAGCTTGAGCTGCGCGCGGAAGCGTTCCTCGATCGGCTTGGCCTGATCCATGACGACGTCCTTGAGGGCCTTACGCTTGGCAGCGTACTGGTCCACAAGCTTGCGGCGCCGATTGTTCTTCTCGACTGAGCTGGTCTTTGCCATTTCAGATTTTTCCTTTTCTCGCTGCCGTTACTGCCGGAAGGGGAAGTTGAAGGCCTTGAGCAGAGCCCGGGCTTCTTCGTCCGTCTTGGCGGTCGTGCAAACGATGATGTCCATACCCCACATCTGATCAACCTTGTCGTAGTTGATCTCGGGGAACACGATATGCTCCTTGAGGCCCATAGCGTAATTTCCGCGGCCGTCAAAGCTTTTCGGGTTCAGACCGCGAAAGTCGCGAACGCGCGGCAGTGCGATGTTCACGAGACGGTCCAGAAACTCGTACATGCGCTCCTGGCGGAGCGTCACCTTGGCGCCGATCGGCATCTGCTCACGCACCTTGAAGCCGGCGATCGACTTGCGGGCGCGGGTGATGACCGGCTTCTGGCCGGCAATCATCGCCAGGTCTTCAGCGGCAACGGCGGGCTTCTTGGAGTCCGCAGTGGCTTCGCCAACACCCATGTTGAGCACGATCTTGTCGATGCGTGGGATCTGCATGACGTTGTCGTACTTGAACTGTTCCTGCATCGCCTGGCGGATGGTCTCGTTGTAGACCTTCTTCAGACGCGGCTCGTTGGTTGCCTTAGCCATTGATGACTTCTCCCGAGCGCTTGGCGACACGCACCTTCGTGCCGTCCTTCTGGACCTGGAAACCGACGCGGGTCGGCTTGCCATCCTTGGGGTCGGCGAGCGCGAGGTTCGACAGGTGGATCGGCGCTTCCTTGGTAATGATCCCGCCCTCTTGGGTCTGGGACTGCTTCTGGTGGCGGCGGATCATGTTCACGCCGCGGACAAGTGCCTTGTCTTCCTTCGGCTGGACAGACAGCACCTCGCCGGTGCGGCCCTTGTCCTTGCCGGCCAGAACGACAACCTTGTCGCCTTTACGGATCTTCTGCATTGTTCCGGCTCCTTACAGCACTTCGGGCGCGAGCGAGATGATCTTCATATGGTTCTTGGCGCGGAGTTCGCGCGGAACCGGCCCGAAGATACGCGTGCCGATAGGTTCTTTCTTGTTATCGACAAGAACGGCCGCGTTCTTGTCGAAACGGATCACGCTGCCGTCCGGACGACGGATGTCCTTGGCCGTGCGAACCACGACCGCCTTCATCACGTCACCCTTCTTTACGCGGCCGCGCGGAATGGCTTCCTTGATCGACACCACGATGATGTCGCCTACAGAAGCATACTTCCGCTTCGAGCCGCCCAGCACCTTGATGCACATGACACGACGGGCGCCGGAATTATCCGCGACGTCGAGGTTTGTTTGCATCTGAATCATGACTGGCCGCCTTCTTCTTCTCTAACGGGATGGGCTACCGCCCTCCCCGGCTTGTCCAAAATTCGTTGTTACGCCTGGTCCGGGGTAATGACGACCCAGCGCTTATCCTTGGAAATCGGCTTCGATTCCTGGATAGCAACCTGATCGCCTACCTTGTGGGCGTTGTTTTCGTCGTGCGCCTTGTAGTTCTTCGACATACGCACGGTCTTCTTCATCACCGGGTGCGTGAAGCGACGCTCGACCTTGACGACGACCGTCTTCTCGTTCTTGTCGCTGACGACCGTACCCTGCAGGATGCGCTTTGGCATGGTTTTCGTCCTTAAGCCTTCTTGCCGGCCGATTTTTCGGCGGCGATGGTCTTGATACGCGCGATGTCCTTACGAACCTGTTTCACGCGCGCCGTCTTTTCCAGCTGACCGGTCGCCTTCTGGAAGCGCAGGTTGAACTGCTCCTTCTTGAGGCTGGCGAGCTCGTCGGTGAGCTGGTCCTGGGTCTTCGTCCTGATGTCCGAGGCTTTCATGATCAGCCCTTCCTTATTCTGCGATGCGCTGAACGAAGCGCGTCCTGACCGAGAGCTTGGCGGCGCCGAGACGCAGCGCTTCACGCGCCACTTCCTCGGAGACACCATCGATCTCGAACATCACGCGACCTGGCTTGATGCGGCATGCCCAGTAGTCGACGGCGCCCTTGCCCTTACCCATGCGGACTTCGGTCGGCTTCGACGTGACGGGAACGTCCGGGAAAATACGGATCCAGACGCGGCCCTGACGTTTCATTTCGCGGGTGATCGCGCGGCGGGCCGCCTCGATCTCACGCGCGGTGACGCGGTTCGGCTCAAGCGCCTTCAGTCCGAAGCCGCCGAAATCCAGGTTGGTGCCACCCTTCGCGGTACCGTGGATGCGGCCCTTGAACTGCTTACGGAACTTTGTGCGCTTTGGCTGCAGCATCGTTCTAACTCCAAATTCCTATGCGTGTCAGGCGTTTTCGCGACGGCGGCGCTCAGGGCGCTCGCCAGCATGCGAATGCTCGCCTTCGGTTGCGCGACGCTCGGAAGCCATCGGATCGTGCTCAAGGATCTCGCCCTTGAACACCCAGACCTTGACGCCGCAGATGCCATAGGCGGTCTTTGCCTCGGCAGTGCCGTAGTCGACGTCAGCGCGCAGGGTGTGCAGCGGAACGCGACCTTCGCGGTACCACTCCATACGAGCGATTTCAGCGCCGCCGAGACGGCCCGAGCAGTTGATGCGGATGCCCTCTGCGCCGAGACGCATGGCCGACTGCACCGCGCGCTTCATGGCGCGACGGAAGGCAATGCGGCGCTCGAGCTGCTGTGCGATCGACTGTGCGACCAGCGTAGCGTCGGTCTCCGGCTTACGAACCTCGACGATGTTGAGGTGCGTCTCGGACTTCGTCATCTCCATCAGCTTCTTGCGAAGCTTTTCGATGTCGGCGCCCTTCTTGCCAATGATCAGGCCCGGACGTGCTGCGTGAATGGTCACACGGCACTTCTTGTGCGGACGTTCGATCACGACCTTGGAGATCGCGGCCTGCTTCAACTCGGCTTCAAGATACTTGCGGATCTTGATGTCTTCGTGGAGCAGCTGGCCGTACTCACCGGTGTTTGCGTACCAACGCGAGTCCCAGGTGCGGTTGATGCCGAGGCGGAGACCAATTGGATTGATTTTCTGGCCCATTATGCGGCCTCCCCTTTCTCTTCGACTTCACGAACGACGATCGTGAGGTGCGAAAACGGCTTCTCAATGCGGCTGGCGCGACCACGGCCACGAGCGTGGAAACGCTTCATGACGATCGACTTACCGACAAAGGCTTCCGCCACCACCAGTGCATCGACATCGAGGTCGTGATTGTTTTCCGCGTTGGCGATAGCCGATTCGAGGGTCTTCTTAACCGTTCCGGCGATGCGCTTGCGCGAAAATTCCAGATCCGAAAGCGCGGTCGCTACCTTCTTGCCGCGGATAAGCGCGGCAACGAGGTTGAGCTTCTGCGGGCTGACCCGGATCGTGCGGAGGACCGCACGTGCCTCGTTGTCAGCAAGCCTGCGCGGAGCTTTGGCCTTGCCCATGTTACTTCCTCTTTGCCTTCTTGTCCGCGCCGTGACCGTAGTAGGTCCTGGTGGGAGCGAACTCACCGAACTTGTGGCCGACCATGTCCTCGTTCACCGAGACCGGGACGTGCTTCTGGCCGTTGTAGACACCGAAGGTGAGGCCGACGAACTGCGGCAGGACGGTGGAGCGACGGCTCCACATCTTGATCACCTCATTGCGACCGCCTTCACGAACCTTCTCTGCCTTCTTGAGCAGATAGCCGTCAATGAACGGGCCTTTCCAGACTGAACGAGTCACTGGCGTTACCTCTTCTTAGCTCTTGCGCTGATGGCGCGAGCGCAGGATGAACTTGTCGGTCGCCTTGTTGGACCGCGTCTTCTTGCCCTTGGTGGGCTTGCCCCACGGGGTCACCGGATGGCGTCCGCCCGAGGTGCGGCCTTCACCACCGCCGTGCGGATGGTCGACCGGGTTCATGGTCACGCCGCGGTTGTGCGGGCGCTTGCCACGCCAGACCGTACGACCGGCCTTGCCGTCGTTGATATTGCCGTGGTCCGGGTTGGACACGGCGCCGACGGTGGCGATGCAGAGACCGCTGACGACGCGCTGTTCACCCGAGTTGAGGCGAAGGATCGCCATGCCCTGGTCGCGGCCGACGAGCTGGGCGTAAGCACCAGCCGAACGAGCGACCTGGCCGCCCTTGCCGGGCTTCAGCTCGATGTTGTGGACGATCGTGCCGACCGGCATCGAAGCGAGCGGCATTGCGTTGCCCGGCTTCACGTCGACCTGCTCACCAGCGATGATCTTGTCGCCGGCCTGCAGACGCTGCGGAGCAATGATGTAGCTCAGCTCACCATCGTCGTACTTGATCAGTGCGATGAAGGCGGTGCGGTTCGGATCGTACTCGAGACGCTCGACCGTGCCGACGACGTCGAACTTGCGACGCTTGAAGTCGATGATACGGTACGAACGCTTGTGACCGCCGCCGATGAAGCGAGCCGTGATGCGGCCGTAGTTGTTACGACCGCCCGACTTGGTCAGGCCTTCGGTCAGACCCTTGACGGGCTTGCCCTTGTGCAGACCCGAGCGGTCGACGATGACCAGCTGGCGCGTGCTCGGCGTTACTGGCTTGAATTTCTTAAGTGCCATTGTCCTGTCCTCTCAGCCCAGCTCAGAGACCCGTCGCGACGTCGATCGACTGGCCATCGGCCAGCGTCACTACCGCCTTCTTGACGTCGCTCTGGCGGCCGATCGTGCCGCGGAAGCGCTTCACCTTGCCCTTGCGGACCAGGGTGTTCACAGCAGTCACCTTCACGCCGAACAGCGCTTCGACGGCAGCCTTGATCTCAGGCTTGCTCGCCTTCTTGGCGACATTGAAGACGACCTGGTTGTTTTCCGAAGCCATGGTCGACTTTTCAGTGATCGCCGGCGAGACGATCACGTCATAGTGGCGGAGATCCGTCATTTGAAGCGCTCCTCGAGAGCCTCGACGGCGGCCTTCGAAAGGACCAGCGTGCCGCGGCGCAGAATGTCGTAAACGTTGATGCCCTGGATCGGCAGGACATCGATGTTCGGGATGTTGGTCGCTGCGCGCTTGAAGTTGAGGTCAAGCTCAGCACCACCGATCACCAGGGCATTGGTCAGGCCCAGCGTCGCGAAGTTCGCGATCAGCGCCTTAGTCTTGCCCTCGGCGAGCGTCAGCTCATCGACGATGATCAGGTTCGATGCCTTGGCCTTGGCCGACAGGGCGTGCTTCAGGCCGAGAGCGCGGACCTTCTTGGGAAGGTCATGCTCGTGGCTGCGAACGACCGGGCCGTGGGCCTTGCCGCCGCCGCGGAACTGCGGAGCGCGTGCCGAATGGTGACGAGCGCGGCCCGTACCCTTCTGCTTGTACATCTTGGCGCCGGTGCGCGCGATTTCCGCGCGGCCCTTGGCCTTGTGCGTGCCCTGCTGCTTCTTGGCGAGCTGCCAGCGCACGACGCGCTGGAGAACGTCTTCGCGCGGGTCGAGGCCGAAGATCTCTTCCGAGAGCTCAACCTTGCCGGCATCTTTGCCTGCGAGGGTTGTAATCTTGAGGTCCATTATTCCGCTCCCTCGTTGGCCGGAGCCTTGTTGCTGGCAGCGCGGATCGCAGCCGGCTTCGGCGCGTTCTCAGGAAGCGCAACCTTTGCGGCGTCGCGAACCAGGATCCATGCACCCTTAGAACCCGGAACCGCGCCGCGGATCAGGATGAGACCGCGATCGGTGTCGGTCGAGACGATCTCCACGTTCTGGGTGGTGACGCGAACGTCGCCCATGTGGCCGGCCATCTTCTTGCCCTTGAACACCTTGCCCGGGTCCTGGCGCTGACCGGTCGAACCGTGAACGCGGTGCGACAGCGAGTTGCCGTGGGTGGCACGGCCGCCGCCGAAGTGGTGGCGCTTGATAACGCCCTGGAAGCCCTTACCGATCGTCGTGCCCGTCACGTCGACCTTCTGGCCAACGACGAAATGCTCGACGGTGATCTCGGCGCCAACGTCCAGCATGTTGTCTGCGGAGACGCGGAACTCGGCAACCTTCGACTTCGGCTCGACGGAAGCGGCAGCGAAGTGACCGCGCAACGCCTTCGTCGTATTCTTGACCTTGGCCAGGCCAACGCCGAGCTGAACGGCAGTGTAGCCATTCTTCTCTTTGGTCAGCTGTGCCACGACCTGGCAGTTCTCCATGCGGAGAACGGTGACGGGAACGTGTTCGCCAGCGTCATTATAGACGCGGGTCATTCCCACCTTCTGTGCAATTACACCTGAACGCATCGGTTCGTTTTCCTTCAGAGGAGCCGTTTGGATCTGTTCGCGCGGCTCATGTTAGCTCTTAGAGCTTGATTTCGACGTCCACACCTGCCGCGAGGTCGAGCTTCATCAGAGCATCGACGGTCTGCGGGGTCGGGTCGACGATGTCCAGCAGACGCTTGTGCGTGCGCATTTCGAACTGCTCGCGGCTCTTCTTGTCGACGTGCGGCGAGCGGTTCACCGTGAACTTCTCGATCCGCGTCGGCAGCGGGATCGGGCCGCGAACATTGGCGCCGGTGCGCTTCGCGGTCGACACGATCTCACGCGTCGAAGCGTCGAGAACCCGGTGGTCAAACGCCTTGAGGCGGATGCGGATATTCTGTCCGTTCATGGTCACTTCCTTGTTCTGGCGCGGCGCGGGCGTATTCCCGCCCGCGACAGATCGTTAATTCGGATTATTCTTTGATCGAAGCGACGATGCCGGCGCCGACGGTGCGGCCACCTTCACGGATAGCGAAGCGGAGCTTCTCTTCCATGGCGATCGGCACGATCAGCTCGACGTCGACGGTGATGTTGTCGCCGGGCATGACCATCTCGGTGCCTTCCGGCAGCGACACGATACCGGTCACGTCCGTCGTGCGGAAGTAGAACTGCGGACGGTAGTTGGTGAAGAACGGCGTGTGACGGCCACCCTCTTCCTTGGTCAGGATGTAGGCTTCAGCCACGAACTTCTTGTGCGGCTTCACCGAACCCGGCTTGCACAGCACCTGGCCGCGCTCGACGTCTTCACGGCCAACGCCACGGATCAGCGCGCCGATGTTGTCGCCAGCCTGGCCCTGATCGAGCAGCTTGCGGAACATTTCAACGCCGGTAACCGTCGTCTTCGAGGTTGCCTTGATGCCGACGATCTCGACTTCTTCGCCAACCTTGACGATGCCGCGCTCGACGCGACCGGTGACCACAGTGCCGCGGCCCGAGATCGAGAACACGTCTTCGATCGGCATCAGGAACGGACGGTCGATCGGACGCTCCGGCGTCGGGATGTAGGCGTCGACGGCTTCCATCAGCGCGCGGATCGCGTCTTCACCGATCTTCTTGTCCGAATCGTTGAGCGCAGCAACAGCCGAACCCTTGATCATCGGAATGTCGTCGCCCGGATATTCGTACTTCGACAGCAGCTCGCGAACCTCGAGCTCGACCAGTTCGAGCAGCTCGGCGTCGTCGACCAGGTCGACCTTGTTCAGGAACACCACCAGGGCGGGAACGCCGACCTGACGGGCGAGCAGGATGTGCTCGCGGGTCTGCGGCATCGGGCCGTCAGCAGCCGACACGACCAGGATCGCGCCGTCCATCTGGGCAGCACCGGTGATCATGTTCTTGACGTAGTCGGCGTGGCCGGGGCAGTCGACGTGGGCGTAGTGACGGGCGGGCGTCTCATACTCGACGTGCGCCGTCGAGATCGTGATGCCGCGGGCCTTCTCTTCCGGCGCTGCGTCGATCTGGTCGTAGGCCTTGAACTCGCCGAAATACTTCGTGATCGCAGCAGTCAGCGACGTCTTGCCGTGGTCAACGTGACCAATCGTGCCGATGTTCACATGAGGCTTATTACGCTCGAATTTACCTTTTGCCATGTGAGGTCTCCATTCTTGCTAGCCCAGTAAGGGCGTTGAATTAATAAAACGCTGCAATTCTTTGGAATTACGCGTATTTCTTTTGAACTTCCTGAGCGACCGCGGTCGGGACCGGCTCGTAGTGGTCGAACTGCATCGTGTACTGGGCGCGGCCCTGCGACATCGAACGCAAGCTGTCCACGTACTTGAACATGTTGGCCAGCGGCACCATCGCATTGACGACGACGGCGATACCACGGCTTTCCTGGCCCTGGATCTGGCCACGACGGCTGTTCAAGTCGCCGATGACGTTGCCGACATAGTCTTCCGGCGTGACGACTTCGACCTTCATGATCGGCTCAAGCAGCTGGACGCCCAGCTTCGGAGCTGCTTCGCGAAGGCAGGCGCGGCCGGCGATTTCGAAGGCGAGAACCGACGAGTCGACATCGTGGTAGGCACCGTCGATGAGCGTCGCCTTGACGCCGATCATCGGGAAGCCAGCGAACGGACCAGACGACAGGACGCTGCGGAGGCCCTTGTCGACGCCCGGGATGTATTCCTTCGGAACAGCACCGCCGACGATCTTCGATTCGAAGACGAAATCTTCGCCCTCGGGGTTCGGCTCGAACACCAGCTTGACGCGAGCGAACTGACCGGTACCACCCGACTGCTTCTTGTGGGTGTAGTCCTGCTCGTGGGTGCGGGTGATCGTCTCACGATACGCAACCTGCGGAGCGCCGACGTTCGCCTCGACCTTGAACTCGCGACGCATGCGGTCGACGATGATGTCGAGGTGCAGCTCACCCATGCCGGCGATGATGGTCTGGCCCGACTCCTCGTCCGACTTGACGCGGAACGACGGATCTTCAGCAGCCAGGCGGTTGAGCGCGAGGCCCATCTTTTCCTGGTCGCCCTTGGTCTTCGGTTCGATCGCGATCTGGATGACCGGCTCGGGGAATTCCATGCGCTCGAGGATGACCTGGTGCAGCGGATCGCAGAGCGTGTCGCCGGTGGTCGTTTCCTTGAGGCCGGCCAGAGCGACGATGTCGCCGGCATATGCTTCTTCGATGTCCGAACGCGAGTTCGAATGCATCTGCAGCATACGGCCGAGACGCTCCTTCTTGCCCTTGACGGTGTTTTCGAGCGAAGCGCCCTTGACCACCTTGCCCGAGTAGATGCGGCAGAAGGTCAGCGAACCGACGAACGGATCGTTCATGATCTTGAAGGCCAGCATCGACAGCGGCTCGCTGTCGTCGGCGTGACGCTCGATCTCGGCTTCGGTCTTGGCATCGATGCCCTTGATGGCCGGGACGTCGAGCGGGGACGGCAGGAAGTCTACGACGCCGTCGAGCAGCGGCTGCACGCCCTTGTTCTTGAAGGCCGAACCGCAGAACATCGGGAAGAACTTGACGGCGATGGTGCCCTTGCGGATCAGCGCGCGCAGTTCGTCGTTGGTCGGCATCTTGCCTTCGAGGTAGTTCTCGAGAGCCGTCTCGTCCATTTCGACGGCGGTCTCGATCATCTTCTCGCGGAACTCTTCAGCCTTGGCCTTGAGGTCTTCCGGGATCTCGACGACGTCCCAGGCAGCGCCCAGGCTCTCGTCGCGCCAGACGAGCGCATTCATCTCGATCAGGTCGACGACGCCCTTGAACTCCGACTCGGCGCCGATCGGCAGCTGAACGGCAACGGCGGTCGCACCGAGGCGCGACTTGATCATCTCGTACGAGCGATAGAAGTCGGCGCCGATCTTGTCCATCTTGTTGCAGAAGATCATGCGCGGGACGTGGTACTTGTCCGCCTGGCGCCACACGGTCTCGGTCTGCGGCTCGACACCGGCGTTGGCATCGAGCAGCGCAATGGCGCCGTCGAGAACGCGCAGCGAACGCTCGACTTCGATGGTGAAGTCGACGTGGCCGGGGGTGTCGATGATGTTGAAGCGGCGCTGCTTGCCGTCACGGCCCTTCCAGAAGGTCGTGGTGGCAGCGGACGTGATGGTGATGCCGCGCTCCTGCTCCTGCTCCATCCAGTCCATGGTGGCAGCGCCGTCATGGACTTCGCCGATCTTGTGCGACTTGCCCGTGTAATAAAGGATGCGCTCGGTGGTCGTGGTCTTGCCGGCGTCGATATGCGCCATGATACCGAAATTGCGGTAGTCTTCGATCTTGTATTCGCGGGCCATGGGAGGTGCCTCTCAGTCGTTCGGACGCGCTATTACCAGCGGTAGTGCGCGAAGGCGCGGTTGGCTTCCGCCATCTTGTGGGTGTCTTCACGCTTCTTGACGGCGGTGCCGCGGTTGTTCGCCGCGTCCATCAGCTCGCCCGAGAGGCGGTCGACCATGGTGGTCTCGTTGCGGTTGCGGGCGGCAGTGATCAGCCAGCGAATGGCGAGTGCCTGACGGCGCTCGGGGCGCACATCGACCGGAACCTGGTAGGTGGCGCCGCCGACGCGACGCGAACGCACTTCCACGTGCGGCGCGACATTGTCGAGCGCCTGATGGAAGACAGTGACCGGCTCCTGCTTGGTCTTGGCCTGAACCTGGTCAAGCGCACCGTAGACGATCGTTTCGGCGATCGACTTCTTGCCGTCATACATGACGGCGTTCATGAACTTGGTGACGACGAGATCGCCGAACTTGGGATCCGGGTTGATTTCGCGCTTATCTGCACTGTGACGACGGGACATAGCTTTTGTCTCTCAAACTTGACTGGCGCTATATGACGCGGAGAACCTCGCGCAGCGCCTAATTGCAGAAGCCGAATTACTTCGGACGCTTTGCACCGTACTTCGAACGGCGCTGCTTGCGGTTCTTCACGCCCTGCGTGTCGAGCACGCCGCGGATGATGTGATAGCGAACGCCCGGAAGGTCTTTCACGCGACCGCCGCGGATCATGACCACGGAGTGCTCCTGAAGGTTATGGCCTTCGCCGGGGATGTAGCCGATCACTTCAAAGCCGTTGGTCAGGCGAATCTTCGCGACCTTACGCAGAGCGGAGTTCGGCTTCTTCGGCGTCGTCGTATAGACGCGCGTGCAGACGCCACGCTTCTGCGGGTTGGCCTGCATGGCCGGAACCTTGTTGCGCTTCACCGGCGCAATGCGCGGCTTGCGGATCAGCTGGTTGACGGTAGGCATTAAACCCTCTTGTCTCTCAATTCCGTGTCTTAAGCCCGTTCGGGGCGGCTTCAAGCGCGAAATCCATACGCGAATTCGGGCCACAAACCGCGATCTACGGTCTTGCCCGAACAAAGGCAGAGGAAGCGAATCCGCTTCATGCACGCCGGAAATGTCTTCTCGCTCGTAAAAAACGAACCCTGTTTGAGGTGAACTCCAAAGCACGTCGCTTCGGAAAAGCCAACCTCACATCGGCTCAGACGACGCGGTATCTACTCGCATGACCGCGAACCGTCAAGCCCATCCCCCCAAAAACCTTAACGAAACCGGGGCTTCGGGCGGGTTGGCGGGCTTGCGGCAACTATATTGCGCTGCAACATGGGCTGTAAGTCAGTTTATAAGGCTGTTTGTCCTGTTTTGCACCGCGCCTTCGTGCGAAAATCGGGGAAACCGGGGCGAATCCCCCGCAAACGAATCCGGATCCAGGGAATCACCATGAACGACAACGACGAACGGCCCGTGACGATCATCACCGGTCGGGTCTGGCGCAAGAAGGGCGGCAAGCCTGAAGGCGTCCACATCATGCTGGTGGCGCCCGACGACGACAGCGCCGTGCGCTCGGCGCTGGACGCGCTGGCCAAGGAGGGTTACGCCGAAGCAGAACTCGATCAGATCGGCGACATGCAGGGCGAACCTGACGACGAGCCGCACATCTCCGCCTATCAGGGAGCCCTCGAAGGCGAAGTCTCGATCGTCACCTTCAACGAGCCGTTCTGAGTCAGCGCATGTATATATAGAGAGGTCAGTTGACCGGCCCTGCCCCGCCGATGTCGGCCATTTCAGGTTCGGCAGGCTTTTGGCCAGTGGCGCGATTGACCAGCACGGTGACGAACCACAACACGACACCAATGCCGATCAGGATACCGGCGATCTTGTATTGAACGGGATCGCGCCCAGTCCAGGGGCCGGCGAAGAAAGCGCAAGCCACGGCTCCCAGGATCGGCAACAGCGTCGGGGTCCGGAAGTGATCGTGCCCAACCCTGTCCTTGCGCAGCACCAGCACCGCGATGTTGACCACCGTGAAGACGCATAGCAGCAGCAGTGCGGTTGTGCCGCCCAGCGCCGGCACCTCGCCGACGAATGTGATCAGCGCGAAGGCGAGCAAGGTGGTGAAGCCGATCGCGATGTAGGGCGTGCGACGCGAGGCGTGAACCTTGCCTAGCACTTCCGGCAAGACGTGTTCGCGGCTCATGCCATAGACCAGACGGCTGGCCATCAGCATGTTGATCAAGGCGCTGTTGGCGACGGCAAACATGGTGATGAAGCCGAAGATTTCGACCGGGAAGTTCGGCGCGCCGGCCTGGATGACCTTGAGCAGCGGCGTCTCGCCCTCGCCCAGTTGTTCCGGCGGCACGAGCGTGATCGCCGAGATCGACACGAGCACGTAGATCACGCCGGTGATCAGCAAACCGGTCAGCAGCACCTTCGGGAAGATGCGTGTCGGATCCTTGCACTCCTCGGCCATGTTGACCGAGTCCTCGAAGCCGACCATGGCGAAGAAAGCGAGCGTCGTCGCCGCGATCACCGACCAGAAGGCGCTGCGGTCGGGCGCCGAGTGGAACTGAGTGATACGGGAGACGTCACCCTCACCGGCGCCGATCGCCCAGAGGCCGATGACGATGATGATCATCAGGCCGGTGAACTCGACGCAGGTCAGCACGACATTGGCTTTGACACTTTCGCCGACGCCGCGGAAATTCACGGCTGCGACGATCGCCATGAATGCCAGACCGATGAGCGTGATGCCATAGGTGCCGGACAGGCCGAGATCGAAAGCGCCAGACATGTTGGCAGCGAAGGCGCGCGAGGCCGTCGACGCCGAGGTGATGCCCGAGCACATGACGGCGAAAGCGACGATGAAGGTGATGAAATGGATGCCGAATGCCTTGTGGGCGTAGAGAGCGGCACCGGCCGCCTTCGGGTATTTTGTGACCAGTTCGAGATAGCTGAAGGCAGTGATGACCGCGACGACGAAGGCAATCAGAAACGGCAGCCAGACCACGCCGCCAACCTGCTTAGCCACCTGCCCGGTCAGCGCATAGATGCCGGTGCCCAATATGTCGCCGACGATGAACAGCAACAGAAGCCACGGGCCCATGACGCGATGGAGGCTCGGCTCGACCGCCTGTCCTTTCGCATTGGAGGGGACATCGGTCATCGGGCACTCCTTTCAGGGCTGATGCACTTCAAGGAGGAGGCTATTTTCGCAACCTCGGGATGTCAAACGCCGCCAATACGTTAGAACAGACGCAGATGCGGCTGACAGCTCGCCGACCGGTGCCATCCCTGCGAGATCTCGGGAAAAGCCGCCAGATTGCGCCGGCGGCCCTTTCACCAAACGATCTGCAGCGCTCGGATCAGTTCGTCGCGGCATCCAGTTTGAGCACGACAAACTGGGTGAACTGCTCCGGGTTGAAGTTGTTGTCGGAGGCAATGACCAAAGTGCGCTGGCCGTCGACCTCCGGTCCCCATGTCACCGACTCGATATTGTCGATGTCGAGACCAAAGTCACCCTCACCCAGCTTAAGAACCTTGCGCTTGGGCATCGCGGTCGCCGCGACGCCCTTGATCGAGGCCGCCCCCTTCACGTCAGTCGCGCCAGAGAAACTCGCCAGGTAGAATTTGATCTCGTTGCCGATGCCGAGTGCGAAGGAGCGTTCGATCGTCAACAGCTCGCCTGGTGCGAAAAACATGAATTCGGACAGGCCATTGTCATTGTAATACGGGTCTTGGGTCGCCTTGGTGAAGATCGGCCCGTTGTCGTAGACATACTCGGATGACACAGCGCCGCTGGCGATGTCGAAGCCGATGATGCGCGACGGGCTGCCGGCTTCCAGCGTTGCCTTTTCGCCATCCTGTGCCAATGCGTTTTCGGTCCCCGCCCAAAGGGTCTTGCCGTCGGGCGAAATGGCAAGGCTTTCGAAAGCCAGGTTGCCGCGAACACCCCGCGTCCTGTCGGCATCGGGCAGATAGGCTTCGGGAATGGCAAAGCTCCTGACATGGGTGCCGTCGGGTTTTGCCTCATAGATTGCGGGTCGGCCGGCGGCATCACCCTCGCTCGACCAGAAGATACGGTTGGCCGCCGCGTCGAAGCGGATCGCCTCGGGGTCGACGTCCTTCTTGGCGAAGGCGGCACCTTCGGCGTTGCGTAGCTCCGCGCTCGACACGATGTCGATGCCGTGAACGCCCTTGCCGTCAATGGCAAGCTTCAGCGTGTAGAGCCGCGCCGGCGCGCGCTCAGAGCGGTCGTCAGAAATGGCGTAGAACAGCCCGCTCGCAGCGTCGTAGTCGAGACCGGAAATCCCGCCGAACTCGGTGCCCGCGATCTTCAGTCCGGTCGGCAGCACGACCTGGCCGAGCAACGACGCCTTGAATGGCGTGGTCTCCTCGGCCTGGGCTGGCAAGGCAGCCGACGCCAATAGGGCAGCGAGGGCGGAAAAGACGGTTTTCATGATGACGGCCACCTGGCATGTGCGTTGAAGCAGCATGATTAGCGGCGACATTTGACAGCGGCATGAAGCCCTGTTGTCACCGAAATGAAAAAAGGGGGCCGAGGCCCCCTTTTCCAGTTCTTTGCGACGACACTCTTACTGAGCGGCGTTGACCATGTCGGTCAGGATCGGCTCGGCCACTTCCGCACCCGAGAGCTTGCGGCGCTCATCGAGGATCAGCTCGTCGCGCGAGGTGGCGATGCGCCGGATCTGGCTCATCATGCCGCCCGTGCCGGCCGGGATCAGGCGGCCGACGATGACGTTTTCCTTCAGGCCCTGCAGCATGTCAGTCTTGCCGGCGACAGCTGCTTCGGTGAGTACGCGGGTCGTTTCCTGGAAGGAAGCGGCCGAGATGAAGGACGGCGTCTGCAGCGATGCCTTGGTGATACCGAGCAGAACCGGCTGACCTTCGGCAGGCTTCTTGCCTTCCTCGATCAGGCGCTCGTTGATCTCGTCGAACTCGATGACATCGACGTGATCGCCCGGGATATAGATCGAGTCGCCCTGTGCGGTGATCTCGACCTTCTGCAGCATCTGCCGGACAATGACCTCGATGTGCTTGTCGTTGATCGACACGCCCTGCAGTCGGTAGACTTCCTGGATTTCATTGACGAGGTAGGAAGCGAGAGCTTCCACGCCCTTGATGGCCAGGATGTCGTGCGGCGCCGGGTTGCCGTCGAGGATGTAGTCGCCCTTTTCGATGGCGTCGCCGTCCTGGAGATGGAACGGCTTGCCCTTCGGGATCAGGTATTCGACCGGCTCAAGCGTCGAGTCATGCGGCTCGATGATGATGCGGCGCTTGTTCTTATAGTCGCGACCGAAGCGGACCGTACCATCGATCTCGGCGATGATGGCGTGATCCTTTGGACGACGGGCTTCGAAGAGCTCGGCAACACGCGGCAGACCGCCGGTGATGTCCTTGGTCTTCGCGCTTTCCATCGGGATACGCGCCAGAACGTCGCCAGGGCGAACCTGTGCACCCGGCTCGACCGAGAGAATGGCCTCGACCGAGAGCAGGAAGCGGGCATCGCCGCCCTTCGACAGCTTGCCAACCTTGCCCTTGGAGTCCTGAACCACGATCGCCGGCTTCAGGTCGTTGCCGCGCGGGGTCGAGCGCCAGTCGATGACCTCACGCTTGGTGATGCCGGTCGACTCGTCGGCCGTTTCCTGGACGGAAATGCCGTCGACCAGATCCTCGAACGCCACACGGCCTTCGATTTCGGTGAGGATCGGACGGGTGTAGGGATCCCACTCGGCGATACGCTGGCCGCGCTTCACCTTGTCGCCATCGTCCACGAAGATACGCGAACCATAAGTGACGCGGTGGGTGGCGCGCTCCTTGCCGGTCTCGTCGAGGATCAGGATCGCCATGTTGCGGCCCATCACGACGAGGTTGCCGTCGGAGTTGCGAACCACGTTGCGGTTGCGGATCTCGACCTTGCCCTCATACGAGGCTTCAAGGAACGAGCTGTCCACCACCTGCGCGGTACCGCCCATGTGGAAGGTACGCATGGTGAGCTGCGTGCCCGGCTCGCCGATCGACTGAGCGGCGATGACACCGACAGCTTCGCCCTGGTTGACAGGGGTACCGCGTGCCAGGTCGCGACCGTAGCAGACCGCGCAGACACCGACCTTGACTTCGCAGGTCAGGGCCGAACGGATGCGAACCGACTGGACGCCAGCCTTCTCGATGACCTCGATGTCACGCTCGTCCATGAGCGTGCCGCCCTTGACCAGCAGATCGCCAGTGACCGGGTGGTTGATGTCGTCGAGCGCGGTGCGGCCGAGAATGCGCAGGCCGAGCGAAGCGACAACCTGGCCGGCATCGACGATCGGCTGCATGGTGAGGCCCTTGTCGGTGCCGCAATCAACCGAGTTGACGATGCAGTCCTGCGCCACGTCGACGAGACGACGGGTCAGGTAGCCGGAGTTAGCCGTCTTCAGAGCGGTATCCGCGAGACCCTTGCGGGCGCCGTGGGTCGAGTTGAAGTACTCGAGAACCGTCAGACCTTCCTTGAAGTTGGAAATGATCGGCGTCTCGATGATTTCACCCGACGGTTTGGCCATCAGGCCGCGCATACCGGCGAGCTGGCGCATCTGGGTGGGCGAACCACGCGCACCGGAGTGCGACATCATGTAGATCGAGTTCATCGGCTTCTGACGACCGCTGTCCTCGAACTCCACAGCCTTGATGCGGGCCATCATTTCGTCGGCGACCTTTTCCGAGCACTTGGCCCAGGCGTCGACGACCTTGTTGTACTTCTCGCCCTGGGTGATCAGGCCGTCATTGTACTGCTGCTCGTATTCCTTGGCCAAAGCCTCGGTGTCGGCGACCAGCTTCTCCTTGGTATCCGGGATCAGCATGTCGTCCTTGCCGAACGAAATGCCGGCGCGGCAAGCATGAGCGAAGCCGAGAGCCATGATGCGATCGCAGAAGATGACCGTCTCTTTCTGACCGCAGTGGCGGTAGACGGTGTCGATCATCTTGGAGATGTTCTTCTTGGTCATCTCCTGGTTCGCGGTGTCGTACGGCACGTTGACGTTCTTCGGCAGCAGTTCGCCGATGATCATGCGGCCAGGGGTCGTGTCGTGGATCTTGGACACGACGTTGCCTTCGGCGTCGACCGTGCGGAAGCGGCCCTTGATCTTGGCGTGCAGCGTGACAGCCTTGGTCTCAAGCGCGTGCTGGAGTTCGCCCATGTCGGCAAACACCATGCCCTCGCCCGGCTCGTTCTGGTTGACGATCGAGAGGTAGTAGAGACCGAGAACCATGTCCTGCGACGGCACGATGATCGGCGCGCCGGAAGCCGGGTGCAGGATGTTGTTGGTCGACATCATCAGCACGCGTGCTTCGAGCTGAGCCTCGAGCGACAGTGGAACGTGGACAGCCATCTGGTCGCCGTCGAAGTCGGCGTTGAAGGCCGTGCAGACGAGCGGGTGCAGCTGGATCGCCTTGCCTTCGATCAGCGTGGGTTCGAAGGCCTGGATGCCCAGGCGGTGCAGCGTCGGTGCGCGGTTGAGCAGAACCGGATGCTCGCGGATGACCTCGTCGAGGATATCCCAAACCTCAGGCTTTTCCTTCTCGACCAGCTTCTTGGCCTGCTTGACGGTCGAGGAGTAACCCTTGGCGTCGAGACGAGCGTAGATGAACGGCTTGAACAGCTCGAGCGCCATCTTCTTCGGCAGGCCGCACTGGTGCAGCTTGAGCTCCGGACCGGTCACGATGACCGAACGGCCGGAATAGTCGACGCGCTTGCCGAGCAGGTTCTGACGGAAGCGGCCCTGCTTGCCCTTGAGCATGTCGGACAGCGACTTCAGCGGACGCTTGTTGGCGCCGGTGATGACGCGGCCACGGCGGCCGTTGTCGAACAGAGCGTCGACGGCCTCCTGCAGCATGCGCTTCTCGTTGCGGATGATGATCCCCGGCGCGCGGAGCTCGATCAGGCGCTTCAAGCGGTTGTTACGGTTGATGACGCGGCGATAGAGATCGTTCAGGTCGGACGTCGCGAATCGGCCGCCATCCAGCGGCACCAGCGGACGCAGGTCCGGTGGGATCACCGGCACGACCTTCATGATCATCCACTCGGGACGGTTGCCCGACTCCATGAAGTTCTCAACCACCTTGAGGCGCTTGAGATACTTCTTCTGCTTCAGTTCCGACGTCGTCGTCGCCAGTTCCGAACGCAGATCGCCGGCGATCTTCTCGAGATCCATCGAGGCGAGCAGGTCGTGAATGGCTTCAGCGCCGATCATGGCGGTGAAGCTGTCCTCGCCATACTCGTCGACGGCGATCTGGTACTCTTCCTCGCCGAGGAGTTGGTGCTCCTTGAGTGCGGTCAGGCCCGGCTCGGTGACGATGTAGTTCTCGAAATACAGGACGCGCTCGATATCCTTGAGCGTCATGTCGAGCAGCGTGCCGATGCGGCTCGGCAGCGACTTCAGGAACCAGATGTGGGCGACGGGGGCTGCGAGCTCGATGTGGCCCATGCGCTCGCGGCGAACGCGCGACAGGGTGACTTCCACGCCGCACTTTTCGCAGATGACGCCCTTGTACTTCATGCGCTTGTACTTGCCGCACAGGCACTCGTAGTCCTTGATCGGGCCAAAGATGCGGGCGCAGAACAGCCCGTCACGCTCCGGCTTGAAGGTGCGGTAGTTGATCGTCTCCGGCTTTTTGATTTCGCCGAACGACCAGGACAGAATCTTCTCAGGGCTGGCGAGCGAAATCCGGATGGAATCGAACACCTGCGCAGGCGCCTGGGGGTTGAAGAGATTCATGACCTCTTGGTTCATGCCGTTCTCCTTTTCGGGGCCCACGAAAGCCCCTTTTCATCGTGTGCGGGCCAGAGCGCCCGCCAGCTTTCGGCCATCGCCGAAGAATTCTCATCGATGAACGCGATCAGTACCCAACCATGGGGATCGCGCTCAGGCGGCGACGCCGCGGACAAATCCCGCGGCGCGCCTTTGGTGCTTACTCGGCGGCGTTCGGCAGCCGATGGTTTTCGTCGACCTTGGTGTTCTCAAGCTCGACGTTGAGGCCCAGCGAACGCATTTCCTTGACGAGAACGTTGAAGCTCTCGGGGATGCCCGCTTCGAACGTGTCGTCGCCGCGCACGATCGCCTCGTAGACCTTGGTACGGCCGGCCACGTCGTCCGACTTCACGGTCAGCATTTCCTGCAGCGTGTAGGCGGCGCCGTAAGCCTCGAGCGCCCAGACCTCCATTTCGCCGAAGCGCTGGCCACCGAACTGCGCCTTGCCGCCCAGCGGCTGCTGGGTCACGAGCGAGTACGGTCCGATCGAACGGGCGTGGATCTTGTCGTCGACTAGGTGGTGAAGTTTGAGCATGTAGATGTAGCCCATGGTCACCTTGCGGTCGAACGGCTCACCCGTACGGCCATCGTACAACTGCGACTGGCCAGAGGTGTGAAGACCCGCCTGCTCCAACATGATGTTGATGTCGGCTTCATGCGCGCCGTCGAACACCGGGGTCGCAATCGAGACGCCACGCTTCATCTGCTCGCTGAGGCGAACGATGCTTTCGTCGTCGTAATCGCGGACCGGCTCGTTGCGGTCGTTGGCCGGAATGAAGCTCTCGAGCGTCTCGCGCAGCGGCTTGATATCGCCACCAGACTTGTACGCCTCGATCAGCTCACCGATCTTCTTGCCCATGCCTGCGCATGCCCAGCCCAGATGCGTTTCCAGAATCTGGCCGACATTCATGCGCGAAGGCACGCCGAGCGGGTTGAGCACGATATCAGCATGCGTGCCGTCTTCGAGGAACGGCATGTCCTCGACCGGAACGATACGCGACACGACACCCTTGTTGCCGTGACGGCCGGCCATCTTGTCGCCGGGCTGCATCTTGCGCTTCACCGCAACGAAGACCTTGACCATCTTCATGACGCCGGGCGGCATCTCGTCGCCGCGCTGCACCTTCTCGACCTTGTCCATGAAGCGCTGCTCGAGCTGCTTCTTGGAGTCGTCGTACTGGCCGCGCAGAGCTTCAAGCTCACCCTGCATCTTCTCGTCTTCGACGGCGAACTGCCACCACTGCGAACGCGGATAGTCGTCCAGCGTCTCCTTGGCGACGGTCGAGCCCTTCTTGAAGCCCTTCGGTCCGGCAATCGCGTCCTTGCCGATGAGCATGTCGCTCAGACGGCTGTAGACGTTGCGATCGAGGATCGCCTGCTCGTCGTCACGGTCCTTGGCGAGACGCTCGATTTCCTCGCGCTCGATTGCCATGGCGCGTTCGTCCTTCTCCACGCCGTGGCGGTTGAAGACGCGCACTTCGACGACGGTGCCGAAGGTTCCGGGCGGCATGCGCATGGAGGTGTCACGGACGTCGGACGCCTTTTCACCGAAGATGGCACGCAGAAGCTTCTCTTCCGGCGTCATCGGGCTTTCGCCCTTCGGCGTGATCTTGCCGACCAGGATGTCACCCGGTGCAACTTCCGCACCGATGTAGACGATACCGGCTTCGTCGAGGTTCTTCAGAGCCTCTTCCGAAACGTTCGGAATGTCGCGCGTGATTTCCTCTGGCCCGAGCTTGGTGTCGCGCGCCATGACCTCGAACTCCTCGATGTGGATCGAGGTGAAGACGTCGTCGGCCACGATGCGCTCGGAGAGCAGGATCGAGTCCTCGTAGTTGTAGCCGTTCCACGGCATGAACGCGACGAGCACGTTACGGCCGAGAGCCAGATCGCCGAGCTCGGTCGACGGACCGTCAGCGATGATGTCGCCCTTGTTGACCCGGTCACCCATGCGAACCAGCGGGCGCTGGTTGATGCAGGTGTTCTGGTTCGAACGCTGGAACTTCATCAGACGGTAGATGTCGACACCGGACTTGCCCGGATCGAGGTCTTCGGTCGCACGGATAACGATACGGGTCGCGTCGACCTGGTCGACGATACCGCCGCGGCGAGCGCCGATGGCAGCGCCAGAGTCACGGGCAACGATCGGCTCCATGCCGGTACCGACGAACGGAGCCTCGGCGCGCACCAGCGGCACGGCCTGACGCTGCATGTTCGAGCCCATCAGAGCGCGGTTGGCGTCGTCGTTTTCCAGGAACGGGATCAGCGCAGCTGCTACCGACACCATCTGCTTCGGCGAAACGTCCATAAGGTCGACGTTTTCGCGCGGCGCCATCATCACTTCGCCGGCGTTGCGGCAAATGACGAACTCGTCGACGAAGTGGCCATCCTTGTCGAGCTCGGCGTTGGCCTGGGCTACGAAGTGCTTGGCCTCTTCCATCGCCGAGAGATAAACGACCTCATTGGTCAGCGTGCCGTCGACGATCTTGCGGTAAGGGCTCTCGATGAAGCCGTACTTGTTGACGCGTGCGAAGGTAGCCAGCGAGTTGATCAGACCGATATTCGGGCCTTCCGGCGTCTCAATCGGGCAGATACGGCCGTAGTGGGTCGGATGCACGTCGCGGACTTCGAAGCCAGCACGCTCGCGGGTCAGACCACCGGGCCCAAGCGCCGAAAGACGACGCTTGTGGGTGATCTCGCTGAGCGGGTTGGTCTGATCCATGAACTGCGACAGCTGCGACGAACCGAAGAACTCGCGCACGGCGGCAGCCGCCGGCTTCGCGTTGATCAGGTCCTGCGGCATGACCGTGTCGATTTCGATCGAGGACATACGTTCCTTGATCGCGCGCTCCATGCGAAGCAGACCGACGCGATACTGATTTTCCATCAGCTCGCCGACCGAACGGACACGGCGGTTGCCGAGGTTGTCGATGTCGTCGATTTCGCCCTTGCCGTCGCGCAGTTCGACAAGCGTCTTGACCACGGCAAGGATGTCATCCTTGCGCAGGACACGGACGGTGTCTTCGGCGTCGAGCTCAAGGCGCATGTTCATCTTGACGCGGCCGACTGCCGACAGGTCGTAGCGCTCGCTGTCGAAGAACAGCGAGTTGAACATAGCTTCAGCGGTTTCGAGCGTGGGCGGCTCGCCCGGACGCATGACACGATAGATGTCGAACAGCGCGTCCTGGCGGCTTTCGTTCTTGTCGACGGTCAGCGTGTTGCGGATGTAGCCGCCGACGTTGATGTGATCGATGTCGAGGATGTTGATCTCTTCCTCGCCAGCCGCGAGCAGGACCTTCAGGGTCTTTTCGTCGATCTCGTCGCCGGCTTCGAGAAAGATCTCACCGGTGGCGTAATTGACGATGTCCTCGGCGAGGTAGCTGCCGAAGAGATCGTCTTCGGTCGCCTTGATCGCCTTGAGGCCCTTTTCGGCAAGCTGCTTGGCCTGACGCGCGGTGATCTTCTTGCCGGCTTCGACAACGATCTCGCCAGTGTCGGCGTCGACCAGGTCGCCGACAGCCTTGAGGCCGCGGAAACGGTCTACCGAGAACGGAATGCGCCAGTGGTCGCCCGACTTCTTGTAGGTGATCTTGTTGTAGAAGGTCGACAGTATCTCTTCACCGTCCATGCCGAGCGCCATCAGCAGCGACGTCACCGGGATCTTGCGGCGACGGTCGATACGGGCGTGGACGATGTCCTTGCTGTCGAACTCGATGTCGAGCCACGAACCGCGATAAGGGATGACACGCGCGGCAAACAAAAGCTTGCCCGACGAGTGCGACTTGCCCTTGTCGTGATCGAAAAACACGCCCGGCGAACGGTGCATCTGCGAGACGATGACGCGCTCGGTGCCGTTGACGATGAAGGTGCCGTTGGAGGTCATGAGCGGCATGTCGCCCATGTAGACGTCCTGCTCCTTGATGTCCTTGATCGACTTCGCGCCGGTGTCCTCGTCAATATCGAACACGATGAGGCGCAGCGTCACCTTGAGCGGCGCAGCAAAGGTCAGATCGCGCTGACGACATTCGTCGACGTCGAACTTCGGTGCTTCGAACTCATACTTGACGAATTCCAGCATCGACGCGCCGGAGAAGTCAGAAATCGGGAAGACCGACTTGAAAACGGCCTGCAGTCCTTCATCGGGACGGCCGCCCTTGGGCTCGTCCACCATGAGGAACTGGTCGTAGGATGCCTTCTGAACCTCGATGAGGTTCGGCATCTCCGCAACTTCCGGGATCTTTCCGAAGAACTTGCGTACGCGTCTGCGGCCATTGAAAGTCTGGACCTGGGCCATCGTCGCTCCTTGCTGCCTTTCTTGGGGTGAGCGTCGCTAATGCTCACCTTGCATGCGCGCCGCCTCGGCGGCGGCCTATCCAAAACGGGCGAAAACCCGTTTCCTGAAAGCCGCTTGCGGCCATCAGGAAATAGGTTCCCCACACAATCCCCCGGGTCACGGGAGCCGGTGGGCGGCAACTGCGCCGCCCACCGAAACCGTGAGCTTACTTGAGCTCGATCTTGGCGCCAGCTGCTTCCAGCTGAGCCTTGAGCTTCTCGGCGTCGGCCTTCGAAACGCCTTCCTTGACGGGCTTCGGAGCGCCTTCGACGAGGTCCTTGGCTTCCTTGAGGCCCAGGCCGGTGATGGCGCGGACTTCCTTGATGACTTCGATCTTCTTGTCGCCGGCAGCTGCCAGGATGACATCGAACTCGGTCTTCTCTTCGACCGGTGCAGCAGCGGCGCCGCCGCCAGCAGCAGCAACAGCCACGGGAGCTGCAGCCGAAACGCCCCACTTCTCTTCGAGGAGCTTCGACAGCTCAGCCGCCTCGAGGACGGTCAGGGCCGACAGGTCGTCAACGATCTTTGCGAGATCAGCCATTATTCTATTCCTTCAATCAGTTCGAACGTGAGTTGATGATAGCGAGGAACGGCCTCATGCCGCCTCGTCCTTCCGGGCATAAGCGCCAATGACGCGCGCGACCGAAGCCGCCGGCGCATTGACGATCTGGGCGATCCGGGTAGCCGGGGTGGCGATCATGCCAACCAGCTTTGCACGCAGCTCGTCGAGCGACGGGAGCGAGGCGAGAGCCTTCACACCATCGGCGTTGAGCAAGGTCGTGCCCATCGAACCACCAAGGATGACAAGCTTGTCATTGGTCTTGGCGAATTCGGACGCGACCTTCGGCGCTGCAATCGGATCTTCCGAATAAGCAACCAGCGTCTGTCCCTTGAACAGATCGATGATGTTTTCGGATTCCGTGCCCTGAAGAGCGATTTTGGCGAGACGGTTCTTCGCGACTTTGACGGTGCCGCCGGCCTGACGCATCTTCACGCGAAGATCGTTCATTTGCGCGACGGTGATACCGGCATAGTGGGCCACGACCACTGAACCTGCGTTCGAGAACGCGTCATTCAGGCCCGTGACGAGTTCGCGTTTTTCCGCTCTGTCCACTGCCTATCTCCAGTTGACCGCCTCCCATTTGCGGGGTGAGCGGTCGGGTTGCCTTTTGCCGGGCGGCCAATCCAGAAATTCCAGATCACCCGAACGGCGCTCGAGGATCCTGCCCCCTTTCGCCACACCTGACGGGCTTGCGGCCCGGCGCGATGCGCAGACAAAAGGCAAACACGGTTCGAACCTTTCATTGGAGCCGAGGCTCCGTTGTCTGGTCTTCACCCGTCTCATGCAGGCCCATTCGAATTAAGGACCAAGGGTCGCCTGGACCGCCTGCAATCTCGGACAGGATTTTCGAAAGCTGTTGCCAGCTTCCGAAAATCCGGGCCCGGAGGCCCGGAATACTATTCAGGATTCAGCCGTTGCCGGCTGATCCCGCTTCAAATCATCAGGACGCTGCGAGCGTGCCGAGGTCGACCTTGAGGCCTGGGCCCATCGTCGAGGTGACGGAGACCTTCTTGACGTAGACGCCCTTGGCGCCTGCGGGCTTCGCCTTGTTGACCGCGTCAGCGAAAGCGCGGACGTTTTCTTCCAGGGCCTTGACGTCGAACGAGACCTTGCCGACGCCGGCGTGGATGATGCCGGCCTTCTCGACGCGGAACTCGACGGCGCCGCCCTTCGAAGCCTTGACGGCCGCTGCGACGTCGGTGGTGACGGTGCCGACCTTCGGGTTCGGCATCATGCCGCGCGGGCCGAGCACCTTACCGAGACGACCGACCAGCGGCATCATATCAGGGGTGGCAATGCAGCGGTCGAAGTCGATCTGGCCCTTCTGGACGATATCGACGAGATCTTCCGCACCAACGATGTCGGCGCCGGCGGCGCGGGCTTCGTCAGCCTTGGCATCACGTGCGAACACGGCGACGCGGACGGTACGGCCCGTGCCGTTCGGCAGGTTGACCACGCCGCGGACCATCTGGTCAGCGTGGCGCGGGTCGACGCCGAGGTTCATGGCGACTTCGATGGTCTCGTCGAACTTGACCGACGAGCGAGCCTTCAAAAGCTCGATGGCTTCACCAAGGCCATAAGCCTTGTTCACATCGATGCCTTCGCGGGACTTGGAAACGCGCTTTGCAATCTTAGCCATGATCTCAGCCCACCACTTCCAGGCCCATGGAACGAGCCGAGCCTTCAACCATCTTGATGGCGGCTTCGATGTCGTTCGCGTTCAGATCCTTCATCTTGGTCTCGGCGATCTCACGCACCTTGGCGCTGCTGATCTCACCAGCCTTGACCTTGCCCGGCTCCTTCGAGCCCGACTTCAGGTTGGCAGCCTTCTTCAGGAAGTAGGACACCGGCGGCGTCTTCATGACGAAGGTGAACGACTTGTCCTGGTAATAGGTGATCACGACCGGGATCGGCGATCCCTTCTCGAGCTCCTGGGTCTGCGCGTTGAACGCCTTGCAGAACTCCATGATGTTGATGCCACGCTGACCAAGCGCCGGACCGATCGGGGGCGACGGCGTCGCCGAACCCGCGGAAACCTGGAGCTTGAGCTGGCCCGCTATTTTCTTAGCCATCTCTTTCCTGCTTTCGTCTTATGCCGGATGACCCGGCGGTTGCAGTTCGGTGGTGCGAAAAAGACAACCGGCTAAGCCGCCTCATCTCCCACCATGCTTGCGCCAGGCCTGCGCCCGGCACTGCCTTCCACCGAAACCGGTGACAGGCGCTTCGATCAGCCCTTTTCGACCTGACCGAATTCGAGATCGACAGGCACGGCGCGCCCGAAGATCGAAACTTCCACCTTGAGGCGCGCGCGCTCCTCGTCCACTTCCTGGACGAAACCGTTGAACGACGCGAACGGACCGTCGGAAACGCGAACCGCTTCGCCGATCTCGAAGGTGACCGACGGCTTCGGCCGCTCGACGCCTTCCTGAACCTGGTTCAGGATGCGCTGGGCCTCGGATTCCGTGATCGGCACGGGCTTCGAATCGCCAAGGAAACCAGTGACCTTCGGCGTGTTCTTCACGAGCGAGAACACGGCATCGGTCAGATGGGCCTTCAAAAGCACATAGCCCGGGAAGAACTTGCGCTCGGCATCAACCTTGCGGCCGCGGCGAACCTCGACAACCTTCTCGGTCGGAACGACGATCTGCTCGATCTGCTCGCTCAGGCCCTTCTGCTTGGCCTTGTGCTCGATGTCCTCGGCGACCTTCTTTTCGAAGTTCGAATAGGCGTGGACGATGTACCAGCGCGCAGTCATCTCAGGAATTCTCCGTATTCGCGACCTTAACGGCCCATGCCCAAGATCTGCTCGACGGCGAATGCCATCAGCTGGTCAGCGGCAAAAAAGAAAATCATCGCAATAATTGCAAAGCCGAGAACCATGACCGTGGAGATCATCGTCTCGCGCCGCGATGGCCACGTCACCTTCGCCGTTTCCGACCTTACCTGCTGCAGAAAGGTGAAGGGGTTCGTGGTTTTCGCCATGTGCCGCTCTGCTCTCAACGTCCGTTGACCGGACTTCTGGATGATCCCGTGACCGGGAGATGCCATCACATGGACGACATCCACGCCGAATCAGCGCAACATTTCGCCCATGCAATTCGGACGCGTAAAGCCGGATCCCCAGCTCCACGCGCCGCGTGTCTGTTTCGCTTACATAAAACCGATTCTCTCTCCACGCAAGTGGCAGGAACAAGCTTTACGTTTGAACGCCGCGTCGGAACCATCCAGTCGTTCCGTTCCGGCTATTGCAGTCCTTATGCCTGAATTAGCGAATTCTGGCAAGACTGGCACGGGCAGCAGGGCTCGAACCTACGACCTGCGGTTTTGGAGACCGCCGCTCTACCAACTGAGCTATGCCCGTGCATCTCGCCGCGCACCATCTGCGCAGCACGGGCTTCCTAGGGATTTCCACCGCATCTGTAAAGAGCGCAATGCGTGATGTCGGAAACATTCACAGGCGGATTTCGTCAGGCGTAACACAAGCGCCCTCTCCCGCCCGATGGCTACCGGCGTTCAGCTGCACGCGGCTTTCGCCAGTTTGTGCTGCCGAATCTGTTTGACGGCCAGGAACGCTGCCCAAGCACAGATGGTGATCTCAAGCGCGAAGGTCCAGTGCAGGACAAAGCTCAGCACCCAGTGCGAATAGCGCGCCGGAATGGTGACAAGCTCGACGGAGACGTCGCTGAACGGCATCAGCCACAGCATCGGCGCTGCAATCGAATCGAGCACCATGTGGATCATGGCGGCAAAGAAGAACACCACGGCCGCGGATGCGAACCGTGGCTTCAGCCACTTGACCAGTGGCAGGACGACACATCCAAGCGCGACCCAGAACAGCGGCCAGTGTGTGATGAAGCTGTGGTGGTGCGTCTGCTGGCCGTCGACCAGGTAGAAGTAGAACATGTCGAGGTCGGGCGCGATGCTACCCAAAAGCGCGGCGGGCATAACCGCACGGGCACCAGGCCGGACGTCCCGAGCCAGCGTCCCCAGAATGAAACCGGCCGGCAGATGCGCGATCAGCATGCGATTTGTCCCCTGTCCCAAGGCAGGTTCCGCGAAATTACGGTGGTTTTTAGGGTCGGGGCATTGCCTGGGCACGCCCAGGCTTCATCTCACGATTTGGCTGCTGGCACGTAAGGTCCGCCAGGAACGCCCCAGCCCCAACGAGGCATAGGCTCGTGAAGCGCCGGTGCGGCACCGTCTTGTGAATTCAGCTTGGCCAGTCGCGTGCCCCATTCGAGATAGGCGACGAATGCCGAACGAAACTCGGGATCGTCGGGCAGTTCCACCTCGTCGGCGGCATCGAGCAACAGCGCAATCCACCGCCGGCGCTGCTCCTCGGTCAGGTGGCGATTGAGGTGGTGGCTGATCATCGCGGGATGGCCGCCATGGTTTTCACTGTAATCCTTCGGCCCGCCGAACACCTCGCCGATGAACGCAGCGACATGCGCGGGATGGTCGCCGGACATGTGTCGGAACACCGGCTCGAGCACCGGATCCGCGAGGACCTTGTCGTAAAACACCTCCGTCAGCCGGTTGAGCGCCGCAGCTCCGCCGGCCCAATCGAACAATGTCGGTACGTCTTTTTGCATCATTTTCCTCCACTTGCGTTGGAGGCATATGGGGAGCTGAATCGCCGGCGGGAAGTAAGCAACGAAGAACTCCTGCCATGCCCCTCCTAACGCAGCGCGCGGCAGTTCACAGGCCGAGGTGACATCCGGCAAAGGCCGCTGTCGATCAGAAGTTGCGTAGAACCCGACCTGGTCGTCAGGTATCCCTCCCGGAGGAGAGCCAGCGCTGCGTGATCCAACTTGTCAAAACCGGGTGTCGCGTCGGCGACTTTCGGTCCAACCCCCATCTGCACGAGGTAATGGTTACGTATTGGAGCATCCAGTGCCGGACTGGGACCCCAGCCTGCTAGAATTCCCTCGCCAATCAGTCGGGTCTTTCCTGCCGACAGCACCAAAAGGCAACTCTCGCCACATTCCGCCCCGCCTGATCCCGCTATGCCCAGATATGGCCGCCCGTCACCTTGCCAGCCGGTGCAGCCCTTGCCGTTCGGCTTGCAGCCGGCGAAGAACGTGCGCCCAACGGCCACATCAAGACCGTTTGCGCGGACAACGCGCCCCATCAGCATCGCGGCAATCGGATCGCCCTCGCTTGAGGAAATTATCAATGGGAGCTTTATGTCACCTAGTTCCTTGAGCAGAGTTTCCAGCCGCTGCGGCGCAGTTTCGTCGACCTGCCCTTCGGCGGAAATCCATTCCGGGCAGTCAGGTTCACAGGCCCCGACCGAACGCACGACTGCCAGCCACATCCCGGGTCCGTTCGGCACGAGGGGCTTGGGGTAGGAATTGGACGCAAGTTTTTTTCCCGGCGCCAGAACGCAGTTCGCAGCAGGAGCCGCGGTCCTGCAGTTCTCGATGCTCACCAGCACGTCGGTAGCATCCAGGCTGGTTATCAGGTTCATATTGAGCATCTCGACGGGCGCCAGCTGCCGCATCTCGGCGGCGGGAGTGCTTTGCCCGACCTCGTACATCTCCTTCTTGACCCCCATCTCCTTGAGATAGGTCAACATCCTGGCGTTGAACGCCTTTCCCATCTTGGTGGTGGTGTAGCTTCCAACGGTCTTGCGACGGACGACCTTGCGGCTGACGGTCTTCCTCTTGCCTTTCACGACCTTGTAGGTCTCGCGATAGGTGATCTTTTGCTGCGTGACATGGGACGTCACCTGATGCACCCCCATATAGGCCCACTGGCCGACATGGCGGCGTACTCCGCCCGCGAACATCATCGAGCAGGCGGAGGCGCAATAGGCGCCAGCCGAGTATAGAGCGCCCTGGTAGATGCCTTTCCTGGCCGGATCGAGCTTGCAGCCCTTCTGATCGGGCGCGCATTCGACGAAGCGTGTCAGCCCGACGCCAATGTCGAGCTTGCGGGTACGCAGCATGCGACCCAGTTCCAAGGCTGCCTCGACCCGACCGCCTGGCGAGGTCACGATGACCGGCAGTTTTTTGTCGCCGAGATTCTTGAGAAACTTCTTGAAGGCGGCTGGTGTCGCTGGAGTGATCGCGCCCTCGGCCGAGATCCATTCCGGACAAAAGGGCTCGCATCCCGGAGCAGAGCTGCGCACGACGACAAAGCGCATGGGCGGTCCGTCATTTTCCGGCGGCTTGCTCTTGGCTGCTTCAGCCGACCAGGGGAGAAAAAGGGAAGTTACGGCGGCAAAGACAAGCGGCAGGAGAATTCCCCGCCAAACCGCGCGCACTCCTGTCCCCATGGCAAATCCCCACCTGCCTTCTTGCCGAGATACTAATGCGGGATCGGCGACGTGCAATGTGCCGCGCAAACAAAAAGGGCGGCCCGAAGGCCGCCCTTGATGCATTCGACGAAAGGACGTCGATTATTCTTTGATCGAAGCGACGATGCCGGCGCCGACGGTGCGGCCACCTTCACGGATAGCGAAGCGGAGCTTCTCTTCCATGGCGATCGGCACGATCAGCTCGACGTCGACGGTGATGTTGTCGCCGGGCATGACCATCTCGGTGCCTTCCGGCAGCGACACGATACCGGTCACGTCCGTCGTGCGGAAGTAGAACTGCGGACGGTAGTTGGTGAAGAACGGCGTGTGACGGCCACCCTCTTCCTTGGTCAGGATGTAGGCTTCAGCCACGAACTTCTTGTGCGGCTTCACCGAACCCGGCTTGCACAGCACCTGGCCGCGCTCGACGTCTTCACGGCCAACGCCACGGATCAGCGCGCCGATGTTGTCGCCAGCCTGGCCCTGATCGAGCAGCTTGCGGAACATTTCAACGCCGGTAACCGTCGTCTTCGAGGTTGCCTTGATGCCGACGATCTCGACTTCTTCGCCAACCTTGACGATGCCGCGCTCGACGCGACCGGTGACCACAGTGCCGCGGCCCGAGATCGAGAACACGTCTTCGATCGGCATCAGGAACGGACGGTCGATCGGACGCTCCGGCGTCGGGATGTAGGCGTCGACGGCTTCCATCAGCGCGCGGATCGCGTCTTCACCGATCTTCTTGTCCGAATCGTTGAGCGCAGCAACAGCCGAACCCTTGATCATCGGAATGTCGTCGCCCGGATATTCGTACTTCGACAGCAGCTCGCGAACCTCGAGCTCGACCAGTTCGAGCAGCTCGGCGTCGTCGACCAGGTCGACCTTGTTCAGGAACACCACCAGGGCGGGAACGCCGACCTGACGGGCGAGCAGGATGTGCTCGCGGGTCTGCGGCATCGGGCCGTCAGCAGCCGACACGACCAGGATCGCGCCGTCCATCTGGGCAGCACCGGTGATCATGTTCTTGACGTAGTCGGCGTGGCCGGGGCAGTCGACGTGGGCGTAGTGACGGGCGGGCGTCTCATACTCGACGTGCGCCGTCGAGATCGTGATGCCGCGGGCCTTCTCTTCCGGCGCTGCGTCGATCTGGTCGTAGGCCTTGAACTCGCCGAAATACTTCGTGATCGCAGCAGTCAGCGACGTCTTGCCGTGGTCAACGTGACCGATCGTGCCGATGTTCACATGAGGCTTGTTACGCTCGAATTTACCTTTTGCCATTGTCTCTTTCCTTGAGCATCGGGACCTTGGTTCCGGTCGGATGCGGGGCGATTACCGATAAAGGCCGAAAAAGACAAGCGCCTTTTGGCCAAACGACCACGTCGAGGCCAAAAGCAGTGCTGCTCTTTCAGTGCTGGACGCACATATGGGGACAAGCGGATGCAAATAAAAGGCTTCTTGCCTCGGCGAAAAGCCTGGAGCGGGTAGCGGGAATCGAACCCGCGTATTCAGCTTGGAAGGCTGCTGCTCTACCATTGAGCTATACCCGCGCCCCTGAGCGTCACGCGCCTGTTCAGGAGCGGAGCACGCCCTGGTATTCCTTGCCGCGCATTGCATCCAAAAGATGGAACCATCCTTTGAGGCAACGTTTTATGGCGTCCGGGCCGGCAGTGGTGGAGGAGGTTGGATTCGAACCAACGTAGACTGAGTCAACGGATTTACAGTCCGTCCCCTTTAACCACTCGGGCACTCCTCCAACTGCTTTGCCGGAGCCATGCTACGAGGCATTTCCGATCCCGGTTGGTGGCGAAGCGCCCTGCCCCGAAATCTGGGTGGGCTTATGGCGACAAGGTTTTGGCCTGTCAACCGGACATGGTGCGTTTTCATGCGGATTATTCAAAGCGCCGACTAACGGGCCGTATCCAAAGCCAGGCGTGGCGGCTATAGCAGGCGCATGAACGATACGAAAAAGCCCGGAACACCCAAAGACAGCCACTATGCCAAGCTGCGTCGCACCTTCCGCGACCAGAAAAGCGGCGGGGCACCGGCCTTCAGGCCCAAGCGTCCGCTGCCTCCGGGCGAGAACGCTCCTGACGGCCTGGTGCGGCTTTATGGCCTGCACACGGTGCGCGCGGCACTCGACAATCCGCGCCGCAAGATCAGGCGCATGCTGGTGACACGCAACGCGGCCGAACGGTTGGAAATTGCCGACATAGCCACCCTGCCTTTTGCCACCGAACTGGTCGAACCGAAGGATATCGACAAAATCACCGGCACCGACGCAGTGCATCAAGGCGTGCTGATCGAGGCCGAGCCGCTAAAGGCCAAGGCGCTGTCGGCACTGGGCGATTCGCCACTGATTCTGGTGCTCGACCAGGTGACCGACCCGCATAATGTCGGGGCGATCATTCGTTCTGCAGTAGCATTCGGCGCCGGCGCGCTCATCACAACGCAGCGCCACAGTCCACATGAAAGCGGCGTACTGGCCAAATCGGCCTCCGGCGCGCTCGAGCACATCGACATGATAGAGGTGCGCAATCTCGCCGACGCGCTCGGCGTGCTGCATGAGGCCGGCTTCCAGACGATCGGACTTGATTCGGAAGGCCCCGCGGAACTCGAAAAGACATTTGCCGGCGACAAGGTCGCGCTGGTGCTCGGCGCCGAGGGCAAGGGGCTGCGCCAGAAGACGCGCGAAACCGTGACGGCGCTTGCACGGCTCGACATGCCCGGCGCCATCCACTCGCTCAACGTGTCGAATGCGGCGGCTGTGTCGCTTTACGCGGCAAGGAAGTTCCTCACTGTCGCGGAATAGCTGCCGATGCACGAACCGTTCTCGACAAAGGAAGACTGGCTAGCGGCGTCCGCAAGCACGGTCGACTTGCTCAAGAGCCTTTCCCCGAACGAGTTCTACGACCCTGCCACCATGCGCTATCATCCGGTGGCCGCCCAGAGCGTCTCGCGCTTGGTTTACGGCCTCGTGGACGCTGCGGACTTCGGAGCATTCCTTCGGAGTCAGGATCAGAACACGCGTCGGCGGCCTTCCAGTACAGAGGCGCTGAAAGACAGGCGATAGCCGAAATTCGCTTTCGCCTCCTGTGCAGCATAGCTGATGGGCGCTGGCTGCCGGGATTTCTCGGCGATGCATTCAATGACGGTGTGTTGATCCCGCGCTGGAGAGCCTCGCCATCAGCATCGGGCATTTTGAAACTCAAGGCATAACCACGGCAAGCGACCTATGTCTGTTGCCCCCCTTGACCTTCCACCTGGCGGACGCCGTAGTTTCCATGGCAAGAGCTGGCAACAGTTCGCCCTGGCCGGCCAGCCGGTCACGACAGTGGAATTGGCCTCCGACGGCGCGATCTACGCCTACGTGCCGGGGCGTGGGCTGTTGCGCGCCACCGAGGCGGCGCCGGACTTCAAGGCAGTGGGCGAAGGCCCCGACCCTGCCGGATACATCCTGCACCTGGCACTGGACGCGCAGGCACCCAACCGCATGGTCGCCGTCACCGGCACCAGCGCCATCGTCGTTTCAAGCGATGCCGGCGCGACATGGTCGGTTCTAGGCGCCAAGTGACGTTGTCCCTATGAAACGCGGAACAGGCTCCAACGTCGCCGCTGGAGCCCGGTCCTCGACAGTGCCGGGACGATCACGGCGTGGGAACGTTGCGCCGTGGCTTTCCCTCCTATGCCGCCTTGCCTTTGGTCTCAGTCGCCTCCGAGCCGACTTCGAAATTGGCCATGCGCTCGAGCGCGCGCACCAGCGCCGAATGGTCTTCCTTCGCGCCACCGTTGGCGGCGCAGGAATTGAACAGCTCCTGCGTCATCGAGGTGTTGGGCAAGGATACGCCGAGCGCCTTGGCGCCCTGAAGCGCCAGATTGAGGTCCTTCTGGTGCAGTTCGATGCGGAAGCCCGGCGCAAAGGTGCGCTTGACCATGCGGTCACCGTGAACCTCGAGGATGCGCGAGGCAGCCAGTCCGCCCATCAGCGCCTGTCGAACTTTTGCCGGGTCGGCGCCCGCCTTGGAAGCGAAGACCAGCGCCTCGGCGACGGCCTCGATGGTGAGAGCCACAACGATCTGGTTGGCAACCTTGGTGGTCTGGCCGACGCCGTTTGGCCCGACAAGCGTGATGTTCTTGCCCATCTTCTCGAACACCGGACGGGCGCGCTCAAACGGCTTCTCCTCACCGCCGACCATGATCGTCAGCGATGCCGCCTTGGCGCCGACCTCGCCGCCTGACACCGGTGCGTCGAGATAATCGCAGCCAAGCGCGTTGATCTCTTTGGCGAATTCCTTGGTCTCGATCGGCGAGATCGAGCTCATGTCGATCACCAGCTTGCCCTTGGACAGGCCTGACGCAACACTGTTTTCACCGAACAGCACGTCAGCAACCTGCGGTGTATCGGGCACCATCAGGATAATGATGTCGGCAGCCTTGGCCAGTGCCTGGTGCCCCCTGACCGCCTTCAACCCTTTGCCAACCAGCTCGGTCGGCAGCGCGCCACGATGATCGCTGGCCGTGACTTCATAACCGGCGTCGAGCAGGTGACCTGCCATCGGCGCGCCCATGATGCCCAGGCCGACAAATCCGATTTTTTCCATTTTCGTATTCCTTTCATTCCAGTGGCCGCGCGCTCAGGCAGCGGCGCTGCCCTTGTCGGCAAATCCAGCAAACCAGCCCAGGCCTTCGACCGTTCCGGCCTTGGGCTTGTATTCGGCGCCGACCCAGCCGGTGTAACCGATGCGGTCGAGATGCTCGTAGAGGAACGGGTAGTTGATCTCGCCCGTGCCCGGCTCATGACGTCCGGGATTGTCCGCCAGCTGCACATGCGCAATGCGGGCCAGATTGGCCTCGATGGTGCGGGCGAGATCACCCTCCATGATCTGCATGTGGTAGATGTCGTATTGCAGGAAGAGATTGTCCGAGCCGACCCTGTCGATGATGCCGAGCGCCTGTTTGGTGGTGTTCAGGAAGAAGCCGGGGATGTCCCTGGTGTTGATCGGTTCGATCAGCAGGCGGATGCCCGCCGTCTTCAGCTTTTCTGCCGCGAAGGCGAGATTTTCGACGAAGACATTTTCCAGCACGTCGCGGGCGTTGCCGGCAGGCGCGATGCCGGCCAGGCAGTTTACCTGCTCGCAGCCGAGCGCATGCGCATAGCTGATCGCCTTGGCGACGCCCTGGCGGAACTCGTGGATTCGGTCTGGCAGCACGGCGATGCCGCGCTCGCCTGCCGCCCAGTCGCCAGGCGGCAGATTGAACAGAGCCTGCGTCAGGCCATTTTTCTTGAGGCGCGCGGCAACGACGTCGGGTGCATGATCGTAAGGCGCGATGTATTCGACGGCCTTGAAGCCGGCGCGCGCTGCGGCGTCGAAGCGATCGAGAAAGTCATGCTCGCCAAAGAGCATCGACAAATTGGCTGAAAACTTAGGCATTGTTGTTTCCTCGAAAAATCAGTCGAGCAGCATGATTGCGGTCGGCGCGTCTTCGTTGCTCTCGGCAAGCTCCTCGAACTCGACGACATTGTCGATCTCGACGCCCATGGAGATGTTGGTGACGCGTTCGAGGATGAACTCGAGAACGACCGGCACCTGGTGCTCCTTCATGAGCTGCTTGGCCTGCTTGAAGGCTGCGGCGAACTCTTCCGGCTTGCGCACGCGGACCGCCTTGCAGCCCATGGCCTCGGCAACCGCGACGTGGTCGACACCATACCCCGCCTCCGGATCGTCCGCGCGGTTGACGTTCTCGAAGGCAAGGCTGACCTCGAAGTCCATCTGGAAGCCGCGCTGCGCCTGGCGGATCAGGCCGAGATAGGCGTTGTTCACGACGACATGGATATAAGGCAGCTTGTGCTGGGCGCCGACGGCCAGTTCCTCGATCATGAACTGGAAATCGTAGTCGCCCGACAAGGCGACGATGTCGCGGTCCGGATCGGCGGCACGGACGCCGAGCGCTGCCGGCAGGGTCCAGCCGAGCGGGCCGGCCTGGCCACAATTGATCCAGTTGCGCGGCTTGTAGACGTGCAGGAACTGCGCGCCGGCGATCTGCGACAGACCGATGGTGGTGACATAGGTTGTGTCGCGGCCGAATGCCCTGTTCATCTCCTCATAGATGCGCTGCGGCTTGAGCGGGACCTGGTCGAAATGGGTCTTGCGCTTCATCGTCTTCTTGCGCTGCTGGCATTCCTTGGCCCAGCCGGACCAGTCACGCAGCTTGCCTGCCGTCTTCCACTCGGTGGCGACGTCGAGAAGGATCTTCAAGGCAGCACCGGCATCCGAGGTCACGCCGAGATCGGGCGCAAAGACACGGCCGATCTGGGTCGGCTCGATGTCGATGTGAATGAACTTGCGGCCTGCAGTGTACTTGTCGACCGAACCGGTGTGACGGTTGGCCCAGCGGTTGCCGATGCCGAGAACGAAGTCCGAGGCCAGCATTGTCGCGTTGCCATAGCGGTGCGACGTCTGCAGGCCGCACATGCCGGCCATCAGGCGATGATCGTCGGGGATCGAGCCCCAGCCCATCAGGGTGGGAACGACCGGAACCCCGGTGATTTCGGCGAATTCGATGAGCAGGTCCGAGGCATCGGCATTGATGACACCGCCGCCGGCAACGATCAGCGGCTTCTCCGCCTGGTTGAGCATCGACAGCGCCTTCTCGGCCTGGGCCCGCGTCATCGCCGGCTTGTGGATGGCGAGCGGCTCATAGGCGTCGATGTCGAACTCGATCTCGGCGAGCTGGACGTCGACCGGCAGGTCGACAAGAACCGGGCCCGGGCGACCCGAACGCATGAGATAGAAGGCCTTCTGCAGCGCCATCGGAACCAGGTACGGCTCCATGACGGTGACTGCCCACTTGGTGACCGGGGCGGCGATCGCGGCGATGTCGACGGCCTGGAAGTCTTCCTTGTTCAGCCGCGCACGCGGCGCCTGGCCGGTGATGCAGAGGATCGGGATCGAGTCGGCGGATGCCGAATACAGGCCGGTGATCATGTCGGTGCCGGCCGGACCCGACGTACCGATGCACAGTCCGATGTTGCCGGCCTTGGTGCGGGTATAGCCTTCGGCCATGTGCGAGGCGCCCTCGACGTGGCGGGCCAGAACGTGCCGGACGGTACCGCGCGCCTTCAGCGCTGAATAGAACGGGTTGATGGCCGCACCCGGCACACCAAAGGCACACGAGATGCCTTCCTTCTCAAGAACGAGGACCGCTGCATCGACAGCGCGCATCCTGGCCATGGTCTTACCTCCAACTGAAAACTGATGTTGGCTGATCGTGTCATCGGCGACCGCATTTTGCAATTTTTTCAAAATATTTTTTCATTTATTGAAATCGGCTCTTACCATATGATTTTGCTTCAATTTTCATTTTTCGTTGCATCGCTCGCCAATTTGGATGAAAAAGTTTTTTAAAAGCAACTGGAACGACGCAATGGCAACGATGGAAAAACGACAGCGCGGACGGCCCCGCGCATTCCAACCGGCACCGGACGCAGGATCCGTGCAGTCGCTCGACCGGGCGTTGCGCATCCTCGCCATCGTCGCACACAGTGACGGCCTGTCGCTGAGCGAGATTTCGGCTGCGTCCGACCTTGCCGCCGCGACCGCCTATCGCATGCTGACCACCTTGCAGAACCACGGCATGGTCGAATTCGACAGCGACGGCCAGTTGTGGTCGATCGGTGTCGAGACCTATCGTATGGGGGCAGCCTTCCTGCGCCGGCGCAAGCTCGTCGACCGCGCACGCGCGGTGATGCAGGAGCTCATGGAAAAGACCGGGGAAACCGCCAATCTCGGCGTCGCCGAAGACGATTGCGTGGTCTTCGTCAGCCAGGTCGAGACGCACCAGGCCATCCGCGCCTTCTTCCGGCCGGGCACGCGCAGCCCCTTCCATGCCTCGGGCATCGGCAAGGCAGTGCTTGCCCATCTCGACCGCGAGCGGGTCAATGCCATCGTCCGCAAGGCCGGGCTCGACGCCTATACGGAAAGGACACTGTCTGAACCGGCGCTGCTTGCCCGCGATCTCGAGAAGATCCGCAGCCGCGGCTGGTCTGTCGACGACGAAGAACGTTATCCCGGCATGCGCTGCATCGCTGCCGCGGTGTTCAACGAATTCGGCGAACCCATTGGCGGCGTTTCGGTTTCCGGGCCGACGGTGCGCGTGACGTCGGAACGTCTCGGCGAAATCGGCCCGATCGTCCGCGACGCCGCAGCAGAACTGACCAGGATGATCGGCGGCTCGCCCGAAGGCACGGTGCCGGGTCTCTGAAAACGCCTGGTGGGAGAAGGTTTGCCCCTCTCCCACAATGCAATCTGGTTCCGACTACAGGCGGCAGTAGCGCAGGCGGCCGTCATAGCCGACATAGGTGTCGGTGCGCGGATCGTAGCTGCGGTAGCGCGCGAAGCAGCGCTGGACGTGGCTGTCGTAAGGGTCGACCGGGTAATAGGCGTCGTAATAGGGTCCAGGCGCCGGGCGGTGGCCGCCGGCAATGATCGCCCCGGCGATGAAACCGCCGGCGCCGGCAAGGGCTGCAGCCTCGGCACGGGTCAGGCCACCGGCAGACGACTGCTGGACGGTGCCGATGAGGCCGGTTGCGACGACGGTGGCTGCGATAAGGCCCGAAATAATCTTGCTCTTGAAAGACATTGTGCTCTCCTTCGGTTGATCTGGGAGGCGTTTCTCCGCCTCATGCCAGTCAGTCGTGGCCAGCACCCAAAAGGTTCACGACCCCCGAGAATCTTTTTCGCGGACAGTTCAAAACGCCGGTCCGCGTCAGCCATCGCCTTAACTTGACAGCGGCGTGACAACGGCTGAAGTCACCTCATTCGCAATGACCAGCGCTGGAACGATCATGAGCCTGCAATCCGTGAAAGCCTTCTTCGCCGAACACGCCCCTGACATCGACGTCATCGAGACACAGACAAGCTCGGCAACCGTGACGCTGGCGGCCGAGGCGCACGGCGTCGAGCCCGCCCAGATTGCCAAGACCATCTGCATGCGCGTCGGCGAGACGGTGGTCCTTGTCGTAGCGCGCGGCGATGCACGCATCGACAACCGCAAATGCCGCGACGCCTTCGGCGCCAAGCCGCGCATGCTGGACGTCGAGCAGGTGGCGGAATTGACCGGACATCCCGTCGGAGGCGTCTGCCCGTTCGGCCTGGCAACACCGCTCAAGATCTATTGCGACGTATCGCTGCGTGCCTATGACGAAGTCGTGCCAGCGGCCGGCGCCACCAACGCCGCAGTGCGAATCGGCGTCGAGCGCATGGCAACGCTCGTCGGCGCCGAATGGTGCGACATCTGCCAGGACGCCGTCGCCAGGACGGATGCGGAAGCTGCTGAGTAAGAAGAACTGGTGCCCCCGGCAGGAATCGAACCCGCGACCTTCGGTTTACAAAACCGCTGCTCTACCAGCTGAGCTACAAGGGCAATTCGCCCCGGTTAGCATATTTTGCGGTCCAGTAAAGACAATTTCGGGCGAGCCGCGCGGCATCCCCAGATGCGCACAGGCCCCGCGCCCTAAAACTGAAGCCTCGCGCCCACTATATCCAGATCGCAGGCAGCATGAACGCCGGCGCTGGAGGTGAAGGATGATCAGGTTCGTGATTATTGCCGTCGTGGTGATTGTCGCGTGGCTGCTTTTGCTCAAGCTTTTCCGCCAGATGAAAGAGGCGCGGGTCGACTGGACCGGAATCGCCACGATCATCGGCTTTATCGTGCTCGCCATCTACCTGCACTATGTCACCGGCATCGGCTGACCCTGGGCCCCCGCAAGACGGCCTCAGACAACCGGCACCACCGGACTGGAAAACACCACACGATTGCGCCCCTGTTCCTTGGCCTCATAGAGGCAGCGGTCGGCAAGGCGCATGAGCTGCGATGTTGGTTGCTGCCCAGCGGATACGACCGCACCGATGCTGACCGTCAGGCGATGCGGGCGGCCTTCAACCGGATAGAATGCAAGCCGCTCGACCTCGACGCGGATCCTCTCGGCGACAGCGGCCGCCTCATCCGGACTTGTGGTTGGCAGGAAGGCGCAGAATTCCTCACCGCCGACACGCCCGACCAGGTCGTTTTCGCGGATCGCCGAACGTAGCGCCTTCGAGATCAGCTTGATCGCCTCGTCGCCGACGAGGTGGCCAAAGGTGTCGTTGATGCTCTTGAAATTGTCGGCGTCGATCAGAAGCAGCGCGCCGGAATCGCAGTTGCGCCTGGCTTGTTTCGATTTCTCGAAAAATGCCTCGCGGTTCAGCAGCCCGGTCATGTGGTCGTGCGTTGCTTTTGCCTTCAACTGCATGTGGGCTTGCGACAGTTCGGCAAACGCATGGCTGAGTTTCTCGTTCTGCCAGAAGATCAGGAATGCCGCAGGAAACGCCGTCAGCACCGGCAGGATCGAATTCATAGCAAAGACAAACGCCGTGAAAGACTGGCCGGCTAAATGACGGATCGCAAACGAAACGACCTGGGTCACGAGGATGACGGCGATGGTGACCAGGCTGGCCCTGAACGTGATCTTCCACACGACGATCCCCTTCCATGTCCGGGTCCGAATGCAGAGCTGGATAGCGAGCGAAGCTTAACGCTTTGCGATCCGGCCATGGACGTATCTCGCTGACGGAATGCGTAAGTGGTGTGAGCCCCGTGGAAATGTACGCCTGCCTCCAGTACAGTCTTTGTCGAGGCGGATACTTGACCTTCCCGAAGCCGAAGGCGGAATGTAGGCCCGAACGACATCGAATCCCCGTACGTGGAGTAGCAAATGCTAAAGCAAGTCTTGGTCGCCTCTGCCTTGGCGGCGATCACCGTTTCCGTAGCTCAGGCACAGACATGCGAAAAGAACTTCAAGGTCAGCGGCATTCCGCTGGTTACGGCGGTTTCCTTCAAAAGCTCGCAGTCGTTTCCCAAGGTCAAACAGGCGCAGGCCCTGAAGCGCCTCGCCCAGGCAATCGCCGCCGAGGGCTTCTCCGGCATCACAGTCAACAAGGAGCTCGGGGCGATCGACGCCTATCAAGACACTTCGGGCAGCGGCCGGCTGCAGACATTGCGTGTTGTGGCTCGAAGCCAGGGCGGCGGCACCCTGGTCAACGCCGTGTTCGACATCCAGCCGGGCCAGGTGACCACCAACGACGTTGTCCGCACCGGCATGTGCTCGATCATCCGCTCGGCCGGCGGTTGAGCAGCCAGCGCCAGGCTGGCGCAGGCCGGCTGGCTCCCTTTGCTTTGGCAAATCAGCGTGCTACCCCGTTGCCGGCGGCCGGCATCGGCGTTCGGACCGCCGCAAGGGAGCACATGGACGCCAAGTCGCTGACATTTTCGTTCGCATCGTCAGGCACCGCGGAGGCGGATGCCGCGGCCAAGCGGCTCGCCCAGCGCTATGGCCAGATACCTCATGAACGGGCAGATATTGTCGTCGCATTGGGCGGCGACGGTTTTCTGCTCCAGACGCTGCGCGAGACGATGAGTACCGGCAAGCGTGTCTACGGCATGAACCGCGGCACGGTCGGCTTCCTGATGAACGAGTACCGCGAAGGCGCCCTGCCCGAGCGCCTCGCGGCTGCGGTGCCCGAAACCATCCGACCGCTGGAAATGATGACCGTCGACGACACCGGCACGTCAAGGGAAGCGCTGGCGATCAACGAGGTGTCGCTGCTGCGCCAATCCTACCAGGCAGCCCGGCTACGCATTTCGGTCGACGGCAAGGTCAGGCTGGACGAGTTGATCTGCGACGGCGTCATGGTGGCGACGCCGGCAGGGTCCACTGCCTACAATCTGTCGGCCCACGGCCCTATCCTGCCGCTCGATGCGCCGCTGCTGGCGCTGACTCCGGTCAGCCCGTTCCGACCCAGGCGCTGGCGCGGTGCGTTGCTGCCCAAGACGGCGGTTGTTCGCTTCGACATTCTGGAAGAGCAAAAGCGGCCGGTGAACGCAGTTGCCGACCATACCGAGGTCAAGTCTGTGGTTTCAGTGGAAGTTCGGGAATCCGCTGTGCACACCGCGACGCTGCTGTTCGACCCGGGCCATTCCTGGAGCGAACGCATCCTGGCCGAGCAATTCAAATACTGACCATTGGGCCACAGCTGTAAGTATTCAGCTGCAATCGCCGCGTGTGTGCCAGTTTGAGTTGACAAATCGCGCACTTACGCCTATCGCGTTGCGGCATATTGCAGGCGGTTTGCGCCTGTCGTGGCCAGCGTGCCGCGCCCTTGAACGAGCAAAGACAGCCAACACACTTGTCCGAAGACACTCAGACCGCTCCAGAAGCGTTGACCTTCGCAGACCTCGGCCTTTCGCCGAAGGTCCTTTCCGCAGTCACCGACGCGGGCTACACCCAGCCCACGCCGATCCAGGCAGGCGCGATTCCGCACGCGCTGCAGGGCAAGGACGTTCTCGGCATCGCCCAGACAGGCACCGGCAAGACGGCTTCGTTCGTGCTGCCGATGCTGACGCGCCTCGAAAAGGGCCGCGCCCGTGCGCGCATGCCACGCACTCTGATCCTCGAGCCCACGCGTGAACTCGCGGCGCAGGTCGAGGAGAACTTCGTCAAGTACGGCAAGAACCACCGGCTGAACATCGCGCTGCTGATCGGCGGCGTGTCGTTCGACGAGCAGGAAAAGAAGCTCGAGCGCGGCGCCGACGTCCTGATCGCCACGCCCGGCCGCATGCTCGACCATTTCGAGCGCGGCAAGCTGCTGCTGACCGGCGTCGAGATTCTCGTCATCGACGAGGCCGACCGCATGCTCGACATGGGCTTCATCCCCGACATCGAGCGCATCTGCAAGCTGATCCCGTTCACGCGCCAGACGCTGTTCTTCTCGGCGACGATGCCTCCTGAGATCACCAAGCTGACCGAGCAGTTTCTGCATGCGCCGGTGCGTGTCGAGGTTGCCAAGGCGGCCTCTACCGCCGTCAACATCACCCAGCGCCTTGCCAAATCCGGCCCCAAGCCCTGGGACAAGCGCGAGACCCTGCGCCGCCTGATCAAGGCGGAAGGCGACGAGATCAAGAACGCGATCATCTTCTGCAACCGCAAGGTCGATGTCTCGGAATTGTTCCGCTCGCTGGTCAAGCACGACTTCGATGCCGGCGCGCTGCATGGCGACATGGACCAGCGAGCGCGCATGACCATGCTGTCCAATTTCCGCGACGGCAAACTGCGCCTTCTCGTGGCGTCGGACGTTGCCGCGCGCGGCCTCGACATCCCTGATGTCAGCCACGTCTTCAATTACGACGTGCCGATCCATGCAGAGGACTACGTCCACCGCATCGGCCGTACCGGTCGCGCCGGACGCTCGGGCAAGTCGTTCACCATCGCGACGCGTTCCGACACCAAATATGTCGACGCCATCGAAAAGCTGATCGGCAACAAGATCGAATGGCACGACGGTGACCTGTCGACTGTCGTTGCCAGCGAAGGCGACGACGAGGCTCCGCGCCGCGGCCGTGGCGCGCCACGTCGCGCCGGCGGCAAGGACAAGCCAGGCCGCGAGCGCGACCGCAGGCCGCGTGACGAGGCACCGGTTGTCGAGGCTGCCGCCATCGTGGCAGCCGAAGCGCCTGCAGACAACGTCGTTGCCGACATCAACGAGCGCCGTGAACGCAAGGAAGCGATCAGGAACGGCAATGCCGATCGCAAACACCGCGAGCACGAGGACCGGCCGCGACGCGACGATCATCGTGGCAATCGCCGCCATCAGCGCGAGGAAGAAGACGACCGCACTGTCGGCTTCGGCGACGACATGCCAGCCTTCATGCTCATCGCGACAAACATCTGAGCGACAAGACGCTCCAGCAAAATGGCCCCAAACGGGGCCATTTTCTTTTGCTGCTACACCATCCTGATGTCGTTCAGTCGAGACGGCTTCGTCAGCGCGCCATGTTTTTCGCACCGGCGCTCAATGAAAAACGGCCCCGCAAGGGGCCGTTCTTTCATGAGTTTCCGGTCTGCAGCTCAGGTGAGCGGCGACAACTGAATCTCGACGCGGCGGTTTTGCGCGCGGCCTTCCGAAGTCGCGTTGGACGCAATCGGGCGAGTCGCACCAAAACCGGTGACGGCAAAGCGCCTGGAATCGACGCCCTGGGCACCAAGGTAGTTGGCGACCGACAACGCGCGACGCTGTGACAGGTCGAAATTGTGCTGGTCGCCGCCGGTCGAATCAGTGTGACCGAACACGTCGACGGTGGTCTGGTTGAACTTCTTGAGCACCAGCGCCACCGAGTTCAGCGTGTTGTAGAAGCCGGCCTTCACCGCGTCCTGGTCGGTGGCAAAGGTGATGTTCGACGGCATGTTCAGGATGATCTGGTCGCCGGCGCGGGTGACGCTGACGCCGCTGCCCTGCAACTGGGCACGCAGCTCGGATTCCTGCCGGTCCATGTAGCCGCCGGCGAGACCACCGGCGAGAGCGCCGACACCAGCGCCGATCAGCGCGTTGCGGCGGTCATTGCCGCCGGCGAGCAGACCAAGGCCGGCGCCGGCGAGTGCGCCGATACCAGCGCCTGCAGCGGCGTTCGAAACCTTCTGCTGACCGGTATAAGGATCGGTCGTGCACGCACCGACAAGCATGCTGCCAGCCAGCGCGAAAATCACTGTCTTCTTCATAAGGATATGTCCCTCTCCGTACCGCGAAACGCGTCGGGCGTTCCGCGCAAAGCCCTTCACCGGCCTTGTAGCATGAAATACGGCGAAAAACGGAACGGAAGCAGTGGCAAATGGGCAAACTCGGACCTGACTGGTCGGCTACCAGAGGTTCTTGCCGTCGAGCACCACGACTTCGATCCGATCGAGGTCGAAATCATCGAAAAGGCGCGCATTGACGCTGACCTTGGGATTGTCGAAGTCGGCTTCGCCGGTCGACCAGTCGGGCGTTTCGGTAAAGGTGCCGCAGCCGCAGATGGCGCAGAAACCATGCTTCACCACACTCGAATCGCGCGCGTAGATCGAGACGTTTTCGGGCGGACTGGTCAGCTTGAACTGGGCGGGCACGTAATAGGCCCAGAGCGCACCACGCTTGGAGCAGAACGTGCAGGTGCAGAAGGTCACCGTCTCTGGCACCTCCGTTACCTCAAACATGGTCGCCTTGCAGTGGCAGCTGCCCTTGATCACCATTCTGGTATTCCTCGCATGTCGTTTTGGGTCGCTTTCCTGCGACGGCACACCATAGCGAGGCGTTGCTGACACGCTGGTGTCAGCAGAACGGCTGTCAGGATTGTCAGTAGGACTTCGGCGGCACGAACAGGCAGATGGTTTTGCTGTCATCGGCACCCGCGACGGAGCACCAATGATATTGGCCATCAGGCGATTCGTGGATTCGTGCATCCTGGTAGGTCACCACCTCGCCAGTGCCCTCGATGACATAGCCTTGTGGCCGCTCGCTTATCGCCTGCTTCGGCACCTCACGGCAGTCGTAGCCGGAACAGCAAGCGAAGGGATAAGTCCAGCCTTTTGGCGCGTCGTGGGATAGAGCGAGCGGCGTGCTGAGCGAATTCAGCGCGAGCGTGGACAGTACCAGGTTGTATCGGCGCAGGCGGAGGTTTGCTAGACGCATAGCGTCATCCCCTGAGATTACCTCCCAAGCGAATCCTGCTCCCGCACGTTTAACGAAATCCTACCTGAAATGTTCCGTCGACCGGCGACCCGGTCATCACGCTTTAGCGATGACCGGGTGATGCCGGAAAGGGCTAGTCCAGATCGGCAACCGCCTGCCCTGCCCCGCCTTCGATGCGCTGCGACAGCGACGCTTCCATGAAGTCGTCGAGGTCGCCGTCGAGGACGTCGGACGGGCTGGTGCTTTCGACGCCGGTGCGCAGATCCTTCACCAGCTGATAAGGCTGGAGCACGTAGGAGCGGATCTGGTGACCCCAGCCGATGTCGGTCTTGGCCGATTCCGTCGCGTTGGCGATAGCTTCGCGCTTCTTCAGCTCTTCCTCATAGAGGCGCGAGCGCAACATTTCCCAGGCCTTGGCCTTGTTCTTGTGCTGCGAACGTTCGGCCTGGCAGGCAACAGCGATGCCGGTGGCGATGTGTGTGATGCGCACCGCCGAGTCGGTGGTGTTGACGTGCTGGCCGCCGGCGCCCGACGAACGGTAGGTGTCGATGCGCACATCCGATTCCGAGACGTCGATCTCGATCGAATCGTCGACCACCGGGTAGACCCAGATGCTCGAGAACGAAGTGTGGCGGCGCGCATTGCTGTCATAGGGCGAAATGCGGACCAGGCGGTGGACGCCCGATTCCGTCTTCAGCCAGCCATAGGCGTTGTGGCCCTTGATCAGCAGCGTGGCAGACTTGATGCCGGCCTCTTCGCCGTCATGGACTTCCAGTACCTCGACCTTGAACCGGCGACGTTCTGCCCAGCGCGTGTACATGCGCAAGAGCATGTTGGCCCAGTCCTGGCTCTCGGTGCCGCCGGCACCAGCGTGCACTTCGAGATAGGTGTCGTTCTGGTCAGCTTCGCCCGACAGCAGCGACTCGATCTGGCGCGCCCGGATCTCGCCGGCCAGCGAACGGATGGCGGTTTCCGCTTCGCTGATGATGTCAGCGTCGCCTTCTTCCTCGCCCATCTCGATCAGGCCGATATTGTCGTCCAGCGCCTGGCTCAGGCCCTTGATGGCCTTGATGTTGTCGTCGAGCGACTGGCGCTCGCGCATCAGCTTCTGGGCTTCCTGCGGGTCGTTCCAGAGGTTGCCGTCCTCTGCCCGCATGTTCAGGTAATCAAGTCGTTTTAGCGCTTGATCCCAGTCAAAGATGCCTCCTCAGCAGGGTTATCGCCTGCCTAATTTCGTCGACAATGTTCTGCGTTTCCGCGCGCATGGAGATTGCTTCTTTTTGCTTGTTTCGCGCCCGAAGGCGGCTGTTGAATCCGCGCGGAACATAGGGATGAGGTCGCCCCCTGTAAAGCAAAATGGGCAAGCGCCTTCAGCCCTGCCCATCCGCCATGCGACTGCGTCGATCACCTAGCCGGCATAGGCCGCTTCAAGCCTGGCGACGTCGATCTTGGTCATTTGCAGCATCGCCTGCATGACCCTGGCAGCCCTGGCGCCGTCGGGGTCGCCCAGCAGGCGCGGCAATGCCTCGGGGATGACCTGCCACGAAAGCCCGAATTTGTCCTTCAACCAGCCACATTGACCCGGCTGGCCGCCCTCGGACAGATTGTTCCAGAAATGGTCGACCTCGGCCTGGTCCTTGCAGTCGATGCTCATCGAAATCGCTTCGGTGAACTTGAACATCGGACCGCCGTTCAGCGCGGTGAACTGCAGTCCTTCGAGCTCGAACTCGGCCACCATGACACTGCCGGCAGGCCCGGGCCCAGCCTCGCCATAGCGAGTCATCTTGCCGACCTTGGAGTTGCGGAAAACCGACGTGTAGAACGTCACCGCCTCTTCAGCCTGGTTGTCGAACCACAGGAACGAGCTGATCTTCTGCATCATCTTCTCCTCACTGAGTTTGCAATTGTCTCGCCGTTTCCGGCCGGCTGTCGCGTCAGACACCTCGACAGAGCTGGTTCGGCATCGCTTCGGACCGTTCGTGTTCCCGCATGACGTCAGGCCCGAACAGCATTCGATAACTAAAAGGCTATATAACTATTTGGATATTATCAAGTGAAGCTACAAACAAAATGCGCGCGGCCAAGCCACGCGCATTTGTAGGTTCCCTTCGATGTTCCAGCTGATGCCGGACGATCGGCGTTGCTAATAGAGGCCGCCGCCGCCTTCGCTGATGGCCTTGCTGGCCTGCGGCGACAGCGCTTCGCCGTAGCCATTGGTGCCGTCTTCGCCCATGCCGATGACCCAATAGCTGTCGGCAGGTCCGGTGCCCGGCTTGAAGGCTTCCATGATGGTGCCCGGCGCGCCCTCGGCTGCCTGCATGCCGGTCTTGCGATCGATCGAGATCAGCTTCATGCCGGCTGGAACGACGAAATCGCTCTTGGGCGTGCCGTCGAGTGCCGTCGTCATGAAATCCTTGAACACCGGCGCGGCAAGGCCGCCACCCGTGGTGCCCTTGCCGAGCCCCTGCGGCTTGTCATAGCCCATATACAGGCCGACAACGAGGTTCGGCGTATAGCCGACGAACCAGGCGTCCTTCTCGTCGTTGGTCGTTCCGGTCTTGCCGGCGATCGGCCGATTGAGCGACAGCAGGGTCGTTGCAGTGCCACGCAGAACTACACCTTCCAGCATCGAAGTGATCTGGTAGGCGGTCATCGGATCGAGCACCTGCTCGGAATTGTCGACCAGTTCGGGCTCGGGCTGGTTGGCCCATTCGGTGGCGACACAGCCCTCGCAACCGCGCTCGTCATGCTTGAACACGGTCTTGCCGTAGCGGTCCTGGATACGGTCGATCAGCGACGGCTTGATCTGGCGGCCGCCATTGGCCATCACGGCATAGGCCGAGACCATGCGCATGACGGTGGTTTCGCCCGCGCCCAGCGCCATCGGCAGATAGGGCGCCAGCTTGTCGTAGACGCCGAAACGCTCGGCATATTCGGCAACGGTCTTCATGCCCATGTCGTTGGCGAGGCGAACCGTCATCAGGTTGCGCGAGCGCTCGATGCCGGCGCGCAAGGTCGAGGGACCGGCGGCCTTGCCGTCATAGTTCTTCGGCGTCCAGCTGGTGTTGCCAGACTGGATGGTGATCGGGCCGTCCATGATCACCGATGCCGGCGTGTAGCCGTTGTCGAGTGCGGCCGCGTAGACGAACGGCTTGAAGGCCGACCCCGGCTGGCGCATCGCCTGGGTTGCGCGGTTGAACTCGGACTGCGAGTAGGAGAAGCCGCCGACCATGGCGAGCACGCGGCCGGTGTGCGGGTCCATGGCGACGAGGCCGCCCGACACCTCCGGCACCTGGCGCAACGCATAGCTGTCGCTTTCGTTCTTCTCGACATAGATGACGTCGCCGGCCTTCAGCACTTCGGAGGGCGAGTTGGCCTTCACGCGCTTGCCGTTGGCGACGTAGCGCATGGCAAAGCTCATGTCGTCTTTCGACACGGTGCTCGTCTCGCGCTCCTTGGACAGCGCGCCTGATATCTCGCGCTTGGGCTGCAAGCCGATATCGAGGCCCGTCTTCGTGGCGTCGAGCACCACGGCGAGACGCCATTCCGGAATGTCGTCCAGCGCCTTGACCTCGCCGAGCGCCGTGCCCCAGTCAGCAGATATGTCGATGCTCTTGACCGGGCCGCGATATCCGCGCAGGCGATCATATTTCTCCAGGCCCGACTGCATGGCCTTGCGTGCCATGGCCTGCAGTTTCGGATCAAGCGTGGTGCGGACAGACAGGCCGCCTTCATAGAGCGCGTCCTGGCCGTAGCGCGCGATCAGCTCGCGGCGCACTTCCTCGGTGAAGTATTCGCCGGCGAAGACATAGGTGCCGGTCCGGCGCGGCGTCACGCCAAGCGGCGAGGCCTTGGCCTTGTCGCCTTCTTCGCGCGACACGTAGCCGTTGGCGACCATCTGGTCGACCACCCAGTTGCGGCGCTCGATGGCACGGTCGGCATATTTGAACGGGTGATAGTTCGAAGGGCCCTTCGGCAGCGCGGCGAGATAGGCGGCTTCAGCGACGGTCAGCTCGTTGACCGACTTGTCGAAATAGGTCAGCGCGGCACCCGCGATGCCGTAGGCACCGAGCCCGAAGAAGATCTCGTTGACGTAAAGTTCGAGGATGCGGTCCTTCGAGTAGGCCTGCTCGATACGGAAGGCCAGCACCATTTCCTTGATCTTGCGCTCGTATGTCTGGTCCGAGCTCAGGAGGAAGTTCTTGGCGACCTGCTGGGTGATGGTCGACGCGCCGACCTGGCGGCGGCCGGAACCGAAATTCTGGAAGTTGGTCAGCACGGCGCGGCCGAGGCCGGTCACGTCAATGCCGGGGTGATTGTAGAAGTTCTTGTCCTCGGCCGACAGGAACGCCGCCTTGACGCGATCAGGCACGGCCTGGATCGGCAGGTAGAGCCGGCGCTCACGCGCGAATTCGCCCATCAGCGCGCCGTCCGAAGCGTGGACACGCGTCGTCACCGGCGGCTCGTATTTGGCGAGCACCTCGTAGTCGGGAAGCTCCTTGGTCAGCTGGCCGAGATAGATCGCCACGCCAGCTGCGACGACGAGCGCAAGCGTCGTGCCGATGCCGAAGAAATAGCCGATAAGACGAATCATGCCCGCTCCAGTACAAGGTCCGGGGATTCCCTAAACCAACCCGCCATCATCGCAAGCCGCAGGTACTGTCCCGATCCGCTATCGGCCACCCATGTCGCGCGGTTGTGGACAAAATACGGCAACAGCCCGCAAGCGCCAAATATTCTGGCCGAAAACACTAGAAATGCCCGTTCTGCCGCTTGCCGGCAATGCCAGCAAGCATGCCAGGCAAGTCGACTCAGCCGCCGGTTGCGCCGCGCTCGGCAACAAAGGCTGCCACCGCCTTGGAAATGCTCGTCGCGGCCTTCTCGCGCCAGTCGGCGCTGCGCAGTTGCTCTTCGTCCTGCGGATTGGAGAGATAGCCGAGCTCGACGAGGACCGACGGCACATCAGGCGCCTTCAGCACCCGGAAGCCGGCCGAACGATGCGGGTTGTTGATCATGCCGACCGTCGGCGACAGCTCACCGACCAGCGAGCGCGCGAAACGCGTCGAAAAGCCATGCGTCTCGCGCCGGATCAGATCGACAAGAATGTCGGATACCGCGTGGTCTTCTTCGGCGACATCGACGCCAGCCAGTTGGTCGGAGAGGTTTTCGCGATCGGCCAGCGCCTGCGCGTCGGCGTCGGAGGCCTTGTCCGAGACGGTGTAGACGGTGGCACCTCGGATACCCTTGAGCCGGATCGTGTCGGCATGGATCGAAATGAACAGGTCGGCTTCCTGCTGACGCGCGATGCGAACACGGTCGTCGAGGCGGAGAAACTCGTCACCCTCGCGGGTCAGGACGACCTTGTAGGCCGTGTTGGCGGCGAGCTTGGCCTGCAGCTCCTTGGCAAAGGCGAGCGTGACCGTCTTCTCGACAGTGCCGTTCAGGCCTTCGGCGCCACCGTCGATGCCGCCGTGGCCAGGATCGAGCACGATGGTGAACGGGCGGTCGCCGCGATGCGCGATCTTGCCGAGCCTGTCGGTCTTGGGTGTCGTCGAACCTGTCGTTTCAGCCTGGATGGCAAGTGCTGCATCGAACTCGCGCTCCGAGGCGGCGGCGATGTCGGCAACCAGGCGATAACCCGATCCGTCTTCATTCTTGAGGATGTCGACCTTCTCGACGTTGAACGGCCCCTTCGAGGTCACGATCAACCGCGAGGCGCCCTCACCCGCGGCGCCATAACGCACGCTTTTGATGAGACCGCGCGGCTTCAACTCCCTGGCGTCGATCGCGAGCGTCGCACCAGGAAGATCAACGACAAGTCGATGCGGGCTACGCAGCAGGAACCACTTCGGTTCGGGTTCCTTGTCGAAATTCATGACGATGCGCATATGAGTCGCGTCACCCGCCATCTTGTAGTCGAGCGTCCTGATCGTGTCGGCAGCGATTACCGGCTGGCAAAAGATGCCGGCAAAGATGGTGAGCAACGCCAAAGCCGCGAACACGGTGCGGCGAACCGCGCCGCCGGGCTGAGTGCCCCCGAACGGGTAGCTCTTGCCAGTCAATGCCGCAGGCCCCATCTCAGTCTTGCCGCTCCAAAAGCAGGCGTGCAGTCATTGCACGCCGTTGCCATTCGCAGGCCGAACAGGCGGCCCCTCGATTAACGAGTGGTAACCAGAGAAGGTTAACCGAGTCTTTGTCGGAATGCTCCCCCCGACGTCGCCGCATCCGCCTTTGCCGGCATTGGAAATCAGGGTTGCGCTCAGTCTCGCCAAATCATAAAAGCGACATTGGATCACTGCAATCCAGGGCCCGCGCCCCCAGCGCCTTCCGCTAGGGAACCACGCGACGAGCGATGGCCCGGCTCGCAACAGAGACAGTTTCAGTGATCGCGACGAGATTCGCAGGCGCGGCCCGTGGCGGGGTAGCGACTGCGTTGGAAAAACGGCCCGGACACCATTCCGCGCCGGCTCTGTAAGAGCAAAGTAGCTGGTCCGGATTCCCGGGCTTAGATTTGAAACAAGGTTCCGCAAGGTCACGCATTGGCCACAGACGCAATCATGGACAGGTCCGCAGGTAACCGCGCCATCACGGCAGCGGGCGGCACCGCCATGGCGTTTTGGCTGCGACCGGCGGGCGCAAAATCATCCGGCACCCCCATTTCAGCGACCCCACGGCGGCGGACGAGTTCCCGCAGGCCGCAGCTGACGGCTGCCGGGAGGACAAATAATGCCCAACAAGATGCTGATAGACGCCTCCCACCCGGAGGAAACACGGGTTGTCGTAGTTCGCGGTAACCGTATTGAAGAATTTGATTTCGAATCACAGGACAAGAAGCAGCTCAAAGGAAACATCTACCTCGCCCGCGTAACGCGGGTTGAGCCGTCTCTCCAGGCTGCCTTTGTCGAGTATGGCGGAAACCGTCACGGCTTCCTCGCCTTCAGCGAAATCCATCCCGACTATTACCAGATCCCGGTTGCCGATCGGCAGGCGCTGCTGCGCGCCGAGGCGGAAGAAGCCGAGGACGAGGACGACGAAGACAGCGACGGCGACGAGAGCAAGAGCCAGGATCGTAACCGTGGCCGCCGCAGGCGCCGCGGCGGCAAGAACCGTGGCCGCAACGACGAGAACAAGCCGGAGGGTTCGGGCGACGACGACAGCGCGTCTTCCGAAGACGATGGCGATTCGATCGCCGCAAGCGATGCTTCGGACGCCAATGGTGACGAGCACGCCACAGAGACGTCCAGCGATGAAGGCGATGGCGGTTCCGAAGAGCGCGAGCCGACGTCGATCGCCGCATCGGTCGATGCCGACGTCGTGTCGGAGCGGGCACCTGAGCCGACGGTTACCGAAAACGAAAACGGCGGCGTGATCGAGGAAGTGCATTCGACCCATCACGACGATCACGAGATCGAATCGGTCGGCGCCGAAGACGCACTCGAAGAGGTGCGCAACCGCCGCAAGCCGGTTCGCCGTCACTACAAGATCCAGGAAGTCATCAAGCGCCGCCAGATCCTGCTGGTCCAGGTGGTCAAGGAAGAGCGCGGCAACAAGGGCGCGGCTCTCACGACCTACCTGTCGCTCGCCGGCCGCTATTCGGTGCTGATGCCCAACACGGCACGCGGCGGCGGCATTTCGCGCAAGATCACCAACGCCCAGGACCGCAAGCGCCTGAAGGAGGTCGTTGCCGATCTCGAAGTGCCGAAGGGCATGGGCGTCATCCTGCGCACCGCAGGCGAAAGCCGCACCAAAGCCGAGATCAAGCGCGACTACGAGTACCTGATGCGCCTGTGGGAGAACGTCCGCAGCCTGACGCTGCAGTCGACGGCCCCGGCACTGGTCTATGAAGAGGGCAGCCTGATCAAGCGATCGGTGCGCGACCTCTACAACAAGGACATCGACGAGGTTCTGGTCGCCGGCGAAGACGGCTATCGCGAGGCCAAGGACTTCATGCGCATGCTGATGCCCAGCCATGCCAAGGTCGTCCAGCCTTACCGCGACATCACGCCGATCTTCGTACGCAGCGGCATCGAATCGCAGCTCGAACGTATGGTCCAGCCGCAGGTGACGCTGAAGTCGGGCGGCTACATCATCATCAACCAGACCGAAGCGCTGGTTGCCATCGACGTCAACTCCGGGCGCTCCACCAAGGAGCACTCGATCGAGGAAACCGCCCTTCACACCAACCTTGAAGCTGCCGAGGAAGTCGCGCGCCAGCTCAGGCTGCGCGATCTCGCCGGCCTGATCGTCATCGACTTCATCGACATGGAGGAGAACCGCAACAACCGTGCGGTCGAAAAGAAGCTCAAGGACTGCCTGAAGAACGACCGCGCCCGCATCCAGGTCGGCCGCATCTCGCATTTCGGCCTGATGGAGATGTCGCGCCAGCGCATCCGCGCCAGCGTGTTGGAATCGACGATGAAGCCCTGCCCGCATTGCGGCGGCACCGGTCATGTCCGTTCGGACTCGTCGGTGGCACTCCAGGTCGTGCGCGCGATCGAAGAGTTCCTGCTCAAGGACTCGCGCAGCCACATCACGGTCAAGACGCCGGTTGCGACCGCGCTCTACGTGCTCAACCACAAGCGCTCGACGCTGGTCGATCTCGAAAACCGCTTCGGTGTGACGGTCACGCTCGAGGCCGATGACAGCGTTGGTTCGCAGAACCACGCGATCTTCCGCGGTGCCATTGCCGAGAAGCCGGCAAACTTCGCCCTGCCCGTCGCAGCTCCGGCCTATGAAGAGCCAGAGGAAATCGAAGACGAGATCGTCGAAGAGGAAGAAGAGACCGTCGTCGTCGAGGCGCAGCCTGCCCGCGCGCCGCAGCCGGCTGCGGCCGAAGGCGGCGAGCAGCACGACCGCAAGCGGCGCAAGCGCCGGCGTCGCCGTGGCGGCCGCGACCGTGACCGCGAGCCCGGCGCTCCTCAGGAAGGTGCCGTCGTCGCTGGCGAGGCCAACGAGGCCGAAGATGGCGAAGATGGCGAAGAGGACGTCGCCGCTGAAGCCGTTGTGTCCGAGGAAGCCGGTGAAATCGCCGCTGTCGACGCAACCGCTGCCGAAGATGCCGCCGCCAAGAAGCGCCGTCGCGGCAAGCGTGGCGGTAAGCGTAACCGCAAGGAAGACGACGAGCAGTCGGCGGAAGGCAGCGAACAGGTCGCAGGCGACGACGAAGGCGCCGCTGCGGAAACCGTTGCCAGCGAAGTCGTGACGGCGGAAGTGTCGGCGGTCGAGGTTGCCGCTGAAGAGCCGGAGACCGTCGTCGAAGCCAAGCCGAAGAAGGCGCCGCGCCGCTCGGCAAAGGCCAAGAAGGCTGAGGCCGAAGCAGCAGCCGCTGAAGCGCCCGCTGCCGAAGTCGTTGCCGAGGCCGCACCGCCGGAATCGGAAACGAAGCCCGGAAAGAAGGCGGCAAAGCCGCGTGCGCCACGTCGAAAGGCTGCCGCAGCCCCGGCCGAGGATGAGGTCGTCTCCGAAGCCCCCAGCACTGAACCCCCTGCCGCGGCTGCAATCGCGCCTGCGACGCCTGTCGTCACCTCGGTCGTCGAGACCGAAGAAGCCGCCGCTGGCGAAGCCAAGCCGAAAAAAGGCGGCTGGTGGCAGCGCAAGGGCTTTTTCTAATCTTCGATTTTTCCGACATTAAAGACCCCGGCCAGCATTCGCTGGCCGGGGTCTTTAATTTGTGAGATTATTTTGCTTGCCGTCCGACACCATTTGCACCGATATACGGCTCAGCAAATGGTTAGACTCATATTTTGCTTTTAATACTGCCCGGAGAGACGGCCGATGACGAGTGATAGCAAGATCGACATCCTAGGACTGACTGCCCATATCGTCAGCGCCTATGTAGAGAACAACAAGGTTCCTGCAACTGGCCTGCCAGAGTTGATCGCCAGCATCAACGCCTCGATCCTGTCGCTCGATCAGCCCGCCGAAGACCCTGTCGAAGCCCAGCAGCCGGCGGTGAACCCGAAGCGCTCGGTTCACCCCGACTACATCGTCTGCCTAGAGGACGGAAAGAAGTTCAAGTCGCTCAAGCGCCATCTCTCGGTTCATTTCGGGCTGACACCCGAAGAATATCGCGCCAAGTGGGGCCTGCCGGCCGATTATCCGATGGTCGCGCCGAACTATGCCGCCGCGCGCTCTCAGCTCGCAAGGTCGCTGGGCCTCGGACGAAAGGCAGCTGCCGCGTCCTCGAAGGCAGCGGCAGCACCTGCCAAGACACGCGGCCGCGCCAAAAAGGCATAATTTCCTGAGATTTAGTTACGCGCTTCGGGCTTCCCGGAGCGCGTTTTTTGTTGCGCGGCTCTTATGCGGCGACCACGTCCGCCGAAAAACGCAGTTCGCGCATCGGACGCACGCGCTGCGTCGTCCGGTCATAGATCGGATCTGCCTTGTACGCGTCCAGCGCTGCCTGGTCGGCAAACTCGGCATAGACGACGATGTCGATCTCGTCGGAATACCAGTCGACCTTGGTGTTGACCGTCACTTCGAAGACCGTCGAGTGCGGAATGTTGCCAAGCGCCGACAATTCCTCGCGGATCATCTCGACGTCCTGTTTCTGCCGCGCACTGAAAAACACGATGTGCCGGATCAAGCCGCGACTCCTTCTGCTGCTTTCGCTGGCGCCTTTTGGGTCGGCTTTCGGCCCGCGTCAATCGGGCAAAAGGCAGCAGCAGAGATCGGGCAGCAGATCCGTCAGTCCGTGACCATCCTGACGATGCGATGCACTTCGCGCACGGCTTTGGCGGTCGCGTCGCCATGGTTGTAGAGCATGTCCCAGATCAGGAACAAGGCGACGCACATGATCGCGATGACGTAGCGAATTTGATGTCCTCCCCTGAGCGGCGCAGCAGCCTGGAAAACGATATGCGCCGTCGGCTCACCTTAGAGCATTAGGGCGCTCTAATAACAAAGGAAATCGATGCTACACGGGATTGCATCAGGGCAATCCCGGAGGGCTCCCCTCTGGCATATCAGCGCTTGCCAGATGTCACTTGAAGTTGGAGATTTTGCCGGTGAAGATCACGACAGATTCACCGCAGCGCGCGGAAGTCTTGGCCGGTCCACGCCAAGTCGATCGCGAGCTGACCGGAGATGCGTCCGGCGGCGCGTCCCCGATCAGATGAGTGAGCGGTGCACTGGCTTGGAGCAACGCGCCCGACACGCCGAACCGGGCAGCAACATTGGGACGTCGAGATGGCCCAGCGGAACTCGGACGGTTTCACGAATCAGGGCGTGACGAAGCTTCACGAGGGCAATGTCGCGGACTTTGCCAGAGGTTTGCCGGCGCGCGTGCGCATGGCGCTGTCTGCAGCACTGCACCTGCCGCGCGGTTCGCTCAAGGTGAAGATGCCTGACGGACGCAGCATCCTGGTCGGCGGCAAGGCGCCCGGACCCGAGGCGGAGATTGTCCTGCACAATTGGAAGCTGCCATCGCGCGCCTTCAGCGGCGGCACGATCGGGGTCGCGGAATCCTACATCGACGGCGACTGGGACAGCCCCGACGTCACCAGCTTCCTCGAGCTGTTCGTGATCAACAGCGAAGCCGGGGAAGGTGTCGCCGGCGGCGCCAACTGGCTGCTGACCACCATCCAGCGCATTCGTCATTGGCTGAACGACAACACCCGCACCGGCTCGAAGAAGAACATTTCCGCCCACTACGACCTCGGCAACGCCTTCTACAGCCAGTGGCTCGACCCGAGCATGACATACTCGTCGGGGCTTTTTGCCACCGGCGCCAATGATCTTGCCGGCGCGCAGACCGAAAAGTACCGGGCGCTGGCGCGCGACACCGGTATCGGCCCGAATGACCATGTGCTGGAGATCGGCTGCGGCTGGGGCGGCTTCGCCGAGTTTGCGGCGCGCGAGATCGGCTGCAAGGTGACCGGGCTCACGATCAGCCGCGAGCAGTTCGACTTTGCCCAGAAGCGCATCCACAATGCCGGGCTTGCCGACAAGGTCGAGCTCAAGCTGCAGGATTATCGCGACGAGACCGGCCGCTACGACCGCATCGCATCGATCGAGATGTTCGAGGCCGTCGGCGAAAAATACTGGCCGGCCTTCTTTGCCAAGATGAAGCAGTGCCTGCCCTCGGGCGGCACGGCGGGCCTGCAGATCATCACCATCAATGAGGCGGCCTATCCCGTGTACCGGAAGCGGCCGGATTTCATCCAGCGCTACGTCTTTCCCGGCGGCATGCTGCCGACGCCGACGCTGCTCAAGGCACTCGGCACCGAGCACGGCCTCGACTATCTGCGCGAGCGCGTCTTTCCGCAGGATTATGCCCGTACCCTCGTCGAATGGCGTACCCGCTTCTGGTCGTCCTGGGAGCGCATCGTGCCGCTCGGCTTCGACGATCGCTTCAAGAAGCTCTGGGAGTTTTATCTCCATTATTGCGAGGCAGGCTTCCGCGCCGAGTATATCGACGTCAGGCAAGTGGTCTACAAGGCCTAGGCGCGTTAAGCTGAACAGGACAAGGGGCGGAGACCGGTGCTCTTCGCTCCAGCCCTCGTCTCGATTTGACTAGGCCTGACCTGCGCAAGAATCAGCGACATATTTCGTGCTTGTAATCTTCGCTCTCGGCACATCCCGCGCCGCAACTCCCGATGAATTCTTGAAATAGTCTTCAATTCGCGCATTTCCGCCGTGAAAATGCCTGCTCGCTCCTCTGTATCATTGTTTCGGTCGGGGCAACGGAGGGACAACCTGGCATGCGCAAGCGCAATATTATCTTGCTCCTGGTCGTTACGGGCGCTGGAGCCGTCTATCTCAACAACACGTCGCTGCTCTCGGACCGAGCCGCCGGTAAGCCCGTGGTGCTGGCTCATCGCGGGCTGGCGCAGGAATATGACCGTACCGGGCTGACCAGCGACACCTGCACTGCCGAACGCATGCTTCCGCCTCGGCACGACTATCTCGAAAACACTGTACGGTCGATGGACGCAGCCTTCACGCGTGGCGCCGACGTGCTGGAACTCGACGTGCACCCCACCACCGACGGCAAGTTCGCGGTCTTCCACGACTGGACCATAGATTGCCGCACCGAAGGCAACGGCGAGACGCGCAGCCATTCGATGGCGGATCTCAAGAAGCTCGATGTCGGCTATGGCTACACCGCCGACGGTGGCAAGACGTATCCCTTTCGTGGCCAGGGTGTCGGCCTGATGCCATCGCTCGACGAAGTGATGGAGCGGTTCCCCGATCGGCGCTTCCACATCAATGTCAAAAGCAACGACCCCAAGGAGGGTGAGGCATTGGCGGCCTTCCTGACGGCCCTGCCCAGGGAACGTCGGGCCGCCCTGACCATCGTTGGTGGCGACAGGCCGTTGCAGGCGGTCAAGGCCGCCCTGCCCGACATGCGGATCCTCAGCAAAAGGTCGCTGACCCGCTGCCTGCTGCGCTACGCGGGGCTCGGCTGGAGCGGCTACGTGCCGGAAGACTGCCGCGGCACGACGCTTGGCGTACCGATCAACTTTGCACCGTGGCTGTGGGGCTGGCCGGACCGCTTTCTCGACCGGATGGAAAGTGCCGGCACCAACGTCTACCTGTTCGGCCCTTATCACGGCGGCGGCTTCTCCGATGGCATCGACGACCCAGCCATCATCGAAACGCTACCAGCCGGCTATTCGGGCGGCATTTCGACCGACGCACTCGAGCTGGTCATGCCGGCACTCGAACGCCGGAGCAACTGACCAACCTTTGCGCAGACTAAAGGGCGGCCGGATTGCTCCAGCCGCCCTCCCCAATCAGGTTCCTAATCTCAGAGCGTGATGCGGTATTTGGCAAAACCTTCGGCACCTTCTCCCGCCGGCTCGATCTTGACCGCCTTGACCTCTGATATGTGGTCCTTGGCCTTGGGGCCGGTCTCGAAGATTACCGAAGCACCCACAACCGGCGCGAACGACCAGTTGGAGTCGGCAGACGGATTGATCGTGCCCTGGTCGACGATGTAGCGCACGATCACGTCGCGGTTGGTGTCGGGTGCCTCGAAGACAAGCTTCGACGCGTTGATCTCGGGGAAGTTGCCGCCGCCGCCGGCGCGATAGTTGTTCGACGCGACAACGAATTTCGCTGCGGGATCGATCGGCTTGCCCTCGAACATCAGATCGACGATGCGGTTTGAGCTTGCATCCAGGACGGCCCCCTTCGGGTCGTATTTCGGCGGCTGCGCCAGGTCGATCCTGTAAGTCACGCCGTCGATGACGTCGAAATTGTAGGACGGAAAATCGGGATTGATCAGCACCTGGTCGGCCTTGCCAGGCTCGATCCTGTTGAAGATGCCGGCCGACATTTCCAGCCACTCCCTGACCTGAGCGCCGGTCACCGCAACCGCCTGCACCGTGTTGGGATAGAGATAGAGGTCGGCGACGTTCTTGATCGCCACGGCGCCGGCCGGAACGTCGGTGTAGTAATCCGGTCCGCCACGCCCGCCCGACTTGAAGGGTGCCGCAGCCGAGAGCACCGGCAGGTCCTTGTGCTCGGTGTCCTTGAGCATGTCCTTGATGTACCAGATCTGCGCCTGGCTCACGATCTGGACCGAAGGATCGTCGGCAACCAGCGCGAAATAGGAATAGAGCGGCGCCGACGTCTTGCCGACGGGCGTGCGCACATAGGCGAGCGTCTCCTCATGCTCCTCCTTCGCGGCAGCCTCGACCGCGGCCTTGCTCTCGACCGTCGGAACCACCTTCTTGTCGACACGCTTGGAGATCGGACGCGCCTCGCTGGTCGAGCTGACCACCTTCCAGCTGTTGCCGTCGCGTTCCAGCAAAAGGTCGATCAGGCCAAGATGCGAGCCCCAGAAGCCACCCATCACGCCCGGCTTGCCGTTGATCGTACCCTTGGCGTTGTCGAGACCTTCGACCTTGTCGAATTTCGGCCCGGGAAAGTCGAGATGGCTGTGACCGGTGACGATCGCGTCGATGCCATCGACGCCGGCCAGCAGGATGGAGGCGTTTTCAAGATTTTCGGCTGCCTGCGGCGTGCCCATGCCGGAATGCGAGAGCGCAATGACGATGTCGGCGCCCTGCTCGCGGATCTCGGGCACCCAGGCTTGGGCAGCCTTGACGATGTCGCGGGTCATCGCCTTGCCGTGCAGGTGGCGCGAATCCCAAGTCATCACTTGGGGTGGCACGAAGCCGATCAGGCCGATGCGGATCGGATGCTCCGCACCCGAGCCATCCTTCACTTTCCTGTCGAGGATCACGTAAGGCTTGAGGAACAATTCGTCCTTGGTCGCGTCTGCGGCGAGCGCGCCCTTTGTCAGGTTGGAGCAGACGACGGGGAAGTTCGCGCCGGCCAGCACCTTGAACATGTAGTCGAGGCCGTAGTTGAACTCGTGATTGCCCAGCGTCGAGCAATCATAGCCCAGCGTGTTCATTGCCTTGATGATCGGGTGGACGTCGCCATCCTTCATGCCGCGCTGATAGGCCATGTAGTCGCCCATCGGATTGCCCTGCAGGAAGTCGCCATTGTCGACCAGGATCGAGTTGGTGGCTTCAGTGCGGATGGCGTCGATGATCGAGGCGGTGCGGGCAACGCCCATCGTGTCGTTCGGCTTGTCGGCATAATAGTCGTAGGGAAACACGTGGACATGCAGGTCGGTGGTTTCCATGATACGCAGATGCGCCTGGTTGGCCTGCGCGCGGGCCGAAAATGGATGGAGCATAACCAGTGCACCCGCCGCAGCCGATCCCGCCAGGAAAGAACGACGAGAAACAGGTTGATTCACGTTGGACATTTTCATTCTCCAGGAAATGAACTGACAGTATTTAGCCGGCGTCCCAAAGATCAAATTTCGCGCCAAAATTCACGCGAGTCCAGCCGACTCGCATGACAGCCTCGCGACATCACTCAGAGAATGGATTGGTCCAGCGCGATGCTGGCGATCGCAGGCTGTCTTGTTCCTGCGTCAGACCAGGTCAGGCCTGATCCCCATCACGGTGCGGTCGACGATCTCGCGCAGGGCGAAGGACGAATTGATCTTGGTGACGTGCGGCATCGCCGACAGCCATTCCTTGTGGATGCGCTCGTAGTCGGGCAGATCACGGGCGGCAATGCGCAGGATGTAGTCGTATTCGCCCGACATGAGATGGCAGGACAGGACGTTGGGGCAGCGCTTCACCGCGACCTCGAAGTCCGAAAGCGTCTTCTCGAACTGGCCCGACAGCGAGATATGCACGATGACGGTCATCTGGTGACCAAGCGCGACATTCGAAAGCCGGGCGTGGTAGCCGCTGATGATGCCCGATTTCTCCAGGTTGTCGAGCCGGCGCGAGCAGGCCGATTGCGACAGCCCGATCTTTTCGGCCAATGCCGCATTGGGCATCCGCCCATCCTTCTGCAGCGCGTCCAGAATGGCGATATCGATCCTGTCCAACGGCATTCTTCGAATTTCCTTCGATAATACAGAGGATATGCGCAAAAATTACCGAACAACCCATGGTAGCGCAACCGTTTTCGCAAACATATTCGGAACGATTCGTGATTGACTTCGTCATCGGGAGAGAAGGCCAAAATGGCTGCGGAGGAGCAGGAAGATGCGCGTAGGTTGTCCCAGGGAAATCAAGAATCATGAGTACCGTGTCGGGCTGACGCCCGGTTCGGTTCGCGAATATGTCGCCCACGGCCACGAGGTTCTGGTCGAGACCGGCGCCGGCTCAGGCATCGGCGCCGACGACAATGCCTATCGCGCGGCCGGCGCCCAGATCGCCAAGACCGCCGAGGAGGTGTTCACCCGCTCCGACATGATCGTCAAGGTCAAGGAGCCGCAGCCCAAGGAATGGGCGCAACTGCGAGACGGCCAGATCCTCTATACCTACCTGCATCTTGCGCCCGACCCGGAACAGACCAAGGGGCTCGTCGCCTCGGGCGTGACTGCCGTCGCCTATGAGACGGTGACCGACGATCGCGGCGGCCTGCCGCTGCTGGCGCCGATGTCCGAGGTTGCCGGTCGCCTGGCGATCCAGGCAGGTGCGACGGCGCTGCAGAAGGCCCATGGCGGCCGCGGCGTGCTGCTCGGCGGCGTGCCGGGCGTGCTGCCGGGCAAGGTCGCGGTCATCGGCGGCGGCGTCGTCGGTCTGCATGCGGCACGCATGGCCGCCGGGCTCGGCGCCGACGTCACAATCATCGACCGCTCGATCCCGCGCCTGCGCCAGCTCGACGACCTGTTCGCCGGCCGCGTCCACACGCGCTACTCGACCGTCGAGGCGCTCGAAGAAGAATGCTTCTCGGCAGATCTCATCATCGGTGCCGTGCTTATCCCCGGCGCTGCGGCGCCCAAGCTGGTCAGCCGTGAAATGCTGTCGGGCATGAAGAAGGGTGCGGTGCTCGTCGATGTCGCCATCGACCAGGGCGGCTGCTTCGAGACTTCGCACGCCACCACCCATGCCGACCCGACCTACGAAGTCGACGGCATCATCCACTATTGCGTCGCCAACATGCCGGGTGCTGTGCCGGTCACCTCGGCGCATGCACTCAACAACGCGACGCTGCACTACGGCCTGGCGCTCGCCGACCGCGGCCTCAAGGCCCTCGCCGACGAACCGCATTTGCGTAACGGCCTCAATGTCCATCGCGGCCGGATCACCAATCGCGCGGTGGCCGAAGCGCTCGGCTACGAGATGACGGAAGCGAAGTCGGCACTGGCTGCCTGATTCTCTTCGGAGTTGCGATCAGGTGCCCGCCGCAGCGATGCGGCGGGCATTTTCTTGTCTGTCGATCCCTCGCCGGGTCGGCTTCGGCAAGATACTACCAAAAATAGTTCGCGCTTCGGCAGGGATTTGCCCGCCCGTGACATCTTAGCTGCATCAAACGCAACGCAGGCGTGCCATGACTGCCTGGGGTCGCGACATTGGGCGTCGGCAAGACCTTCGAAATGCTTCTCCCGGCCAATCGGGGCAGCAGAAATGGCACGTCGACAGATTCCGCTGAAGAACAGCAGGATTTGCCGCCAAGCCATTGGTGCTTGAGGATATTTCGTGGTCCAGACGCTCATGCTGGGAAGCTAAATTGCCTGTGGGTGTGACATTTTAGTTGCACCATAAGCAACCTGGGCGTGCTAGCAAAGCGACATTGGGTAAGGTTGGGGTAGTAATAATGAAATTTGGTAAGACTTTGCAGGCGCTGTTGCTTGGCGCCGTATCGGCTGTTGCGATCAACTCGGCAGCGCTTGCCGCCGATTCAGTTGCGGAAGCGCCAGCGGTTGGCTTCAACTGGAGCGGCCTCTATGTCGGCTTCGGTGGTGGCGTAGGTGCGGTCAAGCACGGCCTGGAAGTTGCAAATCCGAACGGTCCGGAAACCATGGGCCTGCCCGACCTCGGTGGCGGTGGTGTCTTTGGCGAAGTGACCGTCGGCTATGACTACATGGTGTCGGACCGGTTCCTGCTCGGCGCATTTGCCGATGGACATTTCGGCAATATCGGCCTTTCGCTCGAGGCTGCCGGCGGTTTTGCCGACGCAACGCTCAACAACACCTACGGCTTCGACGTCGCCGCACGCGCCGGCTATCTCCTGACGCCGACGACGCTCGGCTACGTCCTCGGCGGTTACAGCTGGCAGCAGTTCAAGCTCGACGGCGCGATCGTCGGCACGCCTTTCGAGTTCGACGAAAGCCGCAGCGGCTATGTGCTCGGCGTCGGCCTCGAAACCGTGGTCAGCGGCAACTGGACCCTCAAGTCCGAGTACCGCTATGCCAACTATGGCAATGACACTGTCGTCGACCTGGGCGGCATCGGCCTGCTCAACGTCGCGCCGACCACCCACACCTTCCATGTCGGCGGCAACTACCGCTTCGGCGGTCAGAATGGCGGCGGCACGTCATTCGCAGCACCCGCATATAGCTGGACCGGCTTTTACGTCGGCGGCGCGCTCGGCGCAGGCGCCATTACCGACGAGATCAACCTTGGCGGCGGCGCGGCCTCGTTCAATGGCATCGGCGGCGAAGGCGCCTTCGGCGAGTTGAGCGTCGGCTACGACCACGAACTGAACGGCAACTGGGTCGTCGGCATCATGGTCGACGGTCGTTACTCCGGAATGACCACGCAGCTGTTCGACATGTCGGCTCTTGGCGGCCCCAAGTACGAAGGCAAGGCAGATTATGGTTTCGACATTCTGGCCCGTGTCGGTGCCAAGCTGAACGAGTCGACGCTTGCCTATGTGCTGGGCGGCTACAGCTGGCAGCATGTGAAGGAAGAAGTCAGCTTCGGCGGCCTCTCGGAGAGCAGAGACTGGAGCGTCGGCGGCTTCTCGGTCGGCGGCGGTCTCGAAACGGCTGTCACCAACAACATGTCCGTCAACCTCGAGTATCGCTACTCGAAGTATGAGGGTCAGGACTACGACAGCGGCGGCATGTGGGAAACGGTTCCCGCCTTCCACACCGTCCGTGTGGGCGCGAAATACAAGTTCAACTGAGACCGTTTCAGGCAAACGGCCCCAACCCGCCGCAGCGATGCGGCGGGTTTTTTGTTTCCGGTTCAGTCAGATAGCAGCGCCGTTTGATTTGCCTTCTTGATCCAGTTCGATCCGGCACTGGTAGCAATTGTTCTTTGCCGAGCGCATGTGAACGTAGGCCACCTCGGGTCGCTGGAGCAGCATTTCGGCGCGCTCACGGATTTCGGGCGTCGGCGTCACCGCCCCGGTGCCATAGACGATACGATCGTCGGCGCTGTAGCCGCGCAGGATGTAGTCCTTGGTTCGGGTGAACAGTTCAGGCAATTCTGCCGCTTCTGGCGCGCGCGAGCATTCCTCGGCATGCAGGAAGATCGGCCCGGTTTCGGCATAAGGCTGAACTGCCGGAAACGGCCTGTAGGCAAGAATGAGATAACCCTCGCCGGCAGCGACATTGGTCAGGCAATGGCGGCACGGCACGCCGTCGCCGTCGGAGATTCTGCGCTCCGGTGTCATGCCATAGGCGTCGGGTCCGCCCTGCTGGAGTGCCCTTACCGCCTCTGTTGGCAGGCCCTGGAATATGATGCTCATAACGACAATCCTCGTTGATCGATTGCCGCAAGCTATGGCGGGCGCAACTGCGCGCCCACCCGATTTCCTGCACCGCCCCTTTCCTAAACAGAAAGCGTCTCATCCATCAGGGCGTCGAGCACTCTGACCAGGCCGGTGAATTCGCGCACCCGGCGAATGGCGAGAAGGGTGCCGGCGACATAGGGTACCGCCGAGGTACCGGCGTCGTGGCGGATAGTCAGCCGCTCCTCAGGCAGACCGAAAACCGCTTCGCAGGACAGCTGATAGGACGGCAGGCGCAACGAATGGACCTGCACCGCCGTGCCCTCGCCCAGCTTGGCGCCACGCGCTTCCGGATGGCCGTAGATTTCGGAAGCCGGCAAAGCCGTTGGCGCGCCGCGAATCTCGGACAGCGTCTCGGCCAGCTCGAGCGCGGTGCCCGAAGGCGCGTCCGCCTTTCTTGCGCTGGCATAATCGATGATTTCGACGTCGGGCACATATTGCGCCGCCATCAGCGCAAACCTTTTCATCAGGGTCGCGGTGATCGAATAGTTGCCGGCGGCAACGACACCGACGTTGTTGGCGCGGGCCGCCGCGTTGATCTCGCGGTAATCTGCAGCCCTCAGTCCTGACGTGCCGATGACGACATGGCAGCCGCGCGAAATGGCGAGCATGGCATGGTCGCGCACGGCAATCGGCTTGGTGTAGTCGACGACGACATCACAGGGCGCGGCCAGGGCCTCGGCAAGCGTGGCACTGATCCTCTGGCCGCTCGGCTGACCACCTGTCGCTACGCCAACGTCGTGGCCCGCCGCCCTGCGTGCGACCGCACCGACAAGCTGCATGTCGCCTTGCCCCTCTATTGCCGGGACAAGCGCCTTGCCAACCCAGCCGGTGGCACCGGCCATCACCACTCTGATCGTCATCTTTTGCCTCCAATTTGGTATACTGTATACTACATTGGAGGACGCAAATAAAGCCCGGCTCTCGCAAGCCGGGCTGCTGGAACTGAAAATGCGCTCAGTGCTAGCGGATGAATGCGTCGTAGCGGCGGAGCGTGACGCGGCGGTTGCGCCAGTTCTCGTTCTGGGTCGGCACCAGCAGGAACTCCTCGCCATAACCCACGGTTTCCAGCGCATAGCGAGGGATGCCGAACTCGCGCACAAGGGTCTGCTTCAGCGAGGCGGCGCGGCGCTCCGACAAGGCCTGGTTCGACGAAAACGAGCCGACGGCATCGGTATGGCCTTCGATCAGCACACGCGCATCCGGGTCGCGGCGCAGGATGCGGTCCAGAGCGTTGGCGATGTTCTCGACCTTGCCATATTGCGAATAAGGCACCTCGGCCGAGCCGAAGGCGAAATTGATCGACTGGATGTCGATCGACGGCGCCATGCGGCGCAGGTCGGGCCGGCGCTTGAATTCACGAACGGTGACGCGCTGGTTGGGCCTGAGCTTCATTGTCGGTGCGGCCTGAAGCTGGCGCTCGATCTGCGACGCCGAAGGCGTCGTCGCCTGCGCGGCAGCGAGCGAAGGCGCGGCAAGCACAGCGATCAGCGCTGCGGCAAGCGTACGGCGGTTCAACATCCTCATTCTCCTTGCATATTGCGACCGAACGGCCGGATCTGATGTCATGGAAAATGCCAGAACCGAGCTGAAGCAGCGATGAACGAGCGGTTCAGGCTCGGTTGTGCGCCATTACGGCCGCATCACGCTTGCTGAACGTTCGGCAAAGCTCATGGTGCGAACCGTTTCGGTTTTCTGAGCAACCGGCGAAAAACCCATCTTCTGGTAGAGCGGCAAGGCCGCGGGATGGTCGAGGGTGCAGGTCTGAACCGTCACCTTGTGCGGCCTGTAGGTCCACGCCGCTGCGATCGCAGCCCCCAGGAACCAGCGGCCGATACCCTGCCCCGTGGCGTGTTCCATCATGCCGAAATAGGCAAGTTCAACCTCTTCGGGTAGATGCGGCTTGATGTCCATGAAGCCCGCCGGCGCGCCATCGAGATAAAGCACCCTGATGTCGCGGTCCTCGCGATGCAGACCGGCGGCAAGTTCTTCGTCATTGAGCCTCAGGCTGTTGACCCAATGCCATTTGCGGCCGACGCGGTCGGCGAGATAGCGATAGTAGTGCAGCGGAATGGTACGCGTCCTCAGAAGCGCAATCTGGCGATTGACCGGCAGCGGCGGCGTGTAAACAGGTGGCGTGTGCATTTCCAGAAAGGTGACCGTCACCTCGATGTTCTCGCTGCGGTCGACGGCCATGCTCATGCTTTCCCCGTCACGACAGGCGTGTTGGACATGCCGCCCCATTCGGTCCAGGAACCATCGTAAAGCCTGACGTCGCCGTGCCCGAGCGACTGCAGCGCAAGCGTGATGACGGCAGCGGTAACGCCCGAACCGCAGGAGGTGACGACAGGCTTCGTGAGATCGAGCCCCGCCGCCTCGAGCGTTGCCTTCAGCCGGTCGAGCGGCAGAAGCTCGCCATTCTCCGACAACGTCACCGACGGCACGCTGTGCGCACCCGGCATGTGGCCGGAGCGCAGGCCAGGACGCGGTTCAGGATCGGTGCCCTCGAAGCGTCCGGCAGAACGCGCGTCGGCGATCTGGGCACTGCCCGTGTCGACGATCTTGCGCATCTCGGCCAGCGAAACGACCTTCGAAGCGTCATAGTCGACGTGAAACACGCCAGGCGCGGTCTTGGTCGGCTCGGCGGTCACCGGTCTACCAGCCGCCTTCCAGCGGTCGAAGCCGCCGTCGAGAATGTAGACCTGGAATACGCCCATGATCCGGAACATCCACCAGACCCGGGGTGCCGTCTGGACCCCCGGGCCGTCATAGATGACGATCGTGTCGTCCGCCGAAATCCCCATCGAGCCTGCGAAACGTGCAAACAGCGAGGGTGACGGCAGCGTGTGCGGCAGTGCAGAATCCGGATCGACGATCAGGTCCTGGTCGAAGAACACCGCACCCGGGATGTGGGCGGCGTCATATTCGGCGCGCGGGTCGCGTTTCTGCGCCGGCATGTACCAGGAAGCGTCGACGATCGACAGGCCGGGCGTACCTAGCCGCTTTTCCAGCCAGTCCGCATCGATGACGAAGGCGCTCTTGTCACTCATGGCAACGTCTCCAGGTTCAATTGGCAGGCATCGCGCCGAAGCGGATGCGGAAGCGGCGGTTTTCCCGTCCCTTCTTTTCGATCTTGCCGATATGGATCTCGCCGATTTCGGCAGTGCTGGCGACATGGGTTCCGCCGCAGGGCTGGCTGTCGACCGAGGCATTGTCGCCGATGCAGACGAGCCTGATCTTGCCGGTGCCGGATGGCGGGCGCACATTCTTGGACTTCACCAACGTCGGATTGGCGGCAAGCTCGGCGTCGGAAATCCAGCTGGTGTAGATCGGATGGTTGGCGCGGACGAGCTCCATCAACCTGGCGGTCACATCTTCCCTCGTGAAGCCGGCGTCCGGGATGTCGAAATCGACGCGCGAATCCTCCTCGCTGACCGACGCTCCGGTGATCGGGTACGGACAGACCACCGTCAACAGATGGCAGGCCGCGTTCATGCGCATCAACAGAAGCCGCCTCGGCCAGTCGATCGCCAGCCTCAACCGCTCGCCAACCTCGGGTACTCCCTGTTCCAGAGCGGGCACATGGATGATCTCGTCCTTGCTTTCACCCGTGATCGTGGCCGCCACAGCGATCCGGCTGCCGTCCTCGCGCACCAGGATGCCCGTGTCGCCGGGCTGGCCGCCCGAGGTCGCGTAGAAGATCGTCCGGTCGAGGATAATGCCGCCGCGATCGTTGACCCCGACGACACTGGCCTCGGTCTCGCGGAGATAAGAATCCTCGCGAAACACCGCCTCGGTCGAAAATGCCATCACGCCACCTGCTCGAACGGGACCGAAATGCTGGGTTCGGTCTCCATCCATTCAGGCACCGGCAGGCTCTTGCTGCGCAGGAAATCCGGATTGAACAGCTTGGACTGATATCGCGTGCCGAAATCGGCAAGCACCGTCACGATGATGTGGCCAGGGCCGAGCTGGCGCGCGAGCCGTATGGCGCCGGCGATGTTGATGCCGGTCGAGCCGCCGACGCAGATGCCCTCTTCCTGGATCAGACCGAAGACGATCGGCAACGCGTCCTCATCAGGGATCTGGTAGGAAAAATCGGGCGCAAAACCTTCGAGATTGGCGGTGATGCGGCCCTGGCCGATGCCTTCGGTGATCGAGCTGCCGTCGGCCTTCAATTCGCCCGTGGTGTAATAGCTGTAGAGCGCAGCACCCAGGGGATCGGCGATGGCGATCTTCACCGCAGCGTTTTTTGCCTTGAGCCCCATCGCCACGCCGGCAAGCGTGCCGCCGGTGCCGACAGCCGAGACAAAACCGTCAACCTTGCCGCCGGTCTGCTGCCAGATCTCCTCGGCCGTGGTGCGGATATGGCCTTCCCGATTGGCGACATTGTCAAACTGGTTGGCCCAGACGGCACCGTTCGGCTCGGACTTTGCCAGTTGCTCGGCCAGGCGGCCGGAGACCTTCACGTAGTTGTTCGGGTTCTTGTAGGGAACCGCCGGAACCTCGATCAGCTCGGCACCGAGCAGGCGAAGCGCATCCTTCTTTTCCTGGCTCTGCGTGTCGGGAATGACGATCACAGTGCGGTAGCCGAGCGCCTTGGCAACGACGGTCAAGCCGATGCCGGTATTGCCGGCCGTGCCTTCGACGATGACACCGCCGGGCCGCAGCAGCCCGCGTTTTTCGGCGTCGCGGATGATGAACAGGCCGGCGCGATCCTTGACCGATTGCCCCGGGTTCATGAACTCGGCCTTGCCGAGTATCTCGCAGCCGGTTTCCTCCGAGGCCCGCTTGAGCCGGATGAGAGGCGTATTGCCGATGGCATCGATCACCGAGCGCATGAAGATTCCTTCCTAATTCGCCTGAGAACCCTAGAAATGTGAGCCCGCGCTTTCAAGGGATGAAATTCTCTGGACCAGTCGCATCCCGACGTCAACGCGCGCAAGCTCCCTCCCTGACCAGCCAAGGCACCATCAACACGGCGCTTCCTAAAACAGCCTTTCCATATGCATGCCGCCCCGCTAGAGCTACGCAATAGCTACTGCCCAGAGGTTAGAAGTGAGCACATACCGGGCCGACCCGGAACACGGGGTCGCGTGGATTACCGGCGGCAGCACCGGTATTGGCCGCAACGTGGCCCGCTTGTTGGCAAAACAAGGCTACACGGTTGCCGTCACCGTCCGGGCCAACGACCCGCTCGACACGCTGATCGAGGAAACACGCGGCATGGCCGGAAAGGTGCTGGCCTTTCCCTCCGACGTCACCGACGAGGCTGGAATGGCTGCCGCCGTCGCCGCCATCGAAGCACAGGCCGGGCCGATCGTGCTCGCGATCTTCAATGCCGGGTCCTACCTGCCGGTAACCGGCGAAAACCTGCGCATGGAAGCCTTCCGCCAGAGTTTCGCCGTCAACGTCTTCGGCGTCATCAACGGCCTGGTTCCGGTGATCGAGCGGATGCGCAATCGTGGCCGCGGACATATCGTCTTCATGGGCTCGATCAGTTGTTATTTCGGCTGGCCGACGACGGCCGCCTACGGCGCCACAAAGGCAGCCGTCAACATCATCGCCGAAGCGCTGAAGTTCGACTTCGACAAGATGAACATCCGCACCCAGGTGATGAACCCCGGTTTCATCGACACGCCGCTGACCGAAAAGAGCGCCTATTACATGCCTGCGATGATGCCGGTCGAGGCGGCCGCCGAACGGATCTGCAAGGCGATACGCAAGAGCGGTTTCGAGGTCACCTTCCCACGCCGCCTGACATGGGCAATGAAGCTGTTGTTCCTGCTGCCGCGACCGTTGCGCGAAAAGGCGCTGCGCGTTGCCACCCGCTGGAAGATGGAGCCCTTGATCTATCTCAGGCGCTCGAGCTTCGACTGATCCTCGACCACGACCTCGGGCTTTGCGTCACGTGCCCAGAGGTAGATGACGATCGCCGCGCCCAACATCAGCACATAGAACCAGAACAGCGCCGAATAGGCTGCCGTCGGCTGACCCGGCAGCAGTTTGGCGGTGACCACTGCGCCTGTCGCGAATTGCATCAGTCCCACGCCTCCGATGGAGAAGAAGTTCATCAGCGTTACGCCCCGCCCGATCAGGTGCGGCGGCAGGAATGCGCGCGCATGCGCCATCAGCAGGCCGTAGGCACCACCAGACACGCCGATGATCACGAAGATGAGCGTGACGGTGGTGACATCGGTGACGACGTTCAGCGCGAGATAGAGGATCGCCATGAGGCCGATGGTGTTGCCGACGATAGCCACCCACTTCCGGGTGCGGAACATCGTGTCGAGCGGGCCATAGACAAAGGCGCCGGCGACCATGGCGAGCGCCATGAAGAACGTCACCTGCCCGATCAGCAGCGCGTCGGCGCCGTAGACATCGACGAGATAGGGACCGGACCAGAGCCCCCTGATGCCGGTCGTCGGCGCATAATTGATCGCGGTCAGTGGGATGATCGGCCAAAGGACACGCATTCGCAGCAGTTCGAGATAACCGCCGAAACCGATATTGCCCTCTTTCATGCCCTCCGGCGATTTCGGATCACGCACGGCGACCAGCACGGCAAGTGCCGCGGCAATGGTAATGACACCCAGCCCGGCCATAACCGGCCGCCAGCCGAACGCCTCCGCAGCCTGCGCCAGCGGGGCGGCGCCAATGACGTTTCCGGCGGTGCCAAAAGCGACCATCCACGAGGCGAGCACGGCAAAGCGGGCAGTGGAGAAAGTGCGCGCAAATATGAACAGCGATGACATGAGCACCGGCGCGCAACCGATGCCGATCAGCGCCATGGCCGCCGTGACCAACCAGGGAGAAGTTGCCAAGGCAAAGACAAAGGCGCCACCCCCGCCGCCGAGCAAGAGCAGTGTCGAAGCGGTGCGGCGCGGGCCAAACCGGTCGAGCGACACCCCGATGACAAATTGCGCCAGGGCAAAGGTGATGAAGAAGGCGCCGGAGGCGACGGAGAGTTGCGCCTTGGTGGCACCGAGCTCGGCGGTGAGTGCCGGGGTGAGCACCGCCAGGAAGGAGCGATAGAATTGGGACAGCACATAAGCGATTGCGAGCGTCGCTATTCCGGCCATTCCGTCCCCTCAAACGAAAGGGCGGCCGAAGCACCGCCCCGACCGCCCTAACCTATTCATACGATGCAGCAAATGGACCAGTCAGGCCCGATCTGCTGCACAGATCACGCTGCGCGCGTGTTCGGCTTGCGCGCACCGAAGCGGCGCTTGCCGCCCTTGGGCGCAGCACCCTTCGGAGCGCCGCCAGGCTTGCGGTCGCCGCCGCCATGGCCGCCCTTGGGCTTGCCGCCATTGTTGCCACGCGGACGCTGACCGCTGGGTCGACGCTCGTCGCGCTCGCCGCGGTCGTTGGCCGGCGTGAAGCCGCGCGGTTCGCCAGCCGGACGCACCGGATCAGGTTCGCCGAGGTGATCGGCGTCGATGGTCAGCTTCATGCGGATGATGCGCTCGACCTGACGCAGCTTGGAGTTTTCCGAAGGATCAACCAGCGTGACCGCGATGCCATTGGCGCCGTTGCGGCCGGTACGACCGATACGGTGGACGTAGCTTTCGGCTTCATCAGGCAGATCGAAGTTCACGACGTGGCTGATACCCGGCACGTCGATACCGCGTGCCGCGATATCGGTGGCGACCAGAATGCGAACCTTGCCGGCGCGGAAACCGTTCAGTGCAGCCTGACGTGCGTTCTGCGACTTGTTGCCGTGGATGACGGCGGCCGGGAAACCGTCGCGGTCCAGATCCTTCACGACGCGGTCGGCGCCATGCTTGGTGCGGGCAAAGACCAGAACCGAGGTCATGGCCTCGTCGGCAAGCATCTTTGCCAGGATCTGGCGCTTCTGCTTGGTGCGGGCGAGGATGATGCTCTGGCGGATCTCGGCGGCGGTGGTGCTCTGCGGGGCAACCTCGACGCGGATCGGATCCTTGAGCAGGCCCTGGGCCAGTTCGGCGATCTCCTGAGGCATGGTTGCCGAAAACAGGGCTGTCTGACGGTTGCGCGACGTCGCCTTGGCGATGCGCTTGACGTCATTGATGAAGCCCATGTCGAGCATGCGGTCGGCCTCGTCGAGGACAAGCCATTCGGTGTCGGCCAAAACGAGGTCGCCTTCGCGGACGAGGTCGGTCAGGCGGCCCGGCGTGGCAATCAGCACGTCGACGCCCGGCGCGATCTTCTTGACCTGCGAGAAACGCGACACGCCGCCGAGGACCAGCGCGGTCGAGACGTGCGCGCCCTTGGCGAGCACCTTGATGGTGTCTTCGATCTGCACGGCGAGTTCACGCGTCGGCGCAAGGATCAGCGCACGCGCCGTCTTGGGTCGACGCTTGGTGCCGAGCGCCATGATCTTGGACAGGATCGGCAGCGAGAAGGCCGCAGTCTTGCCTGAACCGGTCTGGGCGATGCCGAGGATGTCGCGGCCGGCCAGCTGCGCCGGGATCGACTCGATCTGGATCGGCTTCGGCTCGTTGAACCCGGCCAACTGGGTCGCCTTGAGCAGCGCGCCGGTAATGCCGAGTTTGGCGAAGCCGTTCAGCTCCGCATTGTTTTCATTCGTCAATATCTTCTTCTTTCGTGCGACGGCTATTCCGCCACAAACAACAATGGCGGCAGGGCGCAACCTGCCGGCCTGAAACTCTCGTGAAACGACAAGGCGGCGGACGACCGTCCGCTCGGCTGCGCTGTCGTGCCCGCTGGCCTCATGCCGCGGGTCTATTCCGCCGCCTGCCGTTACCGGCAAGGGTGAAAACAGACGCAACCAGTCTCTCTAGTGAGAAAGCCGTAAGCCCGGCCCAAGCGCCTATGACGCCGCATATGGATGATTTGGGAGGAAAATGCAAGCCGCCAATGCTGCATCGCAACATTCCAGCTTGGCAGCGTAATGCCGGCCCTGGCCTCAGGCGTTGGCGACAACTTCGTTGAGCGCGTCCAGATCGACGTAGAAAATCCGGGTAATGGCGATGACCAGCTCGTCTCCCAGATATCCATATGACTTCAGGATGCTGACCGCGGTGAGTATGTCGACCGGCTCGGTCAGACGCCTCTTCATGCTTTCCTCGACAAACTGTTCCAACTGGCTGTTCCCTTGTCGATTGCCCAGACGCAACGAACACAGACCAGAACGCTCGATAAGAGGTATGGACCGCAGCTTGCGCGGAACTTGCCGGCACCGCCGGACAACCACTCATCGATCGGAAACGCGGGAAACGGCCGACTCACAAGGCCATCATCAGGTTAGCACAGCCGCATATCCATGCTACCTCAGGGACGATCAGGCTCCGCCTCGACCCTTGATGTGCCGATCGCAACGTCGAGGGCAAGCCGGACCATGTCGGAGAACAGCTCCTGGCGCTCGGACGCATCCGTATCCTCGCCATTGACGAGGCTGTCGACAACCGTGCAGATCGACAGCGCCTTGGCTCTGAAGCGCGCGGCGATCGTGTACAGCGCGTTTGTCTCCATATCGACCGCCAGCGCGCCATGGGCACGCACTCCGGCAAAACGCCCGAGCACATCGGGATGATAAAACACGTCGCTCGAGGCCGTCTGGCCGACATAATGGATGAGGCCCATTTCAACTGCCCGCCGGGCGGCCCGGCACAACAGCTCGAAGTCGGCGCTCGGCGCGTAATCGTAGACACCGAAAAGCTGGCGATTGATGGCGCTGTCGCTGCTCGACGATTGTGAAATGACCAGGCTGCGCAGCTTGACGTGCTCGGCAAGGCCGCCGCAGGTGCCGACGCGGATCAGTGTCCGTGCGCCATAGGTTTCAAGCAGCTCATGAGCATAGATGGCGAGCGAAGGCGCACCTATGCCTGTCGTGTGCAGGCTGATTGGACTGCCGCGATAGCGCCCGGTATAGGCGAGTGCGCCACGCACCCGGTTTATGCAGCGGACATCCTCAAGGAAGGTGGCAGCGATCCATTCGGTACGCTGGGGATCGCCCGGCAGCAGAACGGTTTCGGCGTAGTCGCCTCGTTTCGCCTCATTATGCGGCGTAGTCTGCATCTGTCACCCCCGACGACGCTTCCCCGCATGATGGCATGATCAGCACATACGGGAAAGCTAATAGAAAGTCGGGCAGGACTGACACTGGCTGTACACGATGCCTAGCCTTCTAGCACCTCTTTGACGACGGTCGCCAGTTGCTTGAGAGAGAACGGCTTGGGCAGGAAGCCGAACTGCGCATCCGCCGGCAGGTTCTTGGCAAAGGCGTCTTCGGCATAACCTGATACAAATACGAAGCGGATGTCGGGCTGACGCTTGCGCAGTTCGCCAAGCAGTGTCGGCCCGTCCATCTCGGGCATCACAACGTCCGAGACGACGATGTCGATCTGGCCCTTGAGCTCGTCGAAAATCTCGAGCGCCTCGACGCCCGACGACGCCTCATGCACGGTGTAGCCGCGCGACGTCAGCGCCCTCACCCCGCCCATGCGCACGGCATCCTCGTCCTCGACCAGAAGAACGGTTGCCGAACCGGAAAGGTCCTTGGCGCCATTGGCCTGTGCTGCTTCCGGCTGTTTCGGGGCCGCAGTCACGGCAATCTCGCCGTCCGCCTTTGGCTCCTCGACCGGCTTGGCGACATGGCGCGGCAGGAAGATGCGGAACACGGTTCCCTTGCCGACCTCGGAATCGCAGTAGATGAAACCGCCGGTCTGCTTGATGATGCCGTAGACCATCGACAGGCCCAGGCCGGTGCCCTTGCCGACTTCCTTGGTGGTGAAGAACGGCTCGAAAATCTTTTTCAGAACCTCGGGCGCGATGCCGCTGCCGGTGTCCTCGACCTCGACCACGACATAGTCGGCAGGCACCATCTCACGATAGCCATAGGCCTTGCACTCGTCGGCAGGCACGTTCTTGGTGCGGATCATCAGGTCGCCACCGTCGGGCATCGCGTCGCGCGCATTGACGGCGAGGTTGACCACCACCTGCTCGAACTGGCCGATATCGGCGCGGACCGGCCACAGATCGCGGCCATGATCGATCTTGAGTTTGATGCTGTTGCCGACCAGGCGCGCCACCAGCGTGCGCAAGTCGGCGAGCACGTCGGTAAGGCTCAGCACTTCGGGGCGCAGCGTCTGCTTGCGCGAGAACGCCAGCAGTTGCCTGACCAGCGAAGCGGCGCGGTTGGCATTCTGCTTGATGTTCATGATGTCGGGGAAAGACGGATCCGACGGACGATGGTTGGTCAGCAACAGGTCCGACGCCATGATGATGGCGGTAAGCACGTTGTTGAAGTCATGCGCAATGCCGCCGGCGAGTTGTCCCACCGCCTGCATCTTCTGGCTCTGCGCCATCTGGTTTTCGAGCGCTTTCTGCTCGGTGGTCTCGACCGCATAGACGATCGCCGCCTCTTCGGCGCCCTCGGCATCCGATCCGTCGGCAACCGCATTGACGTAGAAGCGCATATGGCGCTCCTCATTGTCGGGCATCACGGTGTCGATGGGCGCAATGTCGGCCTGCCGCTGATGAGCCTTCTCGAGAGCGGCCGCGAAAGCTGCGCGGTCGCGATCGTGGATGACGGTGTCGAGACGGACCTTGCGGTCGACGGCATCCCGATCGACGACAGACGAAAACAGCGACAGGAACGGTGCGTTGGTGCGCAGAATGCGGCCATTGTGATCAACGCCGGCGATCGCCATCGGCGTCGAATTGAAGAAGCGCGTGAAGCGCACCTCCGAAGCACGCAACTGTGCGGAAGAGTCCTCGCCCTGGGTGCGATTGAGCACGATGGTGCGCGTCGGCCCATTGACGCCTTCGCGGCTCGCCGAGACGCGATGCATGAATCGCACCGGCAAAGCCTCGCCAGCGATGGTCGCAAGATCGAGATCGATGACGGCGTTGCGGGTGGTTCCCGGATCGGCCTTGACCGAGCGGACGAGCGCCATGCCATCACCGGCGACGACCTCGTCGAGCGTGACGGCACCGGGCGTGAAGCTTGCCAGGTCGATGCCCAGCCATTCGGCCAGCGTCGCGTTGACATAGGTGATGCGGCCGTCCTGGTCGGCCGAGAAGAACCCTGCCGGGGCATGGTCGAGGTGATCGATGGCCTGCTGCAGATCGAGAAAGAAACGCTCCTGCTCGGCTCTTTCTGGAGAAATGTCGGCCAGTTGCCAGGCGTTTAGCGGCTGGCGCTGGCTGGGCACCGTGAAAGCGCGTGCCCGCACGCGGTACCAGCGCGCGCCGGGAGCTGCACCTGGGCGAATGGATTGTGCGAGGCGGAACTCGCCATCGTTGGCCTCGCCGTCACGCAGGCCGGACGCCAGCTGGGAGATCGTCGATGACGCTTCGGGCACGTCCGACAGCAGGCCCTCGACAGTCTTCAGGTCCGTGGCGGTCGTTGCCCCGGTCATATCGGCATAAGCACGGTTGGCGTAGACGACGCGGCCCTTGGCGTCGGTAAGCACCAGGCCTTGAGACATCGAGTCGACAAATGCCTTGGAAAGCCCGTCGGCCGGCGAACGCGGTGCGATCTGGACGAAGCCGATGGCGGTCGCGAAGAGGTAGCCGACGCCGACCATCGCAAGCACGCCGAGCATGCCCATCAGGAACGGGTCGCCGAGCCGCTCGCGAAAGATGCCGAAGACGATTGCCGCCGCCGTCAGCACGACGATAAAGATGATCAGCCGGGTGATGGCATCGGGGCGCGCTGCCTGATCCACGATCGGAACCGGATAGAAGTCGTTGCGCGTTTCCTTGGCCATGCCCCTGCGAGTCTCTCCGGCTCCCTCGTATTGGTGCGGTTGAATCACATTCTCCTTACCGGGAAAAGGCCTAGCCACAAAAAGGCGGTGCAAGCCCGGGGCAAGATCATGCGCTTAGCGTCAATCGTGCCTGTAATGCGTGATGGCAACTTGCCGGGCGCGACAGCTAAGGTTTAGTGTCGCGCGGGGCGGCGACGGGGGTAAGACATGTTTGAATGGCTCGATAGCGTAGCAGGACCTGGATATACGGCGGCGGTGCTGTGGACCTTTGCCGCCCTCGTGCTGCTGGTCATTGTGCTCGTCATCGTCAAGCTGGTCCGCAGCCTGACTTTCGGCACCTTCGTTGCAGGCGGCAGAAACAGGAAGACGCGCCTCGCAGTCATGGACGCGACCGCCATCGACAGCCAGCGGCGGCTCGTTCTGGTGCGCCGCGACGACATCGAACACCTGCTGCTGATCGGCGGGCCGACTGACGTGGTGGTCGAAACCGATATCCGCATGACCGCGCCGCGGCGCCCGGCACTGACCGGCACCGAAGGTGCGCAACAAGCGCCCCAGGCGTCTCGTCCCCAGCAGAGCCCGCAGCAGCCAGCCCCTCGCCCGGCAACGCCGGCGACTGCCAGGCCGCAACAGCAGCAGCAGGCACCAGCGCCGGTCCAGTCACGCCCGGCTCCGCCCAAGATGCCCTTGGCTTCGGCACCGCTGGTCACGAACAGCCCGGATCCCAAAACCTATGTTGCGCCAACCTATTCGGCTCCGGCGCGACCTGCGCCTGCGCCCGTGGCGGCACCATCGCCGCGCGACCTCATCGACGACACGCTGATGAAGGAGCTCGAAGTGTCGCTCGACGACAAGCCGCAAGCCAAACCGGCAAAACTTGTGGATCCATCGCTCGATGACGAAATGGCCAAGCTGCTTGGCGAACTTACAAGTCACAAGCGGTAAGCTTGACCGACGATCTTGCATGCGGACAAGAAAAAAGGCGGCCGAAGCCGCCTTTTTCGTTTCTGCCATTCCGCGATCAGTCGTCGCGATAGACTTTTTCGCGGCGCTCGTGACGCTCCTGAGCCTCAATCGACAGCGTAGCGATCGGACGTGCGTCCAGTCGCTTCAGCGAAATCGGTTCACCTGTCTCCTCGCAATAGCCGTAGGTACCCTCGTCAATCCTCTGCAGGGCAGAGTCGATCTTGGAGATCAACTTGCGTTGCCGGTCGCGTGCCCTGAGTTCAATGGCACGGTCGGTCTCGGACGATGCGCGGTCGGCAAGATCCGGATGGTTGGCATTTTCCTGCTGAAGTATTTCGAGGGTTTCGCGAGCTTCGCGGAGGATGTCGTTCTTCCAGGCAACCAACTTAGCTCTGAAGTAAGACTTTTGCCGTTCGTTCATGAACGGCTCCTCATCGGAGGGCACGTAGCCAAGAGTAACGGTATCGTTCATTCGACTCACCCGACAACCCCGTTTTGGCGCCTATATATTCGCGGGCCAAGCCCCACACAAGCGTATTCATCGAAAAGTTTGCGCCGCCCACAATGTCGTGATTCGGACGTGGCAAGAGCGCAACTCTCTCCTCAAGAAACGCGCAACGGCATCGTCCGGTTGCAAGCGGCCTGACGCTTGGCTACATCCAGAGATGACAAGTTGGCGCAGGCTCGTCGTCAGATCGGGCTTCCAGGAGCGACATTTGGGAAAGCTCTACCTTCTCCGACACGCCAAGGCCGGCTGGGCCCTGCCCGGCGTCAGGGATTTCGACCGGCCGCTCGACGCCACCGGCATCGCGGACGCCGAAGCCACCGGCACGGCAATGCGCGCCAACGGCTATGTGCCGGAACTCACACTCTGCTCCAACGCCCGGCGCGCCCGCGAAACCCTGGAGGGCCTCGCCGGCCACGCGGACACCGGCCGGGTCGTCTTCACCGACGACCTCTACAGCGCCGACGCCGCGGGCTATTTCGACAAGATCCGCGAAAATGGCAGGCACGGCTCGATCCTGGTCATCGGCCACAACCCGATGATGGAAGACCTCGCCATGGCTGTTTCAGGCGATGGCGACCAAGCGGCGCTGCATACGCTGCAGACCGGTTTCCCGACCTCGGGCCTGGCCGTGATCCGCTTCGAAGGCGAGCTTTCCGGCGCCGAACTCGGCCATGGCTATCTCGAGGCGTTTCTGACGCCTGCCGATCTTTGAAACCGGCCGATCTTTGAAACCGGCCGCCATTTCAAATCCCTGCAGCGGCACCTATATCCGGCGCGACCGCATGGGGATCGACGATTGGCGTCTCTGACCACCTTCACCGATGAGGCGCGCATTGCGCTCGACACGTTTTCCGGCCGTGCCGCGGGACTTTTCTCGCCGTCTCTGCGGCTCGGAGTAACCGGGCTGTCGCGGGCCGGCAAGACCGTTTTCATCACGTCCTTCGTCCACAATCTGATCCATGGCGGCCGGCTGCCGCTGTTCGAGGCACAGAAATCGGGGCGCATTTCACGCGCTTTCCTCGAAGAACAGCCTGACGACGCCGTGCCTCGCTTCCAGTATGAGGATCATGTTTCGGCCCTCGTCGACCAGCGCATCTGGCCGGATTCGACCCGCGCGATTTCGGAACTCAGGCTGACCGTAGAGTTCGAGTCGGCTTCCGGCTGGAACCGCATGTTTTCAGCTGGAAAACTGTCGGTGGACCTCGTCGACTATCCGGGCGAATGGCTGCTCGACCTGCCGCTACTCGGCAAGAGCTACGACGATTTCTCCCGGGAGGCGTTCGAGCTCGCACGCCTGCCGGTTCGCGCCGACCTGTCGGAAGCCTGGCGTGAGCTTGCCGCCACGGTGAAGCCCGAGGCGGATGCCGACGAGATGACGGCGCGGCGGCTGTTCGAGAGTTTTGCCGCCTATCTCAAGGCCTGCAAGGACGACGAGCGCGCGCTGTCGACGCTGCCGCCCGGCCGGTTCCTGATGCCGGGCGACCTCGAGGGATCACCAGCGCTGACATTCGCCCCACTTCCCGGCCTCGGCCAGCGGGCGCGGCCCGGCTCGCTGCACGCGATGATGGAAAGGCGCTACGAGGCCTACAAGACGCATGTGGTGAAGCCGTTCTTCCGCGAACATATCGCGCGGCTCGACCGCCAGATCGTGCTGATCGACGCGATGCAGGCACTGAACGCCGGCCCCGGCGCCATCGCCGACCTCGAGCGCGCGGTGACCGAAATCCTCGCCTGCTTCCGGCCGGGCCGGGGCAATATCCTGACCGACCTGTTTTCGCGACGCATCGACCGCATCCTGGTTGCAGCGACCAAGGCGGATCACCTGCATCACGAGAGCCACGACCGGCTGCAGTCGATCGTGCGTCGGCTCACCGACCGCGCCGTGGCACGCGCCAACCTCTCCGGTGCCGAGGTCGACGTGCTGGCGCTTGCCGCCGTCCGCGCCACCCGCGAAGGTACCGTCAAGCAAGGTCGTGAGACACTGCCCGTCATCATCGGGACCCCGATCGAAGGCGAGACGATCGGCAAGGAACGCTTCGACGGCAACAGTGAAACTGCCATATTTCCTGGGGACTTACCTGACAAGGCTGATGTCGTGTTCCAGGATTTTGGCACCAATCACCGCCAGGATGCGAATGATCCGACGATCCGTTTCGTGCGCTTCCGTCCGCCCCGGCTGGAGCGCACGGCCGAAGGTGTGACGCTGTCGCTGCCGCACATCCGGCTCGACCGCGCGCTGCAATTCCTCATCGGAGACCATCTCGCATGAGCGCTCCCCGAAAACCCGCGGCCTTTCGCATCGAGCCGGAACCGGTAACGGAAGAGATAGCCGTCCGTGCGCCGTCGGTGGCGGCACCGCGCAAGCCGCGCGCGCTGGCAGCCGAAGCCGCTGTGGTGACGCCAGCCGAGTTCGATGTCTTCGACGAGGCGGACATTGCTGCGGCCGAACCACCGCCCGCAACCGCCCCAAGGCGCAGGTCCCGCATCGGCGCGATCTTCCTTACCGCCTTCGGCATCCTGATCTCGCTCGGCGTCGGGCTCTGGACCGACAGGCTGATCCGCGACCTGTTCTCGCGCGCCGACTGGCTCGGCTGGCTGGCGGTGGCCGCCGCAGGCATCGCGGCATCGGCGCTTGTGGTGATCCTCGCCCGCGAGCTTCTGGCAGTGTTCCGGCTGGCCTCTGTCGAGCGCCTGCGCAACCGGGCGACTGACGCCATCGCGCGCAACGATCCGGCCGCAGCTCGCAACGTCGTCGACGAGTTGTCGAACCTTTTGTCGTCGAAGCCTGAAACGGCGGCGGGCCGGCGCGCGCTCGCCGACCTGCGCGGCGAAGTGATCGACGGCGCCGATCTCGTGCGGCTCGCCGAAGCCGAGATACTGACACCGCTCGACGCGCAAGCGAAGATTCTCATCCTCGACGCCGCCAAGCGTGTGTCTCTGGTAACCGCGGTCAGCCCGCGTGCGCTGGTCGATATCGCCTATGTCGTGTTCGAGGCCGGACGTCTGATCCGGCGCCTGTCTGAACTCTATGGCGGCAGGCCCGGCACGCTCGGCTTCTTCCGGCTTGCCCGTTCGGCCCTTGCCCATCTCGCCGTCACCGGCTCGATTGCCGTCGGCGACAGTTTCGTCCAGCAGCTTGTCGGCCACGGCCTTGCCGCCAAGGTGTCGGCCAAGCTCGGCGAAGGCGTGGTCAACGGCATGATGACGGCCCGCATCGGCATCGCCGCGATGGAAACGGCACGGCCCCTGCCCTTTGCCGCGGCCAAGCGCCCCGGCATGGGCGATTTCCTGGCTGCGCTGACCACCTTCGCGACAAAGGACAAGGGCGCCGAAAAGGTCAAATAGACGAAGCATTAACCATTCTTGGTCATGGTCCTCCCAGCTAATCGTTCCAGTTTCCTGCTGTCGGGTGTGCCCATGAAGCGCTTGTTGTTGTCCGCTGTCCTGCCTGCCGTGGCCATGGCGCTGCCGTCCGTCGCGCATGCCGACACGGTCAAGGGCGCCGAGCGCGACAAGAAGTTTTTCAAGACGGTGGAAGGCGAATGGGTCGGGCCGGGCGAGATCGTCGCCGGCAAATACAAGGGTACCAAATTCACCTGCAACTTCACCGGTTCGACCCCTGATGGCAAAGTCGGCATGTCTCTCGACGGCGGATGCCGCGTCGGCGTGTTCACGCAGAAGATGTCGGCAACCATCGAACAGAAGGGCCGCAGCGGCTATCGCGGCAAGTTCCTGGACGGCTCGGAGGGCAAGGGGCTCGACATCATCTCCGGCAGTGTTGTCGACGGCCGCAAGGTGATCCTGTCGCTCAACCGCAACCAGCTCAACGGCGTCATGCAGGCACGCATGCCCGACGACAACCTGATGCACGTCACCGTCTCAGTGCGTGTAGACAAGCAATTGGTGCCTGTCATCGGCATGAAGCTGTCGCGTGTCGACGGAACTGCCGTCGGGGCCATCGCCAAGAACTGATTCTTCATTCCCACGAAGAAAAAGGGCGGCACACGCGGTGCCGCCCTTTCCGTTTTCAGGTCGAATAATCAGCCCTTGATCGCGGTCAGCAGGTCGTCATAGGCCTTGCAGGCCTCTTCCGACGTCGTTGCCCCCGTGTACTTGGACGCAACTTCCTGCACCTTCGTGGACAGCTCGGCAGCCTTGGCCGGGTCCTTGGTGATGGCTTCCTGAAGCGCGGTCGCAACTTCCTGGCCCTTCTTGGTCAGAACCTCGGCGGTGCATTCCGGCGCCTTCGAGCAGGCCGAAAGGCCAAGCGCGGCAACGCCGAGCACGGCAAACAGCATATTTCTCATGTCAGTCCTCTCCTCGTAGCCGGCAACAAACGCCGGCGGCAGTTCAACCCCACACTGGTCGAAACCGAGCCCGCCTTAGCGTCAAGCCATGTCACACGCAATGGCAGGTTGTGGGGCCAGAGCCATGCCATACCGATTCGGCGACAATGTTGTGGCAGGACAATTCGATAGGCTAGCCGGGCTGTTCTGAAGCGCCCGAAGCACCTATCTTGGCGCTTTCCCACCAAGCGGTATCAGCCGCACAGCCAAGGATCGAAAAGACGCATGGCAGCAGAGACAGCGGGTGTCGATCTGGTTCCGGTGGTGGCGCTGCTGGCTGCAGGCGTCGTGGCCGTCCCCATCTTCAAGCGACTCGGCCTCGGCTCCATCCTCGGCTACCTCAGCGCCGGTGTGGTCATTGGCCCATTCGGCATCGGCATCTTCACCGAATCCTCCACCATCCTGCATGTCGCCGAACTCGGCGTGGTGATGTTCCTGTTCATCATCGGCCTCGAAATGCAGCCGTCGCGGCTGTGGGGTCTGCGGCGCGAAATCTTCGGGCTGGGCGCACTGCAGGTCGGCATCTGCGCGCTGTTGCTGACGCTGGTCGGTCTGGCGGGAGGCTTTCTGGTTTCACAATCCTTTGTCGCCGGCGCCGGCTTCGTGCTGACCTCGACGGCAATCGTCATGCAATTGCTCGATGAGCGCGGTGAGATGTCGACGCCGAAGGGCCAGCGCATGGTTTCGATCCTGCTGCTGGAGGACCTCGCCATCGTGCCCTTGCTGGCGCTGGTGGCGTTCCTGGCGCCGGTCGCCGTCAGCGATGCCGGCACGGGCTGGGCCGGGCGGCTGACCGATATCGGCATCGGCATCGCGTCAATCACCGGACTGGTCATCGCCGGTCGCTATTTGCTCAATCCGTTGTTCCGCGTCCTTGCCGACTCGCGCGCTCGAGAGGTGATGACTGCAGCTGCCCTGCTTGTTGTCCTGGGCGCAGCACTCGCCATGCAGCTCGGCGGCTTGTCCATGGCGATGGGCGCGTTCCTCGCCGGCGTGCTGCTGTCCGAATCGACCTTCCGGCATCAGCTCGAAGCGGATGTCGAACCCTTCCGCGGCATCCTGCTCGGCATGTTCTTCATCGCGGTCGGCATGTCGCTCGACCTGACGGTGGTACTGGCCAACTGGCAGATGATCGCCTTCTACGTCGTGGTCTACATGCTGATGAAAGGCATCGGCATCTATGCCGTTGCACGCTTCCTGAAGTCGGGACATCGCGAGGCGCTGGAGCGCGCCGTCATCATGGCGCAAGGCGGCGAATTCGCCTTCGTGCTGTACTCCTCGGCCCTTGCCGTCGGCATCATCGACGGCGAAGCCAATGCGATCCTGACCGCCATCATCATCATCTCGATGGTGCTGACCCCGTTGGCGATCATGGTGCTGCGCCGCTTCACGCCGCAGGTCGAACAATCGCTCGAAGACGTTGATGTTGCAGCAGAACTCAGTGGCACGGTGCTGGTGATCGGCTTCGGTCGCTTCGGACAGATCGCCAGCCAGCCATTGCTGCTGCGCGGCGTCGACGTGTCGATCATCGACAACGACGTCGAGATGATCCAGGCAGCCGCTGATTTCGGCTTCAAGATCTATTATGGCGACGGCACCCGGCTCGATATCCTGCATGCTGCGGGCGCCGGGCGGGCACGCGCGGTGCTGATTTGCGTCGACAAGGAAGATGTCGCCGTCCGCATCGCCCAAAACCTCGCAGCGGAGTTTCCGCTGGTACCGGTTCTGGCGCGTGCCTATGACCGCGGCACAGCGATGAAACTCATTCGCGCCGGCGTCGACTATCAACTGCGTGAGACGTTCGAATCGGCCATCGTCTTTGGTGGCGCCACGCTCGAAAAGCTCGGCGAAGATCCGGACGACGTCGCCGAAGTGATCGAGGAGGTGCGCCGCCGCGACGCCGCACGGCTGGAAATGCAGTTCGCCGGCGACATCCACGCCGGCGGCGATTTCCTGCAAGGCAACACCGGCGAGCCTGTGCCGACACCGCTGACACCGCCGCGCCGCGCCGCCAAAGCCCTCAATGACGAAGCCGCGGACGCCATCGCCAAGAAGGTCGTGCCGGGCGAGTGATGGACTTGCCAGCGCGCGTCAGGGGCGTACGCGCAATGACGTAATGAAAACAAAGAGGAACCGACGATGATCGACAGGCAGCGTGCAACCGAAGTGGTCGCCTTTTGGCGCGAATCCGGGCCGGAAAGCTGGTTCCGCAAGGACGAGATGTTCGACGACAGCTTCCGCAGCCGCTTCGGCGACCTGCACATGGCCGCCGCCAAGCGCCAGTGCGACCACTGGGCGGACGACGCCGAGGGGGCGCTGGCGCTGCTGATCCTGCTCGACCAGTTTCCGCGCAATTGCTTCCGTGGCAGCGGCCACATGTATGCCACCGATCCGCTCGCCCGCCATTTCGCACGCCGGGCGGTGGCCGACGGCCACGACATGGCGACGGATGCGCCAATCCGGGTGTTTTTCTATCTGCCGTTCTCGCATTCCGAGACGCTGGCCGATCACGACACCCCGCTCGAACGCTCGACGGCGCTTGGCGGCGACTACCTCAAGCACGCTATCGGTCATCGCGACATCGTCGCCCGTTTTGGCCGCTTCCCGCACCGCAACTTCATCCTCGGCCGCGAATCGACCGAGCAGGAACTGGCGTTTCTCGAAGCCGGCGGCTTTTCAGGCTAAGTTGCTTCCGCCGTAGTCACGCCTCAGAGTTCAAGACGCATCAGCGGCCGGCCCGGCTTCCGCTCGATCGCGCGCGTAAACCCCGCCTTTTCGAACACCCGCGTCGAGCCGACAAACAGGCTGACCGGGTGTTTGCCGTTCGATTGGTCGATTGGGCAGGCTTCAAGCACGCGAGCACCCGCTTGGCGCGCGAATGCGACACCGGCGTCGACAAGCCGGTGCGTCACACCCTGGCCGCGTGCCTTGCCGCGGATGAAGAAGCATGAAATGGCCCAGACGGCTGGATCGCCGGCATCCTCTGGTGACAACGGCGCGGAGCCCCTGCCCTTGTTGTTGAATTCGGGCACGTCGGCGCGCGGGCCGATCTGCATCCAGCCGACCGCCTGGCCATCCGAGAATGCCAGCAGGCCCGGCGGCGGACCGGCCGCGATTCGCGTCTTGATGTGATCCTTGTTGCTCTCGCGGTTGCTGTCCCGCCTGATCGCCGGCGGCAGCCTGAAATAGGTGCACCAGCAGCCATAGCAGGCGCCCTGCTTGCCAAACAAATCCTCAAAATGCGGCCACAGATCCGGTGTCAGCGGCGAAATGGCATCAGTCATGGCATGGCTCCAGAGCGCAGCCTTGTCCCGACGGGGCAGCTGACATAAAATTGCGCTTGTTCTCTTTATGTTCGCAGCGAAGGCGATGCCTGTCAACGATCCCAGCCACGGTTTTTGCCGCGACTGCCTTGCCCTTCAGCGTGGGTCGGGACCGCGCTGCCACGGCTGCGGCAGCCCGCGCCTGTTGCGCCATCCCGAGCTTTACAAGCTGCACCTCGCCCATATCGACTGCGATGCCTTCTATGCGGCGGTGGAAAAGCGCGACAATCCCGAGCTCAAGGACAAGCCGGTCATCATCGGCGGCGGCAAGCGCGGCGTGGTCTCCACGGCCTGCTACATCGCCCGTATCCATGGCGTGCGCTCGGCAATGCCGATGTTCAAGGCGCTGGAGGCCTGTCCAGAGGCGTTCGTGATCAGCCCCGACATGGAAAAATACGTCCGCGTCGGGCGTGAGGTGCGCTCGATGATGCAGGCGCTGACGCCGCTGGTGGAGCCGCTGTCGATCGATGAAGCCTTTCTCGACCTCGACGGCACCGAGCGCCTGCATGGCCTGCCGCCGGCACTTGTGCTCGCCCGCTTTGCGGTTGCCGTCGAGAAGGAGATCGGCATCACCGTCTCCGGCGGCCTGTCCTACTGCAAGTTCCTCGCCAAGGTCGCTTCCGACCTGCGCAAGCCGCGCGGCTTTGCCGTCATCGGCGAGGCCGAGGCGCTCGCCTTCCTCGCGCCACAGCCGGTGACGATGATCTGGGGCGTCGGAAAAGCCTTTGCCGCGATGCTCGAAAGCGACGGCATCCGCAGCATCGGCCAGTTGCAGCGCATGGACCGCGGCGACCTGATGCGGCGCTACGGCACGATGGGGAGCCGGCTCTATCACCTGTCGCGCGGCCAGGACGATCGCCAGGTGTCGCCCGACCAGGAAGCCAAGAGCGTTTCGGCGGAGACCACCTTCGATACCGATCTCGCCTCGTCGGCGGAGCTGGTGCCGGTGCTGCGGGCGCTGTCGGAAAAGGTCTCGGCGCGACTGAAGAAGGCAAACATTGCCGGCGGCACCGTCGTGCTCAAGCTCAAGACCCAGGACTTCAAGCTCCGGACGCGCAACCGCCAGCTGACCGACCCGACACGGCTTGCCGACCGCATCTTCCAGACCGGCATGCAGCTTTTGTCGAAAGAAACCGACGGCACAAAGTACCGCCTGCTCGGCATCGGTGTCAGCGACCTCTCCGATGACGAACGCGCCGACCCGCCCGATCTCGTCGACGTCCAGTCGCGTAAGCGGGCGCTGGCCGAAGGCGCCATCGACGTGCTGCGCGGCAAGTTTGGCAAGAATGCCGTCGAGACCGGTTATACGTTCGGCAAGGGTCGCAGTGCGCATCCGCCAGAGGCACTGGACGAATGAGGCGTAGCGTTCGTCCGGCGCGCGCGTCCTCTGGCGAAACCGGTCTGTCGTCGATGGAGGACCAAGTTCCGCCGTTTCGCAACTGGCTCGTTCTCAAGCCGCTTTCTGCACCGAGGTCACATTGCCCATGGTGTCGACAACGCAAACATAGCGTTGGCCAGATGCATTGAGGTCGACCTGATACCTGGTCGCGTCCAGCTGCGACGAGCCGACCGGCAGCACCTTGTCGGCTTCGACGCCAGCGGACGTTGCCACCGCACTGGCACAAGTAAGCTGCAGGTCGGCGGGCGCCGTCTGCACGGTGGTCCTTGCCATGTCTTGCGGTTCAGGCGCGGTGGAGGCACAGCCAGCGACCGCAAGGCCCACAAGCAAACCAGTTCCGCAGAGATAAGCTGTTCGCATCATGTCCCCCTCGTTGAACGCCTTTGTCGTTCTCAGACGGCGACGCTCATACCCCTTTGTAGAGCGCAGCCCCCTGCATCAGCACCACGACCTTAGCGCCGACCTGAACCTGGGCATGCAGGTCGACGATGTCGTCATTGTTCATCCGGATGCAGCCGGACGACACGTCGAGGCCGATCGTCCACGGCTCCGGTGTGCCATGGATGCGATAAATCGTATCCTGGTCGCCCTGGTAGAGATAAAGCGCACGCGCGCCGAGCGGATTGTCGGGGCCGCCAGGCATGCCGCCAGCAAATTTGGCAGCGTTCGGATCGCGCGCAACCATTTCGGCCGGCGGCGTCCAAGTCGGCCATTCGGCCATGCGCCCGACACGCACGATTCCGGCCCAACCAAAACCGTCACGACCGACCCCGATGCCGTAGCGCACGGCCTTAAGACCGGGCAAGACGAGATAGAGGAAGTGTTGGTTACCATCGATGATGATGGTGCCCGGCTTCTCGGCGGTGCGGAACGTTACGATCTGGCGGCGGAAAGCGTCTGGCACCTGACCGTGGGCGGCGTAGTACTGGCGCGCCTTCTTGCGATCGTAGTTGATCCATTTATGGGTCTTGGGATCGAAGATCTGCGTTGTCGGACCGGCTTGCGCCAGTGCTGCTCCGAGCCCCGCTGCCATGAAAAAGAGGGCGACCCAACCGAACCATCTGCGTGGACGCACCGTCCCTGCCATGCGCACTACCCCTCTCTGGCCCTGGCGGGCGTCACTTCATCCAAGCGTTCACACGGTCTTCGTGGCTCGCCACCCATTGCTCGGCAAACTTTGCCGGATCCTGTCTTTCGACCTCGAGCGCGTAGCTCATGGCCGTCACTTCGTCGGCGCTGAAATCGATGTTGTCGAGAAACTTGGCTACTTGCGGCAAACGCTTGGACAGCGACGTTGCATAAGCGACGCTGAAACTCGACGGTTGCCAGGCTACGGGGGCATCGGACCTCGAAAGCCACATCGGATCGTCCGCCGGCAAGATGACATTCCACTTTGCTCTGTCGAAAGCCGGTTCGCTCAGTTGCTTGATCTGATGCAGCTCAAACACGTGATGCGGACTGTAGCAGTAAAAAACGATCGGTTTGTCAGTCGCCACTGCAGCGTCCACCGCCGACATGCCGACCTCCTCCGGCATTTCGAGCAGCGTCATCGTTGCCGCGTAGCCATAGCTCTTGGCGCGGATTCGCTCGATGTCGGTCGACGACCAGCCCTGGGCACCGATCCAGATCTCGCCCTTACCGTCGCCATCGGTGTCGAACACCCTGGTTTTCACCGGGTCCGTCAGGTCGGCGACATCGTGGATTCCATAGTCGTCATAGGTCTTTTGGGTGACGCATAACCCTTGCGTCGCCGAAACGCTGCGCGGGCTCAGGTGAACGGTGCCGCGATCGGTGACATATTTCTGCACCAGCGAGTCCAGGTTCGGCCGCCAGACCTCGGGGTGAATATCGACCTTGCCCGAATCCAGGCCGGTGAATGCGATCAAGGTTCCCATTTCCTCGACCTCGACATCGATCTTGAGCGATTTCTCAAGCGCGGCCTTGATGATGTTGGCGGATGCCTGACCGGATGGCCAATTGGGCATGGCCACAACGAGATCGGCAGAATGTGCCTGGAGGCTACCTCCTAACAGCACAGCCGCAACGCAGACACCTCGCAACAGGGCCTTCATCTTGACCACCAGCCTCGTTTCCGCTGGCAAACAGGATTTAGTCTTATCAATGCCAAGTCAAGCAAAGTCGCGTGCTGCGGTCCAGGCTCGGAATATCTGAGGCGTCACACCGGCACGCCTTCTACGACACTGATACGTGGGCCCGCCTCGATCACTCTTGTCAGCCTGAAGCCGGACGCGGCGTACAGCCTGGCGAATTGGTCCTTTGTTCTCTCCTCTCCGCCAGGTACCGCCAGCATGTTGAGATCTGCAAACTTGGCACCTGGGCCTTCGTTGGGCGGCGCGAGGACCGCCTCCAGCACGACCAGCGTCCCATCCGGCCGGATTGCCCGCCGGCAGCTTTTCAGTACGGTGATAGAGCGCTCGTCGTCCCAGTCGTGCAATATCCATTTCATGACATGCGCATCGGCACCCTCCGGCACGGCAGCGAAGAAGTCGCCGCCGACCACCTCGCAGCGATCGGCGACCGACGCCGCACTGAGAACGGCACCGGAGCCCTCGACCACCATCGGCTGGTCAAACAGGATGCCGCGCTGCGACGGATTGCGGGCAAGGATCGCCGCCAGCAAGGCGCCCTGGCCGCCGCCGACATCCATGACGACGTCGAAGCGGCCGAAGTCGTAGGCCGCAAGCGCCGCCGCAGCGACTGCCGGCACGAAGGACGACATCGCCCGGTCGAAGATCAGCGACTCCTCTGGATGATCGATGCGGTACTGCCAGACACCGGTGCCATGGGCATGCGCGAACGCGTTCTCGCCGGTGCGTATGCTGTGCAACAGCTCTCCCCAGGCGGCGCGGTAGTAGGCTCGGCCAACCATGCGCGCCCAGGGTGCGACGGATTGCTCGGCATCCGAACGCAGCCCCGACCCAAGCATCGTCAGGGAAAACTGCCTGGTCGCCCCTTCATGGAGCACACCTACCGAAGCAAGCGCACGCAACAGGCGGTAGAGCGCCTGCGGGTGAGACCCGGTCGCAGCGGCGAGATCGTCGCTGGAACGCGGTCCGCTCACCAGTTGATCGGCAATGCCAAGTGTTGCGGCGACGCAGATCGCCTGGGACACCTGATACCCATTCACCATCTGCATGAGGTCGGCTGCGGCGGCTTTCTCGTCCATGACGGCGCCCTCTCACTGGCCGAGGCAAAATACCAGCAGTGATGAAGCGCCGCAACGAAGCAAAGTTTTGCACGCGGCAAGAAATCGCCAACGGCTTTGTCGATCCTGCTGCCTTCTGCTCGTCGTGTTGGCAGACTAGGCTCAGACAATGGTGTCGGGCCTCATTATGCGGGAGCAAACCAATGCGTTTCATGTTCGTGATCAAGGCCAGCAAGGACTCCGAAGCGGGCGTCATGCCGCCGGCGGAAATGATCTCAGACATGGCCGACTATCACGGAGAACTGGCCAAGGCCGGTGTGCTGCTCGACGGCAGCGGTCTGCAGCCGAGCTCCAAGGGTTGGCGCATCACATGGTCTGGCGGCAAGAAGACCATCACCGATGGCCCCTTTGCCGAGACCAAGGAACTGATCGCCGGCTACACGGTCATCCAGGTGAAGACGCGCGAGGAAGCGATGGAATGGGCCAACCGCTTTCCCAACCCGCAGATCGAGAACGGCCAGATCGAGGTGCGCCAGATGTTCGATCTCGAGGATTTCGAGCCCAGCGAAGGCATCGATCGCTTTCGCGAAATGGGCATCGCGCAAGACAGGTCATAGATGGCCGCAAACCATAGCCCTCCGCAGCCAACGATGCCGACCGACATTGTCTCTGATGACAGCGTCGCCAGAAGCCGCGCGACGCACAAGGCCATCGAGACGGTGTTTCGCATGGAGCGGGCGCGGATCGTGGCGGCACTCGCCCGGTTCACCCGCAGCGTCGACCTTGCGGAAGAGTTGGCCCAGGATGCCCTTATCGCGGCACTACGCAACTGGCCCGTTTCAGGCATCCCGGACAAGCCCGGCGCCTGGCTGATCACTTCGGCCAGGCGCCGGGCCATCGACCATTTTCGGCGTGCCAAGATGGCAAACGGCAAACTCGCACTGCTGGGTATCGATGCCGACGTCGAGGCAATGGCCGAGCCAGAGGACGGGATGGGCGACGACATGCTCGGGCTGATGTTCGTGTCCTGCCATCCTGTGCTTTCGGCCAACGCACGGGCGGCACTCACCTTGCGGTTGGTCGGTGGCCTGACCACGGAAGAGATCGCCCGCGCCTACCTGGTTTCCGAAGCAGCGATGGCGCAGCGCATCATCAGGGCCAAGCGCACTCTGTCGGACGCTTGCGGGCCCTTCGAGGTGCCTGCCGGCCAGGATCGGACCGACCGGCTGAGCTCGGTGCTCGAAGTGCTCTATCTCGTCTTCAACGAAGGCTATTCCGCCACCCGCGGCGACGATTGGATGCGGCCACAACTCTGTCAGGAGGCGATGCGGCTGGGGCGGATGCTGGCGCTGCTTGCGCCCAATGACGCTGAAGTTCACGGCCTGGTCGCATTGATGGAAATCCAGGCATCGCGCTTGCCGGCCCGCACTGATGCCGACGGCAAGCCGATCCTGCTGCTCAAGCAGATCAGATCCCGTTGGGATCATCTGCTAATCAATCGCGGCCTTGCGGCACTCGCCAAGGCCGAAACCATGCAGAAACCAGGCCCATACACGCTGCAGGCGGCGATCGCGGCCTGCCACGCCCGGGCGCACACGGCCGAACAGACCGACTGGTCGCGCATCGCCGCTCTCTACGCCGCACTGGCCGCGCTTGCGCCCTCGCCCGTGATCGAACTGAACCGCGCCATGGCACTGGCGATGGCATTCGGTCCTGCAGCCGGGCTGGAGCTCGCGGACCAGCTGATGCACGAGCCGGCGCTGCGCAACTATCACCTGCTGCCAAGCGTGCGCGCCGACCTTTTGATGAAGCTCGATCGCCTTGGCGAGGCGCTTGGCGAGTTCGAACGGGCGGCTGCACTAGAGCCTTTCACGTTTTGACGGAAGCGTATCCGGCGTTTGCGAAATAGTTCTCGCATTCGCCGGGTTCGATGGTCGCAACGAGTTGACCGACGTGCCGCCACGTTTCTTCGACGGTGCGCTTCTGGGCTTGGCGCATCCAGTGTTTGATCTTGGCGAAGGCCTGCTCGATCGGATTGAGGTCGGGTGAGTAGGGCGGCAGGTACCAAAGCCTGGCGCCAGCGGCCTTGATCATCTGCCTGATGGCGACCGATTTGTGACTTCCCAGATTGTCCATGATGACGATATCGCCGGGTTTCAGCACGCCAACGAGTTGCTGCTCGACATAGGCGCGGAAGCACTGGCCGTTGATTGGTCCGTCAAAGACACAAGGTGCCGCAAGCCGGTCCCAACGCAATGCCCCCAGGAAGGTCAGGGTTCGCCAATGGCCGTGCGGGGCCAAGCCGCGCAGGCGCTTGCCCCTTGGCCCCCAGCCCCGAAGTGGAGCCATATTGGTCTTGATCCAGGTCTCATCGATGAAGACCAGGCACCGCGGATCCAGGCTGGCCTGCCAAGACCGCCATCGCCGACGCCTGCGAGCAATATCGGCTCGGCCCTGCTCAAGAGCGAGCAGTGTTTTTTTTGAAGCTCAGGCCCTCGCGCCTCAAGAACATCCAGACCGCATTGTGCGAGACCATCACCCCGCGTGCGGCCAACTCGTCCTTCAGCCGATGCAGCGTCAGTTCAGAGGTCTGGTTGATCCGCTCCACGATGAAGGCACGATGCGGCTCCAAAATCCGCTTGCGGTGTCCGCCCATCTTGCCCGGCGCAACCGACCCGGTGGCACGGTAACGCTGCGACCACTTCACAACCGAGGAAACGGCAACGCCGAAGCGCGACGCCACCGCACGGCAGTTCTCGCCGGCGCAAACCGCTTCCACAACACGCTCACGAAGATCGTTCGAAAGGGCTCGCGTCATCAGATGCTGGCCTCCATCCAGCCAGCATCTTGAATCACAAACGCCAATCTTTGGGAATCCTACGATTCTCTCAAAAAATGAAACGCTCTAACCCAAAACGAGCGCGAGCGGGCCATGCTTGTGCAACGGGCGCAGGCCTGTCGGGCCGAGCTGGCCGGCAAGGCGAAGTGACGTCGCCGTAGACAACCTAGCCGGCTAGACCAGCTCGACCTCGACGACTCCCGGCACGGCGCGCATCGCCGAAGCGATCGACGGCGTGATGCGGTAGCGTTCGCGTAGCTCGATTTCGATCTCGCCCTCGGCCTCGCCCTTGAGCACGATGAAGCTGACCTCGCCTTCGCCGCGTACCGTCAGCTGGTTGGACAGCATGTTGAGAGGTGCTGCGTCGCGCACGAAGATGCGCAGCGTCTTCTGCACCCGGCTCGCTTCGTCCTCGAGCGATTGCACAGTCTGGATGCGCAGGTTGACGCCTTCGGGGCGATCCTCGGCGGCAACGGTGACGACCACCGATTTGCCGGGTTCACACAGGTCGCGATACTGCGCCAGCGTCTCCGAGAACATCACCGCTTCATACTGGCCCGAAACGTCCGAGAACTGGACGATGCCCATCTTGTTGCCGGTCTTGGTCTTGCGTTCCTGCTTGGTGGTGACGGTACCGGCCAGACGCCCTGCAGTCGCACCACGCTTCACGGCAGCGGCAAAGTCGGCCCAGTTCTGGACGCGCATCTTCTCAAGTGCGGCCTTGTATTCGTCGAGCGGATGCGCCGAGAGGTAGAAGCCGACGACCTGGAATTCGCGATGCAGCCGATCGGCGGCAAGCCAGGCGTCGGCGACCGGCAGGTGCAGCGACGGCGCCTGCCCTGAGGCAGCACTGCCGAAGATGTCGGACTGGCCAAGGGTGGCATTTTCGTGGGCGCGGGAAGCAAGGCCCATCATGCGCTCGATGCCCGCCATCATCGCCGCGCGCTCGTGGCCGAAACAGTCGAGCGCGCCGGCCATGATCAGGCTTTCCAAGACACGCTTGCCGACCAGCTTGGGGTCGATGCGCTCGCAGAAGTCGGCGAGGCTGGCGAAGGGCTTTTCCTGGCGCTTGGCAACGATGTGGTGCACCGCCGCCTCACCCACGCCTTTGATCGCGGCGAGCGAGTAGAAGATCTTCTTCTCGCCGACCTCGAAGTCGCGGAAGCTGGTCATGACCGATGGCGGCACGACGTCGATGCCGAGCCGCATCGCATCCTGGCGGAAGTCGTTCAGCTTGTCCGTGTTGGACATATCGTAGGTCATCGAGGCCGCGAGGAACTCGACCGGATAGTGCGCTTTCAGATACGCCGTCTGGTAGGAGACGATGGCGTAGGCTGCGGCGTGCGACTTGTTGAAGCCGTAGTCGGCAAACTTGGCGAGCAGGTCGAAGATGGCGTTGGCCTGCGGTTTGCTGACCTTCTTGTCCATGGCACCGGTGACGAAGCGCTCGCGCTGCTTGTCCATCTCGGCGCGGATCTTCTTGCCCATGGCGCGGCGCAGCAGATCGGCTTCGCCGAGCGAATAGCCCGACAGCACCTGCGCGATCTGCATGACCTGCTCCTGGTAAACGATGACGCCTTGCGTCTCCTTCACCAGATAGTCGATCATCGGATGGATCGAGGCGATCTCCTCGTCACCATGCTTGCGGGCGTTGTAGGTCGGGATGTTCTCCATCGGGCCGGGGCGGTAGAGTGCCACCAGCGCGATGATGTCCTCGACCTGGTCGGGCTTCATGCCGATCAGCGCCTTGCGCATGCCGGCACTTTCAACCTGAAAGATGCCGACGGTCTCGCCGCGCGACAGCATGGCGTAGGTCAGCGGATCGTCGAGCGGGATCAGCGCGAGGTCGATGTCGACGCCCTTGCGGCTGATGAAATGCACCGCCTTTTGCAGCACCGTCAGCGTCTTCAGGCCGAGGAAGTCGAACTTCACCAGTCCGGCCTGCTCGACATATTTCATGTTGAACTGGGTGACCGGCATGTCCGAGCGCGGGTCTCGATACATCGGCACCAGTTCGGACAACGGGCGGTCACCGATGACGATGCCGGCGGCGTGCGTCGAGGCGTGGCGGTAGAGGCCCTCGAGCTTCTGTGCCATGTCGAGCAGCGTCTGCACGATCGGTTCGCGTTCTGCCTCCTCGGCAAAGCGCGGCTCGCCCTCGATCGCCTGGGCCAGCGTCACCGGATTGGCCGGATTCTGCGGCACCATCTTGGTGAGCTTGTCGACCTGGCCATAGGGCATCTGCAGTACGCGGCCAACGTCGCGCAGCACGGCGCGCGCCTGCAGCGTACCGAAGGTGATGATCTGACCGACCTGGTCGCGACCATACTTGCCGACCACATAACGGATCACCTCTTCGCGGCGGTCCTGGCAGAAGTCGATGTCGAAGTCGGGCATCGAGACGCGGTCGGGGTTGAGGAAGCGCTCGAACAGCAGCGAGAAACGCAGCGGATCGACGTCGGTGATGGTCAGCGCATAGGCAACCAGCGAGCCTGCACCTGAACCACGGCCGGGGCCGACCGGGATGCCCTGTTGCTTGCCCCATTTGATGAAGTCGGCAACGATCAGGAAGTAGCCCGGGAATTTCATTCGCTCGATGATGCCAAGCTCATATTCGAGCCGTTCCTGGTACTGTTCGGGCGTGTAGCCGGTCGACAGGCCACGCGTTTCCAGGCGCATCGCAAGACCTTCGCGAGCCTGGCGGGACAGTTCCGCCGCTTCGGCGGCAACAGCCGCCTCGGCATCGGCGATGTCGCCACCGGTGAATCGCGGCAGGATCGGATTGCGGTTCTTGGGATAGTAGGAACAGCGCCTGGCGATCTCGACGGTGTTGTCGATCGCCTCAGGCAGATCGGCAAAAAGCTCTGCCATCTCCTTCTGCGACTTGAGGAAATTGTCCGGCGTCAGCCTGCGGCGATTGTCTTCGGCGACGACCGAACCCTCGGCGATGGCAATGAGCGCGTCATGGGCCTCGAAGTCAGCACGCTTGGCGAAGAACGCCTCATTGGTGGCGACCAAAGGCAGATAATGCCGGTAGGCGAGTTCGATCGTTGCCGCCTCGATCATGCGGTCATAGCCGGCCAGACGCTCGAGTTCGACGTAAAGCCGATCCCCGAACATCTGCTTCAGGGTCAGAAGGCGGCTTTCGGCAATTGCCGTGTGGCCGCTCTTGATCGCGGCACCGACCGGTCCGCGTGGGCCACCGGTCAGGCAGATAATGCCGTCCGCTGCGGTGGCGAGCCAATCGAGCTTGGCGTGCACCGGTTCGCCGTTCGGGGTTTCGAGATAGAGCCGGCTGACCAGCCTGACGAGGTTGGCGTAGCCGGTCTCGGTCGCGGCAATCAGAACCACTGGAAATAGATCGAGTGCCTGCTTCCAGCCCTGGCCGCGTTGGGTGCTGTCGCCACCGTCTGCAAAGTCAACGTCGACCTGGCAAGCGATCAAAGGCTGCACACCATCCTTGGTGGCCTTCTGGGCGAACTCCAGCGCGCCGAACAGGTTGTTGGTGTCGGCAACCGCGATGGCGGGCGCCTCGTCCTTGGCAGCGTGTCCGACGACCTTGTCGAGCTTCAGGGCACCTTCGAGCAGCGAATAGGCAGAGTGAACGCGCAGATGAATGAACATCCGGTCGGAAGTCTCTGGTTTTTCTGCCCTTATGAGCGCTTCACGCTTCAGCGGATCGCGTGGGAGCCTATCACTCGACATCGAATCGTCTGCCATTTACCTGGAAATTCCGCTGATATGTTCGGCCACGCCAGCCACCATGTCCATCCCGCAAGGGGTCGCGTCGGAAACCGCTTGTGGAGTATCATGCCAACCGTCGTCCTGCGACGTTCAGGTGTCGCCTTGCCGGTTGCCTGCGGCGGCAAAACCTGAAACCTTGCCGACAACAATTTTTCCTCTGAGTAGACATAGGGACGATCGCCATGAAAACCCGCGCCGCCGTTGCCGTTGGAGCCGGAAAGCCGCTCGAGATCATGGAGGTGGATCTCGAGGGTCCGCGCGAGGGCGAGGTGCTGGTCGAGATCAAGGCGACCGGCATCTGCCACACCGACGAGTTCACGCTGTCGGGTGCCGATCCCGAAGGCATCTTCCCGGCCATTCTCGGCCATGAGGGAGCAGGTGTCGTCGTCGATGTCGGCAAGGGTGTCACCTCGCTCAAGAAGGGCGATCATGTCATTCCGCTCTACACGCCGGAATGCCGCTCCTGCCCGTCCTGCCTCAGCCGCAAGACCAACCTCTGCACCGCGATCCGCTCGACGCAAGGCCAGGGGCTGATGCCTGACGGCAGCTCGCGCTTCTCGATCGGCAAGGACAAGATCTTCCACTACATGGGCTGCTCGACATTCTCGAACTTCACCGTGCTGCCCGAGATCGCGCTCGCCAAGGTCAATCCCGACGCCCCCTTCGACAAGATCTGCTACATCGGCTGCGGCGTCACCACCGGCATCGGCGCGGTGATCAACACCGCCAAGGTCGAGATCGGTTCGACGGCCATCGTCTTCGGCCTCGGCGGCATCGGCCTCAACGTGCTGCAGGGCCTCAGGCTTGCCGGTGCCGACATGATCATCGGTGTCGACATCAACAATGACCGCAAGGCCTGGGGCGAAAAGTTCGGCATGACGCATTTCGTCAATCCGAAGGAGGTCGAGGGCGACATCGTTCCCTATCTCGTCAACATGACCAAGCGTGGTGCCGACCAGATCGGCGGCGCCGACTACACCTTCGACTGCACCGGCAACGTCAAGGTGATGCGCCAGGCGCTGGAAGCCAGCCATCGCGGCTGGGGCGAGTCGATCGTCATCGGTGTCGCCGGCGCCGGCCAGGAGATCTCGACACGACCGTTCCAGCTGGTCACCGGCCGGAGCTGGAAAGGCACTGCCTTCGGCGGCGCACGCGGCCGCACCGACGTGCCGAAGATCGTCGACTGGTACATGGAGGGCAAGATCCAGATCGACCCGATGATCACCCACACGCTCAAGCTCGAAGACATCAACAAGGGCTTCGACCTGATGCATTCAGGCGAGAGCATCAGAAGCGTCGTCGTCTACTGATGAGCGGCATCGCATATGAGGTCGACGTAAGATCGCTCGACGAGCTGTCGCCGCGCGACCTCTATGCGATGCTGAAGATGCGTCTCGACGTCTTTGTCGTCGAGCAGAAATGCGCCTTCCCCGAAATGGACGGCAAGGATCCCGAGGCGTTGCATCTCAGGCTGCTTGCCGGCAAGGAACTGGTGGCGAGCACGCGCATCATCGCCCCATCGGGCCATGACGATCCGGCCTATATCGGCCGAGTGGTGGTCTCTCCTGATCATCGCGGCAAGCGCCTCGGCGACAAGCTGATGGCCGAATCCATCGCCGCCTGCGAAAGGCTCTTTCCGGACCGGCCGATTGCGCTTTCGGCCCAAAGCCATCTCGAGAAATTCTACGCGTCCTTCGGCTTCGACACAGTGTCGAAAGAATATCTCGAGGACGACATCCCGCATATCGACATGCTCAGGCCTGTCCCGCGCGCAGGCGCCTGACGGGGCTTACTCCAGCCAGGTCGTGTCGAAAGCACCGGCGACATGCAGGTCGGTCGTCTCCAGCCGTCCAGGCCCGAGATTGGCGAATTTGTGCGGCGTGTTGGCCGGCGCCACCAGGATCTGCCCGGCCTCCGCTTCGATCGTCTCGTCGCCGACGGTGAACAACGCCCGGCCGACACGGACGATGAACACCTCCGGATAAGGATGCGTGTGAAGCTTTGGTCCGCCACCGACCTTGTCGGACGAGAAGAACACCACAGAGACATCCACCCCGAAGGCGCCGCCCTGGAACTCGCCGTGCCAGGCATCGGGTTTTTCGGCCCATTGTTCGCGATTGATCAGATGTGCCATGGTCTGCCTCCGTTCGACGTGCCAGACCATAACCAAAGATATCCTCTCCCGGAACAGCGCCTGAAATGACCGAAAATGCCCCCATCATCTATGTCGACGCTGATGCCTGCCCGGTGAAGGACGAGGTGGTGAAGGTCGCCGAACGGTTGGATCTCGTCGTGACCTTCGTGTCAAACGGCGGCCTGCGCCCGTCGCGCGATCCGATGATCCGCAACGTCGTGGTCTCAAAGGGTGCCGATGCCGCCGACGACTGGATCGTGGATAACGCGCGCGCCAATGACATCGTCATCACAGCAGATATTCCGCTTGCCGCGCGCACCGTGGCGCTTGGCGCCCATGTGCTCGGCCCGACCGGCAAGCCGTTCACGCCGGAGACCATCGGCATGGCGGTCGCCATGCGCGATCTGAAACAGCACCTGCGCGAAACCGGTGAAAGCAAGGGCTACAATGCCTCCTTCTCCGCCCAGGACCGCTCGCGCTTTCTCGGCGCGCTCGACCAGATGGCGCGAAGGGCGGTGAAGTCGGTGCAGGCACAATGAAGCCGTTCGGCCGTCATTTCATTTTTCTGGCAAGCGCCGGCATCGGGGTGGCGGCGCTCGCCGTGGCAATGCTGCTCCAGCATCCGCTCAGCTACAGCATCGCCGCCAATGCGTTTTTCGCTACTTACATACTGCTTGTCCTGCGTGAAATGCCGCGACTGACGGCGGACTTCCTCAGCCGGCGCGCCCAGCAGGCCGACGAGCCGATCTGGATCATCTTCTTGGTGACCATCGGTATCGTCGTGGTCGCCGTCGGCTCGCTGTTCGTGCTGATGAATGCCAAGCAGGTACCGCATCCCTCCTGGCTGGCGTTTTCGCTGCTGTCGCTGCCGCTCGGCTGGCTGACCATCCACGCCATGGCGGCCCTGCACTACGCCCGCCTCTACTGGAAAGGTGACACCAAGGGCGATGCCGCGTCGACACGCAGCCGCAAGCCGGTCGGCGGCCTGATCTTTCCCGGCACAGAACGCCCCTGTGGCTGGGATTTTCTCTACTTCGCCGTGGTCATCGGCATGACGGCGCAGACCGCCGACACCAACATTTCGTCGACGCACATGCGCCAGGCAGCGCTTATCCACTCGGTCCTGTCGTTCTTCTTCAACACCATCATCGTCGCCGCGGCCGTCAACCTGGTGGTCTCACTCGCAAGCTGATTTCACGCCAAAGTCACCGCCGCAGCGAAACAATTCCCGACGCCAGAGCGTAATCATCTGCGAAAGGGCGTAAAATGACGCCCCCGCAATCGCCGATGCCACGGGAGATCGGGTGCTATGGAAAGCCAGACGCACATGCTGCAGCAGGCGAATGACGCGAAAGCGTCAGGCACCCGCGGCGAGCTCGTCTACCGGCAGACACGCTGGACACGCCTCACCCATTGGATCTGGGCAGTGTCGCTGTTTTTCCTGCTGCTGAGTGGTCTGCAAATCTTCAACGCCCATCCGGCTCTCTACATCGGCAAGCAGTCAGGCTTTGCTTTCAGCAACGACGTGCTGGTCATCGGCGCTGAAAATAGCCCAACGGGACCAGTCGGTTACACGACGATCCTGGGGAACAGATTCAACACGACGGGTGTGCTTGGCCTGTCGGGATCAGCCGCCAATCCAAACGGGCGCGCGTTTCCGGCATGGGCGACGATTCCGTCCGGTCAGGATCTCGCCACCGGCCGCGTCGTGCATTTCTTCTTCGCCTGGGTGCTCTCAGGCACGTTGCTCGTCTGGCTCGTCGCCAGCGCCCTCAACGGCCACCTGCATCGCGATCTTGCGCCAAGCGTCAAGGATCTGCGCAACTTGCCCAAGGACATCACCGATCACGTCAGGCTGAGGTTCCACCATAGCCGCGATTACAACACGCTGCAGAAGCTGGCCTATGGTGGCGTGCTGTTCGTGCTTCTGCCGCTGATGATCGTCACCGGGCTTGCCATGTCGCCGAGCATGAACGCGGCCGTGCCGTTCTTGGCCGACCTGTTGGGCGGACGCCAGACCGCGCGCACTATCCATTTCGTCACCATGGCGCTGCTCGTCGGCTTCTTCGTTGTCCACATGCTGATGATCCTGGCGGCGGGACCGATCAACGAACTGCGCTCGATCATCACCGGCTGGTATCGCACCGACCCACCGCAAGGCGACCGTCGCGAAGGGAGCGCCTGAGATGCCCAAGTTCCAGCTCAACCGCCGGCGCTTCCTCACAACAGCTACGCTCGGTGCATCGACGCTTGCACTCTCCGGTTGCGACGCCTTCGATTTTCTCGCCGATCGCGACAACGGCGTGCGCAATGTCCTCGAAGGTGCCAACGACCTGACATACCGCGTCCAGCGGCTGCTCGCCGGCCGCGAGTCGCTGGCCCAGGAGTTCACCGAGGCCGATATTCGGCAGCCGCAACGCCCCAATGGCATCACTGCACCCGACGACAGTGTCTACAAATCCCTTCAGTCGGGCGACTTCGCCGACTGGCGGCTGGAGGTGACGGGCCTGGTCGAAAAGCCGCTATCGCTTACGCGCCAGCAACTGATGAACATGCCCTCGCGTACCCAGATCACCAGGCATGACTGCGTCGAGGGCTGGAGCTGCATTGCCAAATGGATAGGCGTGCCGATGGCGCTCGTACTCGATGCCGCCGCCGTCAAGCCCAATGCCCGCTACGTCGTCTTTCACTGCCTCGACACCATCGAACGAAGCCTCTCGGGCGAAGTCAAATATTACGGCTCGATCGATCTGGTCGACGCGCGGCACCCGCAGACAATCCTCGCCTATGGCATGAACGGCATGCCGCTGCCGGTCGAAAACGGCGCGCCGCTTAGGGTGCGTGTCGAACGACAGCTCGGCTACAAGATGCCGAAATACATCCACAAGATCGAGCTGGTCGACGGCTTCGGCGCCATGGGCCTTGGTAAGGGCGGCTATTGGGAAGACCGTGGCTACGACTGGTACGGCGGCATCTGACGGACAATCGCAAGCGCCATTTATAGTCACGCTTATTCAATAGCTTGGCCGATTTTTCGTATCTTGCGGTTGCGCATCCGGGCTCGCTGGCCGATGCTCGCGGCATGCCGCCCAGACATTCGGCGGCCCAAATCCAACACACGACAGGAGGCCCTTCTGGTGTCCGACACCACGAACATCTATGAGCAGACACCCGATCTCGACACCATTGGCGGACGCCTGTCGCGAGCGCGCGAAGCCATCGGCCTCAGTGCCGGCGACCTAGCCTGGAGGCTCGGGGTCAAGATCTCCACCGTCAACGCCTGGGAGCGCGACCGCTCGCAGCCCGGGGCCCATCGCATCGCCAAGCTGGCCGGCCTGCTCGGCACCAGCATTTCCTGGATCCTCCACGGCATCGGTCCTGCGCCGCGCGAAGACGACCTGTCCGCCGCCTCGGTTTCGTTGCAGATGGAACGGCTGCGACGACTGCACCGCCAGTCCGGCAACCTGATTGGCCAGCTCGAGCGCGACCTGCGCAAGCTGGAAAGTGCCGGGACCTTACCCGGACCACCCGGAAGTATTGGTCGGGACTATCCATCCGGTGAATAAGCACTGCGCGGACAGGTGACAAAGTGTCGTCGGTGGGATATTGACGACTCGTCTGGAGCCTTTGCGGGCTCCACCTGTTTGCGGGAGAGAGCAGCGAAAGCTGACGCCGAAGGGGAAATCGCCCGAAATCTCTCAGGCAAAAGAACCGTAAACAGGAAGGACACTCTGGAAAGTCGGGACCTTAATCCCGCGCCGAAGGTGTAAGCGCTGCCGACAGAGTTCCGGAGCGCGAGTCTCTCAGGCTTCAGACAGAGGGGCACGGAATGGCTGCCACAAGCGGCTGGACACGTGCGACTCTGGAGAAGACATGACAGGCGAAGCCACCAACCAACTCCCCCTTGCAGATCTGCATGCAGGCGCCGGTGCGCGCTTCGGCGCCTTTGCCGGCTGGAACATGCCGCTGACCTATCCTGCGGGCGTGATGAAGGAACACCTTCACACCCGCGAGCATGTCGGCCTGTTCGACATCTCCCACATGAAGCTGTTCCTGGTCACCGGCACGGGGGCCGCCGACCTCATCAACCGCGCCTGCCCGCTCGATGCGCGCGCGCTTGAGACCAGGCAGTCGAAATACACCTTCTTCCTGACCGAGACCGCCGGCATCATCGACGACCTGATCATCACCCGTCTCGGCGACGAGCGTTTCATGGTGGTGGCCAACGCCGGCAACGCAGCGACCGACGAAGCGCATCTGCGTGCGCTGGCCAAGGACTTCGACGCCACGATCGAGCCGCTCGACCGCGTCTTCATCGCGATCCAGGGCCCCGAGGCGGCCACAGTGCTCGCCAAGGCCGGCATTGCCACCGACGCGCTGTTCTTCATGCAGGGCTTCGAGCCGCGCGCCAACTGGTTCATGAGCCGCTCCGGCTATACCGGCGAGGATGGTTTCGAGATCGGCCTGCCGGAGGCAGACGCGCGCGAATTGCTTGCCAAGCTCCTGGCCGACGAGCGCGCCATGTGGATCGGCCTTGCCGCACGCGACAGCCTGCGCCTCGAAGCCGGGCTCTGCCTGCATGGCAACGACATCACCCCCGACAACGACCCTGCAAGTGCCGGCCTGATGTGGGCGATCCCCAAGGACCTGCGCGCAGACGGCGGCTTTGTCGGCCGCGCGGCACTTGCCGCGATCCTCGCCGACGGCGCCAAGGAAAAGCGCGTCGGCCTGAAGCCTGAAGGCCGCCAGCCGGTGCGCTCCGGCGCCGAGCTGTTCGATGCCGACGGCAAGCTGATCGGCCGCGTCACCTCGGGCGGCTTTGGCCCGTCGGCCGGCTTCCCGGTCGCCATGGGCTATGTCTCCGCGTCGCTGGCCAAGGCCGGCACCCGTGTCTTCGCCGACGTCCGCGGCACCAAGGTGCCCATCGACGTTCATTCTCTTCCCTTCACGCAGCATCGCTACCGCAAAGGATAATTTCCATGACCAAGACCTATTTCACCGAAGACCACGAGTGGATCCGCGTTGAAGGCGACATCGCTACCGTCGGCATTACCGACTACGCCCAGGAACAGCTTGGCGACCTGGTCTTCGTCGACCTGCCGGAAGCCGGCCGCAAGCTCGCCAAGGGCGACGTCGCCGTGGTCGTCGAGTCGGTCAAGGCCGCATCGGACGTCTATGCGCCGATCGACGGCGATATCACCGAAGCCAATGCAACGCTCTCGTCCGACCCGGCGCTCGTCAATTCGGCTGCATCAGGCGACGGCTGGCTGTGGAAGATGAAGATCGCCAATGCGGGCCAGCTCGACGGCCTGATGGATGAAGCGGGCTACAAAGCCCATATCGGTTGACAGGATCGCCTGAGATGACCACCGCACCCTATCCCTTTTCGGCCCGCCACATCGGGCCCGGCCCAAAACAAACCCGCGCCATGCTCACCGCCATCGGCGTACCCTCCGTGGAAACGCTGATTTCGCAGGCCGTGCCGAAGTCGATCCGGCTCGACCGCGCGCTCAACCTGCCGGCGCCAGCGAGCGAACATGAAGCGCTTGCCGAGCTCGGCGAGAAGATGGGCCGCAACAAGGTGCTGAAGAGCTTCATTGGTGCCGGCTATCACGGCGTCAACGTGCCTCCGGTCATCCAGCGCAACCTGTTCGAGAACCCGGCCTGGTACACCGCCTACACGCCTTACCAGGCCGAAATCAGCCAGGGCCGCCTGGAGCTCCTGTTCCACTTCCAGACGCTGGTCGCCGAACTGACCGGCCTGCCGGTCGCCTCCGCCTCGCTGCTCGACGAAGCAACCGCCGTTGCCGAAGCTGTCGGCATCGCGCTGCGCCATCACCGCGACAAGCGCAGCCGCGTCGCCATTGCCGGTGCAGCGCATCCGCAGGTCCTCGACGTCGTTCGTACCCGCGCCGAGCCGCTGGGCACCGAGATCGACGGCGAGACCATCGACGACAACACAGCAGCGCTGATCGTTTCCTGGCCCGACACCAACGGCGTCTACGGCGACCACAAGGCGGCGATCGAGAAGGCCAAGGCCGTCGGCGCCATCGTCATCTTCGTCTCGGATCCGCTCAGCCTGACCGTCACCGATACGCCTGCCAGCCTTGGCGCAGACATCGCCGCAGGGTCGATGCAGCGCTTTGGCGTGCCGATGGGCTTTGGCGGTCCGCACGCAGCTTACTGCGCCGTCTCCGACAAGCTGACCCGCCTGATGCCGGGCCGCCTCGTTGGCCAGTCGGTCGACAGCAAGGGGCGCCCCGGTTACCGCCTTGCACTGCAGACCCGCGAACAGCACATCCGCCGCGACAAGGCGACGTCGAACATCTGCACCGCACAGGCTCTGCTCGCCAACATGGCGGCATCTTATGCCATCTGGCACGGCTCGGTCGGCCTGCAGGCGATCGCCGAGCGGGTCCACGCGCTGGCCAGCCGTCTTGCCGAGAGCCTGAAAGCCGCCGGCCTGCCGGTGCTTGGCGACAAACGTTTCGACACTGTCACCATCGAGGCCAAGGGCAAGGTCGAGGCTATTGCCGCCGAGGCCGAGAAGACCGGCCGCCTGCTGCGTGTCATCGACGCCGACCATGTCTCGGTCGCCTTCGACGAGACCTCGACAGCTGCCGATCTCGAAGCGATCGCTGCCCTGTTTGGCGCAAAGGTCGTGGCCGAAGCCAAGCGTTCGCTGCCGGGCCAGCCGCGCGGCAAGGAGTTCCTGACCCAGCCGGTGTTCCACCAGAACCGATCGGAAACCGACATGATGCGCTTCCTGCGCAGGCTGGCCGACAAGGACCTGGCGCTCGACCGCGCCATGATCCCGCTCGGCTCCTGCACGATGAAGCTCAATGCCGCCGCCGAGATGATGCCGGTCAGCTGGCCGTCGGTCGCCAACCTGCATCCGTTCGCGCCGACCAGCCATTCGCTCGGTTATCGCGCGATGACCGACGACCTCGAAGCATGGCTGTGCGAAATCACCGGCTTCGACGCCGTCAGCCTGCAGCCGAATGCCGGCAGCCAGGGTGAATATGCCGGTCTTCTGGCGATCCGCCGCTATCACCATTCGCGTGGCGAGACGCAGCGCAACATCTGCCTGATCCCGTCTTCGGCGCATGGCACCAACCCGGCCAGTGCGGCGATGGCCGGCATGGACGTGGTTGTCGTGCACTGCCTCGAAGACGGCGACATCGACGTCACCGACCTCAAGGTGAAGGCCGAGCAGCACGCCGACAAGCTGGCTGCGCTGATGTTCACCTACCCGTCGACGCATGGCGTGTTCGAGGAAGGCGCACGCGACATCTGTGAGATCGTCCATGCCCATGGCGGCCAGGTCTATTTCGACGGTGCCAACCTGAACGCGATGGTCGCGCTTTCGCGGCCGGCCGACATCGGTGCCGACGTCTGCCACATGAACCTGCACAAGACCTTCTGCATTCCGCATGGCGGCGGCGGCCCCGGCATCGGCCCGATCGGCGTCAAGTCGCATCTGGCGCCGTTCCTTCCCGGCCATGTCGAAATCGGCAGCGCGCATGCGGTGTCGGCTGCCCCCTTCGGCAGCGCCTCGATCCTGCCGATCACCTGGATGTACATCCGGATGATGGGCGCTTCGGGCCTCAAGCACGCGACGGAAACGGCGATCCTCAATGCCAACTACATCGTCAGCAAGCTCGAGGGGCACTATCCAGTGCTGTTCAAGGGCAAGAACGGCCGCGTGGCGCATGAGTGCATCCTCGACACCCGCGTGCTCAAGGAGCGGGCCGGCATATCGGTCGAAGACATTGCCAAGCGGCTGATCGACTACGGCTTCCATGCACCGACCATGTCGTGGCCGGTTGCCGGCACGCTGATGGTCGAGCCGACCGAGTCCGAGCCGAAGCACGAGATCGACCGTTTCTGCGATGCGATGATTGCGATCGCCAGCGAAGCAGCGAAAGTCGAAAAGGGCGAGTGGCCTAGGGATGACAATCCGCTGGTCAATGCGCCCCACACGGCGACCGAAACGCTGGCCGGCGAGTGGAAGCATCCCTACTCGCGCCTCGAAGCGGCCTATCCCGGCGGCGATCCCGACACTGTCGCCAAGTACTGGCCGCCGGTGTCGCGTATCGACAACGTCGCCGGCGACCGCAACCTGGTCTGCGCCTGCCCGCCGCTGAGCGAGTATCTCGGCGCCGCCGAGTAATCTGACCAGCAAACACTTTCATCGGCGGCGCACCTCACGGGCGCCGCCGATTTGATTCATGCTTCTGATTCAAATGCTTGCAGGCCGCATTTCCGGTCGCCAAAACCGTCAGGCGAACAAAAGCTCGGGCTCGCGGTAGGTACCGCTGTCCGCAGTCTCTGCCGTTGCAACGCGGTTGCGGCCGGCGCGCTTGGCGGCGTAGAGGGCTGCATCGGCGCCGAGAAGCTGCTGCTCCAGGCTTCTGGCCTCGTCATCGCCAAAACAGACACCGACGCTGACTGTGCTCCTGAGCGGGCCGAGCTTGGTGCCGACAACCTCGGCGCCAAAAGACGCGCCGATCTTACGCAGGATGTCGTAGACCTCCAGCGCGCTCTTCCCCGCGATGACGATGGCAAACTCCTCGCCGCCGAGGCGGAACACCTCGACACCGTCCCGGGACTGCCTTCGTACGATGTCCGCGAACCGTTGCAGCACCCGGTCACCCACGGCATGGCCGAAGATATCGTTGGTGCGCTTGAAGTGGTCGAGGTCGACCATGGCCAAAGCCATGCTCCGGCCGAAGCGGGTGTCGCCATGCAGCGAGTTCAGAGCTCGCCGGTTCATCAGGCCGGTCAGCGGATCGGTCAGCGTTTCCTCGGTCAGCCGGCTTTGCGTGCGCAGATGATGGAAGGAGATGGTAAGCGCGCCGAGCGCGGTCATGCAGGCAACGACAACGACCGTGTTGACGTCCTCGGCCCAGTTTTTCGGCACACCGCCCAGCACCCACTGCTTGTGCTGGACGATGACGAAAGCGCAGAGTGCAAAGGAGACGGCGCTGCTGCCGGTGAGCAGCGAGACCGGGGCCAGCACGCGGCGATCGACGTCCTTGCACGTCCAGAACGCGGTCGCAGTCATGACAAGGATGCCTGTCACGGCCGAATAGGCGATGACGAAGCCGATGCCGTCGAAGCCAGCGGCGGTGACTGCGACCGTCAGGGCGATGATGCCGGCCACCGGCAGAGCTGCCGGTTTCGACCAGCCACGCTCGATATACTGGTCGGCGGAGGTGAAGACGACGAAGAAGCCGGCGACGAGCAGCGCCAGCATGCCCTGCCCAAGCCATGGCGAGGCATATTGGCCGTAGAGCCAAAAGGCGATGACATGGGTGACGAGAAGTAGTATCCCCACCGCCATCGTAAGCACGAAACGGGACTGACGCGCCGTCAGCCAGATCGCGACGAGCGTTCCGCTCAGGCACGCCCCCGAAAGGGCCGTGGCGAGCAACAAGGAACCGAAGTCAAGCACGGGGGCGCGGCCTTCCTGATGTCCGAATGTTCGGGCAGCAGTTATTGGACATTCCGGGTAAGCCGCAACCTAAGACAGGCGCTGTCACCGTCGTTCAACTGCTGCGACTTCGGTTAGCGTTTACGAAAGGTTGCGCCGGCCCTGCCAATTCGGGCATATCGAACGGGCGGGGGACGAACAGATCAGGAACTGTTGCCGGACCGGCAAAACTGGCAAACTCGACAAGTGATTCGCAGCGCGGAAAAACCCTATTGAGCATGGACGACAACAGCGACCTTTTCGGCAATCTCGGCAATCAGCCTGCACGCCCCGTTTCCCGTCCGGTCGACCCGCTGGTCGCTGCGGCCGCTGCAGCGAAGCGCCCTGCTCCGGCAAAGGACGCCAGCGACAGCTACAGTGCTGCCGACATCGAAGTTCTCGAAGGCCTGGAGCCCGTCCGCCGTCGCCCCGGCATGTATATCGGCGGCACCGACGAAAAGGCGCTGCACCATCTCTTTGCCGAAGTCATCGACAACTCGATGGACGAGGCGGTGGCTGGCCATGCGACCTTCATCGAGGTCGAGCTCGACGCCGAGGGTTTCCTCACCGTCACCGATAACGGTCGCGGCATCCCGGTCGATCCGCACCCCAAGTTCAAGAACAAGTCGGCGCTCGAGGTCATCATGACCACGCTGCATGCCGGCGGCAAGTTCGACTCCAAGGTCTACGAGACCTCGGGCGGTCTGCACGGTGTCGGTGTCTCCGTCGTCAACGCGCTCTCCGACCAGCTCGAAGTCGAGGTGGCGCGCAACCGCAAACTGTTCCGTCAGCGTTTTTCGCGCGGCGTCCCGCAGGGCGGACTGGAAAGCCTCGGCGACGTCCAAAACAGGCGCGGCACCAAGGTGCGCTTCCACCCCGACCCCGACATCTTCGGCAAGGGCGCGCATTTCCTGCCGGCCCGCATCTACAAGATGGCGCGCTCCAAGGCCTATCTGTTCGGCGGCGTCGAAATCCGCTGGAGCTGCGATCCGGCACTCATCAAGGAAAAGGATGAAACGCCGGCCAAGGCCGTGTTCCATTTCCCTGGCGGTCTCGGCGACTATCTCAAGGCCTCTCTCGGCAACGAGATGCAGGTCACCCGCGAAATCTTCTCGGGCAAAAGCGAGAAGCAGAGCGGCCACGGCTCGGTCGAATGGGCCGTCACCTGGTTCGGCGGCGACGGCTTCATCAATTCCTATTGCAACACCATCCCGACCGGTGACGGCGGCACCCATGAGATGGGTTTCCGCAATATTCTGACCCGCGGCCTGCGCGCTTATGCCGATCTGGTCGGCAACAAGCGCGCCTCGATCGTCACCAGCGAAGACGTGATGATCTCCGCTGCCGGCATGCTGTCGGTGTTCATCCGCGAGCCTGAGTTCGTCGGCCAGACCAAGGACAAGCTGGCCACCGTCGAGGCGATGCGCATCGTCGAAACGGCGATCCGCGATCCGTTTGATCACTGGCTCGCCGACAATCCACAGGAAGCTTCCAAGCTGCTCGACTGGGTAATCGCCCGCGCCGACGAGCGTGTGCGCCGCCGCCAGGAAAAGGAAGTGTCGCGCAAGAGCGCGGTGCGCAAGCTGCGCCTGCCCGGCAAGCTGGCCGACTGCACGCAGAATGCGGCAGCAGGTGCCGAACTGTTCATCGTCGAGGGCGACTCGGCAGGTGGCTCGGCCAAGCAGGCACGCGACCGCTCGATGCAGGCGATCCTGCCGCTGCGCGGCAAGATTCTCAACGTTGCCAGCGCCGGCAACGACAAGCTGGCATCGAACCAGTTGATCGGCGACCTGATCCAGGCGCTCGGCTGCGGCACGCGCTCGAAATACCGCGAAGAGGACCTGCGCTACGACCGCGTCATCATCATGACCGACGCCGACGTCGACGGCGCGCACATCGCCTCGCTTTTGATCACCTTCTTCTACCAGGAGATGCCAGAGCTCGTCCGCGGTGGGCACCTCTACATGGCGGTGCCGCCACTCTACTCGATCCGTCAGGGCGGCAAGGTCGCCTATGCCCGCGACGACGCCCACAAGGAGGAGTTGCTGAAGACCGAGTTCACCGGGCGCGGCAAGATCGAGATCGGTCGATTCAAGGGCCTCGGCGAGATGATGGCCTCGCAGCTCAAGGAAACGACGATGGACCCGAAGAAGCGCACGCTGCTGCGTGTCGAGGTCAATGAGAGCGAAGACGACACCAAAAGCGCCGTCGACGCGCTGATGGGCACCAAGCCGGAGCTGCGTTTCCGCTTTATCCAGGAACGCGCCGAGTTCGCCGCAGCGGACGCGCTGGATATCTGATCCGGATTTGAATGAAGAAAGCGGCCCGCCGTCAGGCGGCCGCTATCGCCAGAGCGTGGCCGCGGGCGTTTTCACGCAGGGCTTCGAGGTGGATCGACTTCACCAAAGAGGCCAATTCGCCTTCAGCTGCCTGGCCACCCAGTTCCTTGAGCATCAGCCAACTGACCTCCTGGGCACCGGCGACACGACGGCCATTGGCAACTTCGCGCCAGATCTTCAGCGCCCGCAGGATGATCGCGTGTGTCGCATCAGCGAGGCCGGCGGAGCGCAACAGCGCGGTCAGCGCGACGTCTTGCCCAGCAGAAAGCAGCGCCCTCACCCGTGGTTCGTCGCGACCGGTCAGGACGACAAGGGCAGCGCCGAAGAAATCGACCTTGCCATGGGCAAGGATGCGGATGATGAAGCTTGCGGTCAGGTCGCCGCGCAATCTGAGATGTTCGACAAGCGCCATGTGTTCGTTGGCGCGGGTGCCCTCGATCAACGTCAGCGAAGACTTGACGCAGGCATCGCGCGTCACCTTTTCGGCGCGCGCGGCGCCCATCAATGCCATGACGAAGGGCGAGGCCTTCAAGGCCTCGCCGAGCTTGACCAGGAGCAGGTGCCGGCAATCGGACGGCAGGCGCAGATCGGCGACAAGTGCCTCGCGCACGTGCGCATCATGGCCCAAGCGCTCTGCCATGCGGCGGAAGCTCAGCGAGGCGATGTCGGCGCCATAATTCTGCAGCAGCACGACACAGGCCTCAGCTTCGCCGACTTCGGCAATCGCGGCAGACAGCGACATCGAGACGACTGGCCGGTCGGCAACGAGTTTCTGGATGGCGCTCGAGCCCGATGCGACGCGGTCGATGAGATCGGCATCGGTCAGCAAGGGAGAACGCGCCAGCACCATCGCCGCAACGTCGGGCTGGTCGGCGGCAAGAGCTGCGATGATCTGGAGCGGTGCGTGAACGCTCATCGAAAGCGCCTCGGCCAGCGCCTGGCGCACCTTCGAAGACGGGTCGTCGAGCAACAGCGTGAGCGCCGCTTCAGCTGCGCATCGATCCTCGAACGGCATCTCGCGGTTGACATAGGCGCTAGCAAGTGCGGCAGCCGCGGCCGCCCGCTCGCCCACCTTGGCTGTGTCTATCCATTTCAGGAAATGCGAAACGACCATCCGCTTTTCTTCGCCCCTGGCAGCAAGCGCCCAAACCCAATGACGACCCTAGGAAGAAAAGGTTTACGAACGGTTCACCATATCCGTTAACCCTTGCCGGGCCGCGAGGCAGCGCCTATCAAATCCGCACAACGGGAGGAGTTGCCGATGGCTGGACTGTATCTTGAGGAATTCGTCGTCGGCCAGGTGATCCGGCATCAGCTCACCAAGACCGTCACCGAGAGCGACAACATGTTCTTCTCGACGATGACGCTCAACCCCCAGCCGCTGCACATCGACTTCGACTTTGCCGCCAGGAGCGAATGGGGCAAGCCGCTGGTCAATTCATTGTTCACGCTCGGGCTGATGATCGGCATTTCAGTGCACGACACGACGCTCGGCACCACCATCGGCAATCTCGGCATGACCGAGACCACCTTCCCGCATCCGGTCTTTCACGGCGACACGATTCGTGTCGAGACGGAGGTGCTTTCGGTGCGCGAATCGAAATCGAAAACCGATCGCGGCATCGTCGAGTTCCTGCATTGCGCCTATAATCAGGACGGCGCGCTCGTTGCCAAATGCCAGCGCCAGGCGATGATGATGAAGAAGAAGGCGGCCTGATGCGCTCGCTGCTGTTCGTTCCAGGCGATTCCGAAAAGAAGCTCGAACGCGGTTTTTCGTCCGGCGCCGACGTCGTCATCGTCGATCTCGAGGATTCGGTCTCACCTGACAACAAGGCGCATGCGCGCGGCGTCGCCGCCAACTTCATCGCCAGCAAGCGCAACGACACCCGCGCGTCGATCTATGTGCGCGTCAATGACCTTTCGACCGGACTCACCGACGACGACCTCAGGGCGATCGTGCCGATCGCGCCAGACGGCATCATGCTGCCCAAGTCGAATTCCGGCGCCGACGTCCAGCATCTCTCTACCAAGCTGCGTGTGCATGAGGCGGAAAACGGCCTGCCGGACGGCGCCATCCGCATCATCCCGATCATCACGGAAACCCCGACCGGCGTGCTGGCGACCGGCAGCTATGCCGGCGCAAGTGCCCGGCTTGCCGGGCTGACATGGGGGGCGGAAGACCTTTCGGCGGCCATCGGCGCACGCGTCGCACGCGACAGTGACGGCCGCTACACCGACGTGTTCCGCCTGGCGCGGGCAATGACGGTGCTGGGTGCAGCGGCAGCCGACGTTGCCGCTGTGGACACCGTCTTCGTCAACTTCCGGGATGGCGAGGGCCTGCGCGCCGAGTGCCTCGAAGCCGAGCGTGACGGCTTCACCGCCAAGATGGCGATCCATCCGGACCAGGTCGCCATCATCAACGAGGCGTTCACGCCGACCATTGATGCGGTGGCACACGCGGCCTCCATCGTCGCCGCCTTCGAGCAGGCAGGCAATCCGGGCGTGGTCGGCATCAACGGCAAGATGTATGACCGGCCGCATTTGCGCCTCGCCCAGCGCCTGCTGGCCCGGGCACGTGCTGCCGGCGTCGCCGGCTGAGGTTCAGTCCTCCCAGCGCGGCCGCCGCATCGAGAAGATGGCATCGATCGTCGAATAGTCCATGTAGCCGAGGCGCGAGACGTTGCCGGCCTTGACGACGTCGAACATCCCGTCGGTCAGATAGGCCTCGTCGATGTGGATGCCGACGACCTCGCCGATGACGACGATGGCGCCGGTTTCCTGGCCGTTCAGGCCCTTGGGCCGGAAGATTTCGGTGACCTTGCATTCCAGCGCAGCGGGTGCCTCGGCGACGCGTGGCGGCGCCACCAGCCGCGAAGGCACCGGGGTCAGCCCGGCATAGGCGAACTCGCTGACACCGCGCGGCGCATTGACCGAACTCTTGTTCATCTTTTCGGCCAGGTCGCGCCCGACGAGATTGGCAACGAACTCCCTGGTTTCGCTGGCGAAGGTGGCGCTGTCCTTCTGACCCTCGGAGGAAAACCACACCAGCGGCGGCTTGCCGGACAGCGCGTTGAAGAACGAATAGGGCGCGAGATTGACCGCCCCATCCTTGCCGACGGACGAAATCCAGCCGATCGGCCGCGGCGACACCAGCGACTTGAATGGGTCATGCGGTAGTCCGTGGCCTTTCGACGGCTCGTAGAACACCTGTGCTAGCCCTCCCAAGGCCCGGCATAGTCAGCATAGAGCTTTGCCACGTCTGGACGCTGGCGCTCCTGTCCGGCTCCATCATAGGAGCCGATATGGACGAAGCCGACAACACGTTCATGCGGCGCAAGGCCAAGCAGTGCGCGGCCCTCTTCGCAATCCGAATACCAGTTGGTGATCATGTTGGTGCCGTAACCGAGCGCATTGGCTGCGGTAATCAGGTTCATCGCCGCCATGCCGCCCGACAGGAACATTTCCCATTCGGGGATCTTGGGGTGGACCTTGGGGCTGGACACCACGCCGATGACCAGCGGCGCGCGCGAGAATCGAGCAAGCTCCTGGTTGCGTCGGCCTTCCGGCAGCGGTCCTTCCCGGCGTTCAGCCAAGTCAGCCAGCTTCTGGCCGATCTCGACACGCACGTCGCCGCGATAGAGGATGAAGCGCCAGGGCTCTAGCCGGCCGTGGTCGGGCACGCGGCTTGCGGCCGCCAGAATGGTGGCGATCTCGGCGTCGGACGGTGCCGGCGCCCGGAGTTCGGGGATCGGCGCGGAGTTGCGGGTCAGCAGGAAGTCGATAATCGGCGATGTCACGGCGCGGGCACTCCTTGGATGTTGGGCTGAAGCGCCTGTCCGTAAATGGTGGCTGCTCTGGCATCGGCGCAGTGCGGTTGAGAACCCATCGCGCCGGAATAGCCTTGAAATTGCCACCGCCTTGCGCTTCAAACAAGGGATGCTGAGGGGATCCTTCCGACTTTTCGCACCGATTCTGGCTGTCGCACTGTTCGCAGTGCAGCCTGCGGCCGTTTTCGCGCAGGACGGTGCCGCAGCAATCGACGGGTTGAGCCTTCCCGGCATTTCCAGTTTTGCCTCACCGCGCGGCGACGAACCGCTCGCAACAGGTGCGCTCGGCGAAATCACGCTGACCGCGCAATTGACCGACAAGGGCAGCGACATCGGCCGCGGCCTGGTCTGGCGCGTCTTCCGCCCCGAGGCCGGACCCGACGGGAAGCTACCGCTGGTCGCCTCGGCCCAGGGCGGCACCAGCATGTTCCAGCTGCCGCCCGGCAGCTACCTCGTCCATGCCTCCTATGGCCGCGCCGGCGCCACCAAGCGCATCACCGTTGGCAAGCAGGGCAAGCGTGAGAGCCTGGTGCTCGACGCCGGTGGCCTGAAGCTCGACGCCGTACTTTCCGGCGGCGTCCGCATCCCGCCGGCCAAGCTCAAATTCTCGATCTTCGAAGGCGATTCCACCAGCGACGGCGAACGCGCGCTGATCATCCCCAACGTCGCACCCAATTCGGTAGTCCGGCTCAATTCCGGCATCTATCACGTCGTCTCGACCTATGGCAGCGTCAACGCCGTCATCCGCTCCGACATCCGCGTCGAAGCCGGCAAGCTGACCGAGGCAACCGTCGAGCACCGCGCCGCCGACGTCACCTTCAAGTTGGTGCGCGAAGCCGGCGGCGAAGCCATCGCCGACACGTCCTGGTCGGTGCTGACAGAGTCAGGCGACCCGCTGCGCGAGGCTGTCGGCGCCTTCGCCTCGATGGTGCTGTCGGAAGGCGACTACACAATCATCGCCAAGAACCGCGACCGCATCTACCAGCGCGACTTCACCGTCGTTGCCGGCCGCAACCAGGACGTCGAAGTCGTCGCCTCGGAAGACGCCGCCATCGACCCCAACGAAGGCGCCGACTAGGCTTCAGCAAGTCGTCTGACTTGCGGACCTCTGAACCGAAAAGGGCGGCATCGAGCCGCCCTTCTTGTTTGTCTCAGGCTGTGAGCCTGTTTGTGTCAGGCGGTAAGCGCGCGGCGCCTGTCCGGCGTCATCGCCTCATCGACAAGTGCTGCGATCGCCTCGTCGAGGCCCATCGACACCTGGTCGCGCGAACCGAGACGGCGGACATTGACGGTGGCCTCTTCCGCCTCGCGCTTGCCGCAGACAAGAATGACCGGAACCTTGGCCAGCGAGTGCTCGCGGACCTTGTAGTTGATCTTTTCGTTGCGCAGGTCGACTTCGGCCGACAGGCCAGCGGCCTTGAGCTTGGCAGCGACCGAACGCGCATAGTCGTCGGCGTCCGAGGTGATCGTCGTCACCACCACCTGCTGCGGCGCGAACCACAGCGGGAAGTGGCCCGAATAGTTCTCGATCAGGATGCCGAGGAAACGTTCCATCGAACCACAGATGGCGCGGTGGACCATGACCGGCTGCTTCTTCTCGGAATCCGAGCCGATGTAGAAGGCGCCGAAGCGTTCGGGCAGGTTGAAATCGACCTGGGTCGTGCCGCACTGCCATTCGCGGCCGATCGCATCACGCAGGACGTATTCGAACTTGGGGCCGTAGAAGGCACCCTCGCCCGGATTGATCGACGTCTTGATGCGGTTGCCGGACTGCGCCTCGATGGTCTTGAGCACATTGCCCATGATCTCTTCGGCGTGATCCCATGCCTCGTCGGAGCCGACGCGTTTGTCGGGCCTTGTCGACAGCTTCACCGAAATCTCGTTGAAACCGAAGTCGGCATAGGTCGACAGGATCAGATCGTTGATGCGCAGGCACTCGGCGGCGAGTTGTTCCTCGGTGCAGAAGATATGCGCATCGTCCTGGGTGAAGCCGCGCACGCGCATCAGTCCGTGCAGCGCGCCCGACGGCTCGTACCGGTGAACGTTGCCGAATTCGGCGAGCTTCACCGGCAGGTCGCGGTACGACTTCAGGCCATGCTTGAAGATCTGCACGTGACCCGGGCAGTTCATCGGCTTCAGCGCAAAGACGCGGTCGTCGTCGGTGTCGTCACCAGCAACCGTCACCTTGAACATCGCGTCGCGATACCAGCCCCAGTGGCCCGAGGTCTCCCACAGGCTCTTGTCGAGCACCTGCGGCGCGTTGACTTCCTGGTAGCCCTGCTGGTCGAGGCGGCGGCGCATGTAGCTGACCAGGTTCTGGAACATCTTCCAGCCCTTGGCATGCCAGAACACGACACCCGGCCCCTCTTCCTGGAAATGGAACAGGTCCATTTCGCGGCCGAGGCGGCGATGGTCGCGCTTCTCCGCCTCTTCCAGCATGTGCAGATACTGGTCGAGCTGGGCCTGGTCAGCCCAGGCCGTGCCATAGATGCGCGTCAGCATCGGGTTGTTGCTGTCGCCACGCCAGTAAGCACCGGCGACCTTCATCAGCTTGAAGGCGCTGCCGATCTGGCCGGTCGAAGCCATGTGCGGGCCGCGGCACAGGTCGAACCACTCGCCCTGGGCGTAGATGTTGAGGTTCTGGTCCTCGGGGATCGCGTCGATCAGCTCAAGCTTGTAGGCCTCGCCCTTGTCGCGGAACACCTGCTTGGCCTTGTCGCGCGACCAGACCTGCTTGGTGAACGGCTTGTTGCGGCCGATGATCTCGCGCATCTTCTTTTCGATCGCCGGGAAATCCTCCGGCGTGAAAGGCTCGTTGCGGGCGAAATCATAATAGAAGCCGTTGTCGATGACAGGGCCGATGGTGACCTGGGTTCCGGGCCACAGCTCCTGCACGGCCTCCGCCAAAACATGCGCGGTGTCGTGGCGGATCAGCTCGAGCGCGCGCGGGTCGTCGCGGGTCACGATCTCGACCTTGCCGGACTTGCCGAGCGGATCGGAAAGATCGCGCACGGTGCCGTCGACGGCATAGGCCACCGCCTTCTTGGCCAGCGACTTCGAGATCGACTCGGCCAATGCAACACCGGTCATTGCCGCGTCGTAGTCGCGGACGGAACCATCGGGAAATGTCAGGGAAACGGAATTCGACAAAGCTCTTCTCCTATCCAGTCCCGCAAACGAGCGCGGGTGGTAAAAAAACCGGATGCGTCCGGCAGCGAGGGGTCTTTTAGGGGGAGTTTTCTGGCTCGTAAAGCCAAACAGCGGCGCTTCGAGCGCCGCTGCGTCATTTCGGAGGAGCCTGGAACTAGTTGGCCGACTTCATCAACCCTGGCAGATCGGTGAGGAAGTCGGCGCGCACCTTTGGTCCCATGAGTACCGGGCTCTTGCCTTCGTTGACGAACAGCCTGGCAAAGACGACCTTCCGGCCGTCCTTTTCGGCCCAACCGACGAACCAGCCAAACGGCCTGGTGCGATTTTGGGTGCCTGCCTTGTTGGTCAGCCAGCCGGTACCAGTCTTGCCCTGGACCTTCCAGTCGCCGGCGTCGAAGGCAGGCAGGATCTGGCCGGTCATGTCGTATGCCTTGGCCGAGACCGAAAGCTTGCGATCGAGAATACGCCTGATGAATGCCGCCTGCTCATCTGGCGAAATCTGCAGCGACGAACTCAGCCACGAGTGGGTCAGGCCATCCTTTTTGCCCGGATTGCCCGTGATGTCGCCATTGCCGTAGTTGAAGCTCTGGACATAGCCGGCAAAGCGCTCGTTGCCGAGCTTGCGGGTGATCTGCTGGGAGTACCAGACGACGGAATCCTTTTCCCAGATCGTCGGGTCGACGGGCCTGTGGTCGCGTTTGATGGCGTTGAATTCCGGTTTGTAATCCCAGCGCGGCGTATGCGCATCGGTGAGGATGCCGGCATCATAGCCCATCAGTGCCAATGGCACCTTGAACGTCGATGCCGCGCTCACGCGCCGGTCACAGGTACCGTCGCGGCGCAAGGTCGCGCCGTTCTGGGCATCGACAATCAGCGTGCATTCGAACACCGGCTTGAGCGCCGCATCATTGGCGGCCGCCTGCGCCGCGGCAAAAGGCACTGCAAGCAGAGAGAAGAAAGCGAAGATCGAAGATCGACGAAACGAAACAAGCACTGTCATGACATCCTCTGTCGGTTGGCGGCAAAGGACTATGGACGGCAATTGTCTCGAATATGGCTCAACTTGGACTGAGCTGTCTTAGCCTGAGCAAAGGGTAAACCGGAAAATATCGGCGTTAACTGATATGCGGCGCGCGCTGCATCCACTTCAATGCCCCGATGGACGTCGACCAATCAGCCAATAGCGCCACGGCACGTACCAAACATAGGGCGCGGCAAGGCTCTCCGGCACCCGGTCGATGCCATGGGTGCCCCAGGGGCCGCAACGCAGGACGCGAAACAGGCCCATCCAGCCGCCGGCCCACAAGCCGTGGCGCGCAATCGCCTCATGCGCATATTCCGAACAGGTCGGCAGGTGCCGGCACGAATTGCCGATAAAGCCCGAGAGCGTCAGCTGGTAAAGCCGGACCAACGAGGTGCCGAGCACCCGGCCGGGCGTCTTGCGCCACGGCCCGGCCCAGTTGCGGCCGCGCGCGGCGGTGCCGCGTGATTGGTCATGTCCGTGGTCCATCGTCTCCGCCGATCGGAATCTATTCGCTATAGATGTCCATTCCGCCATGCAGACGCAATGTTCGGCATCTACCACCTCGCCGCTGCGGCGCCGTGTCACGCATTCCAGCCAAGCTTCGCCCCGCGGTGGGGGCACCGCCGTTGCGGAGCGTCGAGTTGAAGCCGGTCGGCGTCGCAGCACTTCGTTCTTTGGATGGCATGGTCGGCCTGAAAGGTCGCGATGCGGAACATCTCGGCGTAGGCGTTGAAGAGCGTTGGCATGGTTTTGCCTCCTTGTGTCGGAGGATTAGACGGCCTCTAGCCGTGCTCTTCAAACGAGTATAACGTCCAGCTTGGATAACTTGAGATTATGCGAATGAACCGCGGGCGGCTTCCGCTGACGGCATTGAGAAGTTTCGAGGCAGCCGGGCGGCACCTGAGTTTCAGCCGCGCAGCCGACGAGCTGTTTGTCACCCAGGCGGCCATCAGCCGCCAGATCCGCGAGCTGGAAAGTTTCCTGCGCCAGCCGCTGTTCGTGCGCTATCACCGTCGTGTCGAACTGACCGAGCCGGGCCAGAAACTGCTGCAGCAGCTGGTCAAGAGCTTCGACGACATCGACCGCCGGCTTTCCGAACTGGCGACACGGCCTTCCCTTTCAGTGGTCAGCGTCAGTGCCGAGCCCGCGCTCGCTGCCAGCTGGCTCCTGCCGCGGCTCAACAAGTTTCGCGAGATGCGCCCCGACATCGAGATCGCGCTCGATGTCGACCCGCGCCTGATCGATTTCCGCAGCGACCAGGCCGAGCTCGCCTTGCGCTTCAGCGCCCACAACAGCTCGTGGCCGCGCAGCGAGTCGGAACTTTTGGGGATGGTCGTCGATTCGCCAATCCTGTCGCCGGCGCTGCTGGCGTCCGGCCCGCCACTGGACTCCCCTGCGGACCTGCGCCGCTACACGCTGTTGCATGAGGAAAACCGCCAGGGCTGGGCACGCTGGTTCGAGGCGGCGGGTGCCGACGAGGCATCCGTCCCGGAGCGCGGGCCGTTGCTGGCCGACGCGGCGTTGTCGAAACAGGCGGCGATGCTCGGCCACGGTGTCGCCCTTGGCGACCTTTTGCTGGTCTACGAGGAGCTTCAGGCAGGAACGCTGGTCAAGCCGTTCGAGACCAACGTCGTCTGCGGCGGCTACTGGCTGGTGGCGAAGAACCTGGCCAAGCTATCCGAGCCGGCACAGTGCTTCGCCGAATGGATCAAGGCCGAATTCGCCGAAAGCCTGGAGATTCTCGACAACTGCCTGGCGTCAGCCTAGCTGCGCTCGATCTGACCGATGGCGTCGACCACGGCGTCGAAGGTCAGCATCGTCGAGGCGTGCCGCGCCTTATAGTCGCGCACCGGCTCGAGATATTTCAGGTCGCCGAATCTGCCCTCCGGCGGCGTGCCGCCTTCCTTGAGCATGCGCAGCATCGTTTCGCGCACGGCGCGCAATTCATCGGCGCTGGCGCCGACGACATGCTCGGCCATGATCGATGACGACGCCTGGCCGAGAGCGCAGGCTTTCACCTCATGGGCGAAGTCGGTGACGATACCGTCCTTCATCGCCAGATCGATCGTGACCGTCGACCCGCACAGCTTGGAATGTGCTGTCGCCGTCGCGTCGGGGTGATCGAGCCGGCCGAGCCGGCCGATATTGCCGGCGAAACCGAGAATTTTCGTGTTGTAAATGTCGTCGATCAACTTTTTTCACTCTGAGTGCGTGTGATGAACAACTCTTGTCGCTGACGCATCTTCCAATCGTCGTCTTCACCCATATATAATGGTGGCGCTCGCCTCCCGACAAGGAGCTGAAAAGGCATCGGGATTAGAGCAAGATAAGCAGCTTTGGGTACGGCACTCGTTCCGGTGGTCCCTAAAGTGGCTGTGTCCGTTCAACTCGTCCCTGCTCTGACAGGGACTACTGGAGACGCCTGATATGGATGCCGTAGCGAAGAAGCTGATGCCGCAATCAGCCTATATGGACAGGCCTGCAACCGACCGCCCGACCGAGGCGGAGGTCGAAGCCGCTGTGAAGGTGCTCCTGCGCTGGACCGGCGACGATCCACAGCGCGAAGGCCTGATCGACACGCCCAAGCGCGTGACCAAGGCTTTCCGTGAAATGTTCAATGGCTACGACATGTGCCCGGCCGACGAGCTTGGCCGCACATTCGAGGAAGTCGCCGGCTACGACGACCTGGTCATCGTTCGTGACATCAAGTTCCATTCGCATTGCGAGCACCATATGGTGCCGATCATCGGCAAGGCTCATGTCGGCTATCTGCCGGATGGCAAGGTCGTCGGTCTCTCCAAGATCGCCCGCGTCGTCGATATCTTCGCCCACCGCCTGCAGACGCAGGAAGCGATGACGGCGCAGATTGCCGGTGTCATCCAGGACGTGCTAAATCCGCGCGGCGTCGCCGTGATGATCGAGGCCGAGCATATGTGCATGGCCATGCGCGGCATCCGGAAGCAGGGTTCGACGACCCTGACCTCCACATTCACCGGCGTTTTCCGGGACACCCCCGAAGAACAGGTCCGGTTCGTGACCATGGTGCGAGCCGGCGGCGGCGGGATCTGATCCCGCTTCGCCGGAGCCCCGACTTAGGACCCCGGCGATGACCTTGCAATTTCCCGAAGCTTCCAACGACAAGCGCGCCCTCGAAGAGGGCGAGCTGTTCTCGCCACGTTTCGACGTCAACGGCCTGGTCACCGCCGTGGTGACCGACGCCGCCGACGGCATGCTCTTGATGGTCGCGCACATGAATGCCGAAGCGCTGGCCTTGACCATCGAGACCGGCATTGCCCACTATTGGTCGCGCTCGCGCAACGCGCTTTGGAAGAAGGGCGAAACCTCGGGCAATTTCCAGCACGTCCAGGAGATTCGCACCGACTGCGACCAGGACGCGGTGTGGCTCAAGGTAAAAGTGAGCGGCCACGACGCAACCTGTCACACCGGCCGGCGTTCTTGTTTCTATCGGACGGTGGGACGACAAGGCAATGTCGCGACGCTCAGCGCGGACGGCAGCGATCCGCTGTTCGATGTCGACGAGACCTACCGCAAGAAAACGTGAACCGGCTACCTGTTCCAGAACACAGAGATTCACGATTTTAATACGGGTCCGGAGTAGTCTGTATTTGGGAACAGGGAGTGTGCCATGCTCGAATGGGCGTCATTCTATGCGCGCCAGAACGTCCGGGAAGCCAATGGCTTTTCTTCCGGCACAAGTTCGAACGTTCCCGAAACAGCAAGACAGAACGGCATTTCACTGGCGCTCGGCGGCGGTGCTGCACGCGGCTGGGCCCATATCGGCGTGCTGCGCGCGCTTGATGAAGCCGGCATCCGCATCAACATGATCGCCGGCACTTCGATCGGTGCCCTCGTCGGTGGCTGCTATCTCGCCGGAAAGCTCGACCAGCTCGAGGAATTCGCCCGTAGCCTGACCAAGCGCCGCATCTTCGGCCTGTTCGACTTCAAGCTCGGCGGCAGCGGACTGTTCGGCGGCATGAAGCTCGATTCTCGCATGCAGCAGCACATGGGCAGCATCACCTTCGAGGATCTGCCGAAACCCTTCGTCTGCGTTGCGACCGAAATCCGCACCGGCCACGAGATCTGGCTGTCGAGCGGTTCGCTGATCAAGGCGATGCGGGCGTCGTACGCCCTGCCCGGCGTGTTCGAGCCGGTCACCTGCAACGGCCGCGTGCTGGTCGACGGGGCGCTAGTCAATCCGGTGCCGGTTTCGGTCTGCCGCGCCAACGAGCAGCCCTTGGTCGTTGCGGTCAACCTGCACTACGACCTGTTCGGCCGCGCGGCAGTAATCAAGCATAGCGCTGGCGAACTGGTGGTCGAACGTCCGGCAGCACCGGGAGAGAACTCCGCTCAAAGCGAGCGCGAGGCACGGCTCGGCATCACGGGTGTCATGGTCGAAGCGTTCAACATCATCCAGGATCGCATTTCCCGCGCGCGGCTTGCCGGCGATCCGCCAGATCTGTCGATCCAGCCCAAGCTCGGCCTAATCGGCCTGTCCGAATTCCACCGCGCCGACGAGGCCATCCGGCTCGGCTACGAGGCGACAAAGGCGCAGATGGAAGAGATCCTGAGGCTTCAGGCGGTTCTCGGATAAGCGCAGCTCTCGGTCAAGGACCGGCCAGCGACGCGTCGACGATCCTGAACTGAGCCGTCCGGCTGCCATTCCAATGATTGACCGAAATCGAACCGGCGACGTGGATCGCACGGTCGCGGTTCCGGAACAGGAAATCGCCAAGTGGCGTCTCCGCCGCCCTGAACGCCATCGCCTGGACCTTGCCGCCGCTTTCCGAACGCAGGTCGATGCGGATATGTGCGGTGCCGACCAGCCTGGCATCGGCGATGCGATGCCTTGGCAGGACGAAAACGGGCGGCACATGCCCTGCCCCGAACGGTCCTGCCTTCTCCAGCGCGTCGACGAGGTTCAGCGTCGCGCCTTCCGCGGCCAGCGCACCGTCGATCTTCAGGCTTTCCTCATCCTGCAGGCGGAACACGTCGGCTGCGGCGCGCTGCTCGAAGAAGGCGCGCAACTCGCCCAGCTTGGCGCGCTCAACGGTGATGCCGGCCGCCATGGCGTGCCCGCCACCTTTGACCAGCAGTCCGGCTTCGACCGCTTCGCGCACCAGCCGGCCAAGGTCGAAACCCGACACGGAACGGCCCGACCCTGTGCCAATGCCATTCGGGTTGAAGGCAATCGCAAAAGCCGGGCGGCGCGCGTGATCCTTGAGACGCGATGCCAGCAAGCCAACGATGCCGGGGTGCCATGTGGTGCTCGCGGTGACCAACACGGCCGGGCCCGGTCCGGCGCCGATTTCGGCATCGGCCTCGGCGCGTGCCTCGGCCAGCATCTCCGTTTCCATCGCCTGGCGCTCCTGGTTCAGGCGGTCGAGCGTTTCGGCGATGGTTCCGGCTTCGACCGGATCGTCGGTGGCAAGCAGCTTGCTGCCGAGCGCCGCGTCGCCGATGCGCCCGCCGGCATTGATGCGCGGGCCGAGCAGGAAGGACAGGTGGAAGGTGTTGAGCGGCTCGCCGATACGCGCGACGCGGGCGAGTGCCGTCAGCCCGACATTGTTCTGCTGCCGCATGGCCTGCAGCCCCTTGACGACGAAGGCCCTGTTCACGCCGGTCAACGGCACGACATCGGCGACCGTCGCAAGTGCCACAAGGTCGAGCAGCTTGAGCAGATCGGGGCGCGGCGCGTCAGGCAGTCGCGCGCGCATCACCTTTGCCGTCTGCACCAAGGCCAGGAAGGTGACGCCGGCAGCGCAGAGATGGCCTTGGCCGGAGAGATCGTCGTCGCGGTTCGGATTGACCACGGCAACCGCATTCGGCAGCGCGCCGCCGACCTGGTGATGATCGAGCACCACGACATCGGCGCCGGCCTCGTTGGCCGCGTCGATAGAGGCGGCGCTGTTGGTACCACAGTCGACGGTGACGATCAGGCTCGCGCCGCGCCCGATAAGCTCACGCATCGCATCCGGGTTCGGGCCGTAACCTTCGAAGATGCGGTCGGGAATGTAGATCTCGGACTCGATGCCGAAATGGGTGAGAAATCGCTTCACCAGCGCCGACGAACAGGCACCATCGACGTCATAGTCGCCGAAGATCGCGACCTTTTCCCTGCGCAGCACGACGTCGGCAAGGCGCGATGCCGCCTTGTCCATGTCGGTCAGCGAGGCCGGATCGGGCAACAGGTCGCGGATGGTGGGGTCGAGGAAACGCTCGGTGTCCTCGGGCAGCACGCCGCGGCCGGCAAGCACACGGGCGACGATGTCGGGCACGCCATGCCCCTGGGCGATGGCGAGCGCCAGCATGTCCTGGCGTTCGGTCAGGCGATGTTCCCAGGAAACACCGGTGGCCGAACGCCTTACGCCGAGAAAGTTACGCTTTTCAGTCGCCATTCAGTTGAGGTCCACCCGCTTCGGATCGACCATAGGCGACCGCAACAGGCGCGTAATCAGAATTTTTCCAGATCCTGGTGGCGCGCCTTGATCTCACGCACGGTTTTGGACGACGAGCGCAGCACGATCGTGTGGGTGGTGATCGAGTCACGACCGAACTTGACGCCGGCAAGCATGTTGCCGTCGGTGACACCGGTGGCAGCGAACAGCACGTCGCCACGCGCCATCTCCTCGACGCGGTAGATCTTTTTGGGGTCGGTGATGCCCATGGTGGCGGCGCGCGCAACTTTCTCAGGGGTGTCGAGCATCAGGCGACCAAGCATCTGCCCGCCGGTGCAGCGCAGCGCTGCAGCAGCCAGCACGCCCTCGGGCGCACCACCGGTGCCGAGATAGATGTCGATGCCGGTTTCCTCGGGGTCGGTGGTGTGGATGACACCGGCAACGTCGCCGTCGCCGATGAGGCGGATGGCAGCACCGGTCTCGCGCACGGCTTCGATCAGTTTGGAATGGCGCGGACGGTCGAGGATGCAGGCGGTGATTTCTTCGACCGGCACGCCCTTGGCCTTGGCGACGCTGGCGATGTTGTCGGCCGGCGAGGCGTCGATGTCGATGACGCCCTCAGGATAACCCGGGCCGACGGCGATCTTGTCCATATAGACGTCGGGCGCAAACAGCAGGCTGCCCTTTTCGGCAATGGCGATGACGGCAAGGGCGTTGGGCAGGTTCTTGGCGCAGATGGTGGTGCCTTCGAGCGGATCGAGCGCGATGTCGACATCTGGGCCGCCGGAGCCCACTTCCTCGCCGATGTAGAGCATCGGAGCTTCGTCGCGTTCGCCTTCGCCGATGACGACCGTGCCGTTGATGGCAAGGCGGTTCAGTTCCTGGCGCATGGCGTCGACCGCAACCTGGTCGGCGGCCTTCTCGTCGCCGCGTCCGCGCAGCCTGGCTGCAGCCACGGCGGCCCGCTCGGTGACGCGCACGAGTTCCATGGTGAGAATCCGGTCGAGGCCGGCTACAACGCTTTTCGCCATAATAGTGGGTCCTGAAGTCGATGAGTTCGGAGCGCCCAAACCGGGCCGGCTCTTATTGTCAAACCCGCATGACAACGGCAAGACCTGTTGCCCGCTTTATCGAAAGCGAAACAATATCAATCGATTGAAAGGGAATTGCGGCTTGACTGCCTGGCCGGGGGCACAATTGCGCCCCTCGCCCGACGCCGGCAATCAGCCGGCGCGCTCGATGCGGATGACCTGCGGCTTGTCGGTCAGGTGACCGTCCTTGGTGACACCATCGACGGCCTTGCGCACGGCAGCTTCCGTGGTCTCGTGGGTCACCAGGATGACGGTCTTCTGGGCGATGCCACCTTCGGTGCCATTGGCGTGCTGAACGATCGATTCCAGCGAAATGTCGTTGTCGGCCATGCGCTTGGCGATCGCTGCGAAGACGCCGATGCGATCATGTACAGTCAGGCGGATGAAGTAGCCGCCGGCGTGGCTGCGCATCTGCGCCTTTTTGTACGGCTTCAGTTCCTTGGCCGGACGGCCGAACACCGGGCCATGCTGGAATCCGGGACGGCTCTTGGCGATGTCGGCGATGTCGCCGACGACGGCCGAGGCGGTCGCATTGCCGCCGGCGCCGGGGCCGGACAGAAGCAGCTCGCCGAGAATGTCGGTTTCGATCGCCACCGCGTTGGTGACGCCGTGGACCTGGGCGATGACGGATGCCGTCGGCACCATTGTCGGGTGCACGCGCTGCTCGATGCCGCTTTCGGTGCGCTGGGCAACGCCGAGCAGCTTGATGCGATAGCCGAGCTCAGCCGCGGCGCGAATGTCGGCCTGGGTAATGTTGGAAATGCCTTCAAGATAGATGTCGTCGGCAGCGATCTTCGAGCCGAATGCCAGGCTGGTCAGGATGGCGAGTTTGTGGGCCGTGTCGTTGCCCTCGATGTCGAAGGTCGGGTCGGCTTCGGCGTAGCCCAGGCGCTGCGCGTCGGCGAGGCATGCCTCGAAGGTCAGGCCTTCGGCTTCCATGCGCGTCAGTATGTAGTTGCAGGTGCCGTTGAGAATGCCGAACACACGATTGACGCTGTTACCGGCCATCGCCTCGCGCATCGTCTTGATGACCGGGATACCGCCGGCAACCGCCGCTTCATAGTTGAGCAGCACACCCTTCTTCTCGGCGACCTCGGCCAGCGCCACGCCATGTTTGGCGAGCAGCGCCTTGTTGGCGGTCACGACATGGCGGCCAGCATCGAGCGCGGCACGCACACAGGCGCGCGCAGCACCTTCGTCGCCGCCGATCAATTCAATGAAGACGTCGATGTCGGCCTTCTCGGCCAACTCGATCGGATCGTCGAACCACTGGGCGCTGCTCAGGTCGACGCCGCGATCGCGGCTGCGGTCGCGGGCGGAAACGGCAGTCACGACGATTTCGCGACCGCATTGCCGGGTGAGCTCGGCGCCCTTGTCGCGCAGCACACGCGCCACCGAAGCACCGACCGTGCCGAGACCGGCAATTCCAACACGCAATGCTTCAGCCATGGTCGCGGCGCCTCTTTATTTCAATCGTTCTGGGAATGTGGCGCGGTGCCGCTCAGCGATGGGCTGCGAGCGGAACCACGTTGTTGGGGTGTTTCGCTGTGGTCTGCAGGAAGCGCTTGATGCTTCGTGCTGCCTGGCGGATGCGGTGCTCGTTTTCGACCAGCGCCAGACGCACATAGTCGTCGCCGTGCTCGCCGAAGCCGACGCCGGGAGCGACAGCCACGTCCGCATGTTCGATCAGCAGCTTGGAGAATTCGAGCGAACCAAGATGCTTGAACGGCTCCGGGATCGGTGCCCAGGCAAACATCGTCGCCGCCGGCGCCGGGATTTCCCAGCCCGCACGGGTGAACGAGTCGACCATCACGTCGCGGCGCTTGTGATAGACTTCGCGCACCTCGGCTATGTCGGCACCGTCGCCATTGAGCGCGGCAGTTGCCGCCACCTGGATCGGTGTAAACGCGCCATAGTCGAGGTAAGACTTCACGCGGGTCAGTGCGGCGATCAGACGCTCGTTGCCGACGGCAAAGCCCATGCGCCAGCCCGGCATCGAAAACGTCTTCGACATCGAGGTGAACTCGACGGTAACATCGATCGCGCCCGGCACCTGCAGCACCGAGGGCGGCGGATTGCCATCGAAATAAATCTCCGAATAGGCAAGATCCGACAGGATGATGATGTCGTGCTTCTTCGCAAACGCCACGACGTCCTTGTAGAAGTCGAGCGAGGCGACGAAGGCCGTCGGGTTCGACGGATAATTGAGGATCAGCGCCAGCGGCTTGGGGATCGAGTGGCGGACGCCGCGCTCGAGCGCCGGAATGAAGCCATCATCCGGCTTGGCCTGGAGTGAGCGGATGACGCCGCCCGACATGATGAAACCGAAAGCGTGGATCGGGTAGGTCGGATCGGGGCACAGCACCACGTCGCCAGGCGCGGTGATCGCCTGCGCCATGTTGGCGAAGCCTTCCTTCGAGCCCAGCGTCGCAACGACCTGGGTATCGGGATTGAGCTTCACGCCAAAGCGGCGGGCATAATAATTGGCCTGGGCGCGGCGCAGGCCGGGAATGCCGCGCGACGACGAATAGCGGTGGGTGCGCGGGTCGCGCACCACTTCGCACAGCTTGTCGACGATGGCGGTCGGCGTCGGCAGGTCCGGATTGCCCATGCCAAGATCGATGATGTCGGCGCCCCGCGAACGGGCGCTGGCCTTCAGCCGGTTGACCTGCTCGAAGACATAGGGCGGAAGGCGGCGGACCTTGTGAAATTCTTCCATGTCAGTTCCAGGTAAACGGGGGCTCGGCGATGCGTGCGCGATATACACTCAATTGCAGGCGGGGTCGATAGTCTCGCACTTGCCTTCGATGGCCTTCAGCGTGTCGTCGCCGTGCTTTCTGGCAAGCGTGGTCATCGCCGCCGAATTGCCACCGCCAGCGCCGGCCTTGGCGCCCTGGCGCTGTCTGGCAGCCTGGAGTTCGGCCAGCTTGGCGGCCTTCTGGTCCTCGGTGAACTGGGCGGCGGCCACCTCAGGCGCAATGTTGAGATTGGGGTAGGTGCCGGTATCCTGCGCGCCACGTCCGGTTGCCGGTGCAGCGCTGCTGTCGGCGCTGGTCGTGCTGGTGCAGCCGGCAGCGGCAATGGCCAATGCCAGCACGCCCGCGGACAACATCACGCGGGAGCAGAAAAAAACATTCCGACCAACACTATATGTCATAAAGTTTCCCCGACAGGCGCGGTAGAGCGCGTTGGACCCGGTAAGACGTCACATGATACTATGTCAACAATGGGCGCTTTGGGAGGACCTGCAAGAACCATGGCGAAGGTAGACGATTCGGACAAGCAGAGTAGCGATACCCCCTCCTCCGTCGAGCAATACCTCGTCAAAGACCCGGAACGTTTTGCACTCAACATGGCCCGCATGATCGAGCAGGCCGGCAAGGCAGCTTCGGCCTGGGCCGAACCGCGCGAGAAGGGCGAGGTGCGCGACACCGTCGCCGAGCCGATGGTCGACATGGTCAAGACCTTCTCCAAGCTCAGCGAATACTGGCTGTCCGACCCGCAACGCGCGCTGGAAGCGCAGACCCGATTGTTCTCCGGATATCTCGACGTGTGGAGCAAGTCGATCCAGCGTATCGGCGGCGACGAGGTCGACGACGCCGTCAAGCCAGAACGCGGCGACAAGCGCTTTCTCGATCCCGAATGGGGCCGCAACGCCTTCTTCGACTTCCTCAAACAGGCCTATCTGGTGACCGCGCGCTGGGCCGGCGATCTCGTCGATCATGCCGACGGCCTCGACGAGCACACCCGCCATAAGGCCGGCTTCTACGTCAAGCAGGTCGCCAACGCGATCTCGCCGTCCAATTTCATCCTGACCAATCCGGAGCTGTTTCGCGAAACTGTCGCCAGCAATGGCGAGAACCTCGTGCGCGGCATGAAGATGTTTGCCGAGGACATTTCGGCCGGCAAGGGCGATCTCAAGCTCCGGCAGGCCGACTATAGCGGTTTTGAAATCGGCAAGAACATCGCCACCACGCCGGGCAAGGTCGTCGGCCGCAGCGACGTCGCGGAAATCATCCAGTACACGCCAACCACCGACAAGGTGCTGAAGCGGCCCCTGCTGATCTGCCCGCCATGGATCAACAAGTTCTACATCCTCGACCTCAACCCGCAGAAGTCCTTCATCCGGTGGGCCGTCGAACAAGGCCACACGGTCTTCGTCATCTCCTGGATCAATCCAGACCAGCGCCACGGCCTGAAGGATTGGGAAGCCTATATCCGCGAAGGCCTGCAATATGGGCTCGACATCGTCGAGCAGGCGACGGGAGAAACCAAGGTCAACGCCATCGGCTACTGCGTCGGCGGCACGTTGCTGGCGGCAGCCCTGGCGCTGCTGGCACAGGAAGGTGACCACCGGATCCAGTCGGTCACCTTCTTCACCACGCAGGTCGATTTCACCTATGCCGGTGACCTCAAGGTGTTCGTCGACGAGGATCAGATCAAGGCTCTCGAAGGAGCGATGAAGGACAAGGGCTATCTCGACGGCACCAAGATGGCCACGGCCTTCAACATGCTGCGCTCGGGCGACCTGATCTGGCCCTATGTCATCAACAACTACATGCGGGGCAAGGAGCCGACGCCGTTCGATCTGCTCTACTGGAATGCCGATTCGACGCGCATGGCGGCAGCCAACCACTCCTTCTACCTGCGCAACTGCTATCTCGAGAACAACCTCTCGCAAGGCCGGATGGAACTCGCCGGTCGAACCATCTCGCTCGCCGACGTCACCATACCGGTCTACAATCTGGCAGCTCGCGAGGACCACATCGCCCCTGCCCGCTCGGTCTTCCTCGGCTGCCAGTATTTCGGTGGCGACGTCGACTATGTCGTCGGCGGCTCTGGACATATCGCCGGCGTGGTCAATCCGCCCGCCGCCGGCAAGTACCAGTTTTGGTCGGGAGGCAAGCCGGTCGGCGATTTCGACGAATGGCTCAAGGGTGCTGCCGAGACGCCTGGCTCGTGGTGGCCGCACTGGCAGCGCTGGATCGAGGCCAAGGACGACACCCGGGTTGCGGCGCGCAAGCCTGGCATAAGCGGACGGGTGCTAGAGGATGCCCCCGGCAGCTATGTGAAGGTGCGCGTGTAACCAGCTGTCACAGGCAGTGAATTGACGCCCTTTACCAAGAGGGCGAAAACATGGCGCCTATCATGATCTCGCCTTAATTGGCGCCTAGCCCGCTCACTGGGGGATCATTGCCACAAGTTTGCGTGCCGCTTCCTCTGCGGAAGCGTGGTTGCGTAGATGTTCGATTTCAATCGCCAAGCGTAATCGTTGGCCTGCAGTGCATGAGAGGGGATCCGGTTTGACGTCAGGACGACTGCGATTCGCAGACCGGCGCTGCGGCGTTGCGCTGACCGTGCTCGTTTCGCTCATGAGCGTGTCCTGCTCCTCGACGGGTGAGCCGAATTTCGATCTGACAAACCCTGCCGCCAGCGCAGCCACGACCACCGAAACAACCACGGCCCAATCCGCGACCGCCGCCGGCGCCCCTACAGTCGCCCAAGCGACGATGAGCCCGGCAGGCGACACCGCCCTTCCCGACCAGGTCGGTTATGTTCCACTGGTCAAGCCAGGGGCCGAGAACGCGGCCGAAGTCGCAATTGCCAGTGAAGAACAGCAGCAGCCCACAACAGCTGCCGCGGCGGAGCAGCCCAAGGCGGAAGCCACCCAGACCGCGGATGCGCAGACGGCCAAGCCGCCGGTGCAGCAGGATACCGGCTTCATCCTGACCAACGGTCCGGCAGCCGAGCCCGAGGCGCCCAAGAAGAAGGGGCTGTTCGCCTCGCTGTTCGGCTCTTCATCTGCCAAGGCAGCACCTGCGCCCGCCGGACAGAAGGCAAAGCCGCTGATCGCGATGGGCGACGAATCGTCTGAAACCAAGCCGAAGGCACCCGAGGAAAAGGCCAAGCCGATCATCACGCTGGCCTCGGCAAAAACTGAAGCCAAGCCGGTGGAGCTTGCGTCGCTGGGCGGCTCGTCGGGCGGCGATTCGAACTGGGCGCTGCCGGGCGTGCGCACCACCGACCTGTTCGAAATCAAGCGTAAGTCCGGCCTCAACGACGACAGCGACGTCGACCTGCACGAGGACGAGGATCCGGAACTGTACCAGACTGCATCGGCTGCCGGCATGGCGCGCCTCGCGCCTAACGGGTTGCTCAAGCAGCATGAAAGCGTCGATGTCGCCTGCCTGAAGCCGTCGCTTGTGCGCATCCTCAAGGCGGCCGAGCAGCACTACGGCAAGAAGATGATCGTGACATCGGGCTATCGTAACCCGGAACGCAACCGACGCGCCCGCGGCGCCAAGAATTCGCAGCACATGTATTGCGCCGCAGCCGACATCCAGATTCCCGGCGTCGGCAAGTGGGAACTGGCGACGTATCTGCGCGCCATGCCTGGCCGCGGCGGTGTAGGCACCTATTGCCACACCAATTCCGTCCACATCGACGTCGGCCCGGAGCGCGACTGGAACTGGCGTTGCGGCCGTCGCCGTGGATAAGTCGAAAAAATTTCGCGACGCAGCAAAAAGACGGGTTGCCTGTCGCGAACAAGCCAACTATACACCGCCTCACCTGAGCGCGCCCATCGTCTAGCGGTTAGGACACCGCCCTTTCACGGCGGTAACAGGGGTTCGATTCCCCTTGGGCGTACCAGGTTTTCTCAATATTTTCAGAGTATTCGGAAGATGCAGCGGCTGCAGTTGTTGCGCTTGGTGTCGCTCTCGGCATTGCCCGACTGCACATGTCTGTATTCAAGGCAGGTCCAACTGACCGCCTGTCTCTGCGCGCCGCTACCGAACGAGAAGCAGAGCCACGAACGGCTATGGCCTCGCCCTCGCCTCATCATGGCTGAGGCGCAAAGCCGTCGTGGCTGGATCGACGTGCCCTTCGATCTGCCAGGCGGCGCGGCCGGCCTTGGCGCGGGTCGGGTTGTGGTGAAGTTCGCGCCCTTGCGGGCCGCCGAGGCCGCGGCGGCGAGGCTAGGTCGAAAGCCACGAGAACGGGGGGAAAGGGCATCGACCATCGCCTGATCGCCGATCTTTGCGCCACCGATCTCCTGCATCCGTGCGAGCTCTGCTCGCAGCGCCTCCCGCATCGGCAGGCCGGTCGAGCCGCTGTCTCCGGCGGCGGCGAAGACGAACAAGGCGAGCAGCACGCCTGACGGCCGAAGGCTTAAGTTAACACGGACCTTTTTGGATCGTGACCAAGCCACCAATGATAGGCAGGCACGTTGACAGCACCTTCTTGTGGCGCCGCCTAAGGAGCAATTTTTTGCTCAGAACCCCGGCTGGTCCCGACTACATCGCGATAATAGACAAGCTAGGCTCACACACAGGCTGGCCGCCATCCGTCGGAGACTTGGGCGGGAGCTCAACATAAGTCGACCAGGAACTTCGAATGCTCACCGAATGCGGCTGATGGTGACTAATACAGCTTGTCAAAAAGTTGCAAGACGTCGAACGGCAAGTCTTCTTGCTGCGTCTGATCTCCATTGTCCCCCGACAATGAGCCAAGAACGGAGATGAACTCTCCCTCAGCTATGATGCGGTCGACCTCGCTTCGAGTCTTTTCGCGAAAGAATTCACAGTGGATGGTATCGATAGACCTTCCAACGATGTGGCAGCCAGAGGTCCCCTCATCATTATTGAATCTCAGGTAGAAGAAATCGGGGATGGTCCTCATGCCGCCGACACGAACGGACGCCCCCCCTTCAGAGAGTCGTATGAGTCGAAACTTCGCTCCGTGTATTTCGCGCACGCCACGCGCCGGGAAAAGCAACTCTACCTCGCAATTGACTTCTCTCCACACCCAACTTTGGCATTTATTCACATCTTTTGAATGCATGTAAGCCATTCCAACAATTTACAAGGCAATCACGAGCGAACGAGTAGAATTTTTCACTACATCTTGCTGACGATCAGAATGCCAACTTCTCTTGCAGCCTCCTCGAATGCAGACCTGGCATCGGACGTCTCTTTGGTGCCTTGCAGGACAGCCAGACAAGCCTCGGTCGCGGTGACGAAATTAGGTCCAGTTGCTCGTGGCCACCGGAAGAGCAGGCACTCGGCTGCTTCTTGAGTGGAGGCTACAGAGCGTATCTCGTCTACGGCGCCAAGCTGAACCAAGACCGGAGTATCGAACGGTTCATCCTCCAATTCACAACCTCGCCTTCTGTGGAGCCCGCAGGCTCCAGTTCCCATTATGATCAAAGTTGGAATGCGCTATTCCCCGAGGACAATCCGGACGAGGTCAATTGTACTCCTCGCACCTACCTTCTTGAGCAGATTGGCTCGATGGAACTCAACGGTGCGAGGAACGATACCTAGCTGGCGAGCAATTTCCTTGCTGGAGCAACCCCTCACGAGTTCGCCCAAGACGTTTCGCTCCCTCGATGTGAGCGTGTCGTGCCCCGGAAAGGACTTGGAGCAGATATCGCCATTGACCTCCGCTACTTCCTGTTTTGTTTGCCTGGTGTACTTACGTCCAGGAGTCTCCAGGAACTCCCAGTCGCCACACCTCCTGGCGATGGTAAACTGATGGGCGCGGGCTACATCAAGCAGGTCGACGATCCGACTTTCCGAAAGGGAATACGTGCAGAGAACAACCATCTTCTGGCCAGCGAGCGATCGGTCCAGTTCGCGCTCGTACTCCGTGAATTCCTGAAAATGGTTGGTGCCTATCCAGAATGCGTTTCCACTCACACGCATCCCCTCGTAGCCCTTGGCCAATGCAAGCCGCAGCTTGTTGTGCCACCCCCCGGTAATCCGCTGCAAATCGAACTCGCCGCCGCGCAGATACCAGTCCGTGCCTGCAATAAACTCGATTTGTCCCGCATCGAGGCGCTCATCAAGGTCGGGGACTGACCGGCGCAGCGCATTCCTTGCGTCCGCCTCCGTGATCGGATCAGAGATCGCCCAAACGCAGAACTCGTTGCCTTCCAAACCTGCCTTTAGATACAGGAAATTGGCGTCCAGAAGGTCCTGCTTTGTCTCGTAAAAAACACATATGTGCGTGCCCCAAGCGATTTCGCTTATGGAGCTGATGCCGGAATTGCGTGGCGCTTGGGCCGGACCAACAGTGTCTTTCAGATCGTCTTGAACCCTGCGCGCAGCAGAAGATTTCATATGGCTCACCAGTGGGTCCGGCCGAGATTGGGGACCCCCACGTAAACGACCATTTCCAGACGCGTAAACCTGACAATATCAACAGTACAATGTTCGCCGACCGCTTATCGTTCGTACACCTAGGCCATGAATGGCGGTTGCACATAAAGGCCATTTCAACTAATTGTTGTGCGTAAGATGCGGGTTCATAGCACTCACTAGGAACCGCTCGAACTGTTATAACGCACGTCGGCGATGACGGTTCCCCGCTGGCTCCTCGGCCATTACTGACGAGCCTCCCCCAAAACTGCGATTGACAGCCGTATGGCTCGCGTATGCCGACAGGAAGCCCGATGGCCGCCGCGATCTCCAGGATTTTGCAAAGGCGTATCCGGCCCCATGGGCGCAGCAAGATAATCCGGGCAACCGCAAGGCCATTGCAGGGAGCGAATGGCCACAGGCCCGCGATTGTAATCGGGACGCGGATAGCCGCATCCCGATGGTGCAGAGGCGGCGGCGCTGCTGCTCGAGGATCTGGCGCGCTGACGGCGCCGAGCGCATCAACGCCGGGGTCGATGTGGACTTCGAATCGCTTGGCGTTGTGTAGGCGGCGCGGCCGGCCCTGGCACGGGTCAGCACCGCCCCGGGCGCTCAATCGAGATCAGTTGATGACGTTGCCGTAGAAGCCGGCCTCGACCTTGGCCATGTCGATCGCGGCCAGATCCTCAGGCAGGGCATATTTGTCGGCATCGGCATGCACCGCCGCGACGTCGAATTTGTTCGCATCGGCGATGAAGGCGTTGGTCACGAACCGCTCCGTGTCGATGTCGATCGACGACTGGCCGATCTTCTTCAGGATCTTGAAGAAGCTGTCCCAGCCCTGGATGTCGTGCTCGCCCCAACCTTTCCGCTTCGCCATGTCGCCCTTGAAGGTGCGATGGATCTGCATGAGGCTCTCCGTGCCATAGCGCGGGCCGTAGTTCGCTTTCGTCGTCGGCAGCGCCTTGAAGACGATGTCGGCCGCGGCCCGCGGATTGCGGTCGGCAAATGCGCTGCCCATGGCCCAGCCCTTGAGATATTGGGCAAGGAAGCGGCGACGATCCTGGTCCTCGATGTCGGTACGCCGTACAACCAGCGAATTGGACGGCAGCGGCGAGCCGCGCATGCCGAGCCAGTAGTCGAAGTCGAGCCCCTTGGCCGAGAGGTCGGCGCGCAGCCCTTCCCAGGCCAGGCAGGCATCCCCCTGCCCGCCCGCGAGTGCCGTGGTCCAGGTCGGCCAGCCGGCCTCAACATATTTGATCGACTTCGGGTCAACGCCGGCAGCTGCAAACATCGGATCGCAGATCGACTGCCAGGCGGCCGAGCCGAGCAGCACCGTCTTGCCCTCGAGCCCGGACAGATCCTGTACGCCCTCTCCCTTGCGGAAGGCAAAATTGAAGAGGTCGAGATTGCCGCTGCCGAAAACCGAAACCAGATCCATCCCGCTGTTGACGGCATAAGACAGCACGCCCGGCGACGGGAAGCCGATGTCGGCCTGTTCCACAGCGAGGAATTTCACGACCGCCGTGCCATCCGACGGGCCCGGCTGCATCGCGGTCTCGACACCCAGATCGCCGAAATAGCCCATCTCCTTCGCCACCCAATAGGGGTAGTCGTCCATTACCTCGATGGTTCCGCGCGGCGAGATCCAGTTGAATGGCGAGGCGTAGGGCTTGGCGAATGCGATGCCCGGCTTGAACAGGCTGCCTCCGAGTACCGTGCTCGTCACCAGGCCGCCCGCTCCCATCTGGAGCAGCCTGCGGCGTGAAATGTTGGTCGTTGTCATTGCATGTCCTCGATACAGAAGACCGCTGTCAGGTGGCGCTGGCGGGCGCGGTCATTCCCCGCCCGGCCAATCAGCTCTCCCAGCCGGCGAGTTTCTTGCCGAGCCAGAAGAAGAAGGCGTAGATCGCGATGCCCGTGACCGCGAGGATCAGGATGCAGGCGAAGAATTCGGGCATGCGCAGCGTCGACGAATAGGTCGTCAGTCGGCTGCCTATGCCGAACCCGCCTCCCGACATCTCGGCACCCACTGCGGTGATCATTCCGAAGATTGCGCCGATCATCAGTCCGACGATGACCATCGGCATCGCCATGGGGATGCGGATCTTGGTGAATATCTGCAAGGTGCTGGCGCCATATGACCGCGCAAGCGCGATCTTGCCGGCATCGACGCGCCTGAAGCCGGTCGCCGAGTTGACCATCACCATCGGGCCGGAGGCCAGGGCGACGGCAATGACACGCGGCGTGTAGCCGAAGCCGAAATTCAGGATCAGCAACGGTACCAGCGCCAGCATCGGCGTGGTCACCAGAAGCAGGATGTAAGGGGTGATCACCTTCTCGACGAAAGGGAATTGGGTGATGACGGCTGCAAGCACCAGCCCGATCGAGGCGCCGATGGCGTAACCGGCAAACAGCTCGAACAGCGTGTAGCCATAATGCTGCGAGATTGTCGTAATCTCCGGCGAGGCGAAGACGGCGCCAATGGTCGACGGTGCCGGCAGGATGAACTGGGGGACAGCGAAGAAGCGCAGCAGGAATTCACCGCCGCCGATGACGAGGACAGCAACGGCAAGGATCGCAACGATCTCACGCGCACCCTGGCCGCCCATGCCGCTGACGATTCCCGTGGCACTGGCAAGGCCAGAGCCTCCGGTCGGCAAGTCTGAATTGTGGGTCATGTCGGTCATGGTTACCTCGCGGAGGTCGTGCGCCTTGCCGGCGACACCTGATGCTTGATGTCGGATTTGATGTCGTTGACGAGGTCGAAGAACTCACGGGTTTCCATGAGTTCCAGCGGACGCGGCCGTTCGAACGGCACGTCGACGACCCTGGAGATGCGGCCCGGACGGGCGCTCATCACGTAGACCTTGTCGGAGAGAAAGACGGCCTCGGCGATGGAATGGGTGATCAGGATCACGGTCTTGCGCGCCTCGATCCAGATCTCCTCGACAAGCTTGTTCATCTCGTCGCGCGTGAATGCATCGAGCGCGCCGAAGGGCTCGTCCATCAGGAGAACGTCAGGGTTGCTGGCGAGTGCGCGCACGATCGAGGCACGCTGTTGCATGCCGCCGGAGAGCTCGCGCGGCATCTTCTCGCCGAAGCCGCCGAGGCCAACACGATCAAGCAAGGTCTCGACCCTGTTCTTGTCCGGCCTGATCCGGCGCAATTCGAACGGCAAACAGATGTTCTGCTCGATGGTGCGCCAGGGCAGCAGGTTTGCTTCCTGGAACATCATTCCGATGCTCGGATGCGGCTGCCTGATCTCGTCCGCACCCAGGTGGATCCGGCCGCCGCTCAGCTGGTGGAGGCCAGCAATGGACCAAAGCAAGGTGGTCTTGCCGCAGCCGGATGGTCCGACGACGGAGATGAACTCGCCAGCCTCGACGATCATGTCCACGTCCTGCAGCGCGTGGACCACGCCTGATTGCGCTGCATATGTCTTGGTTGCGCCGCTTATGCGCAACGCCTCGTGGGTATGGTCTCCCATCCCATCCTCCCTGTCCGGGACATGCTTCTCCCGTCCCAGTGCCACCGGCGCCGACCAAGAGTTGCGTCCCTGTTGTTGGTCTCAGTTCTTCAGAAGAGCCCTCAAATGCTCATCCACCTGGCTGATGTAGCCGGGTTCAAATCCGTTGAGGCCCATATGGCCTTCCGGGGTGTGGATGAGCTTCAGTTCCGCACCCTCGATCAGGGCACAGTCCGCTTCGCATTCATGTGGCGGGAAAAACATGTCGTGACTGATCGGCATGACATAGGTTTTGGCGGTGATCCGTTTCAGTGCCGTCGGGAGGTCTCCGCCCGTGTGGCGGGAAACATCGGCCCGCTGCCACTTCCACATTTCGCAGAGCAGCACGTTGGGATCCATGGGCTCGAAGTAGGCTTTCATCACCCCGTTGATGAAGTCGTCCGGCGACGACATGCCGAGCACGTTCCGCCAGCGTTCCTCCTGGTAGAACTGCGGCGACCACCCCAGGGTTGCCACGATCCTCGCCAGGCGGTCCATACCGTCGCGCACGTCATGGCCGCTCTTGTACCAGCCGCCATTCCAGCCGGGATCGGACATCAGCGCGTCGGCGCAAACATCGACGAAGATGGCCTGGTGATGCGAGATGCGGGCAGTTGCCGCGATCGGTGCTGCGCGCACGACCATGTCGGGATAGCGCACAGCCCATTCATAGACCTGCTGCCCGCCCATCGACCCGCCGACGACCAGTGCCAGCCGTTCGATGCCGAAATGCTCTGTCACGAACCTGTGTTGGGCCCTGACATCGTCCCCAATGCGCAGCTTCGGAAACTTGGCCATGGATTGCGGTGCCGGCGAGTTCTGCGGCGACGACGACACCCCGCTGCCGATCTGGTCGACGACAATGATGAAGTACTCGTCGGGGTTCAGCGCGTGATCGCGGCCGACATAGACATCCGCCATCACCTTGCCCGTCCCGGAGAACCAGGTTGTCACCAGGATGGCGTTGGACTTCTCGGCGTTGAGGCGACCGAAGGTGCGATAGGCGAGCTTTGCGCCACGCAGCGTTTCACCATCTTCAAGGACCAGGTTTCCGAGATCGTAGAGCTTGAACTCGCCCTGCGTTTCACGACCGTAATACGGATTGTCGATCATCGTGAGGCCCTCAGTCGAGGCTTTTCGCGACAGCGTCGAGGCCCACCTGCGCGCAGCTCTCGTCCTGATCTTCACTGGCGCCGCTGACACCGATCCCGCCAATGACGTCACCAGAGGCTGACTTGACGGGCAGACCACCGGCAAAGGCGACAAGGCCCGGGACAAAAGCCGCACCCGGCAATCCCGCGCCCACGCCGTCGCGCTTCAGGCCAAAGGACAGGTCAGCCATGGCCCGGGTCGGAGCAGCATAGAGCGCGGATGTGGTTGCCTTGTTCTCCGCGATGTCGGTGCAGGCCTTGCAGGCCCCGTCCTGTCGCGCGGCGGCAATGAGCCGTCCGCCATCGTCGACCACGACGACATTGACCTTGGCGTGTCCTGCGGCTGCCTGTGCCGCGAAGCAGGCTGCGATCATCCGTCCAGCCGCCTCATAACCAAGTACGGGCTTGGCCAGCCCCTCGGCCGCACTGAGCGTCGGCAGCCATGCCACCAGCGCCGTTGCCACAAGCAATCGTTTGCTCATCTCGTCTCCTCCCTCGGCCAAGCCATCTGTCTGGGGGCTTCAGCGTCGAAGGAGCTTACGAAGAATGCTTGGTGGCCATCTATCGCGAACATTCGCGATGCCGACCAGGCTCGACGAAACTTCAGTTCATCGGCATATCATATTGATAATGCTTACTTTACGATGTCCGGTGGCAGAATCGCGAGAACGGACGACCGCACGTGCGGCAGTACTACCGGCTAGGACAAGTCAGACCGGGCAAGCAGGCTGACCAAAGCCGCTGTACTGGAGGCACCGGTCTTCTGCCGGATGCTCCTGAGCTGATGATCGATCGTGGAAAATGAGCGGTCGCGAACCCGCGCGATCTCCTTGTAGCTCATCCCCTTCGCAACCAGCCGTGCAATCTCCAGTTCGGACGCCGTCAGTGTCGCAAGTGAGGCAGTGTCCGAAACGCCCGCATATGCGGCCAGGGATCCCTGTGGTTTTCCAACCTCACCACGAGAGCCTTGGTCGGCAATCTGCTTGGATACGGCGATGATCGGGCTCAGGACATCCGTCACGGTCTGCTCGAAGCAATCGTAGAGACCGGATTCCCAGGGCACCAGGTGTTCGGTCCAGTCGGCACAGATCAGGCCGTAGCCGCCGCGTTCGGTGCGAAGCGCCCAGGCGAGTTTCGATTTCGTCCGCGCCCCGGACATCCTTTGCCGCAGCCGCATGGTGACGCGGCGGTCCTGCCTGATGTCGGCAAAGATCAGCGGACGAGGGTCCAGCCACATCGCCTGCATGGCGACGTCGCGGTTGTCGACAGCCTTGCCGCATCCGAACGAGGGAACGTCAAAGCTCGCGTCCTTTGCTTCCGCAAAGCCCGGGAAATAGTCCTTCGCCTCACGCATCCCGAAACCGGTATCGACCCGCTGGCATCCGAGCTCGGCCCGCAGCCAATTGGTGGCGACCGACCAGCACCCCGGCAAATCGTCGAGACGAAGCAGCATATGCGCGGCCAGGTCGCGCGCATGGCGATAGCGAATGGTGCTGCGATCGAGGAGGCGGTTTCGCAGCTGTCGCTGCGCGGCAAGGATGCCCCCGCGGAAGTCTTCCGCAAAGGCTGGATACGTGTCCTGGTTTCGCCCGTCCACCAACCCTTCCCTTCTGACGCGCTGTGTCTGGCCAAAAGTTCGGCTGAAGGACAGGGCGACACAACGTTCATTCAGACTCTATGCCGCCCCATCAATGAGTCAAATCCTGGATGGCCTGACCGGCAAGCGCAGACACCTCTCCGCGCCAACCCATCAAACCAGCCAACGCTCTTTAGCTTGCCAGATGTTCAAACAGCCGTGCCACAGCCTCCGCGCCGGGATCGATGTGGCCCTCGAGCTGCCTGGCGTTGATGTAGGCGGCGCGACCGGCTTTGGCGCGGGTGAGTGTGGCAGTGTAGTTGGCACCCTTGCGGGCGGCCGTGGCAGCGGCGGACAGGCTGTCGCCGAGGGCGTCGAGGGCGGGTGCCAGGGCGTCGACCATTGTGCGATCGCCGATCTTCGCGCCGCCGATCTCCTGCATGCGCGCCAGCCCTGCCCGCAGCGCCTCACGCATCGGCAGGCCGCTCGAGGCGCCGTCGCCGGCGGCGGCGAAGAAGATGGCGAGCAGCACGCCCGAGGAGCCGCCCATCGTCTGGCTCAATTCCTGGCCGATGGCACGGAGCAGTTGGGTGTGATCCGATAGCGGCAGGCGGTCGATGGCGTTGATCAGGGCACGGGCGGCGCCCGCCAGCGTCGAGCCGGTGTCGCCATCGCCCGACTTGGCGTCGAGCGCATTGAGATCCTGCTCGGCCGCGATCAGCACGTTGCAGCAGTTTATCACGAAGGCGCGCGTCGCCGCATGGTTCGACGGCATCGGCGTGATCGGCGTCAGGCCGTCGGGCATGGGAGCAACCGTGATCGGTCGCACCCGCGAGACGCCCGGCCAGGCGGGGATCGCGACAGGCGTCTTGAGAAGCTCCAGCTCGGCTGTGTCGGCCGGAAAGACCGAGATGGAAAAGCCCTGCATGTCGAGCGAGGTCATCAGCGGCGAAGGCCCGATGGAATGGGTGATCCTCTCGCCTATGGAGGACTGGAGAAGGTCATGAGCAAGCACCGACATTTCGAGCACCGAAGTGCCGCCGAGATTGTTGACGAGCGCGACATGCGGCCCCTCGCCCATCACGGCCGCCAGCCGCTCGACCATGGTCGCGACGGAGGCGCGCGCGCCGGCAAAGTCGATCTGCTCGACGCCGGCTTCGCCGTGGATGCCGAGGCCGAGCTCGGCTTTCCCTGCGGCGATCCGGTCTTCCTTGGGCGAGCCCGGTACGCTGCAGGTGTCGAGCGACATGCCTATGGAACGGGTGCCAGCAATGACGTGCTTCGCCGCCGCCGTCACCGTTTCCAGGTCGCCGCCGCGTTCGGCGAGCGCACCTGCAATCTTGTGCACGAACAAGGTTCCGGCGACGCCACGCGATTGCGGCAAATCGGGCAATGCGATGTCGTCTCCGACGATCACCATCGAGACATTGAGCCCGAAGGCACGCGCCCGCTCGGCGGCGAGACCAAAATTCAGCCGATCGCCGGTGTAGTTCTTGACCACCAGCAGGCAGCCGGCCGGCCCTGTTACCGCCAGGATGCCGGCGAGCACCGCGTCGACGCTGGGCGAGGCAAAGACGTCGCCGCAGACCGCTGCCGTCAGCATGCCCTTGCCGACGAAGCCGACATGGGCCGGCTCGTGACCGGAACCGCCGCCTGAGACGATCGCCACCTTGGACCTGTCCCAATCGCTGCGCAGCACGACGCGGATATGCGGGTAGCCGTCGAGGCGGGTCAGCGCGCCGCCCGACAGCGCCAGCACCCCATCGATGGCCTCGGTGACGACGTCTTCGCGCCTGTTGATGAATTGCGCCATGGAATCTGCTCCTAAGCTAAACGCATGCCGGCCGCATCGAAGTAAAGCGGTCGCGATGGTTGGATACGGATGGTTTCGCCGCCCCTGAGCGGCGTATGGGCGTCGGTGACGGTGACGAGGTCGTGTCGCTTCAGGGTGAGGTGCAGGCGCGTCTGGTCGCCGAGATGCTCGACGCGCTTGACCAGTGCCTCCTGCCCCTCACCCTGCATGATGTGCTCGGGGCGCAGGCCTATGCTTTTGGCGCCCGAAGGCGCACCGGCAAAGAGATCGGCGGGCAGGACGTTGATGCGCGGCTGGCCGAGCCGGGTCGCGGCATAGACGCTGACCGGCTGCTCGTAAACCTGGCGCGGCGAGCCGAACTGCACCAGCCTGCCCTCGTTCAGCACGCCGACATGGGTCGCCATCGTCATCGCCTCGATCTGGTCGTGGGTGACGTAGAGCAGCGTCGCCCCCAGCTTGGCCTGGATACGCTTGAGCTCGATACGCAGGTCGGCACGCAGCTTGGCGTCGAGCGAACTCAGCGGCTCATCCATCAGGAAAATCTGCGGGTTTCGCACCAGCGCCCGGCCAATAGAGACACGCTGCATTTCACCGCCCGACAGCGCGGTTGCCTTGTTGTCGAGCTTGTGGGCGATCTGCAAGACCTCGGCGACCTCCTTTACTGTACGGTCGATAAGGTCCTGCGGTGTCCTGAGCAGCGGCGACTTCAGAGGGAACTCGAGGTTTTGGCGCACCGTCAGGTGCGGATAGAGCGAGTACTGCTGGAACACCATCGCCACGTTGCGTTCGGCCGGCGACAGCCCCTTCATCGGCCGCCCGCCGATATGGACCTCGCCGCTGTCCGGCACGTCAAGGCCCGAAACCATGCGCAAGGTCGTCGTCTTGCCGGCACCCGTCGGACCAAGCAGCACGACGAACGAACCGTCCGGGATCGTCAGCGACACATTGTCGAGCGCGACGGTGCCGCCAAAGCTCTTGGTGACATTTTCAAGAACGACTTCAGCCATGTCCCAGCACTCCGTCATTTGCGTCCGACCGCAGGGCCTTGCCGGTTTCGGCGTCGAACACCGACAGTGTCCTCGGGTCGAACTCGAGACCGACCAACTCGTCCTCGCGAAGCAACTGGTCCGATGGAATACGTGCCTTGAGGTCGCCGTGGCTCGATCGCAGCGTCACGATCTGGGTGGTGCCGAGATATTCGATCGCTGTGACCCGCCCCCTGTATGCCGACTCGGTGACGAACCTGACGTGCTCGGGCCGAACGCCGAGCGTCAGCTTGCCGGCCCGCCCCTCCCGCGCGGCCGGCACCTCGATCTTCGCCTCGCCGAGATCGACCGACTTGCCGCCAATGCCGATCATGCCTTCGAAATCGAGGAAGTTCATGGATGGCGAGCCGATGAACTGGGCGACGAACTTGGTCGCCGGCCAGTCGTAGATCTGCTGCGGCTTGCCGAACTGCTCGACGACGCCGTGGTTCATGACGACGATCTTGTCGCCCATCTGCATGGCCTCCAGCTGGTCATGCGTGACATAGACCGTCGTTGCGCCCATGCGGTCGTGCAGCGCGCGCAGTTCCTCAGCCATGTGCTCGCGAAATTCGGCATCGAGCGCGCCGAGCGGCTCATCCATGAAAAAGGCTTTTGGCTGCCTCACGATAGCCCGGCCAAGCGCCACTCGCTGACGGTCGCCGCCCGACAGCCCGCCGACCGGCCGATCGAGGATGTTCTCGATCTTGAGGATGCGGGCGACCTCCTGAACACGCGTCTTCACTTCCTCGCGCTTCATGCCCTGGCTGACCAGCGGATAGGAGATGTTCTTGCGCACGTTCATGTGCGGGTAGAGCGCGAACATCTGGAAGACGAACGCGATGTCGCGCTTGCTGGCCGGCTTCATGCCGACCTCTTCGCCATCGATGAAGATCTCGCCCGAGGTCGGCAGCTCGAGGCCCGCCATCATCCTGAGCGTCGTCGTCTTGCCGCAGCCGGAGGGGCCGAGCAGCATGAAGAACTCGCCGTCCTCGATGGTGAAGGTCGATGAGCGCACGGCGGTGAAGGCGCCGAACTCCTTGCGCACATTCTGGATTCTGATCTGTGCCACGGCCTACTCCGGGAAATGGCTGACGATGATGAACATCACCGTGCCCAGCAGGGTTACGAGGAAGGACCAGGAATAGAGGACCAGGGCGAATGGCTGCATGAGCATGACGACGCCGGCGGCAATCAGCACCGAGGCCAGCATCTCCCAGGCGCCGCGCCGGAAATGAAGCAATCCGTCGAGAAACCCTGTCATTTGCGTACCGCTCCGAAGGTGATGCCGCGCAACAGGTGCTTGCGCAGGAGAATGGTGAAGACCATGACCGGCACGAGGAACAGCGTCGCGCCCGCGGCGACCGCCGGCCAATCCTGGCCGCTGACGCCGATGATGGTCGGAATGAAGGGCGGCGCGGTCTGGGCATTGCCCGAGGTCAGCAGCACAGCAAAGGCGTATTCGTTCCAGGCGAAGATCAGGCAGAAGATCGCGGTCGAGGCGATACCGGTCGCCGCCTGCGGCAGCACGACCTTGTAGAAAGCCTGGAAGCGCGTGTAGCCGTCGATCAGCGCCGCCTCCTCATATTCGACCGGGATCTCGTCGATGAAACCCTTGAGCAGCCAGACCGACAGCGACAGGTTGACCGCCGTGTAGAGCAGGATCATGCCGGCATGGGTGTCGCTCAGCCCGAGAGAACGGAACATCAGGAAGATCGGGATGGCGACCGCGATCGGCGGCATCATCCGCGTCGACAGGATGAAGAACAAAAGGTCGTCCTTCAGCGGCACCTTGAAGCGCGAAAAGGCGTAGGCGGCTGCTGTCCCCAGCACGATGCAGAGCACGGTCGAGCCGAAGCCGATGATGACGGAATTGGTGAAGCGTTCGGCAAAGCGCGACGGTCCCGAGATGACCAGCCCGTCCTTGCGCACAAGCCTGTCGTACCAGGTCTGGGGCTCGCCGACTGCCTGCAACTGTTCCTCGGTCAACCGGGTGCGGGTGGTGAAGACATTGACATAGCCTTCAACCGTCGGCGTGAAGAAGGTTTTGGGCGGATAGGCGATGGCATCCGACGGGGTCTTGAAGCTGGTACCGATGATCCAGACCAGCGGCAGGATGGTGATCAGCGCATAAAGGACGACAAGTACCCCGGCGAACCACTTCTGCCGGCGCGACGGCTCGGTGATGGAATAGCTGCTCATCGCTCTTTCACCTTGTTCAGGGCTTTGACGTAGATCGAAGCCAGACCGAAGACGGTCACGAAAAGGATGACGGCATAGGCCGAGGCATAACCGGTGCGCCACTTCTCGAAGGCTTCGCGCTTGAGGTTGATCGAGGTGAGCTCGGTGATCGAACCCGGGCCGCCGCCAGTCAGTTGGACGACGAGGTCGAACATCTTGAAATTCTCGATGCCGCGGAACAGAACGGCGAGCATCAGGAACGGCAGCACCAGCGGGATGGTGATGGTCCAGAACTGCCGCCATTTGCTGGCGCGGTCGCATTCGGCGGCTTCATAGATGCTGTCGGGAATGGAACGCAGCCCCGCCAGGCAGATCAGCATGACGAAGGGCGTCCACATCCAGGTGTCGACGATGACGATCGCCCAGGGCGCCAGCGCCACGTCGCCGATCATCGAGAAGCTGGAGGGATCGGCACCCGTCAGGAAGCCTATGGCATAATTGAACAGGCCGATCTGCGGCTGGTAGAGGAAGGTCCAGAAATTTCCGACGACCGCCGGGCTCAGCATCATCGGCAGCACGATGATCGTCGTCCAGAGATCATTGCCGCGGAACTTCTTGTTGATCAGATAGGCGAGCGAGAAGCCGATCAGCACCTGCAGCACCAGCGTCCAGATCAGGAAGTGGGCCGTTGCCTGCATGGTCAGCCAGATGTCCTTGTCGGACAGGATGCTGATGTAGTTCTTCAGGCCGACGAACTCGACCTCGGCATTGGGTCGATTGACGCGGAAATTGGTGAAGCTCAGCCGGATCGTCCAGATCAGCGGAAAGATGTTGACCGCGAGCAGGAGCACGATTGAGGGCGCAACGAAGAGCCAGGCGAGCGAACGGTCAGACAGACCCCGGAAACGCTTGGCAATGGCGTGCGGCGTCGCTTCGGCGACGCGATCCACCGGTGAATGCAGCATTGATATTCCCCTGATTATCAACTGTGCGGCGACGGAGCCGGCAAGCGCCGGCCCCGCACCGTAGCATGGCCCGCTGGGAGGATGCGGGACAGGGCTTTACAGCGATCAGTACTTGCCTTCGTCGTCGAAGATCTGCGTCCAGTCCTTGGCGAGACCGTCGAGCGCATCCTGGGCGGAGCCCTGGCCGGCAACGACATAATCGTGGAAGCGCTTCTGCGTCGCCTGCAGCAGCGAGGCGTAGGCCGGCTCCGCCCAGAAATCCTTCACGATGGCCATCGAGTCGAGGAAGGTCTGGGCATAGGGCTGGCTGGTGGCGAAGCCCGGGTCCTCGACGACCTTGCGCAGTGCCGAATAGCCGCCCATCTGCCACCATTTCTGCTGGACCTCGGGCTGGGCGAACCACTTGATGTAGGCGAGCGCGTCGTCCTTCTTCTCCGAAGCCGAGACCACCGAGATGCCCTGGCCGCCGAGCTGGGCGAAGGCCACCCCGTCCGGACCCGCCGGGTTCGGGAAATAGCCCGACTTGTCGCCACCGACATTGGCATCGGCATTGATGCCGGGCCAGGTGAAGGCGAAGTTCATGTGCAGAGCCACCTGGCCCGACTTGTAGGCGTCAATGTCCTCGGACATGTAGGCGTCGGAATGGCCGGGAGGCGTACAGCAATCATAGAGCTGCTTGTAGAATTCCAGCCCCTGCACCGCCTTGGCCGAATTGACGAACCCATCGAGCTCGTAAGGCTTGTCGGGGTTCTCGTACTCGAAGCCGAAGCTGTAGAGCACGTCCATCGCGCCCATGGTGATGCCTTCGGACCCGCGCTCGGTGTAGATCGCAGCACCATAGACAGTCTTGCCGTCGATCTCGCGCTTCTGGAAGAACTCGGCGATGTCCTTGAGCTCGGCGAAGGTCTTTGGCACGACGAGGTCACGGCCGTATTTCTGCTTGAACTCGGCCTGCAGCTCGGGCCGCGCGAACCAGTCCTTGCGATAGCTCCAGCCGACGACATCGCCGAAGGCCGGCAGCGCCCAGTAGTTCGGCGAATTCTTCGGCCATTCGGCATAACCGACGACGGTCGCCGGAATGAAGTCGTCCATTTTGATTCCTTCCTTGTCGAAGAAATCGTTGAGCTTCACATATTGGCCGTTCTCGGCCGCGCCACCGATCCACTGGCTGTCGCCGATCATCAGGTCGCAGAGCTTGCCGCCCGAGTTCAGCTCGTTGAGCATGCGGTCAGCGAAGTTCGGCCACGGCACGAACTCGAACTTCATCTTAACGCCGCTCTTGGCCTCGAAATCCTTGCTCAGCTCGACCAGCGCGTTGGCCGGGTCCCAGGCGGCCCAGCACAGCGTCAGGTCCTTTGCGCTGGCCTGACTTGTTCCCGCCACGCCGGCAGCCAAAACGGCACCGAAAGCGGCCAATGATCTCACATGGCGAATTGTCATGGCTGGGACCTCCCTCCCATCCTTCCGACCTCCATCGGAAGGTGAAAACGCCCGCTTGGGGCACCTGACGCGGAAACGATCTTCCTGGCGGGCCAGTCTCCTCCGCGCCGCCTGCGTGGCTCGCTCAGTCCTCCCGGCGACCACGATGAGAGTCTTAGTTGAGGTGCGCACCTCAATGCAAGCGAATTTTGAGGTACGCACCTCAAAACTTGATTTTCATCTGGTTTTGTTGGAGAAATCGCCCGGAGACGACATGATCGGGAAGAGAGTCGAGGATGCGGCCAACCGCGAGAGACCTGGCAGAAGCCGCGGGCGTCAGCCTCGCGACCGTCGACCGCGTCCTCAATGAGCGACCGAATGTCAGCCCAAAGGCGGCTAGGAGCGTGGCCGAGGCGATCGAGCGCATCGGCTTCATGCGCAACCCCGCCGCCGTGGCGTTGGCCCGCAACAAGACATACCGCTTCCGCTTCGTCCTGCCGACGTCAGGTGACCAGTATCTCGCCGAACTCATCGCCCGCGCCGGCGAAGCGACGGAGGCACTCCGCGCCGATTCGACCGACGTGGAAGCCGTGCAGATCGCCATGAGCGACCCACACCATGTCGCCAAATACCTCACGGCCATTGACCACGACACGGTCGACGGCGTTGCCGTCATGGCGCCCGAGTCACCGCAAGTGCGCGACGCGATGCTGCGGCTGGTCGAGCGCGGTGTTCGGGTGGTGCAGTTCCTGTCGGGCCAGGAGCGACTTGAGAGCGCCGACTATGTCGGCGTCGACAATTTTGCCGCTGGCGCCACCGCCGGCAAGATCACCGGCCGTTTCCTCTGCGAACGTCCGGGCAAGATCATGGTCGTTGCCGAAACCATGATGGCCCTCGACAGCATCCAGCGCCGCCTCGGCTTCGACAGCATCATCAACGCCCAGTTCCCGCATCTCGAAAGCCTGCCGTCGCTGGAGACATATGGCGACGAAAAGCGCGCCGACCTGATCATCCGGCGCACCTTGGAGCACAACCCCGACACGGTCGCCGTCTATGTCCTGAGCTCCGAGGCCCGCATCCCGCTGACGGCGGTGTGGAACACGCAAGGCGCCCGCGCGCTCACCGTCGTCGCCCATGAGCGAACCCCGTTCAGCGAGCAGGCGCTGATGGACGAACGCATCGACGCCGTCATCGCCCAGGACCCCGGCCACGCCGTCCGCAGCGCGCTGCGCATCCTGCGCGCCCGTTCCGACCACCGCGAACCCCTCGCCTCCCAGGAGCGCATCCGCATCGAAGTGCTGCTCAAGGAGAATCTGCAGTTCGATTGACCGGGAGAGCACAGCGCGTACCCCAACTGTCGAAGGTAAAGGCGGCTCATCTCCGGCGCTGAGGCGCAATCCTGTCGGGTGCCTCCAATCACTTACAGTTCAACTGCAAGTCGCGCATGTGGCGACGGCAAAGCCTTTGCCATATCTTGACGCCGTCCAGCCGCGACTTGCGATTCACCTGACCGCCAAACCGGAAGAAGCGCGATGCATGCCACGAGAATAACGGTCGCCCTGCTCGCCTGCCTGACCCTGTCGGCCTGCGGAATGGCGAAAGCGGCGAGGACCGGCGGCCAGACATTCGACAAATACGGCTGCATGGCGCGCGACTTCAAAAGCCAGCCGCCTTGCGAACCGGCTGAAGCTGCCGCGTCTGGTCCATAACAGGCGTGCCCCCTTTACGTCACCGCTTTGACGACCTACTGCAGACGGACATATCGAGCTGCAGCGGAAGGAAAAGACATGTCCGAGATCATCGTCAAAGACAGCAACGGCACTCAGCTGAATGAGGGCGATTCCGTTACGCTGATCAAGGACCTTAAGGTCAAGGGGACCTCCGAGACGATCAAGCGCGGCACGCTCGTCAAGAACATTCGCTTGAACGGCAATCACGGCGAGATCGAATGCAACACCAAGCAGGTCAAGGGGCTGGTGCTGAAAACCGAGTTTGTGAAGAAGGCCTGAGCCGCCAACGCTGCGCCGCGCCGATGGACCAGCGTCAACGCGGTTTTAAGCTCTGAAGTCCAGACTCAGCGCATGTCTGGATTCGCCCTTCCCAAGTTGAGATGGTTGGTGCTCGGCGCACTTGCTGCCGGCGGCTGGGCGATGACGCAGGACTTGCCCAGCAAGGCGCGCTTCGACGATCGCCCGGCCAGGGCAGCCAACAAGTCCAGGGCGGAAACCGCCGAGCGCAAGGACGTCGCCGTCACCAGGCCGAAGGTCAATGTCGCGCCACGGCCACAAGCTGACGTGGCGCGCCCCAAGGTGGATGTCGAACCGCGCAAGCTGGCTGCCGCGCCGAAGCCCAAAGCAGAGGTTCCAACCAAGAAGGTGGCAGACACGGCGCCTGCGGCCAAGGAAAGGACGCCGCGCAAGCCTGCCGCCGACATCGAGACGGCCTCGATCACACGCCCGCCCACGCCATTGCCGCGGCCGAAATTGACAGCAAAGGAGCCGCCGCCGAAATCGACGAGCACCGGCGCTGCCGCGCTCAACGTGCTCTATACCAGCACCGCGGTCTATCTGCGCCAGCGCCCAAGCGTTTCCGCCCCCGTCACGTCAAGTCTCAAGCAGGGCGAGAGTGTCAGGGTGTTCGCCCGTGACGGCAAATGGACGCTTGTGTCGGCCTCAGGACGCAAGGGTTGGGTGCATGGCGACCTGCTGCGACCGGCGGATCCTGCCGCCCCTCGCCCGAAACAGACGCTCGGCCACGCCGCCAACACCGCCACGCCGGGCTGAGCCGCCTAAATTCGCCTCTGAAACAGCCGATATCATGCCTGATCCGGCATTGCGGGTTGAAACCGGACGCATCCGGTGCCAAATCTGCGGCTCGTCTCGCAGGTGCTGCGAGCACCCAAAAGGTTACCCGGTAGAGGTCAATGGTCAGCTATCTCGACGCCGCCACGGCGCCCCTCAGGAACACCGGCCAGATCCGCCTTTACGGCGCCGAGGCTTTTGAAGGCATGCGCAAGGCGTGCCAGCTCACCGCCAGCTGCCTCGATGAGCTGGTCGACCGCGTTGCTCCAGGGGTTACAACCGACGCCATCGACCGTTTCGTCTTCGAATACGGCATGGATCACGGCGCGCTGCCGGCGACGCTGAACTATCGCGGCTACACCAAGTCGTCCTGCACCTCGATCAATCATGTCGTCTGCCACGGCATCCCCGACAACAAACCGCTCAAGGACGGCGACGTCGTCAACATCGACGTCACCTACATCCTCGACGGCTGGCACGGCGATTCGAGCCGGATGTACCCGGTCGGCACCATCAAGCGCGCCGCCGAGCGGTTGCTCGAAGTCACCCACGAATGCCTGATGCGCGGCATCGCGGCTGTCCGTCCAGGTGTCCGTACCGGCGCGATCGGTGCTGCCATCCAGACCTATGCCGAAGCTGAGCGCTGCTCGGTGGTGCGCGATTTCTGCGGCCATGGCGTCGGCGCGTTGTTCCACGACGCACCGAACATCCTGCACTACGGCAATGCCAATGAAGGCGTCGAGATGCGCCAGGGCATGATCTTCACCATCGAGCCGATGATCAATCTCGGCCGGCCGCATGTGAAGGTGTTGTCGGACGGCTGGACGGCGGTCACCCGCGACCGCTCGCTTTCGGCCCAGTACGAGCATACGGTCGGCGTTACGGCCACAGGCTGCGAGATCTTCACACTGTCGCCCAAAGGGCTCGACCGGCCGGGCCTGCCCGCATAAGATCACCTCGCCGGCAAGCGCATCGGCCCGCTAAAGCACGATGTGTCGACATGGGGAGAGCGTCCTAGCTGCGTTCGTTCGAACGCACGGGCGATCGCGCCGGCGGGGGCGACATACTGGGCATGGCGAGCGACGATCACGACGAGCGCGGTTTCTTTGGCGAGCGGTCGCTGCCGCAGCCCAAGCGCGACACTGAGCCGAAGAAACCCCACTATCTCGGCCATCGCGAGCGTCTGCGCGCGCGTTTCTCGGCAAGCGGCGGCGACGCCCTCGTCGACTATGAACTGCTCGAACTCTTGCTGTTCAGGCTGATCCCGCGCGCCGACACCAAGCCTGTCGCCAAAGCCCTGCTCGCCCGCTTCGGCACACTCGCCGAAGTGCTGGGCGCACCAGTCAACCTGCTGCAGGAGGTCAAGGGCGTCGGGCCGGCAGTGGCTCTCGACCTCAAGATCGTCGCCGCCTCGGCCACGCGCATGGCGCGCGGCGAAATCAGCGGCCGCGAGGTGTTGTCGTCGTGGAACCAGGTGCTCGATTATTGCCGGGCAGCGATGGCGTTCGAAGAGCGCGAGCAGTTCCGCATCCTGTTCCTCGACAAGAAAAACGTGCTGATCGCCGAAGAGGTGCAACAAACGGGCACCGTCGACCATACGCCGGTCTATCCCCGCGAGGTCATCAGGCGCGCGCTTGAGCTGTCGGCCACCGCAATCATCCTCGTGCACAACCACCCGTCCGGCGACCCGGCACCTTCACGCGCCGACATCGACATGACCAAGACCATCATCGACATCGCCAGGCCGCTCGGCATCGCCGTGCACGACCACATCATCATCGGCAAGAAGGGTTTTGCCAGCATGAAGGGACTGCTGCTGATCTAGACGTGCGCAGCAGGCATTGGCCGGAACAGCTTTCGACGAAGCACGAATCAAAAAAGGCCGCCGGATTGCTCCAGCGGCCTTTCCTGTTTCACTCAGGAGCGTCGCCTTATTCGGCGTCGGCTTCCTTGGCCTTCTTCTTCGGAGCGGCCTTCTTCTTGGGCTCTTCGCCCTCGGCCTTCTCAGCCTTCTTGGCCGAAGCCTTCTTGGCCGGCTTTGCCGAAGCCTCGTCCTCGTCGTCGGCGAGCAGTTCCTCCTTGGTCACCTTCTTGTCGGTGACGGAGATCTGCGACAGCAGATGATCGACGACCTTCTCCTCGAACAGCGGCGCGCGCAGGTTGACCAGCGCCGACGGGTTGTTGCGGTAGAAATCGAACACTTCCTGCTGCTGGTTGGCCGGGTAGCGGCGAACGGTGTCGAACAGGCCGCGCTGCAGCTCTTCGTCGGAAACCGTCACGCCGGACTTCTCGCCGATCTCGGCAAGGACCAGACCGAGGCGCACGCGGCGCTCGGCAAGGCGCTGGTATTCGGCACGGGCTTCTTCTTCCGTCGTCTCTTCGTCGGCAAAGGTGCGGCCGGCGATCTCGAGGTCGCGGGTCACCTGGCTCCAGATGTTGCCGAATTCGGCTTCGACGAGCTTGGAAGGCGCCTCGAACTGGTAGGCACCGTCGAGCTGGTCGAGCAACTGGCGCTTGACCTTCTGGCGCGTCATGGCACCGAACTGGTTCTCGATCTGGCCGCGAACGATGTCACGCAGCTTCTCGAGCGACTCGAGGCCGAGGTTCTTGGCGGTCTCGTCGTTGACTTCCAGCTTGCCGGGGGCAGCGACTTCCTTGACGGTGACGTCGAAGGTGGCTTCCTTGCCGGCCAGATGCGCGGCCTGGTAGTTCTCCGGGAAGGTCACGGTGACGAGCTTCTCGTCGCCGGCCTTGGCGCCGATCAGCTGGTCCTCGAAGCCGGGAATGAACTCCTTCGAGCCGAGCACCAGCGGCTGGTCGCCGCCCGTGCCGCCGTCAAAGGCAACGCCGTCGATCTTGCCGACATAGTCGATGGTGACGCGGTCGCCTTCGGCGGCCTTGCCGGTCTTCGGCTCGTAGGAGCGCGCCGATTCGGCAACGCGGTTGACCTGCTCGTCGATCTCGCTTTCCGGAACGTCGTAGACCGGGCGCGACACCTTGATGTCGGTGAAGTCCTTGATCTCGATCGCGGGAATGACTTCATAGCTCAGCGAGAACTCGAAATCGACGCCGCCGGCCAGGATCTTCTCGGCTTCCTTCTCGTCCTCGGTCATCACGACGTCGGGCTGCATCGCAGCCTTTTCGCCGCGCTCGGCGATGATCGTGCGCGTCGAGTCGGTCAGGATCTCGTTGACCACTTCGGCCATGAACGACTTGCCGTACATCTTGCGGATGTGCTGCATCGGCACCTTGCCCGGACGGAAGCCGTTGATGCGGACCTTGTCCTTGGCAGCCGAAAGCCGCTTCTCCAGACGGGCTTCCATGTCGCCGGCAGGAACCGAGACCTTGATCTCGCGCTTGAGGCCGGAGTTGAGCGTTTCGGTGACCTGCATCATCAAACCTTTGTTTTCACGTATGGCGCGGCTTGCACGGCGTCCTGCCGTTCAGCCTGCCGGAATTCGTTTGCCGGGGGTGGCTTCAAGTTCGCAAATCGGCATCCTGGCCCGCCATTGCGGCCCGTTTGGCTCCGCCATCTTCCGAAAGTCCGATAAGTTATTGTTTTTCCGACTTCTTATCGTATCTTTCAGAGACGGTCCTTTGCGTCCCATCCTATTTGACAGGCCTTTTGTCACAGGCGAGGCCAATTTTCAACTATCTTCGCGGTTTCTCCCGGCCCGGGTCATTTCGGCTCCGAGATTGACAGAATGATGGCGGCATGTGATTGGCGGTCGCATGCGGATGTGGCGGAACTGGTAGACGCCCTGGATTTAGGTTCCAGTGCCGAGAGGCGTGTAGGTTCGACTCCTATCATCCGCACCATAGACGCTCTGCCCGGCGGACCTGAAACCTCTGATCGCGAGTGATCGAGCCGTGCACGCAACGACAAATCCCCCAGCTACCATCTCCACTGCCGACAACAATCGCCCGGTCCGACCGCGACGCAGCCTGCTCATTGCCTCCGATGCGGTGTGGCCGCCCGTTTCGGGTGGGGATCTACGAAACTGGCAGAATGTCCAGGCGCTTGCGGGGCTGGGTGATGTGCTGGCGACCTCGGTCCACGCACCAGCTGCACCTACGACGCTCGACGACGACAGGATCACGACACTCGCCCTTACCAACGCAGCCGAGGCCGCAACCTCGCCGCGCCTCGCCAAACGCCGGACCCCGATCGACACGCGCATCCCGCAAGTCGCGCTTTCGCGCCTGCTGGCGGCGGCACGCGACTTCAAGCCCGATGCCATCATCGTCGAGGGTATTCCACTGTTTCCTCTCCTCGAGCATCTGCGCCCACTGGCGTCGACGATCGTGCTCGACATGCACAACATAGAGTCCGACCTTTTCAGGCAGATGATGCCGAAAACCGGCTGGCTGGGAGGGCTGTTCTCAAAGAAGGCCCGCCATGTCAGGCGCATGCGCGACATCGAGTTGCAGTCGCTGCGCATGGTGGACAAGGTCTGGGTCTGCTCGGAGCAGGATCGCGACAGACTACGCGACCTGTCCGGCGGGCGTGCCCTTGCCGATGTCGTTCCGAATGGCGTTCCCCGGTTTGATCTCATCCCAGAACAATTGGCCGACCAGCCCGCAATGGCCACGGACCAGCCGACGCTGCTGTTCATCGGCCACCTCAACTACCCGCCGAATCTCGAAGCGGCGCGGCGGTTGGCAACGCAAATCCTGCCGCGGCTGCACGCCGCGCTCGGCGGCGCAAGGCTCGTCATTGCCGGGCGCAACCCGCACCGCAGCCTTGGCGACGTGGCTGCCTTGCCCAATGTCGAACTGATAGCCAATCCAGACGATCTTGCGGAGCTTTATCGCCGAGCGCATCTTGCCGTCGTACCGCTGGTCAGCGGCGGCGGCACGCGGCTGAAAATACTGGAAGCGATGGCCTGGGGCCTCCCGGTCGTGGCCACCCGGCTGGCTGCGGAAGGCCTTGGCCTTGTCGACGGTGTCGACGTCGACTTTGCCGAGACCGACGACGACCTCGCCGCGCGCGCGGCGGCGCTGTGCACGGACACCGACTGGCTTCAGGCGCGGCGGCTCCGTGCCCGTGAAACAGTCACGCGACGCTTCGGTCCGAAAGCCATCGCGGCGGCCGTCAGATCCAGCCTCGCGTGATATCCGAGAAACTCTCGATATCAGCTTGATAAGCCTTGTCTAATAATGCCATGACATGCAGGATGACTGAAAGACGAAGTTGATCGGCTTTGCATGACAATTCCAAAAATTCTTCACCAGACCTGGAAGACGGACAGAATTCCCGACAAATTCCTCAGCTGGTCGACGAGTTGGGAGAAACACAATCCGGGCTGGCGGCACATCTTGTGGAGCGACAGGATGCTGCTCGACTTTGTCGCCGAACACTATCCTGATTATCTTGAGACCTACTGCAGCTACAAGGTCGGCGTCCAGCGTGCGGACGCTGCGCGTTACATGCTGCTGCACCATTTCGGTGGCGTCTATGCCGACATCGACTGCGAATGCGTGGCGCCCTTCGACGGGCTTTTGGACGAGAACCGCGTCGTCCTGTGCAAGGAACCCCAAAGTCAGTCGGATGCGCAGACGCGCATGCGCAACCTGCCTCACCTTCTCTTCAACGGGACGATGGCGAGCCCGAAAGGACACCCGTTCTGGCCCCACCTGCTTGCCTATCTGCCTTTGGTCAAGGATGCGCGGGACGTTCTCGATGCCACGGGCCCATGCCTTCTGACGGCGGCGCAGCTGAGTTTCCCCGATCAGTCGGCCTTTGCGATCCACCCGAACGAACTTTTCAGCCCGGCTGGCAGCAGCGGCAATTCGGCCGACGCCGCCACGACCGCGACCCTGTCCATTCATCACTGGGCCGGCACCTGGTGGATCAAACCCAAACCACCGTCTTTGCTGGCACGGTTGCGGCAAAGCTACTATCAGGCGCGGCATGCCTTGACCAAAGGCGAGCAGCTCGACCTGGCCGCAGCACAGGCGGCAGTCGACCCGGCTGCCCTCAACCGCCTACCGCCCTCGGGCAACAACATCGCGATACTTGTGCCATTGCGCGATGCCGCCGACCACATTGAACCCTTCCTCGCAGCGCTCGCCCGGCTCGGCCACCCCAAGGAGTGCATCAAGCTGGTGTTCTGCGAAGGCGACAGCAGCGACGGCAGTTGGGAAAGGCTGACCGAAGCGACCGCTGCACTCAACGGAAACTACCGCGACATCGTGCTGCTCAAGAAGGACCTTGGCATCAAGATGGAACGAGCGAAGCGCTGGAAGCCCAGCCTTCAACGCAAGCGCCGCTCGGCCATTGCCGCCGTCCGCAATCATCTCATCAGCCACGGGCTCGATGCCAGTGACGACTGGGCTCTGTGGATCGATATCGACGTCTGGCGTTATCCCTCGGACGCCATATCGCGCCTGATCGCTTCGGGCGGCAGGATCGTCGTTCCCAACTGCGCGGTGGCGCCGGGTGGTGGCAGCTTCGACATGAACAGCTTTGCCACTCTCCGAAAGCCAAGGGATTACCGATACTACCGCGCGCTGCGCGGCGGCCTCTACCAGCCTCCAGCCAAGGAAAACACCAGGCTTTACCTTAGCGACCTGCGCCATCTCGACAGCGTAAACCTCGACGGCGTCGGTGGCACGATGCTGCTCGTCGACGCAGCGCTGCATCGCGGCGGCCTCAACTTTCCCGAGATCCCCTACAGGTTCCTGCTCGAGACAGAAGGCTTTGCTGCCCTTGCCAATGATCTCGGCGTCGTGCCGCTCGGGCTGCCTAAAATGGAAGTACTGCACGTCCCCTGGTGAACGCCAGCGGACTTGCCCTGTCTTGATGCCTTAATAGAGCGGTTCCTCAAACAGCATTGTGTCGCCGTCCATCAGTGCCTTGATCTGGCCGGTGCCGTCGCTGCCGACCGCCACCTTGATGCCGAAGCTGCGCAATTCGGGCTCCGCGCCGGAGTTGCGCTTGCGCATCTCCTCCTCGATGGCCAACCCTTCGCCCTCCGGCACATAGAAGCGCTCGATGCCGTAGTCGACGCTAATGGTCGAACCCGGCGTCAGGCTCCAGGCATTGGTGACCTGGCCGCTAAGATCGACCTCATCCGGGCTTGCGAGCGTCGAGTCAGTGGTGAGCATGGCGGATTTGGCGCGCCAGTACCCATCAGCGTCCTTCTTCAAGCGGACGACGATCGGCCATCCTTCCACGGCCGTCGCTTCACCCTGTGGTAGGTTTTCGACGATTTCGACAGGAATGCGCGAGATGTCGTAGCCAAGCCTGACATAGTCGCCGCGCAACAGGTCGCGCGGGTCGACGGGCTCGACCTTGAGCAGGATTTCCTTGCCGTCGCGCAGGATCGCCGCGCGCCCGACGATCATCCAGCCAAGGAAACCGATTTGCGCCAGCGCCACGACAATGGCGGCAACAACGAGCTTGTAGCGGGTCATCACGCGGCTCCCTGGGCTGGCTGTGATTTCATGCGCCGTTCGATGCGGATGATCGCATAAGCGAGGCCGGCGAGGATAATTGCAGCTGCGAAGAAGAAGCCTGCCGTGCCCAACATGGAGCCGACCGTCACCATGTAGACGATCGCCAACTCGAAGGCGAAGCCGATATAGGCGATCCAGCGCAAGCCTCGGCTCTCGCGACCGAGGAAGACGATCACGGCCGCGATGACTGCCAGCGCCACGGCAGCGGCGATGACAAAGCCTGCATCATCCATCTGGTCGAGCTGGACCATGCCCATACCGGAGAGGAAGCCGATCAGCGCGTGCAGCGGCAGCCGCCCGCCAAGCTGGGCAATGCGCTCCGAAGCCGCAGGTGCCAGCGCTGCAGCGGCGAGAAGCGCTGCCGAGACCAGCGCAAGCACCAGCCCGACCTCCAGCGACTCGTAGTGAAAGCCGAGCAGCACCGCATAGAGAATGACCGACAGCGCGATCAGGTGCCGCGCAGCGCGGCTCTGCGTCCAGAACGACAGCGCCCAGTATGCGGCCATGAACACAATGAAGAGATGCGGAAACTCGGTGCGGCGGAACAGCTCAAATCCCTTCGTCACCAGCCATGCGTCGGCGATGCCGATGGCGGCGACAGTCAGGGCATTCGAGCGCAGTGCCGCCGCGGCTATGGCCGTGCCTATCGACCAGGTGACGATCGCCGCCGCCTCGTCGCCGGAGAAATGGTACATCTGGCCGATCAGCGCGATCGAACCGCCAAAGGCCGCGGCAGCGATCAACCACAATGCTTCGGCGAAGCCGCCATGGTCCCGCTGCTTGAGCATGGCTCCGCCGACATAACCCGCGAAGATCACGGCAAACAGCGAGGCCACGCGCGCCGGGCGCGGTATCGCTTCCCAGTTGGCCGCGACAAGGATCAGGATCGCTGCCGCAAACAGCAGAGCCGCCATCATGGCGAGGATCGAACCGAAATTGAGCCCGTTGCGCTCATTGGTCTCGACATCGCGGATCAGCGCGTCACCGGTCGCGCGGTCGACGAGCCCGCTGTCGACCCAGCGGCCGATGTCGTTCTTCACCTTGGTGGCATAGCTCGCCATATGTCGCTTCCCCCTGCCCGACGGCCCACACCAGGGCCAAGCCGTTGTCATCATGGCGAATTTCAGATTCGGTCACAATTATGACCGAAGCCTTAATGCCCATTAATGTTGCAATGCACAAAACGCATTGCTGCCATGCGAGCATAGCGCTTCAATTTTAGGCAAGGGCGTCCTATCTACGCCCCGTACACAGAAGAGAAAAGAAGACGAACGGAAAACGAAGATGAACCTGATCCGCAACTACCGCAACTGGCGCCGCTACCGTGACACTGTCTCCGAGCTGAGCCGCCTGTCGAACCGTGAACTGACCGACCTCGGCATTACCCGCAGCGACATCCATTTCGTCGCTCGCAAGGCGATCTAACCGAAGCCGATCTACCCAAACTACCTGTCCGAACCGAAAAGAGAACTGAAATGAACTTGCTCCGCACTTACCGCAACTGGCGTGCATATCGCGAGACGGTGAACGAGCTTGGCCGTCTGTCGAACCGCCAGCTTGCCGATCTCGGCATCAATCGTGGCGAGATCCAGTCGATCGCCCGCCGCGCAATCTAATTCAAGCTTTCCGTCCGGGTCGACCTCCTCCCCGACCCCGATGGATCCGGTCAGCTTTCTCCTCCCATTGAGCTGACCACTTTAACACACCCGCCGGATCCTCCTCCCCCGGCGGGTGTCGTTAGCCCGAGAGCCTCGCCCTCTTCAATTGGCGAACAGAATTCAGCCAACGCCGACCTCCTCCCCGGCAATGGCGAATAGGTCAGCTTTCTCCTCCCATTGAGCTGACCACCAATAACGACACCTGCCGGACCTCCTCCCCCGGCAGGTGTTGTTACCCGGTCCATGACCCCGAAAATCGAAATCGATTTTCGGAAAGGATCATGCACCCACCATAAATGCTACTGCGTTCTTTGCGCGTCCAAATGGACGCGCGGCGCTGTAGAGAGCGTCGCCCTCTTCGATTGGCGAACACAATTCAGCCTGCGCCGACCTCCTCCCCGGCAAAGGCGAATAGGTCAGCTTCCTCCTCCTCCCAGAGGCTGACCACCAAAACCAATACCCGCCGGTCCTCCCCCGGCGGGTATTGTCGTTTTGGCGCCGCGCCTTCGATCTCGGGAGATAGCTGCCCTAGTTCAGCGCGCCGCTTTCCAGCACACCGCGCTGCTTCCAGTCGTTGAGCCGGATGATGTCGGGCGCGCCACCCAGCGGCGCATACCAGGAATCGACAACCCATTTGACGCCGTCGGGGCCCCGGATCACCGCCGTCCAGTGCGGATAGCGGCCATCGAGCAGGAAGCCCCTGGAATCGCGTGCCTCCACCTTGTGGTGGCGGAGCAGGCCGCGACGCGCGAGGTAGCGCAGCAATGCATCGGTGTTGGTCGATTCATCGACGCAATCCATCTGTCCGCGTATCTTCGAGGCGCCGAACTCCGAGCGTGGCTGATCGCGCACGCCTGTCACTTGCTGCGCCCGCTTTTCGAAATAGCTGACTGCCCGGGCGATCGCCTTGCGCTCGGCCTCCGGCGCGGCACGGCCGGCAGCCATGATCGATGCCAACTTGCGGTCATCACCGGGTCCAAGATCGAGGCGCGAACGAAACGCGCAGCCATAGCCATGGCAGATGTCGATGGACGTTGCCGGGGCCGCGACGGCGCGGTCAGTGACCGGACTGCCGGCCATGATGGCAACGAGGCCGGCAAACAGAACAAACGAACGTCTCGTCATGGCATGATCCTAGTGATTGTCCCGCACCGGCTGCAACTCGCAAGCCGCCCAATCGTTGCATTCCCCTGGCCAAGGGATTATTCCGGCGCCATGAGCACAAAACCCATTCACATCATCGGCGGCGGTCTCGCCGGATCGGAAGCGGCATGGCAGGTGGCTTCGGCCGGCGTGCCTGTGATCCTGCATGAAATGCGCGGCGTGCGCGGCACCGACGCGCACAAGACCGACGGCCTGGCCGAGCTTGTCTGTTCCAATTCGTTTCGCTCGGATGACGCCGAAACCAACGCCGTCGGCCTGCTGCACGCCGAGATGCGGCTTGCCGGCTCGCTGATCATGAGCGCCGGCGACGCCAACCAGGTTCCCGCCGGCGGCGCGCTCGCCGTCGACCGCGACGGTTTCTCCAATGCCGTCACCGCACGGCTCGAAGCGCATCCGTTGATATCAATCGTGCGCGAGGAAATCACCGGCCTCCCGCCCGAGGACTGGGACCAGACGATCATCGCAACCGGCCCGCTCACCGCACCTTCGCTGGCCGAGGCGATCGCCGCCAGCACCGGTGCCGACGCGCTCGCCTTTTTCGACGCGATTGCGCCGATCATCCATTTCGACAGCATCGACATGAATGTCTGCTGGTTCCAGTCGCGCTACGACAAAGTCGGCCCCGGCGGTACCGGCAAGGACTACATCAACTGCCCGATGGACAAGGAGCAGTACGACGCCTTCGTCCAGGCGCTGCTCGATGGACAGAAGACCGAGTTCAAGGAGTGGGAAGGCACGCCCTATTTCGACGGCTGCCTGCCGATCGAGGTGATGGCCGAGCGTGGTCGCGAGACCCTGCGCCACGGGCCGATGAAGCCGATGGGCCTGACCAATGCGCACAACCCGACTGTGAAGGCCTATGCAGTTGTGCAACTGCGCCAGGACAATGCGCTCGGCACGCTGTACAACATGGTCGGTTTTCAGACCAAGCTGAAGCATGGCGAGCAGGTCAATGTGCTGCGCATGATTCCGGGGCTGGAAAACGCCGAATTTGCGCGTCTCGGCGGCCTGCACCGCAACACCTATCTCAACTCGCCGACCCTGCTCGACCCGACGCTGCAGCTCACGTCGCGACCGGGCCTGCGTTTTGCCGGCCAGATCACCGGTTGCGAGGGTTATGTCGAAAGTGCTGCCATCGGGCTTTTGGCCGGCCGCTTCGCCGCCGCCCAGCGCTTAGGACAACAGATCAGCACGCCACCCGTGACCACCGCCTTCGGTGCGCTGCTCAACCACATCACCGGCGGGCACATCGTCTCGGACGACGAGCCTGGCAAGCGCTCGTTCCAGCCGATGAACGTCAATTTCGGCCTGTTCCCGGTCATGGAAGCGCCGAAAGTCGAAGGCAAGCGCCTGCGCGGCAAGGAAAAGACCGTTGCCAAGAAGAAGGCGATGACGGCGCGCGCGCTCGTCGACTGCCGCGCCTGGCTCGGCCTTGCGCCTGCGGCACAGGCCGCGGAGTAGGCATCAGGCCATGGCGCTTGCGGAAACGCAACGGCTGACGCTCAGGGAAATGGAACGCGGCGACGCCGTCGCGATCCAGTCCGTCTTCAATGACGATTATGCCCATCGTTTCTATCCGGAGATGACGAACGAGGCCGCGGCGATCGAGTGGATCGACCGCAACCGCGAACGCTACCAGCGCGACGGTTTTGGCCTGTGGGCAATCATCGACAAGACCAGTGGTGCGCTGATCGGCGACTGCGGCCCGACCTGGCAGGATGCCGGCGGCACCCGCGTGCTGGAAATCGGCTATCACATAGCGTCGCAATGGCGCGGACGCGGCTACGCGCTCGAAGCCGCCCGCGCCGCCATGGCTTTCGGTTTCGCCAGGACCACCGAGCCCCTGATCGGCTCGATTGTCGCCACCGACAATGCGTCATCGGCCAGCGTCGCCCGGCGCCTGCACCATGACGTCCGCTCCTACGTCAACGCCCGCGGGCTTGATCGTTTCCTGTTCTTCACGCGGCGCGAGCGGTACGTCTCGTCCTAGCGCTCACGCGCGCGAGGTCACTCGCCAGGTATCGGCCCCGCTTCAGGCAGCCCCGGCTTGCCCGCTTCGCCGGGATTGCGCCTGACATAGGCGGCTTTCAGGCTTTCCGAGGTCTCGCGCGAGCCGTCATGGCTCCAGCCCGGCGGCATGAACAGGTAACCGAGGCGCTGGCGCAGGCTGAGCCCGGGCGCGAATGCGTCCTTGAACATGCCAATCCATTCATGGAAGGCGACGCGGACCGGATTGAAGGTGCCGATGTTGTGGACGATACCGTAGCGCGGCAGGTCCTCTTCCCGTTCCTCGACGAAAGTGCCGAACATGCGATCCCAGATGATCAGCGTGCCGGCAAAATTGGCGTCAAGGTAACGCGGGTTGGTGGCGTGGTGCACCCGATGATGTGACGGCGTGTTGAAGATGAACTCGAACCACGCCCACATCCTGCCGATGGCCTCGGTGTGGATCCAGAACTGCCAGACCAGGTTGAAGCCGAAGACGAAGGCGATAACCGCCGGGTGGAAGCCGAGCAGCACCAATGGCATCTGCAGGATGAACATGCCGGTGAACAGGCCGGTCCAGCTTTGCCTGAGCGCGGTCGACAGATTGTAGTGCTGGCTCGAATGGTGGTTCACATGCTCGGCCCAGACCCAGCGCACGCGGTGGGCGATGCGATGGTACCAGTAGTAGCGCAGGTCATCGAGCAGGAAGGCTGTGATGAACACCCAGAGCGACAGGCCAAGGTCGAAGACCCTGAATTGCCAGACCCAGAGCAGAGCCCAGTAGGACACGACGCCGAGCAAAAGGCCGGCAACCACGTTTCCTGTGCCCATCATCAGGCTCGTCAGCGTGTCACGCGTTTCGAAAGCGCCCTTCGCCCGGCCTGTGCGAACAAGCCAAAGCTCTATCAGGATCGCGATCACGAAGAACGGAATCGCAAGCTCCGTGACCTTGGGAAAATCGTAGTTCTCCATCACGCCTTATCCCCTTCGCCGCTTGCGCCTGATCTGCCCGAAAGCGCGGCGACCACAGCGCCGGCAGCCTCGGCATCCGTGAAGCGGAAGTCTCCGCCCTTCCAGGTGAAGTCGAGCAAGCTCAGCGCTACGGTCCTGTCATCGCGGACAGTTACGGCCGCCACATCGGCCCCGGTCACGATACGCGTGAGAAACTTGTCACCGATGCCGCGGACGATACCGACGGAGCCGTTGTCGAGCTGCAGGAACGCCGTGCCGCCGTCCTCGGTCAGCAGCACCGCGCGAGACGCGACATCAGGAAAGTCGGTGGCAAACCGCTGCAGCGCATGGTCCGTGCCCGCCAGCTGCGCCTTTGCACTGCCGCCACTAAGATGCACGGCAGCCACTACCGCTGATATGCCGACGACGACCATCGCCACCAGAATTGGCAAGCTCATGATAACAGATGTCCTCCCGAAACCGCTCTCCAGGCGATTTCAGCGGCAGACTAGCATCGTTGACGTTTACGTCAACGATAGTCTAGCGCCACCCACGGGAAGCTGTCGCGACCATGGCGAAATGCTTGCGCAGCACAGACATGCCATCTTTGCCGCGCTCGACGCGGTCGAGATAGGCAGGCGTCAGCGCAATCGGCAGGAAGGCTGGCCGCAATGACTGCGGCAGCGCCTTGGCGCCGCGTTCGAAGGCACGGAGATGCTCGCGCGCCAAGGCAATCATCGCCTGGACGGCGACAGTCGATCTTTGGTCGTCGATGCCAGCGACGAACTCTTCCGGCGTCAGGCCGGCCGCAGCAAGGATGTCTCGTGGCACATAACATTGGCCGCGCGCCCGGTGCATCGGCAGCAGGCGCAGCAACCCTGCGATCGCCTGGGCGCAACCAGCATGGCCCGCAAGCTCCGCATGCTTCGGCGCGCCGTCGGCATCGAGCACCAGCGAAGCCAGTTGGATCAGCGCCGAGGCAGTCTCGCCGCAATAGCCCTCGAGGTCGGTTCGCGACGGCATCGGGTCGTCGTAGAGATCGAAGATACGGGCTTCGAGGTAGTTGTCGAAAGCCGCGACAGGCAGACGATAGGATTCGATCGCCGCCATCAAGGCTGAGGCGAGCGGATGTCCGGCGCCGGCTTCCCGACTGCCCGAGGCAATGACGTCGCGCCACCATTGCAGCCTGATCTCACCGGGCATCGGCTCGCTGACGCGGTCGCGGATGGCTGCAATCTCGGCGTTGAACGCATAGAGCGCCAGAAGCGCCGGCCGCTTGTCCTCGGGGGCGTAGAGCGCGGCAAGATAGCGGTCGCGGTCGGCAACGCGCACCGTATCCATCAGAACTTTCGCCGGGTCGGTTGCGCCGTGCACGTCAGTCGACAGCAATGAAGGCCGCGGCGACGGCGCGATCTTCGGCAAGCAGCACGTTGTAGGTGCGCACCGCTGCCCCCGTCGACATCGGGTCGGCCGAGATTCCGGCGGCCTTCAGCGCGGCGCGCAACGCTTCCGGCAGGCGGCGCAACTCCTTACCCATTCCGACGAGCAGGATCTCCACAGCCCCGGCCTCGGCGAACAGCTTGTCGAAATCGGACGGCTGCAGCGCCTGCGCATCGGCCGGCTGCCAGCCATAGATGCCTGACGGCAGGCACAGGATCGATCCGCGATGCGACATGTCGGCGAAACGGAAGCCGCCGTCGCCATAAGCGTCGACGGGCGCCCGTCCCGGGAAATGCGCCTCGCGGATGATCATTCCCGCCATGGCTTACGACTTGGTCGGCTGGGCACCGGCCGGCACGGCCGGCTTGCCCATGTCGTCCGCGCCTTCAGGCCGCAGCCTGAACAGGATCAGCAGCGGACCAGCGACGAAGATCGACGAGTAGGTGCCGACCAGGATGCCGAAGATCATCGCCAGCGTGAACGACTGGATGACCTCGCCACCGAACAGGTAGAGCGAAACCAGGGCCAGCAGCGTCGTCACGCCCGTCAGCACGGTGCGCGACAGCGTCTGGTTCATCGACAGGTCGAGCAGTTGCTCGATCGGCATCTTCTTGTACTTGCGCAGGTTTTCACGCACGCGGTCATACACGACGACGGTATCGTTGATCGAATAGCCGACGATCGTCAGTATGGCCGCGATACTGGTCAGATTGAACTCGATGCCGGTTATGACATAGAGCCCGACCATCATCGTCACGTCGTGCACAGTCGCGATGATCGCACCGAGCGCGAACTGCCATTCGAAGCGGAACCAGATGTAGATCAGCATCGCCAGCATGGCGGCGAGCACGCCGATCGTTCCCGACCAGGCAAGTTCGCTCGACACCGTCGGTCCAACCGATTCGACGCGCCGGAAATCGTACTCGGCGGAAAGCTCGCCGCGCACCTTCTCGACCACGCTCTGCTCGGCATTGTCGCCGGCATTCTGCCCCTCGACGCGGATCAGCAGCGTGTTGTTGGCGCCGAACTCCTGCACCTGAACGTCGCCGAGGTTGAGCTCGCTCAGCCTGGCGCGGACGGCGGCCGAGTCAGCGGTACCGCTCTTGGACTGCACCTCGATGCTGGTGCCGCCGCGGAAGTCGATGCCGTAATTCATCTCGATCGAGAAGAACAGCACGGCCGCCAGGATCGACGCCGCTGCGGACAGGGTGAAGGCATGGCGCCGCCAAGACATGAACGGATAGCTGGTGTTGTCGGGCACGAAGCGCACCAGGCCCTTGGGCAGTTCCTTGGGCTTGGCGCGGCGCAGCCAGATCGAAACCAGCCAGCGGGTCAGGGTGAAGGCGGTGAAAACGGTCGTCAAGATGCCGATGGCGAGCGTGACAGCGAAGCCGCGAACCGGCCCCGAACCGAGATAGAACAGGATCAGGGCGGCGATGAAGGTGGTGAAGTTGGCGTCGACGATAGTCGCCAGCGCGCGGGCAAAACCCGAGTCCAGCGACTGTACCAGGGATCGGCCGAGTTGCCGCTCTTCGCGCACGCGTTCGTAGATGATGACGTTGGAGTCGACCGCCATGCCGACGGTCAGCACGATGCCGGCAATGCCGGGCATGGTCAGCGTGGCACCCAGGATGGACAGGATCGCGATGATGAGCGCCACGTTGGCGGCAAGCGCAATGTTGGCGATGATGCCGAGCGTGCCATAGGCGACCAGCATGAAGCCGACGACGAGGATGCCTGCGATGACCGAGGCGAACTTGCCGGCGGCGATCGAGTCGGCGCCAAGGCTCGGACCGACGGTGCGTTCCTCGACGATGGTGAGGTCGGCGGGCAGCGCACCGGCGCGCAGCAGCACTGCCAGATCATTGGCGCTTTCAGCGGTGAAGCTGCCGGAAATCTGACCCGAACCGCCGAGGATCGGCTCGTTGATGCGCGGTGCCGAGATCACCTGGTTGTCGAGGATGATGGCAAACAGGCGGCCGACATTCTGCTGGGTGGCCTGGCCGAAGCGCGATGCGCCCTTGCCGTCGAAGCGGAAGGAGACGACGGCTTCCGAGGTACGCTGGTCGAAGGTCGCCTGCGCGTCGGTCAGGTTTTCACCCGACACGATGACGCGGTTTTCGATCAGGTAGGGAACAGGCGGATCGTCCTGCGAATACATGACCGTCGAGCCTGCCGGCGGGCGGCCCTGCAGGGCCTCCTGCGGCGACATCGACTGGTCGACCATCTGGAAGGTCAGCTTGGCGGTCTTGCCGAGGATTTCCTTGAGACGGGTCGGATCCTGAAGGCCCGGAACCTGGACCAGGATGCGGTCGGCGCCGGCGCGCTGGATGATCGGCTCGGTGGTGCCGAGCTCGTTGACGCGGCGGCCGATGACCTCGATCGACTGGGTCACGGCATTGTTGACGCGGTAGTCGATGCCGCCTTCGGTCAGCGTGTAGCGCAGAAGCCCGGCCTCGGGCTCCTCGAGCGACAGCTCGCTCACCGTACCGGTGCCGAACATGCTCGACGACAACGGCGCAACCAACGGCGCGAGCGCCGTCTTGGCCGCATCGATCTCGTTCACATCGCTGATGCGCACCTGCACCGTGGTGCCGGTGCCGGTCAGGCCGGTGTAGCCGATCTTAGCGTCGCGCAGCAGCGTGCGAATGTCGTCGCGGGTCGCCTGCAGGCGTTCATCGACCAGGTCCTGCCGGTCGATGGACAGCAGGATGTGCGAACCGCCCTGCAGGTCGAGGCCAAGCGTCAGTGCGCGCTTGGGAAACCACCCCGGAAGGGAATCGAGCTGAGACTGGGTCAGCATGTTCGGGATGGTGAAGAGCACCCCGAGGAGCACGACGGCCCAGATCGAGATTGTCTTCCAGCGCGAGAAATAGAGCATTTGGCCTCGTCCGATAAGGCGTGATCGCGGTGCTTATCGCCCGCCTACGATTACTTCTTGGCGTTCTGGTTGGCGATCGGCTCGCCCTTGACCCGAACGTCGGAAATCGTCGCACGCAGCGCCGTCACCTTGAGACCATTGCCCAGATCGATTTCGAGCTCGTGGTCGTCGATGACCTTGCTCACCTTGCCGACGAAGCCACCACCGGTGACGACCGTATCGCCGCGGCGGATCGCCGTAAGCATCTCGCCGCGCTTCTTCAACTGGGTGCGCTGCGGGCGGATGATCAGAAAATACATGACCACGAAGATCAGCACAAACGGCAAGATGCTGATGAGAACGTCGGGCGCTCCCGCGGTGGCGGCCTGTGCGTATGCCGGCGTGACGAACATGAATGTCTCCTGAGAAAGTATCGGGATACCGCACATCGGGACCCCGGAAATGTGCGCGGAATATAGTCGCTCATGCCACCAATGCAACTACGCTTGGCCCAAGCCGTGGCGCTTTTCCGCGCAATTTGAGCGTGTTACAGCGTCGCGCACAGGTAATGTCTAGAGACTGACGGGATCGGCCATGGAAAAGACCATCGAAGCGCTCAACTCCAAGCTGGATCTTCTGATCGCTGCGGTAACCAGGCTTGCGCCTCCGTCCGTCCCCGAAACCGACATCGCCACCGCCGACTGCTATGTCTGGGCGGCCGATCCGGGCTTTCTCGAACCCGTATTGCGGGTCAACCGCGTCGACATCGGCCTGATCAAGGGCGTCGACCGCGTCCGCGACATCCTCGTCGACAACACCGAGCGCTTCGCCGCCGGCCTGCCTGCCAACAACGTGCTTTTGTGGGGTGCGCGCGGCATGGGCAAGTCGTCGCTGGTCAAGGCAGCACATGCCACGATCAACGCCTCGGGCAAGACGGCGACGCCGCTCAAGCTGATCGAGATCCACCGCGAGGACATCGACACCCTGCCCAAGCTGATGAACCTTCTCAAGGCGGCGCCCTTTCGCTTCATCCTGTTCTGCGACGACCTGTCGTTCGACCATGACGACACCTCGTACAAGTCGCTCAAGGCAGCCCTCGAAGGCGGCGTCGAGGGCAGGCCCGCCAATGTCATCTTCTATGCAACGTCGAACCGCAGGCATCTCCTGCCGCGCGACATGATCGACAATGAGCGCTCGACGGCGATCAACCCGTCGGAGGCTGTCGAGGAAAAGGTCTCGCTCTCCGATCGCTTCGGCCTGTGGCTCGGCTTCCACAAATGCTCGCAGGACGAATATCTCGAGATGGTCAACGGCTATGCCCGTTACCACGGCTTCGACAATGATCCGGAGACCCTGCGCGCCGAGGCGCTGGAGTGGGCGACGACGCGCGGCAGCCGCTCGGGCCGCGTTGCCTGGCAGTTCATCCAGGACCTCGCCGGCCGCCTGGGCCAGCCGCTGAAAGACTGAACCCTCCAAACGAAAAATGCCCGCCCCTGGTCGGGACGGGCTGATATGGCGGGACTGATGGAGGTCAGGCGACCCGCGCCGGCATCGATCCGAAAACCCCTTACGATTTTCGGAAAGCGATGCGTGGATCGAGTGCCTATTCGAGGTAGCCGCTCGGATCGACCGGCGTGGAGTTCTTGCGCACTTCGAAATGCAGCTTCGGGGCATCGGTCGAACCGCTCATGCCTGACAGCGCGATCTCGTCGCCACGTTTGACCTTCTGGCCGCGCTGGACCTTGAGCGAGCTTGCATGACCATAGACGGTGACGAGGCCGTTCTCATGGCGCACCAGCACCGTGTTGCCGAATTCCTTGAGCCCGTCGCCGGCATAGATGACGACACCGTTTTCGGCAGCCTTCACCGGCGTGCCTTCCGGCACCGAGATGTCGATGCCGTCATTCGACTTGCCGCCGCCCTTGCCGTAGTTGGAAACGACGCGGCCACGCACCGGCCAGCGCATGCGGTCGATACCGGTGGCATTTGGCGCTGCCTCGGCCGATTCCTCGGCCTGCTGCACCAGCTTGTCCTTCTTCGGCGGCGTGTAGGCCGCAACGGCGGGAGCTTCGGCCGCAGGCTTGGCCGCGGCAACGGCCGGCTTCGGAGCGGCTGTCGCAGCGGTTGCGGTCACGACCGGGTCGACGGCGGGTGCTGCCTTGGCAACAGTCGAGGTCGCGCCACCAGCCGGCACCTTCAGCGTCTGGCCGATCCTGATGCGGCCGTCCTGCAGGCTGTTGGCCTCCTTGAGTGTCGCCGTCGACACGCCGAGCTTCTTGGCGATACGGTTGAGCGTATCGCCTTCGACGACCTTGTAGCCGCCGCCGGCACCTGCCGGCTTGGCATTGCTGTCGGTCGGCGAGCCGAGCTGCGCGGTTGCGGTTTCCTTGGTCTTGGGCTGCTGGGGCAGCACCGCAACCTTGTTGCTCGGCAAGGTGGCCGGCTGCGGATTTTTGCCCGGAACCTTGAGCGTATTGTCCTGCGCCGTCTGCGGCTGGGCTATCGTGCCGGTCGACCTATTGTCCAGCGCAGGTGCCAATGCCGGGGCTTGAGCCGGAGCCTGGGCGGTACGAACCGGAGCCGGAGCAAGCGCTGGCGCCTGGGCGACTGGTGCCGGCAGAGGCTGCGACGACACCGGCTGCAGACTGCCGCGACTGACCGAACCGGCACTGGCCGAGGCAACCGGCATCGCCATCTGGGCATCGCCAGGGAATGGCTGCTGCTGCGGCTGCTGGTTGATGATCGAACGCTGGTTCGGCGTCGATGCAGTGAAGATGTCATCGACACCACCGCCGCCAAATCGCGACACTCCGGAACTGCACCCTGCTGCCATGCCGGCAACCAGCAGAACGGCGCCGCCGCGCGCCAGAGAGCGTTTATTCGCCTTCAAAATACTGAAACGCATCGCACTGACCCGCGCTTTACCCGATACCAACTAGGCTTGATTAAAGCGCGTTAATGTTACTGGCCGGTTAAGAGGATCAAATAAATCAAAAGCTTCGCCAGCTCGCGACAAAACGCTTTCCGAGGTGGGCTGGAGGCCCCGGCGGCGGGCAAATAGCAGCGATGTGGGTGGTGCCGACTTAGATGACGGCAGCGACGCCGCGGGCCAGCGGCTGCAGGCGGACGACGCCGAGGTCTTCGCGCTCGAAGCGGCTTCCGATCTTGGTCAGCTTGCACAACACCTGCTCGCCCTCTTCCGGGCCGATCGGCGCGATCATGGTGCCGCCGCTCGACAGCTGGTCGACGAACATGCGTGGATGGCTGTCGAAAGCAGCCCATACGACGATGCGGTCGAACGGCCCCTCGCCCGGCAGGCCGTTCGAACCGTCGGCCTGGCGGACCAGCGCATTGCCAAGGCCGAGCATCTCGAAGCGCTGGCGCGCCAGATCGGTCAGGGTTTTGAAACGCTCGACGGTGACGACCCGGCCGGCAAGCCGAGCCATGACCGCGGCTGTGTAGCCGGAACCCGTACCGACTTCGAGCACACGGTTTCCCTGTTCGATGTTGAGCGCTGATATGACCGCCGCCTGGAGATCCGCGCCTTCGATCGCCTCGCCACATTCGATCGGCAGCATGCGGTCCGACCAGGCGATGGAATGGAACTGGCCAGCGAGGAAGTCGCGACGGGGTGTTGCCTCGAAGGCGGCGATCAGATTTTTCGGAACGATGCCGCGCCCGCGCAGGCGAAGAAGAAAGGCGGCGAAGCCCTCACGGTCGTCCGGCATCATGTTCATGCAATAGCCTTGGCCAATTGATCGCGCAGTTCATGCGCCGTCATGTCGAGCTTGAGCGGCGTGACCGAAATCTGCTTGTTGCGCACGGCGTGCAGATCCGTGCCCGGCTTCACCTCCGGCTCATCGCGGCCGAAACGCAGCCAGTAATATGGCAGGCTGCGGCCGTCGCGGCGCTCCTCGACCCAGATGCCGTAGGCAAGCTTGCCCTGGCTGGCAACCACAGGTCCGGTGACCTCTTCGGGCGGGCAATTCGGGAAATTGACGTTGAGCAGTACGCCGATCGGCAGTTCCGTGGCGATAAGCTTGCGCAGCAAGGCCGGGGCCAGTGCCTCGGCCGTATCGTAAGGCACGATGCGTTCGTCGTTTTCATAGATATAGGCCTGGCTCAGCGCAATCGAGCGGATGCCGATCAGAGCACCTTCCATGGCACCCGCCACCGTGCCCGAATAGGTCACGTCATCGGCAACGTTGAGACCCGAATTGATGCCCGAAAGGATCAGGTCCGGCGGCTCGGGCAGGATCTTGCGGGCGCCCATGATGACGCAGTCGGTTGGCGTGCCGTTCACGGCATAATGCTTGTCGCTGATCTTGCGCAGCCTGAGCGGCTCCGAGATCGACAGCGAATGCGCATAACCCGACTGGTCGGTTTCCGGTGCCACCACCCAGACATCGTCCGACAGCTGGTTGGCGATCCGCTCCAGGACAGCCAGGCCTTCGGCGTGGATGCCGTCGTCGTTGGTCAGCAGAATGCGCATGTCACTTCGCTTCGATCTTGGTCAGGCCACCCATGTAAGGCAGCAGCGCTTCAGGAATCGTTACGCTGCCATCCTCGTTCTGGTAATTCTCGATGACGGCGATCAGCGCGCGGCCGACGGCAACGCCCGAACCATTGAGCGTGTGCACGAAACGCGTGCCCTTCTCTTCCTTCGGACGGTAGCGGGCATCCATGCGGCGCGCCTGGAAGTCGCCGCAGACCGAGCAGGACGAGATTTCACGATAGGTGTTCTGACCGGGAAGCCAGACCTCGATGTCGTGTGTCTTGCGCGCGCCGAAGCCCATGTCACCGGTGCACAGAACCATGGTGCGGAACGGCAGGCCGAGGCGCTTCAGCACCTCTTCAGCGCATTCGGTCATGCGGTCGTGTTCGGCCAGCGCACTGTCGGCGTCCGTGATCGAGACCAGCTCGACCTTGTAGAACTGGTGCTGGCGCAGCATGCCACGCGTGTCGCGACCGGCAGAGCCTGCTTCCGAACGGAAGCACGGTGTCAACGCAGTCATGCGCAGCGGCAGCTGCTCGTTGGCCAGGATTTCCTCGCGCACCAGATTGGTCAGCGGCACCTCGGCGGTCGGGATCAGGCCGAGCCGGCTCTCGCCATGCGGCACGAAGAACAGGTCTTCCTCGAACTTGGGCAGCTGGTTGGTGCCGAACAGCACCTCGTCACGCACCAGAAGCGGCGGCTGCACTTCGGTGTAGCCGTGTTCCGACGTGTGCAGGTCGAGCATGAACTGGCCGAGGGCACGTTCGAGCCGGGCCATCTGGCCCTTGAGCACGGTGAAACGCGCCCCGGACAGCTTCGCGGCGCGCTCGAAATCCATCAGGCCGAGCGCCTCGCCGATCTCGAAATGCTCCTTCACCCAGTTCGGGCGCGGCAACACCTTGCCGACGGTGCGCAGCACGACATTGCCGGTTTCGTCCTTGCCGACGGGCACGTCTTCGAGCGGCACGTTGGGGATCACGGCCAGGGCTGCGTCGAGCGCCTTGTCGAGCTCACGCTCGCGGCCTTCTCCGTCCTGGATGAAACCCTTGATCTCTGCGACTTCGGCCTTCAGCTTCTCGGCAAGGGCGGAATCACCATTGCGCATGGCGTTGCCGATCTCTTTCGAGGCGGCGTTGCGGCGCTCCTGCGCCTCCTGCAACTTCGAGACATGGGCGCGCCGCGCCTCGTCCTTGGCGATCAGGTCCTCGACCGTCGACTTTGCCGCATCCGCCGACTGACTGCGCTTCATCAGCGCTTCGATCAGAGCTTCAGGGTTCTCGCGAATCCATTTGATATCAAGCATTTAAAAGGTTCCGGTCGCGGCAGTTGTCGAACGACCGCGCCGGCGGATCGGGCTGTCAGCCGGCCTTGTCGGCGCTGCCTGTGCCTTCGAGCGAAGTGGATGCTGCTTGCGATTGCGGGGCCGCGGCACTGTCGTCCGCATCCTGCTTTTCGCGCGCCACACGTTCCTGTTCGCGCTTCTTTTCGATCATCCGGGCGGTCCAGATGGAAATCTCGTAAAGAAGGATCGTGGGAAGGGCAAGGCCGATCTGGCTTACCGGATCGGGTGGGGTGAGCACTGCCGCAACGACGAAAGCGATGACGATCGCCCATTTGCGCTTCTCGGCCAGCCCTTGCGAACTGACCATTCCGACCCGCGCCATCAGTGTCGTCACGACGGGCAGCTGGAACACCAGGCCGAAGGAGAAGATCAGCGTCATGATCAGGCTGAGATATTCCGACACCTTGGGCAGCAGAGAAATCTGCACCTGGTCGTCGGTGCCGGCCTGCTGCATGGCGAGGAAGAACCACATCACCATCGGCGTGAAGAAGAAATAGACCAGCGACGCGCCCATCAGGAAAAGCACCGGCGAAGCGATCAGGAACGGCAGGAAGGCCGCACGCTCGTTCTTGTAGAGGCCGGGTGCGACGAACTTGTAGATCTGCGAGGCAATGACAGGGAATGCAATCACCAGGCCGCCGAACATGGCGAGCTTGATCTGCGTGAAGAAGAATTCCTGCGGCGCGGTGTAGATCAGCTCGACCTTGTGCGGATCGAGCCCGGCCCAGTTGGTCGCCCATTTGAACGGGATGACCAGCAGGTTGAACAGCTGCTTGGCAAAGAAGAAGCAGACAAGGAAGGCGATGAAGAAACCGCCGATGGACCACATCAGCCGGGTGCGCAATTCGACCAGATGTTCGATCAGCGGCGCCGAGGACTTCTCGATTTCGTCGTCTTCGGCGCTCACGAGGCTTTTCCTGCTTTGGTCGTCTTGGTGGTCTTTTTGGGCGCAACAGCCTTGGCCGATGCAGCCTTGGCTACCGGCGCCTTTGCCGGAGCGGCCTTGGCCACGGGTGCCTTGGTCGTTGCTACCGAAGCCTTGGCTTTTGCGGCAGGCTTGGGCGCGGCAACAGCTTTAGCCGCGGCCTTGGGCTTGGGCGCTGCCTTCGGCTCTTCGGCTTTGGCTGCAACCGCTGGCGCAGGAACAGGCGTGGCCTTGACCTCGGCGGCCGGAAACACCGGTGATGTGGCAGGCATTGCGTCCGGCCCGGCAACGCCTGGCATGACGGTTGCGCCGTTCTTCAGCGGTTCGGCGGGATGCGTTGCGTCCACGGCAGGATCAGCCGGCGGCGCCGGCTGTGACGGCTTCATCGCCGCGTCGAGGCCGGCACGCACATCGGAGGCCGCCTGCTCGAAAGGATTGAGCTGCTTTCTGATCTGCTGCGCGGGGTTGAGACCGCGCAGCTCGTCGACCGACTTCTTGACGTCGTCGAGCTCGGCTTCCTTCAGCGCCTCATTGAACTGGCGCTGAAAATCGCCCGCCATGGAACGAGCCTTGGCCGTCATCCGCCCCATTGTGCGGAGCATCTTGGGCAAATCCTTGGGGCCGACGACCACGATCATGACGACCGCAATCACCAGCATTTCGGTCCAGCCGATTTCAAACATGTCGGTGCGATCCGGCTAGCAAGAGGTGCGGGTCAGCTCTTGCTGGCCTTTTCCTTGGTCGAGTTCACAGTCTCGTCGTTGCGATGCTCGACCGTCTTGGAGTCATCGGCCTCGTCGTCCGACATACCCTTCTTGAAGCTCTTGATGCCCTTGGCCATGTCGCCCATCAGTTCCGGGATCTTGCCACGACCAAACAGCAGCAGCACGACGACCAGGACGATCAGCCAGTGCCAGATTGAAAACGAACCCATTGAACTCTCTCTTGAACAGTTTCCCTGCGATTGATCTAGGCTCTTTCGCTTCCGGATTCAAACACTAGAACATCCGCTTTCCGAAGCGACAGCCATATATCACGTGCTTTTGCGGACAAAGCGCCGCAGCGTATGCGCGCCCGCACCGGCGTCTCGGCCCCCGGCACCGCGAGTTCAAGCAATTCGACGACGCCGAGATAGCGCCTGGAAATGATGCGGGCCTGGGTTTCGCCTGATGTCTCGCTGACGTCGATGCCGGTCAGGCGCACAGCCACGAGCACGTCGGCGCCTTCCGAAGCGTCGGTTTCGACCTCGCCCACCGGTGTCATCGCATAACCGTCGACAGCCTTGGCGGGAAAGACGTTGAGCTCGGAGAAGAAGCCGGCGACGAACAGGTTTGCCGGCTTGAGGTAGAGGTCCTCCGCCCTGCCCGTCTGTACCAGCTTGCCGTCCTTCAAAAGCGCGATGCGGTCGCCCATGCGCATCGCTTCTTCGGCATCGTGGGTAACGACGATGGCAGTCGCCCGGCTTTCGCGCAGGATCGCCAGGGTTTCGGCGCGCACCGAATCCTTGAGGCGCGAATCAAGCCCGGAGAACGGCTCGTCCATCAACAGGACCGCCGGTCGCGGCGCCAACGCGCGAGCTAGAGCCACGCGCTGCTGTTCGCCGCCCGACAATGCATGCGGATAGTTGTCGGCGTAATGTTCGAGCCCGACGCGGGCGAGCGCGATCAGCGCTTCCCTCCTGGCCTCCTCGCGCGACAGCGCGGTCAGCCCGAAGCGGACGTTGTCGAGGATGGTCAGATGCGGAAACAGCGCAAAATCCTGGAACACCAGGCCGATAGAGCGCCGTTCCGGCGGCAGGAACACCTGAGGACCAGCGATTTCCTTGCCGTTCAGCAGTACGCGCCCGGAGGTCTGCGCCTCGATGCCGGCGGCAATCCGGAGCAGCGTCGTCTTGCCTGAGCCGGACGGTCCTAGCAGGCACAACACCTCGCCTGGCTCGGCGGCAAGACTGACCTCGCGCAGCGTCTCGGAGCCATTGACGAAGGAATGGCGGATGTCCTCAAAAGCCAACCGCGCGGCGAAGGTCACGCCCGCGGTGACACGCGCTGCCGTCTGGGCTTGATTTGTCGTCACAGGATCGACCTCCTGCTGCCGGTTCCACACCGGCGCGGGTCAATCATCTGTGGCGCGGGGTGTCAACAGGCCGAGCTCTTCCAAGTCGATGTCGGTGAGCGGGTCCTCGTCGTCGGTGAGCAGGTCAGGATCGGACGGTGGCAACGGCACCGAGAAGCCGGGCGGCATGCGCGACGACAACAGCCCTGCCCCCTTCAGCTCTTCCATGCCGGGCAGATCGCGGATCTCCTCCAGGCCGAAATGGTCGAGGAACTTGTCGGTCGTGCCATAGGTCACCGGCCGGCCCGGCGTCTTGCGCCGGCCGCGCATGCGCACCCATTCGGTTTCCATCAGGGTGTCGAGCGTTCCCTTCGAGGTCTCGACGCCGCGGATATCCTCGATCTCGGCGCGGGTCACAGGCTGGTGATAGGCGATGACAGACAGCACTTCGAGGGCGGCGCGCGACAGCTTCTTCTGCTGGATGGTGTCGCGGCTCATCAGGAAGGCCAAGTCGCCGGCAGTACGGAACGCCCAGGAATCGGCAACCTTGACCAGATTGACGCCTCGACGCTCGTAAATGCGCTGCAACTCGGCCATGGCGGCGGGAACGTCGATGCCTTCCGGCAGCCGTGCGACCAGTTGCCGCTCGCTCACCGGCTCGGCGCTGGCGAAAACGATCGCTTCGGCCATACGCACGGCCTCGGCCAGATGCAGCCTAGCCGCCGGGTTGCGCTCCACGGTCTCGCCATCCTCGTCGTCGAGGGCAAACGGGACGACATTTGATCCTTCGGTCATGACGCACCTTCGGTCTGCGGGGCCGCGGCCTGGCGTTCGCGCAGGTAGATCGGCGCAAACGGCTCGTGCTGACGGATTTCGACGGTCCCGTCGCGGACCATTTCCAGGCTGGCGGCAAACGAGCTGGCGATCGCCGTTGCACGCTCTTCGGGGCTGGTCATGTAGCGGATCAGGAAATGATCGAGCGCAGTCCAGTCCTTCAGTTCGCCGACCATGCGGGTCAGGATCTCGCGTGCTGCCTTCAGCGACCAGACACCGCGCTTGGCGATCTGCACATTGGTAATCGCCTGCCTTTGGCGCTGGCCGGCATAGGCGCTCAAGAGATCGAACAACGAGGCCGAGTACTCGTTGCGTTTGTCGATGATGACCAGTTCGGGGGCGCCGCGCTGAAAGACATCGCGACCGAGCCGGTTGCGATTGACCAGCCGAGAGGCGGCATCGCGCATCGCTTCCAGGCGCTTCAGGCGGAATTGCAGCACGGCGGCCAGCTCTTCACCACTCTCGCCCTCGTCGCCCGGCAACTTGGGGATCAAAAGCTTCGACTTGAGGAAGGCGAGCCAGGCCGCCATGACCAGATAGTCGGCGGCGAGCTCCAACCTCAGGGCCCGCGCCTGCGAGACGAAGGTCAGGTACTGCTCGACGAGCGCCAGGATGGAAATACGGGACAGATCGACACGCTGGCTGCGCGCCAGGTGCAGCAGAAGATCGAGCGGGCCTTCGAAGCCGGCGACGTCAACGACCAGCGACGGATCGTCAGTCATGCGGTCGTCAGCGTTCTCCGCCCACAGACGGTCCATCGGTGCTGGCTTTTGCGCCTTGCTTTCCAATGCTTCCGCCAATTCCGTGCCTTCTCCTTGAGAGGCTATGCAACTGCCTCGAAAGTGTGTCCGAATTCCGCCTGCTGCACGGTTTCAGCGCGGGCATGCAACTTGCCGGCGATTTTGCAATGAAGGACAAGATCGGCATCCGCCGCAAGGATTGCCGCGGTCTTTGCCCGGTAATCCCCAGAAAGCCGCGTCCCCAACGTGTCAGGCGGTGATTCGGTCATGCCAAGAGCTTAGCGCCTTTTGACCTGACATAGAATCGTGCCTGCCGATGGCCCCAAAACGAAAACGGCGCAGCCTAGCTGCGCCGTTCAGACTGCTGACAAACCCCTGGCGAGAGTTGGGGGTTTGTGATTCAGTGGGTGATGTTGAAGCGAGCTGGCCCTGAACAAACCGCACTTGAGATCGTCACGCTTGACCAACTGGTTCCAGTTGATCACCTTCTGCGCAAGATCGATGGTGTTATCGATTTCTCGTTCATCCACGATCTGACAGCGCCGCTTTACTGCGCCGACAATGGTCGCCCGCCACTCGATCCGACCTTGATGTTCAAGGCGCTGTTCATCGGCTACCTGTTCGGGGTGCGCTCGGAGCGGCAATTGGTGCGAGAGATCGAGGTCAATGTCGCCTACCGGTGGTTCCTGCGGCTGAAGCTGACGGACAAGGTGTTCGACGCCTCGACATTGTCGCAGAACCGCCGCCGGCGCTACCAGGACGAGACGATCGCGCAGGCGATCTTCGACCGCATTGTCGAGCAGGCGATCGGGGCAGGCTTGGTCGACGGCACGGTGCTCTACACCGACAGCACGCACCTGAAGGCCAATGCCAACAAGGGCAAGTACGACCTTGCCATGGTCGCCAAGTCGCGTGCCGACTACTGGGGCGAACTCGACCGGGCGATCGATGCCGAACGGGCGCTGCACGGCCAGAAGGCGCTGAAGGAGCAGGAGCGGCAGCCTGCGGTGAAAGAGACGAAGGTCTCGCGCACCGATCCTGAGGCAGGCTATATGGTGCGCGAGGGCAAGCCGAAGGGCTTCTTTTATCTCGATCACCGCACGGTGGATGGCGGCTTCGGCATCATCACCGACACGTTTGCCACGCCGGCCAACGTGCATGACTCGATCGTCTATCTCGACCGGCTCGACCGCCAGGTGGAGCGTTTCGGCTTCGACGTCACGGCGGCGGGGCTGGATGCCGGCTATGCCACGCCAGGCATCGCCAAGGGCCTGGAGGACAGGAACATCCAGGGTGTCGTCGGCTATCGCAACCCGCCCCGGCCAAAGCCTGGCAAGATGAGGAAGGGCGCTTTCGTCCATGAGCCGGACCTTGACGGCTATCGTTGCCCGCAGGGCCAGTTGCTCACTTACGCCACCACCGATCGCGGCGGTTATCGCCACTACAAGAGCGACCCGACGATCTGCCGCAACTGTCCGCTGCTGGCGTCTTGCACATCAAACGCCAAGGCCGAGCGCACCATCACGCGCCATGTCTGGCAGGATGTCCGCGAGCGGGTCGATGCCAACCGCTTAACCGCATGGGGCAAGGCGATCTATCGACGCCGCAAGGAGACGGTCGAGCGATCCTTCGCCGATGCCAAGCAGCTCTTCGGCCATCGCTATGCACGCTTCCGAGGGCGAACACGCGTCGCCTGCCAGTGCCTGATCGCAGCCGCCGCCCAAAACATGAAAAAGATCGCAATCAGCCTCTGGCCAAAGCCAAAACCAAGCCTCGCATGAGGCCAAAGCGGGCTCGCAACGGCCTTGGCATCTGCCCCCCGACATCAATCCAAAAGCTCAATCAACCCACAAAACAAAACCCCGCCGAAATTCGACGGGGTTCGTCAGCAGTCTGAACGGCGCAGCCTAGCTGCGCCGTTTTCCGATTTGGGTGTGGCTCGCTTACTTCGAAACGAAGCAGTTGCCGCCGGCGGCCTTGTAGCTTTCGCACAGGCTGACCGCATCGTTGCGGGTGCCGGCAGGTACGCGAACGCGCCAGAACGTGCCCTTGCCGGCGATGTCGGCCTTGACGATGCTGACTTCGCGGCCGTTCAGCACGCTGCCGTAGCGGCGGGCGAGATCGGCATAGGTCGACTTCGCGGCGGCTTCGCTCGGCTGCGAGGCGATCTGCATGGCCCAGGCGCCGGAAGCTGCAGCCGTCGCCGGTGCCGACGGCGCAACAGCCGCGACCTGGTCAGGCTTGACCTCACCAACGACATCGACCGGCTGCTCGGACGGGCGCTGCGGCGCGATAGGAGCGGTGGACGGGGTGTTGGCCGACTGGGCGGGCTTGACGACAGGCGCCAGCGCCGGCTGGGCAGGCACGGTGCCGGTGGCTTCGCTTGCCGGCTCGGCAACGCGCTGCGGTGCCGGATCGGTCGGCTCGGTTGCGGCAACAACGGCCGGGGCCGGTTCTTCGCGCGGCACCAGCGTGCCATCAGGCCTCACCACCATGGTGCGGACCTTGCGCGGAGCAACAGCAGCCGTCTCGGTGCTGGCGTCGGGCTGATCGGCCTGCGGCGCTTGCGCAACACGCTCTTCCGACTTCGCGGTCGGTTCAGCGGCGACGTCATCGCCGTTGAGCGGCAGGTTTTCGGGCATGTTCGCCTCGGCTTCCTGTGCCGCGAGATCGACTGGCTCTTCAGCGTTGGTAACAAGCTTGTCCTGGGCCGGAGCACCATTGGTCGAGCCGCCTGCGACGCGGTCATAGACCTTGCTGTCCTGGTTCGGCACGGTTGCGCCGCCCGGATTTTCCGGCTTGATCTTGATCGGGCTCTCGTCGGCCTTGACGATGACGGGGGCGCCTGCCCCCTCGCCGCCGCCAAACGACAGCGCGAAGGCGCCAATGCCACCGACGACGGCAACCGCGCCGACGATTGCTGCGATCATCATGCCGCGACGCGCCGGACGGGCTGCCGGCGAACCGGGCAGCGATTCCATCGCCTCGTCGAAATCGGGATCGTAGTCGAACTCGTCGGCCTGGGCCTGCTGGCGCGGCGCATTTGCCTGGCTCTGCTGCATGCCGCCGAGGTCGAAGCCACCCAGGCGGTCGTCTGCCTGCTGGCGGCCGGCATACATCGCTGCAGCACCTGCTGCGGCAGCGCCTGCCAGGTCGATCGGCTGCGACGGATCGCCATCGCGCAGCGTCTTGCGATCGAAGCCGTCGGCATAGGGGTTGGACGCGTAGTTCGACGACGTGGCCGGCTTGGTGGCCTCAGGCGCGTTCATCTCGTTCATCAAGTTCGAGAACTCACCGTCGAGATCGTCATAGGCAGGAGCCGGGGGGGCGTCATCCTCGAACGACAATTCAGGGATGTCGAGGTCGTCGGCGAGCGCGACAGCTTTTTCCGGCACATCGACGGTCTCGATATCGGGCGCATCGTCAAAGGACGAAACGGCGGCGAAAAGCTCGGCTTCCAGATCATCGACCTCGGGCTCAGCTGGCGCATAGGCCTCTGGTTCGGCCTGCGCTGCATAAGCTTCGGGCGCATAGGCAACGGGTTCGGACTGCGGCTCATAGGTCGGCGCGACCGGCACATAGGCATCCGGCTGCTGGATTGCTTCCGGCTGGTAGCTCGACTGGGCTGCTACAACAGGAGCTGCTGCGCGCGGGGCAACCGGCGTGCCGAGGCCCCAGCTGCGGGCCTGTTCGTAGCGCGAGGCCGCAAGCGGACGCATCGGCGCTGCGGCAGCAGCGGCTGCTGCGACGGCGACTGCCGGCGCTGCAACTTCCGCCACCTCGGCCACGGCACTGCGCTCGAGCGCCATGTCGAAGGCGTCATCATCAAAGCTGACGTCGATGTCGGCCTGGTGATCGTAGCTCGGCTCGGAGTAGCCGGCATCGGCCTGGACGGGAGCCGCTTCCTCGGCGGCCACGAACTCTTCAACCGGCGCGTCATAGGACGGCGCATAGTCTGTGTCGTCAAAAGCTTGCGCCGGCTCTTCGGCAGGCTGCTCGGGCGCCCACAGCGAATTGGCGAAGGTCGGCTCGGGCTCAACAGCAACCGGTTCGACGACGCGAAGCGGCGTCGGCTCGGACAGCGCCTTGGCCTGGCTGCTCATATTGCCAAGCAGTGCGTTCAGCTCGTCTTCGAGGCTGGTGTCTTCAACTGGGGCCACCGGAGCCGCGACCTGGGCGACCTCGGGCTCGTAAACCGGCGCTTCGACCACCGACTCGACGGCTGGTGCCTCATAAGCCACAACAGGCTCATAGGCAGGCTCTTCGTCGCGCAGCGCGTCCTGCAGGCGGCGTTCGAACTCGTCATAGTCCTCGGCCTGGGCGACGGGAGCTGCAACCGCCTGCGGCTCCTCGAGCAGGTCGACCTGCGAGAACGTGACTTCCGGCTCGGCCGGTTGGTACTCGCCCAGCGTCAGCTGATCGTCGACGACTGCTTCAACAGCGTAGCTGTCATCGTCGACGGCCGCGAAATTCATGTCGACATCGGCAAGGGCGACGTCGAACTCGGCATCGAGATCGACTTCGGTCGAAGTCGAATAAGAAACCGGCGCAGCGACCTGCTCGGCAGGCTCATCGGCCACCAGCAGTTCGTCCTCCATCGAGAATTCCTGTTCGAAGGACGCAGCAACCGCGTCGTCAAAATCGGGCTCAGGCGTGAAGGACGGTTCGGGCGTGAAAGCGGGCTCAGGAGCGAAAACGGGTTCCGGAGCGAAATTGACTTCAGGCGCCGGCTCATAGGCAGGTGCGGCAGCATAAGCCCGCTCTTCGGGACGAAGCAGCTCGTCCTCAAGCGAGAAATCGTCGAAGCTCGCGGCAACGGCATCGTCGAACGACGCGCCGGAGGCGAACTCCGGCTCACGGGTGCGTTCTTCGGTCGGCGCGTAAGCAACCGACGATTCGACGGGCGCGTAGGACGCCGGTTCGTTTGCCTGAACATATGCCGCGGGGGCAACGTGCTCAGGCGCCGCGACGAGATCGTCGCCGGCCAGCTCGCCGAGCAGTTCCTTCTCCAGATCAATGCCGAAGTCGTCGTCGACAGCCGGTTCGATGCGCTCAGCGGGCGCGCCAACATCCTGGCGCACCACCGGCTGGCGCGGGTCGAAACCCATGATCCTCGTCAATTCGGCGAAGGGATCTTCGTCGGCGAAGTCATTCTTGTCTGCGATCTTCAGCTGGGTTCTGTCTGCCATTCTTTTTCCCGAACTCTCGCACTTTTTTCGGACGCAGTGAACGTCGCGTAAGGTTGGCCCTTACCAGCGCAATGTGGGCAAAAGGTGACATTCAGCTCCGGAAAACCTAGCGCATTTCGGTCGGCGCATCCGCTCCGATCAACGCCAGGCCTGACGTCAAAACGTCCGAAACAGCCTGCACCAGCCCGAGTCTGGCATAGGTCAATTCTGGATCGTTAACCTTAACAAACCGTAAGTCATGGTTGTCCGTGCCACGATTCCAGTGTCCGTGGAAGGTGCTTGCGAGGTCGTAGAGATAGAACGCCAGCCTGTGCGGCTCCATCGACTGTGCAGCCTGTTCGATCAGGCGCGGATACTCGGCGAGCTTCTTGACGAGCGCGATTTCGCCTTCGTCCGTCAGCCTTTCGACAGCCCCGATCAGGCCGGCGCGCGCGAACTCTGCTTGGCCGAGCTGCTCCTTTGCCTGCCTGAACACCGAGTGGCAGCGCGCTGATGCGTACTGCACGTAGAACACCGGATTGTCCTTGGACTGCTCGGTGACTTTGGCAAAATCGAAGTCGAGCGGCGCGTCGCTCTTGCGGTAGAGCATCATGAAGCGAATCGCATCACGGCCGACCTCCTCGACCACATCGCGGAGCGTGATAAAATTGCCAGTGCGCTTCCCCATCCGGACCGGCTCGCCGTCGCGGTAGAGCTTGACCAGTTGGCACAGCAGCACGTCGAGCTTGACCGCACCGTCGGTGACAGCGCGCGCCAGCGCTTCCATGCGCTTGACGTATCCGCCATGATCGGCGCCGAGCACGAACACCAGTTCCTCGAAGCCGCGGTCGACCTTGTCCTTGAGATAGGCGACGTCGGCGGCGAAATAGGTGAAGGCACCGTCCGACTTGACCAGCGGACGGTCCATGTCGTCACCGACCTCGGTCGAGCGGAACAAGGTCTGCTCGCGATCTTCCCAGTCGTCAGGCTTCTCGCCCTTGGGCGGCGGCAGCTTGCCCTTGTAGATGTGGCCCTTCAGCGTCAAGTCGCTGATCGCCGAGCGGATCGCCTTGGCGTTGTCGGCATGCAGCGTGCGCTCGGAGAAGAACACCTCGTGGCGCACGTTGATAAGCGCCAGATCCTCGCGGATCATCACCATCATCGCGGCAATGGTGCGCTCCTTGATCAGCGCCAGTGCCTCGTCCTCGGGCTTCTGCAAGAGGTCGCGGCCGAATTCCTTGACCAGCGCCTGGCCGACCGGCACGAGGTAGTCGCCCGGGTAGAGCCCGGCCGGTATCTCGCCGATCTCGTCGCCGAGCGCCTCGCGATAGCGCAGCATCACCGAGCGACCGAGCACGTCGATCTGCACGCCGGCGTCGTTGATGTAATATTCCTTGGTCACGTCGTAGCCGGCGAAGCCGAGAATGTTGGCAAGCGCGTCGCCGACGACCGCGCCACGGCAATGGCCGACATGCATCGGCCCGGTCGGGTTGGCCGAGACATATTCGACGTTGACGCGCTTCCTGTTGCCATAGCCCGAGCGGCCATAGTCGGAGCCGCGCGACAAAAGATCAGCCAGGTGCTTCTGCCAGAAGCCGTCATGGAGCTTGAGATTGACGAAGCCCGGGCCGGCAACCTCTGCCTTGGCGACGTCGGCATCCTTGGACAGCTCCGCCACAAGGCGTTCGGCCAGCGCGCGCGGGTTCTGCCCGGTCGGCTTGGCCAGCACCATCGCCGCATTCGTCGCCAGATCGCCATGGGTCGCATCGCGCGGCGGCTCGACGGCAATGCGCGTCAGGTCGAGCGCGCCGCCCTCTTTCGGAGTCAAATCAAGCGCTTCGACGGCTTTGGTAATCCGCTCGCTGAAATCGGCGAAAATGTTCATTTCTAGGCTTTCGTAGGACGCTTCGACGTCACTTTTGACGTGACATTCCACTGAATGATGATTTCGCCCGGCCTAAACCAAATCGGGCGTATGGTCAAACAAGCGTCGGTGCTCCTTGACCGCATAGGTGTCGGTCATGCCGGCCAGGAAATCGGCGACGGCGCGTGCCTTGATGCGATCCTCGGCCCTGTCGAGCCCCTCACGCCAGCCCTCGGGCATGGCGCGGGGATCAGCGTAATAGGCGTCGAACAGGTCGCGCACGATGCGGTCGGCATTCGCCCGCACCCGCATCACCTCGGAGTGCCGGTACATGTTGCGGTAGAGAAACGCCTTCAGCTCCTTCTCCGAAGCCGTCATCTCGTCCGAGAAGGTCACCATGACCTCGCCCGCCTTCCTGACGTCGTCGGCGCTTTGCGGCGCGAGCCGCGCGATCCTTGCGGTCGCGGTGGAGATGACGTCCTCGACGAACATGGTGATCTGGCGCCGCATCAGTTCGTGACCCGTGCGCATTGGGTCGAGCGCGGGATAACGCTCGCGCACGCCGCGCAGGATCGCGGCCGGCAGTGGCACGTCGTCAAGCATTTCGAGGGTCAGCAGCCCTGCCCTGAGCCCGTCATCGATGTCATGGGTGTTGTAGGCGATGTCGTCGGCGATAGCGGCACACTGCGCCTCCAGGCTGGCAAAGCGGTCGAGCTCGAGGTCATGCAACTCGGAATAGTCGCGGATCGCCTGCGGCACGGGCCCCTTCAGCCCCTTGCCGGTGGCGTCGGTCAGCGGGCCGTTGTGCTTGACCAGCCCCTCCAGCGTCTCCCAGGTCAGGTTGAGACCGTCGAACTCGGCGTAACGGCTCTCCAGCCGTGTCACCACGCGCAGCGACTGGGCGTTGTGGTCAAAGCCACCCCAGGCCGCCATCTTGTCGTTCAGCGCGTCCTCGCCGGTGTGGCCGAACGGCGTGTGGCCGAAATCGTGGACCAGCGCGATCGCCTCGGCGAGATCCTCGTCGCAGCGCAGCGCACGCGCCAGGGCGCGGGCGATCTGCGCCACCTCGATCGTGTGCGTCAGCCGGGTGCGGAAATGATCGCCTTCATGGGCAACGAACACCTGCGTCTTGTGCTTGAGGCGACGAAAGGCCGTCGAATGGATGATGCGGTCGCGGTCGCGCTGGAACGGCGTGCGTGTCGGGCTTTCAACCTCGTCGAACAGGCGGCCGCGCGAGGCCGCGGGATCGCAGGCATAGGCCGCGCGCGGCCGGTAGCCGAAGCCGATATCGCCAAGTTGCCGTTCGCCTGCCATACTCCCCACCTGTTGACTTGCCCCAGGTGGCTTCATACCTATCATAAGAAACCGAAAGCAAGGTGACGCCAATGGGCGCTGATGCCAAGACCGCCATGAAGGTCGACATGACCGAAGCCGCAGCGAAGCGGATAGCCAAGATCGTCGCCGGCGATCCGGGCAAGATCGCGTTGCGCATCTCGGTCGAAGGCGGCGGCTGCTCGGGCTTTTCCTACAAGTTCGACCTCGTCGAAGGCCGCAACGACGACGACGTCGCCATTGAGCGCGACGGTGCGACGCTGCTCGTCGACGACCTGTCGCTCGTCTATATGGGCGGCTCGATCGTCGATTTTGTCGATGACCTGATGGGCCAGTCGTTCCAGATCAAGAACCCCAACGCGGTCGCCGGCTGCGGCTGCGGCACCAGCTTCTCCATCTAGCCATGCGCAGGCCGCAAGCGCTCCGTCAGGTGGCGCTTGCGGCCGGTCGCGACATCGACGCGACGCTCGCCTTCTGGCTCGATGTCTTCGGCCTTCCCGTCCACGCTCGCTACGACCCACCCGGCATCGCCTTCATCGTCGTCGGCGGCATCAGGCTGTTTTTCACCGGAGGCATACCGCAGGCGACCGTCTATCTCGACATAGACGACCTCGAGGCCTTCTACGAAATCGCATCCGACAATGGCGTGGCGTTCACCACGGCACCCACGCTCGTCCACCGCGATGCGGCGGGCGAATTCGGCCCTGCTGGCGAGAGCGAGTGGATGGCTTTCCTGAAGGACCCCGCCGGCAACACGATCGGGCTGGTCGAACGCAAATAGCCTTGCGCATTGCTCTGAACCACTCCATCTCGTCGCGATGCGCCGCTGCCCCCGGGCGTTCTACGATTCCGAGCGTAAGGGAACAGCATGCATATCCGTCGTTTTGAACCGCGTGACTACGATGCTGTGGTGAACGTCATCCTGCCCATCCAGCGAGACGAATTCGGCTTTGACGTTACCGTCGACCACCAGCCGGACCTCCGGATCATTCCAGAATTCTATCAGCGCGACCTTGGCGATTTCTGGGTCGCCGAGGCAGATGGCAAGATCGTCGGGACGATCGGCCTGGTCGACATCGGTGATGGGCTCGCCGCCTTGCGCAAGATGTTCGTCGCCGCCGAGTGGCGTGGCCGCGAACATGGCATCGCTGCGAAACTGCTGGGCCTCTTGCTTGCGACGGCCCGCGAACGCGGCATCCGCGCAGTCTATCTCGGCACGACCGACAGGTTTCTTGCCGCCCATCGCTTCTACGAGAAGAACGGCTTTGCCGAGGTCGCCAGATCCGACCTGCCGGCGAGCTTCCCTGTCGTGTTCATCGACACCAAGTTCTACGTGCACCGGCTGGATGCCTGAAAAGCAGAGGGCCCCACGCAGGGGCCCTCGTCTCTTGTCAATCGTCCTTGATCAAGCTTCCGAAGCCATCGCCGCTTCGCGGATCTCGGCCTCATTGACCTTGGTGCCGTTGAAGAAGGCGTTCAGCACCACTGCCGAAACCGACGCCAGGAGAATGCCAGACTCGATCAGCGGGTGGATGTCGTGCGGCATCCACATCTTGAAATCAGGGGCGACGAGCGGGATCATGCCGAAGCCGATGGAGACCGCGACCACGAACAGGTTGTTGCGGTTGGTCTTGAAGTCGACATTGGACAGGATGCGGATGCCGGTCGCCGCCACCATGCCGAACATCACCAGCCCCGCACCACCGAGCACCACGGTGGGCAGCGCCTCGACCAACGCGCCCATCTTGGGCACCAGCCCCAGGATCAGCAGGATCACGCCGCCGGCAACGCAGACAAAGCGGCTCTTGACGCCGGTGACGCCGACGAGGCCGACATTCTGCGAGAAGGAGGTGTACGGAAAGGTGTTGAACAGGCCGCCGATAATGGTGCCAAGACCATCGGTGCGCAGGCCGGCCGACAACATCGGCTGGGTCACCTTGCGGCCGGTCATGTCGCCGAGCGCCAGGAACATGCCTGTCGATTCGATCATCACGACGATCATCACCAGCACCATCGTGATGATCAGGATCGGGTCGAAGATCGGCATGCCGAAGCGCAGCGGCGTGATCAGTTCGAACCACTCAGCCGAAGCGACCTTGTCGAAATGCATCATGCCGAGCGAAGCGGTGAGCACGCCGCCGATGAGGATGCCGAGCAGCACGGCGATGTTGGCCACAAACCCCTTGCCGAACTTGGCGATGACCAGGATCGACAGCAGCACGACCGCCGAGATGCCGACATTGACGAGCGGCGCATAGGCGGCGTTGGGCGCGGTTGCGGCGAGCGCAAGCTTGGCCGGGATCGGCGGGATGGTCGAGCCGGTGGCAGCCGCCATCTCGGTCACGGTCTTCAGCCATTCGGCATGCTCGGGCGCCACCAGCCGGGGCGCGGTCGGACCGACCGGGTTGCCGAATATCCAGTTGATGCCGATGCGCATCAGCGACGCGCCGATGACGACGATGATGGTGCCGGTGACAACAGGCGGAAAAAACCTGAGCATGCGGCTTACAAGCGGCGCGATCAGGAAGGCCACGATGCCGGCGCCGATGATGGCGCCGAAGATCATGCGGGCGCCGTCGGGGCCCTGATTGGCGTTGGCCATGGCGACCATCGGGCCGACGGCGGCGAAGGTGACGCCCATCATGACCGGCAGCTTGATGCCGAACCACTGGGTTGCGCCGAAAGACTGGATGATGGTGACGAGGCCGCAGACGAAAAGATCAGCGGAGATCAGGAAGGCGACCTGCTCCGGATCGAGCTTGAGGGCTCGTCCGATGATGAGCGGCACCGCGATAGCGCCGGCATACATGACCAGCACGTGCTGGATGCCGAGCGCGGCCAGGCGAGGCGCTGGAAGCACCTCGTCCACAGGATGAGTACTGTTGGACATGGCATTTGTTCCCCTTTTGCCAGCCGGTCCGAAGAATGCCGAAGAGGACCGGTTCCCTTCTCCCAAGGGATGGTGCAGGATCGTCTGGAACCGCCGTGCAGGCTATCAAGAATTGTTTGAAATCATCGCGTGAAATTCATGAAGATCGTCACCTGGAACATCAACGGTGTCCGCGCCCGTATCGAGAACCTTGTGCATTGGCTCAAGGAAAGCGATCCGGACATTGTCTGCCTGCAGGAAATCAAGACGGTCGACGAAGGCTTTCCGCGTTTCGAGATCGAGGCGCTCGGCTACAATGTCGAAACCCACGGCCAGAAGGGCTTCAACGGCGTCGCGATTCTCTCCAAGCTGCGCTTCGACGAGGTCAATCGCGGCCTGCCGGGCGATGATGCCGACGAGCAGGCGCGCTTCATCGAAGGCGTGTTCTCGACCGACAAGGGCGTGCTGCGCGTGGTGTCGCTCTACCTGCCCAACGGCAACCCCGTCGGCACCGAGAAGTTCCCCTACAAGCTGTCTTGGATGGCGCGGCTGGAGCGCTGGGCGACGGAGCGGCTGGCGCTGGAAGAGGCGCTCGTGCTTGCCGGCGACTACAACGTCATTCCCGAAGCCATCGACGCCCGCAACATCGAGATGTGGCTGGGCGATGCGCTGTACCAGCCCGAGACGCGGCAGGCTTTCCGCCGGCTGGTAAATCTCGGCTTCACCGAAGCGGTGCGCTCGGTCACCGACCAGCGCGATGTCTATACGTTCTGGGACTATCAGGCCGGCGCCTGGCAGAAGAACAACGGCATCCGCATCGACCACCTGCTTTTGTCGCCGGAAGCCGCCAACCGATTCACCTCGGCCTCGATCGAAAAGCACGTGCGCGCCTGGGAAAAGCCGTCCGACCACGTGCCGGTGGCGATCGACCTCACCCTTCAGGCGGCGTGAGGCACTGCCAGAGCTCCGGCTCTGGCGCACCTATTGCAATTCACAATCTTGGGGGAAACTGGTTGGCGACCGCAAATGACGGTCTCGCCGATAAGTGCTGCAAGCCGGCCGCAACCGCTGTGCCGCCTACTGGTTACCTTTGGTCAGGATGTCTTCGGCAAGCGAGATCGCGGTGCGTCGATCGGATTCGTCGGCGAGGGCAAATGCCTCTTCCTGCATGCCGCGGATCCACGGCTGGTCGGAGGGCTGGGCGCGTTCGAGGGCCGCGGTCATCATGGCAAGGCCGCGCACCACTTTGCCGCTCTGGAACAAGAGATTGCCAAGCGTCGCCTGCGCGCCGGCATGGCCCTTTTCCGCCGCCAGTTGCAGCCAGCGGCCGGCCTGCTTGACGGACGCCTTCACGCCACCGTCGCCCTTGAGGAACATCTTGCCCATCTCGTACTGGGCATTGGCATTGCGGTAGTTGGCGGCGGCGCGCATGTAATATTCCTGCGCGGCGACCGGGTTGGCCGAGACCGGGCTTCCCGGGATGCCTTCCTTCATGTAGCCACCGAGTGCCACGAGCGCATCGGAGACATAACTCTCCTCAGGTGAGCCGGGCTCGACATCCTGCTCGGCGATCTCGGTGAAGAACTTGAAGGCCTCGTAGTCATCCTGGGCGACGCCGTCGCCTTCGGCATACATGCGCGCGAGCTTCCAGGTGGCGCCGATCTGGCCGTTTTCAGCGGCGTAACGATAGGCCTCGACGGCCTGGTCCTTGTGACCGCTCTTGTAGGCGGAGAAGCCGAACTGGAACACAGCCCACGGGTTCGATTCCGGCTTCACGCCGGTCTTGTCGTCGAACACCTTGTCGTCAAACGCCAGCGCCTCGCCTGCGGCGCCCAACAGGGAGACCGCGACAAGCGCCGAAAAGGCTGATGCTCTTACCAACTCAGATATGCGCATAGCAGTACGTTTCTTCCGCCCACCTCGGTGGGTGACCGTGGCCTCGCCCTGCGGCTCGGACACAATTCCAGATCGCGCCCGGCTTTTCGGCCGGACCCGGATTCCACTCTTTCGCCCTCTCCACGCTTTCGCAGTCGGACCGCGCCAGGCCAGCCTCTGCGGGCGTCTGCGCCAGGTTCACGACATCGATCACATCAAGATGCGCGTTGTTTTCGACCAAACTACGGCCAAGGCCTTGCAAGAAATCGTGATCGGCGGCCAACTGCGCCGGCACGCCCGCGGAGTGTATGACGACGCCAATACTTCTGCGGGGCGCACGAAAACTCGAAGCACGGCAGGAAAAGCGGCGTCCAAAGGCCGATGCGGCCGTCTTTCGACGGCTGGGCAGCTTGGCCATGAAGGTCGCCTTGGCGTTCATTTCTGTTCCTGCCGCGACATCGCGACTTTGCTGTTGGTTTCCATTGCCAACGCCCCTCAACCGGGCGCTGGTCCGAAGACCCATTCGAGGTGCGCCGGGTTTATGGCGGGAAATTGGCAATGTCCCCGTCATGTTCCTTAGCCGATAGCTTGATTAAAAAGTGTTGCCGATTCGTCACAACTGTTGCCGACTTGCCGCGTCATGGTTTCTAAAACGGAAACGCGCGGGTCGGTGATGGCGCACAAAAAAGCCGGGCACGAGGCCCGGCTTGTTCTGGATGCTCAGAATGTGGTGGTTACCACTTGATGGAGTAACCGAGGTTGAAGGCGAACGCATAGCCGGCCTTCACAGCGGAGTCGGTGCCGTCGGTGATGTTAGGATTGGGGCCGTACTTCGTCTCTGCCGCAGCGCTGATGTAAGTCAGCCCCACACCACCACGGATTTCGCCACCGAGTTTGTCTTTCGCCGAAGCGCCAAGGCCGAGAGTCCAGGTATCGCTGGACAGATCCCAACCGGTGCTGACACCGCGATCCCAAGTAATGCTGGCAAGTCCGGAAATCTGGTCGGTAAAGGCATGACCGATACCACCGGTGACGGTCCAGCCGTCCTTCCAGAAGTACTTGTCCGACGTGATCTGCGTGCCAGTTGCCGCCGCGCGGACGTCAAGCGTGGTCGTTGCAGTCCAGTCGGTCCACTTCACCGCACCAAATGCCAGCCAACCCGGCGCAACGCCGGTCTGGAACTTCAAATCCACGCTTTGCGGCAAGCTGCCAATGCCAAGCGCTGGCACGGGGATTTGCATTGTCGGGGGAGCCAAGCAGAAGCCCGGAATACCCGTTGCGGCGCAAAGGACTGCGGCAGGTGCCCGAAGCATGCCCTCGGCACCATAATCGGTGCCTGAACGGTACATGATCTGGCCTCGGAGAGCGATCTCCGGAATGTCGTAGGCGACGCCGACACGATAGCCAAATTCCTGGCCCTCTAGGTTAAGCGTGGCATTGCCGAGTGCGCCGTAGAAGTTCTGGCGATCATAGTCGAACTTCTCCATGTAACCGCCGCCGAGCAGCCACAACCGGCCCTTGCCAACTTCGAAGTTCATGCCGCATGTAAGCGCGGTTTCGGTCGTATCGAACTCTTCGAGGATCTTGCCGCTGGCGGTCGGGAACGCATAGTGGGCAGAGCCGCCATTGTTCTCGACGATGGTTCCGGCGCAACGCAGGTTGTTCATGATGTTGAACTTCACCGCTGCCGACGGAATGGCGTAGGAATCGGTATAGCTGGTGCCGACGAGAGCGGGATTGCCGTTACGTGTATACTCGCGCGTTGGGTTCACATAAGTGACGCCCGCGCGCATGTTGAAATTGCCTTCTTCGTACAGGATATCCGTATCGGCCGTGCCGCGCGCGAAGCCGCCTGCCTGGGCTGCGCCTGCCGCAACGATCGTCAGCGCCGTTGCCCCCAGCAGCGCTTTGAGACGCGAAATGTTCATGGTGGTCCTCTCCCGAATGCCTCGTGACGAGAATTGAACGAATTCAGCCTGCTCACGCAACATTGATTTTTTGCAAACGATGGCCGCCCTGCGGCGGGGTTGCGGCAGGGGTGGTCACCTTCCGCTTACGCAAACGTCAATTTTAGCCAAATCCGCACCAATCGTTCCTGAATTTCCAAGGAAATCCGGAACCGGAATGCAAAAACAGCCCGAAATCGGGCTGTTTTGGAGGCTTGTTACATTATGGCAACAATCGGGCGCAAAATAGTTACATTGGCCACAATTTACGCAGCGACATGCCTTTTCTGACGGCACAAGCAAAACCTGCCGCGACGTCATCGTGCGGCAGGTTTTGAGCTTCGAATCGTCAGCCGGCGTCGCGTACCCGCGACAGCGCCGTGTCGAGTTTTTCCTGCGTCCGGCGGTAGTCTTCGAGCTTCTCGCGCTCGGCCGCGACGATCTCTTCCGGAGCCGAAGCGACGAACTTTTCGTTTGACAGCTTCTTGTGCAGCCGGGCGATCTCCTCGGTGGTCTTGGCGAGTTCCTTCTGCAGGCGCGCCGCTTCGGCGGACAGGTCGATCAGGCTGCCGAGCGGCAGGCAGGCAGTGGCTTCACCGGCAACGATCTGGGCCGCCCCCTTCGGGGCTGCCGTCTCATGGGTGATCTCGCCGACGCGGGCGAGGCGCGCAATCGCCGACTGATGGCGCTTCAGGCGCTCCAGCGTCTCGGTATTGGCACCGACGAAGACCAGCGGCGCGATCGCCGCCGGCGGCACGTTCATTTCGGACCGAACCGAGCGGATGCCGCTGACGAGATCGACGAGCCAGTTGATCTCGGCCGCAGCGCCCACGTCCTCGAAATCAGGGGCCGGCCATGCAGCGTGGCACAGAAGCGACGTGCGCTCCTTGCCCTCGCCGGCGGTGTGCGCCCACAGCTCCTCGGTCATGAACGGCATCATCGGATGCAAGAGCTTGTAGATCTCGTCGAGCACGAAAGCCGCGACCGCCTGGCTTTCAGTCTTGGCGGCCTCGTCCTCGCCCATGAAGATCGGCTTGAGCAGTTCGAGGTACCAGTCGCAGAAGGTGTTCCAGACGAAACGATAGGCAGCACCAGCCGCCTCGTTGAAGCGGTAGGTGGTGATCGCCGCAGTCACCTCGCGCGTCGCGCGGGTCAGCTCGGTCAGGATCCAGCGGTTGACGGTCAGCTTGGCGTCGTTGAGCCAGAATTCGTCATTGCGCGCGACACCGTTCATCTCGGCAAATCGCGTGGCGTTCCACAGCTTGGTGCCGAAGTTGCGGTAGCCGGCAATGCGGGCCGGATCGAGCTTCACGTCGCGGCCCTGCGCGGCCATGATCGCCAGGGTGAAGCGCAGCGCATCGGCACCGTACTCGTCGATCAACTCCAGCGGATCGATGACGTTGCCCTTCGACTTCGACATCTTCTGGCCGTTCTTGTCGCGAACCAGCGCATGGACGTAGACCGTGTGGAACGGCTCCTCTTCCATGAAATGCAGGCCCATCATCATCATGCGGGCGACCCAGAAGAAGATGATGTCGAAGCCGGTCACCAGCACGTCGGTCTGGTAATAGGTCTCGAGCTCGGGCGTCTTGTCCGGCCAGCCGAGCGTCGAGAATGGCCACAGCGCCGACGAGAACCAGGTGTCGAGCACGTCCTCATCGCGGGTCAGGATCTTGCCCGGTTCGAAATTCTCGAGGCGCTCCTCGACCCAGGCCTTCCACGGCCCTTCAAGCGCAAGATAGTGCTGGATCGCTGCATCGAGGGCTTCTTCCTCGCTGCGCTCGACGAAGACCTGGCCGTCCGGGCCATACCAGGCCGGGATCTGGTGACCCCACCACAGCTGACGCGACACGCACCAGGGCTGGATGTTCTCCATCCAGTCGAAATAGGTCTTTTCCCAGTTCTTGGGCACGAAGTTGGTGCGGCCCTCGCGCACCGAGCGCAAGGCAGGCTTCGCCATCTCGGCGGCATTGACATACCACTGGTCGGTCAGGAACGGCTCTATCGGCACGCCGCCACGGTCGCCATGCGGCACCATGTGCTTGTGGGGCTCGATCTTGTCGAGGAAACCGCCCTCTTCCATGATCTGGACGATCAGCTTGCGCGCCGCGAAGCGGTCGAGGCCATGCAGCTGTGTCCAGACGCCGTCGCGCATCTCGGTGCGCTCGACGCCTTCGAGGAACTCGTCGTTGTCGACGATGTTGATGTTGGCCTCGACGGTCAGGATGTTGATCTGCGGCAGGTTGTGGCGCTTGCCGACCTCGAAGTCGTTGAAGTCATGCGCCGGCGTGATCTTGACCGCGCCGGACCCCTTTTCCGGATCGGAATATTCGTCGGCGACGATGGGGATTCTGCGGCCGACGATCGGCAACACGACGTGTCTGCCGACGAGGGCTGCGTAGCGCTCGTCTTCGGGATGGACGGCAACGGCGGTATCGCCGAGCATCGTCTCAGGCCGCGTGGTCGCAACCGTGATGTAGGTCGCCGGGTTCTCCGGATCGTAGACCTCACCTTCGACAGGATAGCGGAAGTGCCAGAGGTTGCCGTTGATCTCGTGCTGCTCGACCTCGAGATCGGAAATCGCGGTCAGGAGCTTCGGATCCCAGTTCACAAGGCGCTTGTCCTTGTAGATCAGGCCCTGCTTGTGCAGCGTCACAAACACCTCGATGACGGCCTTGGACAGGCCCTCGTCCATGGTGAAGCGCTCACGCGACCAGTCGCAGGAGGCACCCAGCCGCTTCAGCTGGTTGAAGATCATGCCGCCGGACTCGTCCTTCCACTCCCAGACCTTGTCGACGAACTGCTCGCGGGTCAGGTCGCGGCGATGGATCTGCTTTTCCATCAGCTTGCGCTCGACCACCATCTGGGTGGCGATGCCGGCATGGTCCATGCCGGGCTGCCACAGCACGTTCTTGCCACGCATGCGCTCGAAGCGGACCAGAATGTCCTGCAGCGTGTTGTTCAGCGCATGGCCCATATGCAGCGAGCCGGTGACATTGGGCGGCGGGATGACGATGGTGAACGGGTCGGCACCCTCGGGCGCGCCGGCGCCTGCCTTGAAGGCGTCGGCATCTTCCCAGGCCTTGGCAATCCTGGGTTCGACTGTTTTGGCGTCGTAGGTCTTCTCAAGCATCGGAATTGGTTCCGTTTGGTCCGGATCTGTTGGTCCGGTGTAAATCGGATGGGTGCAGCCAAGTCAACAGCGCGGCAAGCACCAGCCGGAAACGAAAACGCCGCCCGAAGGCGGCGCTTTCATGTCGGCAGAGCCGAAATCACTGTGCGCCGCGTGCCACGCGTTCGATCTCTTCGCGTACCAGCCGCTCGACCAGCGTCGGCAGGTTGTTGTCCAGCCAGTCCTGCAGCATCGGCCGCAGCATCTCGGTGGCGATGTCGTCGAAGGACTTGCGGCTGCGCGCCGCGTACACGTCGTTGAGCTCGCCGAAAGCCGCTGAGATCTGGCGACCCGCCTGTTCCGAGATGATCGCAGGCTTCGGCGCGGCCAGCTCTTCGGCTACGGCAGGCTCCGGCGTTGCCACTACGGTCTGGGCAACGACCTGAGGTGTCTGCTTCTCCGCTTCGCGCGGACCAGCAAGGCGCTCCATCTGCTCAACGGCGATCGTCGACTGCGGCGCCCAGCTTGCGGCAGCCGGACGGGTTGCGGCGGGCATCTCCACGATGGGCGCCGGTGTCTCGACGACGGGCGCTGGCGCCTCGGCGACGGTTGAGCGCATGGGCATTGCGGTGGCGGCAGCGACCTTCGGCTCTGCCGACGGCCACTTCGCGGGCTCGTCGCGCCGCGGCACTTCCTGCTTCGCGGCCATCAGTGCGGCCTCTGCCGGCTTCACATCGACCGGCGCGGCCTTGGGCGCCTGGAACTCGGCCCGGAATGCCTCGACTTCGATGATGTTGCGGTCGCTGCGGTCGTCTTCGGGCTCCGGCCGCATCTGTTCGAAATCAACTGCCGGACGGCGTCCGGTATCGTTGTCTTCGATGATCCTGCGGATGGAAGCGAGAATCTCTTCCATCGAGGGTTCGCGCTGAGCGCTGCTAGCCTGGGCCATCGTCACATCCGCCGCCTTTGTGACAGGATACAAAATGCGCCCGCCGAAACGGGCGTCGAATCAGAGCCCAAGCGTAGCCGACTGATTCCCCTTAGAGAATCCCCAATCGGACACCCCTGGCGATTTCAACAGAATACAGTGTCCCGGCCGCTCGCCGGCAAAACGAAAACGGGCGCCTGCTCCATAGGAGCAGACGCCCGCCTGATCAGATAGCCGGCGCGCTGAAGCTCAGCGACCGTCTGGCGTGCGGAGACCGATCCACTTGTCCTTGACGGCGTTGTAGTGTTCTTCCGGCTTGTACTTGGTCACCTGCAGATTGAGCCGCTCGACCGACAGATTGCCGGCGGCCGACAGGATGGCATAGCTCGCCACCACGACATCGCGCTCGGCGGTCGCCAGGTTGATCTGGGCGTCGATGACGTCCCTCTGCGAGTTGAGCACGTCGAGCGTTGTCCGCTGGCCGACATTGCGCTCCTCGATAACGCCATTAAGCGCCAGCTGTGCTGCCGAGATCACTTCACGGTTTGCCGCCACCGCCTCACGCGCCGCAGCGTACTGCGTCCAGGCGGACGTCACCGCCTGACGAACCTGGTCGCGGCTGACATCGACTTCGATGCGGGCCTGGCCAAGCGATTCCTTGGATTGACGCACGGTCGCCGAGGCGCGGCCACCCTGATAGATCGGCACAACGAGCGATGCGCCGATATTGGCCGAGGTCGTCCAACCGTCCGGCGAGGTGATGCTATTCGGTGAATTGTCGCGATGGACCTGCGAAATGCCTGCCGATGCCGACAGCTGCGGCAGCAGCGCGCCTTCGGCCGATTTCACCGAGAAGCCCGCCGCGTCGACGAGATATTCGGTCGCCTGGATCGCCGGATGCTGATCGGCAGCCAGCGCTACCGCGCTGTCGAGGCTCCTGGGCAGAAGCTTGGACAGCGGCGCTGCCCCCTTCAGGTTCTTCGGGTCTTCGCCGACGAGTCGGCGATAGGTCGCAGCACTTGCCAGTGCCTGGGCGCGGGCAGCGGCCAATAGCGCAAGCGCCGACGACCGCGAGGCATCGGCCTGCGCCACGTCGGTGCGGGTGCCCTCGCCCACGTCGAAACGCGAACGGGCAGCGCGAACCTGTTCGCCGAGGAACTGCAAATTGCGTTCCCTGAGCGCCGCGATCTGGCGGTCGCGGATCACATCCATATAGGCGCTCGCCGCATCGAACAGGATGTTCTGCTCGGTATTGCGCAAGCTCTGGTTCTGGGCGCGCACACGCGCCTCGGCAGCAGCAACGTTGTTCTTGGTCTGGAAACCGTCGAACAGCGACTGCTTGATCTCGATGCCGAACGAGCCGGTCGTCAGGTGGCTCGTCGAGTCCCGCCGCGTCGTCGAATAATCGATACTGGCGGAGCCGTTGATCGTCGGTCGATAGCCCGACTTGGCGATCGCCACGCTTTCATCGATGACACGCACCCCGGCGCGGGCCGAATTGAGCTGGGAGTTGTTCTGATATGCCTTGGCCAAAGCCCCGAGGATCGTTTCCGCGGAGGCCGACAGCGGCGAAAGCGCCGTCGCGGAAACCAAAGCTACGGCAAACACACTTTTACGGAAAAACGACACGCGCGTCCCTCATTCATTCTGCGGCGAGCTGCCTGAAGACAGCTACTAATGCCCCTCGCCGAATCCGACAACAAGCGACCAATCTGGACTAGCACAGTCCAGAATCAATCACCCTCGTCCGCTCCTTAGATCATCACGACGCATTGCCCGCCGCAAGAAAAAGGAGATCAGAACTCAAATTCGTGTGTGCGATTGAAGCCGGGTAGTGGCTTAACTGCCGCATTGAAAGCACGACGCGCCGTCACTACGGCACCATCCTTGAGGAAGACGCTGGCGACGCCGGCGTTGCCGCGACCCTCTACGACGACCAGACGGCCGCCGTCCTTGAGCTGGGCAAGCAGTGCCTCGGGGACCTGCTCGACGCTGCCGCCGACGAAGATCACGTCATATGGCGCTTGCGACGGATAGCCGTCAGCCAGAGGTGCCGTGACCACGACGACATTGTCATAACCGAGCGAAGAAAGCGTCGAGGTCGCCTTTGCGGCGAGCGTGGCATCGCTTTCGAGCGCGATCACCGAGCTTGCAAGGCGCGACAGCACCGCCGAGGAATAACCCGTGCCGCAACCGACATCGAGAACGAAGTCGCTCGGCACGATTTCTGCCAGCTGTGCCAGCTTGGCGAAGGGCGACGGCTCCATCAGATAGCGCGGCTGATCGGCATCGGCGGTCGCGCCGTAGCGCATGTCTTCGTCGATATAGGCAAGCTCGCGATGGCCGCTGTCGACGAATTCTTCGCGCGGCACGGACAGCATAGCTGAAAGAATGGCTGCGTCGGTCACGTCGGTGGTGCGGACCTGGCCGTCCACCATCTTCACGCGACGTTCGGAAAAATCAGCGTTCATGTTCAACTGGCCCGCCTTCGGCGCGTGATGCGCAACTATAACTGCCCGAATGGGTCCTCGGCGGCGGTTGCCGAGGAAGCTGGAGGCCTCGCCCGGAATCGAACCGGGGTGCAAGGATTTGCAGTCCTCTGCGTAACCACTCCGCCACGAGGCCTCGCCGCTTCGGGCGTCTACAGCGCTCCAATAGGTTGCCAGGATTCCGCCGTCAAGCGGGAGACGACTCTTTCTCCGTGGGTTTTGGCTGCAGCCACGGCAAAGGACCTAGCAAAGGCTCAGCAAAGGATTCGATCATGCACCGCAGCAGCAAGAATCGCAGCAACGCCCTTGTTTTCCCTCCAGACGCGGCTCCGCCAACGCCTTCGCAACGTGCCCGGGGGGTGCAAGGGCGATGTCGGGCGATTCCCTGGCGCCGCTTGCGCTAGTTCGCTGGCCGCTTGCGCCGCTCCCACCAGATGATCAGCCTGCGGCGTACGCGGCGGACGACATGGAATTCGTGCGACAGGACCAGAAGTCCGAGCGGAATCATCCAGAAGCCAAGCACCGGCAGGAAGCCCAGCAGGCCAAAGAAGCAGAGGGCGACGCCGATGCCGATGCGCACCCCGCGCGAACGCGGCATGGCGAATTCACGGCCGAAGATCGAAATCTTGCGTCTGGGTGGCTGCTGGGGGCTGGCGCTGGTCATTATCCCTGCATTTGCTCGGTGAAGCCTGTGCGCCCGAATGACGCGCCAAGCCGGCGAAAGGCTTGGTAAAGCGGACATATGAGGCCGTCCCGGGGTGATTACCAGAAAGCTGTCTGGGAAAAACTCGCAAAAAGGTTCGATTACCGCTTTGCAAATCGAATTCCCGTTGCTATACGCCGCCTCGTTCACACCAGAGCGCTGTTCCCCGGTAGCTCAGTGGTAGAGCAACCGGCTGTTAACCGGTTGGTCGCTGGTTCGAATCCGGCCCGGGGAGCCACTTCATTCTCAAAGCATTGAAGTTTTCAGATCCACCCTCGCCTTGGCGGGTCTTCGGTTATTGTCCGCCTTACCGCGCAAACTATCCTTGCAGGCCTGTCACGCCTATTGAGCGCAGATCACCTGATATCGGCCGCCGGCAGTGCCCATGTCAGTATTGATCGGCCTTTCACACCAACGCCGCTCAAGCGATTCGTTGGAATCAGACATCGCAACGAATTGCGCATACAGCCTTAAGCAACCTGCAATATGTCCACTCTAGATATGCAACCATATCTTAAGGTCATTTGTCGGGCGCAGGATGATACGTTTCCTCTCACTGAGCATTCTAACGCTGCTGCTGACCGGATGTTCGGACAGCGATTCGCCACCGCAAGGTAATCCTGCCGATTCCCTGAGAACGGACCGCTTCGGCTATCAGGTCGATTCGAACGTCATTGTCGGCAAGGACAATTCTCTCAGCTGGCTCAAATCGGCCGTCACGGGCTATGCACCCGTCGAAGGCGAGCGCCCGGCCAAGATCGGCTGGCTCGAGACGACCCAAAGCTGCAAGTTTCCGCTTCCGTCCGTCGGCGACAAGCTCGTCCAGATCCACACCAACGAGACCAACCAGGTTTCCGATGTCTTCGCCCTGTCGCAGGCGGATGTGCTGGAGCGGGCGCAAGCCTATGTCTCGCAATGGCAGAATGACGGAAAGGACCCAGGCGTCAATTCGAACCGCTCCGGCGATCGGCTGAGGGTGGTCAATGTGGTCGTCACCGAAACGGCGGCGCCGGTCTATCTGGTGCTTGCCGGCGGCTTCGACACGCTCTGGAACATCCAGAAATCGCCCAATGCCCGCCTCTCGCGCGTTGCCATCATCGGCACGCGCAACGCCGGCATCGTCAATCTCGAGCCCGGCACGCCGGTCACCGTGCTGGCCGGCAACGCAGCCAAGGATTGCAAGATATCGATATCCCGCCGCCCGCAACCGTTCTGGAGGGTCGTCGAGGCTGCCAAGGGCGGCGACCAGATCTCCAAGGAGGCGGTCGCCAGCCGCAATGCGATCTACAACAGATATGACAGCTGGTTCCGCGCCAGCTTCGGCAAGGCCAGCGAAGAGGTCACCATCGGCATCGACCAGATGAACCACACCATCGTCGGGCCGCTGCCGGCATCACTCGAAGAGCGCTTGCCTTACCGCGGCATCACCGACGCCACCGTGCAACTCGCCCGCACCGACTACGCCTTCGTTGCCGCCTCCCGCGACGACTATGATTCGAAGCATTCCGAGCTCGTCACCAAGAAGGCACAACAGCTCGCCGGAGGCGACCTCACAACTCTCAACCGGAAGCAGTGACGGCCATGCAGGGCAGTTTTCTCAAGATCGTGGTCGTCGTGCTGCTGCTGTTGGTCGGCGCGCCGCTCATCGGCAGCCTGATCTTCAACGTCGCCGCCGCAGCCTACATCATGCAGACGATGGGCATGGTGAGCGACAGCCAGGAAAAGGCGGCTGAACGGCGGGCATCGGATTTCCAGGGCGTCAAGGTCGTGCCCGAGGGCGCGCCGGGTCTGGTGGCGCTGCGCAACTTCGACGACTTCGAGCAGACGCGCACTGTTTCCCTCAACATGCATATGCGGCTGACGGACATCCGGCGCGGCGACCAGAACGCTTTCGACGCCAACGACGTCGAGGCGTATCTCGCGTCTCGCCTGCCCGTCCTGGCGCGCGCCGAATGCGACCTGGTCGTCAAGGCCTTCGCCAGCAAATGCGCGGTCAACAAGGTTTCGGCCCGGCCGACGGGAGATCTCTACCAGGTCAATATGCGCCTGACCTTCGTCCAGCGCGAGCCATTCGGCGAGGTCGCCAAGGCGCCCGAACTCAACTACGTCGAAATCCCGCTCAACCTGAATGACGGCGACGACAAGTCGATCATGACCGACAGCTGGGTTTCACAACGGACGAGGTATTACGACGCCGTTGCCAAGGGCTGTGCCAAGATCCGCGCCCAGAACAAGAATTGCGCCGTCATGACGGTGACAATCGCCTCGACCCCACAACGCGGCAGCTCGGCCATCAAGGTCAATGCCGGCGCCCGCTACGCGATCCTGCAGTGACGGGGTGATCCTGCCGGGACGGCTTCCGGCACGGCGTTGCCCTGCCCACACGACCGTTCTCCGCGTTATGCCGTGGCCGCCGGACAATCGCCCGCGCGGCCATTCGCCCTCGCAAAGATTCGCGAACGACCAGCAGCAGTGCTGATTGCCAGACCAGCGCGGAAACCATGACAGCGACCAGCCCAGCATCCGGAACGCCCGTCATCGCCTCGCCGCATGACATCCTCGCGGCACTCCCCGTGCCAGCGGGCTACGTCAATGTCGAAAAGGGCAAGATCGCGGTCGACGGCGAAGGCGCCGTGCTCATCCGCATGGAACGTGCGGACAAACGGAATGCCGGCCTGGGCGGCGAGCATTTCAGCACCGTGGTCGCCACCTCCGGCAGGCTCAAGGGGTTCGTACGCATGGATCTCGCGCTGCGCGACGGCGCCCTGCCCAGCCAGGACGAAGCGCATGACATCGCCATGCGTTTCCTGTCCGACCATGCCGCCGACCTTCTGCCTCGCCACGAGGTCAGCTTCATTGCTCCGCATGACGAGGCGATCCGCGCTGACGGCAAGAGCACAACGTTGACGGGCAAGAAGGTGAAAATGCGCAATCTTGTCGACGGCCGCTGGTTCTGGGTGATCGTCGGCGCCGACCGCGAGGTGATGGTGTTCGAGCGCGACATCGTCTGGGCCAACCTCAAAGGCCGCCGCCAGAGCGAAAAATGGCTGCATGACAGCTGGCTGGCAGAGCAACGCAAAGCCGGCGGTGCCTGAGCCCGGGCCGGCCTGCGACATCGTCCGGCACGGAATGCCTCAGCGCGAGGCGAAGATCGACCAGTTCATCCTTTTGGTCAGCCGTTCCAGCGCGATCGAGCCCAGCATCGAGTTGCCGCGCGCATTGAGCCCCGGCGACCACACGGCGATCGATGCCACACCAGGCACTATCGCCAGGATGCCGCCGCCGACGCCGCTTTTGCCGGGAATGCCGACGCGGAAGGCGAACTCGCCCGAACCGTCATAGTGGCCGCAGGTCAGCATCAGCGCGTTGATGCGGCGGGCGCGCTCGCTTGAGACGATCGTGTGACCCGTCTCCTCGATGCGCCCGGCATTGGCCAGGAACCGCCCCGCATTGGCCAGTTGCAGGCAGCTCATGGCGACGGCGCAATGGTGGAAATAGACGCCCAGCGTCATCTCGGGCGCGTGGTTCAGATTGCCGAACCCTTTGAGATAGTTGGCCAGCGCGAAATTGCGGAAGCCGGTGGCGCGCTCGGAATTGGCCACGTCGCGGTCGATGATGACAGAATCGTCGTCGGCCACGGTGCGCATGAAGCTCAGCACCTCGCCGATCGCCTCGCGCGGCTGGTGGCCCGACAGCAAAACGTCGGAGACGACGATGGCGCCGGCATTGATGAAAGGATTCCGCGGAATGCCGTGTTCGAGTTCGAGCTGGACGATGGAGTTGAAGGCCGTGCCTGAAGGTTCGCGCCCGACGCGGTTCCACAGCTGGTCGCCGACGCGACCAAGCGCCAGCGCCAGGGTGAACACCTTCGATATGCTCTGGATCGAAAACGGCTCGTCGGCGTCACCCGCCGCCGCCACCTCGCCGTCGTTCTTGACCACTGCGATGGCGAATTTGGCCGGATCGACCTTGCCCAGTTCTGGAATGTAGGAGGCAACCTCGCCGCGCTCCGTCTGCGCTGCCATCTCGGCGACGATCTCGTTCAGCGTATCCTGGAGGCTGGGCATGACACTTCCTGCTTCGACCGGCTCGAACCGGCAGGCCGTTCTACATCAAGTCGTGCGCGACGCCACCCATCCCCTGGTCATCACAGAGCGGCGCAACCCTGACGCTTTGTGGGCTGGCGGCCACCGAATCGTCGAAAGATGTGCCGAAAGCGAAACTTTTGTAGCAGCGATTCACGTATCCCTCACGTTGCGTCAACACGGCACTGTTACAAGCAACCTCTAATGTTCGTTCAACCCACCAAACGGAGACGTTGCGATATGCGTTTTTCTGATGTGCGTGAGAGCCTGCGGAGCATCGGCGTGGTCATGAGCAAGCGAGGTGAAACCATCCGGCTCAATTATTTCGGCGGGCTCGAAGATACGGCCAAATATGCAACCGACCTGCAGGAAGCGTTGGCGCTTGGCAGGGAACTCGCCGGCCCCCGCCGCAGCAACGGCCCGTCGGGACGCTGAACCTTCACGACTGGCGACGCGACCGCGCACGATCTGCGCGTCGCGGTCACCGAGGCGATTGCCGAAACGCTTGGCGCGTGACGAACATGGGCCCCATCTGATGGGCCGTCAAAACTGCATTTCACGCCTGTTTTGACGTTTCACTCACGCCGCAATCACCCCGCCTCCCCTAACGTCCTTCCGAAATCAGGCCGGAATCAGCCCCGGCAAGAGTGGTGAGGAACGCTGGAATGCTGCAGGTTTTGCCCGGTGCCAGAAGCATACAAGCACGCGCACTTGCCGGAATGTCGTTGTATGCTCCCGATGCAAGTTGCGAGGACCACAGGCGATTCGACCTGTGGTACGCTCTTCAGGGGCATGGACGACCTGCAGCGAAGGTCCGCACGATGGCTGGTGAAGACGCCAGTACGCTTTGCAATATCTACCTGTTCGGGGCGCTGGCCGTCACCGACGCAGCCGGCGCGTTGTGCACGCCCAAGGCGCAGAAGTCGCGCGCGCTCGTGGCCATGCTGGCACTTGCTCCACGCGGTGCCCGCTCGCGTATCTGGCTGCGCGACAAGCTATGGAGCGACCGTGGCGAGGAGCAGGCCGCAGCCAGCCTGAGACAGGCCCTCGTCGACGTCCGCAAATCGCTCGGCCCGATCGCCGACAGCATCATCATTTCCGACAACCACACCATCTCGCTAGACCTCAACCGTGTGTCGGTCGACGCGCTGCAGTTGCTCGACCCGTCGCGCCAATCCGTGCCCAGCGAAGTCGAGCTCGAATCCTGGCCGGAGCTGCTCGAAGGCCTCGACATCGGCGACCCCGAATTCGAGGAATGGCTGATGCTCGAGCGGCAGGTCTGGCAGGGCCGGCTCGAAAATGCGCTCGGCCAGCGCGACGTCAGCCCCAAGGACAGGCGCAGCAACGGCCTCATCCCGGCCCAGGGACAGAAATCGGGACCGAATTCCTCCGACGGCGGCAACCGCAAGTCGCTGCCGCTGACCGGGAGCCGGACCGGCTGGTCGGTGGCGCTGCTGCCGCCGGCGATCTCAGGCGATGCCTTCGGGGCAGAATCGCTGCCCGACATGTTTTCCGAACTCTTGGTGCGGTCGCTGCTCGAAGGCGGCGAACTGACGGTCTCCGACCTGTCGCGGCCGGATCTGTCGCCGACGCAGGAACCGGAAACGGCGTTCGATTCGGTGGCGCTGGCGATTCAGGTCCGCTACCGCTTTTCGGCCCACCAGGCCTATATCAGCGTCAGTGTCCATCGCACCGCCGACCGCAGCCTGCTGTGGATGGGCGGCGCCACGCTTGAGCGGCGCGCGATTGAGGCAGGCGAAACCTCGGCGGCGCACCAGCTCATCAACGAGGCGATGGACGAGTTGCGCAAATATTTCATTGCGCGCTCCGAACAGACCGACGACGCCGTCGAGGCCGAGAGCCTCTATGCCGCCGTCAACGCCATGTTCCGGCTGTCGCGCAACGACCTCGTCATGTCCGAGGCGTCGCTCCGGCGCATCATCGCCCAGCGGCCGTCGTCGCAGGCCTATGCCTGGCTCGCCTTCCTGATGACCTTCCAGGTCGGCCAGCGTTTCTCCGATTCTGCCGTGGCCATCGAGCAGGCTCAGCATTACGCCCGCAAGGCGCTGGAACTCGATTCCAGCAATTCGGTCACCCTGGCGCTCGTCGGCCATGTGCATTCGTTCCTGTTCGGCGAGTACGACTACGCATCGGGCCTGTTCGAGCGCGCCATCCGCGCCAACCCGACCCAGGTGCTCGGCTGGGACCTCTATTCGATGCTGCATGCCTATGCCGGCCAGCCGGACAAAGGGCTCAGCCTCGCCAACTGGGCGCGCCATCTCGGAGCCTACAGCCCCTATCGCTACTATTTCGACACCTCGCGGCTGATCAACGCCACGCTTGCCGGCAATCATCGCGTTGCCATCGAAGCCGGCGAGCAGGCGCTGCGCGAGCGGCCCGATTTCAATTCGCTGCTGCGTTATCTCGTGGCGAGTCACGCCCAGCTCGGCGACATCCGCGCCGCCCGCTCGCTGCTCGACCGGCTGAACGTCGTCGAACCCAATTTCTCGATCAGCTCGCTGATCGACGCCCGCTATCCAATCATGCGCACCGAGGGCGGCGCCAATCTGATCTCCGGTCTGATCAAGGCCGGTGTCAAAAAAACATGACGGACGCGCCGAGCACCGCACATTTCGATCAATTCAATGGGGAATTCAGTGTCTGGCAACGACAGTTCCGCGCCTGCTGAGGGCGGCTTTTCGCACTTTCTCGATCAGTACCGCTTCAAGATCGCCGGCGACGACGTGCTGCCTTGCGCGGCCACGGATCGGCCTCCGATCGTGTTGGAAACCACACTCGCCTCCGGCGCCGAGGCGATGGTGATGTCGGCCGGCGTCGCCAGTGCCGTCATGAGCGCCGGCGTGCTCAACAAGGCCTCGCTCAACAAGAATAAGAATAAAAACAAGAGCAAAAACAAGAACAAGAACAAGGGCAGCGCTCTTCAATCGGGCTCAGGCACTGGATCGCAGGCAAGCCTGATCCCGGCCTTCGAGCTCAGGCGTCTGCACACGTCACCCTCGCCACATGCGTTCACGGCAGCGCGCAAATTCACCTGGGAGCAGCTCGACATTCCGCTGCCGCCCGGCCCCGACGTCACCCGTCTCGAAACGACAGTCATGCTTTCGCTCCAGGCCCGTGACCGCGAACGCTCGCGTCGCAAGGAGGACATCGAGCGCGAGGCGACGCTTGACGTCTCCGACTTCACCAAGCCGCTGGGCATCGACGGCATCAGCGGCTTCGACCAGACCGAGGGCCTGTTCCAGTCGATCCTGACGGCCTGCGAATATGTCGGGCTGATCTACAAGGCAAAATTCAACCGTACCCGACCCAACCAGGTCGAGCCACGCCTGCGGCTCATGCTGCCCAATCCAGCGCACCAGGCCTATCCGAGCAACCACTCGTTCCAGTGCCACTCGATTGCCTTTGCCTTCAACGCCATCCTGCCGGAGCACCCGGCGACGGAGGAGCTGTCGCGCATTGCCCGCAAAGTCGCGGAAAACCGCGAATGGGCAGGCCTGCACTATCCCAGCGACACCAATGGCGGCCGGGCGCTGGCGCAGCGCTTCCAGCCATATCTGCGTGACGCCTTCATGGCGAACTATCTCGCCGCACAGCGCGAATGGATCTGAGGGGCGATCATGGCAAACGGCAACACACAGTTCTCCTTCCAGCACCCTCAGTCCTACTACTACCTCTGGCACCTTGCGGCACTCGGCGTTATCGATGCCACCTTCGGGCCGCTGACCCCGGGTGGCGAGGTCGACTACTCCTCGCCCACCATCAACGGCACAGTCTGGGATACGATATCAGAGGCGTTCCCGGCAGCGACGGCTCCTGCGACAGTCGCGCTGATCGACGTCGGCGTCAGCCGCAGCCACCCCAACCTCAAGAGCCGGCTGGACGCGGTGAAGTCGATCGACCTGGTGAGCCACCCCTATGGCGCCAAATATGTCGCCGCCCCTGCCGCCAGCCCCTATGACCCAGAGGTCAAAGCCGCCTTCTTCGCCGGCATCTCCACCGCAGGGCTGGGCACGCTCAACCTGACGGGCCCGGAGACCGCCTATCTCGGCAGCCTGATCGCCGAGCTCGCAGCTTCGGAAGGCGTGCTGCACACGCTGATCGAGGGTGACGAGACCTTTGGCAGCCACGGCACCGCTGTTGCTGGCCTCGTCGTCGGCGAACCGGCGGCAACGGTCGCGCCCAATCCGGCGATCGCCCTGCCCGATGTGCTGATATCAGACGACGGCACTGCCGTGCCGAACCCGAACCGCAACATGCTGCCTTATTTCGGCGTCGACCCGCTGTCGCGGCTGATCTCGATCCGGACCGGCTTCGAGCAGCAGCCCGACCAGTTCATCGCAGCCTTCCTCTATGCCTTTGCCAATGGCGCCGACGTCATCCTGTTGCCGCGCGGCATCCCCGACCCGGTGCGCAGCGTTTTGAATGCCAAGCCGGAGCTCTCTCAGGACCTCGACGACCGTGCCAACTGGGAGCGTGCCGATCTGTTCGCCCGTCTTGAGGAGGCGACGCCGCCGGCAAGCGAGATCAGGCCGCATGCAGTCGGCAAGACCGGCAACCGCGAGATTGCCTGGAACACGCTCGCCAAGCTCATCGTTGCCATCAGCCGCAAGGTGCCCGTGATCTGCGCGGCCGGCAATGACGGCGAGAGCCAGCTGATCTACCCGGCCAATCTCGCCGCCGCCAACAACGGCATCATCGCCGTCGGCGCGGTGACGCCGCATGGCTACCGCTCCGGCTACAGCAACTATGGCGCCAAGCTGACGCTCGTCGCGCCGTCGGACGATTTCGAGATCTATACCAGGCACCAGTTGCGCGTCGACCGGACCGACCCGATGGTCGACCAGCACTACTACCATCCGGGCAAGGGAAAGGTCACTCCGCACAGCCATTTCTCGCTGCTGACCACCGACCCGCCCGGCACCTTCGGTTATGCCGGTGGCTCCGACCCCTATTCGTCGATCCTGCCGCCGCTCGACAACCAGGGCATCGGCGGCGGCTACTACACCACCTTCGGCGGGACCTCCGGCGCGGCGGCTCTCGTCGCCGGTGTGGCGGCCCTCACGGCCCGTGCCCACAAGGCAAAGCATGGCGCCGCGGCGAAACTGGACGGCCTGGCATCCAAAGCCAACCTCATTGCCGCCTGCGATCAGAATGCTTCTGTCAAGCCGGGCACGACCCCGCTGACGCAGGATCCGATGAACGCCGACAACGAACCGGCGAAGGGCAAGACGTATTTCTTCGGCGCTGGCCTGCTCGATGCCGGCAAGGCGGTCGCGGCAATACTCGCGCCCTGACCGATCGCGTCACGCATGTCGGAATGCATGCTGGGGGGCATGGGCATTCCGGCGCTCAGGCGGCAAAGCCCATCCTCCCCTTTGCCCCTGTCCGCCCCGTCGGTACGGCCGACGGGGCGGTTGCGCTTTCAACGCAGCCAGCGCTCCAGGCGATCCATCGACTCGATCATGTCGTCATGGCTGCCCGCATAGGAAAACCGCATGAAACGGTGCCCTGCGAGCGGGTCAAAATCCCGGCCCGGCGTGGCCGCGACATGCGCTTCGGCCAGCATGCGGCTGGCGAATTCCATGCTGTCATTGGTCAGCCGCGAGACGTCGCAGAAGGCGTAGAACGCACCGTCCATGGGTGCGGCGAAGCTGAAGCCCAGTTCCGGCAGTCTTTTGGCCAGCAGTTCGCGGTTCCAGGCGTAGCGCGCCTTGATCACTTCGAGTTCGTCGGTGACGTTGAACGCCTCGATGGCCGCCACTTGCGACAGCTCAGGCGCCGAAATGTAAAGCGATTGCGCGATGCGCTCGACTGGCCGCACCAGCCGGTCCGGCAGCACCATCCAGCCGATGCGCCAACCGGTCATGCAGTAATATTTGGAGAACGAGTTGATGACGGTGACGTCACTGTCATAGGTGAGTGCGGTCACATCTGGCGCGCCATAGGAGAGCCTATGGTAGATTTCGTCCGAAATCACCGCGATCCCGAGTTCGCGCGCGGTATCGACAAGCGCCTTGAGGTCGCCGGCCGGCACGACGGCACCGGTCGGGTTGGCGGGGCTGGCAAACAGCACACCTTTCAGCGGCTTCTGCGCATGTGCTGTGCGCAGGTGCTCGGCATGAAGGTAGGCAGCGCCCTCCAGCTCGATCTCGACCACGTCGAGCCCGAGAGCGCCCATGATGTTGCGATAGGCAGGATAGCCGGGCGCCGCGATCGCCACCCGGTCGCCGGCGTCGAACATTGCCAGGAATGCGAGATTGAAGGCGGCGGACGAGCCGGTGGTGACGGCGATTCGCGAAACCGGCACATCGATGCGGTAATGCTCGGCATAATGTGCCGAGATCGCCTTGCGCAGATCGGCAAGCCCGAGCGCGTCGGTATAGCCGATACGGCCGAGCTTGAGCGCGGCTGCCGCGGCGTCACGCACCCGCTGAGGCGCCGGATCGGAAGGTTGGCCGACAGCCATCGAAATGACCGGCGCGCCCAACGCCCTGAGCCTGTTGGCCTCGGCCAGGATGTCCATCGCATGGAAGGGCTCGACTTCGCCGCGCCGTGAAATCGCAACCGCCATTTTCGTTCACTTTCTACTGTCGCCCGCCAGGCAATGTGCCGCACAAATGCCTGATTGATATGGGGATCACAAGTTGATGAGTTTTTTGAACCAGCCTTTTCACAGCCCGACGGCTCGTTTACGAGTGTTTCCCGCTATGCAGAGCATCACAAGTCTTTCGCGTTTCGTCGCAAGATCAACGCGCGCAGTCACCGCGCTTGCGCTGTCGGCCGGGCTTGCTCTCGGCACAATGGGAACTGCCCATGCACAGGGTGTTCCGATCGTCCGCGACGCCGAGATCGAGGCCCTGGTGCGCGACTATGCCCGGCCGATTCTCAAGGCGGCTGGGCTTGCCAATTCGAACATCAACATCGTGCTCGTCAACGACCCGGCCTTCAACGCCTTCGTTGCCGGCCGGCGCATGTTCATCAACACCGGCGCACTTATGACGGCCGAGACGCCGAACGAGATCATCGGCGTCATCGCCCATGAAGCCGGCCACATCGCCGGCGGCCACCAGGAGCGCCTGCGCGACCAGTTGGCGCGTGCCCAGACGATGGCGATCGTCGCCGCCCTGCTTGGCGCCGGTGCCATGGTCGCAGGTGCAGCGAGTGACGCAAAGGGCCTTGGTGCCGCAGGCGCCGGCGTCGTCGCCGGCGGTTCAGAAATGGCACGGCGCAGCCTGCTCGGCTACCAGCGCACGGAGGAAGTCACCGCCGACCGCTCGGCGATCACCTATCTCAATGCCACCGGCCAGTCGGCGCAGGGCATGCTGAAGACCTTCCAGCGCTTCCAGAACGCGCTGTCGCTGTCGGGTGCGCGGGTCGACCCCTACCAGGTCAGCCACCCGATGCCGCGGGAGCGTATCGCCAATCTCGAGACGCTGGCGCGCGAAAGCCCCTATTTCGACAAAAAGGATTCGGAGGCGCTGCAGCAGCGGCACGACATGATGCGCGTCAAGATCGCCGCGTATACCCAGGGTCAGGCCGCCACTTCACGACTGCTGCGCGGCACCGACGGTCTCGCCTCGCGCTATGGCGACGCCCAGTCGACCTATCTGTTCGGCGACCTGCGTTCGGCGCTGAGCAAAACAGATGCGCTGATCAAATCGCAGCCGAAAAACGCCTATTTCCACGAGCTGCGCGGCGACATCCTGATGAAGTCGAACAAGCCCGCGGCCGCGGCCGAGGCCTATACCAACGCTGTCCGGCTCGACACGGCGAAATCAGGTATCCTGCCGATCCAACTCGGCCAGACCTATCTCGCCATGGGCACGCCCGACGCGCTGAAGAAGGCTGTCGTCGAAATCCGCAAGGGCCTCGACCGCGACCGCGAGAACGCCTCGGGCTATCGCTACCTCGCCCAGGCCTACGGCATGCTCGGCGACGTCGCCGACGCCGACCTTGCCACCGCCGACGGTCACTACTACAGCGGCGCCTATCAGGACGCGAAAATCTTTGCGATGCGAGCCCAGCAGAAGCTCAAGCCAGGCTCGCCGGGCTGGGTCCGCGCGCAGGACATCATCAACTACAAAGCGCCGAGCAAGAAAAAGAAGTGAACTTTCTTTCGGCGGACAGCGACACACAGCGCCGCGCGTCATCCGGACGCGCAAAGGACGCTGCAAAACTTTAAACCTGATGCATGACCCTTCCCAAAAATCGTTTCAGATTTTCGGAGGCATGCATAAGCCGAAACGGCTGGAGACCAAGGGACCATGAAAAAAGCACTTCTTCTCGGCACGACCGGCATCGCCGTCGCCCTCGCCATGCTGGCCTTCGGCCTCGCCGGTTCGCCAAATGCCGCACATGCGGAAACAGCGGCTACCACGACCCTCGACAAGAAGCAGGTCGAGACGATCGTGCGCGACTACCTGCTCAACAACCCTGAACTGCTGCTCGAAATGCAGGGCGCTCTCGAAGCCAAGCAGAAGGAAGAGCAGCGCATCGCCAGCCTGAGCGTGATCAAGGAGAGCAAGGACGAAATCTTCAACTCGAAGTTCGACGGCATCGTCGGCAATCCCGACGGCAAGATCACCATCGTCGAGTTCTACGACTACAATTGCGGCTACTGCAAACGCGCCCAGGCCGACATGAACGCGCTGGTCAAGACCAACCCCGACCTGCGCTTCGTGCTCAAGGAGTTCCCGATCCTCGGCCCGGACTCTCAGAAGGCCCATGTCGTGTCGATGGCCTTCCGCAAGTTGGTGCCCGAGAAGTACGGCGAGTTCCACGACAAGCTGCTCGGCGGCGAAGGCCGCGCCGGCGAGGACAGCGCCATCAAGCTGGCGCTCGAGCTCGGCGCCGACGAGGCCAAGCTGCGCGAGGCCATGAAGGACCCCGAAATCGGCGACGCCTTCAACCGCACCTACGATCTCGCCAACAAGCTGCAGATCAGCGGCACGCCGTCCTATGTCGTCGGCAACGAGGTCGTCTTCGGCGCACTCGGCCAGGATGTGCTGGCTGAAAAGATCGCCGCGGCAGCCGCCTGCCAGGCAAATTCCACCTGCTGAGCAAGCCTTGTTCAGCGCGAGCCGTTGTGGACAGCGCAAGAAGTCGCTTGCGCTCTTTCCGCGACGGCTTATGCCGATTATAGAGGGTCCGCCGCGCCAGAGAGGATCTGGCGGGTGGAAGGGTCTTTAATTTGAAAACGGTTTACGTCCTCAACGGTCCGAACCTTAACATGCTGGGCAAACGCGAGCCCGGGATTTATGGCGGCAAGACCCTGGCCGAGATCGAAGCCGACTGCCAGGCGGCAGCCGCCTCGCTCGGCCTTGCGATCGAATTCCGCCAATCGAACCACGAGGGCGTCCTGGTCGACTGGATCCACGAGGCCGGCGAAAAAGCCGTCGGCATCGTGCTCAATGCAGGCGCCTACACCCACACCTCGATCGCGCTGCAGGACGCCATTCGTGCCGTCTCGCCCTTGCCGGTCGCCGAGGTGCACCTTTCCAACATCCACGCCCGCGAGCCGTTCCGTCACAAATCGATGGTGGCACCGGTGGCCGTGGGCATGATCTGCGGCTTCGGACCGCTCGGATACACGCTGGCGCTGCAGGCGCTGGCCGCCCGGCTCTGACCGGAAACAGGAAGAGAAAAGGCTAGAACATGGCGACGAAGAAGACCGATGGTGTTGATCAGCAGCTGGTCCGCGATCTCGCAGGGATCCTGAACGATACCAACCTGACCGAGATCGAAGTCGAACTCGGCGATCTCAAGGTGCGCGTGTCGCGCCAGGCAGCAGCTGCCCTCCAGGCCTATGCCGCGCCGGCACCTCTCCCGGTCGCAGCCGCACCGGTTGCCGCAGCCGCCGCTGCCCCCGCTGCTGCCGTCGACACCTCGAAGAACGCAGTGCCCTCGCCGATGGTCGGCACCGCCTATCTCGCGCCGTCGCCGGATGCCAAGCCGTTCATCGAGATCGGTTCGGTGGTCAAGGAAGGCCAGACGCTGCTGATCATCGAAGCGATGAAGACGATGAACCAGATTCCGTCGCCGCGCTCCGGCACGGTCAAGGCGATCCTCATCGAAGACGCGCAGCCTGTCGAATACGGCATGCCGCTCGTCGTCGTCGAGTAAGCCGGAAGGCTGCGCGCAATGTTTCAGAAAATCCTGATCGCCAATCGCGGCGAAATCGCCCTCAGAGTGCTGCGCGCGGCCAAGGAGCTCGGCATCCAGACGGTTGCCGTGCACTCCACCGCCGACGCCGACGCCATGCATGTGCGCCTCGCCGACGAAAGCGTCTGCATCGGACCGCCGCCGTCGCGCGACAGCTATCTAAACATCCATCAGATCGTCGCGGCCTGCGAGATAACAGGCGCCGACGCCGTGCATCCGGGCTATGGCTTCCTGTCGGAGAACGCCAAGTTCGCCGACATCCTGGCTGCGCACAACATCACCTTCATCGGTCCCTCGGGCGACCACATCCGCATCATGGGCGACAAGATCGAAGCCAAGCGCACCGCAAAGCGTCTAGGCATCCCGGTCGTGCCCGGCTCGGAAGGTGCCGTCAGCGACGAGAAAGAAGCCAAGCGCGTCGCTGCCGAGATCGGCTATCCCGTCATCATCAAGGCATCTGCCGGCGGCGGTGGCCGCGGCATGAAAGTGGCGCTGACCGAGGCCGACCTCGAAATCGCGCTCGCCACGGCGCGCTCGGAAGCCGGTGCTGCCTTCGGCGACGACGCCGTCTACATCGAAAAGTACCTGCAGAAGCCGCGCCACATCGAAGTGCAGATCTTCGGCGACGGCGCCGGCAAGGGCGTACATCTCGGCGAACGCGATTGTTCTTTGCAGCGCCGCCATCAAAAGGTCTGGGAAGAGGCCAATTCGCCCGCCCTCAACAGCGAAGAGCGCTCGCGCATTGGCGACATCTGCGCCAACGCGGTGGCCAATCTCGGCTATTCCGGCGCCGGCACGATCGAGTTCCTCTACGAGAACGGCGAGTTCTACTTCATCGAGATGAACACCCGCCTTCAGGTCGAGCACACGATCACCGAAGCGATCACCGGCATCGACCTCGTGCACGAGCAGATTCGCGTCGCCTCGGGCGGCGGCCTGTCGGTCACCCAGAACGACATCCGCTTCCACGGCCATGCCATCGAGTGCCGCATCAACGCCGAGGATCCACGCACCTTCGTGCCCTCGCCCGGCACGATTACGCATTTCCACACGCCGGGCGGCCTCGGCATCCGTGTCGATTCAGGCGTCTATTCCGGCTACCGGATCCCGCCATACTACGACAGCCTGATCGGCAAGCTGATCGTGCACGGCCGCAACCGCGTCGAATGCATGATGCGTCTCCGGCGCGCGCTCGATGAATTCGTGGTAGATGGTATCAAGACGACGTTGCCGCTGTTCCGCGAGCTTGTCGGTAACCCCGACATCGCAAATGGCGACTACGACATCCACTGGTTGGAAAAACATCTCGCGAAAGGCGAGTAGAATGAGGGTCGCATGACCCGACCTTATGCGCCTGGCTACGGCATACCCACGGACCTTCTTCTGAAGGCCTATGCGTCGGGCGTCTTTCCCATGGCAGAGAGCGCGTCGGATCCGGAAGTGTTCTGGGTCCGGCCCGAGACACGCGGCATCATCCCCTTCGACGGCTTCCATGTGCCGCACAGCCTCGCCAAGACGATCCGGCAAGGCCATTTCGAGATCCGCTTCGACAGCGACTTCGAAAGCATCATCGACGCCTGCGCCGAACGTCGCGCCGGGCGGTTGTCGACATGGATCAACGCGCCGATCCGCGAGGCCTACACCCACCTTCACCGGATCGGCAACGCCCACTCCGTCGAGGCGTGGCGCGACGGCGAGCTGGTCGGCGGTCTCTACGGTGTCTCCCTGGGCCGCGCCTTCTTCGGCGAAAGCATGTTCTCGCGCGAGACAGATGCGTCCAAGGTGTGCCTCGTCCACCTGGTGCAGCGGCTCAGGGAACGCGGCTTCCTGCTGCTCGACACGCAGTTCACAACCGATCACCTGAAGCGCTTCGGTGCGGTCGACGTGCCACGCGACAAATACGAGAAGCTGCTCGCCAAGGCGCTCCTCGGCGAAGCCACCTTCATGCCCTGAGGGCAAGCTAGCTCTTCGTCTGAGCCGCTTGCGCTATTGGTGTCTGGGCGTGGAACATCATCTTCCAGCCCTGCAGGCGATGGACGTAGCCCGTGCTGACCAGCGCCTGGTACGGCTCGCCATCGTCACGGATTGCCTTGGCCTCGTATGTCAGCATGACGATGTCGCTGCCCGGTTCGACGATTCCTTGCACCTTCATCTCGAGATTGCGCCAGCGGCGCGGCTTGGTCGCGGTGGCGGCAAGCTCGGCATTGCTCATCACGCCCGCCATCTCGGGAAAAGCGACAAGGCACTCCCTGTCGGCGTTTTCGGCAAAAAACTCCTGGTTTCCGGTCCAGAATTCCCGTTCGAGCTCAAGCAGTTCGTCACGGTTGACGGTCACGGCACGATCCTCCGCTGGCGTTGCTCACGACGCCAAACGTCAGGGACCCCAAGCGGTTCCGAAAAAGGCTCAGTTGGTCTTGGCGGCTTCCGGAGCCGGAACGTCCGACTTCTGCTTGCAGGCCTTCAGCCAGACGTCATAGACGGCGTGCTCGACGGCGTTGAGGCCCGGGCTTTCGGCAAACATCCAGCCGGTGAAGATGCGCCTGATCTTGCGGTCGAGGGTGATCTCGTCGACCTCGACGAAGGAATCGGTCTTCGGCTCTTCGTTCTCGGGCCTGGAATAGCAGACGCGCGGCGTCACCTGCAGCGCGCCGAACTGCACGGTCTCGTCGACATAGACGTCGAAGGTGATGATGCGGCCGGTGATCTTGTCGATGCCGGCAAACTCGGCAACCGCGTTCTTGATCCGCTGCGGCGGGGCCGCGACCTTGGGTGCAGCCTGTGTCTCTGCAGGAGCAGGCTGGGCCTGATCGGGAGCAGGCTGCCCCTCACCCGGCAAGGGTGGGACATCGATGGCAGGCAGATCGTCACCTTGCTCGACCTGCTGATCGAGCGGCAACCGCTCGATGCTGTCCTGGGCCGTTGCCTGGCCAAGCCCTGCGCACAGCGTTGCCGCCACAAGCAGGGCTTTCGCCTTCGATCGTCCGCTCGACGGAATCCGGCCAGGAAAAATCATTCAGTCGTTACCGCCGTTGCGCCCGGAGTGTGTCCCACTCGCTGATTCCCACGCGCCAAGCTAATCGCCTGACGCCAATGGGCAAGGAGTTAGCCGCCAATTGTGGCGACAAATGTCCGCGCCGTTAAGCTGTCTGTCTTAAGCGCCGGGCGTCCAGGCGTCGTAGTCGCCGGTGACCTGCGGGCGATGCGTATTGCCCAGCACCGAACCCTTCGGGCGGTAGGCGCCACCGGTGCCGGTGAGGTTCGGCTGATGCGGCTTCTGCCAGTCACGCGGAATGTAGTTGTCGCTCGGCGGCGACACGTCGACGCGATGGTGCATCCAGCCGTGCCAGCCGGGCGGAATCATCGAGGCTTCGGCATAGCCGTTGTAGATCACCCAGCGGCGCGTGCGGCCTTCGGAATCCTTGCCGCCTTCATAGTAGACGTTGCCGAATTCGTCCTGGCCCACCTTGGTGCCTTTGCGCCAGGTGTGGAAGCGCGTGCCAAGGGTCTGGCCGTTCCACCAGGTGAAAAACTGGACAAGGAATTTCTTCATCGGATCCTCGCGGCAGGCGCGTCGAAAGTCTCTTGCTTATGGCGTCACGCCGGCGCGAAGGCAAGAGTTTAGAAGCTGCAACTTGCCGCCTGCGACGATTGGCAGACGATCCATCAACACCTACTGTTCACGGTGAGCAGCAGAATGGACGCAATCCATGCCCTTCATGCAGATCCTCGAAATGCTGAGCATGCTGGTGACGATCTTCGGCCTGCCGCTGGCGATCTTCATCTTCGTCTTCGAACAGCGCAAGGCGCGGGTCAACGAGGAGGAGGAGATCTACCAGATGCTCTCCGACGGCTACACGAACTTCCTGACGCTGTCGCTCGACCATTCCGACCTCTACCTGCAATCGCAGACCGCAACGAAGGACCTGACGGCCGAACAAAAGGACCGGCTGCTCGCCATGTTCGCCATCCTGATCTCCCTGTTCGAACGTGCCTATCTCGTCGCCTACGAACCCGGCATGTCCGAGCGCAAGCGCCGCCGCTGGGCATCCTGGGAGGATTTCATGCGCGAATGGTGCCGGCGCGAGGATTTTCGCAACGCCCTGCCCCAGCTCCTGCCAGGCGAAGACCCCGAGTTCGCCGTCTACATCAGGCGCCTTGCGCAGGAAGAGGTCGAGCCGCGCTCGTCCTGATGGACGATGCCATTTCGCAGTTGCTCACGTTTTCATCTCGCACTTGCAAAGTAATTAGCCGGTCCTTAAAGGACTCTCGCCCTGACAGGGCTCACGGACCGGCCTTGGCCGGAAACGTCGAGGGAGGAAAAGACATGGCTTCCGACGCGCCTGCGGCTGCCGGCCGCATCACGCCCGCCGCTCTGCTGGCCCGCAAGGGCAAGGAGCCCATCGTCTGTCTCACCGCTTACACCTATCCGATCGCCCGGCTGCTCGACCCGCATGTCGATCTGCTGCTCGTCGGTGACAGCGTTGCGATGGTGCTGCATGGCCATCCCAACACGCTGGGCGCGACGATGGACATGATGGTCGCCCACGGCCAGGCGGTGATGCGCGGCTCGTCCCGCGCCTGCGTCGTCGTCGACATGCCCGCCGGCAGCTACGAGGACAGCGTCGAAAACGCTGTCACTTCCGCCGGCCGCATCATGCGCGAAACCGGCTGCGATGCGGTCAAGCTCGAAGGCGGCGTGGCAATTGCTGCGCAGATCGCAGCCATCGTCGCATCAGGCATTCCCGTCATGGGCCATATCGGGCTGTTGCCGCAGTCGGTCGAAAAGGAAGGCGGCTACAAGATCAAGGGCCGCTCCGAGGCCAATGCCGAGGCGCTTTATGCCGATGCCAGGGCGGTCGAGGCGGCGGGCGCCTTTTCGGTCGTCATCGAAGGCACCGTCGAGCCGGTTGCGGCCGAGATCACCCGGCGCATAACTATTCCCACCGTCGGCATCGGCGCCAGCCCCGCATGCGACGGCCAAGTGCTGGTCATCGACGACGCCATTGGCCTGACCGTCGACCGGGTGCCCAAATTCGTCAAGGAATACGCGCATTTGCGCGATGTCGTCGCTGACGCCGCCGCGTCCTACGCTCGCGACGTCCGTAGCCGCGCCTTCCCCGGCCCCGAGCACCTGTTTTCGCTGAACAAGGACAAGGCATGACCATTGTCGTCGAAACCATCGCCGCCCTCCGCGCCCAGGTGCGGGCATGGCGTGCCGAAGGACTGAAGGTCGCGCTGGTGCCGACAATGGGCGCGCTGCATGACGGCCATGTCTCGCTGATGCGTGCCGCCCTTGAGCGCGCCGACCGCTGCGTCGTCTCGATCTTCGTCAATCCGCGCCAGTTCGCGCCGACCGAAGACCTCGACAAATATCCGCGCCAGCTGGCGCTCGACCTCGACCGGCTGGAAAAGGCGGGCGTCCACCTCGCCTTCACGCCCGGTGTCGAGGAGGTCTACCCGCAAGGCTTTGCCACCTCGATCTCGGTCGGCGGCCCATCGGCCGGGCTCGAGACCGATTTCCGGCCGGCTTTCTTCGACGGCGTCGCCACCGTCGTCGGCAAGCTGTTCATCCAGTCGGAACCCGACCTCGCCGTGTTCGGCGAGAAGGACTACCAGCAGCTCTGCGTGGTGAAGAAGCTTGTGCAGGACCTGAACCTGCCGCTGGAGATCGTGGGCTCGCCGACGATCCGCGACAGCGAAGGCCTCGCCATGTCGTCGCGCAACGCCTATCTCAGCGCCCAGGAACTCGAGATCGCGCGCCAATTGAACAAGATCCTGCTCAAGGCAGCCTCCGCCCTTGAAGGCGGTGCCGACGAGGCGGTGACGATGACCGCCGCGCGGCAGGACGTGCTGGAAGCCGGATTCGATACCGTCGACTATGTCGCCGCACGCCAGAGCGAGACGCTCGCGCCATGGCAACGCGACACGGACGGTCGGGTGCTGGTTGCGGCCCGCCTCGGCAAGACGCGTCTCATCGACAATGTCGAGATTTCGGCCAGCTAAGTCCAGCCTGTCTCAGCCCAGCTTCTTCTCGAAGATCAGCGCCGGAATGCCGGACTGGTCGGCGCCGCAATTGGCAGTCGCACCGGCATGGGCGAAACCATTTGCTTCGTAGAAGGCAATGGCGCCTGCATTTGCCTCTTCCACTTCGAGCCGCAACATGCGCGCCTCGGGAAAGCACTGTTCGATCTCGTCGAGCAGCAGCCGGCCGACGCCGGCCCGCTGGTGGCGCGGCAGCACATAAAGTTGGTGCAGCATGACTGTCTTGGCGTCACCGGATGCCGCGGCGAAGGCCATGCCGGCGATGGTCTTGCCGTCGTCGGCGACCAGAAACTCGGAACTCGGCCGCGTCAGCCGCGCCTTGAGCGACGCCAGCGAATGCCACTCTGCCGTGATTTCATCGACCCGCTCGACGCCATAGATGGCGTCGTAGGTCGCGTGCCACGTATCGGCGAGCAGCGCCTTGATCGTCTCAAGGTCGCGCTCGCTCGCCGTGCGTACGAACATCTCTATTCCTCGATGCCGAGCTTGGCCTTGACCAGGTCGTTGACCGCCTGCGGATTGGCCTTGCCGCCGGTCGCCTTCATCACCTGGCCGACGAACCAGCCGGCCATTGTCGGCTTGGCGCGGGCCTGGTCGGCCTTGTCGGGGTTGGCGGCGATGACGTCGTCGACGGCCTTTTCGATAGCGCCGGTGTCGGTCACCTGCTTCATGCCGCGGCTCTCGACCAGCTCCTTGGGGTCGCCGCCCTCGTTCCAGACGATCTCGAACAGGTCCTTGGCGATCTTGCCGGAGATCGTGCCTTCCTTGATCAGGTCGATGATGGCACCGAGCTGATCCGGAGAAACAGGTGCGTTTTCGATATCCTTGCCGGCCTTGTTGAGCGCGCCGAGCAGATCGTTGATGACCCAGTTGGCGGCAGCCTTGCCGTCGCGGCCGCTTGCCACCTTCTCGAAATAGTCGGCGATCGACTTTTCCGAAACCAGAATCGAGGCGTCATAGACCGACAGGCCGAGCGAGGTGACCAGGCGATCCTTCTTGTCGTCGGGCAGCTCGACGAGGTCCTTGGCCAGCGCGTCGACATAGGCCTGGTCGAATTCCAGCGGCAGAAGGTCCGGATCGGGGAAATAGCGGTAGTCGTGCGCCTCTTCCTTCGAGCGCATCGAACGCGTCTCGCCCTTGTTCGGGTCGAACAGGCGTGTTTCCTGGTCGATCTTGCCGCCATCCTCGAGAATGGCGATCTGGCGACGTGCCTCATATTCGATGGCCTGGCCGACGAAACGGATCGAGTTGACGTTCTTGATCTCGCAGCGCGTACCGAACTCGCCACCCGGGCGACGCACCGAAACGTTGACGTCGGCGCGCATCGAGCCCTCGTCCATGTTGCCGTCGCAGGTGCCGAGATAACGCACGATGGTGCGCAGCTTGGTGACATAGGCCTTGGCCTCGTCCGACGAGCGCATGTCCGGCTTGGAGACGATCTCCATCAGCGCCACGCCCGAACGGTTAAGGTCGACGTAAGACATTGTCGGATGCTGGTCGTGGATCGACTTGCCGGCGTCCTGTTCGAGATGCAGCCGCTCAATGCCGATCTCGATGTCCTCGAACTCGCCCTTGCGGTCAGGGCCGACGGAGATGGTGATCTTGCCCTCGCCGACGATCGGCTGCTTGAACTGCGAGATCTGATAGCCCTGCGGCAGATCGGGATAGAAGTAGTTCTTGCGGTCGAACACCGACTTCAGGTTGATCTGCGCCTTGAGGCCGAGGCCGGTGCGGATCGCCTGCTTGACGCATTCCTCGTTGATGACGGGCAGCATGCCGGGCATTGCCGCGTCGACCAGGCTGACATTGGCGTTGGGCTCGGCGCCGAACGCGGTCGACGCACCGGAGAACAGCTTGGCTTCCGAAGTGACCTGGGCATGCACTTCCAGGCCGATGATGACTTCCCAGTCACCGGTGGCACCGGAAATGAAGCGCTTGGCGTCGGGCGTGCGGGTATCGATGAGGGACATGGCGGCCTGCGTCATTGGATCGAGAAGATGCGGATCGAGAAGTGCGAAACGCATAGTTTAGTGTGCGCCTTCGCTAGTGCAAACAGCCAATGGAGGCAAGCGCTGCCTGCGCGGCAAGGCTGCGGCTTGCGTTCTCGTCTCGCTTCAGGACATCGCTTCGGCGGCGACAAGGCCTCTCGGCAGGTCGACCTTGACCACAAGCCCGGTCGGCCTGTTGTCGTCGAGCGCTATCCTGCCGCCATGGCCGTGCACGATGTCGGCGACGATCGACAAGCCGAGGCCGAAGCCGCGCCTGGCGTTCGCGCCGCGTGAGGCGTCGACCTTGTAGAAGGGTTCGAAGACACGCGCCCGCACCGTTTCCGGGATTCCGGGGCCGTTGTCGCTGACCTCGATCAGCACCGCGTCGTCGGTGGCGGTCAGCACCACCTCGACATTGGGCGCGAACTTGACGCTGTTGTCGCAGAGATTTGTGATGGCGCGGGCCAGGGCGTTGGGCTTGCACCAGCCGGGCAGCCTGTCGGGACCGGCGTAGGAAACCGAGAACCCGACGTCGGTGAACTCGGAGCAGACCGTCTGCACCACGCTGGCGATGTCGGCGCGCTGCAGCTCCTCTGACGACACGTCGTTGCGCAGATAGGTCAGCGTCTCGTCGATCAGTCCCTCGATATGGCCGATGTCGGACAGCAGGGCGCCGCGCAGCACGCGGTCGTCCATGCGCTCGGCCCGCAGTCGCAGCCGGGTCAGTGGCGTGCGCAAATCGTGGCTGACGCTGCGCAGCATGCGGGTGCGGTTGTCGATCATGGCGCGTATGCGCGCCCGCATGGTGTTCAGCGCGCGCGCCAGGCCGACCATCTCGATCGAGCCGCGCTCGGCGAACAGCTCGCCTCCATTGTCGATCTCGGTCGAAGCAACAGCCGCTGAAATCCGCTTCAACGGGTCGGTCACCGCCCACACGGCGAAGAACGAGAACAACATAAACAACACGACCAGCGCCAACAGGTAGTAGGTGGCAGGACTGACGAACTGCGACGTCAGCAACGTGTCAGGCGCGCCGAACAGTGCCGCAGCCGTGTCGTGATCGAGTGTGAAAACAAGCGCTGTCTGGTCGGCCATCGTCAACCAGCGTCCGCCGAGCGGCGGCTCCCTGTCGGGTGGAAACAGCGTGTTGATGACCCGCCCCATCGTCGTGCGCTGCTGCGGCGAGGACGTGCCGGCGATCTGCTCCTGGCTCAGCAGGCGGAAATCCAGCCCGGCATCGCCAGCAGCCTTGAGAATCACCGCACGCTCTTCCGCCGGCGCCTTACGCAGCAAGGCGGCAACCACGCCGGCGCGTTCGGCCACAATCTCCATGTCGGGCACGTAGCCGGAATTGGTGATCCGCTCGAAGGCCGAGCCGATGACGATGACGACAAACATCGCGACCAGGATGATCGCCATCAGCTGGCCGCGCAGCGATTGCGGGACGAGGCGGCGAAGCAGCGCTTTCATGCCTCTTCCACGGTTGCCGTGAACAGGTAGCCGCCGAGGCGCACCGTCTTGAGCAGCACCGGGTCGCGCGCGTCCGTTTCGATCTTCTGGCGCAGGCGGCTGACATGAACGTCGACGCTGCGTTCGATCGGCCCGGCAAGCCCGGCATGGGTCACGCCAAGCAGCTGTTCGCGTGACAGCACGCGCCCGGCATTGCGGCAGAAGGCAACCAGCAGGTCGAATTCATGCGTCGTCGTTGCCACCCGCGCATTGCTGGGGTCGTGCAGTTGCCGGCGGATCAGGTCGATCTGCCAGCCGTTGAAGCGCAGGAGCTTGGCACGTATGCGCTGCTGTTGCGGATAGGCCGTACGCCGCAGCAGTGCCCTGATGCGCGCCGTCAGCTCGCGCGCACCGAAAGGCTTGGTCACATAATCATCGGCGCCTATTTCGAGGCCAACGACCCGGTCGATCTCCTCCCCAAGCGCAGTCAGCATCAGAATGGGGACCGTCGTCTCCAGCCGAAGCCGCTTGCAAATGCTGAGGCCGTCCTCGCCGGGTAGCATGATGTCGAGCACGATGAGATCGAACCTTCCATTGCGCAGCAGGACATCCATCTCGCTGCCGCTGGCGGCGATGGCGACTGCCATGCCGTTCTCGACCAGCGTCTCGCTCAGCATGCCGGCGATCTCGAAGTCGTCTTCGACGATCAGGATGCGGGATCCGTTGGGTGCCCGGATGCGATCGACGGCGAAGTCCATCTCGTTGTCCCGGGCAGCAAAACCAGAACGGAACCCAGGATTGGACATGTAAGAATCCCGCTTGATTGAGATGTTGGGTCAGAATTTGTAGCCGACAAGCAGCATTGCCGAAGGTTGCAGCTTTTCCAAGACGACCGGACTGTCCGCCGCATCCCCAAGCAGAACCCCAAGCTGTGCTTCGCCGCGCACCAGCCAGTTCTTGTTGATACTATAGGTTGCAGATAGCGAGAAGTCGGCGCGCTTCAGGCCGGCGCCGGCATCGTAGCGGGCGAGACCGGAGCGTGCGGACTGATCGGCGCTGACCCCGAAATAGGCCTGCATGTGGTTCTCGTCGGCGAACACCGCCGACGCGGATGCGCCCAGGATGAGCCCTTCGGAAACCGGCTGCGTGGCCTCGATGCCCAGCCTGCCGACAAGGCCTTCGCTACCTCCGATCGTCTTGTCGACGGTGGCAAACAGCTCGACAGGCCCAAGCTCGAATGTGGCATTCGCGCCGACCGTGGCGCCGAAATCGATATCGCCCAGGCCCTTGAGATGATGGGAATCGTCTTCCTGCCGTCCCAGTTCGTAGCCGAGGCGGGCGCTGAACTCGAGGCCGCCTTGCTCGAATACGGCCATTGTCGCGCCTGTCGGGTCGACGGTCACAGTATCGAAGAATGTCGCCGACACGAATGGCAGCGGCCTAAGCTTGAACTCGTCGGAACCCTCATATTCGGGTGCAATCATCGCGCCGGCGCCAACCACCACCTGCCATTCGCCGAGCTTTTCGCCGACACGCCCGAAACGCGACGGATTGGGTGAGGCCTGCAGTTCGTCATTGGCTGTGGCGCGATCTGCTGCCCAACCCGTATCCGGGGCGAGAATCCCGATGACCATGACCGCCAGCGACAGGCGGAAAGCAACCGGTGCAGTATCTATCTTTGCGGACATGCGCACTCCAAAGCCTGAGATGGGCGCCCCGCCCCACCGGGCGTTGCGCCCGACGCGACCAGTCATCCCAGTTCGGAACCCGTGCCGGTATGAAGTAATGTTAAGTTTTGTTGCAGCGATGCCGGCATCGGCAAAAGATCCGCCAGCCAGCAACCCGACCGCGCGGGTCGGTGGGCTGGCATTTCGCCTGCTTCGTTGCTATATCCTGGCCATCCCTATGGAGTGTGGATGTTCTATTCGTCTGAGTCCTGCTGAGGCCCCAGCCTTCTCCTGAAGGCGGGGCATGAAAACCTGAAACCCCGTGCCGTGAGTTCTCGCGGCGGCGGCATTTTTCTTTGGCTCATCGGCCAGGTTTTCCAGGACTCATCAAAATGGACATCTCGCGCACGGAACAGCGCATCCTCCACCTGCTCGCCCAGGGCGGACGTATCGAAATCGAGAAGAACGACAAGAGCAAGATCGAGGCAGCCATCTGCCTCACCCGCGATGGCTGGCGCTATCCGGGCTTCGATCTCGACCTTTTCAGGAAACTGAAGCGAAAGAAGGCTGTTTCTTCTTCCGATGGCGGCCCCTATCGCATCACCCGGCGCGGACTGGAACTCGTCCGCTCCGAACTCGACAACAGGTAAAAGACGGCATCGCCGGCCGGGATCAATCCTGGCCGGCGCAAGCCCTGCGTGCTCGTACGCTCAGGCGGTGGCGATGTAGGCCTTGATTTCCTCTGCCTCCCGCTCGACATCTTCGATGCGGCGCTTGACCACGTCGCCGATCGACACGATGCCGTAGAGATAACCGTCGCGCTCGACAGGCAGGTGACGGAATCGGCCGACCGTCATGATCTCCATGACCTGGTTGACCGTATGGTTCTCGTTGCAGATCTTGACCTTGGGGGTCATCACGTCGCGCACCGCCTTTTCAAGGGCGGCGCCACCTTCCTTGCCGATGATACGGACGACGTCGCGCTCGGACAGGATGCCGACGATCTTGCGGTCGCCATTGGTCACGACCAGGGCACCGATACGGTGTTCGGCAAGAATGCGAACCGCTTCCGACAGCTGTACATTGGGCCCAATGGTAAAAACGTCGTGGCCCTTCTTCTCGAGAATTGCCTTCACAGTCATCGTGGCCTCCTGCTGCTGTCGATCAGTCAAAACACTCCATGCCGGCCCACCGGGCCAACTGCATCGTGCGCTGCATTGGGTCGCATTTCAAGTAAAACGCGCTCAGGCAAACTCGCGCCTGCGGTCGAAAAACCTGATGCCCAGAAAGCCCGCCAGGAAGCCGCCTATATGGGCTTCCCAAGCGATCTGATTGTCGACGCCAGGGGTGAAACCGACGATCCCGGTGACCAGGTTGATGACCATCCACACGCCCAGGAAGGTCATTGCCGTCCGTGAGCGGAAGACATCGCGGATCGGCACCGGCGCGCCTGCAAAAGCCGGCTTGCCCTGCGAACGGTCGACCTGGAAGCTGAAACGCGCGGCAGCCCCCATCATGCCTGAAATCGCGCCCGAGGCGCCGACGAGCGGCGAGGCATCGGTCGAATGCAGCACATAGTGCAGCGCCACCGCCGCAAGCGTCGTGACGGCGAAGAACGCCGAGAAACGCGCATTTCCGAGACGGTTGGCAAGCGGCGAGCCGAACGCAGCCAACCACACCATGTTGAGGGCCAGATGGGCGAAGCCACCATGCAGGAAAGCATAGGTCAGCGGGCTGGTGAAAGCCCAGATTTCGAGATCGTATTGGCCCGAATAGCGGATCGGAATGAAAGCTGCCCGTACCACCAGGGCAAAATCCTGGTCGGAGCTGAGGATATAGACACGGATCAGATGGATCGCCACGCAGGCGCCGATGATCGCAATGACGATGGCGGGCAGGTTGAACACCGGTTCGCGGCGCTGCGGCGCGGCCTCGATGATCTCAGGCGCGACGTTCTGTCTTGCTGGTTCGCTCATGCACTTCCGATCCGTTTGTGGTCCGGCGTGCGCCAGCCTCGTTCCATCTAGTGCAGGCAGGCCGAAATCGCAAAAAAGAAGCCGCCCAAGGTTGCCCCTGGACGGCTGGTCGAGCCCCCCTGCCCGTCCCCAAAAAGTTACTCTTGACTGAAGTGCTGCCGACCGCGCCTGCGCGGCCACTTCATGGAGTGAATTGAACGTGCCACGTAAGCCTGGGTACAGCAACGTAAACCCTTTGTTAACCTTAACGATCCCGACCCGTTAACAACTATTACCAGGACTGGCACGCGTCCTGCTCCGCGCCTCATGTAGTCCTCAAGAATGAAGCGATTCTGTCCAGAGATGGCACATCAGGCACAGAAACGCTCGGAGCGGAGCAATATGAAACAGAAAGGATCGCTGGCACTGTTCCAATATTGGAACCGCCTTCGCGACGGCCGACCCGCACCTAAACGTACGGAAGTCGAGCCGGCCGAGATCAAGGCCCTGCTTGCAGACACTTTCATCCTCGAGCGCGACACCCGCGGCGAAGCGGTCTTCCGCCTCGCCGGCACCCGGCTGTGCGCCACCTTCGGCCGCGAGCTCAAGGGCTTTTCGTTCCCCTCGCTGTGGCGTCAGAAGGACCAAAGGCTGATGGCACGCCTTGCCTATGGTGTGTTCCAGCAGAAGTCCGTGGTGGTGATCAACTTCGAAGGCTTCACCTCCAGCCTGCGCGCCACGAGCTTCGAAATGCTTCTGCTGCCGCTCGATGGCGGCGTCGAAAACCCGCGCAGCCTGGGCGTCCTGTCGAGCGTTGACCGGCCGTTCTGGCTCGGCTCCGATCCGCTCACTGACGCCTCCATCGAAAGCGTGCGCGTCGTCGATCCGGACCTGGAACCGATGTTCCTCAAGAACCGTCCGGCGGTCACCGTGCCGTCGCTCGCACCGAGCGATAGCGCCCTTTCCGGCGAGCCGAGCCCGCTCGATGGCGCGCGCCGGATACGCCACCTGTTCGTTCTCGAAGGTGGACGCGAAGAATAGCGCAAGCGGGCCACCCCAGAGGCCCGCTGCTAGGCGTTTTGTTAACCTCTTTGGCGCTAGTTTCGCCCAATAGCTCCCCGATGCGGTTCGGCGGGAGTTTGCAGATATGAGGGTAACATGAGGCCAGCGGCGATTGACTACGCGCCGTCACGGGCGGAACGACGCAACTTCCAGCGCGTCCGCGTGAAGATCTATGGTCGCTTCATGCTCGAGGATCGAACCGAGCATGCCGGCCAGGTCGTCGACATGTCGCCCGGCAACGTCGCCTTCCGCAGCGACCGCTCAGGCGCCGCAGGCGAAAAAGTCATTGCCTATATCGACCATATCGGCCGCGTCGAGGGCGTCATCACCCGCACGCTCTCGGACGGATTCGCCATGACCGTCATCGCCTCCGAGCGCAAGAAGGACAAGCTGGCGGCCCAGTTGACCTGGCTTGCCAACAAGCACGAACTCGACCTGCCGGAAGACCGCCGCCACGAGCGCGTCGCCCCGCGCAATCCGATCAGTGCGCTGCAGCTCATGGATGGCCGGCAATATCCCTGCCGCATCATCGACCTGTCGCTCTCAGGTGCTGCCATCGAGATCGAGGTCAAGCCGGCAATCGGCGTCCAGGTCACGCTCGGCACCATGCGGGGCCAGATCGTCCGCCACTTCGAAGACGGCGTCGCCATCGAATTCGCCGTCATCCAGCGCCCGGAATCGCTCGACACCGAGTTCAACCGCCCGCGCACCTGACTGCGCCCAGTTTTCATAAAAAGGAACAGCCTGACCTTCCACCGAAGGTCAGGCTGCTTGCATTTTGACCCAGGCACATCCGAAAGCGCACAAGCCGTAGCGTTCCAGAACAACGGCAGCGGCTCGACTGCTGTTTCATTCCAGCACAGATAAGCCCGCGACTGCCTCTCCGGCGTCACCTCCCTGCGTCACACTCCTCACCATCACGGCATGAATCCTCGGGTCAAGCCTCTCAGGAAGACGACCGGAGACGCACTCTGCAGTCCAACACCATTCAACCCCGCGACCACTCGCCCTTCGTCATCCTAGGGCGGAGCAGGAGCGCAGCGACGCGGAGACGCCAACGGTTCAAAACGCCTGCTCTTCCACCCGCCCCACATTCCTCATCCTGACGGCAAGGATCCTCGGGGCAAGCCTCTGGGATGACGAAGCGGAGAGGCAGCTCCGGACAAACCGGGCTTACCACCCAAGCCCGCGAAACAGGTCGTGCCACTCGGAACTGATTGCCCGATCCCTGCGGCACGCAGCCTCGTCATGCCAAATTCGATAAAAATGTAATCAAATTTGCCGCAAGTTTTATTATTATTCTATTCTTTGTTTGCGCAATTTCTCTTTTGTTTTTACTCAACATCTACTTCGCAGTTTTGCGTCAAATAAATCCGGACCTGTCATTGTCACCTCAAACGGGGAGACAACAAAATGAACATGCGTCGGGGATGGCTTCTGCTTCTGGCCACGACAATTCAGGCAGGCGCCGTCAGCGCCGCCATGGCGACACCGGCAGTCATGCAGACCAACGGCCGCACCACCCAGCCGGTCGGGCACTATGAGCTGTGCAAGCGCTCGCCGATCGAGTGCAATGAAAAGACCGCAAGCAGCAAGCCGGTCGAGCTGACCCGCAGCCTGTGGAAGGCGATGATCGCCATCAACGACAAGATCAACACCGACGTCGCGCCGCGCACCGACATGGAAATGTGGGGCCAGGAAGAAGTCTGGTCCTATCCCGACAACGGAGCCGGCGACTGCGAGGACTATGTTCTGGAAAAGCGCCGCAAGCTGATGGAGCTGGGCGTCCCCGCCGGCAATCTGCTGATCACCGTCGTGCGCCAGCCCAATGGCGACGGCCATGCAGTCCTGACGGTGCGAACCAGCCTCGGCGAATACATCCTCGACAACCTCGACACGCGGGTCCTGGCCTGGAACGAGACCGAATACACCTATCTCAAGCGCCAGTCGGAGCGGAATTCGGGCGTCTGGATTGCGATCAACGACGGCCGCGCCGACGCGGTGGCGTCGGTTCGCTAAGCGCTGCAGCCCCGGGCGCGCCCCATGAGAGGCGCGCCAAGGCAGCCGCAACCCTTTGAATCGGTGCATGGCTTTCCGAAAATCGGCCCCGGTTTTCGGGGGCATGCGCTGGTGAGAAAACCCGGTCGCGTCCCCACCCTCCCCGTCCCCAACGACCGGGTCTAGGAGCCGGCCCATCCCCGGGCCGGCTCCGCCTTTTCAGGCAAGCCAGGGTGCAAACGAAATGCCGCCGGGCAAGGTGGTCAGGCTCAAGACAAGCCCGCGGCCGCGGGGATGAGTTTCCCTGGCTGCGAAAATGCCGAAACGCAGCGGCTATGTTCAGAAGCCTGGCATCGCAGCGCCGCGCGGCGCAGCCTTCGCGAGTCGCCCGTCTCGCCTAGTCCTCGCGCTTCTTCAGCCCGCCGGAAAACCGGCGCTGGTTGGCGACGTAATCGTCCGCGGACTTGCGCAGCCGGTCGGCGGCTGCGTCATCGAGTGTGCGGATCACCTTGGCGGGGGAGCCGACAATCAGCGAATTGTCGGGAAATTCCTTGCCTTCTGTCACCAGTGCACCGGCACCGACAAGGCAGTTCCTGCCGATCCTGGCGCCATTGAGCACGATCGCGCCCATGCCGATCAGCGAATTGTCGCCGACCGTGCAGCCATGCAGGATAGCCCTGTGGCCGATGGTGCAGCCCTCGCCGATTGTGAGCGGAAAGCCCGGATCGGTGTGCATTACCGTATGTTCCTGGACATTGCTGCGGGCTCCGATGGTGATCGGCTCGCGGTCGCCGCGGATGGCCGTGCCGAACCAGATGCCGACGTCGCGCCCGATCCTGACATCGCCAACCACCGCCGCATCGGGCGCGATCCAGCTGGTGGCGCGGTCCTCGAACTGCGGCTCGACCCCGTCGATTGCGTAAAGCGGCATCGTCAATTCCTTTTCTTTGGCGCGCGCAACCTATGGAGCGCATCGCCGCAAGGCAAGCGCGCAACACGGCCTTAACGCGCCATTAACCATGCGCACGCAATGTCGAACAGATATCGGGCTCCCGAACGGACGGGAGCTGGGGTTACCGACCCGGCAAGGCGCATGACGCGAAGGCAAATGCCAGCCGTGGCTGCTCTGGAGACATCAGATGAAGCAAGAGACGGCCGACAATTCCGGTTTCGACGTCGTCGATTCGGCGCTGATGATGAAGGTCTTCTACGGCTTTGCCGTGCTCGCCATACTTTCGGTGGCGATCAGTCTGAGCGGCCGCTGGTTCGGCCAGACCATCGCCATGGCCGGCTACACAGATAAGGTCGCACCGCGCGAAATCGTCATCGGCAACGACGTCATTTCAGCCCCCGCCAACATGATCCGCTTCGAGAAGGCCCGCCGCGACGGCATTGCCGGGCGCCTCGATCTCTATCTGCGCTGGCCCGAAATGGACGGCTACAGCGAGGCGGCACGGCCGGCATTCAACAATCTCGACGGCCACAAGCGCATCGTCTTTCTCAGCCTCGAACCGCGCATGATGACCCGCGACATGAGCGGCCGGCTCGCGCCAATCTACAGCGAACTGACCGTCAAGCCGGGCGTACCGGGCCCCGAAGGCATGACGCTGTACGGCTTCACCGAGAACTCAGGCTATCTCAACGAGGTGCTTGCAGTTGCCGCGCGCAATGGCGAACCACCCTTCGTCGCTCGCTGCCTCAGCGGCACGGAGGCTGAGGAATCGCTCGCGCCTTGCGAGCGCGACGTCTTCGTCGGCAAGGATCTGAGCCTGACCTACAGATTTCCGAGGGAGCTTCTGGGAGAGTGGCGTGCGCTGGACCGGGCGGTGATCGCCAAGGCGAATGCCATGCTGCACGTGAAGTAGCTGCCGCGCGAACGTCGCCGCGCGGCGCAGGGGCCGAGCAATTGGTCAGCCCAGATCGACGTCGAGGATCGCCATCGAGAAATTGTAGTCGCCGTCGTCCTCGTCCTTGAAAACGATGCCGAGGAATTCGTCGCCGATATAGACCTCAGCCGAGTCGTCCTTGCGCGGACGTGCCTTGACCTGAAGGTTGGGGTTCTGGAACTGGCGCTTGAAATAGGCGTCGAGTTTTCGGATTTCTTCCGGCTTCAACTGGCTTCTCCGGCTTGTCGTTAAGAGACGCGCTTCTGACACGCCAACCATGGCGCTGTAAAGGCAAGGCTTGGCTTACCCCCGCGCAAATCGTGCCAGCGCCCGCCACGGGCGCCGGCACGCAATCTCAGATATCGAAGCTGACGACGTGATCCATGGTCTGCGACGGCAGCAGCTGGTCCATCTGGCTCGACGGTCGGTCGCAGCCGGTTTCGCCGACGACGCGCGCCGGAACACCTGCCACCGTCTTGTTGTGCGGCACCGGCGACAGCACCACCGAACCGGCGGCGATCTTGGAGCAATGGCCGACCTCGATGTTGCCGAGGATCTTGGCGCCGGCGCCGATCAGCACGCCGTAGCGAATCTTTGGGTGGCGGTCGCCACCGGCCTTGCCGGTGCCGCCCAGAGTCACGCCATGCAGGATCGAGACGTCGTCCTCGACGACGGCGGTTTCACCGACGACGAGACCGGTGGCATGATCGATGAAGATGCCCTTGCCCATACGCGCGGCCGGGTTGATGTCGGTCTGGAAGACCGAGGACGAGCGGCTCTGCAGATAGAGCGCGAAATCCTTGCGGCCGCGGTTCCACAGCCAATGCGCCAGGCGATGCGTCTGGATGGCGTGGAAGCCCTTGAAGTAGAGCACGGGCATCAAATAGCGGTCGCAGGCGGGATCGCGATCGTAATAGGCCTGGATGTCGGTGCGTACCGTGTCGCTCCACTCCGGCCGATCTTCCAGCATTGCATAGAAGGTCTGGCGGATCAGGTCGGCGCCGAGATCCTGATGCGCCAGGCGCTCGGCCAGACGGTGGATCACCGCTTCCTCGAGCGTGTCCTGGTTCAGGATCGTGGCATAAAGAAATGCCGCCAGCAGCGGGTCGCCCGCAACCGCATCGGTCGCTTCGTCGCGCACCGATCGCCAGATCGGATCGACCGGCTTCACCGAGCTTGGGCGCGCTGCGGATATGGTGTTCATCGACGGTCTCCGTTCACTGCCGGCTTGTGCATTCCCGCGCGGGACATATAAGCCAGATGTTAGCACGATTGAACTCAATTTTCCTTAGTGCTCGATCAAGTGGATTTGGTTCGCGGATATTCAAGGCGCCATGGAAACTGAACCCTTGCTGGTCACAACGGCCGGTGGCGTTGCCACGATCGTCATCAACCGCCCGTCGCGCAAGAACGCCGTCACCCAGGCGATGTGGGTCGACCTGGCCCGTCATGTCCTCCTGTTGTCGTCCAATCCTGACATCCGTGTCATCGTCCTCAGCGGCGCGGGCCAGGACTTTTCCGCCGGCGCCGACATCTCCGAATTCGATACACTGCGCGGCGATGCCGACAGTGCACGCGCCTATGAGGCGACCAATTCAGCGGCCTTCGCCGCCCTGCGCAACAGCGCCATTCCCGTCATCGCGGCGATCCGCGGCATCTGCTTCGGCGGCGGCTTCGGCCTGGCGGCGGCCTGCGACCTGCGCATCGCCACGCCGGACGCCCTGTTTGCCGTGCCCGCGGCACGCCTTGGCCTCGCCTACCCGCAGGACGCGATGGGCGACATCGTCTGGGCCGCCGGGCCGCAGATGGCGAGATATCTCACCTACACCGCCGGCCGCATCGATGCGCAGGCAGCCCTCTCTGCAGGGTTCCTGCTCGAAACCGTTGAACCCGAGCGTTTCGATGCCCGCGTCGGCGAGATCAGCAGGACAATTGCCGAGAATGCGCCCCTGTCGGTGCGCGCCTCCAAGGCTGCCATCCGCGCGGTGTTGAGTCGTGACGCCGGCGACACAGCCCTTGCCCGGGCCGCCGGCGACGCCACCTTTCTCAGCGACGACTATGCCGAGGGCCGTGCCGCCTTTGCCGGCCGGCGCACACCCGTGTTCAAGGGGCGGTGACATGTCTTTGATCGACGACGCCACCAAGGCGGAACTGACCGCCCTCTATCAAGCCGACCACCGCCATTACCACGGCATCCGCCACATCGAGGCTTTGCTGGGGCTGTTGACGGAGTACCGCGCCCAGTTCGCCGATGCCGAGGCGGTCGAGGCGGCGATCTGGTTCCATGATGCGATCTATGACAGCCGCGCCAAGGACAATGAGGCGCAAAGTGCAGCGCTGGCCGCCGACAGGCTCAATGGGCGGGTCGACGCCGCTCGCCTCGCCGGCATCGTCAGGATGATCGAGGCCACCGCCAGCCATGAGGTGCCTGCCTTCGAAGATGCGGCAGCCAAGGTCGACGCAGCCCTTTTGCTCGACATGGACCTGTCGATCCTCGGTGCCCCGGCTGACATCTTCGACGCCTATGAAGACGCCGTCAGGCGCGAATATGGCTGGGTCAGCGACACCGACTGGTGCGCCGGTCGCGGTGCGGTGCTGCGCAATTTCCTGGCGCGGCCTCGTATTTTCCATACCGACATCTTCGTGACGCGGTTCGAAGCCGAAGCACGAGCCAACATGGAGCGCTCGCTGACAAAACTGGGCGGCTGACGCTCAGAGCGGGTGCTCGGCATAAAACTCCAGAACGCGCTTCTTGAACGTCCTGTCGCCGACGGCCAACATGTGGTCGCGGCCTTCGATATCGAAGCTTTCGCCATGCGGCATCAGGCGTGCCAGTTCCTCGGGAGAGCCGGCGATATCGTCCTTGGTGCCGACGGCGACCAAGGTCGGCTGCATGATCCGCCTGATGTCGTTGTCGGTCACCAGTTCGCGTGAGGTCGAAATGCAGGCGGCGAGTGCCTTTTTGTCGCTGCGCGTCTGGTCGGCGAAGGCGCGGAACATCCTGGCCCGCGGCTGTGTGATCGTAGCAGGGTCCTCAGCCAGCAGTGCGGCGGCGATCGGGTCCCAGTCGCCGACACCGTCGACCATGCCGATGCCGAGCCCGCCGAACACCAGCGTCGCCACCCGGTCGGGCGCCTCCAGCGCCATGAACGCCGACACGCGCGCGCCCATCGAATAGCCCATGACATGGGCCCGCTCGATGCCGAGATGGTCGAGTAAGGCCACCGCGTCGCTGGCCATCTTGCGCGGCGTGTAGTCGGCCTCGTTGTAACTCTTGGTCGAGCCGCCATGGCCGCGATGGTCGAAGGCGATGGCGCGGTATCCGGCTTCGGTCAGCGTCTTGAACCAGCCCGGCGACACCCAGTTCACGAAGTGGCTGGAGGCAAAGCCATGGATCATCAGCACCGGCTCGCCGCTGCCGGCGCCCGCCGGCGACAGGTCGAGAAACGCCAGGTTGAAACCTTCATGGGAAAAATGATCGCTAGCCATCGTTGCTCCGAATGGTCTTTGGCCCAGGTCTGGCGTCAGCCCGGATTGCCGGCGGCAGCCGTGATTGCGCGATGCCTGAGCCTGACGCCGTCGGCAATGCCTGACCTGGCTGCCGTACCGGCGTTGAGTTCGAGCACGAAGCGCGCCGGCTCGTCGGGTGCGATGACCGCTTCCGAAAACGGCGTGCCCGGCAGGACGTCGAGCACCTTGCCGTCGGGACCGACAAAGACCAGGTCGAGCGGCAATGGCGTGTTCTTCATCCAGAAGCCGACCGGCTGGGTCTGCTCGAACACAAACAGCATGCCCTGGTCGTCGGCAAGGTCCTTGCGGAACATCAGTCCCATCGAGCGTTCACCCGGCTCGTCGGCAATCTCGATACGGAACGGCACGTCGCCCTTGGCGGTGGCAGCGATCAGTGGCTCGGCATCGACCGGCAGCTTCATCGCCTCCTGGGCAATGCTGGCCCCGGTGGCAACCAACGAAACGACGAAAGCCGGCGCCGCAAACAATGCAGCGCCGAGGGCTCCGGCCAGCAGCGATTTACGTGTGATCATCAAATCCATCTTCGGGGCGCGTTCGCGTTTCTGGTCAGGCCGATCCGAAAATGGTGGATTTCGAGAACCGGAGCAGAGCTGACATTCAGGTCAGTGAGCGCCGGAAGCGCAGAAAGCCGCCATTTGCAGGCCGGCTTCACCTGAAACCTAGTGCGAAACCGGCAAGGTCCCTAGATCGGGGTGAATTTCGGCAGCCATAAGGCCTTTGTCGCCCTTGCCGAAACGAACCAGCACCACCTGCCCCGGACGAAGCTCGGTTACGCCGAAGCGGCGCAGCGTTTCCATGTGGACGAAAATGTCCTCGGTGCCTTCGCCGCGCGTCAGGAAGCCAAAACCCTTGGTTCGGTTGAACCACTTGACCAGCGCGCGCTCGAGCCCGCTTTCGGGCGTGACCGAGACATGGGTGCGCTGCTCCTGCATTTCCGCAGGGTGCACCGCAGTCGAATTGTCGATGGAGAGCACGCGGAAGGCCTGCAGACCGCGGTCGCCCTGCTTGACGAGGCAAACGACGCGGGCGCCTTCAAGCGCTGTCTGGAAGCCGTCGCGGCGCAGGCAGGTGACATGCAGCAGCACGTCGCTGCCAATTCCATTGTCGGGAAGAATGAAGCCGTAGCCCTTGGCCACGTCAAACCATTTGATGGCGCCCGAAAGCTCGACCAGACCGACACCGTCGTGGCTGTCGTCGAGCTCGAAAGCGTCACGGCCAGTGCCGTTCTGCACCACGAGAGAGGCCTTTTCCCCCATCAGAACGCCCCCTTTCCTTGCAAACGCCATTACTGATTCTTGAGATAAGATTAACACTTCCGTTTTGGTCTTACGCAAGGGCCGTCCGGCCATTTTTCGACTTGCCCCCCGGATAGCCACAAGCTTCGCGCCAGTTCCGCAGAAAACGCACTGCCATGGTTGCCGAGCGTGCGGGCCGCGCCCTATGTATCGCGCCGAACCCCAACCCAAGGAACAGCGATGCGCTATCTGCACACCATGGTCCGCGTCAAAGACGTCGACGCCTCACTGGACTTCTACTGCAACAAGTTCGGCATGAAGGAGATCCGTCGCTCCACCAACGAAAAGGGTCGCTACACGCTGATCTTCCTCGCCGCCGACGAAGACGTCGGCGCCGGCAGCGAGCGCCAGACGCCGCTGCTCGAACTGACTTTCAACTGGGACACGGAAGACTATCAGGGCGGCCGCAATTTCGGCCACCTCGCTTATGAGGTCGACGACATCTACGCCACCTGCCAGGACCTGATGAACAAGGGTGTCACCATCAATCGCCCGCCGCGCGACGGCAACATGGCCTTCATCAAGTCGCCCGACGGCATCTCGATCGAACTGCTGCAGAAGGGTGAGCGCCAGACACCGGCGGAACCCTGGCTGTCGATGCCCAATATCGGCAGCTGGTAACAGCGCCAGCCCGAAACCGGGATCGGTTTCGACAGCAGGACACGCCGGGGCGGCTCAGGCCTTCCGGGCCATGTCGAGCAAGGTCAGCACGGTGCGCCAGTTGCGCATCGTGCCCGGCACCTTCAAGGTGCGCGGCAGCACCTCGGCGAACTTTGACTTGCCGAGACCATCGGGGGCGTGAAGGTAGAGGACGTCGCCCTTGACCGCGAAGCTTTCAGGACCGGTGCAGCGCTCCGCCAGCCGCGCGATCTCTTCGGCGGTCGGCTCACGCTCCAGCGCGCTCGCATGCAGCCTGGTCGGATCATCTGCCACTTCGGGATAAGGATTTCTTGCCACCAGCGCCTCGAGCCAGCCGAGGTCGCGCACCATGATCCGCGAGCGAAAGCCCCAGCGCTTGTCGAACGCCGCCTCGATGCGTTCGGTCAGTGGACCGGCGTCGGAATCCTCGGCTCCGAACACCACGTTGCCGCTCTGGATGTAGGTCGCGACGTCGGCAAAGCCGAGCTCTTCGAAGAATGTCCTGAGTTCAGCCATCCTGACGATGCGATTGCCGCCGACATTGATGCCGGAAAACAGCGCGACGAACACACTCATATGATGAAGCCGCCCAGCGTCTCGTTGTCGGTGATGTCCTGGTACTGCACGCCCTCGACATCGAAACGCGCCTTGAGCAGGTCGAAGTTGCGCCGGTCCTTGGTTTCGATGCCGATCAGCACCGAGCCGAAATTGCGTGCCGACTTCTTGAGATATTCGAAACGCGTGATGTCGTCGTCCGGGCCCATGAGTTCGAGGAAATCACGCAGCGCGCCGGGGCGCTGGGGAAAGCGGATGATGAAGTACTTCTTCAGTCCTTCAAAGCGCAGCGCACGCTCCTTGACGTCAGGCAGCCGCTCGAAGTCGAAATTGCCGCCCGAAACCACGGCCACCACGGTCTTGCCCTTGAGCTCTTTCTTGGAAAAGTCCTTGAGCGTGTCGATCGCCAAGGCGCCCGCCGGCTCCAGCACCACGCCCTCGATATTGAGCATCTCGATCATCGTGGCGCAGAGGCGGTTCTCCGGAACCAGATGGACGCTGTCGGCCGGAAAATCCTTCAGCAGGCGCAGCGGCTCGCGACCGAGCTCGCCGACGGCAGCACCGTCGACGAAATTGTCGACCTTGGCGAGCTTGACCCGTTTGCCGGTAGCGAGGCTGTCGCGCAGGCTGGGCGCACCCGCCGGCTCGCAGAAGACGAACCGTGGATTGGCGCCGATCTCGGCGAAATATCGCGTCACCCCGGCGGACAATCCGCCGCCGCCGACCGGCAGCAGCACCATGTCGGGCGCACGCCCGTTTGGCATCTGGGCCGCGATCTCGAGTGCGACCGTCGCCTGGCCCTCGATGATATCCTTGTGGTCGAAAGGCGGCACCATGTGGCCGCCCGAGCTTTCGCAGAACTCCAGGGCAGCGCGATAGCAGTCGTCGAAGAAGTCGCCGACAAGCTTGATCTCGACGAACTCGCCGCCGAAAAGCCGCGTCTTGTCGATCTTCTGCTGCGGCGTCGTCACGGGCATGAACACCACGCCCCTCTTGCCGAAATGCCGGCAGACGAAGGCAAAACCCTGGGCGTGATTGCCGGCCGACGCACAGACGAACAGCTCCGCCTCGTTGCCGGCGGCGAGCGTCTTGCGGAAGAAGTTCAACGCGCCGCGAATCTTGTAGGATCGCACCGGGGTCAGGTCTTCGCGCTTCAACAGCACGCGCGCGCCAGTCTTGCGCGAGAGATAGTCGTTCTCCTGCAGCGGTGTCTCGGGAAACAGCTGCCTCACCGCCCCGGCTGCCAGCGAAACCCTTTCGGCAAAACTGGTCATGGCTAAGGCACTCCTGAAATCGACCGGGCAAATGCTGTGGCCCGCGTCCCCGCGCTATTGCATATTCGGCGCCGTGAAGCCACTGTCCGGCTCCCGCCGCCAGGTCCAGGCCGACAGATTGGCTCGCCGCGATACATTTGGGGATACGTCTCGGTGAACAGAATTGCCGTCCGCGCCGCGATCCACATCGCAGCCGTCTTTGCCATCTACCTGTCCGTTGCAATGCTCCTTCCGGCGGCCGTCGACCTCTATTACGGCAATGACGACTGGCGCTCCTTCGCCTTCACCGCCTTGTTCATGGGCGGCCTGTCGCTGGCGATCGCGCTGGCGACACAGGGGCGCACGCCTCCCGCCAACACCCGCTTCGGTTTCCTGCTGGTCAATTTCCTCTGGCTCACGCTGGCGATCGCCGGGGCCGTGCCGTTCATGACGTCGTCACTGCAGCTCAGCGTCACAGACGCCTTTTTTGAATCGGTCTCGGGCATTACCACGACAGGCTCGACCGTCATCAGCGGGCTCGACACCGCGCCTCCAGGCGTTCTGATCTGGCGCTCGCTGCTCAACTACATGGGCGGCCTCGGCGTCATTGCGCTCGGCCTGTTCCTGCTGCCGTTCCTCAATATCGGCGGCGTTTCCTACTTCAAGATCGAATCCTCCGACATTGAAGACCGCCCCTTCGAGCGGTTCCAGACCTTCACGGTCAGCCTGATCGGCATCTACACCACGCTCGTCGTCACCTGCGCTTTCGCCTACGCTGCCGCAGGTATGACTGGCTTCGATGCAGTCAATCACGCCATGGCAACGCTTGCCACGGGCGGCATGTCGACCAGCGACACGTCCTTCATGCGTTATGCTGGCGAGCCTGCGATCCTGTGGATCGGAACCACCTTCATGTTCATCGGCTCGCTGCCGTTTTCGATCATGATCCTGTTTGCCGTTCGCGGCCGGCTCGACGCGCTGCGCGACCCGCAGATCCGGATCTTTGCCGGCTATTGCGTCGTCTTTGCGGTGGCGGTCGCGGTCTATCTCAGCGTCCGCACCGGCATGCCGTTCTTCATGACCCTCAGCCACACCGCCTTCAACTTCATGTCGATCATCTCGACGACCGGATTCGCTTCCGACGACTACACGCTCTGGGGGCCGTTTGCCGTCGCCTGCATTTTCGTCGCCACCTTTCTCGGCGGCTGCTCCGGCTCCACCACCGGCGGTATCAAGGCCTACCGTTTCCTGATCCTGTTCGAACTTCTGGCCAACGGCCTGCGCCGCCTGATCTATCCCAATACGGTGACGCCGGTGCGCTATGGCGACCGCTCCGTGCCACCTGAAATGCAAAGCGCGGTGGTCCTGTTCATCGCGTCCTTCTTCGTCATCTGGGGCATCGGGACGATCCTGATGGCAGCCACCGGCCTCGATCTCGTGACGTCGATGACGGGCGTGCTTACCGCCCTCACCAATGTCGGCCCCGGCCTCGGCCCGATCATCGGTCCGGTCGGCAACTTCGCCTCGCTGCCCGATGCCGCCAAGTGGATCTGCTCGGCGGCGATGCTGCTCGGCCGTCTCGAGATCCTGGCCGTTCTGGTGATCTTCACGCCAACTTTCTGGGGTCGCTAACTCTGTGAACTCTGGTGCGGAAGCCCTTGTTTCCGCCACAATTTCGGCAATCCGGCAACACTCCTCCACCGACTTCCGCCGAAGCTGTTACTTTCGGCTGGACCCGACTTACTTCCGCCACTATCAGCCGGTCGGGAGGAAGGCATGCTGAATGCACTGCCCGTCAGAGAGATCGCCAAAGTGTCGCCGTCGAAATACTGCCTTGTCATCGCCGCCCTCCTGTTGTCCGGTTGCGTCGGGCAGCCGTCCGGCGCGCTTTTGACGGGTGCCGTGGTCAATGTCCCGGTCCAGGAGATCGCCGGCAACCATGCGATCTTCGTCGCCTCGACGCGCCAGTATGCCGCCGACAACAAGGAGGTCTTCGACCGCGACCGTTCGGCGACGCTGAACTTCGCCCGCGTCGACGTGACCGTTCCCAAGGTCCACAAGACCGGCCAGATCGAGCTGCGCGGCCGCAAGGACCCGGATCCGACCAAATTCTTCACCGCCACCAACGCGGTCGGCTACCAGACGCAGCCCGAGTTCTCCAAGGCGCTGAGTGCCGACATCGCCGCGCGTGGCGGCCGCGCCATGCTGTTCGTGCACGGCTACAACACATCCTTCGACGCCGGTGTCTATCGCGCTACCCAGATCGCGCATGACTCGGGCTATACCGGCACGCCGGTATTGTTTTCCTGGGCGTCCGGCGGCAGCACGACCGACTATGTCTATGACAGGGAAAGTGCTGCGGCCGCACGTGACCAGCTCGAGGTGACTTTGCGCATGCTCGCCCAGTCGGGTGCGCGCCGCATCGACATCGTCGCGCATTCGATGGGCACCTGGGTGACCATGGAAGCGCTGCGCCAGCTGGCACTCACCGGCGACCGTGACCTTGGCGGCAAGCTCGGCGACGTGGTTCTCGCCTCGCCCGACATCGACGTCGACGTGTTCAAGGCGCAGATGCGCCGCTACGGCAAGCCGACCAAGCCGTTCTTCCTGATGACCTCGGGCGACGACCGCGCACTCAAGCTGTCGGGCATCCTGGCCGGCTCCAAGCCGCGCCTCGGCGATTACAAGAACGCCGCCGACCTCGCCGAATACGGCGTTATCGTCGTCGACCTGTCGGATGCCAAGGGCGCGGACAGCTTCAACCACACCAAATTCGCCGACAACCCGCAGATGGTGAAGCTGCTCGGTCAGCGCCTGCGCGCCGACGACGGCTTTGCCAGCGACCGCGAGGTCACCGACCGCATCAACATGCTCGGCGGCGGGCTTCAGTAGATTCGACAGTTATGCGAACAAGAAAAAAGGGGCCGCCAAGCGCCCCTTTTTTTATTTCGTTCCGCGAAATCTTACTGCCCTCGTTTATCCGATTGAAAATACCTCTGAAATATTTCGATAGTGGCGGAAAATCGAATTTCGGGGTTGGTATGGTCTACTTCCTCAGCCACAAGAACGACGAGCTTTACGCCTATACTTCCCAGGCCTTGGATGGCGACGTTAACAAGATACGACCCGTTGATCCGACGCGGGATGTCGGCGTCCGAATTCGGCCCAACTACGTGTATTGTGGCCGACCGATCGAGGCGACGTATCTCCCCACCACAATCGAACTCTCAGGGCCCAAGCGGCAGATTCCGGATCTCTACAACGCCTACGCTTTGCTTGTCAGCGCGAAGGTCAAGCACGTCATCGAACGTTTCGAACCTGATGCCCATCAGTTCTTTCCCATCGAGCTTGTATGGGAAGATGGCAATCATGCCGCCGAACGATTCTGGTTCGTTCCCTGCAATCGCCTGGACACGGTCGATCGCGCCAAGACGACGTTCGAGTTTCGCAACGTCTGGTTCCTGGATGGCAGCAAGAAAGAACTTGTCTTCAATCGATCGCAGATCGGCGCCCATCATGTCTGGATCGACAAGTTCATCGTGATGCCGACGCCGGCAATCAGCGAGGTGTTGAAAGCCTCACTGGAAGCTGCTGGCGTCACCGGCGCGCATTATCAGCCCTTTCCGGAGACGGACTGAATACCAGTTCCATGATGTCGCAAAACGTCGGCGAACGGTATCTCCAAGACTCGGGAGCCGGCCGACAGGCAAGAGTGTTGCATGGTCTATTTTCTCAGTCACGAGAACAAAGAAGTCTACAGCTACGTTTACCGCGCATTGGATGGCGACGTCAGCAAGATACAAGCTGCTGATCTCAGTCGGGATGTCGGCATTCGAATTCGACCCGGGTACTCGTATTATGGGCGGCCGGTCGAGGCGACATACATTCCTACGACAATCGAGCTCACAGGACCAAAGCGGCCGATTCCGGATATCTACGACGCCTTCGTCTTGACTGTGAGCGCGAAGGTCAAGGACGTCATCGAAAGTCTCGAACCTGGTGTCCATCAGTTCTTTCCCATCGAGTATGTATGGAATGATGGCAGTCATGCCGCGGACCGCTTCTGGTTCGTTCCCTGCAATCGCCTCGACACCGTCGATCGCGCGAAAACGACATTCGAGTTTCGCAATGTCTGGTTCCTGGACGGCAGCAAGAATGAACTTGTCTTCAACCGGTCACAGATCGGCAACCATCATGTCTGGATCGACAAGTTCATCGTGATGCCGACGCCGGCAATCAGCGAGGCGCTGAAAGCCGCCCTGGATGCCGCCGGCATCACCGGCGCGCATTATCAGCATTTTCCGGAGACGGACTGACTGAAAGGCGAGCAAAGGCCTGGATTTCAGGTCCCCCTTGCTCTTCACCTTGTGCTCCTGTCAGAGAAACAGGTCGACCTTCTCAAACGTCCTGACGTCGACCAGGCCGACATCAGAGATACGCAGTTCGGGGATCACCACCAGCGCCAGCAGCGAGTGCTGCATGTAGGCGTTGTTGAGGCTGCAGCCCATGTCGCGCATCGCCTGCACAAGCTTGTCGGCTTTGGCGGCGACGATCTCGGCGCGCTCGTCCGACATCAGGCCGGCGATCGGCATCTCGACCAACGCCAGCTCCTTGCCCTGGGAGAACAGCACCACGCCGCCGCCGACCTGCCCGAGCCGGTTGGCGGCAAGCGCCATGTCGGCCTTGTTGGTGCCGACGACGATCATGTGGTGGCTGTCATGGGCGACAGTCGACGCCAGCGCGCAGTCCTTCATGTAGCCGAAGCCCGAGACGAAGGCGTTGGTCACCTGCCCGGTGGACCGATGGCGCTCGACGAGCGCGATCTGGCAGACGTCGTTGCGGCGGTCCATGCCGACAAGCCCGTCCTCGACCGGCAGGTCGGCCTCCAGCGCACGCGTCGGCGCCTGGTTCTCGATGACGCCGATGACGCGCACGCGGACCTCATTGGCGCCTTCCGGCGCCTTGATGTCGAAATCGAGCGCGCCGAGCTGCTTGCCAAGCTTGACCGTGTTCTTGGCCTCAGTGGGATAGGCATAGGCCGGAATGTCGATGTCGAGCTTGCCGGCCTTGGCGACACGTACGCCGCGGGCATAGACCTCGTCGATCTTCATCTCGGCCAGATCCGAAACGATCAGCACGTCGGCCAGCCTGCCCGGCGCGATCGAACCGATCTCGCGCTCGAGGCGGAAATGCTGGGCGGTGTTGATCGTCGCCATCTGTATCGCCGTCACCGGCGTCAGGCCCTGCTGGATGGCGTGGCGAACGACGCGGTCCATGTGCCCGTCATGAACGAGCGTGCCGGAATGGCTGTCGTCCGTGCAGAGGATGAAGTTGCGCGGGTCGATGCCCATCTCGGTCACCGCCTTGATCTGCCTGGCAACGTCGTACCATGCAGAGCCGAGACGGAGCATCGCCTTCATGCCCTGACGGACGCGTGCGATCGCGTCCTCGGCGCGGGTGCCCTCATGGTCGTCCTCTGGCCCGCCGGCGACATAGCCGTGGAACGGCAGGCCGAGGTCGGGCGAGGCATAGTGGCCGCCAACGGTCTTGCCGGCCTTCACGGTCTCGGCAATTTCGCCTGACATGACCGGATTGTTGGCGGCGACGCCGGGAAAATTCATCACTTCGCCGAGGCCGATGATGTTCTCCCAGGTCATCGCCTCGGCAACGTCCTCGACGGTCAGCACCGCACCGGCATTTTCCAGCCCCGGCGCCGACGGCACGCAGGACGGCATCTGCACATGGACGTTGATCGGCATGGCGAGCGCCTCGTCATGCATCAGCCTGACGCCTTTGAGGCCGAGCACATTGGCGATCTCGTGCGGGTCGATGAACATCGAGGTGGTGCCATGCGGGATGACCGCGCGGGAGAATTCAGTAACGGTCACCATGCCGCTCTCGACATGCATATGCGCGTCGCACAGGCCGGGCACGAGATAGCGCCCGCCGGCATCGACGACCTTGGTGCCCTGGCCGATGGCGTGGCTGGCGTTCGGCCCGCAATAGGCGAAGCGCCCGGCAACTATTGCCAGGTCGGTACCCGCAATGATCTCGCCCGAATGCACGTTCACCCAGCGGCCGTTGCGGATGACGAGGTCGGCTGGCTTGCGGCCCATCGCGACGTCGACCAGCTCAGGTGCGGTCTCGGTCCAGGGGCGCGGCTTGGCGAAGGCGGTCGTGTTGGGCATTGCAAGGAATCCTGTGTTCTTTCGCAACGACTGTAGCGAAAGCCGCGACGGAAAACAGAGCCTTGGTTGTGCGGCATCACCGCCCCGCTATACTTGGCGGCAGAAACGGTTCGGGCCGCGTCATGCAGCATTTTCTTAACGGTCGCCGCTTGTTGTGGCCGGGGCTTGCCCTGGCAGCGCTGGCGCTTGCGATCGTGGTGCTGGGCGGCCGGCTCGCCACGCGCGCCTACATGGACGAAGCCGAGGCGCGTGGACAGACGACGCTCCGGCTTGCCGTCTCGGCTCTCACCGGCCAGATCAGCCGCTACAAGTCGCTGCCGCAGCTGATCGCCGACAATGACGACATCCAGCTGCTGCTCGCCTCGCCCGACGACCAGGCGCTGCGCGACGTGGCCAACCGCTACCTCAAGTCGATCAACGGTCTGCTCGAATCGTCCGACATCTATCTGATCAAGCCGGGCGGCGACACGATCTCGGCCAGCAATTACGACCTGCCCACCACCTTCGTCGGCGAGAACTATTCCTACCGCCCCTACTACCAGGATGCCATCCGCGGCGGCATCGGCCGCTTCTTTGCGCTCGGTGTCATGTCCAATATGCGCGGCTACTACTTCTCGGCGCCGGTAATACTCGGCGAGCGCGTCGCTGGCGTCGTCGTGCTCAAGGTCCATATCGAGGAGATCGAGGCCTCCTGGCGCGGCGGAGACTTCGAGCTGACGGTTACAGACCCCGAAGGCATCATCTTCATGAGCAGCCGCCCGCTCTGGCTCTATTCGAGCATGAAGCCGCTGACTTCAGAGATGCTGGCGCGCACCACCGCCTCGCGTCGCTATTCCGATGCGATCCTGCGCAACCTGCCCGTGTCGCGCTTCATGGCCGACGGCCGCGAATTGCTGGCGATAAGCGAACGCGGCAACACCCGCGAGTTCCTTGAGGTTGCAGAGGAGATGCCCGAGGCTGGCTGGACGGTGCATGTGCTGGCCGACACGGGTTCCGCGCGCGCCCAGTCGCTGACGGCTGTCGTGCTTGCCCTGCTGGCGCTCGGCCTAGCGGCACTCGCCGGTGCCATCGTCCTGCAGCGCCGTGCTCGGCTCGCCGAACGCATGCAGATGCAGCAGTCGGCGCAACAGGAGCTCGAACGCCGCGTCGATGAGCGCACAGCCGACCTGGCACTGGTCAACACACGGCTGGAAACGGAGGTCGCCGAGCGCCGCGCCACCGAGCAACAGTTGCGTCAGACCCAGGCCGACCTCATCCAGGCAGGCAAGCTCGCGGCCCTCGGCCAGATGTCGGCGGCACTGTCGCACGAATTCAACCAGCCGTTGGCTGCGGTGAAGACCTATGCCGACAATGCCGCGATCCTGATCGACCGCGAGCGCGTCGCCGAGGCCCGCGACAACGTTTCGCGTATTTCGAGCCTCACCGACCGCATGGCCTCGATCAGCAGGCATCTGCGCAATTTCGCCCGCAAGCCGAACCAGAAGCTCGGCCCGGTGTCGCTGCAGGAGGTCGTCCACGACACCCAGGAAATCGTCGGCTGGCGGCTCAAGGCAGCGGATGCGACACTGTCCGTCGACCTCGGGCCGAGCCCGTTGACAGTCAAGGCAGGGTCGGTGCGCCTGCAGCAGGTACTGGTCAACATCGTCACCAATGCCGCCGACGCCGTCGAAGGCCTGCCCGACCGCCGCATCGAACTGATGGCCAGGCGCAAGGCCGGCAAGGTCACCATCACTGTACGCGACCATGGACCCGGCGTGCCCAAGGCCATCGCCGAACGCATCTTCGACCCGTTCTTCTCGACCAAGGGCGTGGGCAAGGGCCTTGGCCTCGGGCTGTCGATTTCATACAATATCGTCAAAGACTTCGGTGGGAGTCTTGGTGTCATGAATCATGCTGAGGGCGGGGCCTTGTTCACGATCGAGCTCGATGCGATGCGCTCCGCCATGCGCGAGGCCGCGGAATGAAGCCGCCGGTCGTGCTTCTGGTCGACGACGAGGACGAGCTGCGCCGATCGACCGCGCAGTCGCTCGACCTCGCCGGCCTCGCCGTCCAGGACAGCCCCAGCGGCGAGCGCGCCCTCGACTTCATCACCCAGGGCTTCAACGGCGTCGTCGTCTCGGACATCCGCATGCCTGGAATGGACGGCATGACGCTGATGGGACGCATCCACGAGGTCGACGCCGACATTCCCGTCATCCTGGTCACCGGCCATGGCGACGTCCAGCTTGCCGTGCGCGCCATGCGCGAGGGCGCCTACGACTTCATCGAGAAACCCTTCACCTCCCAGCACATTGCCGAAATGGCGGCGCGCGCCATCGACCGGCGCAAGCTCGTACTCGAGAACCGGGAGCTGCGCGCCGCAGCCGGCAAGAACGACGACCTCGAGGCCCGCCTGCCCGGGCGCAGCAACATCATGGTCGAGTTGCGCTACAAGCTGCGCGCCATTGCCGGAACCGATGCCGACGCGCTGATCATCGGCGACACCGGCACCGGCAAGGAAGTGGCGGCGCGTGCGCTGCACGACATCAGCAGCCGCGCCACCAAACCCTTCGTCGCCATCAATTGTGCCGCCCTGCCCGAAACCCTGATCGAGAGCGAGCTGTTCGGTCACGAGGCCGGCGCCTTCCCCGGCGCGCTGCGCCCACGCTACGGAAAGTTCGAGCATGCCCGTGGCGGCACGGTGCTTCTCGACGAGATCGGCTCGATGCCGGCAGACCTGCAGGCCAAGCTGTTGCGCGTCATCCAGGACCGCATCATCTTTCGCCTCGGCTCCAACGAGCCGATACCGCTCGACGTGCGCTTCATCGCCACCAGCAAGGCCGACCTCGACGCCGAGGTTGCTGCCGGACGCTTCCGCGCCGACCTGCTCTACCGGCTCAACGTCGTGACCTTGCGCATGCCCGCGCTCACGGCGCGCCGCGAGGACGTGCCGCTGCTTTTCCTGCAGCTGGTGCGCGAAGCAACCGGGCGCTACCGCCGCGATGCGATGGAGGTGCCGCCCCGCATCGTCGCCGACATCGCCCGGCGCGACTGGCCCGGCAATGTGCGCGAATTGCGCAACGCCGCTGACCGTTTCGTGCTCGGCCTCGGGCTGCAGTCCACCGAAGAGGGCTCCAGCGACAGCGACGAGCGCCTGGCCGAGCGCGTCGCCAGCTTCGAGAAGAACGTCATCCAGGCCGCCCTCGTCGCTCATGGCGGCAGCCTCAAGCCGGTCTACGAGCAGCTCGGCATCTCGCGCAAGACGCTCTACGAGAAGATGCAGCGCTACGGTCTCGACAAGAATCAGGTCGGCATGGCGGATGCCTCCGAGCAGTAGCGGCCGCTTGGTGTGTGGAATTCCACACACCGGGAAAGGCCGATGTTACCTTTTCCACCCATCATCGACGTCGACACGGCATTTTAGGCGTCAACCGTGGTCGCGTGACATTGCGGAACGGCTCCGGCTGCCGCCCAATCGGCCATCCAACGCCGGCCCCGGAGGAGCTGTGGTCAAGGCGGAGGTCGAGTTCCGATATCTGGGAGGATTCTGTGAAGAAACTTATCGCCTCGCTGGCGACGGCAGCCGCCGTTGCCATTTTCCCGCTTGCTGCCAATGCCGCGGGCTATCCCGAACGCACCATCACCGTCGTCGTGCCCTTCGCCGCCGGCGGCCCGACCGACACCGTCACCCGTCTCGTCGCTGAATCGATGTCCAAGGACCTCGGCCAGCAGGTCATCGTCGAAAACGTCGGCGGTGCCGGCGGCACGCTCGGCGCCGGCCGCGTCGCCTCCGCCGATCCGGATGGCTACACGCTGCTGCTGCACCACATCGGCATGGCCACCAGTGCAACGCTGTACCGCAAGCTCGCCTATGACACGCTGAACGCCTTCGAGTATGTCGGCCTGGTCACCGAAGTGCCGATGACCATCGTCGCCAAGAAGGACCTCGCGCCGACCGACCTCAAGGGTCTCGTCGAATACGCCAAGGCCAACAAGGACACCGTCACCGTCGCCAACGCCGGCATCGGTGCAGCATCCCATCTGTGCGGCATGCTGTTCATGAGCGCCATCGGCACGCCACTGGTCACCGTACCCTACAAGGGTACCGGCCCTGCCATGACCGATCTGCTCGGCGGCCAGGTCGACATCATGTGCGACCAGACCACCAACACCACCAAGCAGATCCAGGCCGGCACGATCAAGGCCTATGCCGTCACCTCGCCTGCCCGCCTCGACGTGCTGAAGGACGTGCCGACCACCAAAGAAGGCGGTCTTGAGGGCATGGAAGTCGGCATCTGGCACGGCGTCTACGCACCCAAGGGCACACCTGCCGAGGTGACCGAACGCCTGTCGAAGTCGCTGCAGGTGGCCCTCAAGGACCCCAACGTCGTTGCCCGCTTCGCCGAGCTCGGCACCATCCCGTCGTCAGAGGCGGACGCGACCCCGGCAGCACTGAAGGCCAAGCTCGAAGGCGAAATCGCGCGCTGGAAGCCGATCATCGAGGCTGCCGGCCAGTTCGCCGACTAAGCCACGACCCGGGCCGCGCTCCGGCGCGGCCCTTCTCCGGCTGCCCCTTCTCCCGACGGAGAAGCCCATTCGCTGCACCCCCTTGCCAATTGCCGACGCCGCGCGATCATGCGCGCGTTCGATGCTCCCTTGTCGCCCTCCGGCGTGACCAGGCCAAGGCAGGCGGACGGGGAACAGAACAAGGCAGCCACAGAACGTCAGGCGCCAGCAGAGGCCTCGCATGAAAAACCTCGCCATCGACCCAACCAATGGAGCCTGCGGCGCGATCTTCGTCGCAACCGGCGCCTTCTTCGCCATCCAGGCGCTCGGCCTCGACCTCGGCACCACCTTCCGCATGGGACCGGGTTACTTCCCGCTCGTGCTTGCTCTGGTACTGATCCTGCTCGGGGGCATCGTCATCGTCCAGGCCACCCGCATCGCCGGCGAGCCGATCGGCCCGATCGCCTGGCGCGGCTTGGCCTTCATCCTGCCTGCGCCGGTATTCTTCGGCCTCACCGTGCGCGGCCTCGGCTTCGTGCCGTCGATCTTCATCACCTGCCTGATCGCTGCCTTCGCCTCGACCCGGATGAAGCCGCTGGCTGCTGTCTTGCTCGCCGCCGGCGTGACTCTGTTTTCGGTCGTCGTGTTCAGCTACGCACTCGGCCTGCCATTCCAGCGCTTCGGCCCCTGGCTGCCGTTCTGAGGGGGGATGAGATGGAACTCTTCGACAATCTCGCGCTTGGCTTCTCGACCGCCTCGACGCTCTACAATCTCGGCTTCTGCCTGATCGGCGTGCTGCTCGGCACGCTCATCGGCGTGCTGCCCGGCATCGGCGCCACCGCAACGATCGCCATGCTGTTGCCGATCACCTTCCAGATCGGCGACCCAGTCTCCTCGCTGATCATGCTCGCCGGCATCTATTACGGCGCGCAGTATGGCGGCTCGACCACGGCTATCCTGATCAACATGCCGGGCGAATCCTCGTCCGCCGTCACCGCGATCGACGGCTACCAGATGGCACGAAAAGGACGTGCAGGCGCGGCTCTGGCGATCGCCGCCATCGGCTCGTTCTTCGCCGGCACGGTGTCGACCTTCCTGGTTGCCATCTTCGCGCCGCCACTGACGGCGATCGCGCTGCAGTTCGGTGCCGCCGAATACTTCTCGCTGATGGTCGTCGGCCTGGTCTCATCCATCGCCCTTGCCCATGGCTCGATCGTCAAGGCACTGGCGATGGTCGTTCTCGGCCTGCTGCTCGGCCTCGTCGGCACCGACATCTACACCGGAACGCCACGCTTCACGCTGGGCATCCGCGAATATGCCGACGGGCTCAACTTCGTCGCGGTCGCCGTCGGCGTTTTCGGAATCGCCGAGATCCTGCGCAACCTCGAAAGCGAAAAGACCCGCGAAGTGCTGATGGCCAAGGTGTCAGGCCTGATGCCGACACGCGAGGACTTCAAGGCGATGGCAGCACCCATCCTGCGCGGCACGGCAATCGGCTCCGCACTCGGCATCCTGCCCGGCGGCGGCGCGATCCTTGCGGCGTTTGCCTCCTACACGGTGGAGAAGCGCGTCTCCAAGAACCCGGCAGAGTTCGGCAAGGGTGCGGTCGCCGGCGTCGCCGGTCCGGAATCGGCCAACAATGCCGGTGCCCAGACCTCGTTCATCCCGATGCTGACGCTCGGCATCCCGGCCAACCCCGTCATGGCGCTGATGATCGGTGCGATGATCATCCAGGGCATCGTGCCCGGCCCCAACGTGGCTACCGAGCAGCCGGCGCTGTTCTGGGGCATCATCGCCTCGATGTGGATCGGCAATCTGATGCTGATCATCCTCAACCTGCCGCTGATCGGCCTGTGGGTGAAGCTTTTGACGGTGCCCTACTACGTGCTGTTCCCGATCATCATGGCGTTCTGTGCCATCGGCGTCTACAGCGTCAACTCCAACGTCTTCGACCTCTATGCCGTCGCCTTCTTCGGCTTCATCGGCTACGTGCTGGTCAAGCTGCGCTGCGAGCCGGCGCCGCTGCTGCTCGGCTTCGTGCTCGGACCGCTGCTCGAGGAAAACCTGCGCCGAGCCATGATCCTGTCGCGCGGCGACCCGACGACCTTCGTTACCCGCCCGATCAGCGCCCTGCTGCTGGCGATAGCCGCGGGCGTGCTGATCGTCGTGCTGCTGCCGGCAGTTCGCAAGAAGCGCGACGAGGTCTTCGTCGAGGAAGAAGGCTGATCAAAAACCAGCAACTTGCAGCAAAACCAACGGGCGGATCTTCCGCCCGTTGACTTTTCCAGCGCATTGGCAGTCACTTGCCGCACAAGATGGGCGGAGGCGGGCATGCGTTCTTTCTGGACTGCCGTTGTTGTTGCTTTTGTTTCACTGTTTTCCATTGCTGCAGAGGGTGCTGAAGAGCGCTGGCTGACCTTGCCGGACCCGGCCGCCATGCCGGCCCCCACCGAAACCGGCTATGCCAAGGTCAACGGCATCGACATGTATTATGCCGTGTACGGCTCGGGCGACCCGGTGCTCTTGATCCATGGCGGCCTCGGCCATGCCGACATCTGGGCAAGCCAGGTGGCCGAGCTCTCCAAGACCCACAAGGTGATCGTCGCCGACAGCCGCGGCCATGGCCGCTCGACACGCACCACCGAGCCCTTCGGCTATGAGTTGATGGCCTCAGATTATCTTGCGCTGCTCGACCATCTCAAGATCGACAAGACCGCGATCGTCGGGTGGAGCGACGGCGGCATCATTGGTATCGACATCGCCATGAAGCACCCGGAGCGCCTGACGCGGCTCTACGCACATGCTGCCAACGTCACCACCGATGGTGTCGATCCCGGTGTCGAGACCAACAAGACCTTCGGCGCCTATATCGAGCGCTCCGGCAGGGACTATGCCAGGATGTCCAAGACGCCGACCGAATACGACGCCTTCGTCGGCCAGATCAGCGAGATGTGGAAGACGCAGCCGAACTGGACCAAGGAACAGCTGGCGACGATAACGGCGCCGACGGCCATCGTTCTCGGCGACCATGACGAGGCGGTGACGCGCAAGCACACCGAATACATGGCCTCGATCATTCCCGGCGCCGAGCTGATCATCCTGCCCAACGCCAGCCACTTCGCCATGCTGCAGGCACCGGACGAGTACAACAGATCGGTGCTGGAGTTCATCGACCGGAAGTAGACTTTCAACCGCAGCGCCCGTTCTGCCTTTGCAGGCGACCGCAACAAGCGATCGCCATCGGCCGCTGCGCCGGCTCGCCGCCGTTCGTCGCATCGACCATGCCCTTCATTGCCCCCAAGCGGAACAAATCGTGTATGGAGGGCCAAGGCCGCTGACTCGCGGCGCGATGAAATGGCGGACAGCATGGCAATCAAGTTCACAGAAAAGGCGGCCCCTGCCGCAGCAAAACCCACGCCTGCAAAGGCGGCCTTGCCGGCCGCAGTACCGCAGGAAGCGGCAAATGTCGCAACGAAGGAGGCGGGCAAGAAGCCGGCCAGAAAGACGCCCCGCAAGTCGGTGAAAAAGGATGCTGCAGCGGTGGTGTCCCCACTGCTCGATTTCAACGGAACGGAGTAGCCACAAGCGCTTCCCGGGACACCGGACGCATATGGCAAGCACCTGCTGGAGTTGATCGTTCCCACGCGGCGGGACGCGATCCAGACCCAAGCTGGATGGCACGGCAGCCCCCATTCAGGGCACCAATTGCCCGTCACGGTCCGGTGGCGGCACAAGGCCAGTTGACGGAATCGCCTGCGCAGTTGAAATGCGAGCCAAGCGGACGTGGCGAAACTGGTAGACGCAAGAGACTTAAAATCTCTCAGCCTCGGCTATGCGGGTTCGATCCCCGCCGTCCGCACCAAACGGCTCCATTGCCCAGAGCACGCGAATCGAGCCTCGATCGCGAGGCATATCCGCCCACATATTAGCGTGACATAATTACCACGCTCACATTCTTTCCTCACCTCACAACCACACCGGAAAATTGCGGATTGTTTCAGAGTGAAATACAACTTCACCGCGTGGGGGCGTTGTGAGTGGGGAGCCGAGTACATGCACTACAATTGGGAACGTGCGCCATACTTCTGGGAAAAACACCGTAGCGCCTGCCTTGGACTTGCCGCCGCCGTTTGCGGCGCCTGGGTCGTGTTTTCCATCGTCCCTCTCTGAACCGGACCAGAAAGCACCGTCCAAAACGCCGTTTGACGGCATGCAACCATTTGCGCCCGGCAACGTTTGAGCGGGCATGGTCGCATATGAATCCATTGCGCGCCGTGCATCTGTTGCGCCTCCGCGCCAGACGACCGTCGGTTGTCGCCTGACAGCAAGCACCGTTGCGCCTGGCACTGGGTCGCCTACCGCTCACCGTATTTGCCATGCCCACCGGATAGGCCGGGACGGTCGTGAGGCTCTCCTCACTGGCGCGCGGACACTCGCGGCAGCACGGCCGCTCGAGGCGCTGATGCACAACGACATGCCACCCAACGAGGAAACCCATGGCCAAGCTCGTCTATGAGATCGTCCAGCACGATGGTGGCTGGGCCTATAAGGTCGGCGACACCTTTTCCGAGACCTTCCCCACCCACAATCACGCCCTGCAGGCCGCCGAGACTGCGGCAGCCGAACAGCGCGTCGCCGGCTCGACCGACGGCATCCAGTACGAGGATGCGGAGGGCCGCTGGCACGACGAACTCGCCAAGGGCGACGACAGGCCGGACACCGAAGTCTCCGACTAGCCGTTTGCAACGAACTGCCTGAACCTTTTGCCATGTCAGCGACACTCACCGGCATCCGGCGAGACGCCGGTTGCCCAGCGGAGGCCGAACCATGTCGCTCATGTCAGTATTTGCAGGCAAACCAGCATTTTCAACCAAGGCGGCGCTCTCGGCCGCAGTGCTTGCCACCGTTGCGGCAACGCTATCCATCGGCGTCGCGACACCGGCGCAGGCGCAATATTGCGAAGGCACCGTTCACGGCCTGTCGCGTACCTACAGTCTGGCCCGCGGCACCGGCTTCCTTGCCGTGCGCGCCGGCGCGAGCGCCTCGGCGCCCATGGTCCACCAGCTGTTCAACGGCGACACTGTCGAGATCACCGACAGGCGCGGCAGCTGGTACTTCGTCGGCGGCGACGGTTTTGAAGGCTGGGCCCACCGCAAATGGATGAGCAATTCCTGCGGCTACTGACCCTCGGCCCGTTCCGAGGCGAATGCCCTGGCAGCAATGCGCCGGATCATCGCCGCCACCCGTTGCGGCTCGACGAATTGCGGCATGTGGCCGAGGCCTTCGACCAGGTCGAGATCCATGCCCTTGATCCTGCCGATCAGGGGTTCACCGTGCAGCCGGTAGTCGAGCACACGGTCGGCGGTGCCGAACATCACCGCGACCGGCAGGTCGAGCTCGCCATAACGCGCCTCGATGGCGCCGAGATTAAGCTCGATCGCCACCATGTCGGCTGAGGACGCGTAGAAATGGCTCGGCCGCAGCCCGGCAAAACCGCCGCCTGACGTGCCATAATCCTTCGGTGCCGCCTGCGGCGAAAACAGGAAGGCCAAGGTCTGCGGCGCGTATTTCAGGCTCGTCGGTATGGCAATCGTCTCCGCCACCAGCCGGCGCTTCAGCGGCGACTTGATGTAGAGCGCGCGGAATTCCGGCCGCAGCTCGTCCTCCAGATGTGTCAGCGGCGACAGCAGCACGAGCCCCGACAGCGCCTGCGGATGGTTTTGCGCCAGCGTGAGGGCGACCGCACCGCCGAGCGAATGGCCCACGACAAGCGGCCGCTCCAGCCCAAGTTTTTCGATGAAGCGCGCGACCAGTTCGGCCTGCTCGACCAGGCTGCCGGAAAAGCCGGTCGGCCGGATGGAATAGCCCGAGCCCGGCCGATCGAGTGCGATGCATCTGAATTCGGCGAGTTCGGGAAACAGCGGATGGCGGAAATGGTGCAGTTGCGCACCGAGGCCGTGGATGAACAGGATCGGCCGGCCCTGCCCTTCATCGGCATAATGAATGTTGTGGCGGCCCAGTTGCAGGAACTTGCCGCTGGCCGGCACGGCGCGTTCGGCCTGCGCCGAGATCCTGCGTGTCGCCAGCACGAAATAGCCGCCGACAAGGGCAATGGCTAGGAAGGCGATGCTGGCCACCCAGCCGAGAATCGTCGTCGCCATCGAACCTCCTGGAAGCAATGCCGGCAGTCTAGCCGCCCAGGAGCGCGGGCTCAAACCCACCAATGCAAAACGGGCGGCCCAGCGGCCGCCCGTTCACAAAAATCATAACGATCCGAAGCTGTTAAGCAAGTTCGTTGCTAAGCAACGTCCCTGTTATGCAACTTCCTTGACGGCGTTCGAGCCCTTGCCATGCAGGCGGATGGCGATCTCGGCCACGCGCTTGCCCTGGAAGTGGGCGCCTTCGAGTTCCTGTGCCGAAGGCTGGCGCGAACCGTCGCCGTCCGAGGTGGTGGTCATGCCGTAAGGTGCGCCGCCGCGGACGACGTCGTTGCCCATCTGGCCCTGGTAGGCATAGGACAGCGGAACGATCACCATGCCGTGGTGCTGCAGGTGGATCTGGGCGTTGATGAGCGCCAGTTCGGCGCCGCCATGCTGGGTCGCGGTCGACACCATGACCGAGCCGACCTTGTCGAGCAGCGCGCCCTTGGCCCAGAGCGGGCCGGTCTGGTCGAGGAAGTTCTTCATCTGCGAGGCCATTGTGCCGTAGCGGGTGGCGGTGCCGATGATGATGCCGTCATAGTCGGCCAGTTCGAGCGGATCGGCGATCGGGGCTTCCTGGTCGAGCTTGTAGTAGGCGGCCTTGGCGACAGCCTCGGGAACCAGCTCGGGAACACGCTTGATGGTCACGTCTGCACCGGCAGCACGGGCGCCTTCGGCAGCGGCCTTGGCCATCTGCTCCATGTGGCCCCAGCTCGAATAGTAGAGAACAAGAATCTTAGCCATTTCAAACTCCAGCGGGAAAATCTCGTTGCGCCGTCTTGGGTCGGCGTCTGGGAGAGATGTAATCCAATGCGCGTTCAATGAAAGCGTGCCTATACGTGACGCATCGTTCACCAAACAGCGACCATTGCCCGCTTGTGCTCTCGGCTGTATCTCACTGTTGCCTTTGAACGGAGCATTCGACATGGCCGACATCGTCACCGCAGCAATGGTCGTCATCGGCGACGAGATCCTGTCCGGGCGCACCAAGGACAAGAATATCGGCCACCTCGCCGACATGATGACGGCCGCCGGCATCGACCTCAGGGAAGTGCGCGTTGTAGCAGACGACGAGGACGAGATCGTCGCTGCGGTCAATGCCGTGCGCGCCCGCTACGACTACGTCTTCACCACGGGCGGCATCGGCCCGACGCATGACGATATCACCGCCGACTCGATCTCCAAGGCATTCGGCGTGCCGTGCGAATACGAGCCGCGCGCCTATGCCATGCTCGAAGCCAACTACGCCTCGCGCGGCCTCGAATTCTCCGAGGCGCGCAAGCGCATGGCGCGCACGCCGCGCGGCGCCGAACTGATCGAAAACCCGGTCTCGGTGGCGCCCGGCTTCCGCATCGGCAACGTCCACGTCATGGCCGGCGTGCCGTCGATTTTCCAGGCGATGCTCGACAATGTCATGCCCACCCTCAGAACCGGCGCCAAGCTGCTGTCGACGACGGTGCAGTGTCCCTATGGCGAAGGCACCATCGGCGGCCCGCTCGGCGAGATCCAGAAGGCGCATCCCGACACCATTATCGGCTCCTACCCGAAATATCTCGACGGCAGCTTCTGGACCGAACTCGTCGTGCGCTCCCGCTCCGAGCAAGCCATGGACGCCGCCCGTATCGCCATCGAGGCCATGCTCGCCGACATCGCAGCTGCTGCCAAACAAGCCACAACGACTTGATCTCAAACACTTGATCCAGGTCACATGGGAACAAGTAGCCGCATGATAGTGTTTCTTTGCTGAGCAGATTTCTGCGCACAAAGGAGGGTTCCATGCCGTTCAAGACAATCGTTGCCATCATCCAGAGCGAACGCGACGTCAGCCGCGTTCTCGACGTGGCGATCCCGTTTGCCGACCGGCACGAAAGCCACCTGATCGGCGTCCACGCCGAGGCGCTGGCCATGCCCTACACGACGGCTGTCGGATTTCCCGACACCGAATTCATCCAGGCCAATGCCGACCTGTGCAAGGAGCGCGCCGAAAAGGTGCAGAAGGCATTCCTGTCGCGCATCGAGACGTCGGGCGTGTCGTTCGAATGGCGCAGCTTCGAGAGCTTTTCCGGCGACAGCGCGCTGTCGGGGGTCGAAAGCGCACGTTGCGCCGACATCGTCATCGTCGCCCAGGCATCTCCGGATGCGAAGGACTCTGTTGCCGCCGATATAGACTCTTTGATCTACGAGGCCGGCCGGCCGGTGCTTGTCGTGCCGCATGCCGCGCCGCTGATCTCGACATTCCGCCGCATTCTGATCGCCTGGAACGGCAGCCGCGAAGCCACCCGCGCCGCCTTCGATGCCTTGCCCTTCGTCATCGAGGCCGATGCCATCGAAATCCTGGTCATCGATCCGGCCGAAACAGCAGCCCAGAGCATGGACGCGGCAGGTGCGGAGATCGCCTCCGCCTTTGCCCGCCATGGCGCCAAAGTGTCGGTCAGTGTTCAGGAATCGCGCGGCCACACGGTCGATGCCGTCATCCACAACAAGGTTGTCGAAACCGGCGCCGACCTCCTGGTGATGGGCGCCTACAGCCATTCCTGGATCCGCGAATTCCTGTTCGGCGGCGTCACCCGCAACGTCCTGCAGGCCGGCGACACGGCTATCCTGCTGTCGCGGTAAGATTACCGCACAACTCCTGCCGCCCCGCCCTTGCCAAGGACGGGGCTTTCCGGCTAATTCCGCCTGCATTCCCCTATTTCCGCGCCATATGGCGCGCCGAGCCGGAGTGCGCGTCACATGTCCCTTCCCGAAAAAGCCTTTCCCGTATCCTGGGACCAGTTCCATCGCGACGCGCGTGCGCTCGCCTGGCGCCTCGCCGGCGTCAACCCGCAGTGGAAGGCGATCGTCTGCATCACTCGCGGCGGCCTAGTGCCCGCGGCCATCATCTCGCGCGAACTCGGCATCCGCCTGATCGAGACGATCTGCATCGCCTCCTATCACGACTACACCTCGCAGGGTCAGCTGCAGGTGCTGAAGGAGATCACGCCCTCGCTGCTCGAAGGCGAAGGCGAGAACGTGCTGATCGTCGACGACCTGACCGACACTGGCAAGACCGCGGCGATCGTGCGCGCGATGATGCCCAAGGCGCATTTCGCTACCGTCTACGCCAAGCCCAAGGGCCGGCCGCTGGTCGACACCTTCGTGACCGAGGTGTCGCAGGACACCTGGATCTATTTCCCTTGGGATCTCGGCTTCACCTACCAGAAGCCGATCGCCGAAGACCACATGGGCTGAGCCACGACGCCCGTCTCCGAAGTCTCGAGCGGCCCGGCCATTAGAGCGCCGCGCCTCCTGTTCGGGCGCGCAAAGGATGCTCTGACCATCCAGGGTTCGCATCGTGTTTCCGAAAATCGATTTCGATTTTCGGGCCGATGCGTGCCGGGCGCCTTCATTATCAATCTATTTACTTTTGTTACGGAGGATTAACCGTACAATTCGTTAAGCGGCATATGAGTCTTCTGGCTGGGTGGGACTGCCGATGCTTATGAAGCCAAGCTACCACAATCACCTCCTCGAGCGGATCCGACGCCTGTTCGGCGCGACGCCCTGCAGGCTGCAAGTCGCCGCCCTGCCCTGGCACCGCACCGCAACCGGCATCGAGATCATGCTCATCACCAGCCGCGACACCGGCCGCTGGGTGCTGCCCAAGGGCTGGCCGGAACCGTCGGAACGACTGTGCGAGACCGCCGCGCGCGAGGCGAGCGAGGAAGCCGGCCTCAGCGGCTCGGTCGATACCGACGAAGCCGGCCGCTATTTCTATCTCAAGGAGCTTTCCAACGGCGAGCAGGTCGCCTGCGAGGTGCTCGTCTATCCGCTCGAGGTGCGCAAGGTCGCCGAGAAGTGGAAGGAGCGACGCCAGCGCACGCGCAAGTGGGTCTCGCCAAACGAAGCCGCGCGCATGGTCAACGAACCCGATCTTTGCCGGCTGATCTCGTCCTTCGGTGCCGCGCACGGAAAATACGCCGCCTGAAACGGGCTTGCGCCCGCGCAGTGGGTTCGCGGCCCGCCCTGACCGCCCTTTCGCCGGCTTCGTTCACGCGGCTGGTTCTCCCCGTTATCCACACAAGTGACACACAAGATGTTGGGGTCACAAATTCTGCATAAACGACTTCTTGACGTTAACGGCCGAGTCGCTTTTTATGACTCAAGCGCGCTTGTTGAGCGCGTGACCGGAAAGTTCTGAGGCCGGTCCTTTTCTCCAGATTTAGTGAGTTCCCGCTCGCATTTGCACCCGCCCCGGCGGGGCGTTTCTGCGTGCGGTTCCGGGGTGTCCAAGAGGTTGCGGGTAAAAATTGGGGACTGGCGGAAATCTTCTGTTAACACTATATTTAGTGTTTGCAGGCAGCCTGAACGCTAGATAGTGTGAGTTGTCCCTCCATGAGGGAGTCGCAATCAAAGTTTCAGTTCGACGGGCCCGGTGCGGGCCGCAGGCTTGAGGAAAGCAGTCTCCGCAAGGAGATTCTCCAGTCAGGCGGCGGCTAGTCCGGGAAAAGGCAACCGGCTGTCCAGGCAGCCGGATCACACGGGCTTGCGTCTTTCGCATCAGCAACGGGAAATCTCCCGCGAAAGACGCTATATATAGACAAAAGGAAATCGACCGATGCGCATCGAGCGGCGTTTCACCAAGGATGGACAATCGGCCTATGCGGCGATCGAGTTCCGCAAGGCCCTATCCGAGATCAAGAACCCCGACGGTTCGGTGGTGTTCCGCCTCGACAATATCGACGTGCCGGCGCAGTTCAGCCAGGTCGCTGCCGACATCCTGGCGCAGAAATATTTCCGCAAGGCCGGCGTGCCCGCCCGGCTGAAGAAGGTCGAGGAGAACGACGTCCCCTCGTTCCTGTGGCGCTCGGTTCCCGACGAAGCCGAACTGGAAAAGCTGCCCGAGAACGAACGCTATGGCTCCGAGACCGACGCCCGTCAGGTCTTTGACCGCCTCGCCGGCACCTGGACTTACTGGGGCTGGAAGGGTGGCTATTTCAAGTCCGAAGGCGACGCCCGCGCCTTCAACGACGAACTGGCCTACATGCTCGCCACCCAGCGCGTCGCGCCAAACTCGCCGCAGTGGTTCAACACCGGCCTGCACTGGGCCTATGGCATCGACGGTCCCGGCCAGGGCCATTTCTATGTCGACCCCTTCACCGGCAAGCTGACCAAGTCGAAGTCGTCCTACGAACATCCGCAGCCGCATGCCTGCTTCATCCAGGGAGTGCAGGACGACCTCGTCAACGAGGGCGGCATCATGGACCTGTGGGTGCGTGAGGCACGGCTGTTCAAATATGGCTCGGGCACCGGCTCCAACTTCTCGATGCTGCGCGGCGAAGGCGAAAAGCTGTCCGGTGGCGGCCGTTCGTCGGGCCTGATGAGCTTCCTCAAGATCGGCGATCGTGCCGCCGGCGCCATCAAGTCAGGCGGCACCACCCGCCGCGCCGCCAAGATGGTCGTCGTCGACGCCGACCACCCCGACATCGAGGCCTATATCGACTGGAAGGTGAAGGAAGAGCAGAAGGTCGCAGCACTCGTCACCGGCTCCAAGATCGTCAAGCAGCACCTCGCCAAGATCATGGCTGCCTGCGTCAACTGCGAAGGCCAGGATGACGATTGCTTCGATCCGACGATCAACACCGCGCTCAAGCGCGAGATCAAGGCCGCCAAGAAGAACGCGGTGCCGGAAAACTACATCTACCGCGTCATCCAGTTCGCCAGGCAGGGCTACACCTCGATCGAGTTCAAGACCTACGACACCGACTGGGATTCGGAAGCCTACCTCACCGTTTCGGGCCAGAACTCCAACAACTCGGTCTCGCTCAAGGACGACTTCCTGCGCGCCGTGGAAACCGATGGCGACTGGCACCTGACCGCCCGCAAGGACGGCAAGGTGATGAAGACGCTCAAGGCGCGCGACCTGTGGGAAAAGATCGGCTACGCCGCCTGGGCTTCGGCCGATCCCGGCCTGCACTTCAACACCACGATGAACGACTGGCACACCAGCCCGGCTGCCGGCCCGATCCGCGGCTCCAATCCGTGCTCGGAATACATGTTCCTCGACGATACCGCCTGCAACCTGGCGTCGATCAACCTTTTGCCCTACCGCAACGCCGACGGCAGCATCGACATCGCCGCCTACGAGCACACCGTGCGGCTGTGGACCATGGTGCTCGAAATCTCGGTCATGATGGCGCAGTTCCCGTCCAAGGAAATCGCCAAGCTGTCCTACGAGTACCGCACGCTTGGTCTGGGCTATGCCAATATCGGCGGCCTGCTGATGACCTCGGGCATTCCGTATGACAGCGACGAAGGCCGCGCCATCGGCGCAGCGCTGACCGCGATCATGACCGGCATTGCCTATGCCACCTCGGCCGAGATGGCCTCCGAACTCGGCGCCTTTGCCGATTACGATCGCAACGCCGACAACATGCTGCGTGTCATGCGCAACCACCGCCGCGCCGCCTACGGCGACAAGGACGGCTACGAGAAGCTGTCGGTCAATCCGGTTCCGCTGGTGGCAAGCGACGTCAAGCAGCAGGAGCTGGTCAGCCACGCCCGCGCTGCCTGGGACCTCGCCATCGAGCTTGGCGAAAAGCACGGCTACCGCAACGCCCAGGCAACCGTTATCGCGCCGACCGGCACGATCGGCCTTGTCATGGATTGTGACACGACAGGCATCGAACCTGACTTCGCACTGGTCAAGTTCAAGAAGCTCGCCGGCGGCGGCTACTTCAAGATCATCAACCGTGCAGTACCCGAGGCGCTGCGTACGCTCGGCTACAGCGAAGCGCAGATCGCCGAGATCGAGGCTTATGCCGTCGGCCACGGCAACCTCAACCAGGCGCCCGGCATCAACCCCGGCTCGCTGAAGGCCAAGGGTTTTTCCGACGCGAAGATCGAAGCACTGAACGCCGCGCTGAAGAGCGCCTTCGACATCAAGTTCGTCTTCAACAAGTGGACGCTCGGCGAGGACTTCTGCAAGGATGTGCTCGGCCTGACCGAAGCCCAGCTCAACGACTTCTCGTTCGAGATGCTGCCGGCGCTCGGCTTCTCCAAGCGCGACATCGAAGCCGCCAACATCCATGTCTGCGGTGCGATGACGCTCGAAGGCGCGCCCTTCCTCAAGGACGAGCACCTTGCCGTGTTCGACTGCGCCAACCCCTGCGGCAAGATCGGCAAGCGTTATCTCTCGGTCGACAGCCACATCCGCATGATGGCGGCAGCCCAGCCCTTCATCTCGGGCGCCATCTCCAAGACCATCAACATGCCCAACGAGGCGACGGTCGAGGACTGCAAGAGCGCCTACATGCTGTCATGGAAGCTGGCGCTGAAGGCCAACGCGCTCTACCGCGACGGCTCGAAGCTGTCGCAGCCGCTGAATGCCTCGCTGATCGCTGACGAGGACGAGGATGAAGACGAGGTCGTCGAGGCGCTGATCGCAGCACCTGCCGCTGCCAAGGCGGTACAGGTCACCGAAAAGATCGTCGAGCGCGTCATCGAACGCCTCTACCGCGACCGCGAGAAGCTGCCGAACCGCCGCAAGGGCTACACCCAGAAGGCCGTCGTCGGCGGCCACAAGGTCTATCTGCGCACCGGCGAGTTCGACGACGGCCGCTTGGGCGAAATCTTCATCGACATGCACAAGGAAGGCGCTGCCTTCCGTGCGATGATGAACAACTTCGCCATCGCGATCTCGCTCGGCCTGCAGTACGGCGTGCCGCTCGACGAATATGTCGAAGCCTTCACCTTTACCAAGTTCGAGCCGGCCGGCATGGTCATCGGCAACGATGCCATCAAGAACGCCACCTCTATCCTCGACTACGTCTTCCGCGAGCTCGCCGTCAGCTACCTCGGCCGCCACGACCTCGCCCATGTCGACCAGTCAGACTTCGACAAGACCGCACTTGGCAAGGGCATCACCGAAGGCAAGGCCCTGCCCTTCTCCAAGGGCCTGACCCGCGGTGCCTCGCCACTCAAGGTGGTCTCCGCCGGCGCCGGCAACGACCCGAAGGGTTCGGCCACCGCCGCCCCGGCGCGCGCCACACCGGTGACCGCCTTCTCCGGCTCCAACGTGCTGTCGCTGGCGCCAAAGGCGGCTATCTCGGCGGAAGAATCGACCGCCTACAAGCGCGACTACGAGGAGCGCGCCAAGGAGCTGACCGAAGAAATCACCGTTGAGGAGACGGAGGAAACGGTGACGACGTCGCTGTTCACCGACGCCGCCGCCCAGGAAGCCTCCGACGCCAAGAAAGTTGCTGCCGACCGCCGCGCCAAGTCGATGCTGCAGGGCTACACCGGCAACTCCTGCTCCGAGTGCCAGAACTTCACCATGGTCCGCAACGGCACCTGCGAAAAGTGCGACACCTGCGGCGCGACATCAGGGTGCAGCTGAGGCTGGCCAGCAGTTGGCCTGCCCTGACGCGTCACCGTATCTTGCTCAGCGTCAAGATAGATGGCTCATCCGACACAAGAAGTTGGCTCGCCTAGATCGATGAGGGAAAAGCCCGGACATATAGATGTCCGGGCTCAGACTGCTGACAAACCCCTGGCGAGAGTTGGGGGTTTGTGATTCAGTGTGTGATGTTGAAGCGAGCTGGCCCTGAACAAACCGCACTTGAGATCGTCACGCTTGATCAACTGGTTCCAGTTGATCACCTTCTGCGCAAGATCGATGGTGTTATCGATTTCTCGTTCATCCACGATCTGACAGCGCCGCTTTACTGCGCCGACAATGGTCGCCCGCCACTCGGGTCGCCCGCCACTCGATCCGACCTTGATGTTCAAGGCGCTGTTCATCGGCTACCTGTTCGGGGTGCGCTCGGAGCGGCAATTGGTGCGAGAGATCGAGGTCAATGTCGCCTACCGGTGGTTCCTGCGGCTGAAGCTGACGGACAAGGTGTTCGACGCCTCGACATTGTCGCAGAACCGCCGCCGGCGCTACCAGGACGAGACGATCGCGCAGGCGATCTTCGACCGCATTGTCGAGCAGGCGATCGGGGCAGGCTTGGTCGACGGCACGGTGCTCTACACCGACAGCACGCACCTGAAGGCCAATGCCAACAAGGGCAAGTACGACCTTGCCATGGTCGCCAAGTCGCGTGCGACTACTGGGGCGAACTCGACCGGGCGATCGATGCCGAACGGGCGCTGCACGGCCAGAAGGCGCTGAAGGAGCAGGAGCGGCAGCCTGCGGTGAAAGAGACGAAGGTCTCGCGCACCGATCCTGAGGCAGGCTATATGGTGCGCGAGGGCAAGCCGAAGGGCTTCTTTTATCTCGATCACCGCACGGTGGATGGCGGCTTGGGCATCATCACCGACACGTTTGCCACGCCGGCCAACGTGCATGACTCGATCGTCTATCTCGACCGGCTCGACCGCCAGGTGGAGCGTTTCGGCTTCGACGTCACGGCGGCGGGGCTGGATGCCGGCTATGCCACGCCAGGCATCGCCAAGGGCCTGGAGGACAGGAACATCCAGGGTGTCGTCGGCTATCGCAACCCGCCCCGGCCAAAGCCTGGCAAGATGAGGAAGGGCGCTTTCGTCCATGAGCCGGACCTTGACGGCTATCGTTGCCCGCAGGGCAGTTGCTCACTTACGCCACCACAGATCGCGGCGGTTATCGCCACTACAAGAGCGACCCGACGATCTGCCGCAACTGTCCGCTGCTGGCGTCTTGCACATCAAACGCCAAGGCCGAGCGCACCATCACGCGCCATGTCTGGCAGGATGTCCGCGAGCGGGTCGATGCCAACCGCTTAACCGCATGGGGCAAGGCGATCTATCGACGCCGCAAGGAGACGGTCGAGCGATCCTTCGCCGATGCCAAGCAGCTCTTCGGCCATCGCTATGCACGCTTCCGAGGGCGAACACGCGTCGCCTGCCAGTGCCTGATCGCAGCCGCCGCCGCCCAAAACATGAAAAAGATCGCAATCAGCCTCTGGCCAAAGCCCAAACCAAGCCTCGCATGAGGCCAAAGCGGGCTCGCAACGGCCCTGGCATCTGCTCCCCGAAATCAAGCCAAAAGCTCAATCAACCCACAAAACAAAACCCGCCGAAATTCGACGGGGTTCGTCAGCAGTCTGAGCCCGGACATATAGATGTCCGGGCTTTCGCTTTCTGGCTCTCTGTCCCTGGTTAAGGGCGTGAAGGCAAAATCTCGCGGGCACCGCGCGCCCACGGAACGGTACATGTGTGATTGCCTCTGTGATCGGCATTCGCTCGCTTGGTCCAGCTGTCACATGCTGTCTGACGCTCTACCTGATCTCCTTCGTCTACCGCAACATTGCCAGTTGGTCCCGTGTAGGGAATTGGGCAGGCAATTCCTTGCCAACTAGTCACTGGTCTGGAAAAGGACCATATGTCGGGACACGGCACAAACGTCACTATTGGCGACCGACAAACCCAAGCTGGCCAGAGGCCTAAACCGTCAAAAGCGCCTCGAAGCCGTCATGTCTTTCGCTTGCAGGCGATTGCAGGCGCAACTGCGCACCCATCTGTTTTGCCAAAGTCGCCGCAATAGATAGCCCCAGTCCTGTCCCCGCGGTTCGCCCGCCCCCCGTTTGAATCGGGCCGTCAGCTTTTCAAGCTGCTCGGGAGGCACTGTTTCGCCAGAGTTGGAGATGGCAATCGTATCTTGGTTCCGATGAGATATTGTCACTGTGCCGTCTGTAGCCCCATGGACCAGCGCGTTCTCAATCAAATTCCGCAAAACGATGCCGAAGGCATCGACATCCACGTTTCTGATCCACCGAGCAGACGGGTCCATTTCGAGTTGGATCCGTTTCGAGTACGCCGGGCTGCGCTCGAACTCAGCAACCACTAAACGAACGATGGCTGCCAGATCCGATGGCTCCCGGGTCGTTCCGATTCCGGCCTCCGCTCTGGCAAGCTGAAGAAGCTTTTCCGTCAATCGGGCGAGCCTCGCGAGCGACTGCTCGATGTCTCGGGCACGGCCCTGTGCTTTTCCGATCGGCAGCTCCAGGCTCAGTCGCTGAGCTTGCGCAAGGGCCCCAGCAACAGGTGTGCGCAGCTCGTGAGCCGCGTTTGCTGTAAATTCTCTCTCAGCCTTTAAGGCATGGCTAAGGCGGCTAAGGAGATGGTTTACCGATCCAGCGATCGTCGCCAATTCCTTCGGCAGGTTCTCGATGTTGATCGACGAGAGGTTTGCACCGTCACGAGAACCGATCTCCCGCTTCAGGGTGCTGATTGGCTTCAATGACCGTCGCACCACCAGCCAGATTACGATCAGGCTCAGGGGCGCTAGCGGCAGAACAGGAAGGACGAGCGAGAGCGCACTTTCGGTCATCGCTTCCGTACGATGATCGAGCGGGTCTGCCACCTGAACGAAAAGGGTGCCGCTGAGTGCCGCCTCCGTGTAAACGCGATGTGTCGCTGTCTGGTAAAAACCGGACTTCAACGGAATGTCGAATGCATCCTGGGGCGCATCATGCGAATGCAGCAGCACTTGTCCGCTCGCATCGCGCACTTGGTAGATTAAGTGCTCTTTGTGTTCCTGTATTAGCTCGTCCATGCGCCGAGGCGCGGATGCAGCGCCTCTCCGGTAGAGATCATCCACGACGAGCGGCACTAGTCGCTGGGTCATTTCCTGCAGGGAACTGTCAAAGACCTCCTGATATTCGTGATGCATGACGAAGGCGGCAACAGCCGCAGCTGCCAGCCAGAACAGCACTGCCACCACGATGAGCCATCGCATGAGTTGACGGGTCATGCTGTCTGGGCTGCTCATGCGGTTGCGATCCTGTAGCCTACCCCCCTCACGGTGGCTACGAGCTCGCCGCCAAGTTTTTTCCGCAGCCGGCTGACGTAGACCTCGACTGTATTGCTCTCCACCTCCGCTCCCAGCTCATAGAGCGCATCTTCGATTTGAGGCTTCGATACGACTGCTCCCTGGCGATGAAGCAGTCTTTCAAGGACCGCCCATTCGCGACCCGTGAGGTCAATGCATCGCTCCCCGTCGGTAATGGTTCGTTCCGCAATGGCTATTTTCCACGGACCGACTTCAACCCTTGGCTGATCGTTGCTGCCATAGCGTCGAGCTACCGCATGTATGCGCGCGGACAACTCGTCCAGATGGAATGGCTTCACAAGATAATCGTCTGCCCCAGCGTTCAGCCCAGAAATGCGATCCGATATCTGATCGCGTGCGGTCAGTATGATGACAGGAACCCTATTCCCGTGATCGCGAAGTCCCTCAAGAAAGGTCAGCCCACTTCCGTCAGGCAGAAGCAGATCGAGTAGCACGAGGCCATACGAAGCGACCGCCGAATATTCTTTCGCCTCAGTCACCGACCTCGCCCAATCCACAGCATGCCCAGCTGCGTTGACGTGATCCTTCACAGCTCCGCCGATCGCGTCGTCGTCTTCGACCAAGAGTATGCGCATGTCGATCTTTCAGGCCCTTTGTGGTGACCACGCCTATGATGAAGACCTGACATCCACCTGAAAGCAATGTCTGACCAAGTTGGCGGTCTCGTTCAGGCTGTTGTCAGGCTAACGCTTCACAAAGCGGCCGTCGGATCAACCGAAGGAGCTTTGAAATGAAGATCGTTCTGATACCTGCCGTGATGTTGGGTGCCCTGGCGGCCGCACCTGCGTTTGCTGGAAACAAATGTGACGTTCCGGTTGCTGAGTGGCAGCCGCGGGAAGCTCTCGAGGCCAAGCTAAAATCAGACGGATGGCAGGTTCGGTCCATCAAGACCGAAGACGGCTGCTACGAAGCCTATGCCATTGATGCAGGCGGAAAGAAGGTTGAAGCCTACTTCAACCCGAAGACGTTCGAACGCATGGGCGGCACCAGCGAAGACAGCGAGGGCTGACCGATGCGCGCCACCGTGAAAGTCTGGGATCCGTTCGTCAGGGTCTTCCATTGGGGTCTAGTGGCCAGCTTCGCGGTGGCGTGGCTCACTGCCGACGAACTCAAAGATATGCACGAATTCGCCGGGTATCTGGCCGGGACGATAATAGCGTTTCGGCTGGTATGGGGAGTCGTTGGGACACGCTACGCCAGATTCTCTCAATTCGTTCGCGGCCCAGGTCTAACACTGGACTATGCTCGCGACGTTGCAGGGGGCCGAGAAGCTCGGTACGTCGGACACAATCCGCTTGGAGCCTTGATGATTATCGGACTTCTCGCAACCATGGGAACTCTCGCTGGCACCGGGTGGTTACAGACGACTGATATGTTTTGGGGAGTCGAATGGGTGGAGAAAACCCATGAATTCCTTGCCAACCTAATGTTGGCTCTTGTCGGCCTCCATGTTGCAGGTGTCGTGTTCTCCAGTCTGCGCCATCGCGAGAACCTAGTGCGCGCGATGATGACCGGTCGCAAGGCGGCAGCAGGTCTCGATGATGTTACCTAAGTATCCGTAACCAGCTTATAGGTCCGGCTCCTTTTTAGGTTTAGCCCCCATTTCGAGGTCAACTTCATCTTCAAATGCGCGCTTCTTCGACGCGACAAACTGCCTGTAACCTTCAGGGTCGACCCAAACCGATGGCCCTTCTTCAGTCATTCGGGAAAATTTCCCCTCCATATCGAAGTACTCTGTGTGGAACCCAAACCACATATCTGGCTTCAGCATTTCAAGAAAATGATGGGTTTTCCGATAGTCTTGGCCAATTCCAGGGTAGTCGGCCTTTTCTCCGGACAGCTTATAGCCTGGGTTGAAACCAGCACCGTCCGGGAAGACAACGGAATAGGCCTTCCCGCCCTCGACAAGTTGGGTGACCCAAGTGGTTGAACCACGGGTATGTCCGGGCGTGCTGTAAGCTGTGAGAGTAACGTCGCCGAGAGTAACCCGGTCGCCATCCCTCAAAATCCGATCAACCTGAACCGGATCCTGCCCCATGATTTGCCAGTCATGGCCATAGTGGAAATCGCTCTTTCCGCCATCCTGAATCATGGCCACGTCGCCTTCCATGATGGCAAGCTGTGCTTTGGAGAGCCTCTTCAAATAGGCAAATCCGCCTGCGTGGTCGGAATGTCCATGACCGTTGATCATGACTTTGACGTCTCTCGGATCGAAGCCGAGCTTTCGAATTGAAGCCTCGATCGTAGGACCTGAGGTTGGGTCACCCGTGTTGAGCAGAATTAATCCATCGGTGGTCTTGAACAGAAACGACGACAACCCCTTGGTTCCAACGAAGTAAAGTTGACCAGCGATGTGAAAAGGCTCTTGCGGCTCTCGCCAGTGAAGGGCTTTCGTCGCCAACGTTAGGAACATCTTATTGTCGCTGGCCAACTGTTCCTTTGTGGGAAGCTTCACCTCCTCCGCCACTGCAGCGATTGGGGCTAGCAAATGCCAAAGAATGATTGTCGATGAGACGAAGCTTATTTTCATGGAGCCCACTCCCGTTTTCGACTATGATATTCTAGATATGATGTCCTCAGTTGGAACTACCGTCTCTGCCGACCTGAACCGACGTGACCTCGAACAGCCTTCCGTCGTGACAGGTGCGGATCTCAACCGACGCGGTTGCTATGAAGCTTGCTCACGGCCTCCATAAGCTGGAGTTTTGGCAGCTTCGTCAGGTCTTTTGCCACCTCTTTCACCAACGCAGGCAGAAGCCCTCGAGGTAGGCTCCGACGCAGAGCGCCAAGCATGCGCCGCTCAGCCACAAGCACAAGATGGTCGAATTCGTGATCGGCATAATGCCCCTCCAATTCGTCCATGAGCATCCGTGCGAACTGAACCTCCTGCTCCCGCTCCGGATTGGACGCGTAATCCATTGCCGACCGCCGTCGCCCTAGGGAGGAGAAGCTACGCCCAGGTTTGTCTGACATGATCTCGCGCATTTGTTTGTGAGCCAGCTCGAAAACCAATTCTTCGGGCAAACCTTGGTCTTCCTTGTTGTCGCCGTCAATCTGCTGGATGATGCGTGCCCGAGCACCATCAGCCACCAAAATCCATGTCTTCTTCGATTTCATGGCTCATCCCTTTCGGACTGAATCCCGAGGTCCCGCAAAACACTAAGGCGGGTCGAGCCAACAAGCTTTGACCGGGATCAAGGCACGCATGGAATAACCCCGCTTTTCTGACAACGGATAGACCGGGACCAGGGACTCTCCGGTGCGTTATCGAAACGGGAAGTTGCAGGAGCAAAAGCCGTGCGGCTGGCAGGAACTATCTTCGGCTTCGTTACCTTTGGCACGTTAGCTGGAGCTGCCGCCTGGTATTTTTGGCATCCCCCCAACGTGTCGGTCGTGGCCACCTCACGCGGTGAAGCGGCCGGTATCGTCTATGCAAGCGGTTCAGTCGAGCCCAGGACGTGGGCAAAGGTTGCTCCAGTTGTTCGTGAACGTATCGTCGAACAATGCAACTGCGAAGGATCACGGGTTGCGCAAGGCGACGTTCTGGCTCGTCTGGATGATAGCGAAGAGCGCGCGGCACTGGCCGAACTTGAGGCACGACGCTCGCTGGCCCAAGAGGATTTTCGGCGATTGTCCGTACTTGCCGAACGAAACGCGGCCAGCCGACAAGCGCTCGATCGCTCTCAAAGCGAGCTTCTGCAAGTTGAAGCCCTGGTCGCTGGGCGGAAAGCCCGGCTCGAGACTTATGTTCTGCGAGCGCCCAGTCCGGGGATCGTTCTCAGGCAAGATGGTGAAGTGGGCGAGGTCGCCGAGCTAGGTACGGTTTTGTTTTGGGTCGGGGAGCCAAAGCCACTGCTCGTGGTCGCAGATGTCAACGAAGAGGACATTCCCCGCGTCGAAGTTGGTCAACGCGCCCTTCTTAGAGCCGATGCCTTTCCGAAGCAAAACCTCGAGGCTCAAGTCGAAAGCATTACGCCAAAAGGAGATCCGGCGACGAAGACCTATCGCGTCCGTTTTCGGCTGCCAGATGAAACTCCTCTGCGCATCGGGATGTCGACAGACATCAACATCGTCGTCCAAGTCTCGAAGAATGCCCTGCTCATTCCCTCTGCTGCGGTTGACCAGAACCATGTCTTCGTAGTCGAGGACGGCAGGTCGCGACGGCGCGATATTCGTATCGGCATCCGCGGCACGGGCAGCACCCAGGTTCTGTCTGGCCTCGACGAAAAGGCCCTCGTCGTCACTCCCTATCCTGCCGACCTCGCCGACGGTAGCCGTGTGATCATCTCCGGCCCAGAGGAGTAGATCATGCCCCTCATTCTCGACATTGCGGTCACCCATATCGCCGGACGCGGGCGACAGACAGTTGTGGCCATCCTGGGTGTTGCTGTTGGCGTGGGCTTCTCCATTGCCATGGCCGCATTGATGCAGGGTGGGCAAGACGATTTCGTCAGGCAGCTCATCGACACCATGCCTCACGTTGCCATCACCGACGAAATGCGCACTGCCCACCGGCAGCCTGCGGAGGAAGTTTTTGCCGCTGTCGCCATTTCCGGGCTGAGGCCCCGTGATGATCGGCGTGGGATCATCAATCCGACGGCTGCAGCAGCCTGGCTCGACAGCTGGGTTCCCGGTCGCTTCTCGACCAGCCTGAAGACGCAAGGTGTTATCCGCTATTCCAATCGAGAAGCTGGCGCGGCGGTCATCGGGATCGATCCGGCGCGAGAATCCGCTGTTTCGCCGATCATCCAGGAGTTCGTTGAAGGCAGCTTCGCCGCGCTCGCGGCGGGCGGCAACAACGTGGTGATCGGAGACACCATGGCTTCCCGGCTAGGTGCCAGCTTTGGAGACACGATAACGGCCGTTTCCTCAGACGGGCTTACCCGCGCGTTCAGAATTGTGGGCCTGTTCCATACCGGGACAACGGCTCGTGACGAAGGCGAGGCCTACGTTCTCCTCAAGAATGCTCAGATCCTGTCAGGGCGCCCGAACGCTATCAACGAGATAAGAATCAAGCTCGACAATCCGGACAGCGCACCTGCGGTGGCGCACCGGGCTGAGACCGAACTTGGCTACAAGGCTGTAGCTTGGCAGGAAGCGAACGAATCCATCCTCGAGGCCCTCGTTGTCCGTAACGTCATCATGTACACAGTGGTAGGCGCGATCATGCTGGTCGCCGGATTCGGCATCTACAACATCATCTCCACCATCACGCACGAGAAGGCGCGTGACATTGCCATCATGAAGTCGCTCGGCTTCCCCGAAGCCGACATGCGTCGCATGTTCCTGATGGAAGGCCTGGCAATCGGCGCTGCGGGCTCCGCGTTCGGTTGGCTGCTCGGCTTTGCAATGACCTACGCCCTATCACAGGTACGCTTCGAAATCGCCGCGACCGGTCAGGAAATGACCCGGCTGCCAATCACTTGGAGCATTCTGCACTATTTGAGCGCTTCAGCTTTCGCAATGGGATCTGCAGCGGTCGCTGGATACTTGCCCGCCCGCCGTGCGGCCCGTCTCAATCCTGTCGACATTATCCGGGGCGCATCATGAGCCCGCTGATCGAGACTGAAAGACTGACGCGGATATTGCCGGAGACGGTTCCGGTAACCCTCGTCAAAGATATCACGCTGAGCATTGGCGAAAAGGAATTCGTAGCCGTTACTGGACCGTCTGGGTCCGGCAAGTCTTCTTTGCTGTACCTGCTCGGGCTTCTCGACAGCCCCACCAGTGGCACTTTGAAGATCGGCGGCCGCGACACCGGACCCATGGACGAGAAGGAGCGCTCCCGTACACGGCTTTCGATGATGGGTTTCGTCTTCCAGTTCCATTTTCTCCTGCCAGAGTTCACCGCGCGAGAGAACGTGGAGATTCCAATGCGCAAGCTGCGCCGCCTCGAACGAAGCCAGATACGCGAGCGGGCCAGCGAGTTGCTCATATCCCTGGGGCTTGCCGAGCATCTCGACAAACGGCCTGACCAACTGTCGGGCGGCCAGCGACAACGGGTCGCCGTGGCGCGATCGCTCGCAAACGACCCGCCGATCATCCTTGCCGATGAACCCACGGGAAGCCTGGATAGCAAGAGCTCCGAACAAGTTTTCGAGATACTCCAGCACCTCGTGCGTGAACGCGGCAAGTCGATCGTGGCGGTTACGCACGACCTCGAAATGGCAGCCCGCATGGATCGCCGCATCCACCTTGTCGACGGCAAGATCGCTGAAGTGGTCCCAGGCTAGCTTGGCTTATAGTGGCGATGCGCCCGCCCCGGGACGATTGCCTCCGAGGACACGACAATGAAGAACAAGGCATTTCTCCATCGTTTCGGTTTTGCCATTCAGGGACTGCAAGACGGCTGGCGACGTGAGCGCAGTTTCCGCACTCAAGCGCTGATTGGCCTGATCGTTGTCTTAGGCGCTGCCCTGCTCGGCATTTCTGGTATCTGGCTGGCCGTCATTGGGCTGGCGATTACCGTTGTGCTGGCCGCGGAACTGTTCAATTCGGCTCTTGAGGCCCTCGTCGATCATCTGCATCCAGAATTGGACCCGGAGATTCGCGTTGTTAAGGACATGGCGGCTGCCGGCGTGTTGCTCGTATGCCTTGGCGCGCTGACGGTCGGTTTGCTGTTCTTGGCGGCACACAGCTAAGTCATCCAGACGTGGCCCATAGCAGGCGGTCACGCAGTCCCCCCCTCTCCCAACCGGAAAAGTGCACTCCAACTCGATATACAATTGACATGGCTCAACGCATGCTGAGTCACATTGACTACGCTCCCGAAGACATTTCCACCGTGGAAAGGAACGCGGAATGCAGAGCGCCAAGAAGTCACTCGCCGAAATCGACGACGCATTCGTCGATTCCGAAGAACTCCATCTGCTCCATCGGTATTGGCAGGCGGCGAACTATCTGTCGGTTGGGCAGATTTATCTGCTGGACAACCCTCTGCTGCGGGAACCGCTGAAGCCCGAGCACATCAAGCCACGCCTGCTTGGCCACTGGGGTACCACACCCGGACTCAACTTCATCTACGCACATCTGAACCGCCTCATCAGGAACCGCGACCTCGACATGATCTATGTCTGCGGGCCAGGCCATGGCGGACCGGGAATGGTGGCCAATACATATCTCGAGGGCAGCTATTCCGAGATTTACCCCGAGATCGGCCGCGACACCGACGGCATGCGCGCGCTCTTCCGGCAGTTTTCCTTCCCCGGCGGCATCCCCAGCCACGCTGCGCCTGAAACTCCCGGCTCCATCCACGAGGGCGGAGAGCTGGGCTATGCACTGGTTCATGCATATGGGGCTGCCTTCGACAATCCCGATCTAGTCGTAGCCTGCGTGATAGGCGACGGCGAAGCTGAGACTGGCACGCTTGCAGCCTCATGGCACTCGAACAAGTTCTTGAGCCCTGTCCATGACGGCGCCGTCCTGCCGATCCTGCACCTCAATGGCTACAAGATCGCCAACCCCACGGTGCTTGCCCGCATCGACAAGTCCGAACTGCATGACCTTCTGACAGGTTACGGGCACGAACCCATCTTCGTCGAGGGTGAGGACCCCGTCGAAATGCATGGCAAGATGGCCATGGCGCTCGACACTGCATGTGATCGCATCGAGGCGATCCAGACGGCAGCAAGGCGGGAGGGTCGCGCCGAACGGCCCCGCTGGCCGATGATCGTATTGCGCAGTCCCAAGGGCTGGACTGGTCCCAAAGAGATAGACGGCAAGAAGACAGAAGGGTTCTGGCGATCTCATCAAGTCCCGATCACTGATCCACGCCAGAACGAGGAGCATCTTCATATCCTGGAACAATGGATGCGGAGCTATGACCCCGACGATCTGTTCGACGACAGGGGAAGGCTGCGCGCGGAGCTGGCGGCATTGGCTCCCGAGGGTATCAGAAGGATGGGAGCCAACCCGCACGCCAACGGCGGTGGCCTCAAGCGCGACCTTGTCATGCCCGACTTCAGGTCATTTGCGATCGATGTGCCATCACCCGGATCCGTCAACGGGGAAGCGACGCGGACAATGGGACGGATGCTCAAGGAAATCGTCGAGCTGAACGCCGAGGCTCGGAACTTCCGCATCATGGGGCCCGACGAGACTGCTTCCAATCGGCTTGATCCAGTGTTCGCATCCACCGACCGGGTGTGGATGGCCGACATCGAGCCTTATGACGAGCACCTTGCCCGCGATGGGCGTGTCATGGAGGTTTTGAGCGAGAATCTCTGCCAAGGCTGGCTGGAGGGCTATCTACTGACAGGGCGGCATGGGCTGTACTCCTGCTACGAAGCCTTCATTCACATTGTTGACTCGATGTTCAACCAGCATGCCAAATGGCTAAAGGTTTCACGAGAATTGCCTTGGCGGCAACCGATCGCTTCGCTCAACTATCTTCTGACCTCGCACGTCTGGCGGCAGGATCATAACGGCTTCAGCCATCAGGATCCGGGCTTCGTTGACCTCGTGGCCAACAAGAAGTCAGACATAGTCCGCATCTATTTGCCTCCCGATGCCAACACCCTGCTTTGGGTGACTGACCATTGCCTGCGCACTTTTAACCGGATCAATGTGATCGTGGCTGGAAAGCAGCCCCAGCAACAATGGCTGAACATGGACGACGCGATCGCCCACTGCCAAGCTGGAGCAGGCATCTGGCATTGGGCCGGCTCCGAAGACGACAGCGGCCCCGATGTTGTGATGGCCTGCGCCGGCGATGTACCCACGCTAGAGACACTTGCCGCGGTGGGCCTGCTGCGGGAAGCCCTGCCAGACCTGAAGATTCGTGTGGTCAACGTCGTGGATCTCATGACGCTGCAGTCGATCAGCCAGCATCCCCACGGCCTGACCGACGCAGCTTTTGACGCATTGTTCACTGCGGACCGACCGGTGGTATTCGCCTATCACGGCTACCCTTATCTGATCCACCGGTTGACCTATCGCCGTAACAACCACGAGAACATTCACGTTCGCGGCTTCCAGGAAGAAGGTACCACCACTACGCCTTTCGACATGACCGTGCTCAACAAGATGGACCGCTATCATCTCGCCATCGAAGCTATCGACCGCGTGCGCAACCTTGGGCCCAAGGCTGCAGAAGCCCGGGCCTATTTCGAGAACTGTCTCTCACAACACTGGCATTACGTCCGAGATCATGGAGAAGACATGCCCGAGGTGCGCAACTGGTCATGGCGGGGCTGAGAAAGGAAGAACCACATGGCTCTCCTGGCACTGAACGCAGGATCTTCCAGCTTGAAATTCGGGCTGTTCAGTCAAACGCCCACTGGCCCGGAGCAGTTGTTACGCGGCGTGTTCGATGGCATCGGCGGATCTCCCCGTTTTTCGGCAAAGCACTCGTCGGGCCAAATTCTCGCCGACGGCCGACCTGTTGCCACGAGCTCAACGGTGTTGTTGCTGGAGGAACTTATCGAGTTTCTCCAGCCGTTCTTGGACGGCCGGCCGCTAGAGCTGGTCGGCCACCGCATAGTTCATGGCGGAAGCCGCTTTGTGACACCAATTCGCCTGTCGACAGACGTTATCGCCGCGCTTGACGAACTCACCCCCATCGCCCCGTTGCACCAGCCCGCGAGCCTCGCCCCCGTCAGGGCGTTGGCTGAGCTACAGCCGGGCCTCGTGCAGATTGGCTGTTTCGACACGGCTTTCCATTCCTCGATGCGGCCACCAGCCAGCCGATATGCGCTTCCCCGTCAGTTTGAAAGCGATGGCGTGCGTCGTTACGGCTTTCACGGCTTGTCCTATGAATATGTTTCCCACCATCTGGGCGAGATCTCACCTCGGCTTTTGCAGCAGAGGACTATTGTTGCCCATCTGGGCAGCGGCTGCAGTCTTTGCGCGATGGTCGACGGGATGAGCCGGGACACGACCATGGGCTTCACCGCACTGGACGGGGTAATGATGGCCACTCGCTCCGGTTCGATCGACCCTGGCATCCTGCTCTACCTACAAAAGGAGAAAGGGTTGGCAGCCACCGAGGTCGAGGACCTGCTATATCGTCGATCAGGACTGCTCGGCGTGTCGGGCATATCAGGCGACATGCGCGCCCTGCTTTCCAGCAGCGATCCACGGGCGACCGAGGCCATCGACTTGTTCGTGTTCAGCATATCACGGGCCATTGCGGCTCTTGCCAGTTCGATCGAAGGCATCGAGCTTCTGGTCTTCACTGGAGGAGTCGGCGAGCACGCAACAGAAATACGGCAGGCGATTTGCCGGCGACTCCAGTGGTTGGGGGTCAAACTCGATCCATCGCGCGACGGCGACGTGATCAGCCATCCCGACAGCAAGGTGGAGGTTCGTGTGATAGCCACGAACGAGGAACTGTCCATTGCCAGACAGATGTCCAAGTTTCAGTCCTGACAAGGCACCCGGCGCAACCCTGCGGATCATTTGGCTTCCCACTCTGTTGACCCAAGTCAAAGCGTTGCCGTTGATGCGTTTCTAGGATTGAAGCGAACCGCTGCTGCGGCTCCGGGACATTCGGGCGGGGACAGCCGATGAAGTATCGCGAAGTGCAGGAACGCCTGCGTGCCGTGGGCGTAGCAATCAGCAAGCGAGGCAGCGTCATCCGGGTCAATTATTTCGGTGGCTTCGAAGGAAGCGCGAAATACACAACTGACCTGCAAGAGGCGCTGGCCCTCGGACTTGCGATGGCCAGGCCGGAGCATCTGCCCAAGATCTGGCTGTCAGTTCGACCAACCAACTAGTCCCGCAGCCGAGCGTTCCAGACCGTCTCGCTCGATGCCTCACGATCGTTCGGATGTCAGGGCTCGGCGCAACCGACGAATGACAGCAGACCGTTGGGGGCCACCGGTAATCCGACAGGCTCCGGCCGGCGAGGATAACCTCGCCAAGAGCCTAATGCGACTGCAACGAAGCCGAGACAATCCGCCTTTCATATAGAATCTTCATGCCAAGCAAACCGGCAACTACGGCAAACACAAGGAACCAGGTCAAATCGCCGAGGATGTCGGCAACAGCCAGAATGCTGCGACTGAAAAGTATTCCCAACCCAACATATTGGAACACCCAGACAGCTTCGCCGAAGACACCCCAGACGGTAAAGCGTGACCAAGAATAGGCCATCATACCGGCGACAATGTTGACTCCCGGACCGAGCGGGCTAAGCAGCCACCTGCTAAGGAAGACGCTGATGGCACCCCATCGGACAGTTGCCGTCCGCGCATGACCAAGGGTGTCGGACATATGCAGCCGCTCGGCTAGCCTTTCGGCCAGCCCCTCGCTTCCCAGGCGGCCAATCAGGTAGCCCGCCTGATCACCCAAGACAGCGCCGGCAATCCCCCACGCGAAGATGGAGACCAAATCCAACTGGTCGCGCGCCACCAGCGAACCGGCCACGAGCAGGACGAGCGACGAAGGAAGCGGTACGCCGAGGCTACCGAGAGCAAGGATGCCGAACAACGCGAAGGCACCATAGTCCGCGAGAAAAGCCATCGCCGCATCGCTCATGGGACTAGCTGCCGCTCAATTCCATCGGACGGACCGCCGTTCGATTGCTGCCGGCTCCTGCCTATGCTCGCTTCGATAGTGGATTTGAGCGCCTCAAACGAAACGCCCTTGGCCGATGCTATGTCGCCAAGGGTCCGCCTGTCCGAAACACCTGTCGGGAGATCAAGCGCACTGAACAGCGCTTTCGGCTCCAGATTGTAGGAGTGGGCCACATAGCCCACTGTCATCCATGGTTCGATCGGCTCGTCGCGGTGCGATGACCAATAGAGCGTATGGACCGTCAGGCGAATCGCGAAGAACCCACTGGCAACAAGTGCGGTGACGAAGGCAGCCAGCAGGATCAGATTTGCCAGGCGGCCCGGTATCTTGTTCGAGCGGATGCGCATTACCCTCCCCGACCCTACATGTCTGTTGGAGTTCTTTCAGCGGGACTTGCCAGGGTCATTTGTTCATTTCTCACCTACGTCCTCAGCACCCTGTAGATCGCCGGGATGACGAGCACCGTGAGCAATGTCGACGAAGCGAGACCGAACAGCAGAGAGATGGCGAGCCCTTGGAAGATCGGATCCGACAGAATTACCGCCGCGCCAATCATGGCCGCGAGCGCGGTGAGGAGGATCGGTTTGAAACGAATTGAACCAGCTTCAATCAGTATCTTGGTCAGAGGCAGTTCGCCGGTGTTGGCATGACGGATAAAATCGACAAGCAAGATTGAGTTACGCACGATGATGCCGGCGAGCGCGATGAACCCGATCATAGAGGGCGCCGAGAACGGCGCGGAAAGCAGCCAATGGCCACCCAGTATGCCGATGAAGGTCAGCGGTATCGGTGTCAGGATCACAAGCGGCAGCTTGAAGGAGCCGAACTGCGCAACGACCAAAATGTATATGGCAAGCAGCGCGACCAAAAATGCTGCACCCATGTCGCGGAAGGTCACCCAGGTAACCTCCCATTCGCCATCCCAAAGGAGCGTCGAGGAACCCTCATCCTGCGGTTGGCCATGCAGCGAGATGACGGGCTTCGGCAGCCCCGTCCAGTCCTGCGCATCGATGGCCTCCCGCACCGCAAGCATGCCGTAAAGGGGGGCTTCGAACGTTCCGGCGAGTTCAGCCGTTACCATTTCGGCAGCGCGGCCATTGTGCCTGAATACCGGAAACGACGCACGTTCTTCGGCAACCCGCACAACGTCGCCGAGTTCGACAACACCGCGATCACCCGGCAGTACGTTGGCTGGAAGGGGCGTCGCCAAGAACTGCTCGTCGACAACCCTATCGCCCTTCGGCCGCTCGACGCGGATGGGGATTGGTTGCCGGCCGCCTCCGCGATGGGAATAGCCGACCGTCGTGCCGCCGTTGAGGATCGCGATCGTGTCGAAGACGTCGCTCTCTTCGACATGGAAGAACTCGGCGTCGTCGGTTGAAATCCGCATACGCAGCCGACGCGCGGGCTGCCCATAGGAATTGTCGATGTCGACGATGAATGGAACCGACCGAAAGGCCATCTCGACCTTCTCCGCGACTTTTCGCCGGGTCTCGCCATCGGGTCCGTAGACTTCTGCCAGAAGCGTTGCCATGACGGGTGGCCCAGGCGGTGGCTCGACGACCTTTAGGCTGGTGCCCGACGGCATGGACACGGCCTTGATGCGCTCTCGAATCTCGAGCGCGATCTGATGGCTGGAGCGGATGCGCTCCGCTTTGGGCAGAAGGTTTATGGCGACATCGCCCTGTTGCGGCTCCGTCCGATAGAAGGAATGGCGCACCAGGCCGTTGAAATTGAAAGGTGCCGCAGCCCCGGCATGCGTCTGGACCGACATCACCTCCTCCAGAGCCAGAACTATGCGCGCAACCTCCTGCGCAACGCCGTCGGTGGCTTCGACGGAGGAGCCCTCGGGCAGGTCGATCGTGACCGATAGCTCTGACTTGTTGTCGAAGGGAAGCAGCTTGACGGTCACATCCCTAGTGTAAAACAACGCAAGGGAACCGAGGGTAAGAATGCCGACTGCGAGCAGAAACGACCAGCTTGCGATTTTCGACGACAGGATCGGGCCTGCCACGGCGGCATAGGTGCGGCCGAACACGCCGCCATGCCCTTGATGGTGACTGATCGGGGTTGCCCTACCGGCAATCCTGAGCATCAACCAAGGTGTTACCGTGACAGCGACGAAGAACGAAAAGATCATCGCTGCCGACGCATTTGCAGGAATCGGGCTCATATAGGGTCCCATCATCCCCGAAACGAAAAGCATCGGCAGAAGCGCAGCGACGACGGTAAGTGTCGCAACGATGGTCGGATTGCCGACCTCCGCAACCGCCTCAATTGCAGCATCCTTGCGTTCGCGGCCGTCGCCCATGCCCCAGTGGCGCGCGATGTTTTCGATGACGACGATTGCGTCGTCGACGAGAATGCCGATCGAGAAGATGAGGGCAAAAAGCGATATGCGGTTGAGCGTATAGCCCATCCACCACGAAGCGAAGAGGGTAAGCAGGATCGTAACGGGAATAACTACCGCGACGACCACGGCTTCACGCCACCCGATGGCCAGCCAGACAAGAAGGATGATCGAGACCGTGGCGAGCCCGAGATGATAAAGAAGCTCGTTCGCCTTTTCGTTGGCGGTCTCGCCATAATTGCGTGTGACTTCGACCGACACCTCGCCCGAAATGAGGCTTCCCTTGAGCATTTCGACCCGGTGCAGGATCGATTCCGCAACTGTCACCGCATTCGAACCCGCACGTTTGGCAATGGCCAGCGTGACCGAAGGAACGCGCGAAACTCCATTTTTCGATCGTGAGACCGTCGATACCAGAATTTCCCCCGTGTCGGTTGCGAAGGCAACGTCGGCCACGTCACGGACATAGACTGGACGGTTGTCACGCGTCGTCACCAACAGGTTGCCGATCTGGTTCGGTGAACTCAGCGTCTCGCCGGCAATGACGGCGATCTGCTCACCATCATCCCTGGCCCCTCCAGTAGGAAAAGCCTTGTTGGCTCCGGAAACCTTCGCGGCAAGCTGCTGCAGCGTGACGCCATAGAGTGCGAGCTTTTCGGGACGCGGCGCCACCCGTATGATCTCTGCCGTTTCGCCGACGAGATAAGTCAGGCCGACATTGTCGATCTTGGCAATCTCGGTGCGCAATTGGCGTGCGATGCGCGTCAGATCGTTCGCCGTTATGCGATCGGCCATGTTTGGGTTGGGCGAAAGCGTCAGCGTGACGATCGCAACATCGTCAATGCCGCGGCCGACGATGCGCGGTTCGGGGACGCCGAACGGAATGCGGTCCAAGTTCGCGCGGACCTTGTCATGGACACGCAACACCGCGGCGTCGGATGAAGTTCCGACGATGAAGCGTGCGGTTACCATCACTTGATCGTCGTCAGTTTGCGAATAGACGTGCTCCACGCCATCTATTCCTTTGACGATCATTTCCAACGGTTCGGTGACCAGCTTGACGGCATCATCGGCCTTCAGGCCGTCAGCGCGAACAAGGATATCAACCATCGGAACCGAAATCTGCGGCTCTTCCTCACGTGGCAATGTCAACAGAGCGATGAGTCCGAACGCGAAGGCAGCGACCAGGAACAGCGGCGTCAGTGGCGAGGCGATGAAAGCTCGCGTCAAGCCCCCGGCAATACCAATACTCGTCGGGAGCTTCATGGCGTGATCACGACATCGCCGGCGGAGAGTCCAGTCAGGACCTCGACATAGTCCCCGTCAGAACCTGCGATCCGCTCGCCCAGCACAAGCGCCCGATCAATCTCGACGCCACCAACCATGACACGGACAAAATCGATGCCCGACCGGGCTTCAACGGATGCGACCGGTACGAGCAGCACTGAGCGCTCGCCAACCGGAACCTCGACGAGCACACGGGCACCGATAAAAGCCGTTTCCAGCTTTTCGACCTCGACGTCGGCGAGAACGCGGCCATTCTCGATCTGTGGGTAAATTTTTGCGAGACGGCCGGTCGAGTCCGCGCCGTTCGCATTGATACGGATCGAGGCCCCCTCTTTCAGCAGCGGAGCATGGCGTTCAGGCATCGCCAGGCGCAGGAAGACGCCGCCACCGCCTATCGTGGCCACCACTTCGCCGGCCATGATGACGGCGCCCCGCGTCACCGGCACGGTGAGCACGCGGCCAGCACCGGGCGCGAATACTTCTCCCTCAGCGCCTTGCTGAACGATGACCGATCGTTGCGCCTCGCTTGCAGCCAGTTGGTTTTGTGTAACATCCGCATCGGTCCGAAGCTGGTCGAGACGCTGCGCGGTCATCACGCCCCTTTCGACCAGGGTCTGGCCGCGGGCCAACTCGGATCTTGCCGAGACAAGCTGCGCCTCAAGCGCGCGAATTTGCGCGTCGATCGCGGCGATCTGAAAAGCGATCTTGTCATCGCGCACGGTAGCGATCTTCTGCCCGGCCTCGATATTGTCGCCCTCGCTCACATTGAGCTCGACGATTACCCCACCAATGCGGGCACGCGCAGGAATCGTATCGCGTGCCTCGACCCGACCATAGACCGCCTTCCACTCGATCACCGGGGTGGGAGCGAGTGTCACGGTTCCAGCCAATGCCGGGCCACACGCGAGCAGCCCGGCGAACAGTGGCAAGGTTCGCATTTCGGCGAACCTTAAAAGGCGCGGCCCGGCTTGACGCCGAGCACCTTGAAGACGGCCGCTGCCGGGCAGAATCCAGTGAACGCGGATTGCACAAGATTCAGGCCAACAAAGACCGTGAGCCAAACGAACAAGGGCGAAACCCAAACCGTCAGCACCACCGAAAGCAGCACCATGATGCCGGCAAATGCGAGAACGGAACGGTCAAGCGTCATTGGTAATCTCCATCTGTCTTGGGAAGGCCTGCGTAACTATTGGATACGACGCCGGGACGCGCCGCCGCATGTCCTGCGCGGCAAAGCATCAAGCACTCAGACATGCGGCGTAGCCGCGCCGTCATCGATCTTGATTTCCTTCAGCTTGTCGACGCCCATCACCTGCAAGGCGAGACGCTCGTAGAACGGCTCGGCCTTGCCTGTCCGGACCTTGTGCAGGAAATACCTCTCGAAGCCGACCTTCGCTGTATGAACCCATTTGCCGGAGGACGACCAATTGACATTGCGCGGCGGGATCTGCGGCTGGGCGACGAAAGCGACGCCGGAATCGCCCAGGTCGGCCAAGCAAACCGCGTTCCATGTTGCTTCAGCATCCGGCTCGGCGCCCGTAACCAGGCGGCCAATGTTCCGGGCTGCAGCAGTGGCCATGGATTCGATCATAAAGCCTGTTTTTGGAACGCCGATGGGGACCGGGGTCTTTCCAAGAGGCGCAATGGCAACGCACACACCGATTGCGAAAATATCCGGGTAGGCGGTGCTGCGCTGATGCTTGTCGACGACAATGAAACCGCGAGCATTGGTTAGTCCTTCGATGCCAAATACGGCCGCAACACCGCGAAACGCCGGAAGCATCATTGAAAAGACTTGCGGGAGTTCGTGTGCCTTCTTCAAGGATCCGTCGTCGGCGATTTCCGAGACGGACATCTTGCCCGGCTCGACGCGGTCAACCTTGGCATTGCAGATCCACTTGATGTGATGCTGGCGCAACTCGCTTTCGAGAAGCCCCTTGGTGTCGCCGACACCGTCCAGGCCAAGATGACCAATATACGGCTCCGAGGTGACGAAGGTCATCGGCACCCGATCACGAACCTTGGCCTTGCGTAGCGCCTTTTCGAGGATGAATGCAAATTCGTAGGCGGGACCGAAGCACGAAGCGCCCTGCACAGCGCCGATGACCACTGGGCCTGGATTGTCGACCAACGCATCGAACGCCTTCTTTGTCTTTAGGGCATGGTCGATGTGACAGATGGACTGCGAGTTGTGGTCAGGTCCAAGCCCGTCGATCTCATCGAAAGCCAGTTCGGGACCCGTGGCAATCACCAGATAGTCAAAGGTAACAGAAGATCCGTCGTTGAGTTCGATGCGACGCTCTTCCGGTTTCAGGCGCTTGGCGCCTTGTGGATGCAGCGCGATGTCATGGCGTGCAAACACCGGTGCAAGGTCGACTTCGATCGATTCCCTATCGCGCAAGCCGACCGCAACCCAAGGGTTGGAAGGCACGAACGAATAGCGGTCTCCATTGGAAACAACCGAAACCTTGTGTTCTTTCCCAAGACCTTTGCGAAGCTCATAGGCCATGATCGTGCCGCCAAGCCCGGCACCGAGGACGACAACATGCGCCATGCATTCCTCCCGATGTGATGTCCTCGCGCACGCTACAAAGCGTTGTTTCAGCGCCGCCGAACGCTTGTGACATACGGCCTCCTCACCCGTTCGACATTGATCCTTGTCAAGCGACCGAGTGATACCGCGACAAGTGCCCCTGCCAGCAGCGAACGCCGTCTTGCCAGTCGACGCATCCTGGAAAACGCAATGAGTGAGCGTGTCTTACGGACACGGGACCGCACCTATTTCGACGCACACAAGCGCGGTAAAGACATCCCGGTTGATGCGCCAAGCACTGGAAGATCGGGGCTGACAGGACGGATCAACCGCTCGTCGGCGTTGGTCTTGCGATTGGCTGCGCCAAACTCGACGCAGGGAATTCCACGATGAAACATGCCCCACCCTCCGGCACCCTTTCATAGCGGACCGACCCTCGGTGGTGAGTAGCGATCTGGCGGACCAAGGATAGTCCAAGCCCCCAGCCGCCCTTGCTCTCGCTTCGTCCCGTCGGACGGTAGAACTGTTCGAAAACGCGTGTGTCCTCGCCGTCTGCAATGCCCTCGCCGTGGTCTTTGACGCACAGGCGCACCATTGCCCCATCGGTCTCGACCTCGGCGACCACCGGTGGAGCCCCATGGCACAATGCATTCTGCATCAGATTGCGAACCAGGCGTCTCAGCAACCGCGCATCGCCCGAGATTATGGCGGTCGATCCAGTGACCGTAACATCGTTGCGCGCACCTTCCTCGGCTGCAAGTGCAAGCATGTCGACGGCTTCCACATGATCCAGTTTTTGGACATGGTCGAGCCGGCTGGCCAACAGAATTTCCTCGACCAGACCGTCGAGTTCCGACAGGCTTTGCACGATCTCTCGCTTCGTTGCCTGATTGGCCGAACGCTCGTAGAGGTCTATGGCCATGCGAAGCCTTGCCAACGGCGAACGCAGTTCATGGCTGGCATTGGCGAGCAGGGATCGATGCGCGTCGACCAGACGTTCGATGCGATCGGCCGCAATGTTGAAACTCCGCGCGACCGCTGCGACTTCATCGCTGCCACTCGCCGCAACCCGGGTTCCAAGCTCACCAGTTCCCCAGATTTCCACGCCACGGCGCAGACGCTCCAACCGCCGCGTCAGATGACGAACCACAGGATAGGCTGCAAGGCCAATAACACCGGCGATGACTGCGAGATAGCCAAGTGGGTTTCGTCCACCCGGCCCCAATGGCATGCGTGCCTGTATCGAACGACCATCCACCAATCGAATTACAAACGGCCGTTTGCCATCGTGTGCCTGACGCGAGCCGGGCGCGTCGAGTTTGAACGGCTCTCCGGCACTGGCAATCAATTGGTCATGTGGGTTGTAGAGCGCCAGATCGGCAGCGAAAGCGTCCGCAAGCCTGTCAAGCGTGGTCTTGAGCATAGCCGGATCGTCGGTCACCGGCAGCATTGTGGCGAAGAATTTGTCACGCCGGCCGCCCCATCCCCGGTCCAGCTCGTCCTGCCCCAGCCGGACAAAAAACGCACTCGCGATTGCGACTACTGCCAAGCTCGCCAGCAGCGTAAGGTAGATCTTGAGGAAAAGGCTGTTGCGCACCAGAATTTCGCCCCGACTTATTTCTGATCGTCCTGAAAGCGAGCGAAAACATAGCCGGCGCCACGCACGGTAACGATGCGACGCGGGTGTTTGGGATCATCCTCGATTGCCGCCCTGATCCGAGAAATATGCACATCGATCGAGCGATCGAACGCTTCGAGCTCTTCGCCTTTGACAAGGTCCATCAGTTGCTCGCGCGAAAGCACCCGTCCGGCATTCTCCGCCAATGTAACGAGAAGATCGAATTGATAACTGGTCATTGGGCAATCGCGGCCATCGATACGGACTGAACGAGAACCGGGATCTATCTCTAGCCGCCCGGACCGAATGATGCGCGATGCGGCCAGATCGCCGCCACGGCGCCGCCGTAGGATAGCCTTGAGTCGCGCAAGCAGTTCGCGCGGATTAAACGGCTTTGGCAAGTAGTCGTCCGCGCCCAACTCCAGCCCGATAATCCGGTCCGTCTCGTCCCCTTTCGCCGTGAGCATAAGTATGGCCACGTCAGATACAGCTCGTATGCGGCGGCAGGCCTCGAAGCCGTCCAGATCGGGCAGCATGACGTCGAGAATTACCGCGTCTGGCGAACGCCGTTGCACATCGGCGAGGCCGGCATGCCCGGTTGCAGCGGTGTGTACAGCGTAGCCATTTCCCGAGAGATAGTCCGCAATCATGGCGGACAGGCGTGTGTCGTCATCGATGATCAGCACCTGTTCCGCCATGGGACTCTCCGGATTTCAACCTTGCAGTTGAAATCCTACCACCGGCCGTGATCTCCGCGCGCCTTGAAATGCTCCAGCATCTTTGCCCTTTGTTCTGGCGTCAGGATTTCCGCTGCATCGACAAGAGTGGCCGTCATTTTCCGCGAGGCGGCATCGATCGCGGCAACGCGCTCACTGCGCAACTTTTCGATCGCAGATCGATCGATGGTCGGCGCGCCCAGAATGTCGGCAGCGGCGTTGCGCGTGTCCCTGAAGTCGTCGAGCATCGGAGCGATCTCATCTCGGGCAGAACCGAAGAGCTCCTTCAGCTTCTTCGACTGTTCCGGTGTGGCATCGATATCTTCCATCATATGCTCCATCCGGCGCTCCGAGAAGCCACCGCGGCCCATCGAAGCATCCATCATCTGGTGTCCCTTGCCAAAATGCAGCATTCCGTGCCCATCTGCGAACTCGCCACTGTTGGCCACGGCAAGTCCGATGCCAGCGACTGCTGCGGCAGCAAGGCCGCCGATAACGATGCGCCGTCCCCAGCTACGCGACCCAGTTGCGGTGTTCGGAGCCAATGGGGCCTGCATATCCTGCTTGTCGGTGTTCATGATCGTTTCCTTGGTTAGGCGGCACTTGCTGCCGCGATAACGCCAGACTGGAGGGTCAACGTTTCTCGAGTGACGGGGAAGTGTGAAGAAATGTGAAGGTGCCTCCCTGTCGACCAGGTTTCCAAGGACGCTCTTTGACTTGGCTCAAGGCGGTGAGCGATGGCGACTGGCAGATGTATGTCGCTGCATCCGGTGAGCGGGTTTCAGTCTGCCCTGCGGAATACCGCAATAATGGGAGTGCGATCGTTTTGACTGATTGGATCAAGCAGTTTCCGGGCTTGTCCCGTATTGAGCCGGCCGTACGCGACGCGCTGACCCGAAAGAGCGCCATAATTGCGGTCCCGCAAGGCACTGTGATCTTCGGTCCTGGCAAGTCACCCGAGAACCTGCTTCTGCTGCTGGAAGGCAGGGTGCGGGTGCAGCAGGTATCGGAAGGTGGCCGCGAGATCGTTCTTTATCGGGTCGAGGCTGGACAAAGCTGCGTGCTGACGACCGCCTGCCTGTTGGCCCACGAAGACTATTCCGCCGAGGGCATCGCCGAAACCGACGTGCGCGCCGTGGCCATCCCGCGCGCGGTCTTCGATGACCTGGTCTCCCAGTCGGTCGCTTTCCGCAGTTTCATATTCACCGCCTATTCCAAAAGGATCACCGATCTGTTTCAGGTCATCGAAGACATCGCGTTCCAGCGCGTCGATATCCGGCTTGCGCAGAAGCTGATCGATCTGGAACGTGGCGCAAGACAGATCAAAGCCACGCATCAGCAGATGGCAGCCGAACTGGGCACCGCGCGCGAGGTTGTCTCGCGCCAGTTAGGCGAGTTTCAGCGACGGGGATGGATTCGGCAGTCGCGCGGGACGATCGATCTGGTGGATATTGCCGGGTTAGAAAGACTAGCCGCCCTGGATGCGGGATAGATCTCATGGTTTCTGGTGAACAGTAGCTATCGCTGATGCTCAGGGCTCCAACGCTAGAATTCACAAAGGCCAGAGAAGGCTAGGCGCCCACCGGTGAAGAACACGGGCTGCCTGAGCGGTCAAAATGGCCTCCGGACGACTTGGAAGCAGTACCCGCGCGGGCGCCAGCCGGGCCCTCCCACGCCCGAGTTCGCACCCAATCTGATCGCCCGGCAAGGCCCGCGAGCCGACCACCGCGCCAAGCCGCGACCAATGCTCCGCCAAGATTACCAGGAACTTGATACCGGCACAGCGGAGACAGGCAAGCGCAGCCTTGGTATCGCCCCTTTCGCCGCCCCGTCAGCCTGCAAGTCCCGCCATTCACCTCCGCTTGGTGACATCGTCACTGAACGGCGGATCGAAAGGGCATAGACAGGTCCCGTATTCAACAGGAGATCAGGACAATGATTGCCAATGTAGGAACCATAGACCGGGCTCTTCGTCTTGTCCTCGGCGTGGGGCTGATCGCTGCGGCGTTGTTCAGCAGTTGGGACGTCTTTGACAGCGTTGCACTAGAATATGGCGCTGTGGTCGTGGGCATTGTGATGCTGGCGACTGCCATGTTCCGCTTCTGCCCACTCTACGCGGTGCTGGGGGCCACGACGTGCCGGAACTGACCACCATCGAAACCCTTTTCACCCCGTGGCAATCCCTCTCAGGCGGCATTCTGATCGGGCTGGCCTCGGTGCTGCTGATGCTGACCCTTGGCCGGATCATGGGAGCCACCGGCGTCCTGGCAGGTGTTCTGACGCCGTCCGCGCATCCAGATACCGGTTGGCGGCTTGCATTGCTGGCCGGGATGATCAGCGGGCCGCTTGTTACGCTGGCTGTGACCGGGCAGATGCCCGCAGTCGAGGTAACCGTGTCCATGCCTATGCTTCTGGTGGGCGGCGTGCTGGTCGGGATCGGCGTGACCTACGGATCCGGCTGCACCTCGGGACACGGGGTTTGCGGGGTGGCGCGCCTGTCGCGCCGGTCCATTGCGGCAACATTGACCTTCATGCTGACCACCGGGGTGACCGTCTATGTCATTCGTCATGTTCTGGGGGCCTGAGACATGCGACTTCTGACTTCCTATCTCATCGGCCTTGTCTTTGGCGTGGGCATTTCGGTTTCGGGCATGGCCAACCCAGCCAAGGTGCTCAACTTCTTCGATGTGACAGGCACCTGGGACCCAAGCCTCATCTTCGTCATGGGAGGGGCGGTTGTCATCGCCTTCCTTGGTTATCGCATTGTCTTGCGCAGGACCTCGCCGATCATCGACGCGAAATTCCACTTGCCCGACAATCTGCGTATCGATGCCCATCTGCTCGCCGGCTCGGCCGTGTTCGGCGTGGGCTGGGGCATCGCCGGGTTCTGCCCGGGGGCCGCGCTCCCCGCCTTGGGAACTGGCCAGATCGAGGTCGTCGCCTTCGTGGCGGCGCTGATCGCCGGCATCTTTGGCGCCAAGGGCCTAATGGCCCTGAGCGGTGCGCGCGCAGCCCGCGTGCTGCGCCGCGAAACCTGAACCAGAAAGGAGACTGCCGTGACAGATTATCCGGTCAACATGTCCGTCAAACCACAGGTCGAGGCATTCTTCGACCCGGCAACCAATACCATCAGCTATGTGGTGAAAGACCCGTCCTCGAACGCCTGTGCCGTGATCGATTCCGTCATGGACATCGACTATGCGGCGGGCCGGATCACCTATGACCATGCCGACGCCATCATCGACCATATCCGCAAGCACGGCCTGAAGCTGGAGTGGATCATCGAGACCCATGTGCATGCCGACCACCTTTCCGCCGCGCCCTACATTCAGAGCGCTCTCGGCGGCAAGATTGGCATCGGCGACAAGATCATGGTCGTTCAGGACACGTTCGGCAAGATTTTCAACGAAGGCACCGAGTTCCAGCGCGACGGCAGCCAGTTCGACGCCCTATTCGAGGATGGCGACACCTACAAGATCGGCAACATGGAGGCGGTGGCAATCTACACCCCCGGCCATACGCCGGCCTGCATGGTTCATGTCATGGGTGACGCGGCTTTCGTGGGAGATACACTGTTCATGCCCGATGGCGGATCGGCGCGCGCCGATTTCCCCGGCGGCGATGCCGCCACACTTTACGACAGCATCCAGAAGGTGCTGGCTTTGCCAAACGAGATGCGCCTGTTCATGTGCCACGACTACGGTCCCAATGGCCGCGACATCCAGTGGCAAACCACGGTGGCCGCGGAAAAAGAACACAACATCCATGTCGGCAAAGGGGCCACCAAGGAGCAGTTCGTGAATTTGCGCACCGAACGCGACGCAACGCTGGCGATGCCAAAACTCATCATCCCGTCGCTCCAGGTGAACATGCGCGCAGGCGAGGTGCCGACCGACAAGGACGGCCGGCCAATGCTCAAAGTACCCATCAACGCGCTTTGACCTCTGACCTCCATTCAAGGACAAGAAAATGCAGGACATCAAACACATCACGCCGGATTTCGCGGTCAGCCCGCAGATTGCGCCTGTGCAACTCGCCGACCTGAAGGCCGCGGGCTTTACAACAGTGATCTGCAACCGCCCCGATCACGAGGATGCAGGCCAGCCAAGCTTTGCCGAGATCAAAGCCGCCGCCCAGGTCGCAGGGCTTGAAGCGTTCCACATTCCGGTCACGCCAGGTCAAGCAACCAGGGTTGACGTTGTCGCTTTCGACACCGCCGTGACCACAGCTCAAGGCAAGGTTCTGGCCTATTGCCGTACGGGCGCCCGGGCGCAGAGCCTCTTTGCCGCGATCCAGGGATGAACCCGGCAGTCTGCCCCTTTCTGCAGACGCATTGAAGCCGCCTCTCTTGGACCATGAAGAACCCAGAAAAGTCTCGTCCCATGTCTGCCATATCGCTCGCCCGCTATCTTCCGATCCTGCAATGGGGCCGGACCTATGATCGTCACGCCCTGACGGGCGACTTGCTGGCGGCGGTAATCGTGACGATCATGCTGATCCCTCAGTCGCTGGCCTATGCGCTTCTGGCGGGATTGCCGCCGGAAGCCGGGCTCTATGCCTCGATCGCGCCTGTCATCCTTTACGCGATCTTCGGTACCAGCAGGGCGTTGGCCGTGGGACCAGTGGCGGTGGTGTCACTGATGACGGCCGCTGCCATCGGCAACATCGTCGAACAGGGGACCATGGGCTATGCCGTGGCCGCCCTCACCCTTGCAGGATTGTCTGGAGTAATCCTGCTCGCGATGGGGCTCTTTAAGCTGGGATTTCTCGCCAACTTCCTGTCACATCCCGTCATCGCGGGCTTTATCACAGCATCCGGCATCCTCATTGCGACCAGCCAGATCAAACATATTCTGGGCGTAAGAGCAGGTGGCGACACTCTGCCTGCAATGGTCGTATCACTGGCCGACAACCTCATTGCAACCAACTGGATCACCCTGGTGATCGGGATCGGTGCCACCGGGTTTCTGTTCTGGGTCCGCAAGGGTTTGAAACCGACGCTGCGCCAACTCGGCCTTGGCCCGCGCCTGGCGGATATGGTGACCAAGGCCGGTCCTGTGCTTGCCGTGGCCGTGACGACGGTCGCAGTCTGGGGCCTCGAACTGGATGCAAAGGGAGTGCAAATCGTTGGTGACGTGCCACAGGGCCTGCCGCCGCTAACGCTGCCCTCATTTTCCACCAATCTGATCGGGCTTCTGCTGCTTCCCGCATTGTTGATTTCGGTCATCGGGTTCGTGGAATCCGTCTCGGTCGCGCAGACGCTCGCCGCCAAGAAACGACAGCGGATAGACCCCGACCAGGAACTGATCGGACTGGGCGCCGCCAACATCGGGGCGGCTTTCACGGGAGGATACCCGGTGACGGGTGGCTTCGCTCGATCGGTGGTAAATTTTGATGCAGGGGCCGAGACCCCTGCCGCCGGCGCCTTTACCGCAATAGGGTTGGCCGTCGCGGCCATAGCGCTAACCCCGCTGATATACTTCCTCCCCACGGCCGCCTTGGCCGCGACGATCATCGTGGCGGTGCTTTCGTTGGTCGATTTCTCGATCTTGAAGCGCAGTTGGACCTACTCGAAGGCAGATTTCGTCGCCGTGGCCTCGACCATCGCTCTGACGCTCGCGATGGGCGTAGAGACCGGCGTATCAACGGGAGTGGTGCTATCCATCGCACTACATCTCTACAGATCCTCGCGTCCACATATTGCAGAGGTTGGCCTAGTTCCAGGCACCCAGCATTTCCGCAATATCCGACGCCACACCGTCCTCACCGACCCTACCCTTCTCACCATCCGCATCGACGAGAGCCTCTACTTCGCCAACGCTCGTTTTCTCGAGGATTACGTCGCCGATCGCGTCGCCTCCGATTGCCCGATCAGAAACGTGGTGGTGATGTGCTCTGCCATCAACGAGATCGATCTCAGCGCACTGGAAAGCCTGGAGGCGATCAACCATCGCCTGAGGATGATGGAAGTGAAGATGCACCTGTCGGAAGTGAAAGGCCCGGTGATGGACCGGTTGAAAAAATCCCATTTCCTCGATGCGCTGACGGGGCAGGTGTTTCTGTCGCAATACGACGCGATGCAGACCCTTGCCCCCAAACAGGGCCTTAACCACCCGGACAACCCAAGTCATGCCGCGAGCACCTGTTCAAGGTCAGATCCGGGGTAAGCCGTGACATCACCTCTCGCCTTGACCGATGTCCCCCATCGTCGAATTGACTCCCGCCACGTGCGGAACCATCTCAAAGTTGGTCACTATGTTCGATACAATACGCAGAAAAGCGCTTGGCGCGTCGATGGTTGGCGCCGGCAGCATCCTGGACACGTTCTGCTATCGGGCCTGAGCGGCCAATCTCACACAGAAAGGAACCACCATGCCGGACAAGGTCCGCAAGCTCCCCGATAAGCTCGACGGTATCCCTGCGTGAAGGTTATTCGCGGCTTTCTCGCTCCGCTCCTGGGCGGCATGCCGAGAGAACTGTTCGGCATAGCTCAAGGTCGGCCCTCAGTGATGAGGGCTCGGCGCAACCGACGAATGACAGCAGACCGTCCGCGTTCGTCCGCCTGCTGACTGACGGCCTGGCTTACATCGAGCAGCAATTCCGATAACTCGTTGTGCCAATCAAGGCGGGCGACCTTGCCCGGCAACAGACGCTTCGGTTCGTTGAAATCAACCCTTTGCGCGCCGCCCCTACCGAGATCGAAGGCTTCGTCGAGTTGCGGTGCAATGATACGTTCCGGAGAGATGAATGCCGCCAAGCGTGCCTTCAGTCCGGACAGGCCAGTTTCTTCGCCATGGGTCAGGAATACCCCTTCATGGATAGGCAGTCGCGCCCTTACCCAATCCTCGAGCTCGCTGGCATCGGCGTGGCCCGAATACAGGTCGAGCAGTCTGATCCGAGCCTTGACTTGAAACTCCTCTCCCTGAATTCGTACCCGTTCGGCCCCGTCGAGGAGAATGCGTCCTAGCGTTCCCTGGGCCTGAAATCCGGCAAGCATCACCGTTGCGTTCCTCCGCCACAGATTCGCCTTCAGATGGTGTCGGATGCGACCTGCATCGCACATGCCGCTTGCTGCGATCACGACGTAGAACCCGCTAAGGCGATTGATCGCCTTGCTTTGCTCAACCGTTTCCGTGAAGCGAATTTCGCGAGAACTGAGAGCCTGCCTGAGCACATCGCCTTCCTGGATTTCGTCGGCATGTCGCTCGAAGATTGTGCTGGCGCGAGTGGCTAGCGGCGAATCCACGAAGACATCAGCCTTGGGAATCTGCCCTTCGCGCATCAACCAGAACAGGTCGACAAGCAACTCCTGCGTTCGTTCGACGGCAAACGATGGGATGATAAGCGGACCGCTTGCGGCGAGCGCGCCTTGCACTTCTTGCAAGAGCAGGGACCTACGTCGCTGCGGGGTGATTTCTCCTCGCTCCCGGTCTCCGTAGGTCGATTCGCAAATCAGATAGTCGACATCCGTCGGCGCTTCCGGATCCGGCTGCAGAAGTTTGTGGGCCGGACCGACATCTCCGGAAAACAATAGTCTGAGCGGCTTGTCCGAAAAATTGATCTCAATTTCGACTGAAGCGGACCCCAACAGATGCCCGGCGTTCCAGAACCTGACCCGCACACCAGCTACGACTTCGAACCATTCTCTATATTGCCTGGCATGGAAGAGCGTCATGCACTTTGCCGCGTCTTCCGCCGTGTATATGGCGGCTACCGCCATACGACCCCGTTGGGCGTTGCGGCGATTGAGGTGCTCAACTTCCATTTCCTGGATGTGAGCGCAATCAGGCAGCATGACCGAGCAGAGATCGATCGTGGCTCGGGTGGCATGTATGGGGCCGGAGAACCCATGCTTCATCAGCTTGGGAAGCAACCCACTGTGATCGATGTGGGCATGGGTCAGCACGACCGCGTCAATCCTGCGCGGATCGAATGGAAAGTCTCCGTAATTGAGCTCCCGTTCAGATTTCGATCCTTGGAAGAGACCACAGTCGATCAGAATCCTCTGGTCCCCGACTTCAAGCTCATAGCAAGAGCCAGTCACCGCATGGGCAGCGCCATGGAAACGTAGACGTGGCACCATTTCTTGACGCTCCGCGAAGGTTCCCGTTTTGGCATGGTCCGCCAACCTAAACACAAGTTTGCCAGAGTTTCATTTTGCGATCCTTGACTGGGGTCAATTTTCGGCCTGCTATTTTGAACCCATCCGGAAGCGGGGTGCAGGCTTGTCATGGCAAGGAAGAGCGCAGGCATACTAGCGTTCAGGCGAACGCAAGGGTTCGTGGAGGTCCTGCTTGCCCATCCGGGCGGGCCGTTCTGGAGCAAACGCGATCTTGGCGCCTGGTCCATGCCCAAAGGCGAGCATGCCGACGACGAGGAATCGGAGGCAGCGGCCAGGCGAGAGTTCCAGGAAGAGACAGGCATCGAAGTGACGGCCAAGCTCATTCCGCTCGGAACCGTCCGCCAGCATAGTGGGAAGCTGGTCACCGCCTTTGCCGTGGAAGCCGACATCGATATGACCGATTTCAGAAGCAACCTGTTTGCCATGGAGTGGCCGCCCCACAGCGGCCAAGACAAGCTCTTCCCGGAGGTGGACCGAATTGAGTGGTTCTCGTTGGCCGACGCGAGCAACAAGCTCGTCGCCGGACAGCGACCATTGTTGGATTTACTTCGCCAGGCAATTGCGAGCGCAGCCTCTGCGGAAAGATGCTCGGGCCAGTGACTGGGACAATGCCCAGCCATCTATTCGCACATAACCGATAGCGCCTGCATTTTAACGATTTCAACCGTTCTCAAGGACACCAGCCGCATGATGCCTTGTCCGCGCAGTCGGGTGAAGACACGTGACACGGTTTCAAGCGACAGGCCTAGATAATCGGCAATGTCTGTCCGTGACATCGGCAGTTCAAAGCGCTCGAGCCCACCCTGACGCTCGAACATGTCCAGCAAAAAGGCGGCAACTCGCTCAGGGGCATTCTGACGGCCGAGAACGAGGAGATGCTCCTGGGCGCGCACCAGGCCGCGCAACGCCAGAGGCAGCAGCGTTGCCGACAAATCAGCGGTTGCCGACACTCTCATGGAAAGCGTCGAGGTGGCACCGACCGCCTCGGCGAAGAAATGATGGCGACTATCTGCCTCAAATCCGAACACTTCGCCGGGCAGGTGAAATGCAGAGATTTGCCTGCGGCCATCAGCCAGCAGCCTATAGACCCTGACGCAACCGAACTTCACCACATAGAAGCAGTTCGCGTCGCTGCCTGGGGAGAAAATCTCGGAGCCAGCCGGATGGAATGACGCGGGCATTGGAACTCCGAATGCCGGAAGAGGCATCTGGCCTAACAGCGCGTCCCAATTGGACCCCGTGGTATTGTCGACCTTGCCCTGAGAATGCATTGCTCTCTCCCGCGGTAACCGGGAGATTCATCGCGCATAAGCCGCTGCGGAGAAATTCGGTTATGTCACTAGGGGACAATACGTAGTCACGTGATGGTTTGGGGGCTGTTAATGCTGCCTGGCACCAAGTCCCGCATCGATGGCCATTCTCACCAGTTCGGGAAGGCTTCGCGCTTCCATTTTGGACATCACGCTTGCCCGGTGAACCTCGACGGTTCGAGGACTGATATCGAGATCGTAGGCGATCGTTTTGTTGGGGAGGCCCGCAACAACGGCGGCGAAGACCTCGCGCTCGCGTTCGCTCAACAGCGCCACGCGTGAACGAATGGCAGATATGTCCTCGTGAACGGCCTGCCTTCCGAGGCTGGCGATGGCCCGGTCTACGGCCGAGATCAGGACATCGTCCTTGAACGGCTTTTCGATGAAATCGAAAGCTCCTGCTTTCATGGCTTCTACGGCAAGTGGAACGTCGCCATGTCCCGTGATGACGATCGCGGGAATGGCGCTGGATAGCTGGCGGAGCCGCTGAAGCAATTCGATCCCATCTACGTCAGGCATGCGAAGGTCCGTCACCAGGCAGCCATTGCGGATGGTTGGTGCCGCAGACAGGAACGCCAAGGCAGACTCGTGCTGGCGCACAGTGTATCCGGACATGGTAAGCAGGAATGCCAGAGACCTTCTGACCGGTTCCTCGTCGTCGACGATGTGGACGACGCTCTCACCCTTGTCCATCGATCGTCTCCTGTCCAAAAGCAGGCAAGGTGAAGCGGAAAGTAACCCCGCCATGGGCGTTCATCCGCATGCTCAGCTCGCCACCGTGGGCCTCAACGATGCGTTTGGCAATGGAGAGGCCAATGCCCATGCCGCTTGCCTTGGTGGTGACGAAGGGCTGGAAAAGGCGTGCAGCGATTTCATCGGGGATGCCAGGCCCAGTGTCGGAAACTTCGACGGCCACTTCCCCGGGGTTCCCAGAAGCTGTCCGCACGGTGAGCAGCCGTGTGTCGCTATCGCGCATGGCTTCAATGCCGTTGCGCATGAGATTTGTCAGCACCTGCTGGATCTGCACTCTGTCAACCATCACCATCCCTGCTCCGGGCCCGAAATCAAAGACTGAGCGAACGCCTCGCTCTCTTGACCCCATCAGGGCCAGAGCGCCTGCCTCTTCGACAAGCCTATGAATGTCCTCGGGCGCTTTCTCGGTCTCCCCGCGCATCACGAATTCGCGCAGATGGCGAATGATCTCTCCCGCTCGTAGCGATTGCGTCGCAATCTCTTGCAACGCCTCTGGAAGCTGGGAAGCCGCTTGCTCTGGGCGTTCGCGCAGCATGCGGATTGACCCTTGCGTGTAGTTTGCAATTGTCGACAGCGGCTGATTGAGTTCGTGCGCAAGCGTGGAAGCCATTTCGCCCAGCTCGTTGAGGCGGGAAAGCCTGGCAAGTTCGCCTTGGATCTCCTGGAGGCGTGCTGCGGATTCCTCTCGCTCGGTCAAATCTCGGATGAACCCGGTGAAATAGATTTTGTCGCCGGACTTCATCTCGCCCACCGCTAGCGTCATCGGAAACGTGGAGCCATCCTTTCTGCGGCCGACCACCACCCGGTCGACCCCAATGATGCGCTTCTCGCCAGTGGTCAGGTACCTGCGGATGAAACCATCGTGACCGCTTCGATACGGCTCCGGCATGAGGATTCTAACATTTTTGCCCCTGACTTCCTCTTCCAGGTAGCCGAACTGCCTGACTGCTGCCGTGTTGAAGGAAACGATGGTTCCATCTCTTTCGATGACAACCGAAGCGTCGAGGACAGTGTCCAGTATCGACTTGAGATGGGCCTCGCGCTCAACGAGCCTGTGCTTCGTTTCCTCATTAACGGTCCAGGCCCGATGCAACAGTTCACCCATTGCCGCCAGCGCGAAACCTACGAGGGCGAAAACCAGCAGTGGACCGACACCAGTGTTGCCCTCCAGCTTGAGCCCGCCAATGTAGAAAGCGGCAATAACGGACAGGACGACGGAAACCAACCCGGGGCCCGCGCCGCCCATCATCGCCGCCATGAGAATTGCCGGGACGAAGAGTATGAAAGTGGCGCTGTCAGCCAGAAAGCCATGGAGGAGAATACGTGCCAAGAATGCGAATGCCACGACTGAACAGGCAAAAAGGTATGCTTTTCCCCTTTTGTAAACAAAGGGAAACGTTACCTTGCGGAACTTAGAGATGGCGTCTGCTGCCATACCCGCTTCCTGATGTTCCCTGACCTAACGCCGCCTAAATGCGGGTCAGCATTCCACCCTTGTACATCCATAGATCTTGCAGTGCTATCGGGATCGCGTGCAGGCTGAGAGAGTGGGGCCGCGGGCGCAATCCGTTTGACACAGGTCAATGCAGCCCTGGCTTTCTGCGAGAGACTGGACGCTTCTGCTGCCGACGGAGTTCGAAGCATGTCTGACGACGCTCTCAAGCAGGATGTCCTGGACGCACTCGATTTCGAGCCCAGCATCGATGCTGCCCACATCGGCGTGGCAGTCGATCACGGTGTTGTCACCTTGACTGGACACGTCTCGACCTATGCTCAAAAGGCCGCGACAGAAGCAGCGACGCGACGGGTGAAGGGGGTCAAGGGGATTGCTCAAGAAATCGAGGTCCGGCCCTTCGGAGCCAATGCCACCGCCGATGACGAGATCGTCAGGCGGGCTCTAAACACCCTGGCATGGAATACGACGATTCCGGACAACGCTGTTCAGATCACGGTGCAACGTGGCTGGGTGACGATTACTGGTAGCGTCATTTGGCAGTACCAGAAGTCCGCCGCAACCGATGCCATATATCGGCTGGCTGGCGTGGTTGGCATCTCCAACAATATTGAAATCAAGCCGCACCTGAAATCAGCCGATGTCAGCAAGAAGATCAAGTCGGCCTTGATACGCAGCGCCGAAGTCGAAGCTCAAGCAATCCAGGGTTCGGTAGTCGATGAAACTGCCCGGCTGGAGGGCCACGTTCGGACATGGTCAGAGCGCATCGCCGCCAAACGCGCAGCTTGGTCCATCCCCGGAGTGACCCAGGTCGACGACCGAGTTTCGGTGAGTTGAAGGCATATTGAGGGACTGCTGCAATGAAGGCAATGCTGCTGGAGCATGTGGGCCAACAGCTTCGGCTTGTTGAGAGGACGGATCCTTTCCCCGGGCCCAGGCAGATCCGACTGCGTGTCGAAGCCTGCGCCGTATGCCGAACCGATCTCCATGTTATCGACGGAGACCTGCCAAATCCGAAGCTGCCGTTGATCCCGGGGCACGAGATTGTCGGCATTGCTGACCTGGTCGGATCGGATGTCGACAGTTCAATGCTCGGCCGTCGATTCGGCGTGCCTTGGCTGGCTCGAACGTGCGGCACCTGTCTCTATTGCAGCACGGGTCGCGAGAACCTGTGCGATGCAGCTGAGTTCACAGGCTACACACTGGACGGCGGTTTCGCGACCCATGTCTTGGTTGGCATCGACTATGCCTTCGAGCTCGACCCCCTTGCCGATCCGGTGGCGCTGGCCCCTCTGTTATGTGCTGGGCTTATCGGGTGGCGATGCCTGAAAAAGGCGGGAGACGCTAAGCGTCTCGGGATCTTTGGTTTCGGCGCGGCCGCTCATATCATCGCCCAGGTTGCGGTCTGGCAAAAACGGGAAGTCTTTGCTTTCACCAAACCGGGAGACGTGACCGCCCAGGGCTTGGCCCGCCAGCTTGGCTGCGCGTGGGCGGGCAGTTCGGGAGATCAGCCTCCGGCAGAACTTGACGCGGCGATCATCTTTGCACCGGTTGGTACACTTGTGCCCAGGGCGCTCACTCTGGTTCGCAAAGGCGGGCGAGTTATTTGTGGCGGCATACACATGAGTGACATCCCGGCCATGGAGTACAAAGTCTTATGGGGGGAGCGCGAACTCGTTTCGGTGGCGAACCTGACGCGTGGGGATGGCCAGGAGTTCTTTTCAATCGCTGAGCAGGCGAAAATTCATACCCGCACCACCGCCTATCCGCTCCAAGAAGCCAACACCGCACTAGACGACCTTAGGTCGGGAAAGCTCAGTGGGGCTGCAGTCCTAAAGCCTTAGCCAATTTCTGCCCGGCATTGGTTTGACCCCACAACCGCCGATCACAGGCTCGAACGCCCGTCGGCATGCGGCATTTATGAAGTGATGGGGAAAGGCATCTCGAATCATATGAGGAGCGCTCCAGCTTGATGCCTGACCTTCCACATTCTCTGGCGAACAAGGCGGCCAGCATGTCTGGAGCCCGCACTCGTCTCCTCCTACCGGTCTGGCACCGGACGATACCGAACGAGTACTTCGTGCTCGCCAACACTAGATCAGAAGGACCAGTGGTCGGATACCTAGCCGACGGGCCAATCTATGAGACAGTCATCGACGCTTGGGGAATGCGCTATCGTTACGATAGCCTCGTCCCGCGCGATGTCCACAGATGCCTCGATGGACTACGCCTGCGTGCGGGTGAATGGATCGTCAATCCCGGCGGCCTCATCTACGTCGCGGAGGCTCCGCTTGCCAAAGTGCAGGACGTGCGGTGATCAGCCACCACCCGAGCATGCCCTGGATACTTGCACCGCCTTAGCATTTGGGACCGCAACTTGATGCGCGACATGTCTTCCCGGATAGGAAACCCACTGATGAGCATCTTCGACAAGATCAACAAGAGGCTTTCGGACAATCTGTATCGGCATGGGCATTACTTGACGGACCCCCACGCAAAAGACCATGAGAAGATCGTTGAAATGGTCGACGACCTCATGGAATTTGTCAAAGAGGACGCGAGGAAGGAAGTGAGGGGGAAGGTCATAAATCTGATACGTCGCCACAAACGTCACGACGTGGAAATATAAGGCACCCACGAGTGACGATCAGCTTTACCGAACTGGCACGACGTAGATTGGCCATCCCGACGGTCTACTCACAGGCCAAGAAACATCCGAGGACTTGGCTGGCCCCTAGCGGAGTTCATCGAGCGCCTATCCCAAGGCTTTCGATCTTCCGGATCCATTTCTTCCGCCGCTCCAGACTTCCCCCCACAGGCCCGAGCAAGGTTTCATATACTGGCTTGATCCCCACGAAATTCAGGATCCCTCGGCGCATGCCGGCGATCCCGTGGTTGAGGAACCATAGCCGATAGAAGATCGACGGCATTCCCATGGTCACCACGATCCGGGCGGATCGGCCCCGCAGAAGAGATTTTGTCAGCATTCCCTTGTTTTCCGGGTACTGGAAGGCCACTCCTGGCCGCATCGTCTGTTCGAGGAATCCTTTGAGCAGCGCAGGCATGGTGCCAAGCCACAACGGGAATACGAACACCAAGTGTTCAGCCCAGACGATCGCGTCGGTAGCCGCTCGCAATGGTTCAGGGACAGTACCGTGCTCGAACTCTTCGGCGGTCCTCAACAGCGGGAAGTCTGTGATCGCCAGATCGATCTGACGGATCTGATGGCCCGCGCTCTCCGCCGCGGCAGCATACGCTTTCGCAAGCACGCGACAAAACCGATCGGGAGAAGGATCCGGGTGACCAATTACGATGAGGATACGTCGAGCCATCGAGACAACTCCGTTCACTGCGACCTGCTCGCCAATCCGCCAACAAGGGCACGCCTCGTTGGACTGTGCAGGCCAGTGTTAGAAATGCCAGAAGTCGCGAAGAACCGGACCTTCAACCACTCCGTCGCCATCACATATGCAAGGGTGATGTAGAGCAGTCCGCCCATGGTTGTAAAAGGTAGAGGCACGAACCCAAACCAGGCGGCCACGGGTGAATAGGACAGACTAACCGCAACGGCGCCGACGAGGATCGTAAGCGAGACAAGCATCCGACTGGGACGGCTTGCCCAAGCAGGCTTGTGGGTCCGAATGACCAGAACGATGGCAAGTTCGGTGAGTAACGATTCAGTGAACCAACCGGTCTGAAACACCGAAGCGTCGGCGTGAACCACAAACAATAGGAAGGCGAACGTTGCCGCGTCGAACAGGGAACTGACCAAACCGAAACGGATCATGAAGCGGCGAATGAAGGAGATGTCCCATCTCCTCGGCCGCCTGGTTTCATCTATGTCGACATTGTCGGTTGCGATCGCCAAAGACGGGAGATCGGAAAGAAAGTTGTTTAGCAGAATCTGCTTCGCCAAGAGGGGGAGAAAAGGCAGGAAAAGCGACGCAATGGCCATGCTGATCATGTTGCCGAAGTTCGCGCTTGTCGTGATGGCGATGTACTTCATTGTGTTGGCAAAGGTCTTTCGACCGTCGTCGATCCCCAACATGAGAACCCCAAGGTCCCGTTCGAGCAGAATGATATCGGCCGCCTCGCGCGCCACGTCGACGGCTTGATCCACCGAGATGCCGACATCGGCCTGGTGGAGTGCCGGCGCGTCGTTGATGCCATCCCCGAGGTAGCCGACAATCCGGCCTCGTCTCTTGAATGCTTCGACGATCCGTTCCTTCTGGTTGGGGTCGATCTCGGCAAAAATGTCGATGTCTTCGACACGCGCGAACAAGGCTTCCTTCGTCATGTGAACCAGTTCGCCGCCGGTCAATATCGCGTCGGGGGCTAGGCCTATAGCCTTGGCAAGATGTTTGGCAACGTGTCGGTCATCGCCACTGATCATTCGAACGGACACGCCGCGATTGGCGAGTTCCTTCAGTGCGTCAGCCGAGCTCTCCTTTGGAGGGTCGAAGAATAGTAGAAAGCCCGCGAGCGTGAGATCCATTTCATCGCCGCGGGTGAAACCTTCAGTCTTCAGAAACTGACGGACAGCCAGGGCAATAACGCGAAAGCCCTGTTCGCTCCACGACCGAACCTGTTCATCGATATCGGCCCGACGCTGATCGGAGAGTTTTTCAGCCGTGTGTCCGTCTGTCTCAGTCCCGCACACATCCAGCATCGTCCGGACCGCACCCTTGCAGATCATCAGCGAGCCGCCTTCGGCTCTGCGGACGATAACGGACAGGCGCTTGCGGGCGAAGTCGTAGGGAATCTCGTCGAGCTTGAACTCTTGCCCGTCCAAGGGCTGCTGCTCCTGAGTGCCGGCATCGACGATCGCTTCGTCGAGTGGATTCTTGATCCCAGTCTGGAGCGACGCGTTCAGTTTCGCCCAAGCAAGCAGTTGATCGGATGGCCGCCCACGCGAATCTACCCATCGGTCAAGCCGAATGGCTCCTTCGGTTAATGTCCCCGTCTTGTCGGTACACAGGACATCCATGCTGCCCAGGTTCTCAATTGCCTCGAGCCGTCGGACGATCACGCCATTCTTGGCCATGACCGCGGCCCCACGAGCGAGCGTCACGCTGATGATTGCAGGCAACAGTTCCGGGGTAAGGCCGACCGCCAGTGCAAGAGAAAAGAGCAGCGATTCTGCCAACGGTCTGTGGAGCAACAGGTTGACCACAAATACGACGATCACAATCGCCAGCATCACCTCGGTCATGAGGTATCCGAATCGCCGGATCCCCTTGGCAAAGCCGCTTTCCTCCACCCGCCTCTCGACTGCATCGGCGATGGCTGCGAACTCTGTGGCGCTTCCTGTTGCGACGGCGAGTACGGTGGCCGTGCCGCTGCGGACGGATGTCCCTGTGAAGACAGAATTCGTCCGTTGCCCCAGTGGCGTTTCTGCCCCGACCACTCCCATGGTTTTCAGGACGGGAAAGGATTCACCAGTCAGGACCGCCTCACTGACGTTGAAGTCTCGGGCATCGACGATGAGGCCGTCGGCAGCAATCATGTCCCCAGCGGATAACTTGAGAAGATCGCCGGGGACGACCTCATCTACGGCAACGTCGGTCTCGATACCATCGCGCAAGGTCCTGACTCTTCGAAGCAATTGACGCTTCAGGGCCAATGCGGCCTTGGACGCGCCGTATTCTTGCGTGAAGCCCAGGCCACAACTCGCCAACAGTATCAGGCAGATGATAATCGCTTCTTGCGCCTCTCCCATCAGAGACGACACTGCCGCGGCAAACATGAGTATGAGCACCAAAGGGCTGCGGACTTGCCGAAGCACCAGACGGAGCGCTTCTCCCCCCGAGCGGCCTTGAATGGCGTTGATTCCGTGAAGCGCACGACTTTGGTTCGCTTGCGCGGTGGTCAAACCGCCTGGGTTCGTGCCCAACGCGGTCATGACCTCCACCAGCGGTATCGACCAATAGGGATCACGCTGCGGCTTCATCGGCTCGCCCCTTCGAGGGTACTCCAGATGTCAGAGGGGACCGCTAGCACAACAGCGGGACGGCCAACTGAGATGTCACGGCCGCTCGACCCTGGCGACCTGGTAGGTATGCATGGCTTGTTGTCGTCCGATCGAGACGTATTCGCCGACAGTGAAACGTTCGTCGTTCAGGCGAAAGCCGATCTCATCGTCGCGGTCGCCTTCAGAATAGTCGAAATACCACTGCCCGCCCGGCTTTCGCCTCAGCAATCCAATGCGGTCTTCGCTCCCGTCGCCGAACTTTCGGACGCGGCAGAACGCCTGGTGTGTCTTCCAGTCGGCAGCATCAAGCCGACCTTCAGCATCGAGCGGGACAAGCAAATCGTATCCGACCTCTCGATCCCCGATGGGATGTCCCTTTTCGCGGGCCAGAAGCAGCCGCACGTTCCGAAAGCCAGGTGTCAAATCTGCCAACGAGGTCATAGCGCAATCCTCTATTTGCCCTGACATAGCGCTCGATCCCGCGGGACGGCATTGATCCGCGTCAAATTGACGACGACCAGGACATGGCACCCGTAAGGAAAAAGACAGCCGCGCCTAGCGCCATGGCTATGAGCGTCGCCAGAAGCATGCCTCCGGCAAAACGAACAGGTCCGGCAATCGCAGCCATTCCTATGCGCCCCAACGCATTCGCCGCAAGTGCTACCAGCACAGCCCAAGCAGCAGTCTGAGTGGAAGTCGGCCCCGCCACGAGGCGAAGAGCGCTCAGTACGGCAACGTCGACATCGAAGAGGCCGGAAAGCGTCGAGACCGCAAGCACCCCTCTGCTTCCAATCAAGCCTGCCATCCATGCACTTGCTACCGACGCAATTGAAAAGAGGACTGCAAACGCAAGCAATGGGTAGAGTTCGAACGGATTGCGCACCAGATCGCTATCGACCTTCTGATCACCGTAGGCTGACAAGAAGAAGCCACCCACGCAGCCGAACCCGACAGCGGCAGCGAGGGCTGATGTTGCAACGAGCCCGGCCACGGCCGGCTCCAGGACAAGGACCACGACGACCACTCGAATGATGGAGACGGCTGCTGCAAGACACGCTGCTCCAACCAATGTTAGCACGCCTCCCGAAGTCCTGGCGGAGCGAGCCAAGGCTATGGTGACCGCCGTCGATGAAACGACAGCGCCTGTCACGGAACTGACGACCAAACCACGCCTGGCTCCGAGAATGCGTACGGCGACATAGCCCGCGTACGAGATCCCGGCGATTAGAATGGTGAAGACCCAAACCTCGCGAGGATTGAAACCTCCCCATGGGTCAACCGCCTTGTCGGGCAACAGTGGCAGCACGACTGTAGTCATGACGGCTAGCACAAGTGCCGAGCGCAACTCGATCCAAGTCAGTCGCCGAAGCAGCCCGTGCAGAACCTCCCGGCTTGCCAGGGTCGCAGCCAAAACGCCGCCACCAGCTGCCGCGGCACGGTAGTCGCCCACGACAGCCAATGCCCCAGTGAGAAAACCCCCAGGCCCGCCACGACCCCGGTGACACTGAAGTCCTCGTCATGTGCCGCCTCCCGCGCTTTGTACCAAGACAGAACGGCGGCAAATCCAAGGAAGCCCGCGACCAGCACTGCCGGCGCTTGTACGGCTTGGCTGAGGGCAGCGATAACACCACCAAGAAGCCCAGAAATCCCGAATGTCCGAATGCCTGCAGTGCGGCTTCGATCAGGCGCGTTCCGTTCTTGCCACCCACGTTCGAGGCCAACCAGGAGCCCGATCGCCAGCGCAAGTCCGAGACGTGCTATTGCACCATCCATTGGTCACCTGCCATCGAAGCGGCTTGTCATTGGTATCCCATTTTGCGTTTCCCATGGTCGCCGAGTGCCCGCAAAGCATTGAGGATGACCGCTACGTCTATCGCCTCCTGAAGAAGCGCCCCAGAGACAGGCGAAAGAAAGCCAAAGGCCGCGGCGATCATCGCCAATGCAGATAGCCCGATGCCAGCCACGATGCTTTGTCTTGCGATCATGGTAGTCCGGCTCGCGATTTCAACCGCCGTCGCCACAGCCCCTAAGCTGTCTGTCAGGACGACCACATCTGCAGCCTCGGACGAGGCTGTTGCTCCGCGAGCACCCATCGCAACACCCACTGTGGCCATCGCTAGTGCTGGAGCATCGTTGATGCCGTCGCCGACCATCATCGTAGCTGCCTTGCTGCTCTCGGCATTCACAACAGCCACCTTGTCAGCGGGTGATGCGTCCGCAACGACAAGGTCCAGCGGGAGAGTGGCCGCTATCCGATTGGCGGCATCTGCATCATCGCCTGTCAGCATTATGCTGCGCCTCACGCCGGCATTCCGAAGCCGGGTCACGGCCGAAACAGCATCCGCCCGAAGGCCGTCGCCAAGAACCAAGACCGCCGCAAGGCGGCCCTCGACGGCCATGTACACAACAAGAACCGGATGGCCCTGATATCGGGACACCACCCGTTCCGCCCAAGCCGGGGGCGCTGAAGCCGCCAAGATTAGGGACCGGGAACCAGCGGAGACCCTGGTTCCTGAAATGGTTCCGATCAACCCCGACCCTCTATGCTCACAAACGCTATCAGGGCGCGTCAGGCTGAGCCCCCTGTTTCTAGCGAGGGCAACGATCGCGGAGGCGAGAACGTGGTGAGATGCCTGTTCTAGGGAACCCAACAAACTTAGAAGTTCATCTTCGTCTCTTCCCGGGGCACTTTGCATCTCGATCAGTTGAGCGCCGCCATGGGTGAGTGTGCCTGTCTTGTCGAAGATGGCAGTCCTTACTTTTGCGAGGGCTTCCAGCGCCGTGCTGCCCTTCATCAGAACACCCTGACGTGCCGCGCGGGAGACTCCGGCTATGAAAGCGATCGGCGCCGCGAGAATGAGCGGACACGGTGTTGCCACGACCAGGACGGCGAGTGCTCGCAACGGGTCACCTGAAACATGCCACGCAGCAGCTGCCACGATCAGCGTGAGGGGCAACAACACCAACGCAAATCGGTCGGCCATGCGGATGAATGGCGCTTTGGCAGTCTGAGCCGCCTCGACCATTCTGACGATGCCGGCATAGGTGCTTTCCGCTGCGACGGCAGTGGCGCGCATGTGAAACATTTCTCCTGCGTTCACTGTGCCGCTGCGGACTGCATCTCCCTGCTTGCATGCCTTTAAGAAAGGCTCCCCGGTGATGGCGGACTCGTCGATCCTGGTGTCATCATCAAGCAGCACGCCGTCGACGGGCAGCACCTCGCCGGCCCGAACCATCAATTCATCTCCAACCGAGACGCTCTCGATTGAAATGCTCTCGAGGACCTCGCCGCGGCGGCGATGAGCAATCCTCGGTGACCGGTCAGTCAAGGCCTTCAGGTCACTTTGGGCACGACCACGAGCATAGTCCTCAAGGACATTGCCCCCCATGTACATGATCGCGACAACTATTGCGGCCAAATCCTCACCGAGCCAAAGCGCCGCACTCATTGACACAAGAGCAATGACATCGACACCAAAACGACCAGCCCACAGATCTTGGACAATGGAGAGTGCGAGGGCGGCGATCACCGGGGCGCTTGCGAAGGCCCAAATGCTGTCAGCCAGATTTTCCATGCCGAGCTGAAAATGTGTCGCAAACCCAGCGGCGAGCCCTGAAACGGCGATAGCCAGTAAGATCTTTCTGAGCAAGGGTTCGTTGACGGGCATGTTCCCTCGATCGCTTTGCACGACAACAGGTACGAGTCTGCCGTCGGCATCCCGACTTCAGACGGCAGCCGCGTCCAGCCTACGTTCGAGTCACATTGCGACAAGATCGTCCGAGAGGACGCTACCTTTGGTTTGACTATCGGAGCGTTGCGCAAGCGCCTTGATCCACGTCAATTTGAACCCGCGCTCGCTCCGACCTCAAACCAAAACACTGCTCTCCAGCGATTTGACGCGCGTCAAAGCCGAACGGCCAATTGCAGCGCACTCTGCCAGCAATTGGTCTGCACTTTGGGAGACGCACCATGGCTGCCACAGACATCTCTTCCGCACCTAACTCCGCCGCCGCGACAGCAGACGGGACCAAGCTGCGCCTGGGCCCATTGACGGCCCTTGTCATCGGTTCGATGGTCGGATCCGGGGTGTTCAGCCTGCCGCAAAACATGGCCGCTGGCGCAGGTCCTCTCGCCATTGTGATTGGCTGGGCCATTACCGCCATCGGCATGCTGGCATTGGTGTTCGTCTATCAGTCTCTTGCGACCCGCAAGCCAGAACTTGATGCCGGGCCATATGCCTATGCAAAAGCAGGGTTCGGACCGTTCGTCGGCTTTAACAGCGCCTGGGGCTATTGGATCAGCGCCTGGGTCGGCAATGTTTCATACGCTGTGATCGTATTCAGTGCACTTTCCTACTTCTTTCCTGCCTTCGGCGATGGAAACACATGGCAGGCCGTAGTAGGCGCATCAGCCCTGCTGTGGGCAATCCATTTCCTCATCATGGCTGGCGTTCGGCAAGCTGCACTCGTCAACCTGATCGTGACGGCAGCCAAGATCGCTCCCATCGTCCTGTTCATCGGCATCGTCGTCGTGGCATTCAAGGTGGACGTATTCAATGCCGACTTCACTGGGCTTGGGAATACCAGCCTCGGTTCAATCATGAACCAGGTGAAGAGCACGATGCTGGTGACGTTGTGGGTATTCATCGGCATCGAAGGCGCCAGTGTCTTCTCGGCTCGCGCCGAGAAGCGCAGGGACATTGCCAAGGCCACCGTCTTTGGCTTCCTAGCCTGCCTTGCCCTCTACGCACTGGTGTCCCTGTTGTCGCTCGGCATCATCAGTCAGCCGCAACTGGCTGCACTGAAGAACCCCTCGATGGCAGGCGTTCTAGAGGCCGTGGTCGGTCCGTGGGGTGCCATACTTATCAATCTGGCATTGGTTGTTTCAGTGGTCGGCGCATTCCTGAGCTGGACGTTGCTCGCAGCTGAGGTGCCGCATATCGCGGGTAAAGACGGCACCATGCCGGCCTTCTTCGGTCATGAAAACGACCGTGGCGTTCCGTCCGTATCGCTCTTCGTGACCAACATTCTGGTACAAGCCTTCCTCATCATTACGCTGTTTGCGCAGAGCACCTACCAAGCTTTGTTCTTCATCGCTTCGACGGCTATCCTTGTCCCCTATATCTTCTCCGGTGCATACGCAGCAAAGCTGGCGATACAAGGCGACAGCTATGGTGCCGGCGAAAACCGTAATGCGCCTATGCTTATGGGGCTGTTGGCCACGGCTTACGGGCTGTGGCTCGTCTATGCCGCCGGGCTTTCGTACCTGTTCATGTGCGCCGTTCTCTACGCCCCAGGGATCGTCTTTTACGTCTGGGCACGTCGGGAAAACAGCCAACGGATCTTTCGACCTGCGGAAGCTGCGATCGCTGCCGTGTTGGTCGGGGTCGCCATCTATGCGGCGTACCAGATGTGGACGGGTGCGGTGAGCGCGCTCTGACAATTCCGAAAGGATCAGCCATGGCCGAACTCGGCGTTCATTCCGAAACCGGTCGGTTGCGCGAAGTCATCGTGCATCGCCCTGACCTCAGCCTCCGCCGCCTCACACCAGGGAACTGCAAGGCGCTTTTGTTCGATGACGTGCTATGGGTCCGGCGCGCACGTCAGGAGCACGACATTTTCGTGGATTCGCTCCGCGAGCGCGGCGTGACCGTGCACCTGTTCGGTGAGCTGTTGGCCGAGACTATGGCAATCCCTGAAGCTCGCGACTGGCTGCTCGACCGCAGGGTCGACGCTTCGGTGGTTGGCCATGACATGGTCAGCGAGCTTCGTGGCTGGCTCGACCCCATGCCCGCAGAGCAGCTTTCATCACTTCTTGTGGGCGGAATAATTCGCGCCGAACTGCCGTTCGACCCCACTGGCCTGACGGGCAAGACACTGCTTGCAGAAGACTTTGTACTACCTCCGCTGCCCAACCAACTTTTCACTCGCGACAGCTCCTGCTGGATCTATCGGTCCGTGTCAGTGAATCCGATGTATTGGCCAGCGCGCAAGCCGGAGGCAGTCAATGTCGAAGCGGTCTATCGTTTCCATCAGCGTTTTCGAGCCGCCGGCGTGGCCTTTGTTGCGCCTGAAAAGCCCGGTCTAAATGTGAGTCTGGAGGGCGGCGATGTCATGCCTATCGGCAATGGCGTGGTCCTTGTCGGAATGGGCGAACGAACAACTCCACAAGCCGTGGGCGGCCTCGCGCGAAACCTCTTTTCGGCGGGAGAAGCTACCCAGGTGATCGCGGCGCTTATGCCGCGCGATCGGTCCTTTATGCATCTCGATACTGTCTTTACCTTGTGCGACCGCGACCTCGCGACAATGTTCCCGGCCGTGGTCGGGCGGCTTCAGACTTTTTCGCTGCGCCCAGGTGAAGGCATCAATTCCGTCGATGTTGTCGAGGAGCGCAGGCCCTTCACGGAAGTGGTCACAGAGGCGCTCAATCTGAAAACCCTGCGCATCGTTGAAACTGGCGGTGACGCACCCGAAGCCGAGCGAGAGCAATGGGATGACGGCAACAACGTCGTTGCGATCGAGCCGGGTGTCGTCATCGGTTACGACCGCAACGTCTACACCAACACGCAGCTACGGCGCGCAGGCATCGAGGTCATAACGATCGAAGGCAGCGAGTTGAGCCGCGGCCGCGGTGGAGGCCATTGCATGACCTGCCCGATATCTCGAGATCCGAATTGAGAGGAGATCACCATGCCCGTAAATTTGCATGGGCGTAACGTCCTGACGCTTGATGATTTCTCCGGCGAGGAAATTCGATATCTGCTTCGGCTTGCCGCAGATCTGAAGGCCGCCAAGCAAGCGGGAACCGAAAAGCCGCGGCTGACACGCAAGAACATCGCCCTGATCTTTGAGAAAGATTCGACCCGCACCCGATCGGGCTTCGAGGTCGCGGCCTATGACCAGGGCGCGCACGTTACCTACATTGGGCCGTCAGGAAGCCATATCGGTCACAAGGAATCGATGAAGGACACCGCACGGGTGCTGGGCCGCATGTACGATGCCATCGAATACAGGGGCTATAGTCAGCACCAGGTCGAGTTGTTGGCGGCCTATGCGGGGGTCCCAGTCTACAACGGACTCACTGACGAAGCGCATCCAACCCAAATCCTCGCCGATTTCATGACGATCCGGGAATTCACCCACAAGCATCTCTCGGACATGACGATCGCATTCGTCGGAGAAGGCAGAGATAATGTTGCCCAGTCGCTGGCGATAGGTGCAAGCAAGCTTGGTATGGATATCCGGATCGCGTCTCCCCGAGAGCTGTGGCCCGACGATAAATTCTGCGCCCACGTAAAAGAGCTGGCCGAACGAAGAGGCGGCCAGTTCAGGATCGACGACGACGTCCAGGCCTGCGTCAAGGGAGCTGACTTCATCTACACCGACGTTTGGCTTTCTTTGGGTGAGGACGAAGGCGGCTGGGGCGAGCGGATCAAGTTGCTGACACCCTTTCGGGTCACCCGCGATCTGATGGCTGCGACAGGAAACCCTCACACCAAGTTCATGCATTGTCTGCCAGCGTTCCACGATACCGAGACGGCGGTCGGGGCGCATATCGAACGCGAATACGGCATTGACTGCATGGAGGTCGAGAATGCCGTTTTCGAGTCCGAGGCTTCGATCGTGTTCGATCAGGCGGAGAACCGCATGCATTCGATCAAAGCCATCCTCTTGGCAACGATCGGCAGCTGAAATGCGTATCGTTGTGGCGCTTGGAGGCAACGCCCTATTGAAGCGAGGCGAACCGATGACGGCAGAAAACCAGCGCGCCAACATCAGAAGAGCTGCCCGGTCACTCGCCGACCTCGTGAGCCAGGGCCATGCCCTAGTGATCACTCATGGAAACGGTCCGCAGGTCGGGCTGCTTGCCCTGCAGGCGGCCGCGTCTTCGAGCGAGCCATTTCCACTGGACGTGCTCGACGCAGAAAGTGCAGGAATGATCGGCTATGTTCTTCAACAGGAACTTGGCAACGTCATGAGAGATCGGCATTTCGCCACCCTTCTCACCCAGGTCAAAGTCAATCCGCACGACCCTGCCTTCAGCAAGCCGACGAAACCGATCGGACCAATGTATGATAAGGTGATGGCGACAAAGCTGGCTGCCGAACGGGGCTGGCACATCGCGCCTGACGGCGAGAAGTGGCGGCGTGTCGTTGCCTCGCCGAAACCGCTTGAAATCCTGGAAGTCCAGGTGATCAGCTTCCTGACCGAGGGCGGCGTGACCGTTATCTGCGCCGGCGGGGGAGGCATTCCGGTAGTCGAGCTGAGCGACGGAAGCCTAGCCGGGATCGAAGCAGTCATCGATAAGGATTTGGCATCTTCCCTGCTGGCGCGACAGCTTGATGCGGACTTCTTGCTCATGCTGACGGACGTAGATGCTGCCTACGAAAATTGGGGGACGCCACGCGCTCGCCCCCTCGATCAGGTCAGTGTTTCCGAGCTCTCGCTGGATGACTTCGCTCCTGGCTCGATGCGTCCGAAAATGGCCGCGGCCATCGAGTTCGCGCATGCAACAGGTCGGCCTGGCGCAATCGGACGTCTCGAAGACGCTTCGGCCATCGTGGCCGGAACCAGGGGCACCCGGATTCACGCGCATGACGTGGCGCACAATCCATCTTCGACAGGGATTGGCAATTGATCCGCGTCAAGGCGTTCACCCCTGCTTGCGCCATTGTGGATCGAGTTGAATCCTGATTTCGAGGCGCAGAAATGAGCTACAAATCCGTCCTTGTGAACATCGATATCGACGGACCGGTCATTCCGATTGTGACGGTGGCAATCGATATCGCGAGATCCCACGACGCAAGACTAATTGGTCTCTGTGGGGCCGACGCACCGCTGCCTATGGCTGGGGTCATGACAGCGGAAGCATGGCAACAGATGCGGGACAACGTCGAGAAGCGCTTCACGAAAGTGCGGGCAGAGTTTGAGCGGTTGACCACGGGATCGGTGCGGACCGAATGGCGGCAGAGCCTGACCAGCCCCACCTATGCAGTCGTCCAGGCAGCCCAGTCAGCGGACCTCATCGTCATGGCGGCTTCAGAGGGCGCGGCTACCGGGGATTCCTATAGGCACGCCAGTCCCGCGAGTGTCGTTCTTCGTGCGGGCCGTCCGGTTTTGGTCGTGCGCGACAAGGTGGAGCAGTTTGGTGCCGAGCGCATCGTTGTGGCATGGAAGGACACACGCGAAGCCCGACGCGCCGTAGCCGACGCACTGCCTATGCTTGTCGCGGCCAAAGAAGTGACGGTGGTGACCGTGACGGCTGAGGCAGATCAAGTCATTCGAGATGGCCTAAACAATGTAGTCGCTTTCCTGGCGGAACATGGCATCAAAGCCACGCCAAGATTGATCGAAAGCCCCGATGAATATCTCATGTTGTTCAATTTCATCGACCGTAGCGGTGCTGACCTCGTGGTGTCGGGCGCGTACGGGCACAGCCGATTGAGAGAGTGGGCGTTTGGTGGGGTCACGCGCGCATTGCTCGATGAGGCCCGGCTCAATCGGTTCTTGTCAAGTTGAGAGCATTTCGCCCAACTGGCTGCGAGGATCGAAAGCCCAAGAAGAGCGGCTTTCGGTCCTTCTTCGTTGAAGAGTTTCGTCGGCAGTTATTGAGCGTCCGCTGACAGCTGAACATTAGTCAGCGCACCGACTACATCGACATGTTCGTGTCGGTCGGTCGAACTCCCTTTTCTTCGGGAATCTCCGTCATCGTGGCTTCGGTCAGCAGCAACGTGCTAGCTACCGAAACTGCATTTTCCAACGCAATGCGCACGACCTTGGTCGGATCGATGATACCCGCCTCGACGAGATCGACATACTGCTTGCGACCAGCGTCAAAGCCGAAATTGTCTTTCCCTTCCAGCATTCTCGCAACGACGACACCACCATCGACTGCGGAATTCTCCGCTATCTGGCGCACCGGAATTTCGAGCGCCCGTTTCAAGATCTGCACTCCCGTACGCTCATCGCCGTCAACGAGCTTCTCTTCCTCCTCGACAGCCGTCGTACAGCGCAGAAGTGCAAGCCCGCCACCGGGAACGATGCCCTCTGCGATAGCTGCCTTGGTGGCGCTGATTGCGTCGTCCAAGGCCTCTTTTCGTGACTTCATCTCGGACTCGGTGGGAGCCCCCACCTTGATTACCGCAACGCCCCCAGTGAGCTTTGCGAGCCGCTCCTGCAGCTTTTCGCGATCATAATCGCTGGTGGTGTTCTCTATCTCCCGGCGAATCTGCTCGATCCTGGCATCAATTACCTTGCGCTTTCCGCCGCCGCCTACGATTGTCGTGTTTTCCTTGTCGCACACGACGCGGCGGGCACGGCCGAGTTGCTCGACCGAGACATTTTCAAGCTTGATACCCAACTGCTCCGAGATGAGCTGTCCTCCCGTCAGAACTGCGATATCCTCAAGCATTGCCTTACGCCTGTCGCCGAAACCTGGCGCCTTGACGGCACAGCTCTTCAGTGTCCCGCGGATGTGGTTGACGATGAGCGTCGCAAGAGCATCTCCCTCAACCTCCTCGGCCACGATCAGAAGAGGCGCGCCGGACTTGGCCACGGCCTCGAGAAGCTTAACCAGATCGTTCAGCGTACCGATCTTGCGGTCCACGACCATTACAAGCGCGTCCTCAAGGACCGCCTCCATCTTCTCCGTATCAGTCGCGAAATATGGTGAAAGGTAACCACGGTCGAACTGCATGCCCTCGACCACGTCGAGAACTGTCTCCGTCGTCTTTGCCTCTTCAACGGTGATGACACCGTCATCGCCGACTTTCTCCATGGCCGCTCCAATCAGTTCGCCAATCCCGGCATCATTGTGCGCCGAGATCGCAGCGACCTGTTCCCTTTCCCATCGGGTCTGAACCGGTTTGGAAGCTGCCTTCAATGCTTCGATCGCTCTTTTCGCAGCGCGATCGAGACCTCGCTTGATATCGATGGCGCTGGCACCTGCCACGACGTTTCGAACGCCATCAGCGAGCATCGCTTGAGCAAGAATGGTCGAAGTGCTGGTTCCGTCACCCACCATCTCGCCCGTTTTTTCGGCTGCCTGCCTGAGCATCCGGGCTCCGAGATTTTCCTCCGGATCCCTGAGGTCGAACTCTTTGGCGATCGTAACGCCATCATTGCAGACTATTGGCGGACCCCATTTTGCCTCGATCAGAACCGACTTCGAACGCGGTCCGAGTGTAACTCGAACCGCGTCGGCGAGCTGGGCAGCGCCTCGCAATATCTTCTCGCGAGCCTCCGAACGGAACAACACTTGTTTGTGAGCCATTGCGTGATCCTTTTGAAGGTCTGGAGATTGCCGGATCCGTCAGGATGCTTCACTTGGTCGTCGGCGATTTCTGGGCATTGCCACCCATCATCCCAGTGCCGCATCCGGATGGCATGTGTTCCCATTCGGAATCTTTTGGCAGGGTGATCCCCAGTTCCGCTGCGCGTTTCTGCATGGCCTCGTGGTGCTCAGCCCGGATAGCGTCGCATTCCTCGTCGGACTTCGCGCTACGCATCCGGTCCATCATCGTGGCCATCTCATCCGCGGACATCATTTGATGACCTTGGAACATCAACGGGCCACGCATCTGGGCCAGAGTCCCTGGGACTTCGCTGGTCAGGGCAACAATCGCGACTGCCGCACCCAGCATGAGCTTGGTGAGCTGCATGTTCATTTGGTTCCTCCTTTTTCACAAATGAAGCACGGGTTGACCCGACGAGCCTTGATGCATGTCAATCTGGACGGCGACATCGGGAATTGATCTAGGGCAATGCGTCCTGCAACGCGGAGCCGTACTGGTCCATGGAGGAGGAAGTCGCTTTGACCATCCGCAACCTGGAATTCGTTCTGCATCCCAGATCGATCGCCATATTCGGCGCATCGACCCGGCCCGGCTCGGTAGGCGCGGTGGTCATAGAAAACATTGTCCAGGGAGGGTTCGAAGGACCGATCTGGCCAGTCAATCCAAAGCATCGTGAGATCGCGGGCAGACCTTGCTATCGAACCGCCAAAGAACTTCCCGAGGCACCCGATCTCAGCGTGATCGTTACCCCTGCCGAAACGGTTCCAGGCATTGTCCGGGATCTCGGCAACATAGGCAGCAAGGCGGCTGTCGTAATCACTGCCGGCCTGACGATGGAAAACGGCCTCAAGCAGGCAATGCTCGAGGCCGCAAAGCCCAATCTGTTTCGAATAGTGGGGCCCAATACGCTTGGCTTGCTCACGCCCAAGCTGAAACTCAACGCCAGCTTTTCGCATTGCAATGCCTCCACGGGCGGCATCGCGCTGCTTTCCCAGTCCGGGGCGATCGTGACAGCGCTGGTAGACTGGTCACTCGACAACAATGTCGGCTTTTCCCACATCGTGTCCATGGGCGACATGGCCGATGTTGATGTTGGCGACTACCTCGACCTGCTCGCCAGTGACCCCTCCACGCATGCGATCCTGATGTACCTGGAAACTATCCCCCATCCGCGGAAATTCATGTCGGCTGCACGGGCGGCAGCTCGGCTCAAACCGGTGGTCGCGATAAAATCAGGCCGACATGATCAGGCTGCGAAGGCGGCGATGACACACACTGGAGCACTTGCCGGGGGTGACCGCGCGGTCAGCGCTGCTTTCACCCGGGCGGGAATTCTTCGCGTCGGAGGCCTCATTGAGCTGTTCGATGCGGCAGAGATGCTAGCTCTTCTGGGGCCGCTTCAACAAACCCGCCTGGGCATCGTAACCAATGGCGGCGGTGCCGGAGTCCTCGCGGTCGACGAGTTGCTTGATCGCCGTTGTGAACTCGCTGCGTTCTCTCCCGCGACGATCGAACGCCTGAACGCCTGCCTGCCGTCGACCTGGTCGAAAGGAAACCCGGTAGACATCATCGGTGACGCATCGCCACATCGATATACCGAAGTCATTCAAGCCGTGGCAGCCGACCCCGGAACCGATGCCCTGATGGTTCTCAATTGTCCGACTGGCCTCGCCTCTTCGACCGATGCGGCATTGGCCGTTTCTTCAATCGCCCGAAGCGGAAAGATAGACGGAAAGCCGTTGATCACCTGCTGGCTTGGAGAAAGCACGGCACGACAGGGGCGGCACCTTTTGCAGAACGCCGGGGTCCCGAGTTTCGAGACTCCGGCTGAGGCAGCTCAGGCAGCATCATATCTCAACGAGTGGTCGCGAGCCCAGGCCGCATTGATGCGAGTGCCGCCGGAGTCCGGGAGCGCTCACATGGCTGACCGCTCCCACGCGACAGCAATCTTCCGGGCGGCTGCGGCTGATGGACGGCAAATGTTGACGGAGGCCGAAGCGAAGGAGGTGATCGCGGCATATGGCATTGCAACGCCAAAGACCGTAGTCGCAAAGTCACCCGCAGATGTCGAGAAGGCTGCGGCAGCTATGCTCCTGAGTGCCGACAAGGTCGTCGTCAAGCTTGTGTCCAGGGACATCTCTCACAAATCAGACGTTGGCGGGGTGGCTCTCGACCTGGGTTCTGCTGAAGCTGCGCGGGATGCCGCCGAGGCCATCTGCCTTCGCATACAGCACTCTGCGCCTGATGCGTCGGTGGACGGTTTCACTGTCCAGCCCATGATTAGCAGACGGAGCGGATACGAACTGCTCGTAGGCATCCATCAAGACCCGATTTTCGGGCCTGTGATTATGTTCGGAAGCGGCGGCGTTGCCGTTGAATTGCTTGACGACACGGCAGTGTCTTTGCCTCCGCTCGACGACGTATTGGCCGGAGATCTCATCGACAATACGCGGGCAGGCCGATTGTTGGCCGGATATCGTGATCGCGAACCAGCCAATCGAGCCGCCATATTGGCCGCCTTGGACAGCGTCTCGCGACTGATCGTCGATTTCCGCTGCATCAAGTCACTGGACATCAATCCGCTGCTGGCGGACCGCGAGGGAGCGACTGCCCTGGATGCCCGCGTCCAGTTCGATCCAGCCTTGATCGAGGACCCCGCACCCAATGCCGATCTCGTCATTCGTCCATATCCATCAAAGTGGGAGCGAGACATCGAGGTCAAAGGGCAGCGATACATCATCCGGCCGATCAAGCCGACAGATGTCGCTCTCTATCCGGCATTCCTGGCTAAGGTCACGCAGGAAGACATGCGGCTACGATTTCTCAGTCCTCGCAAGCATTTTCCAGACCAGATGCTAAAGCGGATGACCCAGCTCGACTACGACCGCGAGATAGCCTTCGTAGTCATTGCGCGTGGTGGTGACGAGCTTGCCGGCATCGGTCGCCTCTCATGCGACCCGGATCATGTCGTCGCAGAATATGCGCTGCTCGTCCGAACGGATCTGCAGGGCCAGGGCATCGGCTGGGGATTGCTCAACCAACTTATCGACTATGCCCGTGAGGACGGAATCTCCAAGATCGAAGGCATGATGCTTGCCGAGAACCGCAAGATGCTGTCGATGTGCCGCGTCCTGGGATTTATGATCCAGCATGACGTCGATGACCCCGGCCTCTGCCGGGCATCGCTGCGGCTGAAACCTCGCGCGAATGCTGAAGCCAACGACTGACAGTTCAGCAGGAAACCCCGCGATCCGTGGCGACCAGAATATCTGAGACAACGCCGGCAGGTGTCTGGGCGGCATTCAGTCTTTGCCAGCCGACATCGGCAACCGACCTGCGAAGCTGACGCGACAGCACGTCCACCGTCGCATCTGACACGCCCCCACTTCGCTCGCTCACCCGCGACCAAAGCAGGTTGGCATCGGCCTCCAACCAAAATCCCGCAAACGGCACCCCCCGTTCTGTAGCGCAGAGTTCCATTCTGTTCCTGTCTTTCTGACGCTCGAAAACGGCATCTGCCACCACCGACGCCCCCTGCGACAGGATAAGTCCTGCACGCCAGGCCATCTCCGCATAAACGCGCTCGGAAACTTCGGGAGCATAGGCCCTTTCAGGCAGCCGGGTTTCGGGTGCCACACCATGAAGGATTTTCCGAATGCGATCACTTTCGACGATGCGTGCGCCTGGCGGAGCTCCAATATGCGCTGCAAGCGCTTCCGCGACCGTCGTCTTGCCGGAGCCGCTAAGGCCACCGATCGCCACGAGACGGGGCGGGCAAGCGGCCAGAAGCTGACGCGCGAGCTTGAAGTACGATCGTGCATCCGCTGCAAGTCGCGTCTTTTGGGGCCCGCCTTCTTCGGCCTGCGTGGCAGTGACGTGCGCGCGTACAGCGGCACGGATTGCCATTAGCAGCGGCAGGAGCACGAAACCGTCCTCATCGTCTGCTTCATCGAGATAGCGGTTCGTAACCAGGTTGGAAAACTCGGGCAGCCCCCGATGCCAAAGGTCCATCAACAAAAACGCAAGGTCGTAGAGGACATCGACGGTAGAGATGTCGTCGTTGAACTCGATGCAGTCGAACAGACGTGGCTTGCCCTGGAAGAGGCAGATGTTGCGCAAGTGAAGGTCGCCATGGCATCGACGCACCTTTCCATGTCGTTCCCGACTGTCTAGCAGGCCCGCCTGCCGTTGTAGGGCTGTCCGGAAGAGGCCATCGAACTCCTCGACCTCGGATCTGGAGAACACATGGCTCGTGCCAAACCCTGCAAGATTGATGTCGAGCACGCGCTGAAGATTGGCAGTACCTCCGCAGCCATGGGACACAGGCGCATCACGATGGAATCTAATGATCGTATGGGCAACGCCGGTCATCAGTTGCGGTGTCAATTCATCTGCCACTGCCATCTTGTCGAGCAAGGCAGATTGATCGAAACGACGCATCTCGACCACAGCGTCAATGAGATCTCCCGTTCCATCAAACTCCAGGCCGCCGTCAGGTCTTCGCGTCAACCGTCTCACCCCGAGATAAAGCTCCGGTGCCGTCTTTGAGTTGCGTTCCACCTCCAGCTGACAAACAGCGAGCCTGCGATCGGCCGATGAGAAGTCCACGTACGGAAGCTGCACCGCCCGCTTCATCTTGAACGCGCGATCTCCTGCAAGGAAAACGCGGGAAATGTGCGTCTCAATCATTTCCACGGGCCGCGGATCACCATGGCTGGTGGCATCCATCAAGAAATCGACTGCTGCGACCTGATTATCGGTGATCATTATCCATGCCCTCGATCCGTCCTGTGGCCTCAGGAAGCAACGCTTCCGTTTTCACCTCTGCAGGCTCTCGATGAACGTTGCCAGCTCGTGAATTCTCTCCTGCGTCACGACGGGTCCGTCATCCGGACCATAAAGACGTTTGTCGCTTAGAAGGAATTGCTGCCCCCAGACTGGCATGTCGCGCTCGCCATGGCCTGGAACAACATAGCGGCCGTCAATTGTTGCCATCACACGCCGATACGGAAACTCTTCACCGTTCTTTTCGGCAAGTCGCGTCAGATCAGTCGGCGCGCTTCGTAATTCCGCAGCCAAAGGACCATCGCCCCGCCCGCCACTTCCATGGCAGGGCGCGCATGAATTTAGAAACTCAGTTTCCCCGTAGCTCATCTCTTGAGCATGAAGAGAAATTGAGCTGCCTGAAATCAATACAGCGACTGTGATCAAGCGTTTCATATGGCGACCTCAGCCCATCGGGTTGGAGCCTAATGTCCCGGTCATGCGAAACCTTGATACGGATCAAATCACATGCGCTTTCAAGAATTGACGTAGAGCAAGGAATGTTCCGATCCTGGGCGGTATCAGAAGACCTGGTTTCAATTGACTGAGGATTCAAGCCATGGCCTTCAAGACAATTCTAACGGTTACGGGCACCCACCGCGGCGACAACGACATCAAGTTGGCCGCCTCCTTGTGCGCGGAGGTGGACGCTCATCTTTCCGTGCTTGCCGTGACGCTCGCGGCACCCCCGCCCATCGGCGACTACGCGGCGCCGATGTCCGATGCCTGGATGGAAGAGCGGCGCGCCGATCTCGAGCGGCTTGATACGAGGACAGCCGAGGTCACGCGAGTACTTGCCGGCGCTGCGATTTCCGCGGATGTTACCAACGCCTATCCTGAAATGGCCTGGGCCGACGAGATCATCGGACGGCGCGCGCGATATGCTGATCTGACCTTCGTCGGTCCGGATCTGCTGTCAGGAGGAACGCTCAGGGACAAGACGATTGAGGGTGCGCTCTTCTCGTCGGGCAAGCCAATGCTGTTGTCGTCCGAGGGCAGCAAGCCGACGCTGCGGCCCAGAAAGGTGATGGTTGCATGGGATTCGCGCATTGAAGCCTCGCGGGCAGTTCGGGAGGCTATCGACATCCTGAAGGCAGCAGACGACGTACATCTGGTCCTCGTCGATCCGCTTGAGGGTGAAGGCCGTCAGGGCGACGAACCCGGGGCGGATGTTGCGACCTATCTGGCCCGCCACGGCGCAAAGGTTACTGTCGACAGGTTGCCGAGTTCAGGGCAAAAAGTCGCCGATGTGCTGAAGCGGCATGCCTCGGACATGTCCGCTGAACTGATCGTGATGGGCGCATACGGCCACTCCCGCCTGCGTGAGAAGATCTTCGGCGGCGTTACCAAATCGATCCTGGAAGACGTTTCAATCCCGGTATTGATGGCACGCTGAACTTAAGCTGCGAGGTCGGTGAGAGATCGAACCGACCTCGCGCATCAGATTCCACTGCCCTTCAAGATTGCTCCCCCTCGACAGCCTCCCGGCCCGATACTTGTTCGACGTAAATCCGGAAGAAAAGGTGGGATGAATGCTCGGCAATGGGACGCTGATCGGGTTTCAGACCGCCTGGCTCCCACCAGTTCACATGTTTGCTGAGCAGGTTCCAGGCATGCTCCTGATCGATCTTGTTCTGCGGCGTGTCGCCTTTCAGCTCCTCGAAACGGCCATCGACCAGCACGCTGCGCCACTCTCGGCCACTTCCCCTTTCGTCGACCAGCACGCAAACGCAGGGATTGGCTCGCATGAAGTCGATCTTCTTCCCAGGCATCGAGAAGGCATAGAGCCTGTTGTCGGAATAACAGAAGTAGAACGGCACAACATATGGCCGTCCGTCCTTGGAACAACCCAGGTGGCCGAAATGGCTGCGAGCCAGAATCTTGCTGCAATCGAGCGTAGACAAAGAACGAACCCACATAACCTCACCTCCGTAAGGTTGAATCAGCGCGGCCAGAAGTCGACTGCGCCGCCAGCCATGGTTGTCACAACACGTGTCCCGGTCTCTCCTGACAGGACATGTTCCACATTCGAAATCGATCCGATGGCAGCCCATTTGTGCGATGCCTCGACGAAGTCGCATGCGGCCTTCACTTTAGGCCCCATCGAAGACGGATCGAAGGCCAGCGTTCTCAACGACGCGGGAGTGGCTTGCCTGATTTGCCGCTGTTCCGGTTTGCCGAAGTCCGTGGCAACCGACAGCACGTCCGTCAGAAACAGCAATCCGTCGGCATCCAATTCTTGTGCCAGGAGCGAAGCGAATTCGTCTTTGTCCGGCAGGGCCTCCGTCCCGAGCAACTCACCACCAGAGCCCGCAGCGACGGGTACGGGGCCGCACATGACGACTGCCCTGCCAGATCCGAGCATCAATTCGGCTGCACCAATGTCGATAGTTTCCAGCAGGCGGGGAACTGGGACAATGCGCCGATACTCGCCGTCGAAATCGGCAAATTGCCAACTGCGCAGCTGCCGCAATTGGTGGGCATAGGTCCGTTCGTAGAAAGGTCCGATGGGCTTGGTTGGCTTCCCAAAGGCCTCATCATCGGGATTGACCAGCACCTGCGCCACTTGAGCGACCACGTGTCGGCCGGCCCCCAGTACGTTCCGCAACTCTCGAGCGAGAAGATAACCTGTCTCGCCCCCAGCTTGAGCACAAAGCAGATCAAGACGTGTAGGTTCGGCGACCCTGTAGGAAAACGACTGCAATGCGAGCATCGCCAACTGTGGGCCGCTGCCGTGAGCGATCACGACCTCATGCTCCCGCAGCACAGGCGCAAGCCACATAGCTGCCAACGCTGCGTTTTCGCGCTGGTTCTCGGCCGTGATCGCCTGCCCTTTGCGCAAGAGGGCATTCCCGCCAAGGGAAATTACCAGTCTCATGCCGTGCCTCCGCAGTTTGGTGTTCGCCGCTGGCAATCGGGGATGTTCGCGATGCCGTGAGGGCGACTAGCGCGACGTGTAACCTCCGTCGATCAGATGATAGCTGCCCGTTATGAAGCTTGCTCTTTCGGACAAGAGGAAGCAGGTCAGCGCCGCGACCTCACACGCAGATCCGAGGCGGTTCAACGGGTGAAGGGCCGCCAGCTGTCCGATCGTCTCATCGTCCAGGTTCTTCTTGAGGAGTGGGGTGTCGACAAACGCTGGGCCGACGGCGTTTACACGAACATTCTTCGCTGCATATTCAATGGCTACCGCTTTCGTCAATCCAACCAGAGCGTGCTTTGCAGCAACATATGCGCAAGCCTTGCTCCAACCCACCGACCCCAGGATGGAAGACATATTTACGATCGCTCCTCCGCCGGACTTCAGCATGGCCGGAAGCTGGAACTTGATGCAGTAGAAAACACCATCGAGATTCACTTCCATCACGCTTAGCCAATTGTCGATCGGATAGTCGGCGGTTTCGGTTTCCACGCCGCCTATGCCCGCATTGTTGACCGCAAGGTGAAGGCCTCCGAACGTCTCCACGGCGAACCGGACCATCTGTTCAACTGATCGTGGATCGGCAACGTCGACCTGACAGGCGTGGGCTTCGCCATTTTCGGCCACGATGGCTTCTGCCACGCGTGCAGCTGAGTGGATGTCGATGTCTGCCACAACAACCTTGGCACCGCCCGCGGCAAGCTCGCGAGCCACAGCCTCGCCTATGCCCGATCCAGCTCCGGTGACAAGCGCGACTTTACTCGAGAACTCCATGGTCGCGTTCCTCAATGCGACATCAGTATCGGCAGACGCAGGTCTGTCAGCACGCCTTCCGTCGCACCTCCAAGCACGAAGTCACGAACCCTGGAATGGCCGTATCCCCCCATCACCAGGAGATCCGTACCCAGCTCGATTGCCCGTTCCTGCAAGGTGATTGCGATCGGGCAGTCTTCGGATTTGATGTCTGCGGCATCCGCGTTGAGCCCACGCTTTCTCAATGAAGCGACCAGCTTTTCGCCGATGTCGGCTGCCTTCAGCGGCTTTTCGTCGACTATCGTGAGAACATGGATTCTGGAGGCTTGCGTCAGGAGTGGTAATGCATCGGCCACGGCGCGAGCTGCCACGCGGCTGCCGTCCCATGCGATCGCAATGTGCTCGATCTTGGCTGCGCTGGCCGAGTCGGGCAGCAGGATGGTTGGCCGGCCGGAGTCGAAAATGACCCCTTCCGCAATCATTCTGGAGGCCTGGTTGTTCGGCTCCCATCCGACAACGGCAAGGTCATAGTACCTAGCGTGGGTTGCCGCACTTTCACCCTGAAGCGCGAGAAGGACAGCCTCGGAAGCAGTGGTGACGGCAACGCCCTGTCGCGATCCTTCTTCGACCACTTTCGCGAGAAGGTGATCGCCGGCTTTGCGGCTGACTGCCTCGGCCTCGCGGATACGGGCCGGGACATCGATCAGAATGCGTGACAATGGGCTCGAAACGTGAGGGATGTCGGCATCAATCGCGAGAGCGTGCAGGTCGGCATGCAGCTGTTGCGCGACAGCGACGGCATTGACGGCGACGGCATCCGAGTTTGGATCAGGATATGTCGCGAGTGGCAGAAAAATCTGGGTTTTCATCCTGCGTCTCCTTGAGCAACGTTTCAGGACGCCACATCGACCTGAACATGGTCAGAATGACCGTTCCGGGAGATCTTCGCCTTGACGTAGAGCAAACATTTGCGGATCGCGCTGCCACTGCCCGAGAGAAGACACGGGAATTGACTTATCGAGGATGACGAAGCTTTCGCTCTTCGTTGGCTGCCCGAAGCGCATTGATCGCGTCCTCGTCCGTCAGCTGAGGGAAACTGCGATAGTGGTAGCTCAGGGCGCGAAAGCGGCCTGGCGCACTCAAGCAGAAGACTTGGTCGGCCTCCTGTCGGAGAACGTCAAGCGCGTCGGACGGTGCGACAGGGAGTGCCACGACGGTACGTGTCGGCCCCCGCCGTTTGACCGCTCGCAAGGCGACTTTCAGGGTCGCCCCTGTGGCGGCACCGTCGTCGACCAGGACCGCAGTTCTGCCAGCCAGTGAATGGGAGCGGGTGACCCCTCCAAAGAGCCTGCTGCGCCGCTCCAGTTCCGGGCGCTCTGCGTTCACCAGCGCAGCAAGTTCCTCGTCTCCCAGGGAATACGCTTCGACGATTTCGCGGTTCACGACCACATCCGGAGGCGTGCCATCGACGATAGCAGCGACAGCCAATTCCGCGTTCCCCGGCGCGCCGACTTTGCGGACAATGAGCACGTCGAGAGGAGCATCGAGCGCATTAGCGACGGCTGCGGCCACTGGGATGCCACCACGGGGAAGCGCCAGAACAACGGGATTGGCCAGCTTGGCGCCAAGCAATTCAAGCCCCAGCCTTTCGCCCGCCTCTTGCCTATCTCGGAACATTGCCGTCATTCCGGCCAAAGGTGTCGAAGCGACTTGCGCATCGAATTCTTCACCTGGACGATTTCACCATGGGAAAGATGCCGATCGAGGAGCCTGAATACGGCTGCAATACCTTCCTCGATGTCGACCTCGGGCTGTTCGTTCAAGGCCTTCGAGATTCGGAGCACAAAGTCACGTTTGTCACGCTCCACGGCGGGCGACTTCGCTGGATCCCAGCCTTCGAAATAGATTCCTCGGATCATCTCAGGTAGCTGCGAAGAAAAATCCGCGGCCTCCTCTGGCGACAGCCAGTCGCGCAACGCCTGAAGCACTGCCCTCATCAAACGATGAGAGAGGTTTTCCGGCCAGCCGAGATCGGCAGCCAGTTCATTCACCCATTGCTGAGCTTGCTGGGCGGAGTGCGAGAAGTTGGGCTTTGATGCGTGTCCCATGAGGTCGACCCCATGTCCTTTTCCGGAGTGTCTCGACTTTTGTTGATTTGGGAGATCAGCCTCGGCCAACTCCCCTCACATCGTTGCGAAGTATCTGGCGATCTCGTTGTCAGAAAGCCCCAGGTGCCTCAGGGCGCCGACGCCAGCTTCAGGGTTCAGTCCCATGCGAAGTTTCACGTCGCCGGCTCATCGGAGACCTCCTGGCATGAGTGTCGGCGCCATGAACGCGCCAACACTCAGCATTATGGTTGGCCCTATGCGGCCTTCACCGTGATCGTCTTTTCAGGCTTCTGGGCTTCCGCAGTCTTCGGCAGCCTGACAGTCAAGATGCCCTTCGAGAAGGTGGCTTCGATCTTGTCGGCATCGACCCCCTCGGGAATCTGAACGGACCGCTGGAATGAACCGTAACGGCGCTCTGACAGGAAATAGTCTTTCTTCTTCTCTTCCTTTTCCTCGGATTTTTCACCCTTGATCGTCAGCACGTGGTTGGTGACCTTGATATCGATGTCCTTCTCGTCGGTCCCAGGGAGTTCGGCCGTGATTTCGTACTCCCCGTCCTTTTCGACCAGATCCATCGCAGGAGCCAATGGCCAATTGCCTGCAAAGGGAGTGCGTAGCTCCGGCAACCTTGGAATAGCGCCGCGCCAACCAAATGGATGGAAATCATCGAAGAGACGATCGACCTCTCGGCGCAAGGACTCAAACGAAGTCCATCCTCCGCCGCGAGCCTGCGGTACATTTTCCTTCTCGGCCGTTGCGGGAAGTTTGGTCGATGTATCAGCCATGGAATTGATCCTTCTTGAACGTTGACCTATCGCCTCGTTTGGGCAGCTGTGCCGCCGCGTGCACAGATGGCCACGCAGGTTGGAGAGGCGCTCTCCCAGCTCTTCCTTGAGACGATGTTCCTGAATGTTACGCCGAGCACCCTCGACCACATTGACGTATGTCAAACTGGCGGTGACCATGACGGCACATTGGGCGTGAAGACGAAGTCAGGCACATCGCGAAGGGGCCAGAGCAGTTCGGTCACAGTCTCGCTTGTCGACCTGCCTGGATAGGATTCCCACATGTCGCCAGTCGCGGTGAGCCCGCGCGCGTGAATTTCCGCAAGCACAGCCCTGTAGGTGTCGGTCAATGGCTCTCTGGAACCAACTTGTTGAGCCCTGACTGCTTCTCCGGCCGCCGTTGCGCCAAGCCCTAAGCCGGACCCACGCAAGATTCTGAATTGATCCTCGCGTATCGGGAAGCCTGCGTCGAAAAGAACCTCATTCTCGTCGATCTTGCGATAGCGAACCAGACGTGGGCCTGCCGGAACGACCATGGTCGACGATAGCGCCCCGTAGAGCTTCTCAAAGCTTACAGCCAGCAGGTCGCCGAGTTGTTCGAGGGTGCCACTTCGCGAGACATACGCATATGGGCTCGGCAACATGGAAACCAGTTCAAGGTTGGGCATTGCTGCACCCTGGATCACCGTCAGTTTGACATCAGCCGATTTATCGCTGGACTTCTAAGCAGGGCACGAGTGACACCGCCAAACGCCCATTCTCGGATCCGGCTATGACCGTAGGCACCGGAGACAAGCAGATCAGCGCCATATTCATCGGCAATCTGGATTAAGGCTTCGGCCTCATCTGCTCCGCCGACATCAATGGACTCTGCGGTTGCCCTAACACCATGTCGAGCGAGAAAGCTGACGACATCATCGATGCCTTGTCTCGCTGTGCCGTCGGCGCCTCCGAGAGCCACGACGCGCACCCGCGACGCAGCTGTAAGGAAAGGCATCGCATCTGCGACTGCACGCCGGGCCTCGCGCGTATCCTTCCACGCGATCAAGACAGCCTCAGCGATGACGGGCTTGAAATCGGCAGGCGCCAGCAGCACTGGGCGCCCTGCGGAAAGCAGCAGAGTTCCATGGTCCACAGTTCGGTTGGAGTCGACCGCCGATAGAGGCCCAGATCCTGCGACGATCAAGTCTGCCGCGCGCGAGTGCAGTGCTAGCAGTTGGTTGGGATTGCCGATTTCACCACGCCAGGAGACACGTTTGTCGTCACCTGCCAGTTGGAAAAATTCCTGCCTTACCTTTGCGAGGCGGTCCTCAATTTCGTCGACTTGGCGCTGCATCGCTTCTGCAATTGCGAGGTCGCTGTCACCTGTCGGCATGACATATCTCGGCTCGGCCGCGCAGAAGCCTATCAAATCTGCGTCAAACATCAGAGCCGCGGCTTTTGCATAGGCTACCCTAGACCGGACAGGACGGTCGATATCGAGTTGCAGGAGGATCGTGTTGTAGCTCATTGAGTTGCTCCACTCCGAGCAAACCATGACATGTTGGCGTTGGTCCGCTTTGACGTGCGTCAAGGCGGAGCCTTACCCGACAACCAAATCCGCCTTCGATAGATTTCCTTCGCTCATCAGTTGCACCCGCCCATATCACTGACAGGCGGATGTTGCGGTCGGCCGATTGCCAAATCCCAAATGATTGGGCATTTGATCCTTCGCCAGCCGCGCCATCTGCAAAATCTGGGTTATCCCGCCCGGCTACCGTCGGTCGATGGTCTCTTTCAAGTCTGGGACCTCATAGGGAGCTTCGGGTTTGGCATTGTGCGTCAGGCTGCTCCCGGGGCAGCCCATCTCAGGCGATCTGGTCCCGGAAAACTACAACATTTCCAAGACCGATAAGGACATCAACGCGCTCTTGCGGTCAAAGCGCCTGCGCTTTGATGAAGGACATTACTCGAAAACGCTGTCGATCCTACGGGTTCGACATGACAGTTCAGATCTGAGTGATCTCTCCGAGGAAGAACTGCGCACCGTCGCCTGGATAAAGGAATGGTGCGTCAGGTTTCTCCGTGAAGCTTCCAACATTTAGGAGCGATGGCGGCCGCGTCGAACCTGGAAGATTTCGGAGTCTTCGTTGAAATCCATCGCGACGCGACGGACCGCTGGTATCTTGACGAGAGGCGGCGCCCGGCAGCATTCCCCACCTGCCCTACCGCGCAGCTACCGCCGTGATCTCAACGCCGAGATCGGGATATGCGAGCCTGGATTCGACCGTAGCTCGCGCCGGCGCCTCGCCGGGAATGACCCATTGGTCCCAGGCCTCGTTCATCTGGTCGAAGTTCGACATGTCGGCCAGATAGATCTGCACCATGGCGAGGTTCTTTTTCGTCACCCCGGCCTGCGCCAGCGTCTCGTCGAGCAACTGAAGGACCTCTTCCGTCTGTAGGCGCACCGATTGGCCTCGCGTCTTCTCGGCGGTGTGACCGGCGACGAAAATCAGGTTGCCGACGACGACAGCGTCACTCCACCTGATATCGGGGTTTATTCTTTCAAGCATCGGATCATCCTTTTTCGCGGGATCCACGGCACGTGGGAATCCAACTGACGACAGCCTATGTTTGATAGGCCACCAGAGAGCAAGGGACGTTCATCGGCAGCGATCTGCCGGCAGCTGAGACGCCATTCGTCACAGCCGAGAGTATTCGGCGGGTGGCGAGTGGCTGCACCATCCAACATACAGGCCGCTACTCTTCGCCCGCATTCGCTGCGGCCCGAAAGCGCCCCTCGAACTCCCGCCTCAGTTCGCGGCGCAGTTCAGCGGCGCGGTGGCGTCTGCGGTCGATGTCGGTCGACGGCACAAAAGGCGGGATCCCGGTCGGGCGGCCGTCTTCGTCCACTGCCACCATGGTGAAGTAGCAGGAATTGGTGTGACGGCGGGTGCCGGAACGGATGTTTTCGGCTTCGACGTGGATGCCGATTTCCATCGAGGTGCGGCCGGCAAAATTGACCGATGCCCGGAACGTGACAAGCTCGCCGACATTGATCGGCTCCCGGAACACCACCTGGTCGACCGAGAGCGTGACGGCATATTTGTTGGAATAGCGCGAGGCGCATGAGAAGGCGACGCGGTCGAGCAGATTGAGCAAGGCCCCGCCATGCACCTTACCGCTGAAATTCGCCATTTCGGGCGTCATCAGCACGACCATCTCGAGCCGGCGCGTGTCCCTGTCTTCCACCTCTGATCTCCCCGGTGATTGCAGCCGCATTCGACCATATTTGAGACGGATCGAACACCGGCTGCGGCACGGATCGTCTCGCAGGACGGGCTGGAACGGTCATCAGGGCAGGCAGCGCCCAGGCCGACCGGATGCGCATACGTTCAAGATCGAGCCTCGACGTCAGCGGCTCCATAAGACGAACAAGCTACATCAACCCATCCAATGAGCTAATTGTCGGCGCACCTCCGACGGGCGTAGATTCGAGCGTGGGAAGGTGGGGTAGTGCGCCGACGCGGTGCCGTAAATCCTAGGTGTGAGTATTGCGTCGGCTGCCCCACCCCAACGCCCACCGCGCAATGCAGACGGCCCGACTTGGTAACTCCAAGCGGGCCGCTCTTGCTATTGCTGGCCGCCACCGCCACGTTCTGCTTTGAAGGTTGGGCGCACCTATCTCGTCGTCATGCCAACGCGACGCAGGAGCGCAGCGGCGAGGAGCGGTCCGGGAAGTGGACCAAAAGCCAATTGCTTGGCCTTTCGAGCGACGAACGCCCGAAGCGACAGCGAAGAGCCTCGGAGACTATAGGATTCCTGCAGTGACATTGCGGGAAGCACAGATCCGCACTGCTGGCGCAGCTTACTCCATCGTCCTGAACACCTCGCGTACCGTCCTGATCGAGCCGGCGTCATTGACCTGGTAGCCGGGAAGCTGGGCGATTGCGGCATGGAACTCCTGGCTGCGCATCACCGACAGCACACGCCTGACCGCTTCGAGCTCAAGGATCTCCTTGCGGCTGACGAAGAAATAGTCCTCGGTCACAAGGCGCACGAAATCGAGGCCGAACTGGCGCGCCGCGGCCTCGACGCCGAAAGCGACGTCGGCCATGCCGGAGGCAACATAGGCGGCAACCGCCGCATGGGTGAATTCGGCATGCTCGAAACCGTTGATGTGCTGCGGGTCGATGCGATGCTGGGCGAGCAATTGAGTCAACAGCATGCGTGTGCCCGAATCGGGATCGCGGTTTACGAAGCGGATCTGTGGGTCGAGCAGCCGCTCGAGCGTGGTGATGCCGAGCGGATTGCCCGGTGCCACCATCAGCCCCATCTCGCGGGTGACGAAACCGATGACCCTGTGCGTGCCGGCATTCAGCCAGCCCTTGCTGGCAGCGATCGTCCGCTTGCGCAATTCGCCTTGCGGCAGGTGCATACCGGCGAGGTCGCAGCCGTCATGGGCGAGCGAGGCAAGCGAGGTCTGGGGTGTCGAAAAGGCCGACCATTTCTCGATCAGGTTCCAGGCATGGCGGTATGACACTCCGGCGAGATCTGCGGCCTTGGTGATCTTCCCGCTCGACCGGATTTCGGCCAGCCAAGGAATGCCAGCCAATTTGCCCGACCCAACGATCCGATCTGCCGGCAGCAATGCCGATCGGTGGCGAGCTGTAGCCTGGCACCGTCACGTAATGCTGCTGCAATGCGTCATCCGTAATCAGTCGCGCGGAAGGTTTTCCAAGGAGAACTCATGCTGGTTTCCGCGTTCATTCTGGCGCTCGCCGCCATAAGCATCGTCTATGTCTACCGTTTCAGGGGTGAGGCTCGCTACAACAGCCTGACCGAGTACATCCGCAAGGGTTGGCCGATCTTCACGCCCCTCAATTGCGTGCTCTACATGACCACGTTGCGGCGTGGATCGAAGGCCATCCTCGACCCGGCCGAATTCCCTGAAGTCGGCCTGCTGCGCCAGAACTGGCAGACGATCCGCGACGAAGGGCTGGAGCTGGTGCGCCAGGGCTATTTTGACGCGACCAAGCGTCCGGGCACCGCTGGCTCCTACGATGTCGGCTTTCGGACCTTCTTCAAATATGGCTGGAGCCGCTTCTACCTCAACTGGTACGGTTACACCCACCATTCCGCGCGACGGCTCTGTCCCCGGACGACGGAGATATTGCAGCAGGTGCCGGCGGTGCATGGCGCCATGTTCGCCCTCCTGCCGGCGCGCTCAATACTCTCCCGGCATGCCGATCCCCTCGCGGTCTCCCTGCGCTATCATCTTGGCCTGGCGACACCCAATTCGGACGACTGCTTCATCAATGTCGATGGCCGCGATCAGAGCTGGCGCGACGGCGAGGTGCTGATGTTCGACGAGACCTACCTGCATTATGTCCGCAACGACACCGACTCCGACCGCCTCATCCTGATGTGCGACGTCAGGCGCCCGTTGAACCCGATCGGGGCGCTGTTTAACTTCTTCTACCAGGGCATAACCCGCGCCTCGGTCGTGCCCAACACGCCGGAGGATCATCGTGGCCTGGCCAACAGGGCCTTTGCCCGGCTCTCTCCCCTGCTGGCGCGCATCAAGGCACTGAAGGCGACCAATCGCCCGATGTATTACACCATCAAGCGGTCGGTGAATGTCCTGCTGGTCCTGCTGCTTGTGGGCTTGGCAACGGGCGTGGCTCAATTGCTTGGCCGCCTGGTTGAAGGCCGTATCGTAGAACCATCCCTGGTTTCGGAACACGGCCGGTCGGGGATGGCTTTTCAGAATTGCCGATGCAGGGTTTGAGGGAGGCTGCGAAAAGACCGCAATCTCAGCACCGCCGCACCCCGCCTCTCCTGACGCAACGCTTGCGCTCGCCCGGGCTCCGGTTTGCGACGACAGGGCCGGCATCCGCCTCCGTAATGCCGTAGCGCTTGTAGAATTCGGCGTTGTCGCGCTCGATCTGCTCGCGCATCAGCTTGTCGTGGCGGATGATCATCGCGTCGCGGGCAGCCCTGCCCGCCGTCGTGGTGACAAGGCTGCCGGCACCCATTGGCAGCATCGAGGCGGCTACCCCCGCGACGCCTTGCGCCGTTCCCAGCGCAGACGCGTCCGCCATCATCTGCTTTTCCAGCTTGCGCGTGTCGTCGGAATAGTCAGGGCCTTCGAAGTTCGATTCAGTGGTCGTCGAGCAGGCCGAGATCGCGAAGCAGAGCGCCAGCGCGCCACTGCCGATCCATGCCCGATGACCTGACAATGCGATTCTGCCCATGCCCCGCCCCTCGACCGGCAACGGCCGGCGCAGCGGCGGCCCCTGCCGCCAGCCTCTTGCATCTACGCCCGAGGAAAGGCCACGTCTTGGACTGGAATGAACAGACCATGCCCAGACGGAACAAGCCATCGCTTTCAGCTGTTACTCGGCAAAACAACTCGCTGTCTGCACCAAATCTGCTGCACGAAATTACGCGCAGTGTTGCTGGAATATCTTTTCCTCGCGACCGGAACAGCCAAAAATTCTTCACTGGACATCGTTCTTCCCTAGGGCAAACTGCCTCCAGGGGTGCGAAGGAGGAGATATGCGCGCAAGAACAGCGACCGTCGGCGACCTCGAGGTGGTCTTCCACGACCTGTCCAAACGGATGTCCGACGAGTATGCCGCCGCCGGCAAGGACGCCAAGAGCGCCTACGACAACCTGATGATGAACCTCAAGGAAGGACGCGCCCACGCGCTTGTCGAAGGTGACCGCCCGGTGGCGATCATCGCCTGGCACGAGCATTCGGACGCGGCCGAAACACTCTTCGCCGCCCAGGACGAATTCTTCGCCGCTCCCACGGTCCGGTTCTGCAAGCGTCACATCCGCCGTATCCAGCAACTTGCCGGCAACGTGCCGATCCACTCGCGCGGCTGGCTCGATCGCCCCGAGGTCGCGCGCTGGTTCCGCATCATCGGCTATGTCGAACGCGGCCGACAGCACGGCGCCCTGCTGTTCGAACTCCCGCCCGCCTAGACCACCGCCTTGGCAAGGACGCGTCGTCGTAGCAGACTGCTGCGGCGACTGCGCCCCCAATCCCGGGAGCAACCGATGCCATCTGACATGGTCCCCTCTGAAATGGTCAATGTCCGCTACCTCGTCGACGACGTCGAGGTCTCGATCGAGTGGTACACGCGCCATCTCGGCTTCGAGGTGCTTACCAACTATGCGCCGGCCTTTGCCGACGTCTCGCGCGGGTCGCTGCGCCTGTTGCTCAGCGGCCCGACCAGCTCGGCGGCACGGCCGATGTCCGATGGTGCCCAGCCGCGCGCCGGCGGCTGGAACCGCATCCACCTGATCGTCGACGATCTTGCGGCGGAGGTGGCGCGACTGCAGGCCGAGGGCGCGCAGTTCCGCAACGACATGATCAAGGGCCCCGGCGGCGCGCAGATCCTGCTCGTCGACCCCTCGGGCAATCTCGTCGAGCTGTTCCAACCGGCCGGGCGCTAGGCGCACGAGGTCGCGGCTTCTCCCGACAGGCGCCTGCACAACCCATGCTTGCGCGCTTGAGCAAAAGCGCTCACAGTCCCTTGGCCTCGATGGGAGGTTCTTTTCATCAACTGCGGGGGTAGTCATGATGCAGGCTTGGGGAGCTGATACGACCGAAGAGACATTCCAGAGCGCCGGCGGGCTGAACATCTTCCTCAGGTCGCGGCGACCGGAAGGCAAGGCGCGCGCCGTCGTCGTCATCTGCCATGGCGTCAATTCCCATGGCGGGCAGTATGGCTGGGCGGCGGAGCAGCTCGTGAAGCACGGCTTTGCCGTCTTCGCGCTCGACCTGCGCGGACGCGGCAAATCGGACGGCGAACGCTTCTTCGTCGAAACGGTCGACGACTATGTCAGCGATGTCGCCGGCGCGATCCGGATTGCCAAGTCGCGATATCCCGGCCTACCGCTGTTCCTGCTCGGCCACAGCGCCGGCGGCGTGGTCTCGGCCACTTACACGCTCGAAAACCAGTCGGAGCTTGCCGGCTTCATCTGCGAGAGTTTTGCCTTCCAGGTGCCGGCGCCCGGATTCGCGCTCGCTGCGATCAAGGGGCTCAGCCACGTCGCCCCGCGCCTGCCGGTGCTTAAGCTCAAGAACGAGGATTTTTCCCGCGATCCGGATGCGGTGGCAGCTCTCAACAGCGACCCGCTGATCGCCCATGAGGTTCAGCCGGCGCTGACCGTCGCAGCGCTCGTCCGCGCCGACGAAAGGCTGCGTGAGGAGTTCCCCATGATCACCCTGCCGGTGCTGATCATGCACGGCACCTCCGACAAGGCCACCGTCTGCCATGGCAGCGAATACTTCTTCGAAACCGCCGGCTCCCGGGACAAGACGCTGAAGCTCTATGAGGGCCATTATCACGATCTGCTCAACGACATCGGCAAGGAAGACACCATTGCCGACATAACCAGTTGGATCGACACGCGCCTTTAGGCGCCCCAGCGCTGGGCGGCGGACAGGTCGTCACCGGGATCGCGACGCTCGCCGCGATCCATTCATTCAGCTGCCGAGTGCCTCCCACCTCCGCAATTTCCGCCCAAGGCCGCCAAGCACCAGCAACTCGCAGAAGTGGTTCATGTCCTCGAACGAGCAGAACGCCGGCGGGTCGAGTTCGAGGATCGGCATCTTGCGCCTGATGTCGCCGGCCACTTCGCCCAGCATCTCCTGCCAGCGCGGCAAGGCGTCGTCGTCGAGCCAGTCGATGGCGTAGGCGAAGGTGATGTGGAACGGGTAGTCGTCATGATCGGGATGGCGGTAGCCGAGCAGGTCGGCGAGCACGTCGCGCCATTGGCGCATTGCCCTGCGGTCGCGTTCCCGGGCACCGTCAACCAGAAGGCCGGAGGGCCGCGCATGTGTCACCTCGACCTGGAACGGCTCCAAGACCGGCAGCGTCTCCAGCCGCCCGGCCATAATCTCGGTCAACTCCTCGATCGACGCGTCGAGCGCCACGCCATCCGGCCAGAATCCCGGCTTGCGACGGTACTCGATGACGCCCTGGAACAGCGTCATGTGCAGGCTGGTGATGGGAGTGAAGACGAAGTGCCTCGCCTCGGGCATGGCGAGGAATTTCTCGCGAGCCTCGACCAGACCTTCCAGCGTCGGCGAGCCCTTCGAGACATGGCAGACGATGGTGTTGCCGGGCTCAGGCAGGAAGCCACCAGCGCGTAGATAGCGCGTGCCGAGATGCGGCGGCTGGGTCGTGTTGTGTCCACTGGAATAAGCGAGCAGGTCGGGAGAGAGAGCATCTGCGGGCATCGTTGCGGTCCATCGTTCGAGGTCCGCCTGCCCTAACGCCCCTCAGCGACCGCCGCATGACAACCACGAGATACGGGGTTGCGAGTTCACGAAGCCGCAGCCTGAAGCTGCCCGCACCATCGGGATCGTCGATGCGGGTGCTGCCGCCACGACCTCTCAGGCCATCGCCGGCGTGGCAGGCACGACATCCTGCACACCGGCGGCCTCTCAACGGATCGCCCAGCCAGCCTGGGTCTACGCTCAGATCGCCGCCGCGGCCTTGATGCCGGCGTTGGGGATATGGATGTCGATTTCCAGTGTCGAGGTGGTGGCGCCGCGATCCATGGTGATCTTGACGTCGTCCTGGTTGACCTGGACGTGCTTGGCGATGACCGCGATGATCTCCTCGCGCAGCACTGCGACGAGATCGGGCTGGTTGCGGTTGTTGCGTTCATAGGCGAGCAGCACCTGCAGACGCTCGCGCGCCACCGGTGCACTGCCGCCACGCTTGAAGAAGTCGAGCAGTTTCATGCCACTCTCCTTCCCAGAAGACGGTTAAGGAGACCTTTCTTCTCGACCGGCGTGACCATCGGTACGTCCTCGCCCTCAAGGCGCTTGGCAGCGTCGGCATAGGCGCGCGCAGCGGCATTGGTCGGCTCGTTCAGCGTCACCGGCGAGCCGACATTGGAGGCGCGCAACACGCCCTGGCTTTCCGGAATGATGCCGAGCAGCGGCACCGACAGGATTTCCAGCACGTCGTCGATCGACAGCATCTCACCGCGGGCCGCGCGGCCGGCGTCGTAGCGGGTTACCAGCACGTGCTTGGTGACGCGCTCACCCTTCTCGGCCTTCAGCGTCTTGGAATCGAGCAGTCCGATGATGCGGTCGGAATCGCGGACGGAGCTGACTTCCGGGTTGGTGACGATGACGGCCTCGTCGGCGAAGCGCATGGCAAGCTGGGCGCCGCGCTCGATGCCGGCCGGGCTGTCGCACAGCACGTAGTCGAACTTGTCCCGGAGCGCGTTGATGACACCGGCGACACCCTCCTCGGTCAGCGCGTCCTTGTCGCGCGTCTGCGAAGCCGGCAGCAGGAACAGCGATTCGACGCGCTTGTCGCGGATCAGCGCCTGCGCCAGCTTGGCCTGGCCCTGCGTGACATTGACCAGGTCGAAGACGACGCGGCGCTCGGCGCCCATCACCAGGTCGAGATTGCGCAGGCCGACGTCGAAGTCGATCAGCACCACCTTCTTGCCGGACTGGGCGAGCACGGCACCGAGGGCAGCCGTCGAGGTCGTCTTGCCGACCCCGCCCTTGCCAGATGTGACGACCACTACCTTGCCCATTTTGTTGTCTCCGTTTGTCAATTGAGGGGCGCGACCTGGATGGCGTTGTCTTCCAGATGGACCTGGATCGCCTTGCCATGCATCGACGGCTCCATGTCCTCGGCGGTGCGGTACCAGCCGTCGACGGCCAAAAGCTCGGCCTCGTTGCGGCGGCAGAAGATGCGGGCGCTGCGGTCGCCCCAGGCGCCGGCAAAGGCGCGGCCGCGCAGCGTGCCATAAACGTGGATCGAGCCGCCGGCGAGGATCTCGGAACCGAAGCTTGCCGAGCCCATCACGATCACGTCGCCATGCGGATGGACGATCGACTGGCCGGAACGCACCGGCTGCTCGACGATCAGCGTGTTGGACGGTGACAGCGGCGCCTTGGCGGCCTCCTCGGCCTTCGCCAGCGCTTCGGCGTCGACCTGTTCTTCCTCGACCATCGTCTTCCTGGCGCCGGCCAGTTTCGGTGGCAGCTCGTCGCCAAGCGAATCGATATAATCGGCCTCGATCGCATAGGTCCTGATTCCGCGCTCGGCGATCAGGGCCACCAGGGCGCCGATTTCGTCGGCCAGCGGCTTCAGCGCATTGAGGTCCAGCACCACCGGCCGACCCTTGAAAAAGCCGGGAGAATTCTCGATCCAGCGGTCGAGATCCTGCAGCCACTGGTCCAGCGGCGCCTCGGGCACAAGCGCGAAGGCAACAAACGAACGGGCGCGAAAGCGGATGGATTTGTTCTGCATCGGGGGCGCAAATCACTGGCGGGCTTCTGGGAGGTCGGGGTGTAGGCGATGGTGAACGAAACGTAAACTGCAATTCGCCTTACAGCGCGTTATGCTCCGCGCGTATCGCATTTGCGCAACGGCCCCGTGACCCGCCCCCAAACATTGGCACCTGTCGTTCCCGCACTTTACGTAAGGGTAACTGGACAAACCGCCGAAAACATTGGCTTATCCTGACATCGGCAGCACGAGGGGGCGCGCGGCATGGGCACGGCGACACGCAGCAACGCAACGATCTACGGGCTCTTCGCCATCTGCGCGGTGCTGGCCATTCTGGGCAGCCTGATCGCGCCCGATGCCAGCTCGCCCTGGCGCTGGCTGCATTACCTCACCAAGCCGACGGCGACGCTGCTTTTGCTGATCGCCGTGCTGCGCGGCATGGATTCGCGAACCTATGGCCTGCCGATCGCCATTGGCCTCGGCTTTGCCGCGGTGGGTGACTTTTTCCTGATGCTGCCGGGAGACTATTTCCTTGCCGGCCTCGTCTGCTTCCTGCTCACCCACTGCGCCTATATCTGGGCGCTGACCCGCGATTCGAAATTTGCAGGCAATATCGGCATCTTCGCGCTGTTCGCCGTCTTGGCCGCCGCCGTCTTCGCCGGGCTGTGGTCGTATTTGCCCTCGCCCATGCGCATTCCGGTTGCGATCTACGCGCTGGTGCTTGCCACCATGGCCGCCCAGGCGCTGTCGCGCGACCGCCAGCTTGCCGGCACGCCCGCGCAGAAAGCGGCACGCCTTGCAGCCCTCGGCGGCCTGTTCTTCATGGTCAGCGACACAGTGCTTGCTTATGGCCGCTTCCGCTGGAACATTCCCTACAATGCCATCTGGGTGCTCGGCACCTATTATGCAGCGCAGTATCTCTTCGCCCGTTCGACGGAAAACGATGCTGAAGCCTAACGACAGCCAGCCCGACCTCAGGGCAACCTTCGACACGCTGCGCGCCGCCTGGCTCGAGATGCGGCCGTCCTATGCCCAGCGCGTCGACGACCTCAAGCGCCTGCAGCGCACTTTCGGCCAGCGCCTCGACGAGATGGTCGCGGCAATCAGCGCCGATTTCGGCCACCGCTCCCGCCATGAAAGCCTGCTCGGCGAAGGCAGCGTCGTCTTGTCTGAAATCAAGCACACGCAACGCATGCTGAAATCGTGGATGAAGCCCGAGCGTCGTTCGGCCGGCTGGAAGCTGCTGCCCGCCAGTGCCGAGATCCGCCACGTGCCGCTTGGCGTCGTCGGCATCATCGCGCCATGGAACTATCCGGTGAACCTGGCTTTGGCACCGCTTGTCGCGGCCATCGCCGCCGGCAACCACGTCTTCCTCAAGCCGTCCGAACACACGCCGCGCACCGCCGCCTTCCTGCAGTCGCTGCTGGCAGAAGTCTTTCCGCCCGCGCGGGTGGCGGTGGCGCAAGGCGGCACTGAGCTGTCGGCGGCCTTTTCCGAACTGCCCTTCGACCATTTGTTCTTCACCGGCTCGACGGCTGTCGGCCGCAAGGTGATGGCCGCAGCCGCCCGCAACCTGACGCCGGTGACACTCGAACTCGGCGGCAAGTCGCCCGCCATCGTCGCGCCGTCGGCCAATCTCGAACGCACGGCCCGGCGCATCGCCACCGGCAAATTCTTCAACGCCGGCCAGACCTGCATCGCGCCCGACTATGTTCTGGTGCCGCGGCAGAAGCGCGACGAGCTCGTCCGCCTGGTCAAGCAGGAAGTCAGTGCCCGCTACAACGCCAGGCAAGGTTTCGACGACTACACCTCGATCGTCAATGACGGCCAGTTCACCCGCCTGAGCGGCCTGCTCGACGACGCAGCCGTACGCGGCCACGAGCGGGTCCCACTGCTCGACATCGCCACATTGCCCGCCGGCCGCGAGCGCCTGCTCGTGCCGACCGCCGTGCTCGACCCCGCCTCCGACAGCGCCGTCATGCGCGACGAGATCTTTGGGCCGATCCTGCCCGTCGTCGGCTATGCTTCGCTGGACGATGCCATCGCCTATGTCGTGGAGCGAGACCGCCCGCTGGCGCTCTATTGCTTCGGCGACGACAAGGCCGAGATCGAAACCATGCTGTCGCGCATCGTCGCCGGCGGCGTTTGTGTCAACGACACGCTCTACCAGTTCGCCTGCGCCAACCTGCCCTTCGGCGGCGTCGGCGCCTCCGGCATGGGCCACTATCACGGCCGCGAGGGTTTCCTCACCTTCTCCAAGGCGATGCCGGTGTTGCGCAAATATGAGCCCTCGGCCAGTGACCTGATCCGCCCGCCCTACAAGGGCCTGACCGACTGGTTGGTGCGGCTGGTGACGAAACTGCACTGATTGAGATGTGCCGCCACGTCAGCGCTGCCGCCGGTGGTAGGTCAGCGCCATCGCCAGGCAGATCGCCAATGGGGCCGGCAACGGTTTATCGACGTCGAGCAGGAGCGCCCTGTTGCCCTGATAGGTGAAGGTTTCGCCAAAATGGGCGCGAACACTCTCCACCAGCGTCGTTTGACAGTTGAAATACACCGCGCAGGTCTGGCCGCCGGGCCTCGGCCAGCCGAGCCGTATGGTGGAGCCGCTGCCGCTGGCTTCTGTCAGATAAGCCGGCTCGCCCCATTTCAGCGTTTCGGTCAATGGCCCGACGCCCGGCGTTTCGGCCGCCGTCGACAGGATCAGCCCGCGTATCTCGAGCAATCGCGCCCGCACCGGCGTGGGGAATGCTGCAAACGCCGCCGCCACGGCCTCTGGTATCGCGGCATTGGGCGCAGCCACGCCGTGCATATCAGCCAGTCGGCGCTTCTTCATGTCGGCCTGGTGCATCATCAGCTGATCCTTGCTCCGCCCGGCACGATCGCATCATCCGGATTGACAAATCCTGCTGAATTTCAGGCGCAGGGTGCGGGCCTCATTTGCCGTCGGCCGCCCTCACTTCATGAACAGCAGCGCCATGCCCGCCACCACCAGCGCCGCCCCTGCCCAGGCGCCGCCGGCCGGGCGTTCGCCCGTCTTGGCCCACAGCATCGGCAGGATGATCACGGGCGACGTGGCAGACAGGGTCGAGACGATGCCGACCTTGCCGCCGGACAGCGCAAACAAAAGCAGCGTCATGCCGATGGCCAGCGCGATGACGCCAGTCAGCGCCGTCAGCGCCGCCACTTTCCAGGTCAGCGGCCCCTTCGGCTTCACCGCCGGGATCGGCAGTTGCAACAGCACCGTCAGGCAGAAGGCGGCAATGCCGACACGCAGCATCGAAGCGAGGAACGGGTCGATACCTGTCGCCATGACGGGCCGAGCGATGATCGAGCCGATCGCCTGGCCGGTCGCGGCCCCGAGTCCGAGCGCCACGCCGATCCACAGCGGCCCCTTCACCGTCTCCCAGGCATGCAGCTGGTCGCGGCGCTTGCCGAACAGGATCGCCAGCAGCACGCCGGCGACGGTCAGCCCGATGCCGGCGGCGGCCTTGGCGGAAAGGTCCTCGCCCAGCACCATCCAGCCAAGCACGGCAGCAATCGGCGCATTGAGCGCAAACAATATGCCGGAGCGGCGCGGGCCGAGCCGGTTCAGCGCGGCAAACAAAAGCGTGTCACCGGCGAAGATACCGATCAGGCCCGACAGGATCAGCGGCCCGGCAACGTCGGCATCGAGTTCGCGCCAGCTGCCGGTCGCCAGCACGTAGACCGCCAATAGCCCGGTGACGAAGAGTTGGCGCAGCCGGTTGAACGCCGGTGCGCCGAGATGGCCGGCAGGCCCGGCCGAGATCAGCCCGGTGACGGCCCAGCATGTCGCGGCACCCAGTGCTGCAATCTCATAAACAGGCATCGGCGACTCGGCATGAATGAGGAACGGAGGGCCGAGAGATAGCAGAGGCGGAGATGGCGCGAAATGCGGGCCGCCCCGCCAGCGTGCAGCGCGCCCTTCGGAAAATGCAGTTTGAAACCCGCATCGTGCCCAATCGGACAGACTGGCGTAATGCAGAAGTCCAATCTATGTAAGCGACCGAGAATCAAGCAGGCCGTTCAGGCTCTACTGACGTTCGGAAAGGCTTGTTGCGCGGATGCTAAATAAGCTCTTCAACATATACAACAAATATGCCCCCGGCATGACTTTGGTTACTGCCAGCGACAGCAGCCACGCCCGCTCGCTGCTCAATCTGCTGGCCAGCGCGCGCAGGCACGAACCGGCGACTTCCGTCGTCGTCTACGACCTCGGCCTGACGTCCGACCAGTGCGCCTCGGTCATGGGACTCGGTGGCAAGCTCATGCGGTTCGATTTCGCCGCCTACCCGGCTTTCCTCGATATCCGCAGATCGGCCGGCCAATATGCGTGGAAGCCCCAGATCTTGCGCACAGTTGCCCAGGAAAGGCCCGGCGTCGTCTGCTGGATGGATGCCGGCAACGTCATCGAGGCGCCGCTGCTCCAGTTGCGCCGGGAGACCGCAAGGTTCGGCTACTACAGCGCCAGTTCCTCTGGAACGCTTGGCGCCTGGACGCATCCAGGCATGCTCCATTATCTCGGCCTGCCTACCGGCTGGAAAGCGGACGCCGCAAACCTGAACGGCGCATGCATCGCCTTCGACACCCGCAACCCCATGGCCGCCGACCTGCTCGAGCGATGGGCGAACCTGTCCCTGATCGAGGACTGCATCGCACCCCGCGGTTCCGACCGCAGCAATCATCGCCAGGACCAGGCGCTGCTGACCGTCCTCGCCTATATTGCGGGGCGCCCGGCCAAGGCATCGACAAAGCTCCTGGGATACCGCGTCCACCAGGACGTCGACGAGCTGGTATCCGGCTGAACATGTCGATTTGCGCGCCATGCTGGGCTCCAAGGCCCTGCCCCACGAAGACCTGCGCCAGCACGAGCCCAACTGTTTCGCAAGCGCATACGTCATGCCGTGTCCCCCTTGTCGAAGGCGTGGACGGCAAATGACCTTGATGACGCTGGGGGACAGCCATTCGCTGTTCAGTTTTGCAGGAGTAGCCGACGCGAAGATCTACTGGCGTGGCCCTATCACCATGCACAGGGCAGCCAGGGATGGCATCGCCTCTCTGGTTCCCAAGAACTGCCGCCCCAAGGCAGGCGACGTGCTCATCCTGTCCTTCGGGGAGATCGACAGCAGAACGCACATTCCACGCCTTGCCCGTGCCAACACCCGTCCGACGTCGGAAGAGACCGATCTCCTGCTCGACCGCTTCGAACAGGCGCTGCTGCGCTTTCGCGCCAGGTGCCCGGCGATCGTCGCCCTGTCATGCATCGTGCCGTTCAATCCGGCGTTTCTGGAGCCGCAATGGTATGGCAGCGACGAAGAATGCCGCGTCGACGTGAAGGCGATCCGTGACCGGATGAACGCCCGCATGGCAGCCATGGACGTGCCGTTCGTCGACTTCCGGGCAGGCTACGCCCTGCCGGACGGCTCGATCGCCGCAGCGTTCTCCGATGACAACGTGCATATCGACGCGCGTCACTCCGAACCAGTTCTGGCCGCGCTGCGCGCTGCGCTGCCGGGCGACTTCAGCTTCCGCGAACCGCCCTGGCCGCCACATCCGTTGGCGCAGGCTCCCTATCAATCACCCTGGAAGCGGTTTCGTCGGGCTGTCCGGTCCGGCTTCAAGGCAATCTTGGTCAAGACACGCGCTGCCCAAAGCTAGACGCCCCGGCAGTTGATCAACACTTCACCATCCGCTCAACCATTCGCCTCACCCGAACGATTCAAGCGAAATTACGCGTTGGATTGATGGAAAGCCGGCGCATAGCTTGCACCTGAAAATTGACAGGTCCAAGCCCATGAATGCCCTCGCCCGAACCGAAACCTCACTCCCCGCCACCCACGCTCCAGCAGCGCGTCTCCCAGCGCCCGGCCACCTAGGCTGGGCCAGACTGCTGCCCGGGCTGCTGCTTGCGGCGGGCATCGCTGCCCTTGCCTTTGCGCTGCGGCATTTGCCCGGCCTCGGCAGTTTCAGCCCGATGATCATTGCGATCGTGTTGGGCATCGCCTTTCACAATCTTGCCGGCACCCCGGTCCAGGCCAAACCAGGTGTGGCCTTTTCGATGCGCAAGGTGCTGCGTTTCGCCATCATCCTGCTTGGCCTGCAGCTGACAGCAAGCCAGGTCGCCGAAGTCGGCATCACTGGTGTGGCCATCATCGCTGCCACGCTTGTTGCCACCTTCACCTTCACCGTGTGGCTCGGTCGGCTGATCGGCGTCGAGCAAAAGCTTGCCGAGCTGATCGCCGCCGGCACCTCGATCTGCGGCGCGTCCGCCGTCATCGCCACCAACACGGTGACCAAGGCATCGGACGAGGATGTCGCCTATGCGGTTGCCTGCGTCACCGTCTTCGGCTCGATCGCAATGTTTGCCTATCCGCTGCTACCCGGTTTGCTCCAGCTTGGCCCCCACGCCTACGGGCTGTGGGCGGGCGCCTCGATCCATGAGATCGCCCAGGTCGTGGCAGCCGCCTTCCAGGACGGCCAGCAGGCCGGCGAGTTCGGCACCGTCGCCAAGCTCACCCGTGTCATGATGCTGGCGCCTGTCGTGATCACGCTCAGCCTTGCCGCCCGCCAGCGCGCGAGATCGTCCAGGGCGACCCAAGGCGGCACAACTGCCCCGATGCCGTGGTTCGTGCTCGGCTTCATAGCCATGGTTGGCGTCAATAGCCTCGTCGACATTCCGGCGGATGCGAAGACATGGATCGTCGCACTCACCACCTTCCTGCTCACCATGGCGCTTGCCGCCATGGGCCTCGAGACCGACATCCGCAAGCTCAGGGCCAAGGGACTTCGTCCACTCTTTCTTGGCCTGGCCGCGTTCCTTTTCATCGCGACTTTCTCTCTATTGCTGGTCAAACTTCTGGGCTGAGAGACCGAAAGGAAAGCCGTGACCCTCGAACAGCTCAGGATCTTCGTTGCGGTTGCCGAACGCGAACATGTCACTCGGGCCGCCCAGGCACTGAACCTGACGCAATCGGCGACCAGTGCCGCGGTGTCGGCGCTGGAGGCGCGTTACCAGACGAAGCTGTTCGACCGCGTCGGCCGCCGCATCGTGCTCACCGACGCCGGCCGCATCTTCCTGTCCGAGGCGCGTGCCGTGCTGGCCCGCGCCGGCTCCGCCGAGGTGGTGCTGGCCGATCTCGCCGGCCTGAAGCGCGGCTCGCTCAAGCTTGCCGGCAGCCAGACTGTCGCCAATTATTGGCTGCCATCGGTCGCTCATCGTTTCCAACAGCGCTTTCCCGGCATCGCGCTCGGCATCACCATCGGCAACACCGAGACGGTCGCAGCTCAGATCCATGACGGTTCGGCCGATCTCGGCTTTGTCGAAGGCGAGGTCAACGATCCGGCCCTCGCCATTGAAGCGGTCGCCGAGGACGAGCTGATGCTGGTCGCCGTCGCCGATCATCCCTGGACAGTCACGCCGCCGTCCTCTCCCGAGGACCTGAAGTCGCAGCGCTGGATCGTGCGTGAACAAGGTTCGGGCACGCGCGCCCATTTCGAAGCGATACGGGCGCTGCGCGGCGTCGAGACCGACAGCCTCGACATCGCGCTCGAGCTGCCCTCGAACGAGGCCGTGCGTGCGGCGGTGGAAGCCGGTGCCGGCGTCGCCATCATGTCGCGCCTCGTGGCGCACGCCTCGCTCAAGGCCGGCACGCTTGTCGCCGTCGACTTCGCGCTGCCCAGGCGCAGCTTCTTCGTACTGCGCCACAAGGAGCGTTATGCCACGCGCGCCGCGCGCGAATTCCTGGCGCTGGTCCGGGGTGACGCCAGCCACGGCTGATCGATGTCGGCTTCACGTGCGCAAGGCTGGCGTCATCGTCCTCTGCCAGATGCCTCGCATGCCGATGATCATCGCCATTTCGGGAATTTCCGGAGCCGGAAAAACCACGCTCACGCGCGCCCTGGCCGAGCGCTTTCACAGCTGTCATCTCTGGGACGACATCGACGGCATCTCGTCATCCCGATGACTATCTGGGCTGGCATCGCTCAGGTTCTACGCCGATGACGGTCATGAGCTGTTCGATGACAGGGAACTCACCGGTACGGCAGACATCGTCCTCGACGGAACGTGGCCCATCGCCAGCCGGATGGACAGGCTTGAACGCCCGCTGCAAGAATTGGCGGAGCTGGACCATGCGGGCCGCCGCTAGACGGTCGGCCCGCTCGCCTGTTCAGGTCGAAAAGGTCAGCACGGCCTCGATCTCGTCGTCATAGGTCTCGCCGGTCGTGACGAATCCGAGGCGCTTGTAGAAGCCTTCCGGACTCGCCTCGCCCAGGCCGTAGCTGGTGAAGAGTTCGGCAAATCCCCTCGCCTTCATTTCGCGGGCGACGAGCGCGATCGCCTTTTCGCCAAAGCCCATGCGCTGGAATGGTCCCGCGATCATGAAGCGCCACAGAAAGGCGCCGGGGCAGTCGATGACGTCATAGTCGGAGCCTATATGCAGCATGACGAAGCCCACCGGCACCTCGTCGGCATAGACGGCGCGGAACCAGGCGTTCTCGGAAAAATGCGCCTCGGCGATCGACATGGCGTTGTCGGCGACCTTGTTGCGCTGGGCCTCGCTCAACGTCTCGCTGAGATCGCAGATGTCGGAGACGGTCTGGCAGGTGATACGGCGCAACGAGATTTCGGAGGCCGAATTGATCTGATCGTTCATGGCAGTTTCCATGCTGGGATATATGACCCGGCAAAGCCGGCGCGGTTCGTGTCGTCCGCCAACGGATCGGGCTGTTGCCCGCAGCGCACATAATTTCGGATCCACGACCCGTCAAGCAACTTTCAGTAAAATTTATGTATTACCAAATATCACCAAACAACAATATGGGCTCAACCTCGGTCGGCTGCATCGTGTTGCCTCGGACACTTCGACTACATTTCGGACATAAACCCTGACATCACTAATTTATTATCCTGACATGGAGGGTCGAATGGCGCGCATCGCAACAATCACGATCGAAGTCGGTACACCCACCCTCCCGACAGGATTTCTGCTCCGTGAAAACAACCACAGAAAAATACATCGATAGCGCCATCATCTGGGCCATCGCGCAGCTCGGCAACGAGGACTACTGCTCCGCTGCCTCGCCTTCGTCGAGGACGCGTAGGAGAGCAACGCCATCGAAATCTTCGGCGGCCGTTCCGCAAAGGAATCGGCGAACGACTATGGCGTAACCGGCACCCCGTCGGTTGAGCCGCCGCGCGGTGCCTTCGTCTTCTTCGACACGACCGACGAGTTGTTCGACATCACGATCAACTGGGGTCATGTCGGCCTTTGCCTCGGCGATGGGCGTGTCATCCATGCCTGGGTGCGCATCGACGACATCCACGCCGTCGAGGCACTTGAACCGGCTGAAGGCTGGACCCAGCCGCGCTATGTCGCCTGGGCGTCAGTCGATCGCATCCTGCAGGGTCACCAAGCCGGTAAGTCAGGCATCCGCGGCCACGGCCCCATGGCCGCGGATGCCTTTTTCGACGCCAGGGGCTTTTTTCCTCGTCCAGCCGGCACACAGGTGCCGGCTGGATAGAGGTCGCAGTTCGTGGAAGCTGACTGCCAGCTTGGCATCGATCCTGTTTCGTCGGCACCGGAGAGGAAAAGCCACGTCCGGTTCAGCAAGGCGGAGCTGGCAACAGCGCTTAGAAGCTGACTGCCAGCTTGGCGTCGATTCCGTGATCGGAGGCGCCGTTGCTCAGCTGGCCAGTGTAGCTGATGCCGAGCTTGGCCTTCGGCGCGATGCCGAAGTCGATGCCGGCGCCCAGGACAGCCGCATCCCTGGCGATCGGCGTGCCCGCCACCTCGAAACCGTCGGAGCCGGCGAAGGCAACCGACGACACCGGCGTGACGTCACCGAATGCATGGCGCCAGCCCAGCGTGCCGCGCACGGTGGCTTCGACAGCGCCGAGCACGACATCGGTGGAACCGCGCACGCCAATCGTCGTGAAGGTCACGTCGTTGCTCGTTGCCTGGCTCGACAGTGCGGCAGCCCCGCCCGTCTCGGTGAAGGCGTCGGTGCGCAAGTTGACGTAGGACAGGCTGGAAAAGCCTTCGACGGCGAAGCGCCCCGCATCGACCTTGTAGCTCGCCTCGCCGAACAGCTGCGCCGTGCCGCCGTCATACTTGGCCGTCAGCGCGTCAGAGAAGCCGACGAATGCCACCTGGCGCGCGGTGTCGAAGCGGTGCCAGCTGTAGGTCGCGCCCGTCGTCAGGCCGAAGGCGCCAACCCGCGTGCCGGCAGTGACGCCGATATGGTAGTTGTCGCTGCGGCCGCTGCCAGACCCGTTTGCCGCGTCGAAGGACGAACGGCTGTAGCCGGCCACCACGCCGACCCGCCAGCTGTCGCCGACCATCGCATCAGCGCCGCCGACAAGGCCGCCTGAGCTGCGGTCGAAGCCTGTGGTGTGGCCATTGCCATCAGTGCTGCCCCACGAACCGAAAGCGCGGCTCCACAGTGCGAAGCGGTCGGTGTCGGTGGGTGCCAGCTCCAGCCCGCCTTCGCCATAGGCCATAACAGGCATGCCGGCCGCGCCCGCGTCGCCGAACGCCTGGTCGATGCGGCTGGTGGCGGCATCGAGCAGCACGCCGCCGTCCTGCATCACCGCCCCTTGTGCCGACGCATGCAGCTCGCCCGACAGCTGGCCGAAGGCCTGCTGTGCTGCGGCCTTGTCGAGATTGACGACGGCGGCATAGGCAGCATTGTCGAAGCCGGTGCTTTCGAGGGCCGCAGCCGCAGCCTTCTGGTTCGGCGTCGTGCCGACATCGGCAAATGTGATGTCGTTGCGGTTCAGCATCAGCGTCACGTCGTTGGTGCCGTAGGAGAGCGTTGGGTCAAGGAAGGCGAGGTTGGCGGCAACATCCGCGAACGCGCCGGTGACGCCACCATCGGCGGTGACGATCTGGTAGTGGGTCTGCGGCGCGTAATTGTTGCCGCTGGCAAGCGTCAACACTGAGCCGCCCTTGAGGATCGCCTTGCCCGTTGCCGCGACCCTGTCGCTCTCACCCTTGTCGTTGGCCTCGACCTCGAATTTGGAGCCCGCTTCGAAGGTGATGTCGCCTGAAACCTTGATGGTGCCGTTCGAATTGCCGGGCGAAAGCGTGCCGCCCGAGGCAACCACCGTGTTACCGAGCGTGCCGATGCCACCCAGCATGCCGCCGGCGCCGATCGTTACCAGCTTCGACGATGCGATCGAGCCCTGCACCGAAAGCGCGCCCGCCTTGACGATGGTCTCGCCGGTGTAGCTGTGGCTGCCGTCGAGCATCAGCGTGCCAAGCCCGAGCTTGGTCAGGTTGCCTGTGCCCGAAATCGCCTTGTTGATGCCAACGACATTGCCTGCAGCGGCGATGTCGAGCGAGCCGCCACCCGCCTCCAGCACGACGCTGCGGCCAAGCACATGCATGTCGGTGCCGGCAACCCTCAAGCTGCCACCATCGAGCCTGAGATTTGCCTGTTCGCCGCCGAGGGCCGCATCCTCCTCGACGATGACAGTGCCGCCATCGGCGACCCTCGTCTCGCCGATGAAGCCGTGGTCGTCAATGCAATAGTCGCGGATCGCCTGCTGGAAGCGGGCATCCGTACTCCTGCAGTCGAGCAGCGTCTTCTTTTCGGCCTCGGTCAGGCCGGTCAGGATCGGCATGCCGTTGTCGTCGGAGATCTGGCCGAGATAGACGTCGTCACGCATATTGTTGCGACTGAGGAAGAACTCCTTGCCTTTCTCGCCGAAGGTCGAGGCATCCTTGCCCCACACCAGCCGCGTCCTGGCGGTGCCGTTGTCGTCATAGGTCTCGAGCTGTGGCCCGACCCAACGCAGATTGTGCGCCACCGGCTCGTGGTCCGACAGCGGCGTCTTCGAACCATCCGGATTGGTCACGTAGCTGACATCGGTGACAACGCCGAGATAGGGATCGGCCGGATCGTCCTTGATCGTCCACCATTTGCCGAAGGGGCGCGAGGCCAGGAAATGGTCGATCTTGACCCGGTGCCAGCTGCCCCAGGTGTTGGTCGCGTCCTCGCCATGGGACGGCCAGGTCACCGAGCCGTCATTCAGCGCGTGCGGCGAAAACTGCTCGCGCTCGGAGGCCAGCTGCAGCAGCTGGTACTGCTTCTTCAGGATGTTCATCGTCTGCGGCAGGTTGCCGGCCACCGGATACATCTCGTCGGCGAACAGGCCGGACGGGACAGTGGCAGCATCGATCTGCGATCCGGGCTTACCCTTCCACTGGGCGATGAAGGCGTCGAGCTGAGCCTGGTCCTTGGCATATTGCCTGAGCAGGCTGAGATAAAACGCATTGGTCGGGTTCTTGGTGTAGATCCTGAGCAGCCGCTCCTGCTGGCTGATCGAGTGCAGGCCGCGCTCGGACACGTCGCCGGCGTTGAAGTCGCCGGTCAGGATCACCGGCCCGGTCTGCGCCTTCGCCCAGTTGTTGAGCGCCTTGGCCTGGCTGATGCGGTTGGTCGGCTCGTCGTAGTAGTTGAGGTGGGTGGTGCCGACGATCGTCTGCGGCCGCTTCGCCGTGCCGTCGACCTTGGTGTAGGTCGCTGTCGCACCCGAGGTGAAGGCGCCGAACGTGCCCGGCAGACGCGAGAAGACGCCGACGTCGCTGTCCTGGCGCGTGGCGTATGTGCCGAGGCCGGCAGCCTGCATCAGGCCAGGCAGATCGCGGGCATAGGTGCTGTTGGCGCGGAACTCCTGGAAGGTCAGGACATCGTAACTGCCCTTGATGAAGAAGTCGGCCGCAACCGCAGGGTTGGGCTTGAAACGGTCGAGCCAGGTGTTGAGCGTCAGGATCCGGATCGAATCCTCCGCCGCCTGCGCTGCCATCGCCGACATGGCCAATGTCGTGCCGCACAAAAGGGCCGCGGCAAACGCGCGCAACCGTCCCTGATGCTGGCCGTTGGTGGCGGCCGGCTGCTTCGCCGCGCCGTTGTGGATCGTCGTCATCGCGTCACTCCGTTTTTGCGATGCGACCGCGCATTGTCACAAAACCGCCAGGGCCAGCGTGCGAATGACATGTTGCGGTCACTGAAAAGTACGAAAACGGACATTAATGATCTCAGATGTCACTTTTACAACATTTCTGGAAATGAATACGATTTCAGAGATGAACCGCGCGGTGCCCCGGCAGACGGGTGAAACCGCCGAGCTAATTTGCTAGCAAGGATTGTGGAGACCGAACCGCAATGCCCCTAAACGACAGACTTGGCATGGACACGGACAACAAGAAATCGGCCCGTCAGGCCCAGTTGCTCGGCTATCTCGAGACAAACCACTATGTCTCGATCGAAGAGATCACCACGCTTTACGGGGTGACCACGCAGACCGCGCGTCGCGACATCATGGCGTTGGAACAGGGCGGCAAGGTGCGGCGCCTGCATGGCGGGGCGACGATTTCAGCACCCGTCGATCCCGCGGTGCTGCGCCAACGCCGCGTCGAAAACGCCGCCGCCAAGGAGCGCATCGGCAGCCTGACCGCCGAGCTTGTGCCCGATGGTGCTGCTGTCTTCATCGACACCGGCACCACCTGCGAGGCGGTGGCGCGCGCGCTGGTCAAGCGACGCGACCTGCGCGTCGTCACCTACTCGCTGCGCGTCGCAACGACGCTGAGCGAAAGCACCAATTTCGCCATCGCCGTGCCAGGCGGTTTCGTCCGCCAGGTCGACGGTGGCGTCTTCCGCGAGGAAACGTCGGAATATATCAGGCGCTTCAAGTTCGACGTCGCCATCATTTCGGTCAGCGGCGTCGACCATGACGGCGACATCGGTGACGACGATCATGCCGAAGTCGCGGCCGTTTCCGCCGCCATGGGCCAGTCCGCGCGCACCATCATGGCCGTCGACAGCTCGAAATTCGGCCGCCGCGCCCTGGTCCGCCTCGGCTCGCTCCATGACATCCACACGCTCGTCACCGACACGCTGCCGGAAGAGCGCCTGCTCGCCCGACTGCGCGACAGCGGCGTCGAGATCTGCGTCTAGATCGCGCGCAACAAGACTATGCCGGCGCTGCCTCGGCGAACTGCGGCAGGTCGTCGTCGAGCTTGAGCCAGGGCTGCTTCGACGACACCCAGATATGCATGGACGGGCGAAACAGGTCGGGATCGTCGAGCGAACCCGACGTTACGGCCAGCACGCCGGCGGATTCGCGCCCCGACAGCACGGTCGTGCCGCATTCGGCGCAGAAGCCGCGTTTGACCCCAGCTGACGAAAATGCCGTTTTCACCGGCCCGCTCATCGTCACCTGCTCGGTGCGGAACATCAATCGCGCATTGAAAGCGGCCCCCACCGCCTTCTGGCAGCTGCGGCAATGACAGACGCGTTCGTTCAGCGGCTCGGCGTCCACGGCGTAGCGCACGGCTCCGCACATGCAGCCGCCTTCATATCGTTGCGCCATGTCAAATCCCCTCACCTGAGATACCGCTGTTGCGGCATCAGGCATAAGGTGCAGTGCTGTCGATTGTCGATGAAAAAGGTGGGGTGACTGCCTCAGGCGGCAGTCACATCGCAGGTTGCGGCTTTACGCGCAAAGCGACGTGCACGACGCATTGGCCGTGCGGAAAGCCAAGCGGCTCTGCCGGCGGGCGCTGGCCCGCGAGGATACGCTTTCCCAGACCTGGGCGCCCGAAGTGGCATGCCGCGCCAGAAGGCGGATGTCGTCGGGGCAATAGCCGTCGCGTTCCATGACTTTCAGGATGATCGGATCCTGCAGCAGGTCTTCGAGTGTCAGTTCATGCTGGTCGTCCATAGTCGCCTCCATTCGTGACCATTTCGACATTGCTCAACATAGCCCCGAACCATGACCGCCGAATGGCGGATCGGTGACACGAAGCAGGTATTTTCCCGAACGGCGAAAAAACCTCTCGCTGTCGACCGAACAGCCCCTGAGGGCGTCCGGCCTGCCGCCCCGGTCAACACCCCAAGCGGCAATAGGCATCGTCATTCAATGACTTGCGTAAAGGCGCGCCCCGCCCCTTCACGCCGGGCTCAACTTTTCACCAGCTGATGCGGGCCTGCGGCATGCCATACATCAGCCGCGAAAACTCGTCCCCGGTGACATGCACGAGGGTGCGGTGGTCGCCGCCCTCGAAATAGACGTCGCTGCCGCGGCGCAGTTGCTCGTCGACCACACAGGCCACCCTGTAGGGCACGCCGAGGATCGGCACCGCACCTTCGTCGCAGTCGGGAAACAGCGAACTCGCCTCTTCTTCGGTCGCCAGCCTCACCTTGTCGCCGATGATCTCGCGCATCCGGGCAAGATCGACATGGCGGGTCGCCGGCAGCACGGCCAGCACATACCCGTCCTCCCATTTCAGCACCACGCCTTTGGCCAGCGCACTGCCGGGCACATGGCTCGCTTGCGCCGTCATCATCGAGCAGCCGGTGCGCGAATGCTTGGCGGCATCGTAGCGGATGTGGTTGTCTTCCAGATATTCCTGCATCGTCAATGAGATAGCCATGACCACTTCCTTTCGTGGCATCATCGCGTCACTGCGGCCTGCATGTAGAAGGCGGCATCGACTGCCGCGCGGCAAGTTGGGCCGCATCATCGCCAGCTCATTTTCGATCAGTTTGCTGGCCGCATCTCCGACACCCTGCAAGGGGCATTCTCAGCGTGCCCGAACGATACCATTCGAAGCCGTGGTCCGGCAAGGAAATTGGCCGGGCGCCGCCGATTTCCGGCAGGCGCCCGGCCATTGCGCTACTGCGATTCCTTGACCTGCTCGTCCCAGGTCTTCACCTTGGTCTCGCCATTGAGGAAGGGCAGTACGGTCGTCGCCAGTTCCGGTGCGAAGAACACGTCGTAGTGGGTGCGGTTGGGAATGATCGCCAGCCGGTTCCTAGACATGTTCTCGCGCATCCAACCGGCATCCTTCAGCCCGCCGCCGAGCAGTTGGTAGAACTTCACGATGTGCTCGGGCCGGTACATGTCACTATCGCCATAAACCAGCATGACCGGCATCTTCAGCGTCTTGACGTCCTCGGCCCAGTCATAGGGCTGGCGCATGAACTCGCCCATCTGGTCGAGCAGTTTCGGGAAATCCTCGACCTTGGGCGCCACCGCCGCATAGGTCTGGTACATCGGCGTCTGCTTCATCATCTCGGCCATGCCGGCGCCGACCTGAGCCTGCATCGGCAGCATTTCGGGATAGAAGCCGTCCTGGGCATAGGCCGCCGACACCAGCGCCAGCCGGCGCACCGTCTCGGGATGCTGCACGGCCAGACGGAAGGCGACGCCGGAGCCGAAGGAATAGCCAAGCGCGTCGACCTTGTCGTAGCCGAGCTTCTTGACCAGCCCGGCCATGTCGTCGCCCATGTCGATCATGCTCATCTTGCGATCGGTCAGCGCGGTGCGGCCATGTCCGTAGAGGTCCACCGCAATCACCTGCCGGTTCTTCGACAGCGCCGGCAGCACCGGCCCGAACATGTCGACCGAACCCAGCCCGCCATGCAACAGGAGCAGCGGCTCGCCCTCGCCGTGGATTTCGTAATAGTAGTTTACACCGTTGATCTCGGCATGACCTGCCTTGACGCTGGCATCCGTGGCTTTCGCCGTCTCGGCCATCGCCGCTCCTCCCGTCACAACTGCAAATGCCGCCGCCGCCAGCATGGTGATGAAACTGCGCTTGTTCATGTCCTCGTCCTCTCTGCCAGAGCCTCGTCGCTCCTGCCTCTAGGACGAACGGTATGGCCGACTGCCGACAACGTGGGAGAAATTTTCCACGGGAGGAAGAACTTTTGCAGTGACTTGCCGCGCCGCGATCCTCCCCCCATCTGCCCTGCCGGGCATCTCCCCCACAAGGAGGGAGATTAGTCTCGTCGTCGCCTCGCCCAATCGCCAACGCAGCAAGGCCGATCCCATCCGACGCCGCAGGATAGGTGCCGCTGGCGACGAGACTAATCTCCACCCCTGTGGGGGAGATGGCCGGCAGGCCAGAGGGGGGTGCGAAGGATCAGGACGCCGAAGGTTGGCTTCGTAGGGCAACGTCAGACCATCCTCACGAGGCCGCCGCCCCCCATGAATCGAAAGAGGCCAGGTCCGCCGAACCTGGCCTCTTCGCAAGCAGGCAAGCCCCTCAGAGCGTCTTTGCCAGCGCTTCCATCTGGTCGGCGCACTGGCCCCAGCCCTCGTGAAAGCCCATCTTTTCGTGAGTTTCGCGGTCCTCGACGCTCCAGTGACGGGCGGTGGCGGTGTAGCGGGTCTTGCCGCCGCCAATGTCCTCGAAGGTCACGGTCGCCGCCATGAACGGCTTTTCCGATGGCTGCCAGGCCTCGGTGAAGGCGTCGGTGAAGACCAGCTTCTCGTTCGGCACGACTTCGAGATAGACACCCGAGCTCGGATAATCGACGCCTTCGGGGCTGCGCATGGTGATCGCGCTGGTGCCGCCGGCGCGCACGTCGAGCTTGGCGCTGGCCGTCGTCCAGGGCAGCGGCGCGAACCACTTCGGCAAAAGTTCCGCGTCGGTCCAGCAGCGATACAGCTTCTCGCGCGGCGCATCGATGATGCGGGTCAGAACCAGTTCGCGGTCATTGGCAGAAGTCATCTGGCAGTCTCCTCGTTGAAATCAGCTTTCGGACCTAGGACGAGCCAGCCGCGCTCGATCCGACAGCCCGTCGAAAAAAAGCTGGTCTAATGCTTCCGCGCCTGGACGAGATAGGAATCGATGCTGGTCTCACCGAGCCAGCGCGCCGCCTCCAGCCGGTGCAACCCTTCGACCAGCACGTAGCGCTTGCCGTCGTGCCGCACCTGGATCGGCGTCTTCATGCCGTTCTCGACGATGTCTTCGGCGAGATGCCGCACCGTTTCGGGATGCAACGTTTTCTTGCGCGCCGCGGGCACGTAGATGTCGTCGAGCGGTATCTTCTGGACTCTGAGCATAGGGCCTCCCGGCAGTGCGATGCAGCGTCTCACAGATAGGACGTCTCGCTGCATCGGCCAAGCGGGGCACTGGCCGGTCCGGCATCAGGCTGAAGGCGGCGTCAGCTCTTTTTCTTGGCGGCGCGGCGCTTGGCGTCGTCGATCATCATGTTGGCGAGTTGCATGCGCACCATGGCGCGCTGGCGCAGATGCGGCGCCACGCGGTCGGGGTGGTTGGCGAGCGCAAAGATACGGCGCAGCCTGGCGAGATCGGCCGGCTTGGCCTCGGCCAGCCCAAGCTCGGCGGCGATCGCGTCGGGGTCGATCGACGGCGGTTCGGGCGCCGGGGGCTCCAGAGGACCCGCCGCGGCTTCGACGGCGTCGGCCACAGCCCTGGCCCTGACCATGTCGAGCAGGGAAACGAATTCGTCCTCGAGCGCCTCGCCCGCCTCACGATAGCCGGCGGCCGCGGTCTCGCCCGAAACGCGGATGCGGCCGGAATGCAGTTCCTCGGCAACGGCGAGATAGTCGAACGGGATTGTCGGCGCGGGCGAAATCTCGCCGGGCTCGGTCGCGACGAACAGGTCGTCGAGCAACGAAGCGAAGTCGCGATTGGTCTCGGTGCCCATGCAAGGCCCTCCGCACGAAACGGCATGATACGCAATATTTGCCGGAACCATAATCAGGCTCGGTTAAAAATCGTTTCGTGACGCCAGTGGCTTCTTAGAAATGTCGGCACAAAAATCGGGCCGCATGGGGGGTAATATGCGGCCCGAAGTCGCCTTGCGGCGAGGAAAGCCAGCAGTGCCGGCTATTCAGTTACGCAACCGAGACCTGATTTGTTACACCGGTCGTGAAAGATTTTTTCTATGCACTGCATGGCAGCCATGTCGATGCTGCACTGCACAATCACGCCGGAATCACCTATATGTCGCCGTGGGAGGACAAACCGGAGCCTGAGAGATGGGTTTCTATACCGAATTGTTCGCCCGCCCTCGCCCCAAGGAACAGGTCCGCTATCGTGCGGCGCTTGCCTTGCTGAACGCGATGAACTCGGCCGACCGCGCCGACATCGGCATCAAGCCGGCAGATTTTCCCCGTATCGCGCGCGAAATGTCGACGCGCCAGGCATGATGGTCCTGCGCGTCACTGCGCTGCCGCAATCGATGATGCATCATTGCGGCAGGCAGGAGATTCGCGATGAGGACTTTTTCGACACGGGCAGCATTGACCGCCGCCTTGACCAGCCTCTGGTCGTTCCAGGCGCTGGCCGCCGATCTGCCCTATCTCGATGACCGATCCGATGCGGCCGCCGTGGTGCGCTCGCTCTACAATGCGGTCAGCCGCAAGGAATATGCCCGTGCCTGGGACTATTTCGGCGAGGCCAAGCCCGCCAAGGACTTTGCCGAATTCGCCAAGGGATATGAGAAAACCGAGCGCGTCGAGATCGAGACAGGCGCGGTCAGTTCGGACGGCGCTGCCGGCTCGATCTTCTACAGCATCCCGGTCGCCATTCGCGCCATAGACAAGGACGGCACCGAGAAGGTTTTCGCCGGCTGCTACACCGCCCGGCAGGTCAACGGCTCGATCCAGGAGCCGCCCTTCACCCCGATCCAGCTCGAGAAAGGTGCACTCAAGCCAGCCGAAGGCAATCTGAGCGAAGCGCTGCCCAAGCAGTGTGGCGATGCCCCGCCCACAGAGATCGACGCCGTGCTCGACCTTGCCACCAAGACATTCGCTGCAAGCCACAAGGCCCAGTGCGACGTTGCCCGCGAAGGTGACGAGGCGATCCAGAGCTACAAGATTTCCTACCACAACAAATCGGACGCCGCCGACGCGCCGGCCAGCGAAGCCCGGCTGTTCCGCTTCTTCTGCCAGATGGGCGCCTATAACGAGACCCATGTCTATTATCTCTGGAACGAGGCCGACGGGCTGAACGAGCAGCATTTCGCCGCCCCCGAGCTCGACATCCACTACGAGGGCGACAATCCCGACGGCAAACTCGAGAGCGTCAACGTCATCGGCTACCGCTCTGAAAACACGCTGGTCAACTCGTCCTTCGACGAGAAGACGATGACGATCACTTCGCACGCCAAATGGCGCGGCGTCGGCGATGCCTCATCCGACGGCACCTGGCTGTTCCGCGACGGCGCGTTTGCGCTGGTCAAATACGACGTCGACGCGTCCTATGACGGCGAGATAAACTCCGAGACTGTGCTCGACTACAATTCGGGACCTTGAGCTATCGCGCGGCCAGCATCCAGTTGAGCGTCTCGCGCCAGTCTGTCATGCGGATCGGCGTGCCGTGGGTGCCGGTCTCGAAGCGGACGAAACGCGCGGGATAGGCCTTGCTCTTGGCGAGGATCGAGCGGAAGAACGCCTCCTGCTTGTCGATCGGGAAGACTGGGTCCTTGCTGCCCTGACCGAAGAACACCGGTACCCTGGCCTTGAAGGCCGCGGATTTGAGAAAGGCGTCGTCCCAGAGCGAGCCGAGCAGCATCAGGCCGCTGAGCTTGGTGGCAGCCTTGGCATCCCTCGCCAGGCCCCAGCAGAGCTGGCCGCCCATCGAGCCGCAGGCGACGACGATCCTGGCGCCAGGTGACTGCGCCGCGTAATGGTCGATAAGCGCCGCCACCTCTGCAACGCCCTTGTCGCCGAAATCGGAAAAGTCGGGCGACAGATAGAGCCCGCCATTGGCGGCCATCAGGTTCTTGATGCGGTTGAAGTTGCCGCCGAAGGTGAAGTCGTCGACACCCTGCTTGCGGCTGCCACCCTGGCCGTGGAGATAGAGCACAATGACCGCGGCGCCCTCGGTTTTGCCGACTGCGAAGTGTCTGACATCGCCGGCATCGGTCTTCAAAACCAGGTCCTGCTGGACCTTACGGACACCCGTCGAGACGTATTTGCCCTGGGCCCGGCGCTCCGGCACTTCGTCGCGCTCGTTGATGTCGCGCAACTCCTTGTAGTCGACGACGCGGTAGGCCTCGCCCTCGGACGAGAGGATGGCCGGATAGGCGAAGAGCTCGTCCTTGTAGGGGGCGAGGGTTTGGGCATGGGCGGGAAATGCTACAAATGCGGCAAGCACGAACGGCAAGACCAAGCGGCGCAAGCTAAGCCGCAGCCAAGCGCTCGACGTTGCCCCCCTCTGGCCTGCCGGCCATCTCCCTCGCAAGGGGGGAGATTGGCTGGCATCGACGCATCGACCGACCTGCGACGAAGCAGGGCGTGAACTGGCCGCGCAGCTGCTGATCTCCCCCCTTGTGGGGGGTGAGGAGTGGTCGCCGCAGGCGACAAAAAGCCAACTGCTTGGCTTTTCGAACGACGAACGCGCGAAGCGCCAAGCCGGCAGGACAGAGGGGGGCGCGAAGGAATGCAACGTTGAATCGAGCGACATGACCTAGGGTTGGCTAGGCAATGGGGTCTTTGTCAATCCTGCAGCACCCCGCCCGCTCCTGCCAGCGCCTCGGGCGTGTCGACGTCGACGGCAGCGCCGGCACCGATCTCGATGTCGACGACATCGACGCTTTCGCTCTCGATCAGATGCCGGGCGCCGGTGTCGCCTTCGAGATGGGCAACGGCTGCAAACAGGGCGCGCGGCAGGATCACCGGATTGCCACGTTTGCCGTCATGGGTGGCGCGGACGACCGCACGGCCGCCTGCCCGCTCGAAGGCCTCGATCAGCCGGTCGAGGTCGGCCGGCAGCACCTCGGGCATGTCGCCGAGAACGATCAGCGCACCGGCTGCATCCTCGGGAAGCGCCGAAATGCCCGCCTTGAGCGAACTGGCGAGGCCTGAGGCAAAGTCGGCATTGTGGGTCGCGGGAATGTCGAGCCCGGCGAGCGCATCACGGATGCGGCCCGCCTGATGGCCTGACACAACGACAGTGCTTACGGCCTTCGACGCAAGCACCCGTTCGGCGGTTCGGCGCACAAGCGGCTTGCCCTGGAACAGCGCCAAAAGCTTGTTGGGCCCGCCCATGCGGCTGGAACGACCGGCTGCGAGCAGCACGGCATGCACTTTCGGGACCGGCGGAATGGCGGTGAGATCGCGTGGCTGCGGCCGCGTCGCAATTTCCATCAGCAGGCCGCCGACGCCCATGCCGGCAATGTCGGCCGCGGAGACGTCGAGCCCTGCCATCAGCCGGTCGAGCACCCAGTCGAAGCCGTTTTCCTTGGGGCTGCGCGCGCAACCCGGCGCACCGAGAACGGCGGTCTTGCCGATATGGCCAAGCACAAGAAGGTTACCGGGATCGACCGGCATGCCGGAACGGACGACGGTGCCGCCGGCGGCGCGGATGGCGGCCGGGATGACATCGTCGAAATCGGCCAGCGCCGAAGCGCCGAAAATGACGACGAGGTCGTTGTCGCGGGCAAGCTGCCTGGTAGCCTCGGCCACCGCACCTGCCTCATGCGCCGTGCGCCGCTCGGCGACGAGGCGGCTGCCCGAGCGCGCCAGCCGCTGCTGGGTCAGGCGCGCGGTCTTGTCGAGCACGCTCTGCTTGACGCTGGGCAGCATGGTCTGAATGACGCCGACGCGCTTCGCCGCGAAGGCATTGACGGCGAAGATCTCGCCTTTGGCGCACAGTTCGGTCGCCTGCCGCACCAGATCGCCTGACACGGCAAAGGGGATGATCTTCACCGTCGCGACCATCTGGTCTTTTTCGACCGTGGCATGCTGGGCCAGAGTGGCAACCGTTATCGAGGGGTCTATGGCGTTGATGGCGTCGATCAGGCCGGCATCGACGGTGAACACGCCGGCTTCACGCGCATGCAGATTGACCCGGCCGGTCGCCGCCGGCTTCACCTCGATATGGCGGTGCCGCATGCTGGCCGCGATCGCCCCAGCCGCCTGGTCTTCGCCGAGATCGCCCGGCTCCAGCACGGCGACGACGATCTCGCTCAGCCCCGAGGCTGCGAGGATGGCCACGTCTTCGGCGGCAAGCACATGGCCCTTGCGGTAGCGGAGGTCACCGGCGCTGGTGGAATGCGCAAGCACAGCGCCCTTGGCCTGGTCGACGGGGATTGCGCCAAATCTCACGCCGCCTCGCTTTTTGCCTTGGCGCCGAGGCCGCGCGCACGGAACGCCGAAATGACCTGCGCGAGAATGGCAACCGCGATCTCGGCAGGGTTGGCGGCACCGATGTCGAGCCCGATCGGCGCGTTGATGCGGTCGATCTGCTCCGGCGTCACGCCCATTGCCATGAGGCGCTCGACGCGCCGGCCATGCGTCTTGCGGCTGCCCAGCGCACCGACATAAAAACACTCGGCATCGAGTGCTGCCTTGAGCGGCCAGTCGTCGATCTTGGGATCGTGGGTGATGGCGGCAAGTGCGGCATAACGATCGAGCGGACAGTGCTTCAGCGCATCCTCGGGCCACTCGGCCTTGTGGACGACGTCGGGGAAACGCTCATCGCTGGTGAAGGCCGTGCGCGGGTCGATGACCTCCAGCCGAAAACCGGCGATCTTGGCCATCGGCGCAAGTGCCTGGCTGATATGGACGGCGCCGATCACCACCAGCCTGGGCTGCGGCAGGTGCACATTGAGGAAGAAATTGCGGCCTTCGGCCTCGACGAGGCTCGACAGGCCGGTTCGAAACGCCTTGGCAATCGCCTGGCCGAGCTCGCCTGCAACGGCGTCGCCCTCCTTGACGACGCGGTCGCGGCCGTCGCCCGTGTCGGTGACGAGGATGGCAGCGCGGCGCGCGCGGCGCTCGGCATTCAGGGTTTTCAGGACATAGGGATCCATCGCTCAGCCCAACCGCTCGACATAGACCCTGATCTTCCCGCCACAGGACAGGCCGACCTGCCATGCCGTTTCGTCGGCGACGCCGAACTCCAGCATCTTCGGCTTGCCGCTGCCGATGACGTCGAGGGCCTCTGATATCACCGCCCCCTCGACGCAGCCGCCCGAGACCGAGCCATGGAAGGTGCCGTCGGCATCGATGACCAGATGGCTGCCGACAGGGCGCGGCGCCGAGCCCCAGGTTTCGACCACGGTGGCGATGGCGACGTCCTTGCCATCCTTCATCCAGCCTTCTGCGATGATCAGCGGGTCGCGGGCCTCATCGAGAAACTTGCTTGGCATGGAAACCTCCCTTTGCGACCTTACGCCGCCCGGCGCAGGCCGTCGATCATCCACAATCTGGGGTCGGTGTCGCGCGACGCCGGCGCGCCGAGCGAAGCGCAGAGATCGCCAAGCGCGTTGAGATTGTGCACCGGGCGGAACTCGTCGACATAAGGCAGCATGGCACGAACGCCGCGCGCGCGCGCTTCGAACCCCTCGAAGCGCAGCAACGGGTTGAGCCAGATCAGTCGGCGGCAGGATTTCTTGAGCCGCTCCATTTCCTCGGAGAGCCCTGCCACATCGTCACGCTCGAGCCCGTCGGTGATCAAAAGCACCACGGCGCCCTGCCCGAGCACCCGGCGCGACCACAAACGGTTGAACTCGCCCAACGTGTCGCCGATGCGGGTGCCGCCGGACCAGTCCTTGACCGCGGCGGAGCAGTCGGCAAGGGCCGCGTCGGGATCTCGGTGACGCATCTGCCGGGTCAGGTTGGTCAACCTGGTGCCGAAGACGAAAGTGTGCACGCGCCGGCGCTTTTCGGTCAGCGCGTGCAGGAAATGCAGGAAGATGCGGGTGTACTGGCTCATCGAGCCTGAGATGTCGGCAAGCACGACCAGAGGCGGATGCACCTCGCGCACGGAGCGGAATTTCGGCAGGATCAGCTGGCCGCCGGTGCGGGCTGCCGCCCGCATCATAGCGCGCGGATCGACAGTGCCGCCATGCGGGTCCGGCTTGAAACGACGCGTGCGCACGGTGTCGAAGGGCAGCCTGAGCGCTGTGATCTCGCGCCGGGCGTCTGACATCTCGCTTGCTGTCATCTGGGCAAAGTCCTTGCCGCGCAGCATCTCGTTGCCCGACACGGTAAAACGGGCGTCGACCTCGATCTCGGGGATTTCGCGCGGCGGCTGGCTGTTGTGGTGGCCTTCGAACATCGCCTGGCTGACGCGGTTTTCGGCGGCGCGCGGCTTCTGCTTCTCGCGGCGGTCGGGTGCTATGGGCGAAAACATCGCCAGCATCTTTTCGATCAGCTCGCGCGACTTCCAGAACAGCCGGAAGGCTTCGTCGAAGGTGGCGTGATCCTCGTGGCGGCTGACCAGCACGGCATGCAGCGTCCAGTAGAAATCGTCGCGCGAGCCGATGCCCGCGGCCAGCACCGCCTCGATCGCATCCATCACCGAAGCCGGGCCGACACGCATGCCGGCCTTGCGCAGCGCGCGGGCGAAATAGACGATGTTGTCGGCGATGCGACCGTCTGATGTAGCACTGCTGGGCGTCATGTCACCGCACCTACTCCGCCGCAGCCAGCTCCGCCTTCACCTCGTTGAGGATGCGGCGGCCCTCGCCTTGCTCGATGCGCGCGATGTCGTCCTGATATTTGAGCAGCACGCCGATGGTGTCCGAAATCGTCTCGGGATCGAGTGCTATCTTGTCGAGCTCCGTCAGCGCTGACGCCCAGTCGATGGTTTCGGCGACGCCGGGCACCTTGAATAGCTCGATCTCGCGCAGTTTCTGGATGAAGCGGACGACCTCGGCTGATAGCCGCCGGTTGGCCTGCGGAACCTTGCGGCTGACGATTTCGAGCTCGCGCTCTGCATTGGGATAGTCGACCCAGTGATAGAGGCAGCGGCGCTTCAGCGCGTCGTGGATCTCACGGGTGCGGTTGGTGGTGATGATGACGATCGGCGGTTCTTCCGCCCTGATCGTGCCGAGTTCTGGAACGGTGACCTGGTAGTCGGAGAGGATTTCGAGCAGGAAAGCCTCAAAGGCCTCGTCGGTTCGGTCGAGTTCGTCGATGAGGAAGACAGGGGCAGCACCCGCCTTGCCGGTCAACGCGTCCAGCACCGGACGCCGGATCAGGTATTTTTCCGAGAAGACGTTCCTTTCCATGTCGGAGCGGTCGACCTTGCCGACAGCCTCCTCCATGCGAATCTCGATCATCTGCGCCGCATAGTTCCACTCATAGACGGCAGAGGAAACGTCGAGGCCTTCGTAGCATTGCAGCCGGATCAGGCGGCGTCCGAGCGCGCTGGCCAGAACCTTTGCGATCTCGGTCTTGCCGACGCCGGCCTCGCCTTCGAGGAACAAAGGCCGGTTCATCCGCAGGGATAAGAAAAGTACCGTCGCAAGCGCCCTGTCGGCGACGTAGTCCGCGCCGGCGAGCATCTTAAGCGTCTCGTCGATTGTCTGGGGAACTGGACGAGGCGTGTCGGTCATGGCGTTTCCGGAGAGGCGGCCTACAGCACGTGGTAACTGCGGCCATGATAGATCAGCGGGCGAAGGTTATCGCCGATGCGCAGGCCTGTCACCTTGCCAAACATGACACGATGGGTGGCCAGTTCCTTGGCGTCGACGAGCTCGCAGTCGAACACGGCGACGGCGCCGATGAGGGCCGGCGCGCCTGATGCCAGCACCTCCCACTCGCCAAGGGCGAAGCGCTGTTCAGGCGCGAGGCCTGTGACACCGGAGAAAGCCACGGCCAGTGGCTCGTGCCTGGCGGCCAGCGTGTTGAGGGCAAAGTTGCCGTTCTTGACGAACAGGTCGTTGTTGGGGTTCTCGCGGTTGACGCAGACAAGCACCATCGGCGGGTTGTCTGACACCGAGCAGGCAGCGATGACTGTGGTGCCACGTTTTCCCGCCGGACCGTCGGTGGTCACCAGATGCACCGCGCCGGCAAAATGGCTCATCGCGTCCCGGTAGGCCTGCGGCCCGACTTCAAACTTCTTCAACACCGGATTTTCCTGCAACGAGACATACCCGCTATATATGGCCGCATCGACCGGGTCACAAGCTGAGATGGCACAAGCACGTTGCGCTTGGCCGGGCCAGGCAGTAGGTCAGGTTGTCAGCCTAAACTTGGCCTTGCAGAGGATTTTTCGGAGCGAATGCGAGCCGCAACGGCCATCACCACCCTGCTTTGCGCGTCGCTGGCGACGCTTGCCGCCCATGCCGAGCCGGTGAAGCTCGGGCTTGCAACACCGCTGTCGGGTCCGTCAGCGATCCTCGGCGAGCAGGTCAAATCAGGTGCCGAGCTTGCCGCGACGCGCAGCGACGCTGTTCTGGTGATCGCCGACGACGGCTGCACGGCCGAAGGCGGCGCCAAGGCAGCGCAGGTGTTCATCGACGCCAAGGTTGCGATTGCCGCAGGCTTTCTCTGCACCGAGGCGGTCGAGGCCGCCCTGCCCGTGCTCAAGGCCGCCAACATTCCTGTCATTTCGGTCGGCGTGCGCACCGACAGCCTGACCGACCTGCGCGACAAGACCGCCTGGCCGCTGTTCCGGCTGGGGCCGCGCGGCGACGGTGAGCGCAATGCGGCAGCCTCGATCCTGACGCGGCTGTGGAACGACGAGCTGTTTGCGATCATCGACGACGGCACGATCTATGGCCGCGAGCTGGCCGAAAGTTTCCGCGCCAGCGCCGAACAGGCCGGGCTGAAGCCGGTGTTCTTCGACACCTACAGACCTCAGCTCGACAACCAGGTCGCGCTGATCGGCCGACTGCGCAAGGCGGGCGCCACGCATGTCTTCGTCGGCGGCGACGGCGAGGACATCGCCGTGATGGGCCGCGACGCAGCTTCGCTCGGTGCCGACATCATTTTCGCCGGCGGCGAGACTTTGCGCGTCGCCGACCGCACCGTGCCGCCCGCAACGGGCACGTTGATGATCGCACCGCCTGAATGGTCGGATGTCGCCAAGCCGGAGGTGCGTTCGGCGTTCGAAGCGGCCAAGACGATGACCGACGGCTACACTTTGCCCGGCTACGCAGCGGTAGAGGTTGCCGGCGCTGCGGCGCGGCTCGCCGCGTCAACGGGAAAGCCTCTCGCGGACATGCTGGCGGGCCATGACTTCGACAGCGCCATCGGCAAAATCCGCTTCGACGCCAAAGGCGACCTTGTGGAAAGCCCGTTCCGGCTGTTTCGTTTCGACGGAACCAATTACCTGCCTGCAGAGATCCAGTAATGCCGCCAGCAACTTTAGAAGCCGGACCACTGAACCTGATCACCGACGTCGCGGGACTGCGCGTCGGCAACGCCTGCAATGAAACGCTGAAATCGGGCGTGACGGTGGTGATCTGCGACACGCCTGCTACCGCAGCCTGCCAGGTGCTGGGTGGTGCGCCGGGAACGCGAGAGACCGACCTGCTCGAAGCGCACAACACCGTCGAGACGATCAACGCGGTAGCACTCTCGGGTGGCTCGGCCTTCGGTCTGGATGCCGCCTCGGGCGTGCAGGCAGCGCTGCGCGAAAAGGGCATCGGCTTTGCCATGCGCGAGCAGGTGATCCCCATCGTGCCGGCGGCGATCCTGTTCGATATGCTGAATGGCGGCGACAAGGACTGGGGCCGCTATCCGCCCTATCGCGAGCTTGGCTACGAGGCGGTGCAGGCAGCGGCGCGCGAATTCGCGCTGGGCACGGCAGGTGCCGGTACCGGCGCGCTGACCGCCGGCCTCAAGGGCGGGCTGGGCTCGGCTTCGACGGTTCTGCCCAACGGTGTGACAGTCGGCGCCCTTGTCGCCGTCAACGCGACGGGGTCGGTGACAGTCGGCCGCTCCAGGCATTTCTGGGCGGCGCCGTTCGAGCTGGACGGCGAGTTCGGCGGACTGGGATTCCCATCACCACTGCCTGCAGACGCTTCGCGCGTGTTCAAGAAATACGAGGAAGACAACAGTGCGGCCGCCAACACCACGATTGCCGTCATCGCCACAGACGCGGTGCTGACCAAGGCAGCGGCGAAGCGGCTGGCGATCTCGGCGCATGACGGCTTCACCCGCGCGATCTGGCCGGTGCACACGCCTTTCGACGGTGACCTGGTGTTCGCGCTCGCAACCGGCGCAAGCGGCATCGAGGTCGGCCAGGCCGAGGTCGTCGACTTCTACGCTGCCGCCGCATCGACGATGGCGCGCGCGATCGCCCGGGGCGTGCACGCTGCGACCGCGACGCGTGGCGACATCATGCAGGTGTGGACGACGCGCAAAGGATGAGCCAAAACTGTTTGTTGTCTGTATGTTAGGGCCATCGTTTGAAAAGCTGAATCAACTGCAAAGGGGGCCTCTGCCATGAACGTGATGAAGCTTCTTTGCCTCGCCGCACTGTCGCTGTGCGCCGCCTCGCAGGTGGCACGGGCGGGCGACGCCGCCGAACTCAACGTGCTCGGCTTCAGCGCCGACGGCAAGGTCTTTGCCTTCGAAGAATATGGCATCCAGGACGGCTCGGGCTTTGCCTATGCCAATCGCTTCTATATCGACACCACGTCGGACAAGTTCCTGCCCGGCACGCCGGTGCGCGTTCAGATGGAAGACGAGAGTGTGGGCCTCGACGCAGCGCGCGCCGAAGCGCGCAAGCGCGGTGACACAATCGTCAAGGAGGGGGAGCTGGCCGCCAATCGCGGCCGCCTCGCCGGTTTCAACGCCGTGACCGAAACGAGTGCCGACCCGTTCAACATGACGGTCAATCCGCGCCCGGTGTTTCCGCCCATCGACAAGCAGCTCGAATTCAAGCTCGCGGAGATTTCCTTCGGCGAGATCGAGCGCTGCGCCGGCATCGGCCCGGTCAAGGGCTTCAAGCTGGTCCGCATCGATGAAGACGGCAAGGCAGAGGTGCTGCAGGAAGACAAGGACCTGCCGCAGAGCCGTGGTTGCCCGACCGGATACCGCATCGGCGGTGTGCAGACCTTCTTCGGCGATGGCGGAACGCCCGCCTATGCCGTGCTGGTGACCGTCATCCGTCATGGCTTCGAGGGCCCGGACCACCGCTGGATCGCCGTGACGGGGCAGATGTGAGCGATACGGTTGTCGCGGGCCCGTCCCGCAGCAAGAGCCGAGGGCCGATGCGCATACGCCACAGACTGGGCCAGGCGCTGCCGTCGCTGCGGGTTGCCATTCTCGGCGCAGCCCTGTGGGGCTTTGCGATGGGCGCCAGCGCCTTCCTGACGCTTCTGCTCGACCATTGGGAAACGCCTGTGCGCGTCCGTGCGGTCGTGCTGCTGTTCGCGCTCGGCGGCGCGATCGCCTTCCCCATCGGCTGGACGTTGGCGCGCCTCGTGTCATGCCACCGCGGCCGCGAGACCGCTTTCGCGGCGGCATTCGTGTCGTTCGGGGTGGTGACGATCGGCCTGACCGCCCTGCTCTATGCGCTGCAGTACCGGAGCTATTATGCAGAGTGGCATGCCGCGCCCTTCACCCTCACCTGGGCGTTCCAGGTTGTCTTCACCGGGCTCGTCGCGCTCTATCAATTCGCCGTTCTGGGACTGCGCCTCTATTTTCCCGGCGGATTCGTCGCCCTTTTCGCTGCTGCCATGTGGTTTGCCAGTCGTTCGCGTTGAGCATTGCGCCCACCTCTGTTAGGGGAGCCGCAACGAAACCACAGCTGGACGAGCCCCGCCATGATCCCTCGCTATTCCCGGCCCGAGATGGTCGCCATCTGGTCTCCCGAAACCCGGTTCCGGATCTGGTTCGAGATCGAGGCCCATGCCTGTGACGCGTTGGCCGAAATCGGCGTCATCCCCAAAGAAGCCGCGAAGACGATCTGGGAAAAGGGCGGTGCCGCCACCTTCGACGTCGAGCGCATCGACGAGATCGAACGCGTCACCAAGCATGACGTTATCGCCTTCCTGACGCATCTCGCCGAATTCGTCGGCCCGGATTCGCGTTTCATCCACCAGGGCATGACCTCGTCCGACGTGCTTGACACCTGCCTCAGCGTGCAGCTGGTGCGCGCCACCGACATCCTGCTCGCCGACCTCGATGCGCTTCTGGCCGCTCTCAAGCGCCGCGCCTTCGAGCACAAGGATACCGTCACCATCGGCCGCAGCCATGGCATCCATGCCGAGCCGACAACCTTCGGCGTCAAGCTGGCGCTGGCCTTCGCCGAGTTCACCCGCTGCCGCGAGCGCCTGGTGCATGCCCGCGAGGACATCGCCACCTGCGCCATCTCGGGCGCGGTCGGCACCTTCGCCAACATCGATCCGCGCGTCGAGGAGCATGTCGCCGCCAAGCTCGGCCTGAAGCCGGAGCCGGTGTCGACGCAGGTCATCCCGCGTGATCGCCACGCCATGTTCTTTGCCACGCTGGGCGTCATCGCCTCGTCGATCGAGCGCCTGGCCACCGAAATCCGCCATCTGCAGCGCACCGAGGTGCTGGAAGCAGAAGAGTATTTCTCGCCGGGCCAGAAGGGCTCGTCGGCAATGCCGCACAAGCGCAACCCTGTCTTGACCGAGAACCTGACCGGCCTCGCCCGCATGGTCCGCTCCTATGCCGCGCCGGCAATGGAGAACGTGGCGCTCTGGCACGAGCGCGACATCTCGCACTCGTCGGTCGAACGCATGATCGGCCCGGATGCCACCGTCACCCTCGACTTCGCGCTGGCGCGCCTGACCAACGTTATCGACAAGCTCGTCGTCTATCCCGACAACATGCTGAAGAACATGAACAAGTTCCGCGGCCTGGTTCACTCGCAGCGCGTGCTCCTGGCCCTTACCCAGGCCGGCGTTTCCCGTGAGGACGCCTACCGCCTTGTTCAGCGCAACGCCATGAAGGTGTGGGAAGAAGGCAAGGATTTCCTCGAGGAACTGCTCGCTGACAAGGAAGTGACCGCTGCCTTGCCGGAAGCGGAAATCCGTGAAAAGTTCGACCTCGGCTATCACACCAAGCACGTCGACACGATCTTCAGCCGCGTTTTTGGATAAGGATCTGCATGCGCCTGGCTGTCGTCTCTGACATCCACGGAAACCTCCGCGCGCTGGAAGCCGTCCATGCGCGCCTCAAGGACAGTTCCCCCGACCTGACGGTCAATCTGGGGGACTGTCTCTCGGGACCGCTGTGGCCCGAGGAAACCGCGCAATATCTGATCGCCGAGAACTGGCCGACTGTGCGCGGCAACCACGACCGGGCACTGGCTGATATGTCGGTGCCCGATCTGGAAAAGGTCGACGGCTTCACCCATCAGTGCCTGTCCGCGGCATCGTTGCGGTGGGTTTCGGCGCTGCTGCCCACCTTGCGCCTGCCGCCCGACATCCTGCTTTGCCATGGCAGCCCTGAGGACGACGAGGTTTTCCTGCTCGAGGAAGACGGTGGCGACCATTTCTTTCCGTCCAATGAAAGCCAGATCAAGCAGAAGCTCGGCAAAGTCGATGCCGGGTTGGTCCTGTGCGGCCACACACATACGCCGCGCGTCGCCCGGATTTCCGGCCAGACAATTCTCAATCCGGGCAGCGTCGGCGTCCAGGCCTTCCCCGGCCTCACGGTGACGGGCAGCCCGCATGCGCGCTTTGCCATCGCCACCCTAGAGAAAGGCGCGTGGAGCTTTGCCCACCATGTCGTCGCCTACGACTGGAGCGAAGCAGCGCAGCGCGCCGAAGCGTCCGGTTTCGCCAGCTGGCGCCATGGCCTGCTGACAGGTTATGCGGGAAAGCGGACCTGAGGCGCAGACGCCAGACCGACCCCTGACCTATGCAGCGAAGGCGTCCATCAGGATGAAGGTGGGATCCAGGCGCTGGTGCCTGTTGATCAGCGGCACCAACCGCCTGAAATGCTCGGTCGCGCAATGGATATCGAGCGCCGCGCGATCGGGCCACAACTCGATGAAGACGAAATGCCCCGGATCCTTCTGGTCGACGAACAGGTCATAGGACAGGCAGAGCGGCTCCTGCCGCGTCTTCTCCACCAGTTCGGCATAGAGCGGCCGCACGATCTCGACGAACTCAGGTCTGATGAAATCCTGAGCGATGACTTTCAGCATATTTGTCCCGGTCCTGCATGTTCATTGGCCGAACCGCCGGTCTGGCGGTTCGGCCAATGGCTTAGCACAGGCTCCGGCCAGTTGCTGTCAGGAGGAAAGTCAGCCCGGCTGGCCAGGCACGGCGCGGATGACCGTGCCCCAGGGGTCCTCGTAGGTCGAAGCGGCCTTGGCGTCGGCCGAGCGCATCTCGACCCAGGCAAGGCCTGTCAGCGAGGCGTCGCGCCTGCCGGCACCCGGGCTCTGCCAGGAATTGGCGCCGATATGGTGATGATAGCCGCCCGAGGACAGGAAGACAGCGCTGTTGCCGTATTCCGCAACCGTGTCGAAGCCGAACTGGCTGTGCCACCAGCGGGCCGCCGCAGCGGGATCACCGACGCGCAGGTGGACATGGCCGACGATGCTGTTCTCGGGCGCGCCCTGCCAGCCGGCGTCGCCGTCGGGCACCTCTGATACGATCGAGCCGATGTCGAGCTGCCTGGTCGCCATCTCGACCTGCGCGCCATTCCACTTCCAGCCATCATGCGCGCGGTCGGAATAAATCTCGATGCCGTTGCCTTCCGGGTCGGTGAGATAGAGCGCCTCGCTGACCAGATGGTCGGAGGCGCCGTCGACCGGAATGCGCCTGTCGATGGCATGCTTGATCCAGCGGCCGAGATCGGCCCGGCTTGGCAAAAGGAATGCGGTGTGGAACAGGCCGGCGCTACGCGGATCGTCTGGCTTCGCTGCCTTGTCGGCCTCGATGTCGAGCAGCGCGCGGCTGCCGGCGCCAAGCGTGATCGTCTCGCCATCGCGCTTGAGTTCCTGCAGGCCGACGACGTCGCGATAGAAATTGGCCAGCGCATTGGCATCGCGGGCCTTGAGGCCGACGCGCGAAACGCTGATCGGGGTCGTCGCGGCAAAGGGAATGTTGCTCATCCTGGGCTCCGTGTGGCCTGCCCGCACTCCCGCACCCAATGCGAGAAGTGCCGCGCTGCCAACCAGTTTGCGTCGTGTCAGTTCCAAAATCCACTCTCCGGCCAACACGGCTGTTTTTCTCCAGCCATAGATCGTCCGCGCGCATCGTTCACACAAGTGAGCAAAGACCGAACACGTCGTTCAACGATTCGATATCAATCTAAAATTGCGCGACCGGTTCTGGATCGTCGGCAAAAGTTCCGTTGTGCCAGTCGGCAAACACCGGAGACAATCCCATGTCCGGCCAGCTACCTGTCCGGCTCATAAATGCGATCGTGGTGCACGTCATGAACGACGATGAACATACAACAACGCTCAGGCCGGCACGGAGCGGGGACGGACGAGCGGTGTTTGACGTGACGCGACATTCCGTGCGTGAGCTGGCGAAGGAGCACTATTCCGCCGAACAGATTGCCGGATGGATGGGCGATCGGACGCCGGACACTTACGAAGCCCTTATAGCCAAAGGGCTGATGGTCGTTGCCGAGCGAGGCGACAGGATCGTCGGCTTCGTCGATTCCGAGCCAGGCGAGGTGACGCGGCTATTCCTTGTTGCCGATGCGGTAGGTTCAGGCCTCGGCAAAATGCTGCTCGAAATCGGCATCCGGAATGCTCGACAGGACCACGAAGGACCGATCCGGGTAGAATCGACAGTCAATGCCGAGGGCTTCTATCGCCGCCACGGCTTCCGCGCGGTCGAGCGCGGCTATTTCTCCCACGGCGTCGGTGGTGACCCGATCGAGATCGTGCACATGGAGCTGTGAGCGGCACCGCCTTGCACCAGCAAGATCGGATCGCTACATCCGCGACATGAAGGTAAAAGACGCCGATATCATCATCGTGCCCGGATACACCAATTCGGGGGCCGCCCACTGGCAGAGCCGCTGGGAAGAAAAGCTGTCGACCGCGCGCCGTGTCGAGCAGGACGAGTGGTCGAAGCCCGTCCGCGAGGACTGGACGGACAAGGTCATCAAGGCAGTGAACGCGGCCGAGCGGCCAGTGGTGCTTGTTGCCCACTCGCTCGGCATTCCGACGGTCATCCACGCCATTCCAGGCTTCAAGAAATTCGTGGCCGGCGGCTTCTTCGTGGCCCCGCCCGATGTGTCCAACCCGGCCCTCAAGCCGAAGCACCTGATGACCTTCGGCCCCTACCCGCGTGATCCGCTGCCGTTTCCGTCAGTGGTGGTCGCCAGCCGCAACGACCCGTATTGCGCGCTCGACGTCGCCGAGGATATCGCCGCGGCCTGGGGCTCGCTGTTCATAGATGCCGGCGATTCAGGCCACATCAATGCCGATTCCGGCCACGGGCCGTGGCCGGAGGGATCGATGGTGTTCGCGCAGTTCCTGTCGCGGCTGGAAGGTTAGCCCAGAGAGTTCCTGAGATCGGCCAGCAAGCCCGCTGCACCGGCTGCGATCAGTTGGTGCTCGGAGCCTGTTGCCAGCAGCTGGTAGCCCATGTCGATGAAACGCCCCGCGATCTTTGGATCAGTGACGTAGATGCCGGCATGCTTGCCGGCAGCACGGGTCCGCCTGCCGACATCGGCGACCGTTTCCATCATCGCCTCGAGCGTCGAATTGATCGTCTCGCCCTTGGTCCAGGCGATGGAGAAATCGCCAGGCCCAAGGAAAATGCCGTCGATGCCAGGCGTATCCAGGATGCCGTCGAGCACGGCAACCGCCGCGTGGGTCTCGACCATGGCGAAGGAGACGGTACGGGCGTTGCTTTCCTTCAGCCACTTGACCGAATCCTTGCTGCCGTGACGGGGTGCCGCGAAGGTCGGCCCCCAGGAGCGTTCGCCGAGCGGCGGATATTTCATCGCGGCGGCAAAGCGCCTGGCATCCTCGACCGAATTGACCATCGGCGCGATGACTGCCTCGGCGCCGAAGTCGAGTGCGCGGCTCGCCATGTCGAAGCGGCCAACCGGGACGCGGACGAGCGAATGCTTGCCGGCCCGCAGCACGGGCGCGATCGAGCGCAGCACGCTGTCTTCATTGTGGCCGCCATGCTGCATGTCGAGGGTGACGGCATCGAAGCCCTGCCCGGCAAGGATTTCAACCGTCAGCGCATCCGGCACGCCGGACCAGGCGGTGATGATGGTCTCGTTGGCGTGCAGTCTCTCGGCAAGCGACATTTTTCTCTCCCTCAGGCGTAGCCATTTCAACCGGAAGCTGGCGTCGGCGCAAACAAAAACCGCCCGGAATTCGGGCGGTTCGTTGGTCCAGGCAGCCGAAACCAGCCGCTATACAGCAATGGGGCTGGATCAGGTATTCTTGATCTGGTCGATCGCCTGCGCCATCAGCTCGTCCATGGTGCGGCGGATCTGATGATCGGACTGGTCGACGCCGGCGGCGTCGAAATCAGCGCGGATCTTGCGGAAGACGTCATGGTCGCCGGCTTCCTCGATGTCGGAAACCACGACTTCCTTGGCGTAGGCCTCGGCGTCGGCACCCGACTTGCCAAGCTTTTCGGCAGCCCAGAGGCCGAGCGCCTTGTTGCGCCGCGCATTTGCCTTGAAGCGCAGCTCTTCGTCGAAGACGAACTTGCGCTCAAAACCTTCTTCGCGGTCCTTCATGTTGCTCATGGCAATCCTCCAGGGAGTGGGAAATCGATTCGACTTCCGGTGCATATGATATCGACTTCCTCAAACCAAAAGCCCGCCGCCCGGTCAATACGTCTCTTTTGAGCTGTTTGCCTGTGCGGTGCGGCATTTCCGCAGCAAAAGGCGTTGATTGGCGGGAAATGATGATTGAGCAATTGGCCCGATTAAGATAGAGACCGGCCTTGAAACCCACAGCCGCCGCGGCTTTGCGGCGTGAGAAAGGGACCGGTAACTTGCCGTCCACCCTTCCAACCAGAGAATCATTCAAATGAAGAATCGCCGCCGCATCTACGAAGGCAAGGCCAAGATCCTTTATGAAGGCCCCGAGCCGGGCACCCTGATCCAGTTCTTCAAGGACGACGCCACCGCCTTCAACAAGAAGAAGCATGAGGTCGTCGACGGCAAGGGCGTGCTCAACAACCGCATTTCCGAGCACATCTTCAACCACCTGAACCGCATGGGCATTCCGACCCACTTCATCCGCCGCCTCAACATGCGCGAGCAGCTGATCAAGGAAGTCGAGATCATCCCGCTCGAGGTCGTTGTCCGCAACGTCGCCGCCGGCTCGTTGGCCAAGCGCCTCGGCATCGAGGAAGGCACCGTTCTGCCGCGCTCGATCATCGAATTCTACTACAAGGCCGACGCGCTCGACGACCCGATGGTCTCCGAAGAGCACGTCACGGCCTTCGGCTGGGCGAGCCCGCAGGAAATCGACGACATCATGGCGCTGGCCATCCGCGTCAACGACTTCCTCTCCGGCCTGTTCATGGGCGTCGGCATCCAACTGGTCGACTTCAAGATCGAATGCGGCCGCCTGTTCGAGGGCGACATGATGCGCATCGTGGTTGCCGACGAGATTTCGCCGGACAGCTGCCGCCTGTGGGACGTCGCCACCCAGGACAAGCTCGACAAGGACCGTTTCCGCCGCGACATGGGCGGGCTGGTCGAAGCCTACCAGGAAGTGGCGCGCCGTCTCGGCATCATGAACGAGAACGAGACGCCCCGTCCGACCGGGCCGGTCCTCGTCAAGCACTGACAAATCCAAGCACGGGCGCGAGTAACTTCGCGCCCGACTGTTTTCCATTTCTGCTCCGGAGTGAAATGCCCGTGATCAAGGCCCGCGTCACCGTCACCCTCAAGAACGGCGTGCTCGACCCCCAAGGCAAGGCTATCGAACATGCGCTCGACGGCCTCGGCTTCGGCGGCGTCGGTTCGGTGCGCCAGGGCAAGGTCTTCGACGTCGAAATCGACGGCGCCGACAAGGCCAAGGCGGAAGCCGACCTCAACGCCATGTGCGAGAAGCTTCTGGCGAACACGGTGATCGAGAATTACGCAGTGGAGATTGCCTGACGTGAAATCAGCAGTCGTTCTCCTCCCCGGCCTGAACCGCGACCGCGACATGATCGCGGCGCTGACCAAGATTTCGGGCACCGCGCCCGTCACCGTCTGGCAGACCGACACGGAAATCCCCGATGTCGACCTGATCGCCATTCCCGGCGGCTTCTCCTTCGGCGACTATCTGCGTTGCGGCGCGATCGCGGCCCGCATGCCGGTGATGCGCGCCGTGGCCGAGAAGGCCGCCAAGGGCGTGCAGGTCGTCGGCGTCTGCAACGGCTTCCAGATCCTGGTCGAGGCGGGCCTGCTGCCGGGCGCCCTGATGCGCAACGCTTCGCTGAAGTTCGTCTGCCGCGAAGTGAAGCTCGAGATCGCCAACGCCAACACCGCCTTTACGCGCAACTACGCGGCCGGCCAGATCATCCGCTGCCCGGTGGCGCATCACGACGGCAACTATTTTGCCGATCCAGAGACGCTGGCGCGCATCGAGGGCGAAGGCCAGGTCGTGGTCCGCTACGCCGAGGGCACCAACCCGAACGGCTCGCTCAACGACATTGCCGGCATCATCAATGACAAGGGCAACGTGCTCGGACTGATGCCGCACCCGGAAAACCTGATCGAGGCAGCGCATGGCGGCGACGATGGCCGCGCGTTGTTCGAGAGCGCACTCGGGCTGCCCAAGGCAGCCTGAGCGAACCTCCTCCCCTCACTCTCTGAAAAGGCTGGTATCGGCGCATGAAGTCTCTGCGGATTCTGGCGGCAACGGCCGCGGTCATCGGTCTCGCCGCCTGCAATTCTGGCCCGAAGACACCGCCGCCCTCGTCATCCGGCAAGAGCGCTTCGCTGCGTTCGATGGAGCAGGTGGCGATCGCTGCGCACAAATGCTGGTTCGCCAGCAAGGATCCGGCCTTCAAGAAGTACCAGATGGCCAATGAGCTGAACAATTTCGGCGGCACGCCGCGGTTCCTGCTCGTGCCGGCCAAGCAGTATGGCGCGCGCCCGCTGCTGGTCGTGCAGGCACAGGGCAGTTCCAGTCAGGTCCAGGTGTTCGGCCCGCTGATGAGCGAAGCGCTCGGCAGCCGGATCACATCTGACATCAATCGCTGGCGCAGCGGCGACGCGTCCTGCGGCTCGGCCGCCTGACGGACCGGCAAATCGTCAATTGCCCGCCTCTCGTGCCCGCCTGGGGGCAAAAGAGGTGGAGGCACCAGGGGCGCGCCTCCACCTAAACCGAACCGTCAGTGGGTCGTGACGGCTCGCGACCATGGGAGTGGGCCGCATCGGCCCGAAAGCCGAACCCGGCTTTCGAAAAGTCCGACGCGAAAACTCAGGAATCGAGAGCGCCCACTTATGCGTCCGCGCTCTAGTCGTAGAAGGGGCGTAGCCCTTCGCGATAAGCGTCGCAGCGCGAAATTCCGATATCGGCGAGCTGGTCGTCGGTCAGTTCCAGCAGCGCCAGCCTGGTGCGCCGCCGCTCCAGGCAAAACGCCAGCCACCGCACGAAGCTACGAAGGGCGCCGCGCTTCCGGTGCGGAGATGCAGCCGTGGCAACTCCGCCAATTGCATCGATTGTACTCATCTCAATTATCCGCATTGTGTCTATTTTTGACGATCAATGCTATGAATTGACTCAGTGACGATAGCAATTTAGGAATTGTCACCATGACAATTTGGCTTCCCGACCTTACATCCGGCTCCGGCCCGCTCTATCTCAGGCTGGCCGAGCGGATCGAGAACGATATCGACAACGGCATACTCGCCTCCGGTGCCAAGCTGCCGCCGCAGCGTGACCTGGCCTACGACATCGGCGTTACCATCGGCACTGTCGGCCGCGCCTACGCGCTGCTGCGCGAACGCGGACTGGTGAGCGGCGAAGTCGGCCGCGGCACCTATGTGTTGGAGCGCAATGGTATCCAGCCTTCCATCATCGAGCCTGCTCCCCTGCCCCACGAGGGATCGCGGTCGGTGGAAGCACCGACGGGCAAGCTGCATTTTGACAGCACGGCTGCGCCCAATGTCGGGCAGAACAGTGCAATCGAGACAATCACCTCGGCGATCTGCCGCGACTTTCCCGACGACGTCGCGAGTTACGCCCGGAACTTCCCCGAGCACTGGTTCAGGGCCGGCAGCGTCTGGCTGGGACGCAACGGCTTCGCCCCCTCGCCCGACACGATCGTGCCGACGCTCGGCGCGCATGCGGCAATCGTCTCGATCATCGCGGCGGTGACGCAGCCGGGCGACTTCATCGTGTTCGAGCACCTCACCTATACGCAGGTGGCGCGCAGCGCCGGACTGATCGGGCGGCGCATGGCGCTCGTCCGGTCAGACGCCCATGGCGTCGACCCCGACGATTTCGAAGCCGTCTGCGCGCAGAAGCATCCCAAGGTCGCCTTCCTGATGCCGACGGGGCAGAATCCGACCGGCGCGACCATGCCGGCCGAGCGGCGCGCCGCGATTGCCGACGTCGCGCGCAAATACAACGTCCTGCTGATCGAGGACGATCTGTATGGCGCCCTGACCGACGACCGCACGCCGCTGCTGGCCGAATTCGCCCCCGAGCGGGTCTTCGTGGTCGGCGGCCTGTCGAAATCGGTTGCCGCCGGCGTACGCGGCGGCTGGTTGTCCTGCCCGGCGCATTTCCGGCACAGCATCCGCGTCGCCCACAAGATGGTCACCGGCGGCATGCCGTTCCTGCTGGCTGAACTGTGCGCGCAACTGGTGCTATCAGGCGAGGCTGCGGCCATTCGCGCCCGCTCTATCGCCGAGATCAATGCGCGTCTCGACATCGTTCGCAAGACCCTCGCCGGCAGCGACTTCAACATCGCCGCCAACATCCCCTTCGTCTGGCTGGCCCTGCCGGAGCCCTGGAATTCCGGGACACTCAAGAATGCCGCCTATGGCCAGGGCGTGTTGGTCGACGACGAGGACGAGTTCAAGGCCGGGCGCTCCGACCAGGTTTTCCACCGCGTCCGGATCGGCATTTCGGCACCGCGCACGCGCAGCGAGGTCGAAGGCGGGCTGATCAAGCTGCGCCGCCTGCTCGACGAGGGTGACGCCGGCTACGACAGCTTCGGCTGAAACCCTGAGATCACGGGCGGATGGCCGTTTCCGTGCCATAAAGGGTGACTTTCTGGCCATTGGCGGTATATCCCGGGGCAATCATGCGCTATGGAGCCACCAACGCTCCCCAACGGATTCTGCGATCTACGATGACCATTCAGAATGACGTGAAGATCACCGGCGAACTCATCGCCGCGCACGGGCTCAAGCCGGACGAATACCAGCGCATCCTCGACCTTGTCGGGCGCGAGCCGAGCTTTACCGAACTCGGCATCTTCTCGGCGATGTGGAACGAGCACTGCTCCTACAAGTCGTCGAAGAAGTGGCTGCGCACGCTGCCGACCAAGGGTGACGTCGTCATCCAGGGCCCCGGCGAGAACGCCGGCGTCGTCGACATCGGCGACGGCGACTGCGTGGTCTTCAAGATGGAGAGCCACAACCACCCCTCCTACATCGAGCCCTATCAGGGGGCTGCGACCGGTGTCGGCGGCATCCTGCGTGACGTCTTCACCATGGGCGCCCGCCCGGTTGCCTCGATGAACGCCCTGCGCTTCGGTGCGCCCGACCACCCCAAGACCCGCCACCTGGTGTCGGGCGTGGTTGCCGGCGTCGGCGGCTATGGCAACGCCTTCGGCGTGCCGACCGTCGGCGGCGAAGTCAATTTCGATGCCCGCTACAATGGCAACATCCTGGTCAACGCCTTTGCCGCCGGCCTCGCCAGGACCGACGGCATATTCCTGTCGCAGGCCAAGGGCGTCGGCCTACCGGTCGTCTATCTCGGCGCCAAGACCGGTCGTGACGGCGTCGGCGGCGCGACCATGGCCTCGGCCGAGTTCGACGACAAGATCGACGAGAAGCGCCCGACCGTTCAGGTCGGCGATCCGTTCACCGAAAAATGCCTGCTGGAGGCCTGCCTCGAGCTGATGGCTTCAGGCGCCGTCATCGCCATCCAGGACATGGGTGCCGCCGGCCTGACCTGCTCGGCCGTCGAGATGGGCGCCAAGGGTGACCTCGGCATCGAGCTCGACCTCGACCGGGTGCCGGTGCGCGAAGAGCGCATGAGCGCCTACGAGATGATGCTGTCGGAAAGCCAGGAGCGCATGCTCATGGTGCTGCGTCCCGAGAAGGAGAAGGAAGCCGAGGCGATCTTCGTCAAATGGGGCCTCGATTTCGCCATCGTCGGCAAGACCACTGACGATTTGCGTTTCCGCGTCATCCATCAGGGGGTTGAAGTCGCCAACCTGCCGATCAAGGAACTCGGCGACGAGGCGCCCGAATATGATCGTCCCTGGGTCGAGCCCGCCAAGCGGGCGGCGCTGGCTGCCGACGACGTGCCGCAGGCCGATGTCGCCGACGCGCTGCTCAAGATGCTCGGCGGCCCCGACCTGTCGTCGCGCCGCTGGGTCTACGAGCAGTATGACACGATGATCCAGGGCAACACGCTGCAGCGCCCCGGCGGCGACGCCGGCGTCGTCCGTGTCGAAGGCCACGCCACCAAGGCACTGGCGTTTTCGTCCGACGTGACGCCGCGCTATTGCGAGGCCGATCCCTATGAGGGTGGCAAGCAGGCGGTCGCCGAGTGCTGGCGCAACCTGACCGCGACCGGCGCTGTGCCGCTCGCCGCCACCGACAACCTCAATTTCGGCAATCCCGAGCGCCCCGAGATCATGGGCCAGTTCGTGCGTGCCGTGACCGGCATCGGCGACGCCTGCCGCGCACTCGGCTTCCCGATCGTCTCGGGCAACGTCTCGCTCTACAACGAGACCAACGGCCAGGGCATCCTGCCCACGCCGACAATCGGCGGCGTCGGCCTGATCGACGACTGGTCGAAGATGGCCAAGGCCTGCTTTGCCAAGGAGGGCGAAGTGATCCTGCTGGTCGGCGGCCCGGCCCAGTGGGGCAGCCACCTCGCCCAGTCGATCTACATGCGCGACGTGCATGGCCGCACCGACGGCCCGCCGCCGGCTGTCGACCTCGAGCACGAAAAGAAGGTCGGCGACTTCGTGCGCAAGCTGATCCGCAGCGGCACGGCCACTGCCGTGCACGATCTGTCGGACGGCGGCCTCGCCGTGGCTCTCGCCGAAATGGCGATGGCATCGAACATCGGGGCGACTGTTCCGGGCCTCAGCGGCACCAACCCGATCCCGGTGTTCTTCGGCGAGGACCAGGGCCGTTACCTGGTCACCGTCAAGCTTGACCCGCAGTCGGCCGAGATGCAGGAATTGTGGGACGACGCCAAGGCGCTCGGCATCCACGCTCCGTGGATCGGAACGACCGGCGGCAAGGAACTGAAGCTGGGCGAGGCACGGGCGGTGAGCGTCGACGAGTTGACCTCGGCTCACGAATCCTGGTTCCCTCGCTTCATGGACAACTGAGCGGGAACGACAAAATGGCAATGGACGCACACGACATCGAGCGCATGATCAAGGAAGGCATTCCGGATGCCCGGGTGACCATCCGCGATCTCGCCGGCGATGGCGACCACTACGCCGCCGAGGTCGTCTCGGAGAGCTTCCGCGGCAAGACCCGCGTGCAGCAGCACCAGATGGTCTACGACGCGTTGAAGGGCAACATGGGCGGCGTGCTGCACGCACTCGCCCTGCAGACCAGCATTCCGGAATAGCCTGATGTCAGGCGCGGCTTCTCAGGGACTGCCCCGGAGAATGTCGCGCCTGCTGGCGCTCGCTGCCTGCGCAGTTATCGCCCTGACCGGGGCCGGCAGGACCCAATCTTCAACCGACTATGAAGCTATTGCCGCGGCGCGGCAGTTTTTCGCCAAGTTCGACCGCGGCGACTTCGCCGGCGCCTACCTGCACTTTGCCAAGCGCAGCCAAGCGGTCATCGGCTACGATTCCTGGCTTGCTTCATCAGCGACGAGCGATCCTGTCCAGCAAAGACGTTTCACCAGGACTGTCACCTACGAGCAGCCTGAAGGTCGTCTTGTAGCGGTCGAGTTCGACGGAAAATCGGCTGCGGGCGACAAGGAGTGTGGTTATGTCGTCGTCGATCGTCTGGGCTTTGTCGTCCATGTCGACAGCACCAGAATTCCGGCGTCAGTCCTGAACAGTGTCTCCCTGGAAGAGCTGCTGAAACTCTCTCCATTGCCTGGGTGCGGCTGAGAGGCTGTGTCTCGATCAGGCTGCCCCTTACACAGGCAAGTTACATGTCTGAAAACGAACCGATCGCGCGCCGCGCCTACGCCACCTTTGCCGACCGCTACGACGCGGCAGCTCCCACCAAGCCCCACAATGCACTCTATGAGCGGCCGGCGTCGCTTGCCCTGCTCGGCGATGTCGCCGGGCTGGACGTGGTCGATGCCGGCTGCGGCTCCGGCATCTGCTCGGAAAAGCTGGCGCGCGGCGGCGCCCGGGTCCGCGGCTTCGACATCACGACCGAAATGCTTGAACTGGCGCGCAAGCGCTGCGCCGGTCTCGACGTCGCGTTCCACCAAGGCGATCTGGCCAGGCCCCTGGATTGGCTGGCAAGCGGCAGCACCGACGCGATCCTGTGTTCGCTGGCGCTCGACTATGTCGAAGACCTCAAGCCTGTCTTCGCCGAGTTTCATCGCATTACGCGCGGCGGAGGCCGGCTGGTGTTCTCGATGGGGCACCCGATGCGTGACTGGGGCGATCCGCGCGCACGCGGCGGCGCCGACTATTTCACGACAAACCGTTGGGGCCTGCATTGGGGCGGCTTTGGCGAGCCCAGGCCTTACGTCGAATCCTACCGTCGCCCGCTGCAGGACATTTTGAACGGCCTGAGCGATGCCGGCTGGCGTCTCGACCGTTTTGTCGAACCGCTGCCGGTGGCCGAGATGGCCGCCGTCGACCACGAACACTTTGCTGAGCTCAGCCATTCGCCTGGGTTCATCTGCGTGCGGGCGATCAAGTAGGCCAGAAGGCCGAGGCCCTCGACATCGATCGCCCGATCTTTTATCCGGGACATTCCACAGAACAGGGGCACGCGCTGATGTCATTGATCAACGACCTGGTCCAAGGCGTCGTCGACGGCGTGCTGAAGGACATTCTGAAGAAGCCGTCGAGCACCTCGAAGCGCACCCGCCGCCGCAAGCGGACGACGTCGACGAGTTCGGCCACGCTGCGCCAGATCGAGAAGCTTTTGAGGCCAGCCAAGAAGCAGACCAGCCGCAAGCGCACGGTCCGCTCGCGCTCGAAGGCACGCCGCAGCAGCTGACTGGCACCACAACGCAGGTGCTGCACGGCAAAAAGGTCACATTTCCGGATTTCGGGTCGACCCGACGCTTGGAATGCTCGACTGTTGCAACCACATAGTGGCAGATGCTAGCAGTCTAACGAACATTGCCGGTCCGCCGGCCAGATCTGAGGTTTAGGTGCGCCATGAGCGGAATCAACGAATACATCGATAGCGAAGTGAAGAGCCAGGATGTCGTGGTTTTCATGAAGGGCACGCCCGGCTTTCCGCAGTGCGGCTTTTCCGGCCAGGTCGTCCAGATCCTCGACTACCTCGGTGTCGACTACAAGGGCGTCAACGTCCTGACCTCGAACGAGCTTCGCCAGGGCATCAAGGACTATTCCAACTGGCCGACCATCCCCCAGCTCTACGTCAAGGGTGAGTTCGTCGGCGGTTGCGACATCATCCGCGAGATGTTCCAGGCCGGCGAACTGCAGTCGTTCCTGGAAGAGAAGGGCGTGAGCGTCAAGGGCGCCGCCTGACCTAAGAATTACCGGCTCCGGCCTGTTCCGGGGTCCCGTTTGTGGCAAATGCGCCGGCTTGCCCGGCGCATTTCCGTTTGAATTGGATTCCGAATGGAACAGAAAGTCGCTCCCAGCGTCCGTCAGGACGCATTCCCGATTCCGCGTTGGGAATTCATCGCGCTGGCCGCCGCATTGATGGCCGTCAACGCGCTTGCCGTCGACATCATGCTGCCGGCGCTTCAGCAGATCGGTGCTGCCCTCAACGTCGAGAGCGAGAACCACCGGCAATATGTGATTACCGCCTATTTCGCCGGCCTCGCACTGGCGCTGCTGGCCTATGGCCCGATCTCCGACCAGTTCGGCCGGCGCAAGCCGCTGCTGTTCGGCCTCGGCATCTATGTGCTTGCGGCCTTCGCGGCGGCATTCGCGCCAAGCTTCGAAACGCTGCTTCTGCTGCGCTTCGTCCAGGGCATAGGTGCTGCGTCGACGCGCGTCATTGCGGTATCGGTGGTGCGCGATCGCTTCGGCGGGCGGCAGATGGCCGAGATCATGTCGCTGATCTTCATGGTGTTCATGGTCGTGCCGGTGGTGGCGCCCGCCATGGGGCAGATCGTCATGCTGTTTTCGGAATGGCACATGATTTTCATCGTCATGGCGGTGTCGGCGCTTGCGATCACGCTTTGGGCGGCGATCCGCCTGCCTGAAACGATGCATCCGGAGGACCGGCGACCGCTGTCGGTGATGTCGATCGGCCGGGGCTTCCGCACAGTGCTCACCACGCGCATGTCGCTGTGGTACACGCTGGCCTCGATGACCATCTTCGGCGCGCTGTTCGGCTTCATCAACTCGGCGCAGCAGGTCTATGTCGGCCTCTACGGGCTCGGCGTGTGGTTCCCGGCGGTGTTTGCGGCCATTGCCGGCATGATGTCGGTGTCGTCGTTCCTCAACTCGCGTCTCGTCGTCAAATTCGGCATGCGCAAGCTGTCGCACGGCGCCCTGATCGGCTTCCTGCTGGTGAGTGCGATCTGGCTCGTCTGGTCGCTGACCGGGCCGGTGCCGTTTCCAGCCTTCATCGTGCTGTTTGCTCTGGCGATGTTCCAGTTCGGCTGGATCGGCTCCAACTTCAACTCGATCTCGATGGAGCCGCTCGGCCATATCGCCGGCACGGCATCCTCGGTGCAGGGTTTCATGCAGACCTTGGGCGGTGGCATGATCGGTGCGGCCATCGGCCAATCCTTCGATGGCACGACGGTGCCGCTGGCGATCGGTTTCTGCGGCGTCGCCTCGATTGGCCTGGTGATGGTGCTGATTGCCGAGAAGGGCAGGCTGTTCCGCGGCCAGCATGATCCGAAGCCGGCAGTTGCCGAGGTCCACTGACAGCGTCGACGACGCACAGCCTCTGAAATAGAAACAGCCCGAAAACCTCAAGGTTTTCGGGCTGTTCGTTTTGGTGACCCTGTCGACCTCAGCCAGCCATCAGGCTGGTGAAATCGAACAGCTTGCGATCGAGGAGATGCGACGGACGGGTGTTGGACAGCGCCCGCAGCATGGTATCCTTGCGGCCCGGCATGCGCTTTTCGATGTCGTCCAACATCGCCTTCATGGCGTTGCGCTGCAGGCCTTCCTGGCTGCCGCAGAGGTCGCAAGGGATGATCGGAAACTTCATGCCCTCGGCGAATTTGGCCATGTCAGCCTCCGCGCAGAAGGCCAGAGGTCTCAGAACCATGACGTCGCCCTCGTCATTGAGCAGCTTGGGCGGCATGGCGGCGAGGCGTCCGCCATGGAACAGGTTCATGAAGAAGGTCTCGAGAATGTCCTCGCGATGGTGGCCGAGCACCAGCGAGGAACAGCCCTCCTCACGCGCGATGCGGTAGAGGTGCCCTCGCCTGAGCCGCGAGCACAGTGAACAATAGGTGCTGCCCTCCGGCAGTTTCTCGGTAACGACCGAATAGGTGTCGCGATATTCGATGCGATGGGCGATGCCATTGGCCTTGAGATAATCGGGCAGCACGTTCTTGGGGAAGTTCGGCTGGCCCTGGTCGAGATTGCAGGCGAGCAGATCGACCGGCAGCAGGCCGCGCCATTTGAGATCCATCAGGACCGCGAGCAGGCCATAGGAATCCTTGCCGCCCGATAGCGCCACCAGCCAGCGCTCGCCTGATTTGGCCATGGCGTAGTCTTCGATCGCCTGGCGCGTCTGGCGCAGCAGTCGCTTGCGCAGCTTGTTGAACTCGACCGAGGACGGGGCATCGCGATAGAGCGGGAATGCACCCTCCGCAGGCTCGGCCAGCGCGTCCTGTTCGTGAATGCCCATCGGTCTGGTCCTTCAATCCACGGCGCGCAGATACGGGACAGCGCTGCCGCCAGCGGTATTCCGCAAATTCAGGCGGCGCGCAAGACATGCGCCCCAAACGAAAAGAGCGGCCGTTGCCGGCCGCCCAGACTGCTGACAAACCCCTGGCGAGAGTTGGGGGTTTGTGATTCAGTGTGTGATGTTGAAGCGAGCTGGCCCTGAACAAACCGCACTTGAGATCGTCACGCTTGATCAACTGGTTCCAGTTGATCACCTTCTGCGCAAGATCGATGGTGTTATCGATTTCTCGTTCATCCACGATCTGACAGCGCCGCTTTACTGCGCCGACAATGGTCGCCCGCCACTCGATCCGACCTTGATGTTCAAGGCGCTGTTCATCGGCTACCTGTTCGGGGTGCGCTCGGAGCGGCAATTGGTGCGAGAGATCGAGGTCAATGTCGCCTACCGGTGGTTCCTGCGGCTGAAGCTGACGGACAAGGTGTTCGACGCCTCGACATTGTCGCAGAACCGCCGCCGGCGCTACCAGGACGAGACGATCGCGCAGGCGATCTTCGACCGCATTGTCGAGCAGGCGATCGGGGCAGGCTTGGTCGACGGCACGGTGCTCTACACCGACAGCACGCACCTGAAGGCCAATGCCAACAAGGGCAAGTACGACCTTGCCATGGTCGCCAAGTCGCGTGCCGACTACTGGGGCGAACTCGACCGGGCGATCGATGCCGAACGGGCGCTGCACGGCCAGAAGGCGCTGAAGGAGCAGGAGCGGCAGCCTGCGGTGAAAGAGACGAAGGTCTCGCGCACCGATCCTGAGGCAGGCTATATGGTGCGCGAGGGCAAGCCGAAGGGCTTCTTTTATCTCGATCACCGCACGGTGGATGGCGGCTTCGGCATCATCACCGACACGTTTGCCACGCCGGCCAACGTGCATGACTCGATCGTCTATCTCGACCGGCTCGACCGCCAGGTGGAGCGTTTCGGCTTCGACGTCACGGCGGCGGGGCTGGATGCCGGCTATGCCACGCCAGGCATCGCCAAGGGCCTGGAGGACAGGAACATCCAGGGTGTCGTCGGCTATCGCAACCCGCCCCGGCCAAAGCCTGGCAAGATGAGGAAGGGCGCTTTCGTCCATGAGCCGGACCTTGACGGCTATCGTTGCCCGCAGGGCCAGTTGCTCACTTACGCCACCACCGATCGCGGCGGTTATCGCCACTACAAGAGCGACCCGACGATCTGCCGCAACTGTCCGCTGCTGGCGTCTTGCACATCAAACGCCAAGGCCGAGCGCACCATCACGCGCCATGTCTGGCAGGATGTCCGCGAGCGGGTCGATGCCAACCGCTTAACCGCATGGGGCAAGGCGATCTATCGACGCCGCAAGGAGACGGTCGAGCGATCCTTCGCCGATGCCAAGCAGCTCTTCGGCCATCGCTATGCACGCTTCCGAGGGCGAACACGCGTCGCCTGCCAGTGCCTGATCGCAGCCGCCGCCCAAAACATGAAAAAGATCGCAATCAGCCTCTGGCCAAAGCCAAAACCAAGCCTCGCATGAGGCCAAAGCGGGCTCGCAACGGCCCTGGCATCTGCTCCCCGAAATCAAGCCAAAAGCTCAATCAACCCACAAAACAAAACCCCGCCGAAATTCGACGGGGTTCGTCAGCAGTCTGAGCGGCCGTTGCCGGCCGCCCTTTGAAATTCGATGCGATCCGAAGGATTAGCGCGAATAGAATTCGACGACGAGGTTCGGTTCCATCTGGACTGCGTACGGAACGTCCGACAGGCCGGGAACGCGAGCGAAGGTCGCGACCATCTTGTTGTGATCGACTTCGATGTAGTCAGGAACGTCACGCTCGGCGAGGCCAACCGCCTCGAGAACGATGACCAGCTGCTTCGACTTCTCGCGGACTTCGATCACGTCGCCAGCCTTGCAGCGGTAGGACGAGATGTTGGTGCGCTTGCCGTTGACGTTGACGTGGCCGTGGTTGACGAACTGGCGGGCCGCGAAAATGGTCGGCACGAACTTGGCGCGGTAGACGACCGCATCCAGACGCGACTCGAGCAGGCCGATCAGGTTCTCGGAGGTGTCGCCCTTGCGGCGGTTTGCCTCTTCATAGGTCTTGCGGAACTGCTTTTCCGAAACGTCGCCGTAGTGACCCTTCAGCTTCTGCTTGGCGCGCAGCTGCAGACCGAAGTCCGAGAGCTTGCCCTTGCGGCGCTGGCCGTGCTGGCCGGGGCCGTATTCACGCTTGTTGACCGGGGACTTCGGACGGCCCCAGATGTTCTCGCCAAGACGGCGATCGATTTTGTACTTAGCGGATTCGCGCTTGCTCATCGCATTTCCCTTCAAAACGTTGCACCCGGAACTTCACGTTCCAGGCGAGGAAAACGCGCCCTCCTCTGGCCCCCGTTTTCGGAGCCTGACAGGATCTTCCACGCACGCATTGCGGAAAAGGTCCACGGGACACGTCAAATGAAACACCGGGCGTTTCGGCCCGGCGTTGGCGGCTAACTAGGCGAAACCGGCTGCAATGTCAACGCTTCCAAGGCAGCCGGCTCACTTCGCATCGTGGAAGATGATGCCGAGCGTGAAGCGCTCGCCGGAGCGGATGCGGCTGACGCCGTGGCGCATCTTTACCCGATAGTCGCCGCGCGAACCAGCCTTGGGCCGATCGTTGACGGCAAACAGCGCGCCATGGCCGATGCCGAGGGGCACCACCTCGGCGCGCGACTGCATGCGTGGCCGCTGCTCGGTCATGACCAATTCGCCGCCCACGAATTCGGATTGCGGGTCGGAGAGCAGAATCACCAGCTGGACCGGAAACAGGTGCTCGCCATAAACGTCCTGATGCAGGCAATTGTAGTCACCGGCGCCGTATTTCAGGAGAAGCGGCGTCGGCCTTGTCTGACCGTCGGCGTGGCATTCGGCAAGGAAGGCGTCGAATTCCGGGGGATAGCGCCTGACGAGCCCCATGCGCTCGTTCCAGCCATTGGCGAAGGGAGCGAGGCGCTCATAGAAGCCGTGGCGAAGGCCTGAGATCACTTCAGGAAGCGGGTTGGCGAAGTATTTGTACTCTCCCGCCCCGAAACCATGACGCTGCATGACGACGCGGCTGCGGAACTGCGCGTCGCGGTCATACAGCGCGCGCAAGGCCTGGCAGGTCTCGTTGTCGAGCAGCGGACCGGTCGGCGCGACACCAAACTCGTCGAGCTCACTGAGGATTCGCGTCCAGTCCAGGCGCGAAACGATAGGGTTTGGCTTCATGGCGGCGCTCCGTTGCTGTTGGAGGCCGACGCTATGCGCTCAATCCGGGCGCCGCATTCCGATTCCTGCGAGGCTCAGGCACCGAGATCGAACGCCTCCCGCGCCTGGCGCATGCGGTCACGATTGCTCGCGGCCCAGCCGCCGAGCGACGCGATCGGCACGGCAAGCGACTGGCCGAGCCCGGTCAGCCCGTATTCGACCTCCGGCGGGGTTGTCGGCCGCACCGTCCGGGTGACCAGCCCGTCACGCTCCAGCGAACGCAAGGTGACCGTCAGCATGCGCTGCGAGATACCTTCGATCGCGCGCTTGAGCGCATTGAAGCGCACCGGCTGCTCCTGGAGATTGATGATGACGAGGATGCTCCAAGTGTCGCCGACACGGTCGAGTACCTCGCGGATCGGGCATGTGCTGCGGCCGTCGGTTTCGAAGCCGGGGGTGGTGTGAAGCAGCGGCACCACGATTGCGGGTTTTGTCGGGGCGTTCATGTGGTTCCTCTGACGTAACCTGGGCACGAAATCATGCGTTCTTTTCGCCCCCTTCGGTTCGATCTATATAGTTATCGTTGGTAACCTGATTACAGATCATACCTGCATTCGCCTGAAATGGCAAAGCAGGCGAACAAGGAGAAGATCATGAAACTCGCTCTCATCGGCGCATCCGGCTTCGTCGGCAACGCGGTGCTCAAGGAAGCCGCTTCGCGTGACCACGAGGTCACGGCCATCGTGCGCACTCCGTCCAAGGTCGCCGCCCTCGACGGCGTCACCGCTGTCAAAGCCGACGTCAACGACATCGACGCGCTGAAGGCCGCGATCTCGGGCAGCGACGTCGTCGTCTCCGCCTTCAATGGCGGCTGGGGCGATCCGGAGATCTACGCCAAGCATCTCGCCGGCTCGAAGGCGATCGTCGCAGCCGCAAAGGCCGCCGGCAAGCGCGTCATCGTCGTCGGTGGCGCTGGCAGCCTCGAAATCGACGGCAAACAGCTCGTCGACGGCCCGCACTTCCCCGAAGCCTACAAGGACGGTGCACGCGCTGCGCGCGACGCCCTTGCGGCCCTGCGCGGCGAGACCGGTCTGGAATGGTCGTTCCTGTCGCCGGCAATCATGATGGCCCCGGGCGCACGCACCGCAAAATTCCGCACAGGTGGCGACCAGCCGGTGTTCGATGCCAATGGCGAAAGCCACATCTCGGTGGAAGACCTGGCCGTCGCCATCGTCAACGAGGCTGAAACGCCTGAGCATACGGGCAAGCGCTTCACCGTCGGCTACTGACCGGCTCGCCGAGGCTCAGTGCCCGACGGGTTAGCCGGACCTCAGTGCTTTGTCTTGTGCTCCGGCAAACCCTTGTGGCTGGTCTCGGCGAACTCCTCGAGTTCCTTTTCGGTCATCGATTCATACATTTCCTTCGATGCGCCGACGAGTTCGCTCTTCTTGATCTCGCCGCGCTTGGCGGCAAGGGCTGCTCCAGCGGCTTTCTGCTGGGCTTTGGACACGGCTGGCATTGCGTTTCTCCTTACCTCTGGGCCTTTGGACCTCTGGGCCTTTGGACCTCTCGGCTTTGGGAAACGCCTGCCGGACCGTCATGTTCCTTCGACTGTCAGTCCAAAGCCCTGCATCAGCCGGCGCGTCGCGAAATCGGTGCGCTTGGACGTGAAGACGGCGATGTCGCGGCCCGTATCGTCGCGCCACTCGCGTGAACCGTCGAGCAAGGACAGCGCGCGGCGCGCGATCGCCTCGGCCGGATCGATCCAGTCGACCGGCCAGGGCGCTGTCTTGCGCATGCGGTTGACCAGGAAAGGATAATGCGTGCAGGCAAGCACGACGATATCGGTGCGGCGGCCGTCCTGTTCGACGAAGCACGGGGCGATTTCCTCTGCTACCTCCTGTTCATCGACGAAACCCTCGCGCATGTAGGTCTCGGCCAAGGCTGCCAGCCTGTGGCTGCCGACGAGGCGGACATGGCACTTCGACGCCCATTGGGTAATGAGGTCGCGCGTGTACTGGCGCTTCACCGTGCCCGGCGTGGCCAGCACCGAAACGAGGCCCGAACAGGTGCGCTCGGCCGCCGGCTTGATGGCCGGCACTGTGCCGACGAATGGGTGGTCGGGAAAACGCTCGCGGATCGCCTCGATGACCAGCGTCGAGGCGGTATTGCAGGGAATGACCGACAGCTCGGGCTTGAAGCGCTCGAGCAATTCGTCGAACAGGCCAAGGATGCGCTGCTTGAGCGCCGGCTCCTCCCAGTTGCCATAAGGAAATGCCGCATCATCGGCGACATAGACGAAGCGGCGGTCGGGCATCAGCACACGCGCCTCGCGCAGCACGGTCAGCCCGCCAATGCCGGAATCGAACATCAGGATCGGGCGGTCAGTCATTGTCGAGCCCTCTGCCGCCGACCGGCGGCGTGTCGTCCTCGTCGCTTCCGGCGCCACCCGAATGGGCGGCGAGGTCAACCTTGGCCTTGCGCTCGGGATACCCCTTGCCGCGCGGCTCCTTGGGCGAGAAATAGTCGAGCGAGGCAACGACGCCGCGCAGCACCTTGAGCTCGGGGGAGAAGAAGCCGGCCCGGGTCAGCACCGAGCGCAGATTGTCGACCATCTTCGGCTTCTTGGTCGCCGGGCGGAAATAGCCGCGCGCCTCGAGGGCGGATTCGAGGTGATTGAACAGGCCGTGCAGCTCGTCCTTGGTCGCCGGCTTCATGTCAGGGCCAGAGAAATTGGTCTGGGTCTCGTCTTCCAGACCTGATTTCATCCACTCATAGGACATCAACAGCACCGCCTGGGCGATGTTGAGCGAGGCAAATCTGGGATCGACCGGGAAGGTGACGATCTCGTCGGCCAGGCTCACTTCCTCGTTGTAGAGGCCGAAACGCTCGCGCCCGAACAGTATGCCGGTGCGAAGACCTGACGCGGCGCGGCTGCGCAGCATGCGGCCGGCCTCGACGGGACCGCGCACTTCCTTGAAGCCGTCACGCTCGCGCGCGGTGGTGGCGAAGACGAAGTTGAGGTCGGCAACCGCCGATGCGAGGTCGGGGAAGACCACGACGGCGTCGATGACGTGATCGGCGTTGCTGGCAGCGGAGCGCGCCTTCTCGTTCGGCCAGCCGTCGCGTGGATTGACCAGGCGCAGTTCGCCGAGACTGAAATTGGCCATGGCGCGCGCCACCATGCCGATGTTCTCGCCGAGCTGCGGCTCGACGAGGATGATCACGGGGGCCGCTGTTGGCATGGAGTTTTCTGACATTGTTGCGATTGAACCGAGAATTGCGCCTTTTGCGCGTCCCTGACATATTCGCGCGCGAAAATGAAGTTCCGGTAAGGGCGAGCCATGGCGGACGATCTCGCGGAGCAGATCCGGGCCGTTGTCGGCGACGATCCCAATGTCGGCGAAATCCGTATGTTCGGCGGCACCTGCTTCACGCTCAACGGCAACATGATGGTCGGCACGCTGAAGGACGGCGCCTTGCTGGTGCGCGTCGGTGAGGAACAGGAGCCCGCGGCTCTCGCCTTGCCGAGCGCCAGGCGAATGGACTTCACCGGCCGCGAGATGAAAGGCTTCATCATGGTGGCGCCTGATAAGCTCGACGACCGGGCGATCGAGAGCTGGATCGCCATGGCGTCGCGCTTCGTCGGGCCGATGCCGCCGAAGACGGGCTCAGCCAAGCGGAAATGACCTGCGGCACCAGCGACGGCCAACGTCGCAGCCAAGCATTTCATACAATGTCAGCAAACAGGCCGAAGGTCGCAATCGCAATCATTTGCGCCGTCCGATTCGCTTTGGTATAGGGGCCGCACTCCCAATCGTGAACCTCCGGAACCGGCTGGTTCCAGGCAAAAAGAGGCAATTTCCTATGGCGAAGATCAAGGTGGCCAAGCCCGTCGTCGAACTCGACGGCGACGAGATGACCCGCATCATCTGGCAGTTCATCAAGGACAAGCTGATCCACCCCTATCTCGACATCGACCTCGAATATTACGACCTCGGCATCGAACACCGCGACGCCACCAACGACCAGGTGACCATCGACGCTGCCAACGCCATCAACAAGCACGGCGTCGGCGTGAAGTGCGCCACCATCACCCCTGACGAGCAGCGCGTCGAGGAGTTCAAGCTCAAGAAGATGTGGAAGTCGCCCAACGGCACGATCCGCAACATCCTCGGCGGCACGATCTTCCGCGAGCCGATCATCATGAAGAACGTGCCGCGCCTGGTTCCGGGCTGGACCAAGCCGATCATCGTCGGCCGTCATGCCTTCGGCGACCAGTACAAGGCAACCGACTTCAAGTTCCCGGGCAAGGGCAAGCTGTCGATCAAGTTCGTCGGCGACGACGGCCAGGTGATCGAGCACGACGTGTTCGACGCCCCGGGCGCCGGCGTGGCGATGGCCATGTACAACCTCGACGAGTCGATCCGTGAATTCGCCCGCGCCTCGCTGAACTACGGCCTGCTGCGCAACTATCCGGTCTATCTGTCGACCAAGAACACCATTCTCAAGGCCTATGACGGCCGCTTCAAGGACATCTTCCAGGAGGTCTACGAGAAGGAATTCGAGGCCGAGTTCAAGGCGCGCAAGCTCTGGTACGAACATCGCCTCATCGACGACATGGTGGCTTCGAGCCTGAAGTGGTCGGGCGGTTATGTCTGGGCGTGCAAGAACTATGACGGCGACGTGCAATCCGACACCGTGGCCCAGGGTTTTGGCTCGCTCGGCCTGATGACTTCGGTACTGATGACCCCGGATGGCAAGACGGTGGAAGCTGAAGCTGCCCACGGCACCGTCACCCGCCACTACCGTCAGCACCAGAAGGGCGAGGAAACCTCGACCAATTCGATCGCCTCGATCTTCGCCTGGACCCGTGGTCTCGCGCACCGCGCCAAGCTCGACGACAACGCCGATCTGAAGCGTTTCTCCGAGACGCTGGAACGCGTCTGCATCCAGACGGTTGAAAGCGGCTTCATGACCAAAGACCTGTCGCTGCTGATCGGCCCCGACCAGCCCTGGCTGTCGACCACCGGTTTCCTCGACAAGATTGACGAGAACCTGCAGAAGGCCATGGGCTGATCTGCAACAATACGAGGCCGAACCCAGTGCATGCCGTACATGTGACGTTTGCGACTGCGAACTATTCGCAGGCCAGCAAACTTCTAACGAAGACGACTCGCCGGTTCGGCCTTGAGACCATCGTCTACACACCGGAGCATCCGGTGTCGCGCGATTTGGCGCAACGTTACCCAGCCATCATGAGCGCGCGACGCGGTGCGGGCTATTGGCTCTGGAAGCCATTCGTCATCATGGATGTCTTGAACCGCGTGCCAGATGGCACGCTGGTTCTCTACACCGACATCGCCATGACATTCATCGCCGACCCCGCGCCGCTCATCGCGCTGGCTGAAAAACACCCTGTTTGTCTCTTCCAGATGGGCAGCGCGATGCTGCAGTCGACATGGACAAAGCGCGATTGCTTTGTCGAGCTGAACGCCGACACCGATGAGTTCTGGTCGCTGCCGCAACTCGTAGGCGGCATTCAGCTTTACCGGGCTGGGCCGGAAGCAAGGCAGTTTGTGTCACGCGTGTCCGAAGCCATGACAAGCGAGGCATGTCTCACTGATGCCCCGAACATACACGGGCTTCCGAACCTGCCTGGCTTCGTCGACCATCGACATGACCAGTCGGTGCTGACGATCCTTGCGAAGAGACACAACGCAGCGCTGTTCCCCGATCCGTCGCAGTTTGGTCCATGGCAGAACGAGCCAGGCGAACAGCCATTCGGCGAGACAGTCTTTCTCCATCGCCGGCGGAACCAGCCGCTCCACAAGTGGGTGATCCGGCGGCTTCGCCGTCAATATACCGGTGGCCGCGAGTTTATCTGACGACCACCGGATTTCCCTGCGCCCCAACTCAGGCCAGCGGCAGGTGGATGTCGGTCAGGAGTTCGGCTGGCGCCACGTCGCGCGGGTTGTTGAGGTATTCCTCGAACATCCGCGCGTCGCGCAGTTGGCGACCCGATTTCGGCAGCCATTCGGCATAGAGCCATTTGTAGGCCATGTGCATCTCGGCATACGGCCCCTTGTGGCGCAGCACGGCGTATTCGCCGCCCTGGATGGCGCGGCGCTCGAGCGGTGCGGCGGCAGGTGCTGACGCATCGGCGCTGACGCAGGCGACCGAGCGCAGTCTGTCTTCGGCAACGAGATCGGGGTCGTCGAGATAGATACCGATCATGCGCATGTCGGGCCGCGCCTGGCCGCGGGCGTAGAGCGTGCCGAACAGCTGCTCGAAGGCCTTGCCGATCTGCATGTAGGAGCCCTGATGGGGAACGCCGACGAGGCTGGTGTCGGATATGGTGCGGATCTGAACGTCGAACATGTGGGAAGCCTTTCCTCTGTGGGTTTCGAAGAGCTTGTGGCTTCCCTCCCTCCGGTAGCGCGCCGGCGGCATGCCGTAGACGGCCTTGAAGATGCGGTTGAACGACTGGACGTTGGGATAGCCGGACCGTTTCGCAATCTCCAGGACAGTCAGATCCGTCCCCACGATGTCGCCGGCGGCGCGGTGTAGCCTGAGGCGCTTGACCGTGGCGGCAGCCGTTTCACCGTAGATGGCGCGGTAGATCCTGTGCCAGTGGTAGCTCGACATGCAGGCGATGTCGGCCAGGCAGTCCATATCCAGCTCCTCGTCGAGATGCGCGTGGATGTGAGCCGAAACCCTTCTCAGGCGGGTTTCATAGACTGCCCATGCCGTTTCACCGTTCATGCCAAACCCTTTGCAAATCGATCGGCCGGACAGAAACATAGCCTGATTTGACAAATCCTGCTGAGTTCAAACCGGAGGTCCCGCACCCCTGCCGCATGACAATCCACGCCCCCAGACCAGTGGGATAGCGGATGAGGACTGGAAGCGATACAGCTTGAGATTGCAGGCAAACAGCGATCAGGGGCCAGCCGATGCTGCATCACGTCGAAATCTATGTGTCGAACCTGGAGAGATCGCATGCCTTCTGGGCGTCTCTTCTCGCGCAGATCGGCTATGAGGAAACCGGGCGCTGGAACGATGGCTTCACGCTCGCCCACGGCAACCATGCCTATCTGACCTTCATGCAGGTGGCCGAGAAGCACGCCCATCGGCCCTATCACCGGTCCGGCGTTGGTCTCAATCATCTGGCCTTTCGCGTGGAAGACAGGACGACCGTCGACAGACTCAGGCAGGTGTGCCGGGACAACGGCATTCCCTGCCTCTATGACGAGCGTTATCCCTTCGCCAATGGCGGCAGTGACTATTACGCACTGTTCATCGAGGATCCCGACCGGATCAAGGTCGAATTTGTCGCTGCCTTTGAAGACTGATCCGCCGGCCATCGGCCGGGACGTCGAGACGTCCAAATGAAAAGGGCGGGTGCCGAAGCTCCCGCCCTGTCGATTCCTAAGCCTGATCCAGGATCAGCCGGCCATTGCCTGGGCGACAGCCTCGACAGCCTCGTCGGCCTTGGTGGCGTCGGGGCCACCGGCCTGGGCCATGTCCGGACGGCCGCCGCCGCCCTTGCCGCCAAGGGCCGCGGATGCGACGCGAACCAGGTCGACGGCACTGAGGCGGTCGACGAGATCGGCCGTGACAGCCACGACAGCGCTGGCCTTGCCATCTTCCGACACGCCGATCAGCGTCACCACGCCCGAACCGAGGCCGGCCTTGCTTTCGTCGGCCAAGCCCTTGAGGTCCTTGGGGTCGACGCCTGACACAACCTTGCCGAGATACTTCACGCCAGATATCTCGCGCACCGCATCGGCGGAACCGCCCTGGCCGCCACCCATGGCGAGCCGCTTGCGCGCTTCGGTCAGCTCGCGTTCAAGCTTCTTGCGTTCATCGACCAAGGCTTCGACACGCGACAGCACGTCGGCTGGCGACACCTTCAGTGCTGCTGCGACCGTCTTCAGGCGGCGGTCCTGCTCGTCGAGGTGACGGCGCGCCGCCTCGCCGGTCAGCGCCTCGATGCGACGCACGCCGGCAGCGACGGCGCTGTCGGAGACGATGCGCACCAGGCCGATGTCGCCGGTGGAGCGGACATGGGTGCCGCCGCACAGCTCGACCGAATAGGGACGGTTGGCCTTGGCACCATGCAGGCCGGTGCCCATCGAGACGACCCGAACCTCGTCGCCATATTTTTCGCCGAACAGCGCCATAGCGCCCTCGGCAATGGCATCGTCGACGCTCATCAGGCGCGTGGTGACGGGGCTGTTCTGGACCACGATCTCGTTCGACATGCGCTCGACTTCCTCGAGCTCCTCGGCCGAGATCGGCTTGTTGTGCGAGATGTCGAAGCGCAGGCGCTCAGGCGCAACCAGCGAGCCCTTTTGCGCGACATGGGTGCCGAGCACCTCGCGCAGCGCCTCGTGGATCAGGTGGGTTGCCGAGTGGTTCGACCGCAAACGCGTCCGCCTGTTGTGGTCGACCTTGAGCTCGACGGCAGCGCCCGTCTTGAGCTTGCCCTTGGTAACCTTGCCGTAATGAACGAACAGGCCGTCAGCCTTCTTCTGGGTGTCGGTCACCTCGACGGCGAAGCCTTCGCCTGAAATGGTGCCGGTGTCGCCCATCTGGCCGCCCGACTCGCCGTAGAACGGCGTCTGGTTGACGACGATGGCGACGGTGTCGCCCTCGTCAACGGCATCGACAACGGCGCCGTCCTTGAGCAGCGACAGGATCACGCCTTCGGCCTGCTCGGTCTCATAGCCGAGGAATTCGGTGGCGCCGGCCTTTTCGCGGACGGAGAACCAGACGACCTCGGTCGCAGCCTCGCCGGAGCCCGCCCAGTTGGCGCGCGCCTCGGCCTTCTGCCGCTCCATGGCGTCGGTAAAGCCGGCGAGATCGACCGAAATGCTGCGCTGGCGCAATGCGTCCTGCGTCAGGTCGAGCGGGAAGCCGTAGGTGTCGTAAAGCTTGAAGGCGGTTTCGCCGTCGAGCATGTCGCCCGAGCCCAGCGTCTCGGTCGCATCTGCCAGCAGGCCCAGGCCGCGGGCGAGCGTCTTGCGGAAGCGGGTCTCTTCGAGCTTGAGCGTCTCGGTGATGAGTGCTTCGCCACGGACGAGCTCGGGATAGGCCTGCCCCATCTCGCGGATGAGTGCGGGCACCAGTTTCCACATCATCGGCTCCTGCGCGCCGAGAAGCTGCGCATGACGCATGGCGCGGCGCATGATGCGGCGCAGCACATAGCCACGGCCCTCATTCGAGGGCAGCACGCCATCGGCGACGAGGAAGCAGGACGAACGCAGGTGATCGGCCATGACGCGGTAGGAGGCGACATTGCTTTCATCCGGGCCACGGCCAATCGCCGAGGACGCGGCATCGATCAAGGTGCGGAACAGGTCGGTCTCGAACACGGTCTCGACGCCCTGCAGGATCGAGGCCATGCGCTCGAGGCCCATGCCGGTGTCGATGGACGGGCGCGGCAGCGAGATGCGCTCTTCCTTCGTCACCTGCTCATATTGCATGAAGACGAGGTTCCAGAATTCGAGGAAGCGGTCGCCATCCTCCTCGGGGCTGCCGGGAGGGCCGCCCCAGATGTGCTCGCCGCGGTCGATGAAGATTTCCGAGCACGGGCCGCACGGGCCGGTATCGCCCATCGCCCAGAAATTGTCCGAGGTGGCGATGCGAATGATGCGGTCGTCGGTGAAGCCGGCGATCTTCTTCCAGTGGTCGGCCGCTTCGTCGTCGGTGTGATAGACGGTGACGAGCAGCTTGTCCTTCTTGAGCCCGTATTCCTTGATGATCAGGTTCCAGGCGAGTTCGATCGCCTGCTCCTTGAAGTAATCGCCAAAGGAGAAATTGCCGAGCATCTCGAAGAAGGTGAGATGGCGGGCGGTGTAGCCGACATTGTCGAGGTCGTTGTGCTTGCCGCCGGCGCGCACGCTCTTCTGCGCGGTTGCGGCGCGCGAATAGGAGCGCGTCTCGAGCCCGGTGAAGACATTCTTGAACTGCACCATGCCGGCATTGGTGAACATCAAGGTCGGGTCATTGCGCGGGACGAGCGGACTGGAGGCCACGACCTCGTGTCCGTTCTTCTTGAAGTAGTCGAGAAATGTCGACCTGATCTCGTTCACGCCACTCATATTGCCGCCTTTGATCGCCGCCCTGGACAGATGCACCCCGCCCTTTGCAGGCGGAAATTGGAACTGGCCTTTTAGCCGCCCACCTTAACCCTGTCCAGAAACACCGGACCGGCAATAGCCCGCAATTCCGCCGCCCGATCAGCGAAGCTGTCTTCACAAACGCAAACCGCCGGCACAATGGCCGGCGGTCGCTCAGATCGTCTGTCTTGGGTCTGGTCCAGCGTTCGCCGGACTGGCCCCGAATGTGCCTACATCGCGCCAGCTTCGTCGCCGTCGTCTTCCTCGCGCGAGCCGTTCTCGAGGAACTTCTCGGCGATCAGTCCGGCATTCTGCCTGAGCAGCTGTTCGATCTCACGCGCCGCGTCGGGATTGTTGCGCAGGAACAGCTTGGCGTTCTCGCGTCCCTGGCCGAGCCGCTGCGAATTGTAGGAGAACCAGGCGCCCGACTTCTCGACCACGCCGGCCTTGACGCCGAGATCGACGAGCTCGCCGGTCTTGGACACGCCTTCGCCATACATGATGTCGAACTCGACCTGCTTGAAGGGCGGCGCCAGCTTGTTCTTGACCACCTTGACGCGGGTCTGGTTGCCGACGACCTCGTCGCGGTCCTTGACCGAGCCGATGCGGCGGATATCGAGGCGGACCGAAGCGTAGAACTTGAGCGCATTGCCGCCGGTGGTGGTCTCCGGCGAGCCATACATGACGCCGATCTTCATGCGGATCTGGTTGATGAAGATGACCATGGTGTTGGAGCGCGAGATTGAGGCCGTCAGCTTGCGCAGCGCCTGGCTCATCAGGCGGGCCTGCAGGCCGGGCAGCGACTCGCCCATCTCGCCCTCGATTTCGGCGCGCGGCGTCAGCGCTGCAACCGAGTCGACGACCAGCACGTCGATGGCGCCGGAACGCACCAGCGTATCGCAGATCTCCAGCGCCTGCTCGCCTGTGTCGGGCTGCGAGATCAGCAGGTTCTCGAGATCGACGCCGAGCTTGCGGGCATAGACCGGGTCGAGCGCGTGTTCGGCGTCGACGAAGGCGCAGATGCCGCCCTTCTTCTGGGCTTCGGCCACGGTGTGCAAAGCGAGCGTCGTCTTGCCCGAGCTTTCCGGCCCGTAGATTTCGATGATGCGTCCGCGCGGCAGGCCGCCGACGCCAAGAGCGATGTCGAGGCCGAGTGAGCCGGTGGAGACCGTTCCGATCTCGACAACCTGCTCATTGGCGCCCAGGCGCATGATCGAGCCCTTGCCGAAGGCGCGTTCGATCTGCGACAGCGCCGCGTCCAGAGCCTTGGATTTGTCCACCGAATTATCCTCTACAAGCCGCAATGAATTCTGAGCCATGATACATCACCCCGTGGTCGTCAATGAAGGCCGGCAGATCCGGTACCGATATAATTTTGTATCTGTTTTGTTCTCATTTGGCAAGAGCAGTCAACATACTGATATTTCTTCTTAATCGCATGCGTGTTCTTTTTTTGTTTTAGAGCTGCACGTGATGCAATGTCGCATATGGCGCGACACGCCGCCGTGAAAATGCGCCCGCGTCGCGATTCGGTTGCCGCCCGCCTCGCCAGACACTAAGTTCCACGCCCGAAACCTTTGCCGGACACCTGCATCATGACATCACCCAAGATCCTTGCCATCGGAGGCGCCCATGTCGACCGGCGCGGCCGCATGACGGCACCGTTCGTGGCGGGAGCCTCGATCCCCGGCTCGATGAGCGAGGAGGTTGGCGGCGGCGCTTTCAATGCGCTGCGGGGTGCTGTGCGTCGCGGGGCGACCGGGGCCTTGATGTCGCTGCGCGGCGGCGACGCGGCCGGCGACGCCGTAGCGTCGGAGATCGCGGCCAACGGCATCGAGGACCTGTCGGCCATCTTCCTCGACCGGGCGACGCCGAGCTACACCGCCCTGCTCGACCGCGACGGCGACGTGGTCGCGGCACTGGCAGACATGAGCCTCTACGAACTTGCCTTCGCCAAGCAGCTCAGGCGCGCCAAGACGCGAGAGGCGATCGCCGGCACGGATGCCGTGCTGTGCGACGCCAACCTGCCAGAAGCAGCGCTGGCCAAGCTCGGCGAGATTGCCGACAAGCCGCTGTTCGCCATTGCGATTTCGCCAGCCAAGGCGGTGCGGCTGGCGCCGATCCTCGGCAAGCTCTCCTGCCTCTACATGAACCGGCGCGAGGCGGCGGTGCTGGCTGATGTCGCTGCCGATTCCACGCCCGACGCCTTCGCCCGCGGCCTGCGCGCCACGGGGCTCATGCGCGGCGTCGTCACGGCAGGCGGCAGCTCGGTCTTTGCCTATGACGCCGCCGGCCTGATCGAGATCACACCGCCTGCCCCACGCTGGATCGTCGACGTGACCGGCGCCGGCGACGCGCTGGCGGGGGCAGCGACGGTGGCGCTGCTGCGCGGCCTGCCGCTGGAGCGGGCGCTGCGCGAGGGCATTGCTGCAGCCGTCCTGGCCATAGAAAGTGCCTCGGCGGTGCCCGATCTTGCCCAGGCAGACTTTGACGCGGCGCTGGCCCTTGTGCCGCAAGCCCGGGAAATGGCATGACGCGGACCAAGGAGACCAACATGACGCCTGAAACCGCCCGCCCCTTCATCGACATCCACGCGCCCGTCGCCGCAGCTCTTGCCGCGGGCAAGCCGGTTGTCGCGCTCGAAAGCACCATCATCACCCACGGCATGCCCTATCCCGACAATTCGGCTATGGCGGCCAATGTCGAGAAGATCATCTCGGACGAAGGTGCGGTGCCCGCAACGATCGCCGTCATCGGCGGCCGCATCAAGATCGGCCTGTCGGACGGCGAGCGCGAATCGCTGGCGATGACCGGCGGCGCGATGAAGCTGTCGCGCGCCGACATCGCCTATGCGGTTGCCGAAGGCCGCACCGGCGGCACGACCGTGGCAGCGACGATGATCGCGGCCCATCTCGCCGGCATCAAGGTGTTCGCGACCGGCGGCATCGGCGGCGTGCACAAGGGCGCCGAGAAGAGCTTTGACATCTCGGCCGACCTCGACGAGCTGGCGCGCACGCCTGTCATCGTGGTCTCGGCCGGCGCCAAGGCGATCCTCGACATCGAAAAGACGTTGGAAGTGCTGGAGACGCGCGGCGTGCCTGTCGTTGCCTACGGCTCCGACATCGTGCCGGCCTTCTGGTCGCGCAAGTCGCCCTATGCGGCGCCGCTGCGCCTCGACACAGCTGACAAGATCGCCCGCCTGCATGCGACGCGCGCAGCACTCGGCCTCGACGGCGGCCTTTTGGTCGCCAACCCGGTGCCGGAGAGCGACGAGATCCCGACTGAAACGATGGCCGGCTACATCGAAGCGGCCCAGAAGGCGGCCGAGGCGCAAAACATCTCGGGCAAGGCGGTGACGCCGTTCCTGCTGGCCAAGATTCTCGAACTGACCAACGGCGCCAGCTTGAAAACCAACATCGCCCTGGTCGAGAACAATGCGCGGCTGGCGGCCAAGGTGGCGATCGCGCTGGCCAAGGCGTGAACTGCATTCACATCAATATTAGCGCTGTATAATATACATTCCGGACAAGCAGGCTTAAGCTGCGGCGCGGCCAGCCTGCCGTCCGGGATTGCCCGGCGGCATCATCGGGGTTTGCGTGATGTCCGACAGTGGCGGGCGTTGCCGACTTCTCAGCATGCAGGCATTCGCGCGCTGCTGCGCTGCCGTAGCGTTTGCGTTGCTGGCATTGTCTGTCATGACCGCCCCAGCTTCGGCGCATCGGGCGGCTTCAGGCTGGAACTATCCGCCGGCCTGCTGCCATGGCGACATCGAACATGGCGAGTGCCAGGCCATTCCCGAGAAGTCAGTCAAGGAGAATGGCGGCGGCTGGTCGATCGTGCTTGAGCCCGGCGATCACCGCAAGGTGACGCACCACAACCGCTATTTCGTCCCCTATGGCTCGGAAATCCCCTCGGGCGACGGCAACTATCACATCTGCCTGCATCCGACCGAAGAGCACGAGAACTGCTTCTTCGTGCCGCCTGGCGAGATGTGAGGTTATTTCTTGCTGCGCAGTGCCGCCTCGAACGCCTTGCGCGCCCACACGGTCATTTCATCAGGGTCGTCGACGGCGCTTTCGGGGATTGTCCAGTAGGGCATGTTGACCGGCCGCCCGCCGGCATCGGTCCAGCGCGTTGCCCCCGCCGCCTCGAAATCGGGCGCGCTCACCGCATCAGCCTTGAGCAGGATTTCGCCGCGCACCTCGACGCCGACGATCAGGCCGTCGTGATAGATGCCCTTGCCGCCGAACATCTTGCGGATGGTGACATCGCCAAGGCCGGAGAAGGTCTCGCGGATGGCTTCGTCGCTCATTTCCGATGCCTTTCGGGCTGATGCCTCTGATTCAGCCCCTGCGATTCAGGCCTGCGCGCGCGCTTCGGCGAGCGCCTTGAGGTCGGCGGGCTTCAGCTCGACCGACTCACCGCAGCCGCAGGCCGAGCTCTGGTTCGGATTGTTGAAGGTAAAGCCGGTGCGCAGGGTGGTCACCTCGAAGTCCATCTGGGTGCCGAACAGGAACAATGCCGCTTCCGGAGCGACATAGACATGGGCGCCGTCGCGCTCGATGTGGTCGTCCTTGGGGTTCGGCTCGGTCACCAGGTCGACCGTATATTCCATGCCGGCGCAGCCGCCCTTCTTGATGCCGAGGCGGATGCCCTTGGCATTCTCACGGGTGGCCATGATCTCGCGCACGCGGTCGGCGGCCCTGTCAGTCATTGAGATGACGGCGAAGCGTCCCATTCCAGTCTCCATTCACCGCCGGGTTAAAGGCCCGGGGAATGTTTCATTACAGCGCTAAGATGGTGAAGATTGCATGTCGGCGCAAGCACCACCGCCTGTGCTCAATACCACCCAACCGCCACCTGGGCCTCTTCCGACATGCGGTCGGGCGTCCATGGCGGGTCGAAGGTCATGCTGACCTCGACGCCCGACACACCCTCGACGGCGCCGACGGCGTTCTGCACCCAGCCGGGCATTTCGCCTGCCACCGGGCAGCCCGGAGCGGTCAGCGTCATGTCGATCTTGACGGTGCGGTCGTCCTCGATGTCGATCTTGTAGACGAGGCCGAGCTCGTAGATGTCGGCCGGAATTTCCGGATCGTAGACCGTCTTCAGCGCCGAGACGATGTCGTCGGTCAGCCGCGCCAGTTCGTCCGCCGGAATGGCCGAGGCCGACATGACGCCGTTGCCGCCGGTTTCGGGAGCGGTCTCGTCGGTGGTCGCTGCGATAACGTCTTCCATGGTGCTCATCCGAAGAATTTCCGTGCTTTTTCAAGCGCCTCGGCCAGGACGTCGATCTCGGCCTTGGTGTTGTACATGCCAAAGGATGCCCTGCATGTGGAGGTGACGCCGAAGCGTTTCAACAGCGGCTGGGCGCAGTGGGTGCCGGCGCGCACGGCGACACCCTGGCGGTCGATGACCATCGACACGTCGTGGGCGTGGATGCCCTGCAGCTCGAACGAGACGATGGCGCCCTTGCCGGGTGCATCGCCGAAGATGCGCAGCGAGTTGATCGAGCGCAGCCGCTCATGGGCGTAATCGCGCAGCATCGCCTCGTGTGCTGCGATGCGCTCGCGGCCGATGCCGTCGATGTAGTCGAGCGCGGCACCCAGGCCGATCGCCTGGACGATCGGCGGCGTGCCGGCCTCGAAACGGTGCGGCGGCTCGTTATAGGTGACGATGTCTTCGGTGACTTCGACGATCATTTCGCCGCCGCCATGGAACGGGCGCATGCGCTCGAGCAGCTCGCGCTTGCCGTAGAGCACGCCAATGCCAGAGGGGCCGTAAAGCTTGTGGCCGGTCATGACGAAGAAGTCGCAGTCGAGATCCTGCACGTCGATCGGCATATGAACGGCACTCTGGCTGCCGTCGACAAGAACCGGGATGCCGCGCGCATGCGCGATGCGGCAGATCTCCTTGATCGGCGTCACCGTGCCGAGCGCATTCGACATATGGGTGATCGCAACCAGCTTGGTCCGGTCGGTCAGGCGCTTCTCGAATTCCTCGACATGGAAGGCGCCGAGGTCGTCGACCGGCACCCAGACGAGTTTCGCGCCCTGGCGCTCCCTGATGAAATGCCACGGCACGATGTTGGAGTGGTGCTCCATGATCGACAGCACGATCTCGTTGCCCTCACCGAGGTTCGGCATGCCGTAGCCGTAGGCGACGGTGTTGATCGCCGAGGTGGCGTTGGAGGTGAAGACGATCTGGTCGACATTGGGCGCGTTGAGGAAGCGGCGCACGCTCTCGCGCGCCTTCTCATAAGCGTCGGTCGCGGCATTGGAGAGGAAATGCAGGCCGCGATGGACGTTGGCGTATTCGTTGGAATAGGCGTGGGTGATGGCGTCGATGACGACCTGCGGCTTCTGGGCCGAGGCGCCATTGTCGAGATAGACGAGCGGCTTGCCATAGACTTCACGCGACAGGATCGGGAAGTCGCGGCGGATGGCCTCGACGTCATAGGTGCTGGCTTCGACTTTGTTGTCCATCTTCATGCCTTTGCCGTCATCGACTGTGCCGGACCTTCTCCCCTGGCAAGGGGAGAAGGATCAGGCCTCAGCCATGCGTCGCAAACCAGTTGCTCAGCAGCTCTTCCAGCGGATCGACGACGCTTTCGTCCTCGAGTTCCTCGATGACCTCGGCCAGGAAGGCGCGGATCAGGAGGCCCCGGGCCGACTTCTCGTCGATGCCGCGCGCCATCAGGTAGAACAGATGGTTGTGGTCGATCTCGGTGACGGTGGCGCCATGACCGCAGGCGACGTCGTCGGCGAAGATCTCCAGCTCCGGCTTGGTCGAAAACTCGCCGTCGTCGGACAGCAACAGCGTGTTGCAGGCCATGCGGGCATCGGTCTTCTGGGCGATCTGGTGCACGTTGATACGGCCCTGGAAGACGCCCTTGGCGCGGCCGGTGACGACGTTGCGCACCACTTCGGTCGAGGAGGTGTGCGGCACGGCGTGGTCGAGCACCATGGTGACGTCGACATGGCTGTCGCCGGCGAGCAGATTGACGCCGCGCAGCTTGAAGTCGGCGCCTTCACCTGACGCCTTGACGATGACCTCCTGGCGGACGAGCTTGCCGCCGGCATTCATCACGAAGAGGGTCAGCCTGGCGTTCTTACCGAGTTCGGCCTTGAACTGGGCGAGATGGGTCGCCGTCTCCGGCTGGTCCTGGACGATCAGCCACAGCACCTCGGCATCGTCGCCGACCAGAAGCTGGCTGACGGAGCTGACGAGGCCAGCGCCCTCGCCCGTCTGGCGCTCGACGATGGTCGCCTTGGCGCCCGCGCCGACGCGCACCGGCAGGCGCACATGGCTCTGGCCGCCGGCCTGGAGGTTCTGCAGTTCGACCGGCTTGTCCAGTTGGACGCCTGCTTCGATGTCGACGAAATAGCCGTCGGCGACAAAGGCGGTGTTGATGGCGCCGATGGCGTCATCGGCACCGTAGGTGACGAGCGCTGCGGCATAGCTGCCGTCGGTGAGCTTGTCGGCAAGACGCTGGAGGGTAATGCCCTCGATGCTCGACACCGCCTGCGACACGCCATTGGCAAGCGACAGCACGGTCGAACCTTCGATCAGCGGGGCGACCGACTTGGCCTTGGCGCTGGCGTCGAAGGCGGGAACGGTCGCCAGAAGGCGGCGCAGGTCGGTGTAGTGCCAGGATTCGACGCGACGCGTCGGCAGGCCGGCCTTGACCTGCTCGATGGCATCGTCGCGCTTGACCATGATGGCGCCATCGCCGGGAAGCAGCGACAGCCGCTCGCCGAAGGCGTCGACAAGAGCCGCCTCCGCGGGGGTGCGCTGGATTTCAGCACGCATGTTCATGGTCGACACCTCAAGCCGCCTCTTCGATGATCCCGGCGTAGCCGTTCTCTTCGAGTTCGAGCGCCAGCGACTTGTCGCCCGACTTGATGACCTGGCCCTTGTAGAGGACATGGACGGTGTCGGGAACGATGTGGTCGAGCAGGCGCTGGTAGTGGGTTATGACGACGACCGCGCGGTCGGGCGAACGCAGTGCGTTGACGCCGTCGGAGACGATCTTCAGCGCATCGATGTCGAGCCCGGAGTCGGTCTCGTCGAGCACGCAGAGCTGCGGCTCGAGCAACTTCATCTGCAGGATCTCGGCGCGCTTCTTCTCACCGCCGGAGAAGCCGACATTGACCGGACGCTTGAGCATGTTGATGTCCATGTCGAGCGAGGCAGCGGCTTCCTTCACGCGCTTGAGAAAATCCGGGATCTTGAGCGGCTCTTCGCCACGCGCCTTGCGCTGCGCGTTCATCGCCACCTTGAGGAACTCCATCGTGGCAACGCCCGGTATCTCCATCGGATACTGGAAGGCCAGGAAGATGCCCTTGGCGGCGCGCTCGGCCGGGTCCATCTCGAGGATCGACTCGCCGTTGTAGAGGATCTCGCCCTCGGTCACCTCATAGTCCTCGCGGCCGGCGAGGATGTAGGACAGTGTCGACTTGCCCGAGCCGTTGGGGCCCATGATGGCTGCGACTTCGCCTGCCTTCACCGTCAGGTTCAGGCCGCGGATGATCTCGATGCCGCTGTCGGCGATACGGGCATGCAGGTTCTTGATCTCAAGCATTTCGTTCAGCTTTCTTCACTTCAGGCGCCGGGCGGGCGGCGCAATTCCTGTCAAAGACGTTGCCGGCGCGCCGGTCAGATTCCGAATGCGCGCCGCAGCAACGGCAAGAGAGTTGCAGCGATGATGCCGGTGACGGTGCCTACGACCAGCCGCGCGGCGCGCGACTGGAACGACGGTGCCATTGCGGCGAGCCCGCCGCAAACAACTGCGTAGAAGACCGTCGACACCGGATCCATCAGCCGACGCTTCCTTCCAGGCTGATGCCGATGAGCTTCTGCGCCTCGACGGCGAATTCCATCGGCAGTTCCTGGATGACTTCCTTGACGAAGCCGTTGACGATCAGCGCGATGGCCTCCTCCTCGGGAATGCCGCGCTGCATGACGTAGAACTTCTGGTCGTCGGAAATCTTCGAGGTGGTCGCTTCGTGCTCGAACTGCGCCGACGAGTTCTTCGCCTCGATATAGGGCACGGTATGCGCGCCGCACTGATTGCCGATCAGCAAGCTGTCGCACTGGGTGAAGTTGCGCGCGTTGGTCGCCTTGCGGTGGGCCGAAACCTGGCCGCGATAGGTATTCTGCGAGAAACCGGCGGCAATGCCCTTGGAGATGATGCGGCTCGACGTGTTCTTGCCGAGATGAATCATCTTGGTGCCGCTGTCGACCTGCTGGTAGCCGTTCGACACCGCGATCGAATAGAACTCGCCGCGGGAGTCATCGCCGCGCAGGATGCAGGACGGGTACTTCCAGGTGATGGCCGAACCGGTTTCGACCTGGGTCCACGAGATCTTCGAACGGTCGCCACGGCAGTCGCCGCGCTTGGTGACGAAGTTGTAGATGCCGCCCTTGCCCTGGGCGTCGCCCGGGTACCAGTTCTGCACGGTCGAATATTTGATCTCGGCATCGTCGAGCGCAACCAGTTCGACCACGGCGGCGTGAAGCTGGTTCTCGTCGCGCTGGGGTGCGGTACAGCCCTCGAGATAGGAGACATAAGCCCCTTCCTCGGCAATGATCAGCGTGCGCTCGAACTGGCCGGTGTTCTTCTCGTTGATGCGGAAATAGGTCGACAGCTCCATCGGGCAACGCACGCCCTTGGGCACGAAGACGAACGAACCGTCGGTAAAGACGGCCGAATTCAGCGTCGCATAATAGTTGTCGGAGGTCGGAACGACCGAACCGAGATACTTCTTCACCAGTTCCGGGTGCTCGCGGATGGCTTCCGAGATCGAGCAGAAGATGACGCCGGCCTTGGCCAGCTCGTCCTTGAAGGTGGTGACGACGGACACCGAATCGAACACGGCGTCGACGGCGACGCGGCCCGATTTGTAGACGTTGTCGGCAGCCTCTTCATCGGCCAGTCCGTCGACCGGGGCCGCTTGCTTCTGAACGCCGGCGAGGATTTCCTGCTCGCGGAGCGGAATGCCGAGCTTTTCGTAGACCTTCAGAATCTCGGGATCGACTTCGTCCAGCGAGGTCGGTCCGGGCGTGCTCTTGGGAGCGGCATAGAAGTAGATGTCCTGGAAGTCGATCTTGGGATAGTCGACGCGCGCCCAGTTCGGCTCTTCAAGCGTCAGCCAGCGGCGATAGGCACCGAGGCGCCATTCGAGCATCCATTCCGGTTCGCCCTTCTTGGCCGAGATGAAGCGGACAATGTCTTCGCTCAGGCCCTTGGGGGCCTTGTCCATCTCGATGAACGATTCGAAGCCGTATTTGTATTGGTCGACGTCGATCTTGCGGACCTGCTCGATCGTTTCCTGCACAGCAGGCATAAGCGTTCTCCATCCACGCCGGGGTCAAGGCCCGACAGTTTTCAAACTATGGCACCGCTGGAGCGGCGTAAGTTCCATATAGTGTGTTTTTGCCGGGAATTCACCCGGAAGGATGCCTTTGGCGTCCCTGACACACCCGTTCACTGGCCGTTGGGCCAAATTTCCGCCGATCAGGCGGCCTTGGTACGGTCCGTGCGGCGCGAAAGAAGCGCCGCCAGGGCCGTTTCGAATTTCTCCACGTCCGCCTCGGACGTCTGCCGGCCAATCGACACGCGCAGCGCACCCAGATTGTCGGCAAAGCCCATCGCCTTCAGCACATGGCTGGGGCCGACCTTGCCCGACGAGCACGCGGAACCTGCCGAGAGCGCAACGCCTGCGAGATCGAAGGCGATCTGTGCCGTCTCAGCCTTGACGCCCGGAATAGCGAAGAATGTCGTATTGGCAAGCCGTTCGACTGCCTTTCCGAAGATTTCCGCATCGGAAACAAGCCGCAGAACCGTCTCTTCGAGGCGATCGCGCATGGCCCGGACCTCGCCGATCCCGGCCAGCCCGTCCAGAGCGGTACGCGCGGCAGCGCCAAATCCAGATATCGCTGGCAGGTTCTCGGTGCCGCCGCGATGGCCCTTTTCCTGGCCGCCGCCCGTCACAAGAGGTGCCGGCATCATCAGGTCGGCTTGGGCGACGATCGCGCCCGCACCCTTGGGGCCGCCGATCTTGTGCGAGGAAAGAATCAGGTAGTCGGCATAACCCTCTGACATGTCGAGAGGAATGCGGCCCGCAGCCTGGACGGCGTCGAGCACCAGCACCCCGCCAGCCACCTTCACCAGTTCAGCAATGGCGCGGATGGGCTGGATGACGCCGGTCTCGTTGTTGGCGGCGTGGATCGCCACCAGCGGCAGGCCTTCCGACTTGTCGTGGGCGGCGAGTGCGGCTTCCAAGCCAACGAGGTCGACGATGCCGTTGCCATCCACGCCAAGTCGCGTGAGCCGCTCCGCCGGGAAACGGCCGCCATTCAGCAGGCAAGGATGATCGGCGTCGGTGACGTAGAGACGCGACATGCGCACTGCGCCGCGCCCCATGCGCCAGTCAGGCGACAAAAGCGTTGTCGCGGCTTCGGTGGCACCGGATGTAAAGACGACATGTTCAGGCCTGGCGCCAACGAGGGCGGCGACATCGCGCCTGGCATCCTCGATGATCTTGCGGGCGGCCCTGCCCTCGCTGTGAACCGACGACGGGTTGGCCCCGACTTCGAGCGCCGCGACCACGGCCACACGCGCTGCGGGCAACAGCGGCGCACTGGCATTGTAGTCGAGATAGGCGCGCGGTCCGGCCATTTTCCTGGTTTTTGCCCTGTCAAATCATGTTCGGATGGGAGGACGCGCAATTTCCTTGAAATTCCAAGGCCAGCCGTCCTATCTACCCGCTTTGCCAAATGGGCGGTTTCGCCACCCAGTTTTGAACAGTTCTAAACTAGCTTCTAAGAAGACGCGTCCCTCGCGTCAAGGCTGGGCACAGGATTGTTTCATCGGCCTTGCGTCAAGTGGAGTAGTTTATGCCAGAGGTCATTTTTACCGGTCCGGCGGGTCGCCTGGAAGGTCGTTATCAGCCGTCCAAGGAAAAGAACGCGCCGATCGCCATCATACTGCATCCGCACCCGCAGTTTGGCGGCACGATGAACAACAAGATCGTGTACGACCTCTTCTACATGTTTCAGAAGCGCGATTTCACCACGCTGCGCTTCAACTTCCGCGGCATCGGCCGCAGCCAGGGCGAATTCGATCACGGCACCGGCGAACTGTCGGATGCGGCTGCCGCGCTCGATTGGGTGCAGTCGCTGCATCCTGACTCGAAGAGCTGCTGGGTCGCCGGCTATTCCTTCGGCGCCTGGATCGGCATGCAGCTTCTGATGCGCCGCCCGGAGATCGAAGGTTTCATCTCGGTGGCGCCGCAGCCCAACACCTATGATTTCTCGTTCCTGGCACCCTGCCCGTCGTCGGGCCTGATCATCCATGGCGACGCCGACAAGGTGGCGCCGCCGAAGGACGTGCAGGGCCTGGTCGACAAGCTGCACACGCAGAAGGGCATCACCATCACCCAGAAGACGCTCCCCGGCGCCAACCACTTCTTCGGCAACGACCCGGAGCTGGTGATCGACGAGTGCGCCGAGTATCTCGACCGCCGTCTCGCCGGCGAGCTTTCGGACCCGCGTCCGAAGCGCCTGCGCTAAGAGGAGTTCCGCGCATGTACCAGCCGCCGCTGTTTCGCGAGACCAGGCTGGACGTTTTGCATGCGCTGATCCGCAACCATCCGCTCGGCCTTCTGATCTGCAACGGATCGGAAGGCCCGGTGGCAAATCCGCTGCCATTTCTGCTCGACGCCGACATCGGCCCGAATGGACGGCTGCGAGCGCATCTCGCCCGCGCCAACCCGCAATGGCAGTTGCTGGCTGAAACGCCTGACATGCCAGTGCTGGTGGTGTTCCAGGGCGAGGACGCATACGTCACCCCATCCTGGTACGAAACCAAGCGCGAAACCGGCAAGGTCGTTCCGACCTGGAACTATGCGACCGTGCAGGTGCGCGGCATGGCGCGTGTCATCGACGACAAGGACTGGCTTGCCGGGCAGATCGCCGCGCTCACCGCCAGCCAGGAAGCCGGGCGGACCGAGCCCTGGCAGGTCTCCGACGCGCCTGATGCCTACATCGCAGCCCAACTGAAGGGCATCATCGGGCTCGAAATCGACATCACCGCCATCGACGGCAAATGGAAGGTCAGCCAGAACCGGCCCGTCGGCGACCGCATCGGCGTCGCTGAAGGCATAGAGGCCGAGCAGAAGCCGGCCGGCGGCATGGCGCAACTGGTCCGCCAGTATGGCGGGCTCGCGGGCGAATAGCCCTTTCGACCTGGAGCCTCTCATGAACATCCGTCCCCGCGTCGCGGCCGACAATGCCGTGCTCGTCGCCATCTGGGAGGATGCCGTGCGTGCCACACATCACTTCCTCGGCGAAGACGACATTCAGTTCTTCCGTCCGCTCGTCCGCGACGACTATCTGCCCGCCGTCGAGGTGCTGGTGGCGGAGGACAGCGATGGCAAGCCCGTCGGCTTCATCGGCCTGGACGGCCCAAAGGTCGAAATGCTGTTCGTCAGCACCAGCCAGCATGGCAAAGGCATCGGCAAGGCGCTGATCGAGCATGTCGGCCGGCTGAAGGGGCCGCTTGCGGTCGACGTCAACGAGCAGAACCCGGGTGGCGTCGCCTTCTATCTGAAATGCGGCTTCAGGCAGGTCGGGCGCTCCGAACGCGACGGCCAGGGAAAGCCATTTCCTCTGCTGCACCTGGCGCAGGCGTCCTGAGGCATGAATGGGATCAGCTTCCGGCCGTTTCGCAGCGACGAGCTAGCAGCTTACGCGGCGTGGTTCGACGATGCCGAGGTGGCACGGCGCGTCGACTTTCCCGGCACGGACTGGTTCGCCTATGTCACGGATCCGGCAAGTCCGGCCCAACTGGTCGTGGCCACATATGCTGCGAGCGACACTCCGCTTGCCGTGTTGCAATATGACGAGCAGGACGACGGCGGCATCAGCCTGCTGATCGTGCTCGACCCCAGGCAACGCGGCCAAGGGCTTGGCAAACGTGTGCTGGCGGCCCTGGTCGCGCATGTCAGCGGCCGTTACACCCATATCGACGGCCAAATCGAAAACGACAATCTCGCCTCCATAGCCTGCGTCGAAAGCTGCGGCTTTGTCCGTCAGGCCGAGAAGCCGGACGGCGGATTCCTGTTGTACCGAAAGCCACTTGGCGTCGGAATCTCATAAAATGAATCCGGGCCGCCAAGGCGGCCCGGAAGTTGCGCCTTACTTGGCCTTCAGGAAGTCGCCGACTTCAAGCAGGACGAATTCGTTGTCGTCAGCCTTGTCGAGCGCGCGGCCGGCCGAGAACGGCAGGTTGTTGTCGTTGCCGACGACTATGTGGCTCTCGTCGACGAGATCGACATTCTCGATGGTGACGAAGGGCATATCATAGAAGCCCTCGCCGCCGCCCTGGCGCTTCTTGTTGTCGGGGTCGGCAATCTTCATGAGATCGATGTATCCGACCTTGCGCACGGCCTTGCCGACATTGTCGTCAGTCATCTCGATCTTGTAGATGCGCTTGACCTTGGCCGCGCGGGCGAAGCAGTCGGGCTTAGGGGCGTTGGCGTCTGCGCAGGCCTTGTCGGCGGTGCCGGCGCCGTTGTCGCGCTCGATGACGAGCGCTTCGGTGGCGCTGATCATGTTGAAATCGCCGATCGCCTCGCCGCCGTCGGCCAGCGGATAGAGCCAGCTACGGCCGGTCCATTCCTTCTTGGCGGCATCGAACTCGATGACGCGCAGCGCCGTCTTGCCGTCGACCTTCTCGACTTCGCCGTCGGCCATGTAGCGCGGCCCTTCGAGCATGCCGAAGAGCCTGGAGCCATCCTTGGACATGGCAAGGCCTTCATAACCACCCGAACGCTTGAGGTTGAAGACCGGATTTTTGGCGACCGGATTGCCCGGCAGGGTCAGCGTCGGATGGTCGGGCGAACGGACGGGCTCGCCTTCGGCAACGGTGTCGATGACGTCGGTCAGCTTGCCGTCGAGATCGAACTTCAGCAGATACGGGCCGAACTCCTCGCCGACCCAGAAGCCATCAATTACGGGCTGGATCGATTCGACGTCGAAATCACCGCCGGTGAGGAAGCGGGTGTCGGAGCCTTCGAGCACGATCGGGAACGGCGCCTTGCGGTCGGGATCGGTCAGGAACAGGGTCTTGATGCGGTTCATCGTGCCCTTGTCCCAATCGAACGACATGTGGTGCAGCATCAGGGCAGCGTCGGTGGAGTTCAGCTTGTTGCCGAAGCCGTTGTCCGACAGCGACCAGAACGTGCCGTCGCCGACGGCCTTGATGCCGGAGAAGCCCTGGACGGGCTGGCCGTCGAAAGGCAGCGACAAGCCGGTCGGGCGCACGCCGTCCTTGCCCGGCACAGTGCCGAGGCCTTCGGCGCGCTTGCGGTCGGGCGTGGTGAACTTGCCCGAGCTGCGCAGGTGCTCCGGCGCGTTTTCGGGTGCAGCGATGATCGTGTTCGCCGGCAGGATCGCGTGACCGACGAGCGTTGCCTTGAATTCCGTCTCCTCCGCGAATGCGGAGGCGGTGGTGAGCGCGAGAACAGCCGCAGCCAGATAGAGAGAGCGTCGCATGTTGGACCCCGATTGGTTGAAGGAACGCCCTCCAGCTAGGTCCGGGCCATGTCGGGCAGGTGACGCCTCGGTGAAACTTTGATGAAGTCCCCTGACACCTGGCGGCAGGACCGCCTAGCGCTTCCGCCGGTCGGTGCTGCTCATGGTGTAGACGTGGGCCTCAAGCCCGTTCATCGGTCCGGTGTGCTGGAAGCGCATGCCGATCTTTTCCAGCACGTTCAGCGACGCCGCGTTGTCGACATGGGCAAAGGCGATGAAGTGATCGCCTATCCTGCGGTCGAAGAAGAAGTTGGCCAGGGCTGCGGCTATCTCGGTGGCGTAGCCATTGCCCCAGAATTGCGGGGCAATGGCATAACCGAGTTCGAACTGGCCGGTGGCGGCGAACATCGAGAAACCGGCGCGACCGACGAAGCGCGCGTCCTCGCGCCGCTGCAGCTTGAGTTTGGTGATGCCGTGCAGCCGGTATTCCTCGGCCCAGCCCGTCATGCGGCCGGCAGCCTCGTCGCGTGTCCAGGGCTGGCCGGTGATCGACAGATAGCGCGACGCCCGTACCTGCGAATGCAGCCAGACGAGATCGTCCAGGTCGGTGTCGCGCCATGTCCGGAGCAACAGCCGCGGTGTCTCGAGAACCGTTTCATCCGTCATGTTGGCGTCCATCCATGCGCCGCAGTCGTGTCCGGCACCACAAGGGACGCCGCTGACGGTTGGCAATCCTTGTGATTCTGGCACTTCAGATGCTAAAGCGCTGGCGTCGCCGATCCAAAGCCGGATCTGCCGTACCAATCGTCCGCCGAGAGAGAACCATGTCCGCCTTCAAGTCCGATTTCCTGCGCACCCTTTCCGAGCGCGGCTTCATCCACCAGACCTCGGATGACGCCGGCCTCGACGATCTGTTCCGCAAGGAAACCGTGTCGGCCTATATCGGCTTCGATCCGACGGCGTCGAGCCTGCATGCCGGCGGCCTGATCCAGATCATGATGCTGTACTGGATGCAGAAGACAGGGCATCGCCCCGTGCCGCTGATGGGCGGCGGAACCGGCATGGTCGGCGACCCGTCCTTCAAGGACGAGGCGCGCAAGCTGATGACGCCCGAGATGATCCAGTCCAACATCGACGGCATCAAGCAGGTGTTTTCGAACTACCTGACCTTCGGCGACGGGCCGCGCGATGCGCTGATGGTCAACAACGCCGAGTGGCTGTTGCCACTCAACTATCTCGAATTCCTGCGCGACGTCGGCCAGCATTTCTCGGTCAACCGCATGCTGAGCTTTGATTCCGTCAAGCAGCGCCTCGACCGCGAGCAGTCGCTGTCGTTCCTCGAATTCAACTACATGATCCTGCAGGCTTACGACTTCGTCGAACTCAACAAGCGCTACGGCCTGCGCCTGCAGATGGGCGGCTCCGACCAGTGGGGCAACATCGTCAACGGCATCGACCTGGGCCACCGCCTCGGCACGCCGCAGCTCTACGCGCTGACCTCGCCGCTTTTGACGACCTCTTCCGGCGCCAAGATGGGCAAGTCGATGAACGGAGCCGTCTGGCTCAACGCCGACATGCTGTCGCCTTATGATTTCTGGCAGTACTGGCGCAACACCGAGGATGCCGATGTCGAGCGCTTCCTGAAGCTCTACACGGCGATGCCGCTCGACGAGATCGCGCGCCTGGCAGCCCTTGGCGGCTCGGAGATCAACGACGCCAAGAAGGTGCTGGCGACCGAGGTGACCGCGATGCTGCACGGCCGCGCGGCAGCCGAACAGTCGGCCGAGACGGCGCGCAAGACCTTCGAGGAAGGCGCGCTTGCCGACACGCTGCCGACCGTCGAGGTGCCAGGCGACGAGCTAAAGGCCGGCATCGGGCTGCTGTCGCTTGTCGTTCGCGCCGGACTTGCCGCGTCGAACGGCGAAGCACGCCGTCACGTCCAGGGCGGCGCCGTGCGCATCAACGACCAGTCGGTCAATGACGAGCGCCGTGCGGTGACTTCAGCCGACCTGACGCCGGAAGGCGTGGTCAAGCTGTCGCTCGGCAAGAAGAAGCACATTCTGGTGCGCCCGGCCTGACGGGAACGCTGCACTCGGAATAACAAAAATGGCCGGCATCGCCGGTGATTTTCATATCGGGCGTCCCCTGGCGGTCAGTATTCGAAGATCGACCGGAAGATGCCGGGCGCGATCGCCGACAGCGGATTGACATGCAGCTTGGGCGCATTGGCATCGCCCGAGAGTTTGTAGGTGACGCCAATCAGGCCGCCGTCGCGTCCGTTGCCCAAAATGACACCGACAAGCGGCAGCTCGCCGAAGATGCGGTTGAGGCCATAGGCCGGCATGAAGGTGCCGGTCATGTTCATCTGGCCCTGCTGGTCGTAGAGCGTGCCCTGGAACGTCGTGCCGATCAGCGGCCCGCGCAAGACGCCTTTGTCCAATGCCAGGTACTTCGAACGCTTGTCGATCTGGGCGAAACCGCGTTCGAACCTCACCTTGGAGACGTCGATGTCCTTACGCATCGCCTGGTTAAGGCTGCGATTGTCGCCGGCCGGCTTGCTGGAGACGATCGAGGCCAGCCTCGGTTCATCGACGACGACGAATTCGCGCACATCGACCTGGCCCTTGAGTGGCCCGTCGCCCGAGGATTCCAGCGCGAGCGCCAGCGAACCGCCCTGCATGCGGGCATAGACGTCAAGGAAGCGCAGGATGGCGCCGGCGTCAGCAGATCGCACGTCGAGGCGGCGGCCACCGCCCTGAAGCACGTTGCTGACGGTGATCTGGCCACCGGAACTGGCTGTCGCGTCGACCTTGAGCCCGCCGACCTTCGAGCCGGAGCCCGAATACTCGAGCGTAACGCCCGAAAGCTTCTCGCCGCTGAAGCCGACCAGCGTGTCGACATTGGCCGTGACCGAAATGGAATTTGAACCGGCTGACTTGGTCGCACTATCGACGTCGGACATGAACTGCTTGATCAGCGCGCGCGCATCGAGCGAGTTGCCCTTGACCTGGACTGCAAAACCCTTGCCCGAGCGCTTGATGTTGACCGCGACGTCGTCGCCGCGGTTGAGCTGCACCTTGTTGAAGCGCGCCGAAGACAGGCTGCCATTGGCGAGCGCGACGTCGCCCGTGATGGTGAATGTCTTTCCGTCGAGGTTGAAGTCGGACAGTGTCGACCTGTCGCCATCCGACGTCATGGTGAACGACACTTCGGCTGATATGCCCGGCCCCTTGCTCCAGCCGACCCAGGGCAGATCGAGCCTGGCTGCGGTCAGGTCGGCCACGATGTGGCGCTTGCCGGGTTCGGGCTGTTCGACATCGACCTTGATGGTTCCCGAGAGCATGTCGGACAGGCCGGGAACAAGGGCGTTGCGTGCCTTGTCGTCGAGCACGAACTGGACGTTGCGTTGCTTGTCGATACCATTGTCGCGCAGCGGCTCGACAAGGTCGAGTTCCGCCGGAACGCCATTGAGCTTGCCCTTGGCAACGATGACGGCCTTGTCTGGTGTGACGGTGATGTTGCCGTCGGCCTCGGACAGCTTCTGGCCGTCGAACTCCTTGGCCACAGCCAGGCCGTCATAATCGAGCGCCACCTTCCAATCGAGCTTGTCGGTGTCGATGCCGCTGGTGAGCGGAATGTCGGCCTTGACGTTGCCGGTGACGTCGCCCGTCAGCTCCTCCGGCACGATGCCGACGTGGCGCATGGCATTGATCGGCTCATAGGAAGCGAGTTCCGCTATTGCATCGGCGCTGCCATCGACATCGATATCGAGCGAGCCGATGACCGGCATGACATTGGCCTTGACGACCTTCAGCGTGCCGTTGCTGGCGGCGACAGTGCGGCCGCTGGGCATGAAGACGGTGCCCTGGGACAAGGACACGTCGACGTCGTTGCCGTGGAATTCGACGATGCCCCTGGCATCGCGAATGGGCGGAATGCGGCCGGCGACGTCGAAGCGCGAGCCGTCGATCTCGAAACGACCGAACACTTCCTGGGCGTTGAGCGGCACGCCGTTGCCGAGACGGTCGGGCCTGACGTCGAACTGCACGTTGCCGTCGACGACACGGCCGCCATAGAGATTGTGCAGCACCCAGAGCCGGGCATTGCGGGCCGAGAACCACGGCCACAGCTGCTTCACATGCGCGACCGACATGTCATGGATGGTGAAGGCGAAAAAGATGCCGGGAGCCTTGCCGTCGACGAACTGCACCGACGCCTTGCCGAGCGCCTCGCCGCCCGGTCCTGATTTCAGGCCGATCTGCTCGGCGGCGAGCGTGTTGGTGACCACGTCGTAGGTGCCGGCGATCCGCGCCAGGAAATTGAGCGCCGGCTCGGGCGATTCATCAGGCGCCAGGCGCGAGTCGCGGCTGATCAGCTCGAAGCGATAGGCTGGATTGTCGGAAGCATTGCCGGTCGCCGGGCGCGGGCCGAAGCCGCCGGTGAAATCGAATGTCGAGCGGCCGGTCGAGACCAGCAGCTTGCGGATGTCGAGCTTGTTTTCGCCGCCGGCAAGGCGAAGGTCGACGGTGACGTCGCCGACAACCTGGCCGCGTTCGTGCAGATCCAATGTGGATTTGCCGATCGAACCTTTGGCGATCAGTTCGGAACCGTCGCCGTCGATGCCCTCCTGTCCGGTGATCGTCAGTTCGGCAGAGCCGATGCGGCTTGCCTTGGCTGCCGGAATGTCGGCCTTGCCGGCGAAGGGGTCGCTCATCGACACTGTCGCATCGAGGGCTGCGACCCGATTGGCGGCGCTGTCGCGCCGGGCCGCGGCGGCCAATTCGACATCGCGGCCATCGACGTCGAAATTGGCAGCGATACGCAGCTCGCCAGAGCGGGTCTTGGCGAGCGAAGCGTCGATGACGCGCACGACCTTGACCTCACCTCCGGAAGGCAGGACGAAATCGACATTGCCGAGCGCGATTTCGCGCATCGCATCGAACTGGACCGCGTCAAAGCCGCGGCGAATGCCCCGGAACGTCTCGTCCAGCAGCTTCTGCGGATCGACGAGGCCCTGCTCGTTGCGTAGCATGGAACTCCAGTCCGAACCGCCGCCGGCCGGCATCGCATCGACGACGATCCTTGCATCGGAAATGCTGGCATTGCCGAGGCGGACATTGCCGGTGAGCAACGGCACGAGCCGGATGCCGAAGCGCATCAGGCCGGCTTCGGCCATGGGCGAGCCATCCGCGCGGGTGAGCCTGACGTCGGGAACCTCGACCGCGATCAGCCTGAGGCCATCGAGCGTCAGCCGCGCCTGCCCCATCGAGACGTCAACATCGACGCCGGCAAGGCCCTCGATGGCATGTTCAGCCTCTGCACGCAGCCTGTCCTGGCCGAAACCGGAGTAGCTGAGCGCTTCGATGGCGATGATTGCCAGAAGCACAAGCGAGCCAAGGACAGCCACTGCGGCAAGCACGCAATGGCCGGCACGCCGCCGCACGGAGATACGTGGACGCGGCGGTTCCTGGCCCGCAGCCGACGGCATGGCGCCGAGATCGGTAATCTCATCGCGCCTGAACCGGATTTTCTCGTGCCGGGGCACTTCCTGATCCACGCTATGTCCCGTAGTCGTTTCGGTCGTGGACGAATCCAAGTCCGGCATTCTTAACCTGACATCCTTGCCGGCTCACCCCGTAACTTCAAACAAGGGTATCGATATGTCTGAACTCGAGACAGGCCAAACCGCCCCGCAATTCACGCTGCCGCGCGACGGCGGGGGCATTCTGACGCTTTCCGACTTCGGCGGCAAACCTGTTGTCCTCTATTTCTATCCCAAGGACGATACCTCGGGCTGCACCGCCCAGGCGATCGACTTCACCCAACTCAAGCCTCAGTTCGAAAAGGCTGGAGCGGTGGTCATCGGCGTTTCGCCCGACAGCGCCAAGAAACACGACAAATTCAAGGCCAAGCACCAAATTGGCATCGATCTGGTTGCCGACGAAGAGCGAAAGGCGCTCGAGGCCTATGGCGTGTGGACCGAAAAATCCATGTATGGCCGAAAGTATATGGGCGTCGAACGCTCAACCTTCCTGATCGGTGCCGACGGCAAGATCGCGAGGATCTGGCGCAAGGTGAAGGTATCAGGCCATGCTGCCGAAGTGCTGGAGGCGGTGAAGGCGCTCTAGCGAAAATCGCGCGCTGCGGAACCGATGCCCGCTCCCGACGTTCTCATCCAGACGACCATCAACGGGAGAAGAAAGATGTTCCGCAGCGTCATCCTCTGGATGCTTGGCATTCCTATCCCCATCATCATCCTGCTCTGGCTTTTCCTGCGTTAGATCGGGACCAGTCGACAATATCAAAATAAAGTCCGGTCGCGTATAGTCTCGCCTTATCAAATCCGGCGCAAGATTTTCATCGCATGACTTGGACATACAGGAACCCGCCATATCTTGTTGTGGCGGGTTTTTCTTGTCTTTGCCCATCCGGAAAGCAGGCCGCCGGGCCGATGCGGGCAAAGCTTTGTTAACCCTAATAATGTGTAATCGGATCGTCGCTGTTCGTGATGAGAGTTCGGTCCGGTGAAAGCAGCAAATCAGGCCGCCGTTTTCGGCAGGCGCAAAGAGCCCCATACCGTCATCATTGCACGCGGCAACGAGATCCGGCACTTCACAATACGCCCATGGGTGGCCGCAGCAGCCGGTTCGGCGCTCGCCGCGATCGCCATTGGTTACCTCATGGCCACGTCCTATCTCGTGCTGCGCGACGACCTGATCGGTGCCGCGACCGCCCGCCAGGCGCGCATGCAGCACGCTTACGAAGATCGTATCTCGGCCCTGCGCGCCCAGGTCGACCGCATCACCAGCCGCCAGTTGCTCGACCAGCAATTGATGGAAACCAAAGTCAGCGAACTGCTCGAACGACAATCGCAGCTCAGCCAGCGCAATGTCAGGCTTGGCCCGGTCCTCGACAAGGCGGCAGCCTCAGAGGTGACTGACGCCGCGCCCGCCGGCAAGACAGACGAACGCGCCGACATCACGCCCACGATCGACCAACCTCTCGCCTACGCGGCGGCAGACACTGCTGCGGTGCGCCCGTTCTCGTTCTGGTCGACACGGACCGCCGAGCCCGATGGCGAAAGCCGGGCCGACCGGGCCGACAAATTGTTCGTCGCCATCAACAAGTCGCTGCGCAGCATCGAGGACGATCAGGCAAAGCGCATCGGCGCACTTGCCGACAACGCCTACCAGACCGCAGGTGCGATCACCGACGCGCTGGAGAATGCCGGCCTGCCCGTCTCCACGGAAAAATCGGGGGAACTCGGCAAAACGGGCGTGGGTGGCCCGCTGGTGCCGATCGACAACCCAATGGCCTTCGACAGCCCAATCGCCTTCGACAGCAAGGTCAAGGAGCTCGACGCAGCGCTCGACACGCTGGACCGCCTCAAGACGGAAGCACGCAAGCTGCCGTTGGCCAATCCGGCCGCCGGCCGCTCGATCTCGAGCACCTTCGGGGTCCGCACCGACCCGCTGATCGGCACGCCCGCCCTACATTCCGGCATGGACTTCCGCGCCCCCTACGGCTCGCCCGCGCGCGCCACGGCCGCAGGTATCGTCACCAAGGCGGGCTGGAACGGCGGCTACGGCCGCATGGTCGAGATCGACCATGGCGGCGGCTTCACCACACGCTACGCCCATCTCAGCAAGATCCTCGTCGCCCCCGACCAGAAGATCGCGGTTGGCGACGAAATTGGCGAGGTCGGCAGCAGCGGCCGCTCGACAGGCCCGCATCTGCACTACGAAGTGCGGCGCGACGGCGAGGCGGTCGACCCGCTGCGCTTCATCAAGACCGGCAAGAAGCTCGGCCAATATCTCTGAGCCGAGGCAGCCGCCGGTCATCCACAGGCTCAGCCCCCCCTGTCGCGCTTCATGCATCCGGTGCCGCGTGCTCGGCGAATCTGCCCGAAGCAGAGAATCGTTCCGCAAAAAGGCGCGAGCGAAAAAACAGCCCCACAGGGTGATTCCCCTGCCGGCACGAATCGCCGGCGATGGACCATTCCATTGACGCGATTCGCAGCTGCATATCGAAGACATGCGGCTGCGCGGATATGTGTGGAGATTGGGATGGATCCCCGGTTCCCGGCACCTTCAGGGAAGGCATTGAAAACCTAATCAACAGGGAAAACTTAATCTAGAGGATCAGTCGGCAAAGGCTAAGCCTTTGAAAAACTGGCGCGAGTGACGGGGCTCGAACCCGCGACCTCCGGCGTGACAGGCCGGCACTCTAACCGACTGAGCTACACCCGCGCTCTGGACGTTGGCGCTGGGCGCCGCGTCGTTGGCGGTGAATTACGGGGTTCGATGGGGAGTGTCAAGCGACATCGAAGAGATAATCGACAAACTTTGTCGTCTATTTTTCGATGTCCACAAAACCGGGCTTTCCGACGCCTCGACCTGCCGCAACGGCATGCATTTGAACTTGCGGATCACAGGCGAACCGCTTATTGGTCCGCCCGGTTGGGGCGATTAGCTCAGTTGGTAGAGCGCTTCGTTTACACCGAAGATGTCGGCGGTTCGAGCCCGTCATCGCCCACCATTTTCCTTCTGATATTGCGATGATTTCTGGCCTCGCGGCTGGATGTGCAAAGTGCCGGACCTGACAAGGCGGCAATTGCCGGCATGGCATAGCCCAGGCGACATCGGCATCTCGACGTTGCCTCCCCCAAACTCGGCGTTAGACTGCCGCCATGGGCTTTCTCCTCTACGCCTTCCTGCCGGTGATCATCATCACGCTTGCCATTGTCGGCGCGCTGGTGTGGCGCGGCATGCAGTTTGGCGAGTTGGCGCGCCATGGCCTGCCGGTGACAGGCATTGTGGTCAGGAAATTCCGCACCGGCGCGGGCAAGGCTGGATCAATGGGGCGGCGGATCGCCTTTACCTATGTCGGAGCCGACGGGGTCGAGCATCGCCGGGCGGCCACGGTGGCCAGCAGCAAATGGGCAGAACTTGAGGAAGGCGGGCCGATCCAGCTTGTCTACCTGCCCGCAAAGCCCGGCGTCAGCGCCCCGGCCTGGCTGGTCGAGGACGCACGCAAGGCCCTGGGCAAGGCAGCGTCATAGCCGGAAGCGAAAGCCGTTGACGCGACATTGGAAAGGCAGGCCGCGTCACTTCGAAATGCGGCTTTCTCTGCCAAGCGACTGCCTGTCTGATTGATCAGCCTTTCGCAATAGCCGCTGCAGATCCTTGAATCTGGCCGGGCGCATTCGCCTCGTCCGCGGAAAGGTGCATTTCACAATCTACATTGTGTGCATCGGCAGTTGGCAAGGCATGAACGGCAATGAACTCGCAATGTTGATGGCGCCATATGAGCAAATTGACGCTGTTTTACACCCTCGAACAACTCGACAGCATGAAGCAGCTTTGGCTGCCGCCGCAAGCTTTGGGAGAATTTCCGATGCCAGTTCAGTCGCCCTTCAAGTCCGATGCGGCCAGGGACAGGGTTCTTGATGACTATGATGCGCTGCTGACGCGATGGCCGGTATCTTATAAAAGCCGTTTCATCGATACCGAGTTCGGCAAGGCCCATCTCATCGCTTCCGGCAATCCGACGGCCTCTCCGCTGGTGCTGCTGCATGGTGGGGGCGGCAATGCGACGATGTGGAATCACAACATCGCCGTGCTCGCTGCGACGTTCCGCGTCTATGCGCTCGACATTATCGGCGACGTCGGCAGGAGCACAGGCGCGCGACCAGGCTATGCATCCGGCGGCCATGTCCGCTGGCTGGCGCAAGTGCTCGACGGCCTCGGTCTTGGACAAACGGCGCTGGCGGGTGCGTCTCTCGGCTCATGGCTGGCCGCCGATTTTGCGCTCAAACACCCCGAACGCGTGTCAGGACTGGCATTGCTCGCGCCGCCCCATATTGAGCCGCTGCGTTTGAGCTTCATGCTGAGGGCGGTTGTGGCGACCATTGCTCCAATAGACTCCAGGATTCGCAGCTTTTATCGCCTGATCTCGTCGCCGCACGCGCCGCAACCGACTGGGCTGGTCATGCAGGATTTCGTCACGCGCTGGCAGTCGCAGCGGCAAAGCCCACCGCCGCCGCCAAGGCTGTCAGCAGCGGATCTGCAGCGTTTGCCGGCGCGAACCCTGTTCCTGCTGGGGCAAGATGATGCGCTCTACGACGTCAACAAAGCGGCGACGCGTATCCGCGCCAATGCTCCAGCCTGCGAAGTTTCGCTGCTGGCACAGGCCGGACATACGTTGACAGTGGACAAGCCTCGCGAGGTCAGCGATCTGCTGGTTGCGTTCTTGGCCGAAACTCGAGCACCAGCTGCCCTGTAGCAAGGCGACATCAGAGCCCTGATGACTGCTGCGATCCAGGAACCAGATATCGCGCGCATATAGCCGTGATCGCGCGCCCACAATTCATCCTCCCAACGCTGCCCCCGCGTCCTATCTCTAGGCGATGTTTGCCGTCGTCGCCGTGATGTCCTTCGTCTCCCTCGCCGTGCCGCTCGCCTTCTGCTGGCGATTGTGGCGGCTCGACGAGCCCAGCCGACTGGGCTGGCTGCTCGTGCTGCTTGAAAGTGCTGTGCTGGTGACCTTGGTCGTGATCGTGGCGCGATGGGACATTGCCGGGATGTGGAGCCGCATCGCGCTGGTCGGCCTGTTCGCGACAGTGGCTGCGGTCTCGGCCTGGCGACACCTGCGCAAGCCCTGGCTGCCCGCGGACGGCTCCCCGATCTCCAGCAGGCATATCCCGGCATTGGCCTCGGTGGTGGTTTTCGGCGCCGCACTCGCCTATGTCATGATCGGTGTTGTCGGCCAGCACGATCCGCGCGACTTCACTTTTCCGCTCGAAGGCGGGCACTTCGTGGTCGCGCATGGCGGCGCTACCGGCGTGCTCAACCATCACAGCGATCACGCCGCACAACGGCATGCCCTCGACATCACCGCCGTCAACGCACTGGGGTTCCGGGCGTCGGGGCTGCTGCCGGACGATCCCGCGCGTTATGTCGTCTTCGGCAAGACGGTGGTCAGTCCTTGCGACGGCACGATCCTTGCCGCGGTGGACGGGCTGCCCGACCTTGCACCACCGGTGGCCGACCGCGACAATGCCGCCGGCAACCATGTCGTGGTGTCCTGCGGCGATCTCAATGTCGAGCTTGCCCATCTGCGCAAGGGCAGCGTTGCGGTCGCGGCCGGCGACAGGGTCGTGGCCGGCGCTCCGATCGGCCAGGTCGGAAATTCCGGCAACAGCACCGAACCGCATCTGCACGTCCACGCCGTCGATGCGGGCTCCGGCACCGGCGTCCAGATGTCGTTCGACGACACCATCCCGGCGCGCAACACGCTCGTCTGGTAGAAGGCAACAGCCAGAAGAATCGTCGCCCAGGCACTCGGCCAACCAGCTGAATTCTTCGCGTAAATCTGCGCCACGGCCCCTTACCGCCGCCGGATCTCATAGGTCTCATTGATTGAGGACCGCCAACGAACCCCGGCCGCCAAATCCTTATGACATTTTGATTTTCTTGCCGCCGTGGTCACCTCGAAACCCTATGTGCCGAGACGTATTGGTGCCACGCAAGCTGGCGCTCCAAGCGTTGGCGACATTGGGTGGCGAACGAAGAATGTGGCATAGCGCTATTGATCACGGATTGCTGTGGTACGACCGACTGCAGGTCTTCTCACAAGGCGAACCGTTTGAACGGTTCGTACCTCACCGAGTAAGAACGTCCGGCATTGAGACCGCCGCCGCCATATTCATGGTGGTGTCGGTCATGGGTTCGGCGGCCGCAATCCTTGCAAGAATTCTACTTTGAACCACGCGGCGACGTCTTGCCGGCCCGATTGCGGCGCAGCGACAAGCAATCCATAGTCGCCGCCATCATTGCAGTGCCCAGTTCGGAATCGTCATGCGCCGCGTTTTGCCTTCGCTACCCTCGCTGACGATCTTTGAGGCGGCGGCGCGTCATTCGAGCTTTACCCGCGCCGCCGAAGAACTGAACCTCTCGCAGAGCGCGGTCAGCAAGCAGGTCCAGTCACTCGAATCCTTCCTCGGCCTGCGCCTGTTCGAACGCATCCGGCAGCGCATCGTTTTGACCGAGGCCGGGCAGCTGTATCTCGCCCGGGTGCGCGAGGCCCTGGAGATCCTCGAATCGGCGACGATGGAGGCACTGGCCTTCCAAGGCGGCGGCGGCATGCTCAACATCGCCACGCTGCCGACCTTCGGCTCGCGCTGGCTCGCCTCCCGCATCGGCGGCTTCCGGGCACGCCATCCCAGGATCGCGCTCAACCTGACCGCACGAACATGGCCGTTCGACCTGGTCGAGGAAAACATCGACGTCGCCATCTATTTCGGCGAAAAGCCATGGCCCGGCGGCTTGTCCGACCGTTTGATGGAAGAAGAAGTCATTCCAGTCTGCGCACCCTCGCTGATGGCGCCGGACGGTCCGGTGAACAGCGTTACCGATCTCGGACGGGTCGCCCTGCTGCATCATCGGGCCCGGCCACGCGCCTGGAAAGACTGGCTGCAAAGAGCCGATGACACCACGGTCAATCCCTTCCACGGCGTCCGCTTCGAACAGTTCGAGATGATCATCCAGGCGACCATCAGCGGCATGGGCATGGCGATCGTCCCAAAGTTCATGATCGAGGTCGAACTGGCCGACGGCACGCTGGTCGCGCCGTTCGGCCGGCCGATGAAGAGCCCGGAAGCCTATTTCCTCGTCTGTCCGGAACGGAAGAGCCATTTGCCGGCGGTACAGGCCTTCCGGCAGTGGCTCTTGGACGAGGTGGCTGCGTCCAAACGACCACGAACCGTCGGTGACCACACGCCACGTCAGCTCGAAACGACAGTTCATTCCGTAGAGGAATGAATTGACGCGATCTTATCGTTTGAACGACCGTCGCTGGCCACTCTACTCTTCCAATCACGACGCCGGAAATTTTCGATCTCGGTTTTGACGCCAGGCCGTTCCTTCCAGGGAGGCGGCTTGACGCAGGCCGAAGCTTTGCCGGAACGGCGTCCAAAGACAAAGGGGAGTGAGTTAATGGGAATGATTGGAAAACGAGCGGCTGGATGCATGCTTTCACTGGCATTGGCAACGACGGCTGCCATGGCGCAGGAGCCTGATACCGCAGTGGTCCTGCGCATCAGCGATGCAGACCGTTACGACCCGCAGCGCTCCACCGCGCTCGCCGCGGCCGAAATCCTCTACATGGTTGGCGAAACGCTGGTGACGCTCGACCGCGATCTGAAAACCCTCCGCCCCGGCCTGGCCGAGCGTTGGGAGGTCAGCGCCGATGGCCTCACCTACACTTTCCACCTGCGCCGCGACGTGAGCTTCTGCGATGCCAAGCCTTTCACCGCCAAGGCAGTGGTCGGCACGATGGATCGCTGGCTCAATCCGGATTTTCCCGGCGTCAGCAAATGGAAGGCCGGCAAGGTCGAAAGCGTCAAGGCGCTCGACGACTACACCGTCGAGTACAGGCTGAAGGAGCCCTATTCGGAACTGCTGTACCAGATGACGCAGTTCAACTTCATCATCATCGATCCGGATCAGGCAACCGCACTGAAGGATGATTTCGGCGTCGCCGCCTTCAACGGCACCGGCGCGTTCTGCTTCCAGTCGTGGACCCCGCGCACCCAGACGGTCCTGACCCGTCACGATGGCTATCGCTGGGGGCCGTCCTTCATGACGAATCCCGGACCGGCGGAGGTCGCGAAAATCGTCTGGAAGATCGTGCCGGAAGAGGCAACTCTTGCCGCCGCCCTGCAGACCGGCGAAGGCGACGTGTCCTTCGCGGTGCCCGCCTGGGCTCTTTCCCAGTTGCAGGCGACGCCTTCGATCCAGTTGCTGCGTCCCGAAGCGGGCTTCCGCACGCACTATGTCGGCATGAAGATCACGCGCCCCGATCTGGGCGACAAACGCGTCCGCGAAGCGCTAAGCCTGGCAATCGACCAGAGCGCCATCGCCGACGCGATCTTCTTCGGCGAGGCCGACGCGGCCAAGTCCTACTATTCCGAGGCCGCGCGCGACTTCAATCCTGACATGAAGCTGGACGCATTCGGCTATGATCCCGAAAAGGCCAAAGCGCTGCTCGACGAGGCAGGCTGGGTCTCCAGGGACGGCGGCGTCCGCATGAAGGACGGCAAGCCTCTGTCGTTGATCTTCTATGGTTTCACCGGCGATTCAGACAAGCAGATGGCCGAGACCATCCAGGGTGATCTGCGCAAGATCGGCGTCGATCTGAAGGTCGAGCTCTACGATCCGACCATCGTATGGGGCAAGCTGAAGACCCAGGATTTCGACCTGTATCAGATGAGCTATCCGTATCTGAGCGCGGGCGACGCCATGAACCTGTACTTCCTGTCGTCGAACATGCCGACGCCCAACCGGATGAACTGGAACGATCCCAAGACCGATCAACTGATCGACGCCGGCAACCGCGCGACCTCAGTGGAAGCGCGCTTTGCCGCCTTCGCCGAAGCGGGAGCGATCATCCACGACGCCGTGTTGTGGAAGCCTCTGGTCAACGAGAAGCTGGTCGTGGTGGCTGGGTCGCGCGTTGCGCCGTTCAAGCCGCATGGCATCAGCGGTGCGCCCCTATACAACGGGCTGGACCTCAAGCTGGCAAAATGACGGCGACGGTCCACCGCTCCCGGCATGACTGCCGGTGCGGTGGAACGCTCGAACGCCAGGATTCGGGCCAGCCCCGAAATCTTGAAATGATGCCCGCTTGGGAGAAGACAACGTGACGCGACAGCTCCTTTGGCGCTTGTTGACCTCGATACCTGTGCTGCTCGGTGTGCTTCTTGTCGGTTTCCTGATGCTTCAGGTCATTCCGACAGACCCCGCCACCATCATCGCCGGACCGTCGGGTACCGCTGCCGAAATCGAAGACATCCGGCGCCAGCTCGGCCTCGACGCCCCGATCATGATGCAATTCTGGTTCTATCTGCTGCGCGTCCTGCAAGGCGATCTCGGCCGGTCGATCATCAACAACGCGCCGGTCGCCGGAGAGCTTATGACGGCGCTTGGGCCGACCATCGAACTGATGGTGGCAAGTCTGATCTGGGCGGTCCCGCTTGGCATCCTGCTTGGCACGCTTGCCGCCATGCGCCGTGGGCAGGTCTTCGACCGTGCCGTCACCGCGCTGTCGGTGGCAGGCGTTTCCGTCCCTGCTTTCTGGGTCGGGCTTCTTCTGTTGCAGTTCGCCGCGTTCCGCTGGCAGCTGTTTCCGCTGCAAGGCCGGGGCGGGCCGCTGTGGACGCTCGACGGATTGCACCATGTCGCACTGCCGGCACTGACGCTGGGGCTGATCTTCATCGGGCCGGTGGCGCGGATGACCCGAACCGCGGTTGTCGAGGTGCTGGGTGCCGACTTCATCCGCACCGCCCGCGCCAAGGGGGCGTCTGAGTTCCGCGTCGTCACACGACATGCGCTGCGCACGGCGCTGATACCTGTCGTGACGCTGATCGGCCTGCAGATCGGCTCGCTGCTCGGTGGCGCGGTCATTGCCGAAACCATCTTCGGCTGGCCCGGCATTGGCCGGCTGGCGGTCGGCTCCATCGTCTCCAGCGACTTTCCGATGGCCCAGGGTTGCATCCTTGTGCTGGCCTGCGGTTTCATCGTGGTCAACTTCGTCGTTGATGCGCTCTACGGCCTGCTCGATCCCCGCATCCGGAGCAAGGTCCGATGAGCACTGACACAACCGCCGTTCAAACGGCAGACACCGCCGGCGCTTCGCGACCGCATCTGCTCCGGCGCCTCGCCCGCGATCCCCTGGCGCTGATCGCCCTGATCTTTCTGGTGCTGATCGTCGTTGCAGCCCTTCTGGCACCCGTGCTGGCGCCGTTCGATCCCTACGACACCAATCTCAGGATGCGGCTCCGCCCGCCGGGTGGCGACCATCTCCTGGGCACTGATACGCAAGGGCGGGATCTTTTGACCCGCCTGCTCTACGGCGCACGGACAACTCTGGCGCTTGGCTTTGCCAGCATCGTCGTCGGCAGCCTGATCGGCACCAGCATCGGCCTGGCCGCCGCCTTCTACCGCCGGCTCGAGGGGCCGTTGATGCGGCTGGTCGACATCCTTTTGTCGTTTCCGTCGATCCTGTTTGGCCTGGCCCTGGCAGCCATGCTGGGCGTTGGCATGGACAGCCTGGTGATTGCGCTCGGCCTGTCTGCGGCGCCGCCCATCGCCCGCGTTGCCCGTGCCACCGCCGCCTCGGTGATGCAGGCCGAATACATGGATGCCGGCCGCGTGATCGGCCTTTCCGACAGCGCCCTGATCCGGCGTTACCTGTTGCGCAACTGCGCCGCGCCTATCGTCGTCTACTGCTCGCTGCAATTCGGCGAGACGATCCTGCTGGCGGCAGCCCTTGGCTTCCTCGGCCTTGGACTGCAGCCACCAACGGCGGAGCTCGGCAGCATCGCCGCCGAAGGCCGCAGCTTCATCTTCCTGGCACCGCATGTCTCGACCGCAGCCAGCCTGCTGATCTTCATGATCGTGCTTTCCTGCAACCTGCTGGGGGATGCGTTCCGCGACCTCACCGACCCGAAGCTGCAGCGATGACCCCAGACATACCCCTGATCGAGGTCCGCGGCTTGCGGGTCGGCTTCCATACCACGGGCGGCACGGTGGCTGCCGTCGACGACGTCGATTTCAGCGTCCGTGCCGGCGAAACGCTGGCGATTGTCGGCGAGTCCGGCTCGGGCAAGAGTGTCATGTCGCTTTCGCTGCTGCGGCTGGTCCCGAGCGCGATGATATCGGGCGAGATCCTGTTTCGTGGCGATGACCTGCTGACCAAGCCGGCGCACGCAATGCGAGACATTCGCGGCGGCCGCATCGGCATGATCTTCCAGGAGCCCAACACTTCACTCAATCCGGTGCAGACGATCGGCGACCAGATCGTCGAGGCGATCCAGTTGCACGAGCCGGTCGGCAAGGCGGCAGCGCGCAACAGGGCGGTCGAGGTGTTGGAACTGACCGGCATCCCCTCGCCCAAGGCCCGGATGAAGAGTTATCCGCACGAGCTCAGCGGCGGCATGCGCCAGCGCGCGATGATCGCCATGGCGCTGGCCTGCCGTCCGGAATTGCTGATCGCCGACGAACCGACGACTGCGCTCGACGTCACCGTGCAGGCCCAGATTCTCGACCTGATGCGCGAGCTCAAGGCGAACAGCGGTGCAGCCATCATCCTGATCACCCATGATCTCGGCGTGGTTGCAGAGATGGCTGACCGTGTCGCTGTCATGTATGCCGGCCGCATCGTCGAGATCGCGCCGGTCGCCGATCTCTTCGATGGCCCGGAGCACCCCTACACGGTCGGGCTGCTCAGCTCGATGCCCTCGATCGACGGCGACAGCGATACGCTGACGCCGATCGAAGGCAGCATGCCGGATCCGCTGGCGCTACCCGCCGGTTGCCGGTTTCAGCCACGCTGCCCCTTCGCCATCAAGCGTTGCGCGATGGAGGCGCCGCCGCTCGAGACCATCAGGCCGGGTCATCTGTCGGCCTGCTGGCGCGCGCCTCTCCTGGAAACCTTGACCCGGGGAGGACAACAATGACGTCACCCAACAATGCATCTGCCCCACTTCTGAAAGTCGAAGGGCTGAGCAAGACGTTCAGCGTCGCTGGCGCCTGGCCATGGCAGAAGCGGACGCTGAGCGCGGTCAACGACCTCAGCTTCGGCATCGCCCCGGGCGAAACCCTGTCGTTGGTCGGCGAAAGCGGCTGCGGCAAGTCGACCGCCGGACGCATGCTGGTCGGCCTGGCCGCGCCGAGCTCGGGCCGCATCCTGTTCGAGGGCCAGGACCTGTCCGGACAGAGCGCCAGCGAACAGCGCGCCATGCGCCGGCATATCCAGTTGATCTTCCAGGATCCCTATGGCTCGCTCAACCCACGCATGACCGTCGGCGAGCTGATCGCCGAGCCTGCGCTGCTGCATGGACTGGCCGACCGCGATAGCGCCACTGACAGGGTCGCCGAACTTCTCGGCCTCGTTGGCCTGGCAAAGCGGCATGCCGGGCGCTATCCGCATGAATTCTCGGGCGGGCAGCGCCAGCGCATCGGCATTGCCCGCGCGCTGGCCGTCGAACCCAGGCTGATCGTCTGCGACGAGCCCGTCTCCGCGCTCGACGTCTCGGTTCAGGCGCAGATCGTCAACCTGCTGCAGAGCCTTCAGGATCGGCTGGGCCTGAGCTATCTGTTCATTTCCCACGGCCTGTCGGTCGTGCGCCACATCAGCCATCGCGTTGCGGTGATGTATCTCGGCAATATCGTCGAGATCGGGCCGAAGGCGGCGATCTTCGACCAGCCGTCGCATCCCTACACCAGAGCGCTTCTCGCCGCAGCACCAGTGCCGCGGCCGGGCGCCCGCCAGGCCAGCGTTGCGCTGGCCGGCGACATGCCAAGTCCGCTCGATCCACCTTCGGGGTGTCGCTTCCACCCAAGGTGTCCGTTTGCGATCGAGCGCTGCCGACGGGACATCCCGGCCCTTTCTCCTGGCGGTGATGGGCGGCTGGTGGCTTGCCACCGCTGGCAGGAAATTCCCGCCTTTCAGGCAAACGCACCCGGCGCACGACACGCGCCGAAAACAACCCGGCTGCTGGCGCTCTACCGCCAGGCGGCGGCCAATTCCAACTCCCGCATGAGCAACAACTGAAGATGTCGACGCAAATCTGGACACGGCTGGACTATGAACGATCGGGCAAGCAGATCGGCAATCTGCATTTCCCACACTCGGTTCATCGCTCTGCCTATGGCACGATCACCATCCCGGTCGGGGTCGTTGCGGGCGGCAAGGGGCCAACGATGCTGCTCACCGCCGGCACCCATGGCGACGAATATGAAGGCCAGATCGCGCTGACCAAGCTGTTGCAGAGCATCGATCCTGCCTCGATCAACGGACGGCTGATCGTCCTGCCGATGCTCAATGCGCCGGCGGCCCTTGCCGGCAGCCGTGTGTCCCCGCTCGACGGCGGCAATCTCAACCGCGCCTATCCGGGCGATCCCCTGGGCGGACCGACAGCAGCCATCGCCGATTATGTCAGCTCCGTGCTGCTGCCTCTCGCCGATTTCTATCAGGATTTCCATGCCGGCGGCTCGTCGCTGAACTATCTGCCGTTCGTTTCCACCCGCCGCAGCGGCGATCCAGACCTAGACAATCGCGCTTTGGCAGCGGCGCGGGCCTTCGGCGCTCCTCATCTGCAGGTCTGGGGTTACAGCCCTGATCCTCGGCTCTCGACCTCGGAGTCAAATCGCCAGGGCATCATCTCGCTTGGCGGCGAGTTCGGCGGTGGCGGGACGGTGTCGCGGCAGGGCCTGGCGCTGATCGAAAACGGTATCCAGCGCCTGCTCGCCCATTTCGGCATGGTCGAGCAGACATTCGCCGAGCCCACATCTCCGGCCATCGAGTTCGAGGTGCTTGGCCGCGACTATTATGTCTACGCGACCGAGGACGGCGTGTTCGAACCCATGACCGATCTCGGCGACCGCATCGAGGCAGGCGCCCTCTGCGGTATGGTCCATGCGGTGGACGATCCGGCGCGCCCAGCTACACCGCAGCATTTCGAGATCTCCGGCATCGTCGTGTGCCAGCGGCACCCGTCACTGGTCGTGCGCGGCGACTGCCTGGCCCATCTTGCAACACCAAGGATCTAACATGGCCGAGCCCATCAACGTCACGCAACTTCCCGACGGCCACGAAGCACCGCAAGGGCTGCCGGCTGCCACGGCGGAGCACCTTGCGGCAATCCAGTCCGCGCGCGGCCGCATCGTCTTCATTGCGCGCCGGGCCGATGCAATCGTCGGTTTGTTGATCGGGCGCCGGCGGCGCACGGCAACGATGCTGCGGCTATCCCATTTCTGGGTCGATTCCGATGACACCGACCACAACGCCGTCGGCAGCGAATTGGTATCGGCGCTGGAGCAGTTGTCCCTCGACAGCGATATCCTGACCTGGCGCATCGCCGCGGCCTCGGGGGAAGATGACATCCCCACAAGCTTGAGAGGGCTTGCCGGCATCGCTGCGGCGCGACCCGGTGCTACATATTCGGAGCGCCGGCTGCGGAACGACGGGCCAATGGCGAGCTCCAGGACGCCGATTTACACCCAGACAACCGGGTTCACCTGCGGCTCTGCCTCGCTGATGATGGCATTTGCCGGCCTCGATCCTTCGTCCGGCATGGACCGCCTTCTGGAGCTGGCGATGTGGCGCGAGGCGACGACGGTGGTGTCGATGGACGGCCCTGGCGGCTGCGATCCTTACGGCCTGGCGCTTTCGGCAACATCGCGCGGTTACGCGGTGAAGGTGTTCATGAGCACATCCGAGGCGATCCTCATCGATCGCGGCAACACCGAAGCCAAGCGCGAGCTGATGAAGTTCGTCCAGGCCGACTTCAAGACCCGCGTACTCGATGCTGGCATTAAGGTCGAGCTGCGCGCCTTCACCATCGGAGAGCTACGAGACACCGTCGCGTCAGGTTCGATCGCTGTGGTCCTGATAGACCAACGCGAGACCCACGGCCGCACTGCCCCACATTGGGTTGTCGCCCATGCGGTGAGCGAGGAGCATTTCCTCGTCAACGACCCATGGTTCGAGGTCGATGCGCTCGAAAATGCCGCCGATGTCGTCGATCTGCCGATCCGCCATGCCATCTTCGATCGCATGGCCTGGTATGGCGAACCGGCCTATCGCGCGGCCCTGATCATCGGGCCGGCAACTTGATGCGGCTCTGACAGCCCCTCGACAGGCGACCCACGCGTATCGAGACGTCAGCCTGCAGACCGGGCGTTGCCGCCAGCTGGGGAAAGCTGGCGGTCAAGTGCCAGCTCCAGAACAACCCGAACGATGTCGACCAACATTTCCGGTTTCGAAGGACGCTCGGCAGGGTCGAAGGCAAGCCCAATGACCGCACTTTGGCCTCTCGCCGTTACCACGGGCCAGAAGTCAAAGCGTGAAGTGACAGCCGGGTAGACCCCGGCGCGCGCGGCAGTCTGCGCCGCCAACGACTGAAGTGCTGCCCCTAATTCGGTATCCTGAAGCTCGACGGCCCCGACAATTTGCTTCACGGAAACCGCATCGTCCGTGACAAGCATCACCACGGCAGGAACCTCGAAGACCCCCGCAAGCGCTTCGGAAGTCAGCGAGACGATTGCCTCCGGCTTGTCGGCCGCCACGATGTCGCGGCTGAAGCCTTGCAGGACGGTCGTCTGCCTTCTCAAGCTTGCCGCGTCGGTGGCCCTCCGGCCTGAGGTGAAGGCAACGCTACTCACGACAAGTCCGACGACGAAAAGCAGTGCGATCGCCCAGACGTTCGCCGGGTCGCTGACAGCGAGTGAATAGCGTGGCTCGGTCAGGAAGAAATTGTAGGCGAGCGCGCCGAGTATGGCCGAGCAGAGCGAGGGACCCAGGCCGAAGCTGGCGCCTGCGATGACCACGGGCACGACAAAGATGAGGGAGAGGTTCGGGATCGTTACCCCTAGATCGACACTGACAGCCAGGACCGTCGCAGCGGCCGTCATCACCAGCGCTGCAAGGTAGCCCACCACGACAGGAGAATTTGCCGGGCTCGATCGCGGATCGGCAGGTGGCATCCGTGTGATCTCCAGATGCGACTTCGAACTGGCACCGCCCATTGGCCCAACTCCTGTCCAACAACATGCCGCGCCGCGCTACAACTGGTTGACCGAATGGCGGCCAACAGGCCTGCCGCCGCGGCCACCGGCGGTACACATCATAGCGCGCTGCCCTGATGCAATAGTTGGTCAGATGGCCATAAAAGGTCCATGCCGGGCCGAGCCCCGAAAAATAGAATCTTCATAAAGAAACAAAGCTCGGAGCCGCGCTCGGGTCGGAACTGGCCATCCGACGAAAGCCCAAGGGATGCTTCTCAATATCCGCATATGGCGTATTGCTGTGGCAAGCCTGGCCGCAAGAGCAACAACGTCGCATCTCTCGCGCAGCGATTGTCGTTTGGTCGGGCTGTGTGTCGTCCAGGACGATAGGGACCGCTCAGCGCACCAACGGCGCAACCGCGTTTTCGATCAGGCGCACAAGGCTGAGCGCGGTCATCTCGGAGGACTTCGGATTGGTCCTCAGCGGCTCGTTCTCCAGTCTCAGATCGAGCTTACCGAAGGCGCCGGCGGCACTGATCTCGTGGATGTTGCGCGCAGCCGAGGGATCGGCGACCAGCACGACACGCGTGCGGTCCAGGCCGATGCCCGACAGGGCCGAGATGACGGCGACGTTTGCATTCTGCGGAAATGCCTCCGCAGCCTGTCGCGCCGTGCCGGCGAAGAACTCGGTGCGCCTTGCCAGCCTGTCCAGGTCGATCATCTCGGCGGCCCGCGTGCCCTTCCAGGCAAGTGGCGGCTTGACGATCGTGTGCCGGACCTCGTCCAGCGGCAGCATCGAGGCGGCGGCGAGCGCACCAAGGTCGCCGAGCGCGCCCGAGGGCACGACGATGCGGCTGCCCGTTTCCTCGGCGACAGCCAGGAGAAGGCCCAGCAGCGCGTCGTCGGTGAATGCGCTTGCCGAGGACACGACGAAACTTGCCGCATGGCGCAAGGCCGCCTCGCCCCAGATGGCGACCGCCGGGCGGCCGGCCACTTCGATGACCATGTCGACGTCGAGCCCGGCGAGCTCGTCCGGCCCGCCGATCAGGCGCGCGCCCAGCGGCAGCGCGGTGCGCTGGCGCTGGGGATCGCGCACGGCAACCGCCACGATCTCCACGCCCGCCGGCTGCCGCTCGGCGAGCAGCTCGCCCACCCGCGACGCAATCGCCCCCCAACCGACGAAGCAGAGCCGCAACCGGCGAGACTCAGAGACCGACATAGCTCTGCACCAGCTCGGCATTGTTGGTCAGGTCCTCGCCGGTGCCGGACCAGACGGTGCGGCCCTTTTCGAGGATATAGTGGCGGTCGGCCAGGCGCTTCAGCACGTTGAGGTTCTTGTCGATCAACAGGATCGACTGCCCCTCGCCTTTCAGCGCCTCGATGCAGGCCCAGATCTCGGCGCGGATGACGGGCGCCAGGCCCTCGGTCGCCTCGTCGAGGATGAGCAGCTTCGGATTGGTCATCAACGCGCGGCCGACGACGAGCATCTGCTGCTCGCCGCCGGACAGCGTGCCTGCAGCCTGCCCGGCGCGCTCCTTCAGCCTTGGAAACAGCGCATAGACGCGCTCCAGTGTCCACGGGTCCCTGCGACCGAGGCGGTTGGCGGCGGTGGCAACGAGGTTTTCACGGACCGTCAGTGTCGAGAAGGTCTGCCGCCCCTCGGGCACCAGGCCGACGCCGAGCCGGGCGACCGTCTCGGGCGTGGCGCCGCAGACGTCGCGACCGGTGAATCGCACTTCGCCCGACAGCGGCTTGAGCAGCCCCATGATCGACTTGACGGTGGTGGTCTTGCCCATGCCGTTGCGGCCGAGCAGCGTCACCACCTCGCCATCGCCGATCTCGAGCGCGACGTCGAAAAGCACCTGGCTGCGGCCATAGGCCGACTGCAGTCCGGCGACGCTCAGCATAACTCGTCTCCCTCGCCCAGATAGGCTGTGCGTACCTCGGGATTGTCCCTGATTTCGTCGACGGTGCCGGTGGCGATGATGCGGCCATAGACCAGCACCGAGATGCGGTCGGCCAGCGCGAACACCGCCTCCATGTCATGCTCGACGAGCAGCATCGAGACCTGGCTCCTGAGACCGCGCAGCATCTCGATCATCTGCTGGCTCTCGACATGGCCAAGGCCTGCCATCGGCTCGTCGAGCAGCAACAGGCGCGGCTTTGTGGCCAGCGCAACGGCAAGCTCGAGCTGCTTTTGCTCGCCATGCGACAGGTTGGCGACCAGTTCGCCGGCCCGGTCGCCAAGACCGGCAGCATCGAGGAAGCCGCGGGCGCTTTCACCGAGCTGGTGCTCGTGGCGGACGTTGCCCCAGAAGCGGAAGCTGTGGCCCTGCCGCACCTGGACGGCAATGGCGACATTGTCGAGCACGGTGTAGTCGGGCAGCAGGCAGGTGATCTGGAAGGTGCGCGCCAGGCCCATCGACACGCGCCTGGCAGTCGGCAGCGTGGTGATCGGCACGCCGTCGAGCTCGATCGTGCCCTCGTTCTGCCTGAGCTCGCCCATCAACTGCGAGATCAGCGTCGTCTTGCCGGCGCCATTGGGGCCGATCAGGGCGTGGATCTCGCCCGGCTTGACGGTCAGGTCGACGTGATCGGTGGCAAGCAGGCCGCCGAAACGCTTGACCATGCCCTGGACGTTGAGGACCGGAGTCATGCGCGCCTCCCGAAAAGCCTGTTGCCCAGCAGCCTCTTGCCGAGCTCTTGGACGCCGCCCTGGGTGTAGAGCACGACGAACAACAGGATCAGGCCGAGGCCAAGCTGCCAGTTCTCCGTCCATGAGGCGAGGATCGATTCGAGCACGATGAACACGGCAGCGCCGAGCAGCGGGCCGAACAGCGTGCCGACGCCGCCGAGGATGACCATCACCATCAGTTCGCCCGACTTGGTCCAGTGGATCATGTCGGGGCTGGCATAACGCAGGAAATTGGCCATCAGCGCGCCGGCCAGGCCGCAGCCCATACCCGAGATGACGAAGGCCATCAGCTTGTAGCGGTAGGCCGGCAGGCCGATCGCAGCCATGCGCTTTTCACTCTGGCGCAGGCCGACGATGACATTGCCGAAGCGCGAATTGACGATGCGCCACAGGACGAAGAAGAACACCACTGTGATCGCCAGGCAGACATAATAGACGGTCTGCTTGTCGCGCATGTTGAGGCCCGGCAGTTCGTTGGCCCGGCGGATGATCAGGCCGTCGTCGCCGCCATAGGTTTTCAGCGAGACGAACAGGAAGAACAGCATCTGGGCGAAGGCAAGCGTGATCATGATGAACTGCACGCCGCCGGTGCGCAGAGAAAGTGCGCCGATGAGCGCTGCCATCAGGCCTGATATCACCAGCGCGACCGGAATGGTGATCAACAGCTGGTTGGTGCCCGGGATGAAGCCGAACAGCGGCTCGCCCAGCGAATAATGCTGGTAGAGGATGCCGACGACATAGCCGCCGATGCCGAAGAACGCGGCGTGGCCGAAGCTGACCATGCCGCCATAGCCGAGCACGAAATTGAGGCTGGCGGCGGCAATGCCGTAGATCAGCACGCGGGTTGCGAGCGACGTCAGCGCGGCATAGCCGGTTGCGTCGGCGACCGCGGGCAGTGCGATCAGCGCGATCAGCACGCCGGCGAGCAAGGCGGGTCGCTTTAGTGTCTTTTCCATGGGCATGTCGGCGCCTGGTTCAGGAATTTCGGATGAACAGGCCCTTCGGCCTGATGAGGAGGACGATCGCCATCAAGAGATAGATGCCCATCGACGAGATGCCGGCGCCGAGCGCATCGGCTTCCGGTCCGACCATCACCTGGCGCAAAAGGCCCGGCAGATAGGCGCGCAGGCCGGTGTCGACGACGCCGAGGATGAGGCTGGCGAAAAAAGCGCCGCGGATCGAGCCGACACCGCCGATGACGACGACGACGAAGGTGGTGATCAGGATCTGCTCACCCATGCCGACCTGGACGGCGAGGATCGGACCGGCCATGAAGCCGGCGAGACCGGCCAGGAGCGCGCCAAGGCCGAAGACCAGCGTGTAGAGCAGACGGATGTCGACGCCGAGCGCGCGCACCATCTCGCGATTGGTCGAGCCGGCGCGGACCAGCATGCCGATGCGGGTCTTGTTGATCAGCAGATAGAGCCCGAGCGCCACCAGCAGGCCGACGGCGATGATCGCCAGGCGATAGACCGGATAGACCAGCCCGGGCAGAAGCTCGACCGACCCGCCGAGCATTTCGGGCATCGACACGAACAGCGGCTGGCGCCCGAACAGGATGGTGATGGTCTGGTTGAAGATCAGGATCAGGCCGAAGGTCGCCAGCACCTGGTCGAGATGGTCGCGCTGGTAAAGCCTGCGCACGACGAGGAATTCGATCGCGGCACCGGTGACGGCTGCGGCCGCAAGCGCTGCCGGAATGCCGAGCCAGAATGAGCCGGTCTCTGCGGCCGCCCATGTGCCGGCATAGGCGCCGATCATGTAGATCGAGCCATGCGCCAGATTGATGACGCCCATGATGCCGAAGATCAGCGTCAGGCCGGCTGCCAGCAGGAAAAGCATGACGCCGAATTGCACGCCATTCAGCATTTGTTCGAGGAAGAGCGTCATCGCCTGTCGCTTCGATTGGAAAAACGGGGAAACTGGCGGACGGCACCGCTGCCGCCCACCGTCGCGAGCCGATAGAGGTTACATCTTGCACTCGGCAGCGTAGGCGTCGCCATGGTCCTTGAGGACCTCGCCGACGGTCTTCAGCATCGGCTTGCCGTCGTCGCCCTTCTCGACCTTCAGCGCGTACCAGTTCTGCACCGGATGCTGGTTGGGGCCGAAGGCGAACTTGCCGCGCACGGATTCGAAGTCGGCCTTGCGCAGGGCGTCGCGGAAGGCGTCGGCATCGTCGAGGCTGCCGCCGGTGGCCTTCAGCGCCGAGGCGTAAGCCAGGGCCGCATCGTAGCCTTGCGAGGCGTAATAGGTGACGGGACGGTTGTAGGCCTTGTTCCAGGCATCCATGAACTTCTTGTTGGCGGCGTTGTCGAAGTCCGAGTTCCAGTGGCTGGTCACGTTGAGGCCGATGGCGGCATCGCCGACCGCTGCGAGCGTGACGCCATCCATCGACGGCTCGGCCACGACCATCGGGATCTCCTTCATCAGGCCCGACTGCTCGTACTGGCGCAGGAAGGTGATGCCGAGGCCGCCGGGGTGGAACTGGAACACCACGTCCGGCTTGGCGGCGCGGACCTGGGCAAGTTCAGCGGCGAAATCGGTCTGGTCGAGGCGGGTGTAGATTTCGCCTGCGATCTCGCCCTTGAAGTAGCGCTTGAAGCCGGCGATGGCATCCTTGCCGGCCTGGTAGTTAGGGGCCAGCACGAAGGCCTTCTTGTAGCCGAGATTGGTGGCGTTCTGGCCGGCGCTCTCATGCAGGCTGTCGTTCTGCCAGGAGACGACGAAATAGTTCGGGTTGCACTCCTTGCCGGCCATGTTCGACGGCGCGGCGTTGGGGCTGACATAAAAGGCGTCGTTGTCGACGATGTCGGGAACGGTGGCGCCGGCGACATTGGAGAAGACGATGCCGGTGAACAGCTTGATGCCTTGCTCGCCCATGAAGCGCTCGGCGATCTGCTTGCCCTGGCCGGGCTTCAGGCCGTCATCCTCGACAACCAGCTCGACCGGCACGCCACCAAGCTTGCCCTCCTCCAGCGCCAGCATGAAGCCGTCGCGGATGTCCTGGCCGAGATAACCGGCAGGGCCTGACAGCGTGGTGATCATGCCGATCTTGACGGGATCGGCAGCCATTGCCGGAAACGTCGCAAAGGCTGCGATCGATGCGGCAAGAAGTGTTGTCCTCACATTCATCCTCAGTTCTCCTCTGATCGGCGCATTTCAGCGCGCATTGTTGATTGCCAGGTCGGTCGCAAGCCGGTCGGTTGCCTCGATGTCGAGAGGCACGAACCGGAACGAAGCCGCCTCTGCCTTGAGCCGGCCGAAGACAGGGGCGGGAAAGTGGTAGGGCGCAAGCACGGTCGCGTTGGCGGCGGCCTCAGTGAGCAGGCCGATCCGCGTCGTCCGCGCCTCGACCGGATCCTCGCAGAAGTTGCAGACGATGCCGTCGTCGCCGAGCTGCAACGGATGATGCACGGCGTCGGCCAGGAACAGCACCTCGCACTCTTCAGTGTCGAGCGCGACCACCACCATGCCGGGCGAATGTCCCGGCGCCGGCTTCAGCCGCAGGCCTGCCGCCACCTCGGCGTCCGAAGCCACCGCCTCGAAGCCGACCGACCGGATGATGGGCAACACGCTATCCGCGAAGGCACCATGCAGCGTATTGCCGTCGACCGAGGCCTCATGGACCTTGGTCCAGTGGGTTAGTTCGGTTTCAGCGACGACATAGCGCGCATTGGGAAAGGTCGGCCGCCAGGTTTCGCCTTCCCGCCTCGTGTTCCAGCCGACATGGTCGGCGTGCAGATGCGTGTTGATGACGATGTCGACCCGCTCGGGCGAAATGCCGAGCGCAGACAAGGTCTGGAGGAACTGGGTTTCGCGGCGATGCCAGGCCGGCCGGTGCGGCCGCTCCTTGCCATCGCCGATGCCGCCGTCGATCAGCGCGACATAGTCAGACGTCTCGATGACGTAGCAGTTGAAGCTGAGCGCCACCGTCTCACCCGCGGGATCGACAGTGCCTGCGGGCGAGCGCCTGGCAGCGGCTTCCAGATCCTCGCGGGAAAGCCCCGCAAAGATCGCCTTTGCCGGCCAGGCGACATTGGCCATGTCGGGAATGCAGGTCACCGTGACTGGACCAGCGTGAAGCTGTTCCAGTTCGATGCCGAGTTCACTTATGCGCTGACGCGTGACCTTCATGCCGTATGCCGCCTCAAAGGTCGCATTCGCCGGCGAACGGATCGCCATGCGCGCTCAGCAGCTTCTTGCGGGTCTTGAGAGTCATCTCGCCGGCGGCGTCCTTGACCACCTGCATGGCGTACCAGTCCTGAACCGGATGCTGGTTCTTGCCGAAGCTGAAGCTGCCGCGCGTAGTCTTGAACTCGGTCTTGAGCAGCGCCGCACGGAAGGCCTCGATGTCCTCGACATCGCCTTCCGTCTGCTTGAGCGCCGAGGCGATGGCGAGCGCCGTATCATAGCCCTGCGCCGCATACATGGTCGGCGTGCGCTTGTAGGTGTCTGCGAACTTGGCGACGAACTCGCGATTGGTCTCGTTGTCCAAGTCGGTGTTCCATGAACCCGATACGTTCAAACCTGCAGCCGCCTCGCCCACGGCCTTGAGGATGGCGTGGTCCATCGACGGCTCGGCAATGACCATGGGCACGGCACCGAGCAAACCCGACTGCTGGTATTGACGCAGGAAGGCGATACCCAGGCCGCCAGGCTGGAACTGGAACACAACGTCCGGATTAGCCGCCTTGATCTGCGCCATCTCGGCGGCAAAGTCAGTCTGGTCGAGACGCGTATAGATCTCACCCGAAATCTCGCCCTTGAAGTAGCGCTTGAAGCCAGCGATGGCGTCCTTGCCGGCCTGATAGTTGGGTGCCAGCACGAAGGCCTTGGTGTAGCCGAGATCGGTGGCATTCTGGCCTGCACTGCCCTGCATCGTGTCGGTCAGCCACGAGAGAACGAAGTAGTTGGGGTGGCATCCCCTGCCGGCGAATTCGGACGGGCCCGCATTGGGGCTGACGAAGATCGCATCAGCGTCCACGATCTCGGGTACCGTCGCACCAGCCACGTTCGAGAAGACGATGCCGGTGAACAGCTTCACGCCCTCGTCGTTCAGAAACTTGTCGGCGATCTGCCGGCCATTGCCTGGCTTGAGGCCGTCGTCCTCCACAAGCACGGTGACTGGCACACCACCAAGCTTGCCGCCTTCCATGTCGATCGCCAGCTGAAAACCGTCGCGCACGTCCTGGCCGAGATAGCCAGCCGGTCCGGAAAGGGTCGTGATCATACCGATCTTGACCGGGTCTTGTGCAAGTGCCCCCGGGGCAAAAAGCGACGCAGCCGCGAAGGCCATGAGCGAAGACTTCAGTTTCATGCCTGGATCCTGAGCTGGAGCGGCCCACTCCTGGGCGAACCGTTGTGACAATGCGATCGGATTAGAGCTTCACCCAGCCTTCCGGCGGGGTCTTGCCCGGATGCAGCGCGCCGCATTGCGGGCAGGTGCGCGCCTTCTCGTCGGCGTAGAACGCCTGATAGATCGGCGGCAGGTCGCGGACGATGCTCTTCAGCGTGACCTCGACGCGCTTGACCAGCCCGTTGCACTCGAAGCAGTACCATTCGAAGGCGTCGAGCAGGCCGTCATTGCGCTTGGGCTCGACGACCAGGCCGATGGAGCCTTCCTGCGGACGCTGCGGTGAGTGGCGCACATGCGGCGGCAGCAGGAAAATCTCGCCCTCGCGGATCGGCACGTCGTAGAAATTGCCGTTGTCCACCACCTTGAGCATCATGTCGCCCTTGAGCTGGTAGAAGAACTCCTCGACCGGATCGTCGTGATAGTCGGTTCGCTTGTTGGGGCCGCCGACGACAGTCACCATCAGGTCGGCGTCTTCCCAGATCTGCTGGTTGCCGACCGGCGGCTTGAGCAGGTGGGCGTGCTCGTCGATCCACTTCGAGAAGCTGAAGGCCGAAAGGCGTCTGGTCATTGTCGTTCCTCCTTTGGGTCGGCGCGCGAGCGTCGGATTGATCGGTCAGGCTGAAGTCTTCAGCCCACATGCCTCGAAGGCGGCGCGGGTGGCGCGCTTTTCGTCCTCGGTCAGTTCGAGCAGCGGCGGGCGCACGCGTCCACCTGCCTGCCCCAGAAGCTCCTGCCAGTACTTCTGGTGCGAATGCGGCTTTTCGGCCGGGCGCGTGTTCTTGAGCGCCGAACGCACCGGATCGAGGCTGGCGCTGATGCGGCGTGCTTCCTCGGCTTTGCCTGACAAGGCAAGGTCGGTGTATTCGCGCATGCGCTTGTCGTGCTTGGTCTGGATCAGATAAGGCGGCGATGAGCAGAGATAGAGCTGCCAGTTGAGCTCGAGGATGTTGTCCAGCCACTCCTCCTCTGAGGCGGTGCTGACGAGGATGCGGTCGCCGGCAAGCCGGGTCAGTTCGGAATACATCGGCCGCGGCACCGAATACTTTATGGCGACCACGTTCTCGATGTCGGCGAGCTTGTTGCACAGTTCGGGGCTCATCAGATAGCCGCTGTCCGGATGGCTCCAGAGGGCTATGCCGATGTCCACCTTGTCGGCGATGGTGCGATAGTAGTTGAGCAGCGTCTCGTCCTGCTCCTTGAAGAAATGCAGGATCGGCGCGTGCACGACGATGTAGTCGGCGCCGCATTTCTGGGCGTGCTTGGCGAGGTCGATGACGACGTCCATGTTCTGGTCGGAGCAGGACATGATGGTCTGGGCGCGGCCGGCGCAGGCATCGACGGCGAGGTCGAAGCAACGCTTGCGCTCGTCGAGCGACATCGAGAAGAACTCGCCCTGCTTGCCGGCAATGAAGAAGCCGTCAATGCCGAGGTCGCCGATCCAGTGATCGACATTGCTGCGGAAACCGTCCTCGTCGATGGAGAGGTCATCCTTGAACGGCATCAGCGCGGCGGCCCAGATGCCCTTCATCGTCGCCCTCGAATGGGCCTTGGCGGTCTTCTTGTCGTATTTCATCGGATTGCGAACCTTTACGAGGCGATTGCAGGCTTCGGCTAGATTGCCATGCGGTGCGAGACGTTCTTGGCCACCATGTAGTGCAGGATGCCCTCGACACCGCCTTCGCGACCGAAACCGCTTTCCTTGACGCCGCCGAACGGCGTCTCGGCGACCGAGGCCTCCAGCGTGTTGATCGAGACGTTGCCGGCTTCCAGGTCGTCGGTGATCTGGTCGACATTGGCGGCCGAGTTGGTGAAGGCATAAGCGGCGAGGCCGAAAGGCACGCCATTGGCCTTCTCTATCGCCTCTTCGAGCGAGGAGACGGGATTGATCACCGCCAGCGGGCCGAACGGCTCCTCGCGCATGACGCGGGCATCGCCGGGCAGATCGGCGAGTACCGTCGGCGGATAGAAATAACCGCTGTTGCGCGGCCGCTCGCCGCCGAGCAGAAGCTTGGCGCCCTTCGAGACGGCGTCGGCGACCAGCATTTCCATCGCCTCGACGCGGCGATGGTTGGCCACCGGGCCCATTTCGACACCCTCTTCCAGTCCGTTGCCGACCTTGACGGCGCGGGCGCGCTCGATGAAGGCCTCGGTAAAGGGCTTGTAGACGCTCTCATGGACGAAGAAACGCGTCGGCGAGGTGCAGACCTGGCCGGAATTGCGCACCTTTCGGATGGCCGAGGCAATGCCGGCCTTCACCGGATCGGCGTCGTCGCAGACGATGACAGGGGCGTGGCCGCCGAGCTCCATCAGCGTCGGCTTGACATAACGGGACGCAAGGCCGGTCAGCGTCCTGCCGACGGCGGTCGAGCCGGTGAAGGCGATCAGGCGCACCTGCTCCTGCGGGATGAGATATTCGGAAATCTGCGCCGGAATGCCGAAGACGAGGTTGAGCACGCCGGCCGGCAGGCCAGCATCATGGAAGGCGCGTGCGATGTGCAGGCAGCCTGCCGGGGTCTCCTCGGCGGCCTTGATGATGATCGAGCAGCCGGCGGCCAGGGCGCCGGCGATCTTGCGCGCCGGCTGGCTCATCGGGAAATTCCATGGCGAGAACGCCGCCACCGTGCCGATCGGCTGGTGATGGACGATGTAGCGGATGCCCGGTTCGCTCGGGATAACGCGACCATAGGTGCGCTGCGCTTCGCCGGCATCCCATTCGAAGAACTCGGCGCCGCGAATGACTTCGAGGCGCGCCTGCTGGAACGGCTTGCCGTGCTCGCGGGTGATGTCGGTGGCAACCTCGTCGATGCGCTCGCGCAGAAGTGCAGCCGCCTTGCGCAGCACCTCGGCACGGCGGGCGGGCGAGGTCTTGCGCCAGACGGCAAAACCGCGCTCGGCGGCTTCGAGCGCAGCGTCGAGATCTCCGGTGGATGCGACGGGAACAGCGCCGATCACGCTCTCGTCAGCCGGGTTGATGACAGGCAGCGTTTCCGCCGTCCGCCGCCAGGCGCCGCCGATGTAAAGCTGGAGATCGGGGTAGTTGGACATCGGGCGCCTCGGCTTCGCAATTGGCATCAATTCGACGGTTCCGGGCAGCGGCCCGTGCGTCTTGGTGCCAACATCGACGGAAACCATTATATCGACAAGATGGATTTATCTGATAAATTAAGACTGTTTTCTGTATAAGTTTGCGACGCGAGAGGCCGGCCGCCGGAGCCGTGCGCGGAGACATCAGTGAAGATCACCATCAAGCAGATCCAGCAGTTCCTGGCGGTCGCCGAGCTCGGCAGCTTTTCACGCGCCTCGAAGCGGCTGGGCACGGCGCAGCCGGCGCTGTCGCAGGCAATCCGCGATCTCGAGGCGGAACTGTCGGTGCGCCTGTTCGACCGCACCACCCGTCGGGTCGAGCTGACCGATGCCGGCCGCGAGTTCCAGAACTCGGCAACCAAGGTGATCGAGGAACTGGAGCATGCGGTGGAAGGCGTGCACATGCTGGCCGAACGCCGGCGCGGACGTCTGCGCGTCGCCGCGCCGCCGCTGCTCGCCTCCGTGGTGCTGCCGCAGGCGATCGCCGAGTTCCAGAAGAGTTATCCCGGCATCTCGGTGCAACTTGCCGACGTCGGCACCGAGCAGATCGTCGACAGCGTGCGCAGCGGCCAGGCCGATTGCGGCCTCGGCACCTTTTCGCCGGCCGAGGACGGCATAGAAAGGCTGTCTTTGGTGCGTGACAGCCTGATGCTGTTCTGCGACCACCGCAGTCCGTTCTATGGCGCGGAGACGGTCAGATGGGCGGCCCTGGCGGACCAGCCGCTGATCACGCTGACGCGCGACAGCGGCATCCGGCTCTTGGTGGAGGTCGGCTTCGAAATGGCGCAGATGCCGTTCAAGCCGGCCTTCGAGGTGACGCAGGTGACGACGGCCATCGCGCTTGTCGAGGCCGGCCTCGGCATCGCCGTTCTGCCCACCTATGCGCTGGCGGCGGCGCGGTTCAGGAAGGTCGCCGGCAAGCCCTTGGCCGAGCCGACCATCTCGCGCGAGGTGTCGCTGATCCACGCCACCGGGCGCTCGGTCTCGCCTGCCGTTTCGGCCTTTGCCAGTGTCGTGCGACGCTACGCGCAGCAATTGACGCCGCGCGACACCAGCTAAGGCTCAGCCCTTGATCAGGCGGAGCAAGGCCTGCGACAGGACCGTGTCCTCCGAGGCAAGGTCGAGCAGCACATCGAAATGATTGCGGCCAGGGACTTCCATCAGCTCGGAGGCAAAACCAGCCTCGCGCCACATCTGGTGGTATGCGGTCGATTGCCGCCGGAAGCCGTCGGGCTCGCCATCGGCATAGGCAACAATGATCGGGCAGCCGACCCTGGGCAGGTTGGCGGCGGGGCTCAGCCGCTTCACCGCCGCGTCGTCCAGCTTGATCCAGTCCTGCACGAAGGATCTCGAGATCGGCGCGAGCTGGAACAGGCCGCTGATCGGCAGCGCTCCCTTGATGACGTTCTCCGGCACACCTGCCTCGTCATGCCAGCCGCCCGAGAGCACAGCTCCGGTCAGGTGCCCGCCGGCCGAGCTGCCGCCGACATGGATGCGCGCGGGATCGATGCCGAACGCACGGCCGTTCTTCCACAGGAAGCTGATCGCCGCCCTGACCTCGCGCACGATCTCGTCGAGCGACGCCTCCGGTGCCAGCCGGTAGTCGACCACGGCGGTGGCGATGCCGTTCTTCGCCAGCATATCAGCCATGAAGGCGGAATCGTGCTTGGAGAGCATGCGCCAGTAGCCGCCATGGATGAACACGAACACCGGCCGCGCCTCGCCTGAGGTGCCGTAGATGTCGATCGTCTGGCCGCTCTCTTCGTCATAGACGACATCGAGATGCGCGGCATGGTCCCGCATCTTCTCGGAACGGCTTCGGTAGTCACGCATTGCCGCCTCGAAGACCTCGGGCGTCACGGACGCCCGCGCGCCATAGTCGCGGTCGAGGACGTCACGCGGCCAGTTGGCTTCTTCGGCAAGCACGCTCATGCACAGCTCCTGTCAGGCGACGAAGGCACGGATGGTGTCGGCCACCACCTTGGGCTGCTCGAGCGTCGGGAAGTGCGTTTTCCCGGGCAGCTTGTTGGGCTTGTACCAGTCGTTGCCGGCGGCGAAATCGAGCTGCGCCTCAGAATATTCCGGCTCGAAGGGCTGCGAATAGATGTGGGTGATCGGGCGCTTTTGCTTCAATGCTGCCATGCGCTGCATCGGGTTGCCCCATTTGCGGTAGGCCTTGCCGATCTCGCGGCCGGATCGCGCCCACATTTCGAAGCTGTATTTGGCCATCTCGTTGTTGACGTGATTGACGATGTCCTGGTTCTCGGTGTCGCCGATCCAGTAGTTGAAGAAATCGCCGCGGCCGTTTTCCCAGTTGGTGCGATCCTGGATGTGGTCGATCATACGGAAGAAGTCTTCGTTCGGCGTGGTCTGGATCCAGTCGATGACGACGGTACGCGGGATGCGCGCCACATCAAGACGATCGGTCACCTCGATGTTGGCCCAGCCGCCATGCGAGGTCGACACCGGCACCAGCCTGTCGATGTTCATCTTGTCGAGGAAGGCAACGACATCGGACGCCTGGTCGTCGACGGTGAAGTCGCCGTCATGCTCGCGATGCTCGCCATGGCCACGCCAGTCCAGGCGGATGACGCGATGGGTCCTGGCAAGCTCAGGCGCCAGCGTCTTGAACAGGCGGTGGTCCTGGCACCAGCCCGACAGCAACAAGAGCACCTCGCCCTCGCCTGCCTCGTCGTAGGACAGCGTGTTGGCGCCGATCTGGATGGATTTCATCTGAAGTCTCCGAAGTCTGGGGCGCACAGCACCCGATGTTTGCTGGTCAGGCGAGCGGCTCGGTGGCGGTCGGCTGATAACGCGCCGTCTTCATGCGCTCGGCGCCGAGCTCGCGGCTCTTGCCGGTGATCTTCATCACCTCGGAGCGCAATTCGTCGGGCCAGAAATTCATGTCGCCGAGCCGCTCGGCGGTGTCTTGCGTATGTTCGGTGATCGGGCGTTCGCGCTGTTCCCAGGCAGCCAGCGCCTGCTCGATGTCGGGCGCATCGGCCACGGCGGCGGCAAGCCCAAGGCCGTTCATCAGGGCGCAACCGCCGCCCTGGCCGAGATATGGCGGCATGGCATGCGCTGCGTCACCCAGGATCGCCGTGCGGCCCTTGCTCCACTTCTTGAGCTTGACCACCTCGAAGGCGTCCCAGCGGCCGGCATCGCCGAAGCGCGAGACCAGATGGGCGAGATGCGGGAAGGATTGGGTCCACAACGCGCGGTCGGCCGGAACCTTGAGCGCTGCCGCATCGTCGGCGGCGCAGCACAGCGCGACATAGAGATCGGTGGCGCTGGCCGGCGTGTAGAGGATGCGGCGGGTGCCGGTGAAATATTCGATGTAGCGGTCGCGGTCCTCTGCCGGCACGTCGGCGTCGTCGCGGCCAATCAGCATGCGGATGGCGCCATAGCCGAGATGCTTGCGGTACATCATCAGGTCGAGCGAGTCGCGCAGCTTCGAGTTGATGCCGTCGGCGCCGACGACGAGGTCGGCCTTGCGCCTGGAACCGTCGGCGAGCAGCAATTCGCCCTCCGGCGTCGCGCCGACCGCTTCCGAACTGGTCAGTATCTCGACGCCACTGCGGCGGCAGGTATCGACCAGTGAATTGATGAGCTGCTCGCGCAGGATGGTGATCAGCCTGGCGTCGCCCTGGCCGTTGATGGGGATTTCCTCCATCGTCGTGTTGTCATGGTCACGGGTGTGGAACTGCGGGCCGACATGGGCGCCGACGACGGCCTGGTCATAAGCGCCGATGGCCTTCAACACGCGCAGGCCGTTGCTCCAGATGTAGATGCCGGCGCCGAAGGTGCGCAGGTTCGGCGCGCGCTCGTGCACCGTCACCGACCAGCCGCGCTGGGCGAGTGCGGCGGCCGTGGTGAGCCCGCCAATTCCAGCGCCTGCGATCTCCGCATGGCGCCTGGTTCCGGTTTTGTCGGTCATGTCTGGATTGTCCTCCCCGTGCGACAGATCCTGCCGACGTCTGGGGCCTGGCCGCAATGGGGCGCCTCAGGCCGAAAATGCCTCCGCGCGCTGGCAACGCCTTGCGCCGCCAACGCCTCCTCCAGCCAAGTTTCCAGCGATTGGACATTCAGACAAGTGAATTCTCTGGAAATTCCTATGAGGATTTGGAATATCAATCTGACATAACGACTTGAAAGAGGCTCCGATGAAACTCGTCACCAGCCGTCTCACCATCCGCCATTTGCGCATGGTCGTGGCGATCGTCGAAGAGGGCAATCTGGTGCGCGCCGCCAAGCGGCTGAACATGACGCAGTCGGCGGTGACCAAGGCGCTGCAGGAAATCGAGGCGCTGACCAAGGCGAGGCTGTTCGACCGCACCAATCGCGGTGTCGTGCCGACGATGTTCGGCGACACGCTGGCCGAGCACGCGCGCCTCGTCATCACCCAGCTGGCGCATGCCGAAGAGCATCTCGCCGACCTGCGCGACGGCACCGGCGGCCGCGTCGCCATCGGCACCTTGCTGTCGGCCTCGGCCGAATTGCTGCCGACGGCCATCGCCCGGCTGCGCAAGGAGCGGCCCAAGCTGGTGGTCAAGATCGTCGAGGGCACCAACGACGTGCTGATCCCGGCCTTGCGCGCCGGCGAGCTCGACATGGTGGTCGGGCGCCTGTCCGAGCAGCGCGACCGGCTGAATGTCGTGCAGGAGACGCTGATGGACGACATTGCCTGTGTCGTCGCGCGCCGCGGCCATCCGCTGGCCGAGCGCAGCGCGCTCAGCCTCGCCGACCTGATCGGCTGGGAGTGGATCCTGCCGCCGCAGGAAACCAGCCTGCGCCGCCAGATCGACATCGCCTTTCGCGAGGAAGGCCTCGAGCCGCCGTCGCATGCGGTGGATTCCGTTTCGCTTCTGACCAATCGGGCGCTTTTGATCGATGCCGACTATCTCGGCGTGTTCCCCGCCCAGGTGGCGCGCCGCGAGGCCGCCGCCGGCGCCATCGTCATCCTGCCGGTGACCTTGCGCGCCACGGCCATGCCGATGGGCATCACCACCCGGACCAATGCCCGGCTGTCGCCGGCGGCCGAAGTGCTGGTGGAGACGCTGCGCCGCACCGCCGCCGACCTGGCGCGCCATGACGTATAAGTAATCGCAACACGATTGATATTCCCAGACGTCATGACTGGATGACGAGTTTTCCATTTACCGGAATGCTGGTTGGGCCAAGCTTGGGCGATTGGACAACACTGCGGAGGAGCAGCTGTTGCCTGCGGTTTCTGCCCGACGACGACCAGCGAGCTGATGCTCCGGCCACGGGCAGCGTCCGCCTGCCCTGCTGCCCCTCCCTTTGAAGCGCCCACTGCTGCGGCCAGCACACTCCGCGATCGAGAGCTGCGGAGGCTTGTCCAGGGGTGGGGAATTTTGGGGAAGAGGAATAATCTGATGCATTTCAAGGGAATCTTGTCGGCCGCCGTCCTGGCATTGTCGGTCAGTGCGGCCTATGCCGAGGACCCGCTCAAGATCGGCATGATCACGACGCTTTCGGGTCCCGCCGGCTATCTCGGCCAGGACATCCGCGACGGCTTCCAGCTCGCCATCGATGCCAACAAGGGCCAGCTCGGCGGCAAAGCGGTCGAACTGGTGGTCGAGGACGACAGCCTGAAGCCGGGCAATGCCAAGCAGATCGCCGACAAGATGCTGTCCGAGCAGGGCATCAAGCTGTTCACCGGCATGGTGTTCGCCAACGTCGCCTTCGCCGCCCTGCCCGACATTCTCGACAGCGACGCGATCTATGTCAGCGCCAACACCGCATCGGCCACCTTCGCCGGCAAGGAATGCCACCCGAACTATTTCGTCAGCTCGTGGCAGGACGACAGCCAGGGCGAAAGCGCCGGCGCCCTTGCCCAATCGCTCGGTTACAAGAAGGCCTTCCTGATCGCGCCGAACTACCAGGCCGGCAAGGAAACGATGGGCGCCTTCAAGCGCTTCTACAAGGGCGAGGTCGTCGGCGAGACCTACACCGGCCTCGACCAGACCGACTTCGCCGCCGAGATGGCGCAGATCCGCGCCGCCAAGCCCGACGTCGTCTATGAGTTCGAGCCGGGCGGCCTCGGCATCGCCTTCATGCGCCAGTACCAGCAGGCCGGCCTGCTCAAGGACATCCCGATGGTCGTCCATCCGGCGTCCCTCGACCAGGTCATCGTCGGTGCCGTCGGCGACGCTGCCCTCGGCGTCAAGGTCACCAGCCACTGGAACGACGACTTCGACAATACTGTGAACAAGGACTTCGTCGCGGCCTGGAAGGCCAAGTTCGGCGACCGTCCGATCACCTACTACGCCGCCCAGGGCTATGACGCGGCACTTCTGATCGGCACCGGCCTGGAAAAGTCTGATGTCGATGACCTGCCGGCCTTCCGCAAGGCGCTGCTGACGTCTGAAATCCCGTCGGTCCGCGGTTCGTTCAAGTTCGGCCCCAACCAGCACCCGGTGCAGGACTGGTATTCGCTCAAGGCGGAAAAGGGCGCTGACGGCAAAATGGTGCTCAAGACCGAGGCCAAGGTGCTGACGGCGCACAGCGACAGCTATGCTGCCGACTGCAAGATGCCGACGGACTGATCGACAAAGGAGACACGCGTCCCGGGCGGGTGGTCCCGGGACGCGCACTCGCCCAGGATGCGCGACGGGGCCTGCAGCCCCGGCAGCAGTGCCCAGGCTCTTCGATGAGCGACTGGCTTCAGGCAGTTGTAGCGTGGCTGCCGACGTAGAAGACCTCTCGGTCAAGCAAAGCGATGTCCTTGGTATCGATGCTGCTTTCGGGGCTGTTCAGCATTTCCCCACACACGCGTCAGCTTCTTGTCAGCCCGGCGAGACAGCTTTACCCATCGTCACGCGGTAATCCCCTTCGGCATGTGGATTTTCTTGGCTTTGCAGGCCAATAACCATCAAACACTTGATGTGCTGAAGGTCGGCGGCGGGCGATTGGGTGTTGACCTTTGGTCCATCTGGCTTTCCGATTGCAGCCGGAAATCGACGAAGGGCAAGATGCTGAAGACATCAGGGGCAGACAAGGATGGTGCAGCGGAGCGTCGCGCGATCAGCGCGGATCTGATTGCGGTGCTTGTCGCTGCACCCAACGGAAACCCTGTCGTGCTCACCGTCAAGGAAGGCACCACCCTGCCCTCCGGCCCGTTCGCGCTTGGTCACCGTTCGCTGCAATCAGGTCTGCGCGATTGGGTGGAGCAGCAGACCGGCCACCCGCTTGGATACATCGAGCAGCTCTACACCTTCGCCGACCGCGACCGCAGCATCGAGGAAGCCACCCGTCGGGTGATTTCGATCAGCTATCTCGGCCTGACGCGCGAAGAGCCCTCGCACCGCACGCCGCCGGGCAGCTGGCGCAACTGGTACGAATTCTTCCCCTGGGAGGACCATCGTACGGGCGCGCCCGAAATTATCGACGACATCATCGTGCCGCGCCTGCGTCAGTGGGCTGATGCTGCCGAGCAACAGGACAAGCGGCAGAACCGGCTGCGCCGCGCCGCCGGCGCCTTCGGCTTCGACGACCGTCACTGGAACGAAGAGCTGGTGCTGCAGCGCTACGAGCTGCTTTTCGAGGCGGGACTGGTCGAAGAGGCGGTGCGCGCGAAAGGCGACACGAATGCCCCTGCCGTGCCGGGCCGGACCATGACCGGCGACCACAGGCGAATCCTGGCCACCGGCATCGGCCGCCTGCGGACCAAGATCAAATATCGCCCTGTCGTGTTCGAACTGATGCCGCCGGCCTTCACCCTGCTGCAATTGCAGCGCGCGGTCGAAGCTCTGGCCGGCGTGACCGTGCACAAGCAGAATTTCCGCCGTCTCATCGAGCAGCAGGACCTCGTCGAGGAAACCGGCGAAATGAGCGCTGACACCGGCGGACGCCCGGCGAAACTGTTCCGCTTCCGCCACGCCGTGCTCGACGAACGTCTGGTCGCCGGCACGAAATAGCCAATTCGCGGCTTGACAGAGCTTATGCTCATGCTAAGCATATGCCCCAATTATACTCAGTTCGAGCATAATAGGAGCAACGATGTCTGGCATGACCCCTTCCGCCGCCTCGCTCTATGACCGCGTCCAGCGCGTCATTCCCGCCATCGAGTGGCCGATCTTTTCCGATGACATCGACGCCATCCTGCGCCTCAAACGCGAGCGCAACGCCGTCATCCTGGCGCACAACTACCAGACACCGGAAATTTTCCATTGTGTCGCCGACATCGTCGGCGACAGCCTGGCGCTTGCGCGCAAGACGATGGAGGTCGAGGCCGACGTCATCGTGCTCGCCGGCGTGCATTTCATGGCCGAGACCGCCAAGCTGCTGAACCCGTCCAAGACGGTGCTGATCCCCGACATGGGCGCCGGCTGCTCACTGGCCGATTCGATCACGCCCGAGGACATCCGCCTGCTGCGCCAGCGTTATCCCGGCGTGCCAGTCGTCACCTATGTCAACACGTCAGCCGCGGTGAAGGCGGAATCGGACATCTGCTGCACTTCGGGCAATGCCAAGGCGGTGGTGGAATCGCTCGGCGTACCGCGCGTGCTGATGCTGCCCGACGAATATCTGGCGCAGAACATCGCCGCCCAGACCGACGTCGAGATCATTGCCTGGAAAGGCCATTGCGAGGTGCATGAGCGCTTCACGCCCGAAGACATCCGCGAGATGCGCGCCGCCCATCCCGGCGTCACCGTGCTGGCCCACCCGGAATGCCCGCCCGAGGTCGTTGCCGAAGCCGATTTCGCCGGCTCGACGGCCGCGATGTCCGACTATGTCGGCCGCGAGAAGCCGGCCCGCGTCGTCCTGGTGACGGAATGCTCGATGAGCGACAACGTCGCCGTCGACCATCCCGACGTCGAGTTCATCCGGCCGTGCAATCTGTGCCCGCACATGAAGCTGATCACGCTCGGCAATATCCGCTCCGCCCTCGAACGCAACCAACACGCCGTGACCATCGACCCGGCCGTCGCCGAGCGCGCGCGCCTCGCCGTCGAACGGATGCTCGCGGTATGACCGACGTCGCACGCCTGGCCGGCCGTCCCGTCATCGTCGGCGGCGGGCTCGCCGGCCTGATGACGGCGCTCGAGCTGGCGCCGGAGCCGGTCGTGCTGCTCTCCGCCGCGCCACTGGGCAGCGACGCCTCGAGCGCGATCGCGCAAGGCGGGCTCGCCGCGGCGATGGGCGACGACGACTCGTCGGAACTGCATCTCGCCGACACGCTGGCTGCCGGCGACGGCCTGTGCGACGAGGCAATCGTCCGCAGCATCGTCGAGGCGGCACCACGGGCCATCGAGAAGCTCGCGGCGCTGGGCGTCGCCTTCGACCGCGATGCCGGCGGCACCCTGCAGCTCGGTCTCGAAGCCGCCCATGCGCGCAGGCGCATCGTGCACGCGGCAGGGGCGGCGACCGGACGCGAACTGATGCGCGCGCTTGTGGCCGCTGTCCGCAACACCGCGTCGATATCAGTCGTCGAAGGCTTCGCGGCGCGCCGGCTGCTCGTCGAAAACGGTGTCATCGCAGGCGTTCTCGCCGCCGGCGGCACCGGCAGCATGGCGCTTGCCACCGGCCGCGTCGTGCTCGCCACGGGCGGGGTCGGCGCATTGTTTCGCGACACGACGAACCCGCTCGGCTGCTTCGGCCAGGGCCTGGCGCTCGCAGCGCGCGCAGGCGCAGCATTTGCCGACCTCGAATTCGTCCAGTTCCACCCGACAGCGCTCGACGGCGTGCTGCGGCCGATGCGGCTGATCAGCGAGGCGGTGCGCGGCGAAGGCGCTGTACTGGTCGACGAAACCGGACGACGCTTCCTCGCCGAGCTGCCGGGCGCCGAGCTTGCCACGCGCGATGCGGTTGCGCGCGGCGTCCATCGCCATCTCGCCCGCGGCCACCGGGTGTTTCTCGACGCCCGGGCCTGCCTCGGCGCAGGTTTTGCCGACCGCTTTCCGACGATTGCGGGCTACTGCAACGACGCCGGGATCGACCCCGCGCGCGAGCCGATCCCGGTGCGTCCCGCCGCGCATTATCACATGGGCGGCGTGGCGGTGGATCGCGGAGGCCGCAGCACCGTGCCTGGCCTGTGGGCCTGCGGCGAGGTCGCCTCATCCGGGCTGCATGGCGCCAACCGGCTGGCCAGCAACTCGCTGACCGAAGCCGTCGTCATGGCCGGCTGGGTGGCACGCAGCGTCGCTGCCTCCGCCGATACGCACCATGTGGCAAACGCCTTGCCGCCGGTGCCTGTACGCCCCGATCCGGCTTTTGCATGCGACATCGTCTCGTCCTCGCTGGGCGTCTTGCGCGACGGCGAAAGCCTGCGCGAGGCAGTTGCGGCACTGCTGCCGATTGCCAGCGGCAATTCGCCGGCAGCCGATCCCGCCGCCGTGGCGCTGATGATGGCCGTCTCGGCGCTCGGCCGCGAGGAAAGCCGTGGCGCCCATAGCCGCAGCGACTTCCCCCTGCGCAGCGCCGCGGCGCGCCGATCGCGCATCACGCTCGACGCGGCACAGCAGGCCGCGGCCTCGCTCGATTTCTTGCCCATTGCCCGGAGCGCCTGACGATGCACCTCACACCCCTGCCCCGGATCATGCTCGAGCCGCTGGTGCGCGCCGCTCTGCTGGAAGACCTCGGCCGCGCCGGCGACATCACCACAGATGCCATCGTGCCGGCCGAGCACCGGGCGTCAGTCGTGCTCGCCTCGCGCCAGCAGGGCGTCGTGGCTGGTCTCGACCTGGCAGCGCTTGCCTTCAGCCTGATCGAGCCCGCAATCGAGATGACGGTCGAGAAACCCGACGGCAGCCGCCTGGTTCCGGGCGACGTCATCGCCACACTCAGCGGGCCTGCGCGTGGCTTGCTGACCGGCGAACGCGTGGCGCTGAACTTCCTGTCCCATCTCAGCGGCATCGCCACCGCCACGGCAGGCATCGTCGATGCGGTTGCCGGCCACAGAGCGCGCATCGTCTGCACCCGGAAAACCACGCCCGGCCTGCGCGCACTGGAGAAATACGCCGTGCGCTGCGGCGGCGGCTCCAACCATCGCTTCGGCCTCGACGACGCGGTGCTGATCAAGGACAATCACATCGCCATTTCGGGCGGTGTTCGCCCGGCCATCGAGCGCGCCCGGGCCAATGTCGGCCATCTGGTGAAGATCGAGGTCGAGGTCGACACGCTGGAACAGCTGGACGACGTGCTGAAACTCGGTGTCGACGCCGTCCTGCTCGACAACATGTCCCCTGATACCTTGACCACGGCCGTCAAAATGGTCGCCGGACGGGCGATCACCGAAGCCTCGGGCCGGGTCAACCTCGCCACCGCCCCCGCCATCGCCGCCAGCGGTGTCGACCTGATTTCCGTCGGTTGGCTGACCCACAGCGCACCGATCCTCGATATAGGACTGGACACGGCCCCCTGACCGGGGCAAAGGTCCCGCCCCGGATGGGGATGGCAAGGACACGTCTTGGCAATGGAGAGCGCATGAACGCCGATTTGCACCTGAACGCAGCCGCAACCGAGATCAATGCCGCGCGTCCGCAGTGGAGCCGCGCGGAAGCCCAGGCGATCTACGATTCGCCCTTCAACGACCTGCTGTTTCGGGCACAGACCGTCCACCGCGAGAATTTCGACCCCAACCGGGTGCAGATGTCGCGCCTGCTGTCGATCAAGACAGGCGGCTGCCCCGAGGATTGCGGCTATTGCAGCCAGTCGTCGCGGCATGAATCCGGCCTCAAGGCCTCCAAGCTGATGGAGGTGCAGCGTGTTCTGGCCGAGGCGAAGAAGGTCAAGGACGCCGGCGCCACGCGCTATTGCATGGGTGCAGCCTGGCGCAGCCCCAAGGAGCGCGACATGGACGCCGTCGTCGCCATGATCGAGGGCGTCAAGGAACTCGGCATGGAGACCTGCATGACGCTCGGCATGCTCGATCTCGGCCAGGCGCAGCGCCTGAAGCAGGCCGGACTCGACTATTACAACCACAACATCGACACCTCCGAGCGCTACTACAACGAGATCATCACCACCCGTACCTTCGCCGACCGGCTGGATACGCTGGCCAATGTCCGCGACAGCGGCATCAAGGTCTGCTGCGGCGGCATCGTCGGCATGGGCGAAGAGAAGGCCGACCGCGTCGACATGCTGTTGACGCTCGCCAACCTGCCCGAGCATCCCGACTCGGTGCCGATCAACATGCTGATCCCGATCGAGGGCACGCCGCTCGGCGAAGCCGATCCGATCGAACCGATCGAATTCGTCCGCACCATCGCACTTGCCCGCATCATGATGCCGAAGTCGCATGTGCGCCTGTCGGCCGGCCGCACGGCGATGAGCGACGAGATGCAGGCGCTGTGTTTCTTTGCCGGTGCCAACTCGATCTTCGTCGGCGACACGCTTTTGACCGCCGAAAACCCCGGCGAAGACAAGGACACGGCGCTGTTCCGTCGTCTCGGCATCCAGCCGATGGAGCTCGACGCGGGGTGACAGGGCGGGCTTTGCTCGACCGCTACGAGGCCAGCCTGCGCGGGCTGGCCCGCAAGAGTCGGCTGCGTGTGCTGAGCGGCCGTGTCGGGCTCGATTTCGCTTCCAACGACTATCTCGGGCTGGCCGGCAGCAAGCGCATGGCCGATGCGGTTGCCACTGCCCTCGCCAACGGTACATCGGTCGGCGCCACCGGCTCACGGCTGTTGCGCGGCAACGACCCCGAACACGAGGCACTGGAAGAGAAGGCCGCGAGCTTCTTCGGGGCCGAACGGGCGCTGTTCTTCGGCGGCGGTTATGTCGCCAATTTCGCCGTGCTCACCACCTTGCCGCAAAAAGGCGATCTGATCGTGCTCGACGAGCTGATCCATGCCAGCGCCCATGAAGGCGCGCGCGCCGGCCGCGCCGAGGTGGTGGAAGCAAAGCACAATGACGCCAATGCTGTGGACGACGCCATCCGGAGCTGGCGCAGGGGCGGCGGCACCGGACGTGCCTGGATCGTCACCGAAAGCCTCTACTCGATGGATGGCGATTTTGCCCCGCTCGATGACCTCGCCGAAGTCGCCGACCGGCACGAGGCCTTCCTCTTCGTCGACGAGGCGCATGCGACGGGCGTCTACGGCCCCGAGGGGCGCGGGCTGGCGCACCATCTCGAAGGCCGCGACAATGTCGTCGTGCTGCACACCTGCGGCAAGGCGCTGGGCGCATCGGGCGCCCTGGTCACGGCCTCGGCGGTTTTGTGCGACTATCTCGTCAACCGCTGCCGGCCCTTCATCTATGCCACGGCGCCCTCGCCGCTGATGGCGGTGGCGTCTGCCACGGCACTCGACATCATCGCCGACGAACCAGAGCGGCGCGAGCGACTGGCCAGGCTGGTGAAGCTCGCCAGCGACAAGGCGGAGACGCTTGGCTTTGCGCCGAGCGGATCGCAGATCCTGCCCATCGTCATCGGCGACAATGCGCGCGCCATGCAGCTTGCCGAAGCGCTGCAGGCGCGGGGCTTCGACGTCCGCGGCATACGCCCGCCGACAGTGCCCGAGGGCACGGCGCGGCTGAGAATCTCGCTGACGCTCAATATCGGCGAGGACGATGTTTCCTCGCTGTTTGCAGCCCTTCAGGAGGAATGCTCGCAATGACGGCCAGGATCGTGGTCACCGGCACCGACACCGGCATCGGCAAGACCGTGTTCGCCGCGGGCCTGACCGCTTTGCTCGACGGCGTCTACTGGAAGCCGGTGCAGTCGGGCATCGAGGAAGAGACCGACAGCGAGATCGTGACCCGCCTCGCCGGCCTTGCGCCTGAACGGGTGCTGCCCGAAGCGTGGCGATTGAAGGAGCCGCTGTCGCCGCACCGCGCTGCCGAACTCGACGGCGTCGAGATCGACACTGACGCGCTCGCCCTGCCCGCCAGCGCACGGCCACTGGTCGTTGAAGGCGCCGGCGGGCTGATGGTGCCGGTCAACCGGCGCACGCTCTACATCGACGTCTTCGCGCGCTGGGCGGCACCGGTGGTGCTCTGCGCCCGCACCGGCCTTGGCACCATCAACCACACGCTTTTGTCCATCGAGGCGTTGCGCGCCCGCTCGGTGCCGCTGCTGGGCGTCGCCTTCGTCGGCGACGAGATGGCAGATACCCAGCGCACCATCGCCGAGATGGGCAATGTGCGTGTGCTTGGCCGCCTGCCCCGGCTCGACCCGCCGACGCCCGAAACGCTCGCCGAGGCCATGCGGACGAGCTTCAACGCGGCCGACTTCCTGGAGGCCCAGTTCTTGCAGGCAAAGCCATGAGCCGTTCCGCCGTCTGGCATCCCTTCACCCAGCACGCCACCGAGCCCGTGCCGCCCGTCATCGCGCGCACCGAGGGCGCCTATGTCGAAACGACAGACGGCAAGCGCATCCTCGACGCGATCTCCTCCTGGTGGGTCATCACCCATGGCCACCGCCATCCGAAAATCGTCGAGGCGATCCGAAATGCCACCGAAACACTCGATCAGCTCATCTTCGCCGGCCTGACCCACGAGCCAGCGGAAAGATTGGCCTCGGCACTTGTCGAGATGGCGCCGTCAGGCCTCGACTGGGCGTTTTTCTCCGACAGCGGTTCGACCAGCGTCGAGGTGGCGCTGAAGATGGCGCTCGGTTTCCACCGCAACAATGGTTCTCCGCGCTCGCGCCTCGTCGTGATGGAGCACAGCTATCATGGCGACACCATCGGCACGATGAGCGTCGGCGAACGCGGCGTGTTCAACGCCGCCTACGACCCGCTGCTGTTCGAGGTCGACACCATCCCCTTCCCCGCAGCCGGCCGCGAACAGGAGACGCTCGACCGCTTCGAGGCATTGACCCGCGACGGCAAGGCTGCTGCCGTCATCGTCGAACCCTTGGTGCTCGGCGCCGGCGGCATGCTGATCTATCCGGCCCGGGTGCTGACGGAGCTCAAGCGCATCGCCGAAAAGTCCGGCACGCTGTTCATCGCCGACGAGGTGATGACCGGTTGGGGCCGCACCGGCACCATGTTCGCCTGCGAACAGGCTGGCATCTCGCCCGACATTCTCTGCACCTCGAAGGGCCTGACCGGCGGCTCGGTGCCGCTGGCAGCGACATTGGCCACCGATGCGATCTTTCGGGCGCATTTCTCCACCGATCGCTCCAAGACTTTTTTCCACTCCAGCTCCTACACCGCCAACCCCATAGCCTGCGCCGCAGCGCTGGCTAACGTCTCGATTTGGCGCGATGAACCGGTGACCGAGCGCGTGGCAGCATTGTCACGCCTGCAGGCGGAGAAAGTCGCGCGCTTCCGCGATGACCCACGCTTCGAGAATGTGCGCACGGCCGGCACCATCGCCGCCGTCGACCTGCGTGTCGGCAAGGCGGGTTATCTCGCCGAAGTCGGGCCGAAGCTGCGCGCATTCTTCCTCGAGCGCGGCCTCCTGGTCCGGCCGCTCGGCAACGTCATCTACGTACTGCCGCCCTATTGCGTCACCTCCGCTGAGCTCGACCGGCTCTATGACGCCGTCGACGAGGCCGCCGAGCTGGCGAAGAGCGGATGAGCCGGACCGCGCGCATATCGGGCTTCGGCCACCATGTGCCGGGCCGCAAGGTCGAGAACGTCGAGATCGAGGCGAGCCTCGGCCTCGACGCCGGCTGGATCGAAGGCCGCACCGGCATCCGCTCGCGCTACTGGGCCGAGCCTGAGGACACGTTGTCCGACCTCGCGGCACATGCCGGGGAGATGGCGCTGCAGCAGGCGGAAATCGCGCGCGAGGATGTCGGCCTGCTTTTGCTCGCCACCTCGACGCCCGACCACCTTTTGCCGCCGAGCGCACCTCTGGTGGCGCATAAGCTTGGCCTCGCCAGGTCGGGCGGCATCGACCTCGCCGGCGCCTGCGCCGGTTTCATCTATGCGCTGACCTTCGCCGACGGTTTCGTGCGGCTGCACAACAAGCCGGCGGTCGTCATCGCCGCCAATATTCTGAGCCGCCGCATCAATCCGGCCGAGCGCGCAAGTAGCGTGCTGTTTGCGGACGCCGCCGGAGCGGTCGTGCTGACGCCTTCCGACGACGCAGGCCACGGCATTCTGGGTGCGTCCGTTTCCGCCGATGGCGGCGGCTACGGCCTGATCCAGATACCGGCCGGCGGCAGCAACCGGCCCTTCTCGGACGAACTCGACATCACAGAAACGCGCATGACCATCGCAGATGGACGCGCGGTGTTCGCCAAGGCGGTCGAGATGATGAGCCGTTGCTCCACGGAGGCGCTTGCTGCGGCAGGCCTGGAGACATCAGCCGTCAGCCGCTTCGTGCCGCACCAGGCCAATGCCCGCATCTTCAATGCGGTGGGCAAGTCGCTCGGCATCGCCGACCACAGGATCGTCAAGACGATCGCCGACTACGGCAATTCGTCGGCGGCGACGATCCCGCTGTCGCTGGCGCTGGCGCATCGGACAATGCCGTTCCGGCCGGGCGAGACGCTTTTGCTCTCTGCGGCAGGCGCCGGCATGACCGGCGGTGCGTTGGTGGTTGGAATGTAGCGTCGCGCCGGCTGGCGTATCAGGGAGGAACAATGCGCAAGATCGTCGCCGGCAAGCTGCACGGCATCCATGTCACCGAAGCCAACCTCAATTATCACGGCTCGATCACGCTCGACCCCGACCATTGCGAAGAAGCCGGCATTCTGCCGATGGAGTTCGTCGAGATCTGGAACAAGAGCTCCGGCGCGCGAATCTCGACCTATGTCATCCTCGGCGAGCGCGGCTCACGCTGCTGCATCCTTAATGGCGCTGCCGCCCGCACCTGCCAGGCCGGCGACCAGGTCATCATCTGCAATTCCGTCTATCTGAACGAAAGCGAGATCACCGCGCTCAAGCCGCGCGTCCTGACCTTCGACAAGGACAACCGCATCGCCGACCGGCTGACCTATTCGGTCGAGCGCGACCAGGCCGGCCGCTACAGCTTCTCGATCCTTGACGAAGCCAGTGCCAGGCTTCCGATCCCGGCACTGGTCAGCAGTCATTAGAGCCTGTTCCATTCCGATGAACCGGAACGGGGCTCTGTCTTCTTGCCGTCGCATGATCTTTTCCGAAAACCGGTCCCGCTCTTCGGGATCATGCCTTGGAGCCGGGCCGACAGACGGCCCGGCATCAATCTGGTTCTAGCGGCGTTCGAGATGCTCGACGGCGAGGAAGGCAGCCTTGGCGGCCAGCGACAGCTGCCTGGCGGCCTCGACGCGCGCCGGCGTGTAATAATGCTCCTCATGCAGCATGTTGACGGTGCCCAGCATGACGTCGCCGACAAAGACCGGCCAGTTGAGCACCGAACCGCAGCCGAGCGACCAGATCAGCTCGTGATCAGGGAAGACGTCGGCAATGTCCTTGATGGTGTTGGCGACGAAGGGCTTACGCTGGACGTGGATCGTCTCGAACCAGTGGGTCCGGTTGATCGGCTTGGTGCCCGAAACGGGATAGGCATCGGGATGGCTGGTGTAGGTGCGGCCCGAAACTTCGGTCGCCCAGTCGAGCTTCATCACGGTGAACAGCTTGGCGCCGACGATCACGTCGGCCAGAGCCTGCAGCGCCGCCCACACGCCCTCGACCTCTGATGTGGTCGCAATGGCGGCATCGAAGGCGGCCAGCGCCTCGGCGAAATTGGTCTCTGTCATGATGTACCTCTATTTCAAGTCTTGGGAAGAGACGCGCTGAACCTGGTCAGTTCGCGCGAATAGGGATCGACGAGCTCGCCGCGCTTGAGCTGGTCGACATCAGCCACCTCGACGACCCGGCCATGGCGCATCACGGCAAGGCGGTCGCACAGGAACGACACGACGGGCAGATTGTGCGTGACCATCAGATAGGTCAGCCCCTGCTCGCGGCGCAGGCGCTTGAGCAAATTGAGGATTTCCGCCTGTACCGAAACGTCGAGCGCCGAGGTCGGCTCGTCGAGCAACAGCATTCTGGGCTTGAGGATCAGCGCACGGGCAATCGCTACGCGCTGGCGCTGGCCGCCCGAGAGCTGATGCGGAAAACGGAAGCGGAAGCGGCGGTCGAGGCCGACCGACTGCATCACCTCGTCAACGCGCTCGCCGCTGTTGCCGATGCCGTGGATGGTCAGCGGCTCGCTCAGCGTCGCATCGACAGTCTTGCGCGGATGCAGCGAACCATAGGGGTCCTGGAACACCATCTGGCATTGCCTGGCAAAAGCACGGTCGATGCCATGGGTGCGCGGCTCGCCGAAGACCGAGATCGAGCCGGTCCAGCTTTTGGCCATGCCGGCAATGGCCTTGAGCACGGTGGTCTTGCCCGAGCCGCTCTCGCCGACAAGCGCAAAGCTCTCGCCCTCGGCGACTTCGAAGCCGATGCCATGGGTGACCTTCGAATCGCCATAGGAGATGTCGAGATTGTCGATGGCCAGCGCCGTCATGTCGAAGCCCCAGTACGTTCGAGGACAGGAAGCTCGTCGCGGCTTTCGTCGAGGCGCGGGATCGAGGCGAGCAGGCCCTGCGTGTAGGGATGCCTGGCGTTCCTGAGTTCGCCGGCATCGCACTCCTCGACCACCTCGCCGCTGCGCATCACCAGGATGCGGTCGCAATAGGCCGAGACGAGGTCGAGGTCGTGGCTGATCAGGATCAGCCCCATGCCCTTGCGCTTGACCAGGTCGTCGATGATTTCGAGCACCTGGGCCTGGACCGAGACGTCGAGCGCCGAGGTCGGCTCGTCGGCAATCAGAAGATCGGGCTCCGGGATGAGCATCATCGCGATCATGACGCGCTGGCCCATGCCGCCCGAGACCTCGTGCGGGTAGAGCCCGAGTACCCGCTCCGGATCGTTGATGCGCACCGCTTCGAGCATGGCTAGCGTGCGGCTGCGGATGTCGCTGCGCGCCAGCTTCTGGTGGGTCAGCAATGCTTCGGCGATCTGGTCGCCGATTGTCATGACCGGGTTGAGCGAGAATTTCGGGTCCTGCATCACCATCGAAATGCGCGCGCCGCGGATCGAGCGCATCTGCTTTTCCGACAGCGACAGGAGGTCGGTGCCGTTGAAGGTCATCTCATCTGCAGTGACCCGGCCGGGCGAGCGGATCAGGCGCAGGATCGAGCGGCCGGTCATCGACTTTCCGGAACCGCTCTCGCCGACGATGCCGAGGCGCTCGCGCCCAAGCGTCAGCGACAGGCCCTTGACCACGTCGACAGGACCACGCGCCGTCGGGAACGTGACCTTCAGGTTGCGGATTTCAAGCAGCGCGTTCATTGCCGATCTCCATGCTTGGGGTCGAGCACATCGCGCAGGCCGTCGCCGAGGAAACAGAAGCCGAGGCTGACGATGACGATGGCAAAGCCGGGCATCGTCGCCACCCACCATTGGTCGAGGATGAAGGAGCGGCCGCGCGAGATCATCGCGCCCCATTCCGGCAGCGGCGGCTGGGCGCCGAGGCCGATGAAGCCGAGGCCGGCGGCGGTCAGGATGATACCGGCCATGTCGAGCGTGACGCGGATGATCATCGAGGAGGTGCACAGCGGCAGGATGTGGTTGACGATGACGCGGAACGACGAAGCGCCCTGCAGCTCGACCGCCGCAACGAACTCCGAATTGCGGATGGTCAGGGTTTCGGCGCGGGCGATGCGGGCATAGCCGGGCCAGGTCGCAATGGCGATGGCGATGATGGCGTTCTGGATGCCGGGCCCGAGCGCTGCCACGAATGCCAGTGCCAGGATCAGCTTGGGCATCGACAGGAAGATGTCGGTGATGCCCATCAGGATGCGATCGACCCAGCCGCCGAAATAGCCGGCGACGGCGCCGATGATCAACCCGACGGGCGCGGCAAGGACTGCCACCAGCGCCACGATCATCAGCGTGATGCGCGCGCCGTAGACGACACGGCTCCAGATGTCGCGGCCAAGCTCGTCGGTGCCCATCCAGTTGTCCCAGCTCGGCGGCTTGAGCCGCATGGCGAGATCCTGGCCAACCGGCGAATGGGTGGCGATCCAGGGCGCGAACAGCGCCACCAGGATCAGCGTCAGCACGATGACCGCGCCGACCATGGCGAGCGGGTTGCGCGCCAGCGCGCGGCTCAGCCGGTAGCTGCGGCCAAGCCGGGCCTGCAGGCGCGAGGACGGCGAATCGTCGAGAAGCCAGTCACGTCCAGTAGTCATCAGCGTGCCCTCGGGTCGAGGACGCGGTAGAGCACGTCCGAAATCTTGTTGATGCCGATGAAGACGGCGCCGATGACCAGCGTTGCGCCCAGAACGGCGTTCATGTCGGCATTGAGCAGCGCTGTCGTCAGGTAGTTGCCGATGCCCGGCCAGGAGAACACGGTCTCGATCATGACCGAGCCCTCGAGCAGGCCGGCATAGGACAGGCCGATGACGGTAATCAGCGGCACGAGGATCGGCCGAAAGGCATGGCGCCACAGCACCAGCCTCTCCGACACGCCCTTGACGCGGGCGGTGGTGACATATTCCTGCGCCAGTTGGTCGAGCATGAAGGAGCGCGTCATACGGGCGATGTAGGCAAGGCTGAAGAAGCCGAGCACCGCAGCCGGCAGCGCGATATGGGTCAGCGCGTTGACGAAGATCTCGGTGTCGCCGGCAATGAGGCTGTCGATCAGAAGCAGGCCGGTGAGCGGCTCGACGAGGCCATCGTAGAAGATGTCGATGCGGCCGGGACCGCCGACCCATTGCAGCTTGGCATAGAACAGCGCGAGACCAACGAGGCCGAGCCAGAACGCCGGCACCGAATAGCCGAGCAGGCCGACGACACGGATGACCTGGTCGAGCAGGCTGCCCTGGCGGCTGGCGGCATAAACGCCCATCGGCACGCCCATCAGCACGCCGATGATGATGCCGATCGTCGCCATCTCCAGCGTTGCCGGGAAGACGCGGGCCAGATCCTCGGCGACCGGTCGGCCCGTCGACACCGACATGCCGAGGTCACCCGTCAGCACATTGCCGACATAGTGGAAGAACTGGACGATCAGCGGCTTGTCCAGCCCCATCTCGATGCGCACAGCCTCGTAGACGGCGCGCGGGGCGCGGTCGCCGACGACGGCGAGAACCGGGTCGATCGGCACGACGCGGCCGATGAAGAAGGTGATGGCAAGGAGGCCGAGGAAGGTGAAGGCAACGGCGACGATGACGCCGAGCAGGCCCTTCACCGTTTTCCAGGCGTGCCGCGCATTGGGCGACGAGCCGCCAGGCCCTGTTGGAAGCGCCTTAGCGGCGGTAGAGGTTTCTGATGCCACGCGGTCTTTGTTCCTACCACATTGGCCGCGTCGCGGATGCGGCACGGATGTTTTTTGTCGAGCAAAATTCTGCTTGGACTATACAAAAAATTTTGGTTAGATCAAAAAAATTTTGATGGGAGCAAAAAAGCGTGTCCTCGGAGGCCAGCAAAAACACGCCGTCGAGCCAGCCCAAGGTTGGCGCGCTGATCCGTGCCCGCCGCCGCCAGCTGTCGATGACATTGCAGGAATTGTGTGACGCCGCAGGCATTTCGGTCGGTTACCTCAGCCAGGTCGAACGCGATCATGCCACCCCCTCGCTCGGCACCCTCGCCCAGATCGCCCGCAGCCTCGACGTGGGTGTGGATTATTTCATCGCCACGCCCAGCGCCGAGGACGGATTGACCCGCGCGGCCGAGCGCAACCGATTCTCGGTCGACGGCTCGTCGATCGTCTATGAGCGCATCGCCGCCGACTTCACCGGCAACGTGCTCTCGTCCTTCGTCCTCAATGTCCCGCCGGGTTACCGCTCCGAGACGGTCAGCCATGAAGGCGAGGAAATCCTGTTCATCCTCGAAGGCTCGATCACCCAGCGCCTCGAGGACGAAGAGATGGTGCTTTCGGCCGGCGACAGCCTGCATTTCCGCGGCAATCGTCCGCATTCCTGGTCGAACGACACCCAACAGTTCGCGCGCATGCTGTGGACCGGCACCTTGCCGATGTTCAGGTCGCGCACGGAGCATCCGGCCCTGCGCGGTTCACGGGCCGAAGAGAAGACAACGGGAACCAAAAAGGAGAGAAAATGATGAAACGGTTCAAAGCCGCGCTGCTCGCCGCGGCGCTGGCGATGCCGATGACGCCCGCCATCAGCCTTGCAGCCACGCCCGCAGGCGTGCTCGTGGTGGCACAGAACATCGATGACATCGTCAGCATCGACCCGGCCGAGGCCTACGAGTTCTCGTCGGGCGAATATGTCTCCCAGACCTATGACCGCCTCGTCCAGTACGACGCCGCCGACACCAAGACGCTGGCCGCCGGCCTCGCCAAGGAATGGGCCGTCGACGACGCCAACAAGACCATCACATTCACGCTGCGCGACGGCGTCAAGTTCACCTCGGGCAACCCGCTGCGCGCCGAGGACGTGGTCTATTCGTTCAAGCGCGTCATCGTGCTGAACAAGGCACCGGCCTTCATCCTGACCCAGCTCGGCTGGACGCCCGAGAATTTCGATTCGATGGTCAAGGCCGACGGCAACAAGGTCGTCATCAAATATGCCGGCGACTTCGCTTCGGCCTTCGTGCTCAACGTGCTGGCCGCCCGTCCGGGTTCGATCGTCGACGCGGTGACGCTGCAGGCCAACGAGGCCAATGGCGACATGGGCAATGCCTGGCTGAAGTCGAACTCGGCCGGCACCGGCCCGTTCGTGCTGAAGGCGTTCCGCCCCGGCGAGCTGATCAACCTGACCGCCAACCCCGACTATTTCAACGGCGCGCCAGCCATCAAGGGCGTCATCATCCGCCACGTCGCCGAAGCCGCGACCCAGCAGCTGCTGCTGACGTCGGGCGATGTCGACATGGCCAAGAACCTGACTTCGGACCAGATCGCAACGCTTGCCGGCAGCGACAAGGTAACCACCGAGACCTATCCGCAGGCGGCCGTGCACTTCCTGTCGTTCAACCAGAAGACCGAATCGCTGACACCGCCGGCCGTCTGGGACGCCGCGCGCTACCTGGTCAACTACAAGGGCATGACCGACACGTTCCTGAAGGGCCAGATGCAGACGCACCAGGCCTTCTGGCCGAAGGGCTTCCCGGGTTCGCTCGACGAGACGCCCTACAGCTACGATCCGGCCAAGGCCAAGCAGATCCTGGCTGACGCCGGCATCAAGACGCCGATCAAGGTGACGCTCGACGTCATCAATTCGACGCCGTTCACCGACATGGCGCAGTCGCTGCAGGCAAGCTTCGCCGAAGCCGGCATCAACTTCGACATCGTGCCGGGCACCGGCTCGCAGGTGATCACCAAGTACCGCGCCCGCACGCATGAGGCGATGCTGCTGTACTGGGGCCCCGATTTCATGGACCCGCACTCCAACGCCAAGGCTTTTGCCTACAACACCGACAACTCCGACGGAAACTACCAGTCGACCACCACCTGGCGTAACAGCTGGGCGGTTCCGGAAGAGCTGAACAACGAGACCAAGGCAGCCCTCGCCGAGGCCGATCCGGCCAAGCGCAGCGCAATGTATGTCGACCTGCAGAAGAAGGTGCAGGAGAAGTCGCCGATCATCATCATGTTCCAGGCCGCGACCCAGGTGGCGCGCGCCAAGAACGTCGAAGGCTACGTCAACGGCGCCACCTCCGACTTCGTCTATTACCGCCTCGTCAAGAAGAACTGACGAGCCGGCCTGGCAGGGACCGCCCACTGCGGGCGGTCCCATCGCCCTCACCTCACATTACCCCTCCCCAAATCCGAAGAAGGCAGAGACGATGTACGAAGAGCGGATGGCGCGGCTGCGCGAGCGCATGGCTGAGACGGGAACCGACCTGGTGGTCGTTGGTCCCTCCTCGCACCTTGTCTGGCTCGCCGGCATGTCGCCGCATGGCGACGAACGCCCGGTGCTTTTGATCGTGTCGCAGACGCATGCCGGCTTCCTGATGCCGGCGCTGAATGCCGACAGCCAGCGCCCCTTCACCAAATTGCCCTTCTATCCCTGGGCCGATGCCGATGGTCCGCAGGCGGCCCTGGTGCAGCTTCTCGCCGATTGCGGCGTTGGGGGCGGCACCGTCTCGGTCGCCCTCGACGAGACCATGCGCGCCGATTTCGCGCTGCTTGCGCTCGATGCCCTGCCCGGTTCTGCGCGCAGCTTCCTGAACGACACGGTGAGCTTCCTGCGCGGCAAGAAGGACGAGGCCGAATACGCACTGCTCAAGATGAACGCAGTGCTCAACGACGGTGCCATGAAGGCAGGCTTCGCCGCGCTCAGGGAAGGCGTGACCGAACTCGAAGTCGGCAAGGCCATCCGTGACTTCTACGCAGCCAATGGTGCGACCGGAGAATTCGTCAGCGTCTGCTTCGGCGAGAACGGCGCCTTCCCGCACCATCACACCGGCGACCGCAAGCTCAAGGCGAACGAGGCCGTGCTGATCGATATCGGCGGCCGCAAGGACGGTTATCCCTCCGACATGACCCGCGTCGGCGTGTTCGGCGACAAGCCGGAAGGTTTTGACGAAGTGCACGGCGTGCTTGAACGTGCCGTGCAGGCAGCAATCGCCGCCGCAAAGCCCGGCGTTGCCGCCAAGGAGGTCGACAAGGCCGCCCGCGACGTCATCACCGCCGCCGGCTACGGCCCGAACTTCCTGCACCGCACCGGCCACGGCCTGGGCATCGACATTCACGAGCAGCCCTATATCACCGGCACGTCGGAAACGATCCTGCAGGAGGGCAACGTGTTCTCGATCGAGCCCGGCATCTATCTGCAGGGCCGCTTCGGACTGCGCCTGGAAGAGATCGTCATCCTCCGCGGCAACCGCGCCGAGGTGCTGTCGGACCTGCCGCGCGAGGCATTCATGGTCAAGGCCTGAGCGCTTGCCAATACAGCCGAACTCGCAAAGGGCCGCCGCAGCGGCCCTTTTTCGTTGAACCCGAGCCACCCCATCAACGCCCCATTGTCGACCTGCCGCGTTCCGGTGCAATCTTGCGCCTTGGGACCTTGGAGTTGCGCTGGAGGGGCCATGCGTTCTGTGCTGCTGGCGGTGATCGCCCTGATCTCGATCGATGCAACGGCTGCGGAACAGAGCTTCCCGGCCGACGGTGGCCTCGTCTATTTCAACATGCCCTCGGGCAATGTCGGCTGCCAGTACACGCCGGCAGGCGGCTCGGACGTCTACGAACCCGAAGATGGCGGGCCGGAGCTCGGCTGCGATCGCATCGAGCCGACCTATGTCAGGTTCATCCTCGGCAAGTCGGGAAAAGCCAAGCGCTATCAGAATGTTGGCGACAGCGGATGCTGCGACGGCTCGCACACGCTCGACTATGGCAACAGTTGGAGGAAGGGCCCGTTCAGCTGCACGTCGGACAGATCCGGGCTGCGCTGCAGCCGCAATGACGGCCATGGCTTCTTCATCAGCCGGTCGAAAACCCAGGTCTACTGAAGCGCGAGACCACCCGCTGCGCGCCTGGCTTCAGGCAAAAGAAAAGCCGGGCAAGCCCGGCTTTTCGATCAGTATCTTGGCTGGAAAGCGATCAGTTGACCGCGTCCTTGAGGCCCTTGCCGGCCGAGAACTTCGGCACGGTGCGAGCCGGGATCTTCACTTCTGCGCCGGTCTGCGGGTTGCGGCCGGTCGACTCCGCGCGTTTTGACACGGTGAAATTTCCGAAACCGACAAGCCGGACATCGCCGCCATTCTTCAGTTCGCCGGTGATGACGGAGAACACCGCATCAACTGCGGACTGCGCATCGCCCTTGGAAAGCTTGGAAGCTTCGGCGACGGCGGACACTAGTTCGTTCTTGTTCATTCAAATTCCCTTCCATGAGAAAACCGGGACATTAGACTCAGCCGGTAGGACACGGACTTTAGGAAAAACTTCGGGCACAACCAAGTCGAAAAGGGGCAAAAAGCCCGGAATTCCGGGGTTTTTTCACATGAAAAAGCCGGGCGCGAGCCCGGCTTTTTGTTTTGACGGCGACTTTAGATACAACTAATGAGCGAAACCCTTGCCGGCATCCTCGCCGGCATCCGACTTGGCCGCGGGAACATCGACCGGTTCGGTCCACTCGATCGGCTCCGGCATCCTGACGAGTGCGTGACGCAACACTTCGCCAACCCGCGAAACCGGGATGATCTCCATGCCGCTCTTCACGTTTTCCGGAATCTCCGCCAGATCCTTGGCGTTGTCTTCCGGGATCAGCACCTTCTTGATGCCGCCGCGCAGGGCTGCAAGCAGCTTCTCCTTCAGCCCGCCGATCGGCAGGATGCGGCCGCGCAGCGTGATCTCGCCGGTCATCGCGACGTCGGCCCTGACAGGAATGCCGGTCAGGATCGAAACGATCGCAGTGGCCATGGCGGCACCTGCGGACGGACCGTCCTTAGGCGTGGCGCCCTCGGGCAGGTGCACGTGGATGTCGCGCTTGTCGAACAGCGGCGGCTCGACGCCGAAGTCGAGGGCACGGCTACGGACATAGGATGCCGCAGCCGAGATCGACTCCTTCATGACGTCGCGCAGGTTGCCGGTGACCGTCATCTTGCCCTTGCCGGGCATCATCACGCCTTCGATCGTCAGCAGTTCGCCGCCGACCTCGGTCCAGGCAAGCCCCGTGACCACGCCGACCTGATCCTCGCCTTCGACCTGGCCGAAGCGATAGCGCTGCACGCCGAGATAATCGTCCAGATTGGCAGCGGTGACCTTCACCGACTTCTTCTTGGTCTTGATGATCTCGGTGACGGCCTTGCGCCCGAGCTTCATCAGCTCGCGCTCGAGGCTGCGCACGCCGGCTTCACGGGTGTAGAGCTGAATCACCGCACGGATCGCATCTTCCGAAACCGAGAACTCCTTGGGCTGGAGCGCGTGGTCGCGGACGACCTTCGGCATCAGGTGCCGCTTGGCGATCTCGACCTTCTCGTCCTCGGTGTAACCGGCGATACGGATGATCTCCATGCGGTCCATCAAGGGCGCAGGGATGTTCAGCGTGTTCGCCGTCGTCACGAACATCACGCTCGACAGGTCGTATTCGACCTCGAGATAGTGGTCCATGAACGTTGCGTTCTGTTCCGGATCGAGCACCTCGAGCAGCGCCGACGACGGATCGCCGCGGAAGTCCTGGCCCATCTTGTCGATCTCGTCGAGCAGGAAGAGCGGGTTGGACTTCTTCGCCTTCTTCATCGACTGGATGACCTTGCCGGGCATCGAGCCGATATAGGTGCGGCGGTGACCGCGGATCTCGGCCTCGTCACGCACGCCGCCGAGCGCCATGCGCACGAACTCACGGCCGGTCGCCTTGGCGATCGACTTGCCAAGCGAGGTCTTGCCGACGCCGGGAGGACCGACGAGGCACAGGATCGGCCCCTTCAGCTTCTTCTGGCGGCTCTGCACGGCGAGATACTCGACGATGCGGTCCTTGACCTTGTCGAGGCCGTAGTGGTCGGTGTCGAGCACCTCCTGGGCAAAGTGCAGGTCCTGCTTGACCTTGGAGTTCTTGCCCCACGGGATCGACAGGATCCAGTCGAGATAGTTGCGCACGACGGTGGCTTCGGCCGACATCGGCGACATCGACCGCAGCTTCTTGAGCTCGGCATCCGCCTTTTCGCGGGCCTCCTTCGTCAGCTTGGTCTTCTTGATGCGCGCCTCGATCTCGGCAGCCTCGTCGCGGCCGTCCTCGCCCTCGCCGAGCTCCTTCTGGATCGCCTTCATCTGCTCGTTGAGATAGTACTCGCGCTGGGTCTTCTCCATCTGCCGCTTGACGCGGCTGCGGATGCGCTTTTCCACCTGCAGGACGGAGATTTCGGCTTCCATGAAGCCCATCGCCTTCTCGAGCCGCTCCTTGACGGACAGCGTGCCGAGCATCTCCTGCTTCTCGGTGATCTTGATCGCAAGATGCGATGCCACCGTGTCGGCGAGCTTGGAATAGTCCTCGATCTGGCTGGCAGCGCCGACCACTTCGGGCGAAATCTTCTTGTTCAGCTTGACGTAGTTTTCGAAGTCGGAAACCACCGAACGCGCCAGCGCCTCGACCTCGACCTCTTCCTCCTCGGGCTCGCTCAGGATGAGAGCGTGGGCCTCGTGAAAGTCGGACTTGTCGGTGAAGGACTGAATCTTGGCGCGCGTCGTGCCTTCGACCAGCACCTTGACGGTGCCGTCCGGCAGCTTGAGCAGCTGCAGCACATTGGCGAGCGTGCCGATGTCATAGATCGCATCGGGCTCGGGATCGTCGTCGGCGGCATTCATCTGGGTCGCAAGCAGGATCTGCTTTTCCTGACCCATCACCTCTTCCAGGGCCTTGATCGACTTTTCACGGCCCACGAACAGCGGGACGATCATGTGCGGGAACACGACGATGTCGCGCAACGGCAGGACTGCGAAGGTACCTTCGCTGGAAGAGCGGGATATTTTGGCCATTGTCCAACCTTTCATTTCGCAGCCGCGCGAGCGCCAACCGCGAATCTCATATTAACGACCATGGACGGTTCCGCCTACCGCCGATTACCGCGCGGCATTACAGCACGAAAACCCACCCATCGCCTCTTCTCCGTTAGTTGGAGCTTCGCCGGGTAAACATCAAGGCCAATCCCCAACAGGTTTGGCACACGTTTCCCTGAAGTCCCAAAATGCGGAACGGCGCCGCTGGGGCGCCGTTCGCTGGAGCGGTAGTTCGTATCGCCGCATCATGCGGCAGGCAATTCGCCAAGCCTTGGGTCGCCAAGCCTTGGGGCGCCAAGCCTCAGGCGCTGACGCTGCCCTTCTTTTCCTTCTGCTCGGAGTAGATGTAGAGCGGCCTTGCGCTGCCGGTCACCACCTCTTCCGAGATCACCACCTCCTGGACGCCTTCCAGCGCCGGAAGCTCGAACATGGTGTCGAGCAGGATCGCTTCCATGATCGAACGCAGGCCGCGGGCGCCGGTCTTGCGTTCGATGGCGCGCTTGGCGATCGCCGAGAGTGCGTTCTCGTGGAACGTCAGGTCGACATTTTCCATCTCGAACAGGCGCTGGTACTGCTTGACCAGGGCGTTCTTCGGCTCGGTCAGGATCTGGATCAGCGCCGGCTCGTCGAGGTCCTCGAGCGTCGCCAGCACGGGCAAACGGCCGACGAATTCGGGGATCAGGCCGAACTTCAGCAGATCCTCTGGTTCAACCTGGCGGAACAGGTCGCCGGTGCGGCGGTCCTCAGGCGAAGCGACATTGGCGCCGAAGCCGATCGATGTCTTGCGGCCGCGATCCGAGATGATGCGGTCGAGGCCGGCGAAGGCGCCGCCGCAGATGAACAGGATGTTGGCGGTGTCGACCTGCAGGAACTCCTGCTGCGGATGCTTGCGGCCACCCTGGGGCGGCACGGAAGCGACTGTGCCTTCCATGATCTTCAGCAGTGCCTGCTGGACGCCCTCGCCCGAGACGTCGCGGGTGATCGAGGGGTTGTCCGACTTGCGGCTGATCTTGTCGATTTCGTCGATGTAGACGATGCCGCGCTGGGCGCGCTCGACATTGTAGTCGGCCGACTGCAGCAGCTTGAGAATGATGTTCTCGACGTCCTCACCGACATAACCGGCTTCGGTCAGCGTCGTCGCATCCGCCATGGTGAACGGCACGTCGATGATGCGGGCGAGCGTCTGGGCGAGCAGCGTCTTGCCGCAGCCGGTCGGGCCGATCAGCAGGATGTTGGACTTCGCCAATTCGACGTCGTTGCTCTTCGAAGCGTGCGCGAGACGCTTGTAGTGATTGTGGACGGCCACCGACAGCACGCGCTTGGCGTGGGGCTGGCCAATGACGTAGTCGTCCAGAACCTTGAGGATTTCCTGCGGTGTCGGCACGCCCTCGCGCGACTTCACCATCGAGGTCTTGTTCTCCTCGCGGATGATGTCCATGCACAGTTCGACGCATTCGTCGCAGATGAAGACGGTCGGGCCGGCGATGAGTTTGCGTACCTCATGCTGGCTCTTGCCGCAGAACGAGCAATAGAGCGTGTTCTTGGAGTCGCCGCCGCCGTTGCTGACCTTGCTCATCTTGTCCAAGTCCTTTCACTGCCGCCCGGCCGAAGGTCTGGCTCCGGGGCGCATATGCAATCTAACGACGGACGCCGCCACCGCCATTCCCTGGCCGCCGCAACGATTTCCGTACACTCACATTCCAGAAGTCGCTGCAACGAGTCGCGGCACCCTTGAACAACGCTAAGCCGTCGAAGCTCAACGCCACCTTAACGTAGGCCGACGCTTCCATCGAGGGAACAGCAAAATGTGTCCGAAATGCCGCAGGGCACCTCAAAAATGCGAGATGTGGCCCTGCAGGCAGGTCGCAGCGTCCAATCACGAAGCCGTGGCACCCTCAGCGACGTCGCGGCTTTCGATGACCTTATCGATCAAACCGAAGTCACGCGCCTCGTCGGCAGTCATGAAATGGTCGCGGTCGAGCGTCCGTTCAATGGTGTCATAGTCCTTGCCGGTGTGCTTGACGTAGACCTCGTTGAGGCGACGCTTGAGCTTGATGATGTCCTGGGCGTGGCGTTCGATGTCCGAAGCCTGGCCGGAGAAACCGCCGGAGGGCTGGTGCACCATGATGCGGGCGTTCGGGGTTGCGAAGCGCATGTCCTTGTGGCCGGCGCAGAGCAGCAACGAGCCCATCGAGGCGGCCTGGCCGATGCACAGCGTCGATACCGCCGGCTTGATGAACTGCATGGTGTCGTAGATCGCCATTCCCGAGGTCACCACGCCGCCCGGCGAGTTGATGTAGAGGTTGATCTCTTTCTTCGGGTTCTCGGCCTCGAGGAACAGCAACTGGGCGCAGACAAGCGTCGCCATGCCGTCCTCGACCGGACCGGTGATGAAGATGATGCGCTCCTTGAGCAGGCGCGAGAAGATATCGTAGGCGCGCTCGCCGCGATTAGTCTGCTCGACCACCATCGGAACGAGGTTCATATATGTTTCGACGGGGTTCTTCATCGACTGTCCCTTTATCGTGAGGGGATTCCGGCGCCGGACGGGCAGAATCGGTTCAGAGGCTTTGCCCTGTAAATAGGATGCCGCCTCACCATTGCGCAAGGCCGGTGAACACGCATGATTTCAGCTATCGCTAACTTTCACTGCGACAGCTGGCTCAATGCTCGGCACTGGAACTTTCCATGCCTGCTGCGGTAGTGGCTCCTCTCAAATGACGCTCGGCTGTCGGTTGAGCGGATATCCGGCCTTGATGACGATCTTGATGGCCTGTTTTGCGGACACCAGCTATCGGAGCGATCGTGAGGGAAGCCAAAGACCAGGAAACGATCCGGTTCTACTCGAACGAGGCAGAAACCTACACGGCAAGGGGCCAGCCGGCGAGCAGGCACCGTCTCCACGACTTCATGGCCCGCTTGCCCGCCGGTGGCCGCGTGCTGGAACTCGGATGCGGGGCGGGACAAGACAGCGAGGCCATGCTTGCCGAAGGCTTCGACGTAACGCCGTCAGACGGCACCGAGGCAATCGCCGCGGCGGCCGCAAGGCGGCTTGGCCGGGCCGTCAAGGTCCTTCTGTTTGAAGACATCGAAGAAATCGACGCTTATGACGGCGTGTGGGCCAATGCCTGCCTGCTGCATGTGCCGCGCGAACATCTTCCGGCAATCATTGCCCGTGTTCAAAGGGCGCTGGTCCGCGGAGGGGTGTTTTATGCAAGCTTCAAGGCTGGCGAGACCGAAGGGCGCGACCGCTTCGGAAGGTACTACAATTACCCTTCGCGGGAATGGCTGGTAGGCGCATATGGCGTCCGCGGCTGGAACGGGCAAATCGAAATCACCAGCCGCAGAGGCAGCGGCTACGACGGCCAGCCAACAGACTGGCTTCATGTATTCGCCACCAAAGCCTGAGCGGCTGGGGTGGCGCGAGATCGCAAGCAATGACAAACGATACCAAGCACTGGTCCAGGGTGGAACTGCTGCATGAGACGGTGAGGAACCCGAACATCCATGTTCGCGGCACGCACAGCTACTACAGCGATGCCTGGTCGGGATCGTTCGAGGACAGCGTGGTACGTTATCTCTATGGCGACGCCCACAGCCTCAAGGCATGGCAGCCGGCCTGGCCGATCGACCAGCTCCGCATCGGCGACTATGTCTGCATCGGCGCAGAAGCGGTGATCCTGCTGGGCGGTAACCACACGCACCGCACCGATTGGTTCAGTCTCTATCCGTTCCCGGAGTTCATTCTGGATGCCTATGCCGGCAAGGGCGACACGATCATCGGCGATGGCGCCTGGATCGGCATGCGCGCCATGATCATGCCGGGCGTGACCGTCGGTGAAGGCGCCATCATCGCCTCGGGCGCGATCGTGACCAAGGACGTGGCGCCCTACACGATCGTTGCCGGAAATCCGGCCGTGCCGATCAAGACGCGTTTTGCGCAGGCCGTTGTCGACAAATTGCTGGCGCTGAAGGTCTACGAATGGCCCGCGGAGAAGTTCGAGGCGCTGAAGCCGCTGCTATGCGCCAACGAGATCGACGCGCTGACATCGGCGTCGGAAAAATTCGATGCGGGGCGAAGCTGACGCTCAGAGCCGGATCACATATTCCTTGCGAGTCGTTTCAAGCACTTCCCAGCCCGTCTTTACTCGGTCGCCTCCGGGACGGCAGAGCCCCGAACGGCATCTTCAACTGATCGATGCGACTGAGTTCAGCAATCGGACTTCCGCCGTGGCGATGGCTTAAGTACGCACCCAGGGAATACGGCCCAATAAATTTGCCTACCGAGGGGACGGCGACATAAATCTCGCCCTCATTGTACCTGCGCAGCAGATCTTCTCGAATTTCTATATTTTTCGATACTCGAACGGCAGAAATATGCCCACTGGGGTGAGCAATCGATACTGACAAATCACCGCCGACAGTAGAAACATAGATTGTCCAGCCTCCAGAGTAGCCCCATGCCTCTTGTACCCACAGCTTAGCGCCTAGGTCATAGGCGGTTCCTTGCACCCCCAACGCACGTCTCTTCTCATAGGACGCCTCGCGCAGGCCAGCCCTTAAGATGGCGGCATATTCAGACAATACAAACTCTTCACCAATGATATTGGAACCTAACCCAAGAGCCAATTTACACAAGAATCGATCGGCAAATCCAAGATCAATTTGAGATGATACTATGTTTACACTTGATTTTCCTCTGATATATTCAACGTCTTTCCGCACTATCGGGTCATCCATATCAGGCGGAGGAAAAATTACATCGGCTCCATCAAAATCACTGTCGACTGAAGTTAAGCAGAAACGTCTGGATCGCGTGAAATGCTTGTGAAATGAAGAAATTCCCACAAATAGCCAAAAATCATCATCAGCGGTTAGATGAATGTAGGCGCGCCCCGCTTCTGATTTTTTCTTCTGCCTTTTTGGATTCCCACCAACGTATGTGTCCCAAATAGGTTCGCTGGCAGGGCGCAGATGGTAGATGTGCTCCCCACTTGGCCCGGACCAATTATCGCAAACCCAACCGGGCTCGACTGGAAAGTCCTTTAGCTGGCCCATGTACGCAAGACTGGTAGCGGTAGGTTTCTCGGGGTCCAAAAAGCAGAAGTCACTATTCAGCTTTTCGTTGGTGATAAACCAGCTTTTAGAAAATGGCCCATCAACGAACAGTCCGCAGAGGTGGTTGCACGGATCACAAACACTTTTGCTGACGAAAATCTCTGGTGGGCGATCGACACCTATACTCTTGGGCCACACGTGCTCGATCGAACGAAACATTTCGTCCGCCAGCGCTCTCCCGCAGTAAATGCAGCGCCTCTGCAAAGTCATGGCAATGCGATCGACATCATGTCCACTGCTACAGCCGGATCACATATTCCTTGCGAGTCGTTTCAAGCACTTCCCAGCTTCCCCTGAAGCCGGGCCTGAGGACGAAGCTGTCGCCGGCCCGCACCGTGCGGGCCTCGCCGCCCTCCTCCGAGATGACGGAGACGCCAGACAGGATGTGGCAGAACTCCCATTCGTCATATTCGATGCGCCATTTGCCCGGCGTCGACTGCCAGATGCCGGCATAGAGCCCGCCATCGGCCTCCTCGGCATTCCAGGTGGTGAATTTCGGGTCTCCCGAAATCAGCCGGCCGCCTGCCGGCGCGCCTGATTCCGGCTCGATGCCATTGACGTCGATGGTCAGAAACAGCGGCAAGATCGCACTCCAAAAAGCAAAAGACCTCGGCAAAAGGCCCCGGCAGTACGCGCTGCCGGAGCCAAGTCTTGCACGGCCGGTCAGGCCTTGGCCAGCGCCTGCTCGAGGTCGGCGATGATGTCGCTGACATCCTCGATGCCGACCGAGAGGCGGACGACGTCGGGTCCGGCGCCTGCGGCGATCTTCTGCTCGTCGGAGAGCTGGCGATGGGTGGTCGAGGCGGGATGGATGACCAGCGACTTGGTGTCGCCGATATTGGCGAGGTGCGAGAACAGCTCCAGGCCTTCGACGAACTTGACGCCCGCTTCGTAGCCGCCCTTGAGGCCGAAGGTGAAGACCGCACCGGCGCCATTGGGCGAATACTTCTTCATCAACGCATGGTTCTTGTCGCTCTTGAGGCCGGGATAGGCCACCCATTCCACCTTGGGGTGGTCGGACAGCCAGCCGGCGACGGTCAGCGCATTGTCGCAATGGCGCTGCATGCGCAGCGGCAGGGTCTCCAGGCCGGTGAGGATCAGGAACGAGTTGAACGGCGAAATGGCGGGGCCGAGGTCGCGCAGGCCGAGCACGCGGGCGGCAATGGCGAAGGCGAAGTTGCCAAAGGTCTCGTGCAGCACGACGCCGCCATATTCGGGCCGCGGTTCCGACAGCATCGGATACTTGCCCGACTTCGACCAGTCGAAGGTGCCGCCGTCGACGATGACGCCGCCGATCGAGTTGCCATGGCCGCCGATGAACTTGGTCAGCGAATGGACGACGATGTCGGCGCCATGCTCGATCGGGCGGATGAGGTATGGGCTTGCCAGCGTGTTGTCGACGATCAGCGGCAGGCCGTGCTTGCGGGCAATGTCGGCGATCTTCTCGATGTCGACGAAGGTGCCGCCGGGATTGGCCAGGCTCTCGATGAAGATCGCCTTGGTCTTGCCGTCGATCTGCTTGTCGAAGCTCGAGATATCGTTGGTGTCGGCCCAGCGCGCTTCCCAGCCGAAATTCTTGAAGGCATGGCCGAACTGGTTGATCGAGCCGCCATAGAGGCGGGTCGCGGCGACGAAATTGTCGCCCGGGCGCATCAGATTGTGGAACACCAAAAGCTGGGCGGCGTGGCCGGAGGCGGTGGCAAGCGCCGCCGTACCGCCTTCAAGCGCTGCGATGCGCTCCTCGAGCACGGCCTGGGTCGGGTTCATGATGCGGGTGTAGATGTTGCCGAACGCCTTGAGCCCGAACAGCGAGGCTGCGTGGTCGGCATCGTCGAAGACATAGGACGTCGTCTGGTAGATCGGCGTGGCGCGGGCGCCGGTTGCCGGATCGGGCTTGGCGCCGGCGTGGACGGCAAGCGTGTTGAAACCAGGGGCGCGCTGGGACATCTTTTTCCTCCAAAGAATAGGTTCGTCAAATCAGCTGGCATCTTTGGCCAAGGCCGCGGCGGAAAGCAAAGACGAAAATTTCACATCTGCCGCGGCAGGCAGAGATTATTTGCGCGGCATTGCAAAAACCCGCACGAATGCCGGATTATTTTGCGCGGATGCCGAAACTCTGGAAACCCTCGCGCATGACAGGGCGCTTCGAGGAGAGCACGCCGGAATTGACGCCGTTCCAGCCGATTTCGCCGGCAAGCCGCGCATATTCGATCTTGGGGCAGCGGTTCATGACGACCTTGATGCCCGCGGCCTCGGCGCGCGCGGCGGCCTCGTCATGGCGAACGGTCAGTTGCATCCAGACCACCTTCGGCAGCGGATCGAGCTTGAGCACATCGTCGACGATGCCTGGCACGGCAGGCGATGCCCTGAAAACATCGACCATGTCGATCGGCGCGGGGATGTCGGCAAGGCTGGCATATGTCATGCGGCCAAGGATGTCCTTGCCGGCATGTCCTGGATTGACCGGAAAGACCTCGTAGCCCTTGTCGATCAGATATTTGGTGACGAAGTAGCTCGGCCTGACGTCATTGGCCGACGCGCCGACGACGGCGATCGTCTTCACCGCATTCAGAATGCCGGCGATGTAGGCGTTGTCGTAGCTGTCGTGGTTCATCTGTCGTTGTTCATGGCCGCCTTGTTCGACGGCACTGGATACCGGCTTTCGAAAGCGTGTGCAAACACACGTCACGGCAGCGAGATCGAGCCATCCTCTGCGATCGGGAAATCGGGATTGTGGGCCACTTCCCACAAATGGCCTTCGGTATCGGCGAAATAGCCGTACCAGCCGCCCCAGAAGGCGCGCTGCGCCGGCTTGACGATGCGGCCGCCTGCCCTTTCGGCCGTCGCCAGGATCTCGTCGACCTCCGCCTCGGAGCGCGTGTTGTAGGCAATCGACACACCGGAGAAACCGCCCTTGCCACTGGGAACGCCGGCGTCGGCAGCCAGCTGGTCGCGGCTCCAGAGACCGAGCACGATGCCCCCCATCTGGAAGAAGGCGACACCCTCGGTGATCGACTGGTTCCGCCTGAGCCCCATTGCTTCATAGAAGCGCACGGCACGGCCGAGATCGTCCACTCCAAGTGTTACAAGCGAAAGGCGTTGTTCCAAACCTATTCTCCTGTCCAGTCGGCCTGGCGCTTGTCGATGAATGCGCCAATCCCCTCCTCGGCATCCTTTGCCAGCATGTTGTCGACCATCACCCTGGCTGCATGATCATAGGCCTCGGCAAGGCTCATCTCGGCCTGGGCGTAGAACGCCTCCTTGCCGATCTTCAGCGTCAAAGGCGATTTCGAAACAATGGTTTGCGTATATTTGCCAACAATGTGATTCAGGTATTCACGCGGCACGACACGGTTGACCAGACCGAAGTCGCGCGCTGTCGTGGCGTCGATGGTCTCACCGGTCAAAAGCATCTCCATCGCCTGCTTGCGCGAGACATTGCGCGAGAGCGCGACCATCGGCGTCGAGCAGAACAGGCCGATATTGACGCCGGGCGTGCAGAAGGTGGACTGATCGGAGGCAATGGCGAGATCGCAACTGGCGACGAGTTGCAGGCCGGCCGCGGTGGCGAGGCCGTCGACCTCGGCGATGACAGGCTTGGGGTGGCGCACGATCGACTGCATCAGCGCCGAGCAGCGCGACATTGTGAGCTCGAAGAAGGCGCGGCCGCGATCGGCATCGCTTCGGTGCGCCGTCAGTTCCTTGAGGTCATGGCCGGCTGAAAACACGCCGCCCTCGGCGGCGATGACGATGACCCGGATCGCCTTGTCGTCCATGGCGCCATCCAGCTGGGCCTGAAGTGCTGCCATTGTCGCGACCGAGAGCACGTTAGCCGGCGGATTGGAGAGCACCAGACGCAGCACGCCCTTGTCCAGACTGGCCCAAACCGGACCTTCCGGTGTGCTACGTTTGATGGCGACGATTTCTGCCATGGTGTCCCCTGAGCGAGTTCAGTGCGGCGAAAGACGAATCGCCAAAGTCGAGCCTCAGCCATATACGTTTGCACACAAACTTGGTTCCCAACCATGTGAACGTGGCGAACTCGACGGTTCATCCGGCAAGCCTAGAAATGGGGCCGGGGCGCATGATGGGAAAGTCGATGGAAAGAGCTATATGCCCGAGCAGCACGGACTGACGCCGACGATGACGGCGAACGAGGTCAACGATCTCCTCAAGCAGGTCTACCCTCAGCTCAACGAACATTACGACTTCTACCGGGTGACGGAGGTTTTCCCGGGTGGATGCACCGTGCGCCTCAACGCCGACGAACGCCATCTCCGGCCCGGCGGCACAGTCTCGGGCCCGTCGCTGTTCACGCTTGCCGACATCGGCGGCTATGTCTGCGTGCTGAGCCACGCCGGACCAGACGCCTTGTCGGTGACGACCAATCTCAACATCAGCTTCATGCGCAAGGCCGAAGCCGGCCCGATCGACGGCCACTGCCGCATTCTGAAGCTCGGCAAGAGCCTGATGGTGTTCGACATCGACATCGTCGCCGGCCCGGACCGGCAGACGGTAGCGCACGCAACCGGCACCTATTCGATCCCGCCGAAGCGCCAAACGACGTGGTAAAATAATACCACACTCATAACATCTTGTTTTTGCTACGTATTACAAGACGACTGCCTTTTTCGGCTCGCTTGACGAGCCATCAGCCCTCGCCTATAAGCCCATCCAAAGCAGCGGCCCGCAATGGCCGCCGTTTTGGTATTGGCGGCGGGCCCTGGCCGGACGCCAATGAAAGCAACAAGAAACGCCTTCTCCTGAAGGTCCGAACCGAAAGCATAAAACCATGACAACCTTTTCGCAGAAGCCTGCGGACGTGGTGAAGAAGTGGGTGCTGATCGACGCCGAAGGTCTCGTCGTCGGCCGTCTCGCCACCATCGTCGCCAACATCCTCCGCGGCAAGAACAAGCCGACCTTCACCCCGCACGTCGACGACGGTGACAATGTCATCATCATCAACGCCGACAAGGTCGCGTTCACCGGCAAGAAGTTCACCGACAAGGTGTACTACTGGCACACCGGCCACCCCGGCGGCATCAAGGAGCGCACCGCGCGCCAGCTGCTCGAAGGCCGTTTCCCTGAGCGCGTGCTCGAGAAGGCCGTTGAGCGCATGATCCCGCGTGGCCCGCTCGGTCGTCGCCAGATGAAGAATCTCCGCGTCTATGCAGGCGCCGATCATCCGCATGTCGCCCAGCAGCCTGTGACGCTCGACGTCGGCGCGCTGAACGCCAAGAACAAGAAGGCCTCGTAATCATGGCTGATCTCAGCTCGCTCGCAGAACTCGGCACCGTCGCTGCAGCCGCACAGCCGGCCGCTCCGGTCCACGTCCAGAAGCTCGACAAGAGCGGCCGCGCCTATGCCACCGGCAAGCGCAAGAACGCCATTGCTCGCGTCTGGATCAAGCCGGGCACCGGCAAGATCATCGTCAACGGCAAGGAATTCGCGACCTATTTCGCCCGTCCGGTGCTGCAGATGATCCTGAACCAGCCGATCGTCGCGGCTGCTCGCGTCGGCCAGTACGACGTCATCGCCACCGTCGTCGGCGGCGGTCTGTCGGGCCAGGCTGGTGCTGTTCGTCACGGCGTCTCCAAGGCGCTGACCTACTACGAGCCGACGCTGCGCGGCGTGCTCAAGAAGGGCGGCTTCCTGACCCGCGACAGCCGTGTCGTCGAGCGTAAGAAGTACGGCAAGGCCAAGGCCCGTCGTTCGTTCCAGTTCTCGAAGCGCTAAGCGTTTCGCAGTCCGGATTTCGGAAAAGGCCGCCTTCGGGCGGCCTTTTTCTTTTCCGCATGCTGTTCCGGCCCGCCTGGCTTATGCTTGGAAGCGCAACTTCAAGCCGCCGGTGGAAATCACCATGGTCCGCATGCTCGCACTGGCAGTCGCCATAGCCTTTGCCGCTGGCCCAGCAGAGGCCGCGTCGAACAAGTTTCTCAAGCGGGCAACCTCGTTCGACAGTTGCTGGATGCGCGCCTATGACAAGGCGATCGAAAAGGGTGCCGACGCGAAAGGCCGCCGGCAAAGCCGACAGCCACTGCAAGAAAAAGGGCAAGAATCTTCTCAAGGAGGGCGGCTCGAAATATTCGCTCAAGGACCGGCGCAAGGCGCTTCGGGGCTCAAGAGCGTATTAGCCCCTTCCCGCGGCATCAGTTGGTCGGCGGCTGGGACGCGCCCGCCTGGCCTGCGACAGAGGCCACGGGTTTTTCCACTTCGGCATAAGGCACACGATAGCCATTGGCGGCCAGCCAGTTGATGGCTGCACGCGGCTCGTCGGTCTGGATCATCGTCGCGCCGCGTTCGGCCCAGAAGCCGAACACTTCGTTGGGAAAACCGGCGGCCACCGCCAGTTCGTCGCCGCGGCCGCCGGCGAGATAGCCACCCGGCTTGTTGACGATGGCATGAGTGTCGACCCAGATGTGCCAGTTGCCGCGAATGGCCGCTGCCTTGACCCTGGCCGAAAACAGCGGCCCGCCAGATACGGTCATGGTTTCGGTGTCGCCGCGCCAGGCGATCATCTCCACGGCATTTGCGGCGAAAGCCTTGCCCGATGCCTCGACGAAAGCGGGGTCGCGCACGGCGTCGTCAGCCATGATCGGCATGAACTGGAAGCCTTGCCCGACCCGCGCCATCACCGCCTTCACGGTGGCGACACGCTCGGCATTCCACAGGTTCGCCTTGACCACCACCTGCTCTTCCATCTCCATGGCGCGCGCCAGCGCAACCATGTCGACGAGGTCGGCGGTGTCGAGCTTGTTGTCAAGATTGACCAGGATCCTGCCCTTGGCGACCGACAGATATTCCCGCAGCGTCGGCACTGTTTCGGCGGTGACAGTGCCGGTGCCCTCGACGACGAGCCGGCATGTCCGGAGCTCATCCATGCTGCGGGTTACGACCTCGCCCGTGCAGTCAGTGGTGCGGTCGAGCCAGCTGTCATGCATGACGATCAGTTCGCCGTCGGCGGAGCGGCGGATGTCGATCTCGACCATCTCGGCGCCGAGAGAGATCGCATCGCGCAGGGCGGCGATGGAGTTTTCGGCAAAGCGCCGCTTGCCGTCCTGCAGGCCGCCTGCCCTGTGCGCCACGACCATCACATGGTCACGCCACTGATTGGCATTTTCGAAGCGCGCGAGGATCTCTTCGGAACGAGAACCGGCATGGCCAGACGTCGCCATAGAGAGGGTCAGCAAGACCGAGACCGCGCCTGCCAGAACTGTCCGCATGGGAATCGCTCCATGGCTTGATATGCCTGGAGCGACCTAAAAGGCGGCGATGACATGGGCGTGAAAGACAGATGACAGGGCGATGAATGCAGCTGTCACACGCAATTCGCCATGGGGCTGGCATGTTGGTTCAGGCTTCTGTAGTTCTTGCGCCTCGAAATTCCGAAAGACCGAATTAGGAGACTGCCCATGCCCTCTTCGTCGATCGATCACGCCTTTACCGCACGCGGCCCCAAGGGTCGCTCGGGTGATCCGACCTATGCAGGGGCATTGTCCTTCATGCGCCGCAAATATTCGAAGAACGTCGCCGGCGCCGAGGCGGTGGTCTGGGGCATCCCCTTCGACGCCGCCGTCACCAACCGGCCGGGCGCGCGCTTCGGCCCGCAGGCGATCCGTCGCGCCTCGGCGATCTTCGACTGCGACCCGCAATATCCGTTCAACCGCGACCTGTTCGACGACCTCGCCGTCATCGACTATGGCGACTGCCTGCTCGACAGCGGCAACCACCAGAAGACCCCTGTTACAATCGAGCGCGAAGCAGCCAAGATCCTGAAATCGGGCGCCTTCCTTTTGACGCTCGGCGGCGACCATTTCGTCACCTGGCCGGTGCTGAAGGCGCATGCGGCGATCCACGGCCCGATGGCGCTGGTGCAGTTCGATGCCCACCAGGACACCTGGCCTGACGACGGCAAGCGCATCGATCACGGATCGTTCGTGGCGCGCGCCGTCAAGGACGGCATCATCGACCCCGATCGCTCGATCCAGATCGGTATCCGTACGCACGCGCCCGACGATTGCGGCATCAAGATCCTCTACGGCCACGAGGTCGAGGAGATGCGCGCCGCCGACATCGCCTATGCGATCGCCGAACGCACCGGCGGCAAGAAGACCTATGTCACCTTCGACATCGACTGCCTCGACCCGGCCTTTGCGCCCGGGACCGGCACGCCGGTGGCCGGCGGCCCGTCCTCGGCCAAGATCCTGTCGGTGCTGCGCCAGATGACCCAGATCGACATCGTCGGCGCCGACATCGTCGAGGTTGCACCGGCCTATGACCATGCCGATATTACGGCAATCGCCGGCTCGACGGTCGCCATGCATTATCTCGGCCTGTTGGCCGAGAAGAAGGCGCGCGACAAGGCCTGAGGCATTGAATCAACGGCTTGCGGACGAGAGTCCGAATTTGGCCATAACCACCTGAAATAACAAATTTTTCGACGGACGGCAGACAATGAAACCGAAAATCTTCATCGACGGCGAACACGGCACCACGGGCCTCCAGATCCGCACGCGCCTCGCCGCCCGCGACGACCTCGCCGTGCTGTCGATCCCGGAAGCCGAACGCCGCAACGTCGATCTCAGGGCCGAGCGCCTGCACGAGGCGGATGTCGCCATCCTGTGCCTGCCCGACGATGCCTCGAAGGAGGCCGTCCGCATTCTCGAAGGCAACAACTCGACCCGCATCATCGATACGTCGACGGCGCATCGCGTCCACCCCGACTGGGCCTATGGCTTTGCCGAGATGGACGCTGCCCAGCGCAAGCGCATCGCCGATGCACGGCTCGTCGCCAACCCGGGCTGCTATCCCACCGGCGCGATCTCGCTGATCCGTCCGCTGGTCGCGGCCGGCACCCTGCCGGCCGACTACCCAGTCAGCGTCAACGCCGTTTCCGGCTACACCGGCGGCGGCAAGCAGATGATCGGCCAGATGGAGGACGCCTCGCGCCCCGACCACATAGCTTCGCCGCACTTCCTCTACGGCCTGCCGCTGATGCACAAACACGTTGCCGAGATGAAGCAGCATGGCCTGCTCGAGCGCCGCCCGATCTTTGCGCCCTCGGTCGGCCGCTTTGCCCAGGGCATGATCGTCCAGGTTCCGCTGCACCTCGCCGACCTCAATGGCTCGGCCTCGATCACCGACATCCACGCGACGCTTGCCGCGCACTATGCCGGACAGGACATCGTCGAGGTCGTGCCGCTTGAGGTCAGCGCCAAGCTCGACCGGCTTGCCCCGACCGAGCTTGCCGACACCGACCGGATGAAGCTCTACGTCTTCGGCACCGAAGGCCAGGGCCAGGTCAATCTGGTGGCGCTGCTCGACAATCTCGGCAAGGGCGCTTCCGGTGCTGCCGTCCAGAACATGGACCTGATGCTCGGGCTCAGTCACTGAAGATGGATCAGGCTGCTATTCCAGGTCGTTGGCCAGATGAGTGGAATGTAAGCGATCCCCAGCTGATTGCCGAGACGTTTTCCAGCCGCATCTGGAAGGTGCGGCTGGCCGACGGCAAACCGGCCGTGGTCAAGGCGCTCAAGCCGTTCGACGATGTCGCCGACGAATTGCGCGGCGCACATTATCTCAGCTGGCGTGACGGCGTCGGCGCCGTGCGCCTGCTCGGCTTCGAGGGGCACGACATGCTGCTCGAATATGCCGGCGAGCGATTGCTCGTCGATGAACTCAACGAACACGGCGACCGCCACGCCACCGACATCGCCAACGAGGTGATGGCGCAGCTGTTTTCGCCGTCCGACGTCCCGCCTCCTGCCGATCTGCAGCCGCTGCGGCAGCGCTTCGACAGCCTGTTCAAGAAGGCCGAACTCGATCGCGACGCCGGGCTTGCAAGCCCCTACCGGGACGCATCAGTCATTGCCGAGCGGCTGCTGTCCGATCCGCACGAGCTGCGCGTGCTGCATGGCGACCTGCATCACGACAACATCCTTTTCGGCGAGCGCGGCTGGCTGGTCATCGACCCCAAGGGCATCCTTGGCGATCCGGGTTTCGACGCGGCGAACTTCTTCTACAACCCGCTTGACCGGCACGACGACCTCTGCGTCGATCCTCAGCGCATCGCCTACATGGCCGAGGTCTTCGCCAAAACTCTGGGGCAGCGTCCCGACACGATCCTGGATCACGCCATCGCCTGGGGCTGCCTGTCGTCGTCCTGGCACGCCGAGGACAAGAACGACGAGGACGAGGCGAGCGAACTCGCCGTCGTCGCAGCCGTCAGAGCTGTTCGCGCTAGCTTCTGACCGCGACGTCGTTTTCAAGGGGATATGCCCCCTTGGTCGCGCGCCAATGCGCCGTGGCAAAGATCAGCACGATCAGCGCAAAACCCTGATGCAGCAACGCCCAGTGCATATGCGCCTGCATCAGCAAGGTGCCGACGCCGATTGCCGCCTGCGCAACGATCAGCAGGGCCAGCACCCAGGCCCGGCGGGAATGGGTCGTGCGCGGCGCCTGCGTCATTGTCGTGAACGCATGCCAGAACGCCGCGACCAGCACCGTATAGGCGAACATGCGGTGGACGAACTGCACGGTCTTCGGGCTTTCGAAGAAGTTGCGCCAGACGGGCTCGATGACCAAAAGGTCGCCGGGGATGATGGCGCCGTCCATCAGCGGCCAGGTGTTGTAGGAAAGGCCGGCATGCAGGCCGGCAACCAGGGCGCCGAGATAGATCTGGAACATCACCAGCAGCACCATGATGCCCGCGAAGCGCTGGATGCGCCGGTCCGCCGGCGCCTCCGAATAGGTCGCAAGGCCGCGCGCGATGTAGGCGACAGCGGCGACGATGATGCAGGCGAAGGTGAGATGGATCGCCAGCCGGTACTGGCTGACCGAGACACGCTCCGACAGCCCCGAGGCGACCATCCACCAGCCGATGAACCCCTGGAACCCGCCGAGCGCCAGCAGGCCGACGAGGCGCGGTTTCAGCCGCCGCTCGAGGCGGCCCGAGATCCAGAAGAAGGCGAGCGGAATGGCAACGAGGAAGCCGACGCCGCGGGCGAGCAGGCGATGGGCCCATTCCCACCAGAAAATGCCCTTGAACTCGTCAACGGTCATGCCCTTGTTGATCTGCTCATATTGCGGGATCTGCTGATACTTCTCGAACTCCTCCTGCCATTCGGCCTGGTTGAGCGGCGGAATGACGCCGTGGATCGGCTTCCATTCGGTGATGGAGAGACCGGAGCCGGTCATGCGGGTGGCGCCGCCGACCATGACAAGCGCAAACAGCACCAGCAGCACGAGATAAAGCCAGCCGCGAACCAGCGTGCGGTTGCGCAGCTCCCTGTTGCGCTCGGCAAGCGGTGCGGCGGTGTTGGTCATGGCTGACATTGCAATCTTTCCCGGCAATCTTTCCCGGCAATCGTTCCCGGCTCATCGAAACCGCGGGACTGGTGGACCATGATGGCCCCGCTGGCAAGTTCGGCCCACGCGACACGCAGTCGCGCCGGCCACCCTACCCGGTTGCACCGGCTGGCCAGAGCGACTATGCGAAGCCTGGACAGAGGATGAAGAAATGCCCGTGCGCGTCAAGAAGCTGATCGGAACCGTGCTGCTGGTGCTGCTGGTCATCGTCTACGCGCTGATCGCGACCATGGTGGCTGTTGCCCAGCTGTCGCAATCAGGCCCTGTCACCCACCTGCTGTTCTTCTTCCTCAGCGGCCTGCTCTGGATCCTGCCTGCGATGCTGATCATCAAATGGATGGTCAAGCCATCCAAGACCGCCGGTCACTGAACCTACACAGTCACGAGCTTGCGACCGCCATTGGTGATCAATGTCGTCGCGCCCGACAGCATGGCGCGCATCGATGCGAGATCCTGGTAGCGGCCGTTGACCGAAATCCGCGGCAAAGCATGCATATGCGCGGCATGGCCGGGTACAAGAACGCCGTGCCGGGTCGTGACCGCCGACACGAAGCCGGCCTCGCGCGCCAGATGGGTCTCGCGCATGCCAGCCGCCGCCGCGTAGCCGTAAGGATAGGCGAAATGCTGCGGTGCCTCGCCCAATTCGGCCTCGATCAGACTGCGCGAGCGGTGCATCTCGCGCAGCGCCTTGCCGGCTTCGAGGCGCTTGAGATTGCAGTGATGGACCGTGTGGGCCCCGATCGTGACCAGCTTGTGGCTGGCGGCTCGCCTGATCTCGGTCCAATTCATCAACAGGTCGCGGTTTGGCGCCGAGGCGTCGACGCCAACCTGCTCGGCCAGGCCGCGCAGCACCTGTCGCTGATCTTCTTCCGACACTTCCGACGTCAGCCAGTCGGACAGTTCAAGGAAAGCGCCTTTGCGGTCACGCGGCGTGGCGCATTCGAATGTGCGTTGTTCGCCCATGACCGTGGCCGTCACCGGCTTGCCGGCTTCGACGATGTCGTCGAGAACCTCCCACCACAGGTCGGCAGCTCCCGAGGTGAGCCCCGGCGCGACATAGATGGTGATGGGCGCGCCATGGCTCTCGAGAACCGGCAAGGCCTCGAGGAGATTGTCGCGATAGGCGTCGTCGGCAGTGAGCGCTGCGAAGGGCCCCGTCCTGCGGCCGGAGTTCAGGCGGCCGACAACCTCATCCATCGAGACGAAGGCATAACCGAGCCGCTTCATCTCGCCGATAAGCACGTCGAGAAAGCCGGGCGTTATGGTCAGGTGACGATTGGGGCCGTCGGGCCGGTCGAGCAACGCACTGACCCGGTGCAGCATGAGGATAACGCCGACGCCGCCCACCAGCGGCTTGGCCAGAGCGCCAAGCCCACCATATCCGATCAGCAGGAAAGCCAGCTTTCTGGCTATGTCGATCATTCCTTCACCTTTGGCGCCTAGGCTCGGTGGCGTCGAGCATACCGAGGAATGCTCCATATATGCCGACCAATAGCCGGCAAGGATTGAAGTATGGTTGACGCTACTGCCCCCAGCGACAATGCCTTGCTCCGTCATGCTGCCGCCACCGGCAACGCGACGACGGCAGTTGTGCTGGCGGCTTCGTGCGATGCGTTGAGCGCCTACGGCAAGTTCACCAACATCCATGCGCCGGCCCAGAGCCCGGAATGGGTTGCCGCCTGGATCGAGACCTACAAACCCGACGCCATCCTGGCCACTTTGAGCGCCAATGGCCGGCCGGTCATGTCGCTTGCCCTTGAAGTCGTCCGCGAAGGGCCGTTTCGCATTGCCAGGTTTTTGGGCGGCAAACATGCCAACGGCAACTTTCCGGCTGCCGACAGGAACTGGCTTGCGGCGGCCAGCATCGACGACATCGGGGTCCTCGTCCGCGCAATCGGCACGGCCCGGCCGGATATCGATCTCGTTGCCTTCGACCGCCTGTTCAGCGACCTCGATGGCCTGCCCAATCCATTGCTGAGGCTGCCGTCGGCGCCGAGCCCGAATGTCGCCCTTGCCGTCGATCTCGACGGCGGCTTCGAGCGCGTGCTGACGCGAACCAGCGGCAAGAAGAAGCGCAAGCGGCATCGCAGCCAGGAGCGAAAATACGAAGCTTTCGGCGGCGCACGGCGCACGATGGCAACGACGACCGTCGAGGCCAATGCCATGCTCGACGCGTTCTTCGCCATGAAAGAGCAGCGCTTTGGCGCGATGGGCATCACCGACGTGTTTGCCGAGACCAACGTACGCACATTCTTCCGCAAGCTGTTCGTCGACGCGCTGTCAAGCGAACATCCATCCTTCGTCCTGCACGGGCTCGAAGTCGGCGGCAAGTATCGCGCGGTGACCGGCTCGAGCCGTGCCGGAAATCGACTGATCTGCGAGTTCGGCGCCATTTCAGACGACGAACTGGCCCATGCCAGCCCAGGCGAATACCTGTTCTTCGACAACATATCGGAAGCCTGCGGCCAGGGCTTCGGTGTCTACGATTTCAGCGTCGGCGACGAGCCTTACAAGCGGCAGTGGTGCGACCTCGAGATCCAGCATGCCGATGTGCTGGCGCCGCTGACGGCCAAGGGCCGCGTCTATTCGCTTGGCCTGAGGTCGCTGTCGCGCGCCAAAAGCGTTGTCAAGAACAACGACAGGCTGTGGGCGCTGATCAAACGCTTGCGTTCAGGCGTGCGCGGCAAGCCGGCAGCGGCGGCGCCCCCCGAAGAAGATTAGCTCAGGCAGCTGTCCGGGTCGGCTCCGGCGTCGTCGGCAGGTAATGGCCGACCGGAGTGACGAGAATGACGTCCTCGTAACCACCGGCACGCAGGCCGTCGGCGACATAGGCAATCTCGTCGTCATGGTGGAGGAAGCTGACCAGCACCTCGGTGCCGTCGCCGACAAGCCGCGTGATCTCGCCGGCGTCGGCCGGGCCGCATTCGACGACGACGAGGTCATAGGCGGTCGTCAGCGAGTCCATGATGATCGGCAGTCGATCGGCGGCACGCATGGCGCGCGCCGGATCGGCTGTGCCGACCGGCATGACATCGCAATCGGAATAATGGTCGGCGCGGATGACATCGGTGAACTGGGCTTCGGAGGCGAGCAGGTTGGTGATACCGGGATAACGGCCACCATCGAGCATCGGCCCTGCTGCGGCACCCGAAGCGGTCAAATCGAGCAGCAGCACACGCAGGCCGGAATCGGCGACTTCGCGGGCAACCAGTACCGCTGTCGCTGCCGCATCGTCGCCCTCGGGTGAAACGAAGATGGCACGCGCGGCACCCCCGGCAATCAGCCTTTCCGCCGCCGTCTCGATGCTGATGCCGCCATGGGTCGGCGCTTGCATGGGTTCCGCGGCGGGCTCATCGGCGACGGCAAGATCGTCCTGCGTATCGACCATCTCCTGCAGCGCGCCGTCGACGTCGGCAAGCGGAGCTGGAACCGCCGGCTCTTCTGCTTCAACCCAGGCCCGGGGCGCGTCATCTTCCGGCAGCTCGGCGGCGTGGCGCGCCGGCATCGCCACCGTCACAGGTGTAACGCGGGCGCCGGCGGCGGGGCGCATGGCGCGACCGGAGAACAACTCCTGCAGCAGGGTGAATATAGCCATCAGCAGCAGCGAACCGACGAAGGCGGCGCCGACGATCGGGACGACCTTGGGAAAGTAGGATTCGGACGGAACGATCGCTGTCGAAAACACGCGCGCGTCGACCGGCAGATAGTTGCGGTCCTGACGCGATGCGGCTTCGCGATAGCGGGTGAGATAGGATTCGAGCAGCGCGCGCTGGGCTGCGGCCTCACGCTCCAAGGCGCGCAGTTCGACCTCCTCCTCGGAGACGCGGGCCGACTCGACCTTCAGCCGGTTGAGGTCGGCGACAAGCTGCTTTTCGCGCAGGTCGGCGCTGCTGGCCTCGTTGACCAGTCCGACAAGCACCTTTTCAGCCTGCGAGCGGATCTGCGCGTCGAGGTCCGAAAGCTGGGAATTCAGCGCCCGTATGCGCGGATGATTGGGCAAAAGCGAGGTCGAAAGATCGGCGATATCGGCGCGCAGCTGAATCTGGCGCTCGCGCAGGCGCTGGATCAGGCCTGACGACAGCACCTCCGGGATGGCGTCGATCGACCCGCCGCCCTTCAAGGCCTGGCGCACGCTCTGCGCCGTGGCCTCGGCGGCCGAACGGCCGGCACGGACACGCGACAGCTCGCTCGAAAGTTCGGACAGCTGCTGGGTGGCAAGTGCGGAATTGTTCTGCCCGACGAGCAGGTCGGATTGCGAGCGGAAGCTGGCGACCTTGGCCTCGGCATCCTTGACGCGCTTGTTGAGGTCGGCGATCTCGGGCTTCAGCCAATCGGTCGCCTCGGTGCTCGACTCGAGTTTCGAACCGCGCTGGAATTCGAGATAGGCGTCTGCGATCGCATTGGGCACCGCCGCCGCAAGCTTGGGATCGGCCGAGGAGAACTGGATGACGATGACGCGCGATTTTTCGACGCGATAGACGGTCAGCTGTTCTCGGAATGCCTTGAGCACACGCTCTTCGGGCGGCAGCTCGCTGGGATCGCTCTTCAGCCCGGCAATCACCAGCAGGCGCGATATCGTCGACATCTCCGAAGCGGCGTCGAACTCCGGCAGGCTGGCGAGGTCGAGCTTCCTGGCAACCTGCTTGAGGATGTCGGTCGAACCGATGACCTCGACCTGGCTCGTCACCCCCTCCTCGTCGAGGATCGGACGTTCGTTGTCGCCGCTGCCGTCGGGCCTGGTGAAGACGGACTCGCGCGTTTCGATCAGAAGCCGGGTCTCGGCGCGGTATTTCGGCGTCGCCAGCGACGTCAGCACGAAGGCAAGAGCAGTGACGGCAACAGAAAACAGCAGCAGGCGCAGCCAGTTCCTCGCAAGACTGGCGAAGAGCTGACGCAGATCGACATCGACATCACCGGCAGTGGATTGGACGCCAGACATGCAGTTCCTACTCCGAGGCTGAGCAGACTGCACGGTAAACAAACATGGTAACCCATGCGTTAACAGCGCAGCCTCATCTACAACCCAGGCCATGCAAGATGGGCCGCGCCCTTTACCGGGCATTAACCCTAACAAGTCGATAACTGGCGCGAACCAATATTCCGCTGCCCAATATTCCGCGGCATGGCGGCAAGCCGTCGAAGGTGTGTCTGCAGAAATGAAAAGCTCCCTTCCCATTTGCCATGCGCTTCTCGCAGCCATGCTGGTCGTCAGCGGCTGCTCGAGCTATCGCCCCGCGCCTGCCGCCTTTCATGAAGTTCTCGACCAGCCCTACCGTCTCGGCGCCGGCGACCGCATTCGCGTCACCGTCTTCGAGCAGGAAGGCCTGACCAACACCTACAGCGTCGACCAGTCGGGCTACATCTCCTTCCCGCTCGTCGGCGGCGTGCCGGCGCGCGGCTATACTGCGCAGGAGGTCGAAAAGGCGCTGGCCGCCAAGCTGCGCCAGGGCTATCTGCGCGATCCTGACGTTTCGGTCGAGGTCGATCGCTACCGGCCGATCTTCGTCATGGGCGAAGTGGGTGCGGCCGGCCAATACTCCTATGTTCCCGGCCTGACCGTCCAGAAGGCCGTGGCCATGGCCGGCGGCTACAGCGCCCGCGCCAACCAGGGCAATGTCGACATCACCCGCGACATCAACGGCAAGGTGATGACCGGCCGCGTGCTGACCACGGACCCGCTTCTGCCCGGCGACACGATCTACGTGCGCGAGCGGCTGTTCTAAGCCGCCGTGCAGCAGACCCCGCCCCGCCAGCTCAGGATCGTCCATTGCTTCAGGTCGCCGGTCGGCGGCATCTTCAGGCATGTGCGTGATCTGACCGAAGCCCAGGTGGCCGCCGGCCACCAGGTCGGCATCATCTGCGACTCGACCACCGGCGGCGAGCATGAGGAGCACCTGTTCGAGGCGATCCGGCCGATGCTGGCGCTCGGCATCAGGCGCACGTCGATGCAGCGTCATATCGGGCCAGGCGACATCGCGGCGGGCTGGCGCACCTACAAGATCATCAAGGAATTGCGGCCGGACGTGCTGCACGGGCATGGCGCCAAGGGTGGTGCCTATGCGCGTGCGTTCGGCTCACTGTTGCGGGTTTCAAGGTATTGCGTGGCCCGCCTCTATTCGCCGCATGGCGGCACTCTGCACTATGACGAAAGGACGATGACCGGAAAGCTGTTCTTCGGGCTCGAACGCCTGATGGAGCGTTTCACCGATCATCTGCTGTTCGTCTCCGACTACGAACGCCGCACCTTCATCCGCAAGGTCGGTGAGCCGCGCGTGCCCAACAGCCTGGTCTATAACGGCCTCAGCGCCGCGGAATTCGAACCGGTGGCAGCTCAGCCCGATGCCGCCGACTTTCTCTATATCGGCATGATGCGCGACCTGAAGGGTCCCGACATGTTCATCGACGCGGTGAAGGCGGCAAGGCAGGAACTCGACAAGGACGTCACCGCTGTCATGGTCGGCGACGGCGAGGATCTGCCGCGCTACCACGCGCAGGTCGAAAGGCTCGAGCTCGACGGCAAGATCCGCTTCCTTGCGCCGATGCCGGCGCGCCAGGCGTTTGCGCTTGCCCGCTTCGTCGTCGTGCCGTCGCGCGCCGAGGCGATGCCCTACATCGTGCTGGAGACGCTTGCCGCCGCAAAGCCGATCGTGGCCACATCGGTCGGCGGCATTCCGGAGATTCTCGGAGCCCGGTCGCCGGCGCTGGTCAATCCGGACGCTGGCGAAATCGGCCTGAAGATGATCGAGGCCTTCCGGTCGCCTGCTGCCTATGCCGCCGCGATGCCCGACACCGCCGAGCTCAAGGCCCGTTTCGGCGTCGACGTGATGGCCCGCGAAGTCGAGAAAGCCTACTTCTCCGCACTGCCGAAAAAACGCGCCTGAAATACGCTACAAGACAATTTTGTTGTTCAAGGGTTTCTTAGCTCATCTTTGATATGTCAATCTGGCAAACGGGCGACCGGCCAACAGATCGACGACGATGAACAACTTCGACCCAAAGCGCCGCTTCACCCCGGAAGCCGTGAAGGCGGCTGACGGCGACGGCAAATCGACCGACAAGCCCAAGCTGAGCAATGTCGCGCAAGAGGTGGCAGCGCAGTACCGTCGCGACACGATGTCCCCGGTCATGCTCAGCGGCATCCTGCGCCTGACCGAATTCGGCATGCTTTTCGTCACGGGCTTGGCACTCTATGCCTATCATGTCGGATTCCTCGGCCATCTGAGCTGGCAATATCCGCTGGTCATCCTCGCCGCCTCGCTGGCCGCGATCGTCCTTTTCGAGATCATGGACTGCTACCAGCTGCAGTCGCTGATGCGGGCGGGCGTCTCACTGGGACGGATGGCGCTGTGCTGGGCCACCACCTTCGCCCTGATGGCGGTCACTGCCTTCTTCATGAAGGTTTCGGCGGAGTTTTCGCGCCTGCTGTTCGGCAGCTGGTTCGTCATCGGGCTGGCGCTGCTCGTCGTCCAACGCCTGATCATGGCACGGGTCATCCGGCGCTGGGCCCGCAACGGCCGCATGGAGCGGCGGGCAGTCATCGTCGGCGGCGGCAAGGCAGCCGAAGTGCTGATCCGCTCGATCGAGCAGCACCCCTACAACGACATCCGCATTTGCGGCATCTTCGACGACCGCGACGACCGGCGTTCACCGCCGATCGTCGCCGGCTATCCCAAGCTCGGCACCGTCTCGGAACTGTTGGAATTCGCCCGCATCGCGCGCATCGACATGCTGATCGTGTCGCTGCCGCTGACGGCCGAAACCCGGGTTCTGCAGCTGCTCAAGAAGCTCTGGGTGCTGCCCGTCGACATCCGCCTGTCGGCGCATTCCAACCAGCTGCAGTTCCGGCCGCGCTCCTATTCCTATATCGGCGCGGTGCCGATGCTCGACATTTTCGACAAGCCGATCAACGACTGGGATTCGGTCGCCAAGCGGGCCTTCGACATCATCTTCAGCCTGTTCGGCATCGTCGTCTTTTCGCCCGTCATGCTGGCAACCGCGATCGCCATCAAGCTCGACAGCAAGGGCCCGGTGCTGTTCAAGCAGAAGCGCCACGGCTTCAACAACGAGGTGATCGAGGTCTACAAGTTCCGCTCGATGTTCACCGAGCTGTCCGACCCCTCGGCGAAAAAGACGGTGACCAAGAACGACCCGCGCGTCACCCGCGTCGGCCGCATCATCCGCAAGACCTCGATCGACGAGCTGCCACAGTTCTTCAATTCGCTGTTCGGCAGCCTGTCCCTGGTCGGCCCGCGCCCGCATGCGATTGCGGCGCAGTCGCACAACCTGCTCTACAATGAAGTGGTCGACGGCTACTTCGCCCGCCACAAGGTCAAGCCCGGCGTCACCGGCTGGGCCCAGATCAATGGCTGGCGCGGCGAGATGGACACCGACGAGAAGATCCGCAAGCGCACCGAGTTCGACCTCTACTACATCGAGAACTGGTCGCTCTGGTTCGACATCAAGATCCTGTTCCTGACGCCGATCCGCCTGCTCGACACGGAAAACGCCTATTGAGCGCGATCAGCTATGATCTGCCGCGGGCCGCGATCAACGCCAAGCTGATCGGGCTCATCGCCACCGGCGCCATTGCGCTGGGCGTATTGCTGTCGGGCTTCGTCATCCGCGAGCCGGCGCCTTACGAACTCTACATGGCCGGGCTGATCGCGGTGTGGTCGCTGTTCGGCCTGCGCATTTCGCGTGCCATCACCCCGTTGCTGGTGCTGATCGTGACCTTCAACATCGGCGGCATGATTGCGATGACGCAGATGGCGGAGCTGATGAACACGCCGCTCTATCTCGCCGTGTCGCTGTTCCTCGGCTTCACCGCCATCTTCTTCGCCGCGGTCACTGAAGCCGATCCGAGGCTGTTCAGGGTGATCTTCCTGTCCTGGGTGGCGTCGGCAGTGTTCACCTCGGTGCTCGGCATGCTCGGCTATTTCGGCGCCGTGCCCGGGGCGGAGATGTTCACCAAATATGGCCGCGCCGCCGGCGCCTTCCAGGACCCGAACGTCTTCGGCCCCTTCCTCACCCTGCCCGGCATCTACCTGCTCTACCGGGTGCTGACAGGCAATCCGCTCAAGATGGCGATCTATGCGGTGCCGCTGCTCATCGTCACCGGCGGCATCTTCCTGTCGTTCTCGCGCGGCGCCTGGGGGCTGTTCGGCGCCTCGGCCATCCTGCTCACCGGCTTCCTGTTCCTGCAAAGCGACAGCGGCAGGTTCCGGCTGCGGATCGTGGTGATGAGCATCGCGGCGATCGCGCTGCTGACAGTTGCGCTTTTGATCGTGCTGCAGATCCCCAGCATCGCCGAGCTGTTCACCACACGCGCCCAACTGGTCCAGGATTATGACGGCGCGCGCCTCGGCCGCTTCGCCCGCTATGCCATCGGCTTCCTTCTGGCGACCGAGAAACCTCTCGGCATCGGGGCGCTGGTGTTCGGCCAGATCTATGGCGAGGACACGCACAACATCTGGCTGAAGACGTTGATGGACTATGGCTGGCTCGGCTTTGCCAGCTACCTCCTGCTGATCGTGTGGACCGTCGCCGCCGGATTCCGCATCCTGCTGCGCAACCGGCCCTGGCAGCCCTATCTGCTGTCGGCCTATGTCGTGTTCCTCGGCCATATCGCGCTCGGCACCGTCATCGACACCGACCATTGGCGCCACTTCTACCTGCTGCTCGGCCTGATCTGGGGCTCGATCGCGCTCGAAGCCCGCCACCAGCGTGCCCAGACCTCGTCCGCCTACTGAAGCCTCGCCCGGTTTCTGACTCGCCGGCGACGGTCGCCGTTGCACACAAGATTCGCGTTTTGTGAACGGTCCGGCACCGCTTTGCCGGCTCAACTCAGCGTGACCGCTTTGTGAATCAGAGTGACCGATCAGCCTATGGCAATCGGAAAGGTAGGCGCCTATCTCACAGTGGTCAGCGAGACGGCACAACAACAAATGCCGATCCGCTACCGAAAAATGAAAGGACTACCCCCATGAAAAAGATCATCCTCGCCGCTTCGGCAATCGCTCTGATGTCTGGTGCAGCATTTGCTTCGTCCGCAGAAGGTGTTGTTGCCAAGTTCGACCCGGCCGTTCGCGTCATTACGCTCGAAAGCGGCCAGAGCTACTCGGTTCCGCGTGACGTTGCTATCCCGTCGATCCAGACCGGCGAGAAGGTTTCGATCCAGCTCAACGACGAAGGCGACAAGGTACAGGGCGTCCTCCGCTAAGCGGAAACCGCGATATCCCTGAACTGCCGATACCACCGAAAAAGCCACGGGCCCTCCCACCCGTGGCTTTTTTCGTTTGCGACGCCTGGCCCGCGGCACGAAGCGCAGATCCGCCCCATCGACCGCTACCTTGCCCAGTACAGCAAACACGGACGCACAGTTTCGCTCCGCAAGCCTCCGCAATCCACGACACGCACGACAATCCGGACACGCAGGGCCTGGCTGCGACCACAGCCATCCGCACAACGGCGCAACCAGACTCGCTGTTGCGCCAGGGCCGTTGCGCACAACTGCGCCGATTTGTGAACGGTCCGACACCGGTTTGCCGGCTCAACTCGGCGTGACTGCTTTGTGACTCAGAGTGACCGCTCCAGCTATGGAAATCGGAAAGTTAGGTGCCTATCTATCAGTGGTAAGCGAAACGACAAAACAACGAACCGTCGATCCGCTACCGAACATTGAAAGGACTAAAACAATGAAGAAGATCATCCTCGCCGCTTCGGCTGTCGCAATGATGTCAGGTGCCGCATTTGCTTCCTCCGCAAACGGCGTTGTTTCTCAGTTCAACGAGCAGGCGCGCGTCATTACACTCGAGAGCGGCCAGAGCTACACCGTCCCGCGCGACGTCGCCATCCCGGCGATCCAGGCTGGCGAAAAGGTATCGATCCAGCTCAACGACGAAGGCGACAAGGTCAATGCCGTTCTCCGCTAAGGCGGAACAGCCTTGACGGCCTGACTTGCCCCACAAGCCGGCCACTTCAGCAAAAAGCCATGGGTCCTCCCACCCATGGCTTTTTGCGTTTCAAGACGTGCCTGACACGGGATCCGCAGGCGAAAACAATCGCGCGAACGGCCGTTCGCCATCGGAGTTTCACCGATCCCGCGGCACGTTCGCGTGATCGAAACGTGTCTCGAGTTTACCTGTCAGCGCGTAACAAGCACGGCCAGCTGATCGTAGTTGACGGTATCAGCAAGGTGCCCCGCAGCAAAAGCAGCACCTCGCACAACCCCATCAGGAGAACGATCATGAACAAGCTCATCTTGGCTGCCGCCGCATTCGCACTCTTCTCCGGTTCGGCTCTCGCCTCCGACGCCAGCGGCGTCGTCACCCGCTTCAACGCCGACACCCGCGTCATCACGCTGCAGGGCGGCGACAGCTACACCATCCCGCGCGATGTCGCCCTGCCCTCGGTCAAGGTCGGCGAAAAGATCTCGATCCTCTTCAACGACGAAGGCGACCAGATCCGCAACGTGCTGGCCGGCCCAGACATGATGTAAGCCCGCCGCGGCAAGACGACAGTGAAGCCATGGGCGCACGCCGCGCCCATGGCTTTTTGTTGCACCCGGTCCGCCTGCCGCACCCGGGCCGGCCGCGGCCGACCTCTGCCCGAAAGTTCTCGGGCGGTCGGAAATTCAAGCCGGTGCGACACCATGACAGCGACAAAAGCGCGTGAGCTATTCGTGTTAGTTGTTTACCGAACCAAACCAACGGCAGGCCGTTTCTTCTGTGCACAAAGCAATTGGCGTCCCCCCTCCCGGATCCAAGCTTTGGTCATCGAGCAACAGGAGAAGTACAATGAGAAAGCTCATCCTTGCCGCCTCCGCCCTCGCCCTCATGTCGGGCGCAGCCCTTGCCACCGAGGTCGATGGCACCGTTGCCAAGTTCAACCCGGCGGTCCGCGTCATCACGCTCACCAATGGCGAGAGCTTCACCATTCCGCGCGACGTCGCGATCCCGCCGCAGCTGGCTCCCGGCAAGCGGGTGGCCATCGACCAGCATGACAACGGCGCCAAGATCGAAGCCGTGATGGTGGGTTCGGCAAGCTAGCCTCCAGCGCCGGCATCGGCTTTGACCTGAGACAACGCCATGGACGCCACCCAGCGTCCGTGGCGTTCTTCGTTTGGCCAAGCGCGGGACCGCAGCCGACAAGCCGAAGACCACGGCCTTGCACCGGCCGGCGAACCGCTCGAAACAGATGATATCGCGGGAGAAGACGTGGCCGGAACCGACGACAGCGGCTTATCGAGGCCTGCTGAAAAGATGAAACGCCTCTGATACGGTCAAGGGACGGACGTGCCGGCATATGACGCGGGAGAAGCCATGAGCGACCTGACTACTGCGATCCTTGTCGCGGCAAACGCGCATCACGGCCAGGTCGACAAGGCGAGGCAGCCCTATATCCTGCATCCGCTCCGGGTGATGCTTGCGGTCAACAGCGACGAAGACCGAATGGCCGCCGTCCTGCATGACGTCGTCGAAGACACCGAAGTCACTTTGGACGAGCTGCGGAGCAAGGGGGTCGATGCTGCGGTTGTCCGTGCAGTCGACGCGCTCACACGCCGGGATGATGAACCCTATGTCGATTTCATCAAGCGGGCGCGCGCCAACGAGATAGCGCGACGCGTCAAGATCGCCGACATCCTTGACAACACCAACCCCGAACGCGTGCGGGCCGCCGGGCTTGGACAGCAACATCTGGATCGCTACCGCGAAGCACTTCAAATGCCGACAGACGCCGAGAGCCAATCCTGATCGACGACCACCTGCACCACCGCAGTCGACGGCAACAGCATCCGCAGCAACGGCCCTGCGCCTGACAGCACGGCTCGGACAACCATTATCGACGCCGAAAAGATCGAAGCGAGACGGTAAATGTAAACCTTGGGGAAATCGGCAAACCGCAACCTGGGGGATGGCGGTTAAGTCTTTGTTCTAATGGTCGGAGTGGCCGGATTCGAACCGACGACCCCTTGACCCCCAGTCAAGTGCGCTACCGGGCTGCGCTACACTCCGGACCGGTCGCGATGTATCTTGATATGACCGCTTCGGTCAACCCAATTCGTCGGCTTTCCCGCCAACTTCTTCATTCGCGAGCAGAATATTTTCGTCGGCCTGACCGGCCTCAGCGAACCTGGTCGAGCAGGCGCTTGCATTCGAGCAGATCGAACAGCGCCTCCTGCAGCAAGGCGCGGTTGTCGCGCGACAGCTTGCCGGAATCGGCTGCCACCGGCCCCTCGTCGTCGCCCTTGCCCAGGCCGAAGAAGCGGCGGCTCGGCTTGGCGCGTGCCTCACCGACCAGCATCTCCTCATCGGGGCCGCGCGGCTGCGCTGCCGGCGTCAGCGGCGCCTCGGCCTGCTTGCGCTGGGCGATTGCCTCGACGGCCTTCATGTCGCCGCTGCCGATGGCGACCAGGAACTGGTTGCCATTGTCGCGCAAAAGCTTCTGCACGCCCTTGATGGTGTAGCCCTGCTCGTAGAGCATATGGCGGATGCCCTTGATCAGCTCGACATCCTGCGGCCGGTAATAGCGCCGGCCGCCGCCGCGCTTCATCGGCTTGATCTGGGTGAAACGGGTTTCCCAGAAGCGCAGCACATGCTGCGGCAGATCAAGGTCTTCGGCAACTTCGCTGATGGTGCGGAAGGCGTCGGGGCTCTTGTCCATGGTCGCCACTTTCGCAAAAAACGATTCGTGATCCATTTCAGCGCTTTGGGCAACAACATTCAAGCCCGGTGCGAATCACGCACCAGGCTATCAACCAGATTATCGGGAGCTGGCTGCCTACTTCGAGGCCTTGGACTTGCCGTTCTGGTGAGCCCGCAGGATACGGCTCTTGAGCACGTTGGATGCCTTGAAGGTCATCACCCGGCGCGGCAGGATCGGCACTTCTTCACCCGTCTTGGGGTTGCGGCCGACACGTTCGTTCTTGTCGCGAACGTGGAAGGTGGCGAAAGACGACAATTTCACCGTCTCGCCACGCACGATTGCTTCGCAGATTTCGTCGAGAACGGTTTCGACCAGCTGCGCCGATTCCGTGCGCGACAGGCCGACTTTCCGATAGACGGATTCAGCGAGGTCGGCACGTGTCAGTGTCTTTCCCCCCATGCGACGGGCCCCATCCTCAATATCTGAAATCCAGCAACGCGCCGGAGGTTAAGTAATTGATCCGTCAAGGTCAAGGACCGATCCGATGACCTTTTCAAGACACCGCGCGGAGGCCTGAGCCTGCGCGCTCACCACCTCACGAGCACGGCGCCCCAGGTGAAACCGCCGCCCATCGCCTCGAGCATGACAAGGTCGCCCTTCTTGATGCGTCCGTCGGCAACGGCAGCCGAAAGCGCCAGCGGCACCGAGGCGGCCGACGTGTTGCCGTGCAGATGCACCGTCACGACGGCCTTTTCCTCGGCAATGCCGAGCTTCTTGGCCGAGGCATCGATGATGCGCTTGTTGGCCTGGTGCGGCACGAACCAGTCCAGTGTGTCGGCTGATACACCGGTCTGGGCGAAAACATCCTCGATCACGTCGGTGATCATGCCCACCGCATGCTTGAAGACCTCGCGGCCTTCCATCTTGAGATGGCCGACGGTGCCGGTGGTCGACGGACCGCCATCGACATAAAGCTTGTCCTTGTGCGTTCCGTCGGAGCGCAGGCTGGCGGCGAGCACGCCGCGGTCGGCGATGGTGCCCGCACTTTCTTCAGCTTCCAGCACCAGCGCTCCGGCGCCGTCGCCAAACAGCACGCAGGTCGAGCGGTCGGTCCAGTCGAGAATGCGCGAAAACGTCTCCGAGCCGATCACCAGAACGCGCCTGGCAAGGCCGCCCTTGATGTAGAGGTCGGCGGTGGTGACGGCGTAGACGAATCCACTGCACACGGCCTGCATGTCGAAGGCGAAGCCATGGCGCATGCCGAGCCGGTTCTGGATCTCGACGGCGGTTGCGGGAAAGGTGTTGTTCGGCGTCGAGGTGGCGAGCACGATCAGGTCGATATCGTCAGGCGTCAGGCCGGCATTGTCGAGCGCTGCGCGGGCCGCAGCCTCACCGAGCGAGGCAGTCGTCTCGTCGTCGGCGGCGATGTGGCGCTGGCGGATGCCGGTGCGCTGGGCGATCCACTCGTCCGAGGTCTCGACCATGCCTTCGAAATCGGCGTTCTTCATGATGCGGCGGGGCAGCGCCGAACCAATGCCGCGCACAACTGATCTGATCACGTTGAAAAAATCCTATTCCTGATCTTCGACCGCGGCCGCGGGGCGACCCATTGCAGCATGCGGGTTGCGTGCATGAAACAGGTCGAGGTCGGCTTCGATACGGTCGAGCAGCCGGTTCCGGACCATATCATAGGCCATTTCGATGGCAGCAGCGAAGCCGTCGGCGTCAGCGCCGCCATGGCTTTTCACCACGATACCGTTGAGGCCGAGGAAGACGCCGCCATTGGCGCGACGCACGTCCATCTTCTCGCGCAGCCGGTCGAAAGCGCCCTTGGCAAAGAGATAGCCGATCTTGGCCATCAGCGTGCGGCTCATCGCTTCGCGCAGATAGCCGGCGATCTGGCGTGCCGTGCCTTCGGCGGTCTTGAGCGCGATGTTGCCGGAAAAGCCCTCGGTGACGACCACGTCGGTGGTGCCCTTGCCGATGTCGTCGCCTTCGACGAAACCCTGGTAGTTCATCGAGGCCATGTTGGCCTCGCGCAGCATGCGCCCGGCTTCCTTGACCTCTTCCTGGCCCTTGATCTCTTCGACGCCGACATTGAGCAGGCCGACAGTCGGCCGATCGATGCCGAACAGGGCGCGAGCCATGCCGGTGCCCAGAATGGCGAAATCGGTGAGCTGGTGCGCATCCGCGCCGATGGTGGCGCCGACGTCGAGCACGACGCTCTCGCCGCGCGCCGTCGGCCACAGGGCGGCGATGGCGGGGCGGTCGATCGTCGCCATGGTGCGCAGGCAGAATTTCGACATCGCCATCAGCGCGCCGGTGTTGCCGGCGGAGACGCAGGCGTCCGACGTGCCCGACTTGACCGCTTCGATCGCCTTCCACATCGACGACTTCCAGCGCCCCTGGCGCAGCGCCTGGCTCGGCTTGTCGTCCATGCGCACGGCGACCTCGCAATGCACGAACTCGTTGACGGCAGCAAGCTTGGGATACTTGGCCAGCTCGGGACGGACCACTTCTTCGCGGCCATAGATGATGAAGCGAATATCGGTGCGCCTGATGGCGACCTTGGCCAGGGCAGGAATGATCACGGAAGGGCCGTGATCGCCACCCATGGCATCAATGGAAATCTTGATCACGCGTCGGTCATCTCACTGTTGGCGTAGCTGGGCACGCAAAAGTCCGGCGAAAGTAACGGTTTTGGATAACCGCACAACCGGGATTACGCGAAACGGCGGGCGTTTTCAAAGCTTCTTGGATATTAGGCGGAGCTTTTTCTGGAATTCGCTCTCGACTGGCTCGACATCGTCATCGTCAGTACTGGCGACCGCGACGCCGGTCTTGCGCGGATAAGGGTCGATGGCGAGGCCGAAGAACTCCTCGGCCAGCGCGCCCGCGTCGATGGTGTCGCCGGTGAAGGTTTCGGGCGCGTCGGGGCCCTCGGCGTCGAGCAGGATTTCGCCGGCCGCGTTGAAGCCCTGCCTGGCAAGCTTGGAGTCCTCGGGCAGGAAAACGCCCTCGACATCCTCGTCGATCACCGCCTCGACAGGCTCAAGCGTGACGACGCAGGCCTGGGTGATCGCTGCCTGGACCCGACCTCGGACCTTGACGCCATTGCGCTTCCACTTGGTGACGAGCAGGTCCGCCTTGTAGCGTTCGACCGACGTCAGGCCATGCACCTCGGCCAATGCGGCACGCTGGGCGGCATCGGCATCGACTGTTACAGCCATGCCCTTCTGCGGCAGCCGGGCGACATTGACCTTGAAGGAAACCGGACTCTGGGTCTCGTCAGGCATCATGGGGTGGCCTCCTTCAGGCTGCCTGCGGCGCCGGATATGACAATTTGCCGGCACATATGTCTTCCGACGGCTGCTCGGCAAGAGCGCGATTCGCCGCAAAGACATATTCGGCGAGTGCTGCGGCTTCCGGCCACTCCTTCACCTCGGGGCGGACATTGCGCAAAAGTGCTGCGGCAAGCGCCGGATGATCGTCGCCTTCGAGCGCGTTCTTGTAGGATTCGGTGCGGCCGTAGAACATCTTGGCCAGCTTCTTCATGCGCTTGGGCACGCCGACGTCGCTGATGCCGAGCTCGCGCAGCGAATGGTCGACATCGAGGAAGAACTCGTCGATCAGGCGCTGGGCGATGTCGGCCGCAGCCCCCGGCTCGCCGCGCAAACGATGCTGAAACAGGAACATGTGCAGCGAAAGCATCTCGAAACGGCCGAGCGGCGTGTCGGGAACATTCCATGCGGAATAAAAAGGTTCCTGCCGCGCGGCTGCCACGATTCGTGTATAGAGCGCCTCGGTGATGGCGCGATTGGCTTGGCGTTCACGGCCAAACAGACGCTGGAACATTTTGAGGGCGGTCTCCCGGGGACCCGTTTCGCTTAGTGGCCTTGTTGCATCGGCGCGCAAGCTGGTTTACCGGTTTTGCGGCTTCGCGCAAGCAGGGGCTCTGGCACGACAGGATGGAGTTGTTGTTGCACTCGCTGAAATTCAAGATGCCATTTTCGTTGCGTCCGGCTGGCGCCGTGTCGCTGATCGTGGCCGCTGCCGCGCTGTCGGCATGCAACACCTCGAAGACGTTCGGTGACCTGACCCCCAGCGAGACGCTGACCCAGGGCTATGTCATCGACCAGCAGTCGATCGACTCCGTGCCGGTGGGCTCGAGCCGCGAGCAGGTGCTGCTCGCTCTCGGCACGCCGTCGACGACGGCGACCTTCGACAATGAGGTGTTCTACTACATCTCGCAGACGCGCCGGCGCGCCGTCGCCTTCGCCAAGCCGAAGCTGATCGAACAGCGCGTGCTGGCCGTCTATTTCGGCGCCGACGGCCGCGTCTCGAACATCGCCAATTACGGCCTGCAGGAAGGCAAGGTGTTCGACTTCATCTCGCGCACGACGCCGACCGGCGGCAAGGACCAGAACTTCCTCGGCCAGCTGCTTTCGGGCGCCGGCAAGATGGGGTCGAGTGCTGCCAGCAGCATCTTCGGCGGCAGCTGATCCGCCCACTGAGGTTCAGAAATCTCAGGCAACAGAACCCGCGGAAGCAATTCCGCGGGTTTTTCTTTGGGCTGGACAAGGCCTACGAAAAACCCCGCCCGCAGAGGCTGCGGACGGGGTCCCTGGTTCTGCCTCGGAGAGGCAAGCAGTTCGGCAGGATCAGCCGCCGCTATGCGCGAGCACGGCGAGCAGCAGAAGGGCGACGATGTTGGTGATCTTGATCGCCGGGTTCACTGCCGGGCCGGCAGTGTCCTTGTAGGGATCGCCGACGGTATCGCCTGTCACCGAGGCCTTGTGGGCCTCGGAGCCCTTCAGGTGCTTGACGCCGTCCTTGTCGGTGAAGCCGTCCTCGAACGACTTTTTGGCGTTGTCCCAGGCACCGCCGCCTGAAGTCATCGAAATCGCAACGAACAGGCCGTTGACGATGACGCCGAGCAGCGACGCACCCAGGGCGGCAAAGGCCGAGGCCTTGGAGCCCGAGATCAGCAGCACGCCGAAATAGACGACGAGCGGCGCCAACACCGGCAGCAGCGACGGAATGATCATTTCCTTGATCGCCGCCTTGGTCAGAAGGTCGACGGCGCGGGCGTAGTTGGGCTTCGAGGTGCCCTTCATAATGCCCGGATCCTCGCGGAACTGCTTGCGCACCTCCTCGACGATCGAGCCTGCGGCACGGCCGACGGCGGTCATTGCGATGCCGCCGAACAGATAAGGAATGAGGCCGCCGAAGATCAGGCCGGCGACGACGTAAGGGTTGGACAGATCGAACGACACCGTGCCGATGTCGGCGAAATACGGGAACTGCGCGCTGTTGGCGGCAAAGTACTGCAGGTCGTAGCTGTAGGCGGCAAACAGCACCAGAGCGCCGAGACCGGCCGAGCCGATGGCGTAGCCCTTGGTAACGGCCTTGGTGGTGTTGCCGACCGCATCAAGCGCGTCGGTCGAATGACGCACTTCCTTGGGCAGGCCGGCCATTTCGGCAATGCCGCCGGCATTGTCGGTGACCGGGCCGAAGGCATCGAGCGCCACGATCATGCCGGCAAGGCCGAGCATGGTGGTGACGGCAATGGCCGTGCCGAACAGGCCGGCAAGCTGGAAGGTGGCGATGATGCCGCCGACGATGACGATGGCCGGCAGCGCCGTCGATTCGAGCGATACGGCCAGGCCCTGGATCACGTTGGTGCCGTGACCGGTGACCGACGCCTGGGCGATCGAATTGACCGGGCGCTTGTTGGTACCGGTGTAGTATTCGGTGATGACGACGATCAGCCCCGTCACCACCAGGCCGATCAGGCCGCAGATGAACAGGTTCTGACCAGTGATCACGACACCACCCCCGGTGCCGATTTCACCCCAGCCGACAGTCAGCGAGGTCGCCGCCCCCAGGCCGACGATCGAGAGAAGGCCAGTGACGATCAGCCCCTTGTAGAGCGCGCCCATGATCGAGCCGTTGGAGCCGAGCTTGACGAAGAACGTGCCGACGATCGAGGTGATGATGCAGGCGCCGCAGATGGCGAGCGGGTAGAGCATCACGTTGGAGAGAACCTCGGTTCCGCCGAAGAAGATGGCGCCGAGCACCATGGTGGCGACGACGGTCACGGCATAGGTTTCGAACAGATCGGCGGCCATGCCGGCGCAGTCGCCGACATTGTCGCCGACGTTGTCGGCGATGGTGGCCGGGTTGCGCGGATCATCCTCGGGGATGCCGGCTTCCACCTTGCCGACGAGATCGCCGCCGACATCGGCACCCTTGGTGAAGATGCCGCCACCGAGACGGGCGAAGATCGAGATCAGGGAAGCGCCGAAACCGAGCGCCACCAGCGAATCGATGACGACGCGGTCGGCAGGCGCATGGCCCATCGGGCCGGTCAGAACGAGGTAGTAGACGGAGACGCCAAGCAGAGCGAGGCCGGCCACCAGCATTCCGGTGATGGCGCCCGACTTGAAGGCGATGTCGAGGCCGGCGGCGAGGCTGTTGGAGGCGGCCTGCGCAGTGCGCACATTGGCCCGGACCGAAACATGCATGCCGATGAAGCCGGCAGCACCTGAAAGCACTGCACCAATCAAAAAGCCGATCGCCGCGGTCGCGGAAAGCAGCCACCATGCGAGCAGGAACACAACGACGCCGACGATGGCGATGGTGGTGTATTGGCGCGCCAGATATGCCTGCGCACCTTCTCGGATGGCGGCGGAGATTTCCTGCATGCGCGCATTGCCCTGGTCGGATGCAAGCACCGACTGAGTCGCCCAGATGGCGTACAGGACAGATAGCAGGCCGCAGGCGATGACGACGTAAAGCATTGTCATTGCCAATTTCTCTTCCCTGATTGTGCCCGGAATTCCCCTCCCCGGGCTAGTGAACGAGACCGGCAGCCTCTCATTGGTTTCCGGCCCCTGGCGAACAATCCGAAACAGGGCAGCGCACGTCAAGATATCGAAAAGGTGTTTCTCGGCTTTCGCCGCCCCGTTATTGCCGACAACAGAGCTTTGGAGCGCCGTGCGTCCGGATAGACGCACAAACAACGCGCCAACTCATCAGCTCTGCGCATCATGCTTTCCGCAAATCGATTCCGATTTTCGGAGCATCAGGCCAGATCACGATCCGGCTGATTGACGAAGATCAGCACCGCCAGCATGGTCATGTAGAATTTGAAGGCGGCGTCCTGGCCGTTCCATGTGCTTGACTGCCACATGGCGAACCATTCGCCGCCAACGACCATGAAGCCCAGGAACCAGACCAGGAAACCCATGGTGGCGCCGATGACGACGAAGCCCTTGGCGTCATCGAACTGCCGGCCCGAACCTTTGCGTGCCTGCCAGAGTTGCAGCGCGGCGATCAGGAACAGCACGCAGGTCAGCGCCTCGCCGAAGATGATCAACCAGTAGCCGACGGTCCACAATGTCGGACTGGTGATCGAGCGATACATCAGCGCGTTGCCCGGGAAAGTGGTGTCCATGCTCAGCACGTGCTGGACGAAGGCGAAGTTGGAGCCGTAGTCGGTGATATTGCCGAACGCCACCAGAAAGGCGAAAGCTGCAAGACAAAGACACATCACGATCTTAGAGAGACGCCAAACCATGGCAAAAACTCCTTCAAATGGCAGACCGGGGCATCAGCCAGATCAATCACCGAGTCTCGGCGGCGGCGCAACTGCCGAGACGATCGAGGTGACGCTGACCGGCTCGGCGCGGATCCATGCCGGCAAGGCGGGGTTGGAGGGTGTGCTCGGCACGCTTGCGCTTTCGCCACAGTGCCAGACGGGCGACGTGGTGACGGTGTCGGCAAACGGCGCCAGTCACGACTTTGCCGTGCTGCGCCGCCGCTGGATCCTTGATGCAGCGGGCAACCGGCTCGAGATCACGCTCGACTATCCGGCGCGTGGCCGGTAGGCCGCTCAGGCCACCTGCCCCATGCGCCGCGCCGCCATGCGCTCCAGCGCCGAAAGCGCGTCATAGATCAGAACGGCAAGGGCCGCGACGATCAGCCCGCCCTGCAGGACGAAGGCCAGATTGTTGGATTGCAGCCCGGCGATGATGACCTCGCCGAGGGTCTTTGCGGCAACGGTCGAGCCGATGGTGGCGGTGGCGAGACTGATGACAACCGACAGCCGGATGCCGGCGAGCATGACCGGCAGGCAAAGCGGCAGCTCGACCTTGGTGAGGCGCTGCCAGCCGGTCATGCCGGCGCCGCGGGCCGCCTCGACGATGTTGGGCGGCGTGGTGGTGAGGCCGGTCAGCGTGTTTTCGAAAATCGGCAGCAGGCCGTAGAGGAACAGCGCAATCAGCGTCGGCTTCTCGCCGAAGCCGACGGCGGGAACGGCAAGCGCCAGCACCGCGACCGGCGGAAAGGTCTGGCCGATATTCACCAGGCTGCGCGACAATGGCAGGAATTCGGCGCCGATTGGCCGGGTGACAAGGATGGCGAGTGCAACCGCAACGACGATCGCCGCAGCGGTGGCGATGGCGACGGTGCGCAGGTGCAGCAGCGCCAGCGACAGCAGGCTGCCCTGGTTGTAGACCGCCGGTGCGCCATTCTGGGTCAGCGGCCTGAGCAGCGGCTCGAACCACAGCGGATTGCTCAGGAACGCCACCAGCACCGCCAGCAGGCACAGGCGCAGCAGCAGCGGAAGCCAGGCCTTCATTGCGGCCTCGCGGCACGTTTCACAAGGCCTTCGACCGTCACGCGGCCAAGGGCAGCACCATTTTCGCCCGTCACCGGCATGGCGGGCCGTCCCGACCACAACAGCTCGGCGAGCGCATCGCGTTGGCTTGCCCCGGCACGGATGCCCTCGCCCGCCGCCGGTCCCGGCTCGACGGCATCACCGACGGTGCCGAGCGACAGAAGCTTGAACGGACGGTCGGAGGCGCCGATCAGCGTCTCGACGAAATCGCTGGCGGGATTGGCCAGGATCTCGGCCGGTGTCGCATACTGGACGAGCTTGCCGGCATCCATGACGGCGATGCGGTCGCCGAGGTGAACCGCCTCCTCCATGTCGTGGGTGACGAGGATGATGGTGGTGCCGAAGCGCTTCTGGATCGCCAGCAGGTCTTCCTGCGCCTTGGTGCGGATGATCGGGTCGAGCGCGCCGAAAGGTTCGTCCATCAGAAGCACGTTGGGCTCGGCGGCGAGCGCGCGGGCGACGCCGACACGCTGCTGCTGGCCACCCGACAACTCATGCGGATAACGCGGGCCAAAGGCTGCGGGATCGAGCTGCAGCAAGGCCAGCAGCTCGTCGACCCGCGCCTTGATGCGCTGAGCGTCCCAGCCGAGCAGCGCGGGAACGGTGGCGATGTTCTGTGCCACGGTGCGGTGCGGAAACAGACCATTGCCCTGGATGGCGTAGCCGATGCTGCGGCGAAGCTCATGGCCCGGCACCGAGCGGTTGTCGATGCCGTCGAGCCTGATCGTGCCGGAGCTCGGCTCGACCAGGCGGTTGATCATGCGCAACAGCGTCGTCTTGCCCGAACCCGAGGTGCCGACGATCACGGTGACCGTGCGCGGCTCAATGACCATCGAGACGTCGTCGACGACAGTGGTCTCGCCGTAGCGCTTGGTGATGTGGTCGATTTCGATCATGCGGCAGCCACTTCGGTGGATTTGCGGGTCGCGACGGTTTCGACCACTGCGTCGAGAATGATGGCGGCGGCAAAGGCCAGCGCCACCGTCGGCACGGCGCCGAGCAGGACGAGATCCATCGCCGTCTGGCCGACGCCCTGGAAAACGAAGACCCCGAAACCGCCGCCGCCGATCAGCGCGGCGATGGTGGCAAGGCCGATGTTCTGGACCAGCACGATTCGGATGCCGGTCAGGATGACGGGAAAGGCGAGCGGGAACTCGACGCTGCTCAGCCGCTGCCAGCCCGTCATGCCCATGCCGCGCGCCGCGTCATTGGCTGCACGCGGCACGCCGGCAAGACCGACGACGGTGTTGGCGACCACCGGCAGCAGCGAATAGAGAAACAGCGCGACGAAGGCCGGTGCAGCACCTATGCCGCGAATGCCGAGCGCAGAGGCGCCGGGAACATTGGCGGCGACCCAGCCGAGCGGCGCGATCAGGATGCCGAACAGCGCAATCGACGGAATGGTCTGTATGATGTTGAGCACGTTGAGCACGCCGTCCCGCAGCGCCTGGACACGGTGACACAGGATGCCGAGCGGCAGACCGACAAGGGTGGCGGCAAGCAGCGAGCCGAGGGCCAGTTCGACATGACGCCGCGCCTCGTTCCAGAAACTGTCGGCGCGATTGGCGTATTCCTTGAGGATCGACAGACTGTCCCATTGCCCCGAGGCGAGCAGAAGCCAGATTGCCGCGGCGGCGATGCCGAGCACGACGACGCGCCCGACCGGCGACAGTTGCAGCCGGGTCAGGACATCGGCGAGCAGAAGCGTGAAGGCAAAGATCAGCAGCCAGTAGCCGGAGGCCGGCGATATCCGGGCAAAGGTATTGCCTTCAGGGGTCAGGTGGCTGCCGGCGACGCCGATGAGCAATGCGAGCGACGCAAGCGCCACGGCGGCGGCGCCTAGCCGTGCCACCAGGGGCGTCCTGAACAGGGCAATGAGGCCGGCGGCAACCAGAACGGCAAGCAGAACCGCGCCGAGCGGCTGCGGCAGGGCCTCGATGATCGAACGCGGCTCGCCAGCGACGATGCGGTTGGCGCGGAAAATGGCAAATGGCGCCGAGAAGGCGCCATAACAGGCGATCAAGGCGATCACCACGCCAAGCTTGTCGAACCTGATGCTCACGACTGCGATGCGTCCCCGGTTCCCCTGGCGCGCACCCCGATGCATGACCCCGACAATCGATGGCGATTGTCGCATGGGATCATTCACGGAGTTCCTGTCTTACAGTGCCGTGCGTCCGAAAAGGACGCGCGGCGCTGTAAGCGAGCACGCGCCGGAAGAGCTTACTTCAGAAAGCCGTTCTTCTTCAGGAAATCTTCGGCGACGGCCTTGGCCGGCTCACCGCCGACCTGGACGCGGCCGTTGAGCTCCTGCAGCGTGACCAGATCGAGCTTCTCGAACACCGGCTTGAGCAAAGTTTCGATCTCCGGATGCTCCTTCAGCACGGCCTCGCGGATGATCGGCGCCGGCTGGTAGACCGGCTGCACACCCTTGTCGTCGTCGAGGACGACGAGGCCGGAGGGCGCGATGCCGCCGTCGGTGCCATAGACCATGGCGGCATTGGCGCCGTTGGTCTGGTTGGCGGCCGCACCGATGGTGGCGGCAGTATCACCGCCGGAGAGCGTGATCAGCTGTTCGGGCTTGAGGGTGAAGCCATAGGTGGTCTGGAAGGCCGGGAGGGCTGCTGCCGAATTGACGAATTCCGACGACGCGGCCAGCACGACCGTGCCGCCGCCGGAGACATATTTGCCGAAGTCGCTGAGCGTGGCGAGCTTGTTGGCCTCGGCCACGTCCTTGCGCAGCGCGATCGCCCAGGTGTTGTTGGCGGGCGCCGGCGACAGCCAGACGATCTTGTTGGCGTCATAGTCGAGCTTCTTGGCGGTCTCGAACCCCTTGGCGGCATCCTTCCACAGCGGATCGTCGGCCTTTTCGAAGAAGAAGCCGGCATTGCCGGTGTATTCGGGATAGATGTCGATCTCGCCTGCGGTGATCGCCTTGCGCACGACGGGCGTCGCCCCGAGCTGGATGCGGTCGGTGGTGGCGATGTTGTTGGCGTCGAGCACTGCCTTGATGATGTTGCCGAGCACGCCGCCTTCGGTGTCGATCTTGGAAGACACCACCACCTGGGCGCTCGCGGCACCCGTGGCGAGGCCGAGCGCGATGGCCGCAGCCGCGATGGATTTCTTGTACATGAAAAGCCCCTTCTCACTTCAGGATTTCGGTGGCCGCATATGAGCATGGCGACCCAGCTTCCGTCGGGGCATACGGTTTCACAATGCGCAGGGGCAGCGCAATAATTTTTTGAATATCAAAGAAAATCGGGAGGGCTTCCTCCCGACAGCGTCTTGTCAGGAGCAGCCTTCCAGGATGCCGTAAAGCTGATCGGCCATAGCGCCTCCTCAGGGCTGCGGACATGTCGTCGGTCTGGACGCTGTTCTGGAGGAGATTACCGGTCGCACGATCGACCATCGAAGACGCGATCTGGGGTTGCTGCCGCATTTGTCATTCGGTGCCAGGGACTCGCATTGGCGGGTTTGAGCAACTGAACCGGCAGCTAGCAAGTCGTGTGACCTGGGGCTCGCATCACGTTCGTGGTCGTGAACCCCCAGATTGGCAATCTCGGTGTCAATCTTTGCAAGGAAACATCTCCTGTAGAGCGGACAGCAGAAGAAGTGCTACCTCCTGATCGTAGGATCCTGCAGATTTGTACCGCTCCGCATAGTCTTCAAGGATTGAAATGTAGTTCCTGCCTGACAGACCGAGTCGGGGAGGCAGGCAGTAGAGAGACTTACCCAAGTCACTGTTGGCTGAAACATTCGCCCAACTCATGCCCTCGCCAAGCCCGGAAACGTAGACCTCACGTACCGTCTGGTTCTTCTCTTTCCAACTGGCGAACGTTGCAGCGCTCGCGCCGCTGACGAAGGTGAGCAGGATAGCTGCACCAGCCATTATTCTGAAAACCATCTCGTTCCCCTGCCGTTTCTTAGCACTGAACTCCAAGACGAAGTTCAGTGCAAGAACGGTTCAGGACACCCTTATGAAGACTGCGGGCTTCATAAGTTCATGGAGAGCATCGTAGCAACTACTTACACGGAGCTGGTGACCGGCTCTGAAGCCGTGCAAAGCCGATTGATGCGATCACGGGAGACGGCGAGATGCTCCCTCCACCCTGACCAACGGCTCCAGCTTCCCCAGCGCAAGGTTCAGGTGGGCTGCCGGCGCTGCGCCAGGGACAGCGTGGCCAGCGCCACGAGACAGATGGCGCTGACCGGGAAGACGATCCAGTTGAGCGTGTCCCAGCCATAGGCGTTGTAGACCGCGCCCGACATCAGCGAGGCGAAGGCAACGGCGCCGAACAGGACGAAGTCGTGGAAACCCTGGACCTTGCTCTTCTCGGACGGGCGATAGGCCGTCGAGACGATGGCCGTTGCACCGATGAAACCGAAATTCCAGCCGAGACCGAGCAGGATCAGCGCCGTCCAGAACTGCCACAATGCGATGCCCGACAGGGCGACGATGGCGCAGGCGATCAGCAGCAAAAGGCCAAAGGCAACGACACGCTCGGCGCCGAAGCGCTGGATGACGCGGCCAGTGAAGAAGCTGGGACCGAACATCGCCATGACGTGCCAGGAAATGCCCAGCGTCGCCTCGTCAGGCGAGAAACCGCAGCCGACCATGGCCAAGGGCGCGCCGGTCATGACGAAGCTCATCAGCGTGTAGCTGCCGACGGCGCAGGTGAGTGCAGCGGCGAAACGTGGTTCGGTGACGATCTCCTTCAGCGGCCGCGCGCCGGCCTCCGAAGCCGCCTGGTGATCGTGAAGCGGTTCCTTGACCCTGAGGAAGGACAGGATGATGGCGCCGACGGCGGCCAGGCCGATGATCGAGGCGAAGGAGCCGGCAAACATCACAGGCGCGAACAGCTCGCGCGTGAAGATGACGATCTGCGGCCCGATGATGGCGGTGATGATGCCGCCGGCGAGCACGAAGGAGATCGCATTGGCCTTGAACTGGGGCGGCGCATTGTCGGCGGCGGCGAAGCGGAATTGCTGGACGAAGGCACCGCCGGCGCCAAGCAGCACGAGGCCGAAGACGAAGAGCCAGAACTCGGCACGGAACAGCGCGAGCGTGGCGACCGCGCCGCCGATGGCGGTGACGGCGGTGCCGAACATGAAGCCGCTGCGCTGGCCGATCCTGCGGATGATGGCCGCCGCCGGCAAGGCGCCGATCGCCAGACCCAGGCTGAAGCCGGTGATGGGAAGGGTCGCCAGCGACTTGTCGGCGTCGAGCAGATAGTAGCCGGCGAGACCGCCGATGGCGAAGGAGATCGGGGCGGCGGAACCGATGATGGCTTGCGATGCGGCGAGAATATAGGCAGTTCGCCGCGCTTCGCGTTCGCCAGCGGTCATAATGCGTCCTTGCCCTTGCCTTCGCCGCGCAGCTTGCGCGAGACACGATCCAGTACGGCGTTGACGAGCTTGGGCTCGTCTTCGATGTAGAATGCCTTGGCGATGTCGACATATTCCGACACGATCACCGCCACCGGCACGTCCTGGCGCTTCATCAATTCGTAGACGCCGGCGCGCAGGATGGCGCGCAGCGTCGAGTCGAGACGCGACAGCGGCCAGTCCTCGGTCAGCGACTGGCGGATGACAGGATCGACGACCTTCTGATTTTCGACGACGCCGGCAAGGATGGCGCGGAACCACTGGGCGTCGGCCTCGCGGTAGAGCGCGCCGTCGACTTCCTTTCCGAGGCGGAACGCCTCGTATTCGGCGGTGATTTCGAGCAGGCCGCTGCCGGCCACGTCCATCTGGTAGAGCGCCTGGACGGCGGCCAGACGGGCAGCGCCGCGCTTGTTGGCGTGGCGGACAGGCGGCTGGCCGTTATCTTCGGAAGACGTCACGAGCGGGCTGCTCCGAGTTTTTCGCGCACGGCGATCATAGTCAGGGCCGCGCGCGCGGCAAAGCCACCCTTGTCGCCTTCGGTGCGGCGGGCACGCGCCCAGGCCTGTTCGTCGTTTTCGACCGTCAGAATGCCGTTGCCGATGGCAATCGACTCGCCGACCGACAGATCCATGATGGCGCGGCAGGATTCGTTGGCGACGATGTCGAAATGATAGGTCTCGCCGCGGATGACGGTGCCGAGGGCGACATAACCGTCATAATGGGTGCCTTCGTCGTCGGCCGCGTCGAGCGCGAACGAGATCACGGCCGGAATCTCAAGGGCGCCGGGAACCGTGATCACGTCATAGCCTGCGCCGGCGGCATCGAGTGCGGCCTTGGCGCCGTCCAGCAGCGCGTCCGAAAGGTCGTCGTAGAAGCGCGCCTCGACGATGAGGAGCTTCAGTTTCTTGTCGTTGGCCATGTAAAATCTCCGGCAGGAGCGGCTGACTTAGGCCGAACCGGATGAGTTCGCAAGCGAAGTGTTAAGGCCTGTGGCAGGAAACCGCTGTCCAGCGAGCGGCGCCAGTGTCCGGCGTCAGCGCCCGGCGTCAGAGCCCTTCCCTTGCCGCCTCGGCCAGGCGCGCGGCATAACGCGCCATGGTGTCGATCTCGAGATTGACCCGATCGCCGACCTTGCGCTCGCCCCAGGTCGTCACCTGCAACGAATGATGGATCAGCAGCACGTCGAAGCGGGTGGCCTCGACCTTGTTGACGGTCAGCGACGTGCCGTCGAGCGCAACCGAGCCCTTGGGCGCGATGAACCTGGCCAGCTCGCGCGGCGCCTCGAGACGGAAGCGCACCGCCTCGCCCTCATCCTCGCGGGCGATGATCTCGGCCATGCCGTCGACATGGCCCGAGACGATGTGGCCGCCGAGCTCGTCGCCGATCTTCAGCGCCCGCTCGAGATTGATCCTGCTGCCGGCCTTCCAGTCGCTCGCCGTGGTCAGTCGCAGCGCCTCTTCCCAGGCCTCGACCTCGAACCAGCGGGCGTTTGAGGTTGCCTCCGGCAGCGCGACCACGGTCAGGCAGACGCCGGAGCAGGCAATCGAGGCACCGATGTCGATGGTCTTCGGATCATAGGCGGTGTCGATGCGCAGGCGCACGCCCTGGTCGAGCTGGGCTGCGGACGCGACTGTGGCCACGTCGGTGACGATCCCGGTAAACATCAGATTTCCCTTATCCATTCGGCGAAGCTGTCCTCGCCGTAGCGCGCCTCGCGCACGAGCGTGAACTCTGCCGGTATATGGTCGCGGCCAATGGGGGCCGCAATACCGTCGGCGCCGATGGCCTCGGGGCCGTAGAACAGTGCGATACGGTCGACCAGCCCCTCGTCGAGGAAGGCGCGCGCGGTGTCGGCGCCGCCTTCGACGATGATGCGCGACATGCCCTGGTTGCCGAGATCCTCGAGCAGCTCCGGAAGGGCGACGCGGCCATCATAGGTCTCGGTGGCCAGGAACTTCACCCCCGCGCGTTCCAGCTCCGCCCTGTTGGCGGCGTGGCTCTCGGAACAGGCGGCGACGATGACCGGAACGTCGGAGGCCGAGCGCGCCAGTTTCGAAGTCGCGGGCAGCCGGATGAGCCGGTCGAGCACGATGCGGGCCGGCGAACGGCTGCGCAGCCCGGGCAGGCGCACTGTGAGCTCGGGGTCGTCTGCGATGGCGGTGCCGATGCCGATCAGGATGGCTTCGCATTCGGCGCGCATGACATGGACCTGGCGGCGGGCGATCTCGCCGGTGATGCCGATCTGCCCCTCGCCGCGGCGGCCGATCATGCCATCGGCGGAAAGCGCAAGCTTCAGAATCACTTCCGGGCGCTTTCTCATCGAACGATTCATGTAACCGGCGAGCTGGTCGGCGGCCTCGCGGGCCAGAACGCCCTCTTTGACCTCGATGCCGGCTGAGCGAAGGATAGCGTAGCCCTTGCCGGAAACACGCGGGTCGGGGTCGCTGGCGGCGCCGACGACACGGGTAATGCCCGCGTTGACAAGCGCGTTGGCGCAAGGCGGGGTGCGCCCGTGATGGGCACAGGGCTCGAGCGTGACATAGGCGGTGGCGCCGCGCGCCAGCTCACCCGCCTCGGCGAGTGCTTCGGCTTCCGCATGCGGCCGCCCGCCAATGGCGGTGACGCCGCGGCCGACGATGACGGGCCCATTGCCGTCATCACGGACGATGAGCGTGCCGACCGCCGGATTTGTCGATGTCAGTCCGAGATGCTTGCGCGACAGCCTGATTGCGGCTGCCATGAAACGGCGGTCTGTCCTGTCCTGCCCGGATGCACTGATATCGACCATCGTTCAGCTGGCTTCCTCGTCGCCCTTCAGTTCGCCCAGCACCTCATGGAAGTCCTTGGCCTCGCGGAAATTGCGGTAGACGGATGCGAACCTGACATAAGCGACGTCGTCGAGCGTCTTCAGCGCCTCCATCACCAGGCGACCGATCTCGCCCGACGGAATCTCGGTTTCGCCGGAGCTTTCGAGCTGGCGGACGATGCCGGTCACGGCGCGCTCGATGCGCTCGGGATCGACATTGCGCTTGCGCACCGCGATCTCGACCGAGCGGGCCAGCTTGTCGCGGTCGAACGGCACCTTGCGGCCGGTCTTCTTGAGCACGACGAGGTCGCGCAGCTGGACCCGCTCGAAGGTGGTGAAGCGGCCGCCGCAGACCGGGCAGATGCGCCGGCGACGGATCGCGGCACCATCCTCGGCCGGACGCGAGTCCTTCACCTGCGTGTCTTCAGACTGGCAATATGGGCAGCGCATCGTTCAGCCTTGTCATTCGAATCCCCGACCGGAAAAGGCTTAATGCATCCTCCGGAAAAGCAGAAGCCCCATGCCGGGATGACCGGCACGGGGCTTCGAAATGTGAAGGCCTTTATGGCCCCGGATCAGCCGAGATAGGGATAGAGTGGGAAACGTTCGGTCAGGCTGACGACCTTCTGCTTGACCGCCGCCTCGACGGCAGCGTTGCCCTCGTCCGAATTGGCGACCTTGAGACCGTCGAGCACTTCGGTGATCAGCTGGCCGATCTCGCGGAACTCGGCTTCGCCGAAGCCACGCGTGGTGCCTGCCGGGGTGCCGAGACGCACGCCCGAGGTGACGAAGGGCTTTTCCGGGTCGAAGGGAATGCCGTTCTTGTTGCAGGTGATGTTGGCGCGGCCCAAAGCTGCCTCGGCACGCTTGCCGGTGGCGTTCTTGGGGCGAAGGTCGACGAGCATCAGATGGTTGTCGGTGCCGCCCGAAACGATGTCGAGGCCGGTGTCCTTGAGGCTTGCGGCCAGCGTCTTGGCATTGGCGACGACATTGGCGGCATAGGTCTTGAACTCGGGCTTCAGCGCTTCGCCGAAAGCGACCGCCTTGGCGGCGATGACATGCATCAGCGGGCCGCCCTGCAGGCCGGGGAACACGGCCGAGTTCATCTTCTTGGCGATGTCCTCGTCATTGGTCAGGATCATGCCGCCGCGCGGGCCGCGCAGCGACTTGTGCGTGGTGGTGGTGACGACATGGGCATGCGGCAGCGGCGACGGATGCACGCCACCGGCAACGAGACCGGCGATGTGGGCCATGTCGACCATCAGATAGGCGCCGACTTCATCCGCGATCTCGCGGAAGCGCTTCCAGTCCCAGATGCGGGAATAGGCGGTGCCGCCGGCGAGGATCAGCTTCGGCTTGTTCTCGCGGGCAAGGCGCGCGACCTCGTCCATGTCGAGCAGGTTGTCGTCCTTGCGCACGCCATAGGAGACGACCTTGAACCACTTGCCGGACATGTTGACCGGCGAGCCGTGGGTCAGGTGACCGCCCGAATTCAGGTCGAGGCCCATGAAGGTGTCGCCCGGCTGCAGCAGCGCCAGGAACACCGCCTGGTTCATCTGGCTGCCGGAGTTCGGCTGGACGTTGGCGAACTTGCAGTCGAACAGCTTCTTGGCGCGCTCGATGGCGAGCTCTTCGGCGACGTCGACGAACTGGCAGCCGCCATAATAGCGCTTGCCGGGATAACCCTCGGCATATTTGTTGGTCATGATCGAGCCCTGGGCCTCGAGCACGGCGCGGGAAACAATGTTTTCCGAGGCGATCAGCTCGATCTCGTGGCGCTGGCGACCGAGCTCGTTGCGGATCGAGCCGAAGATCTCGGGATCAGCCTCCTCGAGCGGCGTTCCAAAGAAGGTTTCGAGGTGTTTCGAAGCGGCCATCGGTTCTGATCCTTGCTGGTCCGGGGACTGGTCCGGAGGGGCATCGGGGAAGTTCGGCGGCCATTAACATACTTGCCCCAGCGTCGCCACGTGCGGTGCGAAATTTCGTGGTCGCATTTGGACCAAAGGGCCTGAGAATGAAAAAAGCCGCCCCGAGAGGCGGCCTTTTGACTGCTCGCTGCGGCTCGATCAGAGAGCCGAGGTGATCTGCAACTCGTCGACGCCGTCGCGGCCATAGATGTCGTCGCGGAACTGCACGACACCATCGCCGGTCGACCAAGCCGAGACATAGGTGAAATAGACCGGCACCGGGTTGGTGACGGGGACCGGTGTGTTTTCGCCCGACTTGATGGCCTGCTCGAAATGCGAGCGGCTCCAGCCCGGCGTGTCGCGCAGAATCCAGGTGACGAGGTCGCGCACGTTCTGGACGCGGACGCAGCCCGAGGAATCGAAGCGCATCAGCTTGCCGAACAGGCTCTGCTGCGGCGTATCGTGCATGTAGACGCCATCCGGGCTCGGGAAGTTGATCTTCACCGACGCCATGGCGTTGTTGGCGCCCGGATCCTGGCGGAAGCGGTACTTCGCCGCCTCTTCCGTCGACCAGTCGACATTCATCGGATCGACTTCGCTGCCGTCGGGCGCAAACAGGCGGATCTTGTTGTCGGTCAGATAGTTCGGGTTCTTGCGCATCAGCGGGATAATGTCCTTGCGGACGATCGATACCGGTGCGTTCCAGTACGGATTGACGACGATCTCGTTGATCTTCGAATTGACGATCGGCGACTGGCGGTCGACCTTGCCGACGATTGCGGTGTGGCGCAGCACGACGCGGTCGTTTTCGACGGCTTCGACTTGCGCGGCCGGAATGTTGACGTTGACATAGCGCTGGCCGAGCGTGCCGGCCTGGGCCTGGATGCGGCCGAGATTGGTCTCGAGCTGGCCGAGGCGGATCTGGGCGCTGATGTTCATCGCCGCATAGGTGTACTGGCCCATGACGCCATCGTCCGGCAGACCGTGGCGTGCCTGGAAGCGCTTCAGGGCGGCATCGACATAGGTGTCGAACGAATCGGAAAGGCCGGCGCGCGGCGACAGGTCGCCCGAAATCATCAGGCGCTTGCGCAACACCTGGACATCGGGATCCTCGACGCCGAGGCGGAGCTTCTTGGTCGCCGGAACGACCGGCCAGCCGCCCTGGGCGACGATGTTCTGATACTGGGCAATCGCCTGCTGGGTGTAGGCGGCGGTCTGCGCGGTGAAGACCGGCAGGGTGCTTTCGACCTTGGCGCCCTGGCTGACGCGGGCATCGAACTGGTCGTCCCAGTTGCCGCGGCGCGACGAGCCGAGAACTTCGCCGATCACATCCTGGGCGCTGGCCGCACCCGACAAGGCTGCCATGGCGATCGCGCCGGCACCGGAGAGAAAGAAACGACGGTTCGTTTTCATGGACGTTCCAGACATATTCGCGCAACTCAACCGGCAGGAAACTTCCCGCGACGATATGACGGCCATGCTTAACAATTAGCCAACCATAACCCGGCATCACCGACACGTGAAACGCGACTTCATCGCACGGGCTGCTGACGGCCGAACAGGCAGATCTGGCACATCACAGCTTCCCGATAGTCATTCGAATATGGCGGCAACATGGCTGGCGCGCCTTCCATCGAATGTCGGCGCGCTAAAAAAGGAAGGACCGGTGCATTTCTGCAACCGGCCCTGCGACTGGAGGTCGTTCCTTTGGCAGATGGGAACAGGGCAGTAAGGCAGAAGGGCAGTCAGAAGTGAAGCGTGGCTGGGGTCACGTCGACCTGCTGCCCTGCTGCCTTACTGCCCTGTTCCCCTTCCCTGCCCATTTACATGCGGTAAGCGATGGTGTCGTTCCAGAAGCGGTCGAGGCGCTGCAGGGCGCGGTTCATCTGCTTGAATTCGTCGGTATTGATGCCGCCGACATGCTCGATCGAACCGACATGGCGGTCATAGAGGCCGGCAACGACCTCGGCCACGTCCTGCCCCTTCGGCGTCAGGCTGACACGGACCGAGCGACGGTCGATGCGCGAGCGCTGGTGATTGATGAAGCCGAGCTCGACAAGCTTCTTGAGATTGTAGGAGACGTTCGAGCCGAGATAGTAGCCGCGTGAGCGCAATTCGCCGGCGGTCAGTTCCGCATTGCCGATGTTGAAGAGCAGCAGAGCCTGGATCGCATTGATGTCGCTGCGGCCGTTGCGATCGAACTCATCCTTGATAACGTCAAGAAGACGACGATGAAGTCTTTCAACAAGCTGCAGGGATTCCATGTAAAGCGAACGGATCGCTTCGTTACGGTCCTCGGAAACCATGGCGGGCTTGGCCGCCTGACGCGAATTGATCATTGTCTTTGCCTCTCTGTTTTCGCCTGGTGACTTTTTTGTTTGATGTCACCTTGATCGCGAACTTATCGAATACCCATAAAATTCGACTTAAACGTCAGGCTTAACAAGGGCTTACCGAGGACAGGTTTCGAAAGAGGGTTAACGAAACCCACTTCGAGTAAGAATAATTAACCTTGTATTTTACGGAGTGTCGGCCAACGCACTGAAAGCGTTGGCTAGAGCAATTCCAGGAAAGCCGTGCAGCGGCGCATCGTCCGGAATTGCGCAAAACAAAAGACGGAGAGCATCCGAAGGAAAGCGGAAACGCCCTAATGCGCGGCGCGGCGCCTTTTCAGGTGCAGGACAACGCGGAAGGCCGCGTAGATCAATGCCACCGCGACGTGGGAGACGACGATCAGCGGCCTGTTGCCGAACAGTTCGGGGAAACCGGCATACATCACGACTTCGGTCGCAGCGCAGATGAACCAGATGACCGGCCCCCAGGATGACAGCATCCACAGGCCGATGGCGGCAAAGGGGAAAAACACCGACAGCGTCACCGCCGCGACCTGCCAGTGGATCGGCATCAGGTCGAAACGCCAGAGCGGGCCGTCATAGAGACCGATCAGGCGCACCCAGTAGAGCATGCCGAACAGCAGGCAGTAGCCGGCCACCACACGCAGGAACAGGGCGAAGGCGCTTTCTATCGCCGACGGATGCATCTCGCGCAGGCGGCTTGCACTGTCGGTCACAGGGCAAGTTCCCGGTCGCCGAGCGTTTCGAAATAACGGTCGATATCGAGCGGGTCGACATCCTCGAGCCGGGCCGGTTGCCATTGCGGCGTCGAGCCCTTGTCGATGAGCACGGCGCGGATGCCTTCATAGAAGTCGCGGCCGGCTAGCATGCGGTTGAGGATGCGGAACTCCATCCGCATGCAGTCCTTCATCGACATGGTCAGGCCGGCCCTGACCTGCCGGAAGGCAACCGACAGGCTGGTGGGCGAACGCTGCAGGATGGTGGCGAGCGTCTTTTTGGCGAACTCGCTCGAATCCGTCTCCAGGCTGGCGATGACGTCGGACAGCGTGGGCGCGGAGAAATGCCGGGCAATCGCTTCCAGCGTCTCGCGCTCGGTCTCGCGCTTGGCCGGCCGGAAGAAGTTGCGCAGCATCGCTTCCGTGTCGCCGGTCTCGCATAGCCGCTCCAAGAGCCCGATCTGGCCGTCGGCCGAGGTCGTGTGCGTCGCCAGCCCCGACCACAACGCGTCGCCATAGCGGATCCTGTTGCCGGTCAGCGCCAGATACATGCCGAAATGGCCGCCGAGGTCGGGCAAAATATGGCTGCCGCCCACATCGGGGAAGAAGCCGATGCCGACCTCGGGCATGGCGAATTGCGCATTCTCGGTCATCACCCGATGCGAGCCGTGACAGGAGATGCCGACGCCGCCGCCCATGACGATGCCGTCAATGAAGGAGATGTAAGGCTTGGGATAGCTCTGGATCTGGGTGTTGAGCCGGTATTCATCGGCAAAAAAGTCGACCGGCGGATTGCCGGCGAGGCCGGCGTGGTAGACGTGCAATATGTCGCCGCCAGCGCAGAATGCCCTGCCCTCGGCCTTGACCACGACGATGGCCACGTTGGGGTCGACCTGCCAGGCGGTGAGCGCGCGCGACAGCGCCAGGACCATCTTGTGGGTCAGCGCGTTGAGCGCCTGCGGCCGCGTCAGGGTGACGATGCCGGCGGCTCCGGAGCGCTCGAAGCGGATTTCGTCGTCGCCGCCAAAGTCCATGTCCACTGGAATCCCTCACATCAGGCTGAGTGTGCAGAGCTAATGGGCAGCGCATGGGTGCGTCAATGCCGCAGGTCACATCCTGCATCTTGGTCTTGGGCAAACCGGCATGCTAAAAACTGCACAATTGCCGGAGAATGCCGATGAACAAGTTCACCCCAGCCAAGCCAGCGGGCGCCCGCAGCGTCGACGAGATCACCGGCAGCCGCCGCCTGCGCCGCATGCGCAAGGCCGACTGGTCGCGCCGGCTCGTCCAGGAAAACCGCCTGACGGTCGACGATCTGATCTGGCCGATCTTCATCATCGACGGTGAGAATCGCAAGGAACCCATCCCGGCCATGCCCGGTGTCTATCGCATGTCGGTCGATCTCGCCGTCAAGGAAGCGGAGCGCGCGGCAAAGCTCGGCATTCCGGCACTCGCCACCTTCCCCAATGTCGAGATGGGGCTGCGCGACCAGACAGGCGCGCACATATTGGAGCCCGACAACATCATCAACCGCGCCACCCGCGCCATCAAGGCAGCGGTGCCGGAGATCGGCATCATCACCGACGTCGCGCTCGACCCTTTCACCAGCCACGGCCATGACGGCATCCTGCGCGACGGCATCATCGTCAATGACGAAACTGTCGCCCAGGTGGCAGCTGCCGCCGTGCTGCAGGCCGCGGCCGGCTCCGACATCATCGCCCCTTCCGACATGATGGACGGCCGCATCGGCGCCATCCGCGACGCGCTCGACGACAACGGCTTCCATGATGTCGCGATCATGTCTTATGCGACCAAGTTCGCGTCGGCCTTCTATGGCCCCTATCGCGAGGCGATCGGCACGCAGGGCCTGCTCAAGGGCGACAAGAAGACCTATTACATCGACCACGCCAATTCGGACGAAGCGGTGCGCGAGGCCGAGCAGGACCTCGCCGAGGGCGCCGACATGCTGATGGTCAAACCCGGCCTGCCTTATCTCGACATCATCCGCCGGCTGAAGGACGAGTTCCGCGTGCCGACCTTCGCCTATCAGGTGTCGGGCGAATATTCGATGATCAAGGCAGCCAGCGCCAATGGCTGGATCGACGGCGAAAAGGCGATGCTCGAAAGCCTGCTCGCCTTCAAGCGCGCCGGCTGCGACGGCATCCTAACCTATTTCGCGCCCGAAGTGGCCGAGATGCTGAAGGGCTGAGGCCAGAGCTTCCCCGACAGGATTTCTGCCCACGCGCGCCGGGATTCTTGAATCCGGCGCGGCAATTCCCATTTGTTTTCCGGCGCGGGCAATCTCGTCCGCCGATAGAGGAAGTCATGACCGCACGCGTTCTGGACGGTGAAATCATCAACAGCAGGCTCGACGACAGCCGCGCCTATGACGGCGTGCGCACCCGCCGTATCCTGGCGTTCCTAGTCGACTATCTGATCGTCGGTCTCCTGATGATCCCCTTTGCCATCGTCATCTTCTTTCTTGGCGTGCTGACGCTCGGCCTCGGCTGGGCGCTGTTCGGCATCCTGTTTCCGGCTGTGGCCCTCATCTACATCTGGATGACGCTCGGCGGCTCGAACCAGGCCACCACAGGCATGCGCATGATGGGCATCCGGCTCGACCGCCTCGATGGCAGGCCGATCGACGGCCTCCTGGCGGTGGTTCACTCGGTGCTGTTCTGGGCCGGCAATGTCGTTTTGACGCCGCTGGTGCTCCTGGTTTCGCTGTTTTCCGACCGCAAGCGCACGCTGCATGACCTGCTGCTCGGCACGGTGGTCAGCCGCAGCGACAGCTAAAATTGCCATTCGGCGAGTCAAAACGGGCACTTGCGCCAAAATGTGAAGGCAAAGATTGGGCCTGCCTTCACATTCATGTTGAATTTTTCGCCGGCAGCGCCAAGCTAGGGAACATTGATTGGGAGTCTTCCTGACGCTCGATGACGCAGCATCCGACCCATTCCCCTCAGTTCTTCCTGACGGCGCCGTCACCCTGCCCCTATCTCGAGGGTCAATTCGAGCGGAAGGTCTTTACCCATCTCGTCGGTGACAAGGCCCCCGAGATGAACGACCTGCTGACGCAAGGCGGCTTCCGCCGTTCGCAGAACATCGCCTATCGCCCGGCCTGCGAGACCTGCCGCGCCTGCGTCTCGGTCCGCATCCTGGCCCAGGAATTCAAGGCCACGCGCAACATGCGCCGGGTGATCGAGCGCAACTCCGACCTCGTCGGTGCGATGCACGACGCCGAGCCCTCGACCGAGCAATATTCGCTGTTCCGTTCCTATCTCGATGCCCGCCACCGCAGGGGCGGCATGTCCGACATGACGGTGCTCGACTATGCCATGATGGTCGAGGACACCCATGTCACCACCAAGGTGATCGAATATCGCCGCCGCGGCCCCGATACCTTCATCACCGGCCAGGGCCAGGGCGAGCTGATGGCAGTGGCGCTGACCGACCAGATGTCGGACGGCCTGTCGATGGTCTATTCCTACTACAATCCGGAAATGGACGAACGCTCGCTTGGCACCTTCATGATCCTCGATCATATTGCCCGCGCGCGCGCCATGGGCCTGCCCCACGTCTATCTGGGCTACTGGGTCAACGGTTCGCGCAAGATGAACTATAAGGTACGCTTCACACCTCAAGAGCATCTCGGCATGAAGGGCTGGGAGCGCTTCGAAGGCGACATCTGAGCACGTCCGGCCCGTTTCCACGCTGCCGTCGACCAACTGGCAGGGGAAATCAGTGGCGGACACCCAATCGAACCACTCCAAGGGACTGCTGCTGACCGGCATCGGCGGACTGGCGCTGACCGTCGACATCCCGCTGATCAAGCTCGCCGACGGCAACAACTGGTCGATCCTGCTGATGCGCAGCGGCACGACCTTCATCGCCGCCATCATCATCTGGCTGGTCTGGCGCGCGCTGAGCCCGAAGGCGCCGCAGCTCATCCCGGGCCGCGCCGGCCTCCTCGTCGCCGGCCTCTACGGCATCGGCTCGATTACCTTCATCACCGCCGTCTACAACACCTCGACCGCCAATCTGGTGTTCATCCTCGCCTTCAACACGGTATTTGCCGCCGTGCTGTCGTGGATCTTCCTGCGGGAAAAGCCGCGGCCGGCAACGCTGCTGGCCATGCTGGCGATGGTCGGCGGGGTGTCGATCATCGTCGGCAGCTCGATCGGCACCGGCCACCTTTTCGGCGACCTGATGGCGGTGTGTTCGGCCTTCTGCATCGCCTCGGCCATCACCATCTCCCGCTCCAGCGGCAAGGACATGGGTTTTACAGCGCTTGTCGGCGTGCTGCTGCCGGGGCTGGTGGCGGCCTATATGGTATCCAAAACCGGCTTCAGGGTCGATGCACCGTGGTGGATCATCTTCAACGGCGCGGTGATCATGCCGATCTCGTTCTTCTGCCTCGCCAACGGCCCGAAATACATTTCCGGGCCGGAGGTGGCGATGTTCTACCTGCTCGAGACGGTCATGGCGCCGATCTGGGTGTGGATGATCTTCGCCGAGGTGCCGACCCGCAACAGCCTGATCGGCGGGGCGATCCTGATCGTCACGCTGATCGCCCACTCGGCCTGGCAATTGTCCGAGGGGCGCAGGCGCCGGGCAAACCTGGCACGACAGCTGGCGTAGCCAGTCGGCCCTTCAACACCGGGACCGCAAGAACTGCCCGCCCCTAGCCGGCCTGCTTGGTCGGCACGTCGTTGCGGATCGCCTCGATGCTGCGCGGCGTGTCGCTCTCCGGCAAGGCATTGGCTGCAGCCAGCATCGCCGCCTCGTCGGTCAGCTCGACCTCGCGCAGCCATTCGCGCCATATCGCGACAAGCAGCGCCATCAGCACCGGGCCGATGAACAGCCCGAGAAAGCCCATCGTCTTGACGCCGCCGATGAGGCCGAAAAAGGTGGGCAGGAACGGCAGCTTGATCGGCCCGCCGACAAGCTTGGGGCGCAGCGTCTTGTCGACGATGAACAGCTCGATCGAGCCCCAGGCAAACAGCGCGACACCGGCAATCGGCGAGCCGCTGGCAACCAGATAGACCGAGACGAGCGTGAACGACAAAGGCGCACCGCCGGGGATCAGCGCCATGAAGCCGGTGAGCACGCCGAGCGTCACCGGCGACGGCACGCCGGCCACCCAATAGGCAAGGCCCAGCACCACACCCTCGCCGATGGCAATCAGCGTCATGCCGGTGACGGTGGCGCTGATGGTCTTGGGCACGACGCGCGAAATGCGCTCCCAGCGCATCGGCAGGATGCGCTCGCCGAGCCGGTCGAGCTGGCCGACGAAGTGTTCGCCGTCGCGATAGGTGAAGAACAAAGCGATCAGCATGAACAGCAGCGTCAAGAGGATGCCGAAGGCGCTGCCGCCGGCAGCAAGCACGCCGCGATAGATGCTGCCGATATTGGCGCCGCTGAGCAGTTGCGCCAGTTCGCCGATGGCGCCGGGGTGCCCAACATAACGCGTCCATTGTTCATTCAGCCACTCGCCGACAACAGGCAGGTTGTTGATCCAGTGCGGCGTCGTCGCGCCGTGGCGATTGGTTTCGACAGCCCAGCCGACCCAGTCGCGGATTTCGTTGACGGCGTAAGTCGCGGCAAAGGAGATCGGCACGACGAGGAAGGCGATGATGAACAGCAACGCAAGCGTGGCGCCAATGGTCCTGTTGCCGTCGACGGCGACGAGCAGCCTGCGGTAGAGCGGCCAGCTGGCGAAGGCAATGACCAGTGCTGCCAGCACCGGCACCAGGAAGCCATGGAAGAAATAGATGCCCGCAGCGACGATCAGCACGAGCAGCCAGCGCGCCGCCGAAAGCGGCGGCACCAAGGCGGCACGCATCGGCTGGGCCGGGCCGAACAGCCTCTGCTCTCGCTCCGGCTTACGGGGATTGGTCACGTTCAAGAGCCTGGATCTCCTCGGCCCTGAAGTGGACCCGATTGATGCCCGGCGCGCGGTTCAGCGCCGGTGGGGAGATCATAGAGGCTAATGCGGTGCCGCGCACGAAAACTTTGCCGCACCGCACGCGTTCATTCCCTCATTCCGGCCCTCATTCGGGATTTCTTGTCCTTGCGCAATTCCCGGAAACCCCGCGGCACGACTTTCCCGGGACTTGCGCTAGCCGAAGCGGCCGGTGCGCGGAAAGCCCTTGGGGACCATGCGTCCGGCGGTGGCGCGGGTGCCGATCCACTCGAGCAGTTCCTCGCGCGACCGGGTGAAGGTGCGCTCCGCCGAATCCAGCCAGCTCAGGCCGGCCTCCATCGTGAAGGTCTTTACGTCGAGCACGCCGCCGTCCTTGTATTTCTGCAGCCGGACGCCCTTGCCGCGCGTCATCTCGGGGATCTGCTCGAGCGGGAACACCAGCATCTTGCGGTTCTCGCCGACGATGGCGAGATGATCGCCAGTCAGCGGGATGCAGCGCTTGGCTTCGTCGGGCGCCTTGACGTTCATCACCTGCTTGCCCTTGCGGGTGTTGGCGATGACCTCTTCCTCGGGCACGGTGAAGCCGTTGCCTTCATGGCTGACCAGCAGGAGCTTGCGCTTGGGCTCGTGGACGAAGGCGGTGACGATGTCCTGGTCGTTGTCCATGTCGACGATGATGCGGATCGGCTCGCCATGGCCGCGCCCGCCCGGCAGACGGTCGGCGCCGATGGTGTAGAACTTGCCGCCCGTGGTGAAGACCAGGATCTTGTCGGTGGTCTGGGCCGGGAACGCCAGCTTGAGACTGTCGCCCTCCTTGAAGGTGAGCTGGGAATAGTCGGCCAGATGCCCCTTCATCGCGCGCAGCCAGCCCTTTTCGGAGACGACGACCGTCACCGGCTCCTTCTCGATCATGGCGTGGTGAATGTCGGTCAGGTCATGGTCCGGCGCTTCAGCAAAAACGGTACGGCGCTTACCCAGCTCGGTCTCTGGACCGTAATGCTTGCGGACCTCGCTCACTTCCCACTTGATCGTCGCCCACTGCTTGGCGTCGGACGCCAAGAGCGCCTCGATCTGCTTCTTCTCAGTGCTGAGCGCGTCATGCTCCTTGCGGATCTCGAATTCCTCGAGCTTGCGCAGCGCCCTGAGGCGCATGTTGAGGATGGCTTCGGCCTGATTGTCGGTCAGGTCCCAGCGCGCCATCATCGTGCGCTTCGGCTCATCCTCCTCGCGGATGATGCGGATCACCTCGTCGATGTTGAGGTAGGCGATCAGATAGCCGCCGAGAATTTCGAGGCGCTTTTCGATCTCGCCGAGGCGGAACTTCGAGCGGCGGACGAGCACCTCGCGCCTGTGGTCGAGCCATTCGCGCAGCACGCTCTTCAGCGACAGCACGTTCGGCACCTTGCCGCGCGACAGCACGTTCATGTTGAGCGGGAAGCGGCTTTCGAGCTCGGTGAGCTTGTAGAGCGATTCCATCAGCAGGCCCGGATCGACGGTGCGGCTCTTGGGCACCAGGACGACACGGATGTCTTCCGCCGACTCGTCGCGGATGTCTTCGAGCAGCGGCAATTTGCGGGCGATCAAAAGCTCGGCGATCTTCTCGATCAGACGCGCCTTCTGGACGCCGTAGGGGATTTCGGTGACGACAAGGTTCCAGGTGCCCCTGCCCTGGTCTTCCTGTTTCCACATGGCACGCACGCGGAAGCCGCCGCGGCCGGTCTCATAGGCGTTGACGATCGCCGCCCAGTCGTCGTCGATGCTGCCGCCGGTGGGGAAATCGGGCCCACGCACCTTGCAGGCGAAACGCAGCTCGGCATCGTCCTTGATACGCTCCCACTCGCCCGGCGAGGTCATCAGGTCAGTGACCGAGGCATCGGGATTGTCGATCAGGTGAAGGGCGGCACTGCACAGCTCGGCTGCGTTGTGCGGCGGGATCGACGTCGCCATGCCGACGGCGATGCCGGACGAGCCGTTTGCGAGAAGATTCGGAAACGCGCCCGGCAGGACGACGGGTTCTTCGTCTTCTTCGTTATAGGTAAGCCGATAGTCGACGGCGTCCTCGGTGATGCCTTCGAGCAGCGACACCGACACATCGGTCATGCGTGCTTCGGTATAGCGCATCGCGGCAGCACTATCGCCGTCGATGTTGCCGAAATTGCCCTGTCCGTCGATGAGCGGATAGCGGACGGAAAAGTCCTGCGCCAGGCGAACCAAGGCGTCATATATCGACTGGTCGCCATGCGGGTGGAACTTGCCCATGACCTCGCCGACGATGCGGGCGCATTTGGCGAATCCCTGGTCGGGGTTGAGCCTGAGCAGCCGCATGGCGTGCATGATGCGGCGATGGACCGGTTTCAGTCCGTCGCGAACGTCAGGCAGTGCCCGGTGCATGATGGTCGACAGCGCATAGGCAAGATAGCGCTCTTCGAGCGCCTTCTTCAGATCGACCGGTTCAATATTGTCGCCGCCACCGTTTCCGGGCGGCACAAGCCCTTTTCCCATGGCTTGGGACTAGCGGAACGGGCGATTCGCGACAAGCCTTATCGCCAAATGCAAGAGCTGTCGGCGTCGGAGTGCGACAAATCTGCCCGCTCGCTAAAGTAGCAATCGCGCGATCAGGGGGTCATTCACCATTTTTGCGCGTGTTGCACTGCGGTGATTGCCTTTTGGATCGAATTGCGGCCATTGTCGTTACGTCGCCTTCTTCCGGTCCAGTTCGTGGCTGACGTAAGGCTGAATCATTTCAAAGTCTCAGGGATCTATGATGACGCAACACCGCTCTGCATTCCGCAAGCTCGCACTCACGACCTTCCTGTTCTCGCTTCCGCTCAATGCAGCGATGGCCCAGGATGCCACCGCTGTCGCCGAGCGGCTCAAGTCGGTGCTGGCCGGCCAGAGCCTGACGCTTGGCTGGAGCAGCGTCACCGGCGACGCGTCCGAAGCGGTCATCGAAGGTGCGACCATCGCCATGGACGGCGAAGGCAAGCCGCTGTCGATCGGCAAGCTCACGCTCAGCGGCATCACCGAGGAGAATCGCGGTTTCAAGATCGAAACGATCACCACCGAGCCCTACAGCCTCAACGAAGGCCCGACCAAGGTCGAGGTCAGCCCGCTGACGCTCGGCAACGTCACGCTGCCGGCCACCGACTCGACCGACATCCTGGCCTCGTTCCTGATGTATGAGACCGCCAATCTCGACACTGTCAGCGTCAAGGTCGGCGACAAGCAGGCCTTCCAGATGACCAATTTCGCGGCTGAGGTGACACCTCCGGCCGACGGCAACGCCATGGAGTTCACCGGTTCGGCCGAAAAGTTCACCGCCGACCTGACCCTGGTGGAAGACCCGCAGTCGAAGGCTGCGATCGAGGCGCTCGGCTACCAGAACATCTCGGGCGACTTCCAGATGGAAGGCACCTGGCAGCCGACAGACGGCCGCATGGCGCTGTCGAGCTATGACATCACCGTCGACAATGCCGGCACGCTCGGCATGACCTTCGACCTCGGCGGCTACACCGTGGAATTCCTGAAGTCGGTGCAGGAACTGCAGAAGAAGATGGCCGCCCAGCCGGAAGGCGCCGACAACTCGGCCCAGGGCATGGCCATGCTCGGCCTGATGCAGCAGCTGACCTTCAATGGCGCAACCGTGCGCTTCGACGACGATTCGGTGACCAACAAGGTTCTCGAATACGTCGCCAAGCAGCAGAACATGACGGCCAAGGACATTGCCAACCAGGCCAAGGCGATCGTGCCGTTCCTGATGATGGAACTGAACAATCCGGAGCTGTCGACCCAGGTGACGGCTGCCGTCACCGCCTATCTCGACGCGCCCAAGTCGATCGAGATCGCCGCCAAGCCGGCCTCGCCGGTCCCGTTCGCCCTGCTCGCCGCCAGCGGCATGTCGAACCCCAAGGACCTGCCCAAGACGCTCGGCCTGACGGTGACAGCAAACCAGGACTGATCCTGGCCGCGACATCGGAAACGCAAAAGCCCGGCAGCGATGCCGGGCTTTTTTGTTGAGCCGAAAGCGTCGCTTGCGGAGATCGCCTGAGCCTCTTTCTTGGTTGCCGCAGCAAATCAGCACTGGCCCGGTCGCCACAGCCGGAAACGAAAAAGCCCGGCAGCGATGCCGGGCTTGTTTGTTGAGTCAAAAGAGCCGCTTGCGCGGATCGCCTAAGCCTCTTTCTTGGCCACCGCGACACGCAGCGACAGCTCGCGCAGTTGCTGCGGGGTGGCTTCCGACGGCGCGTTCATCAACAGATCCTGCGCCTGCTGGTTCATCGGGAACAGCGTCACTTCACGCAGGTTCTTGGCGCCGACGAGCAGCATGATGACGCGGTCGACGCCGGCAGCCATGCCGCCATGCGGCGGGGCGCCGTACTGGAAGGCGCGGTAGAGGCCGCCGAACTGCTCCTCGACCTCCTCGCGCGTCTTGCCGGTCAGCTCGAACGCCTTGACCATCAGCTCGGGCAGCTGGTTGCGGATCGAACCGGAGGCAATTTCGAAGCCGTTGCAGACCATGTCGTACTGGTAGGCCTTGATGGTCAGCGGATCCTGGTTGTTCAGCGCATCCAGGCCGCCCTGCGGCATCGAGAACGGGTTGTGGGCGAAATCGATCTTCTTTTCTTCTTCCAGCCATTCGTAGAACGGAAAGTCGATGATCCAGCACAGCTCGAAGCGGTCGCGGTCGACGAGGTTCAGCTCCTCGCCGGCGCGGGTGCGGGCAGCACCAGCAAACGAGACGAACTTCTTGGGATCGCCGGCGACGAAGAAGGCAGCATCGCCGTCGGACAGGCCAAGCTGCTGGCGGATGGCTTCGGTGCGCTCCTCGCCGATGTTCTTGGCGATCGGGCCGGCGCCTTCGAGCTTGTCGCCTTCCTTGCGCCAGAAGATGTAGCCGAGACCCGGCTGGCCCTCGCCCTGCGCCCACGAGTTCATGCGGTCGCAGAAGGCGCGGCTGCCGCCTGTCTTGGCCGGGATCGCCCAGACCTCGACCTTCGGGTTCGAGGCGATCATGCCGGCGAACACCTTGAAGCCAGAGCCGTCGAAATGGCTGGTGACTTCCTGGATCTCGATCGGGTTGCGCAGGTCGGGCTTATCGGTGCCGTAGGTGCGCAGCGCGGTGTCATAAGGAATGCGGCGGAACTGTTGAGTGACCGGCTTGCCGTCGGCAAACTTCTCGAACACGCCGCGCATCACCGGCTCCATCGTGTTCCAGACGTCTTCCTGGGTCACGAAGCTCATTTCGAGGTCGAGCTGGTAGAATTCGCCCGGCAGGCGGTCGGCACGCGGGTCTTCGTCGCGGAAACAGGGCGCGATCTGGAAGTAGCGGTCGAAGCCGGCGACCATCAGCAGCTGCTTGTACTGCTGCGGCGCCTGCGGCAGCGCGAAGAACTTGCCGGGATGGATACGCGACGGCACCAGGAAGTCGCGCGCGCCTTCCGGCGACGAGGCCGTCAGGATCGGCGTCGAATATTCAGTGAAACCCTCGCCGGTCATGCGGTTGCGCATTTCGGCGATGATCTTGGTGCGCGCGACGATGTTCTTGTGCAGCGTTTCGCGGCGCAGATCGAGGAAGCGATATTTGAGGCGAATGTCCTCTGGATACTCCGGCTCGCCGAACACCGGCAGCGGCAATTCCTTGGAGGCCGACAGAACCTCGATTTCCTGGGCAAAGACTTCGATCTCGCCGGTCGGCAGGTTGCCGTTGACGGCTTCCGCCAGGCGCGCCTTGACCTCGCCGTCGACGCGGATGACCCACTCGCCGCGCACTGTCTCGGCGGCCTTGAAGGCGGGCGAATCGGGATCGGCGACGATCTGGGTCAGGCCGTAATGGTCGCGCAGGTCGATGAACAGCAGGCCGCCGTGATCTCGCACGCGATGCACCCAGCCGGACAGGCGAACGGCGGCGCCGACGTCGGATTTCCTCAATTGAGCGCAGGTGTGGCTGCGGTAACGATGCATGGCAAATTTTCCGGTTCAGGCTGTTTGGACGTCACGCCGGGGCGACAGCTGCGCCCGGGCCTAAAATTTGGCGCGAAAAGCGCATGGGTGCCCGGTTTTGTCAAGGTAAAGCGGTTTCAAGACCGCTCAGGCGCAGGGTCAAAACCGCTTCTTCAGCCAAACCCTGGAATGTCCGGCCGGGTAATCGTCGATGCGGCCGAACTCTTCATATCCCAATCGCTTGTAGAACTCCGGCGCCTGGAACGTATACGAATCGAGGTGAACACCGATGCAGCCGCGCTGCCGTGCCACCTCCTCGGCCCGGGCAATCAGCCGCTGGCCAAGGCCCTCGCCGCGATGGGCGCTGCTGATCCACAGCCATTCGACGAACAGCCAGGTGTATTCGGACGACCCTTTGAGGCCGCCGGCGACCGAGCCATCCTTGCCATGGGCGACGATCCAGAGATCCTGGTCGTTGTGCGGACCGGCGGTGTCGAAATTATAGGCGTTCAGCCCCTCGCCGATGAAGCGGGCGGTTTCCTCGTCGATGCTGGTGCTCACTGTCAATGTCGTCATCGCGGCCTCGTCTGCCCCTCACAATCCAGCCAGCGGTCCACTTGTCAGGGATGAACCGGGCCGCGCGCGCACGCTAGACGCTGCCGCGGCAGCGACGTTGGCGCAGTCGACGGAATATGTCGCACCAGTGGCTGTCCGGCATTGACCGATCGGGCAAACTGTAGCCACCTCAGCTTTTGTACTGCGTTGCCTGATGTCCTCCATACGCCCCCTCATCCCGCTCCTGATCACCGCCGGCATCCTGTTGGGCGGCAACGGCCTGCAAAGCACCTTGATTGCGCTGCGCGGCGCACAGGAGGGGTTTACTGCCTCGACCATCGGCCTGATGGGGACGTGCTATTTCGTCGGGTTCCTGCTCGGCTGCCTGTTCATCTCACGCATCATGAAGGCCGTCGGCCACGTCCGGGCTTTCGCGGCACTCGCCGCCATCGCCGCCTCGGCAACGCTGACTTTGGTTCTCGTCATCGACCCGGTCATGTGGTCGGTGATCCGCTTTGCCACCGGCTTCTGCTTCGCCGGACTGTTCACGGTCATGGAAAGCTGGCTCAATTCAGGCGTCTCCAACCACGACCGCGCCCGCATCCTGGCGATCTACCGCATCATCGACATCGGCTCGGTGACCGGCGCGCAGTTCATGATCCCGGTCTTCGGCGCCGGCGGCTTCACCATCTTCGCCATCATGTCGATCATGATCACACTGTCCTTGGTGCCGGTCTCGCTGGGCGACCGCTCCAATCCGACACCGCCCGAAGACGTCAAGCTCGACCTCAAACGCGCCTGGCAGATTTCGCCACTCGGCAGCATCGGCTGCATCTTCGTCGGCGTCACCAACAGCGCCTTCCGCACGCTGAGCCCGATCTATGCCGAGCAGATCGGCCTGTCGGTGACCGACGTCGTCACCTTCGTCAGTGTCGGCATCATCGGCGGTGCGCTGGTCCAGTACCCGCTCGGCTACATGTCCGACCTGTGGGACCGTCGCAAGGTGCTGCTCGTCACCACTGCCGGCGCCATGGCCTCCGCGCTGATGCTGGTCTTCCTCGCCGGCAACTCGCCGCTGGCCAACTTCGTCTTCGTCTTCATCTTCGGATCGTTCGCCATGCCGCTCTATTCGCTGTCGGCAGCTCATGCCAACGACCGCGCCGAAAAAGGCGAATTCGTGCTGATCAACGCGGCATTGATGCTGTTCTATTCCGTCGGTGCCATCGCGGGACCCTTCGTCGCCTCACTGGTGATGGAAAAGTTCGGCCCGCATTCGCTGTTCAGCTTCAGTGCAGCCGTCTATGTCGTGTTCGTCGCCGTCATCATCTACCGCATGGGCTCGCGCTCGCCGGTGCCGGCCGGCCACCGCGGACGCTTCATCGCCCTGTTGAGGACGTCCCCGATCTTTGCCCGGCTTGCAGGCCGAAACAGCGCTGCAAACGGCAGCGATGAGGGCTAGACTCCGTGATCGGACGTGCAAGTGCTTGACGAAAGGGCGCTCGGCTGAAATGGAAAGACAACGCGTTCTGATAAAAGCAATATTATGCATGTAATAACGACCCAGGACGAACTCGAAACCGTCATAGCCGCTCTCGAAAAGTCCAACTTCGTCACGGTAGACACCGAGTTCATTCGCGAAACCACTTTCTGGCCCGAGCTGTGCCTGATCCAGATGGCAGCGCCCGGCGTTTCCGCACTGGTCGATCCCCTGGCGCCCGACCTCGACCTCAAGCCGTTCTTCCGGCTGATGGCCAATGAGGCGGTGACCAAGGTTTTCCATGCCGCCCGGCAGGACATCGAAATCATCTTCCATCTCGGCGCACTGATCCCGCACCCGGTGTTCGACACCCAGGTCGCGGCCATGGTCTGCGGCTTCGGCGACAGCGTCTCCTACGAGCAGATCGTGCAGAAGATCACCGGCGGACGCATCGACAAGTCATCGCGCTTCACCGACTGGCGCCACCGCCCGCTGTCGGAAAAGCAGCTCGACTACGCGCTGGCCGACGTCACCCACCTGATCGACGTCTACAAGCATCTCGTCACCGAGCTCGAGCGCGAGAATCGCGCCCACTGGCTCAATGAAGAGATGGAGGTCCTGACCTCACGCGAGACCTACGACCCGCATCCCGAGGACGCCTGGAAGCGGCTGAAGATGCGGCTGCGCAAGCCGCAGGAACTGGCCATCGTGCAGGCAGTGGCTGCCTGGCGTGAGCGCGAGGCGCGCGAGCGCAACGTGCCGCGTGGCCGCGTGCTCAAGGACGACGCGATCTACGAAGTCGCCCAGCAGGCGCCACGCGATGCCACCGCACTTGCCCGACTGCGCACCACGCCCAAGGGCTGGGAACGTTCGTCGTCGGCGACGGCGCTGCTCACCGTCGTCAACGCGGCGCTCGAAATTCCGCGCGACCAGATGCCCAAGCTGCCCAAGACATTCCAGCCGCCGGAGGGCTCCAGTGCCGCCTCCGAGCTGCTCAAGGTCCTGCTGCGGCTCGTCTCGGAGAAGGAAGGCGTCGCCCCCAAGGTGCTCGCTTCGGGCGACGATATCGACCGTATCGCCGCAGAAGGCGAAGCTGCCGATGTCCCTGCCCTGCAGGGCTGGCGCCGTTCGGTGTTCGGCGAGGCAGCGCTGAAGCTGGTGCGCGGCGAACTGGCCATCCGCTTCGACAAGCGCCGGATCTCGGTGTTCGAGATCAACAGCTGAACGGCCTGTTCGGCGCGGTCAGACCGCGCCGGCAAGGTGCAGCGCAAACCAGATCCAGATCAGCGCCAGAAGCAGCGCGCCAAGAATGAAGGCCCTGCTGCGATACTTGACCCTGTTGGCGGTCAGGTGGAACCAGGCATGCGCATAGCGCGACGCCACGAACAGCCAGGCGAGCACCAGCGCCACATATGAAACGCCCGACGTCACATAGAGCGACAGGCAGGCGGCGTAGAACAGCACCGGCAGTTCGAACTGGTTGATGATGTTGTTGGCGGCGGTGACGCTGGACTCAGGTTCGGTGGACCGCGTCTTGAACTGATTGATCCGCGCTTCGCCGGAGCGGACGGCATTCCTGCGCCTGGCCGAAAGTACGGCATAGACGATGTAGACCAGCAGGACCTGGGCAAGCATGGGCCAGAAAATCACAGCCTGGTTCATAGGCATCCCCTCAATAAAAGCAAATAATCACAAGAACATCCGCCACAACACTTCATCTTGATTAATGGAGAATTTACTGGCGCGGACGAGACTAGGGACGAAAAGCACAGTCCCATGATCGGCCAAACATGATGCTTCCCGCAACCGCCAATCGCTTTCAGCCAGCCCTTTCGGTCATCCAGGCAGGGACCTATGCCCGCGAACGTGCCATGCGCGAGGAAGCACAGGCCGCCAATGGTGGCGTGAAGCTGCTCGGTGGCATGGCGCAGGCAGCACCTACGCCGCCAAAGGACATGCAGGCGATCAACGAATATTATTTCGGCCTCAGCGTCACGCCTGTTGAAGCCATGTTCGCGCTGGTCGAGAAAACGGTCGACTATCTCAACGACAAGCTCAGCGAAGGGCGCGACGGCGATCCAAAGCGTGTCGAGGCCGGCAACAAGTGGCGCGACGAGGCGCTGCAGAAGCCTGTGGCGGTGGGCTCCGCCGAGGATTTCGCGATCCCGAAGCCTGGCGAGAACGGCGTCAGCTTTCGCGCGGTCGCCAAGCTGATCCGGGAAACCTTCAAGAGCGAATATTTGAACGCCGACCAGGACCTCAGGAAGCTTCTGGAAGACACTGTCGGTTTTCGTCTTGACGGCATGAGCGTGACCGACCTGCTCGATGCGTTTATCGAGCCTGAAAGCGATGCCGCCAAACGGGTCTATGATTCGATATCGGAAGGGCTTGCCGGCCAGGCCGGCAGCAAGGCGTCGCAGCGGATGGAAGCCGCCACGGAAGGGCCCAAGTCGGTCGAAGACACAGTCGCTGCGCAGCGCAACAAATCCTCGATCGACGTCGTCGACGAAGAGACAATTGCCGAGGACCAGAAGGCCATCAAGGCGGCCCAAGCCAATGAGAAGATCGACGAGGCGGCGGCCATTCCCGAAAAGGTCGAGAAGGCGCTGAAAGAAGCGCTGCGCGACGTCGATGCAAATGACAGCGATGCGAGGGGCGCCGATGGGCAGGCGATTGCCGCCGCAGCCATCCAGGCGCTGACTGGGTTGGCTGCGGTTGCTGCTCCGGAAACAAATTCGGAAATCAACCTGGGCAAGATCACTATAGCAGAGGGTGCGGCAGAGACGCTCAAGGTCGCAGCACAGGAAGTGAGCAAGCCGGAAACGAAATCCGACACGCTGCGTGGCGTGCTTGCGCACTATCTTGAGTTCATTGAGACCAACGCGGCCGACGACGACAAGAAACCCGAGGTTTCGATAAGGCTCTAGGCCGACCGCTTGGGATCGCGGACGGCTGCTTTGCCATTTGGCGAGCTGTTTCTCAGCCCCGCCAGGACAAAGGCTGCGATGACGGCGATCGGCACCGCCAGAAGCGCGAACTTGGTCACGATCAAGGCTGAGGCCAGTGACATCGACCGGGAACCGGCTGATATCGGGTCGGACAGGATACGCGCCACGACCAGGTTCTGGGCGTAGTCTGATATCATGTAGGGCAGCACCAGGGTCAAAGCCGTGACCGAGCGCATGGTCTCGGACAAGCTCGAAAAACGCTTGAGACGCTCGCCCGATTTCAGCATCAGGCTGACCAAAGTCGCCGACAGCAGTGCCGGGAAGACCAGGTCGAAGGTCAGGTAGTGCCAGACCAGCATGATCTCGGCGCCCGGCCGCCCCATGGCCGCGATCCAGGCAAAACCCTCGCTTTCCGAGAAGCCCAGGAAACGCAGGTCGAGCGACGGCAGGCCGCCGCTCAGGCTGCGGAAATAGAGGAACTCCAGCATCGTCATGACGGCGAAGACCGCCGCCGTGGCGACACATAATGCGGCCGCGTGGCGCCGCAGCCGCAGCACCATCAAATCACATGCCGCCCGGATAGTTCGGGCTTTCGCGGGTGATGGTCACGTCGTGAGCGTGGCTCTCGCGCAGGCCGGCATTGGAAATGCGCACGAAGGTGGCGCGCTCGCGGAAGTCGGCCAGGGTGCGGCCGCCGACATAACCCATGGCGGCCTTGAGGCCGCCGGCGAGCTGGTGCAGCACACCACCGACCGGGCCCTTGTAGGGCACCTGGCCCTCGATGCCCTCAGGCACCAGCTTGAGCGTGTCGCGCACCTCGGCCTGGAAGTAGCGGTCGGCCGAGCCGCGCGCCATGGCGCCCACCGATCCCATGCCGCGATAGGCCTTGAACGAGCGGCCCTGGTGCAGATAGACCTCGCCGGGGCTTTCCTCGGTGCCGGCAAGCAGCGAGCCGATCATCGCAGCGCCGGCGCCGGCGGCAAGCGCCTTGGCCAGATCGCCCGAATATTTGATGCCGCCGTCGGCAATGACCGTGATGCCCGAGCGGTGCGCGACCTGGACCGCCGACATGATCGCCGAGAGCTGCGGCACGCCGACACCGGCGACGATGCGCGTGGTGCAGATCGAGCCCGGTCCGATGCCGACCTTGACGGCGTCGGCGCCGGCGTCGATCAACGCCTGGGCGCCGTCTGCGGTGGCGACGTTGCCGGCCATGATGCGGACGGAGTTGGAGATCTTCTTGGCGCGGGCAACGGCGTCGAGCACGCGCTGCGAATGGCCATGCGCCGTGTCGATGACCAGAAGGTCGACACCGGCGTCGATCAGGCGTTCGGCACGCTCGTAGCCGTCATCGCCGACGCTGGTGGCCGCTGCCGCCCTGAGGCGTCCCTGCGCATCCTTGGAGGCGTGCGGGTTGAGCTGCGACTTCTCCATGTCTTTGACGGTGATGAGGCCGACACAATTGCCGTGCTTGTCGACGACGAGCAGCTTTTCGATGCGGTGCTGGTGCAGCAGGCGCTTGGCCTCGTCCTGCTCGACCGTCTCCTTGACGGTGATCAGGTTCTCGCGGGTCATCAGCTCATAGACCTTCTGCGAAGGGTCGGAGGCGAAACGGACGTCGCGGTTGGTCAGGATGCCGACAAGACGGCCGGTCTGGTGACCGCCGGTGCCGCCATTCTCGACGACCGGGATGCCCGAAATGCCGTTGGCGCGCATCAAGGCGAGCGCGTCGGCCAGCGTGGCATCGGGGCCGATGGTGACAGGATTGACCACCATGCCGGATTCGAACTTCTTGACCTGGCGGACCTGCTCGGCCTGTTCGGCCGGGGTGAAGTTGCGGTGGATGACGCCGATGCCGCCGGCCTGGGCCATGGCAATCGCCAGGCGCGCCTCGGTCACCGTGTCCATGGCCGCCGAAATGATCGGCACGTTGAGGTCGATGTCGCCGGCAATGCGCGTGCTGATGTCGGTCTCGCCGGGCATGACCTCGGAATGGCCGGGCTGCAGCAGCACGTCGTCAAAGGTCAGCGCCAGAGCGCCGGTGGAGGATTCGATGATTTTTGCCATGGCCAACCTCGGAATGCATGAAGGGACGCTGGAACCATTGGTATGCAGCGTCGACTCGTCTTTTCCCTTTCAGGATTGGCGGTGGCTGGTACCACGTCTTCGCAGCGATGAAAAGCGCATGATGACGGCCAATTGCACGCCGCGCAGATCGGCCGGCTCGTGCCCTGCACGACAAATATGGCGACAGGGATGAAACCGACTTCCTGTCGACACATCCGCCATCCCCGGAACGCATCGCCGCGATATTGCATTATGCCCGCCAGGTCGGCGCCTCGAGTAGCTGGCCCTGAAATGCAAAGCGTGCTGGCTACGGACATATCAAGGCATCCGTGATAACGCTCGATTGCGGTTGAACCAGCGACCGCCTTGCGTCTGACTTCCTGCCCCCCGGACTTGCCCCGCGTGAACAGAACCACCCCGCTGATCCTTGCCGTCGCCCTGTTCATGGAAAACATGGATTCGACCGTCATTGCCACGTCGCTGCCGGCGATCGCCACCGACATCGGCACGAGCCCGATCGCGCTCAAGCTGGCGCTGACGGCCTATCTCGTCTCGCTCGCCATCTTCATCCCGATCAGCGCCTGGATGGCCGACCGGTTCGGCGCCAAGCTGGTCTTCCGCGTTGCGATCGGCGTGTTCATGCTGGGCTCGGTAGCCTGCGCCGTCTCTGGTTCCCTAGGCGAGTTCGTGCTGGCGCGCTTCCTGCAGGGCATGGGCGGATCGATGATGACGCCGGTGGCGCGCCTGGTGCTGGTGCGGACCACGGAAAAGAGCGGGCTGGTGTCGGCCATGGCGACGCTGACCATCCCTGCCCTCATCGGCCCGCTGATCGGCCCGCCGGTCGGCGGATTCATCACCACTTTCTTTGCCTGGCACTGGATTTTCCTGATCAACATCCCGATCGGCGCGATCGGCATCTGGCTGTCCGGGCGCTTCCTGCCCGAAATCCCGCCCGAGCCGACACGCCCGCTCGATGTCACAGGCTTCTTCCTGTCGGCCATCGCCGCCTCGGGCATCGTCTTCGGCCTGTCGGTCGTCAGCCTGCCGGCCCTGCCGCCGGTCGTTGGCGTGGTGACCATCGGCATCGGCGTGATCAGCGCCCTGCTCTATGTCAGGCACGCCAGGGGCAGGGATTACCCGCTGCTGCAGCTCAAGCTGTTTTCCAACCCGGTGTTCAGGACGGCCATTGCGGGCGGATCGCTGTTCCGCATCGGCGTCGGCGCGACACCCTTCCTTTTGCCGCTCCTGTTCCAGCTCGGCTTCGGGCTGACGCCGTTTCAGTCCGGCATGATCACCTTCGCCACCGCTGCGGGCGCGCTGTCGATGAAGTTCGTGGCGCCGCGCATCCTGCGCACTGTCGGCTTCCGCACCGTGCTTCTCGTGGCGGCGGGCGGCTCGGCTTGCCTGATCGCCGCCAACGGCTTTTTCACGGCCGAGACGCCTTACCTGGTGATCCTGTCGGTGCTGTTTTTGGCCGGCTTCCTGCGCTCGATGTTCTTCACCTCGTCCAACGCGCTGGTGTTCGCCGACATCGAACCGGCGCAGAGCGGCCAGGCAACGGCGATTTCGGCGGCCGCCCAGCAGATCACGGTGGCGCTCGGCGTTGCCGTCGGCGGCGGCGCGCTGGAATTGTGGAGCGTGTTCACAGGCCAGGCCATCGGCGGCGCAGGCTTCACCTTCGCCTTTCTGGTCATCGCCGTCATCTCGGCCCTGCCGATGCTTTTGTTCGCGCGGCTGGCGCCCGACGCCGGCAAGGCTATTTCAGGTCATGGCGGGCAGAGGCCCATAGCCGAAGAGCCGCAACAGCTATGACGGATCGGGGGCAGCCCTGCCCTTGAAGTCCTTGGCAAGCAGATAGAGCTCGGCCGATTCGTCGCGCGAGGCCGGCGGCTTGACGTGATGGACGCTGCGGAAATTCTGCTTGAGCAGGTTCAAGAGCTCGGCCTCGGTGCCGCCCTGGAAGGTCTTGGCCAGGAAGTGGCCACCCGGCTTGAGCACCGAAATGGCAAAATCGGCGGCGACCTCGCACAGATGCATGGTGCGGATGTGGTCGGTGCGGCGGTGGCCTGTCGTCGGCGCCGCCATGTCGGAGAGCACGACGTCTGGGGCGCCGCCCAGCGTTTCCGAAAGCCGCTGCGGCGCGGCGTCGTCCAGAAAATCCATCAGCAGCACGGGCGCACCGGGCACGGCATCCATTTCGAGATAGTCGATACCGACGACATGCGGGTTCTCGGCGGTCGAGCCGGTGCGGGCCGCCGCCACCTGGCACCAGCCGCCGGGGGCGGCACCGAGATCGATGATCTTCATGCCGGGCTTGAGCAGATGATGCTTGTCGTCGATCTCGATCAGCTTGTAGGCCGCGCGCGAGCGATAGCCGTCGGCCTTGGAGCGCTGGACATAAGGATCGTTCATGTGGCGCTCGAGCCAGCGGCGCGACGATTCCTTGAGGCCGCGCTTCTTCTTGATCTTGGTGCGCATCACGCGTGTCGCGCCCGCCGCCACCTCCGGCTTTGTCGGCTTCTTGGTCATCTCATTTGTCCGTTTCGCCAGTTGCGGCGCCACACGCCGTCATCGGCCATCAATTCGCTCAATATGCCTTCGCGCAAGCCCCTGTCGGCGACACGCAGCCTTTCCGACGGCCACACCGCGCGGATCGCCTCGAGAATGGCGCAGCCGGCGAGCACCAGGTCGGCCCGGTCGGCACCGATGCAGGGATTGGCGACGCGCTGCTGGAAATCCCAGCCGAGCACTTTTTCGACCATGCGGTCGACGCTTGAGCCGTCCATCCACAGCCCGTCGACGCGGCGACGGTCGTAGCGGTCGAGTTCGAGATGCACGCCGGCCAGCGTGGTCACCGTTCCAGACGTTCCCAAGAGGTGGAATTTCGGGCTGGAGACGATGTGGCTCAGGCGGTCGCGCCCGTCGAAGGCGCGCAGCCGCGTCGCGACATCTTCGACCATGGCGGCAAAGATCTCGCGCGTCACCGTGCGGCCGCCGAATCGCTCGGCGAGCGAGACGACGCCGACCGGCAGCGAGGTCCACGAGACGATATGATTCGCCAGGCGCGGCGAACGATGGCGCGAGACGTCGATCAGCGCGATCTCGGACGAGCCGCCGCCAATGTCGAACAGGACGACCCCGTCGGTGTCGCGCTCGACCAGCGAGCCGCAGCCGGAAACGGCAAGCCGCGCCTCGGTCTGGCGGTCGATGATCTCGAGCTTGAGGCCCGCTTCGCGTTCGACGCGGTCGATGAACTCCGCCCCGTTGGCAGCCGTACGGCAGGCTTCGGTGGCGATCAGCCGCGCCTTCCGGATCTTGCGGTTGCGCAGCTTGTCGCTGCAGACCTTGAGCGCCTCGACCGCGCGGTCCATCGCCGGCTGGCCGAGACGGCCCGATGCCGACAGCCCCTCGCCCAGCCTGACGATGCGCGAGAAGGCATCGATGACACGGAACTGGCCGGGCCTGCCTGGTACGGCGACCAGCAGGCGGCAATTGTTGGTGCCGAGGTCGAGCGCGGCAAAGACCGGCAGCTCGGCCGTCGGCACGCGATGTGCCAGCTCGGCCTGATCCGGCCTGGGTGCGGGACCAGGTTTTGCCGGCGGCATGTTCGGCTTGAGTGCGGCCGGCGGGATGGCTGTTTCAGCCTGTCCGCCGCCGGCAACGGGTTGTGCGCCATCGCGTGCAAAAACCTTGCGTCCGCGCCGGCGCTTGCGCCTTTTCCGGGTCTTTGTCTTGTGTTGCGCAGCGTCCCCTTGGCCGTGACCGTTGACCGGTCGTGCGGCGGCCTGACGGCCCTTTTGAGATCGGCCGGCGCTGTGACGCGACGGCCCATCCCCGGAGACACCCGCATCCGACGCGTCAGCGCCGGGCTCGCGGTCCTTCACCTTGCAACTTCCTTCTGGCGCCGCGCGAACCTTTCGGACGCTGCACGCGCAACTCATCTTGTGTTGCGGCCACACTATCAGCGTGCGCGCCGATCACCAAGGCCGCCCGCGTCGTAATTTGCCGCCCGGCATGCCGGACGCGCCGGGCTTGCGCACAGAAAACCGCCGCTCGGGTTGAATAGCCGGCTTCGATGGGGCAAAGCTGGAACCCCACCCGGTCGTGCGAGCGGACGCATAGCCACAATACGAGGTATCGAAACGCCAGACCGAAAGGAGTGGGCAAGCGCAGCCGCATGAGAATCAAGGACTTAATCTGGCCCGTCATCGGGCTCGGCGCCGTCGCCGTTTCTGCCTGGCTGCTCTACAATGAGTGGCGTGAAATCTCCCTCGACGATGTCTGGAGCGGGCTTGCCGCCATCCCGCCGCATGGCTGGATCCTGTCGGCACTGAGCTCCGTCGTCGCCTATGCCGCGCTTGCCGGCTACGACCACATCGCCCTTCTGCACCTGCGCAAACGCGTGTCGTGGTTCTTCGTCACCGTCTGCTCCTTCACCACCTATGCCTTGTCGCACAACATAGGCGGCTCGGTGTTTTCGGGCGCCGTCATCCGCTATCGCGCCTACGCCACCAAGGGCCTGACCGGCCAGGACGTCGGCGTGCTCGTCGGCATCTGCTGGTTCACCTTCGTGCTGTCGAGCGTCTTTGTCGGTGCCGTGGTGATTCTGCTCGAGCCCGGCCTGCTCGACCGCTACACCGAAGGCAGGCATGAGGGCTGGTGGATCGCGCTTGGCATCGCCATGCTTACCGCCGTCGCGGCTTACGTCTTCGGCAGCTGGCTGCATCTCAAGCCGCTCGCCATCCGCAACTTCCGCCTCTATTACCCGTCCCTGCCCATCGTCGCGCGCCAGCTGATCATCGGCCCGCTGGAGATCCTGGCAGCCGCTGCGATCATCTATTTCGCCCTGCCCACCGAGAACAATCCCGGCTATCTGATCGTGCTCGGCATCTTCCTGATCTCGTTTGCGGTGGCGCAGGCATCACATGCGCCGGGCGGCCTCGGCGTGCTCGAAGTGGTGTTCCTCACCGGCCTGCCGGAAATGGATCCGGCGACAGTGCTTGCCGCGCTTTTGGTTTTCCGCCTGTTTTATCTCATCATTCCGCTCATCCTCGGCATCGTCGCCGTGCTTGGGTTCGAGCATTCGCAGTTCGGACGCAGCGGCAACACGGACAAGAGCTGAAATGCGAAATTGCCGCCGCCTGTGGGGTTGACTATTTCCCGGCGGCGGCTAAAAGGCGCGCACCGGCGGCGTTGAACAACAGCGTCGCGGCCGACACCAGATCGGCCTTGCTGGGGAATAGGTTAACGGTAGACCCACGGACTCTGACTCCGTTAGTCCTGGTTCGAATCCAGGTTCCCCAGCCAAATTCGCTTTGCCAGAAGCTTTGAGATTCGCGGAGGCCATCGCCTTTCGTCAGGTGATCGTTTCACATGCCCAACACCATGTCGCCAACAACGGCTGTCTTGACTGCTGTCCGGCATTCCTGGCCGCCAGTCCGTTGGAGAAGCAACCGTGATGCCCAAGGTCGAAAGGCGCCCCGTGGTCATCGGAAGATCGCCGGGTGAAGACCTCTCAGGTTGCGGCTGATCCTTTTTGGGCACTGATCAGCCCGATCAGGGCGTCGAACATGACATACATCGATACGCGCTCGCTCGGCAGGAAACCTGCGCCCTTTTTCTGGCGATAGGCGTTGATGGCGATGTTGACGTCCGCCATCCTGGCGATGGGTGACCCTGTCGGGGTCAGTGAAATGATCTTCGCACCGGCATTGCGGGCGATTTCCAGGTTCGGCATCAGGTGGGTGGTCACGCCCGAAAAAGACAGCGCGATAATCGTGTCGCCCGGCGCCAGCGCAAGTGCCGAGAACATCTGCAGCGCCGGGTCGGAATAGGCGACACTTGCGATACCGAGATGGGCAAGCCTGTGTTGCCCTTCTCCCGCCAGAAAACCCGAGCCGCCATGGCCGTAGATGTCGACACGGCGCGATTTGAGCAGAATGTCGACCGCCCTGGCGACCGCGGCGCTGTCGATATCAAGGGCGAGGTCATTGATCGCGGCGATAGCTCGATTGCAATTGTCCAGAATACTGGCCTTGACCGGATCGTCGGCAGCCTCGGCAAGAGCTTGATCATCCTGTCTGATCAGCGCCACGGCCTGGGCGAACTTGAGGCGAAAATCCGAATAGCCGTCGAAACCCAGGCGCCTGCAGAAGCGAATGATCGAAGGTTCGCTGACGCCGGAAAACCGAGCAGCGTCTGCCAGTGACCAGCCGATTGTAGCCTGGGGATTGCCCAGGATCGTCTCCGCCGCACGCCGTTCGGCCGGCGTCATGTCGTTAAGCGATGCTCGTATCTGCCCCAGCATGATCATCCCCTGCCCGCCGCCTGAAATGGCATGCTGCACTTCGCGCCACGGGTCAAGAAACCGAAGCCCACCCGGTCAGAACTGCCGAGTTTCTCAGATCGTATTCAGGTGTGGTGACGACGAACTTGTTCACCGTCTCAAGCCGCGCCAGTGGATCGGCGATCAGATGGTTATCCTCCTTTGACCAGCACAATAGCTGCCCGCCCGAAGCTGCGACCAATTGCAGGCCCGCGGCGATATCCCATGGGTGGCATCCCTCGTCGTAGTTTATGGCAGCGCGCCCGATTGCGACATAGGCAAGCTGCAGCGCAGCTGAGCCTAGCCGGCGCACCGCCCTGAAGTTCATCACGAGATCGCCGAAGCGCTCGAGCTCCACCGCGGTCGGGCGGCTGCCCTCGCGCGGCAGGTTGGTCAGCAGTTCGGCGTCCCTGTCGCTTCGGGCTCGGACTGCCGGCGTTACCGCTACGCCATTGAGCAGCAGCTGGCCCGAATGCGTGGTGAACATTTCGTCCTGCATCGGGTCATAAACGACGCCGACTATCGGTGTGCCATCGGCGCCAAACGCGGCGATGGAGACGCAAAAGAACGGCAGCCCCGAGGCAAAGTTGCTGGTGCCGTCGATAGGATCGACATACCAGACCACCTCGCCCTCACCTTGCCAGCCGCTCTCCTCGCCGAGGATGCGCGAGTCCGGCACATGCGCACGAATAACGCGCCAGATCAGTCGCTCTGACTGCTTGTCCGTGATCGTGACGATATCGGCATAGCCATGCTTTTCCTCGACGCCAAGGACCGCGCCCCGGGCTGCCTCAAGGAAGGATGTGCGGATGAGCGCACCAGCCTCGCGAGCGGCTGCTTCAGCGACCTGGGCGATGAATGTGTCGGTAGATGCAGTCATGTCAGGCTCCCGCCTCCGCGGGCGCAAGTGGCCAAGGAACTGATGAGGCAAGATCGATCGGCAGCCTCGCGCCCACTGGACGCGCATCGTGCATATGGTGACGGTAATCGACCACCGTGCAGGCCTGGCCATCGATGCTCACCTGGTATTCGGTGTAGGCGCCTTGATAAACGACGCGCTCGATCACCGATGACACCGGACCATCGCCTGATATCAGCATCTGCTCGGGGCGGATGACGTAGTCGATCAGATCGCCCTCTTTCAGTTCGAGCCCGTTGGTGGGGAGCTCAACGCTGCCGCCACCAATCTGGGCCACGATGTGGTCGGCGGCCACACGCTCGGCACGCACCTTGATGATGTTGGCCTTGCCCATGAAATCGGCAACGAATGCCGTGGTTGGGCGGGCGTAGATGTTATTGGGCGCGTCATCCTGTTCGATGATCCCGTCGCGCATCACCACCACGCGATCTGATATGGCCATGGCCTCATTCTGATCGTGGGTCACATAGAGACTGGTGATGCCGAGCCGTTGCTGGAGCAGGCGCAACTCGTCGCGCATGCGCTCGCGCAGTTGCGCATCAAGGTTGGAGAGCGGTTCGTCAAACAGCAGCACGCGTGGTTCAGTCACCACAGTGCGAGCAAGCGCCACCCGCTGCTGCTGGCCCCCCGATAGCTGGGAGGGCTGACGCTCGGCAAGTTTGGACAGATCCATGACCTTGAGGATGTCATCAACCTTACGCTCGACTTCGGCCGATGACAGCGCCAGCACCTTGAGCCCGAAGGCCACGTTCTCGCGCACCGACATATGCGGAAACAGCGCATAGGACTGGAACACCATGCCGATGCCGCGCTTGTTGACCGGCGTGGTGGTGATGTCGCGATCATCGATCAGAATCTGCCCGGTGGTGGGAATTTCAAAGCCTGCCAGCATGCGCAGGGTCGTGGTCTTGCCGCAGCCAGATGGGCCCAGCAGCGTCACCAGGCTGCCGTCTTCGATGACCAGGTCCAGGTCCTTGACCGCATGGGCGTCCGGCCGGCCGCCCCGTCCGGGATAGATCTTGTTGATGCCTTTGAGCGCGACGCGAGACATGGCGGATTACCTCTTGTTGTGGCTGCGTCCGAGGAGCAGCTGCATGACCGCCAATACGGTCAGAACGATTGTTATGAGGATGACGCTGTAGGCGGCGGCGAGGCCCATTCTCAGCGTTTCCACCTGGTTCAGGATGGTTACGGTGATAAGCGTCCAATTGGCCGAGACGAGGAAGATGATCGCGCTCAGTGTGGTGAGCGAACGCGTGAAGGCATAAGACATTGCCGCAAACAGCGCTGGCTTGAGCAGCGGCAGTGTCACCCGCGTGAACACCCTTGCGTTCGAGGCGCCAAGTACTGAAGCTGCTTCCTCGATTGCTGGATCGACCTGGCGGATCTGGTTGGTACCGGCCTCAATGCCGACCTGGAGCGTTTTGACCACCATGGCCGCAACGATGATGAACGCGGTCCCTGTCAAAAGCAGCGGTGCGGTGTTGAACACCGTCACGTAGCCGATGCCGATGATGGTGCCTGGTGCCGCAAAGGCCAGCAGCGTGCCAAAGCGCAGGATGAAGCTGCCCGGAAAATTGCGGCGCGCCAAAAGATAAGCGATCAACACGCCACCGATGGTGACGACAGGGGTCGCAATGGCTGCGAGCGTCAGTGAATTCCAAAGCGGCTGCAGGCCGGTGGCAAAGATCTTCTCGTAGTGCTCGAACGTCAGCGTCCAGTCGATTCCAGGGATCCTGGTAAAGCTGACCCATATTACGGTGCCGTAAAGCAGGATGATGATGCCAACGAGCGCGTAGCACACCATCGCCAGGGGCCAGACAATGGCAGGATGGACGATGCGGATGGCCTGGGTCGCTGGCTTGCCGGTGACGGTCACGTAGCTGCGCTTGCTGACCCAATAGCGATGGACCATGAAGGCCATCAGGGACGGCACGAGCAGGACGCTCGCCAGCAAGGCGCCGGCTTGAAGATTGAAATAGCCGATCAGCTGGGAATAGGCCTCGATCGCCAGGGTGTTGAAATTCCCGCCGATAACCAGCGGGTTGCCGAAATCCTCAATGGATTTTACAAACACCAGCAGCATCGAGCTCAGGATCGCCGGCATCGAAAGCGGCAGCGTGATGCGGCGGAAAATGGTCCATTGCGATGCGCGCAGCATGGCGGCCGCATCTTCAAGCGCGCTGTCCATTGCCTCCAGCATACCGCGGATGTTGAGGTAGGCGATCGGCGTGAATGCCAGTGCCTGGATGAACACCAGGCTGTGGAATCCGTAGATGTTGCTGTTGGGTATGCCCAGCAGCTCCCTGGTGACCAGGCCCGAACGTCCAAACAGCAGGATCATTGCCAGTGCGATGACGAAGGGCGGCGAGATCACCGGCAGCAGCGCAATCAGATGCACCCCGCGCTTGCCCCACATGCTGGTGCGGGTCATCGCAAAGGCCAGGATAAATCCGACCACAGTGGCCACCAGGGCCGAAGTGGCCCCCAGAAGCAGGGTGTTGGCGAACGCCCGCAAGATGAGCGGCGAGGTCAGGCGTTCGGCAATTGTGCCGAGCACATCGCCATCTGCGCCCGATACAGCCATGCGCAGGACGCTCAAAATGGGCAAGATGGCGAAGATCAGCACCGAAATCGTCAGCAGGACGAAGATGCCAAACAGCCAGGGGTCGGCCAGTAACTTTTTGGCGCCCGCAAAAAGCGGTTGCCGCGCAACAGCCTCAGCCATGCTTGCCTCTCAACAAATGGGGAAAGGTGGGAAGGCGCCTGGGCTCCTTCCCAAGGTGCACAGCACGCTTTACTTCGCGGCCGAGGCGGCGCGCACGTCAGCCTCATAACGTTCGAGCAGGCGGCCACGGTTTTCGCCGGCCCACTTGGAATCATAGTCGATCAGCTTGATGTCCGACGTCTTGATTTGAAGGTCCGGATTTTTGAAACCCGGAATCACCGATTCACGATGGGTTGCACCAAGTGCCTTCTGCCCAGCGTCGGTCAGAACCCAGTCGAGGAACTTCTTGGCAGCTTCACGCTGGGCTTCCGGGGCCTTGGCGATAACCGCCGCCGAGTTCAACTCATAACCGGTGCCCTCTTTCGGGAACGACACTTCGATCGGAAAACCCTGCTTGAGAGCTGCTTCGAGACCGTGGGTGAAGGCTTGCGAGATCGCCACTTCGCCCGAGGCTACCATCTGGGTGAGCGAGCCAGCCGAACGCGAATACTGCAGCACGTTTGGATCGGTGGCCTTGAGGATTTCAAAGGCTTTGTCTTCACCATAGATCTGCACCATGGTGGCCAGGACCACCGAAGCGGTGCCCGACGAAGCCGGGTGTGTCAGAACGACGGCGCCCTTGAAGACCGGCTTGGCGAAGTCCTCCCAACTGGTCGGTGGTTCGGCGCCAAGCTGGGTCAGATATTTCGGGTTGTAGAAGAACGCGATCGGCGAAACGGCCATTGGCGTCCAGCTGTTGTCTTTGCTGCGGAACTTGGCATCAACCTTGTCGATGCTGGCCGAAGCGTGCGCTTCGAGCAGGCCCTCGGCCGCGCCCTGAATGAAGAGGTCGGCAGTGCCCGCAAGCCAGAGGCCAGCCTGTGGGTTTGCAGCTTCGGCACGCACGCGCGCCAGCACTTCACCCGCACCCATGCGGACGAAATTTGATGAAATTCCGGAATCGGCCTCAAACGCCTTGAGAACCGAGGCGCAGTCGTCCTCGGACATCGGGCAATAGGCGGTCAGATCTTGCGCGTAGGTAGCAGCCGTCGAGAACGCCAATGCGGCAACGGCGGACAAAAGAATGGAACGAGCCTTGGTCATGTTTTCCCCTCACCTAGGTTCTCCATAAGGAGCACATGACGATATGAATAAAAACTACAAACAGTCAACATGCCTGAATTTTTACTACAAAGATCGTTTTGGACACCCCGGGCCTCGGGAGCGCCGCCGATGCAGCTCCCCCTCGGAGGACAGCGCTGAAAAGCGCGGCGCGGCAGATGTTTCGATCGCGCCGGAGGCGGTTCGCCGATAGATGCCACGCGCCTGGTTGTGCGGATGATCGAAGGCCTCGTCGATACTCAGCACCGGGGCGAAGCAGTGGCGGGACGCAGTCCCATGCAGGGATCGCGAGGCCTCGTGACCTCCCATTGTGGCGACAAACCTGCTTTTTGTTTTTCCAGATTTGCGGGCAACCGAGTCCACTTAGGATCTCGCGTTTACCCAGCAATCGACATCAGGTGATCCGCCCTCTTGCGGCAACGGGCTCGGCCTGGACGTAGTGCTCGCCCCTGATGAGATGCACTGAGTCGACCATGTTGCTGACGACGCAGGCGTGGTTTGGAACGATGCGCAGAAGATCCCCTACCGCAGGCGGCAGCTCGCTGGTGTATTCGATCCGTCCATGCTCCTCGTTGAGTGAGATGACCGTGCTATCGGGGCGCTCCAGCACCATGCCGTAACCACTCATGCCGAAAAGGTCTGAGGTCAGCACTTTTGTTCCGGCGTCCACGATGGCGCGACCATGAGCGGGCGAGCTGATCACGGTCGTCAGAACCGTCAACGCGCAATCCTCCACGGTGCAGGCGCCGGCGGTGACGAGTGAGCGGTCGTTGTAGATGTAGCTGCCCGGCCTGTATTCGGTCAGGCTTGGATGATGTTGCATCGCGTAGAGATCAGGCGTGCCTCCGCTGGATAGGGTATGCGTGTCGATGCCCGCAGAACGGATCAGGCTTGCGGCATTATCAAGCCATTCGCAGGCCGCGTTGCCATGACCGGGAGCCGGATAGGTCATGAGGCCGGCGAAGCGCAGGCCTGCCGAGCTCGCGACCTGCCGGGCAAGTGCGAGCGCCTCCTCCGGCGTCAGGACACCGCATCTGTTCATTCCGGTGTCGCATTCCACCAGGACGCCGATCTCATCCTTCGCGCTTGCGAAGGTGCGGGCAAGACCGTCAACGACAGCAGCGCTGTCGGCGACCACGGTCAGGCGGCACCTGTCCGCGAGACGGCGAAGCCGCGCGAGCTTGTGGTCTCCGACGATGTTGTAGGTGATCAGGATGTCGTCGATGCCGGCATCGGCCATCACTTCGGCTTCACCAATCTTCTGCGCGGTGATGCCAATCGCCCCCGCCGCCAGTTGCGCGCGGGCGAGCAGCGGCAATTTGTGGGTCTTGATATGGGGCCTGATCGCCACGCCGAGGCGATCGCACTGATCCTGGCAGCGCCTGATGTTGCGCTCGACGATATCGAGGTCGATCAGCACCGCCGGTGTTTCAACGACATCGCGCCAGCGCAAGGGACCGGCGGGCGGCAGCTCCGAGGATTTGTCGATCATTTCGGGCCATCCTTGGGTTTGACGTTGCGCAGATAGTCGAGAATGAGCTCGGTCATATGCGCGAGCCGTCGCTCTTCCGCGCCCTCTGCCAACAGGTCGCGATTGAAGACAACGCTCAGAGTCCAACGATTGGACAAGAAGAAGTAGCCGAGGCCGACGATCGAGATATAGAGCTCGACCACGTCGACATTCGCCCGGAATATCCCCTGCTCCTGGCCGCGGCCAATCAGTTCGCCAAGGCGCCGCGACAGCGGCGCAAACATGCTTCGGACCGACTGCGACTTTTCCAGGTGTTGGGATTTCATCAGGTTTTCCGAGTTCACCAGCACGATGAACTCGGGATGTTTGACGAAGTATTTGTAGGTATGCGCGATGAGCTCGCGAATGCCGGCCTCCGGCTCGAAATCTGAAAGTACCAGAGCTTCATTCTGCGAGCGCAGCTCCTGATAGATGTCCTCCAGAACGGCGACGAACAGATCATCCTTCGAGTTGAAGTAGTGATAGAGCACGCCTTTGCTCATGCCGGTGCGGATGGCGATGCGGTCGGTGCGCGCGCCGTCGTAGCCGTTTTCAGCGAACTCCTCACGCGCCGCTTCGATGATCACGAGCCTGGTACGCTCGGGGTCTCGCTTTTTGCCAGCCGGCTTTGGTTCGCTTTCGGAGTCGCGTTTTGTCTTTGCTACCACCGGATACGCTCCTTCGTTTCAGCTGCGAAGAGATGAAGATTGGCCGGCTCGAAGGTGAGCCCGACACGCTCTCCTTGCTTGAGATGCTGACGGGTCCGGGACTGGACCGTCCACGTCTCGGAGCCGACTGAGAGAACGACATTCGTTTCGCACCCGGTGTGCTCGACAATGTCGACCGTCCCAGTGAGACCTGCCCCATCAGGCGAGACAACCTCAAGGTGTTGCGGTCGCACTCCGGCCACAACTTCCTTGTGGGCCGACGGCGGCACGTTGGCAATCTTGATCGGACGAGAACCATCATGAAACTCGAGCGTGGCCGATCCGTCTGTCTCTGCCAACGTCGCATTGCCAAAGTTGATCGTCGGAGACCCAAGGAATCCGGCGACGAAGACGTTGGCTGGCTTGTCGAAGAGTTCCAGCGGCGTGCCGACCTGCTCGACCTTGCCACGGTTCATCACGACAATCCGGTCGGCCATGGTCATCGCCTCGATCTGGTCGTGCGTGACATAGATCGAGGTGGCGCCCAAGGACTTGTGCAATTGGCGGAGCTCGATGCGCATGTGGTGCCTGAGTTTCGCGTCGAGATTGCTCAACGGTTCGTCGAACAGGAAAGCCCTGGGCTCTCGCACCATCGCCCTGCCCATCGCCACGCGTTGGCGCTGCCCGCCCGACAGGGCGCGCGGCTGCCGGTCGAGAAGCGCATCGAGATGCAGCGTGTTGGCAACGTCGGCGACAGCACGACCGATGTCATCTTTGGAAGAACCGCGCAGCTTCAGCGGAAAGCCGATGTTCTGGGCTGTCGTCATATGCGGATAGAGCGCATAGGTCTGAAACACCATCGCGAGATCGCGTTTCTGCGGACCGACGTCGTTAACGACCTCGCCGTCAATGGCGATTGTGCCTCCCGAAATCGTTTCCAGGCCGGCGATCATGCGCAAAAGCGTGGACTTGCCGCAGCCGGACGGACCAACTAGGACGACGAATTCGCGATCCTCGATGGCGATACTGACATCGTCGATGATGGTGACCGCGCCATATTGCTTGCGAATATTGGTGAGATTGATCGAAGCCACTCAGCTCCTCCTACTTGACCCCACCAAGCGCCATTCCCCCGATGAGATAGCGCTGGATGGATGCAAAGACGATTGCGACTGGCACCGACGCAAGCAGCGTCGCGGCCATGATGAGATGCCATTCAATTTGGTAGAGTGTGCCTGTCAGGAAGGCGATCTGAACGGGTGCAGTCTGCTGGCTGACATGGCGCAACAGCGTCAGCGACATCGCGTATTCGTTCCAGGAATTGACGAAGGTGAAGATGGCCGTGACGACGATCCCGGGAAGGCATAACGGCAAGAAGACGCGAACGAAGGCACTGAAGCGGCCGGCGCCGTCAATCCAGGCCGCCTCTTCGAGATCCTTTGGAATTGTCGCGAAATAGCTTTGCAGCATCCACACGGCAAAGGCCATGAAGAAGGCACTGTGCGCGATGATGACCGACAGCAGGCCGTTGACCAGGCCGAAATAGGCAAACATTCGAAACAGGCCAACAATCAAGACGATCGGTGAGATCATCTGGGTGATGAGCAGGTAGTTGGTTAGGGCGCCTTTGGCAGGCACCCTCATCCGGGTGAGCGCGTAGGCGGCAGGTATGGCCACGGCGAGCGACAAAACTGTCGCCCCGATGCTGATCGCCAGCGAATTTGCCAGCGCCCGTCCAAATCCCTTCTCGAAGAGGAGTTCGGCAAAATTGCCGAGATAGAGCTCACGCGGCAGCCAGGTCCGATTGAAGGTGAATATCTCGTCCTTCTGCTTCAACGACGTCGACAGCATCGTTGCGTAGGGAAACAGAACGACAAGGAGGAAGGGCGACAGAAGCGCCCAGCACAGGAGGCTTTTCTTCGCCTTAGTCATCGTTGCGCGCTCCCTGCGACTTTGTCAGAAACAGATAGACGAGGGCAAAGACCAAAAGGATTGCAAACATGACCATCGAGCCAGCTGCTGCGTTGCCCAGCTTGCCGAACGCAAAAGCCTGTTTGTAGACGTAGGTGATCAGAATGTCGGTCCGGTTGGCGGGGCCGCCATTGGTCATGATCCAGATGATCGGGAAAGAGTTGAAAACATAGATGACGTTGAGCACCAGCGCGATCTGCATGAACGGCCACAGCAACGGCAGCGTGATGTAATAGAAGCTCCTGGCGGGTGCTGCTCCATCTATGGCGGACGCCTCGTACAGGGACTCCGGGATGGACGTCAGTCCCCCGAGAAGGATCGTCACGGTGAATGGTACAGACACCAGGATACCGACCAGTATCTCGATGAGGAACGCCATCCTGGCATCGGCCAGCCATGGATAATTCTCGAATGGCAGACCAAGTGCTGCCAGCGTCATGTTGAGCGTGCCGAAATCACCGTTCACCACATAGCGCCAGACCACCGCCGTCATCGCAAGCGAGATCGCCCATGGCAAAAGCACGATCGTCCGGGCGATTGTCCGGCCGTAGAAATCCTCATTGAGGATCAAGGCAATCGGCACTGAAACCACCAGTGTTCCGCCGACCACGCAAACCGTCCAGATCACTGTCTGGCGTGCGGCCTGCAGAAAAACCGGGTCGGCGAACGCCTTGGCAAAATTGGCGAGGCCAGAAAAATCGCGGACAACACCGGTACGGCTCACGTCAAACAGCGACATGCGGATCACGTCGAATATCGGATAGCCGATCACGGCGACCGAAAGCAGCAGACAAGGCGCAATCAGGAACAGCGCAAAGGCCGGCCCCGGTAGCCCCGCCTTGCTCAACCGGCCCGTGCCTACGGCCAGCCTGGGAGCGGCATTTTCAATTCCCGGCATACACGCTTTACCTTTGAGGAAGAGTGGTGGCGTGGTCTTCACGCCACCAGATTGGAACGGGATCGCGCGGAGGCGACGATTTCAGGACTTATTCTTCTTCGGCAAGAATCGCGTCCATCTTCGCGGCTGCCTGCTTGAGGCCCTCCTCCGCCGAAACTTCGCCGGAGTAGATTCGCGACAGTTCGGTCTTGAGGCCATCCGCCATCTCTTCCCAGCGCGGGAACAGCGGTGCGAACTTTGCCGTCGGCCCCATTTCCAGGAACACCGACATCTTCGGGTTCTCGGTGAAGAACGGCTCGGTCGATTCCGCCTTCAGCACCGGCACGAAACCTTCGAGCTTACCGAACTCAAGCCTGTTTTCCTTGTTGAAGATAAATTCGAGGAACTTCATCGCCTGCGGCTTCACCTTCGAGGATTCAAGCACGGCGATGGTGTCGGTGACGCCATAGGTCGCCTCGGTCGTGGCGACCGGGATCCGGCTGATACCGTATTCGACACCCTTGCCCTGCTCGGCGAGCTGCGCATTGAACCAGGGGCCAGACAGCACCATGCCCATCTTTCCAGCAGCGAAGAGGTTCTGCAGATCTTCGCGGCTGGAGCCGGTAACGCCCGGCTGGGTGACATCAGCCTTGATCATGCGCAGATAGTTGTTGGTCGCCGTCACAGCTTCAGGCGAGGCGAACCCGCTCTTGCCGTCCGCCCCCAAAATGCTGCCGCCGTGGGTCCAGAGGCTGTAGAACCAATAGCCTTCGGTATCCAGATCCCGGCCCTGGACGCCGATGCCGTAGACGCCGTCGCCCAGGGCGTCGATCTTCTTGGCTGCCTCGAACGCCTCATCCCAGGTCGCCGGCGGATTGACGATTCCCGCCTGTTCGAACAGCTTCTTGTTGTAGAACAGGCCGCGTGCCGATGCCGCGATCGGCAGTCCCCACGTATGGTCGCCCTGCTTCTGAAGATCGAGATAAGTGGGCACGAAGCTGTCGGCGAAGCCGGGCGACATCAGCCCTTCGATCGGGGCAAGCGCGCCATCCTTGGCGAATCCCGCCATCCAGCGCGTCGCCATATGCGAGATATCAGGCGCGGTTCCAGCTGAAATGTCGCTCACCAGCTGCTGCTGCATTTCCGGCCATGGCAGGTGCTCGACCTGAACCTCGATGTCAGGGTTCGCAGCATTGAACTTTTCTGCCAGCCCCTGGAAAAACGGGCCGGTCTTTGTGCTGTATTCCGCAACCCGGACCCGAACCGTATCCTTGGCCCAAGCGCTGCCGGAGTGCAGCAATGCTGCCGCAGTAGCCGTACTGACAATCAATGCGGCCAAAAACTTCTTGCCCATAAGTACCTCCCAAATGGTGCTGCAGATGTCGAATGACGCAGCCATCTGGACTAAAAATTGTGTCATTGTCAATATTGACTGACCAGTCAGTATGTGATTTTTTGGTGTGCAGACTACCAGTCCATCTTGCACGGCCCGAGCCAACATCAGGTGCTTCGCGGGCCATTACCGGAGACGAGCTCGCCAATGGCACAACGGACAATTCTTCAAGGCGGCCATGTCCTGGCCTTCGGCGACGCGCCAGCTGCAATTGCCGATGTTGCCATCGCCGACGGCCGCATAACCGCCATCGGCACAGGATTGTCGCGCCAGGGCGATGATGTCGTCGATGCGCGAGACATGATCGTTTTGCCGGCGCTGACCGACATCCATACGCATATCTATTGGGGCGCCACTTCCCTGGGCGTGCGGCCCGAACTGGTTGCGCATCGATCCGCCACCGGAACCTTTGTTGACGCCGGTTCGGCTGGAGCAGGAAACTTCGAAGGCCTGAAAACCTTCATCTTCGAGCCCCTGCCTTTCCATGCCTTTGCCTTCCTCAACGTCTCGTTTCCGGGGATTTTCGGCTTCTCCAAGCGCGTGATGGTCGGTGAATGCTGCGACATGCGCCTCGTCGATGCCGAAAGCTGTATCGAAGCCGCGCAGACCTACCCGGAGCAAATCGTCGGCATCAAGGTGCGGGCCGGCCGGAAAGCGTCCGGTGAAAACGGTGGCGCCGCCCTTGAGGTCGCGCTTGAGGTGGCCGAGCGCCTGAAGCTGCCCGTCATGTGCCACGTCGACCTTGACCCTCCCTCCATCGAGCAGGTCCTGCAGCGACTGCGTCCCGGTGACATCATCACGCATTGCTGCCGGCCGGATCCGAATGCCGCGACCGAAAACGGCCATGTCCGCGAGTCGGTATGGCGGGCACGCGAGAACGGCGTGCATTTCGATATCGGTCACGGCATGGGCGGCTTTTCTTTTCGTGTCTGCCGCGAGATGCTGGGCGAAGGCTTCGTGCCCGACCTGATCAGCTCGGACATCCATTCGCTTTCGGTCAACGGCCCCGCCTACGACCTCCTGACGACGATCAACAAGATGATTGCGCTTGGCGTTGACCAGACGACGGCTCTGGCTGCCGGCAGCGCCAATCCTGCGAAAGTGATCCGCCGTCCAGATCTCGGCCGTATCGCCGTCGGCGACGAAGCCAATGTCGCCGTTCTGAAATGGCGGGACGAACCCTGGACCTTCAGGGACGCGGCCGGCGAAGGTCTCGACGTTTCCAGAAGATTGGTGTGCGACCGCCTCATCGTGAAGGGTCGCCAGATCGACCCGGCGGGCGCCAGCCACCCAATGCAACCCCAGTAAGAGCCCGAGCGGAACAATGACGATGGAACACAGCGTGGTTCAGGCGCAGCATTTCATAGCGGGCAAGTGGATGCCCTCTCATAGCGGCAAGACATTCGAAGCCCGGTCCCCTTTCGACGGCAAACTCCTGGCAACCCTTGCCGAGGGTGACCGCAGCGATGCCCAAGATGCGATCAAGGCGGCGGAAGCCGGCTACAAAGCGCTATCGGACATGTCGGCGTGGGATCGGTCGCGCCTCTGCAACCGTGTCGCCGATGTGATTGACAAGCGCCGCGATGAACTGGCGCTGACGCTTGCACGCGAACAGGGCAAGCCGCTGGTCTCGGAGGCCTATGGCGAGATCGACGCCGCCGCCACCGGCTTCAGGGAGGCTGGCGAGCTGATCAAATGGCTCGAAGGCGAATTCATCCCGGTCGAGACACCCGGCAAGCGGGCCATCAGCTTCCGCCAGGCACGTGGCGTCTACGCGATCGTGACGCCCTGGAATTTCCCGATCAACATTCCGGTCGAGTACCTCGCGCCCTGCCTTGCGTCGGGCAATGCGGTGGTGTGGGTGCCTGCCCCGACGACGTCGCTTTGTGCCGTCAAGCTGATGGAATGCATCGCCGAAGCTGGCCTTCCGGATGGCGCGGTAAACCTTGTCATGGGCCCAGGCGCGGTTGTCGGCGACGAAATCGTCTCGAACCCCGGCACGCATGGGATCGGCTTTACCGGCAGCCCGCAGACTGGAAACGCCATCGCCAAGCGTGGCGCCGGCAAGCCGATGCTGCTGGAACTCGGCGGCAACGGACCCGTCGTCGTGCTCGATGACGCAGACCTCGATCGCGCGGCACAGGCAGCGGCCTTCGGCTGCTTCTTCAATGCCGGCCAGGTCTGCGCCGCCACCGGGCGAATCCTCGTCACCGAAAAGAACCACGACGCGCTTGCCGCCCGCATCGCAGGCATCGCGGAGACGATCCGCCTCGGTGATCCCCTGCTCGCCGACACGACCATGGGGCCGCTGAACAATGCCCAGGTGCTGACCAAGATCGAACAACATGTGGCGGAGGGATTGTCCCGCGGCGCAGACCTGCTCACCGGCGGAAAAAAGGGAGCGGGCCTGTTGTACCAGCCAACGGTCATGGGACGCGTCGACCGAAATGCGCTGCTCAACACATCCGAGACCTTTGGGCCCGTAGCGCCTCTTGTGGTCTGCGCTGACGACGCCGACCTGCTCGACACGGCCAATGCGTCATCGCACGGGCTTGCCGCCAGTGTGTTCACTCGCGATCTCAGCCGCGCCTTTTCTTTCGGCGAGAAGCTGCGTTCGGGCCTCGTCAATATCAACAGCGCGAGCTGTTACTGGGAGCTGCACCTGCCGTTCGGCGGCGCCTCGGGCAAGGCCAGTGGCCTCGGCCGGCTCGGCGGCAAGCACACGCTGCGCGAAGTCACCGACGTCAAGACGATCACGTTCGACATCAGCTGAAAACAGGCCGGGCGGACGCCGTCCATCCGGTTCGCAATACCGACAATCCAACACGGCCGACATTGCGTCCGCCGTGAACGGGAACCCGAGTCCCGGGCCCAAGCACAGCCAATCGCAGTGAGGAACGATGCGACTTTGTAGCTATCTCCACAATGGCCAGGCCGGATATGGCGTCGTGGTCGACGACCGCGTCATCGATATCGGCAGCGTCCTTGGCGACCGCTTTCCAACGCTTGCAAGTCTTCTCGCCGCAGATGACTTCCTCGACATCTGCAGACAGGCTGTCCGCCGCAGCTCCGAGCTACCGCTCGCCGGCATTGAACTGCAAGCACCGATCCCCAACCCGGGAAAGATCATCTGTGTCGGGCTGAACTATCATGACCACATGGTCGAAACGCGCCATGCGCCGACGCAGCATCCGACGTTGTTTGCCCGCTTCGCCGACTCCCAATGCGCCCATGGCGAGCCGATGCTGATGCCGTCGGTTTCCACCCAGTTCGACTTCGAGGCGGAGCTCGCCGTCGTCATCGGCAAAAGCGGCCGCAACATCCAGGCGGACACCGCGCTGGATCATGTCGCCGGCTACTCCTGCTACAACGATGGTTCGGTTCGTGATTGGCAGGTCCACACGTCACAGTTCTTGCCGGGCAAGAACTTCCCGGCAACGGGCGCATTCGGGCCGTTCCTGGTCACATCGGACGAGATCCCGGATCCGCAGGACCTTGCGATCAGCTGCCGCTTGAACGGCGAAACCGTCCAGGCGGCGCGCACCAGTCAGATGATCCACTCCGTCGCTCAGCTGATTGCCTATATCTCACGCATTACCCCACTCGCCGCCGGCGATGTGATCGTGACCGGCACGCCAGGCGGTGTCGGCTTCGCGCGCGTTCCGCCGCTCTTCATGAAGGCCGGCGATCTGGTCGAGGTCGACATCGAAAGTGTCGGCCTGCTGCGCAACCAGATTGCGCGAGAAATCATGCCAAGCGCCTAGCGGCAATACGCGTCAGCACCGCTGCCATGGCGGCTCGGGTGGCGCTTGGCGAGGGGCACGTTCGTTTATCCCAGTCCAGGTGGCGACAAGGCCATCCTGGCAGTTCATTTCCAGGAGAGACCTTATGGGCGAAGTGATTGAGTTTGCGTCTGGCGGCTACCGGTTCATCAAGGGCGTCTCGCAATATTCGGGCGGCGTGTCCGCACTGCCGGGGTTTCGCCTCGAGCGGGTGCGCTTTGCCCACCCCCTGCCGCTGGCGGAGGGATTTGCGCAGATCGAAAAGATCATCACTGCTGCGGGCCGGCCGCTTGCAGCATTCGCCGCATGCGAGCTGCGCTCGCCGGCGCCCTTTTCCGAAGAGGGATTTGTCGCCTTCAACAGCCGCTACACGCAGACGCTGAAGGCGTGGGGCCTGCTTGAGACAGGTAACAATCCCGTTGCGCGCAGCAATGTCTGTCCGCAGATCGCGCCGCCACAGGTGCCGTCGATCTATGCATTCTCGTTCACGGTGCCGACCACCGACGCCACCCCGTCCTTCGTCATTTCAGGTTCCGCCGAAGTTCCCGAGGGCCATGCCGCCTATCGCGACCATATCGTCAGCCGTGGCGATCTGTCCCCCGAAGGCTTGCGCACCAAGGCGCAATTCGTGCTGGAGGAGATGGAGCGTCGCGCCAGCACGCTGGGCTTCGGCTGGGAAAACGCCACCGCAGTCCAGGTCTACACCGTGCACAATCTGTACCCCTTCCTGGCCGACGAAATCGTCAAGCGTGGCGCTGCCCGCGCCGGCCTGACCTGGCACTACAACAACCCGCCCGTCGTGGATCTCGAATACGAGATGGATCTCCGGGGCGTTGCCGCGGAACATGTCGTCTGAAAGCGTCCGCCGGATGACCATGCGTACTGACATCGGCAGCTACGACTATGTCATCGTCGGGGCTGGCTCGGCCGGTTGCACTCTTGCAAACCGGCTGAGCGCCGATCCGGGCAAGCGTGTGCTGCTGCTCGAGGCCGGCGGTTCGGACAATTATCACTGGATCCACATCCCGGTTGGCTACCTCTATTGCATGGGCAACCCGCGCACCGACTGGGGCTATCGGACGGTGTCGGAACCAGGGCTGAACGGCCGCTCGCTGGCCTATCCGCGCGGCAAGGTGATGGGCGGCTGCTCGTCGATCAACGGGATGATCTACATGCGTGGCCAGGCCGCCGACTACGACCACTGGCGACAGCTCGGCAATCCCGGCTGGGGCTGGGACGACGTGCTGCCGCTGTTTCAGAAATCGGAAGACCACCACGGCCTTGCCGGCCCGTTTCACGGGCAGAACGGCGAACTCAGGGTGGAACGCCAGCGCCTGAGCTGGCCGATCCTCGACGCGGTGCGCGAAGCGGCGGAAGAACTCGGCGTGCCCCAGGTCGACGATTTCAATACCGGCGACAATTTCGGCTCGTCCTACTTCGAGGTGAACCAGAAATCCGGCTTCCGTTTCAATGCCGTGCGCGCCTTCATCAGGCCGGTGCGGCATCGTAAGAACCTCACGATACTTACCCATGCGCAGGCCGAGCGCATCGTCTTCTCCGGCCGCAGGGTGTCAGGGATCGACCTGCGCGTCGGCGGCAAGCCTGTCCACGTCAAGGTGCAGGGCGAACTGATACTTTGCGCCGGTGCGATCGGCACGCCACAGCTGCTGCAACTGTCGGGCGTCGGGCCAGCCCCACTTCTCCAGCGTCACGGCATAGAGGTGGTGCACAACTTGCCCGGCATCGGCGAGAACCTGCAGGACCACCTGCAGATCAGGACGGCGTTCAAGATTTCGGGCGCGGACACGCTCAACGAGCGCCAGGCAAGTCTGGCCGGAAAAGCGATGATCGCGCTCGAATACGCACTCAAGCGCTCCGGGCCGATGTCCATGGCCCCGAGCCAACTCGGCATCTTCATGAAGTCCAACGCGCGTTTTGAGACACCGAACATCGAATTCCACGTCCAGCCGCTGTCACTCGACACCTTCGGCCAGCCACTGCATGACTTTCCGGCAATCACCGTTTCGGTTTGCAATCTCAGGCCGGAATCGCGTGGTCATGTGCGCATCGTCTCGGCCAGGGCAGATGATCATCCGGAAATCGCGCCCAACTACCTTTCCACCGACAGCGACCGCGAGGTCGCAGCCTCGTCGATAACCATCGCGCGGCGGCTGATGGAAACACAGCGCATGAGCTCGTTCCGTCCCGAGGAGTTCAAGCCTGGGGTCCATATCCAGGCGCCCGAGGACCTCGCGCGCGCCGCAGGCGACATCGCCACGACCATATTCCACCCGGTTGGTACGGCGCGCATGGGCAATGACGACATGGCTGTGGTCGATCCACAATTGCGCGTTCGCGGCATCAACGGGCTGCGCATCGCCGATTGCTCGATCATGCCGACAATCGTCTCAGGCAACACCCATGCCGCCGCCGTCATGATCGCCGAAAAGGCAGCCCAACTAATCATGTGAGCGCTTTCGCCTGCTGATCGCGGCGCTGAAGGAACAACAGCCGCATGCACCTGGGGACGGCAACGCATCGTCCATCTTGAAACGACCGTAGCTACTTCACCCCTATGTCGAGGAAAACATGCTCAAGCACTTGGTTGATGAACTTATTCCGGGCGACACGCGATGGCCGTCAGCCTCAGAGGTAGGGGTGCACGATGTGGTCGTGCTGCGCTTGTTTGGCGGGCGGCCATCGCCCATCCTTGAGCAGCTTTCCACGTCGCTCGATCGCAGCCCGGACGGTTTTCCCGGCACAGCCTCGACCGACCGTACGGCGATTGTGCAAAGATTTTCCGAGACGCAACCGGCTCTGTTCGAACAAATCTGCACTGCGACTGTGCTCGCCTATTACGAGATGCCAGCCGTTATCGAGGCGATCGGGGCCAGTGGACGCCCCTACTCCGCATCTTCCCATGAAGGCGGTTATGCCATGCCTGTCTTTGACCTCGAACGCGATACGCCGCGCCACGGTCGTGGGTCCTACTTGCGGACCGAAGAGGTTATGCCGCTCGACCTTTCGTCGCTCGACCTCGACACAGTGAAGACCACAAAGTGGGGGCTGGAACGATGAGCGGGCAGCGTATTTGTGACATCCTGATTGTCGGCGCCGGGGCGACCGGGTCTCTGGCAGCGCTGGTGCTCGCGCAGGCTGGACTGGATGTGGTGTGCCTCGAACAAGGCTCGTGGGTGAATGATGCCGACCGGCCACATCACCTCGCGGATTGGTCCTGGCAAAGACGCACCGGCTGGAACCCTGACGTCAACAGGCGCGAACATCCTGATGATTTTCCTGTCGATTCCGACTCGTCACAGATCCTGATGTGGAATGCCGTGGGAGGGTCCACCAATGTTTATGGCGGCCTATGGCCCCGGTATCGTCCGTCGGACTTTCGCAAGGGCACCGAGCACGGATTGCAGCCCGACTGGCCTATCTCCTATGACGACATCTCGCCTTATTATGAACTTGCCGACAAGATCATAGGCGTCTCGGGACTGGCAGGCGACAGGGCAATGCCGCCACGCGAGAGCTGCCCGACACGGCCATTGCCTGTGTCTGAGGTGGCGCGGCGGCTCTCGGCAGGCTTTGACGAACTCGACTGGCACTGGTGGCCGGTGGAGGCCTCGGTCATCTCCGAAGACTATGACGGCCGCCCCGGCTGCAACAACTGCGGCGTATGCAACGGCTGTCCTCGCGGTTCGATGAATGAGTTTGCGACATCGATATGGCCCAAGGCGATCCGCGCCGGGTGCGAATTGCGAACCCACGCCCGCGTTCTCAAGGTCGAGAAAGGTCCCGATGGCCGCGCCACCGGCGTGCAGTATGTCGATCGCAAGACTGGACAGGTCTTGTTTCAGAAGGCACGAATTGTCATCCTCGCAGCGAACGGCATAGGGACGCCTCGACTTCTATTGGCCTCCGACAACCTGGCCAATGGCAACGACCAGGTCGGCCGCAACCTGCTGCACCACACGCTTGTCGCCTCCGAAATGTGGGTCAACGGCCCCGTCGACGGCCATATCGGCTTTGCCGCCTCTCTTATCTCTCGCGAGTTTGCGGAAACCGACATATCGCGCGGTTTCGTGAATGGCTTCAATCTCAACTGTGTAAGCTCCACCCCATCCGCGGGCGAGTTGGCGGCCGGATGGTTCTCCTCGGCCCGCGCGCCTTGGGGCGCCGGCCATCATCAATGGTTCGAAAACCATTTCGGCCACTCGATCGGCGTGTTTGCCATTGGCGATGATCTTCCCAATCCAGAGAACCGCGTGACGCTTGACACCGTCCGAACAGATTCAGACGGAATGCCTGGGGCAAAGGTGCGGTATGCTCCAGGTGAAAACGACAAGCGTATGATGAACTACATGCTTGACCGGCTGAAAGACCTTGCACAGGCATGTGGCGCCGTCGAATACCGCCTCCAGGACTACCGTGACGAGGATGGTGTATACCGAACACCTGCGTGGCACATGCTGGGCACTTGCCGGATGGGCAAGGACCCGGAAAACTCTGTGGTGAACGGCTGGGCCCAAAGTTGGGAGGTGCCCAATCTTTTCATAGTTGACGGAAGTGTCCTGACAACGGGCGGAACCGTGAACCCGACCCCGACTATCTCAGCGCTGGCACTACGAACCGCTGCCTATGTCCGCGACAACTTCGCTTCATTGTCCAAAGCGTGAAATTCCAGGGCAATTCGCGCCGACACCGCGCCGGCGCAGTCCTGACGTGCCGGCGCGCTTTAGCCTCAGGCAAACTTTGCCTCTCCAACCACGTCTTTGGCGTCGCCCGCAAATCTGGGCACTCAAGTGATACACAAATTGTGGCGCCTTGGCAAGACGAATTTCCTAGCAAGATCAAAGGCCTGGCTGCCCTGCCCCACGCCCAGCGCGCCGCCCTCGCCCTGCCCCACAAACCTCACCGTGCGCGCAGCACGCTCGGCAGGACGCCAAAATGGTCCTTGAAGCTTTTGGAGAAATGGGAGGCGGAGGTGAAGCCGCAGGCGATGGCGATGGCGGTTACCGACATTTCGGTCATTTCGATGAGCTGCCGGGCGCGGCGGAGCTTGAGCGTGAGATAATGCTGGCGTGGCGTGGTCGACAAATGCCGCAAGAACAGACGTTCGATCTGGCGTCGCGACAACGAAACCTCTCGGGCGATGTCCTGAAGTGACAGTGGATCCTCGATGTTTGTCTGCATCAGCTGCAGGATGCGCGACAGCTTCTTGCCGGCGCTGCCGAAGCGCAATCCGGGCAGCATCGACTGGGCACTTGCCCCGTCGCGCCAGCGATCTGCTGCAAGACGCTGGCAGATGTCGCGCACCAGCTCGACGTCGCAGTGCTGTCCCACCAGCTCCATGGCAAGGTCGAAGGCAGCGAACTCGCCGGCACAGGTGACGATTGCGCCATCGCGGACGAACAGCGCATCGTCGATGGCAAGGCCATGGAAGGTCTCGTACAACGCCGCCATCTTGCCCCAATGGATGGTGCAGCGAGCGCCGTCGAGCAGCTTGGCAGCGGCGAGCAGCCAGGTCGCGGTGCCCAAGGCATAGATCGGCACGGCGGCGCGGTGGATGCGGCGCAGGAAATTGCGCAGATCGCTGGTGCCGTGATGCTCGACGCCCTCGCCGGCGCAGACCAGCACGGCGCTGCGCCCGCATGCGGTGATCGTCCCCTCCTGCGCATAGACGTTGCCCGATACCGCCAACGACATGTCGCTGGCGCTGGCGACCGGATGGCCGTCGAGGCTCGCCAGCTGCCAGCAGAACAGGCGCTTGCCCGACAGTGAATTGGCGAGCCTGAGCGGCTCGATCATCGATGCCAGGCAGAGTTGGGAGAAACCCGGCAGCAGCAGGATGTGGAAGCTCGACACGACCGCATCCGATGCCGTGGATGCGCCGGAGGAGAGAGGCCGGCCGGCAAGAGGCCGGTCGTCCGGATCAAACGACACGGGCCTGTGCGCTATGTTCACGTGCCTCTCCTCCCGGGATCTCGGTGTGCCGTTGTCAGCTCTTCGACCGACGAATTTCGATGAATGGCAAGGACACGACGATGGCCGAGACCAGCCCGATGCCGGCGCCGTCGTCGTCCTTCAGTTCGACGTCGATCCTTGTGCCCGGCGAAGACAGCCCGGCGGGCAGGAAACCGAAGCTGATGGCCCGCTTCAGCGTCGGGCTGAAGGCCAGGCTCGAGGCGCGCCCCACCGGCTCGCCGGCGTGGAAAACTGGCATGGAGCCCCAGTAGGCCCGGGACAGAGCGGTGCCACAGGCGCTCTTTTCGGCCGCCGTGGTCACGATCTCGCTGGCATCATATTGCAGGCCGACAAAACGCCGCCCCGCCCCGTCCGATGCGGCCGCCGCCTCCAGCGCCTGCTTGCCGACAAAATCGCTGCCGAAATCGATCAGCCGCCCGAGGCCGGCCTCGATCGGCGTGATGTTCAATTCGTCTGTGACGTCGACGCGCGCGGTGCGGGGATCGGGACCTGCGCCGTTATAATCGGCCGAGACCAGGATCAGGCCGGCCTCGATGCGGGCGACGTCGACAGCATATTCGCCGGCCGGCAAGACGCCAAATGGCTGGCCGACAGCCTGCAGCTCCCGCCACACCGCAGCCCCCGCTGCCCTCGGCACCCAGAGCTCGAAGCCGAGTTCGCCGGTGAAGCCTTGCCGGGCAACAAGAATGTCATGGCCGGCAATGACAGCGCGTCCGATCTGCGAAAATCTGAGACCGGACCAGTCGCGGCCGGTCGCCGCCTGCATCAGGTCGAAGGCGCGCGGCCCCTGCAAAGAGAGGATGCCGTAGTCGTCGGAGGCGTTGCGGATCATAACCTGCAGGCCGCCGGCCTGACTGGCAAACCATGCGTGGCTTGTTTCACCCGAGACGATGAACCAGTCGTCCGCGAGGCGGAAAACCAGGCCGTCGCCGACCAGAAGCCCGTCGCGGTTGCACCATGGCGCATACATCACGTGGTCGACCGCGAGCCGCGTCATGTCGCGGGTCATCAGCCGGTCGACGAGGCGATGCGCGTCGGGGCCACGGAGCTCCATCTTGGGCAGCGGCGACATGTCGATCATGGCTACCGCGTTGCGGATCGCCTGAAGCTCCCGCGGCATGCTCGTATAGACGTCGGGGACGATGTATTTGTCCCACTGATACCACCAGGTGGTCCGCATCTCGGCACTCGTCGCGGCATGGAACGGTGTGCCGTTGCCTGCCAGTTCAGCCTTGTCCTGCACTGTCTTTCTCCTCCTGACGTGAGTGTCTTGACTGTGCAGCCAGCGGGGCCTGGAGAGAATACCGCGCCAACGGCAATGCATATCCCTGATGAAAGCCGGGATGGAACTTATCCAGCAGCGGCCATATTCTGCTTACCTGCATGAGACAAAGGGTGTGGTGCCATGGACTCCATCGTCGACGTCGAGCACGGCTTCGCCTTTGGCGAGGTGACCTATTCCCGCGGCGGCGTCTACGGGCCGTTGTCGAAGCAGTATGTCAGCCTGATCTTCGTCCATGAGGGCTTGATCAGGGTCACCTGCGACGACGAGAAGACGACGCTCAGTGGCGGCCAGGCAGGCTTCTTCAGGAATGACCGGCTGTTTCTGATCGAGATGGAGCGTGACGTCCTGCACCGGGTGGGATGGTGCGAAGGCGTGCCCGGCAAGATCTGGGCAAGCGGGCCCTCGCCGCTCGCCGGCGTTTCGCCCGTGGTTGCACTGACCGAAAGGCTGGCCGCATTGCTGCGCATCGGGGTCGATCTCGGTTTTTCCTCGAGCACCGGCCTCAACGACGTGCGCAATGCCGTTGGTTACGCGCTCTACACCGCCTTCTTCCATGAAGCGCGGCTCATCGAACGCGACCGCTTCGTTCCCAGGCACGTCCTCAGGGTGAAACGGCACATGGATGAAAACATGGACAAGGACATCACTGTCAGCGCGCTTGCGGCCATCGCCAACCTGTCGCCGCAACAGCTGATCTCATCGTTCCGCAAGCACCTTGGCGTCACGCCGATGCGCTATCTCTGGCAGATCCGGGCCAATCGCGGCCGGGGCCTGCTGCTGCAAAGCGGCCTGTCGGTTTCCGAGATCGCCTATCAATGCGGCTACAAGAACCCGTTTCATTTCTCGCGCCACATCAGGCAGAATTTCGCGATGACGCCGACCGAGATCCGCGCCAACAAGGGCTATCGCCCGCCGAGCGACGCGCTGGAAAACCCCGGCAATACCGCGTTCTGAGATCGCCGGAGCAAAACTCTCCGCCTCGCTGATGAGCAAGTCCAAGCCGACAGCTGGGTCGTTTTCGGCGGGGCCCAGGACTGTCGCGCCCAGCCGTTTGAACCGCTTTGCGCGACCCTGGGCAGCGCATTGCTTCATGTGTCGTGTTTGTCGACCTGGCGCTTGCCCAGGAGCAGCTTGCGCTCGAGATGTGCCCGCAATTGCCTGTAATAAGCCGTGAGGAAGGGCTTTGCCCTGACATTGCGATGCTGAAAACCGGTCTTGTCCATGATCGCCTTGGCAACGGTATTTTGTGCCGCCTGGTTGCCGCCGCGCAGGACTTCCTCCAGCTTGTGAAGCTCGGCGATGCCGTAGGCGTCCAGTTGAGCTGTCGTGAACTGGAAATCATCCTCTTTTGAACCTGACCTCTGGGCCAGATCCTCGGCCAGGGCCCGCTTCGGCGCCTCGACCACCCAGGTGCCGGCGAGTAGGTCGCCGATGCGCATGCGGTCGCGATTGAACAGCGGGAACAGCGCGAAGATCAGTGCCCAGACCAGACCGAACACCGTGGTCATCGTGTCTGCAACGCCGGTGCCGGCGCGCGCCAAAAGCATCGATAACGGCAGGAAAACCTCGATCTCGCGCATCAGGTTGCGCGCAATCACCTGGTCGATGGCCAACCCCGAGCCGTCGCGGGAGGCAACCCGCACGCCCATGATGCGCTTGCCGGGCGTGCGTGCGCCGCGACCGGCCTCGAAGGCCAGGAAATAGGCGTTGCGCAGGAAGAAGACGAGCACGATCCAGACGACGGCGATCGGCTCTGCTCTGTCGAGGCCGAGCCCACCCAGGCCGAACACTGCGATGATGGTGATGAGGATACCGGCCAACATGATGAAGACCGCGTCGAGCAGGAAGGCGCCGGCGCGTGTGCCTGCGTCGGCGAGCGTGACGCCGAGGTCGACGCCTTCCGGCGTGACCAGTGAACGCCTGTTGTCGACATGCCGCCGTCTTTCGCGCCGCGCCATCAGGACTTCCCATGCCCGGTTTCGGCCTGGACCAGATAGAAATAGGCGCCCCACAGAGCCAGGAAGACGGCGCCGATGAGATAGCGCAGGCCATCAGCTGTAATGAGCTGACGGCCGAAACCTTCGAGCAGGCCGGCAGCCAGCAGCATGATGGCGACGCCGACCATCGCGCTGGCCGCGACACGGCCGGCCGTCGCGGCCGCCTTTACGCGCGACAACGCGCCGGGAAAGACGATGCGGGTGCCGATGCGCATGCCGGCAGCGCCGGCGATGCATATGGCGAAGAGTTCGGTGCTGCCATGTATCGATAGCCAGGCGCCGAATTCGTAGCCCAGGCCTTTCGACCAGAAGACGTAGAACATCGCGCCGAGGATGCAGCCATTCATCAAGATGAGCAGGACCGTGGGCACGGCGAGCGCGAAGCCCAGCGCGAAGGCGAGGATCGACACCTCGACATTGTGGGTGAAGAGATAGGCGGCGAAAGTGGAGAGATAACCGTCGCCGCCATCGTAGAGCCCTTGTCGCAGCCACTCGGCTGTTGCATCAGGGCCTCTTCCAGCGGCGAGGCCGCCAGGGATGATGGCGTCGTACCAGGTCTTGTCGGCGGCCACGAGCCGAAAGCCGGCGACGAAGCCGACCAGCATCAGCGCCACGGATACGAGTGTTTCGCGCCAGAGAGAACGGATGGCGTCGGGCCAATCATGGACGAAGAAGTCGGCGATGCGCTCGATCAGGCCCCGCCGCGCGCCGTAGAGGTAGAAGTACCCTCTGAGGCAAAGCGCCTCGAGATAGGCGATCAGCGCGCTGTCGAGAGAGGTGGCGCGGGCCACCGACAGTGACGAGAGGGTGGAACGGTAAAGCACCGGCAAGGACAGCAATTCGTCGTCGGTAAGAGTTTTGGGCGAGCGCTTTTCGGCACGTGCGATCAGATCCTCGAACGCCTTCCAGTCGTGCTCACGCTCCGAGCGGAACCCGGCGAGCGACTGGCGGATCCCCTCCGAGGAGTCCGGGGCGATCACAGCAGGCTCTCCCGCTTGAGGTCGAGAAAGTGCTGCACCAGTTCGGGCCCGAGACGGCGGTGGTCGGCCTCCAGCACATGCGCGCCCAGCCGCCGCAACCGTGCAATGACAAGATCACGCTCGCGCAACAGGTCGCCGGCAATGACCGAACGCGCGACGTCCTCACCCTTTGCTGGTTCGGTGTCCGACAGCGTCTCCAGTTCCTCGTCTTTCATCAGCATGAAGAGCACGAGATGCCGCTCAGCGATACGGCCGACGGTTCGCAGCATCAGCTTGGCGCTGATCGGGTCGACGAAGTCCGTGAAAATGACGACCAGAGAGCGCCGGTCGAGCTGGGCGGACAGCGTTGTCAGCGCGAGGGTAAAATTGGTCTCCTCATTGGAATAGTCGATCTCGGCGGCGCGTTTCTGCACCATTGCAAAACCGGCCATGCCGCGCACCGCACTGCCGATGACGCGCGGGCGGGCGTCGAAGCTGAACAGGCCGACCATGTCGCCGCCCTTCAGCGCGACGAAGGCGGTGAGAAGTGCTGCGGTGACGGCGCGGTCGAGCTTGGCGACACCGTCGATCGGCTCACACATCAGCCGGCCGGAATCGATGGCGAGCACGATGTTGCTGTTCTGCTCGATCCGGAACTCACGTGCGACCAGCCTGCCGTGGCGGGCGCTGCGCTTCCAGTCGATCATGCGCCGCCCCATGCCGGGCTGGTAGTCTTTCAACGATTCAAATTCTCGTCCCTGGCCGGAACGCCGCTGTTCCTTGCCGTCGACCAGCGCGTCGCGCTGCAAAAGCGTGATGGCGTCGTCACGCACGCCCGCGACATTGGGCAGGACCGCGACCTTGTTGTCCATCGGCAGGACCACCTGTTTCCAGGTAAGCCCGAACGGTCCCGGCCAGCGCAGCCACAACAGGTCGAGGCCCGCCATGCCGCGCCGTACGGCGCGAAAGCGCAGTTCCAGCCCACCGCCTTCGGGCGTCGGATACAGCGCACCACCCGCCTCGCCGAGCGGGACGATGCGCTCGTCATGAGCCAGCCGTGCTTCGATGCGGCTCGGCCACTTGCCGGCGAAGTAAGCGCTGACGAAGACAGGGAACTGGCCGCCGATGCCGACCTGGGGAACAGACCGGAGCTTGGCGGTCAGAGACGCCCGGCCGGGACCGGCCGAGGCGTCGACAGCCAGAAACCCCAGCAGGATGCAGACCCACAGCAGGCCAAGATACCAGACCGACGGCAGGGCCAGTGCCACCAGGAAGGCCGGGACGACGCCAATGACGGCCGCCCAGACGCAACGGCCCGTCGGGTAGATCAACGCGGTGCCTCCGTGCCGTCGACGAGGCCTGTGACGATCTGCTCGACCTCGCGCCCGTCGATCTGTGCGGCCGGCGACAGGACGACGCGATGGCGAAGTGTCGGCAGGGCCAGCGCCTTCACGTCGTCAGGGATGACGTAGCTGCGGCCGTCGAGTGCTGCGCGGGCGCGGGCGGCCCGCGCCAGCATGACGCCGGCGCGCGGGCTGGCACCGACTTCCAGCTCTGCGCTGGCACGCGTGGCGCGAACCAGGCGGGCGATGTAGTCGACCACCTCGTCGACCAGCGTCACCGAGCTCACCGTCGCCAGCGCCGCCTGAAGTGCGTCGCCGTCGAGCTGGGCCTCGATCGCGAAATCCTCGATCTTGCGCGTGGCAGCGCCGCCGTGATGAACGATGATTGCGCGCTCTTCGTCGGCACTCGGATAGGACACCTTGTGTTTGAACAGGAAACGGTCGAGCTGCGCCTCGGGCAGTGGATAGACGCCCTGGTGCTCGATCGGGTTCTGGGTGGCGACAACCATGAAATTGCTGCCGAGCGAATGGGTGGTGCCGTCGAAGGTCACGGCATTTTCCTGCATCGCTTCAAGCAGGGCGGCCTGGGTTTTCGGCGGCGTGCGGTTGATCTCGTCGGCGAGAAGCAGGTCGCAGAAGATAGGTCCGTGCGTCAGTGTGAACTGGCCGGTCTGGAAATTGTAGATGTTGGAGCCGACGATGTCGCCGGGCATCAAGTCCGGGGTGAACTGGATGCGGCCATAGGTGACACCGAGCGCCTGGGCGAAACAGCGAGCGATCATGGTCTTGGCGGTTCCGGGCGGGCCTTCCAGCAGAATGTGACCGCCCGCAAACAGCGCCGTCAGCATCAGGTCGACCGTGTCGGCCTGCCCTGTTATCGCCTTGCCGACCTCGGCCCTGATGCGGCCGGCGGCCGCCTTCACATCATCAACGTTCACGGAACCTCCTTGCGATCCATTTGTGCAGCCGGCGCGCGGACAACATCAGTTCGGCCTCGCTGCCGGACTTGCGTACCGCATCCGACAGCGACGCATAACCATCCCTGCCATCCCTGTCGCGGCCGGCGATCCAGTCGTCCAGCGCCTCGTCGCGCAGGCCATGCGGAGCGCCAAGCAGCGTGGCGGCGCGCCGGCGGATGAGCCCGGCGTAGCGCGGCCCCAGGCGGTCGAGCCGGCCGGCGCGGCGCATCAGCCGCGCGGTGGTCTCGACCAGCGCCCGCTTGCCGAAGGGAATGGCACGCGTGTCTGCCTCTGCCGGTCCGAAACGTCCGAGCCCATGCGCCACAGCGAGGGCTGCGGCTGCGAGGATCGACAACGTCAGCGCCAGGAATGGCGGCTCCAGCAAAAGCTTCATCAGGTCGTGCTTGCGGTTGGCGCCGTGCAAGGTGAGATCGAACAGCACCGGGTCGCCATTGGGCCTCAGCATCTCGATCAGGCCGATCGCCGCGGCTGCGCGCGCAGGGTCCTTCAGCGCGGAATTGTTGAGCATGTCGGGATCGGTGAGCACAAAGAACGGCTCGTCCTTCGCTTCGATCAGCACGGCGCGATCACCGCCGGCCGAGATCGCTGCATTTTCGGAGGCGGCCCATTGCAGGTCGGGCGGCACCGGAGCGACGAAGGCGCCGTCGCGAACCTTGAGACGCTCGTCCTTGACCTTGTCGCGGCCGATCTTCACTTCCGCGAAGTGGACGAGCCACTGGTCGACCTCGTGGGGTGACAGCCTGCCTGTCTGGATCTGCCAGCCTTCATGCGCCGGATAGGGAACCGTCCGCCATTTGGGCAGGACAAACAGCGTCGCGAGCCCGCTTCGCGCAGCGAGGATTTCCTTCAGCGCGTCGGGATCGCTTTGCGCGTTGATGGTGACGACGGCCAGCCCGTCCGCATCGAGATCATCGAGGCTGCGCGCTGTTTCCGGTTCATCGCCGAGCAGTGTCATGAGCTCGACCAGACCGGCGAAACCGGTACCGCTTTTCGACAGTGCCGAGGCCCCGCCGTTCTGGCCGATGCGGAAGTCAGGCGCATAGGTCGACAGAAGCACGAAGCCGGCAGCAGCGAGCAGGCTGGCCAGGACGCCCCAGAACACCGTGCGCCGGTTGAACGGCTGTTCGGTCATAACGAGTTGAACTTGCCTGGTCATGCCCAGGCCTCCTTGAAGGCGAAGCGCGCATAGGCCTCGCGGGCCTTGTGCCAGCCTTCTGCACCGACCGGCCGTCTGGCGAACAGCGCGGCTTCGACGATGCGGGCAATCTCGGCGAAGGCGGCTCGGGCCATGTCCGGCAGCAGCGTGGCGCCTGCGATGTCGCGCGCTGTCAGCGACGGGCGCAGAAAATAGGGCATGCGGTCGGAAATGTCCTCGACACTGCGGCGCAGCAACAGGTGCACCGCCTCATCGTACTGGCCACGCCCGGCGAGCGCGTCTGCCTCCGACAGCAAGGAGCGCGCCGCAGCAGCGTCCGGCCGCCAGCTGTCCTCCGGCTCGGCGGCTTCGGGCTTCTTCCGCCAGGGAAAACGCCAGGCGACGCCCTTGAGCTCGAGGAACACCGATACAAGTATGAACAGCGCACCCGCAATGACGAACGTCCAGAAGATATAGATCGTGTAGGGTGCCAGCCATCGCAGCGCATCGGTCAGCGGCATCAGCCACTCGGGAGGCTTCGGCTGTTGGTAGGCCGGCAGATCGAACTGGATCGAATCGTCGGTCAGCAACCGGCGGTGCGCTTCCGCCAGCCCATTCGCGACCTCGTCCAGCGCTGCATCGCTGCCTTCCATTCACACCCCGCCGTTCCGTGACAATCACTGACAACAGCGTCTGAAAAATGCAAGCGACGCTGGACGAAACGTTGGGAGATTGGCAACCTGTACTTGAAAATGCTGTGCGGGGGACACACCGCGCAAGGAGAGAGGGCAACATGACCACAGTAAGTTACGACCGGCCGGCGACGTTTCGCATCGGCAGGGTGTTCGGCGATACGTTCAACGTGCTTGGCAGAAACCTTGGTTTGTGCATCGGGCTCGGCGCGATCTTTTCCGGTGTACCAACATTCCTCTATCAGTATTTTATCGGGTCGCGGGTCGAGGCCGCAATTGCCTCCGCCGAATCAGGGGCTGCCGTCGCACCGCCTGAATTCAATGGAACCTACGTTCTCACCGGAGTCTTTTTCTTCGTCGTGTACATGGTGCTGGCGTCGATCCTGCAGGCGGCGCTGGTCCGGGCGACAATCCAGGACCTGAACGGGCAACAGGCGACTTTCGCCGACGCGCTCAGCCGTGCAGTCACGATGATCGTTCCGATCATCGGCCTGTCGGTCCTGGTGTATCTGGGCGTCGGCTTCGCCTCCATGCTGCTGCTCATTCCGGGAATCTACCTGTTGGTCCGGTGGTCTGTCGCGGTCCCCGTGCTGGTACAAGAGCAACTTGGTGTGCTCGCGAGCATGAAGCGCAGTTCCGAGCTGACCGCGGGAAATCGTTGGCGCATTCTCGGCTTGCTGGTCATCGTGTTCGTGGCGTTGTGGGTCCTGCAATTGGTGCTGGGGCTTCTGTCCCTGGCGATCGTGCCCATGCTCGGAACCGTCGTCGCCACCGGGGTGGCGGCCATGCTGTCGGCCGTTCTCTCGGGCATCATTTCGATCGCCGTGGCCGTCAGCTATGTCGAGCTGCGCTACGTCAAGGAAGGTACCGACGTGAAGGAACTTGCGGAGATTTTCGCGTAAGGCACGGCAGTTCTTCCGTTCAGTGATGTCGCCCTTGGCGACATCACTTGGGCTAGCGTTTGGCCAGCGCGGGAGTGAAGGTTTTCGACGCCCTCACCCGCGCAGACCAGCACGGCGCGCGGGCTCGGTCATCGCCGACAGGCAGAGCCAGGAGAAGCCGGGCAGCACAGCGGGGTGCGTTCGCCAGACGCTGCCGATCCCGAGGAGAGAGCCCGATCGAGGCGTCAACAGGCGCCGAATGATGCGGCTCTGTGAGCCATGCGCCGGCGACTACTCCCTGGCATAGGGAATGCCGAGCCTCGCCGGCTGGCCCGAGCGGAAGCGCAGGCCCATCAAGAGGCCGATCGAGGCGAGATAGGGCAGCGCAAGCAGCAACTGGTGCGGAACCTGGGCGCCGACCACCTGCAGGTGGGTCGCGAGCGACTCCAGGAAAGCAAAGGCCGTCACCGCGATCAGAACGCCCTTCGGCCGCCAGTTGCCGGCGATGAGTGCTACGATGACGATCCAGCCACGGCCGGCGGTGAAATCGGCCAGGAAGCGGTCGGAAAAGCCGAGCATGAGGAAGCCGCCGCCCAGCCCGGTCATCGCACTTCCCAGCATGACCGCAGCATATTGCCGGACAGAGACGCTGAGGCCCTTGACGTCGAGGGCCTTGGGATTTTCGCCCAGGCAGCGCAATTCGAGGCCGTAGCGGCTGCGATAGAGCAGGAACCAGACGACCGGCACGACCAGCAAGGCGACATAGGTCAGAGCTCGCTGCGAAAACAGCACCGGGCCGATGACGGGAATGTCGGACAGCAGCGGGATGTCGACGTCCTGAAAGCCCGAAAAGATCGGCTGCGCCCGGCCCTGGATATAGCTCTGGAACCAGTAGAGCGTGAGCCCACCGGCAAGCAGGTTGAGGCCGAGGCCGGCGATGAAATGGTCGACGCGCAGGGTTGCGGTCATGAAGGCGATGACGATGCCCATCAAGGCGCCGGCAACGATTGCCGCAAGTACCGCCAGCCATAACGAACCGGTCAGCGTGGCCACCAGATAGGCGGCAAAGGCGCCTGTCAGCATCGTGCCCTCGACGCCCATGTTCCAGATGCCGGCACGCTGGGTGATCAGTTCGCCCATCGCCGAAAACAGCAAAGGCGTCATGATGCGGATGGTCGAGGCGAGGATGCTGATGATGATCGCTTCCTGGAACAACTGGCTCATTGGACGGCAACCTTCATGACGATGCGATAACGCGCCAGCACGCCGGCGCAGAGGAAGAAGAACAAGGTGATGCCTTGCATGGCCGGCACCAGCGAGGCCGGCACGTCACCAAGCACCCGCATATAGACCGCACCACTCGCCAGGCCGCCGAAGAACAACCCGGCAAAGACGGTGCCGATCGGACTCAGGCCACCGATCATGCCGACGATGATGCCGGCGTAGCCAAGGCCAATCAGATTGTCGGCGCGCAGACGGTGAGAGACGCCAAACAGCTCGATGGCGCCGGCAAGGGCGGCAAGTGCTGCACTCGCCATCATGATCACGCTCACCGTGCGTGCGATGTCGACGCCCTTGTGGCGCAAGGCCTCGGGATTGTAGCCCAGGCCGCGGATCTCATAGCCCAAAGGCGTGCGCGACATGACCAGCGCGCAGATGGCGGCAGCGAGGAAAGGTAGCAGCACCCCGGCATGCAGTCGGCTGCTGCCGAAAAGCGCCGGCAGGAAGGCCGTATCCGGCAGCATCGGCGACTGGTGGTAGGCAATGGTGCCGCCCGTCTCGCCCCAGGGGCCGCCCTGCAGCAGCCATGACAACAGGTAGACGACGAGATAATTGAGCATGACCGTCGAGATGATCTCGTTGACGGCAAAGCGGTTGCGCAGCACCGCCGCGATCCAGCCGAGCCCCATGCCGGCCGCCATGCCGAAGGCAAGCACGCCGGGGAAAAACAGCAGCGGCGGCAGGCCGGCAAGCAATTGCGCGCCGAGATAGCCGCCCATGGCCCCGGCGAAGACCTGCCCTTCCTGGCCGATGCTCCATATCTGGGCGCGGAAGGCGATAACCGTCGCCAGTCCGGTCAGGATCAGGGGCGCGGCCTTGACCAGCGTCGTTGCCAGCGCCTTGGGCGAGCCGACCGAGCCTTGCAGCAAGGCGCCGAAGACCTCGGCCACATTGGCGCCCGTCGAGGCGATCAGGACGGCCGATACAGCCAGGCCGGCGACAATGGCCATGAGGAAGGACAAAAGCGTCCAGAGCGCATTCGCCTCCATCCTGCGTTCGAAGACGATCATGCCGAAACCCTTTCCTTGCTGGCCGCGATTTCCCCACGGCGGCCGGCCATCATGACGCCGACTTCGGCGACCGTGACCGTCCTGGGGTCGACGATACCCATGATCTCGCCCTTGAACATCACGGCGATGCGGTCGGCGAGGCTGAACAGATCGCTGAGCTCTTCGGAGGCGAGCACGATGGCAAAGCCCTCGGCGCGTTTCTTCAAGAGTTGCGTCTGCACATATTCGATGACGCCGACATCGAGGCCGCGCGTCGGCTGGTTGGCGAGCACCAGGCCCGAGGCATGCAGGAACTCGCGGGCGATGATGATCTTCTGGGCGTTGCCGCCCGACAGCTTGCCGGCCGCAACATGTTCGTCGCGCGTGGCGATCTGGTATTCGCCAATCATCTCGCGGGCCAGGCCGGTGATCGCTTCGCGATCCATCAACGGGCCGTTGCAGTATTTCGGGCTGCGCTGCCAACCAAGGACGACATTTTCGGCGACGCTGAACTCTGGGACCAGTCCCTCGCGGAACCGGTCGTCGGGAATGTGCCCGACGCCGCGGTCCATCATCGCCCGCGGCGACATGCCGGCAACCTCTTCGCCCTTGAAGATGATCGAACCGGCAGCGGGCCTGCGCACACCGCAGAGCACCTCGAACAGTTCCTTCTGGCCATTGCCGGCGACACCGGCAATGCCGAGAATCTCGTGCCGTGCGACCGAAAACGAAACGTCCTTGAGCACCGCATCGCCCCAGAAGCCGCGCGCCGACAGGCCCTCAACGGCGAGGATGGTTTCGCCGGGAGCCAGTTCGGGCTTGGTGATCGTGAAGGAGACGTCGCGGCCGACCATCAGCCTGGCCAGTTCGTCGGGCGTGGTCGCGGGCGTGTCGAGCGTCGCCACCACCCTGCCCTTGCGCAGCACCGTCACCCGGTCCGACTGCATCACCTCGACCAGCTTGTGGGTGATCAGGATGATCGACATGCCGCGGGCGCACATCTTGCGGACGATGTCGAACAGCACCTTCGACTCGCCCGGCGTCAGCACCGCCGTGGGTTCGTCGAGGATCAGGATCTGCGCATCGAGGTAAAGCGCCTTGAGGATCTCGACCCATTGCTGGCGCCCGACAGGCAGCTCCCAGACATAGGCGTCGAGGTCGAGATCGATGCCGTAGCCGTCGCAGATGCCCCTCAGCTTCTGGCGCGCCTCGACGGCATTCAGCCGCCAGCCCGAGCGCTGCGTGCCGACGATGATGTTTTCGAGCACGGTGAATTCGGGAACGAGCACGAAATGCTGGTGCACCATGCCGATGCCGTGACGGATGGCGTCCATCGGCGAGGCAATCTGCACGGGCTGGTCGCGCAGCAGGATCTCGCCCTTGTCGGGCCGGTAGAAGCCGAAGATGCAGGACGAAAGCGTCGACTTGCCGGCACCATTCTCGCCGAACAGGCAATGGATCTCGCCGCGGCGCAGGTCGAAGTCGACATCGTCGTTGGCGGTGACCCCGGCGAACCGCTTGGTCAGGCCTTCGACACGCAAGGCAGTGGACATGGGAGGCACCCAATTTCGAGTGAGCGAAGGCCGCGGCAGGCGGGACGCCCGTCGCGGCCGGGCTTTCAATATGAACTACTTAGCTTTCGGATCGGAGACATCGACCGGCACCTCGAAGCTGCCGGCCATGATCTTGGCCTTGAGCGCGTCGAGCTCCGTCTGGACGGCGGCAGGCACGTTGCCTTGCAGCTCGGCATTGGGCACCACGGCCGAGCCGCCATCCTTCATTGGGAACCAGTGCTTGTCGGTGTTGCCCTGATAAGGCTTTCCCTCCGCCTTGTGCGCCCACCATTCGTCGACGATCCAGCTGACATCGGGATCCCACTGCGCCACCGCACTCGACAGTACGGTCGACGGCGAGAACGATTTCTGGTCCTGGAAATTGCCGAAGCACAGGATTTTGGCTTCCTCGCACGGCTTGAAATTGCCGGTGAGCTGGAAGATCAGGTCGGCGCCTGTGGCGATCTGCGCCTTGGTGTATTCGCCTGCCTTGGCCGGGTCGTACCAGGATTCTATGAAGGCGACGGTGCGCTCGACGGCTGGGTTTGCCGCCTTGGCTCCAGCGAAGAAGGCGTTGATCTCGTCATTGACGTCATCCGCCGGGAAGGTTCCGACTGCACCCAGCCTGTTCGACTTGGTGAGTTTCCCTGCGGCATATCCAAGCATATAGGCCGGTTCGTGGACACGCTTGTAGACCCAGTACTGGTTGCCGCCGAGCCCTTCATTGCCCGAGCCGACGACGACGAAGAGGATGTCGGGAAACTCCTCGCGCAGCTTCTTGACCTGGTCGGAATAGGTGCTGTGGGCCCAGATGACGTCATATTCGCCGCTTTCGGCAAAAAGCCGCATGGCATCGCCGGCATCGTCGCCCCACAGCGGATCGGTATATTTCCAGGTGATGTCGAGCCCGTGCGGCATGGCCGCTTTTGCGCGTTCAAGCGCCTCGATCAAGGTGCCGTCCCAGGCGCTCTCGATGCCGGCCGACAGGATGACGGCGATGTTGAGCTTGTCGGGGTCGGCTGCCATTGATCGTTCAGGACTGCCTGTCAAGGCTGATATGGCAAGCAGCGCCAAGACAGCCAGCCTTCTGGCGAGATGTTTGAACATAGGATCGTACCTTTCCCTCTGGTGTCATTGTCCGGGTTCTATCCCGTCTGTCTTTGTCTGCTCTTGTTGCTCTTGGGCCGCCTCCTCCTCGAGCCGGCCTGGTCTCAATTGGTGACGTGCGCCTCCTCCGGTTCGGCCATCAACAAGTCGATATCCCTGGTCCACTCGGCGCGCCAATCGCGCTTGGTGCTGTCGTCGAGCCAGGCCGCATCGAGCGAATTCAGCGCCAGCCCGGCAAGGGTCGCCCGATCGAGAGACATCTTTTCGGCGAGCAGCCTGTATTCCTTGGCCAGGTCGGTCTGCAGCATGGGCGGATCGTCGGTGTCGACCACCAGCTTGAGACCGGCATCGAGCATGGTGCGGATCGGGTGGTCGGCGGCGGCAAGGTCACGCCAATGGGTGAGGATTTCCGTCGAACTCGGGCAGACGGTGAAGGCGATGTCCTCGGCGATGCAGCGCGCGACGAGATCGGGATCTTCCATGACGCGGTAGCCATGGTCGATGCGTTCGACGCCGAGCAGGTCGAGCGCGTCGCGAACATTGGCCGCCGGACCGCCCTCGCCGGCATGGGCAGTGAGCCGCATGCCCGCCTTCTTCGCCTTGTCGTAGACCGGCTTGAACGGCGCCGGCGGGAACGGCTCCTCGTCATAATCGAGGCCGATGCCGATGACCTTGTCGGAGCGGAAGGGCAGGACCAGGTCAAGGAACTCGAAGCTGCGATCGAGGCTCAGCTCGCGATTGATCGCGGGAATGAGCCGCGACACCAGGCCAAAGTCGCGCTCGGCGTCGTCCATGGCCTGGAGGATACCGGAAAACATGGTCTGGTAGCTGATGCCGGCATCCTGATGCACCTGCGGGCTGAAGAAGAATTCGGTGTAGCGGCCGCCGGCCTTGGCGACATGTTCCAGCGCCTCATAGGCGATCAGGTGGAAATCGTCGGCGTCGACCACGGAGCGCGCGACGAGATCGTAGACGTCGAGGAAATCGACAAGATTGTCATAGCGATAGAGGTCCTCGACCTCGTCGAAGTCAGGCAGCGCGACATTGTTCTTGCGCGCCAGCTTGAGGAAGGTCCGGGCGTTGACCGCACCGGCCAGATGCAAATGAAGCTCTGCCTTGGGCAGGTTACGCACGAATTGTTCCAGCTGCATCATTTTCCCTTTGGTGGCTTTTCCTTCTCGGGCCAGCAGCCCTCGCGCTTCGCTGCCTGGTCGACTTTCAGTGCCGCATCGACAACATCCTTCCGGCTTAGAGATCGAGGATCAGCTCGGCGCTCAAGGCGCGCGAGCAGCACAGGGTCATGTGGTCGGCACGCTGCCTGTCGGTCAGAACGAGATCGCGATGGTCGGGCTCGCCCGACACCACCCGCGTCACGCAGGTGCCGCAAATGCCCTGTTCGCACGACACCGCAATGTCGATACCGTTCTCGGCCAGCACCTCGACGATGCTCCGTCCCGGAGCAACATCGAAGCTGCAGCCGGTGCTCGCCAGCGTGATCCTGAACGGCTGGTCGGCCTGCGGCTTGGGCGCGGAATTGGCGAAATATTCGCGATGCACCGCATCCGCCGGCCAGCCCGTCTTGGCCTTCGACATCACGGCATCGAGAAAACCCGATGGACCGCAGGCATAAAGATGCGCGCCTTCGGGCCGATAGGCCAGCAACCTGTCCAGGCTCAGCCGCTGCACCTCGGGGCCGTCATCGAGATGGAACCTGACCTTGCCGGCAAAAGGCGAGGCCTCGATCTCGTCGCGAAAGGCCAACCGGTCCGCGTTGCGGGCACAGTAATGAAACTCGAAATCCCGCCCGAGCGCAGAAAGCCGGTGGGCCATGGCCAGGATCGGCGTGACCCCGATGCCGCCGGCCAGCAGCAGCGAAAACGGTGCGGCCTCATCAAGTTCGAAGGCGTTGCGCGGTCTGCTCGTCTCCACCGCATCGCCAATATCCAGCCTGTCGTGGACACAGGCCGATCCGCCGCGGCCGCCAGGCTCGCGCAGAACGCCGATCGCATAACGGTGGCGCTCGCGCGGATCGTTGCGGAGCGAGTATTGACGCGTGAAGCCGCCGGGCAGGAACAGGTCGATGTGGGATCCCGCCGTAAACGCCGGCAGCGGCGCGCCATCATGTGCCGTGAGGTCGAGTGCAACGATGCCTTCGGCAGAGGTCCACTTGCGTGCGACCTGCAACCGCAGCCTGTTATCAGCTGCCGCGGTCGCGGGCATGAGCCGGTTCGTCGAAAACGCCATGGTCAAGACGCCCTCCTCCAGTGCCGGGCTGTCCGGCCGTCATCCTGTCCCGGCCGGGCGCGTCGCACGGCCTTTTGATGGAAGCAGGTTTCAAAGCGGCTCAGCATCGTCTTTCCTGATATCTGCAGTTGCGATGAGGCTATCTGATCAACTCGCGATCGGCGCACCGAGGCCAAATTTACGGACCAAGCCACGGCGGTACTCGAGCGACATGCGATCCGACGGCACGTGGATCTCCTCGGTGAGATCGAGCGGCAGTTCCTCTGGATGCTGTTCCTCGACCATGGGCTTGTCCTCGTCGTTGATCAGCAGCGCATCCTTGACCCAGTAGTCGGTATCAGGATTGCCCGAGGTGTCGGTCATCATCTGGAAGATGCGCGTCTCGCGCGCCGAGACCGGGCAGACGGTGTCGGCAAAGTAGACCACGTAGTCGGACCCCTGCGGATCGATCTTGATCAACGTCGAGAACGGGTAGGTCAGCTCGTAAGTGTAGACCACATCGCGCTCGTCACCCACAACGCCATCGTCGAAGCGGTTGAAGCCTTCATGGTAGGGCAATTCGAAACGCAGGCCATACGGCGTCTGCTCGACATCGTAGGGCGGGATCGGATCGGCCGTGCTGCCGCCAAAGCTCTGGGTGTGCACCCAGGGGAAATGGGCAACGTCGTTGAAGTTCTCGACATGCCGGCTTGCCGCCGCATACCAAGTGCCTTCAGGCACATAAACCTTGCGCAGGGCGGGGTTGGAGATGCCCTCCCAATCCGGCAACTGCCAGATCGCCTCGCCCTTCAGGCACGTCCAGATGATGCCGTAGCGCTCGACGGATGCGTAGGTTTCGAGGCGCAGCTTGGGAGGAATGCGCCCTTCGGAATTGGCGATCGACGGGATCTTGGAGCAGGCGCCGTCATGGCCGAAATGCAGCCCGTGCATCGGACAGACAATCTGGTCGTCGGCCATCCAGCCGGCGCTGATGCGGGTGCCGCGGTGCGGACACAGGTCGCGGGCCACAGTGATGCCGGCCGACGTCTTGTAGATCACAAGGTCGACGTCGAGCAGCTTGGCGCGCACCGGCTTGTCGGCGATGTCGTGAACGAAGGCAATCGGATGCCAGAACGAGGCCAGTATGTGCCAGTCGCTGGCGGCGAATGTGCAGCCTCGCGGCAGGTCGTCTCTCGTCTTGGAATGGTCGGCTGGCAGAAACACGTTTTTCCTCCAGAGGATGCGTCTTGCTGGCATGTCCAGGCGGCGTGACCGGCTCGCCCGTTGATAGCCGGAGTATTTCGCAGCCCGTGTTTTTACGGAATGCCTGCACCGGCCGAATGCATATCTGCAGTTAAGATCGCATTCTTCTGATGTTTGCCGAAGCCTTCAGCCGTGTTAGGAAAACGCATGACGCGGCAAGCGAGGCCTTGGCTATGCGTGCATTCATCGACAATGGCCGGGGCTTCGCCTTCGGTGAAGCAATATATCCGGCAGGCGGCTTCTATGGGCCGCTGAAAGACCGCTACATGACCTTGCTGATCATCCATGAAGGCAAGGCAAGGATCGTCTGCGACGACGAGGAGACGGTATTGAGCGCAAGGAGTTGCGGCTTCTTCCGCAATGCCCGAAGCATTTCCATGGAATATAGCGAGGGACGGCACACCAGGGTGAGCTGGTGCGAGGGTTATGCCGGAGACTTCAGCGAGGCGCTTGTCTCGCGGTTGCGCTCATTGCCGACGCAGATTCCCCTGCCGCAGCGCATCGAGAGCATCCAGCGCCTTGGCGTGGAGCTTGGCGCAGGCTCCAGCTCCAATCTCAACCAGTTGCGCAACGCGCTGGGAGAGTCGATTTTCCTCGCCTACTTCCATGAAGCGCAGATGTCCGAACAGGAGCGGCTGACGCCGCGTTCTGTTCTGCGCGCCCGTTTCTACATCGACGAGAACTACGACAAGGAAATTACGGTCGACCGTCTCGCGGCGCTCGTCGGTGTCACGCCGCAGCATCTGGTGTCGTCGTTCCGCAAGCATTTCGGCGTCACGCCGGTCCGCTACCTCTGGCAAATCAGAGCCTCGCGCGGCCATTTCCTGCTGCTGCAGACAGCCCTGCCGATATCCGACATCGCCTATCAGTGCGGTTACAAGAACCCGTTCCACTTCTCGCGCCAGATATCGGAGCAGTTCGGGCTGTCGCCGCGCCAGGTGCGCGAAAACAAGGGTTACCGCATGGCGAGCGACGTTGCCGAGGGCGCCGCCGACACCGCCTATGGCATGGAGCTTTCCGACACGACAGTGCTGCCGTTAGAGGCATCACCGACGACGGGCGAAGGCCCTTCCAGCACAGTCTAGACGGCTGTACGGCGGACAAGATCGACTGTCGTGCCGACGCGCCACCCTTTCTGACCGGCGGCAGATGCAAACCTGCGACCTAGCTCTGCAAGCGCCGGAGAAGATGGCCGAGGCGTTCGACCGGCTCCAGCGCAGCCAGATCCGCCAGCGGCCTGGCCGGTATCGCCCCCATCCCCCGCGACCTGACGTCGCTCGGGCTGTAGCCGAATTCGCGCCGGAAGGCCCGGCTGAATTCTGCTCCGTCATTGAAGCCGCGCTGCTCGGCTATCTCGAAGATGCGCCGGGTCTCGGTTGGATCGGCAAGCTTTGAATGGGCATCGAGGAGACGGCGATGGAGAATGTAGCGCATCACACCGCCACTCGGCTCGAACAGGCGATAAAGCCGCGTGCGCGAAATGCCGAGCGCGCGGCAGAGCATGTCGTTGTCGAGGTTCGGGTTGTACAGGTTGGCATTGATGTATTGGCGTGCCCGCTCCAGCAGCATGATCGATATCGGTGCCTTCGCCTCGTCGAGGTGGTCGGGCGACGGCGAGATGCAGGCAAGGATCATGGCGCGCGTTGCCGCAGCGATCCCGGGAAGGTCAGCGACCGTCAGCGTCGGCAACCGTCTGGCGAGCCCGATGATGTAATCGGCCAGCAGCAAGCCCATGCCGCCGCCGAGCGTCGAGAACTCCGCCAGGCTCAGGGCGCCGGCTTGCTCCTGGAAGAAATCCCTTGGGATCAGCAGCATCAGCATGTGGCTATCGGTGACATGGCCGTCGAAGGACTGCCCCAGGGGGTGGAGCTGCACTTCGCCGGCACCGCCTTCGAAGGACCTTTCGCCTGCAACGGTGCTCGCCTCGCCGTCCAGGATCAAGGTCATCATCCAGTGGTCGAGCGCATCTCGGCGCACGCGGCCCGGCAAGCTGGCGAAATGCAGTGCCTCCGTGCTGATGGAGGTGAAGGCCAGGCAGCCGAGATCCCAGATCACCTGCCGGCCGACCATTGGCTCGGACCTGTCGGCCACCGGCGTGAGATCGAGCATTGGCGCGAAGTTGTGACGCCAGGCGTCGAACTGATCGGCCTGAGACAGTTCGTCCGTCGAGAACTCGAAATGCGGAATTGGTCCGTCTTGCTGGCCTTGCGACGCAAGAAGGCCGTCCGGGCCTTCGGGTACAAGGCGTCTACCTGCTGCAACCATGCCTACCCCTCTGTGGGATGCGACATGCGCGTCCCGGTAGTCTTCAGTTGTCATAGGCCAGAGACCCGCCGCAACTCCAGCAGCTCCAAGTCACCGGGAGTCATGATCCTTTGCGGTCGTGCAAAAGTACCGCATGCAAGGAATTCGTACAATGAAGTCGCAAGGCGACGGTTAATTGTGGAGCCTGCGCCCGTAAGACTTGGCAGGCCCCACCTGGCGGCATCGGACCTCCGGGACAGAATGCAGCGTGTCAGTTGCCGCCTCGCGCCGGCTGCCCCTCCACCTTGCCCGAGGCCAGAAGTGCAGCAATCCAGCGCGACGACGGCGCCTGGTCGCAGTAGACGGTGAAGGCGATCAGGATAGGCACGCCGATGAACGCGCCCGAAATGCCCCACATGAAACTCCAGAAGAAGATGGCGAAGATGACCGCGAAGGGCGAGATTGCCAGCGAAGCGCCGGTGAGGATCGGCTCGATGTAACTGCCGATGATGAACTGGATCAGATTGAGGCTGACGAACACGACGACGGCCATCTGCCAGGACTCGAACTGGGCAATGGCAAACATCGTCGGGAACATGGTGGCGAAGAACGGGCCGAGGAACGGAATGTAGTTGAGCGCAAAGGCGATGGCACCCCATGCCGCGGCAAGTTCGAGCCCGGCCACCAGCGCGAACGCCCAGACCACGAGCCCCGTCAGTACGCTGGCGAAGCTGCGCACCGCCATGAAGCGACGCAGCTTGATGCCGATCTCGCGATTGGCAGCTTGGATGCGCGCGCCATAGGGCTGAGCGGCCGGGGATGCGAGCCGCCGGTTGAAGTCCTCGACCTCGAGCAGACCAAGCATGACGAGGACGAAAACCAGCAGTGCCAGTCCGGCAAAGCTGTTGAGGCGTCCGGCTATGCCCTGGGTGAAGCCGACGAGCCAGTTGACGTCGAAACGATCGGCCAGCGGCCCTGCGACGGCCACGCCGCGCTCCTCCAGCCATTGTGTCCAGTCGACATAGATCGCCTGGAAGCGCCCGGCATTGACGAACAGCCATTGGCCGAGCCGGCCGAAACCCCAGACGACCGAGGAGCCGACGGCAAGCACGACCGAAATCGTGATGCCGAGGGTGACGAAAAGCGCCAGCAGCTTCGGCAGGAAACGCTGGAGCGCCGCCTGGATCGGCCAGACCAGCGCAATGAGGAACAGCGATACCGCAAGCGGAACGAAGATCGAATCCCCGATCCGCAGCAGTGCCAGCACCAGGATGCCGGTGGCCAGATATGCGTTCATGCCACCGTTGCCCCGCGCCTGCCGCCCATGACTTCACCTGGCCCGATCGGACCACTTCGGCAGGCCATCGTCAACGGCAGCGCCCCTGGTGCACGACCCGGAAATTGTCGGCACGCGCCAGGCAACTGTTGGAGAAGGTGCGCCAGCGCGCACCGCTGACGGCGCAGACCGGCAGGTAGATCGCCGGACAGACGGTCGGCTGCTCTGGCCTGCGGCACTGGCCGCTGTGGATTACACGGAAGCCGTCGGCGCGGGCCATGCAGGAATTGGAGAAGGTGCGGCTGGTGTCGCCGCGCTGTCCGCAGACGGGCGCGTATTCGAAGGTGCAGGCCTGCGGGCGCGAGGAGCCCGGTCCCGGCGACTGGGGAACGCAGGCGACAAGCGCGGACAAGACCAAGAGCAGCAGTGCGCCAGGCTTTGCAAGCAGACGGATCATGATGCCAACTCCCCACGATGCCGGGCATTTTCAGGCCGCTGCTCCGCCCGACCGGGCAGCGATGGATGCAGGGGCCGACATGCGGCCCGCTGCAGATCAGATCAGGCCGATCACGCGGCCGGCGTCGCCGAGGCCTTCTGCAGCGCATCGCGCAAGGCCTGTTCCTTGGTTTCATCGAGCGACGTCTTGAGGACCACGCCGCCGAAGCCCGCGATCTCCTTGAGCACCTTGTCGGCCGTCATCTCCTTGACGAGCACGAACAGCGCGCCATTGCCGGGCTGAAGGCTACCCGACAGATCCTTCATGAAGGCATCGTTGATGCCGAAATCGCTGAGTGCGCCACCGAGCGCGCCCGATGCGGCCCCCACGGCGACACCGAGCAAGGGATTGAGGAACAGGACGCCGACCAGAAGCCCCCAGAAGCTGCCGGACACTACGCCGGCGGCGGTCGTGTTGACCAGCTGGTTCAGCTTGATCTTGCCGGCATCGCTCTTGGTTGCGATGACCGCGTCGTTGAGGGTGATGAGATACTGTTTCTGCAGCTCGAAAAGGCGTTCCCGCACTTCTTCGGCCTTGGCTTCGGTCGGATAGACGATGACGATGAGATCAGACATGGTAACTCCTTCTGGTACAGAACCGGGTGGCTGGTACAAAACCGGGTGGCTGTTGCGAGACCGGGTGGCTGGTGCAAGACCGGGTGGCGATGTGCCCGATCGCCTGCATTCGCTTTCATTTCGAGCGCCTCGACCTCGGGTCAAGGCTTGATCGGCCGAAGCGACGATCAGTAGTCGACCGCGTCGCGGATGATCGGGCAGGTCATGCAGTGACCGCCGCCGCGGCCGCGGCCAAGCTCGGCGCCGGTGATGGTGATGACCTCGATGCCTTCCTTGCGCAGCAGCGTGTTGGTGTAGGTGTTGCGGTCGTAGGCAAAGACGACGCCGGGCGACGCGCAGACGAGATTGGCGCCGCTGTCCCACTGGGTGCGCTCGCGCATGTAGTCGTTGCCGCCGGTCTCGACGACGCGCATCTTCTTGAGGCCCAGCGTGTCGCGCACCGTCTCGACGAAGGTGCCCTTGTCCTTGTGCAGTTCGACGCCACCCTTGCCATCTGGCCTGTAGGAGAAGGCGTCGATGCCGTTGACGATGTCGGGGTAGAGCAGCACGCAGTCGCGGTCGGCGAAGGTGAAGACCGTGTCGAGATGCATGGCTGCACGCAGCTTGGGCATGGCCGCCACGATGACACGCTCGGCCACCCCCTTCTCGAACAGCGCTGAAGCAACCTGGCTGATCGCCTGGCGCGAGGTGCGTTCGCTCATGCCGATAAGTACGTTGCCTTTGCCGATCGGCATGACATCGCCGCCCTCGAAGGTGGCAAGTCCCCAGTCCTTGGTCGGGTCGCCCCACCAGACATCGACCTTGCCGGCAAAGTCGGAGTGGAACTTGTAGATTGCGGTGGCAAGGATCGTCTCCTCGTGGCGCGCCGGCCAGAACAGCGCATTCAGTGTCACCCCGCCATAGATCCAGCAGGTGGTGTCACGGGTGTAGAGCGTGTTGGGCAATGGCGGCAAAAGATATTCGTTGACGCCGGCGGCGTCGCGGATCAGCGCCAGCTGTTCACCACCGACGGCCTCGGGAAACTCGTAGGTCGACAATCCGCCGATCAGGGTTTCGGCGAGTTCGCGGTTGGACAACCCCTCGAGATAGGAGCGGACTTCGTCGAGCAGGCCAAGGCCGATCTGGTTCGGCACGACCTGATGATCGAGAATCCACTTCTTGGCTTCGGGATTGGCAACGGTCTCGGCGAGCAGGTTGTGCATCTCGACAACCTCGACGCCGCGGTCGCGCATCTTGGTCATGAAGTCGAAATGGTCGCGCTTGGCGTTGTCGACCCACAGCACGTCGTCGAAGAGGAGATCGTCGCAGTTGGAAGGCGTCAGGCGCTGGTGCGCCCGGCCGGGGGCGCACACCATGACCTTGCGAAGCTGGCCGACTTCGGAATGAACGCCGAGAGGAGTGTTGTTTGTCATGACGTGACTGCCTTTCCGTTCAATGTGTGATGGTGCCGGTCAGCAGACCGTAGAGCCCGACCAATCCGGCAATCAGGGTGACGGCGAACACGATGAGTTCGGGGGACGTGAACAGCTGCAGTTTCTGTTCGCGGCGTGCCCAGACGTAGAGGATCGTGCCGGGGACGAAGAGGACCGCGACGAGCAGCACGTATTTCAGCCCGGCAGCGATGAACATGATGACCGTATAGATCGCCGCGATCCAGGCGATGACCTGGTCTCGCCCACGATCGCCCTGGGATGTCTCGTAGCCTTCCCCGCTGCGCGCAATCAGGATGCCGTAGCCGGCAACCAGGAGATAGGGCAGCAGCGCCGTGACGCTCGTCATGTCGAGCATGAAGTTGAAGGCGTCGCGCGACCAGTAGGTGGAGATGACAAACAGCGAGACGACGATGTTCGTCAGCCACAGCGCATTGCCCGGCACCCGGTTGCCGTTCTGGATGGCGAAGAGCTTTGGCATGTCATTGGACCTGGCGGCGGCAAACAGCACCTCCGCACAGATCAGCGACCAGGCGAGGTAAGCGCCCAGCACCGACACCAGGACGCCGATGGAGATGAAGACGGCACCCCAATGACCGACGACGGCCTCGAGCACGCTCGCCATCGACGGCTGCTGGACGGCTGCGATCGCCGATTGCGGCATCGCCGCGTAGGGCAGCAAGGTGACAGCCACCATCAGGCCGGTGACGCCGACGAAACCGAGGATCGTTGCCCTGCCGACGTCCGAGCGTTCCTTGGCGAAGCGCGAATAGACGCTCGCCCCCTCGATGCCGAGAAAAACGAAGACCGTGATCAGCATGGTGTCGCGCACCTGGGCGATCAGCGGCTTGGCCGGCATGTCGGCGCCGCCGAAGAAGTTCTCGGAGAACTGCGTGTAGTTGAAGGCGAAAACCATCATGAGAATGAAGACCAGGATCGGGACGATCTTGGCGATGGTGACGACTGTGTTGATGAATGCGGCCTGCTCGACCCCGCGCAGGATCATGAAATGGAAGGCCCAGATGCCGATCAGCGACACGATGATTGCACTGGCGCTGCTGCCGTCGCCGAAGATGCCGGGAAAGAAGCGACCCAAGGTCGAGCCGATCAGAACCCAGTAGAAGACATTGCCCAGGCAACTGCCGAGCCAGTAGCCGAAGGCCGACAGGAAACCCATGTAGTTGCCGAAGCCTGCCTTGGCATAGGCGAAGACACCGGAATCGATGTCCGGCTTCTTCTCGGCCAGGGCCTGGAACACGCGTGCCAGCATATACATGCCCGTTGCCGCGATGGCCCAGGCGATGATGGCACCGAATGGCCCCGTCGCAGCACCGAAGCGACCGGGCAGATTGAAGATGCCCGCGCCGACCATCGAGCCCACGACCATGGACGTGAGTGCAAACAGCGACAGCTTCTGATTTTCGCCTGAAGCCATGGTTCCCCTCTCCTGGTCTGCGAACCCAGGTTCGCGGTGGGCTGCGAAAACAGTCCTCGGAGAAGTATAGGATCGTGGAGGCGGAGCTGTGATCAGCAGGGAATCCCATGTCTATGCTTCACGTCCCAAAGTTGTGCGGCGCAGCGGGGCGCGGGACGGAACCGCGCATCCGGAAAGATCGTACGAGAACAAGCAGATGGTCTGATCCGATGCCGTCCTGGCTGAGATGGCGCTGCAACCTGCCGCGACAGGACTTGTCCCTGGACGCGGATCGACGTGCCGACGCATCAGGCTTGGAACAGGCAAGCGAACGCCGTCTAGACGGTGATGATGCCGGCAACGATGGCGTAGATCGCGGCTGCCGCACCGATCGCAGCGACGGCGAACATCGCCGTCTCAGCCGGCGTGAACACCCGCCGTCCCTGCTCCATGCGCGCCATGAAGAACAGGATCGTGCCGGGACCATAGAGGGCGGCCGAGAGAAGCAGGTGCGTGGCGCCGGCCGCATAGATCAGAAAGGCCGTGTAGACCAGCGCGATCGCGGCGATTGCGAACTCGCCACGCCGGGCCGCGGCGTCGCTTTCGTAGCTTTCACCGGTCCAGGCGAGCTTGAAGCCATAGGCCGCGACAAGGAAATATGGGATCAGGATCATCGAGCTGGTCAGCTCGAGCGCCAGCCTGAAGGCATATTGCGCAAACAGCGTCAGGATCAGGAAGGCCTGGACGACGGCATTGGTGAGCCACAATGCATTCGACGGCACGCCGGTCTTGTTCTCGTGGGCGAGAAAGCGCGGCATTGTTTCGTGGCGGGCCGCAGTGAACAGGATTTCAGCCGCCAAGAGTACCCAGGACAGATACGCGCCGGCAACCGAGATCAGCAGGCCGACGGCGACGAACTTTGCGCCCCACGGCCCGACCACCGCCTCGAGCACGCCGGCCATGGACGGGTTGCGCAACGCCGCCAGATCGGGGCGCAGCATGACGCCGTAGGACAGCATCGTCACCAGCACGAGCAGGCAGAGCACGCCGAGGAAACCGAGCAGCGTTGCCACGCCGACATCACGGCGATTTCTGGCGTAGCGCGAGTAGACGCTCGCCCCCTCGATGCCGACGAACACGAACACCGTCACCAGCATGGTTCCGCGCACCTGGCCGGCCACGCCGCGGAGGCTCACCTCCTCGCCGCCCCAGAAATTGGCTGTGAAGATGTCGGCGCTGAAGCCATAGATGACGAAGACGATGAACAGGAAGATCGGGATGATCTTGGCGAAGGTGACGATGGTGTTGATCGCAGCCGCCTCCCTGACACCACGCAAGATCAGCGAATGCACGACCCAGAGCAGCATCGAGGAGATGACAATGGCCGTCATTGTGTTGCCATCGCCGAACACCGGGAAAAACAGGCCGAGCGTCGACTTGATCAGCACGAAGTAGGAGACGTTGCCGAGCAGCGCCGCCGACCAGTAGCCGAGCGCGGACAGGAAGCCGAGATAGTTGCCAAAACCGGCCTTGGCATAGGCGTAGATGCCGGCATCAAGGTCCGGCCTGCGCCGCGACAACGTCTGGAACACGAAGGCCAGCATCAGCATTCCGATGCCGGCGATGGCCCAGGCGATCATGGCACCAAACGGTCCGGTCGCGCGACCGAAGGCCTGCGGCAGCGAGAAGATGCCGGCGCCGACCATCGAGCCGACGACCATCGCCATAAGGGTCCAGACCGAGAATTTCTGCTGCGTGGCTGAGTTCATCGCATCGCGTGTCAACAATTGCCTTGGCCGGCGGCAGCCCCAAAACGTCTCTTCCGCCATGCAGACAATCTAACGCGGGCCCGGCGGCCCTGTGATTGGCCTGAAATCCCATCACTAGGCCTGACGTCCCGATCATCGGCCCCGGCTCGTCTCGCCCGTTGTCGCGAAGCGGATTTGCTGCTTCTGATTGCGCGTAAGCCTGCTGGATCAGAGCATGTCGGCGAAGCGTCTGTTGTTGGGTCTGTTCATCGCATTGCAGCTCGCCGGTTGCGGCGGCCCCCGTGCCGTGCTCGGTCTCGGCGCGGCGACCGAACAAGCAGGATCGGCGGCGTCGGTGCCCGTCTATGTCGCCACCACGCGGGCGCGGTCCGACAACCTGTCCCTGCCCTTTTCGGCCGAGCGCTCGCAGACACTCAACTTCGCTCGCTTCGACATAGACATTCCCCGGAACCATATTCCCGGCGAAGTCGAGAAAACCGGACGAATGCCCGATCCCGCCAGGCATTTCGTGGCGCGAAGCTACCAGCAGATCGCCGGCCGCAAGCAATTCGTTGCCCAACTCGACACCGCCCTCGCCCAGCGTCCACAGCGGCAGCGCGAGATCTTCATCTTCGTGCATGGCTACAACAACAACTTCGCCGACAGCGTCTTCCGCGCCGCACAGCTCGCCCATGACTACAATGTGCGCGCGGTCACGCTGCATTATGCCTGGCCATCGGGTGGCGCCCTGCCGCTTTATGTCTACGACCGCGACAGCACCGTTGTCGGTCGCGGCGGACTGGCGGAGACGATCGAGATCGCGGCCCAGACCAAGGCCAACCGCGTGATCCTCGTCGGCCATTCGATGGGCGCCTATGTCGTCATGGAGGCGCTGAGGGAGCTGGCGCAGACCGGCCGCAGCCACGCCCTCAAGCGCCTCGGCGGCGTGGTACTGGCGGCGCCCGACATCGACACCGACGCCTTCCAGAGCCAGGTCCGCGATATCGGCAACCTGCCGATGCCATTCGCCATCGTGGTGTCGCGCCGCGACCGGGCGCTCAACATTTCCAGGCGCATCGCCGGCGGTCACCCGAGGGTCGGCAGCGGCTCCGACATCGCCCTGCTGCAGCAAAAGCACATCACGGTGCTCGACGCCTCCGACGTCGATGGCGGCTCACACAACATCTTCGCCAGCTCGCCGGCGCTCATCGCATTCGCCGGCCAAAGCGGCATGCTGCGCCAGTTCATTGAAAATGGCGACGCCAGCGCAGGCGAAACCATGCTGGCCGATGGCGGCTCGGCCATCGAAGGTGCTGCGGCCCTGGTGATTTATCTGCCCAGCCGCATCCTTGGCACGGCATTGGCGGCGAGCCAGCGATAATCCAGGCCGCAGTCATTGCCGCTCGATCGTCCATGGCCGGCACCGCAGACGCCGGCATGCTTCATCTGCCATCCCGCGGCGCAAATATGGACGCAGAGCACAGATATGGGACCCCTGTCAGGTTGTTTCACGAGCCATACCGACTAGAACTCAGTGAGAGGGCAGTCGGCGGGAATTCGCGGTCGAAGGAGATCGGCATGATACGAAACCTGGCTATCGTCGCAGCGCTTTCGACAATGGCGATTGCCGTCAGCGGCTGTAACACGCCACAGGAGCGCGCTGTCAGTGGCGGTGCAATAGGCGCAGCCGGCGGCGCCCTGGTCGGGCAGGCGATCGGCCGCAACACCGGCTCGACCCTGGCGGGTGCTGCCATCGGCGGTGTCGCCGGCGCCATGATCGGAGCGGGAACTGCTCCTGGCGAATGCAGATTCCAGCGACTGGATAGTCGCGGACGCCCTGTCTTCGACAGAGACGGTCGACCGATTACCTATCTCGCCCCCTGCCGCCGGTGATCGGACACAGGAATCCGGACAATCAGGCGTGGCGGAACACGATCGCCATCACCTGAACTGACAGCCAGCAAGTTTCACGCGCGAGGACAGCCCATGAAACGAGAACTCTTTGCCTTTTGTCTTGCCATTGCCCTTGGTGCGCCCCTCGCGGCGCCCGTTCCGGCTCAGGCTCTGGATATCAACATCACGGTCGGGTCCAGTCTCAATCACGGCAGGGCAATCACCTGCAGCCAGGGCCAAAGGCTGCTTCAGAACCGCGGTTTCCGTGATGTCCGGCGCGTGGATTGTCGCGGTCGGTTCTTCATCTATCACGCCCGGCGCGGCAACAGCCGATTTGAACTGGCGCTGAGTTCACGCACCGGACGCGTGACGGATGTGCGACGCATTCGTCGGTAGGCGCGCCGGCCCCGGCCAGTCACCAGTCGAGACGGCGAGAGGCCTGCCGGATCCGGACGCAAAGCAGTTCCTCAGCAGTAGATTGCCCAGCGCATTTTTCCCATCCCCCGACAGGCTGCCGTGCTGCAGGGGCGCAGGTTGCCTGCCGCACCAACCTTCCGCCCGCGCCTCCTTGGGCGTCATGCCGAATTCTTTGCGAAACATCCGGCTGTATGCCGATGGGTCCAAAAACCCCCATTCATGGGCGATTGTCGAGATTGGCCGTCCGTCCGAACGATCGGCGAGAATGTCGCATGTCCTGAGCAGGCGTCTGCGGCGGATAAAATTGGAAATGCCGCCGACAGGCTCGAAAATCCGGTAAAGGCCCGAACGCGCAACACCGAGTTCCCGACAGAGCTTTTGAGGCGTCAGGTCGGGATCGGCCAACTTCCGCTCGATGATCCTGGAGGCGCGTTCGGCGATCACTGAATCGATCGCCTGCTGAGCACCGGCGATATGATCACGCGACAGAGTCAGGCAGGCGGCAAGCAGGTTTGTCGTCGCCGCAACGATATGTGGAACGTCCGTGGCCCTGAGACTGGGCAGGGAACGATCCAGAAGAAGCATGAAATCGGCCAGGAGCACGCTTGCCTCGTCACGTATCGCAACGTTGGACGATCCGATGAACGGGAGGCTGCTGGGCATGATGAGGGCGACGCAGCCGTCGTCTTCTCCGACATACTCGAAAGGTTCGGCCAGGGACTGCATGACCGGCTTTGCAGCCCGCCGTTTTTCACCGCCGTTACGATCCCTCGACAACGGCAGGAACACATACCAATTGTCGACCTTGGCTCGTTTCAGGTGACGCCAGCGATAGCGGCTGCCTTCACCCGGCAAGCCGAGCCGTAGTGCTGCCATCGTTCCGAGATCCCACGCCGTCTGGCGCGCAGGAAAGGATTGGAACGTCTCCTGGACGGACTCGAATTCACAGACCCCTTCATTCCAGCTTCGAAACAAGTCGAATTGCCGAGCGAGCGGAACCGAGGAGGTGTCGACGTCTATGACGGGTTGGAGGGAGGCATCGCCCCGCATCGATTGCAATCTATCGGCCGCATGAACCCTGGCGTCCATTGCTGTCCTTCCATTCTTCGACAGGAAGCCTTTCCGGGCCAAAGTCTCCTTGCGGCTGGCGAATTTCTATCCACTTTCCGACACGACGGTTGATGGAACATCCAGGAACATGATGGCAGGCGGACACGCGGCGCTACCGCTCAATCTGTGCACGGGTCGCGTGCCATGCAGCGTCACGCTGGATGGCTCAACAATGTCGGCAGACCTCCCCAGACAAACCGCCGGGTCGCGCTGGGCGAACACCCGAAAAGCGAGGAATAGGCCCCGGCGAAGCGACCCAGATGCCAAAAGCCGAAGCGCATGGCGATATCGGTGACCGAGAGGCGATCTCCCTCCGTCAGGATGAGACCGTGCGCTGCCCGCAATCGCCTTTCCCGCTCAAAGGCGCGAGGACTGACGGCGAGGCATTCTTGAAAGGCGCGCTCCAACGTTCGCTCGCTGACGCCGAGCACGTCGCAGACGGCACCGACTGAAACCGGGCCGTGCGGGTTCGCCTCGAGAATGGCGAGAGTGGCATCGACGATGTTGCGTTTCTCGCCGGTTCCGAGCCTGCGGTCGGGAGGTCCCTCCGTCTGAAACAGGGTTCGCGCGAGCGCGGCGCCCGCCTCACTGGCTGCAACCCCCAAGCTGGCGCCCAGATCGCAGCCACGCCGCGCGGCGGCTTCGGCGAAGGCGGCGGTGCGCAACACCATCCGTTGAAGCTCCAGCTCGGCTCTCGAGACAATTCCGCTCTCGTGCACGCCAGGCATGAGCCAGTTGCGCCGATCCTGACCGGGACCGGATGCCGCATGCAGCGCGTCAAGGGAGGCGCCGCGCAGACCGATCCGCATCAGGCGATAGCTGCCCGGCATCTCCAGTTTGAATTCGGTTCCCGGACCGACGACCCGCAATCGCGGTACGTCGCTCTGTTGCCCGTTGAAGAGGGTACCTTCGCCCCACAGGAACACGGCCGTCAGCGCGTCGTCCTTGATCGCGCCAGACATCGAGATGCCGCCCTTGTCGCGCAGGTCGAGGACGTATGCGTCCCCGTAGTCGATCGTCGTCAGGCGTGATGCATGGAACTCGCGGCCGGTCTGGCGGATATCGAATTCCGCATCAGGATCCGTCTCGCGGGTGCGGGCCAGGACGGAATTGTACTTTCGTGCGTACCAATTGGGCGCCTCCAGCATCTCCACCCCCTGGGCAGCATTGACCGGTCTCGAAGGATCCGGACGCGCTTGCTTCGCTCGGTCCGGCCCAGCACCGCTTTGCATACCATCCCAATCCTGGGCGCCGTGTCCATTTCTTTTCTGCCGGGCTGTACTCGATGAAGTGCCCGATGGACTGTTGTTCCTGATCGGATTCGACTGATCTGGCCGGCCATCTCGGCCGATCGTCTTGCAAGGAACCATAGCCATGGCGAATGAAAATGGAGAACAGCTCGACCGGCGCGGCTTCATGATTGCGTCGGCCGCCACCATCGGTGCTGCCGCAGCCCTGGTGGCCGGATCGACGCAGCTGCAAGCGGCCTCGACGCCGGCAACTGCGGCAACGAGTGGAACCCAGGCGACCGCCTACACGGGCGACGTCATCGACGGAAAGAAGGTCGTCACGTCGCTCGACGTGAACGAGCTGGAGGCCGGACAGACGCACCGGCTGTATTTTCAGGGTGTGCAGGCGCCCACCGGGCAGCACTGGCACGTCTCGGTGACAGTGGCCAAGGGGGCCAAGCCAGGCAAGCGTGTGGTCCTGACCAGCGGCGTGCATGGCGACGAGATGAGTTCCATACACACCGTCCATACGGTGATGAACCAGCTCGATCCGGCGAAGATGTCCGGCACCGTGACGGCGGTCACCGATATATCCCGCCCGGCCCTGGAAAGCATGCAACGCCGGTGGCCGAACCAGGGCAGAGGTCTCGATCTGATCGACATGAACCGGGAATGGCCCGGAAATGAGAACGGTCTCACCGCCGCAACTCGCCATGCAGGGCTGCTGTTCAACAGGCTGCTGCGGCCGAACGCCGACGCAGCGATCGATTTTCACACCGGAACGACCGGGTTCGAGGTCACCGCATTCAACATCGGCGAGATCGACAGGCCCGAGGTCAAGGCAATGCTGGATCTCTACCCTGTCAGCCAGATCCTCAACATGCCGAAATCAGCCTATCCCACCGTCTTGCACAATGCGTTCATCGATGCGGGAATCCCGGCGATTGCACCGGAGATCGGCGCTGCCCGCGTCCTGGATCGCGACATGATCGCATTGTTTGTCGAAGGGACAATGAACGTCCTCAAGCATTACGGGATCTTGGACGGGCCGATGGGCCGCACCGCCGAAGGCATGACTGTCTTTGTCGGCAATAGCGGTTTCCCGGTTCTGGCCACCGCAGGTGGCATCGTCGAGCACATGGTCAAACTCAACGACAAGGTCGTACCCGGACAAAAGGTGGCCATCCAGCGCGACAGCTTCGGCGAAGTGGTGGCCGAGTACACAGCCGGCGTGGCCGGGGAGGTATCGGGACAGCGCAGCGATGCAATGTCCGAGCCCGGCAACCCTCTCCTGTTCATTCTGTTCAACAAGACACCGCAGGAGGGTGTTGAAATTTATCCCGAATAGTCTTCTCAGCGAGCGACGTCCTGTCGGCGGGCATTGCGGCCTGCCCCTCGACACGACTCGACCGGGCAACACCATCAACAGCAATGGCCGGCACATCTGGCCCGGCCGAATGGGCGAAGGCGACCTGGGACATCGCGCGGTTTGAGGAATTTTCCCTTTCGTGCAGGCACTTCGCCTGCGCTGGTCAGACATGGAGGACCATCATGTGGAGAGAACTGGCGATCGCGGCAATAGGCGTCCTGACGCTGACAAATCTCGGGCATGCTGCGTCAGGCGCGGCGATCGGTGGAGGCGATCCCTATCCAGTCAGCGACTATAGCTGCGAGGACGGCACGCGCCTTGCCGTGCGCCTCCTCGGCGACCGTGCCTCGGTGTCGGTCAACGGCGCGGCCGCGATCGATCTGCCCGCCTTGGGACAGGACGGAACGACCTACTCGAACGGTCGGCAGACGCTGACCATCATACAGGGACGCCTGTCATGGGGCGTTGGCCGAGCCGTGCCATCCGCCTGCACAGGCGGTTGAGCGTCTCGGCGCAAGGGAGGCCGGGATCCAGCAATGGTTGGCGCCTGCAGCCGAACTCAAAGATCGATGGCGGTCGTCGATTGGCAGCAACCGCCATCGTTCAGGATTTCACGCCGCTGCCGCCGGCGGGGTCGGCTCACCAAGTGACAGCATCAGGCCAATGGCCCAGTTGAAGAAGGCCGCACCATTGATTACGTCGACAATGGCGACGTCGTCCAGGCCGGCCCGGCGCAGCTCGTCGATATGGCTTTCGGTCAAGCCGTGGGGCGTCTTGGTCAGGGCGGCGGAGGCGTCGAAGATGGCGTTCCAGGCCGGATCGATATCCGTGTAGATGCCCTCGTCGAGCAGTTTCTGGACATCTTCGCTGCGCCTCGGCGACGCGGTAGGACGGGCCGGTCACAGTTTTCCGCGTCAGCGGCCCCTGGGGATAGGCACCGTAGGGACCGCTGGCCTTGCCCTGCCGCACCTCATGCGCAACTGCGCTCGCCAGCGGCTTTTCCTGGTCGAACTTGTCGAGATAGTGCTTCGTCACCCTGTCGTCGCCATGCAGCCCGACGACGAGGCTGGCGATCGCGAAGCGGTCGCGGGCGGAATCCTCGCTTTGGTCGTCCGGGTCGAACAGCGCGAGAATACAAAGGTAATTGCCTTAGTGTTCTTGACAACAGGCCACGATCGGATTTACTAAGGTATATGCCTTACCATTCTACGCCACTCGATCTCGCCTTTCACGCGCTCAGCGACCCGACCCGCCGCGCGGTGGTGTCGCGGCTGGCTGCAGGCGAAGTAGCGGTCAGCGTGCTGGCCGAGCCCTTCGACATGGCCCTGCCCTCCTTCGCCCAGCATCTCAAGGTGCTGGAAGAGTGCGGGCTGATCGTCAGCGAGAAGCGCGGGCGCAGCCGCTGGTGTCGGCTGGTGCCGGCACGCTTCGACGAGGCGGCGGACTGGATGGAAGCAGAGCGCCGGCGCTGGGCCGAGCGCCTGGATCGGCTGGAAACTTATCTGGACAAGACGGAAGGATGATGAAGAACATGGAAAAGCTGTTTGAAACCTGGTCGCTCGACCGCGAAGTCGTGCTGGTCAAGCTGCTCAACCACCCGCGCGACAAGGTCTTTGCTGCTTGGATGGATCCCAAGGCGCTGGCCCAATGGTACGGGCCGGCCGGCCTCGCCATCGAGAGCCACAAAGCCGATATTCGCGAGGGCGGGGTCTGGCACTTCGACATGGTCGGCGTCTTCGAAGGCAAGCAGCAGCGATTCCCCAACCTGATGCGTTTTCTGGAGATCGTGCCGAACGAGCGCATCGTGATGGATTACGGTACGCCCGCTTCAGAGGATCCCGACCGTTTCCGCGTCACCGTGACCTTCGATGAGCAGAGCGACGGCAAGACGGTGCTGACCATGCGCCAGCTCCACCCCAGCGCCAAGCGGCGTCAGGAGGTCATCGGCTTCGGCGCGGTCGAATACGGGCTGCAGACGCTGGACGGCCTCGCCGCCTGGCTGGACCGCTAGGCTTTTGGCGCCGCGGTACATCTATCGACGACGGTCGATGCGGGGATGAGCCCCGCCTCGTCATTCGTGTGCTGCGATCACCTCGAGAAAGGCGGGGCCATAGCGGTCGAGCTTGGCTTCGCCGACACCGGGCACATTTGCCATATCAGCGCGTGACGCCGGCCTGGCTGCGGCCAGCTCGATCAACGTCTTGTCGTGGAAGATGACATAGGGCGGCACGTTCTGGGCCCGCGCGATCTCGGTACGTTTCCGCCTGAGCGCCTGGAACAGGTCCTGGTCAGCATCGCTGACGGCAGCCTGGGCCGCGCTGCGCGCGACCTTGCCGCGCCTGGCGCGCGCCGGCGCCGGCACGCGCAGCATCAGCGTTGGCTTGTCGCGCAGGAATTCGCGGCCGGCGGGCGCAATCGAAAGGCCGCCATGGCCGGAAAGGTCGACGTCGACGAGGCGCAGCGCAATCAGCTGGCGCAGGATCGCCCGCCAGGTGCGGTTGTCATGTTCGGTGCCGATGCCGAAGGTGGAAATCCTGTCATGGCCGAACTGGGCGATGCGCTCGTTGTCGACGCCCAGAAGCACGTCGACGACATAGGCCTGTCCGAAACGCTCGCCGGTGCGGTAGATGCATGACAGCGCCTTTTGCGCCGAAATGGCGCCGTCGAACAATTTCGGCGGCTCAGCACAGGTATCGCAATTGCCGCACGGTTCGCACTCGTCGCCGAAATAAGACAGCAAAACCTGCCGCCGGCAGCTTGCCGTCTCGGCCAGGCCCAAAAGCGCATCGAGCTTCTGCCGCTCCATGCGCTTGCGCTGGTCGGGTGCATCAGACTCCTCGATGAAGCGGCTGCGCAGCGCGATATCGTCATAGCCATAGAGCATCAGCGTGTCGGACGGCAGGCCGTCGCGGCCGGCGCGACCGGTCTCCTGATAATAGGCCTCGATGCTGCCGGGCAGGTCGATATGGGCGACGAAGCGCACATCCGGCTTGTCGATGCCCATGCCGAAGGCGACGGTGGCGACCATGATCACCGCCTCGCCATGCTGGAAGCGCATCTGGTTGGCCTCGCGCGCCGCCTTGTCCATGCCGGCGTGATAGGCCAGCGCATCATAGCCGAGGCCCTTGAGCCAGGCGGCGGTTTCTTCGGTCCGGCGTTTCGACAGGCAATAGACGATGCCGCTCTCGCCCTCGTAGCGCTTGAGGAACTCCTTGAGCTGGGCGCGCGGATTGTCCTTTTCCTCGATGGCGTAGCGGATGTTGGGCCGGTCGAAACCGGCGATGAAGGCGTCATCCGCGTCGATGTCGAGATGCGACAGGATTTCCGCGCGCGTCGGCTCGTCGGCGGTCGCCGTCAGCGCCATGCGCGGCACCCCGGCAAAGCGCCCCACCAGCGCGTCGAGCTGGCGATAGGACGGACGGAAGTCGTGCCCCCACTGCGACAGGCAGTGCGCCTCGTCGATGGCGATCAGCGACAGCTTCACGCTCTCCAGCAGCTCCAGCACATCGGGCCGCAGCAAGGTTTCAGGCGAGACATAGAGCAGGTCGAGCGCACCGGAACGGATATCCCGCCACAACGCGCGGCGGTCGTCGGGCGACAGGTCGGAGTTCAGCCCGGCCGCCCGCACCCCTGCCTGCCTGAGCGCTGTCACCTGATCGGCCATCAGCGCCAGCAGCGGCGAGACGACGAGCCCCATGCCGGGACGGACGATCGCCGGGATCTGGTAGCAGAGCGACTTGCCGCCGCCCGTCGGCATCAGCACGAAGGCATTGTTGCCTGCAATGACATGCTCGACGATCCGCGCCTGCGGTCCCCTGAACGCATCATAGCCGTAGACGGTCTTGAGGATGTCGAGAGCGGTGGCGGTCATCGGGCAGCACGGAGAATCATCTTGACCTCGTTCATAGCAGCTTCGCCGCCCTGACGATCATCGCTGCGCCTTTTTGTCGGTCAGCCTGTTGGTGGTGTCCTCAACCTGCCCATCTGTACCCCAGGGCAAGCCGCCACCCCAGGCACCGGCTTTTTCTCCCAGCTCCCATTCCTTCCTGGAATACCGTTAGTCCCAGTCGCTATGCGTGATGCGCCCTCGATGCTGATAGCGTGTCCCCACTCCCAACCGATCGACCTAACTGATCGCCCCAAACTGATCGACCCAAACTGATCGACAAAGTCCGATGCCATCGCTTCACAAACTGATCGTCCTGAAGAGGATCTTCGCCGAATTGCTCGGCGCATGCATGCGCGAACGGTATCACCCGGAACGGCACTATATGCGCGGCCCCGGCCCCGCCACGCTGAGCAAGGCAATGTCCGCCGACATGCCGCTTCGAGGTGGTCCGCGACAAGCCGAACAGGCCTAGCAGCCTTGAATAGCGGGCTTCCAGCCGAACCCCCAGCAGCCATTTCATGAGAAGTATCGCGGGTGGGCATTTATCTCCCGATTGCTGAGATGTCGGTCAATGTGTTCGTGCTCCTGGCGATGGGTGCGGCGGTCGGCTTCCTGTCTGGTATGTTCGGGGTCGGCGGCGGCTCCTGATCACGCCGCCGCTTCTGATCTTCTACAAACATCCCGCCCGCCATCGCTGTCGCCACCGGCGCCAACCAGGTCATCGCCTCGTCCTTCTCCGGCGCGCTCGCCCATCTCAAGCGCGGCACGCTCGACTTCAAGCTCGGCACGGTGCTTTTGATCGGCGGTATCGCCGGCTCGGCGGCCGGCGGCTTCGTCTTTGCGCTGCTGCGCGCCATCGGCCAGCTCGACCTGTTCATCTCGCTGCTCTACGTCGTCTTCCTGGGCACCGTCGGCGGGCTGATGCTGATCGAAAGCGTCAATGCGCTGCGCCTGACCAAGGGCGGCGTGCCGCCGGCCCTGAAGAAGTCGGGCCAGCACAACTGGATCCACGCGCTGCCCTTCAAGATGCGCTTCCGCACCTCGAAGCTGTTCGTCTCGGTCATCCCGGTGCTCGGCATCGGCGCCGGCATCGGCTTCCTCTCCGCCATCATGGGCGTCGGCGGCGGGCTTCATCATGGTGCCGGCGCTGATCTACCTGCTCAAGGTGCCGACCAATGTCGTCGTCGGCACCTCGCTGTTCCAGATCGTCGTCGTCTCGGCCTTCACCACCCTGGTGCACTCCTCGACCAACCAGACCGTCGACATCATCCTGGCGCTGGTCCTGATGGTCGGCGGCGTCGCCGGTGCCCAGTATGGCGCCAAGGCCGGCCAGAAGCTGCGCGGCGAACAGCTGCGCGCGCTCTTGGCACTGCTGGTGCTGGCGGTTGCCTTGCGCCTCGGCTTCGACCTGTTCGTCAAGCCGCAGAACCTCTATTCGCTGACCGGCGTGAGCGGGCTTCTGTGTGATGCGGGTCGCGGCATATCTCGCAGCCCTGATGCTGGCGGCAGCCCTTCCGGCCCGCGCGCAGGAGCCGGCGCATCCCGAAAGCATCCAGATCGGGCTCTCGACCGACCGCGTCGCCATCACCGCCGACTTCGCCGGTGCCGACCTCACCATCTTCGGGGCGCTCGAAAACGCCGACCCGCTGATCAACCGCCAGGGCCGCTACGACGTCTATGTCGTGCTCGAGGGTCCGGCGCGGCCGGTGGTGGTGCGGCGCAAGAGCCGCGTGCTCGGCATGTGGATCAACACACCAGTCGGAAACCTTCGTCAACGTGCCGATGTCCTATTCGGTGGCGACCACCCGCCAGCCGCAGGACATCACCGATCCTAACAACTACCGCCAGCTCTCACTGGGCGCCAACAACATCTACATGGAGCCCGAGGACAAGCGCGACAGCCCGCTGACCATCCAGGAGTTCACCGAGGCGCTGCGCGAGCGCAAGCTGGCGACCGGGCTCTACTCCGACAATATCGGCGGCGTGCATCCTGTCGCAGAGCCTGTTCCGCGCCACGCTGCACCTTGCCCCAACGTGCCGGTCGGCACCCACAAGGCGCGTGCCTTCCTGTTTCGCAACGGCATCTTCATCAAGGAAACCTCGGCCCAGCTGGCCATCGTCAAGTCGGGCTTCGAGCAGACCATCTTTCGCTTCGCCACCGACCACGGCTTCGGCTACGGCCTCTTCGCCATCGGGCTGGCCATGCTCACCGGCTGGCTCGGCAGGATCGTCGTCTCAGGAAGGATTGATGGGCGCATGTCGAGCGCGCCCGAGGCGTTATCGCCCCAGGGCGCCAGCGCTTTTTCTCGAATCAAGAAATCGCGCTATCTTCTTATTCTTGCGCGACTTCCTTGGCGAAATTCTCTAGCCGTTGGCGCGGATGAAGGCATCGATGTCCGCACGCGTCGGCATGGACGGTGCGGTGCCGGCTTCTGCACAGAAAGGGCGGCCACCGCCGCACCGAAGCGGACGGCATCGACCGGGCTGCGGCCTTCGGCAATCGCAACGGCGAAGCCGCCGTTGAACGCGTCTCCCGCCCCCGTCGTGTCGACGACCTTGGTTACCTTGAAAGCCGGGACGAAATGCGTGCCGGCCTCGCCATGCAGCAGCGCGCCCTTGGCACCCAGTGTGATGAGCGCATTGCGGGCTCCACGCCTGACCAGGCTGGCTGCCGCCTGCAGGGCGCCCTCGTCCGTTGCCGTGTCGATCCCGGTCAAAGTCGCGGCCTCGGTTTCGTTGGGGGTGACGAAATCACAATTGACGTAGATGGCGTCGTCGACCGGCAGCGCCGGCGCCGGGTTGAGGATGGTGGTGACGCCATGGCCGCGTGCCAGGCGAAGCCCTTCGATGGCCGTTTCGATGGGCTGCTCGAACTGGGTGACGAAGACCCTGGCGCCGCTGATCAGCCCTTCCGCGGCGCGGACGTCGGCGGGGCTCAGATTGGCCGCAGCACCACTCTCGATGATGATGGCGTTGTCGCCCGTCCTCGAGGAGACGAAGATGAACGCCGCCCCGTCGGAGCGGCCTCGTCGATCAGCACATGCGAGGTATCAACCCCATCTTGCGACCAGGTCTGCCTGGCCATGTCACCGAAGGAATCCTGCCCGACACGGGTGATCATTGCGGACCGCGCGCCAGCGCGTGCAGCTGCGATCACCTGGTTGGAGCCCTTGCCGCCGGGACCCATGGCAAAACCCTGGCCAAGCAGTGTCTCGCCGACAACCGCAGCCGCTCGGCCTTGAAGGCCAGGTCGGCGACAAAGGTTCCAAGCACACGACGATATCGGCACGATCCATCACATTGTCTCCCATTCCGAACACGAAAATCAGCGCGGGAACCTGGCCGCAGCCAGCCGCAGGCATTGCTCGAAGGCCTGATGGTCGGTGTACAGCGCCTCGGCCGCAACCTCGCATGTGACGATCGCACCGCCACGCGCCTCGATGCCGCCGTCGAGCATGAGATTGTCGATCGATCATCTCGAAATCTTCGACGGCCAGTCCATCCGGCCCCCGCGGCCTGCCCTGCGCGTCGGCCTCGATGCGCCCCTCATAGAGCACAGCTACCGAGCATAGTGATCGTCAACCGTGTTGGAAAACGCATAGGCGGGGCAGCCGCGGCGCACATGAAGCCGAGTTCGAATGCCGTACCGATATCCGCCGCGATGCCACGGAATGGCGTCAGATTGGCGATGATCATGTCGGCGCTCATCATCAGGCGTTCGTTGATCGAGCTGATGGCAAGCCCTTTCGCCCTTTTGGTATCGGTCGCCGGCACTTCGAGATCGCCGGAGAGACCGGAACGAAGCCGTAGCGCCTGGTCAATTCGATCTTGCGATCAAGCACCTCGCGCGCATTGGGCAGGAAGACTTCGGGGCCGGCAAGATAGATTTTCATGAAGGCGTGCTCTCGGACTGGACGTGATTTGCGCAAGGCAGGGCGTAAGGGAGTAAGGGAGTAAGGGAAGGCGAGAACCCTATTCCCCTATTCCCCTATTCCCCTATTCCCCTATTCCCCTAGTCGCCGTATGGGACCCAGACGTTCTTGACCTCGACGGCACGGCGGAGGAAGGCTTCGCCCTGGGCTGTCGGCCAGTCGAGGCTGCGGCCGGCCGGTCCAGACGCGCTTGAGATTGCCGACAGATTCAGCCTCCGCTTTGGCGCAGATCTCGGCCTCGGCGACGACCCAGAGGCCGTCGACGTCATCATGTTTGGCAAGCACCGCCGCAAGCTCCGCCGTATGCCCGGTGACGATGTTGATCGCACCGGCAGGGACGTCTGAGTACTCGAGCACCTGGTAGAGGTCGGTTGCCACGAGCGGGGCGGTGGAGGACGGCACCACGACGGTGGTGTTGCCCATGGCAAGGGCGGGGCGAGCAGCGAGATCAGCCCGCAGCGCGTGAATCGTCAGGGGCACGATGCCGATGACGCCGACAGGTTCATGCAGGGCAAGCGTGACGGTGCGCGCCGGCGGCTGGTGCACCCTGCCCTCGAACTTGTCGGTCATGCCGGCATAATAGAACAGCCGCTCGATCGAGGCCTCGACTTCTGCCTTGGCAGCCTTGTGGCCGGCACCGGTCAGTTCGGCGATGCGGGCAGCAAACTCTTCCGTACGGCCCGACAGGTTCTCGGCGAGGTAATAGAGCACCTGGGCCCTGTTGTAGGCGGTCGCCTCCGGCAGGCCTTGCAGGCGCGCGCCGCTGTCACAGCGTCGCGGATGTCCTTGCGGCTGCCCAAGCCGACCTCGCCGCGAGTTTTTGCCCTTGGAGGTCAGAACCGGCAGCGAATAGTTGCCGTCGGGGCGCACCTGCTTGCCTGCGATGAACAGCTTTGCGGTGCGCGTCGATGCCATAGCTTTCGCCATTCACGGGCCGTCTGTTTCGGTGCTGCCGCCTGTTTGATGACAGGGCCATGCGGCTCGCTCGGCGCCAGATATTCCTCCAGCCCCTCGCGCCCGCCCTCGCGGCCAAAGCCACTCTCGCGGTAGCCACCGAAGCCGCAGGCAGCATCGAACATGTTGGTGCCGTTGATCCAGACCACGCCGGCCTTGAGCTGCGGGGCGACATGCAGCGCCAGATTGACGTTCTCGCTCCACACCGAGGCGGCAAGGCCATAACGGGTGTTGTTGGCAAGCTCGACCGCCTCTTCGGTGTTGCGGAAGCTCATGGTGGCGAGCACCGGACCGAACACCTCTTCCTGGGCGAGGATGTTGGCGGGCGCAACACCGTCGCCAGCGTCGGCAGGTGGTAGTAGCCTGATGATGGCATGTCCTGGTCGGGCTGCCAGCAGACGGCACCCTGTCTTGCACCTTCCTCGACAAGGCGCCTGACCCGGTCGAGCTGGGTCTTGTCGACCAGCGGGCCGATGTCGGTGTTCTTGTCGAGCGGAGAACCGACCCGCAGGCGGCTCATCCGTGTCTTGACCTTGGCGATGAAGGCTTCGGCTACGCTCTCCTGCACCAGAAGCCGCGAGCCGGCACAGCAGACCTGGCCTGGTTGAACCAGATGCCGTCGACAAGCCCTTCGACGGCGCTGTCGAGATCGGCGTCTTCGAAGACAATGAAAGCCGACTTGCCGCCGAGTTCCAGCGACAGCTTTTTGCCACTGCCCGCCGTTGCCTTGCGGATGATCTTGCCGACCTCCGACGAGCCGGTAAACGCGATCTTGTCGATGCCGGGATGGTTGACGATCGCCACCCCTGCCTCGGGTCCGCCCTGGACGATGTTGACCACGCCCTTGGGCACACCTGATCGTTCGCAGATCTCGGCGAAGAGAATGGCCGTCAGCGGCGTGAACTCGGCCGGCTTCAGGCAACGGTGCAGCCGGTGGCAAGAGCGGGGGTGCGATCTTCCAGGCCAGCATCAGCAGCGGAAGTTCCACGGATGATCTGGCCGACGACACCGGCCGGCTTGCGGCCGGGGAATTCCTTGTCCAGCGACTGGGCCCAGCCGGCATGGTGGATGAAGTGGCGGATCGCCAGCGGCACGTCGATGTCGCGGCTTTCGCGGATCGGCTTGCCATTGTCGAGGCTTTCCAGCACCGCAAACAGGCGCTGGTGGCGCTGCATGGCGCGGCCGATGGCATAAAGCACCTTGGCCCGCTCGTAACCCGAGGCAGCGCTCCATTTGGGCAATGCCTTGCGGGCTGAGGCAACGGCCGCCTCGATGTCGGCGGCAGAGGCGTCCGACACTTTGGCCAGAAGCTTGCCATCAGAGGGATCGACGTGTCGAAGCTCTTGCCGTCAATGCCGGCGCGCCAGTCGCCTGCGATGAACAGCGCCTTGGAGAAATCGCGGGCCGCAAGCCAGGCATCGGCTTCGCTGCGGGCCTCGGGGCTGGGGCATAATCCATGGCGTGGTATCGTTCGAGAATGTTCATGAGAGGCTCCGGACTTTGCGGGGCTTGAATGGGGTTCGGCACTCACTGCCCGTCACACCCCCTCTGGCCCATGTCTGTCAAAGGGGCGGCCATCTCCCCCTTAAGGGGGAGATCAGCCTCCATTGACGTCGCCGCCAATCATCGAGGCTGGAGGAAATGAACTGCGGCGGGAGCTGCCAATCTCCCCCTTGCGGGGAGATGGCCGGCAGGCCAGAGGGGGTGTGTGCGAAGCGCCACCGTTGTTGCTTTCGCGCCCATCGCCTCACGCCATGGCGTGGCGGTGGTTGGCCGAGTAGCGGCCGCTGACGTGGTGTTCGAGCTGGCGTTCGATGTCGGTCAACAGGCTCGAGGCGCCGAAGCGGAACAGCTCCGGTTCGAGCCAGGGCCGGCCGAGCTCTTCCTTCATCAGCACCAGCCAGTCGAGCGAGACTTTGGCCGTCGAGATGCCGCCGGCCGGCTTGAAGCCGATGAGATAACCGGTCTGCTCGTGATAGGCGCGGATGGCCCTGACCATGGCGAGGCCGACGGGCAGCGTCGCATTGACGCTTTCCTTGCCGGTCGAGGTTTTGATGAAGTCGGCACCCGCCATCATCGCCACCATCGAGGCCAGCGTGACATTGCGCAAAGTCGCCAGATCGCCGGTGCCCAGGATGACCTTCAGATGCGCCTCGCCGCAGGCAGCACGCATCTGCCTGATCTCGTCATAGAGCTCCTGCCACCTGGCGCCGAATACCAGTCCGCGCGGAATGACGACGTCGATCTCGTCGGCACCGTCTGATACCGACGCCTCGATCTCGGCGAGACGTGTCGACAGGGGTGCCAGGCCATGCGGAAAGGCCGTCGACACCGCAGCGACATGGATGCCCGAGCCCTTCACCACTTCCACGGCAGTGGCGACGAACGGATGATAGACGCAGACCGCAGCCGGCCGGATCACCGTCTCACCCAGTCCCAGCGCCTCGGTCAGGTCGCGGCGCAGCGGGTTCAGCGCCTTGGCGCAGAGCCGGCGCACGCGCTCGTCGGTGTCGTTGGAATTGAGCGTCGTCAGGTCCATCAGCGAGACCGACCTGAGCAACCAGGCCGCCTGGTTGTCGGCCTTGATCGAGCGCCGTTTGGTCAGCGTGCCGACCCTGCGCTCCAGCGCCGAGCGGTTGACGCTGCGCATCGATTCCAGAAAACCAAGATCCAGCGCCATGCCGGGATTGCGCGGCAGGCCGACATCGGCATCTGACGCAGCACGCACCACGCGCATGATCGCGCCGCTGCCCTCATTCATTTCCATTGCCAATCCCACGACAAGATCCATCAAAGCGCTACCGGACAAGCGGCCACCACGATGTTTGTGCTTCGATCGAGAGCACGATCATGGAGCCGCCGAGACTGAAAAGGGCATTATACCTGTGATAATGTCAACATAAAAGTGTTATAATTCTCACAAAAAACCCGACAATATCCTGCAAACTTGTACTGCCTGGACCAACTTGTTACGTCTCTGACATTCAACGATGGGAGTATCCAGTGGCGAAAGCCGGCTCAGCAAAAGCGCAGCGCATGGAGCGCCTCCAGGCAGAGCTGGCACAAGGCCGGGCGCTGCACATCAGCGCCGTCGCGAAACTCCTTGACGTCTCCGAAATGACAGTGCGTCGCGACATCCAGCAGAATCCGGACCAACTGGGCTATCTCGGCGGTTATGTCGTTCCGCGCGGCATGTTCGAACCGGAGAACTCCTACACTCTTGATATGGCTGCCGATCAGCAGCGCGATGCCAAACGACGCGCCTGTGAAGCCGCCCTGCGTTACGTCAAGGCCGAAGAGACAATCTTCATCGACTGCGGCACGACGCTCATCGAATTGGTCGACCTCATCCCCAACGACATGCCGCTTACCGTTGTCTGTTACGCGCTCAATGTTGCCGAGCGGCTGGCACACAAACCGAATGTGACGCTCGTCATGCTCGGCGGCGTCTATTATCCCGCTTCCGCCACCTTCTTCGGCCCGGAGGCACTGGCCACCATCGCATCGCTCGGCATCAACGTGGCCTTGTTGTCGGCCGCCGGTTTCGACTGGGCGCGAGGCGCGACCTGCGCACATTTCCACGAGGCCGAGATAAAGCGAAAGGTCATGGTCACGGCCAGCCGCAATATCCTCGTCATCGACACGAGCAAGATGGGCAGACTGCGCTCCGTCCTGTTCGCCGAAAGCAGCAGCTTCGACGCTGTTGTCACAGAACGCAGTGAGGATGAGATCTCAGAGCGCGCCATGTCATGAGATCGCCGGGCCGGCGCCGGCCATTGCGCCGACACGGAGACTGCTCCAGCCATCTCGGCGTCAACCTCCCGGCGAGCCCAGGATCGTCCGCCGGAACAATTGGGCATAACGGGCGCCATCGACCGCCAGCGCGACATCGACAGGCTGCCCCAGGCTCGCGCCGTTCAGCTCGGATTCGCCGCGATGGGAACGACGGTCGACGATCGTCTGGCCGCGCGACCGCGATCCGTCCGTGCAGACGCTGACCGGAAACCTGTGCGTCGTCAGGCCGGCGGGGTCGACAACGGCGCAGACCGTGCCGGCATCACCCAGGGCTGCGATGGTACCGGCAGGAATGCGCTTCTGGTCGGAATCCTTGACCGCCATGTGCCGGAACAGCTTGGCGCACAACTGCGCCACCGGCCGGCTCGACCTTTCGAGTGCCGCCACGTCGTCTTCCGACACGGCCGCGCTGTAGAAGACATCGAGCCCGTACATGACAGTCGGAATGCCGCTGTCGACGACGATCGCCGTCGCTTCCGGATCGGCCCAGCTGTTGAATTCGGCGACCGGCGTGGCATTGCCGACGCTGGCGCTGCCGCCCATGAAGACGATCCGCGCAAGCCGGGCCGCCACTTCGGGATACATGCGCACCAGAAGCGCGACATTGGTCAGCGGTGCCAGCGCAATCAGCGTCGGCGGCGTCGGGCTGGCCAAAATCTGTTGGCGCATGAGCTCGACGGCATGGAGGTCGCTGCCGCCTTCGTGGACATCGAGCTCCAGCCCGGCGAGACCGTTATGGCCGTGGACATGGGCGGCGTCGCGCGGGGCGGCGATCAGCGGACGCGAAGCGCCGCGGGCGACCGGAACGTTTCCTGCACCGGCGACGGCAAGGACGGCACGGGTGTTGCGATAGACATTGTCGAGCGAGGCGTTGCCGGCAACGCAGGTCACCGCCCGCAGGTTGATATCAGGGTGGAGTGCCGCAAATGACAGCGCCAGCGCGTCATCGACGCCGGTATCGACATCGATCAGAACTTCGACTTGTGCCATATCACTCGGTGCTTTCCATTGCTTCTGCGACGTCCTCGATCAGCGGCTGGTCGAGGAAGTCTATGGTCAAGGTCTCAAACGACCGCCCCCGGTAGGCGAAGTCGGCGGGATAGGCGCTGGAGACCCTGTCTGCCGCATCCGTGCCGACATCGATGCCCCAGAACGACAGATGTGCGGCGGTCACCGGAATACGTGCCGCCCCTACCCTCCGGCGGCCGTGCAGCAAGACGATTTCGGCAGAATGGCCGTTTCGGTTGTGGAGAGCAAATCCGGCCTCGCAGGTTCCCGTGGGCAGGACGGCATCGGCGACACAGACGACACGGTGGCCGAGCTGCACATGTTCGAAGGTGAGCCGCCCGTCCATGACATAAAGCACGTAGCCGCCTTGCGCGTCGCCACTCGAGACCAGCACGCCATCTTCGCCGGCGGCGCGGTCGCGAAACGATGCAGTGACGACCATGGATCGTTCCGAACCCGCGATCATGCTGCTGATCGGCACATGGCTCTGGCCCGGGCGGAAGACCAGCCTGTCGCGTGACATCAGCCCGATGGGCGGCCGGGCGCGCAGCAATTGCACCAGCGTACGGTCATCAAGCGGCAGCACGTTGTTGGCCTCGGCTTCCTGCCACCAGCGGCCGATCATTTCCTTGAGCAGGTCGGGCTCCTGCCCGGCGCAATCCTGCGATTCCGAAAAATCGCCCTCGGTGTCGTAGAGCCGCCAGCTGTCGTCTTCATAGGCGTCGCCCTGGCGATGCTCGGTGACCGCCCGCCAGCCTTCATGCCAGATCGCGCGATGACCGAGATTTTCCCAATATTGCGTGGCCCGCGGCGCCGGTGCATCGGCAGCATCAAAGGTCGATGCGATGCTGCGGCCGTCACAGGGCAACGGATGGTCGAGACCCGCCAGCGACATGATTGTCGGCGCGAGGTCGATGACATGGGAGAACTGCGTCCTGACCTCGCCTGTCGCGGCGATGCCGCCGGGCCACGACACCACCATGGGCGAGCGCACGCCGCCGAGATCGACATGCTGTTTGTAGCGGCGGAACGGCGTGTTACCGGCCATCGCCCAGCCCTGCGGATAATGGGCGCCGCCGTGGCGTGTGCCGATATGGTCGAGGCGCTTGAGCTGTTCGTCGACGCTCTGCGGCAGGCCGCTATAGGGTGCGTTGGTGTCGACGGCACCATCCTTGCCGCCTTCACGGCTGGCGCCATTGTCGGAAAGCACGATGATCAGTGTGTTGTCGAGCTCGCCAAGCCGTTCAAGCTCGTCGACAAGCCGACCGAGATGCAGGTCGGTGTGCTCGAGGAAGCCGGCATAGGCCGCCTGAAGATGGGTGTAGAGCAGTTTCTGATCGTCGGAGAGCGTGTTCCAGGCCGAAACCTCCTCGTTGCGCGGCGCAAGTTCGGTCTCTTCAGGCGCGATGCCAAGCGCCTTCTGGCGCAGCAAGCGGTCTTCCCGCGTCGCGTCCCAGCCCTTGGCGAAGACATCGACATAAGGTTCGATGAAGCGACGCGGCGCCTGGAACGGCGCATGGGTGGCGCCGAAGGCCAGTTGCAGGAAAAACGGCTCCTCGTCGCGGAAGACAGTGTGGTCGCGGACATAAGAAATCGCCCGGTCGACCAGATCCTCGGTGAGGTGGTAATCCTGGGGAAATTCGCGATCGACCTGGTGGTTGTCCTCGCACAGCTCGGGCGTCATCTGGTCGGTGCAGCCGGGAAGGAAGCCATAGAACCGGTCGAAGCCGCGGCCGAGCGGCCAGTTGTGATAGGGTCCGGCCGGCGAGATCTCATGCGACGGGGTCAGGTGCCACTTGCCGACGAGATAGCTGCCATAGCCCTGCTCGCGCAGCATGGCCGGCAATAGCGCCACGTCGCGGTCGATTGAGCCGCGCGAATTGGGGAAGCCGGTGTCGGTGTCGGACAGAAAGCGCATGCCGACGGCGTGATGGTTGCGTCCGGTCAGCAGGCAGGTGCGCGTCGGCGAGCAGAGCGGCGTGACGTGGAAATTGGTGTAGCGCAGCCCGCGCGCCGCCAGCCTGTCGATTGTCGGCGTGTTGATCTCCGAGCCGAAGCAGCCGAAATCGGCCCAGCCGGTGTCGTCAAGCACGACAACCACGATGTTGGGTTTCTGCTGCTTGTGGTTGCGGCTCGTCGGCCACCAGGGCGTCGACTCGGCGACGGTGCGGCCGACACGGCCCGGAAACTTGTCATGTTTCATTGCAGTTCCTCGAAATCAGAAAGAGCCGGCTGATGGCGCCGGCATGTCGGCCGTGCATCGAAAGCCAAGGTGGCTCGAGGCGGCATCGACGGCGTTGGAGGTGCGCGCCGAGACGCGATAACGATTGCAGTGGCTGCGGTGGCAGAGATAGGAGCCGCCGCGCATCGCTTTCAGCTGAGGCTGGCTCTGCGACCAGCTGTCCGACGTCCATTCCCAGACATTGCCGACCATGTTGAACAGGCCGTAGCCATTCGGCTCGAAGGCATCGGCAGGCGCGGTCGAGAGGAAGCCGTCCTCGGCCGTATTCTCCCGGGGGAAACGCCCCTGCCAGATGTTGCAGCGGTGCCTGCCCTGCTCCAGCAGCTCGTTGCCCCAGGGATAGATCCTGTCTTCGAGCCCGCCCCTGGCGGCGATCTCCCATTCGCTCTCGCTCGGCAGCCGCTTGCCGCTCCAGGCGGCATAGGCCGTGGCATCGTTCCAGGAGATATGCACGACCGGATGGTCGTCGCGGTCGCGCCAGTCGGTGCCGGCGCCGTCGGGCCTCGACCAATTTGCGCCGCGCACCGGCAGCCACCATTCCGGCGAGCCGGTGTCGAGATCAAGCACATCCTTTTCGGCGTGGGGATGAAGCTGGGCGTAGAAGACGAAGGACCAGCCGATCCGCTCCGCCTCGGTGACATAGTTGGTCGCAGCCACGAAACGGGCGAAGGCGCTGTTGGTCACTGCCGTCCTGTCGATCAGGAAGCCGGGGCTGGCGACCATCCGCCGGGGCCCCTCGCGATCCTCGGCATAGGCCTCGGGACCATCATGGCCGATGCGCCAGACGCCGGCGGGGACAGCCGACATGGCGGAGAGATCAGCCTTGCGAGCGGCTGGCCTGGCCTCGTGTGAAGGGGCCAGTTGCGGCTCGCTTACCCGGACGGGTGAACAACACGACATCGCGGCGTTTCCTGGTGATAGCAGGAGCTTCAGCTGGTGACTTCAGCTCCGGGCGATAACAGGATTATTTGACAAAGCTCCATCAGGGGCCAATACATTTAGGCTTGAAGGTAATTCCAATAGGTTATGAGGCAGGCACCCGGCATGTCGTTCGAAGTCCCCAATCTGACGCTGCTCAAGCACTTCGTCACCGTCGCCGAAGACAAGGGAATATCGAAGGCGGCCAAGCGCTTACGCATCTCGCAGCCGGCGCTCTCCAAGAATGTCAAGCGGCTGGAGGAGATGCTCGGCACGCGCCTGTTCGAACGCCATTCCAGCGGCGCCGACCTGACGCCGACCGGGCAGGCCTTCTTCAACAGGGCGCAGATCATCGGGCTCGAATACGAGCATGCGGTGCAGGAGATCCGCAATCTCCTGTCCGAGCAGGACGCCACGATCAGGGTCGCGGCCGGCCCGGTCTGGTCGTCGACAATCCTGCCGCCGGCGGCGTCACGCTTTCACCGGCGTTTTCCCAGGCATCGGCTGTCGGTGCAGACAGGACCGGTCGACCAGCTGATCGAGGATCTGCGGCTTGGGCGGGTCGACATCTTTGCCGGTGCTGTCATTGCCAAGAGCCGGCTGCCCGGCTTCACCTCGCGCCGGGTCGCCAAGGCACAGATCGGCATCATGTGCGCCGAACATCACCCGCTCGCCAAGGTGGAGGGCCCGGTCGACCCGATGGAACTGGTCAAATACCCGTTCGTCTCGTTCAACCTGAACCGGGACGTGCTGAAGATGCTGTCCGACTGGTTGAAGGAACGGGGAGCGCCCCCTGCCCGCTATTTGCTCGAGACCAGCTCGCTCTTCACCTGCGCCGAGCTGGCGCGCTCTGGCGACTATCTGTTCTTCGAATCGACGATGGTGGCCGGCAGCCCGATCGGACAAGGCCTGAAGGTGCTCAAGACCGACAAGGAGATCTTCCAGTACGATCTGGGCTTCGTCTTCCGCCAGGGCATGGACCGGCTGCCCGCCCATAGCGGACTGATGAAGGCGATGGTCGAGGTGTTCGAAAACAGAGGCCTGCGCAGCCCGCAGAACGCCGCCGACTAGGCAGCGCCCAGGAGCAATCCCAGGAAAAACCGCGCAGCGGCTTCCCCTGGACAATTACGCAAAAACAAGAAGACAGAGCGTCAGTCGATTTCGCCGCTTGGCGGCACGATCTCGCGGTCATCGCCGAGTTCGATCACCAGCCGGTGCAATATGCCGGTGAAGCGGAATTCGCCGTCGATGCCGTCGCAGACAGGCGGCAAGCCGCTGCGGCCGATGAACATCGGCGCCAGCGCAATGCGCAGCAGCGTCTGGTGCTCACGCTCGCCGGCTTGCGCCTGGCCGTTCATGACAAGGCTGCCGACGCCTTTGAGAAGGCCGGTCTTGCGGTATTCGAAGCCGAGGGAAACGGAGCCGAATTCAGTCAGCGGCGCCGACACCAGGCGGGTGATCTCGCCGACATGGTTGTAGCTGTAGTTCAGCCTGCCATCCTTGAGATAGAGCACATAACCGCTGCCATTGTTGCCGTAGCTGACCAGCGTGCCTTCGGACTGCGGATCGATTGTCACTTCGGCGGTGATCCGGTGCGAGGTGTCCTGGGTCAGGGGTGCCGCTGACGACGGGATCGATTCGAGCTGCGGATAAAAGACGTAGCGGCTGCGCGAACGGATGGAATCAGGCTTCGCCTTGGCGCGGAAACGGACCTCGCGGTCGTCGAGCGGCATGACGTCGTAGCGGCCGGCTTCCGCCCACCAGCGTTCCGTCATCTCGCGCAGCTTGGCCGGGTTCTCGCTCGCCAGATCGCGGGTTTCGTTGAAATCCTCGTCGAGCTTGTAGAGCTCCCAGTCGTCGAGCTCGAAATCGTCGCCGCGCCGGTGCTTGGTGACGGCCTTCCAGCCCTTGTGCCAGATGCCGCGGTGGCCGAACATCTCGAAATATTGCACGTCCTTGCGCGTCTCCGCGTCGGGCGCATCGAAGGTGTAGGCAAAGCTGGTGCCGTGCACCGGCATCTGGCCGACACCTCGGTAGATTTCGGGGGCGGTGACGCCGCAGACCTCGAGCACGGTGGGCGTGATGTCGACGACGTGGTGGAACTGATGGCGAATGGCGCCCTTGTCGGCGATGCGCCGGGGCCATGACACGATCATCGGGTCGCGCACGCCGCCGCCATGGGTGAAGGATTTGAACAGGCGCAGCGGCGTGTTGCTGGCCTGGGCCCAGCCCCAGGGGTAGTTGCTGTTGCTCCTGGGGCCGCCGATCTCGTCGATCTCTGCCAGATTGCGTTCGAAGGATTCCGGAATCTGGTTGAAGCGCCTGAGCACGTTGGTCGTGCCCTCTGGTCCGCAATCGATCGATGCGCCATTGTCGGAGATGACGACGATCAGCGTGTTATCAAGCCTGCCCGTCGTCTCGAGGAAATCGAGCAGCCGGCCCAGTTGCTCGTCGGTGTATTCGAGGAAGCCGGCATAGGCCTGCTGCAGCCTGACGGCGACGCGCTTCCGGTCGGCCGAAAGCAGGTCCCAGTTCTCGACGCCAGGGGCGTCGGGCGGCAATTCGGTATTTTCAGGCACCAGGCCCATCGCCTTCTGCCGTTCGAGCCGCCTTTGCCTGACAACGTCCCAGCCGCAGTCCCAGACGCCGTCGTAGCGATCCATATAGGCCCTGGGCACCTGATGGGGAAAATGCCCGGCCGAGAAAGCGAGGTTGAGGAAGAACGGCTTATCAGGGGCGAGCGAGACATGGGCGCCGAGCATCGCCATCGCCTTGTCCACCAGGTCGGCAGTCAGGTGATATCCGTCTTCGGGCGACTTCGGCTGGGCGACAGGGTGATTGTCCTCGACCAGCTCGGGATAATACTGGTCGGTGCTGCCATTCATGAAACCGTAGAAGCGATGAAAGCCGCGGCCGAGCGGCCATTGGTCGAACGGTCCGACGGCGGTGATTTCGTCGGTCTGCGCGACGTGCCACTTGCCGACGGCAAAATTGGCGTAGCCGGCGCTTCCGAGCATTTCGGCGACCGTCGCTGCCCGATGCGAGATCGAGCCGCGGCCGTTGCGGTAGCCGAAATCGAAATTGGCCAGGCAGCGCATGCCGACGGCATGATGGTTACGCCCGGTCAGCAGGCTGGCACGCGTCGGCGAGCACATGGTGGTGGTGTGGAAATTGCTGTAGCGCAGCCCCTGTTGGGCAAGCCGGTCGAAATTGGGCGTACGGATCTCCGAACCGAAGCAGCCCAGGTCGGCGAAACCGACATCGTCGAGAATGACATAGATGACGTTGGGGCTGCCGGACGCCGGCATGGGCCTGGCTTCAAACCAGCTGTCCGACTCGTGAAAGGTGCGGCCGATACGGCCTGGATTGTGGTCGTTGGACATTGGGGCGCCTCGGAATTCGGACAAACCGGAGATGCCGCATCGCGTTATCAGACCATGCCGCATCGATCGCAACCCGGCCTGCCCCAGGGCAGGCCGGGTCCTTGAAGATTACATCGCGGCGCCGGGATCCCAGCGGATGACCCATTTCTCGAGCATCGAGACGATGGCAAAGCCGGTGATGGCGATGACAGACGCCGTCAGGATGGTCGCAAACAGCCGCGGCGCGTTGAAGTCGAACATGCTTTGCAGCAGGAGATAACCGATGCCCTGGTTGGCGCCGATCCACTCGCCGACGATCGCGCCGAGCACACACATCGTCACCGAAATCTTGAGCGCCGAGAAGATGTAGGGCAGCGCGCTGTAGATGCGGATCCTGAGGAACACTTCGGTCTTCGACGCCGACAGGACATGCATCAGTTCGAGCAACTGCGGATTGACGGCGCGGAAGCCGCGGACCGAATTGACCAGCGTCGGGAAGAAGCAGATCAGTGCTGCAATCACGATCTTCGGCTCGATGCCGTTGCCGAGGATGATCTTGAGCACCGGCGCAATTGCGACGATCGGGATCGTCTTGACCAGGATCGCGACGGGATAGAACATCTCCTCGACGACCTTGTTGTAGACGAAGGACACCGCCACCAGAAGGGCTATGGTGTTGCCGAGGAGAAAGCCGAGAAAGGCTTCGGTGATTGTCGGAACGGCTGCTTCGATAAGCAGCGGCATGTCACGCGACAGCGCGCCGGCGACATCGGTCGGCGCGGGCACCAGATAGGACGGCACGCCGAACAGCGTGACTATGAGCTGCCACAGGATCAGCGTCAGGGAGAGCCCGAGCACGGCCATGCCGAGCGCTCGCATCACGTCGGGGCCTGGGAGGATGCTCCAGATGCGCGGCAACGGGGTGGCGGTTTCGATGGAACGGTCAACGCTCATGGCTTATCCAGCTCCCAGCATGTCGCGCAGCCTGGCGACGTGGCGGCCCAGTTCAGGGGCGTCCTTCAGGGCAAGGTCGCGCTCTTCCGGCAGGTCGATTTCGAGAATTCCGCCGATCCGCGATGGACGTCGGCTCATCACCACCACACGCTGCGACAGGAAAACCGCCTCATGCAGCGAATGGGTGACGAAGACGATGGTCATCCCGCTCTGCTTCCAGATCCGCAGCAGCTCGACATTCAGCGTGTCGCGCACCAGCTCGTCGAGCGCGCCGAAAGGCTCGTCCATGAGCAGGACCTTCGGCCGGGTGACGAGGGCGCGGGCGATCGAGACGCGCTGGCGCATGCCGCCGGACAGCTCCGACGGCAAGGCATCCTCGAAGCCTTCCAGCTCGACAAGCTTCAGCGCCTCATGCGGGTCCATGAAGTTGCCGGCCTTCGGGTTGGCCCCGCCCACCTCGAACGGCAGGCGGACATTGTCGATCACCTTGGCCCAGGGCATCAGCACCGATTGCTGGAACACCATGGAGAACGTGCGCGAGGCACGCGCAGCCGCCGGCGTCCCGCCGAAGATGGCGACCTTGCCTTCCGTCGGCGCGATGATGTCGGCGATGGTGCGCAGCAAGGTGGACTTGCCGCAGCCGGAGTGCCCGATCAGCGAGACGAACTCGCCCTCGCGAACGGTCAGCGAGACATTGTCGATGGCCCGCACCGCCCGCGAACTGCCGCCGAAGGTCACGGCGACATTGTCGATCTCGATGGCGTTGCGTGCCGGGGAGATACCGCTATCGCCAGAGTGGGCGTCGCCGGAACGGGCGGCCCCGGAAGCAGCGATTGTCGCCATCATGTTCACCGCTTCGTCCTCTGTGCTGCCGCAAGGATGCTTCCGTCGAAGACGTCGTCCGCCGTCAGTTCGGACTTGATCTCGCCGATCCTGGCGTAGGTCTGCAGCGTCGCATTCCAGCGGTCCTTGCTGATGTTGGCAAAGCCGTGCTCGCGGGTTTCGTCGGTGTAGATGAAGTCCGACACGATGACCTTGAGCGAGGCGAGCTCCTTGTCCTTGTCGATCGCGCTCGACATCGAGGCAACCATGTCGATGGCCTCTTCGGGATGGTCGGCGGCATAGGCCCAGCCCTTGTCGCAGGCCTCGAGGAACTTCACCAGCATGTCGCTGTCGGAGCCGATCAGGTCGGTGCGGGCGATGTAGTAGTTGGACTGGAACTGCAGCCCGTTGTCCCAGATGCTCTGGGTGTTGTAGCCGCCCGGATTCTGCACGATCGGCACGTTCTGGGCGACGTTGGTCGGCCAGGAGGCGACGACGTCGACCTGCCCCTGGAGCAGGCCGGGGATCTGGGCCTGGATGAAGGTGATGTCGTCGAGCTTCATTCCGTTATGGTCGAGCACGACCTTGATCTGCGCGGTCGCGCCCTGGCTCGCGCCGATGCGCTTGCCCTTCCAGTCGGCCACCGACTTGATGTTGGATTCGCCGAGCGAATAGAAAGTCAGCGGCGCTTTCTGGAAGGCCGCGCCGAAGGTCTTGATCGGCAGCCCCTGGTTTGCGGCATACATGATCTCGGGCGCATAGGCGGTGGCGATCTGCGCCACTCCGGAGAGCGTCTCCTGCACCGTGTTGGAGTTCGGGCCACCGGGAAGGATCTCGACGTCGAGGCCCTTTTCAGCGAAGAACCCCTTCTTCAAGGCGACGATTTCGCCGGCGGCGGCGCCATTGTAGAGCCAGGCGAGTTGCAGTTTGACCTGCTTCTGCTGGGCATAAGCGGGAACCACGCCTCCAAGCCCCAGCGAGGCGAGCGAGATGATGCTGGCAGCTGCCAGAAGTGAACGTCGGCTGATCATCTATATCCTCCAATCAGACAAACCCAACGACCTAGTTTCTGCGAGGATAGACCGCGTTCCGCGGCTCCACACCATAACATGCTTCGGCGAACTCATTCCATGTGGTTATGGATCTCCATTCGGATCAGGCATGGTCGATCACTGCCCGACAAGGTCGCCGGCGCAGCGAAAACCGAGATGGCTCGAGGTCGCGCCGTGGTGGTTGCCGGTCCGTGCCGCAACGCGGTATCGGTTGCAGTAGCTGGCGTGGCACAGATAGGAGCCGCCGCGCATGGCCATCATTCCGGTCGGCTCGCCCGACCAGGGCGAAGCGGTCCATTCCCAGACATTGCCGAGCATGTTGTAGAGGCCGAAGCCATTGGGCGGAAAGCTGCGCGCCGGCGCTGTCGCGAGGTAGCCGTCTTCGGCGCTGTTGCTGAGCGGAAAGCGCCCTTGCCAGATGTTGCACATGTGGCGGCCGCCGGGATTGAGCTCGTCGCCCCAGGCATAGATCGCCCGTTCAAGCCCACCGCGCGCTGCGGCTTCCCATTCGGCTTCGGTGGGCAGTCGCTTGCCGGCGAAGTTTGCGAAGGCAACGGCGTCGTTCCATGAGACATGGACGACCGGATGGTCGCGCCGGTCACGCCAGCTGGAACCTGTGCCATCGGGCTGATGCCAGCAGGCGCCGCGAACCGGCGCCCACCAGTCCGGCGCGCTGGCGTCGGCGTCGGTTGCGATCACCGCGTCAGGATGGATCTGGGCCATGAAGACGAACGACCAGCCCAGGCGTTCGGCCTCCGTCACGTGACCAGTGGCACCGACAAAGGCCGCGAAGGCCTGATTGGACACCGCAGTCTTGTCGAGCAGGAACGCCGGAAGTTCGACTGGGCGCACCGGACCTTCGCCGTCGTCAGCATTGGCGATCGAGCGATCCTCGCCGAGAAGCCAGCGCCCAGCCGGTATCAACGCCATGTCAGGCCGGCTGCCGGCATCGAGCGGCGCAGTCGCTGCAGGTGGCTCGGCAACATGATCACCTAGGGATCGGCCCGGAGAACAACACGACATGGCGCCTTCCTGTCGAAAAATGGATCGACCGAGTTTGACTCTTTCATGATCCTGCGTAAAGGTAGGACGTCCTACCTCTTGGAGGAGAGAGCGATGTCGGGAACTGCCACCGAACGTGTCCTGCAGTATATTCGCCAGCAAAAGCTGGTTGCCGGCGACCGCTTGCCGGCGGAAATCGACATTTCCCGGATACTCGGCCTCAGCCGCAATTCGCTGCGCGAAGCCTATGCCGACCTGATGGCCAAGGGCCTGCTCAAGAACAAGCACGGCGTCGGCACCTTCATCGCCAACCCGCCGATCCTCAACGCCTTGACCGGCTCCGCCGGCTTCTGGAACCTGATCGAAAATGCCGGAATGAAGGCATCTTTCCGCGAGATCCAGCGCGACCAGGTCATCGCGCCGAAGGAGATCTCCGTCATCCTGGGCCTGACGTCCGAGAAGCCAGTCCATCGTTTGCGCTGGCTGTTTCTCGCCAACGGTCAGCCCTGCATTCTCGTCGACCATTTTCTCGCGCGCAGCGTGCCACCAGGCGCCTTCAACGAGAGCACGGAACACGACGCGCTCGCCGCCATCGCTCCGTTCACCGTCATCGATGGCGCATCGCTGTCGACTCGCACCTCGGCGATCAACGCCACATCAGACGTCGCCCAATTGCTCGAAGTCAGCGAAGGCGACGCGCTTTTGTGGAGCACGGCGCTCGTGCATTCGGGCAATGGCAGCGTGCCGTTGGCCTCGCGCTCCTGGATGGTACCGCAGCTTCTCGCCAGCCATCAGATGATGGCGCTCTCACCCGTTCATTTTCAGGGCAGTTCAGCCCTTTCGCCGGAGGACGAACCGAAATGACCCGCCTCACCAAAATTGTCCTGAGTCTCGCATCGAGCCTCATGCTCTTCTCGGCCGGGATGGCCGGGGCGCAGACCCTGGAGCCTGTGCGCTTCGGTGTCGACGCCTACACCACCGGCTCGCAGATCTGGGTCGCCAAGGAAAAAGGTTTCTTCGAAAAGGAAGGCATCGACGCTCAGATCACCACCTTCGCCACCGGCGTCGAGGCGATCGATGCGCTGCTGATCGGCCGCGCCGATATGGCTGTCGGGCTCGATTTCCCGATCGTCTCGCGCATCCAGGGCGGCAAGCTGACCGTGCTTGCCGGCATCTTCCATTCGAAGCCCGGCTTCCACAAGCTGGTGGTCGGCAACGACATCAAGGACGCCAAGGACCTTGTCGGCAAGAAGATCGGCATTGCCACCGGCACAGCCCAGCACCTGATCACGATGAAATATCTCGAGGAGAACGGCATAGCCGAGGACAAGGTCGAGATCGTCGGCTTCACCAGCCTGCTCGAGATCGTCGCTTCGCTCCGCTCCGGCCGCATCGACGCCGCTTTCACCTGGGCCGACGGCACCGATAAATCGACCGCCGGCGGCGAACACTATGTGCTGACCGACGATGCCGCAGCCAAGCGCAACAGCAGCGCCTACATTGCCGCGCAGACCGAGTTCACCGAAAAGCACCCGGAGCTGACCGTTGCGACGCTGCGCGCGCTCAACGCGGCAAGCCAGTTCATCGCGACCAACAAGGACGAGGCGGCAGCCCTGATCGCCAAGAACACGCGTGCCCCGCGCGACACGGTGCGAGACCTGCTCAACTACAACGAATTCGCCTTGGCGCTGACCGACTATGAGCGCGCCGGATTCAAGGAAGTCGCCGACTTCCTGGCCAGGACGAAAGCCCAGCCGGTCAGCTTCGAAACCGGCGTCAACCCGAAATTCCTTGGCGAAGCCGCCCCCGACCTGGTCAAGCTGAGCAACTGAGCGGACCTGCGATGACAAACACTCAAACAAGCGCGGCCACGCCCGGAGCTGCCATGCCTGCGGTCGTCTTCGACAAGGTCGGCATGGCCTATCCCGGCCAGAAGGCGGGCAGCGAGCTGATCCTGGCCGACCTCTCCGTTTCGGTCGCGCAAGGCGAATTCTTCGTGCTCGTCGGCCCCAGCGGCTCGGGCAAGTCGACCTTGCTCAAGATTGTTGCCGGCACCGAAAAGCAGACTGAAGGCCGCGTGCTCGCCAATGGCGAGACGATCGCCGGCCCCGACCGGCGGCGCGGCATGGTGTTCCAGTCGATCGAGGAGCCGCTGTTCCAGTGGCTGACGGTCGCCGAAAATATCGGCTTCGGCCCCAGCGTCGCGGGCAAGCCGCGCGCCGAATGCCTTGAAATGGCGCAGCGCTATGTCGACCTCGTCGGCCTGCGCGGCCACGAGCAGAAATTTCCGCATGAGCTGTCCGGCGGCATGAAGCAGCGTGTGCAGATCGCCCGCACGCTGGCCGCCCAACCTGAGCTGATCCTGTTCGACGAACCGTTTGCAGCACTCGACGCGCTGACACGCCGCGTGCTGCAGAAGGAGCTGACGCGGATCTGGCGCGAGACCGGCTGCACCATGGTCTATGTCACCCACGACATTCGCGAGGCCGTGCTGCTGGGCCAGCGTGTCGCCGTGATGAGCCGAGGCCCGCGCGCCAACATCAGCCGCATCTACGACATCGACCTGCCCTATCCGCGCGACGACCTCGACAGCCGTTTCGCGGATGCGGTCAAGGCGATCGAGGGCGACATCGAAAGGGAGGCGGCTTCGCAATGGGAGCAAAACTGATGCCATCCTACGCCTGGTCGGCGCTCAGCGTCGCTATCGTCGTGATCTTCTGGCAGATGGCCTCGACCTGGCTGGTCGACCCGATGTTCCTGCCCGCCCCGCTCGCCGTCCTCAACGGCGCCGGACAGATGCTGGCCGAGGGCACCCTCACCCAGTCCATCCTCGTGTCGATGATGCGCATTCTCTCGGGCTGGTTTCTCGGCAGCGCCATTGCCATTCCGATCGGCCTCGCCGTCGGCGTCTCGCCGGTGGCGCGTCACCTGGTCGACCCGTTCATCCACTTCTTCCGCTTCGTTCCGGCCATTGCGCTGGTGACCTTGTTCATCATCTGGTTCGGCGTCGGCGAGATGTCGAAGATCATCCTGATCGCCTATGCGACGGCCTTCATCGTGATGGTCAACACGGCCAGCGGCGTGTCCTCGATCTCGCAGGACAAGCTGAACGCCGCCCGCTGCCTCGGCGCCAATGAGCGGCAGGTGTTCTTCAAGGTGATGATCCCGGCCTCCCTGCCCTCGATCTATGTCGGCATGCGGCTGGCGCTCGCCTCGTCCTTCCTGGTCATCGCGGCCGCCGAAATGCTCGCCGCCGATGCCGGGCTCGGCTACATCATCTGGACCTCGCGCCTCTACTTCCAGGTCGACTGGATGTTCGCGGCGATCATCGCGCTCGGCCTTCTCGGCTTTGCCACCGACCGGCTGTGGCGGCTGCTCGGGCGGACGCTGCTCAAGCGTTATCTGCGCGGCGTCACCGGCTATTGATCCAATCGGCCGGGCCGCCCTCCTGTTGCGGCCCGGCGACCATCTCACAAGATCGGGACAGAGCATGACTTCCGAATTTCGCGGCCATATCGGCCGCACGCACCACGAATCCGAGCGCGACTATGCCGACATCCCCAGCGGCCCTGCCGGCAAGCCGAACGTCATCTATGTCGTTCTCGACGACGTCGGCTACTCCGACCTCGGCTGTTTCGGCTCGTCCATCGACACGCCGAACTTCGATTCCCTCGCCGATAACGGCCTGCGCTACAGCAATTTCCACACCACCACACTGTGTTCCCCGACACGCGCCTGCCTGCTGACCGGACGTAACCACCACTCGGTCGGCATGCGCTATCTGGCCAATGCCGATATGGGCTGGCCCTCCGGCCGCGGCGCGATCAGCCATCGCGCCGGCACGCTCGCCGAAATGCTCAAGCTGCAGGGTTATGCCACCTATGCGGTCGGCAAATGGCACCTTGCACCGACAGAAAACGCCAATGCCGCCGGCCCCTTCGACCAGTGGCCGCTCGGCCGCGGCTTCGAGCGCTTCTATGGTTTCATGAACGGCAGCACCGACCAGTTCCATCCCGAACTCTGCCAGGACAACCAGCAGGTTCCGCCACCGGCGACGCCTGAACAGGGCTACCATCTGTCCGACGACCTGTCGGACCGCGCCGTGCGCTACATCGCCGACAAGATGGCGATCTGGCCCGACAAGCCGTTCTTCCTCTATCTCTGCTACGGTGCCGGACATTTCCCGCACCAGGCGCCCGCATCGACGCTGGCCAAATATCGCGGCCGCTTCGGCCATGGCTGGGACGAAGAACGCGTTTTGAGGCTGGCCAGGCAGAAGGCGATGGGCCTCGTGCCGGAAAGCACCGAACTGCCGCCACCGAATCCCGGCGTGCGCGCCTGGGCCGAGCTTTCTCCCGAAGAGCGCGAGGTGTCGGAGCATATGCAGGAGGCCTATGCCGCGCTTCTGGGCCACACCGACGCCGCCTTCGGCAGGCTGCTCGACTTCCTCGACCGCACCGGCATTCGCGACAACACCATCATCGTGCTGATTTCGGACAATGGCGCCTCCACGGATTGCGATCCCGACGGCACGACAAACGTGCTGCGCTGGTTCAACCGCCTGCCTGAGGACTATGCCGTGTCACGCGAGCGCCTGGCCGAGATCGGCACGGCGCGCAGCTCGGGCAACTATCCCTGGGGCTGGGCGCAGGCGTCGAACACGCCGCTCAAGCTCTACAAGAGCTTCACCCATGGCGGCGGCGTGCGTGATCCGATGATTTTCTCCTGGCCATCAGGCATATCGGACAAGGGCGAGGTGCGCAGCCAGTTCACCCATGTCACCGACATCACCCCGACAATCATGCAGCTTTGCGGCGTCACCGCGCCCGAGAGCATCAACGGCGTGGCGCAGATGCCGATCCACGGCGAGAGCTTTGCCTATTCCTTCGACGCGCCCGATGCGGCCACCGCCAAGCAGTCGCAGTATTTCGAGATGTACGGCCATCGCAGCATCTGGCATCGCGGCTGGAAAGCGGTGACGCAACACAAGGCCGGCGACGATTTCGACAGCGAACGCTGGGAACTCTACCATCTCGACGAGGATTTTTCCGAGCTGCGCGACCTCTCCGGGGAAAAGCCGGAAAAGCTCGCCGAGATGAAGGAACGCTGGTGGGCGGAAGCCGGCCGCTACGGCGTCATGCCGCTCGACGACAGCGACGTGCTGTTCAAGCCACCCTACAGGCCCGGCGCGCCGCGCTGGCGCAACGAATGCAGCTACTTCCCGCCGATCTCCTCTATCCCCGCGGAAGCGGCGCCGATGACGCAGGACGTCTCGCACCGCATATCGATCGAGATCGAGCGCACGGACAAAAACCAGGGCGGCGCGCTTGTCTGCTTCGGCAGCTGCCATGGTGGCTACGCGCTCGACATCATCGCGAACCGGCTGGTCTACACCTACAACTATGCCGGCTTCGAGGTCACCCGCCTCGTCTCGGACCGGGAGCTTCCGCTCGGCAAGACGGCTGTCGTGTTCGACTTCGAAAAGACCGGCACGCTCAAGGGACGCGGCAGCCTGACGATCGACGGCGAGCCGGCCGGCGAACATGTGTTCGAGCGCACGCTGCTCAGGCTGTCATTGTCGCCACTGATGTTCGGACGCAGCAATGCCGAACCGGTCGATCCGGACAGGCAGAGCAATCCGGATTTTTCGGGCCGCATCCTGCGCATCGACTACGCCATCGCAGATGACCGCGAGGTCGCCCCGGTGAGCCTCGACGTGGATTGACCAGCATGTCGCCCAGACCGGTCGAAGGACGTCCATTGCTCCTTTGACCGGCCAGATCGAGTTCGCCTGTCGCCGTTCGTTCCCGCGCATGGGTCGAACGCTGGTGACATGAGCCGTGGATGTATGGCATCGATGAGCAGTCGCTCGCTTCTGCGACGTGGTGAAAGGGGCGCTCTGTGTGGAACTGGCTGGGAAGAAACACGGACAAGGTGCAGGCGGTGGGGGCGATCGCGACTGCGCTTGCCGCGCTCGTTGCACTGATCGTCATTCCGCTGCAGATCAGTTCCGCCGACCTCATCCAGCGCGACCAGACCGCGCGCGAGATCTATCGCGAGTTCCTGAACCTGACGGTGCAGAAGCCGGAGCTCGCCGCCGGCCACTATTGCGCGATGACGGATGAAAACCAGCGCGTCGCCTACGAGGCCTACGTCGACTATCTGTTCTACACCGCCGAGCAGATGATCGAATCCGACCCGGCATGGAAGGGTCCGATGACCACCTATTTCGAGGACCACCTCGAATTCATCTGCTCGCGCGAAAGCAAGGGCAGATATACGCTGGGCGTGGCCGAGATTGCCGCAACGCTGCAATCGCAATGCGCCAAGGTCCAGAGCTGCGCTGCGGAGTGATCCGGCTACTGACCGCCCTGTAGCGCCGACCAGCTGGTGTCGAAGGACAGCTTGGCCACCACCCGGCCGGGGTCATAGTTCGAATCGTGGTAGCGGACGTCGACAGTGACCACCTCGGCGAAAGTACGCGACAACCCCAGATCCCAGGCGACCTTGTCGGTGTCAAAACCCTGGCTGCCGAAGTCGGTGCCGACCTTGCCGGAAAGGCTGGTCTCCCAGGGAAGTCCGCTCACCGACGCGGTCAGGTCGAGCCAGTCTGTATCGACAAAGACGTCGTGATAATAGGCAGCGCCGGCGCTGAACTGCTCCGTCAGGGCGTAGCTTCCCTTGGCGTAGAGCTCGCCATAATTGTTCGGGTCCTTCGGATAGTAATAATGGACATAGCCGAAATCGAGCGACAGGGCCCCGAATGACGGCCTGATGCCGGCATAGAGGTCTATCTCGGCATCCTTCACATCCTCGGCCCTGATGTTCGACACCCAGGTGCCGGCATAGAACATGTCGTAGGACGCCTCGATGTAGGCCTGTACTGCCGGCTTGTTCTCAGTCAGCGTCGCGCCTTGCGAAATGTAGTTGGAAACGAAGGCGACGCCGAAGGCGAGATCGAACGGAGATGTCTCCGCCGCCGCGACAGGCGCTGCATTTGCCATCTGATCGGCGGCATGGGCAGTCGTCGCGCAGGCAATGCCGGCGACGGACAGCAAGGTGAATAGTCTCATCGTACGAATGTCCCCTCTTGTTTTTACTTCTGTTTCGTCCGCCGGGCTTTCATCGTCATGAGAGTTCGCGGGCTGTGCAGGCGCACGAACGCGCTGGCGCTCAAGGCGTCCCGGCAATTCAGTGCTGATGACGTTCTGCGGCTGCCCGATCAGGCGGGCTGCTGCTGTGTCGCGCAGTGTATGGTGCCGCCGCCACTGGCGAGGCCATCGGTTGAAATCTGGATCACGATCTGATCCGGGTTCAATGCCTGCAAGGTCTCGAACGCAAGCAGGTCGTGCTCGCTGTCGCCGAACTGGCCCAGGATGATGGCGCCGTTCGCATGGGTGAAGCCGACATAGCCGGGAGCGGTGGTGTAGGTGAATTCGTCCAGCGTCCGCTCGGTGATCTTGAGCTCGGCGTCACGTTTGCCGAAGGATGCATAAACCTTCTCGATCCTCGGCAACGGCAAGGCATGCAGCGTCAGCATCGCGTCGGGCTTGCCCAGATATTTGGACTTGAGGTCCGCAGGCAACGCGTTGATCTCGGCCACGGCAGCGTGAAGGGCCTTTTCGTTGCGCTTGTCCTTCGGTTCGAAATTCTCGTCGAAGGCGTAGACCATCTCCGTCTGCGAGACGAACTTGGCGGTGAAATCGACGTGCCAGTCGGTGAGCTCGACACCCTTCATTCCGGGCATCCAGATCACCTTCTCGACGCCGAAGACACGAAGCAACTCGGCTTCGATCTCCGCCTTGCTTTTCCCCGGATTGCGGTTGTCGTTGACGATGCAGCTTTCGGTGGCGACGGCGAGACCCGAACCGTTCACTTCAAGCCCGCCGCCTTCCATCGTCAGCCAGGTCGCGGCGGTGGGAACGGAAATGTGCTTGTTGATGAAGGCCGCGACCGTGACGTCGCGATCGATCGGCTGATCCATGACGCCGTTTTCGGTCTTCATCGGGTCCTTCGCCCAGTTGCAGAGACCGGTCCTGATCGGCCACTGCCCCCAGCCGTTAAAATTGAGGTCGACGCCATGAAGCTTGCCTGCACCGTCCCTGGCGAACACCGGTGCCATGTCGCGCGTCCAGAGATCGTTGATGCCGGCCTGAAGGAAGGTGATCGGGAATTTTCCGATCTCAGGCAGGTCCGCCGGCTTGCGGTGCTTGCCGATGTAGATACGGCCCGAATTGTCCAGGGTGTCGCCGATCTGGTCCTTCGGCGACTTCCGGGCGATGACATCGGTGAGAAAGCCCTTGGCCTCGGCTTCATCCTCAGGCGTGTTCACCAGCATGAAGACCTGCTCGAAGCGCGACAGGTTCGCCGCCAGGCGCATCAGATCCTGGCGGGCAACGATCCTGCTGTTGGTCAGGTCGCGGCCAAAGGGCGTGACCATATCCTCGCCCCAGGCGCCGGGGGTCGCGCCATAAGCCATCCATGTCGCGCTGTGCGGTGCCCATTCCGCCGGCATCAGCAAGCCGCCGTGGGCCGCGGCAGGCATGGGCCGGCCACAGCTTGCGTCATTCGACTGGGCAACAGCTTCAGCTGTCCAGTTTGAAACGCCGCCACGCGACATCACCACGGCAGCAATCGTCCAGCCGAACAGGCCGCGCCTCGAAGTCATCATCACATCGATCCCCACGGAGCGGTCCGGCGTCTTCTTATTGTTGTCTCGCCCGGACCCAAATCACCCCGCGAAGAGACCGGATTCACCTGGACGCCGCAATAACTCCTTGGGGTTACACTCGAACTGCCAGGGGTTTGGGGCCGTCAGGCCGTCGTGGACGGCATCTCGGTCCGCGTCGTTTCCGCGGTCAGCCACTCGAGAAAGGCCTGGGCCGGCTTGGACATCACCCCGCCGGCCGGGGCGAGGATGTAGTAGGCATTGTTTTGCGGGCGTAACGCCTCCTTCAGCGGCCTGACCAACGTGCCGTTGGCAAGGTCCTCGGCGGTGGTCAGATTGTCACCGAGCGTGATCCCGAGGCCGGCGCGCGCGGCCGCCAGGTTGTGGTTGAAGTCGGTGAAACAGAGCCGCCGCGCACCCTTGGCGCTGGCGTTGCCGATCAGCGCGAACCACTCGATCCAGTGTGTTTGTTCAGGGTCGTCGAGCAGGACGTGGCGAAGCAGGTCCGACGAGCGGCGGATCTTGTGTTCGCCGCTCAACAGGACAGGGCTGCAGACCGGAAAAAGCTCCATCTGCTTCAGCAGGCGGACATCGAGATGCGGCCATCTTGGCCGGCCAAACATGATGGCGACATCGACGCTCGGGTCGCGGAACGGGTCGTCGTCGGTCGGCGGGGTGATCGTCAGCGTGACGTCGGCATAACGGTTGACGAAGCGCGACAGCTTCGGGATCAGCCAGTAGGTGGCGAAGGCCGGCATGCAGATCACCTTGACGCGACCGACGATCTCGCCGCGACGCACGTTGCGCACCGCCAGCGACAGATTGTCGAACGCCTTCGACAACTGGTCGAGCAGCGCCTGACCTTCCGAGGTCAGCGAGAGGTTGCCGCGCTTGCGGTCGAACAGTTCCAGGCCGAGCTGCTGTTCGAGCGATTTCAGCTGCTTGCTGACGGCGCCATGGGTGACGAACAGCTCGTCCGCCGCGCGCGAGATGCTGAGGTTGCGGCCGGCTGCCTCGAAGGCGCGCAGGGCGTTGAGCGGCGGCAGATCGCTCATGCGGACACGCAGATTGGCATGTGAGTTTTTCTCCGTTTCAGCTGCAATTCTTTTCGTTTGTCGGAGAAAAAGTCAAATACTACGATCCGCTCATGTTCCCGGAATGAAGGCGGCAGACGTTCCTGCGGCAGGTGGCGGCGTCTGATGACGCGCGTCCCACCGGGACTTTGGGAGAGGACCAGAGACGTTGGAACAGAAGAACAAGACCCACTATTCGGACACCATCAAGCTGTTCGGCTCCGAGCCGGAACCGGCGTTCGAGTCGGCTGACCGGCTGACCGCGCTGTGGGGGCGCAACTGGGGTTGCGACAATGACGTCGGCCAGATCCGCGCCGTGCTGATGCATCGCCCCGGCGACGAGTTCGGCATCATCGACCGCTCCAAGCGCATCGACGCCATCGGCACCTATGGCGACGTCGACAAGGGCTGGTACTGGCAGAGCGACCGCATTCCCGAGCTGTCGGAACTGCAGGCCCAGCATGACGGGCTGGCCGACGCGCTGCGTGCCGAGGGCGCCGAGGTGATCTATGTCGAAGGCGTCGACAACGGCAGATTCAAGTCGGTCTACACCCGAGACTCCTCCTTTGCGGTGAAGGGCGGCGCCATCGTCACCCGCCTGGCGCCCCGGATGCGCCATGGCGAGGAGCTGCCGATCACCCGCACGCTGGCGAAGGCCGGCATGCCGATCCTGCGCACGCTGACCGGAACGTCGATGGCCGAGGGCGGCAGCTTCGCCTGGCTCAACAGCAGCACCGCCGTCATCGGCCGCAGCATCCGCGTCAACGACCAGGGCATCGACCAGATCACCGAGGTGCTGCGCCACCAGGGTGTCGAGCTGATCGTCGTCGACCTCTGCGGCTACGACATCCATATCGACGGCCATTTCCTGATGGTCGATACCCATCTCGCACTGGTGTCGGCGCGCGGCCTGCCCTTCACCTTCCTCGAACGGCTGAAGCAGCTCGACATCCGGACCGTCGAGATCAACCAGGACGACAACAGCTGGGTGGTCAACGGACTGGCAGTCAGCCCCGGGCGCGTGATCATGCCGCGCGGCCTGTCGGACAGGACGCGGGCAGCACTCGAAGGCCACGGTGTCGACATCATCGAGATCGACTACGGCAAGGTGCAGCTCAATGGGGGCGGCATCCATTGTTCCACCTGCCCGCTGATCCGGGACCGTGTGGATTGAGAGATCCAATGACCAGTCACATCGAGATGGTCGGCGTCCAGAAGACCTTCGGCGCGTTCCACGCGCTGAAGGGCGTCGACCTGGACATCCGCCGCGGCGAATTCCTGACCTTTCTCGGCCCTTCGGGGTCGGGCAAGACGACGCTGCTGATGGTCCTGGCCGGCTTCGAGACACCCACCGCCGGAACCGTGACCAAGGATGGCGCCGACATAACAGGCGTTTCGGCCGACCGGCGAAACTTCGGCATGGTGTTCCAGGGTTATGCCCTGTTCCCGCATATGAGCGTGGCTGACAACATCGCCTTCCCCTTGAAGATCAGGGGTGTGGCGAAACGCGAGCGCGACGCCCGCGTTGCCGAAATGATCGAGCTCGTCGGGCTGACCAACCATCAGGCCAAGCGGCCGCAGGCCCTGTCGGGCGGACAGCAGCAGCGCGTGGCGCTCGCCCGGGCGCTGGTGTTCAAGCCCGAACTGCTGCTGCTCGACGAGCCGCTGTCGGCACTCGACAAGAACATGCGCGAGCAATTGCAGTTCGAACTCAAGGAGGTGCACCGCAAGACCGGAACGACATTCGTCTTCGTCACGCACGACCAGAATGAGGCGCTCGCCCTGTCCGACCGCATCGCCATCTTCAACAATGGCGGCATTGTCCAGGTCGATACGCCCGAACAGCTCTATGCTGCGCCGCGCGACAGATTCACCGCCGAGTTTCTGGGCTCGATCAACATCTTCGAGCTCGACAATCCCCGCCAGCTCGACGGTTTTGTCGTCGGTGACTTCTGCGGCCAAAAGATCATCGCGCCGGCGCCGGACGGGGGCGCAAGCCCCCTGCTCTCGGTGCGGCCGGAATTCGTCGATGTCAGGAAAATTGGCCCCGACGCGGGCGAAAACGGCGTCGAGGCTTTCGTCCGCGAAAAGGTCTACCAGGGCGGCAACACGCTGCTGAAGCTAGTCGCGGCCAATGGCACCGAACTGACCGCCATCCGCCACGCCGGGCAAGCCTCTGACATGGAGCATGGCGAGACCCTCTGGGTCACCTGGCCGCGCATGCGCGGCCGCATCATTCCTGAGAACTGATCAACCGATAACAACAAATGGGTGGAGACATGGACAATCATTTCAAACGGGACTGCCTGCTGGTCCTCAAGGACAAGATGGCTGAAGGCGCAATCGACCGCCGCACCTTCCTGACCGGCCTGGTGGCGCTCGGCGCCTACTCGGCCATGGGTGCGCCTGGGCTGAGAGCGGCCGAAGGTGAGCTGGTGGTGGCGAACTGGGGCGGCGACGCCGTGCCGGCCTTCAAGTCGGCCTTTGCCGACGGTTTCGGCGACAGCGCCGGCAAGGCGGTCAAGATCGACGGCTCGGGCCCGACCAAGGGCGCCATGCGGGCGCAGTACGAAAGCGGCGCCATACGCTGGGACGTCTGTGATGCCGATCCCGGCTCGACCAAGGCGCTCGGCCAGAAAGGCATGATCGAACAGGTCGACTATGCCGTCGTCGACAAGGCCAAGATCGAAGGCGGCTTTGCCTTCGAGTTCAGCCCGGCCAACTACTTCTTCAGTTACGTCATCGCCTACGACGCCAAGAAATTCGCCGGCGATCCGCCGAAGAGCTGGGCCGATTTCTGGGACGTGAAGAAATATCCGGGCAAGCGCACCATGTTCAAATGGATGTCGGGCAGCCTGGAAGCGGCACTGATGGCCGACGGCGTGCCGGCCGACAAGCTCTATCCGCTCGACATGGACCGCGCCTTCAAGAAGCTCGAGGAACTCAAGCCGCACATCGTCAGCTATTGGGACTCGGGCGCCGAAAGCCAGCAGCTGATGCGCGACGGCGAGGCCTCGATGGGGATCCTGTGGCACACCCGCGCCAATCTGGTCGAAACGGACACCGGCGGCGACGTCTCCTGGACCTACGCCCAGGGCGTCATGGCGGCGTCGGGCTGGACGGTCATCAAGGGCAACCCGGCCGGCAAGGAAGCGGCGATGCAGTTCATCGCCTATTGCCAGGATCCGGCGCGGCAGGTCGCCCTGCTCGAGGCGCTCGGCAGCGGACCGGCCAACCCGGCAGCCCATGCATTGGTAAGCGACAAGTTCAAGCGGCTCGACTGCAGCTCGCCGGAGAACCGCGCGCTGCAGGTGGCGATGGACTCCGAATGGTATGCCGCCAACTCCGACAAGGCGCTGGAGCGTTACCTGGCGATGGTGGCGGGATGACAACGCCCCGGACAGTCGGCACGGCAGGTGCCAACCCGATCACCCTGATCCTGATGTGGGCGCTGCCGGTGCTGCTGTTGGGGTTCTACGTCATCCCGCTGCTCGGCGTCGCCGGATGGAGCGTTACCCAGCCCGAACCGGGGCTGGGTAACTACGCCAGGATCGTCGAAGGCGGCGACATATCGAGCGTGTTCCTGCGCACGCTACGCATCTCGCTTGTGTCCACCGTCGTCACGGTGCTGGTCGGCTATTGCCTCAGCTACTACTGGGTCATGGGCTCGCGGCTCAGGCAGACGATCCTCGAAATCTGCATCTTCATCCCGTTCTGGATCTCGGTGCTGGTGCGTGCCTTCGGCTGGCTGGTGATCCTGCGCGACAACGGCCTCGCCAACGGCTTGCTGATGGCGACACATCTGATCTCGGAGCCGCTCGGCACCGGCCGCAACGAATTCGCCGTCATCGTCGGCATGGTGCATTTCATGGTGCCGTTCTCGGTGTTCCCGATGGCAACCGTGATGCGCAAGATCGACCGGCGCATCCTGCTCGCCGCGCACGGCCTCGGCGCAAGCCCGGCCACCGTGTTCGCCAGGATCTTCCTGCCGCTGTCTTTGCCCGGCGTCTTTGCAGCCTTCGTCATGGTGCTGGTGTTTTCAGTCGGCTTCTTCGTCACCCCGGCGATCCTCGGCGGCGGCCGCGTGGTGATGGTTGCCGAAGCGGTGTTCGTGCAGATGTTCCAGATGACCAACTGGGGCCTGGGCGCTGCGATGAGCGTGGTCCTGCTTGCCCTGATCGGCGCCGTGGTGGCCGTCGCCTACCGCCTGCTCGGCGTTCGCAGCTTCGTCGACTGAGGGGGGAAGAGATCATGTTCGGACGTTCGAAACTCGGCGGCGCAGTCGCCTATCTCGCGGCAGCCTTTTTGCTCTTGCCGCTCATTGCGGTCATTCCCGTTTCCTTCACCCCCAAGCGTTTCCTGTCGATGCCCGACGGCGGCTTGTCGCTGCGCCACTACCGCGCGCTGTTCGAGGACGGCGTCTGGCTGTCCAGCATCGGCACCAGCCTGTCCATAGCACTTGCCGCCAGCCTGCTTGCCACCGTGCTCGCCACGATGTTCGGGCTGGGGCTGTGGTTCCGCCGGCCGCGCGGTGCCGCGGTTCTCGTCGGCTTCGCGCTGCTGCCGATGGTGGTGCCGCCGGTGACCTCGGCGATCATCCTCTACTTCCTGCTCGCCAAGCTCAGGCTGCTCGACACGATGACAGGCCTCGTCATCGGCCACGCCATCATGACCTTGCCCTTTGCCGTCGTCGCCATGCTGAGCGCCTTTGCCAGGCTCGACCGCAACCTCGAGCTGGCCGCCCGCAATCTCGGCGCCTCGACCTTGCAGACCATCTTCCTGGTGGTGCTGCCGAACCTCCGGGGCGGCATGCTGTCGGCGTGGTTCCTGACCTTCATCCTGTCCTGGGAAGAGAGCACGGTGACCCTGTTCACCAGCGGCATCGAGGTCGTCACCTTGCCCAAGCGCATCTGGGACAATCTGCGTCTCGACGTCGACCCGGTCGTGGCCTCGATCTCGGTCGTCATGGTGGTCATCACGGCAGCAGTGATCATCGTCCGCGCGCTTGTGCGGCACCGCTATTCGACACCGAGCTAGAGCAATTCCGGGACAAGTGTGCCGCGGTTTTCCGTCCGGAATTGCGCAGAAACAAGAAGATGAGAGGTTTCCGCGATTCGAAGAAAAGCGGAAACGTTCCAGCTACGCTAGCCCGCCCTATCTCGGCGCGGGCGCAAAATCCTCGAGATAGGATAGCGGATCGTCCTGCCCCTCCGGCGGCATGCAGGACAGCGCGCGCAGGAAGATGGAGAACAGCTCGCCCTGCGAGGTGATGCCCATCTTGGCATAGATGCGCTTGCGGTGGACCTTGACGGTCTCCGGGCTGTTGCCGAGCACCCGGGCCATCGACTTGCTCGAATGGCCTTTCAGGATCAGCCGCACGATCTCGCTTTCGCGGTTGCTGAGCATCGAGGTGGCGAACATCTCGAAGGCCTTTTCGAGATGGTTGTCGCGTCGACTGGAACCGGCTTGCGGGCTCGGGGCCAGCCGAGGCCAATGCTGCCGGCAAAGATTGGCAATCACGCCGAGCAGCGCCTCCAACGTCGACTTCGACCGCTGGGACAGGTCGAGTCGGTCGTCGCGCACGCCAAGCGACATCAGGATGCTGGCGTCGGTGCCGAGCCTGACGAACACCCCCATCTCGTCGTTGAGATCGGTATCGGCGTAGAACATTCGATAATAATCCGACGAGCGGAAATCGTCGGGTGAACACTCGTTCAACCCGACGACGCGGTCGCCGACATTCTGCTTGAAAAGATCGTAGAACGGATCGAGCAGGTAGGCCGAGCCGACATAAGGGACGATGATCCGCCGGTCCTGCTCGTCGCTCAGGTCACTATAGAGCGGCAGCGGCTTGTCGCCGGTGAAGAAGGCGCAGATGAAGGCGCTGTCGAAATGCGAGGCCTTCAGGCACAGGGCGGCGATCGCCCGGGGAAAGTCCGCCGTGCCGACAGCCGCGATCGCTTCGGCGATCGCGGCGATGACCTTGTCGTCGATCAGCCCCGGCAATGCCTCGTCACGAGCTTGCCCGTGCACGGCTCCATGCGTTTCAGGCGTCGGCTTGAGGTCGATCGGCATGCTCCCTCTATGCAGGCTGTTGCTGGGTGATGCAATGGATCCCGCCGCCCGCGGGGCAGATGTCGAGGATCTCCACCTGGACGATCTCACGACCGGGAAAGCCCCGCTCGAAGATGTGCCTGGCCGCGTCGTCAGTGGGCGTGTTGAAGCCCGGCATGACGACCCCGCCATTGGCGATGTAGGCGTTGACGTATGACAGCGCCGTGTGATCGTTCGCGGCCTCGACCATATGGGCCTCTTCGATCAGCCCGATATCGAACGCCCTGCCCTTGGCATCAGTCTGGGCACGCAAAGCACGCAGGTTTTCCTGGCACACCTCATGGCGCGGATTCGAAGAATCCGGATTGTTCTCGAAGATCACCTTGCCAGGCGCGCAGATCGTCATCATGCCGTCGATGTGGCCGTCGGTGATCCACTCGCCGTCATCACCGGGCAACCAGATCACCTTGCGCACGCCGAGCGCATGGAAAAGCTCATTTTCGACATCCTTCCGCGACATGCCGGCGTTGCGGTTGGCGTTGAGCAGGCAGGTCTCGGTGGTGATCGCCGTGCCATCGCCGTCGACATGGATGCCACCGCCCTCGCCACACAACGGCGAGGCATAGAGCGGAACGGAAAGATGACGGGCAAGTGCTGCGCCGACGCCGGCGTCATCGACGGCCTCGTTGTCATGGAACTTGCCGCCCCAGTTGTTGAAGACAAGATTGGAGGCAACAAGCTGGTTGTCGCTGTTCTTCACGAACAACGGGCCGGTATCGCGAAACCAGATGTCGTCCTGCGGGATGCCGACGACATCGATGTTGGCAGGCAGAGCCCTGCGGGCATCGGCCGCGACTTCCGGATGGGCAACCACCCGAACCGGTTCGAAGCGGCTGATTGCGGTGGCGACACGGACGAAGGCCCGCTGCACCGCGCTGACGGTGCGGCCCCACGCATCGGGATGATCGTCATGCGGCCAGGCCATCCAGCAGCAGGCATGCGTGCTGGTTTCTATCGGCATGACGAAGCCGAGTTCGCCAGGGGTCTTGCCCATGGCGAACAAGGCGTTGAGGTCGGTGGTCGCGTTCATGCTGCGGGCTCCTGCTGGGTGATGCAGTGGATGCCACCACCGCCAACCGCGATGTTGTTGATCGACACCTGACGCACCCGACGGTCAGGAAACAGCGCCTCGAACGTCTCGCGCACGATGTCGTCGCTGCGGACGCCATAGTGCGGCATGATCACGCCGCCATTCACCAGGTAGGAATTGACATAGGACCTGCAGAAACGATCGCCGATCGATACGGCCTCGAGAGCCTCGGGAACGGTGACGATCTTGATCCGCCGCCCCTTGGCATCGGTCTGGCCTTCGAGTGCCGCGATGTTCGCCAGATTGATGTCCCGCCACGGCGATGCCGGATCTTCAGCACCCTCGATCAGCACGACCCCTGGCGCGACAAACACCGCAATGCCGTCGACATGGCCGTCCGTTTCGGTTTCCTCGACGTTGCCCGGAAGCCAGATCACCTTGTCGCCGCCCAACATTTCCTTGAGCTCGCGTTCGATTTCCCCGCGCGTCATGGCGGGATTGCGGTTCAGGTTCGGAAAGCAGCTTTCGGTGGTGATGATGGTGCCTTCACCGTCGACCGTGACGCCGCCGCCTTCGGCGACCAGCTTCGACGTGAAGATCTTGGCGTCGGCCTGCTGGATGGCGAAGGCTGCGAAGGCGTCGTCATTGTCGTGCGGGTGATACTTGCCACCCCAGGCGTTGAACCTGAAGTTCACGCCGGCGCGCTTGCCTTGATCGTTCACGAGGAAGCACGGACCTGCGTCGCGGGCCCAGGAATCGTCGATCGGCGTGACAGCAAGGCTGATGTCGCGGCCAAGCATGGAACGGGCCTCGGCAGCATCCTCAGGCCGAACAGCCACGGTTACCGGTTCGAACTCCCTGATGGCATGGGCGACAGCGACATAGTCGCGCTTGGTGGCGGCGATGTCGTCCCAGAAGCCAACGCGCGTCGGCCACATCATCCATGTGCGTTCGTGACGCTCCCACTCCGCGGGCATCCGAAATCCGGACTGCTTCGGTGTAACCACGTTGTCTGCAACTCGCATTATCTACCCCTGATTTAATGAATTCTCCTCATCGATGGAGCTCGCAGTTCCAACCAAATGAGATAGGATCATAGGTAATCTGCCGATGTGGCGACCACAAACGCGAATCCTTCAGGTTTTAGATGAGCAATCTTCATGTGAACCCGTACCGAAACCTGCCCCCGATGGCGGCATTGGCGGGCTTCGAGGCGGCTGCCCGGCTGGAGAGTTTCTCGCTGGCGGCGGACGAGCTGAACATGACCCAGTCGGCGATCAGCCATCAGGTGCGGGCGCTGGAGGAGCATCTCGGACAGCCGCTGTTCAAGCGCCTCAACCGGCGTGTCGAGCTGACCGATGCCGGACGTGACTTCCAGACGACGGTGGCCAATGCGCTCGAGACCTTGCGCCTCGGCGTGCGCAGGCTCGGATTCTACACCAAGCCCGGATCGATCGTGCTGGCCATGCCGCCGGCCTTTGCCGCCGGCTGGTACATGCCGCGCCTGGCGAAGCTGAAAGCCGATCACCCCGACATGGAGCCATGGCTGTTCACCACCGAGCGCGACATGAACCTTGCCGAGGCCGAGATCGACATCATGGTGGCGCGGGGGCGTGGAAACTGGGAGGGCATGGTCTCGGTTGCGCTGTTCACCGATACGGTGTGGCCGATGTGTTCGCCGTCGCTGCGCCAGCAAATGCCTTCAGTCGTCGACGCAACCACCTTGCTCGAATGGCCGATGCTGCACGGCGAAAGCGAAGGCGACTGGCAGAAATGGTTCCTTGCCGGCGGGCTGGACCGCAGCGATCTGGTCAAGGGCCTGAATTTTTCGGATTCCGGTCTGATGCTGGACGCCGCCGCGCGCGGTTTCGGCGTCTGCCTCGGCAGCCTCAGCTTCGCCCGCGAGCGCCTGGCCAGAGGCGAACTGGTGCTGGTCGGCGACCGCGGCATGGCCGCTGCCAAACCCTTCATGCTGGTCGCCCATCCACGCCATTTGCGCCGTCCCGAGATTACGGCGCTGTGGGACTGGCTGGTGCGCGAGGCAGACCGGGATTCTTCGGCAGGTCAGGCCGTGGAAACACCATCCGAGACACGTTCGGAATAGGCACAACGCACCTGGTGCCCGTCGACGTCCGAAGCCAGGGTCGGCGCTTCTTCGCGGCAAGTCGCGGGCTTGCCGAGCTGGTTGTAGAGCCAGCAGCGGGTGTGGAAGGCGCATCCTGTCGGCATGCGCGCGTGGCTCGGAATATCGCCTTCGAGCTGGATGCACCTGGTCGGCGACGCCTCGTCCTCGTTGCGGTGGACACGCGGCGCGGCCGAAAGCAACGCTGCGGTGTAAGGGTGTTTCGGACGCGTGATGACCTCTTCCGTCGGGCCGACCTCGACGACCCGGCCGAGATACATCACGGCGATGCGGTCGCAGAGATGCCGCACCACCGACAGGTCGTGCGAGATGAACAGCATCGTCATGCCGCTCTCCCGCTGCAGGTCACGCAGCAGGTTGAGGATCTGGGCCTGGATCGAGACGTCGAGCGCGCTGACCGGCTCGTCGGCGATGATCAGCTCCGGATCGTTGGCAATGGCGCGCGCGATGGCGACGCGCTGGCGCTGGCCGCCGCTGAGGTTGAGCGGATAGAGCTCGGCATGGGAACGCTGCAGGCCTACCCTGTGCAGCAGATCGACGACCCGCTCCCTACGCTTCGCCTTGTCGACGGTGCCCTGGATGCGCAGCGGCTCCTCCAGCGAGCGTGCGATGGTCTGGCGCGGATGCAATGACGAATAGGGATCCTGGAAGACCATCTGCAGGTTGCGCAGATAGGGTTTTCGCGCCTTCGGCGACAGCTGGGCGATGTCGTCGCCTTGAAAGCGGATGGTGCCGGAAGAGCTGCGCGTCAGGCCCATGATGGCGCGGCCAAGCGTCGACTTGCCGCTGCCCGACTCGCCGATCAGCCCCAATGTCTCGCCCCGGCGCAAGGTCAGGTCGATGCCGTCGAGGGCACGGAAGGTCGTCGGCTTGCCGAACAGTTTCTGCGGGGCGGAGCTTCTGAACTCGACACAGAGCCGCTCGACCTCGAGCAGCGGTGCAGCGGCGGTGGACGCAGCGGCGACAGCGGCGTTGTTCATGACGGGCCCCTTCCCTTGTCGTAGCCAAGCTTGTGGCACGCAGCCCGGTGGTCGCCGTCATCAAGGGCGGTCAATGCCGGTTTCGCGGCTGCGCAGATCTCGCTTGCTTGTGGACAGCGAAGCCTGAACGCGCAGCCGCTCGGCCGCTGCCTGATGCTGGGCGGAGAGCCTGGGATCGGTTCGAGATCGGCGACCTTGTCGTCCAGCGACGGGTGCGCCTTCAACAGCGCCCTGGTGTAGGGATGCGCAGGCTGCCGCAGCACATGCCTGGTCTCGCCGGCTTCGACAATGCGGCCGGCATAGAGCACGATCAGCTTTTCGGTCATCTCCGAAACGACGCCGAAATCATGGGTGATGAGAAGCAGAGACGTGCCCATTTCCGCCGTCAGCCGTTTCAACAGCCTGAGGATCTGCGCCTGGATGGTCAGGTCGAGCGCCGTCGTCGGCTCGTCGGCGATGATCAGCTGCGGCCGAAGCGCGATCGCCATGGCGATCAGGATGCGCTGGCGCTGGCCGCCGCTCAGCTGATGCGGATAGCGCCGCATGGTGACAGGCGGATCGGGCATGCCGACCCGGCGCAAGGCGTCGATGACCTCAGCCTGCACCTGCTTGGCCGACAGCCGGCTGTGGGTGCGAATACATTCGGCGATCTGGTCGCCAACCGGGATCACCGGATTGAGGCTGCTGGAGGGGTCCTGGAAGATCATCGCGATGCTGGAGCCCTGGACCGAGCGCAGTTCGCTGCCGCCCATTTCCAGCAGATTGCGGCCCTGAAACAGAACGTCGCCCGATGTCCTGATCTGCCTGCTGTGGCGCAGCAGACCCATGATCGACAGGGCGGCCGTGCTCTTGCCGGAGCCGCTTTCGCCGACGATGCCGATCGAATGGCCTTTTTCGAGCGACAGGCTGAGGTCTTCGACGATCGTCGCCCCGCTGCTCGAGCCACCCAGGCTGACTGAAAGATATTGCACTTCGAGCAGGGCCAAGAGACGTCCACCTCACCATCTGTTCAAGCAGTTCAAAGACCGCTGCCGACCGCATCCAGGCTTCGACCGGACGAACGTTCGTACAGTTGGGCAGGCCCGCGTAGTGCCCCTTTCGGGGTATCGACAGGGAACCGCCATGCAAAAAAGATGCGAGGGGAACAAACAGCGTCCGCAAGCCGACGCATCATCAAGAACAATGGGAGCCAAAGACATGACCGACGACGGCATCAAGCGGGGCGGCGCGTCCAACCACGATCTGCAATTCCGGCTGCCCAGGCGCCACTTCCTGGCTGGCGCAGCGGCGTTCGGCCTGGCCACGATCGGCCGCGTGCCGATATCGCTGGCTGGCGCACCCGAGCTGCCGATCGGCAATCGCGATCCCAGGAGCCTCGTCGTCGTCGTCGATGCGACGGTGGAAAATCTCGACCCCGCCACCAATGTCGAATGGGCCTATGGCCTCAGGCCGGTCTACGAAACGCTGACCGTGCTCGACGGCGCGGAGACCAGCAAGGTCAAGGGCTCGCTGGCAAGCGCGGTCACCTCTTCCGAGGACAAGATGACCTGGACGTTCGAACTCGCCGAGAACGTCAAGTTCCATGACGGCACCGCCTGCGACGCGGCAGCGGTCAAGGCAGCGATCACCCGCACGATCAAGCATCCGAGCGGCCTCGGCGTCGCCTGGCAGATCGCCGATCCCGACACGCAGCTGACAGCCAGGGACGCCCGCACGCTCGAATTCAAATTCACCGAAGCGCGGCCCTTCTTCGATGTCGAAGTGTCGTCGCAATATGGCTTCTGGATCGCCAGCCCGACGGCTGCCGAGAAGAACTCGAAAGGCCCCGAGGACGTCGGAACCGAGTTCCTGCAATCGCATCCGGTCGGCTCGGGCCCCTACCGGGTCGAAGCGTTCAATCCGGGCCAGGACATCACCTATGTCAGGTCGGAAGACTTCCATGGCGGCTGGGACCATCCGCATTTCGAACGGATCATCACCAAGACCATCCCCGTCTCGGCGACGCGCCGGCAGTTGCTCGAAGCCGGCGAAGCCGACATCGCGCTCCGCATGGAGCCGCAGGACATCGTCGACCTGAAGAACGATCCGCGCTTCGTGGTCAGCGATACGTTGACTGCAACCCTGCAATATGTGGTCTTTGCGACCGACGGCAAGCTGGCCGACAAGCGCATCCGCCAGGCGATCTGCCACGCCTTCGATCACGATGCCTATCTGCGCGACGTGGTGCTCGGCACCGCCGACAAGCCGCGCTCGGTCTTCCCGATGCAGATGCAGGGTCTCGACGACACCGCCTATCTCCGTCCGTTCGACCTGGAAAAGGCGAAGGCGCTTTTGGAAGAGGCGAATTTCCCTGCCGGCAGCGAGCTGACGATCACCTATTATGCCGGCTTCGGCGACACTGAATGCCAGTTGCTGCAGGGCTGGCTGGGCGAGCTCGGCATCACGCTCAATCTCCAGGAAAAGTCGTTCAGCGCCTTCCTCGACGATTTCTTCGGCGACGCCCCGGCGGACCAGCGCGCCGACCTGTTCTATTTTTCCTGGTGGCCGAACGTGAACCACCCCTACAGCTACGCCTGGAGCCTGTTCAGCGGCGAAACCAAGGCCGCCAACGGCAATGCCGGCCGCTATTCCAATGCCGAGGCGACCAAGCTGATCGGCGAACTCAGGCAGAAGATCATCGACGGCGAGCAGGCCGCCAAGGTCAGGAAACTGGCCGAAATCCTGACATCGGACGACCCGGCATGGCTGCCGATCCAGCAGGAGCGGACCCAGTTCATCGCCCGTCGCGACATCCTGGGCATGGTCAACAACCCGATCTATGTCGCCACGCTCGACATGTACAACCTCTCGCGCTCCGCCTGACGCGGAGGCGAGCCGATGCTGCGTTTCGCTATCAGACGTTTCATTTCGACCGCCGTCCTGCTCACCGGTGTGCTGGTGATGACCTTCGCGCTGGCCCGCATCCTGCCGGGCGATCCGGCGCGTCTCGTCGCCGGCGCCCGCGCCGGCCCGGAGGCCGTGGCCGCGGTCCGGGCCCAGCTCGGGCTCGACCTGCCGTTGATCCAGCAGTTCACCAACTACGTCTCCGGTATTGCAGAAGGTGACTTCGGCAAGTCGATCATCACGCGGCGGCCGATCTCGACCGACATCCTGACCTTCTTTCCGGCGACGGTCGAGCTGGTGATCCTGGCGTCACTGCTCAGCCTTGCCTGCGGTGTGGCGCTCGGGATCGTTGCCGCGGTCAGATCAGGAGGCAAGGCCGACGCCTCGGTGCGTGCCGTCTCGGTGTTCGGCCTGTCGGTGCCGGACTTCTGGACCGGACTGATCTGCCAGCTGCTGTTCTTTTCCGTGCTCGGCATCCTGCCCTTCGGCGGACGGCTGTCGACGGGCGTCGCCATGCCGCCGCAAGTCACGGGTTTCCTCAGTCTGGACAGCCTGCTGGCCGGTCGGCCGGACCTGTTTGCCGACGCGCTGCATCACATGATCCTGCCGGTCTTCGTGCTCGCCATTCCCTCGACCGCCATCATCATCCGCGTCGTGCGGACGACGATGCTGGAAGTGCTGTCGGCCGACTACATCCGCACCGCCAGGGCCAAAGGCATCCCACCGTTCAAGGTCTATCTGCGCCACGCACTCGCCAACAGCCTGCTGCCGATCGTCACCGTGTTCGGGCTCAATATGGGCCTGATGATTTCGGGGGCGGTGCTGGTCGAGCTGATCTTCAACCTGCCCGGGCTCGGCCGCTACACCGCCGACGCTATCGCCGGCTCCGACTACAACGCGATCATGGCGATCACGCTTGTGGTGTCGGCGGCCTACATCCTCATCAACCTGATCGTCGACCTCAGCTACGCGTTCCTCGATCCCCGGGTGGAACTGAAATGACAGTGATGACCAGCACCGAGCAGCCTGCCTTCACCTCCGGGCGTTTCCGCGTCGTGGTATCAGCGCTTCGCGGCATCGTCACTTTTGCCCAGTCCTCGCCGCAGAGCACGATCGCCGTCGTCATCGTCGGCTTCGTGGTGGCGATGTCGCTGGCGTCGTTTGCCGCCCATGTGTTCGGTTTCACCCTGACCAGCTACAGTCCGCTCAAGATGAACATCGCGGCGTCGCTGAAGGCGCCGTCCTTCGACCACTGGATGGGCACCGACAAGATCGGCCGCGACACGCTCGCCCGCATCGTCGGCGGCGCCTGGATCACCATGTCGATCTCGGTGGTGGTGCTGGCGGTTGCCGCTGTCATCGGGACCACGGTCGGCCTCGTCGCCGGCTTCTTCGGCGGCCTTGTCGACGAGATTCTGATGCGGGTGACCGACCTGTTCCTGGCCTTCCCCGCCCTCATCCTGGCGGCTGCCATCGCCGCTACCTTCGGCGGCGGCATGGGGCCGACGATGACAGCGCTGGCCGCTGTGTTCTGGCCCTGGTATGCGCGCATCATCCGCAGCCGGGTACTGTCGCTGAAGGAGCAGGAATTCGTCTCCGCAGCCCGCGCGCTCGGTGCCAGCCGGACCTATCTCATTTTCGTCACGCTCTTGCCGATGGTCTGGCCGCTGGTGCTGGTGCAGCTGACCAGCGATGTCGGCTTTGTCATGCTGGCCTCGTCAGGCCTGTCCTTCCTCGGCCTGGGCGCCCAGCCGCCGGCACCGGAATGGGGGGCGATGATCTTCGATTCCCTGGCGCAACAGCCGCGCGCCTGGTGGCTCGGGGTGTTTCCCGGGGCAGCGATCGCCCTGGTCGCCGTCGGCTTCAACCTGCTCGGCGACAGTCTGCGCGATTATCTCGATCCTTCACTCGGCGCGGGCGAGACCGGCGTCTAGCATCATTCGTCCCGCCAGAGCTTATCGAGACCGGGCCGCAAGCGGCCCGGTTTTTTGTTGCCCTTGGCGGACCCTCGTCTGGTCCATGTCTGACGTTTGTCCCTGCGGCAGATCCCAACTGCCACGCATCCGCGCCGCACATCGCAGCCGGCCGGACCCGGCGAACACCGTCCTTCGCCAAAGTCCCGCGCAAAAAAGAAAACGGCGTGACCGCAGGGCGGCCACGCCGTTCGTCCTTGGGAGGACGGGGGGTACTCAGCCGGCGATGGTGGTGCGGCCATCCAGGGTGCGCAGCGCGCCGTACATTTCGGGGCGGCGGTCGCGATAGATGCCCCAGGCCTGGCGGTAGGCCTCGATCTCGTCGAGATCGAACGCGGCGACGAGGAAGGTCTCGTCAGTGCGGTTGGCGTCGGCAACAATGGCGCCGGTGTGGTCGGCGGCAAAAGACGTGCCGTAGAAGGTCGAGCTGGTGGCGCCGTCGGTCTCGGTGCCGACGCGGTTGGAAGCGATGACGGGAATGATGTTCGCCGCCGCGTGGCCCTGCATGGTGCGGCGCCAGTGGCCGGCGGAATCGAGCGCCGGATTGGCCTTTTCGGCGCCGATCGCGGTCGGGAACATCAGCACCTCGGCGCCGAGCAACGACAGCGACCGCGCCGTCTCCGGGAACCACTGGTCCCAGCAGATGCCGCAGCCGAGGCGGGCATAGCGGGTCTGGACGACCTGGAACCCCGTGTCGCCGGGAGAGAAGTAGAACTTCTCCTCATAACCCGGCGCCTGGGGAATGTGGGTCTTGCGGTAGTTGGTCAGGATCGAGCCGTCGGCGTCGATGATCGCCAGCGAGTTGTAGTTGGCAGTGCCCGCCTTCTCGAAATAGGAGATCGGCAGCACCACTTCGAGCTCGACTGCGACGCGGCGAAAATGCTGGATGGCACGGTCCTCCTCAAGGGTCCGGGCCAGGTTGTAGTGGGTGAACTTCTGCTCCAGGCAGAAATAGGGCGTCTGGAACAGCTCCTGCAGCAGAATGATCTGGGCGCCGTCGCGCGCAGCCTGGCGCACCAGCACCTCCGCTTTCGCGATGTTGTCGCCAATATCCCAGCTGCACGCCATCTGCGTCGCAGCCACTGTGAGTTTCCGCATTGTGCCCTCCCTGGCTCAGCGGCCGGATGCGAATTCGAGGATGCTGTCGTTGATCGCCGAGACGATCGTGTCGCACTGGTCCTTGTCGATGGTGATGGGCGGCGAGACGACGATCTTGTTGCCGATCGGCCGGACCATGACACCGCGCTCCAGGCACGACCGGGCGATCTCCACCGCCTTCGGCAGCGGCGCCCTGGTGCCCTTGTCGGCGACCAGTTCGATGCCCAGCATCAGATGACTGCCCCTGACGTCGCCGACGACAGGCAGGTTGATCAGCGATGCGGCAGCCGCCTGCAGATGGGCGCCGGCGCTGCGGGCGTTGGCAAGCAGGTTCTCGCGCTCCATGATCTCGATGTTCTTCAGTGCCGCGGCACAGGCGACCGGGTGGCCGAAATAGGTCAATCCCATCGAAAACAGGCCGCCCTCGCATTGCGGGCGGCTGATCACCTCGTAAATCTCGGACGAGATCAGCGTCGCGCCCAGCGGGATGTAGCCCGAGGTGATGCCCTTGGCGCAGACGAGGATGTCGGGCGCGTAGCCGAACAGTTTTTCGGACGCAAACCATTCGCCGAGGCGGCCAAAGGCGGTCACCACCTCGTCGGCGATGTAGAGCATGCCGTAGCGCTTGCAGACCTCGTAGATGCGCCGGTGGTAGCCATCGGGGGCGACCAGCACGCCGCCGGCGCCCATGATCGGCTCGGCGATGAAGGCCGCGACAGTATCGGGGCCGAGCTGCAGGATGCGGTTCTCGAACTCGTTGACGAGGAAATCGCAATAATCCGCCTCGCTCATGTCGCGCGGCCTGGAATAGAGGTCGGCGGCAGAGACGTGGTGGATGAAGTCCTCGCCGATGCGGTCGAAGCCGATCTTGGTGCCGTGGATGCCGGTCAGGCTGGCCGCGACATAGGTCGCGCCGTGATAGCCGTTGACCCGCGAGATGATCTTCTTCTTCCGGTGCTGCCCCTTCATCGAGAAGTAGTAGTGCACCAGGCGGATGGCGGCGTCGTTGGCGGTCGAGCCGCCGCAGCTGTAATAGACGTGGCTGAGATTGCCGGGAGAATTCGTGGCCAGCCAGTGCGCCAGCTTTGCCGCCGGCACGTTCGACGAATGGCCGAACGGGTTGTAATAGTCCATGTCTATGACCTGGCGGGCGATCGCCTCGGCCATTTCCTCGCGCCCATGGCCGATGTTGACGCACCAGAGCCCGGCGATGCCGTCGAGGATGCGGCGGCCATCGCTGTCAGTGACATACATGCCACTGGCCTTTTCGATGATCTGGCTGCCCTCTTCGGCGAAGGTCGAGAAATCGGTGTAGGGATGGAGCACATGTGCGCGGTCCATTGCCCAGGCGCTGGCACTTTCGAGAATGGTCATCTGCGATACCTTGGTTGAACAAAAGTCAGAGTGTCCGTGCCGGGACGACGGCACAGGGGGACTTTGCCACCCCCTTCGACGGGTCGGCCCAGGCCCGGTCCAGCTCGACCTTGTCGGAACCAGGCCCGCTCGCAAATCACCTTTAAGGGTTACCGGCCGACACGCCGCAGGCGGGGGCCGGATGCGCCGCCTGCGACCACCTGTTGAGCTAGCTGTTCAACGTGACCCAGACGGACTTCATTTGTGTGTTCTCGAGCAGCGCCTCGATCGCCTTGTCCCGGCCCTGCCCCGAGGCTTTCCAGCCGCCCCAGGGCTGGCTCATGTCGCCGTTCATGTAGCCGTTGACCCAAACCATGCCGCATTCCAGGTCGCGGGCGATCGCGTGCGCGCTGTTGAGGTCGTTGGTCCAGATGCCGGCGGCCAGGCCGTAGGGCGTGTCGTTGGCGATCGCCACCGCATTGGCCAGCCCGTCGTGGCGGATGACCGCCGCAACCGGGCCGAAGATTTCCTGGCTGGCAATGCTCATCTCGGGGCGAACGCCGGTGAACAGCGTCGGCGAGACGAAGCAGCCGTCGGGCCGCTCCAGATGCGCCTCGCCGCCGAGCGCCCGCGTCGCGCCCTCTTCCGCAGCTATGTCGATGAAACCGAGCACTTTCTTCTGATGCGCCCGGTTGACCAGCGGCCCCATCGTCGTTGCCGGATCGAGCGGATCGCCGGGTCGGAATTTCGTCCTCGCCGTCTGCGCAAAGAGCTCGACGAATTCGTCGTGACGCTTGCCGCCGACCAGGATGCGCGAGCCGGCGCTGCAGACCTCGCCCTGGTTGCCATAGATGCCGCCGACCACCCAGTCGGCCACCTTCTGCAGGTCGGCCGCATCGTCGAGAATGATCTGGGGCGACTTGCCGCCGAGCTCGGCCGAAACCTTCTTGAGGTTGGAATCTGCGGAATATCTGTACATCAGCCGGCCGACGCCGGTTGAGCCGGTGAAGGCGATCTTGTGCACCTTGTCGGACAGGGCCAGCGCCTTGCCGGCGACATCGCCCCTGCCCGGCACGACGTTGAAGACGCCGTCGGGGCCGCCGGCCTCGAGAAACAGCTTGCCGAGCAGGATGGCGCTCAGCGAGGCGTCTTCCGCCGGCTTGAGCACGACGCTGTTGCCGGCCGCCAGCGCCGGCGCGACCTTCCAGGCGGCCATCATCAGCGGATAGTTCCACGGCGTGATGCAGCCGACGACGCCGAGCGGCTGGCGCAGCATGTAATGCAGCGCATCCGAGTTGGTGGTCGGACAGCTGCCGCCGATCTTGTCGATGCATTCGGCGAGGTAGCGGATGGCGAGCACGCTGCCGGGCACGTCGATCGACAGCATCTCGCTGATCGGCTTGCCCATCTCAAGCGTGTCGAGCGCGGCGAAGGTGGCGGCATTGACTTCAACCAGATCGGCAAGGCGCAGCATCACCGCCATGCGATCGCGCAGCGCCATGCGCGACCAGACGCCCTGGCGGAAGCGGCGCTCGGCGATGTCGGCCGCCAGCTCGATATCTTCCGATGTGCCGCAGGCGAGCTCGGCCACGGGCCTGCCTGATGTCGGGTTGAAGGAGGCAAGCCGCCCGGCGCCGACAGCATTGCAAAACCTGCCATCGATCAAAAGCCGTGTCTCGGGGACCAGGGTTTCGGCTATGGCGTGCCAATGGGCTGTTGTGGCGGTGGACATCGGGGGAAACCTCGCGAAATTGTTCGCGGCCACAGAAGCCGCCGACGCTGTCGCGGCAAAGTCCCCCAAAGATGGTATCCGGAGCGGACGCGTCGTCGCCATCCGCTCCGGGGTAGGATTATTCGTCGAACATCTTGTCCGGATCGTAGACCGCCTCGCCTTGCAAAAGCGTCGCCACCACCTTGGCCTTGCCGATCTGCTTGACCGGGATCTCTGTGATGTCGCGGTCGACGACGACGAGATCGGCTGATTTGCCGACCTCGATCGAGCCGGTGGTCTTGTCCTGGTGCAGCAGCCGCGCCGGATTGATGGTCATCCATTCGATGGCGGTGGCGACGTCGGGCGCGCCGTCTGCCTTGCGCGCCACCGCCGCCTGGATCTTGACCAGCGGCGACAGCTCGTCGGCATCGAAATCGCTGCTCATCACCACGTCAGCGCCCATCTTTGCCAGCGTGCCCGCCGGCATCATGTGGTCGGCGCGGTCGCCGATGAACTGGCGGATGAACGTGTTGTAGGCGGGGTCGAGCGAACTCGGCGCGAGCTGGAAATCGGCCACCACGCCGAGTTGCTTGAAGCGGGGGAAATCCGCCTTGTCGAGCAGATAGAGGTGGGTCAGGCGGTGCGGGCCGGGCTTGGGATCGGACTGCTCGATGGCATCGAGCGCCAGGCGCGCGCCACGATCGCCGGTGACATGGTAGTGCAGTTGGAACCCCGCCTTCGACAGCTCGCTGGAATAGCGGTCCAGCGTGTCGACGTCGAAATAGAGGAAACCGCTGTCATAACCATGGTCGATGCCGGCGCCCTTAAGATAGGGCTGGAGCACCGCGCCGGTGCGCTGCTCGAGGATGCCGTCGACATAGATCTTGGCCTGGTTGAAGCGCAGCAGGCTGGTGGGATCGTTGGAATAGAGCTGCTTCAGCGAAGCCATCTGCTCGTCGAAAGGCAGATCGGGATAGACGTAGAGCGCATTCGACGCACGCACCGTCAGCGTGTCGTTGGCGACCGCCTTCTGCCAGACCTTGATGTGGCCCTGCGGCCAGAAACCGCCGGCATCGCTGACCGAAGTGATGCCGTTCTCGGCCACCGTTTCCAGCGTCGGCAACAGGCTTTCATAAGCGAATTCGACATTTTCAGGCGTGTCGGGGAAGGCCAGGTTGCGCAGCTTCTGCTGGGCATTCTCCAGCACCACTCCGTTCGGCTTGCCTGTCTTCTTATCGCGCAGGATGATGCCGCCGGGCGGATCCTTGGCCATCGTGTCGTAACCTGCGGCACGCATCGCCGCCGAATTGGCCCAGGCGCCATGGCCGATGTCGTCGAGGATCAGCACCGGCCGGTCAGGCGAGATCTCGTCCAGCAGGGCAATCGGATTGTCGCTCTGGTCGAGCAGATTGGTCATGCTGACGCCCGAGCCAAGCACCCATTCGGTCTTGCTCGACTTGATGCAGTCCTCGACCGTGGCGAGCGTGCCGTCGAGCTTGTCGAACGGCTCGAACTCGCACAGGATCTCGTTCACGCCGGCTTCGATCAGATGCATGTGGGCATCCTGGAAGCCGGGCAGCAACATCATGCCCTGGAGGTCGACGACATCGGCATTCTTGCCCGCGGCGGCCATCGCCTCCTCTTCGGACCCGACCGCCAGGATGACGCCGTTGTCGTCGATGGCGACGGCCTCGGCCGACGGCGCGTTCGGGTTCACGGTGTGAACCTTGGCATTGGTCAGGACCATCGGCTCCGCCAGTGCCGCCGGCACCGCGACCATGCCCCCGGCAAGGAGCGCCGCGACCGCAGTCTTCATGGACCTGTATGTCATCTGCTCTTCTCCATACTGGGTGCCCAACGTTAGGCACCAAAGGAAGCGCCGTCCATTGCCAGGGATCTCGGCGCTGCGGAGTCCCTCTTTGGGGGTATGGTTTCAGGCTGTTGAAAGACAGCAATGCCCTTTCAGGCACTAGCTGCCTGAAGACGCTGCGGCAGCCTCCGAGCGTGTCAATTCGTCCAAAAGCCAGTCATGCAGCTTGCGGATCGCCCTGTCCTTGCGGCGGGACGGTGCGGCGATGAAAAAATAGGCGCCCAATCGGATGTCGGTGTCGAACAGCTCGACCAGACGTCCCCTAGCCATTTCGTCGCCGGCGATCAGGCGTGTCGCCAGCGCCACGCCCTGGCCGGCGAGCGCGGCTTCGAAGCCAAGGCTCGCGTCCCACAGGCGCGGACCGCGCAAGGCATCGTGATGGACGCCGGCGGCGCGAAACCAGTCGGCCCATTGCTGGCGGTTTTCTTCGTGGATCAGCGGTGCGCGTGCCAGCTCGTCGACGCGCTCGACCGGACCCGTCGCCGCAAGCCAATCCCGGCTGACGACTGGAAACATGCGGGGGCTTACGAGTTCACTCGCTCCCATCGGCATGTCCTGCGGCTTTCCATAGCCGACCATCACTTCCGCTTCGCCGACGGAAAAGTCAGGCAAGCGGTCGATCGCGCGCAGCACGATCTCGGTCTCTCCCAGCATCTGCTGAATCTGCGGCAGCCTCGGCCCGAGCCAGCGCGTGGCGAGGCCGGGCATGCACCACAGCCGCAGGCTGCGCCGATGCGACGGCGGGCGAAGCTCCTCGGTCGTCGTCGCGATGAGCTCGAAAGCCGTTGAAACGGCGGCATGGAAGATTTCACCCTCGCGGGTGAGGCGAAGCCCGCGCGGGCTGGAAGTGACAAGTTTGACCGCCATCCAGAATTCGAGATTCCTGACATGGCGGCTGACCACCGAGTGGCTGACACCGAGGTCGTCAGCTGCCTTCCGCATCGAGCCCATGCGACCCGCCGCCTCGAAGGCACGGACCATCTGCAATGGCGGCATGAGCTGCTCGCTCCGTTCGGTGGGGCGGCGTCTGCGGAGTTCGGTAGCCACTGGCTGTCTTTCGAAATCGAGTGGTGCACAGGAAGCACCACAGCATCTAAATCAATCGCGCACTGCTTGCAAAGAACTGTCGCTAGGTTGCCGGCGAAAATTGTGCGGAGCATCGACCCCATGACAAACAACACCACCTTGCAGGCCCGTCGTACCGCGGCAGTCGCGCGCGGCGTCGCCACGGCCTTTCCCGTCTTTGCCGGCAAGGCGGAAGGCGCCGAGATCTGGGATATGGAGGGCCGCCGCTACATCGATTTCGCCGCCGGCATCGCGGTGCTCAACACCGGCCACCGTCATCCCAGGGTGATCGCCGCCGCAAAGGAGCAGCTCGACGCCTACACCCACACCGCATTCCAGGTCGTGCCCTACGAACCCTATGTCGCGCTGTGCGAGCGCCTGAACGCGCTGGCGCCGTTCTCCGGCGAGGCAAAATCCCTTCTGTTTTCGACCGGCGCCGAAGCTGTCGAAAACGCCGTCAAGATCGCCAAGGCGGCGACCGGGCGTCCCGGCATCATCGCCTTTGCCGGCAGTTTTCACGGCCGCACGGCGATGACCATGGCGCTGACCGGCAAGGTTGCGCCCTACAAGCAGAAGTTCGGCATTTCGCCGGCCGGCGTCTATCACGTCCCGTTCCCGGCAACGCCACTCGATGTCGACGTCGCGGATTCCGTACGCGCGCTGCAGCTTCTGTTCCGCACCGACATCGCGCCATCCGACGTGGCTGCGATCATCGTCGAACCGGTCCAGGGCGAAGGCGGCTTCTGGCCGGCCCCGACCGAGCTTCTGGCGGAACTCCGCAAGATTTGCGACACGCACGGCATCGTGCTGATCGCCGACGAGGTGCAGACGGGATTTGCGCGCACCGGAAAGATGTTCGGCATCGAACATTCCGGCATCGAACCCGACATCATCACGGTCGCCAAGGCGCTCGGCGGCGGCTTCCCGCTGTCGGGTGTCATCGGGCGTGCAGCGCTCATGGATGCTGTCGAACCGGGCGGGCTGGGCGGCACCTATGCCGGCAGCCCGATCGCCTGCGCCGCCGCACTTGCGGTTCTCGACGTCATCGAGGACGAAGGCCTTGTCGCCCGCGCCAATGAGATCGGCGCGACGATGCACGCTGCACTGGAGCGGATGTCGCAGCGCAACGACGCCGTGCCGATGGCGTCGATCCGCGGCCCCGGCGCGATGGTCGCCTTCGACATCGTGACACAGCGCGGCACCAATACGCCGGATGCCGAGACGACGAAGAAGGTCGTGCAGGCAGCGCTCGGCCACGGGCTGGTGCTTTTGTCATGCGGCGTCTTCGGCAACACCATCCGCCTGCTCTGCCCGCTGACCATTTCCGATGCGCAGCTCAAGGAGGGGCTGGACCTCCTCGAACGCGCCCTCGTCTCCGCCAACGCCTAGGAGCCGTCATGCGCACTCTCGAAGACAAGGGCCTGCTTAAGACGCAGGCCTTCATCGACGGCGATTATGTCGGGTCCGGTGACACCCCCGTCACCGATCCGGCCTCCGGCGCCACCATCGCCCACGTCCCCAATCTTGGCGCGGATGCGGCCACCCATGCTGTCGAGGCCGCGTCCAGGGCATTCAGGCCCTGGGCAGCCAGAACGGCCAAGGAGCGTTCGACAATCCTGCGCCGCTGGTTCGAAATGATCGTGGCCGCACGCACCGATCTTGCGACCATCCTGACCAGCGAACAGGGCAAGCCGCTGGCCGAGGCGCTCGGCGAGATCGACTATGCCGCGTCCTATGTCGAATTCTATGCCGAGGAGGCCAAGCGCATCGCCGGCGAGATCCTGCCGTCGCACCGCGCCGATGCGCGTATCCTGGTGCAGCGCCAGCCGCTCGGCGTGATCGCTGCGATCACGCCGTGGAATTTTCCGGCCGCGATGATCACCCGCAAGGTCGCCCCAGCGCTTGCGGCGGGCTGCACCGTCGTGGTCAAGCCGGCGCCGGAAACGCCGCTGACCGCCCTTGCCCTGGCCGAACTGGCCCGCCGCGCCGGCTTCCCCGCCGGCAGCTTCAACGTCGTGACAGGCGATGCGGTCGCCATCGGCGGCGTGCTGACCTCGCATCCCGCCGTCCGGCTCGTCGGCTTCACCGGCTCGACGCCGACAGGCAAGCTTTTGATGCGGCAGGCGGCCGGCACGGTCAAACGCGTCGCGCTCGAGCTTGGCGGCAATGCCCCCTTCATCGTCTTCGACGACGCCGATGTCGATGCGGCCGTCGACGGGGCGATGGCCTCGAAATTCCGGAATTCCGGCCAGACCTGCGTCTGCACCAACCGCATCTACGTCCAGTCTGCCGTCCATGACGTCTTCGTCGCCAGGCTGACCGAGCGGGTGAAACAGCTGCGCATCGGATGCGGCTTCGACGACGGCGTCGTCCAGGGTCCGCTGATCTCGGAACGTGCGGTCGCCAAGGTCGAGGCGCATATCGCCGACGCCGTCGCCAAGGGCGCTGAGATCGCTGTCGGCGGCAGGCGCCACGCGCTTGGCGGCACCTTCTTCGAGCCGACAGTCATCACCGGCGCTGCCTCCGACATGCTTTTGGCTGAGGACGAAACCTTCGGCCCGCTGGCGCCGGTGTTTCGCTTCGAGACCGAGGCCGAGGTGCTTTCGGCCGCGAACGCCACCGAGACCGGCCTCGCCGCCTATGTCTTCACCAGGGATTCGGCGCGGGTGTTCCGCATGATGGAGCGGCTCGAATTCGGCATGGTCGGCATCAACACCGGGCTGATCTCGACGGAACTGGCACCCTTCGGCGGCGTCAAGGAAAGCGGCAATTCGCGCGAGGGCTCGCATCACGGCATCCTCGAATTCACCGAACTCAAATATGCCTGCATCGGCGGCATCGGCGCGGAGGCCTGACATGGACAGCGTTGTGACCATGCCGAACCTCAGCGTCGACGGCGACCGCCTGTGGCAGTCGCTGATGGAGACGGCCTGTTTCGGCGGCACGCCCAAGGGCGGCATCAAAAGGCTGACACTGACCGAAGAAGATCGCGCCGTCCGCGACTGGCTGGTTCGCCAATGCGAGGCGCTTGGCTGCCGGACTGATATCGACGAGGTCGGCAACATGTTCTTCACCCGCCCCGGCACCGAGCCTACGCTCGAACCTATCGCCATCGGCAGTCACCTCGACACCCAGCCGACCGGCGGCAAATTCGACGGTATCCTCGGCGTGCTGGCCGGCCTCGAAATCCTGCGTTGCCTTGATGCAAGCGGCTACGAGACACGGCATCCGCTGATGCTGGTCAACTGGACCAACGAGGAAGGCTCGCGCTTCAGCCCGGCGATGCTCGGCTCGGGCGTGCATGCCGGGGTCTTCGACCGCGCCTATGCCGACGCCCGTCAGGCCACCGACGGCACAAGTTTCGGCGACGCGCTCGATGCGATCGGCTACCGCGGCAAGGCGCAGGCAGGGTCGATCAGAATGGCGGCAATGCTCGAACTGCACATCGAACAAGGCCCTGTGCTGGAGCGGCGGGGCAAGGACATCGGCATCGTCGAAGGCGTGCAGAGCATGCGCTGGTACGACCTCGTCATAACGGGCGTCGAGGCCCATGCCGGCTCGACGCCGATGGATGCACGCCTCGACGCGCTGGTGATGGCGGCCGAGATCGTGCTTTTGGTCGAGCGCATCGCCAGATCACATGCGTCGAGCATGGGCACGGTCGGCTGCCTCGAAGTCCATCCGAATTCGCGCAACGTCATTCCCGGCCAGATCTCCATGACCGTCGACCTGCGCCACCCCGAGGACGACGAGCTCGATGCCATGGAGGCGACGCTGCGGCAGAAGATCCACGCCTGTTTCGACGAACGCCTGACCTGCAGCCTGACCGAGATCTGGCGCAGCCCGGCCGTCAAGTTCGACGTCAGCTGCATCGACGCCGTTGCCTCGGGTGCCGCGGCCGCCGGCTACAGCAGCCTGAGGCTGCACTCCGGCGCCGGTCACGACTCCGCCTACATCGCCCGTGTCGCACCGACAGCGATGATCTTCATCCCCTGCCGCGACGGCCTCAGCCACAATGAAGCGGAATCGTCGACCAGGGAGCAGTGTCAGGCAGGCGCCCAGACGCTGCTCAATGCCGTGCTCAGGCTGGACACCCACCTGTAGCGCCCGGGACGCGTCCGAACGCGTCCCGAGGGGGTCTGCCCGGTCGCGCTCCGGCTTCAGCGCGCGCGCAGGAGCTCGGGAAGGCGCACCAGGACGATCTCGGCGACGATGACAGTCACCGCGCCGACGACGATCGAATGCGTCAGCATCTCGCCCAGTATCTCAGGCAGCCCGCCCGACAGGGCCCCGGCCAGCGCAGGAATGCCCAAGCCCGCCATCAGGCCGAGCGGGGCCACCATGTTCTTGACAGGTGAACCCCGGTCCTGGCTCGCCATCTGGATGCCGGTCATGACCACGGTTGCCGCCGCCGGCAGGAACAGCCCGCCGACAACCGCCGCCGGCGTCGCCACCAGCACCGCTGCGACCTTGGGCAGGAATGCCAAAGCGATGAAGATGAAGCCGGCGACGCGAACGACATGGCGGCTGGCAACGCCGGTCAGCCTGATGACGCCGAGATTCTGGGCGTATGCGGTGGTGCCGAAACCACCGATCAGGGCAGCCAGCATCGAACCGCCGGCTTCGCCTGCAATGCCGGCATTGACGCGGCGATCGTCGAGTTCTGTGCCTGTCAGCCGCGCCGTCGCCTCATACATGCCCATCGCCTCGACGACGGCAACGACGAAGACGATGCACATGGTGATGGTGATCGCCGGATCGAAGCTCAGCGCGCCATAGGGCAGCAGTTTCGGGAAGGCCAGCCAGGGCGCCTGGCCGACGGCGGAGAAGTCGAGCAGCCCGAGGCCAAGGGCCAGCACGTCGCCAACGATCAGCGCCGTCAGGAAGCCGAACATGCGCAAGCTGCCGCCGAACGCGGCGCTGACCAGTACCACCGCCGTCGTCACACAGGCCAGGAACAGGCTCGATCCCGTGGCAAAGCTTGGCGAGCCGATGCCGCCGAAGAACTCCATGAAGGTGAAACCCGCCAGTGCGACGCCCACAAGGGTGATGATCGTTCCGGAGACGGCCGGCGACAGCAGCCGCCTGAGCCTGGCGAACTGGCCGCAGACGGCGGCAAGGAAGACGAGTGCCGCGCCGATGATCAGGCCGAGGCTTGCCGCGGAAATCGTCCCGGCCTTGTAATAGCCGATGGCCAATGGCGAAAAGGCCGAGGACGGCCCCTGCACCACCGGCAGGCGGACCAGCCTGGTGCTCTGTATGACTGTCACCACGCCTGCGGCAAGGAAGGTGGCGGTCACCAGATTTGTCGCCAGCGTGGCGGAGAACCCGGCCACCGAAGCGATGAAGATGGGATCGAGCCAGGCGTTCGACACGAGCGCCTGCTGCAGTCCCAATGCGAAACGACGCCTGGTGGGGATGACCTCCTCGACATCCCCGACCACGCCGTCGACAGCTTCAAGCTCGCCCATATGGGCATGAACATGATCAGTCATTGATATACCTCCTCCCAGAAGTATGAGCCGCCTCGGCGGCATCAGGTGAAAATGAGCTGGTGACGGTCAGGCCTCGAGGCACTGCATGCGGCGCGAATGGCGGGCATGCTCGCGCAGCACGTCGCCGAGTTCGGCCATGACCGGACGGCAGTCCTCGACAAGCACCTTGCCGGCGACGACGGTGGTGCCGGCAACGGCAGGGCCGCAACGCAGCCAGGCTTCGACCGGATCGCTATGGGCGCCGGCAAGCGCCACATCCGACATGCTCCAGACGACAAGGTCGGCACAGGCGCCCGGCCTGAGATGGCCGATCTCATCCTCCCAGCCGAGACAGGCAGCACCACCGCGCGTCGCAATGTCGAGTGCATCGCGCGCCGACATCGAATGGGGGCCGTTGCGATAGCGTCCGAGCAACAGCGCCGTGCGCGCCTCCAGCCACATCGACGCATGGTCGGTCGAAGCCGAGCCATCGCAGCCAAGGCCGACGCGCATGCCGCGGGCGCGCAGCCCCATGGCGTCGGCCGAGCCGCCGCCGATCAGCATGTTCGAACAGGGGCACTGGGTGGCACAGACGCCGGCATGTGCGAGGCGTCCGATCTCGGCATCGGTCGGATAGATGAAATGTGCGACCCAGGAGCGCTTGCTGGCCCAGCCGACACGCTCGAAATATTCGGTCGGCGTACAGCCATAGACCTCGGCGCAATATCTGTCCTCCTCGGGATCCTCGGCGAGGTGGGTGTGCAGCCGGAGATCGTATTTGTCGGCCAACCCAGCCGATTCCGACATGATCCGCTCGGTCACTGAAAACAGCGAGCACGGCGCGAGCGCCACCCGCGTCATCGCGCCCGGCCCGGCATCGTGGTAGCGCTCCACCAGCCGGACGCTGTCTTCGAGGATGTCGTCCTCGCGCTGCACCACCGAGGCCGGCGGCAGGCCGCCATGCTCGACCGAACGCGTCATCGACCCGCGTGTCGCGTAGAAACGGAAGCCGATATCGGTGCTGGCGCGGATCTGGGCATCGATCAGCCTGGGCCTGGGATGGACATACATGTGGTCCATCGAGGTGGTGCAGCCACCCATCAAAAGCTCGGTCATCGCGACATAGGTGGAGGCATAGACCGAGTCCTCGGTCAGTCCGGCCCATATCGGGTAGAGCCCGGTCAGCCACTCGAACAGCGACCCATTGGTCACCGGCGCGTAGGACCGCGTCAGGTTCTGGTACATGTGGTGGTGGGCGTTGATCAGTCCCGGCGTGACCAGCCGGCCATGCGCCGAGATGGTCCTTGCGGCGACCGGCTCGTCGCCGGCCTTGCCTACGGAATGAACTCTCTTGTCTTTGACGGCGATCCAGCCGTCGGCGATTTCCCAGCCGCGATCGACATACACATATGCGTCACGGACGAGCAGGTCTACGGACATGCAGCTTCTCCAGGTCGGTTCTCATTCACTCCGACGCAGCTGGTTGTCAGCTTCGTCGCGCTATGAGCCCTGTCCCTGGAATTGCGAGTTCCGGATCGTCATCGACTGGTAGGTTGAGCGGGCTGCTCTGATCATGCTCTGCGGGAGATCGGCCTTGTCGCGGCATCTCTCCCCACCTGAGCGAAAGCTCGCGCGTTCGCATCATCAGGCATGCCGATGCAAACTCAGATTTGCCTTCCTGTCAAATTATTTTCACATCAGGAACTGACGCACAAACCCCTACGCCCCCGAGCGCGTCTTCAGGATCGCCGAAAAGCGTGGGTCGAAGGCGCGGCCGATCGGCTCGGCGGCAGCACCCAGGGCGATCGACCAGGGGTCGGTGATGCCGAGCTGCAGGCGCGGCAAGGTCCGCCCTGGGCGATTGGCGATCGACAGCGGCAGCGGCAGCATCGCTTCGAGGATCAGCCGCGCCAGCACCTCGGGCGCACCGCTGGTCAGGATCACGGTCTCCGGGTCGAAAAGCGTTTCGATGAGCTGGACGCTCCAGCGCAGATCCATGGCCGCGTCCCTGACCCAGGCGATCAGCGCCGGGTCTTCGGCCAGGGCCAGCGCCGCGACATGGTCGTAGAGGCCGGTTTCGGACGGGTCGAGCTCCAGCTGCTGGTAGAGCGAGGCCAGCGAGGCCCGGTGCTCGAGCACCGCACCATCGCTGCCGCGCGGCGACAGCAGCGCCATGCCGATTTCGCCGGCATTGCCGTTGCCGCCCCGGTAGAGCTCGCCATTGAGGATCAGGCCGGCGCCGATGCCGTAGCCGACATAGAGGCAGACGGCGTGATCGAGCCCATGCGCGGCCCCCACCATGCGCTCGGCGATGGCGCAGGCGGCGGAGTCGTTCTGCAGGCTGACGTCGAGGCCGGTGCCGGCGGCCAGCGTCTCCAGCAGCGGATATTTCTGCCAGGCCGGCATCATCCACTTGTTGTCGCCGAACTCCTCCAGCCCGAACGGGCCGGGCATGGCGACACCCAGGCCGACGATGCGCTTTTCGGATAGCGCCGAGATCGCGGCGAGGTCGCGCCTGATGCTCTCGACCACGCCGAGAATGATTTTTACGCCGCCATGCGGATCGTCGGGCGGCAGCTTGGCCTCGGCGCGCACCAGAACCGTGCCGACAAGGTCGACGGCGACGGCGCGGGTCAGGTGGCGGTCGATCTGCAGGCCGATGGCAAAGGCGCCTTCGGGCACCAGACGGTAAGGCGTCGAGGGCTGGCCCCTGCCCTTTCTCACCGCGTCGAGCGAGACGACGAAACCGTCGCGTTCCAGCTCCTCGACGATGTTGGACACGGCCTGCTTGGTCAGCTGCGTCGCCCGCGCCAGGTCGGCCCGCGACAGCGCTCCGTTGAGCCGCAACGCGTCCATCATGACACGGCGATTGTGGGCGCTGGTGCCCTCCTGGTTGGTGCCGCTGGTGGCGCGGATCGGGTTGATGTCGCTCAACTGTTTTCCCCTCTTGACTCCAATAGATAATTGCAGAACTAATAAGTCAAGTCAGTTGACTTAATGAGGAACCGCGAGAGTTCCAGGGAACCAAAGGCGGCTGGAGCCGCCGCACTTTTCGATCAGGACAGCCGCTTGCGACAGATCGCGAGGCAAAGGCCCCGTGCTTTCCCAGGCGAGACGGCAGCGTGAAGCGCGCCGCCGGACGGATTTGCATAAGTCAAAAATGGAGGATCAAATGTTGAAATCGATTAGCAGGACATTGCTCGGCGCGGCTTTCATCAGTGGCGCCTTCATGCCTCATGCCTTTGCCGAAACCTCGATCAACGCGCTGTTCATGGCCCAGGCCGCCTATAGCGAGGCCGACGTGCGGGCGATGACCGAGGCCTTCTCCAAGGCCAATCCCGACATCAAGGTCAATCTCGAATTCGTGCCTTACGAGGGCCTGCACGACAAGACAGTGCTGGCCCAGGGGTCGGGCGGCTACGACGTGGTGCTGTTCGACGTCATCTGGCCGGCCGAATATGCCTCCAACAACGTGCTCGTCGACGTCTCCGCGCGCATCACCGAGGAGATGAAGAAGGGTGTGCTTCCTGGTGCCTGGACCACCGTCAACTATGACGGCAAGTCTTACGGCATGCCCTGGATTCTCGACACCAAATACCTGTTCTACAACAAGGAAATCCTGGAAAAGGCCGGCATCAAGAACCCGCCCAAGACCTGGGACGAACTGGCCGAGCAGGCCAAGATCATCAAGGACAAGGGCCTGTTGGCAACGCCGATCTCGTGGAGCTGGTCGCAGGCGGAGGCGGCGATCTGCGACTACACCACTTTGGTCAGTGCCTATGGCGGCGACTTCATCAAGGATGGCAAGCCGGCCTTCCAGAGCGGCGGCGGGCTCGATGCGCTGAACTACATGGTGACGAGCTACAGCTCGGGCCTGACGAACCCGAACTCCAAGGAGTTCCTCGAAGAGGATGTGCGCAAGGTGTTCCAGAACGGCGAAGCCGCCTTCGCGCTCAACTGGACCTACATGTACAACATGGCCAACGACCCCAAGGACAGCAAGGTCGCGGGCAAGGTCGGCGTCGTGCCGGCGCCGGGCGTTGCGGGCAAGAGCGAGGTCTCGGCGGTCAACGGCTCGATGGGCCTCGGCATCACCACCGCCAGCAAGCATCCCGAGGAAGCCTGGAAGTTCATCACCTTCATGACCTCGCAGCAAACCCAGAACCAGTATGCAAAGCTGTCTCTGCCGATCTGGGCCTCGTCCTATGACGATCCTGAAGTGACCAAGGGCCAGGAAGAACTGATCGCCGCTGCCAAGCTCGGCCTGGCTGCGATGTATCCTCGGCCGACGACGCCGAAATACCAGGAGCTGTCGACGGCGCTGCAGCAGGCGATCCAGGAATCGCTGCTCGGCCAGGCAAAGCCCGAAGACGCGCTCAGGGGCGCTGCCGAAAACAGCGGTCTCTAAGCTTTACTGCCCCAAACTTCCGGGCGGCTCCGGCCGCCCGGCCCTTTCGGTTCAAGTAACTTCTGGGCCGCTCCGGCGGCCCGGTCCTTTGGCTTCAAGTGATTTCCGGACGGCGCCGGTCGCCCGGCCCTTTCGTTCCAACTGAAAAGAGTCGCCTCATGTCGGGCTCATGGATGACGACCCGGGCATGGCTGCTGATGCTGCCGCTGCTCGTGGTCATGATATCAGTCATCGGCTGGCCCCTCGTCGACACGATCCGCCTGTCCTTCACCGACGCCAGGCTCGTCGGCACCGAGGGCAGCTTCGTCGGCCTCGACAACTACGTGAAGATGCTGTCCGGCGCGAACTTCCAGCGCACGCTCGTGACCACGACGTGGTTCGCGGTCGTCTCGGTGGCGGCGGAGATGGTGCTCGGCGTGCTCGCCGCCCTGCTCTTGAACCAGCAGTTTTACGGCCGCACCGTGCTGCGCGCGCTGATGATCCTGCCCTGGGCGCTGCCGACCGTGGTCAACGCCACGCTGTGGCGGCTGATCTACAATCCCGAATATGGCGCATTGAACGCGGCACTGACCCAGGCAGGCCTGCTCGACGCCTACCGCTCCTGGCTCGGCGAGCCCAACACCGCGCTCGCGGCGCTGATCGTCGCCGACTGCTGGAAGAACTTTCCGCTCGTCGCCCTCATTGCGCTTGCAGCCTTGCAGACCGTGCCGCGCGACATCACCGCGGCATCGATGGTCGACGGCGCCGGGCCCCTCGCGCGCTTCCGCTTCGTCATCCTGCCCTATCTCGTCGGCCCGCTTCTGGTGGCGCTGGTGCTGCGCACCATCGAGGCCTTCAAGGTGTTCGACATCATCTGGGTGATGACGCGCGGCGGGCCGGCCAATTCGACCAGAACGTTGTCGATCCTGGTCTATCAGGAGGCGTTTTCGTTCCAGCGCGCCGGCTCGGGCGCGTCGCTGGCGCTGATCGTCACCTTGCTGGTCACCGTGCTGGCCGTCGCCTATGCGGCCCTTGTCAGGAAAGCCGCGGGGAGTGCGAGCTGATGGAACGCAGGAGCCTGGCTTTCACCATCTTCATCCATGCCGCAGCGCTGCTTCTGGCGGTCGTCATCCTGGCACCGGTGCTGTGGCTGTTCGTCATGAGCATCTCGCCGGCGGCCGACCTGTCGGCCAAGCCGTTGCACTGGTGGCCGCAACAGGTCGACTTTTCCCGCTACGCCTTGCTGCTTTCGACAATCGAAAACAGCGCGGGCGCTGCCTTCACAGCCTCCCTCTGGAACAGCCTGAGGATCGCCGGCATGGCGACGATTGCGGCGATAGCCCTTGCCATCCCGGCCGGCTGGGCGGTGTCGCGCACGCCTCAGGTCGGCTGGTCGCTGTCGGTGGTGATCGCCACCTACATGCTGCCGCCGGTGGCGCTCGCCGTGCCGCTCTATATGGGCCTGGCCTATTTCGGCATGCTCAACAACATTTTCGGCCTGGCGCTGGTCTATCTCACCATCCTCGCCCCCTTCACCACCTGGCTGATGAAATCGGGCTTCGACGCCATCCCGCGCGAGATCGAAGCAGCCGCGATGATCGACGGCGCCAGCCTGTTCCAGACGCTGCGCATCATCACCTTGCCGCTGGCAGCACCCGTTGTCGCGACGTCGGCCCTGTTTGCGCTGCTCTTGGCCTGGGACGAGTTCTTCTATGCGCTTCTGTTTACCTCCGACCTGCGCGCCAAGACACTGACGGTCGCCATCGCCGACCTCGCCGGAGGCCGCGTCTCGGATTACGGTCTGATTGCCACCGCAGGCGTGCTGGCTGCCCTGCCGCCGGTGCTGATCGGGCTCGTCATGCAGCGTGCCCTGATTTCGGGCCTGACCAGCGGCGGCGTGAAAGGATGATGACCATGACCTCACCGAAGCCCAGACCCGCCGGCCTCTTGGCCATCGACCGCGAAATGGCGCGGCAGAATGGCGACGCGCTGGCGTCCTTCGCCGAAAACGCCGGAATGGCGGCCCGGGTCGCCGCCTCGCTCGAAAGGACCGGCAGGCTGCTGCTGCTCGGCATGGGCGGCTCGCACGCCGTCGGCCGGGCGGTCGAGCCGCTCTATCGCGCGCTCGGCATCGACGCCATTGCCCTGCCGCTGTCGGAGCAGCTCGGCCAGGGGCTTTCACTCGATGACCGCACGGTGATCATGACGTCGCAGTCGGGCGAAAGTGCCGAGGTGCTGCGCTGGTTCACCGAGACGGGCGGCAACAGCGAGACTTTCGGGCTGACGCTGGAGGCCGGCTCGTTCCTCGCCCGGACAGCGCCTTCGCTGGTCGGCGTCGGCGGCACCGAGCTCGCCTTTGCCGCGACCCGCAGCCTGACGGTGACGCTTTCGCTTCATCTCGCCATTCTCGCCGCGCTTGGCGAACATCCGGGCGGGGCGCTTGTCGCCCTGCAACTGCCCGAGGTCGTCGATGTCGGTCCCGCGCTCAAGGCTTTGGCCGATGTCGACACCGTCGTCACCTCGGGCCGGCGCCTGCAGGGCGTCGCCGAGGCGCTGGCGCTTGGCCTGACCGAACTGTCGCGGCAGCCGTGCTTTTCGCTCGAGGGCGGACAGCTGCGGCATGGGCCGATGGAGATGCTCGGGCCCAACATCGGGGTCGTGCTGTTCCGCGGCAAGGACCCGACGGCACCTCTTGTCACCGCCATGGCGGTGTCGGCAGTCGAGACCGGTGCTGCCGTCGTCATCTTCGATTCCTCTGATGAGGCGCCGGTAGCGGGGGCAACCACGCTTGGCTTCAAGCCGGCAACCGGCATGGACGCCATTTTTGCCATGCTGCCGACGGCGCAGCGGCTGATGATCGCCTTTGCCGATGCCCGTGTCGACGACGCCGGCACGCCGGTGCGCTCGACCAAGATCACGCGGAGCGAATGAATGCGGCCACTTGCTGTCATCGGCAACGTCAATGTCGACCTCATCCTGGGGCCGACAGCACCCTGGCCGAGGGCAGGAACGGAGATCATCGTCGACCATGACGAGTTGCGGGTCGGCGGTCAGGCGGGCAACAGCGCGCTTGCCTGGGATGCGCTCGGCGTCGACTTCGAGATCGCAGCCAATGTCGGCAACGACCAGTTCGGCCTGTGGCTGCGCGACGCCTTCGGCGATCGGGCCGCCAGATGGCCGGTCGCTGCCGAGCGCACGACGCTTTCGGTCGGCATCACCCATCCCGACGGCGAACGCACCTTCTTCACCACCCATGGCCACCTGCCCCGCTTCAGCCTGGCCGATGTGTTGTCGGTGCTCGACGGCGCGCAGCTTTCCGGCGGCTACGCCCTGCTCTGTGGTGCGTTCCTGACCACCGAGCTTACGCGCGACTACGACGCCTTCTTCGACTGGGCGCATGGCCATGGCATCTCGGTCGTGCTCGACACCGGCTGGCCACCCGACGGCTGGACCGAGCACAACTGCGCCTTGACGCGGACATGGCTTGCGCATTGCGACTGTGCGTTGCTGAACGAAGTCGAGGCAACGACGCTTGCAAGCCTCGACAGTCCGGCCGAAGCCGCAGTCGCCTTGTGGCGCAGCATGCCCGAAGGCGCGATCCTGGTCGTCAAATGCGGGCCGGACGGCGCCGTCGCCATCGGCCCCGGCGGCGAACTGGTGTCGGTGACAGCACCCGTCGTCACGGTCATCGACACGATCGGCGCCGGCGACGTCTTCAACGCCGCTTTCCTGGCGGCGCTGGCCGGCGACCGGCCGCTGGCTGCCTGCCTCACCGCGGGCGTGCAGGTCGCCTCGCGTGCCGTTTCCACCTTGCCCCGCCTCTATGGCGGGTTGCCCGAGATCAGGGACGAATTTGCATGAGTGCGCTCGACATCGAAAACATCCGCAAGAGCTATGGCGCGGTCGAGACGCTGAAAGGCATCGACATCGCGCTGCAGAGCGGCGAGTTCCTCGTCCTGCTCGGCTCGTCGGGTTGCGGGAAATCGACGCTGCTCAACATCATCGCCGGACTTGCCGAAGCCACCAGCGGCGACATCCGCATCGCCGGCAGGTCCATCCTCGGCGTCCATCCCAAGGACCGCGACATCGCCATGGTGTTCCAGTCCTATGCGCTCTACCCCAATCTCAGCGTGCGCCGGAACATCGGCTTCGGCCTGGAGATGCGCAAGGTGCCGCTTGCCGAACGTGAGAAGGCCGTCGCGGAGGCGTCGCGCCTGCTGCAGATCGAGCCCTTGCTCGACCGCAAGCCGAGCCAGCTCTCCGGCGGACAGCGCCAGCGCGTCGCCATCGGCAGGGCATTGGTGCGCAAACCCCAGGTGTTCCTGTTCGACGAGCCCCTGTCCAATCTCGACGCCAAGCTCAGGCTCGAAATGCGTACCGAACTCAAGCGTCTGCACCAGATGCTGAAGACGACCGTCGTCTATGTCACCCACGATCAGATCGAGGCGATGACGCTGGCGACACGCATCGCGGTGATGAAGGACGGGCGCATCGAACAGCTCGGCACGCCGGAAGAGATCTACAACCAGCCCGCCACGCTTTATGTCGCCGGCTTCGTCGGCGCCCCGCCGATGAACATAATCGATGTCGAGGTCGACAATGGCGCACTACGAATCGTCGGGTCCGACATTCGCTTGCCCCTGCCCGACCGCTTCAGGACGCTCATAGGCGACAAGGCGCGGCTTGCGCTCGGCATTAGGCCGGAGGCGCTGAGGCTGGCGTCACTTGACCAGGCTGGCAATCAGGCCGGTGGCCATGTGCTGCCGGTGCGGATCGAAGTGGTCGAACTGACCGGACCCGAGCTTGTCGCCACTGCCCGCATCGGCCAGCAAAAGCTCACCGCATGTCTTGCGCCAAAAGCCAGGGTCGGCCAGGGTGACGTCGCGGCATTTGCCGTCGACGACGACGCGCTGCACCTGTTCGACCCGGCAACCGGCCAGGCTCTGCTCGCCTGAGGCATCGTCCGAACGGATCGGATTCATCAACAAAAACGCGAAACTGCTTAAAGCAACCGCCACTTGTGCGATGGCTGCATCAGGCAGAATTTAGGCCACGTTTGCGCAGGCAATCATGCCTTGCGCCATTTGTTGGCGGAAGCCGGTCCGGGGTGGAGACGCAAAGACGCGTCCTGGGTCGGCACGAGAGGGCAGCAGGAGTTCGGCAGGAAAACGCCGGCGGTCATGCGGGGAAAGCATGGGTGCGTCGGTAAGCCTGCGCCAGGACCAGGCTGCCCCCTAACCGTCTGGGAGGAAGCAAAGAGTGCTTGAGAAGTATTTCAACCTGAAGGAACAAGGGACATCGGTCCGGACCGAAGTGATCGCCGGTGTCACGACCTTCCTGACCATGGCCTACATCATCTTCGTCAACCCGGAGATCCTGTCGTCGACGGGCATGGACCGCAACGCCGTGTTCGTTGCCACCTGCCTTGCCGCGGCGATCGGCTCGCTGATCATGGGCCTGGTGGCGAAATGGCCGATCGGCATGGCGCCGGGCATGGGCCTGAACGCCTTCTTCGCCTTTACCGTCGTCGGCGCCATGGGCTTTTCCTGGCAGCAGGCGCTGGGCGCGGTGTTCATTTCAGGCGTGATCTTCCTGATCCTGACCGTCAGCGGCGTGCGCAGCTGGCTGATCGCCGGTATCCCGCACTCGATGCGCAGCGCCATTGCCGCCGGTATCGGCCTGTTCCTCGGCATCATCGCGCTGAAAAGCTCGGGTATCGTCGTGGCCAGCCCGGCAACGCTGGTGACGCTGGGCGACGTCAGCCAGACCGGGACGCTGCTTGCCATCGCCGGCTTCTTCATCATCGCGGCCCTCGACGCGCTCAAGGTGCGCGGCGCGATCCTGATCGGCATCCTGGTGATCACCATCGCCTCGATGGCGCTCGGCGTCAGCCAGTTCAACGGCATCGTCTCAATGCCGCCGTCGATCCTGCCGACCTTCCTGCAGCTCGACGTCGTCGGCGCCCTGCATGCCGGCCTGGTCCATGTCATCCTGGTGTTCGTGCTGGTCGAGGTCTTCGACGCCACCGGCACGCTGATCGGCGTCGCCAAGCGCGCCGGGCTGATCGAGCCGGGCAAGCCCAACCGCCTCGGCCGCGCCCTTCTGGCCGACAGCACGGCCATCGTCGCGGGCTCCCTGCTCGGCACCTCGAGCACGACGGCCTATGTCGAAAGCGCCTCGGGCGTGCAGGCCGGCGGCCGCACCGGCCTGACCGCTTTGGTCATCGGCGTGCTCTTCCTCGCCGCGCTGTTCTTCTCGCCGCTGGCCGGCTCGGTGCCTGCCTATGCAACCGCACCTGCCCTGCTCTATGTCGCCTGTCTGATGATGCGCGAACTGGTCGAGGTCGAATGGGCCGACATCACCGAGGCAGCACCGGCGGCGCTGACGGCGCTGATGATGCCCTTCACCTACTCGATCGCCAACGGCCTGGCCTTCGGCTTCATCAGCTACGCCGCGCTCAAGCTGCTCACCGGCCGTCCCGGTGAAGTCCATGCCGCGACCTGGCTGGTGGCGATCCTGTTCGTCATCCGCTTCGCCTTCTTCCCCCACTGACTTTCCCGAACCCCATCTGCAGCCGGGGCCGCCGACGCGGCCCCGGCTTTTTGTTGTCCACAGCCGGCTGCACAGACGCCGCCTGCCGCCGCGACATGCACCGGAAATTCCACTTTCGTTTTGGTCAATGAAGGCTGAAAACGAAGATCACAACCGGGAATTGTCCTGCATTGCCCAAGGGCAACAGTGTTTCGCCTGGCAAAAAACAGAAGATTCCGCCCATTTATAGGCTTTTAGCCGTCTAAACTGGCGGATACACGCCAAGCCCCTGCCCCTGACACAACGTCAGCATGTCAGCCTGCGATCAGCGCTATATTTCGTTTGACATTCATTTTCAGTTCGAAATAATCCAAATCGAGCTTCGAATGGTGCTTAAATTGCTGCAGTGCGAAAAGGCGGCGAAGGCGTGAGCAGACCCGAAATCCACGACATCTTCGTTATCGGCGGCGGCATCAATGGCTGCGGAATCGCCCGCGACGCGGTCGGCCGCGGCTACTCCGTCTACCTTGCCGAAATGAACGATCTCGCCTCCGGCACCTCGTCCTATTCGACCAAGCTGATCCATGGCGGGCTGCGCTATCTCGAACATTACGAGTTCCGCCTGGTTCGCGAAGCGCTGATGGAACGCGAGGTGCTGTGGAAGAACGCGCCGCACATCATCTGGCCGATGCGCTTCGTGTTGCCCTATGCCAAGGGCCTGCGCCCGGCATGGCTGATCCGGCTCGGCCTGTTCCTCTACGACCATATTGGCGGCCGCAAGCTGTTGCCGCCGACACGCACGCTCGACATGCACAGCGACGTCGCCGGCAAGCCGCTGAAGCCGATGTTTGCGCGCGCCTTCGAATATTCCGACGGCTGGGTCAACGATGCGCGGCTTGTCGTGCTCAACGCCCGCGACGCCGCCGACAGGGGTGCTGTCATCCGCACCCGGGCCAAGGTGACGAGCGCGCGCCGCGACAACGGCCATTGGAACATCCGCGTCGAGGACCTGCGCAGCGGCCAGGTCGAAGAGGTCAAGGCGCGGCTCATCGTCAATGCCGCTGGCCCCTGGATCGACCATGTGCTGACCGAAACCGTCGGCCAGAACAACGTCCACAATGTGCGGCTCGTCCAGGGCAGCCACATCGTGGTGGCGAAGAAGTTCGACGATCCGCGCGCCTATTTCTTCCAGAACAAGGACGGGCGCATCATTTTCGCCATTCCTTACGAGGAAGACTTCACCCTGATCGGCACCACCGACCAGGATTATCAAGGCGATCCCCACACCGCCAGGATCAGCCAGGCCGAGATCACCTATCTCTGCGAGGCGGCAAGCGAATATTTCGCCGAGCCGGTGAAACCCGAACATATCGTCTGGACCTATTCCGGCGTCCGCCCGCTCTATGACGACGGCGCCAGCAAGGCCCAGGAAGCGACACGCGACTATGTGCTGAAATCAGATGGCGGCGAAGGCCGCGCGCCGATCGTCAACATCTTCGGCGGCAAGATCACAACCTATCGCCGTCTTGCCGAATCCATGCTCGAGATCATCGAGAAGCAGCTGGGCAAGAAGGGCAAGGCCTGGACGGCAACCGCCGCCCTGCCGGGCGGCGAGTTCGAGGCGACCGGCTTCGACGCCGAAGTGGTCAAGCTCAAGGCCGCCTACCCCTTCCTCGACATGCGCCTCGCCCGCCGCCTGACAAGGCTCTACGGCACCCGCGCCAGGACGCTGCTCGGCCTGGCGAAGTCGGAAGCCGATCTCGGGCGCAATTTCGGCGCCGATCTCTACGAGGCCGAGGTCCGCTATCTCGTCGCCCATGAATGGGCGGTGAGCGGCGAGGACGTGTTGTGGCGGCGCACCAAGCGGGGCCTGAAGCTCAGCAAGGAGCAGGCCGCGGCACTCGATGAATTTCTGCAAGGAATGAGCCCAGGCGTGCACAACGCCGCGGCAGAATAGGCCTGCCCGCCTGCGTCTGCCTCTGGGAGGAGGATTTATGCTCGAACTGCGCAACGTAACCAAGACGGTGGCCGGCACGGATCATATCCGCGACGTCTCGCTGGCGCTTCAGCACGGCAGCCTGAATGTGCTGCTGGGGCCGACGCTGTCGGGCAAGACCAGCCTGATGCGGCTGATGGCCGGGCTCGACAAGCCGACCGCGGGCTCGGTCTGGTTCGACGGTGTCGACGTCACCGGCGTGCCGGTGCAGAAGCGCAACATCGCCATGGTCTACCAGCAGTTCATCAACTACCCGGCGATGACGGTCTACGAGAACATCGCCTCGCCGCTGCGTGTCGCCGGCGCCGACAAGGCCAGGATCGAACAGGAGGTCAAGCGCGCCGCCGACCTGCTCAAGCTGACACCCTATCTCGACCGCACCCCGCTCAACCTGTCGGGCGGCCAGCAGCAGCGCACCGCACTTGCCCGCGCCATCGTCAAGAATGCCCGGCTTGTGCTGCTCGACGAGCCGCTGGCCAATCTCGACTACAAATTGCGCGAGGAATTGCGTGCCGAACTGCCTAGGATCTTCGCCGAAACTGGCGCGATCTTCGTCTATGCCACGACCGAGCCGCATGAAGCGCTTCTGCTCGGCGGCAATGTGGCCACGCTGTCGGAAGGCCGCATCACCCAGTTCGGCCAGACGATCGAGGTGTTCCGCAAGCCGGACGACCTGATCACGGCGCGGACCTTCGCCGACCCGCCGCTCAACACCATCGTGTTGAAGAAGAGCGGCCGCAATTTCCAGCTTGATGGTGGGGTGGACCTCCCGGTGCCAGGCGACCTCGCCGGCATTGCCGACGCCAGCTATACGATCGGCTTCCAGCCCCACCATCTTTCTTTTGAGAAGCGCACGACCGATGCCGTCGGCGTCAAGGCCAAGGTGTCGGTGACAGAGATCACCGGCTCGGAGAGCTTTGTCCACCTCAACTACGCCGACGCGCGCTGGGTGATGCTGACCCATGGCATCCGCCAGTTCGAGCCGGACGAGACCATCGAGGTGTTCATCGATCCGCGCCACGTCATGGTCTTCGATGCCACCGGTCGCGCCGCCGGCGCACCCTCGTCACGCGCCGCATAGGAGGGGAAGATGGCACGCATCGACCTGAACCACATCCGCCACGCCTATGGCGCCAACCCGAAGTCCGACAAGGACTATGCGCTGCGCGAAGTCCATTACGGCTTCGAGGACGGCGGCGCCTATGCCCTGCTCGGGCCGTCCGGCTGCGGCAAGACCACGCTGCTCAACATCATTTCCGGCCTGCTGCATGCCTCGCACGGCCAGCTTCTGTTCGACGGCAAAGACGTGACCCGGCTGTCCACCCAGGAGCGCAACATCGCCCAGGTGTTCCAGTTCCCGGTCATCTACGACACCATGACGGTCTACGACAATCTCGCCTTCCCGCTGCGCAACCGCGGCGTCGGAGAAGCCGATGTCGACCGCAAGGTGCGCGAGACGCTCGACATGATCGACCTCGCCAGCTGGGCCAAACGCAAGGCGCGCGGGCTCACCGCCGACCAGAAGCAGAAGATCTCGCTCGGCCGCGGCCTCGTCCGCTCCGACGTCAATGCGATCCTGTTCGACGAGCCGCTGACCGTCATCGACCCGCATATGAAATGGGTGCTGCGCTCGCAGCTCAAGCAGCTTCACCGCCGCTTCGGCTACACCATGATCTATGTCACCCACGACCAGACCGAGGCGTTGACCTTCGCCGAGAAGGTGGTGGTGATGTATGACGGCGAGATCGTCCAGATCGGCACGCCGGCCGAGCTGTTCGAGCGTCCCAAGCACACCTTCGTCGGCTATTTCATCGGCTCGCCCGGTATGAACGTCATGCCGGTGGCGGTCGAAGGCCGGCGCGCCAGGCTCGGCGGCCAGGTGATCGAGCTGCCCGGCACGCCCAAGGCCGAAGGCGCAAGCATCGAACTCGGCATCCGGCCCGAATATGTCAGGCTCGGCGCCAAGGGCATGCCCGTCACCATACGCAAGGTCGAGGATATCGGCCGCCACAAGGTGGTGCGCGCCAGCCTCGAGGGCCGCGAGATCGCGGCGATCCTCGGCGAGGACGATCACGTGCCGGCCGATCCGCACGTCACTTTCGATCCTGCCGGCATCAACCTCTACGACAAGTCCTGGCGCGTCGAGATGGGAGCGTAACCCGTGGAAAAGACCTGGAACAACAAGGCCTGGTTCATGGTGCTGCCGGTGCTGGTGCTGGTGGCCTTCTCGGCGGTCATCCCGCTGATGACCGTCGTCAACTATTCGGTACAGGACACGTTCGGCGGCAACCAGTTCTTCTGGGCCGGCGCCGAATGGTTCGAGGAGATGCTGCATTCCGACCGCTTCTGGGCGGCGATGGGTCGCAACCTGGTCTTCTCGGCGATCATCCTGGCGATCCAGATCCCGCTCGGTATCTTCATCGCCCTCAACATGCCGCGAAAGGGCTGGGGCGTGCCGGTCTGCCTGGTGCTGATGGCGCTGCCTTTGCTCATTCCGTGGAACGTCGTCGGCACCATCTGGCAGGTCTTCGGCCGCATCGACATCGGCCTGCTCGGCTACACGCTGCATGCGCTCGGCTTCGACTACAACTATGTCAACGACCCGTTCGACGCCTGGGTGACGGTCATCGTCATGGATGTCTGGCACTGGACAAGCCTCGTCGTGCTGCTCTGCTATGCCGGCCTGGTGTCGATCCCCGACGCCTTCTACCAGGCGGCCAAGATCGACGGCGCCTCGCGCTGGGCGGTGTTCCGCTACATCCAGTTGCCGAAGATGCAGCGCGTGCTTTTGATCGCGGTGCTGCTGCGCTTCATGGACAGTTTCATGATCTACACCGAGCCCTTCGTCGTCACCGGCGGCGGCCCCGGCAACTCGACGACGTTCCTGTCGATCGATCTGGTCAAGATGGCTGTCGGCCAGTTCGACCTCGGCCCGGCGGCGGCGATGTCGATCATCTACTTCCTGATCGTGCTGCTGCTGTCATGGGTCTTCTACACCGTCATGACAAATTACGACGTGGAGAAGTGAGATGGCGGGGACAAGCCAAGCTGTCGCGGACGCCGACAAGGACAAGATGATGCGTGATGCCGTGACCACGACGGGCGTTGTCCATAGCAGCGCTCCAGACGAGGCGCTGGCGCGCAGGATGCGGCGGCGCGGCGAGGAATCGCGCTTCTGGTGGGTGGTACCGACGCTCTACATCATCTTCCTGATGCTGCCGATCTATTGGCTCATCAATATGAGCTTCAAGTCGAACCAGGAAATCCTGGGCACCTTTTCGCTTTGGCCGCAGAGCCCGACTTTGCGCAACTACGGCGTGATCTTCACCGATCCGTCCTGGTACAAGGGCTACATCAACTCGATCATCTATGTGGTGATGAACACGGTGATCTCGATCGCCGTCGCCCTGCCTGCGGCCTACGCCTTTTCGCGCTACCGCTTCCTCGGCGACAAGCACCTGTTCTTCTGGCTTCTGACCAACCGCATGGCGCCGCCGGCGGTGTTCGCCCTGCCCTTCTTCCAGCTCTATTCGGCCTTCGGCCTGATCGACACCCATATCGCGGTTGCGCTGGCGCACTGCCTGTTCAACGTGCCGCTGGCAGTGTGGATTCTCGAAGGCTTCATGTCGGGCGTACCGAAGGAGATCGACGAGACCGCCTATATCGACGGCTACTCGTTCCCGCGCTTTTTCGTGAAGATCTTCGTTCCGCTGATCGCCAGCGGCATCGGGGTCGCCGCCTTCTTCTGTTTCATGTTCTCGTGGGTCGAACTCTTGATCGCCCGCACCCTGACCACCACCGACGCCAAGCCGATCGCCGCCATCATGACACGCACCGTCTCGGCCTCGGGCATGGACTGGGGCGTGCTCGCCGCGGCCGGTGTCCTGACCATCATCCCGGGCGCGCTCGTCATCTGGTTCGTCCGCAACTACATCGCCAAGGGCTTTGCCCTGGGCCGCGTCTGAGGGAGCGTTTGTGATGGACCTTTCATGGATGGCCTGGACGCTGCCGACAGCGGCGTTCTTCATCACCATCTTCCTGATGCTCGTGGGCATGGGGGTGTGGGAATATTTCTCGCCCGGCGGCAATCCGCGCGTCGGCATCCTCCGCTTCGAAACGACCCGGGGCGACAGGCTTTTCGTTTCGCTGCTCGGCAGCGCCTTCATTCATCTCGCATGGCTGGGCCTGATCGGGCCCAACCTGTGGTGGGCTCTCGCTCTCGCAGTGGTCTACGCGATCGGCGTATTCCGCTTCGTCTAGAGGGGGAAATGTTGGGCCGCCGCAAGCCCGCGGCGGCGCCAAATGGCAATGCAACCTTGTTTGGGAGGAAATTAATGCGACGCCATATTCTAGCATCTACAAGCGTGATCGCCCTGCTCTTGGGATCAAGCAATGCCTTTGCCGGCATGGACGAGGCGAAAGCCTTCCTCGATACCGAGATCAAGGATCAATCGGCGCTCGACCGCGCCGGCCAGGAAGCCGAAATGCAGTGGTTCGTCGATGCCGCGAAGCCTTTCGCCGGCATGGAGATCAAGGTCGTCTCGGAAACCATCACCACGCACGAATATGAATCGAAGACGCTCGCCAAGGCGTTCAGCGACATCACCGGCATCAAGATCACACATGACCTGATCGGTGAAGGCGACGTCATCGAAAAGCTGCAGACGCAGATGCAGTCGGGCGAAAACATCTATGACGCCTATGTCAACGATTCCGACCTGATCGGCACCCACTGGCGCTATCTGCAGGCCCGCAGCCTGACCGACTGGATGGCCAATGAGGGCAAGGACGTCACCAACCCCAACCTCGACATCGCCGACTTCATCGGCACGAAGTTCACGACAGCTCCCGACGGCAAGCTCTACCAGCTGCCCGACCAGCAGTTCGCCAACCTCTACTGGTTCCGCTACGACTGGTTCAACGACGAGAAGAACAAGGCCGACTTCAAGGCGAAATACGGCTACGACCTCGGCGTTCCGGTCAACTGGTCGGCTTACGAGGACATCGCCGAGTTCTTCACCGGCCGCGACGTCAACGGCCAGAAGGTCTATGGCCACATGGACTATGGCAAGAAGGACCCCTCGCTCGGCTGGCGCTTCACCGACGCCTGGCTGTCGATGGCCGGCAACGGCGACAAGGGCCTGCCCAACGGCCTGCCGGTCGATGAATGGGGCATCAAGGTCAACGACAAGTCGCAGCCCGTCGGCTCCTGCGTCGCGCGCGGCGGCGACACCAACGGACCGGCCTCGGTCTATTCGATCGTCAAGTATCTCGACTGGCTGAAGGCCTACGCGCCGCCGGAAGCCCAGGGCATGACCTTCTCCGAATCCGGCCCGGTGCCGGCCCAGGGTGCGATTGCCCAGCAGATCTTCTGGTACACAGCCTTCACCGCCGACATGGTCAAGCCCGGCCTGCCTGTCATGAACGAGGACGGCACGCCGAAATGGCGCATGGCGCCCTCGCCGCATGGCGTCTACTGGAAGGACGGCATGAAGCTTGGCTACCAGGACGTCGGTTCGTGGACGATCCTGAAGTCGACGCCGGACGATCGCGCCAAGGCCGCATGGCTTTATGCGCAGTTCGTGACCTCGAAGACCGTCGACGTGAAGAAGAGCCATGTCGGCCTGACCTTCATCCGCCAGTCGACGCTCGACCACAAGAGCTTCACCGACCGTGCCCCGCAGCTCGGTGGCCTGATCGAGTTCTACCGTTCGCCGGCCCGCGTTCAGTGGTCGCCGACGGGCACCAACGTGCCTGACTATCCGAAGCTGGCTCAGCTGTGGTGGCAGGCGATCGGTGACGCTTCTTCGGGCGCCAAGACGGCCCAGGAAGCCATGGACTCGCTGTGCGCCGAGCAGGAAAAGGTGCTCGAACGCCTCGAACGCGCCGGCATCCAGGGCGACATCGGCCCGAAGATGGCGGAAGAGCACGATCTCGCCTACTGGAATGCCGAAGCGGTCAAGGCAGGCAATCTCGCGCCGCAGCTGAAGATCGAAAACGAGAAGGAAAAGCCTGTCACCATCAACTACGATGAGCTGGTGAAGAGCTGGAGCAAGTAAGCGTTCGGGCGGATCATCCGCTCGGCCAACTATCCGGGGAGACGGCGCAGCGCCGTCTCCCCTCTTCATGCACGTGACTGCGGAGGGGAAGATGAGCGGCTTCATTCTGGCGATCGACCAAGGCACCACGTCGAGCCGGGCCATCGTGTTCGACAAAACGATGAAACCCGTCGGTGTCGGCCAGAAGGAATTCACCCAGCATTTCCCTGCCTCCGGCTGGGTCGAGCATGACCCCGAGGAAATCTGGGACAGTGTCGTCACAACCTGCAGGGCGGCGCTGAAGAAGGCCGGCGCGACCGCCGCCGACATTGCGGCCATCGGCATCACCAACCAGCGCGAAACCGTCGTCATCTGGGACAGAGCGACAGGCAAGCCGATCCACAACGCCATCGTCTGGCAGGACCGCCGCACCGCGCCGCTCTGTGCCAGGCTGAAGAAGCAGGGGCTGGAGCCCAAATTCACTGGCAAGACCGGGCTTCTGCTCGATCCCTATTTCTCCGGTACCAAGATCGCCTGGCTGCTCGACAAGGTGAAGGGCGCGCGCAAGCAGGCCGAACGCGGCGAGCTGCTTGCCGGCACCATCGATAGCTTCCTGATCTGGCGCCTGACCGGCGGCAAGCTGCATGCGACCGACGCCACCAATGCCTCGCGCACGCTGGTCTACAACATCGCGAAGAACGACTGGGACGCCGAGCTGCTCGACATCCTGAAAATCCCCGCCGTCATGCTGCCCGAGGTCAAGGATTGCGCCGCCGATTTCGGCGTGACCGAAAAATCGCTGTTCGGCGCCGAAATCCCGATCCTCGGCGTTGCCGGCGACCAGCAGGCGGCGACCATCGGCCAGGCCTGTTTCGAACCAGGCATGATGAAATCGACCTATGGCACCGGTTGTTTTGCCATCCTCAACACCGGCAGCGACATTGTGCGCTCGAAGAACCGGCTGTTGACGACGATCGCCTATCGCCTGGAGGGCAAGACGACCTATGCGCTGGAAGGCTCGATCTTCGTCGCCGGTGCCGCCGTGCAGTGGCTGCGCGACGGCATCAAGGTGATCGGCAAGGCCGAGCAAAGTGGCAAGCTGGCGGCCGACGCCGACGACAGCCAGGACGTCTATCTCGTGCCGGCCTTTGTCGGGCTCGGCGCGCCGCATTGGGATGCCGAGGCGCGCGGCGCGATCTTTGGCCTGACCCGCAACACCGGGCCGGCGGAATTTGCCCGCGCAGCGCTTGAATCCGTCGCCTATCAGACCCGCGACCTGCTCGACGCGATGAAGAAGGACTGGAAGGGCGGCAACGGCAAGACCGTGCTGCGCGTCGACGGCGGCATGGTCGCCTCCGACTGGACGATGCAGCGCCTGGCCGACATCCTGGACGCGCCGGTCGACCGGCCGACGGTGCTCGAGACCACGGCACTCGGTGCTGCCTGGCTGGCGGGATCGCGCGCCGGCGTCTGGCCGAAGGCCAAACAGTTTTCCAAGGCCTGGGCGCTCGACCGCCAGTTCAAGCCGGTCATGGAACCGGCCCTGCGCAAGGCCAAGCTGAAAGGCTGGCACGACGCCGTGCGGCGGACGCTGACACCGAAATAGGCGGCTTCCCTCGACCAGAGCCCATTCTCATCAGATGAATCGGAATGAGGCTCTATCTTCTTGTTCTCGCATGATATTTTGCGAAAACCGGCGACCACATCAAGGGATCAAGCCATAGGCTAGAGAGATTCCACTTTTCTTCGAAAAGTGGAATCTCTCTATTTTCTTTGTTTTTGCGCATTCCGGACGGAAAACCGCTGCACACTTTTCCTGGAATTGCGCTAGCGGCCGAAGCGCGACAGCAGAGCCTGTGTTTCCGCGGCAAGGGCGCGCGTGAGATCGGCAGCCGGCATGTCGCGGCCAAGCCGGGCCGCCTGTCCCGACCACAAGGACATGAAATCGCCCGAGCCCTTGGGTTCCGACGCCGCTCGCAGCGGTGCCAATGCCCCGCCTGCCAGCGGGAATGCCGGCGCGTCTTCAGACAGTGGACCGACCTCGCGCATGATACGGTTGACGATGCCGCGCGCCGGCCGGCCGGTGAACAGATTGGTCAGCGCGGTATGGTCGTCCTTGGCCGCTTTGAGTGCGGCCTTGTGCGGTGCTGCCACCTTGGCCTCGGGGCAGAACAGATAGGCGGTGCCGACCTGCACCGCCGAAGCGCCAAGGGCAAAGGCGGCAACGATGCCGCGTGCGTCTGATATGCCGCCGGTGGCGATGACGGGCAGCTTGACCGCATCGACCACCTGCGGCACCAGAGCGAAGGTGCCGGGCTGGTTGGCGACGTCGTCGGTCAGGAAGATGCCGCGATGACCGCCGGCCTCGGCACCTTGCGCGATGATCGCATCGCAGCCCCTCGCCTCGAGCCACACCGCCTCGTCGACCGTCGTCGCCGACGACAGCACCTTGGCGCCCGTCGCCTTGACGCGATCGAGCAAGGCGGCATCAGGCAGGCCGAAATGGAAACTCACCACCTCCGGCCGGAACTCCTCGACGATGTCGCAGAAGGTCTCGTCGAAAGGCGCACGCGCCGAACGCGGCGCAGGCGCATTGGGGTCGAGGCCGAGTTCGAGATAATAAGGCGCGAGCCGCTGTTTCCACGCCGCCTCGCGGGCAAGATCGTCTTCGGGCTGTTTGTGGCAGAAGAAATTGACGTTGATCGGCTTCGAGGTGCGCTGCCGGATGATGCCGAGTTCGGTCCGCGTCTTTTCGGGCGTCATCAGCGCGCAAGGCAGCCCGCCGAGGCCGCCGGCCTCCGAGACCGCGATCACCATCTCGGAATCGACGGGCCCGGCCATCGGCGCCTGGAAGATAGGAAGCTCGAGGCCCAGGAGATCAAGAATTCGACGATCGGGCCACATGATGTCTTCCTTGTTCGAGCCGTCAGGCCTGCTGGCGCTCGGCCCTCCGAGCGGCAATCTGGCGCATGGCTGTGACACGACGGCGCCAGATCTCGGTGCGCATCGCCATTAGATGCAGAGTGAAGAACAGAAGGGTAAAGCCAAGCGCCATGGTCATGAGGGGCCAGAGCATGCTCGGATCGATGGTCGGGCCGTCCATGCGGAACACCGAGGCCGGCTGGTGCAAGGTGTTCCACCATTCGACCGAAAACTTGATGATCGGAATGTTGATGAAGCCGACAAGCGTGATGACGGCGGCAGCACGCGCCGAACGCGCGGGGTCGTCGAGCGCGCGGGTCAGCGCGATGATGCCGAGATACATCAAAAACAGCACAAAGACCGAGGTCAGCCGGGCGTCCCACACCCACCAGGTGCCCCACATCGGCTTGCCCCAGATCGAGCCGGTAAGCAGAGCCAGCGCGGTGAACACGGCGCCGACCGGTGCGGCCGACTTGAGCGCGACATCGGCGAGCGGATGACGCCAGACCAGCGTTCCCAGCGCCGAAATGGCCATGACCGAATAACACATCATGGCGAGCCAGGCGAAAGGCACGTGGATATACATGATGCGGACGGTGATGCCCTGCTGGAAATCGGCAGGTGCGGCAAAGCCGAGATAGAGCCCGATCGCCAGCACCAATACTGAGGCGCCGCCAAGCCAGGGCACGATCTTGTCGACCAGCGAGATGAAGCGGGTCGGATTGGCCAGGTCGCTGAAACGCCAAGCCTGCGAGGTCGTCTGTGTCATGGACGCTAAATAGCCTTGGGCGCTTGTCTTCGCAATCGGTACCAGCGTCGCGGGCAAACGCAAACGGGGCGCCAAGGCGCCCCGTCCGGATCCGTATGCGATGACGGACTAGGCCGCGGCCTCGACATGGGTGACGCGGCGGACTTCCTCGTCATTGAGCAGGCCGCCGGCGCGCAGCAGGGCGGCGAAGCGGCCATTGCGGGTCGACAGCTCGTTGAAGCCGCCCATCTCGACGACATGGCCGTGATCCATGAACACCACAAGGTCGGCGTCGCGGACAGTGCTGAGGCGATGCGCGATGATGAAGGTCGTACGACCGTCGCGCAGCGTGTCGATGGCGTCCTTGACCCGGTTTTCGGTCTCGACGTCGAGCGCGCTTGTCGCCTCGTCGAGCACCAGGATCGGCGCGCTCTTGAGGATGGCGCGGGCAAGGGCGATACGCTGGCGCTCGCCACCGGACAGCTGGCCGCCACGCTCGCCGACATTGGTGTCGTAGCCTTCGCTCTTGGACAGGATGAAATCCTGCGCCGCAGCGGCAGTCGCGGCTGCATGCACTTCCTCGTAGCTCGCGCCGGCGCGGCCGACGCGGATATTGTCCTCGATCGAGCGGTTGAGCAGGCCGGCGTCCTGGAAGACGGTGGCAATCGAGTGGCGCAGCGACTTCTTGGTGACGGTGCGGGTGTCGATGCCGTCGATCAGGATGCGGCCGTTCTGCGGTGTATGCACACGCTGCAGCAGGTTGATCAGTGTCGTCTTGCCGGCACCGGTCGGGCCGACGATGGCGATGGTCTGGCCGGCGCGCACTTCGAAGGAGACGTCGGTGACGCCTTGCCCCGAATTGGGGAACTCGAAGCTGACGTTTTCGAAACGGACGTGGCCGGTGACGTTTTCGAGTTCACGCAGGCCTTCCGGCTCGCGGTTCTCGCCGGCGGCATCCTCGAGACGATAGAACTCCTCGAGCTTCGAACGAGCGTCGAAGATCTGGTTGGCGAAGTTCGAAACCTGGTCGAGGCGGCTGATCAGCAGGGCGGCGAAACCGGTGAAGGCAACGATGTCGCCGATGCGCAACTGGCCCTTGCTGACCAGATAGGCGCCGATCAGAAGCACGACCATCATCGAGATCGTCGAAGCCAGCCGGTGCATGGCGGATGCCAGCGCCCACCAGTCGAGCACCGGGTTCTGCGTGGTGATCAGAGCCTTGACATAGGCACGCAGCGATTCCGTTTCCTGGCCGACACGGTTGTAGCTCTGCAGCACGGCGACGTTGCTGACCGAGTCCGAGACGTGGGAGAAAACCTTGTGATAGTGGCGCTCGACGGAGGCCTGGCCTTCCTTGGTCTTGCGCATGACGAGCCGGCCGATGGCGAGATAAAGCGCGCCAAGCACGATCAGCACCAGCGACATACGGACGTCGAGCGAAAAAGCAGTCGGGATCAGCAGCGCCAGCGCCACCGCCGTCGACAGATGGGTGCGCATGAATTCGAGCCACAGGCTGAACAGCGCTTCGACCGCGCGCAGCAAGGTGTGCAGCGAATGCGACGTGCCGCGCTGCTGGTGCCAGGAAAGCGGCATGGTGATGACGCGTTCGAACGACTGGCACAGCACCTCGCCGCGGCGCGCATGCGCCAGGCGGTCGGCGCCGCGCGCGACCAGAACGAAGGCGACGATGTTGAACGCGCCGAAGCTCGCCCACAGCGCCATTGTCGGAACGACTTCCGTCTTTCCAGCGATTGCATCGATGATACGCCCGAACAGGATCGGTTCAGCAATGGTCACGATTGCCAACACGACGTTGGCTGCGCAAATCAGCCCGACCTTCTTGCCGTCGGCGGCAAGATAGCGGAGGGCTCTCCAATAAACTTCAAGCAACGACACTTTGGTACCCCTTGAGTCCCGTTCGTCCCTTTATTGTGCACTGCACCATAGCCGACAAATAGCGGTCATGGGTCCGCAAGACAATGCGCAGATAGCCGCTCAGTTCAAAAAAATCGAACAACACATGGCTACGACCGGTAATCTGCTGTGATCCGATAAGGAATTGAGATTTAACGAAAAAAGGCATCGTTGCGGCAAAATGATGACAAAGCCGGCAACCAAGTTGACGCAGGGGCATCCCGGCTAGGCCGGGATGCGGATCACAACGTCGACTTCGCCGCTGTCGCGCATGGCAAAAGACGCGTCCTTGCCCTTCACGCCATCGACCTCTGCTTTCGCAGCTTTAGCGGCTTTGTCCCTCACAACACGCAACCTGTAGACGGCACCACCCAGACGGAGCGTCGCCGAATACCCTTCCCAATGCTTGGGAATGGCCGGTGCCACGACCAGTCTGTTGCCACGCTGGCTGATGCCGAGGATGCTTTCGACCGCCGCGCGATAGAGCCAGCCTGCCGAACCTGTGTACCAGGTCCAGCCACCGCGGCCGGCCTTGGAGGCGTCGGCATAGACGTCGGCTGCCACCACATAGGGTTCGACCCTGTAGGTCTCGGCGGCGGCCTCGTCGAGCGCATGGTTGACCGGGTTGAGCATCGAGAAGCAGCGATAGGCCTCGTCGACCTGCCCCATTTCCGCCAAGGCAATGACAAACCAGGTCGCGGCATGGGTGTACTGGCCGCCATTTTCGCGCACGCCAGGCGGATAGGACTTGATGTAGCCCGGCTCCTTGTCGGTTTCGGAGAATGGCGGAGTGAACAGCTTGATCAGCTTGAGCTCGTCGTCGACCAGCATTTTGGTCGCCTGTGCCATCGCCGTGCGCGAACGTGCCGGATCGCCCTCACCCGAAATGACGCTCCACGACTGCGCGATCGAGTCGATCTTGCATTCGTCGGAGTTGCGGGAGCCGAGCGGCGTGCCGTCGTCGAAGCTGCCACGGCGATACCACTCACCATCCCAGGCCGCATTCTCCAGCGCCCGCTTGAGCGAGGTGGCGTGCTTGTCCCAGGCGTTGGCGCGTTTTGAATCGCCTTCGGCCTTGGCGAGCGGGGCGAACTCGCCCAGCGTCCGCAGCAGGAACCAGCCGAGCCAGACGCTGTCGCCCTTGCCCTCCTCGCCGACGCGGCTCATGCCGTCGTTCCAGTCGCCGCCGAGGATCAGCGGCAGGCCGTTCTTAGCCGTCCGCTTGATGGCGAGGTCGAGCGCGCGGGCACAGTGCTCGTAGAGCGAGGCCTTCTTCTTGGACTGCTCCGGCGTGAAGAACGCGTCATGTTCGCCCGGATTGAGCGGCTGGCCTTCGATGAAGGGCAGTTGCTCGTTGAGGATCGCCGCGTCGCCGGTCACCGTGACATAGCGCGCGGTGGCACTCGCCAGCCAGACGACGTCGTCGGAGATCATGGTGCGCACGCCGGCGCCGGTGCGCGGCAGCCACCAATGCTGGACGTCGCCTTCGGCAAACTGCCGGCCGGCGGCGTTCAGGATCTGCGCACGGGCAAGGCTTGCGTCGTGCATCAGGAGCGCCAGCGTGTCCTGCAGCTGGTCGCGGAAGCCGAAGGCGCCGCTGGCCTGGTAGAAGGCCGAGCGTGCACGGATGCGGCAGGCCAGGCTCTGGTATGGCAGCCAGTTGTTGACCATGGCGTCGAGGGCCTTGTCGGGCGTCTCGACCTCTATGGTGCCGAGGAACGAACGCCAGTTGGCCTCGTTTTCCGCCAGCCTCTTGTCGAAATCGACCTTGAGATGACGGCTCACCAGCGCGCTCGCTTCCTCCTCCGAGCCGGCATCGCCGAGCAGCCAGAGCAGGGAAATCGAGCCGCCTGCGGGCACTTCGACATCCCTCGAGATCGCAGCACAGGGATCGACACCCGCCTCGACGCGTCCGCTCAGTTCGGCACCCAGCGTCACGGCGCGCGGCGCCTCGACGGTGCCGCCCATGCCGATGAACTCATTGCGGTCGGCGGTGACCGCATTGGCCTTGCCGTCCATCGTCATGAAGGCGACACGCTCGCCAAAATCGAGGCCGTAGCTGTTGCGGGCGAACAGCGCGCCCGTCGCCTCGTCGAGCGACGGCACGATGTTGGGCGCAGTCCTCGCCCGACTGTTGCCCAGCACCCACTCGGCGTAAGCGTAGACCTTGAGCTTGGCCGGCACCGCGCCCGAATTTTCGATCTTCAGCCGCGAAATGCGAACCGGATCGTTCGGATCGACGAGATGCGTCAGTTCGGTGGCCAAAGTGCCGCGCTTGGAGCGGAATGTCGAAAAACCCTGGCCGTGGCGGGCTTCGTAGCTTGCGCCCGCGTCACGCGCCACAGCGGCAATCGGCGAATAGGTCCTGCCGCTGGCGCGATCGAAGATGTAGATCGCCTCGCCCGGACGGTTGGTGACGGGATCGTTCGACCATGGCGTCAGCTGGTAATCGCGGCTGTTACGGCTCCAGGTGAAGGCAGCACCTTCAGCCGAAGCGTGGAAGCCGAAGCCGCCATTGGCGATGACGTTGATCCAGGGCTGCGGCGTCGAACGTGCCCCATTGAGGCGCACGACATAGTCGCGACCGTTGGCGTCGAAGCCGCCGAAACCGTTCCAGTAGGACAGGCCGTCGCCGCCGCTCTTGCGGGCGCTGCGCGACGGCGACGTCTGCAGCGCGGAGGTCTCCGGCCGATCGGTCGCCTGAGCGGCTGCAAGGGCATCGCGGGCGGCAAGCGCTGCCGCCTCGGCACGCTCGATCTGGTCGAAGATCGTGCCGTTGCGGGTGTGCAGGCAGACACGCGCGACGGCGAGAAGCGTGCGGTAGGAGCCTTCGTCCATCAGGTCGCGGCGAACCGCGAAGATGTGCTGGCGTGGTCCGAGTTCCTTGCCGCGCAGGCGGCTGTTCTCGCACAGATGCTCGATCGCCTGCTGCAGGTCCTGGACATAGGACGAGGCCTGCTCGTTGACGATGACGAGATCGGCGACGAGGCCGCGGGCGCGCATATATTCCTGGAAGCGCAGCGCCTGGGCGACGATCTCGATATCGGCGACGTCGCCGATCCGGATCGCCAGGATCGGGAAATCGCCCGAGATCGCCATCGGCCACAGCGCCGACTGCCGGCCGAGGCCGGAGGCGATGGCATCCGCCGACAGGCGCAGGAACGGATCGGGATAGATCAGGAAGCGGGCCAGCTTCTGGACGTTTGCGGCATCAGCCAGGTTGAGGCCGAGATGGCGCGTCTGCACCTGCGACCGGGTCCAGGACAGCATGGCCTGGCGCTGGAAGCCTTCGGGGTGGTCGAGCTTGGCGACAGTCTCTTCGACCTCTTCGCGGGTCGAGCCGACGATGGTCCAATAGGTCAGCGTGACCTTCTTGTTGGCCGGCACGCGGACGCGGCGGCGCAGGGCCGCCACCGGATCGAGCGTGAAGCCGGCGCTGCCCGAAAGCTTGGCACCCGGATCGAAGGCCGCCGGATCTGATATGGTGCGGCCACGGCCGATGAAGGCGCGGCGGTCGGTCTCGGCCTCGGTGTCGCGTACGAAGCCGGACTGGTCGGTGACGAAATGCGCCGCGACGACGGAAGGCTCGTTGGCGGCGCGGGTGCGCCGCGTCGCCAGGATGGCGCTGCCATTGTGGGTGATCTCGGTCTCGACGAACATCTTGGAGAACGCCGGATGGGCGTTGTCATTGGCCTCGGGCGCCAGCACCAGCTCGGCAAACGACGTCACCTCGATGTGGCGGTCGACGGCAGCGTCGTTCCAGATGGTGACCTTGCGGGCCTCGCCATTGCCTTCGGAGACGACGATGCATTCGACCTCGCTGCGTAGCGTGCCGACAGTCTTGATGAAGCTCGCCTTGTCGTCGCAGAACAGGGTCTGGGTCTGCTCGCCGGTGGCGCGCTTCGGCTCCGATGTCGCCGACCACCAGTCGCCGGTTTCGGTGTCGCGCAGGAACAGATAGGTGCCAAGCCGATCCTCGGTCGGATCCGGCTGCCAGCGCGTGATCGCCATGTCGTTCCAGCGGCTGTAGCCCGAGCCGGTTGCCGTGACCATGACCGAATAGCGGCCATTCGACATCAGGTTGGTCGACCGCAGGGCGCGCATCGGATTGAGCACCAGGCGCGTATCGGCGCTGTGATCGGCGGTCTCGTCCTTGGTGTGCTCGGCCACCTCGGTGCGGACGGTGGCGACGGGAATGTCGCGCGGTGCCTTCTCCTGCAGCAGCAGCTCCGCTGCCTCGATCACCGGATCGCTGTGGAAGCGGTCGCGCATGCGGCCTTCGAAGATCGCATTGGCAATCGCCACGATCGACATGCCCTGGTGATGGGCCATGTAGTTGTAGACAACCGCATGGTCGGTGCCTTCGGGCACACGCTGCGGCGTGTAGTCGACGGCGTCGTAATAACCGTAGCGGCCAAGCGCGCCGAGCTTGCGCAGGCGCCTGAGATTGGCCGTCGCCTCGCTCGGCAGGAACTGGGCTGCCAGCACCGTTGCATAAGGTGCGATGACGGTGTTCTGGCCAAGGCCGCGCTTGAGGCCAAGCCCCGGCACGCCGAAATTGGTGTACTGGTAAGTCAGTTCGCGGTCGCGGCCGTTATAGGCGGCCTCCGAGATGCCCCACGGAATGCCCTTCGAGCGGCCATACTGGATCTGCCGGTGGACGATCAGCTTGTTGGTCTGGTTGAGGATGCCGCCCTGCGGCTCCTTCATCACCAGCGGCGGCATCAGATACTCGAACATCGAGCCCGACCACGACATCAGTGCGCCCTGGAAGCCGATCTCGACGATCGGGCGGCCGAGGCGGAACCAATGCTCGGTCGAGATGTCGCCCTTGGCGATGCCGAACAGGCTGGTCAGGCGCGCCTCGGAGGCAAGCAGGTCGTAGCAGCTTTCGTCGAGTTGGTGCTCCTCGACGCGGTAGCCGATCGACAGAAGCTTGCGCTCGTTGCGCATCAGGAACGAGAAATTCATCTCGAAGGCGAATTTGCGGGTGCGTTCGCGCAGCTCCATCAGCTTGCTGCGCAGCGCCGCGACTGCCTGGTCGTCGCTGTGCGCGTCATGCACATGCGCCTCGCAGGTGACTTCCAGCGTCCTCGCCCAGTCGGCAAGCACGTCGCTCTTGGTCGAAGCCGCCTCGGTGTGGATCGCGCCGGCCAGCTTGCGGATTTCGCCCGACAAGACGGCCAGGTTGATGGTGCGGATCGAGGCCATTTCCGGCTGCGACTTGATGGTTTCCACGGCCCGGCGCATGCCGTCGATGCGGTCGATGAGGCGCTGGCGCAGCGGCCTCAGCTGGCGGCGGTCGTCAGGCAGGTCGGCGACGCTCTCCTCGATGATCGAAACGATGTCGAGAATACCCTCGAAATCGCCCTGGAGATGGACCGAGGGGGCTTCCGCCCATTCCGAACAGGCGGCGGCGACCGCCACGAGATGGCCGGCGAGATTGCCGCTGTCGACACTCGAGACATAGAGCGGATAGAGCGGCCTGAGGTTTGTCGTGTCGTACCAATTGTAGAGATGGCCCCGGAAGCGCTCCATCTTTTCGATGGTCGAGACGGTGGCGTCGATGCGCGATACGGCGTCCGCCAGGCTGATCCAGCCGAAGTCGCGGGCCGAGACGACCGACAGGAGGTAGACGCCGATATTGGTCGGCGAGGTGCGCGTGGCAATCACGCCGGTCGGGTTTTCCTGGAAATTGTCAGGCGGCAGGAAGTTCTGCTCCGCCGTGACGAAGGTCTCGAAATAGTGCCAGGTGCGGCGTGCCACGGTGCGCAGGGTGTGGACGTCCCAGGGCGCGACATGCAGCCGGTCTTCGGTTTCGGCCGAGCGGCTGATCAGCCAGGCAAAAGCCGGCGAACCGGCCCAGAAGATGGCGAAGGCGAAGGCAACGAAGGCGCCGGTCGAATCCGTCATCACAGGCAGGACCAGGCCGACAGCAGCGATGATCACCGCGCCATACATCATGCGGTAATAGGCTGCGAGGTCGTTGCCGCCGGACTTGTGCGCCTGCGAGGCGGTGCGCCATTCCAGAAGGTTCTCGCGGCTGACGAACAGGCGATAGAGCGTGCGGATGATCGCATCGCCCATCATCCAGGCCAGATGCGCCATCAAGACGACCTTGAGCGCCACCATCGCGGTGCCGAAGGCAAGGTCGCGGCCGAGCGCGCTGAAATGGCCGCGCGGGGTCGCTTCGCGGTTCTTGGGCAGGATGGCGTCGATGATGTCGAATGTCGGCGCCATGAACAGGCTGAGGATCAGCAGCGCCTGCCATTGCGCGGCCTGGGTGAAGGGCAGCAGTGTCCAGCCGGCAATCGCCGCCATGACCCAGAAGATCGGCGTCAGCGAACGCCTGAGATTGTCGACCATCTTCCAGCGCGACAGCGCCGGCACGCCCGACTTCGGGTCGAAGATGTAGCCGAGCAGCTGCCAGTCGCCACGCGCCCAGCGATGCTGGCGCGAAGCGTCGACCGAGTAGCGGGTCGGATAGTCCTCGACCACCTCGACGTCGGTGACCAGCGCCGAGCGGGCAAGCGCGCCTTCGAGCAGGTCGTGGGAAAGGATGGTGTTTTCGGCGATGCGCCCCTTGAGCGCGGCTTCCATCGCGTCGACATGGTAGAGGCCCTTGCCGGTGAAGGTGCCTTCGCCGAAGACGTCCTGGTAAAGATCGGACACGGCAAAGACGTAAGGGTCGAGGCCGCGATGGGCCGAAAACACGCGCTGGAAGAACGAGGCTTCGTCGCCCGTCGTCAGCGACGGCGTGACGCGTGGCTGCAGGATGGCATAGCCTGAGGTCACCAGGCGCTTCTCTGCGTCGAACTCCGGCCGGTTGAGCGGGTGGCACATCTTGCCGACCAGCTTGGTGACCACGCCGCGCGTCATGCGCGTGTCGGCGTCGAGCGTCATGACGTGGACGATGTTGTCAGGCAACGCCGTGTCGGTCGGCAGGAAAGTGGTGTCGCCGTCGCCGCGCAGCAAAAGGTTCAGCTCGTGCAGCTTGCCACGCTTGCGCTCCCAGCCCATCCAGCAGCCCTGCGACGGGTTGAACAGGCGGCGGCGGTGCAGCAGGTAGAAACGCGCGGCACCCTCGCTGGGATAACGCTGGTTGAGCCTGGCGATCTCGCGACGGGCGTAATCATAGATCTCGCGGTCGCCGGCCGATATCTCGGCCTGGCTGTCGGGCCAATCGGAGAGCACGGCGAAATGGATCTCGCCCGACATGTTGGCGAGGTGATGGACCTCGATGTTGCGGATGTTCTCCTCGACATCGTCGCGCGAGCCGATGAGAGACGGCACCACGACCAATGTCCGGGCTTCGGCCGGAACGCCGTCCTTGAATTCGTAACCGATGAGGCGGGTCGGCTCGAGGAACTTCAGCACGATGGTGTTGAAGAAGGCGAGCGCGCCCTCGCTGGCCGGAACCGAAAACAGCACCAGCATGACAACGACCGCCGCCGTCGGCAGGCCAAGTGCCGCGAGCGCGTTGCCGGCAAGGAACAGCAGCAGCACGGTCAGGGCAAAGACCGGAAGGGCGATGCCGAGCCAGTTGGTCTTGCGGAAGGCGCGGTTGGCGATGCGCCCGATGGTCGGACGATAACCGATCGACTGTTCCAGCTCCTGCCGGCGCGGGCCGACGAGGAAGAATCCGACGTCGGAGCGTTCCTTCTGCAGACCCGAAGAATCCTCTGATGAAGCAGGCGCTTCCTTCAGCGCGAAGTCGGTCGCCTGTTCGGCGACTTCCTTGCTTGCAAAATCGGTCGCCTGTTCGGCGACCTGGAACTCCGACAGCTTGGAGTGACGCGCCAGTTCCTCGATTGCGGTGCGATACTGGTCGCGCGAGGCGAAATCGAGCTCGGCAAAATTGGTGCGCTCGCGCAATAGCGTGTCGACGCGGCTGACATCCTCGAACCAGACCGTCCAGTCCTGGTCATTGATCAGGCGCAGGCCACGAATGATGTTGCCGGTCGTGACGTTGCCGGAAGACAGCGTGTGGTGCTCGCCGATGATGATCTCTTCGGCGTCGCTGCCCGACTTCTCGAGCTCGTTCTCAAGCCAGATCAACGCCTTGCCGGCGTTCTGCGAACCGTCGCGCAAGCGATAGAGCAGCTGCGTCGCAAAGGTCGTGTCGCGGGCGTGGGCAGCATAGGCCCTGAGCAGGGCAAGGCCGTCGTCCTGCTCCTGCACACTCTGCAGGCGGTCGGCGACGTCGTTGGCGATTGCGCGCATTTCGCGGGCGCGGTTCACGCGGACGGCGATGCGGCGCAGATTCTCGACCAGAACGAAACGCAGCAGCGACGGCAGCGCCCACAGCTCGCCGATGTGCAGCGGCTCGACCGACTGGTAACCCTCGACGATCGCCTTGAACATATGCGCCGAAACGGTGCTGTCGGAATGGGCGACATAGACCCAGGCGATGGCCAGCGCCCGCGGTACCGACTGGCCGTTGCCGAGATCGATCGTCGGCAATTCGCGGTAGAAGCGCTTGGGCAGGTCGCGCTTGACCTGATAGATGGTCTCTTCGACGAGATAGTTGTTGTCGAGCAGCCATTGCGCCGCCGGGGTGATCGGCTCGCCCCTGCCCTGCGCAGCATTGGTGTCGCGATAGACATGGAGGATCTTCTTGGCGCTCTCGCGGATGCGGGCGTGGAAGTCGAAGGCTTCGAGACCGAAATAGGAGCGCAGCTCCTTGCGGGCCATGCTTTCGCCCGTCGCGCGCAGCCGGTCCTCATGCAGCACCGTCGCCCTGATGGGCTGTTCGGCCACGGCCGGAAAACTCGGCACTACGTCTTTGATCCGGCGCGGGTCGGTCTGAATATTCATCTACAGCATTTCCGTTTGACAGAAAGTCCGCAGCGCCTGCCGGCGTCGCGGACCTGCCACATAAACCGTTTCAAACAAGAATTGGTTGCATGCAACCAACAGGTCGATTGAGCGCTCTTGCACCTGGATTGAGTGAAAATATGGCGTCGGCGCCGCCAATCTCCCTCCGCGCCTCATAGCAGTGCAGGGCCGCGAGCGGAACGCAAGGATTGGGGCTTTTTCGTGTTCGCATGATGAATCTTTGCCATATTTCAGGCGCTGCACGTCAACCTTCGCAACACCGGCATTTGTTCAGCCGAATTTCAGGCCGCCACGGTGGCCAAACGGGCTTCGAACCGCTCAGCCGCCACTCAGCCGCCGCGGGGCAACACGGTGTAGACCCTGACCACGAAGGCATGGAATTCGGCCATGTAGTTCTTGAGGAATTCGGCGGTGCCTTCATTGGTCACCTCGCCCTCGTCGGTGATCAGTCCTGGCTTGAACTGGATGTAGGCTTCGGGCGCGTTCATCTGCGGCGAGTTGCAGAAACTCAGCACGCTGCGCAGGCTTTGCTGGGCGACAGCGGTGCCGATCGCGCCGGGCGAGGTGCCGATGACGGCAGACGGTTTGCGGGTGAAGGAATTGGTGCCGTAAGGCCGGCTCGCCCAGTCGATGGCGTTCTTGAGGCCGCCGGGGATCGAGCGGTTGTATTCGGGCGTGACAAACAGCACGGCATCGACGCCGGCCAGTGCCTTCTTGAAGGCGCGCGCCGGCGGCGGAAAGTCGGCGTCGTAGTCATAGCTGTAGAGCGGCAGGTCGCGAAACGGGATCTCTTCCATTTCGAGGTGCTTGGGCGCGAGCCGGACCAGCGCCTTGGCGAGCTTGCGGTTGATCGAAGCTGTGGCAAGGCTGCCGACGAAATAGCCGACCTTGTAGGTGTCCATGGCACATACTCCACTGCGCCGCGCGATCTGGATCGCCGGCCTGACCTACCCGTCCCCAAAGGGGAGTGTTTGCCAGTTCCGCGCCGATGTCACGACGATTTTGGAGATTGCCCTGTTATGTCAGGCGAATGGAGACCTTGAGAAGCGACAGAGGTTCGGCCGGCGCGACCGTCAACGCGGCCGGCCCGTCATCAGAATAGAGCGTGTCGAATGCCGCCACCAACTCGCCGCCGATGCGCGCCGACCCGGAGGCGACGAAGACCAGGCTGATGCCCTGCCCCAGCGCGATGTCGCCCGGGTCCGAAAATTCCAGCCGCTCGACAGCATGGCTGACACGGCCGCGCCGGGTCATGACGTTGAAGTCGAGCACCGGCCCGTCGATGAGCACGGCCTCGGTGCCGACATCGCCTGGGAAAGCGTAAGGCTGCGACTGCGGAGACAACGCCACCGGTGCGGCATCGCCCGCGGCAAGCTGCATCGTGCCCGACAGAACGGTCAACGTCCGGTCGATGTTGGCAAAGACCGAAAACGGGCCGCCGCCGGCGACCTGCGCCATGGAGATACGCCAGTCGAAGGTGTCGAGCCCGGCCGCGGGCGGCCAGGCCAGGATTTCGGTCGTCACGCCGCCGCCGTTCTTCCACGGCATCGGGCGGCAGTCGGCGTGACGGATGATGCGCGCTGCCATTACGCCAGCCAGCCCATGCTGATCGCCAGCCAGGCGATCGGAGCGGTGACCAGAATGCTGAGAGCGGTGCGGATATACCAGATGATGATCAGGTCCCGGAAGGACAGAGGGATGGACGTCGCCAGCACGCACGGGATCGATGCCGACAAAAACAGCACCTGGCTGACCGACACGACCGCGGCAACGAACCTCAGCCCGAGATCGGCTTCTTTCAGCAGGATCGCCGGCAGGAACATTTCCGCCAGACCGGAAGCCAGTGACTTTGCGGCCATCATCGGATCGTTAAACTGCGCCAGCCAGGTGAATGGATACAGCGCCAGACCCAGTATGTCGAAGATCGGCGTGTATTTGGCCGCCAACAGGCCGAGAAGCCCGACCGCCATGATGCTGGGAAGGATGATCGATGCCATGCGCAGGCCGTCGATGAAGGTGTCGCGCAGCAGCGAATGCAGCGGCGGAGCCGCCTGGGCCTGGTCGAGGCCGACATCGATCGCCGTCTGGATGCGGGACTTTCCGGCCGCAAGCGGCTGGTCGCGGTTGGCGGGATGATCCTTGCCGGAGATCGGCCAGATCCGGGCGGTGATTGCCGAAACGACGAACGTCACGACGAAGGTGGTCCAGAAGTAGAGGTTCCAGTTGCCCATCAGGCCGAGGGTCTTGGCGACGATGATCATGAAGGTTGCCGAAACGGTCGAGAAGCCGGTGGCGATGATCACCGCCTCGCGGACGGTGTATTTGCCTTCCTTGAAGACCCGGTCGGTGATCAGCAGCGCCAGCGAATAGCTGCCGACAAAGGACGCAACCGCATCGATGGCCGACCAGCCCGGCGTCCGCCAGACCGGCCGCATGACCGGCTGCACAAGCACACCGGTGAACTCCAGCAGGCCGTAGCCGACGAGGAAAGCGAGCGCCAAAGCGCCGATCGGCACGATCAGCCCGACCGAGAGCACCAGCTTGTCGAACAGGAAGGGCAACATGTCGGGGGCAAAGAAAGTCTCCGGCCCGACCCCGGTGAGATACATGACCGAGAGCCCGAGCCCGAGAACACGCAGGGCCGAAAAGATTGCTTCGGTGACGTTCCTGTTCCAGGAACCGCGAACGAACGGGCCGATGGCGCCATAGGCGATCAGCAGACAGACGAAGGCAACCGCCACGGGGCGCAACTGGACCGCCAGCGCGGTCGCGGCATGATCAAGGAGGATGGTGGATTTTGTGCCGATCGTGACCGGTACGAAAAAGAAGATTATGCCAATGAGGCTAAAAAGTACAAGTTTCAGGCCGGCGCCGGCCCGCGATCCGCCTTCATGGCTGGTGATATCGGTCATGAGGGTCCTCCTCCCAGTAAGTCAACAAGATGCGAGGCGGCACCGGGTGCCGCCTCGCAAGGTCGATCCGTTTCAAAGGATCCCGGGCAGGTTGAGGCCCTTCTCCCTGGCGCAGTCGAGCGCGATGTCGTAGCCGGCATCGGCATGGCGCATGACGCCGGTCGCCGGGTCGTTCCACAACACGCGCTCGAGACGGCGGGCGGCATCCTCGGTGCCGTCGGCGCAGATGACCACGCCCGAATGCTGCGAGAAGCCCATGCCGACGCCGCCGCCATGGTGCAGCGACACCCAGGTGGCGCCCGAGGCGGTGTTGAGCAGCGCGTTCAGCAGCGGCCAGTCGGAGACGGCGTCCGAACCGTCCTTCATCGCCTCGGTCTCACGGTTCGGTGACGCGACCGAGCCGGAGTCGAGGTGGTCGCGGCCGATGACGACGGGCGCCTTGAGCTCACCCTTGGCGACCATCTCGTTGAAGGCGAGGCCGAGACGGTGGCGATCGCCGAGGCCGACCCAGCAGATGCGCGCCGGCACGCCCTGGAAGTGGATGCGCTTGGCCGCCATGTCGAGCCAGTTGTGCAGGTGGGTGTTGCCGGGGGTGAGTTCCTTGACCTTGGCGTCGGTCTTGTAGATGTCCTCGGGATCACCCGAAAGGGCTGCCCAGCGGAACGGTCCGATGCCGCGGCAGAACAGCGGCCTGATGTAGGCAGGCACGAAGCCCGGGAAGTCGAAGGCGTTCTCGACGCCCTCTTCCTTGGCGACCTGGCGGATGTTGTTGCCGTAATCGACGGTCGGGATGCCCATCTTGTGGAAGTCGAGCATCGCCCTGACGTGCACCGCCATCGAGGCACGCGCCGCCTTTTCGACCGCCTTGGGGTCGCGCTCGCGCTTTTCTTCCCATTCGGCAACGGTCCAGCCGATCGGCAGGTAGCCGTTGACGGGGTCATGCGCCGAGGTCTGGTCGGTCACAGCATCCGGCTTGACGCCGCGCTTGACCAGTTCGGGCAGGATTTCGGCGGCATTGCCGAGAAGGGCGACCGAAATCGCCTTCTTGTCCTTGCAGGCCCTGTCGATGATGGCGAGCGCATCGTCGAGATCCTTGGCCTGGAAGTCGACATAACCGGTCTTGAGGCGCATCTCGATGCGGCTCGCCTGGCACTCGATGGCGAGGCAGGCGGCACCGGCCATGGTCGCGGCCAGCGGCTGGGCGCCGCCCATGCCGCCGAGGCCGGCGGTCAGGATCCAGCGGCCGGCGAGGTCGCCGCCGAAATGCTGGCGGCCCATCTCGACGAAGGTCTCGTAGGTGCCCTGAACGATGCCCTGGCTGCCGATATAGATCCACGATCCCGCGGTCATCTGGCCGTACATCATCAGGCCCTTCTTATCGAGGGCGTTGAAGTGGTCCCAGTTGGCCCAGTGCGGCACCAGGTTGGAGTTGGCGAGCAGCACGCGCGGCGCATCCTTGTGGGTGCGGAACACGCCGACCGGCTTGCCCGACTGGATCAGCAGCGTCTCGTCGCCTTCAAGCTTGCGCAGGGCAGCGACGATGCGGTCATAGCTGTCCCAGTCGCGGGCAGCACGGCCGATGCCGCCATAGACGACGAGCTCGCCCGGCTTTTCCGCGACGATCGGGTCGAGATTGTTCATCAGCATGCGCAGCGGCGCTTCGGTCAGCCAGCTCTTGGCGGTGAGCTCGGTGCCTTTGGCGGCGCGGATGACGCGAGCATTGTCGATGCGGGAATGTTGGGTCATTACGAAAACCTCCCTAGGAGTGTCGGCTGCCCGCCCAGGCGAGCGCGGTTTCAAGGATCTTGGTGAGCGTCGCGCGCATCGGCGCGGCGAATTCGGGATCGTAGCGGCTCGGCCAGTTGGCCGGTTCGACCTTGCCTGTCGGCTCGAGCATGTAGCCGCGGCAGGACAGTTCCATCTGCAAGGCATGGACGCCCTGCTCCGGCTGGCCGTGCCGGCGGGTGATCCAGCCGCCCTTGAAGCGGCCATTGACCACCCAGGGTCTGCCGCTGGCTGCCATCAGGGATGCGACCTGTTCCTGCAAGGCGGGATCGGCACTCTTGCCGGAATTGGTGCCGAGGTTGAACAGCGGCAGCTTGCCGTCGAACAGCCTGGGGATGACCGAGCGGATCGAATGGCAGTCATAGAGCACGACCTCGGGATGCAGGGCCCTGAGGCGGACGATCTCGCCTTCAAGTGCTGCGTGATAAGGATCGTAATAGGTGGCGCGGCGCCTTGCGACTTCGGCCTCGTCGGGCTCCTGCCCTTCGTTGTAGAGGGCCTCGCCGTCGAAGGTCGTGGTCGGGCAGAGTTCGGTCGTCGCCTGGCCGGGATAGAGCGAGGTGCCGGAGGGGTCGCGATTGACGTCGATGATCGAGCGCGACACCGTGGTGCGCACCACCGTTGCACCGAGGCCGGCGGCAAAATCATAAAGCTGCTCGATCCACCAGTCGGTGTCGCGCCGCGCCAGCCAGCGCGACACGAACAGATCGTCGAGCCCGGCAAGGTCTATGCCGGTGTGGGGGATGCTGACGAGCAGCGGGGCGTCGCCGCGCTGGACCGTCAGCCAGGGCGTGCCGCTCATCTCGCGCCACCCGAAATCTCGGGCAGGCCGATGCCGGCAATTGCCTCAACGATCGCTCCGGTGCGGACAAGTGCTATGGCCTTTTCCATGTCGGGGTGGAAGTGGCGGTCGTCATCGAGATGCGGAACCTGCGCACGGACGAGCTTGCGCACGGCTTCGAGCGCTCCACTCGACGCCAGCGGCGCATGGAAGTCGCAGCCCTGGGCCGCGGCAAGCAGTTCGATGCCGAGAACGCCATTGGCGTTTTCGATCATGCCGAGCAGCCGGCGGGCGCCATGGGCGGCCATCGAGACGTGGTCTTCCTGGTTGGCCGAGGTCGGGATCGAATCGACGCTGGCAGGATAGGCCTTCTGCTTGTTCTCGGAGACCAGGGCGGCGGCGGTGACCTGCGGGATCATGAAGCCGGAGTTGAGGCCCGGCTTCGGCGTCAGAAACGCCGGCATGCCGGAAAGGGCCGGGTCGACCAGCATGGCGATGCGGCGTTCCGACAGCGAGCCGATCTCGCAGACCGCAAGGGCGATCATGTCGGCGGCAAATGCCACCGGCTCGGCGTGGAAATTGCCGCCTGACAGCGCGGTGTCGTCCTCGGTGAAGATCAGCGGATTGTCGGTGACGCCGTTGGCCTCGGTGCCGAGCGTGTCGGCGGCCTGGCGCAGCAAGGTCAGGGCAGCACCCATGACCTGCGGCTGGCAGCGCAGGCAATATGGGTCCTGCACACGCTCGTCGCCGACGCGGTGGCTTTCGCGAATGGCGCTGCCGGCCATCAGATTGCGCAGGGTGTCGGCGGTTTCGATCTGGCCGCGATGCTTGCGCAGGATATGGATGCGCGGGTCGAACGGCGCATCCGAGCCCTTGGCGGCATCGGTCGACAGCGCGCCGGTCACCAGCGCCGAATGATAGAGGTTTTCCGCCTCAAACAATGCGGCCAGCGCATAAGCGGTCGAGAACTGGGTGCCGTTGAGCAGCGCCAGGCCTTCCTTGGCGCCCAGGGTGATCGGCTCGAGTTCGTGGGTGACGAAAGCGACCTTGGCCGGCACGATGCCATGCGGGGTGTGGCAGTCGCCGACGCCGATCATCGTTGCGGTCATGTGCGACAAAGGCGCCAGGTCGCCCGAGGCGCCGACCGACCCTTGCGCCGGAACGACCGGGATGACGCCCTTGGCGAGCATCTGCTGCAACAGGTCGATGGTCTGTTCGCGCACGCCGGAAGCGCCCTGCGCCAGGCTGGCAAGCTTGAGCGCCATCATCAGGCGGGTCACGGCAACCGGCATCGCCTCGCCGACGCCGGCGGCATGGCTGAGCACGATGTTGCGCTGGAGCGTTTCGAGGTCGTTGGCCGGGATGCGGACGCTGGCGAGCTTGCCGAAACCGGTGTTGATGCCATAGACCGGCTCGCCCTTGGCGACGATCCGCGCCACCGTCTCCGCGCTGGCCTTAATCCCCGGGCGGCAGGCCGGATCGAGTTCGGGAACGGCACCGCGATAAATGGCGCGCCAGTCGGCAAGCGTGGCATTGCCGGGGTTCAATACAAGCGTGGTCATTTTCCCCTCCAGATACGGGCATGGAGCGGGTTGAACCCCATGCGATAGACAAGTTCGGCCGGGCTTTCGATATCCCAGATGGCGAGATCGGCCCATTTTCCTGGTTCGAGCGTGCCGGTCTCGGTGAGCAGCCCGAGCGCGCGGGCGGCCTCGCGGGTGGTGCCGGCGAGGCATTCCTCGACCGTCATGGCAAACAGGGTCGCTGCCATGTTCATGGTCAGAAGCAGCGAGGTCAGCGGCGACGTCCCGGGATTGTTGTCGGTGGCAACCGCCATCCTGACGCCGTGGCGGCGGAACAGCTCGACCGGCGGCTTTTTGGTCTCGCGGATGAAATAGAAGGCGCCGGGCAGGATGACGGCGACCGTGCCTGCCGCAGCCATTGCGGCGGCACCGGTGTCATCGGTGTATTCGAGATGGTCGGCCGACAGCGCACCATAATGTGCGGCAAGGGCCGCACCGCCGAGATTGGACAGCTGGTCGGCATGGAGCTTGACCGGCAGGCCCTTGGCGCGCGCGGCGTCGAAGACACGCGTCATCTGCGCGGTCGAGAATGCGATGCCCTCGCAGAAGCCGTCGACGGCGTCGGCAAGACCTTCGGCCGCGATCCTGTCGAGCATCGGGCCGGCAACGAGGTCGATATAGGCGTCCTTGTCGCCACCTGCTTCCGGCGGCAGCGCGTGCGCCCCGAGAAACGTGGTGCGCACGGTCACCGGCCGCAGTTCGGCCAGTTGTCTTGCGGCGCGCAGCGACTTGGCTTCGTTGTCGAGGTCGAGACCGTAGCCCGACTTGACTTCGACGGTGGTGACACCTTCTGAAACCAGCGCATCGAGGCGCGGCAAGGTCTGGGCCACCAGATCGGCCTGGCTCGCAGCGCGCAGCGCCTTGACCGAAGAGACGATGCCGCCCCCTGCCCGCGCCACCTCTTCATAGGTCGCACCCGCCAGCCGCATCTCGAACTCGTTGGCGCGGTTGCCGGCATGGACGAGATGGGTGTGGCAGTCGATCAGGCCCGGCGTGATCCAGCGCCCCTCGCAGTCGACGAGGTCGGCACCGTCGCGCAGAGCCTGGGGCATGTCGGCTTCCGGGCCGGCAAAGACGATGCGGCCGTCACGGGCGGCAATCGCGCCGTTTTCGACAATGCCAAGGCCGGCGGCAGCTTCGGCCAGCGTCGCCAGCCGCGCATTGCGCCAGATTGTTGCCGATGTCGCTGATTGGTTGCCAGCCATCATCTTTTTCGTTTCCTCCAACTGCGATTATGTATATACATATTAGAAAGGCGATGCAAGTGCTATCGTGCACATGAAAGGTGAGGAGATTCTGGTGGCGACGATCTTTGCGGAACAGGCGCTGCTGGCCGACGGCTGGCAACGCAACGTGCGGATGACATTGGCCGGCGGTCGCATCGCGACGGTGGAAACAGGCGCGGCCGCTCATCCCGGCGACGAGCGCCACGCCATTGTCCTGCCCGGCATGCCCAATCTGCACAGCCATGCCTTCCAGCGCGGCATGGCCGGCCTCGCCGAAATCCGCGGGCCGTCGTCGGACAGCTTCTGGTCCTGGCGGGAGGTGATGTACCGCTTCGCACTGTCGATGACCCCAGAGCAGGTCGAGGCGGTCGCAGCCCAGCTCTATGTCGAAATGCTGGAGGCCGGTTTTTCCCGCGTCGGCGAGTTCCACTATCTCCATCACGACCGCGACGGCAGCCCCTATGCCAACATCGCCGAGATGGCCGAACGCATCGCGGCGGCCTCTGTCGATACCGGCATCGGGCTGACCTTGCTGCCGGTGTTCTACGCCCATTCGGGTTTCGGAGGCGCGCGCGCCAATGACGGCCAGCGCCGATTCATCAACGATACGAATCGCTTCGCCAGGCTTTTTGAGAGGTGCGGCGAAGCGCTGAAGGGCATCGACGGTGCGGTGCTCGGCCTTGCGCCGCACAGCCTGCGCGCCGCAACCCCTGATGAACTGGCCATCGTCACCGCGCTGACGTCAGGCCCTGTTCACATCCACATCGCCGAACAGGTCAAGGAAGTCGAGGACTGCGTCGCCTGGTCGGGCGCCCGGCCGGTGGAATGGCTGCTCAGCCATGCCGATGTCGACAGGCGCTGGTGCCTGATCCACGCCACCCACATGACCGAAGCCGAGACGATCGCCATGGCGCGGTCGGGCGCGGTCGCCGGCCTGTGCCCGATCACCGAGGCCAATCTCGGCGACGGCGTCTTTGCCGCACCGCTGTTTGTCGAACATGGCGGCAAATACGGCGTCGGCTCGGACTCGAATGTCGAGATCGGCGTCGGTGGCGAACTCAGGATGCTCGAATATTCGCAGCGCCTCGCCCATCGCGCCCGCAATGTGCTTGCCACCTCAGGCCAGTCGACCGGCCGCGCCTTGTTCGATGCGGCACTTGGCGGCGGCGCCCAGGCGCTCGGCGCGGGCACGGCGGGACTTGGCGCCGGCGCTGCCGCCGATTTCGTCTCGCTCAACCCCACCCACCCGACGCTTGCCGGCAAGTCGGACGACGCCATTCTCGATGCCTGGATCTTCGCCGCAGGCGGAAAAGTCGACTGTGTCTGGGCAAATGGCCGCAAAGTCGTGACTGATGGCGCACATTTCCGCAGGGATGCTATTGCGGCCAGGTTTCGTAACGTGATGATGGAGCTGACGGCGGCGTAACAAAGGGAGACTGGGGTGTCCGATTCGATAGCGGAGATGGTTGAAGAGACGGTTGGCGGCGATGCATCGACATCGCTCTACCAGCGCATCCTCAACGACATCAGGGACCGCATCGTTTCGGGCGAATGGGAGCCCGGCTACCGCATTCCGTTCGAACACGAGCTGACCGAGCAATATGGCTGCTCGCGCATGACCGTGAACAAGGCGCTGTCGCAGCTCGCCAAGGCCGGGCTGATCGAAAGGCGGCGCCGCTCCGGCAGCTTCGTGCGCCGGCCGCAATCGCAGGCGGCGGTGCTCGAAATCCACGACATCCGCGTCGAGGTCGAAGCGCTCGGCCTGCCCTATCGCTACGAGCTGATGGCCCAGACCAAGCGGCGCGCCACGACAGTCGACCGCGACAGGCTCGGCCCCAGCCCGTCGACTGCAGGCCAGGTCCTGGCCTTGCAGTGCCTGCATTATGCCGGGGTGCGGCCATTCTGCGTCGAAGACCGGCTGATCAGCCTCGCCGCAGTGCCCGAAGCCGCCGATCAGGAGTTTCGCAAATCGGCGCCCGGGCCGTGGCTGATCGGACAGGTGCCATGGAGTGCTGCCGAACATGTCATTCGCGCCGCCTCCGCCGATGGCGAGACGGCCGCCGACCTTGGCCTCGCCAGCGGCGCGCCCTGCCTGATCATCGAAAGACGGACCTGGAGCGCGGAGCGCCCGGTCACCCATGTGCGCTTCACCTATCCGGCCAACGCGCATGCGGTGGTGGCGCGCTTCACGCCGTCCGACGGCTAGGCGATTTTGAGCGAGCATCCGGCGGCGGCAACAGGCAGCTCAGTCCTGCCCGCCCAAGCGGTCTTGAATAGAGGCTTTCATCCCACGCCAATCAGCTTCGATCGTCGCCGTGCATGTCGAGTGTCAAATTGCGCCCCATGAAAAACATCCAGATCATCGACGGCGCTGCGAACGCCACCTTCAGCCTGTTCCAGGCAACGGAGGAGGAGTTTGCCGCCATCTTCCCGGCCGATCGCGACATGGAGTTGGTCGAAGACCTGATCAAGCGGCTTGGCAAGAAGGCTGCAAACTCGGTCCTGGCGCAGATTTGGGGCCGTCCCATCCTGAAGCGTGACGCCCTCGGCATCCATGGCACCCTGTTCTACGACAATCAGCATCGACGCCCCCATATGCCGCCGTCGAAGCGTGAAATCGATTGGGACGATGGCTCCGTCAGCCAGGCCCAGCGGGACCTGTTTGCCAGACACCGTTAGTTTGCCCACGCCGACAAGCTCCGGAAACAGAAACGCCGCGCATCCCTGGGACGCGCGGCGTTCTTTTTGTCTCGGGCCGAGAGCCGTCGCTTAGGCAGCGGCGGTGATGATGATCTCGACCTTGTATTCAGGGCCGGCCAGCTTGGCTTCGCCGGTGGCGCGCGCCGGCGTGTTGCCCTGCGGCACCCAGCCGTCCCAGACCGAGTTCATCTCGGCGAAGGTCGACATGTCGTCGAGCCAGATGATCGCCTGCAGGATCTTGGTCTTGTCGGTGCCGGCCTTGGCGAGCAGCGCGTCGATCTCGGCCAGGATGGCCTTGGTCTGCGCGGCAACGCTTTCGCCCGGGGCGCCGACCTGGCCAGCCAGGTAAACGGTGTTGTTGTGGATGACGATCTGGCTCATGCGGGGGCCGACATCGATACGACGAACGCTCATGGGTGGGTCTCCTTCCGTTAGGGGTGGCGCCTTCTTAGATTTTGCCACCTCCCCGGGCAAGGCCGCAGTGGTCGAATTGCGTGGGCCAGCGGCTTTGCCGCACCGATCCACCGCTTTGTCGCCCGACCTCGTTGACTAATGTAATAACATCACATATCCAAGGACCAGTTCGCTGCGACAAAGCATGAAGCCGATGACCGACGCCTGCCTGACATTCAAGGACCTGACGCTTGGCTACAACAGCCATCCGGCCGTGCACCATCTCACAGGCTCGATCAGCTCGGGGTCGCTGACCGCCGTGATCGGGGCCAATGGCTCGGGCAAATCCACTTTGATGAAGGGCATCGTCGGCGTGCTGAAGCCGATGGCCGGCATCTGCACCGTCACGCCGGGCAAACGCGTCGCCTATCTGCCGCAGCAGTCCGAACTCGACCGCAGCTTCCCGGCCCGCGTCGTCGACCTCGTCTCGCTCGGTCTGTGGCCGAGGCGCGGCCTGCTTGGCCGCTATTCCAGGGAAGACCGCGATGCCGTCTCCAAGGCGCTGATGGCGGTCGGCCTCGAAGGTTTCGAAAAGCGCGCCATCGACACGCTGTCGGGCGGCCAGCTGCAGCGCGCCCTGTTTGCCCGCGTGCTGGTGCAGGATGCCGATCTGATCCTGCTCGACGAGCCGTTCAACGCGGTCGACGCCAAGACCGTCGGCGACCTGATCCAGCTGATCCAGCGCTGGCATGGCGAAAGCCGCACGGTGCTTGTCGTCGCCCACGACCTTGAACTGGTGCGCGCACATTTCCCGCACACGCTGCTTCTGGCCCGCCGGCCGGTCGCCTGGGGCGAAACGCGCGAGGTGCTGCGCCCGGAAAACCTGCTCAAGGCGCGCCGTTTCGACGAGGCCTGGCATGACGATGCGCCCTGGTGCGAGCCGGACGACGGGCACGGCCATGCGCATTCCCACGCTCATGGACATGACCACGCGCATTCCCACACAAAGGGACATGACGGGCATCACCATCACGATCATGGCGAGGTCCATGATCATCCCGACCATGAATCCGGCCCCCGGGCAGCGTGACCTTCGCCATGTATGAGTTCCTGATCGCTCCTTTCGTCGAATTCGGCTTCATGCAGCGCGCGCTGGCCGGCTCGCTGATGCTGGCACTGGGCGCCTGCCCGGTCGGCGTCTTCCTGATGCTGCGGCGCATGAGCCTGACCGGCGACGCCATGGCGCACGCCATCCTGCCCGGTGCTGCCGCCGGCTTCCTGCTTTATGGCCTGCAGATCGTGCCGATGACCATTGGCGGGCTGATCGCCGGCGTCATCGTGGCGCTCGGCGCAGGTGCTGTGTCACGCTTCACCGTGCAGCGCGAAGACGCCTCGATGGCCGCCTTCTACCTGATCTCGCTGGCGCTCGGCGTGCTGATCGTGTCGCTGCGCGGCTCGAGCGTCGACCTGATGCATGTGCTGTTCGGCACCGTGCTGGCGCTCAATGACGACGCGCTGACGCTGATCGCGCTGATATCGGGCCTGACGCTGCTGACGCTCGCCATCTTCTGGCGCGCACTCGTCGCCGAATGCCTCGATCCGCTGTTCCTGCGCTCGGTCAGCCGGCTCGGCACGCCTGTCCATTTCATCTTCCTCGGCCTCGTCGTGCTCAATCTCGTCGGCGGCTTCCAGGCGCTCGGCACGCTGCTTTCAGTCGGCCTGATGATGCTTCCGGCTGCCGCGGCACGCTTCTGGACGGCGCGCGTCGAGCCGATGTGTGCGCTCGCCTTCGGCTTCGGCGCCATCTCCTGCATCGCCGGCCTGCTGGTCTCCTACCACGCCTCCCTGCCCTCGGGCCCGGCGATCATCCTGTCTTCAGGCGCGATCTATCTCGCCTCCATCCTTTTCGGCACACGCGGCGTCTTCAACACCAAGCTGCGCCGCCACCGCCACCGCACCGCCTGATCCGCTTCAACATGGAGAGACACATGCTCAGAACAATTGGCTTCGCCTCGCTTATGAGCGTTATAACATTAACTTCGCTGACCACGATTTCGGCCGCAGCCGAACCGCTGAAAGTGGTGGCGAGCTTCTCGATCATCGGCGATTTCGCCGAAAATGTCGGCGGCGACCGCATCGAGCTGACCACACTCGTCGGCCCCGACGGCGACGCCCATGTCTATGAACCCTCGCCCGCCGATGCGGTGAAGATGTCCAAGGCCGACGTCGTGCTGGTCAACGGCCTGCAGTTCGAGGGCTTCCTGCAGCGGCTTGTCGAGGCCAGCGCCACCAAGGCTGTCGTCGTCGAGCTGACCAAGGGTGTCGAGCCGATCAAGATGAAGGAAGAGCATGAGCACGCTGCCGAAGCCGGCGGCGATGACCACCATCACGGCGACCTCGACCCGCATGCCTTCCAGTCGATCGCCAATGCGAAGATCTATGTGAAGAACATTGCCGACGCCTTCTGCGCGGCGGATGCCGCCGGCTGCAATGCCTACAAGAGCAACGCCGACGCCTATACGGCCAGACTCACCGCGGCCGAGACCGAGGTCAAGGAAGCGGTGGCATCGATCCCCGAGGCGAAGCGCACCGTCATCACCTCGCATGACGCCTTCGGCTATTTCGAAAACGCCTATGGCCTGACCTTCCTGGCCCCCGAGGGCATTTCGACCGAGGCCGAAGCCTCCGCCGCCGACGTGGCGGCCCTGATCTCGCAGGTGCGCGGCGACAAGGCGTCGGCGATCTTTGTCGAAAACATCACCAATCCGCGCCTTGTCGAGCAGATCTCAGCCGAAACCGGGGTCAAGGTCGGCGGCACGCTCTACTCCGATGCCCTGTCCAAGGCCGACGGCCCTGCCGCGACCTATATCGAGATGATGAAGTCCAACATCGCCACCATCAAGGGCGCCATCCTCGGCAGCTAAGCCCGCCCGTCCGAAGCACCGGCGGCCCGCGCGATCGGGTTGCCGCACGACCCGACCGGCCTGGTGAAGGCGGGGCGCAAAACCTCGCCTTTTTTCCCGGCACAATCTGTTATGTAATAACATTTATGAGGACATCATGAAACACCTGCTCGCCACGGCATCGACAATTGCCATGCTGATCGGCCTCGCCACCGCCCCCGCCTCTTCAGAGGAAAAGACGGCATGGCGGCTGTTCGTCTCCGACCATGCAGCCTCAGTCGTCCATGCCCTCGACATGGAAACCGGCAAGACGATCGAAACCTTCGACGTCAAGGCGCCAACCAGCCTCTACCGCTCAGACAGCGGCCGCAGCATCTTTGCCGTGCAAGGCAAGGGCGACGTGATCTCGGTGCTGTCGAGCGGCATCGCCTTCGGCGACCATGGCGACCACGGCGACATCAAGGTCGAGGCACCCAGGCTGCTCGACGTCGCCTTCGAGGGCAAGAAGCCGTCGCATTTCGTCGATCATGACGGCGACATCGCCCTGTTCTTCGACGGCGAAGGCAAGGCGCGCGTCACCCGCGAGGCTGACATTCTGGACGGCAAGCCGGCCATCCGCGAGGTGGTGGCCGACGCTCCCCACCATGGCGTGGCGATCGCCCTTGGCGACGACGTGCTGATATCGGAGCCCAACACGGACAAACCCGACGAGCTGCCAATAGGCATTCGTGTCGTCGATCGCGCCGGTGCGACCGTCGGCGATATCCATGCCTGCCCCGACCTGCATGGCGAAGCATCCTCGGGCAACCTGGTGGCCATTGCCTGCGCCGAAGGGCTTCTTGTCACCTCAGGCGACGGCAAGATCGAGCTTTTGCCTTATGACAAGGCCCTGCCCGCGGGCAAATCGACGACTTTGGTCGGCGGCCGCGGCCTGCAATATTTCCTCGGCAATTATGGCCCAAGTGCTGTCGTGCTGATCGACCCGAAGTCGGAAGACGCCTTCCGGCTGATCGAGCTGCCGACGCGCCGGGTGCATTTCACCGTCGATCCGGTGCGGGCGAAATTCGCCTATGTCTTCACCGAGGACGGCCAGTTGCACCGCATCGACGTGGTCGCGGGCAAGATCGACGCCTCGCTGAAGCTGACCGAACCCTACTCCATGGACGGCCACTGGAGCGACCCGCGCCCGCGCATCGCGGTTGCCGGCAGCCGCATCGTCGTCTCCGATCCGCTCAAGAGCGTGCTGCATGTCGTCGATGCCGAGAGCTTCAAGCAAGCCGACGACATCGCGCTCGAAGGCAAGCCCTTCAACCTCGTTGCCGTCGGCGGCTCCGGCGAAACGCACTGAGCGCCATGGGTTCGTCAGGACCGCAAAAGACGCCCTGACACCTTGACCTTCGGCGCCGGTCCGGCAGTGCACGCTGCCGGACCATTCCCCACATCATAACCGGTGGCATCGGTCGCCGGACCAGCCCACATTGAAGGGAGAAAAAATGCCCGTCGCAAACAAGCCGGCACGACTGCCCGTGACAGTGCTCTCCGGTTTCCTCGGTGCAGGAAAGACCACGCTTCTCAACCACATCCTCAACAACCGCGATGGCCTGCGCGTCGCCGTCATCGTCAACGATATGAGCGAGGTCAACATCGATGCGGCACTGGTCCGTGACGGCGGCGCCGAGCTTTCGCGCACCCACGAGCAGCTTGTCGAAATGACCAATGGCTGCATCTGCTGCACCTTGCGCGACGATCTGCTCACGGAGGTCCGCGCGCTCGCCGGGCAGAACCGCTTCGACTACCTGCTGATCGAATCGACAGGCATTTCCGAGCCCCTGCCCGTCGCCTCGACCTTCCAGTTCCGCGACGAGAACGGCCAAAGCCTGTCCGACGTCGCCCGCCTCGACACCATGGTGACGGTCGTCGACGCCGCCAATCTGCTCAAGGACTATGCGTCGTCCGACTTCCTGAGGGATCGCGGCGAACAGGCCGGCACAGGCGACGAGCGCGCTCTGGTCGACCTGCTCGTCGAGCAGATCGAATTTGCCGATGTCGTCGTGCTCAACAAGGCCTCGACTGCCAGTGCCGCCGACCGCGACGCGGCGCGCAAGATCGTCGTCGCGCTCAACCCGGATGCCCGGCTGGTCGAGACCGATTTCGGCCGCGTGCCGACGGACACCGTCCTCGGCACCGGCCTGTTCGATTTCGACAAGGCCGAACAGCATCCCTTGTGGTTCAAGGAGCTGAACGGTTTTGGCGATCACGTCCCCGAAACCGAGGAATATGGCATCCGCTCCTTCGTCTATCGCGCGCGGCGGCCGTTCGACCCTCAGAAACTGCACGGCTTCATCAACCGGCAATGGCCGGGAGCGATCCGCGCCAAGGGCTTTTTCTGGCTCGCCACGCGGTCCGATTTCGTCGGCGAGATCAGCCAGGCCGGCGCCCTGGTGCGCACCGGCAAGCGCGGCCTGTGGTGGTCGGCAGTGCCGCGCGGGCAATGGCCCTGCCATCCCGAATGGCATGAGGCGATGAAGCCCTATCTCGACCCGGTCTGGGGCGACCGCCGCCAGGAGATCGTCTTCATCGGCTGCGATCCGATGAACGAGCAGCAAATCCGCGCCGAGCTCGACCACTGTCTTGTCGACGCCTCGTCATTTACCCCAGGCAAATGGCGCGATCTCGCCGATCCCTTCCCGTCCTGGCAGCGCCCGGCCGCCTGACGCAAGCCCAACAGCAGTTGCCCCGCGGCGCCAGCAGTGGCAAGACTGGCGCCGACGCGCCGCCGCGGCGGCCAGCAAACTGTGAGGACCAAGATGGAATACCGTCAGATCACCGACGACTACTCGGTTTCAGGCCAGATCACCCCTGATGAAGTTGCGGCCATCAAGGCCGCCGGCTTCAAGAGTGTCATCTGCAACCGGCCCGACGACGAGCAGCCCGGCCAGCCCTCCGCCGACAGCGTCAAGGCCGCCGTCGAAGCCGCCGGCCTCGCCTTCCGCTACATCCCGGTCATCAGCGGCGCCATGACCGGCGACAATGTTGCCGACATGGCCGACGCGCTCGACGAGATGGACGGTCCTGTTTTCGCCTATTGCCGTTCGGGCACACGCTGCACCAATCTCTATATGGCGATCCAGCAGAGCAAGAGCTGACCGGCACCGCGACCGGGCTGATGTGTTTGCGTGAAGTCCTGTTGTGACCTAAATTGCGGTTGTAAGGCCAAAATTGTGCTCGCAAGGATGAGCCATGAAGGTTTCGGCTGCAGAAGCCAAGGCCAAGCTCTCCGAACTGATCAGGCGGGCGGAAGCCGGCGAGGAAATCATCGTCACGCGCCACGGCAAGGCGGTGGCGACGATCGCCGCTCCGCCCAAAGCCGACACCACACACGCGAGCCGGATTGGTGCGCTGAAGGGAAAAATCTGGATTTCGGACGATTTTGATGGGCTCGGCCCGGAATGGGACGATTACATCAAGTGAGTCCACGGCTGTTCAAGATACCCATGTCCTGCTTGAGCGGCGATCAGGGGTTCTCGCCCGGTCATTTGGAAGTCCCGGCATTCTCACTCTACGACGTGGCGCTGGTCTAAATCCCCAACCGCGCGACCTCTTCTCCCCTGAAGCGGAGATCATAGTCGAGGAAGAACTCGTCGAGCTGCGGCGGATCCACCGAACTACCCGACAGCATCGCATGGACCTGGCCGCGATGATGGGTCTGGTGGATGAACAGATGCGCCAAGAGGTCGCCGATGCGCTCGGGGATCTGGCCGGCCTCGCCGCGATCGGTCGACACCCGCCTGTCGAGATCAGCGGCCTTAAGACCATCGCAGCAGGCGACCAGCCGCCGGTCGAAGTCGGCCTGCGCCGCGCCAAGGGCCTGCGCCGTGTCGAAGGCGACGAAGCGGTCGAACAGTTTCTGGCCCTCGCCGCCCTCCTCGATCATGTCGAGATAGAACAGGTCGACTTCGAGGATGTGGTTCAGCGTCTCCTTGAGCGAAGGGAAAAAGCTCGTCCGTTCGGCCTCGAACTCACCCGGCTGCAAGGCCAGCACGGCGCGGTAAATGCGGTCGTTGGACCACAGACTGTTCCGCGCCATGCGGCTGAAATGGCTGGTCAACTCCATCCGGGCAGCGGTCTCAGGCCGGCTCGAACCTGCCGACCTGGCGTTCGATGGCACCGAAGATCGAGTGGCCGGCCTTGTCTTTCATCTCGACGCGCAGCGTGTCGCCGAGCGACACCGACAGCGTTTCGACAGCGCCCCTGACGATGGCCCCGGTGCCGAGCGCGCGGGTTGCGGCGGCGTCCGCAATCAGCTTGGGAAAGCTGGTCCAGACGGAGGTGACGTTGCGGGCCCCGGCAATCAGCGGCAGGTGCACGGCCCCGTCCCAGCCGCCGCCCAGCTCATCAGGGGTGACCGCGACAGGCGACAGCGCCGAAGTGCCGGCCTGGCCGCCATCGAGGATCGTGTCGGTGGAGAGCACGATCAGCGCCACCGCCTCCTTCGCCGCCTCTTCGGTCGCCGCCATGGCAACGTCCGACACGATGACAGCGACCGCGGCTTCGATTTTTGCATCGCGGATCTTGCCGGGCAGTTCGATCGGATCGCGCGGGCCGGCAAAGGCGTCGCTGCCGCCGAGCCGCTGGTAGGCGCGCGGCAAGGGCGAATGGGCGTCATGCTCGTGGAAGCGCGACGACGGCACCGCGCCGATTTCGAGCGAGCCGGCCAAAGCCGCGAGATGCGGGGAGATGCGGCGCCAGTCGTCGAGCGCCGCCTGCAGGTTGGGTGCCAGGAACGAGGCGTCGGTGTATCGCGTCAGGTCGCGCGAGACGATGACCAGTTTCCCGTCACGCGAACCGTTCTTCAGCGTCGCCAGTTTCATGCACGTCCTCCCGGTTAGGGGGCGTCTTCGCCCTTGTCAGTCACAACAAGCCCGTCGCGGCCAATCGTCAAGGGACCATTCCATGTTTTCCTGACAGCTTCGACCCAGTCGGCCTCGCCGATGTCGGGATCGTCGGCCGGAATGAGGTGATTGAGCACAAGGCGACCGACGCCGGCACGCGCCGCAATGGTGCCCGCCTCGCCGGCCAGGCTGTGGCTTGCCATCAGATGTTCGCGCAACCGCGCGCCGTTGCCGGTGCGCGCCACCAGCCGCTCGACACCTTCCTCCAGCATCGCCTCATGCAGCAGGATATCGGCGCCACGGGCAAAATCCGCCAAAGGCGGGAAAAAAGCCGTGTCGGCCGAAAAGACGATCGAAGTGCCCTGATGCTCGAAGCGCAGGGCGAAACACTCGGTGACGGGCGGATGGTCGACACGCAGGGCGGTGACCGACAGATCGCCGTCGCTAAGCACCTCACCTTCGCCGAACTCGACGACCTCGACCATCTCGCGCAGATCCGGGCGGCCTTCGTCGACGATGCGGATTTCGATGTCGAATTCAAGCGCTTGCACGAAACTCTGCCAGTATCGATTCAATCCGACCGGACCGAAAAGTGTGACCGGTGTGGCAAGCCCTGCCGTCCAGGCGGTGTGCAGCAGCGGCCCGAGCTCGAGCACGTGGTCGGAATGGAGATGGGTGATGAAAACGAGGTCGAGCGCCTTGAGGCTGAGCCCGGCATCGGTCACGCCGCGCGTCACGCCGAGCCCGCAATCGACGACAACAGTGCGGCCGCCGAGTTCGAGCAGCGTCGATGTCGGCCATGGGCCGCCCGGCCTGATCGCCGGCCCGCCCTTGGTGCCGAGCAGGACGAGACGGCCGCTCATGCGCCCCTGCCCGAGCGAACAGCTGCGATCTGCGACTCACATGTCATGTCAAACCTCTTCATGCCGCCACCCAAGCTAGAGCGGCGGCAGCAACCGAGGCAAGGTCAAAGCGTCAATCGACGCGGCGCGGATATTGGGCGCGCGGCGGGATCCAGTGATGGACAAGCGCCAGCACAAGCAGGCTGATGCAGCTCAGCAGCACGACGATGAACAATGTGCTGCCCTGATAGGGCGTGGCTGTCGCCACCAGCGGGATGGCACCTGCCGGCGGATGGGTGACGCGGAACATCAGCATCAGCGCGATCGAAACGCCGACCGCCACCGCCGACACTGCCCACAGACCGGGGAAAGCCATGGCGGCGGCGACACCGACCAGCGTGGCTATGAAATAACCGGCGAAGATGTTGATCGGCTGCGCCAGCGGGCTGGCCGGCTGGCCGAACAGCAGCACAGCCGTAGCACCCAGCGGCGCGACCAGCATCGGCAGGCCGGTGACAGAGGCAAGCCCTCCGACAGCCGCCAGGCCGACAATGGCGCCCGATCCCGACTTGACGTGCGAGAGCATCTGTCCTTTCGGCTCATGCCGGGCAGTAAGGGTGCGTATGTGACGGCGCATCGTTGGTTCCAGGCCGAAAGGGCCCGCTTCAATAGCAAATCAGGGCTTCGGCTGGCAACGGCGCTTTGTTCGAATTTTTCACCTCACAGTGAAAAAACTTTCCATGGAAACGCCCTGCCAATCCCCCTACCAATCCATCACGACCTTGCCGGAATTGCCGCTGCGCATGGCGTCGAATCCGGCCTGATAGTCGTCGATGCCGATGCGGTGGGTGATCAGGCCGCTGACGTCGAGCGGCCCCTGCACCAGCGCGATCATCTTGTACCAGGTCTCGAACATCTCGCGGCCATAGATGCCCTTGAGATGCAGCATCTTGAAGATGACCTTGTTCCAGTCGATCTCGAAACCGGTCGGGGCAATGCCGAGAATGGCGATCTTGCCGCCATTGTTCATGGTGTCGATCATGTCGCGGAAGGCAACCGCCGAGCCCGACATTTCGAGGCCTATGTCAAAACCCTCGGTCATGCCTTCCTCGCGCATCACGTCGCGCAGCTTCTCTTTCGAGGCGTCGACGACGTGATGGATGCCCATCTTGCGGGCGAGCGCCAGCCGGGTCGGGTTGATGTCGGTGATGACGACCTTGCGGGCGCCGACACATTGGGCGACCAGCGCGCCCATGATGCCGATCGGCCCGGCGCCGGTCACCAGCACGTCCTCGCCGACGAGGTCGAACGACAGCGCGGTGTGCACCGCATTGCCGAGCGGGTCGAAGATCGCGGCGATCTCGTCGGAGACGTCGTCGGGGATCGGCACGACATTGTGCTGGGGGATGGCGACATATTCGGCGAAGGAACCCGGCCGGTTGACGCCGACGCCGAGCGTGTTGCGGCAGAGATGTCCCCTTCCTGCCCGGCAGTTGCGGCAATGGCCGCAGACGATGTGGCCTTCGCCGGAGACACGCTGGCCGACCTTGTAGTCCTTCACCCCGGCGCCGAAATCGGCGACGGTGCCGACGAATTCGTGTCCCGTCACCATCGGCACCGGCACTGTCTTCTGCGCCCACTGGTCCCAATTGTAGATATGGACGTCGGTGCCGCAGATCGCCGACTTCCTGACCTTGATCAGAACGTCGTTGGGGCCGACCTCCGGCACCGGCACCTCTTCCATCCAGATCCCCGGTTCAGCCTTCGCCTTCACCAGTGCGCGCATCATGTTCGACATTGTCTTGTCCTCGGAATCGCTTGATCCGGAATCGCTTTTCGCAATCCCGGCAGTGCTACCAGATCACCTCGAGTTCGCGCCCGACCTCGGCGAAGGCCGCGATCGCGCGATCGATGTCGGCTGAAGAATGAGCCGCCGACATCTGCGTGCGAATGCGCGCCTGCCCCTTGGGCACCACCGGGAACGAAAAGCCGATGACATAGATGCCGCGCTTCAGCATGCGCGCCGCCATCTCCTGGGCCACCGTGGCATCTCCGAGCATGACCGGGATGATCGGGTGGTCGGCGCCGGCAAGCTTGAAGCCGAGCTTGCCCATGCCGGCGCGCAAACGCTCGGCATTGGCATAGAGTTTTTGGCGCAGGTCCGCGCCTTCGGCGATCAGCTCGAGCACCCTGATCGAGGCGCCTGCTATGGAAGGGGCAAGCGTGTTGGAGAACAGATAGGGCCGCGAGCGCTGGCGCAGCCAGTCGACGACCTCGCGTCTGCCCGAGGTGTAGCCGCCGGAGGCGCCGCCCAGCGCCTTGCCGAGCGTGCCGGTGATGATGTCGACCCTGCCCTCGACGCCGCAATGCTCCGGGGTGCCGCGGCCGTTCCTGCCGACGAAGCCGACGGCATGGCTGTCGTCGACCATCACCATCGCGCCATATCTGTCGGCGAGATCGCAGACGCCCTTGAGATTGGCGATGATGCCGTCCATGGAGAACACACCGTCGGTGGCGATCAGCTTGAAGCGGCTGCCTTCGGCCTTCTTCAGCTCGTCCTCCAGTGCAGCCATGTCGTTGTTGGCGTAGCGAAAACGCCTGGCCTTGGACAACCTGACGCCGTCGATGATCGAGGCATGGTTGAGGGCATCCGAGATGATCGCGTCCTCTTCGCCGAGCAGTGTCTCGAACAGGCCGGCATTGGCGTCGAAGCAGGAGGAATAGAGGATGGTGTCCTCCATGCCGAGGAAGCCGGAGAGTTTTGCCTCCAGTTGCTTGTGCTCTTCCTGGGTGCCGCAGATGAAGCGCACCGAGGCCATGCCGTAGCCATAACGGTCGAGGGCTGACTTGGCGGCGTCGCGCAGTTCATGGCTGTCGGCGAGGCCGAGATAGTTGTTGGCGCAGAAGTTCAGCACCTTTTCGCCGCCGACCTCGATCTCGGCACCCTGCGTCGAGGTGATGACGCGCTCGGACTTGTAGAGCCCGGCGGTTTTGAGGCCGGACAGTTCCGTCTGGAGATGGGAGAGGAAAGCACTTGTCATCGCGTCACGTCCCGTTCGTTGGCCTGATATGCGGCAAGACTTGGCCGATATTACAGGGCCGATACTACAGGAAATACGACCCGAGAGGTCGATCATCCCTGGCACAGGATGCGGCCATAGCGGGCCACCTTGCAACGGGCACGTAACACGAGAAGAAAGGCCGACCGGGCGGCCGGCCGAACGGCCACGAGAAGAAGGGCCGACCGGGCGGCCGGCCGAACGGGCACCAGGAGAAGGGCCGACCAGGACGGCAGGCCCTTCAGGACTGGTCAGGACAAGGGCGCGCCGATGATGTCGATGCCGTTGCGGGCGCAGGCCTCGGTCAGCGCCGCGATGGCCTCAGGCGTCGGCGCGACCTGAGGCGGCAACTCCGGCTTGTCGGTGGGCACGCCGATCTCCCGCACCAGGCGCTCGAAGTCGCCGCGCGTGGTGACGGTCAGGCAACGGGCACCGTCGGCGGATTCGACGCGGTAGCTGTGCGGAACACCCTTCGGCGCCATCATGGTCTGGCCGGCGCGACCCACGAGCTCCTTGCCGCCGACATTGAAGCGCATCACGCCGTCGAGGATATGGAACACCTCGTCTTCGTTGACATGGATGTGCAGCGGCGGCGACGAGCCATAGGGCATCAGATGTTCGATGACGCTGATGGTGTCGGCTCCCGCCTCACCCGATAGCTTGATGGTTGCCAGAGAGCCGGCGAACCACAACAACTCGCCGTCACTGTCGGTCTTCGCATACATGGTCATTTCTCATCCTTTCGAGCAGCGCGGTCTGAAAATCCGCGGTGCCCCGATCTAAGCGGCGACCGTATCCGTTCGAATTCAGCGAAACCGAACGCTGTATCCGAAAGCTGAAACAATTCGCGCCTCATACGAAAGCAAAAGAACCCTGCACTGGAGAGCCCGACCTGTCAGGAAAACGACGCGGCCAAGCGCCGTTTCCTTCGCCCCGGCGGCCGACTGCCCGGTTTATCCTTGGCCACGATCAGGCTTCGCCCAGGGGACAACATGGCCGACGCGACCATTTCAGGCATCCGCATCTACAGGCAATGGCAGCCGTTTCGCGACGGCACCTATCGCTGCTCCGGCGGTCGAAGTGCCGAAGGCTTCGATTCGACAATCGTCGAGATCACCAGCCGTGATGGCGCGAGCGGCTATGGCGAGATGGCGCCGCTCGGCAGCTTCTACGACCCGGCCTTTGCCGCTGGCGCCCGCGAGGCGATGAAGGAGCTGGCGCCGCAGCTGCTCGGCTGTGCGGCATCCGGCATCGAGGCGCTTTACCGGCGCATGGAGCTTCTGCTCAAGGGCCATCCTTACGCCAGGTCGGCCATCGACATGGCGCTCTGGGACCTCGCCGGCAAACGTTCAGGCCTGTCGCTGGCTGCGCTCTCAGGCGGCGCCGCGGGCGAGCAGCTTGCGCTCTACCGCTCGATTGCCCAGCAGGCGCCCGAGGCGATGGCCATAAGGGCGACAAAATACATCGCCGAGGGTTATCGCCGGCTGCAGGTCAAGGTCGGCCTCGACGTCAACGAGGACATTGCGAGGCTCGAAGCGGTGCGGGCAGCGGTGCCCACCGACACGGTGCTGTTCTGCGACGCCAATGCCAGCTGGGGTACGGCGGAGACGCGGCGCTTCCTGATGGCGACACGAAATCTCGACTACACGCTGGAGCAGCCTTGCGCGAGTTATGAGGAAAACCTCGCCATCCGCCGCGCCACCGACCGACCGCTGGTGCTGGATGAGACCATCGACGGCGCCGACGTGCTCATCCGCGCGATATCAGACGGGCTCGTCGACGGCATCACCATCAAGCTCGCGCGGGTGGGCGGGCTCACGCCCGCAAAACTTTTGCGCGACATCGCCATTTCCAAAAACCTGAAGGTCACGATCGAGGACACCGGCGGCGCCCAGATCGACACGGCGGCCTATTCGGGCCTGCTGTTGTCGACGCCCGAGCATCTCAGGCAGCACACGGTCGACTTCCACAACTGGGTGACGGTGGCCAATGCAAGCGGCGAATTTGCCATTTCACGCGGCATGATGGCTTTGCCCGGCGGGCCGGGCCTCGGCCTCGACGTCGAGCCTGACCTGTTCGGCGAACCGCTGTTTGTCTGCAGCCTTTGAAGAGATGGCTGGACGGACACGCCCCCGCACCCGTCCAGCCTGATGTCGGCGCTATGGTAGCGGAGCGCCGACGACCTCGATGTTGCGTTGCACTGAGCTGTCGAAGAAGCGCCTGGTTGCGTCCCGCTCGCCCCTCGACGGCAGGACGTCCGCCCGCACCGGCAGGCTCATCTGGCGCACCATCTGCTCGAAGGCGCCACTCTGGGTGACGATCAGGCATGTCGCGGCGTCAGTCGATTCGATCCTGAAATCGTGCGGCAGCCCCTTGGGCGCCATCACCGTCTGGCCGACATGGGCAGGGAAGTCCTTGCCGGCGACGAAGAACTGCATCGTGCCTTCGAGCATGTGAATGACTTCGTCGCCGCTGAGCGTGATGTGCAACGGCGTCGTTTCGCCCTGCGGCATGCGGCATTCGATGACACTGATCTGGTCGTCGCCGGCGCCGGCCGGCACGCGGATGGTCATCAGGTTGTCGCCGAACCACAAGATCTGGTTGGCGTTTTCAGCCCTGGTCTGATCGCTCACAGATTGTTCTCCCCGCACCCCGGCGAAACTGCCGCCGAGGTCCGGAGTTATCGACGCGATGTAACCGTTTGAGGTCGGCAGCCGCCGCCAGTGTTTCAAGCCAATGAAACAATTCGCGTGTAAGTCGAAATATATTCGCACTTCCTAAACCTGAAAGCGAAAGCCATTCTGCATAAGCGGGCAGTTTGCGGCGCCAAACAAAAGCGGCCGCGAAGCGCTTGCTTCGCGGCCGTTTCAGCGATTTCGGGTTGCGGCTGACGCCCGGAGCAATTCCAGGAAAACTGCGAAGCGGTTTTCCGTCCGGAATTGCGCAAGACGCTCTAGAAGAACGCCTGCAGGCCGGTCTGGGCGCGGCCCAGGATCAGCGCATGCACGTCATGCGTGCCTTCATAGGTGTTGACCGTCTCCAGGTTCTGCGCATGGCGCATGACGTGGTAGCCGATCTGGATGCCGTTGCCGCCATGCATGTCGCGGGCGATACGGGCGATATCGAGGGCCTTGCCGCAATTGTTGCGCTTGACGATCGAGATCATCTCGGGCGCGAATTTATGCTCGTCCATCAGACGGCCGACGCGCAAGGACGCCTGCAGGCCGAGCGCGATCTCGGTCTGCATGTCGGCCAGCTTCTTCTGGTAGAGCTGGGTGCCGGCGAGCGGCTTGTTGAACTGCTTGCGGTCGAGGCCGTATTGCCGGGCACGGTGCCAGCAATCCTCGGCAGCGCCCAGAACGCCCCAGGAGATGCCGTAGCGGGCGCGGTTGAGGCAGCCGAACGGACCCTTGAGGCCCGAGACGTTGGGCAGCAGCGCGTCTTCGCCGACTTCGACGCCTTCCATGACTATCTCGCCGGTTATCGAGGCGCGCAGCGACAGCTTGCCGCCGATCTTCGGCGCCGACAGACCCTTCATGCCCTTTTCGAGCACGAAGCCGCGGATCTGGTTGTCATGGGCCGAGGATTTGGCCCAGACGACAAAGACGTCGGCGATCGGCGCGTTCGAGATCCACATCTTCGAACCGGAGATCCTGTAGCCATTGGCGGTCTTCTCGGCGCGGGTCTTCATGCCGCCCGGGTCGGAACCCGCATCCGGCTCGGTCAGGCCGAAGCAGCCGATCCACTCGCCCGAGGCGAGCTTGGGCAGGTACTTCCTGCGCTGCTCCTCGGAGCCATAGGCATAGATCGGGTACATCACCAGCGACGACTGCACCGACATCATCGAGCGATAGCCGGAATCGACGCGCTCGACCTCGCGGGCGACAAGACCATAGGTGACGTAGCCGGCGCCAAGACCGCCATATTCCTCGGGAACGGTGATGCCGAGCAGGCCGGCCTCGCCCATTTCGCGGAAAATCGCCGGATCGGTCTTCTCGTCGAGATAGGCCTCCTCGATGCGCGGCGCGAGCTTGTCGGCGGCAAAGGCCGCGGCGCCGTCGCGCACCATGCGCTCGTCCTCAGTCAGTTGGTCTTCGATCAGGAACGGGTCGGCCCAGACAAAGCTGCCGCCGCCGGCCGGTGTGGATGCGCTCATGGTTCCTCCGGAAAATAGGTGATTTCCCAGACATCCTAGACCGCTTCGGCACATTTCGCTAACAAGTAATCTCGCATAGTTTATGCGTAAATTCGATCAACTCGGTCAAAGGCCAGGCGATGCGCCGCAGCTATGTCCCAACGATTGCAGAGCTTGAGGCGTTTCGCGCCTGCGCCGGGCTCGGCACGACAATTCGCGCCGCCGATCAGCTCGGCCTGACGCAGAGCTCGGTCAGCCGCTCGATCGGGCAGTTGGAGGACCGGCTCGGCGTGGCGCTGTTCCACCGTGTCAGGCAGCGGCTGGCCTTGTCGGATGCCGGCCGGCGCTTTGCCCGCGATGCCGAGGCCATCCTCGACAGCCTGCATGAGGCGGCGGTGCGCACCATGGCTTTCGGCGGCCAGTCCGACGTGCTCAGCATCGCGGTGCTGCCGACATTGGCCGACCGCTGGCTGATCCCCAGGCTCGCCGGCTTCCACGCCGCCCACCCGCATGTCGCCATCGACCTCGCGGTGCGGCTGGAAACCGTCGACTTCGAAACCGAAGCTTTCGATGCCGCGATCCAGCGCGGTCCGGCCGGGGCGGGACAGGCAGGCATCGTCAGGCTGTTCGACGAGGTCCTGGTGGTGGTCGCCTCGCCTGCCCTGCTCGACGGCCGCGCAGCACTCGACGACGCCGAACTCGCCGCGCTGCCGCTTTTGCAACAGTCGACGCGGCCGACGCTGTGGCTGCAATGGTTCCAGGCCGCCGGCATCGACCCGCGCACCACCTTGCGCGGCCATCGCTTCGAGCAGTTCTCGATGGTGGTCGAGGCGGCGGTTGCCGGCCTCGGCGTGGCGCTGGTGCCTGAGGTGCTGGCCGAACGCGAACTCGGCACCGGCCGGCTGGTCATGGCCTCGCCCAACCGCATCGCCGGCGAAGCGCCCTACCGGCTCGCCTTCCGCCCCGGCAGCGAGGACCGGCCGGGCCTGCGCGAATTCGTGCGCTGGCTGACGGCGGAGACCGTCAGATCCTGAGGCCGAAGCGGATGCCGTCATAGATGGCGGCGTGGATGTTGCGCGCCTGGACCGCATCGCCGACGCGCAGCAAGAGGAAACGGCCATCCGGATTGTTGTCAGGGAAGATGTCGCCGCCATGGATCAGGCTGGTGTAGTCGATGGCGCCTGAATTCTTCGACAAAGGCTTGAGCTCGAGATAGAGCTCGTCGAGCGGCAGCGTGCCATGCTCGACCACCACCTGGTCGACGCGGCGCTCCTCGCTCCAGTCCCTGGTGAAATCCGAAACAAGCGTTGCCACCAGCTGGTTGCCGTCGCGCCGCACCTGCTTGAGCCGTGTGTTGATGGTGATCTTCACGCCATGGCGGTGAAACGCCTCCATATAGGGCACGTGGTTCATGCCGCCGATCTCGGGGGCAAAGAAACGCTCCGGCGTCAGAAGCTCGAGCCTGCTGCCGGCCTTGCCGATCAGTTCTGCCGCGGTCATGCCCTGGTGGCCGCCATTGTCGTCATAAAGCAGCACGTTTTCGGACGGCTTGACGCTGCCGGCGATGATGTCCCAGCTCGAGGTCACCAGCTCGTCACCGCCGTCGAGCGGCGGGTTCTGCGGCAGGCCGCCGGTGGCGATCACCACGGCGTCCGGGTCGAGCGCCAGCACGTCGTCCAAGCCGGCCCAGATGTCGTAGCGGATCTCGACGCCGAGCTCCAGTTCGGCCAGGCGCCAGTCGACGATGCCGATCAGCTCGCGCCGGCGCGGGTTCTGGGCGGCAAGCCGGATCTGGCCGCCGGCCTGGCTCGCCGCCTCCAGAACGGTCACCTTGTGGCCGCGCTCGGCCAGCACCCGTGCCGCCTCCAGCCCGGCAGCACCGGCGCCGACCACCACGACATTCCGCACAGGTCCGTCGGTGCGGGCAATGACATGCGGGATCGTCGCCTCGCGGCCGGTGGCGGCATTGTGGATGCAGAGCGCGCCGCCGCCCTCATAGATGCGGTCGAGGCAATAGGTGGCGCCGACGCAGGGCCTGATGCGGTGCTCTTCGCCGGCCATCACCTTGGCGGCGATGTGCGGGTCGGCAATGTGGGCGCGTGTCATGCCGACCATGTCGAGCTTGCCTGATGCAATGGCATGGCGGGCGGTGGCGACGTCGGCGATGCGTGCGGCGTGGAAAACCGGAAACTTCGTTGCCGCCCTGACCTCGCCGGCGAAATCGAGATGCGGCGAGGCCGCCATGCCGTGGATCGGGATGACGCCGGTCAGCGCGGCATCGGTGTCGATATGGCCGCGGATGATGTTGAGGAAATCGAACTTTCCCGACGAGGCCAGCCTCTGGGCGATCTCGACGCCTTCCGCCTTGGACAGGCCCTTGTCAAAATCCTCGTCGGCGACCATGCGGATGCCGACGAGGAAATCCGGGCCGACGGCGGCGCGCACCGCATCGATCACCCGCCAGGTGAAGCGCAGGCGGTTGTCGAGCGAGCCGCCATAGACATCGTCGCGATGGTTCGTCGCCGGCGACCAGAAGCCGTCAAGCAGATGGCCATAGGCCTCGAACTCGATGCCGTCGAGGCCGGCTGCCTGCATGCGCTGGGCAGCCGAGGCATAGTCGCCGACGATGCGGTCGAGGTCCCAGTCCTCGGCGGTCTTGGGGAAGGTGCGGTGGGCGGCCTCGCGCACCGGCGAGGCACTCAGCACCGGCAGCCAGTCGGCCTTGTTCCAGGCGGTGCGGCGGCCGAGATGGGTGAGCTGGATCATCACCTTGCAGTCATGTTCGTGACAGGCATCCGCCAGCTCGGCCATCCAGGGCACGATGGCGTCGTCATAAGCGTGCAGGTTGCCGAAGGCGGCCGGGCTGTCGCGCGAGACGATGGCCGAGCCCGCCGTCATGGTCAGCGCCATGCCGCCTTTGGCCTTTTCGGCATGGTAGAGCCGGTAGCGTTCCCTCGGCATGCCGTCCTCGGAATAGGCCGGCTCATGGCTCGTCGACATGATGCGGTTCTTGAGGGTGAGATGCCGGAGCTGGTAGGGCTGGAGAAGCGGATCGTTGCTGGTCATTGCCTTCCCGCATTGTCTGGCGCTAATACACGCCACGTGAAAATCTGGCCCGTGCAGTCTGGCGCATGCCGCCTTTCGGGCATTGAGCCAGGCCCATCCAGAAGAGCCGCCCAATGACCATCACCGACAGCCTCACCCAGCTTGGCACCCATGTGCAGACGCCGGCCTCGCCCGAGACCGCCGTGCTCGAAACCGTGCCTTACGACCGCCTCGGCGGTCCGCCCGCCATCGTGCGCTTCACCTGCCCGGAGTTCACCTCGCTGTGCCCTGTCACCGGCCAGCCCGACTTCGCCCACATCGTCATCGACTATGCCCCGGACCGGCTGCTGGTCGAATCCAAGTCGCTGAAACTGTTCATGGTCTCGTTCCGCAACCACGGCGCCTTCCACGAGGATTGCACCGTGATGATCGGCCGCCGCGTCGTTGCCGCGACAAAACCCTTGTGGCTGCGCATCGCCGGCTACTGGTATCCGCGCGGCGGCATCCCGATCGACGTGTTCTGGCAGACCGGCAGGCCGCCGGAAGGCGTGTGGCTGCCCGACACGGGTGTTGCGCCCTATCGCGGCCGCGGCTGAACGCATCGAAGGGATAGCGGCGCTCACTGGCATTGATACTGGCTGAGCGCCCATTCATTGGTCACCGACAGCAGATCGGCGACCTTCCATTCGCCGTCGACCTTCTTCAGCTTCCACTGCATGCGATGCGGCTCGCCCGCCGCCGTAAACGCCGCGACCACGATCGCGGTGTCGCCTGTTTCCGAGCCGATGATCTTCAGGCTCCTGTCGAGTTCCGCCTTGTCATAGGCCGTGCTGTCGAGCGGCATGTTGGTATCGAGGCAATCGCCTTGCTCCGATTTCTCGAGCTGGTCGCGGGCGTCGAGCACCGCCTTGGCCGGATCGACGAAACGTCCGCGCTCGGCCGGGTCGAGTTCGAGCCCGACATGGTCGTAGAACGGCCTGATCGCCTCGACGGCGGTGCCGGCCATGGCAGGCGTGACCAGCAAGGGCAGGATGGCAGTTGCAAAAGCGACTTTCATGGCGGCCTCGGCGTTGGCGTGATGGCCCTCAATAACACGCATCATCGGCCGCTGCCTTGCGCGCCAGCGTCATCCTTCACCTCGACGCGCATGATCCTGCCGTCGGCGTCGAACGTCACCGTCTCCTCGCCCGACCTGACAAGACGGACGCCTGACACGGCATGCGTCGCCTCCAGCCGCCAGCGCGACCAGGCGGAGCATGGCGACAATGCCGCCACCTGCTCGTCCTTGGAGACCTGGTCGCCATAACAGGCGAAATAGCCGCGAAACGCCGCCATGATCGCGTCGCGGCCGACGACGGCGTCACCGACACCATCGGAGACATAACAGGCGTCAGGCGCGAAACAGGCTTCGACGGCGGCGAAGTCGAGCACGTCGATTGCCGCGTGGTAGCGCTTCAGCGCGGCGACGGGATCGAAGGCCGCGAGGGTGCTGTCGTTTGACATCAGTGCCATCCACATTTCGCCGATATCAAGGCTACCTCCGATGAGCCACTCCATTGCGCGCCCGCAATCATGGCGCGTAATGTATTGCGTGTTCAGCATTCCAATCTAACGGCGGGGTGTTACCGTGCCTTTTCAGATCATCACTGGAACGTTTCATGTAGTCGGCTATTCTCCCGACGGAGATTCGATACGCTTTGCTGCCGATGACGTTGCAAAGCTCTTTGACCTCGACGGCGCCGAACCTCGGGTGAATGCCCGCGGGCATACCCAGCTTCGCTTTGAAGGCATCGATTCCCTCGAGACCCATTTCAGTCCCGCGAATGGCGGTACGCTTCACCAGCCCTTGGCGTTTGCGACGCAAGCCACCGACCTGTTGCTGCAGTATCTTGGCATAACCAATGTCGTCTGGAACGCGTCGCGAACGACGGTGGCCAGCGCCAGTGACGGGACGCGTGGCTTCATCCTGTCGAGATCGGTCGAGAAGAACGGACGGCCGGTCGCATTTGTCTATCTCGGCGACCCTCCGGCAGCGGATGGCACGTCGTTTCGACTGGAAGCGCCCTATCTCCGCGGCAGTTACAACCATCGGGTCCTGCTCGAAGGCCTGGCCTATGCGACCTATTACTGGGGACTGTTCAGCGATCTGCGCGACGAGCTGACTGCGGCAGTCACAAGCGCACGTGCCGACAGACGCGGCCTCTATGGCAATGACGTCACTAACGAAGGCTTCGAGATCGCCACGATCACAGACCTGACCGACACTCATGTGATGATGCCCAAGCTGTTTCGTCGACTGTCCGAGTATTTCGCCAGCACCGGCAGCATCGTCGACTTCAAGCGGACACTGGAAGCGAGCCAGGAACCCGTCCTGGAGATCGCCACGGCCAACTTCACGCATTTTGATACGTTTGTCGAACAGGCCGCCGGCTCAAATCGCATCCGGCTGACCGCAAGGCCCGAGCAACTGGTCTTCGACCCGATGCCGCTCCGGCCGACCAACACCTTTGCTCTGGTAGTCGAGCACGAGGAGGAATTGGCATTGGAGCGCATGTTGGCTGATCGATAGAGCATCAATACCAGGCATCTTCCATCGACGCCTTCCTGCGCGTCATGAAGTCTTTGAGTGCCTCGTCGATGGCTTCATCGAGAGGCGGCGCCTCATATTCGGCGAGCATCGTCTTCCAGCGCCGGTTGGCGCGGACAGCCGCGTCGGCCGAGCCTGCCGCCTCCCATTTCTCGTAAGGCTCGTTGTCGGCGATGGCCGAATCCCAGAATGCCGTCTCGTAATTGGCCATGGTGTGGGCGCAGCCGAAGAAATGGTTGCCGGGGCCGACCTCGCGGAAGGCGTCGAGCGCCAGCTGGTTGTCGTCGATCTTCACGCCGTCGAGATAGGTGTGCAGCGCGCCGCAGAAATCGGCGTCCATGACGAATTTCTCGTAGGACATCGACAGCAGCCCGTCGAGGAAACCGGCCGAATGCAGGATGAAGTTGGCGCCGCAATGCACCGCCGCCAGCATCGACATGGTGCCTTCGTTCATGGCGTGGGCGTCGGGCAGCTTGGAGGTGGTGAAATTGCCGGAGCAGCGCAGCGGCAGGTTGAGCCGCCGGGCCAGTTGTCCGATGACCATCGAGCCGATCGCCGGCTCCGGCGTGCCGAAGGTCGGCGAGCCCGAGCGCAGCGACATGGACGACAGGAAATTGCCGAAGATGACGGGCGCGCCGGGCCGTTCGAGCTGGGTCAGGGCACAGCCGGCCATGGTCTCGGCCAGCGACTGGGCAATCGCGCCGGCATTGGTCACCGGCCCCATGGCGCCACCGAGGATGAAGGGCACGATGACAGCCGCCTGGTTGGCGCGGGCATAGGCGCGCAAAGCCGTGGTCATGGTGGCGTCCCAGACCAGCGGCGAGTTGACGTTGACATTGCCCAGGATGACGCAGTTCCGGTCGGCGAAGTCCTCGCCGAAGACGATGCGCGCCATGTCGATGGAATCTTCGGCACGGCTTTCCGAGGTCACCGAGCCCATGAAGGCGCGGTCGGAATAGCGGATGTGGCTGTAGACCATGTCGAGATGGCGCTTGTTCACCGGCACGTCGACCGGCTCGCAGATGGTGCCGCCGGAATGGTGCAGCCAGGGCGAGGACTGCGCCAGCTTCACGAAATTGCGGAAATCCTCGATGGTGCCGTAGCGACGGCCCTTGTCGAGATCCATGACGAAGGGCGAGCCATAGGCCGGCGAAAACACCACGCTTTTGCCGCCGATCTCGACCGAACGTTCTGGGTTGCGCGCGTGCTGGGTAAAGCTTGCCGGCGCGGTCTTCAGCACCTCGCGCAGCAGGCCGGGCTCGAACTTGACCAGCACGCCCTCGACCTTGGCCCCTGCCCGTCTCCAGTGATCCAGCGACACAGGATCGTCGCGGAACTCGATGCCGATCTCGGCGAGGATCCTGTCGGCAGTCTGTTCGATGCGGACCAGGTTTTCTTCCGACAGGATGTCGTAGGTCGGGATGTTCCTGACGATATAGGGCCGGCCATGTGCCTCGGGGCCATGCGAGCGCTGCTCGCGTCGGGCGTTGCGGCCGCCGCGCTCGCGGCGCTTGGCAGGCTCGCTCGGGGCTTCGGCGGTGGCGACGCTCATGTCAGGCTCCAAATCGTTCCAGCATGAAGCTAGCCTTTGGATCCGATGCTGTGACGCTTGAAAATCCTCATCACTTGCATAAGCTTGGATTATGCAAAGCCTGCGCCATCTGTTGCCCTCGGCCGGTAGCCTGATCGTCTTCGAAGCCGCCGGGCGGCTGGCGAGCTTCACCGCCGCCGGGCGCGAGCTCGGCATGACCCAGGCCGCGGTGTCCTACGCCATCCGCGGACTGGAGGATCAGCTCAGTGCCAAGCTGTTCCAGCGCCGCCACCGCCAGGTGCTTTTGACCGAGGCCGGCGAGCGTTTTCATGCCGACGTCACGCTCGGCCTGTCGCATATCCGCAAGTCGGCGGAAGAGCTCAGGGCACGGGCCGGCGGCATGCATGTGACGCTGTCGGCCTCAACAGCCTTTGCCTCGTTCTGGATGATGCCGCGGCTGCAGAAATTCCGCGACGACCTGCCCGGCATCGACCTGCGCATCCAGACCGCCGACCGCGACCTCGACCTCGTCGCCGAGGGCATTCCGCTCGGCATTCGCGGCGGCGACGCCGCCGACTGGCCCGACTACGAGCTCTTGCAGATCGCCGACGAAGAGGTCTATCCGGTCGCCGGGCCGGCCTATCTCGCGCGCGCCGGCACGCCAAGGACACCGGCCGAGATGACCCTGCACCATCTGATCCACCTCGAAGAGCCCTATCGCCCTGCTGCAACCTGGAACGAATGGTTCCAGTCGGCCGGCCTGAACGGTGCGGTTGCCAAGCGCGGGCTGGTCATCAACGACTATGTGCTGGTCATCCAGGCTGTGATGGAAGGCCAGGGCATCGCGCTCGGCTGGCGTCACCTCACCGACAGGCTGATCGCGGCGGGGCTTTTGGTCCGGCTGTCCGACCACGTCATGACGACAAACAAGGGGTTCCATGTCGCCTGGCCCAGGAATCGCGTGCTGAGCGAAAGCGCTGAAAAGGTGCGCGACTGGCTGGCGGCGCAGGCGTGAGGCGGACAGCGGCTGTGTCCCCAGTCTGCATCGTTGCGCCGCCCCTCATCCGCCCCTCGGGCACCTTCTTCCGTCAACGGGGAGAAGGAAGAGCGACAAGGCTGCGGCCAGCCTGCGTCTCCCCGTTCACGGGGAGAAGGTCCCGGCAGGGAATGATGGGCAGCGCTGCCTCCCCTGTAAAATGCCGGTGTCACCAATCCGCTGTGGATGCCCTTGCCCCGCGCAATCTCCCTGTCGCCGCCCAACCGAATCCCGCTATAGTCCCGCCATGCCCATTCGCCAGCTTTCCGAAACGATGATCAACCAGATCGCCGCCGGCGAGGTCGTGGAGCGGCCGGCCAGCGTCGTCAAGGAGCTTGTCGAGAACGCGCTCGACGCCGGTGCCGGCCGCATCGAGGTGGCCACCGCTGGCGGCGGGCTCAATCTGATCCGCGTCGTCGACGACGGTTCGGGCATGCCCGAGGACGAGCTGGCGCTGGCGATCTCGCGCCACTGCACCTCCAAGCTCGGTGACGACATCCTCGACATCCGCTCGCTCGGCTTCCGCGGCGAGGCCTTGCCGTCGATCGGCTCGGTGTCGAAGCTTGCCATCCGCTCGCGCACCAGATCAGCCGACAGCGGCGCCGAGATCACTGTCGAGGGCGGCCGGGTGTCGGGCGTGCGCCCGGCGCCGAGCAACCGCGGCACCACCGTCGAGGTGCGCGATCTGTTTTACGCCACGCCTGCCCGGCTCAAATTCATGAAGACCGAGCGCGCCGAGGCGACCGCCATCGCCGACACCGTCAAGCGCATCGCCATCGCTTTCCCGGCCGTGCGTTTCACCCTGTCGGGCACCGACCGCTCGACGCTGGAATTGTCGGCGACCTCGGACGAGGTCGAAGGCAGGCTAACCCGCATCGCCCAGGTGATGGGCAATGACTTCCCCGACAATTCGATCGCCATCGACGCCGCGCGCGAGAGCGTGCGGCTCGAAGGCCATGTCTCGATCCCGTCCTACACCAGGGGCAATGCGCTGCAGCAATATGCCTATGTCAACGGCCGGCCGGTGCGCGACAAGCTGATCGCCTCGGCGATCCGCGGCGCTTATGCCGACGTTCTGCCGCGCGACCGCCATGCGGTGACGGTGCTGTTCCTGACGCTCGACCCGGCCATCGTCGACGTCAACGTGCATCCGGCCAAGGCCGACGTGCGCTTCCGCGATCCCGGCCTGGTGCGTGGCCTGATCGTCGGCGCCATCCGCCAGGCGCTGGCCAATGCCGGTATCCGGCCGGCGACAACAGGCACGCAGGCGATGATGGGGGCGTTTCGGCCGGGACCGACAAGCTACGGCCACCCCGGCCCGGCCAACGGCCATCGCGCCTACAACCCGGACTTCCGTGCCGCCACCTCGGCCAATTACGAACCGCAGCGCTCGCCGTTCCGGCCGCTCGATGCGGGCTTTGCCGAGCCGGCACAGACGAGCTTCGACGCCGGGCCGCTTGATAGTGCCGATGCCCGCGCCGGCCAGGCTGAGGTCGTCGAAGCGCTGCTGCGCACCGAACTGGGGGCTGCCCGGGCGCAGGTGCATGAAAACTACATCGTTGCCCAGACCAGCGACTCGCTCGTCATCGTCGACCAGCACGCCGCCCATGAGCGGCTTGTCTATGAGGCGCTGAAGAACGCGCTGCATGCGCGGCCGATCCCCTCGCAGATGCTGCTGCTGCCCGAAATCGTCGATTTGCCCGAAGAAGACGCCGAACGGCTGGCGCTGCATTCGGAAACCCTGGCCCGCTTCGGCCTCGGCGTCGAACGTTTCGGCCCTGGTGCCGTGGCGGTGCGCGAAACCCCTGCCATGCTTGGCGAAACCGACGTCACGCAGCTGGTGCGCGACCTTGCCGACGAGATCGCCGACAGCGACACCGCCGACACGCTGAAGGAGCGGCTGCATGCGATCGCCGCCACCATGGCCTGCCACGGCTCGGTGCGCTCGGGGCGCCGTCTCAGGCCTGAGGAAATGAACGCGCTGCTGCGCCAGATGGAGGCGACGCCGGGATCGGGCACCTGCAACCACGGCCGCCCGACCTATATCGAGCTCAAGCTCGCCGACATCGAGAAGCTGTTCGGCCGCCGCTAGGGCGTTGCGCGCTTTTCATCCTGAATCGCGAAACCGCTCTATCTCCTTGTTTCTATGCAATCGCGGACGGAAAAGCGCTGCACAGCCTTGCTGGAATTGCGCCGGAGCGCAGCACTTGTGCCTGAATCAAGGAAACTCGCCATCTCCTTGTTTTTGCGTAACTCCTGGGGAAGACCATTTCACAGATTGATGGCGCCAGGTGCTGCCACCTGGCGCCATGACGGCAGTCGCTGCAGCCCGCCCGCCTCAGCGCTTGAGATTGACCAGCACGACGCCGGCCAGCGCCAGCGCGCCGCCCAGGACGCCGAACAGGCCGGGGGTCTCGCCGAGCCAGAAATAGCCGATCGCCACCGCCACCGGCGGCACGCAATACATGAAGTTGGAGGCACGCGACGCCGGCAGGCGCGACAGCGCCACCGACCAGCTGCCATAGGCGATCAGGCTGGGCACGATGCCGAGATAGATGACCGACCAGAAGGGTTCCGATGCGGCGACCGACATCTGGGCAAGGCCGTTGGGCAGCGCCGGCGCCAGGAACAGCGCGCCGAGGATCATGTTCCAGGCCGAGACCGTCAGCGGCCGGTGGCTGATATACAGGCGCTTCTGGACGATGCTGCTGAGCGAGGTGCAGAAGGCCGAGCCGAGGATCAGCAAGGCGCCGGTGTTGAAGGTCAGCCCCTGCCCTTCGCCGAGCGCGATGATGCCGATGCCGGCAAAGGACAGGAAGGTGCCGATCCAGGCAAGCACCGGAAAACGCTCGCCGAGCAGGATCATCGCCAGCACGGCGGTGATGATCGGATTGACGTTGATGATGAAGCTCGCCGCCCCCGCCGAAACCGTCGTCTCGCCATAGTTGAGCAGCACCGTGTAGAGCGCGATGAAGACCGCGCCGCCAAAGGCAAAACGCCAAAGCTCGTTCAGCGCCGGCAAGGCCGGGCGCAGGATCATCAGGTAGATCGCCGACGGCACGGCCGCGATGGCGAAGCGCAACGCGCCGAGTTCGATCGGATCGATGGCATCAAGCCCGGCGCGGATGGCCGGAAAGGACGAGGCCCAGCCGACGATCGTCACGATCACCGCAAGCACGGTGACGGCGGAAGCCCGCTGTGTCGGATTGCCGGTCTGGATGGTGGTCTGGGCGGTCATGGCTGGGCCTCGTCAGTCTGGGTCTACACGCCAAGATGTCGCCGACACCGAGCTGATTGACAAACGAATAAATCGAGGCTCAGCTGTGAGCATGGATCACAGCTCAGAACAGATGCTCCCGCTCGAAACCTTGCGCGCCTTCCAGGCGGCGGCGCGCAGCGGCAGCTTCTCGGCGGCGGCCGAAAAGCTCAACATGACCCATGGCGCGATCAGCCGGCAGGTTGCCAAGCTGGAGGACTGGCTCGGCCTCCGCCTGTTCGAGCGCGGGGCGCGCGGCGTGACGCTGACGCTCGAAGGCCAGCGCCTGCATCTGCGCGCCAATGAGGCGTTCTCGCTGATATCAGACACCACCGACCGCTGGGTCGAGCCGCGCGGCGCCGCTGTCGTGCGGCTGACCTCGATCCCGTCGATTGCCGGGCTGTGGCTGATGCCGCGCCTGTCCGCGCTCGAAGCGGGCGAGCCGAAGCTGCGCGTCGTGCTCGACGTCGACATCCGCCAGGCCGACCTCGCCGACGAAGGCATCGATCTCTCCATCCGCTGCGGCCGCGGCAAGATCCCGGGGCGGATCTCGACGCAATTGTTCGAGGAGCACTGCTTTCCCATCGCAGCACCCGCGCTTGCGGCCCGCATCGGCAAGGGCGACGCCGCAAGGCTGCTGGACTTTCCGCTGATCCACGATTCCGACGCGTCGAGCTGGCGGTCCTGGTTCAGCACGCACGGCCTCGACTATCGTCCGCGACCGCAGGACCGGCGCTTCGAGGACTACAATCTGGTGCTGTCGGCGGCGAGCCACGGCCTCGGCATCGCTTTGGCGCGGCCGCCGCTGACCGAAAACCAGCTCAAGGCGGGCCATCTCGTCATGGTCGACGAACACCGCGCGCTGAACCCTGTGTCCTACTGGCTCGATCGCCCTGCGGGACGGCCGCGACATGCTGCGGCCGAGTTGGCGCGGCGCATCGGCCACCATGCCGGGCTGACGCTGGAGACGGTCGAACGTTTCCTCGCCGAGGACAGGTAGCTTGACCCAGGACGTTCTGTGACCGTAAAAGCCGGGCAAGGCACGGGCCGCCGTTCTTGACGGGCGACTGCCTTGACGGCCCCCCTTCTTTACCGGGTCAAGAAACTGTAGATTTCGGCAGGCGATGCCGCCGGCGACCGGCAGCCGGCACAGGGAGATTGAGCGAAAGCCCATGATGAACCGTTTCGAAGGCCCCGGCGCACGCGAAGCCCGCATCCGCTATCTCGACGGCGATTTCCAGGTGACGAGCCCCGGTTCCTTCGTGCGCTGCGCGGTGACGGGGGAATCCATCCCGCTGGACGAGCTCAAATACTGGAGCGTCGCGCGCCAGGAACCTTACCGCGATGCCGCGGTGTCGCTGTCGCGTGAAATCGACATGAACCCGGACCTGCGCAAGCGCACGTAACGCCCGTCAGCCTGATATTTTCCGGCGCCGCCACGCTTCCAGCGTCTCGCCGATGATGCGCTCGGGCGCGTTCTCGACGTCGAAGACGGCGTCGATCTCCAGCACATTCAGGTTCTCGAGAAATTCCGGCGACGCCGCGCCATGGCGCAACCTGGCGGCATCCTTGGACGTGGTGACTAGCTCGAGCTCGCCGACGCGCGCGGCAGTGACAAGATCCTCGAGTTCGTCGGGCAGATAGAAATGATGGTCGGCGAAGGGATGCGCCAGCACCACCGTCGCCCCTGCCTTGGCCAGCGTGGCGAAGAACTTTTCCGGATGGCCGATGCCGGCAAAAGCCAGGAAACGACGGCCGGCAAATGCCCTCTTGCCGCGTGGGCGCGCCACAGCTGAAAAGACCGGCTTGCCGGCACGCGCCGCCCGGCGCACCACAGCATCGGCGCGCTCGCCCTCGCCCATCTTGAGCACGGCGTCGGCGAAGCGGAGCTGGTCGATCAGCCGCGCCCGCATCGGCCCGCCGGGGATGACGTGGCCATTACCGAGGCCATAACGGGCGTCGACGACGATCAGCGCATAGTCGATGTGGATGCGCGCGCTCTGGAAGCCGTCATCCATGATCAGGAAATTGCAGCCGCGCTCGATCAGCATGCGCGCGCCGGCGGCCCGGTTGGCCGACACCGCGACCAGCGCATGTTCGGCCAGAAGCAGCGGCTCGTCGCCGACATGCTTGGCGCTGTCATGATGGGGATCGACGATGTGCGGTTCGGAAAAACTGCCGCCATGGCCACGCGACAGGAAACCGGGCACCAGCTGCATGCGTTTGGCCTGCCTGGCAAGTGCTATGGCAACAGGCGTCTTGCCGGTGCCGCCGACGGTGAAATTGCCGACGCACAGCACCGGTGCGTCGATCTTTTCGCGCTTCGCCGCCTTCATGCGCCGACCCGCCACCAGGGCGTACAGCGCCGACACCGGATAGAGCGCGTAAGCGCGCCAGTCCGGCTTTTCCCACCAGAAAGGAGGCGCTTCGCTGGCCAGAGCTACCTCCCGCCCGCGCCCTTGAGGCGCGACTGCACGATCAGCGGGTGGATGAAGGGTTCGAGCGCCTTCAGCGTGCGGGCGAGCGCACCGCGCATTTCCTCGACGGTGGCCGCCCCGGCCAACATCATGTCGTGGCGGGCGATCTCGTTGCCGAGCAGGAAGTTGACGGCACCGGCGAGCATGTCGCGGTCGCGCACGATCTTGGCCCCGCCCTTGTCGATCAGGCGCTGGTAGGTGTCGCGGAAGTTCTGCACGTTGCGCCCGGCAAGAACGGCAGTGTCTAGCATCGCCGGCTCGAGCGGGTTCTGCCCGCCTTGTGCGGTCATCGACCGGCCGACAAAGGCGATCTCGGTCAGGCGCAGGTAAAGTCCCATCTCACCGATGGTGTCGCCGAGCAGGATGTCGGTGTCAGGGGTGATGCGGTCGCCGCTGCTGCGGCGAGCGACGTTCAGGCCCAGGGCGGTCAGTTCCGTCACCAGGGCCGCGGCGCGGTCGGGATGGCGCGGCACGATGATGGTCAACAGGCTGCGATGGCGGCTGCGCAGCATGGCGTGCACTTCGGCAGCCATCACCTCTTCGCCGTCATGGGTCGACACCGCAGCCCAGGTCGGGCGGCGGCCGATCTGGCGCTGGATGGCGTAGAGCGCGGATTCGTCGGCCGGCGGCGGCGCGGTATCGACCTTGAGGTTGCCCGAGACGGTGACCGGGCGTGCGCCGAGCGCGCGGAAACGCTCGCCGTCGACCTCCGACTGCGCCACCACATGGGCCATGTTTTCGAACAGCGCCTCGGCGATGTAGGCGCGCTTCTTCCACGACTTGAACGAGCGGTCGGACAGGCGGCCATTGACCAGGATCTGCGGCACGCGGCGGGCGCCGAGTTCGAGGATGGTCATCGGCCAGATTTCGGATTCGGCAATGATTGCCAGATCCGGGTGCCAGTGATCGAGGAAGCGGCTGACCGCCGGCTTGAGGTCAAGCGGCACATATTGATGGATGATGCGGCCGCCCAGCCGTTCCTCGGCGACCTGCGCCGAGGTGACCGTGCCGGTGGTGAGCACGATGTTGATGCCATAGCCCAGGATGGATTCGATCAACGGCACGACCGCGATCGTCTCGCCGACACTCGCGGCATGGAACCAGATCAGCGGCCCGTCAGGCCGCTCCCGGCTCGGCACGCCATAGCGCTCGCGCCGGCGGTTGCGGTCTTCCTTGCCCTTGGAGGCGCGCCAGGCGACATAGGTGCCGACCATCGGATAGGCAGCGGCACCTGCGTAACGATAGGCTCTGAGGAAGGCGCGAGCCCAGCGTTCGCTCATTTGCCACCGCTCCCTTTGCCACCATCGACCAGGCGGTAGGCCTGCTCGGTGGCATGGTCGATCGCGGCGGTCAGTTCCTGGCGCTTGCGCTCCATCTCGGCATCGTCGGCGTCGGCCGGAACCTCGATCAGCGGCGCGACGAAGATGGCGCAGCGACCGAACGGCAAATTGATCGTGGTCTTGTCCCAGCTGCCTTCCAGCACCTTGCGGCGGCTGGTGGCAATCGCTGCGGGTGCGATCGGGCGCCCGGACAGCCGGGCCAGGAGGATGATGCCCATGCCGGCGTCGCGCGGCGTGCCATGCGGAATGTCAGCGATCATGCAGACGTTCTTGCCGGCATCGAGCGCCTTTTTCAGGGCGATCAGCGCCACGGCGCCACCTTTTTCGTGCTTGCGCCTGGTTTCGCGGCCGCCCGAGCCGCGCACGGCCTCGATGCCGAACTTGTTGATGACAAGCGCATTGAGCTCGGCATCGGCGCTGCGCGACACCATCGCCACCAGGCCGCGTTGGCTCGGATAGAGCGCCGGCGCCAATAGATGCTGGCCGTGCCACAGGCCGACGATCAGCGGCTCGCTGTCGGCATGGCTGCCGCCGGCCAGCGCATAGGAGCCCTTGACCATCGGGTTGGTCAGCTTGATGAAGCGCATCGCCCCGGCAAACAGGCTCGCCACCGCACCCTTGGCAAAGCGCGACTTGGCAAGCGGCTCGCGGATGCGGCGCCAGAACGTCTTCGACGCCGGCTGCTTGACGCGCTTCTTCTTCGCCGCGGGCCTCACGGCCGGCGACGCCATGCGGGGTTGCTCCATCAGTTCTGACCGGCAGCCTTCGTGTCGGGCTCCAGCAGCCGATGCAGGTGGACGACGAAGTAGCGCATGTGGGCGTTGTCGACGCTTGCCTGCGCCTTTGCCTTCCAGGCCAGCTCGGCCGACTTGTAGTCGGGATAGATGCCAACCATGTCGAGCGCATCGAGGTCGCGGAACTCGGTTCCGCCGAGCTTGGTCAACTCGCCGCCGAACACCAGATGCAGGAGCTGCTTTTTTCCGTTTTCTTCGGACATCTGTTTCCTTGATTCATCATCTCAGGGCTCGCCTGATCTAGACCAAAGCGCGCCGTTTTGGAACAGTCGGTAAAATCATCAACCGTCGTGGCTGGCAAGCACCCCGGCCATGACATCGAGCAGCGTGCCGCTGCCGGCCATCAGCGCGCCGTGAACGATGTCACTGCCGGCAAAGGCGAGCCGGCTGCCATGCCGGTCGAGCAGCTTGCCACCCGCCTCGGTCAGGATCAGCTCGGCAGCGGCGATGTCCCAATCATGGGCATTGGGCTTGACGAAAGTCGCATCGAGCACCCCGTTGGCGATCATCGCCACGCGATAGGCCAGCGAAGGAATGTAGGTCTCGCGATCGAGCCTGCCCTGCCAGTCCACAGGCATCTTGTCGATCATCGGCTTGGGACCGGCAATACGCATGCGTTCGCCCGGTTCGCGCACCTTCAGGGGCTGGCCGTTGAGAAAGGCGCCACCGCCCTTGACCGCCCAAAAGGTCTCTTGCCGCGCCGGGCATTCGAGCACGCCGGCGAGCGAGCGGCCGGCCTCGACGACGGCAACGCTGACGCACCATGCCGTGCGCCCCTCGACGAAGCCGCGCGTGCCGTCGATCGGGTCGACGACGAAGGTGCGGCGCGCGCCGAGCCGGTCGGGATTGTCGGCGGTTTCCTCCGACAGCCAGCCATAGCCGGGCCGTGCCGCGGTCAGGGTTTCGCGCAGATAGTGGTCGGCGGCGTAATCGGCCTCGCTGACCGGCGAATTGCCGCCCTTGAACCAGACTTCCGGGCTCTGCCGGAAAAAGCCCATGGCGATCCGCCCGGCCTCGGTGGCAGCAGCACGCAGCAGGTCGAGTTCGGCCTTCAGGTCGGAATTGTCGATGTTGTCAGTCGCCTGCAAGGGTCATGCCTTCGATCAGAAGCGTCGGCGCGGCAGTGCCGAAATTGCGGTCGAGGTCGCTTGCCGGCACCATGCGCAGGAACATGTCCTTGAGGTTGGAGGCGATCGTCACCTCCGACACTGCCCAGGTGATCTCGCCATTCTCGATCCAGAAGCCGGAAGCGCCGCGGCTGTATTCGCCCGTCACCATGTCGACGCCCTGGCCGAACACCTCGGTGACATAGAAGCCACGCTTGAGCGAGCGGATGATGTCCTCGGGCGAGCGCTCGCCCGGCTCGATGCTGAAATTGGTCGAGGATGGCGACACCGACGAGCCGCCGCGCGCGCCACGGCCATTGGTGACGAGGCCGAGTTCGCGCGCCGCCGATGTCGACAGGAACCAGTGGTTGAGCACGCCCTTGTCGACCATCTTGAGCGTCGCACCTTCGATGCCCTCGCCGTCGAACGGACGCGACGCCTGGCCGCGCCGCTTCAACGGCTCGTCGATGGCGGTGATGGCGGCGGAAGCCACCTGCTTGCCCATCATGTCGCGCAAGAAACTGGTCTTGCGGGCGACAGAGGCGCCGTTGATGGCGCCGGCGAGATGGCCGGCGATGCCGCGCGCGACGCGCGGATCGAAGACGACGTCGACGGGTCCGGTCGCCGCCTTGCGGGCGTTGAGCCGCTTGACCGCGCGTTCGCCGGCACTGCGGCCGATATCGACTGATGCATCGAGATCGGCAAAGTGGATGCGCGAGGAATAATCATAGTCGCGCTCCATCGCCGTGCCCTCGCCGGCAATGACGCTGGCCGAGCGCGAGAAGCGTGAGCCGACATAATGGCCGACGAAGCCGTGCGAGGTGGCGAGCACCAGCCCGCCAAGACCGGCGGCAGCACCGGCGCCGGACGAGTTGGTCACGCCCTTGACGGCGAGCGCTGCCTCTTCGGCGGCGAGCGCGTCTTCCTTCAGGCGTTCGGCCGAGACGATGGTGTCGTCGAACAGGTCGAGGTCGCGCGGCGTTTGCGCCAGCAAGGCGGCATCGGCCAGGCCCTGATAGGGATCCTCCGGCGATACCCTGGCCATCGCCACGGCGCGCTCGGCCAGAACCCTGGGGTCGGAGGCGGCGGTCGCCGAAACGCTGGCGACACGCTGGCCGACGAACACTCTGAGCGACATGTCCTCGCTCTCCGAGGCCTCTGTCGCCTCGACCTTGCCGAGGCGCACCGAAACGCTTGTCGAGCGGCCGCGTACCGCAACCGCGTCGGCGGCGTCAGCGCCGGCCTTCTTTGCCGCCTCGACGAGGCTCGCCACCCGGTCGGCCAGTTTCGCGGCGTCGTTGGTATCGTTCATTTGGCATGTTCCGATTGCTTGCCGCCCGTTGGACGCGGCCCGTACCACCCCATCTATTGTCCCCAACCCGCTTGTGCAATGGGCGGGTGCATGGTCAAACCACCCTGATGCGGTGCTTCGCCGCCGAAATTTCCAGGGAAATCGCATGTCCACACAGGCTCCGGCGGCGGCACCGGCAAAATTCACCACCGGTTCGACCATGCGCCATGTCGTGGTCATGACCGGCACCGGCTCGGTCGGGCTGATCGCCATCTTCATCGTCGACGCGCTCAACCTGTTCTACATTTCCCTGCTCGGCATCGAGGAGCTGGCGGCGGCCATCGGCTTTGCCTCGACGCTTTTGTTCTTCACGCTGTCGATCTCGATCGGCTTCACCATCGCCTGCGGCGCGCTGGTGGCGCGCTGCCTCGGCCGCGGCCAGCGCGAGGAGGCCCGCTCCATGGGCGGCGCCTCGATGGTGTTCATGGGCGTCGCCACGCTTGTGATGACGCTCGCTGCCTTGCCGTTCCTGCGGCCCCTGCTCGCCCTGCTCGGCGCCACCGGTGCGACGCTCGACCTGTCGACCCGGTTCCTGCAGATCGTGCTGCCGTCCTTCCCTGTCATGGCGCTCGGCATGTGCACGACAGGCATATTGCGCGGCGTCGGCGATGCGCGACGGGCAATGTATGTGACGCTCGGCAGCGGCATCGCCGCGGCCATTCTCGACCCGATCCTGATCTTCGGCTTCGACCTCGGCCTCGACGGCGCCGCCATCTCGACGGTGCTGACACGTTTCGTCATGCTGGCCATCGGCCTGCACGGCGCCCATGTCGTGCATCGGCTGATCAAGCTCCCGGATCTGAGCGGCTTGCGCGAGGCCGTCAGGCCCTTCTTCGCCATCGGCGTGCCGGCCATGCTGACCCAGGTCGCGACCCCTGTCGGCAACGCCTATGTCACCATCGAAATGGCTGCCTTCGGCGACCAGGCAGTGGCCGGCTGGGCGATCATCGGCCGTCTGGTGCCGGTCGCCTTCGGCGTCATCTTCGCGCTGTCGGGTGCCGTCGGGCCGATCCTCGGGCAGAACTACGGCGCCCGCAAGTTCGAGCGCCTGACCACGACGATGCGCGACAGCCTGCTGTTCACCATCGTCTATGTGCTGGCTGTGTGGGGGCTGCTGGCGATCTTCGCCAACCCGATCGCCAGCGCCTTCGGCGCCGACGGCATCGCCCGCGAACTGATCGTGTTCTTCTGCCATTTCGCCGCCGGCAGCTTCCTGTTCAACGGCGCGATCTTCGTGTCGAGCGCTGCCTTCAACAATCTGGGCTATCCGACCTATTCGACCGTATTCAACTGGGGCCGCTCGACGCTCGGCGTCATCCCCTTCGTCTGGATCGGCGCGCATTACTGGGGCGCCATCGGCGTCATCGCCGGCTGGGGCCTGGGCGCTGTGGTGTTCGGTGTCGTCTCGATGTTCGTCTGCTTCCGCGTCGTCAACGCGATCGCGCGCGAACCGCAACACCAGGACGAGCCGGTGCCGGCGCTGCCGCCGGCGGCACAGTCCCCCTTCTCCACCGGCAAGGCTTCGACGCTGCAATAGCTGGAGAAAGCCGCCCGCCGGGCCTAGCGCAGGATCTCGTCAAGGGCGTGCTTGAGCTCGTCCTTGATCGCCGCCGTCTCGGCCATGACCTGGTCGATCTTGAGGAAGTCGAGCGCCTTGAAGCGCGACACCGGCGGCCTCAGGAAGATGTCGGGCGGGTTCTGGCCGAGCTTGTTGGCGATGATCGACTGCATCATCAACTGGCTGGCGCCAAACATCAGGTCGATCGAATTGGGCGGCTTGCGTCCGTTCTCGAACGGCGCGCCGACGACGTCGATGGCAATGACATGGTCGGCCAGGCCCTCGAGCAGGTCGAACGGCACCGGATTGTAGATGCCGCCGTCGATATAGAGGATGTTGCCGCGCGTCACCGGCTTGAACACCGCCGGGATCGCCGCCGATGCGGCGAGCGCCGAAAACAACTCGCCCTCCTCGAACACCTTCAGGCAATGGCCGTAATAGTCGGTTGCCGTCACCTTCAAGGGCAGCTTCAGCTCCTCGAAGGTATCCGGCACGCCCTCGGGCAGGAACGATTTGAGGATGCGCTCGACATTGAACTGGGTGACCCGGATACCGGTCTCGACCATCTCCGACAGCGTGCCCGGCCGGGCCCGCCACATGCGGCTTGCAACCTCCGCCGGCCGGCCGAGCACGGCGCGGGAGTGCTCGTGGATTTCCTTGCCGGTCAGGCCGGCGGCCATGCCGGCGCCCATCACAGCACCTATGGAGGAACCAGCGATCGCCACCGGCCTGATGCCGAGCTCGTCGAGCGCCTCGATGACATGGATATGAGCGAGGCCACGCGCCCCACCGCCGCCGAGCGCCAGTGCGAAGGTGGCGCTCATCCCTTGCTCTCTCCGAATTTCGGACCGAGGATCATGATCGCCGGTTCGACCGACAACAGCTTGCGTGCCGCCGCCTTGACGTCGTCGAGCTTGACGGCGTTGATCAGCTCGATGCGCCGCTGCATGTAGTCGATGCCGAGCTTGTCGGTCTGCAGGTCGACAAGCGTGCCGGCGATTGCGCCCGAGGAATCGAGATTGTTGATGGCATAGGCGCCGAGCATGTATTTCTTGGCCGCGTCGAGTTCGGCCTCGGTGGGGCCCTCCTCCGCCATCTTGCGGATCACCTCGCGGATGACGCCGAGCGTCTCGGCTGCCCGGTCCGACCGTGTCGCCGTGCCGATGATCAGCGACGACGAATGCTCCTGGTTGATCAGCGCGGAGCTGACGCTGTAGGCCAGCCCGCGCTTTTCGCGCACCTCGTCGAACAGCCGCGACGAGAATGTGCCGCCGCCCATAATGTGCTCCATCAGCGCTGCCGCGAGGAAATCGGGTGCTTCGCGCGGCACGCCGGGATAGACCAGCTGCAGCGAGGTCTGCGGCAGCGGATACTCGATATGCATGGTCTGGCCGAGCCTGGGCTCGACGCGTTCGACCGGCCGCAATTCGGCTTTGTCCGGCAACGCGCCGAACACCTGGTCGAGCCGTTTCTTCAGCGTTTCGGCATCGATCGTGCCGACGACGGCGACATGGATGTTCTCGCGGGCGAAATTGGCCTTGTGGAAGGCGCGCAGGTCATCGGCGGTGATCGTGGCCAGCGATGCCTCGGTGCCCATGTCGGGCCGCGCATAAGGATGCGTGCCGTAGATCGCCTCGGCCCATTTGCGGGCTGCCTGGGTTTCGGGATCACGCGCATTGGCAACGATGCCGTTGACGATCTGCGAGCGAATGCGGTCGAGCGGCGCCTGGTCGAAGCGCGGCTTCTCGACCGCAAGCTTGAGCAGTTCGAACGCATCGTCCTGGCGATCGGCCAGCATGCGCATGCCGCCGCCGACGGCGTCATTGCCTTCGTTGAAGCCCATTTCGGCGCCGGCCTCGTCGAGCTTGATCTGAAAGGCGTCGCTGTCGAGATCGCCGGCGCCTTCGTCGAAAAGCCCGGTCATCAGGTTGGCGAGGCCTTCCTTGCCGACAGGGTCCTGCGTGCTGCCGCCATCGAACAGGAATTTTATCGCGATGATCGGCACCGAATAGTCCTCGACCAACCAGGCGGTGATGCCCTTGTCGGACTTGACCTCCTGGATGCGGACCTCGGCGCGCGCCACCATGGCGGGGAGGACCAGGAAAACCAGCGCCAGCATCAGCGTCGCCGCTGATGCACGCTTCGTCGAGAAAGTGGGGGCCTTGAAACGCATTGCCATGAGCCTGGTCATCAGATCACTTCTCGACTGATTTAGCCGGCAGCAGATAGCCGGCAACCGAATGGTCGGGATTGAGGTACTTGGTGGCAACCGCCTTGATCTGGTCGGTGGTGACAGTGCGTATCCGGTCCGGCCACTGTTCGATGTCGGCAACCGTGCCCCCGGTCGCCAGCGTGCTGCCATAGATGTTGGCCATGCTGGCCTGGTTGTCGCGGGCAAAGATCATCGAGCGGACGAAGCGGTCCTTGGCCTTTTCGAGCTCGTCCGATGTCACGCCATCCTTGATGATGCGACGGATCTCGACGTCGACGGCGGCTTCCACCTGCTGCAGGCCGGCTTCGCCACGCGGCGCGCCATAGACGGTGAAGCTGGTGTCGTCGACCATCGTGCCTTCGAAGAAGGCGCCGGCGGAGGAGGCAATGCCGTCCTTCACCACCAGCCCCTGGTAGAGCCGGCTGCGGCTGCCGCCGCCGAGGATCTCCGACAGAAGATCGAGCGCTTCGGCTTCGCCCGGCTCGGCCGTCTGGTAGGACGGCACCACCCAGGCCTTGGAGAAACTCGGCACGCTGACACGCTCGTCGGTGAGTTCGACGGTGCGCTTGGTGTTCTGCTCCGGCTCGACCGGGCGGATGCGCGGCGGAAGCTCGGGGCCGCGCGCCACCTTGCCATAGGTCTTTTCGGCCAGCGCCTTGACCGTCTCAGGCTCGACGTCGCCGGCAACGATCAGGATCGCGTTGTTGGGGGCGTAATACTGGTCGTAGAAGGCCGTCGCATCGACGCGGTTGAGCTTTTCGATCTCATGCATCCAGCCGATGACTGGAATGCGGTAAGGCTGGTTCTGGTACAGCGTCGCTTCGACTTCCTCGTTGAGCAGCGCGCCGGGATTGTTTTCGACGCGCGAGCGGCGCTCTTCGAGGATGACGTCGCGCTCGGGCCCGATCACCGCATCGGTCAGCACCAGGTTGCGCATCCGGTCGGCCTCGAAGCTCATCATCGTTTCGAGGGCAGCGGGGGTCACCGTCTGGTGATAAGCGGTGTAGTCATAGGTGGTGAAGGCGTTTTCGCTGCCGCCGATCTCGGCGATCTTCTGGCCGAACTCGCCGGCCTTGTGGTTGCTGGTGCCCTTGAACATCAGATGTTCGAAGAAATGGGCGATGCCCGACTTGCCGGGCATCTCGTCGGCGCTGCCGACCTTGTACCAGACCATGTGGGTGGCGATCGGGGCACGATGGTCGGGGATGACCACGACCTGCATGCCATTGTCGAGCGTAAAACTGGTGACCTTCCAGTCGCTGCGCGGCGCCTCGGCCAGGACCGGCGCGGTCGAAGCCAGCCCCATGGCCAGCAAGAGCGGCAGCGAGGCTTTCGCCCGCAAGAATCTCAAGATCATCAACTGCCTCTGAATGTGGACGTGCCCGCCTTATAGGCTTCGGCACAAAGCGGCGGGAAGTGAATTGTTCGTAATCTTCCGGTCCGAAAGAGGCCGAAGTCGGGCGCCGCAGCTATTGCGCCTCGATGAAGCGGATCACCGTCTCGCCATAAGACCGTTCGTCGACGACGGCAAAGCCGGGACCCGGCTCGAACGCAGCGGATGCCGCTTCCTCGACGACACACAAAGCACCTGGCGCAAGCCAGCCGCCGGCGCGGGCCGAACGCAGCGCGCGTTCGCCCAGGCCCTTGCCATAGGGCGGATCGGCGAAGACCAGGCCGAAGGGCCCGAGCGTGCCGGCGTCTCCGAGAGCGGTTGCGTCGCGGCGGAAGATCTTGGTCCGGCCGGTCAGGCCGAAGCTCTCGACATTGGTGCGGACAAGTCCGCGGCCTTCGGCCGATTCCTCGATGAACACGCAATAGGCAGCGCCGCGCGACAGCGCCTCGATGCCGAGCGCGCCGGTGCCGGCGAAGAGGTCGAGCACACGCACGCCGTCGAGCCTGCCGCCGAAGCGATGGGCAAGCATGTTGAACACCGCCTCGCGTGTGCGATCCGTTGTCGGACGAATGGCGTTGTCGCGCGGCGTGGCCAAAGGCCTGCCGCGCAAGTCACCACCGACTACCCGCATCAGCCACGATCCCGGCGCGGACCGCCGGGCCGTCCACCGCGCGGGCCGTCGCCGCCTGGTTTGTCGGAACGGGGCCTGTCGGAACGAGGCTTGTCGAAGTCAGGCCGGCCGCGCGGCTTGGAGGCGGCATCGGCTTTGGCCTTTTCGCTCTGCGGACGCGCGCCCGGAGCCATCCAGACATTGGTCTTGCGGGCGCCCGGCGTTTCGAACGGCTTCTTTTCGCGCTCGTCACCCTTCTTGCCGCCGAATTTCGGCTTGTCGCCAAACCTGGGCTTGTCGCCGAACTTGGGCTTGTCCCCGAATTTCGGCCGGTCACCGGATCTCGGCTTGTCGCCGAACCTTGGCTTGTCACCGAAACTCGGCTTGTCGCCGAAGCCGGCAGGGCGTTCGGTCGACAGGCGGCCCAGCACGTCCTCGCGATGACGCTCGCGGTCGCGCTTGCGGTTCTTGATCAGGCCGCCTTCGCCGATGTCGAGGCGGGGTGCACGCGGGGCGCGCGGCGCCTCTTCCTCGCGACGTTCCTCGCGGCGGAAGGTCGGCTTGTTGGAGAACGGCTTGACGATGTCGGCGTCGAAATTGGCCCCCGACTCCTCGATCAGCCGCTCGCCGAGCTGGTCGCGCAGCATCTTCCCCTTGATCTCCTGGACATGGCCCTCCGGCAGCTCGCCGAGCTGGAACGGGCCATAGGAGATGCGGATCAGGCGGTTCACCTCGAGGCCGAGCGCGCCGAGGATGTTCTTGACCTCGCGGTTCTTGCCTTCGCGCAGGCCGATGGTGATCCAGGCATTGCTGCCCTGCTCGCGGTCGAGCGTCGCCTCGATCGAGCCGTAGAACACGCCCTCGACGGCGATGCCGTCCTTGAGACCGTCAAGCGTCTTCTGCTCGACCTTGCCGTGGACGCGCACGCGGTAGCGTCGCAGCCAGCCGGTCGCCGGCAGCTCGAGCACGCGCGACAGGCCGCCATCATTGGTCAAAAGCAACAGGCCTTCGGTGTTGATGTCGAGGCGGCCGATGGTCATCAGGCGTGGCAGCTCCTGCGGCAGCACGTCGAAGACGGTCTTGCGGCCCTCGGGATCGCGGTTGGTGGTGACCACGCCGGCCGGCTTGTGGAACAGGAACAGGCGGGTGCGCTCGATCGGCGGGATTTCCATGCCGTCGAGATGGATGATGTCGTCTGGCATGACGTTGACCGCCGGAGACGCCAGCACCTTGTTGTTGACCTTGACGCGGCCGGCGGCAATCAGCTCCTCGGCATCGCGGCGCGAGGCGAGGCCTGCACGTGCCAGGCGCTTGGCGATGCGCTCGCCCGGCTCCGGTGCATCCTCTGCAGCACGCGGGCGCGGCTTGAAGCCTTCGCCGCGCTTCTCGAAGGGCTTGCCGCCCTCGGGGCGCGCGCGGTACGGGCGATCGCCGCCTGCCGGGCGCGCATCACCGTCGCGCGGGCGGAACTCGCGCTGCGGACGATCACCGCCTTCGGCAGGACGGGCACGATAAGGCTTGTCGCCGCCAAACGAGCGGCCGCCTTCACGCTTTTCATATGGCTTGCCCTCGGGGCGCGGGCCCTTGCGGAACGGACGCTCGCCGCCTTCAGCGCGCGCCTCGCCGTCGCGCGGACGGAATTCACGCTGCGGACGCTCCCCACCCTCGGCCGGGCGCGGACGGTACGGCTTGTCGCCAGCGAAGGAACGACCGCCTTCGCGCTTTTCATATGGCTTTCCTTCGGGGCGCGGGCCCTTGTGGAACGGACGCTCGGCGCGGGCTTCGCCATCACGCGGCGCGAAATCGCGCCTGGGGCGTTCGGCGCCTTCGGCACCTTCGACGGCGCGCGCACGATAGGGCTTCTTGGCAAAGGGCTTGTCGCCGCCGAACGAGCGGCCGCCTTCGCGCTTCTCATACGGCTTGCCTTCGGGGCGCGGACCCTTGTTGAACGGCCGCTCGGAGCGCGCCTCGCCGTCGCGCGGGCGGAAATCGCGCTTCGGGCGTTCGCCGCCCTCAGCGCCTTCGGCGCGCTTCACGAATGGCTTCTTGGCAAAGGGTTTTGCGCCACCTTCGCTGCGCGGCTTGCCGAATTTCTTGGCACCGCCGTCACGGCCGCCCGCTCCAGCCGGTTCTGACCCGCCCTTGCGGGGGAATTTCTTACGATCGTCGTCCATGGTGGCCTTTGCCCTTTTCGGCGGCTAGATAACAGGAAGCTCGGGGGTTAGCGAGGGGTAACAGGATGGTTGAGGCGTGAAACGGCCCGATTACATGGCATTGGCCTTCGACGAGGCCGAAGCGGCAGCGGCGCGCGGCGAAGTGCCGATCGGCGCGGTCATCGTCCAGGGCAACGAAGTCGTCGCCCGGGCCGGCAACCGCACCCGTGAACTCAACGATGCCACGGCACATGCCGAGATACTGGCGATCCGCGAGGCCTCCGTGCGGCTCGGCCAGGAGCGCCTGACCGGGCTCGACCTCTATGTGACGCTCGAACCCTGCACCATGTGCGCCGCGGCGATCTCGTTTGCCCGCCTGCGCCGGCTCTATTTCGGCGCCGCCGACGACAAGGGTGGCGCCGTGGTCAGCGGCGTGAGGTTCTACGCCTCCCCCACCTGCCATCACGCACCCGACGTCTATGCCGGCATCGGCGAAACCCGCGCCGCCGAGATGCTCAAGAGCTTCTTCAAGGACAGGCGCGAGGACTAACTGCCCAGAAAAACGAAAGCGCCCTGAACCAGTCAGGGCGCCCGGTCAGTCTGCAACTGCGGCCAGGATCAGAACGGCCACCAGCTCGTGCTCTTCTTGGCGAGCTTCTTCTTGCGGCGTTCCTTCTTGATCTCGTCTTCGCCGAGCTCATCCTGGGCAGCGGACGCTGCCGCCTGGCGATAGGCCAGCGGCGGTTCGCTCAGATATTTGCGGGTCGTGGTGCTGCCCTGCTTGTTCTCGCGCAAGCGGCGTTCGATCTCGGCCTTGCGCTGCGCCGGCGTCCAATTGCTCATGTCGGGGCCGTTCAGCGCAGACATGTCGTTGACGACTTCCGGCTCGAAGTTCGGGTTGTCGCGATTCTTGGTGGCGTTGTCACGGATGCGGGCGCGGCGCGCCTCGGGCGATTCGGGCCATTCGGCGCTCGCCGTGGTGACGATGTTGTCCTGCGGCGCCGGCAGTGCTGCGACCTGGCCGGTCTTCGGCTTCACCAGCTCGGGACGCGGCTTGTATTCGATGGTGTTGGTCTTCGGCTTCAACGACATGATGTTGGTCAGGTCGGACGCGAGCTGGGTCGTCGCCGACTTGTCGGTGCCGTAGGTGGGCGCGCTCATGCAGCCCGTAAGCGCCAGGCCGGAAACGGCGAGCGACGCAAGCAAAGCTCCGCGCGCGCTGATGCGGTCCGTCATGCCAGTAATTTTCACTCGAACGCCTCTCGCTAGATGCCGGCCTTGAGCCGGGTCCCGGTCCGTATGCTCATCCGACGGAATTCCGGCGACAATTTGTCTGCCGGAGTTTCGCGCTTTTACCTTAATGGCTCGTCAAGGGCAACGACCGGCCGGAGATGTCTACCGGTCGTTGCATTTCAGCATCTGTTAGAACCGGCCCATGCCAGAGCCGGCCCATGTCAGAGCCGGCCCATGTCAGCCGGTCAGGTGTCAGAGCCGGCCCAGCGCCTTGAGTTCGTGCAGGGCCGCAGCATCGCGCGCCGAGACATCGGCAAAGGCCGCATCCGAACCGACGTCGCCGGTGTAGCGCCAGGAGCGCGCGCATTTGACCAGCCCGCGGTCCTCCGCCTTCTCGACGACGACGGCAACGCCTGAGACCTCGCGCAGGACAAAGGCATCGGCCGGCGCCGCATCATGCGAGATGACGAGATCGCTGGTGATGCTGATCTCGGCCAGGTCGATGCCCGAGAGCGCGTCTTCCAGCACCGCGTCGCTCATATGGACGACCGGAACCGCCTCCAGCGACGAGCCGATGGTCTTCTTGGCCCGCTCGAGCTCGAGCGCGCCCGTGACCACGCTGCGCACCTGGCGGACCTTGCGCCACTTCTCGGCCAGCGCCTCGTCGCGCCAGGCAGCCGGCACGTCGGGGAACTGTTCGAGATGCACCGACTCTGCGCCCGGGTTGCGTTCGAGCCAGGCCTCTTCGGTGGTGAAAGGCAGCATCGGCGCCAGCCACTTGACGACGCAGTTGAACAGCGCGCGCACGACATGGACGGCAGCCTTGCGGCGGATGCTCGACGGCGCATCGCAGTAGAGCACGTCCTTGCGGATATCGAAGTAGAAGGCCGACAGCTCGACGACCATGAAGTCGATCAACGCACGGGTGATGCGCTTGAACTCGAAATCGTCATAACCCTTGCGCACCAGCGCATCGAGCTCCGACAGCCGGTGCAGCATCAGCCGCTCCAGCTCCGGCATCTCGGCCAGCGCCACCTCCTCGCCGTCGTCATGGGCGAGCGTGCCGAGCATCCAGCGGATGGTGTTGCGCAGCTTGCGATAGGCGTCGATGTTGGTCTGCAGCACGTTCTTGCCGAGGCGCTGGTCTTCCCAATAGTCCGTCGTCATCACCCACAGGCGCAAAATGTCGGCGCCCGACTGCTTCATGACATCCTGAGGCACGACGGTGTTGCCGAGCGACTTCGACATCTTGCGGCCTTCCTCGTCCATGGTGAAACCATGGGTGACGACCGTATTGTAGGGCGCGCGGCCGCGCGTGCCGCAGCTTTCGAGCAGCGACGAGTGGAACCAGCCGCGATGCTGGTCCGAGCCTTCGAGATAGACGTCGGCCGGCCATTTCAGGTCGGGGCGATCCTCCAGCGTGAAGACATGGGTCGAGCCCGAATCGAACCAGACGTCGAGGATGTCCATAACCTGGGTCCACGCCTCGTTGGCGCGGGAGCCGAGGAAGCGCTCGCGCGCGCCCTCGGCGAACCAGGCGTCGGCGCCCTCGTCCTCGAAGGCCGCGACGATGCGGGCATTGACCGCCTCGTCCTTCAGCACATTGCCGTCGGCGTCGGCAAAGATGGCGATCGGCACGCCCCAGGCGCGCTGGCGCGACAGCACCCAGTCGGGGCGGTCCTCGATCATGGCGCGCAGGCGGTTCTGGCCGGCGGCGGGCACGAAACGCGTGTCGTCGATCGCCTGGAGCGCCCGGCTGCGCAAGGTCGTGCCGTCGCCGAGCTCTCTGTCCATATAGACGAACCACTGCGGCGTGTTGCGGAAGATGATCGGCTTCTTCGAACGCCAGCTGTGCGGATAGCTGTGCTTGAGCCGGCCGCGCGCAAACAGCGCCGCGTGCCTGATCAGCTCGTCGATGACCGCCTTGTTGGCGTCGCCCTTCTTGCCGTTGTCGTCGATGACGCGCGCCGCACCACCTTCGCGGTCGGGACCGAAGCCCGGCGCGTCCTTGGTGAAGAAGCCGCCATCGTCGACGGTGAACGGGATCGCCGGGTCGATGCCGCGCGCGTGCAGATCCTTCGCCGCATCCATCCAGGCATCAAAGTCCTCGCGGCCATGGCCGGGTGCCGTGTGCACGAAGCCGGTGCCGGCATCGTCGGTGACATGGTCGCCGGCAATCATCGGCACGCCGAACAGATAGCCGCCGCCGAAGCCCTTGAGCGGATGCGAAAGCACAGCTTTTCCAAGCTCTTCGCCGGAAACGCTGGCGATCTGATTCAACGTCACCTTGGCCTTGGCCGCGGCTTCGTCGGCAAGGGCTGCGGCAAAGATGAGCTTTTCACCCGGCTGCGGGCCGAAATCGTTTTCGGCAGCGGTGACCTCATAGAGGCCGTAAGCGATGCGCGGCGAATAGCTGACGGCGCGGTTGCCGGGGATGGTCCAGGGCGTCGTCGTCCAGATGACGACATGGGCGCCGGCCAGGGAATCCGAGCCGGAAGCGACCGGGAATTTCACCCAGATCGTGTCGCTCTCATAATCCTGGTACTCGACCTCGGCCTCGGCCAGCGCCGTGCGCTCGACCACCGACCACATCACCGGCTTGGAGCCGCGATAGAGCTGGCCCGACATGGCGAACTTCAACAGCTCGCCGGCGATGCGCGCCTCGGCGTGGAAGTTCATCGTCGTGTACGGATTCTTGAAGTCGCCGACGACGCCGAGACGCTGGAACTCCTCGGCCTGGATGCCGATCCAGCCAGCGGCGAATTCACGGCATTCCTTGCGGAATTCGTTGATCTCGACCTCGTCCTTGTTCTTGCCGGCGGCGCGGTATTTTTCCTCGATCTTCCACTCGATCGGCAGGCCGTGGCAGTCCCAGCCCGGCACGTAGTTGGAATCGTAGCCGCGCATCTGGAACGAGCGGGTGATGACGTCCTTGAGGATCTTGTTCAGCGCATGGCCGATATGGATGTTGCCGTTGGCATAGGGCGGGCCGTCATGCAGGACGTATTTCTCGCGGCCGGCGGCACTTTCACGCAGGCGCTTGTAGAGGTCCATCTTCTGCCAGCGGGCAACCGTCACCGGCTCCTTCTCGGGCAGGCCGGCGCGCATCGGGAATTCCGTCTGCGGCAGATAAAGGGTCTTGGAATAGTCGAGCTTTTCGAACGTGTCGGTCATCTGTCTTGCCATCTTGCCCGGCAAAGCTGCCACGGGCGTTCAACTGTCATGATCTGGAAAAGGCGCCGGTAGCGCGCAGGCAAAAAGTCCCGGACTTGCGGACAGCCTCAGGCCACCCGGAAGGCCGGGCCTGTAATTCGTATCGACGTCGCAAAGACGGGCGCGAAAAATCTCATGGCCGCGCTTTTAGCGGAGCCGGAGCGCGGAATAAAGCGCCTAATTCGCTAGATATCAAAGGTTGAAGTCGAAGCGGTAGCTTGTCGACACGCCGATGGTCAGCTGGTCGCGCGAACCGCGCTCCCTGACGATGGTCGAATCCGCCGCCGGCCCCATCAGCCGCGAATATTCGGTGAACAGGCTGGCGGTGACGTTGTCGGTCGCCTTCCAGGTGATCGCGCCGCCGACGCCGGCCGAGCGCATGCCGCCGCCGGGATTGTACTGGCTGATGCCGGAAGCAGCGGCTTCCTGGGCGCTGACGCCGTAATAGGTGTCGAAATAGTCGTTGGAGGCAAAGGACACGCGCGGGCCACCCGAGACCCGGATTTCGGGGGTGACGTCGTGGAACGCATCGACGGCGATATCGGCGACGATGCCGCTATGGGCGCGAATGCCGTGCCGGACCTCGGCGCGGGCGCGCATCCAGTCGGTCGGGTAGAATTCGAAGAAGCCGCCGACCTCACCGCCCCAGCGCACGTCGTGCAGGCCCTGCAGCTCGTGCTCGGCGTCGCGGCCGAAGATGATCTTGCCGTTCAGGCCGGCGCGGACGCCGCCATCGTCGATCAGCGCCAGGGAGATGTTGTCGTTGCGCGAGGAGAAGCGCACGTCATTGCCGGCCTTCCCCAGCGAAATGATCGGCTGGGCGCTGAACAGATATTTCTTGGAGCCCTCGAAGCGGGGCGCGACCATGCCGGTGGCGCCGAGCGTCAGATACCAGTCGCCGGAGAGAAAGCCGAAAGCGCCCTCGCCTGCCATTGCCGGTCCACTGACCAGAGCAAGAGCGGAAACCGCTGCGGAAATACGACCGAAAGACCTCATCACAACCCCGCGTACGCTACGAACCCAATCGCCAGGACCATTCGGTTTGACGCAAACAATGTAAAATTTGAATTAAACTCGATCCTTCACACTGACGTTTATTTCCCTCTGCGGTTGCCCGCCACTGGACCGACTCGTCTGCCAAGAATAGCCTCCATGTCAGGCGCAGTGCCACCGTTATTGAGACTTGTTCAAATCAGGGAGACGGGTTCGATGGCAATTTCCGATCAGATGCCGCAAGGCGACGTCGCCGCGTTGCGCTCCAAATGGGGCTGGTTCGTGCTGCTCGGCGTAGCACTCACCGTGCTGGGGATCGTCGCTGCCGGCAACCTGATGATCGCGACCGTCGCGTCGGTCTATTTCGTCGGCTGGCTGATGATCCTGGCAGGCGTCTTCGAAATCATCCACGCCTTCGGCATAAAGAACTGGGGCGGCTTCCTGCTCTGGCTGCTCGGCGGCGTGCTCTACATCGTTGCCGGCTTCCTGGCTTTCAGCAACCCGCTTTTGGCGTCGGCCATCCTGACATTGTTCCTGGCCGCCAGCCTCGTCGCTTCGGGCCTGATGCGCATCTGGATGGGCATCAAAGGAAGAGGCCTTTTGTCGAGCTGGGGCTGGATCGTCGCCGCAGGCGTGGTGACGTTGCTCGCCGGCATCGTCATCGCCATCGGCTGGCCGGTGAACAGCCTGATCGTGCTGGGCGCCTTCCTGGCGATCGACCTGATCTTCCAGGGCATCAGCTACATCGCCTTCGGCTTGGGCGCGAAGAACGCCAACGGATAGAGACTTGTTTTTGCGCAATTCCAGTCGGAAAACCGCGTCACACTTTTCCTGGAATTGCTCTCTCTTTGCGCAATTCCGGACGGAAAACCGCGTCACACTTTTCCTGGAATTGCTCTCTCTTTGCGCAATTCCAGACGGAAAACCGCGTCACACTTTTCCTGGAATTGCGCTAGAACGCCATCGCCTGATCGAGCTCGGAGAGCGGGCGCACGCCTTGCAGCAGCGCCCTCGCCTCGGCCTCGTCCTGTTTCATCTGGACGACGAGGGCGTCGAGACCGTCGAACTTGACCTCGCCCCTGAGGTAGCCGAACAGCGACACCGAGGCTGTCTCGCCATAGAGGTCGCCGGAAAAATCGAAGACGAAGGTTTCAAGCAGCGGCGCGAGATTGTCGCCGACCGTAGGGCGTCGGCCAAAACTTGCCACGCCGTCATGCAGCGTTCCGTCGGCGCGACGGAAACGCACGGCATAGATGCCTTCCTTGAGACCGCTCTCCGAAGACAGCCGCATATTGGCGGTCGGAAAGCCCAGGGTGCGGCCAAGCTGCGCGCCGCCGACGACCTCCGCCTCGACGGTGTAGCGATAGCCTAGCAGACCGGCTGCCTCCGCCGCCTCGCCACTGGCCAAAAGTTCGCGGATGCGGCTCGACGAGATGATCTCGGTGCCTTCGTCGCGGAAGGCATCGACTAGGGTCACGCCGAAGCCGTGCCGCTCGCCCGCCGCCATCAGGAAAGCTGGTCCGCCCTGCCGGTTCTTGCCGAAGTGGAAATCGAAGCCGGTGACGACGTGGCTGATGCCGAGGCGCTGCTCCAGGATGGAGGTGACGAAATCCTCGGCCGACAGGCCGGCAAATTCGCGCGTGAACGGCGTTTCGACGACACCGGCAAAGCCGAGCGCCTCGATCAGCCGCGCCTTGACCGGCGGCGGCGTCAGCACGAACAAAGGCACCTCGGGCCGGAACACCTTGCGCGGATGCGGTTCGAAGGTCAGCACCAGTGCCGCCACCCCGCGCCGGCGCGCCTCTTCGAGGGCGCGCTCGAGCACCGCCTGGTGGCCGCGATGGATGCCGTCGAAATTGCCGATGGCAACGACGCTGCCGCGCAACCGCTCCGGCACCGGCTCTTCCCCCGAAATGCGAAGAAAGCTTTGTGTCATCTTGGCGCTTACCGCAGCTTCGGAATGGTCGCCACCGGCGAATAGCCATGCTTGTCGAGGAACGCCGCGAGCATGTCAGGATCGGGCGCGTGCGCCTCGCCATAGTCGCGGGCATGGATGCCGCCCGAGACGTAGAGCACGTCGATGCCGTTGTCGGCGGCACCCTTGACGTCGGTGAACATGCCGTCGCCGATCGCCAGCGCATCAGCCAGCTTGACCTCGCGGCCGAGCACTTCGCCCGCCGCCGCCAGTGCCGCCTCATAGATCGGCCGGTGCGGCTTGCCCGACACCAGCGTGCGGCCGCCGAGCTGGCCGTAGTCACGCGCCAGCGCGCCGGCGCACCAGATCAGCTCGTGACCGCGCTCGACGACGATGTCGGGATTGGCGCAGATGAACGGCAGGTTGCGCGCGCGCAGGCGGCGCAGCATCTCGGCATAGTCGTCGGGCGTTTCGGTCTCGTCGTCGAAAAGCCCGGTGCAGACCACGACGGAGGCCTCGAACTCCTCGACAAGATCGACATCGAGACCGTCATAGATCGGAAAATCGCGGTCGGGGCCGATGTGGAAAACGCGGCGCGGCCCCGAGCGGATCAATTCGCGGGTGACGTCGCCGGAGGTTACGACACGGTCCCAGGCGCTTTCTGGCACGCCAAGATTGGCGAGCTGGGCGATGACACCGGCGCGCGGACGCGGCGCATTGGTGATCAGCACGACGGCCACGCCCTTGTCGCGCGCCGCCTTGAGTGCTGCGGCGGCTTCGGGGAAGGCGTCGACACCGTTGTGGATGACGCCCCAGACGTCGCACAGCAGAGCCTGATAGCGGCCGGTGAGCGCTTCGAGCGACGCGATTGATTGGGGCAAGCCTGCCATTTCCTGTCCTTCGATCGATCCCAACGGGAGACTTTGGCTGAACGGCCAAGTAGCCCGGAATTATCCGAACCGGTCCGTCCTGTCACCAGCTTTTGCCCCTGATGCAACTATGCCAGCGGTGTCGACGGCGTCCCGGCCACCACGGACCGGCGTCCGCTTGGTAAACGGGACGCTAATCCGGAGCTGCGACTTCTCGATAGATTAGGAACCGCAAATTTAACGATTGTGTGCGAATTTGCCGGGGTTGAGCTCGGGGACCCCCATCCATGATCCGCAAATTTTTGCGCGACCGGCGCGGTAGCTATGCAATCCTCACAGTCGCAGCAATGGTACCGATCATGGGGGCCCTGGCTCTCGCGATCGACTATTCGGAAATGTCGCGTCAGCGCGAGATCACACGCAACGCCCTTGACGCCGCCGGCATCGCTACGGCCAGGCGCCTCATCGAAGGCGCCACCGACGACCAGCTCAAGACCTATGCCAGCGACTTCTTCAACGCCAATCTCGGTCCGGTGAACCCGGCGAACACCACGCTGGTGGTCACCCTGCCGAGCAACAATTCGGGCGGCGGCACGCTGAAGCTCGAGGCCAATCTCAAATACGATCCCTATTTCGTGCCTGCCGCGGCAGCCCTGCTCGGCAAGGGCAGCGGCTCGAACCGGATGGATTTTACCGTCAAGTCGGAGATCCGCCTCAAGAACACGCTCGAGGTCGCCCTCGTCCTCGATAATTCGGGGTCGATGAGCTATCTCGGCTCCGGTACCGGCCAGCAGCGCATCGACCTGCTCAAGGCAGCGTCCAAGCAGCTGGTCGACAAGATGGCCGAACAGGCCGCCGCGATGAAGCAGATCGACAAGCCGGTGCAGTTCGGACTGGTGCCCTTCGCCGCCTCGGTCAACATCGCGCCCGACAATGACGACCAGTCGTGGATGGATACGAACGGGCTTTCGCCGGTTCATCACGAGAACTTCGACTGGTCGAAGATGACGCAAGCCAACATGACGAGCGCCGACATCGCCCAGATCGGCGAGAAGTTTGCCGAATATTCGGGCGGCATGTGGCGCAAGAAGGGCAACGGCTGGGGCGCCTCGGTCGGCGAGCCGCTGACGCGCTTCAGCCTGTATCAGGACATGACGGCGCAGACGGACCGCGAGGCGATCCCGAACAAGTACAGGCGCGTCTGCAAGCGCTACAGCAACAGCCGATGCCAGGAATACACCGACGTCCCCGAATACGCCTACACGGTCAGCCAATACACCAGCTGGCAAGGCTGCGTCGAAGCGCGCCCGGCGCCCTACAACACCGACGACACGGCCGCCAGCTCGACCAAGCCGGAAACACTGTTCGTGCCGATGTTCGCCCCCGACGAGGCGAGGCATCTGTGGACCGACCTGAACAATGACGGCATTCCCGACCTCAACACCGACAACTGGAGCTACGACAACAACTGGTGGGCAGACTGGGAAAACACCACGACCAAGCCGAGACAGGCCGACATGCGCAAATATTTCCGCGTCAAACCCTACAGCGCGGCGGCCGCGCCTGACGGCAATGGTCCGAACTACTCCTGCACCACCAACCCGATCACCGCGCTGACCGATATCAGCGTGACCGGCGGAAAAGACGCCATCAAGAAGGCCATCGACGACATGGAGCCGTCGGGCAACACCAACGTGCCGGAAGGCACCGCCTGGGGCTGGCGGGTCGTCTCGAGCGGCGCGCCGTTCACCAGCGGCAGGTCGGAATCGGAAAAGGGCAACGACAAGGTGGTGATCGTGCTGACCGACGGCGCCAACACCTACAGCCCGTTCGGCGACTCGAGTAACGCCAACAACCGCTCGACCTATGCCGCCTATGGTTATGCCGGCAAGGGCTACAACGGCACCAGCACCTCGCGCATCTTCATGGGCACCAGTTCGTCGGTGAGCAAGTCGACCTACACCAGCGACAACTTCCAGGCGGCGATGGACGAGACGATGCAGACGGTCTGCTCCAACGCCAAGGGTCCCAATGCCCGCAAGATCGACGGCCAGGGCAATGACGCCGTCGTCGTCATGACCGTGTCGCTCGACCTCAGCGAAAGCAAGACCGCCGAGAAGAAGGCCATCGACGCGATGAAGTCCTGCGCCTCCTATTCGCGCACGACCATTGGCAAGAAGCTCTACTGGAATGCCACCGGCGCCAATCTGATGCAGGTGTTCAAGGAGATCGCCGACGAACTGTCGAACCTGCGCATCGTCGGCTAGCCGCCGATACGGACATGAAAAAGGCGCCGTCCTCGTGGGCGGCGCCTTTTCTTGTCGGTCCATAGGCGCTGCCGGGCAGCTCAGTCCATATGCGCTGCCGGGGCAGCTCAGTCCATATGCGCTGCCGGCGCAGCGACGGCCGCCGCCTGCACCTTCGGCTTGCGCAGCAGCAGCGCCAGCGGAATGGCGCAGAGCGAGACGATCATCATCAGCTTGAAGTCGTCGATGTAGGAGATCATGAGCGCCTGGATGTTGACCAGGCCGTCGACCTGCGACAGCGCCGTCGGGTTGCCTGATACCGCCCCCGGCGACAGTGCCATCAGGTTCGGGTTGAACGGCGTGATGTTGGCCGACAGCTCGGCATGGTTGATCTGGACATTGCGCGTCAGAAGCACCGAGACGATCGAAATGCCGATCGATGAGCCGATGTTGCGGACCAGGCTGAACAGGCTCGCGGCATCGGTACGGTATTGCGGCGCCAGCGTCGCGAAGGCCACCGTCGACAGCGGCACGAAGACGAGGCCGAGGCCCAGGCCCTGCACGACGCCGGTCGAAACGATCAGGAACGCATCCATCTGCGGCGTGAAGCCGGTCATGTAATAGAGCGACAGTGCGGTCAGAAGCAGGCCTGCGACGACCAGGTAGCGGTTGTCGACCATGCGCACCAGGCGTCCGACCAAAAGCATCGAGATCATCGTGCCGACGCCGCGCGGCGCCATGACCAGGCCGGTGGTGATGGTCGGGTAGCCATAGATGCGGGCCAGCATCGGCGGCAGCAGGGCGAGGCTGGCCAGCAGGATCACGCCGATGACGAAGATGAACACCAGGCCGGTGACGAAGTTGCGGTCGGTGAAGATCCTGGGGTCGAGGAAGGTATTCTTCGACATCGCCATATGAACGGCAAAGACCCAGAAACCTGTGATCGCCAGGCCGAGCTCGATCCAGATCTCGACGGCCGAGAACCAGTCGACCTCGCCGCCGCGGTCGAGCATCAGCTGCAGCGCGCCGACGCCGAGCGACAGCATGGCAAAGCCGAAGAAGTCGAAGCCGCGCAGGCGCTTGCCGATGGCCGGCAGATAGGCGGCCGAGCCGAGGAAGGCGACGATGCCGACAGGCAGGTTGATGAAGAACACCCAGCGCCAGTTGAAGCTCTCGGTCAGCCAGCCACCGAGCGTCGGGCCGATGATCGGGCCGACCATGATGCCGGCGCCCCACAGCGCCATGGCCTGGCCGTGGCGCTCCTTGGGGTTGATGTCGAGCAGGAAGGTCTGGCTCAACGGCACGATGGCCGCGCCGAACACGCCCTGGAGGACGCGGAACAGCACCATCGTCTCCAGGCTCCAGGCGACGCCGCAGAGCATCGACATGATGGTGAAGCCGACGACCGAGACGAGGAACAGCTCCTTGCGGCCGAAACGATCCGACATCCAGCCGGTCAGCGGCGTCATGATGGCGGCGGCGACGATGTAGGAGGTCAGCACCCAGTTGATGGTGTCCTGGGACGCGCCGAGATCGCCGACCATCGAGGGCAGCGCGACATTGGCGATGGTGGTGTCGAGCACCTGCATCACGGTTGCCAGCATGATGGCAACGGTGATCAGGCCGCGATGCGGCACGTCGGTGAGGGATTTTGCTGCTGACTGGCTCATTCGACCAACCCTTGGGACCTGGTGGTCGTCAAGCGGCGACCAGAAGCCGAAGTGCCGGCCGCATCAGCGCGGCCGGAACGACTTCGAAAATTCACTTAGACATTGAGGTGACGGCGCTTATTCCGCCGCCACCGCGTGACCGAAGATGCTGCCGAAGCCGCGCGACACGCCGGTGTCGATCGACACCGAGGCGCTCATGCCGGTGCGCATGGCGAGGCCTGCCTCGGCGGTATCGACCTTGATCCTGACCGGAATGCGCTGGGTGACCTTGACCCAGTTGCCGGTGGCGTTCTGGGCCGGCAGCAGCGAGAACTCGGCGCCGGTGCCCGCGCCGATCGCCTCGACCGTGCCGCGGAAGGTGCGGTCCGGATAGGTGTCGAGCACGATCTCGGCTTCCTGGCCCGGCTTCATGTGGGTCAGCTGCGTTTCCTTGAAATTCGCCTCGATCCAGGTGTCGCCCGTCTCGACGAGGCTGAACAGCGCGGTGCCGGTGCCGACGAACTGGCCGACCTTGAAGGACGCGGCCTGCGAGACGACGCCGTCGGCGGGGGCGCGGACCGTCGTCTGGGCCAGGTTGAAGGCGGCCTTGTCGCGTGCGGCAAGCGCCGACAGAACCGTCGGGTGCTTGTCGGTCTCGATGTCGGGGTTGCCGCCAAGCGCCGCCTTGGCGCTGGCGATGCCCTGCACCGCCGCACTGTGCTGCTCCTCAGCCTTGTCGAGGTCCATGCGGGCCTCGTCGAGCGACGACTTGGTGTTGACGCCCTTGGTGACCAGGCCGTTGCTGCGGTCGAACTGCGCCCGGGCATAGTCGAGGCCGCTGGCAGCGACCCGCTCCTGGGCCACCGCCTGGCTGTAGGCGGCGCGAAGCTGCTCGACATTGAGCCGGGCTGCGGCAAGGGATGCGTCAGACTGCGCCAGCGCGATCTTGTAGGGCTCGGGATCGACTTCGAACAGGACATCGCCTGATTTCACCGTCGTGTTGTCGGTAACGTCGACCTTGACGATGCGACCCGCGGCTTCCGAGGCGATGTTGACCTTGGCCTGGCGCAGATTGGCGTTTTCGGTTTCCTGGTAGCGGCCGCCGGTGACCCAGAAATAGCCGCCGCCGACCACCAGGGCCAAAGGCAATGCCGCCATCAACAGAACGCGGCCACGCTTCTTCGGCGCCGGCGCAGGGGGCGCGATCACGGGCTGGATCTGGGTTGCGGCCGCGCTATCCAACTCGACCTTTGCGCTGTTCTCGTTCACTTTCGCCACCGCGTTCATGTCTTCGTCTCTCTCAAACAATTCGCATCCGTGGGCTCGCCAGCGGAAAGGTTGTCGATAATGGTGCGCAGGCCATGGACCGTGGCGAGGCGCTGTTCATCGGAAAGTCCCGCCAGCGCCTTCTCGTAGACTTCGCCGGCCACCGCCTTGACCTTGGAAAAGGCCTCCAGCGCCTTGTCGGTCGGAAAGATCATCCGCACCCGTCTATCGCTGGCGCCCTGGCGGCGCTCGATCCAGCCGCCCTCCTCCATCCGGTCCAGCAGTCGCGAGACGCTGATCGGCTCGATTTCGAGGAGCTCGGCAAGCCGCGCCTGGGCCACGCCCTCTTCCTTGACCAGCCGGACCAGCAGGCGCCACTGCGCCGCCGACAGCCCGAATTCGCTGCCGCGCTGCTCGAAATTGCGCCGCACCAGCCTTGCCGCGTCGTGGATCAGGAAACCCAGCCTGTCGATGCCTTCGTTTTTCATGAGCCGCATATATTATAAGCATGCTTATCATTCAAGCGGCGTTTTTGCATTGCACACTTGCATTCACGTCCGGGCATTCACGTCCCGGCCTTCACATCATCGTGTGCCGGCGCGGCGATTAGGCGGCTGTTAAACATGCGGGCTCATCGTCTAGGACAACGCCACGACAAACAGGATCGATCGCATGCCCGACCGGTCGCCCAACCGGCGTCATATCCTCAAGGCCGTTGTTGCCCTTGGCGCGCTGACCCCGCTGCCGCTCTGGGCCAATCCGATGCCGAGCGTCGAAGACGTCGCCTTCGATCCCGATATCCCGGTGCTCGGCAATCCCGACGGCGACGTCACGGTGGTCGAGTTCACCGACTATCAGTGTCCCTATTGCAAGCTGAGCTTCCTGCAATTGTCCGAGGTGATGAAGGAAGACACGGGCATTCGCCTGGTGCTGCGCGACTGGCCGATCTTCGGCGAGGTCTCGCGCAATGCCGCCCTGCTCACCCTGGCCGCAAACAGCCAGGGCCGTTATGCCGATGCCGTGCAGACATTGATGACCGCCCGCGAACGACTGACATTCCGCAGCACCGCCAATCTGCTTGGCGAGGCCGGCGTCGATGTCGAGCGCGCCCGCGGCGATCTCCAGGCCAGGCAGGACGTGCTTGTCGGCGTGCTCGCCCGCAACGAGGCCCAGGCCAGCGCTTTCCAGCTCCAGGGCACACCCGGTTTCCTGATCGGCAAGGCGCTTTACAAGCGCGGCATGACCTCGGACGACTTCCGCAAGGCCATCGCCCAGGCGCGCGGCTGACACCCCCAGAAAACTCGCTGTCGCGAAGCTGTCATTCCCTTGACAGCCGAGGGGTGGCGGACTATCTCAGCGGCACGTTAGCACTCGCCTGAAGTGAGTGCTAACCAAGTCCGGTTCAGCCGGACCGAGGGTTCTCAACAGTTCACCGAGGAAGTTCAAATGGCAAAGTCGAAGTTCCGCCCGCTTCATGACCGCGTGGTCGTTCGCCGGGTCGAATCCGAATCCAAGACCGCCGGCGGGATCATCATCCCGGATACGGCCAAGGAAAAGCCGCAGGAAGGCGAAATCGTCGCCGTCGGCTCCGGCGCTCGCGATGAAGCCGGCAAGCTCGTCCCGCTGGACGTCAAGGCTGGTGACCGCGTGCTGTTCGGCAAGTGGTCGGGCACCGAAGTGAAGCTCAATGGCGAAGACCTTCTGATCATGAAGGAATCCGACATCATGGGCATCATCGGCTGATCGCCTGATATTCGCACCATCCCATCTGAAATTCGGGCCCTAAAGGCCCATCGAGGAGCTTAAAATGGCTGCTAAAGACGTAAAGTTCTCCCGTGACGCCCGCGAGCGCATGCTGCGCGGTGTCAACATCCTCGCCGACGCGGTGAAGGTGACGCTTGGCCCGAAGGGCCGCAACGTCGTCATCGACAAGTCGTTCGGCGCCCCGCGCATCACCAAGGACGGCGTCACCGTCGCCAAGGAAATCGAGCTTGAAGACAAGTTCGAGAACATGGGCGCCCAGATGGTCCGCGAAGTTGCTTCGAAGACCAACGACATCGCCGGCGACGGCACCACGACCGCGACCGTTCTGGCCCAGGCCATCGTTCAGGAAGGCCACAAGGCCGTTGCCGCCGGCATGAACCCGATGGACCTGAAGCGCGGCATCGACCTCGCCGTTGCTGAAGTCGTCACCCACCTCGTCAAGAGCTCGAAGAAGATCAAGACTTCGGAAGAAGTCGCCCAGGTCGGCACCATCTCGGCAAACGGCGAGAAGGAAATCGGCTCGATGATCGCGGAAGCGATGCAGAAGGTCGGCAACGAAGGCGTCATCACGGTTGAAGAAGCCAAGACCGCCGAGACCGAACTGGAAGTCGTCGAAGGCATGCAGTTCGACCGCGGCTACCTCAGCCCCTACTTCGTCACCAACCCTGACAAGATGGTTGCTGATCTCGAAGACGCCTACATCCTGCTGCACGAGAAGAAGCTGTCGAACCTCCAGGCGATGCTGCCGGTCCTCGAGGCCGTCGTGCAGACCTCGAAGCCGCTGCTCATCATCTCGGAAGACGTCGAAGGCGAGGCTCTGGCCACGCTCGTCGTCAACAAGCTGCGTGGCGGCCTGAAGATCGCTGCCGTCAAGGCTCCGGGCTTCGGCGATCGCCGCAAGGCCATGCTGGAAGACATCGCCATCCTGACCGGTGGCCAGGTCATCTCGGAAGACCTCGGCATCAAGCTCGAGAACGTCGGCCTCAACATGCTCGGCCGCGCCAAGAAGGTGTCGATCTCCAAGGAGAACACCACCATCGTCGACGGCGCCGGCAAGAAGGCCGAGATCCAGGGCCGCGTCGCCCAGATCAAGCAGCAGATCGAAGAGACCACGTCGGACTACGACAAGGAGAAGCTGCAGGAACGTCTCGCCAAGCTGGCAGGCGGCGTTGCCGTCATCCGCGTCGGCGGTGCGACCGAGATCGAGGTCAAGGAGCGCAAGGACCGCGTCGATGACGCGCTGAACGCAACCCGCGCCGCTGTCGAAGAAGGCATCGTTCCTGGCGGTGGCGTTGCCCTGCTGCGTTCGTCGCTGGCCATCAAGGCTGTCGGCGAGAACTCCGACCAGGCTGCCGGCATCAACATCGTCCGTCGCGCTCTGCAGGCTCCGGCCCGCCAGATCGCTGCGAACGCAGGTGCCGAAGCTTCGATCGTCGCCGGCAAGATCCTCGAGAACAAGACGGCTACCTTCGGCTACAACGCCCAGACCGGCGAATATGGCGACATGATCGCTTTCGGCATCGTCGACCCGGTCAAGGTCGTTCGTACGGCCCTGCAGGACGCAGCTTCGGTTGCCGGCCTGCTCGTCACCACCGAAGCCATGATCGCTGAAGCCCCGAAGAAGGACTCGGCCGGCGGCATGCCGGGCGGTATGCCTGGCGGCGGCATGGGCGGCATGGGCGGCATGGACTTCTAAGAAGTCCAACTCTCAGAAGCTTACGGAAAGGGCGCCTTCGGGCGCCCTTTTTCGTTGCGCGACACAGTGCAACTTCGGGCGCCTCGCGTGCCTCTCGGCAAGGCGCGCCCACGGCGCCGGATTGACAGCGTGCATCCACAGGCCTAGTGAGCGCCCGGGGCATGAAGGGCCCGCCGCCCGCAGCGCAAGCACGGTAAAGCCTTCGCCATGTTAGTCGAAACCGACGCATCAGACCAATGGTAATGCGGGCCCCCATTTGATCTCCGTTTGATGCGCTATCGGAGACGACGAGATGACCTCCCTCAACGCTCGAGGCGCGAATGCCTTCCTGCATGCCCCCTTGGCCGGCCTTTTTTTCAGGACGGCGTTACCCATCATCCTGATCATGGCCACCAACGGCCTGCTCGCCATCGTCGATGCCTATTTCCTCGGCACCTATGTCGGGCCCGACGCGCTGGCTGCCGTGACCCTGATGTTCCCGGCCTTCATGCTGCTTGTGGCGCTTTCGACGCTGGTGGCGAGCGGCATGGCGAGCCAGCTCGCCCGCCTGCTCGGCGCCGGCGAGCGCGACAAGGCGCGCGCGACCTTCCTCGATGCGCATGGCCTTGCCCTGCTCGTCTGCGCACTCGCGATCGCTGCCTTCCTGCTCGGCGGCAAGGAGCTGGCCTTGCGGCTTGCCAACGGGTCGCAACCGCTCGCCGGGATGGGCTACGGCTACATTTCCATCCTGGTCTGGGCTGCGCCTGTGATGTTTGCGCTGTCGCTCAACGGCGACGGGTTGCGCTGCGAAGGCCGCCTCGGCGTCGTCGCCGCGGCCAGCCTTTTGACCTCGGTCGCCAATGCCGGCCTGAACTACGTGCTCATCGTCGGCTTCGACTATGGGGTTTCAGGCTCGGCCCTTGGCACCGTGCTCGCCCAGGCGATAGCCGTTGCCTTCGTCGTCGTCTACCGGCTGCGCGCCGGCACGGTGCTGCAATACGCAGCTGTCCCGTCGATGCGCTGGACCGCCGCGTGGCGGCAATTGCTGTCGCTTGGGGCACCGCAGAGCCTGAGCTTCATCGGCATCTCGCTGCTCGCCGCGACGGTCATCTATTCGACCCAGCTCTGGCAAGGCGAGGCCTATGCGGCAACCGTCGCCGCCTACGGCATCATCACCCGCATCATGACCTTTGCCTTCCTGCCGATGCTCGGGCTGAACATGGCGATGCAGACGATTGTCGGCAACAATTTCGGCGCCGGGCAATGGCAGCGGTCGGATGCCGGGCTGAAGCTGGGGCTTTTGCTGGCGCTGATCTATTGCGCGCTGTTCGAGGCGGCGATGCTGCTCAGCCATGGCAGCCTCGGCGCGATCTTCGTCGACGATCCGGCGACACAGAGCCAGGTCGCCCGCATCCTGCCGATGACGGTGGCGCTCTACATGCTGGCCGGGCCTGTGATGATGCTGTCGGGTTATTTCCAGGCCATCGGCGATGCCCGCCGCGCTTTGCTGCTCAGCGTCGCGCGCACCTATCTGCTGGCCATACCGCTGACCATCGGCCTGCCTCATCTGCTCGGCGAACGCGGCATCTGGCTGGCCTCACCCATCGCCGAACTGCTGATGGTGCTGGTCGTTTCCATGCTGCTGCTGCACGCAAGGGCACGGACCGGCTTCGCCTGGGGCCTGTTCCGGGCCAAAGCCGCTATCGCCTGAAACGGCGTCGAAAAAGCTTCTGATATTTTTTCGAAACCGCTGGAACCTTTCTGCCGCCCGCGCATTGAGGTGATGTCGTCGGTACCTGAAGAAGCAATTCGGACGGAGCATCGAACGACGAACAGGACGCCTCCAGCACTGTCACAGGTGCGGGAGGCGTTCTTTTTTGTGCCTGCGTTCCACGGCTCAGTTCGCGCCACCGGATGCGACCTGCATCTGGTCGAGCACGCCGGCGTGCCGACGGATGTCGGCGACGGCTTCCTGGAAGCTGTCATTGACCCGAAGCGCTTCACGCCCTGCCGCAATCGTCAGGTCGACCTGTTCGACGGGCAGTTTCAGCCGCGTCGGCACGCGGTTCAGCTTTGCCTGGGCGGCAGCATCGAGGTCCTGGAATGACAGATGCTCGACCACCAGCCTGATGTCGCGGCAGTTCCAGCCGGCAAGTGTTCCGCGATAACGCCTGACCGTTTCAGCCGACAGGCTGCAGCGATAGCGGATCAGTTCGCCGCGCCACTCGCTCACGGCAAAGGTGAGCGCGTCGAGCTGGTCGCGAACGGCAGCCGAGAAGGTCGTGTTGGTCACCGCCTCGAGCAGGTCGCCGAGGCCGGGACCGTGGATGGTCTCGCCCCAGTCGACATCGTCTTCACGACCGGCATCGGCGACAATGAACAACAAGGTCCGCAGCTTGACGGCCGCCGCCGGCGACAGCGGACCATAGGGTGTGCCGGCCGACGAACGCTCGATGGTGAAGCCGGTGATGCCGAGATTGTCGGTCAGCCCGCCATCGAGCAGCTTCACATAGTCGAGCCGGTCGGCATGCTGGTAGGTCTTCAAGGCGCCGGCATAGGCCTTGAGCCGCACCGAGGCATCGGGATCGGCAAGCGCGCGGCTCAGCCACGCAGGCTGGCTGTACCCGCATTTCGGCATGATTGCCGACAGGACGACGGGTGCAAAGACCACGGGAACCGCAGCAGATGCTGCAACCGCATCGGACAGCCTGACCTTGTCGAGATCGCTGCACAGGGCAGCGAAGGTGTCATAGGTGAACAGGAATGGCGTGCGGTTGTAGATGTCGGAGGCGTTTATCCAGACAATCGGCGCATCCGGTCGCCTGAAATTGGCATAGGTGGCGCCATTGAAAAGATTGTCCTCGAGCCATCTGGCCAGGCCGTTGCGGTCGTTGACGCCGCCATTGAGCGCCCGCGCCAGGTTGAGCGGCGAGAGCGTCGAGGTCCTGAGATAGGCTTCGGCGTCCTTGATCAGGAAGCGCTCGCGGAAATCGCGATAGTCGTCCCGTCCCCTGTAGCCGAAATAGGACGCCGCGACCGCCCCGCCCGACGCGCCTGAAATCATGCGGATGTCGTCGACGAGGCTGCGCGTCGCCGGATGCTCGTCGATGATGGTGTCGTCGAGTTCGCGCAACACGCCATAAGCGAAGGCCGCAGCCCGCGTGCCGCCGCCGGAAAAACTCAGGCCCACCACCGTCGAGCCGTCATCGCCCATGTCGGGAATGAATTCGGGCGAGGCCTGGCCGACATGCGCGGTCAGCGTGTTGATCGGACCGACGTCGCTGGCGACGCAGCCGGCTGCCGACACTCCCGCCACCACGGCCCAGGCCGCGCGCATTGCCAACCGCATCCCCACCTCCGATGCCCGACAAGATCCGGCTGAGCCTAGCTCACCGTTTCACAAAGCGCATCCAGATTTGCCCTGGCCTTCAACGACTTCGCTGATCTGCACGATGGGGGCGATGTCGGTATAGTTGGCGACATCAGCGGCGATCTCGGCGCGGTGGGGAGCCAATGCTTCCTGGAAGGTCGCCAGGTCAGGCGCGTAGACGTGGCATGCGGCGACGAACTCCGGCGCGCTTCCGGCTTCGCGACCCGCAAGGCCCTTGTCGATCTCGTAGCGCAGGCAGGCATCGCCGAGCCGTTCCTGGAGCAGTGGCATATGACGGGTGCGGTAGTAGTCGTGATCGAAGGTCGAACCGCCATCGGCGCTATAGTAGACACTCATCTTGATCATGGTCATGCTCCTGCCTGAACGCCTCTCCGAGCGTTCGCCGGGCCTTTCTAGCTCGCCGACTGGTGACGCGCATCCCGATTTGGTTGAGCCAGTTTGGCGAGAGCATGGTGGCTGTGCTCTTCGAAGCGGTGGCCACGGCACGGAAGTTCCTGAGTTTGCCGAGCACGCAGTCGACGATGTTGCGGCACCGACAGAAGCAGGCGCTGACCGGCGGGCGGCGATTGCGGCTGGCCCATCAGCACCTCCCTTCAAGACCAGAACCTTGCAACCGGGCGCCGGAACCGTAACGCTTGCCGAACGTTGTGCTGCGCCACCCACCACAGGAGATGCGACATGGTGAACAAGGATCAGGTCAAGGGCGTTGCCAAGCAGGTCGCCGGTTCGGTCAAGGAAGCCGCCGGCAAGGCCACCGGCAACAAGACGACCCAGGCCAAGGGCACGGCCGAAAAGATCGCCGGCAAGGTCCAGAAGGCCTATGGCGACACCAAGGAAAAGATCAAAAAGGCGCTCTGACCGTCAGCGAACCCCAATCGCGCAATTCCAGCCATGGACCCAGCCATGGGCCCAGCTACGGGCATCCGGTAACTGTTGTCCCAGCCACGGCTATTCCAATGGAGGCGGCGCCATGCGCCGCCTTTTTGCTGCGGCAGCGGCGCCTTTTTGCTGCGGCAGCGGCGCCTTTTTGCTGCGGCAGCGGCGCCGCCTGACATGAGGTGCCGCTTGGTCAGCCGTCTCGCCCCGTCGGATCGAAACTGACCGCACAGGACCGCAGCACAGCTGCATGTTGTGCGGTCTTGGCCATCGACATGGCGCCGGAATATGTCGCGACTGCCAAGGCAGCGAAGCGATCCGGATCCGTCTGCCGATCTTCGACCCCGCTGTGCTGGTCAGCCCTGATCTTGTCGGCAATGGCCGCCTGCCAATCGGCAAAAATCCGCGCCAGTGCTGCGCGAAACTCCGGATCGGCGAGCGACAATTCATGCGCAAGGTTGTTGAGCGGGCAGCCGCGCACGAAACCCTGGCGCTCCAGTTGATCGGCGACCCCGGCAAAGACCTGTCGCACGCCCTGCCGCGCTGAAAGCGCGCCCTCGACCGGCCGGATCCAGGTTTCCGCCACCGCCGCCGCCACCCTTTCGTTGATCACAGCCAGGCCAAGCGCCTTCTTGGTTGGAAAATGGTGATGCAGCGCCCCGCCGGTCACACTGGCCGCCTGCATCAGGTCGCCGAGGCTCGTGGCGTGATAGCCCTGTGCCTGAAACTTCTCCTCGGCAACGTCCAGAAGCTTCTGGCGCATGCCTTCGGGGTCGTTGGTGCGGGTCCTTCGATCTGTCGGTTTTGCCATGTCGTTTCTTTCGGATCGCTGCCAGCATTGTCGGCCAGAACACCAGCCAAAATAGCAGATTGACAAAACCGGGCAACCGGTCTGTTATAAACAGGTCAGCCGGTTTGTTTTAAGAGGGACATATGTCTGCAGCTTTGGGCATTTCACAAACAGCGGCCAGCGAACGCTTTTCGCCGGTTGTCGAACTCAGGCAATACACATTGCATCCCGGCCAACGCGACGTGCTGATCGACATGTTCGACAGCCATCTTGTCGAGAGCCAGGAAGCGTGCGGCATGAAAATCATCGGCCAGTTCCGCGACCTCGACCGATCAGATCATTTCGTCTGGTTGCGTGGCTTCGACGATATGGCTGCCCGAAAGGCCGCGCTCGAAGCCTTTTACGGCGGGCCGGTCTGGGCTGCCCACAAGGATGCGGCCAACAGGACCATGATCGATTCCGACGACGTCCTGCTGCTGCGCCCCGTCGGCAGTGGTTTCGATCTTTCGGGCAAGGCGCGCGGCATGGCTGGCCAGGTGCAGCCGGGCGCGATGATCGTTGCAACGATGTTCCACCTCCGCCCCGCATCTGAAGCCGAATTCCTCGCGCTGTTCGAAAGCGACGTCGTTCCGCTGCTTGCCCGCCTCGGCGCGCCGCTGCTTGCGACATTCATCACCGAACATGCCGAAAACACCTTTCCGCGCCTGCCCGTGCGCGACGACGTCAACGTCTTCATCGCCTTTTCCGCGTTCGAAAACACCGAAGCGCATGGCCGTCACCAGGCCGCTCTTGCCGCCGAGCCGTCATGGGTCGAAGGCGTCCTGCCTCGTCTTCGCGGCCACCTCGCGCAACCGATCGAGCGGCTTCGCCTGATGCCGACCTCGCGCTCACTGCTTTGAACCGATTAGGATTTCGCCCCGTCCCAATCTCCGCTTGAAGCCGTGTGTGCAACGCGATAGGCCGTTGCCCGCAACGAGATTTTTCGGAGACCTGATCGTGACAGCCCAGAAGACCAGAACCGAGACAGACACCTTCGGACCGATCGAGGTCGCCTCCGACCGCTATTGGGGTGCGCAGGCGCAGCGCTCGCTGGGCAATTTCAAGATCGGCTGGGAAAAGCAGCCGTTGTCGGTGGTGCGGGCGCTCGGCATCGTCAAGCGCGCCGCCGCCGAAGCCAACATGGCGCTCGGCCGCCTCGACCCCAAGATCGGCAACACCGTGGTTGCCGCTGCCCAGGAAGTCATCGACGGCAAGCTCAACGACCACTTCCCGCTTGTCGTCTGGCAGACCGGCTCGGGCACGCAGTCGAACATGAACGCCAATGAGGTGATCTCCAACCGCGCCATCGAGATGCTGGGCGGCGAGATGGGCTCGAAGAAGCCGGTCCACCCCAACGACCACGTCAATATGAGCCAGTCGTCCAACGACACCTACCCGACGGCCATGCACATCGCCTGCGCCGAGCGCATCGTCCACGACCTTCTGCCGGCGCTGAAGCACCTGCATGCCGCCCTCGACAAGAAGGCGCGCGAATTCGACCACATCATCAAGATCGGCCGCACCCACACCCAGGACGCCACGCCGCTGACCTTGGGCCAGGAATTCGGCGGTTATGCCGCCCAGGTCGCCTCATCGATCAAGCGCATCGAGCTGACCCTGCCCGGCCTGCAGGAACTGGCCCAGGGCGGCACCGCCGTCGGCACCGGCCTCAACGCGCCGGTCGGCTTCGCCGAAAAGGTTGCCGAAAGCATTGCCGCCATCACCGGCATCGCCTTCGTCACCGCGCCGAACAAGTTCGAGGCGCTTGCCGCCCACGATTCGATGGTCTTCTCGCACGGCGCCATCAATGCGGCGGCCGCTGCCCTGTTCAAGATCGCCAACGACATCCGCTTCCTCGGCTCGGGCCCGCGCTCGGGCCTCGGCGAGCTGTCGCTGCCCGAAAACGAGCCGGGCTCGTCGATCATGCCGGGCAAGGTCAACCCGACCCAGTGCGAGGCGCTGACCCAGGTCTGCGTCCAGGTGTTCGGCAACAATGCCGCGCTGACCTTCGCCGGCAGCCAGGGCCATTTCGAGCTCAACGTCTACAACCCCGTCATGGCCTACAACTTCCTGCAGTCGGTGCAGCTGATGGCTGACGCGGCAATCTCGTTTACCGACAATTGCGTCGTCGGCATCGAGGCGCGCGAGGACAACATCAAGGCAGCGCTCGACCGCTCGCTGATGCTGGTGACGGCGCTGGCGCCGACCATCGGCTACGACAACGCCGCCAAGATCGCCAAGACCGCGCACAAGAACGGCACCACGCTGCGCGACGAAGCGCTGGCGACCGGGCTGGTCAGCGCCGAGGACTATGACCGCATCGTCCGACCCGAGGACATGACCCGTCCGGGCTGATCGTCTTCCGGCTGATCACAGCCATCTGCACGGCGCGGCAGTCACCTGCCGCGCCGTTTCTTTATGTGCAGCGCAGATCGTTCGGCCGACGGCTTCGAGCAAATCATTCCATGGATCGTTTCCGCATTCTTCGAATCGCGGCAACTCTCCATCGTTTGTTTTGCGCAATTCCGGACGGAAAACCGCGGCACACTTTTCCTGGAATTGCTTTGGTGAACGATCTGTCGACATATTCGCACCTTTAGTGAACAGTCGGGATCGACTAGGTGTTGGCCATCGAATTTCAACGGAGCCCCAAGCCCATGTCCAACGCTTCCATTGCCACCGCAAAGTCCGGCCTCAGCACCAACGCCTCGGCCCTCACCCTTGCCGGCCGCGTGCTTTTGTCGATCATCTTCATCCTCGCCGGCTTTGCCAAGCTGACCGCCATTTCAGGCACCGCTGGCTGGTTCGCCAGCATCGGCCTGCCGCTGCCGACCGTCACCACCGTCGTCGTCGGCCTGGTTGAAGTGGTTGGCGGCATCGCCATCCTGGTCGGCTTCCAGACCCGCATCGCCGCCATCGTGCTCGGCCTGTTCACTTTGGCTGCCACCGCGGTTGCCCATCTCGACTTCGCCGACCAGGTCCAGGTGATGTTCCTGCAGAAGAACCTCGCCATTGCAGGCGGCCTGTTCGTGCTCGCCGCCTTCGGCGCCGGCGCCCTGTCGATCGACGGCCGCCGCCGCTAAGCCTCTCTCCAACATCCTTCCAAGAAATGGCCCGGGCTCGTCCCGGGCTTTTTTGTGCCCCGGCCAGGCCGGCCGTTCGGGATGGGTGACATCGAAGGTGCGCCGGTGCATCCTGCGGCTGCGAGGACACGTCCATGCTGAACAGCCTGCTGCTTCTTTTAGCCAGAATTCTGATCGCCGCGCTGTTCGTGCCGGCGGGGATCAGCACGCTCACCAACATTTCAGGCACCGCAGGCTATTTCGCCGGGCTGGGCTTTCCCTTGCCGATGCTCGTCGCATTGGGCGTCGGGCTGTTCGAGCTGGTTGGCGGCCTGCTGGTGCTTACAGGTTTCAAGTCCCGCGTGGTGCCCGTCCTGCTCGCCGCCTTCGCGCTCGCCGCCGGTTTCATCGGCCATTACGGCCAGGGCGGCGACGATGCTGCCATGGCCTTCATGCACCAGCAGGCGCTGATGAAGGACATCGCCACCGCGGGCGGCTTGCTGGCGCTCTCGGTGGCGGGTGCCGGCGCGCTGTCGCTCGACCGGCTGCTGCGACGCCAGCCTGTCTGACGGCCCGGCCTGTCTGCCCGATCCGCCTTACTTGACCGCGATGCTCGGACCACCCTCGACCGCCAGCACCAGCTTGCGGCCGGTGACCTTGGCGAGCTGGGCGAGACGCCCGGCGGGGCGCTCGCCATAGAGCTGGCCGAATTCGGACGGGATGACCAGCGCGAGTGCGCCATTGCCCCTGTCTTCCCAGCGCAGCTTCGGCATCACCCCCGGCATTGAGGCCGAGAGCAGATAGACCACACGCATCATCGCGCCGAGGATGCGGGCGCGCTCGAGATAACGCGGCGTCGCCAGTTCCTTGAGCTCAGGGGCAAAGCTGTCGTTGAAGACACCGTCATGGCGGAACAGATTGGCCAGCGCCAGGAAGGCACGGCCGGGATGGTCGACGCCGATGAAGGAGGCGTGGGCGATGATGTTGAGCGACTGCCGCCCGCGATATTCCGGGTGCGCCCGCCAGCCGATGTCGGCGAGAAGGCAGGCGGCGTGACGGTAGCGCGCCTCCTCTTCGGTTTCCTCGATGCCGAAGGCGGCGAAGGACTGCTTGGTCCACTCGGTCAGTTCATGGGCATGGCGCACCGAACGCGCCCGCAGCACGGCCAGCTCCTCGGCCGCCGAGATCAGCGGATCGGCGCGCTGTTCCTGCTCTTCGAGCAGCGAGAACAGAAAACCCTCGCGCACGCCGAGCGCCGAGACCACGATCTTCTCCGGCTTCATCGCCGTGATGATCTCCTGCAGCACCAGCGCGCCATAAGGCAAAAGCGACCGGCGGTTCTTGGACACGCCTTCGATGCCCTTGATCTTCTCGACCTCGCCGCGCGCCACCTGGCGCAGGAACGGCACCAGGGTCACCGGGTCCATCTGGTAGTGATGCATCACCTCCAGCGGATAATTCGAGGTGTTCATGTGCAGCCGGGCGAGGTTTCGCCAGGTGCCGCCGACGGCATAGAAGGTCCTGCCCTGCCCGCCCTTGAGCAATTTGGCGCGGGCGAGTTCGGCATGCGCGATCTTGGCAGCCGTTACAGGCGAGCCCTTGGCCATGTCCTGCAGCCGGAGGCCACCCAATGGCAAGGTGATGCCGTCGCCGATGGCTTCGCCCCTGACGTCGACAAGCTCGAGGCTGCCGCCGCCAAGGTCGCCGGCGATGCCGTCGGCGGGATGGAAACCCGAGATGACGCCGAGCGCCGAATAATAGGCTTCCTCGCGACCTGTCAGCACCTGGATTTTGGTGCCCAGCACGTCCTCGGCACGCTGGATGAAGTCGGGGCCGTTGATCGCCTCGCGTGCGGCGGCGGTGGCCAGCACATACATCTTTTCCGCGCCAGCCTGCTCGGACAGCGCCCGAAAGCGCCGGAACTCCTCCATCGAGCGGGTCACGCCCTCGGGGTCGAGCTTGCCGGTGGAGACGATGCCGCGGCCGAGGCCGGCGAGCATCTTTTCGTTGAACAGAAGGGTCGGCGAGCGTGCCAACCCTTCATAGACGACGAGACGTATGGAGTTCGAGCCGATATCGATGATCGACAGCGGTCGGCGGTCCTTGAGCCGGCCCTGCGAAAGCTGCGCCATCAGCCGGCTGCCGCCTCCGCCTTCTTGCGACGCTTGAACTGGGCGATGCGTTTGGGCGCGTGAGACTTCAGCGCGTCACCCCGTCCGGAGAGGCTCGGATTGGTCATGAAATATTCCTGCGCATTGAACGGCTCTTCGCCCTCGTCGAGCGTTATCCGCCGCGAGGTTCCATCCGCCAATACTTCGAAACTTTGCTGGTTGTCCATGATATTTCCCAGCATGACCTGGCCCAGCACCTGCTCGTGCACGGTCGAATGTTTGGCGATCGGCACCATGGTTTCGACGCGCCGGTCGAGGTTGCGCGGCATCAGGTCGGCCGAGCTGATATAGACGATCGCCTCGTCCGACGGCAGGCCGTGGCCATTGCCGAAACAATAGATGCGGCTGTGCTCGAGGAAACGGCCGACGATCGACTTGACGCGGATATTCTCCGACAGGCCGGGAACCTGCGGCCTGAGGCAGCAGATGCCGCGCACCACCAGGTCGATCTCGACGCCGCTGCGGCTGGCGTCATAAAGCGCGTCGATGACGTCGGGATCGACGAGCGAATTCATCTTCATCCAGATCTGCGCCGGCCGGCCGGCGCGGGCATGCTCGACCTCGTCGGCGATGTGCTTGAGGATGCGGCTGCGCAGCGTGTAGGGCGACAGTGCGATGCACATCTCGTCGGCCGGCTCGGCATAACCGGTGATGAAGTTGAAGATATGCGCCACGTCACGCGCGATCGCCGAATCGGTGGTGAAGAAGGACAGGTCGGTGTAGATGCGCGCGGTGATCGGGTGGTAGTTGCCGGTGCCGAGATGGACGTAGTTGCGCAGGCGGCCGTCCTCGCGGCGCACCACCAGCGACATCTTGGAGTGGGTCTTGAGTTCGAGGAAACCGAACACCACCTGCACGCCGGCACGCTCGAGATCGCGAGCCCAGCGGATATTGGCCTCCTCGTCGAAACGCGCCTTGAGCTCGACGAGTGCGGTCACCGACTTGCCGGCCTCGGCGGCGTCGACAAGGGCGCGCACGATCGGGCTGTCGTTGGAGGTGCGGTAAAGCGTCTGCTTGATCGCCACCACCTCCGGATCGATCGCCGCCTGGCGCAGGAACTGCACCACCACGTCGAACGATTCATAAGGATGGTGGACGACAAAATCCTTCTCGCGGATCGCCGCGAAACAGTCGCCGCGATGGTCGCGGATGCGCTCGGGAAACCGCGGGTTGAAGGGCGGGAACTTCAGGTCGTCGCGGGCGATCGAGACGATCTCCGAGATCTGGTTGATCGCCAGCGGCCCGCTCAGGACGCTGACGCGGTTCGAGGCGACACCCAGTTCGCTGGCAACGAACTCGCGCAGCTCGGCCGGCATCAGGCTGTCGAATTCGACGCGGATCACCGAGCCGCGGCGGCGGCGCTTGAGTGCCGTCTCGAACAGCCGGACAAGATCCTCGGACTCTTCCTCGACCTCGATATCGCTGTCGCGGATGATCTGGAAGGTGCCCGAGCCCTTGACCTCATAGCCGGGGAACAGCTTGCCGATGAACAGGTTGACCGTTTCCTCGATCGGGATGAAACGCACCGAGCGCTTGCGGTCGGGCAAGCGGATGTAGCGCTTGAGCGCCACCGGCAGGCGCAGCAGCGCCGTCATTTCCTCGCCGCTCTTGCGATGGCGCAGTTGCAGGGCGATCGAGAAGCCGAGATTGGGGATGAAGGGGAACGGGTGCGCCGGGTCGATCGACAAAGGCGTCAGCACCGGGAAGACCTGCTCCATGAAATGATCTTCGAGCCACTTGCGCTCTTCCTTGGTGAGGTCCGCCGAGGCGATGGTCTCGATGCCTTCGAGCTTGAGCAGATCGAGCAGGCTGGCGAGGCTTTTCTGCTGGTCTTCCTGCAGCCGCTCGACCTCATGCAGCAGCTGGTCGAGCTGCTGTTCCGGCGTGCGGCCGTCGGCGCTGCGGATGGTGATGCCTTCGCGCACCTGCCCGGCGAGACCGGCGACGCGGACCATGAAGAACTCGTCGAGATTGCCGGCCGAGATCGACAGGAAGCGGACGCGTTCGAGCAGCGGATGGTTGGGGTTCTGCGACTGCTCGAGCACCCGCCTGTTGAACTGCAGCCAGGAAAACTCGCGGTTGACGAAGCGGTCCGGATTGCCGTCGATCGCGCCGGTCGGCGACTTGTCGTTGACGAAATCGGTATGGACCGGTTTCAGCTGATTCATTTGGACAACCCTTCCCCACTGCCGCGTTCCGCCGCTTATCCGGCTCAACTTATCCTCTGACAGGCAATTGCGACAGTTTCATTTCAGCATCTTGCAAAGCCGCCGCTTATGATACAAACGCTCTGCAATAAGGGTCCTCAGAAGGGAAAATACCATGGCCGGTGGCTCCATCCCCCACTTCCAGAACGACGCTGGACATGCCGTGATCGAGATCGGCGTCAAGGAGTTCATGTGCGTGGGCGCCAAGGCTCCGTTCGACCATCCGCATGTGTTCCTCGACATGGGCGCCGATTCCGAGAAGGTCTGCCCCTACTGCTCGACGCTGTACCGCTACTCCGCCAAGCTGAAGGCCACCGAGACCCTGCCGGCGGGCAGCCTCTACGTCATCGACCGCGCCGCCTGAGGCCCAGGCACGATCATGCAGTCGCCGCCGGTCGTCATTGCAGGCGCCGGCATCGCGGGGCTGACCGCCGCCCTTGCCTTTGCCCGGCACGGCGTCAGTGTCCACGTCCATGAACGTTCACCGGTGCTCGAAGAAGTCGGCGCCGGTCTCCAGCTTTCTCCCAACGCCACCCGCATTCTCGACCGCCTCGGCGTGCTCGATCTGGTCAGCACGTCTGCCGTGCGGCCCGAAGCGGTAGTGCTGCGCTGCGCGGCAAGCCTTGTCGAGCGCGGCCGCGTGCCGCTGGGTGCTGCGGCCGAACGCCGCTGGAAGGCGCCTTACCTCGTTGCCCACCGCGCCGATCTGCAGTCGGCGCTGCTCAGCCGCGTCAGCGAAAGCCAGCTGATTTCGGTCGCCACCGGATCGACGGTCGACACGGTCGAGCCCAGGGCGGACGGTCTCACCATCTCGATCACCCAGGACGGCATCACGTCACAGCAAGAGGCCTGTCTGTTCGTTGCCGCCGACGGCGTCTGGTCGGCCAGCCGGCGCCTTGTCGGCCCGCATGAAAGGAGCCGGTTCTCGGGCGAACTGGCCTGGCGCACGACGATCCCGGTCGACAGCGAGCTGGGCCGGCAGTTCGCCGGAGTGACATCGCTGACGACTGTCACGACCTTCCTGCATCCGGGCTTCCACCTCGTCGCCTATCCGGTCCGCGCCGGCCATGCGGTCAATCTTGTCGCTTTCACGCCCGGCGTCGCGATCGCCGAGCAATGGTCCGGCGAAACGGATGCTGATGCATTGCGGCGCGCCATGCATGGCACCGCCCCGGCACTCTCCCGGCTTGTCGAGGAGGCCGGGCCGTGGACGGTGTGGCCGCTGCACACTGTCGATGCCTCCCGTCCCTGGACCTCGGCATCCGGCATCGTGCTGATCGGCGATGCGGCGCATGCCATGACGCCCTTTGCCGCCCAGGGTGCCGCCATGGCGATCGAGGATGCCTGGACGCTGGCCGACGCCGTGCTCGCCGCCCAGAACAAGGCGGATGCGCTGCAACAGTGGGAAGCGGCGCGCAAGACGCGTGTCGCCAGGGTGGCGCGGCGCGGCGCGCTCAACCATTTCGCCTGGCATGCGAGCGGGCCGGTGGCGCTCGCCCGCAACCTGTTCCTCAGGTTCAAGTCGCCGGCGAGCCTCGCCGCCGACATGGACTGGCTTTATGGCTGGACTCCGCCGGACTGGACGCCGCCTGGATCATCCGCCGACCGGTTGTAGAGGCCGAGCGAAAAATTCAAGGTCGCCGGCAGCGGGTTCCACCAGCCTGTCGTCAAGCCGGCTTCCCGGAGTGCCGCCGCCGTCCAGGTGTTGCAGCCGGCGAGTGCGTTGAACTTGCCATGGGCATCGAAGAAGCCGTCATATTCGCCATAGGCTACCCCGAAAATGCGCTGAACGGCCCCTTCGTCGCGCACGAAACTGCGCTCGATGAAGTCGAGCATGGCGGCAAAACCCGCCTCGCCGAGCTCGAAACGCTGGACGGCGGGCTGAGGCAGGTCGACTTCGCCGGCGAGATCGACATGCATGACCGAATTGTCGAGCGTCAGCGCCGCAAACACCGGTCCGGGCTTCAGCTCCGACCAGGTCGGCGTGCCGATGTAGAAAGCCTTGCTGCCCCATCCGAACACCAGGTAACGCGCCGCCGGCAGGTCGGCCTGGATGCCGGCGTCGATCAGGAAGCCGAATTTCTGCAGCACGGCATCGTCGATCGGCACGGCGATGTCGGTGTGGATCGGGTTGGTGAAGACGAGGATATGGCGGGGTGCGGCCTGATCGTCAGCACGCCCGAACAGCGGCCGCGGCACCAGCGTGCCCAGGGCCACCGCCGCCACGGCCACAAGCACGACAGCGCCGAGCAGACGTAGAATTCTTCTCACCCGCCGCCGTCCCCGCTTCCGCAGCACTTGTTGCAGCAAAAAAGCCCGGCCGAAATACGACCGGGCTTTCTGATTTCCGGAATCCGATTCCTAGTGCAGGATCTGGCTCAGGAACAGCTTGGTGCGCTCATGGCGCGGATGGTCGAAGAACTCGGCTGGCGTGTTCTCTTCGACGATCTGGCCCTGATCCATGAAGATCACGCGGTTGGCGACCTTGCGGGCGAAGCCCATTTCGTGGGTCACGCACAGCATGGTCATGCCCTCTTCGGCGAGGCCGACCATGGTCTCCAGCACCTCCTTGATCATTTCGGGATCGAGTGCGGAGGTCGGCTCATCGAACAGCATGATGCGCGGGTTCATGCACAGCGAGCGGGCGATCGCCACGCGCTGCTGCTGGCCGCCCGACAGCTGGCCCGGATATTTGTTGGCCTGCTCCGGGATCTTGACGCGACGCAGGAAGTGCATCGCCTGCTCCTCGGCCTGCTTCTTCGGCGTCTTGCGCACCCAGATCGGCGCCAGCGTGCAGTTCTCCAGGATCGTCAGATGCGGGAACAGGTTGAAGTGCTGGAACACCATGCCGACTTCGCGGCGGACCTCGTCGATCTTCTTGAGATCGTTGGTCAGTTCCTTGCCGTCGACGATGATCTTGCCCTTCTGGTGCTCTTCCAGGCGGTTGATGCAGCGGATCATTGTCGACTTGCCCGAGCCGGACGGACCGCAGATGACGATGCGCTCGCCGCGCATCACCTTGAGGTTGATGTCCTTGAGCACGTTGAACTCGCCATACCACTTGTGCATGCCGACGATGTCGATGGCGACGTCGGTATCCGAGATGTGCATCTTTGCCCCATCGACCTTGATCTCGTCGGCGCTGACTGCGTTTTCTATGGCCATGGGCCGTTCCCTTTTGTTGTTCGTTATCGCTTGTGCCCGGTGTCGAGGCGATGCTCCATATAAATGGAATATCGCGACATTCCAAAGCAGAACATCCAGAACACCAGCGCTGCGAAGACCAGCCCTGACGCCGGGGTCTGGGGCGAAGCCCAGGCCGGATCCGAAAAATTCTGCCTGACGACGCCGAGCAGGTCGAACATCGAGATGATGTAGACCAGGCTGGTGTCCTTGAACAGGCCGATGAAGGTGTTGACGATGCCCGGGATGACCAGCTTCAACGCCTGCGGCAGGATGATCAGTCCGGTCTTCTGCCAATAGCTGAGGCCGAGCGAATCGGCCCCTTCATACTGGCCCTTGGGGATCGCCTGCAGGCCGCCGCGCACCACCTCCGCCATATAGGCCGAGGCGAACAGCGACACACCGATCAGCGCCCGCAGGAACTTGTCGAAGCTGACGCCGGCCGGCAGGAACAGGGGCAGCATGACGCTGGCCATGAACAGCACGGTGATCAGCGGCACGCCGCGCACCGTCTCGATGAAGATGACGCTGAGCATCTTGACGACAGGCATCTTGGAGCGCCGTCCGAGCGCCAGGAGGATGCCGAGCGGCAGCGACACGACGATGCCGACATAAGACAAGGTCAGCGTCACCAGCAGGCCGCCCCAGAGCGGGGTCTCGACATGCGGCAGGTCCAGATAGCCGCCGATCAGCAGGAACGCGGCGACGACAGGGAATACCAGCAGGAACAGCGCCGCATTCAGCCCCTTGCGCGGCACGCGCGGGATCAGCAGCGGCACCAGCAGCGCCACGAACATGATCGCCACCAGTATGACGCGCCAACGCTCCTCGATCGGATAGCGGCCGAACATGAACTGGCCGAACTTGGCGTTGACGAAGGCCCAGCAGGCGCCGGACCAGCCTTCCGGCTGGATGCCGCCCTGGGCGACGGTCGAGCAGAAGGTCCGGTCGGTGCCGGTCCATTGCGCCTGGACCAGCGCCCAGTCGACCAATGGCGGCAGGATCATGATCACGATGATCATGCCGATGATGGTCAGCACCGAATCGAACGGGTTGGCGAACAGGTTCTTGCGAATCCAGGCCACCGGCCCGCGCTCGCGAAGCGGCGCCGGTTGCGGCAGCGCCATTTCGGTGCGGACGTAATGAAGGTCGTTTTGCGACATGTCCGCCTCCTTACCTTTCCACCAATGCCATCTTGGCATTGAACCAGTTCATGAAGGCCGAGGTGATCAGGCTGAGGCCGAGATAGACGACCATCCAGATGACCACGATCTCGATCGCCTGTCCGGTCTGGTTGAGCACCGTTCCACCGACAGCGACCAGATCCGGATAGCCGATGGCGATCGCCAGCGACGAGTTCTTGGTCAGGTTGAGAAACTGGCTGGTCAGCGGCGGGATGACGATGCGCATCGCCTGCGGCACCACCACCAGCCTGAGCGCCTGGCCGGAGCGCAGGCCGAGCGCCGAGGACGCTTCGGTCTGGCCCTTGTTGACGCCGCGAATGCCGGCACGCACGATCTCGGCGATGAAGGCTGCAGTGTAGAACGACAGCGCCAGATAGAGCGACAGGAACTCGGGCTTGATCTGCAGGCCGCCGGTCAGGTTGAAGGTCGACTTCTGCGGCAAGTCGAAGCTCAGCGGAAAGCCGGTGGCGACAAGCGCCAGAAGCGGCAGGCCGACGATCAGGGCCAGCGAGGTCCAGAACACCGGGAATGTCGCGCCCGTTGCCATCTGCCGCTGCCTTGCCTGCCGGGCGACGAACCACGACATGGCGATGCCGAGCAACAGGGCCACGCCGATCAGCCACGCGCCTTCGCCCCAGACCGCCTTGGGGAAATAGAAGCCACGGCTGTTGAGGTAGGAGCCGAATGGCAGCTCGATGCTCTCCTTTGGCAAGGGCAGCACCGACAGCACGCCGAAATACCAGAAGAAGATGACCAGAAGCGGCGGGATGTTGCGGAACAGCTCGACATAGACGGTGCAGATCTTGCGGATCAGCCAGTTGTTGGACAGCCGTCCGATGCCGATCAGGAAGCCGAGAATCGACGCGGTGACGATGCCGGCTCCGGCCACGACCACGGTGTTGATCAGGCCGACAAGTAGGGCCCTTTTGTAGGTCGAATCGGAATCGAACTGGATCAGCGTGTCGCTGACGTCGAAACCGGCGCGGCCGTTGAGAAAGGCGAAACCCGAGGCGATGTTGGCGCGCTTGAGGTTTTCGATCGTGTTGCCGATGATCCAGTAGACGAACGCTGTCAGCGCAACGACCACCAGGATCTGGAAGAAGATGCCGCGCACCTTCGGGTCGTAGAGCAGCGACGCGCGGCCGCCCCCTACGTCTTGGGGAATGTCCTGCGTAGCCATCGGAAGTCCCTTCAAAAGAGGAGCCGGAGGGCGGCAGCGCCGCCCTCCGGGTGAGACTTCAGATCAGCGGATCGGCGGTGCGTACTGCAGGCCGCCCTTGGTCCAGAGCGCATTGATGCCGCGGGCGATCTTCAGCGGGCTGCCCTGGCCGACATTGCGTTCGAAGACTTCGCCGTAGTTGCCCACGGCCTTGACGATGTTGACGACCCAGTCGTTGCCGAGGCCGAGATCGGTGCCGATCTTGGTGTCGGCTTCGGTGCCGAGCACGCGCTTGACCTCAGGATTACCGGAAGCCTTCATCTCTTCGACATTCGCCTGGGTGATGCCGAGTTCCTCGGCGGTCAGCAGCGCGAAATAGGTCCACTTGACGATGTGGTACCACTTGTCGTCGCCCTGGCGCACGGCAGGTCCGAGCGGCTCCTTGGAGATGATCTCCGGCAGCACGACGTGATCGTCCGGCGCACCCAGCGTCAGGCGGATGCCGTAGAGGCCCGACTGGTCGGTGGTGTAGACGTCGCAACGGCCGGCGTCATAAGCGGCGTTGACCTCTTCGAGCTTCTCGAAGACGACCGGGTTGTACTCCATCTTGTTCGCCTTGAAGTAGTCGGCGAGATTGAGTTCGGTCGTCGTACCGGTCTGCACGCAGACGGCGGCGCCCGAAAGCTGCAGCGCGGAATTGACGCCCGGCAGCTTCTTGGCGTTGATCATGAAGCCCTGGCCGTCGAAATAGGTGACGCCGACGAAGTTGAGGCCGAGTGCGGTGTCGCGGTTGATGGTCCAGGTGGTGTTGCGCGACAGCAGGTCGATTTCACCCGACTGCAACGCGGTGAAACGTTCCTTGGCGGAGAGCGGCGTGAACTTGACCTTGGTGCCGTCGCCGAACACCGCAGCAGCCACCGCGCGGCAGAAATCGGCGTCCAGACCCTGCCAGTCGCCCTTGTCGTTCGGCGCCGAGAAACCGGCCAGGCCGGTGCTGACGCCGCATTGCAGGAAGCCCTTTGCCTTGACGTCCTCAAGGGTGCCGGCAGATGCGGCCGTCGCCACCATGCCGAGCGTGGCTGCCCCGAGAATGCCTGAAATGATGTACTTCATGACCCACGAACCCTTCTGTTTTTTACAGGCTTTTTTTGCCTGCCTTTTTGAATTGTGAACTCAGCATCCCCTACCCGGCCCAAATCCGGATTGCGCGTCCTGTCCGGCGCGCATTGCTGCAGTCCGGTTCACAGATGCATCGAAGGCGATAATTCTTGTGAGGTCAAGCAATAAAGGCCCGCTGCTGCCGGCTGCGCCTTTAGTATTAGATGTCGGCAGCAAGGATTGCTGCGGCCAGGCTCGGCTTCACTTCGAAGACGTTAGCCGGCGGCGCGTTTTCGTCTGCCAAAACCGACAGCTGCGGGCAGCAGCTTTCCCGCCACCAGCCTGAAGCCGACCCGCCGCACGGCGAAGAATCGGGCTGCGACGATGGTCACGATCAGGCCGAACAGGAAGCCGGCGGTGATGTCGGAGGGATAATGCGCCGCCGCCGGAATCCTGAGCGCCGACAGCGCCAGACCGACGATGCCGATCGGCAGCCAGTGACGCGGAAACCAGATCATCAGGATCGCCGCCACGGTGCCGATTGTCGTGGCGTGGCCGGAGGGAAAGCTCGAGGAATAACGCGTCACCACGAAGGGGTCGAAATGATAGGCGCCATATTCGCCATAGAAGGCCGGCCGGGCGCGGCCGAAGAACAGCTTGACGATGTTGACCGCGATGCCTGTGAAGGCGACCATGCCGAAGACGAAGGCGGCCTGGCCGAACAGCGTCACCAGCCGCGCCTTCAGGCCAAAACCCACGCCGCGCCAGTCGGCGGCGGCGGTGGCGAGATAGACCAGCAGGGCGGGAACAAGATACCATTCCGACTTGCCGATGTCGCTCAGCCAGGCCAGCCAAGCGGTGAAGCCGTTGCGGTTGCTGAGCATGAAGTTCATCACCTTCGAATCGATGGTGAATAACAGCGCGACAGCGACGGCGCCGCAGAGAAGCAGCAAGGTCAGTCCGCGTGGCCACACCGTCTGAGGCACGCCGACGCGGCGGCGGCGGATGCGACGCGAGGAAAACGCCACCGTCTCCCACAGCCGCCCCAGGAAACCGGCCGGCCAGATCTGGCCCAGCCGAACGGGCGCCTGCGGCGGTTGCACGGCCCGGGGCGTCGCTTTATGGCTGGCGTCTTCACTGAAAGGGTGCGGATTCATGACTCGTGACAATGGCAGGATCAAAGGCGTCAACACACGGCTGACGCATTCCGGGCACGATCCACACGGCTTTCATGGCTTTGTCAATCCGCCGGTCGTGCACGCCTCGACGGTTCTGTTCCCCAACGCTGCGACGATGGCTGCGCGTGCTCAAAAATACACATATGGCACCCGCGGAACGCCGACCAGCGACGCGCTGTGCCACGCCATCGACGAGCTCGAAGGCTCGGCCGGCACCATCGCCGTGCCCTCCGGGCTGGCCGCGGTGACCATACCCCTGCTCGGCTTCCTGTCGGCGGGCGACCACATACTGATCACCGATTCCGTCTACTTTCCGACCCGCCACTTCGCCGACACCATGCTCAAGCGTCTCGGCGTTACGGTCGACTATTACGATCCGCATGTCGGCGCCGGTATTTCGGCGCTGATCAAGCCGAACACCAAGGTGGTGTTCACCGAATCGCCCGCGTCCAACACCTTCGAGATCCAGGACATCCCGGCGATCTCCAAGGCAGCGCATGAAGCGGGTGCCATCGTCATGATGGACAACACCTGGGCGACGCCGCTCTATTTCAAGGCGCTCGACTTCGGCGTCGACGTCACCATCCACGCGGCGACCAAATATCCGGCCGGCCATTCGGACGTTTTGAGCGGCACGGTGTCGGCCAATGCCGCCTGCTGGCCGAAGCTGCACGAGGCCTATGTCACGCTCGGCTGCTGTGCCGGCCCGGACGACGTCTACCAGGTGCTGCGCGGCCTGCGCACCATGGGCGTGCGGCTCGCTCATCACCAGAAGAGCACGCTCGAGATCGCGCGCTGGCTCGAAGGCAAGCAAGGTGTCGCCCGCGTGCTGCATCCGGGCCTAGAAAGCCACCCCGACCACAAGCTGTTCAAGCGCGACTTCTCCGGCTCGAGCGGCATCTTCTCGGTGGTGCTTGCGGGCGGCGGCACGGAAAAGGCGCATGCCTTCCTCGACGCGCTCGAGATCTTCGGCCTCGGCTATTCCTGGGGCGGCTATGAAAGCCTCGCCGTCCAGGTCAGCCTCGCCGACCGCAAAATCGCCGACGGTCCTTATGAAGGCCCGATCATCCGGCTGCAGATCGGCCTCGAAGACGTCGCCGACCTGAAAGAAGACATTGCTGCCGGCCTGGCGGCGGCAAACGCCGTGGGGTGAGGCCGGCGGGCGGCCGGGGCGCAGCTGCCCCAGAAAGCTGACCGTGATACCTCGTCCTGCGCACGCGAACCAACAGGCAGCGTCGCCATCGCGACGTTCGCCCTTCTCATTGTGGCACATTCATCGGGAGTATCGAGATGACAACCTCAGGCCGTCCTGCCGAAATCGCCCACTGGAGCGAGGTCGAAAAGCCCGACGGCGAAACCTTCATCGGCACCTCGGAGCTGCGCGGCCTCGGCGCGCCGCTCGCCGTCCATTTCGGCCTCGAACGCCTCGGCATCCACCATGTCCGCCTGCCGCCGGGCCGGCGCACCTCGTTTCCGCATGCCGAAAGCCTGGAGGAGGAATTCGTCCATGTCATCGAGGGCGAGCCCGACGTCTGGCTGGACGGGGTGCTGCATCGCCTCAAGCCGGGCGATTCCGTCGGCTTCCCCGCCGGCACCGGACAGGCGCACAGCTTCCTCAACAATACCGACGCCGAAGTCCGCCTGCTGGTGGTCGGCGAAACCAACAAGGACGACAACCGGATCATCTATCCGGTCAATCTCGAGCGCAAGGCGATCCGCGAGGACTGGTGGCACGACGCGCCGAAGCGCGAGCTGGGCGGTCATGACGGCCTGCCGGACCGGGTGCGTGCTGAGCGGGACAAGAGCTGACGGGCCGGCGGGCATCGGGCTCAGCGATGAGCGGAGAATATGGCGGGGGCCTGCGATCATCTGGCGGCCGAAAGTGAAGCGGCCGTGGCGCGGATGAACGTCCAGGCATTCTTGTGCAATGAATGACTTGGGTCAGAGCCTGCCGCAGGCCGGTCTTGTGCTTGATCCCATCAAAGGGCGTTCGTCATGCTCACATCCGAAGATCTCCTCCACAAGCTGCGCGCGTTGCCGGAGGAGAAGCGCGTCTTCGAGCAGGCAGCCAGCTTGCCGCTCTGGGACGCCGCATATCATCTCGTAAGTTTCAGATGGTGGATGGGCCCGGCAGAGTATGAGTCGCGTCACGCCCCTCGCTCTGACGAAAAGAGTTTGGCTTTCCACCGATTGAAGGCTGCTCACCCTGATGCGAACGGCGAAAGCCTCAGCGAGGCTATCGAGGCCGCAAAGAACCTGCTCGTCCAGGTGTTCGGGCACTGTGCGGATCAAACCGACTATGGCGGATCCAAGATGATCGCTTGCTAGCGCCATGCGCGCGGAGCAGGCGCGGCCGCTGAAGCGGTGCGCCGCGCTCGATCAGTTTCCAGTCATCGGCTCGCAGCTAGGCGCCCTTGACGCGCCCGTCCTCTCGGTCCTTTGCAGGATCGAAATAGATGCCTTCGAACTCGGCGGCAAAGACGTTCGCATCAGCCTGGGTCGCGAAGCAAAAGACCCGGTAAGCCTCTTGCTTCCCTCCCGGCCACTTGGCATTGACCTGTTGTGTTCTTGGACGGGGTTCGAAGCGTCGGCAATACCACTTGAATCGTGCTCGCTCAGGAGATCGACGAAGCCATCGACGCCGACCTCAACATGCCCCGGCAAGACCTGTTGCGGACGATGATCCGCGAATGGCTGGAGAACTGCGGTACGTGCCAGCGCTAATACTGGACGAGGACGACGAGACAGATGGGAGTGCCTTGCCCTTTTGGCAGGAATATTTCCAATTCATATTCCGCCGGGATTCTTGATGTGGTATTTTTGGCCATATTTTTCGTGTAGGGGCACACGAATGCAACCTTGGTACAACTCCAGAAAAGCTGCGCAAATTGCTGCGTTCTTCGCGATGCGCGAAGGCGGCAACATTCCTGCGCTCAAGGTCGTCAAGCTTATCTATCTGGCAGAGCGCTCTTTTATGGACGCTTACGAAGCGTCCATGCTCAATGACCAGTTGGTGTCGATGGAACATGGGCCGGTCAACTCTATCACGTTAAACCGAATCAACGGTTCCGGTGATGACGGGCGCGAGTGGGCTGAGTTTGTGACAGATCGCGAATTTCACCGCATTTCGGTCGCGAACAAAGTGATGACCGAGGAAGCACTCGACGAACTGAGCCGGGCGGAGCTGAAGGTTCTCGGGTCCACATGGGACAAGTTCGGCCACATGGACCAATGGGAAATTCGAAACTACACGCACGATCATTGCCCCGAATGGGAAGACCCGGACTTTTCGTCCCATCCGATCCCCTACAGCCGCGTGTTCAAGTTCCTCGGAAAGGAAAACCCCGAGGAATTAGACAAGCGTATCCAACGTGAGCGCACGATCGACGCCCTTCTGAACTCGTGATCGCATGACATACGCGGTCGCAAAGAAGGCCGCGCTGCTAATGCCATCCGGCCCCCTGGAGGATGGCCAACACCTCTATGTCATAATGACAAACCCCTGCGATCAGGGGAAGTCGCTGCTCGTATCCATAAGCTCCATCAAGGATGGACGCTTTCACGACCCGGCGTGCATAATTGAAGTTGGCGAGCACCCATTCGTGACGAAACGCAGCTTCGTTGAGTACCGGCTTTCGCGCATTATCCGCTGCGACCACATTGCAAAATGCGTTGCGGGCTGGGTCTTCACTCCCAAAGCAGGCGTCAGCGACGAGCTTTTCGCCAAAATCGAGGCCGGGATCGAGGCGTCAGATTTCACCCCGAAATTGGTCACCACATACCACCAAGCCAATCGCCATCGCTAGCGAGGCTGCAGAGGACCGCTCATGCCCTAAGCCTCACAAAGGCTTGAAACGGTCATTCCGCCGTGCGGAAAGGCAATACCAGCCCCGAACGCAAAAGAGTCCCGACAGCCGAAGCGAGCGGGGCTCCTCGAGGTCAGTGGCGCACAGCATGTTGCCGGCGCCTGCGGGATGATCCGGGCGGCGTGAGACGCCGCCCGCCATCGAGATGATGCGCGCGTTGCTGGCGGCTACGGCTCTGCGGGATCGAGAATATCCGGCGTGTCGTTCCGGGGTGACCCGACCTTGCGGCCGATATTCCACATCGTCATCAGCCCGGAGGGGAACGGCTTCATCAGCTCGGCCGGATCGGCATCCGGCCCGATCCATCGCTGGTAATCCACTGGTGCCAGGATGACCGGCATGCGGTCGTGAATCTCAGCCATCAGCTCGTTGGGGGCACAGGTGACGATGCAGAAGCTGCGCAGCAACTCGCCGGTGTCAGGGTTGCGCCAGAGATCGAAGATGCCGGCAAGCGCGAAGGGTGAGCCGTCCTTCATCGCTATGGCATAGGGCTGCTTGTCCTTGCCGGTGCCGTGAATGTCGTGCCACTCGAAATAGCCGTCGATCGGCACCAGGCAGCGCCTGGAGGCATAGGCACGCTTGAACAGACCGTTTGTGGCGATGCTTTCCGAGCGGGCGTTGACCGGCGGCGGCCGGCCTGATGCTGCCTCCTTCTGCCAGGACGGCACCAGCCCCCATTTCGCCTGGACGAACATCGCGCTGCCCTTCTGGGCTTCGTCCTGCACGATGACGGGATAGATCAGGCTGGGCGCGCCGTTGTAGCGGGGAAAGCTGTTGTCGAGCGCGCCGACGTCGCCGGGATCGGCAAAGCTGAAGCCGCGCACCATCTCGGCAAGGGTCGATCTGACAAAGACACGGCCGCACATGCAGGCAATCATGCGGCAAAGTTGACGCGCAGGCCAGCAACAACTGGCATCCGACACTTGCGCGCCAAGAACGACCGTAATATCCGTGGGAAACTGCGAACGCTGCCCTGTTCGCTCGACAAGAGCATTCAAGAATCAGGGCGCGCATATGAAACTGATCACAGCCAATACCGTCTGCGGCACATCACCAGCTATCCTGCTTGCAGCTTCGCTGTCCTTCGCGGGCACGCTGCCAGAGGCCGCTTCCGACACTTTCGCATCGGCGCCAGCAGGCTTTGTTTGGACCGGTGGATATGTCGGTGTTCAGGCGGGATATTCTTGGGCCGATGCCACAGTTGTTTATGAAGACACGATAGACGGCGGTATCGCAGACGGCTATGCGGCTTTGGCGCCCAGGGGAGCCATGGGTGGTTTCTACGCAGGGTACGGCCACCAGCTTGCAAACGATGTGGTCCTTGGTGTCGAAACCGACCTGCAGTTCGGCTCGGCCTCCTCGTCGGCGCAGGGCCGACTTCGCAGCGGCGGCGAAGACGCAGATTTCAGGTACACGTCGAAGTTGGATTGGAGTGCCTCACTGCGTGTTCGTCTTGGTTATGGCGCCGGTCGGTTCCAGCCATATGTCTCCGCTGGCGTGACGGTCGCGGAATTCGACTTCTCACGAACGACCGTATTTCCATACCTGCCCATCTCTCTGTCGAACACGCACGCCGGCTGGACTATTGGCGCCGGCCTGGAGTACGCAGCCACCGACAACTTGGTGCTGCGCACCGAATATCGGTACACCGATTTTGGCAGCCAGGACCTGGATCTACTGTCCAACGGCTTGCGTCCGACAGCCACGCTGAGAACTCACGATGTCCGTCTTGGCCTCGCCTACAAGTTCTGATCGCGACAGTCGACCAAGGTATGAAAGCCGCCGGCGGGACTTCCCGTGACCGATGATATGATGATCGCCTCTGCAGGGCTCTGTGTTAACGTTCGCTCATGAGTTGAGGGGCGAGCCGTGGACCAGACATCTGCAGAAAACATCGTTTGCACTGCCATACGTGCGGTTGCCTTGTTCAATCAACTTGCCCGTGACCTGCAAGCCACCTTTCCCAGGCACGAATTTGATCTTCAACGGCAAGAAATTGGCAAGATCATGGGAAACATATGCGTCGACCTGCTCCACCCGGCAGCCGCGCACTGCCCGTCGATCGACATCGAGACCAACCATGGCTGGCGGACCGCCGGACGGCTGTTCGAACCGGATTGGCTGGCGCCGGAAGAGATCGATGCCGTCGACGCCAGCTGACATGCCGACCCGGCATGCCGGAGACCGCCCTGCTCCTCCCGAGGTGACGCTGATGGACGCAACAGACTTCGTTGCCTGGATAGACCACATGGGCTGGAGCGACAGCGAGGTCGCCCGGCGCCTGAACCTCGCCCGCAACACCGTTGCCAAATACAAGAGCGAAGGGGCGCCATCGTCGATAGGCCTTGCCTGTGCTGCCCTGGCGTTTGGCCTTCCGGCCTGGCGGCAGCCGTAGCGACGGCCCGAGCAGCATGTCGACACGATTTCTGTCGTGCCCGCCCGACACCGAGCGATGGATGCGCGTCGCAACGATGCGTCCCAAAGCGCAACAAGGGCCCCGCCCCTCGGCAACGGCCTCATGACTATTGAGCTGCCCGCTGATGCGGCCGGCGCGGCGCGCCTAAGCGCCTCCCATCGGCGTTTGGCTCGACAGGACGGGGGCATGTAATGCAGCGCTGCGCCTGCCAGGCCGCCCCAAAACCCGCTCCATCGAGCTACGCCATCCAGCTGACTGTCGGCCGGCCGCTGCCTCAAGTATATCAAGCATTGGCAAGGTGGGGTTGATCGCCGGCGCAACGCCTTACATCGACGAATGAGTGTTGCGTCGGCTGCCCCGCCAACCCATGCTACGCAACGAACGGCCCGACCTGGCGACGTCCAGGCGGGCCGTACTTGTTTGCGCTGGCGGCTATGCTTGGCGACAAAAGCCCCGCGCCTTTCGGGAGCGGGGCAGGATGGGAGAGGTTTCACGCAGCCAGCATAACATGAGTCGGGCGGGTGCCGATGCGCTGCTCTCCCGCCATAAGCCCCTTGCCTGCCTGCCGCCGGCAGCTATGCTTTTTGTCATTCGGGATGGCCATTCCGGAGGGCGGCGGGGGCTCCGAATGTTCGCATGTGCAACGATCCGGGCGGCGGCGAGGAAGCCATGACGGCTTCGGCCAGCATCCGACATCCGGGACGGCGGCAACCGCATCTGCGCGGCCTGATTGCGGCAGCGTTCCTGCTCGTCCTGCCTTGTTCTGCCGTGCAGGCTGTCGAGCTTCCGATCGATTCTGACGGATACGGCCAGCACCTTCGCGAGCTCTGCCTGATCAAGGCAAGGGTCGCCATGCCGGGATCACCTGGGAAGCCCTCAGCCAAAAGGCCCCGCCACCTTTCTGCTACGGCGGCGGTCGGCCTGATCTGTTACCACATCGCTAAAGCTGTGCTCCAATACGGACTGCGTTGCCTCTCGTCGGCAAATCCGGTATTTCAGTGCCTATCGATCCGGTCGAGGCCCTATGAAGCTGATGTTCGTAGTCTGGCTGCTGTTGCTCGGCTCGGTCTGGTTCGGCCTCGCCTACATCAGCGCCGTTGCTTGCGAAAAGTCAGAGACGTCAAAGGTCCCGCCAGACAGGACAAGGAATTGCAGCGTCATGGCCGCTGCAAACCCCTTAAACTGAGAGTGAGCAGCGCGGGCCAATTTGTCGACCGCGGATCCCGCCAAACTCCCGTCATGATATTCGGTCCGCCAAACGCAAAAAGGCCCCGCCGCCTTTCGGCAGCGGGGCTCCTGGGAGGTCAGTGGCGCCAGCATAACACAGTGCCGGCCTGGCGAAAACGATCAGGGCAGCTTGAAGCCGCCGCCCATCATGAAGGCGACGACCGCCAGGATGATGCCGCTGATGACCAGCTTGGCGATCCAGTTGAGCGTGCCGCTGACACCGTCGATCTTGGCATCGAGCGTCGAAAACCGCATGTCCATGTGCTTGAACTGCTCGTCCTTGCGTGCCTCGGCGATGTCGCTCTGGCGCTGCCGGGCTTCGAGCGCCGCCAGGCGCTGGTCGCGGCTGGCGCCCTGATGCTCGAGCGCCACCAGCCGGGACCGCAGGTCGCCGTCGATTTCCGTGTTCCGTTCGCTCATGTCGGTGCCCCCCGTTGCCAGCCAGCCGCCGCCAGCCAGCCGATCGACAGGTCGAAACCGATCGGCAGCACGTCGTTGATGGTGAGAAGCGTGGCCCGGGCGATCATCTCGACCTCGGGCAGAGCTGTTCGCGCAGCTTGAGGGCGGCCAGGTGGCGCGCTGCCTCGGCTTCGTTCATGGCGTCATAGACCTGCTGTCGATAGCGGAGGTCAGGGGCGATGTCGCAGAAGCTCCCGCGCGCCGTAGTGCAGGCCGCAGCGCCGGTCAGAACGACGAGTAGGAGCAGGATGCGGGTGATGACGTCGACCAGCCGGCGCTTCATGGCCGTGTCCTCTTGGCGAGCTCGGCGCGCACCTGATCTGCCGACATGGCGCCGATGTCCGATTGCACCTCGTCGCGGACGTCCCTCGCCTTCTGCTCGGCCCTGGCCTGCCTGTCGCGCTCACGGCGGGCGCCGCGGCTGTTGCCTTTGAGGAAAGCGACCAGTGCTGCCAAAAGGCCGCCCATGACCGCCAGAAGTGTCGGGTTGGAAAGCAGGAAGCCGGTCATGAGCCGCCCCTTCCCCAGCGCTGCCGCGTGGCGTGCAAAACGAGCAGGATGACGACGGCAACGACCAACCCCAGCATGGAACCTGCGGCGGTCAGCGCCTCGCCTGATGTGACGGCGCGATCGGTCATTTCGTCCACCCGAAGCGGCGCGCGCCCCAGTACCAGCCCTCGGCGACCATCGAGGCGACGAGGCCAAGGCCGGTGCCCAGCCATTCGACAAGCTGCGGACCGGCGATGAGCGCCTGCTGTTCCTCGGGCAGGATCAGGCCGAGCGCCAGCAGGGGAAGCGAGACATAACGCAGCAGGATGCGGATTATCGGTGCCATGGTCGGTGTCCTCTGATGAACCAGGCGGCGATCGCCCTGGTGATGAGTTGCAGGAATGAAGCCAGGCCGCTCCCGGGCCCGGCGGGATGCGGCGCGGATCTGGTGGGGGCTGTCGGTTCCTTGTCGTCCACTGGGTGCGCCACCGGCGCGGGCGACGGCGGCGCGTGTTCAGGCGCGTTGGGCGCGGCCAGCTTCAGCGCCGCCGACCGAACGGCGGAGACACGGGCCGTCCAGCCCTTGCCGAATGTCGGCCAGGTGGCGAGGCCGCGCAGGAAGGCCATGCGCCTGTCGCACAGGTCGTTGATGACGGTGGCGCGCATCATGGCGCTGACGGCGTTCAGCGTCGCCGGGCCGATCCGGCCGTCCTGGACGACGCCGACGACGCCTTGCAGATATTTCGCCGCCCTGCCCGGCCCGCTGTTCACGGCGAAGTCGAAGACGGCATGATCGACGCCGTCGAGCAGCTCGGCGCCATGCACGGCATCCCAGTAGAAGCGCCGGTAGACGGTGGCCAGCTGCGCGTCGGTGATCCCGCGCAGATCGTCCTTGGTGGCATTCGGCTTCACGTAGCGGCGGAAATTCGCCAGCGTCACCCCCTTCATGGTGGCGCCGCCAGGATCGGCCGGATGATCCGACCAGCCCCCCTCATGCTTCAGGACGAGCGAAAGCGCCCGCGCGAAATTGCGGTCCATGAGAAATTCCTTCGGTTGAGGGTTAGTTTGAGCAGCCAGCAGGCGCGGTAACGCGACGTCGTCTTCGTCCGACGATCTGACATCGGCGGAACGGCTTGATCACATCGGGGCCAGGCACCATATTGCGATTGCGCCTCTCACCGTTTCGGGAGTGACGCTTTCGGTTGCCGGCTTTTCCGGCTTGCCATCTCAATCAGCGCTGACGCATTTCAAACGACCGCCAGCGCTGTACTCAAAATTTGGAGGCTAAATGTCTATTGCAACGCCCTTCGCGCTGCCGGCGCAAGTTCTGTCCGAAATTGCAAATGGAACGCCCGCCATCCAGGCTTACCGCCAATATTTGGGCTATTCGATCGGTGCCGTCGCTGTAACAAGCGGGCTTACAGTTGATGAACTAGAAAGCATCGAGGCCGGACATCGCTTCGAAAAGGGATACCGGGACCGCATTGCGCGAGCCCTCGGCCTTCCGGATGGTATTTTCGACCAAATGTCGGACGTCTCGGACGCCGTGTAGTTCTGATAGGCCCCGCAGCAGTGAGCGGGGCCATCCCTCTTCCTCCACCGGGGGCGGCCAGGCGCCAGACTGCCCCGCACTGGCATGGAACGGTCAGCCGTCCAAGGAGTTAAGCGATCTTCTTAGGGAGGCGAATATGACGGCCGATCTGAAGTCGTCTCGCAGCGACAATGACCTTAAAGGACGCGCTCTATATCTCCGTGGCTCAGGGGGCTCACGTGTCGAGCACATGGCACCTGTCGACCATTTGAGCGACATTCCAGGACCGCAATGGACTGACCTGTTCTACATCGCCGTGGCGTTCGGTGCGGCTAGCGGCATCTTCTGGCTGGCCGGCTACTAACGTAGCGGCCATGGCCTCCGGATCACGGTGCGATCGGCCCCCTCACGTTTCAGGACGAGCCCGGCGCCGGTGTAGATTGCGGCCACTGGTGATTTCCTTTGATGATGAAGTCGTTCAATCTGCCAGCATCAACGGGAGGGAGGGCTGAATGAAGTGGGTGATACTCATCGCCGGCGTGTTCCTGTTCTTCAACGGAATGTTCACGCGAACCTACAGCTTTGACAACGAAAGCCCGGCTAGACATTGCTACCAGATGGATTACATCGGCCTCTATGGATGTTTCGGCAGTCCGATGATGCCGGCGCTGATCGCCTGGGGTGCAAGCCTGATCGGGGCCGGCCTGATTGCCTGGTCGGTATTTCGCGGCAGTCAGAAGTCGGCCTGACTGCGATGCGGCAAAGCCGATCGCGGAGCTGGAACGTGCCATTGACGGGTTGATCTACGTCCGCAATTGCATCGACCACTCTTCAAAATGGCCTTTCATCGTCTCGAATATTGCCCGATATGCTGCCCTTGGGTGCAAGCTTCTGTTCTGGTCCGAGATGAACCACGGGCCGAGCGCGCCAGGCCCAAGGACCGGGCAATCGCCGGCCCCGTCATGCGCTGGCGCCGCAACTGCTCGATCCGAGACACCTGCATGGCTGCCAGCCGATGCCGGCAGCGGTGCGGCGCTGAACTGCGATCGTGCAGAACCCGGTCGCCGGCCCGGTAGCGGCCGAGCCAGCGATAGGCCGTCCGTTCCGAAACCCCGGCCGAACCGGCAGCACGCCGCACGCTCCAGCCCTGTTCAATGCGTTGAACCAAAAACACTCGACCTGAAGGCGTCAAAAGCGCATTCTTATGAACGTTCATTCGGGGAGCTCCACTGAAGGTTGGCTGGCTTCGCAACCCCAGCTTCTCAGTCCATCCTCGAATGAACAACCTTCATAGCTTCGACACCTAGGCCGGCCAGTTGATCAACGGCAATTCGGCTAGGAACTCCGAGACGGCCGGCCGAGAACGCTGGCCGTTGGATGCCTTTTCGAGTTCACTGTAAGCATAGGCCCAGATAGCGTCTCGCCAAGCGACAAAAGCCCCCGCCTCCAAGGCCCATTGGGCATTCGTGCTGCCCATGTACGTGGCGATTGATATCGCGCTGTCATAGCTACGTGTCCGGGCTTCACCGTCCAGGAGCGTTTCGATCGCCTTCCTGTAGTCGTCGATTGCTGGTGGTGGCGCCGGTCGGATAGTAATGACGCTCACTGCCCTGCCTCCCGTTCTGCGAACCATGCTTCAGAACCGATCCCGTGCCCGTCTGGTTTGGCGAAGTCTGCCGACCATAGCTCTCGCTCAGAGCGGTCTTTGGGCAGATCGGTCACATTGATGATGCGATACGGGACGCCAGCAGGGACGTCCTTGCGGGCAATCTCTTCGATAGGAATGCCACTCTTGCCAGCGGGGATAAGTACACAGACCCCACCATTAAGTGATAGGAAAATAATACGATTGTTCATGATCAGTCTCCCATGACAATGATGCCTACATATGCGGTGTCAACACCACCAACGTTCGACTCGCCCACCACAATGCCAAGTGCTGTGGTTGTCTTAGTGCCGCCGCTATAGTTCACATCCCTGAGGTTGCCACTGGCCATGCCAACCGCGGCGTAGTTGGCATTGGCCAATGCTGTTGCGAAGTTGACCGTGTAGTTGCCAACTCCGTTGTCGGTGATCGAGGACACGTTGAAACTGTCATTGATGGCGACAGTGCCCGTGCCATTGAAGCTCACCCAGGCTTTAGCCTCGCCCTGCGAGGTGGCGATAGCCGTCGCAACGGGCACACCGTTCTGCTGCAGTTCGGTCGCATTGATCTTTCCTGTGCCCGGGTCGCCACCGGCCGCACCGTTCATCCAGAAACCGGAGCCGATGGTGAACTTGACCGCATAAGCACCGGCCCAATAGGTGCGGAAATCCAGAATGCTGGATTCCGCCCCCACCCCGTTGTTCATGATCGACGCAACGATGTCGCTGTAATTGACCTTTGTCCCGGCGGCGTTCTTCCCTGGGAAGCGGATGATACCGGTGTTCCCGGTAACCACCGCGTCCCGGTAGAGTTCCAACGTAGGGGCTGCTCCTACTGACGCGCTCGTGTTGGTGGCCACGATAGCGCCCTGTGCATTCAGGGTTCCGTTGATGGTGGGGCTCGTCAGCGTCTTGTTGCTGAGCGTCTGGGTACCGGTCAACGTCACTTCGCCGGCGTCACCCGTCCTTTTGAACATGAGCCAATGCGCCGCGCCGTTGGCCAGTGCGCCTGCCCCCCCGACATAGGCCAACGTCAACTTGCGATAGCCCGTCCCGTCCACGACGGAGCCCATCACGTTGTAGCTGTGCCGGATCGTTGCGTTCGTTTTGGAGCGGATCGTCAGGACACCGCGTACCGTGCTCGTGCTGTCGTCCCATGTGTCGAGCACGCCGGTCGCCGTCACGCCGTCACTGTCGACATTGTCGATATAGGCAGTGGTTGCCGAGCCGGGAGCCACATTGTTGAGCCGGAAGATGCCGGCTCCGGGGTCTGCATCGGTCGTCGTGGTCGAGAAGTTGTACGGCAGCGCTGCCACCGAGTTGGCCGCAGCGGCCGCGCTGTTTGCCGAGGCAGTTGCGCTGTTGCCCGCATTGGTGGCCGAGGTGGCCGCATTCGAAGCCGACGTGGACGCTGAGGAAGCCGACGCCGCAGCAGCACTCGCCGATGCCTGCGCCGCCAGAACAGTCGCCGACAGTTCGCCGAGCGGAAACACCACCTCGAAACGAACCCCGGTGAAGAACAGCACTGCCTGCCGCCCGGCGGTGAATTCGGTCGCCGCGATGTCGGCGCCGTTGCCGTATTTCACGCCATAGCTGCCGACACCCGCAACCGTGATCGTGGTTGCGGCGCTGTTGGCGGCCGTCGGCGTCATCAGATAGAGCCTGTCGGCCTGAAACCCTGGCGGCTGGCTGACCACGACGGCATTGCCGGTGCCGCCCGTCACCGTAAGCTTGTCGACAGCGGCGCTGCCGAACAGCCTGCCATAGGTCATCGGTACCCAGGACGCCCCGGTCGCGTCCCATTCCTTCAGCACGGCCGGATCGACATTCTTGTCGAGCCAGAGCTTGTCGGTTGCCGGTGCGACGATGCCGTCGACCATGGTGCTGAACACGCCGGCCGCGCGAAGCGCCGACAGAACCAGCTCGGACACCCTGACATATTTTCCGGTCTCGCTGGTCAGCGTGGTTCCGGTGAGGAACAGGCCCCAATGCAGCGAATTGTCGAATTCCGTCGCCATATCTTGTCCTCAAGGCAATGCGGCTCGCCGCGGCGAGCGGTTCAGGGTGGTGATGCGGAGAGACAGGCCGATGCTTTTGCGCCTGGCGCGAACCACGCGCCGTCAGATCGATCGACGTCTGGAACGATTGTTGCCATCAGAAGTCAGTGCACCGGCGCAGAAGCAGCGCAGGTCGAGACGATCTTCGCTAACCTTGATCGTCCCGGGCGGCTTCGGCATAAAACCGGTGGCGCGGGCGGCTTCGGACCGCGGCGCCCTTGGGGGCACCAATGCTTGTTCGTTTGTTTGACCGATGGTCGGAATGGCCGGCCTGGGCGCGGTGGACGTCAGGCTTCGGCGCCGGCGTGCTGCTCGAGTCCGTCCGCACGGCATGGGGTGAGCGTGATTTCGTCGTCGGGGTCGCCGAGACCTTTGTTGCCTATCTGCTGTACTTTGGTGGCCTTGTGGGCGCAATCGCTGCCGGCGTCTGGATCGGCGTCAGGATTGCCAGGGCGTCCGGCAAGGACTGGCTGGGCTGGATGATCGGCATCGTGACGGTGGCCGTGCTGTGGCTTGGCCTGGCCATGCTCACCGACGATATCCCCGGCATCGGCTGGCGCATGAAAGCCATAGGCAGCGGCCGTTGCCATACAGTGCTGGATGGAAGTTTTAACTCTTCAGTCTGTGAATAGGACAAGCCTTGAAACAGCTGGTTATTTCGGGCTCAATGCACGTTATGCGCGAGGCATCATTGAAGCTGGCGCGTTGGCGCCGGAATTGAGGTTCGCAATTTGGGGGCGTCGATGCGACGACACGGTGGGATGCTTGCATTGATCCTGGCCACGGGCCCGGCTGAGGCCGGGTTCAAGGAATTGAGCTACACAGAACAGGTAATTCTCTGGAACGAACAACTGGATCTGGCTGCCAAACAGTTCGAGTTGGACGGGCCTAGGACCTACGCCCAGAAAAAGACCGCAACAGCATGGGTACACATTGGGCCCTGCGAGGGGAATACAGATGACTCCCTGACGCAATGGCGGCCGTGGCGATCGTCGATGGCGCCACGCCCACCAGCCCGTACTTTTCGAGCATCTTGACCATGATTGGATTGCTCAGCCGAGAGAACTTGGGCCGTACCCCGCCTGACAACCTCTGCAGGTTTGCCAAGGATATGGCCAACCAATAAGCCCGCAACATCCCGGGCAGCCAAGAGATTGTCGTATTCCTGGCCTGCGCTCCTGATCAGCCGAGCCTCGCCAACGGCTTCGGCATCAAGTTCCTCTGCCCATATTCGCGCACCCGGCTTGGACACCCGGAAATGTTTGCTGGTTTCTCTCGTGAGCGTCGTGCCAGTGAGAAAAAACCCAAATGCAGGGAGTTGTCGAATTCTGTCGCCATGACTTATCCTCAGCGGGAAACGGCTCGCCTGCGCGAGCTGTTCAAGTCGGCGCGGGGGGCCTTCAATGTATACGAGCGCTAGGTTACTGAGCCTTATGACTGTAGCCGTAGCCGGGCTGCTGCTCTTGATCTGCTCCGCTCAAGCGCAGTTCTTGCCAGATGATGCCCAGAACCTGAAAACGGCACCTGAGGTTGAGCGGCTGTTTGTGGTCAAGACCGCAGAAAACCTGCTGACCGAGAAAGCAAAGAGAATGGTCAACGACCCAGAGAACGCCAAGGACGGGTTCATGTGGGCGAGGAAAGTCATGGCCCGCCACTACGCTGGCTTGGAAACGCTCGCTGGCGAGTTGTCGACGGACGAATTGGCGAGGTTCTATGCGGAGAAGGCCGGCCTGTTCGTGAAATCAGTCCGGGGGGAGATATCAGATAGCCAGTTTGAGCAGATGGAAATCGAGTTGGAGCGCCGCAAGAACGCCTACTTCGAGACCATCATTGCTACGGCGAAACCAACGCGGAACCCTGACTTTGACACACTCAACAGGATAGCCAAAACTGCCGCCGGCAAGGTTCACTCATACAGCGCCCTTTCCGTAGATTGAGCGTCAGTTTTCGACGGCATCGACCAACGCGGGCTTAATCCCAAAGTGGATCGCTGAACGGACTCCTGGCAGGGCAGCGCCAGGAATTTGCTGCAACAGGGCATTCGCTCCGGCCTTGTTGAAGTCACCCCCAGATGCCTGCAGTGCAAGCGTATGCAGATCCTCAAACAGGCCGACTGACGGGCCGCCGACAGCCCCCCGCAGCCCTCGACTGGCATACCGCGACGAGCTTCCGCCGCGGTCTTTGTCGCCGGCGATAGCCTGCGCGGCCGAGACGCCCCCCTTACCACCAAGCTTTTCGACAGTGCTGATCTCAAAGGGGATCGTGAGAATGCCGGAGCGGTCCAGGCCGTTCGCTATCCAGAGACCTGGATTGCTCATCAGCCGGTCAGCCTCGTCGAAGTCGCCACGCTCGGCATGCTTCAGATAGCTGATCATCATTCCGATGCCGGTCGCAAAGACCATCGCTTCGGCCAGGCGATGCGGGCGCTCCTGAAGCCCGGCGATCAGAATGCGCTGGTGCGATGCCAAGGCGAACGACTTGAACTGAAAAACCAGCTTCCCGAGGTTCGACTTCATCCAGAGCGGATTGTCTGTAACGCCCTTGATGATGATGGTTCGGTCGGCATCCTTGTTCAGGGCGGCAGCCCACCCCTGCGTCATCCCAGGGCGAAGCAGGAGCGCAGCTCCGTCGCGGAGACCCTGGGATTGATGCCGTTAGGGTGAGGAATGCGGAAAGGGCAGAAGAAGGAGCACTTGTTTGCTTCGCTGTTCCCGACGCTGTCAGGGACGGCCTGACGCCGGGCAGGTCATGGCACCAGCCTGGGCGTCTTCGCACGCCGGATAAGGCGCGCCGATTGATTGTCGATTGCCTGCCAGATCCCGCTTCGACGGCTGACTTTGACCGCAGAAACGTGAAAAGGGCCGCCGAAGCAGCCCCTCAATCGACGCACTACGCCATCGTGGTTCCTGTATGCCGTATCGGGTTCCCGCGAAAGCGCCTCGAGCGAACCGCACGAACATTCGGGGGTATCGGGGGCAAAGACCAACTGAACCTCCTCCGTGTGATCGACCATCTGGCAGACGCCCACCTGCCTCTAGCACAACCGGCGCTTGCGGCGCAGGTCGACGGTTTGCATAGCGTTTGGCGGAACACTTGACGGACCCCGAGCATCTACGGGGTTCGCAACCATCATGACGGTCGAGAAGGCGCTCGGCCCGCTGTTGGGTCAGCGGGCGTTGTTCCGGTCGCGTCCTGAGCAACATGCTTCATGCCATCTGGACCGCCGCATTGCCGGCAGCTTCGCGCCCCCATTTCGGTCATTCCGAACTGATGCTCAATCTTCCAGAAGCGGACGTTGCAATGAGGTCTCTGGCAGAGATCACCGAATGCCCACTTGCGACAAGAGCCTGGAATTCGTCCCGCATACGGATAGGTCGGCCCGGGTCTCTGCGAAGTGCTTCCGGTACTTCATCGCCGTGACGAAATGCTACCCGACTTGCACCTCCATTTATGTCTCGCCACTCAAGATGGGTGTCAGGAATAAACTCAAACCTGTTCGGCACTGGGACCAACTGCGGCGTCAAACAGATCCACTGGTCGCCTATGACGACAACTGCATTCAAGAAAGCGCTCACGTCGCCGACGTTCAGGCACACTTTGCGTCTCCCGAAAGGGGACGTGGTGGTCGAACTGTCTCAAACCGAATGGTGCCCTGCCCAAGGCATTGAAACGTCAGTTCCATTTCCCTGTGGAGGCATGAGCGACGGCATTGTCCAGCCCATAGCGGTCGCTGACCCGCATAGCGCTGCTCACACTTATCCAAACATTCATACAGGTTGAAGCGATATTGATCAGACTAGGTCTCTAGCGCAGCGCCCCGTGGGGCGCTGCGCTCCCTTTTACCTACCCAAGGACCAGGTCTGCACCGCGCTCTCCAATCATGACGCATGTGGCCATAGTGGCGCAGGTAACGATGCGCGGCATGATTGACCCGTCGACGATGCGCAGCCCCTCGATGCCTTTCACCTTCAGATCGGCACCGACGACGGCGCTGTCTTCCTTGCCCATTCGGGCGGTGCCGACCTGGTGGAAAAAGGTCGTGGCACCATTCTTCACGAATTCAGCCTTGGCGGCGAGGTCGAGGTCCTTGCCCGGCACCACCTCACGGGTGCGATAGGGGGCGAATGCTGCGTCATTGCCCAGCTGGCGGCAAAGATCGATGGCGGCCATCTGGGACTTGACGTCCTGCGGGTCCGACAGGAAATTCGCCGTGACAATCGGCTTTGCGAGCGGGTTGGATGAGGCCAGCCGCACTGTGCCGCGGCTTTTGGGGTCGACCAACCCGGCACATAGCGCCCAGGCCTGACCGGGTGGAGCATATTCTTTGCCGATGACGTCCGAGGCATAGGGCAGTTCGATCTGCACGATGTTCATATCAGGCCGATCCAGCGCCGGATCGGATTTCCAGAAACCCGAGGCATTGGCGGCGGAGTTGGCAATCGCCACCGGCTCGGGGCTTTCCCAGATACAGCCGCCATGCAGGATATGGTCGTGGAAGTTCGCCCCAACCTCAGGCGCGTGCAGAACCGAGGCGATCCCATGTTCGGCCAGATGCTCGCTGTCGCCAATGCCCGATAGCATCAGGATCTGCGGCGTGCGGATCGCGCCCGCTGACAATACCACTTCTCGCGCGGCGCGCAGGGTGATTTCCCCACCGTTGCGGATCGCCTTTACGCCCACCACACGACCGCCGTCGATCACCAGACCCGTTACCTGCGTCTTGGTCAGCACCGTGATGTTGGGCCGGTTGATAACCGGATAAAGATAGGCCTGCGCCATGTTCACTCGGCGGCCTTCGCGGATGATCTGGTTCATCAGGGCAAAGCCGCCGATGCCTTCTTCGCGTTCGCCATTCAGATCCGCCATCGCGGGAAGGCCAAGGTTCGCGGCGGCCGCCAGCAGGGCGGGGGCGATAGCAGGCGGATTGGCGGCCTCTTGCACCCAAACCTTGCCGCCTTTTCCTCGTAGGGCACTGGCTGCACCCTGCCAGTTCTCGATCTTGTCGCGGAAGATCTTCAGCGCGGCATCATAGCCCCAGCCTGCATCCCCCGCGATCTCGGCCCAGCCGTCGAGATCGGCACGCGGCGGGCGGACCCAGATCGTCGCGTTGATCGACGATCCGCCTCCGACCGCGTGGCCCATATGAGAGGCGATGGCGCGGCCGTTCACGCTGTCAGTCGGTGCCGCGATGTCGCCCCAGTCACGCTCGGTGCCAAGGTTCATGAACCATTGGCCAGGGTCGAGGATGCTGGGCGCGTTGTCCCAGTCGCCTGCCTCGATCAGTGCGACCGACAGGCCCGCCTCGGCCAGCCGCCCGGCGAGGGTGCACCCAGAGGTGCCTGCACCACAGATCACCACGTCGAATTCGGCGGGCACATTGGCCGCGCGTTCGTCCTGATTGGCGCGGGCTGCATCCAGCGTATCGGCCAGCGCAGCCGCGGCCTGCATCGAGACGCCTAGTGCCAGCGACCACTGGATGAACTTGCGCCGGCTGAGGGTGCCGCGCATCAGACCCGCATCGAGTTTGTCCAGCATCACTGAACGGAAGCCTTCGGAAAGCTGTTTCATCATATTCCCCGATCAGAAGAAGCCGAACGCCTGCGTCCCGAAGGAATGCACGACGCTCTTGGTGTGACGGTAATTGTTCAGTGCAACCTTGTGCATCTCGCGTCCGAAACCCGAGCTCTTGTAGCCCCCGAACGAGGTATGGCCGGGCCAGAGATAATAGCAGTTGCACCAGATCTTGCCCGCTTGCAGGCCTTTGGCGAACCGCTGGATCTCGTGGTAATCGCGGCTCCAAACCCCGGCGGTCAGGCCAAATTCGGAGTCATTGGCGATAGCCAGAGCCTCGGCCTCGTCTTTGAAGCGAATGGCGGATGTCACCGGCCCGAAGATCTCTTCGCGCGAGGTCCGCATGTCATTGGTGCCCTCCAGGATGGTCGGCTGGATGTAATACCCGCCGTCGCAGCCCGGCACGGTGTAGGCCTCGCCACCATGGGTGACCTTCGCGCCCTCAGCCCGGCCGATCTCCAGATATCCCATAACCTTGTCGAACTGCGCCTTTGAGGTCATGGCCCCCATCCCGGTGGTCATTTCCAACGGGTGGCCAAGGCCGACCTGCGCGATCCGGGCGCGCACCTTGGCGATAAAGGCATCATAGATGTCCTCATGCACCAGCGCGCGGGTCGGCGAAGCGCAAACCTCGCCCTGATCATAGAGGTAGATCAGGAAGCCTTCGATGGCTTTTGAGAGCAGCTCATCATCCTTGTCCATGATCGACGGCATGAAGATATTGGGCGATTTGCCCCCAAGCTCCAGCGTCACCGGCGTGAGATTGTCGGCCGCGTTGCGCATGATGGTTTTGCCGGTCAAGGCCTCGCCGGTGAAGGCAATCTTCTTCACGCCGGGATGGACGACCAGCGCATGACCAGCCTCGGCGCCAAAGCCCTGCACTATGTTCAGCACACCCGGTGGCAGCAGATCGGCAACCAGTTCGGCCACGCGGGTGATCGACCAAGGGGTGTCCTCGGCCGGCTTCAGGATCACTGCATTGCCCGCCGCCAGCGCCGGGCCCAGCTTCATCGAGGCCATCAAGAGGGGCGCATTCCACGGGATGATGCAGCCCACCACGCCATAGGGTTCATGCACTTCAAGATTGATCGTTGTCGCGTCGATATCGGAAGATTCGCCACTGTCGGCCCGTAGTGCGGCCGCGAAATAGCGGATCTGGTCCACCGTATTTGGCAAATCGACATAGATACATTCGCGGATCGGTTTCCCATTGCCCCAGCATTCGACCTGAGCCAGTTCCTGCGCATTGGCCTCGATCCTGTCGGCCACCTTCAGAAGTGTATTGGACCGGAGCTGCGGCGACATCGCACCCCATTCGGGTGCGGCCTTCCAGGCGGACGCCACCGCCAGATCTATGTCCGCAGAGGTGGAGCGCGGGAACTCGGCAATCAGGCTGCCGTCGATGGGTGAGTGATCCTCAAAATATCGACCTTCAACCGGGGCGACCCATTCACCACCGATGAAATTCTCGTATCGCGTTTTGTGTGCGGGCATCTCATGGGCCATGACCTTCTCCCCTGCTGTTATCCTGCAGGCAGGCCATGCCCCAGGATTTGGGTCAGCATAGGAGTTACTTGAAGGTCAAAATATCCGCAGTTACCGGCTGCGGTCGCGCGACTATCCGTTTTTACCGGTTGCTTTGCTGCCTCGACGCAGATCAATCCGCATCTGGCGGGGCGCGGTCCCGAATTCGTCACGGTAATATTGAGAGAATCGGCCTTGGTGATCGAAACCGTAGCGCAGCGCCAGCTGCGTAAGGCTTTGCTCGGGTCTTTCTTCCAGATCACGATGCGCTGCTTGCAACCGCATCCGGCGGAGCAGCGCCATCGGGGTGCAGCCGAAAGCAGACCGTGTCAGCGCATTTAGTTGCGAACGCCCCAATCCCGCGGCCCGTCCCAGATCCAAAAGCTGGATCGGATGCGCCATATGTGCGCTGATAAAGCCGATCAATCGGTCACGGGTATCGGCGTCGGGCGTCCCGACCGCCTCGCCTGGGGCGGGAAGCAGGTGTTGCGCGGCAAAGCGAGCCAGACCTGACTGAACATGGGCCGCCCAATCCTCGTCAACCGGGCCTTGGCGGGACAGCGCCATAAGAGTGTTCAACTGGCTGACCAGCAGGGGCGATAAGGCGTGCGGCAGCAGGGCACCGGATCTTTGCAACCTGCGGCTTTCGATCCCGGCCGCGGCATATGGGACGCGGAGGATCAACTGCTCACACCCCTCCTGCCAGCGCAGGCGGATGGACCTTTGCGGTGCGCTGAAAAACACAGCACCCTCGCGCAAACTGGTGATGATGCCATCGGTTTCCAACTCGATCCCAGCCTTCAGGCAAAGATGGACCAGAAAGAAATCCTTGTAGATGTCCGGTGAGATCGTGACTTCATCCCCATAGCGCATGGAATAGAGCGCAAGGCTGTCGGTCTTGCAGCGAAAAGCGCGGGCATCTACTTCGCCTCCCTGCCACCGCAACCCATAATCGCACAGCTCCCCGGCAATGGCGTCATAGGTTGCACGCCGCTCCTGCGAACGCAGCATGCAATTCTCATAGAGAGGCGACAGAACCAATCCGGGGAATACATTTCCCCTGTTCTGTTCCAGCAGCATCAGATTCTGCTCCTCCTGCGGGCTGCGATGGTCGGGAACGTCATGACGATCGCGTCACGATGGAGCGATGATAGACAGTCTGCCGCACCGGGCAAGCCATTGCACAAGTTCAAACGATAAACCCCGCCAGCCCCTGTTTCGATTATCTGATTACCGCGCAATCATCTCGTTCAGACATGGGCGGCCTTGCAATCGCCGCTAAACGGCTCCGACGACACTTGCTGCGGAGCATGTTCTGCAAGCGGCACCGTTGGCCGGCCAAGATCAATGGCAGCTTTCTGACATTTGACGTTCAGCAGCCGACCGACCGCTACCGGCCTCTGTTTGGACTGAAATCAATGCCTCCCCCCTACCTCCGCCGCGCGCCCATCCCAAGCAGATTTCTCCGCATGGTGGTGAAGGCGTTGTCGTCGGCGGTGTTGTCGGCCTCGAGGTGCTGATGGGTGGCGCGCAGGTCGGTCGGGGACAGGCCGAAGGCCTGGCGGAAGGCGCGGCTGAAGACCGAGGCGCTGCCGAAGCCGCATCTTGCGGCGATGATGCCGACATAGAGATGCGCCTGGGCCGGGTCGGTCAGCGCGTGGTAGGCGCGCGTCAGGCGCCGCTGCTGGATATATGCGCCGACGCCGCCGATCGGCTCGAACAGCCGGTAGAGCTTGGCCCGCGACATGCCGAGCCGCTGGCACAAAAATTCCGGCCCGAGATCGGGCTCGGGCACATTCGCCTCGATGAGCCGGCGCGCGGCCTGCAGCGAGGTGCCGGCGGATGCCTGCTCGATCATCTCGCGGCCCTGCGCCGAGGCGCCGGCGAATGCCGCCACAAGGGCTGCCGTGCCGTGGGCGGCGGCACCGGCGTCCTTCGAGGCCAGCCCGGGGGCTTCGTCGTAAAGAGCGCCCAGATGGCGGGCCAGCATCGCGTTGAGCGCGGTCGAGCGCTTCAGGATGCGCCCGTGCAAAGCGTCGAGATCGACGACCAGCGGGGCCAGCAGAGCGCGCGGCAAGACGAGCGAGAGGCTGCGGTAACCCGGCGCGCGCAGGCTGCTTTGCCGGGTCATGTCGAGAATGCAGACGTCGCCGGCATGGACCTCTGACGAACGCCCCTCGACCGACAGGTCGCAGCCGCCTTCGGCGTAGACAAGCAGGCAGATGTTGTCGAGCCCGCCGCGGGCAATGGTCAGCGGCGAGCGTTCGAAGCTGGCCGCCGAGGCCCAGCCGGTGGCAATGGCGATGTCGGCGAAATGATAACTCGTCATTTCGGCGGCAAAGGAGGCACGGGCCGAGGCGTCGGCGGCATCCATCTCGTAGAGCGGCGACATGCCAAGACGCAGCAGATCGAAATCACGCGTGTTGCCCGGACGGACTGTTATGTCCAGGCGGGACGATGGCCTCCTGCCGTGCGATTCCGTCGCCGGCCTGTCCAATGGCGTGCTCCCCTTCATCCCTCGATGCCAGCGTAGACGGGCGTTTGCGGGCACGCAAGCCGGGCCCGGCTTTGCCTGGCGTCTCATTTTCTCGACCTGTCGTCTCAATCCCGTTGCCCGCCCTTGCAGGCCCGGCGGTCAACGCAAATTGTCCGGCAGCTTCGCGCCGCCATTCGGCGCGGTCGGGATGATATCCAAAATCGGACTTCGCGGGCTGCAGCAGCCTGGAGGAACTGCGGTTGGTGTTGCAGCGTGACTGCCATTTGGCAACGAAGTGGGCTCGATGAACATATGACAAGCTTGCGAAATCAATTCATAGCTGCACGCCGACCTTCCCCTGCGACAGATTTTCTCGCCAGATGCGAGGCGTTGGGGGCTGAAATGCCGTTTTGTTGGTCGAAGCCCAAGATCGGGCTTTTGAGCTCGACCGTGCTGGCAGGTCTGCTCGTTGTTTCGGGCGGCGCCAGAGCCGATGTCTTCAACGTCAACAGCGAGGCAGACTATTACGACGCGATGCGGACTATCGCCCTGGATCGCAGCGACGATCATGTGATCAACATCCGGGCCGATTTCGCCATGACCCGGCCGGTGGCGCCGGTCGTTCTGGATGATGGGCGCACGCTGACGATCAACGGCAACGGCCGGACCATCGATGGCGCCGGCGCCTGGCGACCCCTTTTCGTCTCGTCGAGTTCACCGACGACGCCCGGCGGTCCGACCGTCACGGTCTCCAATCTCAGCATCGTCAACGCCATGGCCAAGGGCGGCAACGGCAGCGGCGGCGGCATGGGGGCTGGCGGCGCGCTGTTCGTCGACCAGAACACCACCGTCGTGCTCGATATCGTCAACTTCAGCGGCAATGCGATGGGCGGAAACGGAGACGCCGTTGAACGTGACTTAAATGATGTCGGTATCGGCGGTGGCGGCCTCGGCGGCAACGGAGGCGCGGTTTTCGCCGGCGGCGGCGGCGGCGGCGGGCTATATGGAAATGGCGGTAGCGGAGACGACTTCACCACCGACGTGGGCGGCGGCGGCGGCGGCGCGCTCGGGGACGGCGGTGACCTAAGCGTTTTTGACGGGTTCACCTCTGCCGGCGGCGGCGGCGGCGGATTCTTCGGCGCCGGCGGTGATAATGGCCAGCTAACAGGTGGAGGCGGCGGTGGCCTCACTGCGGATGGTGAGCCGGGAAACGACACTTCGGGCGGTGCTGGAGGATCGCCAGAAGGCGGCGATGGCGGGGGCATCAGTGCGGACGGCCAGCCTGGCAATGGGTTCGGCGGCGGTGGCGGCGGTGGCGGTTTCGGCTTGAGCGGGCCTGGCGCCCATGGCGGCGATGGAGCATTCGGCGGTGGTGGCGGAGGATCCGGTACCGATAGCGCAGGAGCACCGCTGGAGAATTATGGTGGTAACGGCGGCTACTTCGGCGGCGGCGGCGGCGGCGACGACCGCCAGGGCGGCGACGGCGGCGATTTTGCGCGGCGGCGGCACGTCTCAAATCCGCGCGGGCAATGGCGGGTTCGGTGGCGGCGGCGGCGGCGGCAGCGCGAACGGTATTTTTCCGACGTTGCAGGAAATGGCGGGTTCGGCGGCGGCGGTGGCGCGTCTCCCACCACGGCAGGCGTCGGTGGCTTTGGCGCCGGTGACGGCTCTACGACCGGCGGCGGCGGCGGCGCGGCCTTCGGTGGCGCGGTTTTCGTCCGCTCGGGCGGGACCTTGATCCTGAAAGGCGCCGGCACGATCGGCGCGGGAACGGTGACCGGCGGCAGCGGTGCTGGTGCGGGTCAGGCGGGCGAAGCGGCTGGAACGTCGATCTACCTGCAGAACGCGACCATCGCCTTCGATCCCGGCAGCGGCCAGACGCAGACCATCGCCGGCTCGATCGCCGACGATTTCGGCAACGGCGACGGCAATGGCGACGGCACGGCTGACGACCCGTCCGCCGGCGGCTTCCTGGTCAAGGGCGGCACCGGCCGGACGATCCTCGCGGCCGAAAATACCTATGTGGGAGGCACGTCTGTCCAGGGCGGCACGCTGGAAATCGCCGCGGGCGGTTCGATCGCATCTGCCACGACGGTGAGCGGCGGCGGCTTCGTCGTGAACGGCCAGGCCCGCGAGGTCTCCGTCAGTGGCGGCTTCCTGGGTGGCGCCGGCACGGTCGGCGCGACGACCATCGGCTCGGGCGGTGCGCTGGCTCCCGGCAATTCCGTCGGCACGCTCACCGTGACGGACGACCTGGCCTTCGCGGCCGGCTCGACCTACGTGGTCGAAGTCTCGTCCGGGGCGGCCGATCGCACGAACGTCGTGGCCGGCCTCTCCGAGCCGGGCGCCGCCGACCTGTCGGGCGGCGCGGTCGAACTGGCCTTTTACGGCAATGTCTCCGCCGGGAACCATACCATCCTGAATGCCGCAGGCGGGCTCGCCGGAACGACGTTTACGGGCGTGATCGACAGCTCGATCTTCTTCGACGCGACGCTCGACTACGACGCCAACAACGTGTTTTTCGACGTCACCTTCGATGCCGCGCCTGTCCTGGGCCTGAACCGGACCGGGGCGACCGTGGCCGGCACGATACAGGCGTTTTACACAGCCAACGGATATCTGCCTGCCGCGTTTGCGGCGCTTGGCGCAGACGAACTCGCCGCCATCACCGGTGAGATCACGACCGGCGCGATGGGAGCCGCGTTCGAAGCCTCGAACCTGTTCCTGACGGTGATCACCGAGCCTGGCACGACGGGCGTCAACGACGGCGCCGCAATGCCGCTCGGCTACGCCTCCGAAGGCGCCATGACCGCCTACGCGGCCGATGGCGCAAGCGCATCGAGGCCGGATACGGCCCTCGCATCCCTCGCCCCCGACGGCAAGGACACGGCGGCGCAGGCCGCCACCGCGGAGGCGATGTCGGGAACGGCACATGCCGACATGATCTCGCAAGCCTTCGCCTCGCGCTGGAAGCTGTGGGGCGCTGCCTATGGCGGCGGCGAGCGCGTCGACGGCGATGATACGGTCGGTTCCGCTAAGCTCACGGCCTCCAACTGGGGCGTGGCATCAGGCGTGACCAGAAGCTTCGACGGAGGCGCTCTCGGCATCGCGCTCGGCGGCGCCGGCGCCAGCTTCTCGCTCGCCGACGGGCTCGGCTCCGGCCACGCCACGTCCTTCAATGCCGGTATCCATGGCTCGCTCGACCTGACCGAGACCATCTATCTTTCCGGTGCACTGGCCTATGGTTATCACGCGACCCGGACCAGCCGGAACGTCGCCGGCGACACGCTGTCCGGCCGCTTCGACGCGCACACCGTCGCAGGCCGCGTCGAGACCGGATACCGTATGGACCTTGGCGGCTTCAGCCTGACGCCCTATGGCGCGGCGGAAGCTACGCTCTATCGCCTGCCGGGCTACGCGGAAACCGCCGACGGGGGCTCGCCCTTCGCCCTCGACTTCGACGCGCAGAGCGAGACAGCCGTCCGCACCGAGCTTGGCGCTCGCACGGCGGTCGGTTTGGGCTCGGGCGTAACACTCACAGGCCGCGCCGCCTGGGTTTGGAACGCTGAGCGCGTGCGCGCCTTAACCCCAGCCTTCCAGGCATTGCCGGGCACCAGCTTCACCGTCTACGGAGCCGAGCCCGCAGCACATGCGGCCCTCGTCGACCTCGGCATAGACGTGAACCTTGCTGCAAACGTTACCGCCAAACTCAACTTCGCGGGCGAGTTCTCGCAGAATGTCACATCATATAGCGGGCAGGCCAAGATCGCCGTGACATGGTAGGGATGATGTGGCGGTGGTTTCCGAAGGGAATGTCGACGCGCCAGAACTCAGAACGTCGGCCAAGGCGCCCAGTGCCCAAAACCGGACGGTCCGGACACGGCCCCTGGTTAGACTGAAATCAACTGCCCAGCTGCGACCGAATATCCATGGCGCGCCTCCGACCGGCCAGAGCCCTGACGCTGCCCTCTGCTGGTTCGGCAACGGGTCGAGCATGTCTTGATCATGGGCGGCTTATGCGCCTGGCGCCATGCAACGCGTGCAAATTGCCCTCGTGTGACCAATCAGGCCGGCACATAACTCAGCCGGATGACGTCGCCGTCAAAGCGCTCGGTTCCGGTCAGGCGCAGCGGCGGCCGGGGGCCGGCGAAAAAGGGCGTGCCGTGGCCGAGCACGACCGGATGCAGGTAGATCCTGTATTCGTCGATCAGGCCCCATTCGGTCAGGCAACGCGCCAGTTCAGGGCCGCCGACCTCCACCTCGCCCTCCAGCTCGACTTTCAGCCGGCGGATTTCGGCTTCGGTCTCGGCGCCGAGCAGCCTTGCGTTGGGCCCGACCGTCTGCAACGTCCTGGAGACCACCCATTTCGGGTTCTTGCGCCATGCCGCCGCAAAGGCGCGCCTGTCCGCATCCCAGCCGGGCTGGTCCTCGTCCCAGTAGCGCATCGTCTCATAGAGGCGGCGGCCATAGAGGCTGCCGGCGAGCTTCTCCGTCTGCTCGACGAAGCGGCGATAGAGTCCTGGGCCCGGGGCGAAGGGGAAACGATCATGATCGACAAAACCATCCAGGGACTGGTTCATGCCAAAGAAGAAGAACGCCATGCAAAGGCTCCCGTGGAAAGGCCGATCGACCGCATCGCATCCTGCCTCGTGGCGGCAGCCGGCGCAACGTCAACCGCTGCGACTGGTGGCCATCTCCGGCACGGCCGAGATGGACAGCACGGTCTACGCCAGCCTTGAATGATCGCGTTCGGCGGCCGAACCTTGGCAAAAGCAATGGCGCCTGGTCATCTCCACAAGCCTGCGGGAGCGATCCGTGCGGCGACTTGGGAGGTTTCGCTTGTCAGCGCGAAGCGACAGCAAGTGGGCCGGTTGCCTAGGGGTGGTTGTCCTTTGAGTTGGCCCAAACCAGTCAGTCTGGAATCGGCCCCTGGTCAGCCATGCAGTCGGCTTCAATGAAGATCTGAGGCAATCTCGCAGATCTTGGGCACCAATCGCCCGTGAATGATCTGGACCATTGCCAAGGTGATGGGCAGCCTGAACCTGCGCGGGCCTGCACTGCCCGGGTTGAGATAAATGGCGTCATCGCGGCTCTCGATACCGGCACGATGAGAATGACCGGAAATCACGAGATTGATGCCCATCGTGGCTGGAGCAAACGTCATGTCCTTCCGGTCGTGGATCACGAATATCTTCTGCCCGAACAGCGTCACCTGAAGGGTATCTGCAAACAGAGACGCCCACGGCTCGACATCGACATTGCCGCGAATTGCCGAGACTGGCGCAACACGCTCCAATCTCTCGATGATGGTGGGGTTTCCAATGTCGCCCGCATGGACGATGTGGTCGACGCCTTGAAGAAGCGCAACGGCGTCCTCGCGCAGAAGGCCGTGAGTATCCGAGATCACACCGAGCGTGTTCATGGAGCCCAGAACTATCAGTCCTCGCTGGCACTGGCGAGATGCCGACTTCGGAGTCTTTGCTCTGCGCCACCCGGAACGAGGACGACGTCAAGGGATCAGAGCCTCGGCCGCTCGCTTCCTTCCAGATATGGAATGGGGCTACGGCTGCAACTGACAGCAGCTTCCTTGCTGGACGCCAACATCAGAAACTGCGATTGGGTTGCGATCCAACAGCCCCTCTCGAATTGCTGGCCCGCGCCTCGCGGCATCCCTATCTAGCCGGTAACCTGAACAAACTCCGAGTTGTCATGCGCAGCCCCCGGTTCCAACACACTTATGCCGCCGACCTCCCCGAACGGCTTTACAGCAGTCCGGATCCATCCCAGGTTTCGACACCGCGTCTGCTTGAGCTGAATGAAACACTGGCGACGGAACTGGGCCTCGACATCGGCTGGTTGCGTGGTCCCCAAGGTATCGACATGCTGGCCGGAAACCGCTTCCCCGCTGACGCGCGTCCCATCGCCCAGGCCTATGCGGGTCACCAGTTCGGCAACTTTGTGCCGCAGCTTGGCGACGGTCGTGCCGTCCTCGTCGGAGAGTTGCTCGATACAACAGGCCAGTTGCGCGACGTTCAATTGAAGGGCTCCGGTCCGACCCGGTTTTCCCGCAACGGCGATGGGCGCGCAGCGCTCGGACCGATGATGCGCGAGTACATCGTCAGCGAGGCGATGCACGCCCTCGGCATCCCAACCACGCGAACCCTGTCGCTGGTTGCCACCGGCGAGCACGTCTTTCGCCAGACCAGGCTTCCCGGAGCGCTGATAGCGCGCGTTGCCGCCAGCCACATCCGCGTCGGCTCGTTCCAGTACCTTGCCGTACGGGAAGACATCGACGGCCTGAGGGCGTTGGCGGACTACGCCATAACGCGGCACTATCCGCATCTCGCCGACATCCCCCATCGCTACCTCGGCTTCCTAGATGCCGTTGTAGCAGCGCAGGCGAAGCTGGTGGCGCAATGGATGCTGACAGGCTTCATCCATGGCGTCCTCAATACCGACAACGTCGCAATTTCCGGCGAGACGATCGATTATGGTCCATGCGCGTTCATGGACGCCTATCATCCGGCGACTGTGTTCAGTTCCATCGACCATCAAGGCCGCTACGCCTTTGCCAACCAGCCCCGCATCACCGTCTGGAACCTGGCGCGACTGGCCGAAGCGCTGCTGCCCATTCTGGGAAGCGAAGCAGGCGGAGACGATGAAGGCTTTGAGCAGGCGAAAGCGGCGATCGGATCGTTCCAGGCACGCTACGAGGCTGCGTTTCATGAAGGCATGCGCCACAAGATCGGGCTGTTTGCCGAACAGCCTGAAGACCTTGGTCTTGCTGCCGAACTGCTTGAGCTGATGGCGCGCAACGGGGCGGATTTCACCCTCACATTTCGCGATCTCGCTGATGAGGTCGACGGCTCCGGCCGCGTACGCAACCACTTCATCGACCCTGCTGCTTTTGATAGCTGGGCTTTGCGCTGGCGTGAACGGCTGGCTCGCGAGCCGGAGAATGCAGCCGACCGCACTGCCCGCATGCGCCGGGTGAACCCGAAATACATAGCACGCAATCACCGTGTCGAAGCCGCCATCGCCGCCGCCACCAATGAAGGCGACTTTGGCCCTTTCCAGAGCTTGCTCGCCATCCTCTCGCGCCCGTTCGACGAGCAGCCCGGGATGGAGGACTATGCGCAGCCACCGGCAGACGAAGAACGCGTCCTCCAGACATTCTGCGGTACGTAACAGCAACACGCTGCAGGTGCCGAATGGGCTGTCTGTCCCATGCATGGTTCGGCGAGAATGGGGTGGGGAGGAATGGCAGCTGTCACCTGATATCTGTCGGGCAACGGCCGGTCGATCGGGCTGCGGCTGGAAATCCTGCAGAGCCTCTGAGCCCCGCGAGACAAAGGCACGGGTGCATGGCTGAGCGCCTCGACATCCGCCGACCCCAGCCTGGCGCCGATCTGCCCAGGCGTTTCAGCTTGTGGGCAGCTGCTGCGGCTGGCCTGCCCCGCCGCGGCGAAAGGCGCTTGGCGGGGTGGCGTTGAAGCGGCCCCAGGCGCGGCGCAACTGCCGGCTCGAGCTGTAGCCGACGCGCTCCGCCACCCGCTCGATGTCGAGCCGCGTCTCGCTCAGAAGCTGCTGCGCCAGTGCCACGCGCAGCCGGTTGAGATAATCCGGAATGCTCATGCCGGCCTGGTCGTTGAACAGCCGGCTGAGGTGGCGGGGGCTTGATATGGCGATGTCGGCCAGGGTCGAAAGCGACCAGTCCCGCGCCGGATCGGCAGACATCGCGTCCTGCACCCTGTGGATGGCGGTGTGGATGTGGTTTCGCCCCTCAAGCCAGGGCGACAGCTGCGGGTCGCTGCCGAGGCGCCTGATATAGACGACCAGCGACTTGGCCACAGCGGCGGAGACGGCCGGGTTGGTCAGCCGGCCGATGATGTGCAGCATCAGGTCGATGCCGGCGGTGATGCCGGCGCTGGTGTAGCGTTCGCCATCCTCGACATAGAGCCTGTTTTCCTGCACCCGCGCCAAAGGTGCCAGGCGGGCAAGACGGTCGCAATCGCTGAAATGGGTGGTGCATCTGACGCCGTCGAGCAGCCCGGCCCTGCCGGCCAGAAGCGCGCCCGAGCAGATCGACACCAGGAGCATGCCGGGCCTTATGCTGCGCCTCAGCCAGCGGACCAGCTCGTCCGACCCCTGACCGGCCGCCTCGACCGGCTGGCCCGCATCCATCGGCTCGTCAGTGTCGCCCGACACCACGATCATCGCGTCCGGCTCGATTGTCTCGGGCAGCGGCGAGATGCCTGAAATGCGCAAGCCTATCGAGCTCGTCACCTCGGGCAAGGCGCCGATATAGGCGACGTCGAACCGCACCTCCCTTTGCAGCAAATTGGCATATCGCAGGGCCTCCATCGGCCCGGCGACATCAAGCAGAAGCGTCCGCGCCGGCATCACCACATAGGTCGGAATCCGGCGCGGCTCGGTCATGCTGCGGCGGCCCTGCCCTCGTCGGCCAGAGATTCGTAGGCCAGCGCCTCTGATATGGTGCAGACGCGGGCGAAACGTCCATCGAGCACGGCCGCCGTGCGGGCCTTGATCTCTTGCGCCGTCCAGGTCTTTCCGCTCGCATCGGTCAGCGGCATGGTGTGGGTCGCCTCGGTGACATAGTCGACCTGCCAGCCGAGATCCGAGCCATGGCGGGTGGTGGTCTCGCAGCACTGTTCGCTGCGGATGCCCGAGACGACGAGGCGGCGGATGCCGTTCTCGATCAGGAACACTTCAAGCGGCGAGCCGACGAAGGCGGAATGCCGGAATTTGTGGAATTCGAGGTCGGGCCTGTCGAGCCTGAGTTCGGCCAGCGGCCTGACGAAACCCGAAGCGGGCGAAAAAATGCCTTCAGGCTCGGCATGGAACACCCGCACGATCTTCCAGCCCTTCTTCACCGCGCCGTCGATCAGCGCCTGCTGGTTGCTGAGATAGGTCGGGCTGTCGACCTCGTGCCAGCTGGCGCGCTGGCGGAAACTTTCCTGGGCATCGATGACAAGCAGGGCGGTATCGGTCATTTCTGGACACTCCGTGAACCATGATGTGCGTCATCCTAGGCCTTGTGTCCAGCCGCGCCAGCCATGCAGCGGACAAGGATCGGACAAAAAAGGACAATCATGCGACGGCCGGATCAGATTGATTGCCGGTGACTGGTGCGTCGGCCGGAGCGGTGGCAGGAGCACGATGGCGGCCTGTGGATGTTCGACCTCGGCGACAAGGCAGGCACAGGAGAACTGCTGGGCTAGGCTTGTCCAGCCACTCTCGGGCCATCGGCGGCCGGGCGCCGAACCTGCTACGCCATCGCAAAGCGGCCTCGCATCGGCCGCCAAGCCTGCATCAACCGCCAAACTTGTATTAACCGACGGGGCGTTTCACCGGTCCTGGCGACGGGTCGTGACAGACAGGCACCGGACGGGCAATCGAACGAGTTCGTCGACATGATGCCGGGTGGCCGCGTCGAAGAACAGGCTGTCCCCTAGCGTCAACCGATAGACTTTTGCGCCGTGCCGGTAGGCGACTTCGCCTTGCAGCAGGTACAGGAAGACCGTGCCCTCGTGGCCGATTGCGGGAAAGACATCCGTCTCGCAGGTCAGCGAAATCATGTGAGACTCGACCCGGAGCCCTTCGGCGTTGGCCCCTGTGTCGCTGAGGAGAATGTGTTGCTGGCCGACCCGGCCGGCAGATGTGCCGGTGGCAGCTGTGCTGAAGACTGCCGTCCGTTCAGTTTCGACCCCGCCCACCAACCAGGTGATTGGCACGGCCAGTCCACGTGATATCGCCTGCAAGGTCGTCAATGAGGGTGAGGTCTCCCCATTTTCGATCTTCCACAGCATTCCGGCCGACAGGTTTGTGGCGGCGGCGAGGTCGCTGACCTTCATGCCGTGCCGTCTTCGAAAGGCGCGGACCTCCCGACCAATTGCGCTGCACAGCAATGTTCTCTGGCTTCTTGTCACGGCCATGGGATTTGATGAGGTTGGTCACGGTCATTGCGGCCGCGACGACAAACGCATTCGCGCCAGCTTGGAACGAACCGGGGTGATCCGCCTGAACCGACGGATCACCCCCACGCGGATCAGTAGCCACCGAGCCTCGCCGGCATCACGACCGATTTCGTCAGAACGTAATGCAGCAGGCCTGCCACCAGGCATGCGGGAACGGATGCGCTGACCCAGATGAATGGCCCATGCGCGGCAAGCGACTGTGGATCGAACAGGGCGTAATAGACGAGGCCACCACCTGCCAATGCCAGGAAGGAGGCCGGATTGATGCCGCGCCAGAACGCATAGTCGGAATCGGGGCCGTCGTTGAAGACATCGCATTGCTTGATCCGGCCACGACGCAGGATCAGATAGTCGACCGCCGTTACCCCGGAAAGCGGAGCAAATCCAAGCGCCGTCCAGGCGAGGAACTTGAAGAAGTTGTCGTAGATCTGACCCGGGAAGAAGGCGATGACGATCACCGGCACAAACAGCGCACCGGTCAACACGCCCCACGGCAGGGCTTCGAAATAGCGCCCGCCGGCCTGTCGCATCGCCAAACACATGCCGTAGAAGATGCTGACGATGGCGGTGATGTTTGCCAGCCCGACAAACAGCAGTGCCGTCACCCCGATGAAAGCTCCGCCGAGCGGGATCATCCAGGCGGTCGGGTCATGCGATCCGAGGCTGAGGGCGGCAAACAACCCGACGAGTTCGCCGAGCACGGCAGCAGCGAAGATGCCGATCAGGTTGGGCCAGAGCGCTGCCCGCGGCGTGCGGGTGAAGCGCGAGATGTTGCCCAGCACCGGCCACCAGCCAAAGCCGGCCGCCAGATTGAATTCGACAGCGATCATGAAGTTGATGCGCCTGTCGTCAAACGGCGCAAGCGGCGCGGCATTGGCGATGTCGCTCCAGTTCTTGTGGCTGAAGATGAGAAACAGGATGCCGAAGCACAAGATGAGCTTGCCGGGGCCGACAAAGCGGTTGAGCCATTTGACGGCGGTCGGTCCTTTCCACAGCAACAGCCACGAGATGGCGATTGCGAGGATCGCGAACAGCGTCACACCCAGGTCGTTTTCGCCGATATGCGTGCCGCCGACCTGGTTCATGACGCCGCTGATCGCGCGTCCGAACATGATCGACAACACGGCGGACCAGCCGACGCCGTAGATGGCCAGGAAAAATCCGACCAGGATCAGGATGCCGATCGGCCCGAAGACGCTGCGCATCAGGGTGAATTGTTCGATGCCGAACTTTCCGGTCGATATGCAGACGCTGACGGCCATGATCGACACACCGATGAGGTTGCCGATGATGATCGCGTAGATGCCGTCGCGGGCACCCACGACCAACGCCGTGCTGCCGCCGAGCAGGAATGCCCAGGTCGCGATGGCGAGGCCGATATTGATCCAGGAGTGGTCGAGGAAGCCGAGCTCGCGTTCTTCCTTCAGTACGGGAAGCGTGCCGAATGCAGCACTCGCCCCGGTGAATTTGGGAGGAGGCGCCATCAGTTGCCTCCGATCCACATGGCGATCGTGACAGCCAGGATAGCCATGGTCACAAGAAACCACACACCGATCTCGCGGCCTGACAAGTCGGCTCGCGCAGGATCTTCATAGTTCGGATCCGCGATAATGGTCAGTCGCCTGTGCAACTCCCGACGCGTTTCATTGTCGGGGCTCGTTGAAGCGATAGTCATTTCATCCTCCTCCAAAGATTAAATGAATGCCGATGCTTTCGCGTTGAAGGAACTTCAGCGTTCGGGCTCGGGTCGTCTTATGTGCCACGCGGTCGAAATCGCAGCAGCGCCCTTTCGAAGTGGGCTTGCCCGATGCATTGGCTCTGTTGGGGACCGGGAAGCTCGCAAGCGGGGTTCTCCTGTCTGATCGACCCCAGGTTCCATCGGATTGTCGTATGTGCGGCGCGCCCTTTGTCTTGTCGCGCAGGGGTCGCTGCCCATCACGCCATGACGTTGCGGCAGTTTGAATTCAGTGTCAAACGAATTTCCTGACATGAATGTAAAAATATTAGCTTGGACGCACATATGCGGGAGTTGCGAACATGCAACCGCCTGTTCTCCGGCGGGAAATTGTCTCATCAAAGTACGTTGTTTTACAGACATTTATGATCAATTTCTGCTTTCTCTTCATGCTCCGATGACGGGTGGCTGTTGGGCAGGCCATGGACTGCCAATTCCCATTAGAGCCCCAAAATGCTCAAATCAGCGTGTTGACAGCGCTGTCAAACCTACGTAGCGTCAAGGTCGAAAGCGCAGCCTCGTTGCAAGCGCCTCGCCATCCGAAGCGGCAAGTTCCGCCTGGCTTCGGACGCTGAACGCACGCAGCCGCGGCGAACTTCTCCGCAATGCTCAGGGTCAGGAAGTCATCAATGGAATCCGCCGCTCTCATTCACCTCGAAGATCGCGTGAAATCGGTCAAACGGGCCAAGACACGTTTCTATCGCAATCCGGGCGTCAGGGCGGAATCGTTGCTGGAGGCTGCACTGGAATGCTTCGCCGAGGAAGATTACGAGAGCGTCACCATTCCGCTCATCGCCAAGAAGCTGGGCGTTGCCCACTCGCTCATCTATTATTACTTCAAGAACAAGGACTCCCTGTACCAGTCTTCCGTCCTTCATGCGCTTGACCGGCTGATGACCAACTACGGAGAGGTCGTCGCCCGGCACGAAAGCCCGGCCGAGCTGCTGAGCGCCTATCTCGACCTGAATGTCGAGATGTCGGAGACGCTGCGCAGCCTGGTGCGCATCATGTTCGTCAATGCCGGTGGCGCCAGGGACTCCGGCCCCAAGTTCATCGACAGCTTCGTCGAGGATTTCTACGAATCCGAGAAGAAGGTCCTGGCCGACTGCATCCGCACCGGCGTCGAAGTCGGCATTTTTTCCTGCCCGGATCCCGACGAGATGGCGGCGTTCATTTCACGCAACATCGACGGCATCTACTTCGGCAGCTTCATGCCGCACGGCGCTCCGATCCCGGCTGCGATGCGCTACCTCAAGGAGGTGGTCTGGGGGCTGCTGCATTATGCCGGCGACCCGTCCACCGGCAAAACATCCACGACCAGAAGCGGGAGATAGCCATGTGCCAGGTGTGCGGCTGCGGGCCAGAGGACATTCGCATTGACGGCAGGGGCAACGCTGAGGGCTGCGATCATGAGCATCCTCATGCGCACCACCATCATGCCCACTCTCATCATGCCCACTTTCATCATGAGGGCGAACATCGCCACCACGCAGAAGGTCATCATCATCATGGTGACGGACATTTTCACCATCACGACCATGATCATCACGCCGCTGACGGCAGGCGCCCCGGCGACCTGCATTTCGGCAAGGAGGCCACCAGGACCCATGTACCGGGCATGAGCCAGAAGCGGCTGGTGCAGATCGAACAGGAGATCCTGGCCAAGAACGGAATGTTCGCCGATGACGTGCGCGACGAGCTTTGTTCTCATGGCGTGCTTGCACTCAACCTGATTGCCAGCCCCGGAGCGGGCAAGACCAGCTTGCTGGTCGAGACCTTGCAGCGGCTCAAGGGAAGTTTCCCGACCTGGGTGATCGAAGGCGATCAGGAGACGACCAACGACGCCGACCGCATCCGCGCAACGGATACCCAGGCGGTACAGATCAACACAGGCAAGGGCTGTCACCTCGATGCCGACATGATCCAGCGTGCGCTCGCGTCGCTTTCGCTTGAGCAGGGCGGCGTGCTGTTCATCGAAAATGTCGGCAATCTCGCCTGCCCGGCCGGCTTCGACCTCGGCGAAGCGCACAAGGTGGTCATCCTGTCGGTGACCGAAGGCGACGACAAACCGGTCAAATATCCCGAGGCATTTGCCGCCGCCGACCTTCTGGTGATCTCGAAATCGGATCTGGCGCCCTACTGCGATTTCGACATCGCGGCCTGTGTTGCCCGCGCCCGTGAGATCAACCCGACACTCGAAAGCCTCGTCGTTTCAGCGCGTGACGGCACCGGCATGACGGAATGGCTGGCGTGGATCGTTCAGGCGCGTCAGCAGCAGTTGCAGGATCTTGCCCGAAACCTGCAGGCGCGGGTGGAAGCCATCCGCAACACGCTGCACGCGTGAGGTTGTGTCATGCATGAGCTCACCATTGCCTCAAGCCTGATTGACCTCGCCAGCGATCATGCGTCGAGAAACGGCCGCGGCCGGGTCACCGGAATGCATGTGCGCCTCGGGGTCATGTGCGGCATCGCCCGCTCGCTTTACTTCTGCTTCGGTCCGGCGACGCGCGGCACGCCGTGTGAAGGTGCCAGGCTGCACATCGAGGAGGTGCCGCTGACCATTTTCTGCGAGCACTGCGCCGAGGCGCGCTCGCCGCTCTCGCTTTCCAATCTTCGTTGTCCCGACTGCGGGAGGCCTTCGCGCAAGGTGCTGTCGGGCCGCGAGATGGAACTGACCCATATCGAGCTTGAGGGAGAAGCTCCTTTTCCGGCGTTGGCCCCGGTTGGGCAAACACTTCAGTAGTTACCTGTTGGGAGGAACAGCATGCTTGATCGAAAAGCAGAAACAGCCAGGTGGCAGTTCACGCCACATCAACATCGTGGCCCTGCCGAGCAGTTCGGTGAGAATGACCACATCTATTCGCCGAAGCTGCACAACGGCTCGTTCAAATCCAGGGGGCTCGCCACCTTCATGGGCGCCCCCTATTGCCCGCCGGATCGGCACAAGATCCGGGAAATGGGTGCCAAGATCTGCTTCCTGGCGGTGCCGTGGGACCAGGGCCAGATTGTGCGCGCCGGCGCCTCACAGGGGGCTTCGGGCCTGCGTGAAGCCACGACGCAGTATTTCCCCTACATGTTCGAATATGACGTCGACCTCTTGAGTTTCTTCCGGGTCGTCGACTGCGGCGACGTTCCGACGGTGCCGGGCAACAACATCAAGTCGCAGGAATACACCACCGACTACGTCACCGAATGCCTCGAAGGCGGTGCCAAGGTCATTCTGTTCGGTGGCGATCACTCCTTGCCGATCCCCGGCGCCAAGGCGCTGTCGCGTTTCACCGGCGCAGGCAAGATGGGGTATCTGCATGTCGACAGCCACCTCGACGCCGGGCCGGACTGGGCAGGCAACCTGATCACCAACTGCTCCGGCGCGCCGCGGGCGCTCGACCTGCCCAACTGCAACGCCAGGAACATGGCGCATATGGGCTCGCGCAACGGGCTCAATCCCAAGGACTGGTGGGATTTCTACGTCGACAACGACATCCGCGTCGTCACCATGCCCGAGATGATCGAGCGCGGGCTGGAGGTATGCGCCAACGAGATTTTCGAACGGGTGAAAAAGGACGCCGACACGCTCTACTTCACCTGGGACACCGACTCGATCGACATGAGCTGCATGCCCGGCTCGACCTCGCCGGAGTGCTATGGCCTCAAGGGACGCGAGGCGATCCAGTTTGCCCGCATCGCCGGCCGGCATGGCTGCGACATTCTCGATGTCGTCGAACTCTGCCCGTATTTCGACTCGAGCCAGATCAGCGCCAAGATGACGGTCAACATGATCTACCACTATCTCGGCTCACGCGCCCAGACACTGCGCCAGCAGGGCAAGCAACCGTAAGTTCTCAGGGAGGAGACCACGTCATGAACCCAGCAAAATCCTACGCCCATCTGTTCTCGCCGCTTGGCGGCGATGCCGGCGACAACTACCGGGCGCCCGGCCTGATCACGTTCCTGCGTTCGGCTCACGTGCCGCTGAATGCCGAAGCGCTGAAGGCCTGCGGCGCGAAATACGCCTTCGTCGGCGTGCCGTTCGACGAGGGCAACATCGGCAAGCCGGGATCGGAGGATGGTCCGCGCGAGTTCCGCCTCGTCTCGCAGGAGTATTTCTCCTACTGGTTCGAATACAATGTCGACCTCCATGGCAAGGCCGTCGACTGCGGCGACGTCTCGATGCCGAAGGTGAGCCCGGAGGTGGCGCATGAGCGCATCTACCGCGCCGTCCGCGAAGTGCTGAAATCAGGGCTCACACCGATCATCTGCGGTGGCGACCGCTCGATCTCGATCGCCGCGGCGCGCGCGCTTTCCGACCATATCGGGGCGGACAAGAAGATGGGCTACATGCATTTCAGCGCCCAGCTCGACATGGCCGACAGCTGGGCCGGCGAGCGCAATCTCGCCCCTTGCGCCATGGCCCGCATCACCGAACTGCCCAATCTCGACATCAGGAATGTCGCGCATCTGGGCGCCCGCAACGCCATGAACCCGAAGGACCATATCGACCTTTCGAAGGAAAGAGGCCTTCAGTACGACTCGATGTTCGACCTGTTCGACGGCGGCATCTACCCGCTGGTCGAGCGCTCGATCGAGCGCGTCTGGGGCGATACCGACGCGCAGTATCTCAGCTTCAATTTCAACGTCATGGATTCGTCGGCAGCACCTGGCGTCACCTCGACGGAACCGGGCGGCATCGAGTCGCGTGAGATGATGCGCATCGCCGACATGATCGCCAAGCGCGGCAGCGTCAGCGTCATCGACCTCACCGAGCTCTGCCCGATCTTCGACATCAGCGGCACGGCGGCGCGGCTCGCAGCCTGCGTGATCATGCGGTTGATGGCGTCGTTGGCGGCAGAAAATGGCGACGTGATCGACGCCAAGCTGCGCCGCACCGACCTGGTTGCCGCCGAGTAATGGATATCCACCTGAAGAAGGCCGGCGGACGCCGGTCAAGGGAGTCGATGGTGAACACGACAACGAACACAACAAAGATGACGCGGCTGGCTGCAGCGGTTGCTGTTGCCTATGCCGCGTCGACGATGCCGAGCTACGCACATGTCCTGCCCGACGCCGGCGGCCTCGGGGCAGGCCTCTCGCACCCTTTCTCCGGGCTTGATCATATTCTGGCCATGGCCGGGGTGGGCATCTGGGCCGGGCAGAATGCCGACAGCGATCCGGCTTTCCGCTGGCTGCCGCTCGGTTTCGTCATCGGCATGATCGCGGGTGCTGTCTTTGGCATGACCGGCTTTTCGCTGCCCTTCGTCGAGCTGGGCATTGCCGGATCGGTGGTACTTTTGGGCGCGATCGTGGCGCTGGGCAGCCGGGTGCCGTTCGGCGCGGCCTTTGCGCTGACGGCTGCATTCGGCGGCCTGCATGGTTTTGCCCATGGCCAGGAACTGCCGATCGCCAGCAATGCCTTGCTCTACGGGCTCGGCTTTGTCGCCTCGACAATGGTCCTGCACGCAATGGGCTTTTCGCTCGCAACCCTGGTCGCCCGCCTGTCCTGGCGCACGGCGCTGAGGCTGGGCGGCGGCGGCATCGCCGTGGCAGGCGTCGCGCTGGCCTCGAGCCTCGCCGGCTGAGCATGCCATCCGGCGGAGGGCCTGCCGCCCTCCGCCTCGTCCGGGCGCCGGACGAGAGCCTCAAAGGCCCGGGCGCAAACCGGGTCATTTCCCTGACATCCGCGAGCCCCTGTCCCTTGGACGGGAGCGAAAGACCTGAACTGGCGTGCCTCTGCCGCGCCGGCACGACCCCTTTTTTGCCAAGACATGACTGGAGGAAAACAATGACTTTGAGCTGGCGCTTCACCGCCCTCGGCGACCGCCACCGCGCCCTTGGTTCCAATCTCGAGGACTGGAGCGGGATGGGCACTGCCTGGACCTATGACGCCGACCCCTACGACCAGCACGTCGCCATCCGCACCAAAGCCGGGCTGATGGACGTGTCGGGGTTGCGCAAGACGCATCTGATCGGGCCGCATGCGATTGCGATCCTCGACTACATCACCACCCGCAGCGTCGCCAAGATCCAGCCGGGCCGCTCGGTCTACGCCGCCCTGCTCAACGAGCGCGGCCACCTGACCGATGATTGCGTGCTCTACCGCAACGGTCCCAATTCCTGGATGCTGGTCTCCGGCACAGGCACCGCGCATGAGGAGATCGTCAAGCAGGCTGCCGGGCGCAACTGCGCCGTGCTGTTCGACGACGACCTGCACGACCTGTCGCTGCAAGGGCCTGTTGCGGTCGACTTCCTGGCCAGGCATGTGCCCGGCATCCGCGACCTCAACTATTTCCACCACATCCACACCACACTGTTCGGCGCCCCGGTGACGATTTCGCGCACCGGCTACACCGGCGAACGCGGCTACGAGATCTTCGTGCGCGGCCAGGACGCGCGGCTTGTCTGGGATACGATCCTGTCCGAGGGCAAGGAGATGGGCATCATCCCGTGCTGCTTCAGCACGCTCGACCTGCTGCGTGTCGAGAGCTACCTTTTGTTCTATCCCTACGACAATTCCCAGATGTACCCGATCCCGGGCCAGCCCGTCGGCGACAGCCTGTGGGAGCTCGGCCTCGATTTCACCGTGTCGCCTGGCAAGACCGGCTTCAGGGGCGCTGAGGAGCACTACCGCCAGAAGGGACAGGAGCGATTCAAGATCTTCGGCATGCTGATCGAAGGTGACCAGATGGCCGATCTCGGCGACGAGGTCTGGGCCGACGGCAAGAAGGTCGGCGTCATTACCTGTCCGTCCTATTCGAAGCTGACCAGGCGTTCGATGGCCATTGCCCGTCTCGACGTGCCTTACGCCAGGCAGGGTGTTCCGCTGGAAGTCCGCGGCAAGTCCCTCCGGGCCAGCGCGATTGCGCACACGCTGACCTTCGACGATCCGGAAAAGAAGAAGCGCACGGCAAAGGGCTGAAGACGGGCTGAAGGGAGCCAGACCCGCGCTGCATTTCATCGTCGCCTTCGAAGAAAGGCTGCGCGAACTGCATCCCCGACCGCCTGCCTTTCGCGCTCCCGCACATCAGGCCGGAGCGCGAAGTGGCAGCGTCACGCTCGCGCTGGCCGCCCAGCGGCGCGCGGGCGGCCGTGGTCGCCTTCGCCCTGCCCCGCCTCGACGCTGCCCGAGCGTCGGCTATGACGACCTCGCCGACAAAACCGGCTTGCGGCTGGAGTCGATCCCGGTCGACCGTCATTGCAATCCGCCTCGACGATGGCGGCCTGTGGATGTTCGACCTCGGCGACAAGGCGGGCGGACTGCCGGCTGGAGATTGACGGCGGCTGCGTCGGTCGGCTTTCCGCTCGCTTCAAGCCGATTGCTCACACAGGCAACGGGACGGAATTGTTCGGTTCGGCTCTCGAGGATCAACGCCCCGCAGAACCACTATTCGCTCAGTCGGAAATTGCGGATCCTGTCGAACAGCACGGCAAGCACGATGGCGCTGCCGATGAATGTGCCTTGCCAGAAGGCGTTGATGCCCAGCAGGCCAAGGCTGTTGCGGATCACCTCGATCAGCGCCGCACCGATGATCGCGCCGAAGGCAGTGCCGACCCCGCCGGCCAGGTTGGCGCCGCCGATGACGGCGGCCGCGATCACCTGGAGTTCCATGCCTGCGCCGATATTGGTGGTGACGGCGCCGAGCCAGCCGGTCTGGATGATGCCGGCGATGCCGGCCGACAGTGCCGAGATCATGTAGACGGCGACCTTGATCTTGCGGACCGGAACGCCCGTCAGCGTCGCTGCGTGCTCGTTGCCGCCGATGGCAAAGACGTAGCGGCCAAATCGCGTCCAGCGCAGCACAAAACCGGTGAGCAGCGCCAGAACGATCATGTACAGCACCGGATTGGCGATGCCGAAGAACCACGCGCCGCCGCCCAGCGCCAGCAGCTTGTCGTGGTCGGGGCCAAACTGGAAGACGACGGTGTTGTTGGATGCGACCATGGCCAGGCTGCGTGCGATCGACAGCATGCCGAGCGTGACCACGAATGGCGGAAAGTCGAGATAGGCGATCAAAAAGCCGTTGAAGGCGCCGATCACCAGCGCGGTGCCGATGGCCGCCGCAATGCCGACCTCGATGCCGTATCCGGCATGCATGACCACCGCCAGCACCATGCTGCACAGGCACAGCACCGAACCGACCGACAGATCGATGCCGCCGGTGATGATGACCAGCGTCATGCCGAGGGCGATGATCGCGACGAAGGTGACGTTGCGGGTGATGTTGTAGAGGTTTTTCGTCGTCGCGAATGAATCGGTGGCAAAGGACAGGAAGATGCAGGCCAGAATGACGGCAATGAGCACCCAGAAGGTCTGGCTGCCGAGAACCTTCGCCATCCAGCTCTGCTGTTTCTGTGAAATGGTCTGGTCAAGGGTAACAGCCATCATCGACCTTCGTTTCGTCACTGCGCGACCGGCAGGGTTGATCATACCTGTTCGATGGCACCGGTAATAAGGCCCGTCACTTCCTCCGGCGAACTCAAGGCAATCGGCTTGTCGGCAACCTTCCGGCCACGCCGCATGACGATGACCCTGTCAGCCACCGTAAAGACATCAGGCATGCGGTGGCTGATCAGCACGACCGCAATGCCGCGATCGCGCAGCTGGCGGATCAGGTTGAGGACTTCCGCCACCTGACGGACCGAGATCGCCGCCGTCGGCTCGTCCATCAACACGATCTTGGCCTCGGAAAGCATGGTGCGGGCAATGGCCACCGCCTGCCGCTGCCCACCCGACATCTGCCGGACGAGGTCGCGCGGCCGCGTCTCGGACTTCAGGTCCCTGAAGATCTCGCCGGCCCGCTTGTACATCGCCTTGTAGTCGAGGACGCGCAGCGGTCCAAAACCTCGGCGCAGCTCGCGGCCAAGGAAGACGTTCGCCGCCGCCGTCAGATTGTTGCACAGCGCGAGGTCCTGGTGGACGATCTCGATGCCATGCTGCCGTGCTTCCACCGGGCGATGCATGACCAGCTCGGCCCCCTCCAGCCGCATCGTGCCGTGGCTCGGCCGAAAGTTGCCGGCGATCATCTTGACCAGGGTCGACTTGCCGGCGCCGTTGTCGCCCATCAGGCCGACGACCTGTCCCGCCTCGAGCGAGAACGACACGTCGCTGACCGCCTGGATGGCGCCGAAATGCTTGGAAATGTTGGCGAGTTCGAGAACTGCCACCAGCCTCTAGCCTCCCGAAACATGCAAGCCTCGCAGCCGTCCCGCACGCGTCTCGCACGCGTCACGCTCGGGCACTGCGCATTCACGTTCCCCGATCTCCTCCCGGGAAACGCGAAGACCCGCATTTATGCAAAACGTCACGACAGCGTCAATCAATTGTCGGGCAGAGGCGGCACAAATGTCTCAAAAATCTGTTTTGTCGGACAAATAGCATTGACGACGACGGCGCCAGGATATTAGCTGGGCGTCGGAGGAAGAGCATGCTGATCCTTGTTACCGGTGCAACGGGCAAGGTCGGTCGGCACTTCATCGCTGGGCTGCTTGACGATCCGCGATTTTCCGAGACCCGCATCCGCGCGCTTTGTCACAACCGCTCCTTCGATGAAGGCTACCGCATCGAGATCGCCCGCGGCTCGATCGCCGATCGCGACGTCGTTGCCAACGCGCTCGTCGGCGTCACCCACGTCGTGCACCTCGCCACCTGCAAGGAAACGCCAGCTGACGTGATGGACGTCGCCGTCAAGGGCCTGTTCTGGCTGCTCGAGGCGTTTCGGCTCAGTCCAACCGCCCGACAATTCATCCTCATAGGCGGCGACGCGGCGATCGGTCATTTCTACTACCGCAACGAAGCACCCCTCACCGAGGCGGCACGCCATCAGGCCTATCCCGGCAGCTATGCGCTGTCGAAGGTTCTCGAAGAAGTCATGCTGGAGCAGTTCGGCATCCAATATGGCCTCGACTGGTGCTGCCTGCGCGCGCCGTGGATCATGGAGAAGGATGATTTCAGATACACGCTGTCTTTCGGTGACGACGTCTTTGGCGGCCCGGACTGGAAGACACTGGTGCCTGAGGCAGACGCCAGGCGTCATGCCAGGGCAGGCACCGTGCCGCTGTTGCGTGATGCCGACGGCCAGCCGCTGAAGCGCAACTTCGTCCATGTCGACGATCTGGTGGCGGCGATCCTTGCGGCGATCGACAATCCGCGCGCCAGGCAGCAACTCTTCAACGTCTGCATGGATCGTCCGGTCGATTATGGCGAGGTCGCCCGCCACCTCGCCCGCACCCGTCACCTCGCCTCGGTCGACATAACGAGCCAGTACCACTCGAACTGGATGGACAATGCCAAGGCCAGGCACCTGCTTGGCTGGCAACCCCAGTACGACCTCGAAATGCTCATCGACTCGGCCTGGCGCTACGAGCGTTCGGAGAACGATCCTCGCACCGTCTGGTATCCGGGTTGATTTCGTCGCGGGCACGCCGTGCCCGTTTGTTCAAATGGGAGGAAACAATGAGGAAGGCATTATTGCTCGCTACCGCTGTCCTGGCACTCAGCGCTGGAAACGCGTTCGCCAAGAAGCAACTCGTCATCGTCGTCAAAGGCCTCGACAACCCGTTCTTCGAAGCCATCAACCAGGGTTGCCAGAAGTGGAACAAGGAAAACGCCAGCTCGGAATATGAATGCTTCTACACCGGGCCGGCATCGACGTCGGACGAGGCTGGCGAAGCGCAGATCGTCCAGGACATGCTGGGCAAGGCCGACACGGTTGCGATCGCCATTTCGCCTTCGAACGCCAAGCTGATCGCCCAGACCATCAAGACCGCCAACCCGACTGTTCCAGTCATGACGCTGGACGCGGATCTCGCCGCCGAGGACGCCGCGCTGCGCAAGACCTATCTCGGCACCGACAACTACCTGATGGGCGCGCGCATCGGCGAATACATCAAGAAAGCCAAGCCGAGTGGCGGCAAGATCTGCACCATCGAGGGCAATCCGGGCGCCGACAACATCCTGCGCCGCGCCCAGGGCATGCGCGACACGCTGACCGGCCAGAAGGGCCTGACTGAACTCAAGGGTGACGGCGGCTGGACCGAGGTTGCCGGCTGCCCTGTGTTCACCAATGACGATGGCGCCAAGGGCGTCCAGGCGATGACCGACATCCTGGCGGCCAATCCCGATCTCGATGCCTTCGGCATCATGGGCGGCTGGCCTTTGTTCGGTGCCCCGCAGCCCTATCGCGACCTGTTCAAGCCGATGGCCGACAAGATCGCCAAGAACGAGTTCGTCATCGGCGCTGCCGACACGATCGGCGACGAAGTGGCGATTGCCAGGGAGGGCCTTGTCACTGCGCTGGTCGGCCAGCGTCCGTTCGAAATGGGCTACAAGGCACCGACTGTCATGATCGACCTGATCGAAGGCAAGAAGGTCGATGATCCGGTCTTCACCGGCCTCGACGAATGCACCAAGGACACGGTCGATACCTGTATCCAGAAATAGGTGCAGGCCAGAAGTAGGTGCAGTTCGGAGCGTCCGGCTCGCCGGCGCTCCGACAAGCCTGCGCGGTTGATGTCGAGCGCGGACGGTTCCGCCGCACGAGCCGGCTTTTGCTGCACCAATCAGAACGGAATTGATCCAGCAGAGATCAACGCGGTCGATGGCAGACGGAACGTCCAAAAGGCCTGAGGAAACGGTCGCCGACCGCCCGCCGGCAATGCGTCGCCCCAATGCCGCGCGCATGAGCGGATCGAGCGTACACGCCTGGCTCGCCAGCGAGATCGGCCTCAGGATCGTGCGCGGCGACTATCCGCCGGGCACCATCCTGCCGAACGAGGCGAAGTGGTCCGAAACCTTCGATGTCAGCCGCTCGGCCGTGCGCGAGGCGATCAAGATGCTGATGGCAAAGAGCCTTTTGGCATCGCGCCCCAAGGTCGGCAGCTGGGTCGAACCGAAGGATCGCTGGAACCTGCTCGATCGTGATGTGCTGAGCTGGTATGCGGCCTCGCCTGATCGCGAAGCTTTTCTGCGCACAGTGCAGGAGTTCCGCCACATCATCGAGCCGGAAGCCGCCGCCTTTGCCGCGGAACGCCACAGCGAAGCGCAGATGGGCGAGATCAGCCAGAGCTGTCGCGACATGGGCCAGGCGACATCATTGCAGGAACGCACCCAGGCAGACACGCGCTTCCACCTTGCCATACTGCGTGCATCCGGCAACGACCTTCTGGTGCCGCTGGGCGTGCTGATCGAATCCGCGCTCAGTCACCTCTTCACCTTCGTGACGCAGGAGATCAGGGATGACCGCGCCCAGAGCCTGCATGAGGCGATCGAGACGAACATCCGGCTGCGGCGCCCCAGGGCGGCGCGCAACGCGGTGCACAGGCTGCTGGCCGACACCGACGACGTGATCGCCCGCTCCGGACGGTAGACGCCCGTCCCACGCCGGGCTCACTCAGCTCTTTTCCGGCGGCGCCAGGTCGACGCCGTTGATTTGCCCGATATGTGTCGCCAGCATCGGCACGTAGCGTTCGCCTCCACCGGCGGCGACGGCACCCGCAAACGCGTTCTTGGCGGCATTTCCCAGCGGGTTCACCATGCCGACGGAATCGGCCATCGATTCGAGATAGGTCAGGTCCTTGACCGCATTGGCCAGCGAAAATTTGTGGGCGTCGCGATCCCCTTCAAGGGTCCAGCGCATGAAGGTCTGATAGAAACCGCAGTCCATGCGGCCGTTGCGGATGACGCTGTCGAAGCGGGCGGGCGAGATGCCAACCTTGCCGGCCAGGGCCAGGGCTTCGGAATAAAGTGCTGCATAGCCGAGCGACAGGAAATTGTTCAACAGCTTCATCCGGTGGCCGTCGCCGGTCTGGCCGACATGGACGACACGCCCGGCCCAGGTGTCGAACACCGGTTTCAGCCGCGCAAACATCACGTCGGAAGCGCCGACCATCGTGTCCAGGGTGCCCTCCCACGCCTCCTTCGGGGTGCGGCTCAACGGCGCGTCGACCAATGTGACGTCGACAGCGGCAAGCTCGGCCGCCAGCGCCATCGTCGACACCGGGTCGGACGTCGAACAATCGACAACCACCGAGCCCGGCTTCAGCGCCTGCTTCAGCCCGCCTGCGCCGCGGACGACGTCTTCGACCTGCCGCGAACCGGTGACGCAGACAAAAATGACGCTCGAGCGGGCGGCCACCTCGGCCGCAGTGGGGACCTCGACGGCGCCGCGGGCGATCATGTCTTCCGCCGGGCCGCGGTTCCTGCGGCCGAGAAAGGTCAGCGGATAGCCCTTGTCGACGATGTTCCTGGCAATGCCATGCCCCATCAGGCCAAGGCCGATGAAACCGATCTGCTCGGCTGCTTTCGTACTCGTTGCCATCTTCCGTGCCCTCTGTTCGCAGGTTGAATTCAGCGCCGTCGTCACCGATGATATTGTCTGACAATATCCACCGATCTGGCAGAATGTGGAGGACAAAATGTCGAAACGGATCATGTTCACCGGCGGCAGCGGCAAGGCCGGCCGGCATGTCGTGCAGTACCTTGTCGACCAGGGGCACCAGGTTCTCAATCTCGACACCAGGCCGCTCGACAATCCAAAGGTCCGGACGCTGATCACCGACATCACCGACAGCGGCCAGCTCTTCAACGCGCTGACCAGCTATATGGGGCTGCACGAGTTCGACCCGTCGCTGCGGCCGCAGCCGGTCGACGCCGTCGTGCATTTCGCCGCCATCCCCCGGATCATGCTCACACCTGACAACGAGCTGTTCCGCGTCAACGCGCTCGGCACCTACAACGTCATCGAGGCGGCGGTGAAACTCGGCATCCGCAAGATCATCATCGCCTCGAGCGAGACGACCTATGGTCTTGTCTTCGCCAATGAGCCGCGAAACCCGCACTATTTTCCGCTCGATGAGGACTATGACGTCGATCCGATGGACAGTTATGCCCTCTCCAAGGTCGTCAATGAAAAGACGGCACGGGCCTTTGCGCTGCGCAGCGGCTTCGACATCTATGCCTTGCGGATCGGCAACGTCATCGAGCCGCACGAATACGAGCTGTTTCCGAAATGGTTTGCCGATCCGGGTTTCCGCAAGCGCATCGCCTGGAGCTACATCGACGCGCGCGACCTCGGCCAGATCACCGACCTCGCGGTCAAGACCGACGGCCTGGGCTATCAGGTCTTCAACGCGGCCAATGACGACACCTCGTCCGACCTGCCGACACAAGAGCTGCTCGAGCGGTTCTATCCCGGCGTGCCGCTGAAGCATGAACTCGGCCAGTTCGAAACGCTTTTGTCCAATCGCAAGGCCAAGGAGGTCCTGGGTTTCCGCAGCCAGCACAGCTGGCGAAAATACGTCTCGCAAAACTGATTGGCCGGCGCCGGGAAGCGACGCTTGACACTTGCCATGGCGCACCACTCTGTTGCGAAGGCGGCCCGAAATTCAAGCATCGGCCAAACGACAGCAGGAAGACGACAACAGGAAGACCAATGGCCTCGAAGCCGACAGACGCACTCATCGCCGACAAGCCGCTGGCGAGCCGCCGAACCGACGCCACGCGTATTTCGGGCGCAAGCGTCCACACGTCCCTTGCCAGCGAGATCGGCCTCAGGATCGTGCGCGGCGACTATCCGCCTGGAACGATCCTGCCCAACGAGGCCAAGTGGACCGAAATCTTCGATGTCAGTCGTTCCGCGGTGCGCGAGGCCATCAAGATGCTGATGGCCAAGAGCCTGCTGGCCTCCCGCCCCAAGATCGGCAGCTGGGTGGAGCCCAAGGAGCATTGGAACCTGCTCGACCGTGACGTCCTGAGTTGGTACGCCGCCTCGCCCGACCGCGAGGGCTTCTTAAGGACGGTACAGGAGTTCCGCCACATCATCGAGCCGGAAGCGACGGCACTGGCCGCCGAGCGCCGGACCGAAGCGCAGATGGCTGAAATAAGCCAGGCCCTTCACGACATGGGCAATGCCGCGTCGCTGCAGCACCGGACACAGGCCGACACACGCTTTCACGTGGCAATCCTGCGCGCCTCGGGCAACGACCTTCTGGTGCCGCTCGGTGTCCTGATCGAATCGGCCCTGAACCACCTGTTCGTCCACGTGACCCGCGAAGACAGCAGCCTGCTTCGCGCGCAGAAACTTCACGAGAACATCGAGAAGTGCATTCGGCTGCAGAAGCCGAATGCCGCGCGCAATGCGGTCCGCAAGCTTCTGGCGAATACCGATGAGATCATCGCTCGAAGATCAAGATAGGGGCTGCAGTCAGTCACGCCGCGGCGCGCGCAGGAGCGACAGCGCGTGGCCGGGTGTTGCCACGGCTTGGACGGGCGGCGGCTCTCCGGTACAGCCAGCGGGACGATCGGACATGCGTTGAACGGCGCTGCCACCGCCACCGGGACCGGGCGCAGAAACTGTACCGCCTGCAGGCTTCGTGGCAGCTTGGCTCCACCGGCCGCCCCAACCATCGGCTCGGGGGTCAGCAGGCCAAACGCCCTGCGGTCGATCAGCGCGCGCGACACATCGCTCCAGATCAGCGAAGCTGACCCGTGCCGTCATAAGTCAACTCGACGTGTCAAAACGTCGTTCGCACTCGCCAAAGGACGCGCCGCGCTGCTTAGAAAGTGAACCACAGTGCTGGAGGATAGGACGGGTCTTTGCTGGTTTTATCTGTGATTGCATCGGATGCGGGCCTGACCGATCCGGTGGGCCTTTTGTCGAGAGCCGGCGGGCTTTCCTCTGTCATGACCGGTTTCTTCTTGACCACAACTGTTTTCGTATCCGCCTGTGCTGCATGCGACAGTACAAGCAGTGCAAGAAGTGCAGGCAACGCAAGAAGTGCAGGCAATGCGAGAAGTGCAGATAGCGCGCGTTTCATGATCAGCCCTCCCTAAGCGAACTGGTGGTTGCGGGTCGTGTCATAGTGTCGGTTGCCTGGCAGCCGCAGGGGCGGCTGCGCTGCTCAACGGCAAGAGAGCCGGACTGAGCGCGACGGGCCTAAGTTAACGCCAAGTTAAGGCTGCGTTCTATGCGGAAAACGAAACAGCAGGACAGATCGCGCAAACATCGCGACACCAGCGAACCGCCCACGGGCCTGCGTGGCACCTTTATCACCTGCCGTGTCGTCGATGTCCTGAACCGCGACGCAAGGCGTCGCGTGGGGCCTCACCGAATGCCGCCTTGTAGTCGTGCGCGAAACGGCTGGGATTGGTGAAGCCGAACCGAAGGGCGAGGTCGGTGACCGTGCCCTCGATGTCGCCGCTCCGCAGCGTGTCGCGCACCGCGACGAGGCGGGCGAGGCGGACCGCTGCCAGCGGCGTCGTCTCGCGGAACCGCCGGAAGCCAAGCTGCAGGCTGCGCACACTGCATCCCGCCGCCTCCGCCACCTCGTGCAGCGCGATGGGCTCTTCGACATGGGCGTGGATATAGGCCTCCGCCCGCCGTATGATTCCCGGGATAGCGGGGCTGCCTGCCCGGGCAAGATGATCCGAATGGTTGTGAGGGAGTGCGCGCAGCAGTGTGTAGAGCATGAGGTCGATGAAGGAATGGCTGGCGAGTTCGCTGCCCGCAAAGGGTGTCGGCGCGCGAAGCTCCTCCACCATCAGTTCCATAAGGCGCCTCAAGCGCTGTGCCGGCACAGCACCCCAGTCGAAGACCGGCTCAAAGGCGATGTCCTTGGTCACGGGCCCACCCAGCAACGCAGCCAATCGCTGGTTCAGGCTCGTCGCAGGGATCCAGACCGAAAGTCGCTCGTGGCTCCCGGTCGCGGACAGCGTCGTTCCGGGCTCGCCGCGGTAAACCAGGCCCACGCTGCGGCCGATTCCAGGCACTGTCCGAGCGCCCGGCGCGCCGCCGAACGTCAAGGCGCCCCTGCTCACGGCAGTGAGGCAGTAGTCGGGTATGCCGGATCCGGTGACAGTCAGCGTCGCGGCGAGCCGATCCGCAACATAGGCGACGTCCAAATCGCCGACCCCGCTCGCGCCCCGGACAGAAAAGAATTTCGGGGTCCGGTCGGCCCCGGTCCTTTCCTGGATCTTATAGCGCAACAGCTTGAAATGAGGCTTGCGGAAGTGCGGCTGGAGCCGCGGCCAATACACGCCGCCTTCCAGATCCTGCAGGTCGCCTATGCGTGCGAGCCTGAACCCTTCCGGCTCCTCGCCATGGGGCAAAGCAGGATTGTTCGGATCGGTCCCAGCCAGCATTGCCACCGAAATCGGTTCGAGCGCGGATCGGTTGCTGATGACAGGATCCCGGTGTCAGCAAACCGAATTGTGACAACCATATAACAGAGACAGCTAATTTGCCATTGATGAGGGCAAGCACGCAATCCTCGTCCGCCGTGATGAAGGCGATGAGGGACGCCTACGGCGCCGTTCGATTGGAACAGGTTGCGATCGAGACGGCGGCCCGCCGGCCTGCTGCTCCGGCTGCATTTGCCCATGACCGAAAAACGCATGCTGCAGATCGGTCCCGCGCCCCCATTTGCGCAGAACATTCTCGTGGATGTCGAGGCGCCTTGATCGGACTGTCTGGATCCGGCCCAGATCTGCCACCAGGCTACGCCAGAAAATCGCCGACGATCATCTCCGCGACCTTGACGAAGCGGGTTGCCGCACCTCCAGGCCCGGCGCTGCGCCAGTTGGTCCGCGCGCCTTCGACAAGAAGCGTCAGCGCATCGACCAAAAGCTCGGCGTCGGCGGCACCTGCAGCTTCGCAGAGCTCGACCAGGCGCACCCGGTACAGGCAACGAAGGTCCTCGACGAACTGCCGCGCCGGGTGGTCGATCTCGACCAGCTGGGCTGCGGCATCGAGAAGCTCGCAATTGCAATGTTCGACGGTGACGAATTCGCCGGCGCGGCGGACCCAGTCTTTCAGCTGCGCCCTGGCATCACCGGGATTGGCGGCCTTGATATCCTCCCAGAAGGCGTCAGCTTCGGCTGCCGCCTCCTTGAGGCAGACAAACACCAGGTCGTCCTTCGAGCCGAAGTGGCGGTAGAGCGTCATCTTGTTGCTGTTGGCGGCCTCGGCGATCGCATCGACACCAATGCCCTTGATGCCATGCTTTCTGAAAAGGTCGCGCGCAGCGTCGATGATCCGTTCCCGTGGTGGACATCTGACAGCAGCTGTCATCAACGTTTCCTCGCTTCCAATCTTGTCGCTGGAACGCCCTTGACAATGTTACCGAACCGTAACATTTATCCTGTTACTAGATAGTAACATCCATCTTCTGAAGTCAATATCGGGTTGTTCAGGAGCAGCGCACGGTTCCGTGTGCTGCAACGGTTTTTCGTTGCCATCTCCCAGGGCAGCCATCGACCATCACGAGCCGCCTCGGAGAGAGCCATCATGGTCAATTTCTTCATCCTGCGGCCGATCTTCGCTTCGGCGATCGCCATCATCATGGTGCTGGCGGGCGCCATCTCCTACTTCCTTCTGCCCGTCTCGCAGTTTCCCGACATCACCCCGCCGCAGATCGTGGTTGCCGCCAACTATCCCGGCGCCAGCGCCCAGGTGGTGGCCGACACGGTGACGACGCCGCTGGAGCAGCAGCTGAACGGCGTGCCGGGCATGCTCTACATGTCGTCGACGAGCTCCAATGACGGCTCGGCGCGCATCACCATCTCGTTCCAGGTCGGTTATGACGTCGACATCGCCGCCATGGACGTGCAGAACCGCGTCTCGCAGGCGGCCCCTTCCCTGCCGGCGCTGGTCAACCAGACCGGCGTCACCGTCATCAAGCAGAACCCCAACTTCAACGTGCTGGTCAATCTCAGCTCGCCCGACAAGTCGGTCGATTTCACCACGCTGTCGAACTACGCCTATCTGCAGATCCTCGACCCGATCAAAAGGCTGCCCGGCGTCGGCGACGTCCAGTTCTTCGGCGAGCGTCGTTATTCGATGCGCGTCTGGCTCGACCCGGACAAGATGGCGAGCCTCGGCGTCACCGCCGTCGATGTCCAGAACGTCATCCAGGAGCAGAACATCCAGGTCGCGGCCGGCAAGATCGGCCAGTCGCCGGCGCCGTCGGGAACACCCTTCGAGATGCAGGTCAGCGCCGTCGGTCGGCTGAGCGACCCCCAGCAGTTCGGCGAGATCATCCTGCGTGTCGACCCTGAAACCCACGCCGCAATCCACCTGCGCGACGTGGCGCGCATCGAACTCGGCGCGCTGTCCTACTCCTCGTCCTTCAGCCTCGACGGCGAGGACAGCGTCGTGCTCGCGGTGCTCCAGGCCCCGGGCTCCAACGCGCTCGACCTGCAGGGCAGCGTCAAGGCCAAGATGGACGAGCTGTCGAGCCGCTTCCCCTCGGGCATGTCCTACAACATGTTCTACGACACCACCCGCTTCGTCTCCGCCGCCATGGACGACGTGATCAAGACGCTCATTGAAGCGCTGCTGCTCGTCGTCTTCGTCGTCTTCATCTTCCTGCAGAGCTGGCGCGCCACCATCATCCCGATCATCGCCATTCCGGTGTCGCTGATCGCCACCCTGACGGTGATGTACCTGCTCGGCTTCTCGCTCAACATGCTGTCTTTGCTCGGCATGGTGCTGGCCATCGGCCTTGTCGTCGACGACGCCATCGTCGTTGTCGAGAACGTCGAACGCCAGCTCGAGGACGGCCATCCGCCGCTGGAGGCGGCGAAGATCGCGATGAAGGAGGTCACCGGCCCGATCATCGCAACGACGGGCGTGCTGCTCGCCGTCTTCGTGCCCGTCGCTTTCATTCCCGGCGTCGCCGGCCAGCTCTACAACCAGTTCGCGCTGACGGTGGCGATCTCCTTTGCCATCTCGGCCTTCAACTCGCTGACGCTGAGCCCGGCCTTGAGTGCCGTGTTCCTGCGCCATCGCGGCCCGCCGAAATTCATCCTGTTCCGCTGGTTCAATGCCGGCTTCCGCTCACTGTCCGACGCCTATGCCGGCAGCATCCGCAGCTTCGTGCGCTGGCGCTGGGCCTTCATCGGCCTGTTCGGGCTGGCGCTTGCCGCAACCTACGCCTTGTCGCAGCGCATTCCCTCGACCTTCCTGCCGGTCGAAGACCAGGGCTACTTCTTCGTCGTCCTGCAATTGCCCGATGGTGCCTCGGTGGAACGGACGGCAGCCGTCGCCAAGAAGTCGGAGGACATTCTCCGCGCCCTGCCCGGCGTCGAATCCGTCGGCTCCGTCGTCGGCTTCTCCTTCCTCACCTTCGCCAACCAGTCCAATGCGGGTGTCCAGTTCGCCGTGCTCAAGCCCTGGGACGAGCGCGGCCCAGGCGAAAGTGCGACCGAGCTCAAGAACATCGCCCAGGGCAAGCTGATCCAGATTCCGGAAGCGCTGGTGCTCGCCTTCGACCCGCCCTCCATCCAGGGTCTGGGTGCGACCGGCGGCTTCGAGTTTCAGGTCGAGGACCTGACCGGCCGCGGCGCGGTCGCCCTCGACGAGGCGACGCAGGCACTGCTTGCCGAGGCCCGCAAGCAGCCGGAGCTGAACCCGTTCACCCTGTTCACCACCTTCAGCACCTCGACGCCGCAATATTCCTACGACCTCGACCGCAACAAGGCCAAGCTGCTCGGCCTCGACCTGCCCGACATCTTCTCGACGCTGCAGATCTATCTCGGCTCGCTTTATGTCAACGATTTCAACCTGTTCGGCCGCACCTTCCGCGTCACGCTTCAGGCCGAACAGCAGGCGCGCGCCTCAGCCACCGACATTTCACGGCTCTATGTCCGCAGCCATTCCGGCGACATGGTGCCGCTCAGCACGCTGGGCGCGCTGAAGGCGGTTTCGGGACCGGAAACGGTCACCCACTACAACAATTATCCCTCGGCGCTGGTCAACGGTGCTGCCGCCGAAGGCTTCAGTTCGAGCCAGGCGGTCGCCGCCATGGAGCGTGTCGCGGCAACCGCCCTGCCCCGGGACTTCGCCTTCGAATGGACCGGCATCACCTATCAGGAGATCCGCGCCGGCTCGATCGCCAACCTCGTCTTCGGCCTCGCCATCGTCTTCTGCTTCCTGGTCCTGGCCATGCAGTATGAAAGCTGGTCGATGCCCTTCGTCGTGCTGCTCGCCGTGCCGCTCGCTTTGCTCGGCGCCCTGCTGGCGATCTGGATCCGCGGCCTGCAGATCGACGTCTATTCGCAGATCGGCTTCGTCATGCTGATCGGCCTCGCCGCCAAGAATGCGATCCTGATCGTCGAATTTGCCAAGCGAAGGCGCGAAGAAGGGGTCGAGATCGTCGCAGCCGCCGTCGAAGCCGCGCGCCTCAGGCTGCGCCCGATCCTGATGACGGCCTTCGCCTTCATCCTCGGTGTCGTGCCGCTGATGCTGGCGTCAGGTGCGGGTGCGGCAAGCCGGCAGTCGATCGGCACCACCGTCTTCGGCGGCATGCTGATCGCGACCGTTCTGACGCTTGCCTTCGTCCCGATCTTCTACGTCGTCCTCGAAACCTGGCGTGAACGTTTCGCGCGCCGCTCGTTGCCCGCCCATGCGGTCGAGCCGGCCGAATAATCAGGAGTATCCAGATGCGCCCTCTCAAACTCGCTCTCAACGGCAGCCTGCTCGCTCTGGCTGTGGCGGGCGGCTATTTGCTGGCCCAGCAGGGCTGGAACGTCGGCAGCACCACTGCCGGCGCCGCCCCTTCGGCCCAGGCGCCCCAGGCCATGCCGGTGCCGGTTGTCGGCGTCGTCAAGAAGACGATCCCGATCTATCTCGAATATGCCGCGCGCACCGAGGCCATCCGCAACGTCACTTTGCGCGCCAAGGCGTCGGGCTATCTTCAGGACCAGCCGGTATCCGACGGCGCCGACGTCAAGGCGGGCGACCTGCTCTACCGGATCGAGGCCTCGGACTATCAGGCAGCACTCGATCAGGCCAAGGCGCAGATCGAACGTGACCAGGCATCGCTCGAATATCTCAAGTCGAGCCTCACCCGCGGCAACAAGCTCGCCGACAACGGCTATCTCGCCAAGGACGGCTTCGACCAGCGCCGGAGTGCGGTGCGACAGGCCGAAGCGGCACTCGCCATCTCGCGCGCGGCCTTGCGCACCGCCGAGATCAATCTGAAGAACACGGAAGTTCGCGCCCCCTTCGACGGTCGCCTCGGGCGCAACCAGGCGCCGGAAGGCACGCTGGTCACAAGCTCCGCCGGCACGCCGCTGAACAATCTGGTCCAGCTCTCACCGGTCTACATCACCTTCAACCCTGGCGAGACCGAACTGGCCGAGATCCAGAAGGCCTTTGCCGACGGCACCGTCGAGACCGAGGTCATCATCCCCGGCAGCGACGCCAAGCCGCGTCAGGGCAAACTGACCTTCATCGACAATGCGGTGGAGCGCAACACCGGCACCATCGCCGCCCGCGCGACGATCGAGAACAGCGACTTCTCGCTGCTGCCCGGCCAATATGTCCGCATTCGCCTGCACATCAGGGAACTGCCCAACGCGCTGATGGTGCCGCAGACGGCCCTCGGCTCCAGCCAGTTCGGCAAATATGTCTATGTCGTCGGCAAGGACAATCTCGTCGAACAGCGCGTCGTCGCCCTCGGCCCCACCGACGGCGACCTGGTGACGCTGACGTCAGGCGTCAAGGAAGGCGACAAGATCATCTCCGGCAATCTGCAGAAGATTTTTCCAGGGGCACCGGTTCAACCGCTCGATGGCGGCGGGTGAGCGGGCTGCGGTTTGGCTGACGGGGGGCGTGACTATGTGGCAACCGGACGGACGGGCGGCTTCGCGCGTTCAATCCGGCCATCCAGCTAGCCGAGCGAACTTTGAGAAGCCGACATCCTTTCATCAAGGAAGAATACGGTCAGACATCCAGCAGCGTGCGTGCCATCGTCCTTCCGCAATCAGCGCTCTGACGTGAATGACATAGGCCTCGGGGCTGAGAGGCACCTTTCGTCGGTGCCGCCGACTGTTGCAATACCAACATGCAGCCACGACATTGGCAGGCGTATCTTTGCCGCCTTCGCACCGTGGGAGAAGGTGTTCAGCCGTGCATCTGCTGGAATCAATACCATCGGCTGGTGACATGAGGCGGCCACAATACCAGCAGTGACCGTCCTGTCGGTTGTAAGCGTCATCGCGCAGTTTTCTGAGTTTCGGCATGCCAACTTCCAAGATCGATGATGATCCAGAAAGTTGCCGCAACCTGCATAGGCGCCCCTGCACTCGGCCGCTATTGAACGGGCAACGGACGGGGCATGTTGACCCGACCCTGATGTGTGCGAAAACATGATAGCCCGGTTTCACCACTGTCTCAAGGACGGCCAGGAGAGATCGGGAAGTCGACAAAGCGCCCTTGGCAGAGTCAAGCGTTGCTTGGTCTCGGACGCAGGCGACAGTTCGGATCAGGCGGAGTGGCCGCTACGCGCCCGCAAATGCGTCGTTGGGGACGCGGCTGCCCTTCGCCAAAAGCCGACATCTATCGTGGCCTATTTGGAGACCAATTACTTACACATATGTGTTCAAATTCCAGCCGGTCTGCCAAACACCGCCGATTGCCCTCTATGGCACGATATTACTGCCGATTGTCGCATCATCACCAAGTGGCAGCGAACCGCCGATCACCGCCGTTTCCATGCTACAGCCTACTTGTTTCTGCCAGCGGTCAGGCTGAGGATTCGACAAAACAAGCAATAGACTCTTCAATTATCTCCTTGGTGCATAGGATGCTGAATAGTCAGATTCCGGACATAACCGCCGAGGCGAACGTCTCCCCAATCTGACCGGTCCAGGGATACCCGCATGCCATCTATCACCAAGGCCTCGGGCTCGGAGGTTTGGGCGCGGAGGTAGATCGTCGTCGCCCGCTCGACGTCAAATACCTTGACGAGCAGTGCCAATGCGCGCTCATCGAAGGCGCACTGCGCTTCCTTGGCGTCATTCTGGTTCGAGGCATCGAGTGCAAGTCGCAGCCGCGTCGCGGCCCGCTCATGGCCGGTGACGTAATAGGAAATCCGATCAGCCAGGACTTTGTCGTTCAGCTTCACCGACGGGATATGCGCGAACCACTCACATTGCGTGCGGTGATAGTCGTCGGTGACCAGGCCATATTCTTCAAGAAATAACCGCGCCGCGTAGGGTGACCAACCTTCGGCACGCGCCACGGCGGGCGGGTTCTTTTCGATTTTGAGGGCCCGGTTGATCTCCCCGATGGCTTCTTTGATGCCCTGCTTGTCGGCGATGTCCCGCCCGCGGATATCCCGCGCGAGGCGCTTCACCCCATCGATATTCCAGCCGAACGCGAGCAGAGCGCGCCATCGGGCATAGCGGATGATGGAGGTCTGCCTTGGCCTCGTCTGTAAATGGATGAAGGCTTCTTCGTAGGTCATATAGACTGCGAGTAGGAAAATGAACGGGACGAACATAAGCCAGAGCAACAAGGGCAATCCGAACTCGCGAAGGGTGTCCAGTGACCAAAAATCGGTTACGCGGCCGGCGACCAGCCAATAGCTGAAGCCGAGGATGATGAGTCCCGCGAGCGTCTGTAACCCGCGCAACAGGTTCAGCACTCGGGGCATGCCGGGCTTGTCCGCCTGATGTTCGCCGACGGCAATAAAGAGGGTTAGAAACACCAGCGACGGAAGCATGAGCAGTTCGACCCAGAGCGGGAAGCTTACCAACTCGGCGATGAACAGAATGATGGCAGATAGAGTGAACGCATCGCGCACCAGCTTGCGCAGTGCATACGGCTTGTCCTTGAGCTGCTGCGCTTCAAAGATGCAGGTGAAGCCGACCGTCAGCCACCACAGCAGGGTCGATTTTAGGTTGGGCCAGTCCCATAGACTCAACCACGCGAGCAGCCAGACACAGGCCGCCACGTAAAGGGACATGGACAGCCATATCAGTGCGAGCTTCGGAAAAAAGAAGGCACGCACCACATCATGCGCGAGAGGGCGTCCTTTCTTCCAAAATATTACTGCAGCCAGCAAAAGCCCCAAGTAGATGAGGGTGGCAATCTCGCGATTGGAGAGGTCGAATCCAAAGTTGGCCAACGTAAAGGACATTTTCTTCTTAGCTCACACCTCACGATCAGCACCAATCGCTTGCCGGCGGGTTTGTCACCAAAATCCTTGGATAGCACAGGCACGCCGGTCGCCGCCGTCTTACGCTACCATCCGACGCTCCTGCCAAGCCGCCCCTCGCGTCCATCAGCGATCGGAACGTGACGAATAGCGAGCTGGCTCTGGCTACTATGTGTCTAGGAGCGCGGGGCTTATCCTGTTCTCGTTTTGATTTACCTATCGAGATGCTATCGGGTAACGTTCAATCGGGGATCATGGAAAATTGTGAGCGGGCATTGTCTGAAGACTATATTGAGCTGGAGCGGACATTTCATGAGCTTTCACTGAAGAGCGAGGAAAGCGATGAGTTCGACTTTCGCAATCTTCGGTTTGGCAAAAAGTTCGGCTGGACGGATCTCCTCGCCGGATACCGAACGGTCATCCTGTCAGAAGCGGGGTCGGGGAAGACTGCAGAGATACGTTTCTCGGCGCAAACATTGCGTCAGGAAGAAAAGCCGGCGTTCTTCCTGCGGCTCGAACATGTAGCTGACGACTTCGAGATTGCTTTCGAAGAGGGCGATCTCGCGGAGTTTGACCAATGGTTGGCTTCCGACGAAGAGGGCTGGCTGTTTTTCGATTCAGTCGATGAGGCACGGCTGCGGGAACCCAGGGATTTCGAGCGAGCGATCCGTAAAATTGGTGCTCGCCTATCGGGAGCGTTGCAACGGACGCATATAGTGCTCACCAGCCGTGGTACTGCGTGGCGTCCGGTGACTGACCTCAAGCTCTGTCAACAGCACCTAAAATATGTCGAACCTACGCGGGCCGATGCGGAGAATGGGCAATCTAATCCGAGCAAGAAGGATAATATCTTCAAGATCGTGGCGCTGGACGATCTCGGGGCGGCACAGGTTGAGAAATTTGCCAAAGCCAAGGGCATTGCAGACCCAAGGCCGCTGGTGGATGCCATCGAACGGGCCGACGCTTGGTCGATGGCGGCCCGCCCGGATGATCTAACGGAGCTTGTAGAATATTGGAACAAGCACAAGCGTATCGGCAACCGGCTTGAATTGATGCAATCGAGCATTGCGCGACGTTTGATTGAACGGGACCAGAATCGCGAGGATGCGCTTCCTCTCTCGGCCGTAGATGCGCTGGTGGGAGCGCGAAGTGTCGCGGCTGCGGCGACCATGACACAGGAATCGACCATCCGCGTTCCGGATGGATCGGAGAACACGAAAGGCATTGCTGTTGCAGCGGTGCTGCCCGACTGGGACAGTAAGAAATGCGCGGCACTGCTTGCTCGACCTATTTTTGACGAAGCAATCTATCAGACGGTGCGATTCCATCACCGTACTGTCCGGGAATATCTGACTGCTGAGTGGCTTAAAGGGTTGCTCGACCGCGAAACCTCGCGGCGCAGGATAGAATCCTTGCTCTTCCGAGAACAGTACGGCCAGGAAGTGATCGTACCGACGATGCGGCCGGTGCTCGTATGGCTTATCCTCCTCGATGACAAAATCCGTGAACGTGCGTTGGCCATCTCGCCGGAGCTTATCTTCGAGGGGGGCGAACCGAAGGCGCTGCCGCTCGCCACGCGGCAGAAAATTCTCCGCGACGTATGCGAGACGATGCACACCGGCATCGCAAGAAGTTCTACGAGTGATTATCGTGCCGTGCAGCGTTTTGCAGACAAGGACATTGCCGCAGACGTGAAGGCACTGTTCGCGAGATATGCCTCTAGTGATGATCTTCAGTGGTTCCTATTGCGAATGATATGGCAAGGTGAGCTGTCGGACGCTCTGCCCGAAGCCAAACAAGTCGCGTTGAACCACAAGGCGGGCCGTTATGCGCGTATCGCGTCATTTCGTGCTGTACACGCGGTGGGTGCAGAAGCTGACTACTTGGAGGTCCGCGAGCATTTTCAGCAAGAGGCGCCGGCGCTAAGTCGCGACTGGTTTGCAGAATTGCTGGAGGATTTGACTCCGACCAAGGCATCGGTGGAGTGGGTTCTAGCCTGCATTGCCAAGCTCAAATCGAAAGACCGCCATAGCATCGATGCCTTACCGCAGGCGCTCGAGGTTTACGGTAAATCGCTCAGTCTCGACCTTCAAGCGGAGCTGCTAGAGGGGATGAACACCCTCTTTTCCAAGCGCCCCATTGTGGAGCGACGCTTTTGTGAGATTTCCAAACGATATGGCTGGCTGATCAAGAGCGCAGCTCAGGTGGCGGAACGGCTCATCGTGGCTCGTCATCCAGCCGCTTTGGAGCCATCGACGCTTTCGGTTTTACAAAAATTGCCTTCGGCACAGCACTATCGTGATTGGGATTTGCGCGACATTCGATCAAATGTACCTGCGCTGGTGCCAGTTTGGCCGGAACTAAACTATGCGTTGTTCTGGTACGAAGTCGGCCAAGCGCGGCGAGTTCGTCAAAAAAAGAAAAAAGAGCGACTGACCGATTTCTGGCAGGTGAGCGTATTCGGCTCCTATTGGCAATTCGGACCGGACGATTTCGACCACATTCTTGCCGATATGAAATCACGTCCACTCCGAGATGATCGACTCGTCGCGCTCTCATTGGCATTTCGGTTGTACGTTCAGGCTGGGCGGCCGAGGAAAGGGCTCCACGCGTTGAGGGCGGCCGTTGCAAAAACGCCCGCCCTTAGCGCCGCACTGCACACTCATCTGCATCCGCAACCAAATCCAGACCATAAGCGCTGGAAGCAACAAGAGGCGAAATGGAAACAGCGAGATAGGAAGCGGGAAGCTGCTGACGCAAAAAACCAGCAGGAATGGAAAGAGACCCTTTCTAAGAATATCGACAAGATACGCGATCCTCAGTTGCCCAAGCCAACAGATGTGTCGACCTGGCAACATCATTTGCATGAGAAAATGCGCCAGTTGGACACGGGGTCTTCCCATTGGACGGAAGGGCATTGGCATGTTCTCAAAGCAGAATTTGGAGAGGAGATTGCGCACGCGTTTCGTGACGGTGTGGTGGCCTATTGGCGTCGCTATCGCCCAAAACTTCGCTCCGAAGGGAAGGCGAGTAACAGCATACCGTTCAGCGTGATTTTTGGGCTTACGGGGCTCAGCATAGAGGCGCGCGAGACAGAAAATTGGGCTTTGACATTGAGCGAGGATGAAGCCGAAATTGCGTTCCGCTATGCCATGGACGAATTGAACGGGTTTCCGGATTGGATGCCTTCACTGTTCGCGGCATTTCCTGGCTTCATTGCAAAGCTACTGCTGCGTGAGGTGGATCGTGATCTGCGCATCGAAAAGGTTAAGGTGGGAAGCCAATACGTCTTAGCAGACCTGAGTTGGAGCGGCTCGTGGGCCTGGCCTGGTATCGGTGCGGGCATCTTCGCACGTCTAAAAGCGCGTGAACCGAAGAACCTGACGAATCTTAATTACATACTCAATATCGTCCACGACACGAGGACCAGTTCGGAAGACATTGCGCGGTTAGCTGAAGCCCGAAGCGCCGATCGAAGGCTTGCGCATGCAGCACGGTGGTATGCAGTTTGGGCCGGAGCCGAGCCCAGCAAAGCGATACCGGCTCTCACGTCCCGATTGAAGACGGTCAAGGGGCCGACAAAGCAGACCAGCTTCGCTATGCAGTTCATCACCTATTTGTTGGGAGGGCGCCGAAGCACGGTGAAGAATGGAGATGGGTTCCGTTCCCCGGAGCATCTCAAAAATCTCTATGCGCTCATGCATCACTACATCAGGGAAAAGGAAGATATTCAGCGTGCCGGCAAAGGTGTCTACTCACCGGGCCTACGCGATGATGCTCAGGATGCGAGGAATCAGCTCTTTGCGCTGCTAAAAGAGATACCGGGCAAGGAAGCCTACTTGGCACTGATGGAGCTAGGGCGGCTTCACCCTGAACCCTCTTCGCGACCGTGGATGCGACACCACGCCAAAACGAAGGCGGAACTCGATGCCGATCTCACTCCGTGGACGATCGAGCAAACCCTTGATTTCCAAACCGCGATTGAGCGCACCCCTACCAATCATCGCGAGTTGTTTGAGTTGACCGAGATGCGCCTCCTCGATCTCAAGGACAATCTTGAGCATGGCGACAGCAGCATTGCGGACATCCTTGTTAAGGGCGCGACACAAGAAACCGACATGCGCAAGTATATCGGCGATTGGCTCCGAGACCGGGCGCAGGGTCGATATGCGATTCCCCAAGAGGAAGAATTAGCTGACGATAAGCGCATGGATTTACGAATGCATGGCGTGAGATTTGATGCGCCCGTACCTGTTGAACTCAAGCTCGCCGATAAATGGACGGGATCGAAGTTGTTCGAGCGTTTGGAAAATCAGCTTTGCAGGGATTATCTCCGAGACAATCGATCTAACCGCGGCCTGTTCATTCTAGTCTATCGGGGCGAAAAGCAGAGCTGGGAACTGCCTCACACCGGTAAGACTGTCGATTTTATCGGCTTGATTGCAGTATTACAGGCGCATTGGACGACGATTTCCGACAGATTTGCCGGTATTGATGACATCCGCGTCATTGGCATCGATCTGACCCAACGAGCGAAATGAACTCAATCTCGCGATACGTCATGGCCGCACGGCCTGCACGTCATATTTGCGTTGCCAATGGAGGCGAGTTTTGCACACCGGGCAGATCGCAAAGCGTGATTGGACTAGAGGCTGCTTTCGGCAACGTAGCTTGCTCGCTATCCGGTGTTTCCGATTGCCTCAACTCTATTTGGAGGATCATGGAGAGCGATGGCGTAGACGCGGTTCTCCGTTTTATCGTTTTTGGCCCGCCGCCAGACAAGATTCGAACTGCAACTGCATGATCGAATGCGATTGTGTGATTGCCGACCATGATCTGCACAGGCTCGTCGTGCTGGTTCAGCGTGACAGTACGAACCTTGATGATGCCCTGGGTCGGGCGGGAGCTTAAGCGGCGGACTTCCAGCACCTCGCTCGTCAGACGCAGCGTGTCGCCGGGCCGGACGGGCTTCGGCCAGCGCAGTTCCTCGAAGCCGGCGCCGATGATGCCGCCGGCGGGCTTCATCTCGCATTCGACCAGGAGCCTCATCGTCATCGCCGCCGTATGCCAGCCGCTGGCGGCAAGGCCGCGAAACAGCGACTCCTTCGCCGCATCAGCATCGAGATGAAACGGCTGCGGGTCGAATTCCGTCGCAAAGCGGGCCACGGCTTCCGGCTTGACGGTTGCGCTGCCAGACAGGAAGGGCTGGCCGGCGGCGAAGTCCTCCAGATAAAGCGCCATCATGCCTCTCCGATGCTGACCACGATCTTGCCCCTCGCACTGCCGCGTTCGAGATAGGCCAGCGCCTCGTGCGTCTGCTCAAACGGGAAGATGCGGTCGATGACCGGCTTGATGACGCCGGCTTCGACCAGCTTGGTGATGTCCGCGAGCTGGCGGCCATCGGCCCGCATGAACAGAAAGGAATAGTGCACGCCCGCCTTGCGGGCGGCCCTGCGGATGCCGAAGCTCAGGGCCCGGAAGACCGTCGTCAGCACGAAGCCCAGTCGCCGCTCGTCCGCAAAGGCGGGGTCCGGCGGGCCGGAGATCGAGACCAGGTGGCCGCCGGGCTTGAGGACGTCGAGCGATCGGTGCAGCGTCTTGGCGTCGAGAGAGTTCAGCACGACGTCGTAGCCGGACAGTTCCTTGGCAAAATCCTGTTTGGTGTAATCGATGGCTACGTCGGCGCCGAGGGATTTGACCAGGTCGATGTTGCGCGTGCTGCAGGTCGTGGCAACCGTCGCGCCGAGATGTTTGGCAAGCTGGATGGCCACCGTGCCGACGCCGCCGGATCCGGCATGGATGAAGACCTTCTGGCCCGGCTTCACCTTCGCCCGCTCGACCAGCGCCTGCCAGGCGGTCAGCGCCACGAGAGGAAGCGATGCTGCTTCTTCGACGGAGACGTTGCCCGGCGCACGCGCCAGGTCTGTCTCGGCCACGCAGATGCTTTCCGCCAAGGTCCCGATGCGCCTGTCGTCAGGACGGCCGTAGACGCGATCGCCGACGGCAAAGCGCGTCGCGCCGGCCCCGAGTTCGGTGACGATGCCCGCGAGGTCGTTGCCGAGGATCAGCGGCATCTTGTAGGGCAGGAACGCCTTGAAGGCGCCGTCGCGGATCTTGCTGTCGAGCACGTTCAGCGCGGCAGCCTCGATCCTGACCCGCACGTCGCCAGGCGTCAGGGCCGGCTCTGGCAGGTCTAGCGGCAGAACGGGCGATGTCTTCCCGTATGTCTCGATGGCAAAGGCCTTCACGTGCCTGACTCCGAAGATTGAATGGTGGGGTTGAGGAATTCCCGGCCAATCCAGGCGCGCGTTTCGCTGAGCAGTTCGCTCGCCAAGGCTGGATCGTCGCAGGCCCGCGCGAGGATCACCGCGCCGACCATCGCCGACCAGCGTCCAATCGCTTCGCGACGCGCCATGGCGTGATCGGTGCCCGGAGCCGAACCGCCCATGCGATCGAGCTGCATCTTCAGACCGGCGGTCATCGCTGCACGCGCGGCTGGGTCGCGATGCGCCGTCTCCGAGGCCAGCGCCGCCGTCGGGCATCCTGTCGAAGCGTTGGCCCGATGGGCGTCCGACAAATAGGCGTCGGCAAAACGCTCGAAATTTCGCGGCTCGGCCAGCGATGTCGTCAGCATGTGCGCGAGGCTTTCGGCGATCAGATCGTCCTTGGACGCGAAATGTCCGTAGAAGCCGCCGTGGGTCATCCCCGCCGACTTCATGACCTCGGCGACGCTGACGGCCTCGAAGCCACGTTCGCGGAACAGGCGTCCCGCCTGTTCGAGGATCCGTGTCCGGTTCTCGGCCATCTTCTCGCGGCTGACCTTCATGATCGTCATCTCCGGCTCATCATCGTTGACATATTTATGATGACAATCATATAAAAGCAACAATGATGATGGTCATCATGAAAAAAGAGACGGATCCCATGACCCCCAACCCCGCAGTTCTCATCACCGGCGCCTCGTCCGGCATCGGTGCCACCTATGCAGACCGTTTTGCCGCCCGAGGACACGATCTGGTTCTGGTTGCCCGCAGCGCTGATCGTCTCAACGAGGTTGCGGCGCGCCTGCGATCGGCTCGCGGTGTATCCGTCGACGTCGTGCAGGCCGATCTGGCCGATCATGAAGCCCTCGAGCGTGTGTCGGCCCGCCTTGGTGAGGACGACCGGATCGGCATTCTGGTGAACAATGCCGGGGTGGGCCTGTCGGGCGCTTTCGCTGATCAGAACCCAGGCGCCGTGGCGAAACTCGTGGCGGTCAATGTCGGCGCGGTAACGACGCTGGCGCAGGCGGCAGCCAGGCGTTTCGTCGACGCTGGCAATGGCGCGATCGTCAACATCTCGTCGGTCGTCGGCCTCATTCCGGAGTTCGGCCAGACGGCCTATGCCGCGAGCAAGGCCTTTGTCACGACGCTCTCGCAGTCCATGGCGGTCGAGCTCTCTGGCAAGGGCGTCTACGTGCAGGCGGTTCTGCCTGCGGCGACGGCGACGGAAATCTGGACGCGCGCCGGCTCCAACCCCTCTCGACTGCCGCCGATGATGGATGTCGGCGCCCTGGTGGACGCCGCGCTGGTCGGGTTCGACCGACGCGAGGCGATCACCATCCCGGTCCTGTCCGACGCCGGACTCTGGGACTCCTATCAGAACGCCCGCAAAGCCATGCTCCCGGAGTTTGGCGGGGTCGTTCCTGCTGCGCGCTACCGGGCTGCCTGAGGCAACGATCGAGACACTCTCGGACGCTCGCCTCCCTGCTCCCGGGACGACGGAACCAGGAAGGCAGGGAACGACGGTAGTGTCGACGGGACCGCTTCATGCTGGCGATCCACTTCGCAAGCCAGTCGCGGGGCCAATGGTGTGGTCTTTCCTCGGCGGCGTCCTCCGATCGACGTCGCATTTGGCGGGGCCATCTTGCTTGCCGAAGCGCGGTCGGCCATCCAACGCGCTTTGCCACCCTTGCAGCCCGCGCGGCCCGTCACCTTGCTGAAGCAGGAACCGTGGAACCGACGAAAGCTCAGAACGCATCGGCGCCAGGGAACAAAACTCTGCTGGGGATGACCGAGGGTTGGGCGGCCTGAAGATAGAGGGACAGCGCGTTTTGCAAGATGATGCGGTGCTCTGCATCGCCGGGAGGTCCGCCAGGACAGCGAACCTCCCGATCCTGCTAGTTGATGGTGACCGCCATCACGCCTGGGCGGGCAATTTTTTCCCGAGCCAGGACGAGCAGGCACACCAGGAAGACCGCTTCGACCACAGCGAAGGCCATGAAGGCTTCAGAAAACGAGCCCCCCGAAGCCCTGATCACCAGGCCCATCATCCAGGGAGAAACGAAACTCGCCGCCACGCCGAGGACTTCCGCGTAGCCAACTGCGACGGTCGCCAGTTCGTCGGCATATTTCTCGGTGAGCAGGGCGAAGATGGCGCCGCCACCAAGGACCGCGATGCCGCTCAGGCCGGCCAGAACCAGCAGCCAGCCAAATGACATCGAATAGATTGCCGCAGCAGTGAAGGCGAAGGCGGTCATCAGCGCCATCGCGGTGCCGAACTTGATCATGAAGGCCTTGCCTGCGCGGTCGGCCGCGTAACCGCCGACGACCAGGAACAACACCTGCGACAGCCCCATCAGCGTGCCGATAACAGCAGCGCTTTCGACTGGCATGTTCTGCACGGCGATGAAGGCTGGCACGACCCAGGTCGCCGTTCCGGCAATGGCGAAAGTGCAGGCCGCGATGCCCAGACCCCCAACGATGATCCACTTCGAGCGGAAGATGACGCTGATCGGGATCGATGCACCACGCGGCAGCGGCGGCTCCCAGGCAAAGCCGTTGATGCCTATCTCGGCCGGCCCATTGCGGGCGAAGAGGCAGTTGATGAGAGCGACGATCAACGTCCCGCCGGCCAGAACAGCGAAGAATGTACGCCAGCCAAAGGCCATGGTCAGCGGAATTCCAAGCGCGAAATCAAGCGTGATCGCCAGGCTGTATGCCGCCAGGATGAGGCCGATGATGCTGCCGCGTCGAGACTGCGGAAACCAGCCGATGACCAGCTTCATGTTGCCGAGAAAGATCGCCGCGTCGAAGAAGCCGATGAAGAGACGCAACGCGACCAGCTGACCATAACTCTGCACATAGATCTGCAGGACCATACCCAGGCCGGTGCCTGCAAGTCCGATCAAAAGCATCATGCGCGCCGTCATGTGCCGGCTGAAATGCGACCACACGACCATGCCGATGCCGTAGGTCAGCGCGAAGATACCCTGCGCGAAGCCGGCCTGAGCCGGGTCGAGTTGCAGGGTTTCGGAGATGAATGGAATGACTGCTGCAAAGGCATACCAGTCCGCCGCAAGAAAGACCTCGCACACCAAGGCGAGTGCAAGCATGCCGATTTGCCATCGCCGGATGCGCGACCGGTCGTTTTCGGTAATTGTGTCCCAGTTCATCGTCCGTCCCCCGTTTGGAAAAACCTGGTTTTTGCGTGAGTGTGGTCGCCCAATTTTGCAGCTTCGTTCGAGCTGCGGCCCACTTTCCGCGGGTATTCCGCCTGCGGCGACTGACACAGGCGGAAGGATGTGTCGCCGTCAGCTCTGCGGCGGCAGGAAATTGACCTCGTGTTCGGCTGCGATACGCACGACTTCAGCCGGATCGCCGACATTGTGGATGCGGTCGAACAGTCCGCGCAGGACCCGCGTCGGCGAGACCCAGAACAGGCAGCGCACAGTGCCGGAAGACTTGTTGAAGATGCCGTGCGGCTCTCCCATCGGCATGCGGATCAGGTCGCCTGCGGTTGCAATCACTTCCTTGCCGTCGAGCCAGAGGTCGAGGCGGCCCTCGAAGACCGAGACAAACTCGTCCTGGGTCGGGTGCGTGTGAGGCGGAACGAAGGTGCCGGGGGGCAAGATCGCGTGCCACGCCATGGAGGCATCCGATTGCTGCTTCAGAGTGTATGTCTGGCCAAGAATACTCCAGACGGTTCCGTCATAGGCTTCGTCGCTTTTTGTCACGCCGGCCTGCATTGCAATCATGATGTGGTTGTCCTTGTGAGTTGGTGTTCGTCGTTGAGGGTGCCGTCAGGCGGCGAGAAAATCGCGAAGCAGGGTGGTCGCCTGGGGCGCTTCCTCGAACAGCAGATGCCCGGCGCCCGGGACCAGTTCGAGACGGGAAACGGGGATGCACTTCAGCCAGGCGTCTGCCTGCGCAGCCGGCCGCATTCGGTCCTCGCTGCCCCAAAGCAGCAAGGTGGGAGCAGCAATGCGATGAAGCCAGGCGCCCAGTTTCGGATTGCCTTGCGGTTCGATGGCAAGCAGGCGACCGAGTGCGGCCATCTCGCGCCCAAGCGACGCGCCGAATGTTGGGTCCTGGGTCGTTGGAAAATATCCCAGCGCGACGCGCGGGTCATGGGTCAGATAGCCAGGAAGTTCGGGCGGGCTGACGGTGGACAGGTCGGGCGCGGGGTGATCGCGCACGACCAGACCCGCCGGTGAAATCAGTGCCAGCCGACGCAGACGGCTGCTTTGCCGAGCCGCGTACTCGGCAGCGATCCAACCTCCAAGCGAGAAGCCGGCAAGGTCGAACGCTTCAAGCCCGAGCCGGTCAAACAGATCGGCATAATGCAGCACGTAGTCGTCGATTGAGGTGATGCGATCGTCGTCTGCCGAGTCGCCGAACCCTGGATGATAGGGAATGATGACTTTCGCGCCCGTAGCCAAGGTGCGGGCGAATTCGAAGCCGGTAAACGTACCTGCGCCATGCAGGAAGACCAGAGGAAAGCCCTCGCCGATACTGTGCACGATTGTGCGAATGCCGCGGATCTCGTACTCGGCGCGCTCAAAACCTTCCAAGGCCGGAAAGGGTCCTGGTTGCAGTGTCATGATCTGAAAACTCCTGTTTATTCGGCGGCGACACAGCACGGCCGCCCGGCGAGGCCGGCAAACTGGTCGACCGCGTCGATAATGCGCTTGAGCACCATGGGATTGCTTGGAACGCCATCGGTGAAGTCGGTTTCGCTGGCGTAGATCGCTGTCGGGATGGTGCAGGCTTCGAAAAACCCGAAAAGCGGTCGAAGCTGGTGTTCAACGACGAGGGAGTGGCGCATGCCGCCGCCCGTTGCGGTCAGCAGCACAGGTCGGTTGATCAGCGCAGACGGGTGGACAAGGTCAAACACGTGCTTGAACATCCCGGCATAAGAACCCTTGTAGACCGGGCTGCCGACGATCAGCGCGTCGGCGTTTTCGATCGCCTCCACAATCGATCGGGCCTGCTTGTTCAATCCGGCCGGTGAACAGGCGGCCAACCCTTCTCCGGCGTCCACCAGGTCGAATATCTCGACGGAAAAGCCATGGCGTTGCCGGATCTTTTCGGAAACGGCTTCGACAAGCGCACGTGTTTTCGACGGCCTCTGCGCGTTGCCGCAGAAGCCGATGACTTTGACACCGGTCATCCAGATCTCACTCCCGTATGGAACCACCAGGTCTTCATCGACCTGTTCGGCGGTTCGCCAACTCCCATGAGCGCTCAGTTTCCGAACGGTAAGCTGCTTGGGCAAGCCCCCCAGTTGAGGGGGTTGCTGACGCAACGCCCGGTTGGAACAGTGCAGCGAGAAAGCGCCTGGCACGACCGGCAAGGCGCAGACCAACAAGGGTGGAGCCTGTGAACATGTCAGTCGTCGAGTTCAAGAAAACCGGAAATCCGTCGCTGGCCGAAATGGCCGCCCATGTCGAAAACATCCTGCCGGCGATCGAAACGGCTGCGGAAGAGAGCGAACAGCTGAACAGGCTTTCCGATGCGACATACATGCTTTTGCGTGATGCAGGTCTCTTCAGCATGATGATGCCAAAGGAGGTTGGCGGTGCTGAACTTTCTCACGTCGACGCGATGCGGCTCGGCGAACGCGTGGCATGGGCGCATGGTTCTGCCGGCTGGTGCGTGATCGTGAACAACGCTGTCGGCGGCGTGATGTCGCTGTTTGTCTCAGATAAGGGCGCCGGCGATATTTTCGCCGAGGGTCCCGATGTCATGGTTGCCGGAAACGGTGTGCCGCGAGGCTATGCGCGGCCGGTCGAAGGCGGCTACATGATCCGCGGCAACTGGGCCTATGGCAGCGGCATTCATCACGCCGCCTGGATCCATTCCGGCTGTTTCGTTACCGAGGCGGACGGCAAGACCATGGTCAAGCAAGCCAATGGTCAGCCGGAAATCGTCATCACCCATCACCCGCGCGAGACCATAGAGTTGAAAGGCAATTGGGATGTGCTCGGTCTGCGCGCCACAGGCAGTTTTGACTACACCCTCAAGGATGCCGACGAGCTCTTTGTGCCCAAGCATCTCTGTTATGGCTTCAACGATGGTGATGCCAAGCGAGGCGGCCCGCAGGGTAGTCTCGGGCTGGTTGGCTACACGGCCTGGGGTCACACGACATGGGCGCTTGGCGTCGGGCGGCGCATGCTCGACGAACTTGCCAAACTGGCTAAGGTTCGCGTCGACGCGTTTGGCAAGATGAATGAGAGCGCGACCTTCAAATATGAGTTCGCCCGCGCTGAGGCGCGCTTCCGTTCGGCACGTGCCTTTGCCTATCAGTCCTGGGCGAGCATGGCCGAAACCTTCGATGCCGGCCGCAACGCTTCCGTCGAGCAGATCGCCGATGTGAAGCTTGCGATGCGTCATGTCCATGACGTCATCTCCGATGTCGGCACCTTCGCCCACCGTGCGGCGCGCGGCGCGTCACTTCACAACGGAACCATGCAGCGTTTCTATCGCGATATCCATTCGGGTACCCAGCACATCCTGATGGCTGACGAAATCGTACAGGAATGCGGCCGCGTCTATCTCGGCGCGGTCAAAGCCGACGCAAAATGGGGAGTCTTTGGTGTGGATGGCTAGGTAGTCGCGCAAACGGCAGTCTTCGCCGCCGCAGTCAGCTTGATTTTTGCCGAGGTTGCTTGAAAATCCCGCCTCGGCAGAAACGCTCGCGCACTGGCGGAGCCTTTGCCACACGTTCCTGACAAGCTCGAACAATGAGCAGCAGGGCTGAGGAGGAAGAAAATGATGTCGGGGACATCGGCTGGACGATCGAACCATTCGACGGGAGAGGTCGGCCATGCCGTGCTGGCCGTTGCCGCAAGCCGCTCACTCGAGGCACTTGGCGAGTCATGCCACCGCGAAATGGGCAAGCTCATGGGATCGCCCACGGTCGGGCTTTACCTGTTGGATGATCACAAGCCGAGCCTTGTCTACAGCAAGCAGGCGCCCGAGGGCTTCATCCGGGAGTACAGCGATGAATTCGACAAATACGATCCACTGCTCGCTTATATTTTCGAGAAAGGCCGGCCTGTCGACGGGTCGACGGTGGTGGGTGCATCTGGCTGGCAGCACTGCAACAATTTCCAGTTGCTGAGGCGCTGGGGCTTCAAGCACTGCATGGCAGGGCCCCTTCTGGTAGAGGGGCGCGTGGTTGGCGTCGTCTATACCGCCAATGGCGGTGAGACGGGACCCTATCGCGCTGAGGCAGTCGACAGCATGGATATTCTTTGCCGGGCCGGTTCACTCGCACTCGCCACCATGGTGGAGACCGGCCGGCTCGGCGGTGCGCCGATCGGCTGGATAGCGCAGTCCCGCGTTGCGTCGCGCCATGAGCGGACGATCGGCGGGGCATATGCCTTGAACCAGTTGCCGGCGCGATCGCGCGAAGTGGCGCTTTTGCTCTGCCGCGGCCAGTCCAACAAACAGATCGCGCGGGTGCTGGGGATTTCCGCGTATACGGTCAAGGATCATGTCGGCAAACTTTGCCAGCGACTTCACGCCCACAACAGAACTGAGCTGGTCCAGCGACTGCTGACGACGCACTAAACCCACCCGCATGCGTCGGCTACCTTCGAGTACGGTCTGGATTTGGGGATGCGGTGTCCGCAAGTGGGGTCGGCATCGATTGCCGATGTAGATGACGCTGGCCCCCGTCGGAGGCGATCAGACATGCTTCGGTTCTCTATCGGGCCATCGACAGCGTCGCCGACACGGTCGACTTCTGGTTCAGCGAACACCGGGACCTCCCGGCTGCCAAGCGGTTTCTGCGCAAAGCATTGGCCCGCCACGTCCGGCCGTCGCGAATTGTCATCGATGGCAGTCAGACAACCCGGGAGGCGCTGGCAGAGCGCTGGTCGCCTTCCGTCCCCATAGGATCTTCACGTGTCCGGGGTATCTGCCTGCAACAGCTCGATCAGGCCGACGACATCGCTGCGTTGTCTTTTGGCGGGCGGTACGAAGGCGCAATAGGGCTGCCCGAGCCGGATAGATGCCGAAGACAGCGCAATGAGGCGTCCGGCCTCGATGTCGGCGCGGGCAAGAACGCGCTGGCCGAGCGCGATGCCCAGGCCAAGGCGCGCCGCCGAGATGGCGAGGCTGGACAGGCCGACACGCCGTCCCCGCGACGGGTCCGGGCGCCGCGCGCTTCCCTGTGCTGCGAACCACTCCGACCAGGTCGGATGGGATGCGTAATTGGGTCCCCAATTGGTGTGGATGAAGACGCTGTCGTGCACATCGGCGATATCGCCGGTGTCAACGTCGAGACGACGCCGGAACTCCGGTGAACAGACCGGCAGGACGTCGTCGTGCAGCAGGCTCACCCTGACCAGCTCGGGATAGTGATAGTCGCCATAGCTGATGCGCACATCGGTGCCATGGCGCGCCATGTCGATCGGGTCGTCCTCGACACGAATGTCGATCGCCATGCGCGGCGAACCCGCAAGCAGCATGCCAAGACGGGGCATCAGCCAGTGCTCGGCCAGGGAGAACGGTACGCTGACCACCAGCCGGGTGCGCACCTCGCCTTCAAGGATGCGCGACGTCACCGTGGCGATGTCTCCCAGGGCGCGTGCCGTCTGCGGATAGATTGCGTGGCCGGCATCGGTGAGCGTGATGCGATTGCCTATGCGCAAAAACAGCTGCTTGCCGAAATAGGCTTCAAGATTGCGCACCTGCTGGCTGACCGCGGCAGACGAGACCCCCAGTTCACGGGCCGCCAGGGTGAAGTTGCCGGTGCGTGCGGCGACCTCGAATGCCTTGAGCGCATTGAGCGGCGGAAGCCTTTCCATCACAGCCTCCCGAAGTTTTTCTTTCGGGCAAATAACAATTTTCCACGTTGAGCGAAAGGTTTTTTTGCCGCCACATGAGACCACAACAAAGGAGGATCGCACCGTGAAAAACATCATCGATCTCGACCGTTTCCCGCTCGATCGCGAGGGAAGTGCCGATTGGACGGCACTTGTCGAACGATCGCGGGCGGCTCTTGCGGCCGACGGTATGTACGACCTCGAGGGCTTTCTGCTGCCGGGCGTCGCCGAGCGCGCGACCGCCGAAATCAAGCCGGTCATGGACAGCCGCTCGCATGAGCACCGGCGTGTTCACAACATCTACTTCAAGCCTGATATCCCCGAGCTTCCGGCCGAGCATCCGGCGCTGCGCAAAGTCGAGACGATCGGCCACACGGTCTGCGCGGACCAGATACCCACCAGCATGCTCTTGTCGATCTACGAATATGCGCCACTGGCGCGGTTCCTCGCAGCGACGATGGGCAAGCCGGATCTTCACATGATGGCGGACCCGCTGGCGCGGACCAATGTGATGGCCTACCGCAGCGGCGAGGCGCTCAACTGGCATTTCGACAGGTCCGAATTCACCACCACCCTTTTGCTTCAGGCGCCGGACCAGGGCGGCGTGTTCGAATACCGCACCGACCTGCGATCCGACGACAATCCCAACTATGATGGCGTCTCGCGGCTGCTCGAGGGCAACGATCCGCAGGTGCAGGCAAAGCGGCTCAAGCCCGGCACACTGAACGTCTTCAGGGGCAAGAACACCGCCCACCGGGTCACGCCCGTCGCCGGCAGCCGCGAGCGCATGGTCGCCGTCTTTTCCTATTACGAGCGGCCAGGCGTCGTTTTCAGTGCCGAAGAGCGGCTCGGCTTTTACGGGCGGGCTGCCTGACGGGCCGCCTGCGGCTGCCACTGCATAGCCAGATTCTCCGGGGAGACGAGCATGACATTTCTCAAACGCAACGGCACGCCGGTGCCGGCTTCGATCGACAGGCTCGCCGTGGCGGTCCGCTCGGGGCTTTGTGACCGGCGGGAGTTCCTCGCCATCGCAAGCGCTGTCGGCGCCTCCACAGCGGTTGCCTACGCGATGCTCGGTCTGCCCGCGCCGGCACGCGCCGAACAGCCTGCGCCGAAGACGGGCGGCACGCTGAAGGTCGCGATGTTCGTCAAGCCGCTGAAGGATCCCAGGCTTTTCGACTGGTCCGAAATGTCGAATGTCGCCCGGCAGGTCATCGAACCGCTGGTGCGCTACACGCACGACTTCACCTTCGAGCCCGTGCTGCTCGATGGCTGGGAGGCCAATGACGACGCGACCGAATATGTGCTTCATGTCCGCAAGGGCGTGACCTGGAACAATGGCGACGCTTTCGACGCCGATGACGTGATCTTCAATCTCGGCCGCTGGTGCGACGGCAGTGTCGAAGGCAACTCGATGGCCACGCATATGGCGTCGCTGATCGACCCGGCAACCCGCAAGGCGCGGGCCGGATCGATCGTGAAGGTGGACGACCACACTGTCCGGCTTGTGCTGGCCAGGCCGGACATCTCCATCGTCGCGGGGCTGGCCGAATATTCCGCGCTTCTGGTTCATCGCACATTCGACGAAACCGGCGGCGACCTCGTCGCAAACCCCATCGGCACAGGCGCTTTCGAGCTCGTCTCCTACGCTGTCGGCGAGCGCGCCGTCTTGCGGCGGCGCGCCAACGGCAGCTGGTGGGGCGGCGAGGCATTGCTCGACGGCGTCGAGTTCATCGACTACGGCACGGATCCGGCAGCCACGGCCAGTGCCTTCGAGGCGGGCGAAGTCCATGCCAACTACGAGACATCGGGAGACTATGTCGCGATCCTGGATCAACTGCAGCTGGTCAGATCCGAGGTCGTCACCGCCGGCACGATCGTTGCCCGCACCAATCTGTCGGCCAGGCCTTATGACGACAGGCGCGTGCGCAACGCGCTCCAGCTTGCGGTCGACAATGCGGCAGTGCTCAAACTCGGCTATGGCGACCTCGGCACGCCGGCGGAGAACCACCATGTCTGCCCGATCCATCCGGAATATGCCGAGCTGCCGGCGATCGGCCGGGACATCGCGAAGGCGAAGGCGCTGATGGCGGAGGCCGGCCATCTCGACTTCCAGCACGAGCTCATCACCGTCGACGAAGAGTGGGAGAAGAACACCGGCGATGCGATAGCCGCGCAGCTTCGCGAGGCCGGCTTCAAGGTCAACCGGACCGTCCTGCCCGGGTCGACCTTCTGGAACGACTGGACAAAATACCCCTACTCCCTGACCAACTGGGCGATGCGCCCACTGGCGGTCCAGGTGTTGAGCCTGGCCTACAAGTCGGACGGAACGTGGAACGAGACGGCTTTCGCCGACAAGACATTCGACGACAGGATCGCCGAAGCACTGGCAATTCCCGATCCGGACAAGCGCCGTGTCCTGATGGCCGAGATAGAAGCGATCCTCCAGTCTTCAGGCATCATCATCCAGCCGTTCTGGCGCAAGCTCTACCACCACACCGCGCCACAGGTGAAAGACATGGCCATGCACCCGACATTCTGCATGTTCCTGGAAAAGGTCTGGCTCGACGCATAGCTGCCGGCTCCGGCGCGCATTGCCGGGCAGCCCGGCAGGTGGCGGCAAACCGGCAGACCGCGTCGACCTGCCTGTTGCGGGTGGCGTTCAGCACGACGCGGCTTTGGCTAAGGCTTCACTCCACGATCTTCCAGTAGGAGTCCTTGCGGATCACCTTGCCGTTGCGAAAGCTGTAGAAGTCGCAGCCACGGACTTCCTTGCGAACGCCATCCGGGGTCGTGCCCGTCAGCGTCCATTTGGAGATGCCGGTTTCAGCCGCCGCATCGACGAAATGCTCTGGATTGCCGTAGTGGACGTCAGGCAGCCCTTGAAAGCGTAATGCCAGTGCCTCGCGCACCTTCGGTTTGCCTTCGAAGCGTGCGCCCCACGGCGCATTGCCCCTCGGCATCTCCAGAACGCAATCGTCGGCAAACAGCGCGAGGATGCGATCGAGATCGTGGGCGTTGAAAGCGTCGCTCAGTTCCGTCAGCAGCAACCGGATATCCATGGCGCGTCTCCGACCATAAAGAGCCCTGCCCTCTGTTGGCTAGGCAACGGCGCGGGCATGTCCTGATTATGAGCGGCTTCTGCGCCTGGCGCCATCCAGCGCGTGCAATTGACCTCTCGTCACAGCCCCTGCCCCACGAATTTATCATCGTGCCGCCAGACGCAGATTATCGAAGTTTTAACCATGATCCTCCCAACCTCGCTTAGTATTTGAAACATTTTGGTTTTCCATGTTGCAGCATCGCCGCCCGTTTGGGGCCTTCCAACTGTCCCGTCATTGCCTGCTTATGGCAGCCGCGCCCTTGGCCTTGCTGCTGGCAAGCGCCCCGGTGGCGGCGCAGCAGGTCATCCTCAGCGGCGACACCGATCCCTCCGATCCGACTGTTATCACCAGCGGCGACGATCTGCAGATCGGCCGCACCGGCACCGGCGCCCTGACCATCCAGGATGGCGGCACGCTGACCAACAGGCAGGGCACGCTCGGCAGCGATATCGGCGGCAATGGCACTGTCATCGTCAGCGGGCGCGACGGCGCGGGCAACGCCTCCAGCTGGACCAACACGGATAGTCTCACCATCGGCGCTCAGGGCAGCGGCAGGCTGGACATTCTCGATGGCGGCGTGGTGACCGACAGCGGCGGCGTTGTCGGAAATGAGGCTGGCAGCACCGGTTCGGTTACGGTGTCCGGCCACGGCTCATGGTGGAACAATCTCGGCGACGTCGTCATCGGCCAGTCTGGCGACGGAACGCTCGATATTCTCTCGGGCGGGCGCGTCAGCAGCGCAACGGCTTATGTCGGCGCCAGCCCCGGCAGCGTCGGCGTCGTCACCGTGTCGGGCGACGATGGCCAGGGCAACGCCTCGAGCTGGACCCAGCAGGACAACCTCAATGTCGGCTATGAGGGCAGCGGCACATTGAACGTCGCCCATGGCGGCCGCGTCGTGACGGGAGGCCGGATCAACATCGGCACTTACGGCCAGGGCAAAATGACCATCTCGGACGGCGCATCCGTCTCGAGCCACGACGCGATCATCGGCGTCGCCGGATCTGGCGAGGCGCTGCTGACATCGGCCGGGTCCTGGACCATGGCGGACCAGCTGACGGTCGGCCTGGGCGGCCAGGGCGTGCTGCGGATCGAGGGCGGCGCCCGTGTGACCAGCAGCCAGGGTTATGTCGGCGCCAATGCCGGCGGCGACGGCAGCGTCACGGTGACGGGTGCGGGGTCGAGCTGGGAGATGACGCGCTACAATCTCACCCTGGGCAATTACGGCGTCGGCGCCATGACCATCGCAGACGGCGCCCGGGTCCTTGCGCAGAGCGGTGTCTATCTCGGCATATCGGACGCGGCGGCAAGCGGCACGCTTGAGGTGCGGGGCACCCCGGGTGCCCGCGGCGTTCTCGAAACCAGCGGCTTCCGGGGCGGCATAGGCACGGCCCATGTCACCCTGGATGGCGGCATCATCCGCGCCATCGCCGACAACGCGACCTTCTTCCGCAACTATGGCGCGCAACAGATCAGCCTTGGCACAGCCGGCGGCATCATCGACACCAATGGCCACGATATCGGCATCGCCCCCGAAATGACCGGCGCGGGCGGCCTGACCAAGGACGGCCTGGGCAGGCTGACGCTCACCGGCGCCAACAGCTATGCCGGCGGCACGACCGTTGCGTCAGGCGTGTTGGCCGCGGGGGCAGCCAACGTCTTCAGTGCCGGCTCGGCGCATATGGTGCTCGGCGGCGGCACGCTGGCGCTCGACGGCTTCGACCAGACTGTCGCCTCGCTCAACAATGCCGGCCGCGTCACCTTCGGCCGCACACCCGGCACGACGCTGACGGTTGCCGGCGACTATACCGGCAACGGCGGCGCGCTCGAAATCGCCACCGCACTGGGCACCGACAGCGCGCCGACAGACCTGCTCGTCATCGGCGGCAACAGCATTGGCGGCACCACGCTGGTCAGCGTCATCAATGTCGGCGGCACGGGTGGCCTGACCACCGCCGACGGCATCCGCATCATCGAGGTCGACGGCACCTCCGCTGCCGGCGCCTTCGCGCTTTCCGGGCCGGCCATCGCCGGCGCCTATCGCTACGGCCTTTTCCACAACGGCATTGCCGACCCCGCCGACGGCGACTGGTATCTGCGCTCGGCCGGCCTGGCGCCGACCTTGCCTGTCTACGAGACCTATCCGCAATTGCTGCTCGGCATGGTCGAGCTGCCCACCCTCAAGCAGCGCGTCGGCGCCCGCTACGAAACGGCGCTGGACGGGGCTGCTTCGGACGGCGCCGTTCCAGGCCCGGGCGCCACGCCGGGCGGCGCCGCCGCTCTGGGCGGCAGCGCTTGGCCGGGCGCCATCTGGGCGCGCATCGAGGGCGCGCATGGCCGCGTTACCTCTGCCAGTTCGAGCAGCGGCAGCACCGGCTTCGACAGCACCGGCTCGCTGCTGCAGGCCGGCCTCGACGGCCAGCTGGCAAGCAATGCCCAGGGCATGTGGGTCGGCGGGCTGACCGTGCACTATGGCCGCGCCGGCGCCGACATCTTCTCCGGCCTCGGCGACGGCACCGCTTCGACCACCAGCTACGGCGTCGGCGCGACGCTGAGCTGGTTCGGCGAGAACGGCTTTTATGTCGACGGACAAGTGCAGATCGCCCTGTTGCGCAGCGACCTCGATGCCACGGGCATCGGCAGGGTCGGCGACGACATTCACGGCAGCGGCCATGCGCTCAGCCTGGAGGCCGGCCGGAACATCGCGCTCGGCGACGGCTGGTCGCTGACGCCGCAGGCGCAGCTGGCCTGGTCGTCGGTCGATTTCGACAGCTTCACCGACCGCTTCGGCGCCGTCGTCTCGCTCAAGGACGGCGACAGCCTCAAGGGCCGCATCGGCGTTGCCGCCAACCATGAAGCGGCCGCAACGCAGCTCCACGGCATCGCCAACCTGACCTACCAGTTCGGCGACGGCACAAGCGTGCTGGTCTCGGGCCTCGACACGGCTTTTGCCGTCCAGCGTTTCCGCGCCGAACTTGGCTTCGGCGCAACCTACCGCTGGGCCGGCGGCACCCTGCACGGCGAGGCGCTCGCCTCCACCAGCTTCGCCGGCAGCTATGGCGTCAAGGGAACGGTGGGGTTCGCGATGAATTTCTGAGCCGGCAACGGCAGGGTCAAAGCTTGAGCCAGGTGATTGCAACGGCGCTGGGCTCCGGCCAGTTCGGCAAATAGTCGTCGGCAAGGAAAATCTCGTCGAAAAGCGCGTCGTCGCCCTCGGCCCCATCGACGGCGACCTGGTGACGCTGACGTCAGGCATCAAGGAAGGCGACAGAAGATTTTCCGGGGGAAGCGGTGCAGCCGCTGGATGGCAACTGCGGGTGAGCGGGGTGGCTGACGCGCGGGCGCAGGGGGTGCGGCAGGGGACGGACGGGGTCGCGGCGCAAGCCGGACGTAAGGGCAACTTTGGCTTTAACCAGAAGCAAAGGTTGCGACCGAAACCGACGAGCGGCGAAACGCGCCCCCATTTCGGCCCTTCGCACTGGAAGCACTGAAAAGCTGCAATTGAAGCTGCCCGCGACTACACCGGTCGGTGGTTAGACGGGCGCGGACAGACCGGGTCAAGCCCATCCGTGTCGGCGATTCCTTGTCCATAGTATCGCGTTAATGCCTTCGGAGAGCGCATAGGCAGCCGCGAGGATCGCCGCGTGTTCGTGATACGTCCTCAGATTCTCAACTATAGGACGGATCAATGGATCCCCTATCAGGCGCTCGCGCACGACCGCGATGTCCGACACGTCGTTCGCCCGATCCTGCCCGATCTCCTGGGTTACCGCGAAGACATAAGTGCAGGGTAGGATTGCCCCCGGCTTATGTTCGAGCGCAGTATCCAGGATCACGAGCATCTGGTTGTCGAAGAGATCGTGCGCAAAGTGATTGAGCGCATTGAGCGATGGAGTCCGCCCTTCGTCGTAGCACCATCGCAGCCATGCCTCAGCCTCGACCACCATCGGCACGAGCGGTTTGGTCAGAATGGCGGCTTGCCGGGCGCTCTCAACATGCCGCTGCCAGCTCTCCCAACTCGACAGCGCACCTCTCTGCGCGCGAACCACTCCGGCGATGGTCTCAAAATCTGGCCGAGTCAGCTTTGGCACGATCACCGCAACCGGGGGAAAGCCATGGTAACCTGCGCTGTTCGTGCACGGGCGGCCCCGGACAGAATTCCGATGGGCTTCCCATCCGGGGCGACGGTCGCACATAGCGGATGCCCTCAACGTCGAAAACAAGATCTTTGACCTCAACCTTCCTCCCACTTGGCTCGGTCTGCCGCATCAGCTCTGTCATGTAGCGGTTGGCGAAATCCTGGAATTTCTCTTGAAGTAGCTCGAACTCTGGGAACGAATGATCGACTCTGATTGGCACCTAACTGCACGGCCACAGGAAAACGCTGTCGTACCCGTCGCTGTGATAATAGCAGCCCGAGACGATCACGCCGTCGATATTGCTGGTGTCCTGTCGAATGCGGTTGGCAGCGAGCGCCTCGAGCATGTCATGGTCGAGCGCGGTATAGCCATTGTTGAAGATCCAAAGCACCGATCCGCTGGTCTCGGGCTTTTCGCTGCGGGTTTGGACGAGCTGCTTTTTCGCCTTCGTGACGACACTCTTCACCGGCTGCTCGATCGTGTTGCGGTATTCTCGCTGCTCGGAAGCCGACAGCAACTCTTCGTCGAGAACGACTACCGGCCGATTGGGCTGGGTTCCCCGGAACAAGGCTGCGAGCTTCGCCTGCCGCTCGGGCTTGTCGAACCCTTCTTCGTCGAGGAGCTTGAGCTCGATAACGGTTGCGCCCAGCACATAGTCGGCACCTACCTCCCCGCGCAGATCGGCATCGAGATGGGCGCGAACACCGCCCGTGGCCTCGACGATACCGTCGATATCAGTCTCCGTAAGTGTGCGAATAGGGAAGGCCTGCATGCGCATAGCGTATTGTGACGTCAGGATGCCGGCCAGACGTCACGGAGCCGATGCACGCGCTTCAGCAAAAGCGCCGCGTCGATGGCCAGAGTCGAGGACGAGCCCCAAGCTGTCCCTCTTCCATTTATCGCATCGGGGCGTTGCAGGTACATCTTCCGCAGACGGCTACCGAGTTGGCCTGCCGTATGGTCCGCGGTGATCGTGCCGCGAATATAGCTCGATTTTCGCACCGCCGTGCAGAAGCACTTTTATGAAGGCGTTGAGTCCCATTTCCTCGGTGGTGATGACAACTTGGTCGCCTTCACGCCTAGCATCAAAATCATAGAGCAACTCTTCAGGATTGCCATATTCGAGCGAGAGATTGGTGCGTTTGAATAAGTCCAAGACGCCTTCCGAAAAGCGAGTTGCCACGTGACCAGGGTTGAGGCGGCCCGCAGCCTCGTCGGCGCGGGCGACGTCGGTCGCGTCTTGAAGGAGCTTCACCGCTTCCTCCGCCTTGTCGGCGTTTTCGAACGTGCCAATCAGGACTAAGTTTGCCGAATGCTCGCTGCCATAACCGTTCCAGAGTTTCAAGGCGCAGTCTCCATCCCTTGTGGTTAAGTAGCGCTGCGCTTCGCGCGCAACGCCTCGATCGCAGGAAGCAGGGCGGCGCCTTGTTCCAGCTTGGCTCCGTGACGTTCGAATGCCCCGAACTTGAGCATCCCGAATGCGTCGATATGCATGAAGTCGAGGCTAGGGTCGGCTCCTGCGGTTGGCAGCCGCGGGACGCCGAGGGCCTCAACCGCGTGGTCAGACGTCGCCAGACGCACATGTTCATGGTTTGCCGTGATCCACTCGGCAGCGCGTTCGAGTGTCGCCCCATCGCAGCTGAGTCGACCATCCGGCTCTGTTTCGGGAAGCAACAAAAGCTCGCGCGCGCCCTCACTAAAAGCAAACGTGGCAGCGTGCGCCAAGTCGCCGATCGTGTCGGCGTTGAGTACCATATTGATACCGAAGCTCGCGGTCTCGCGCACCAGAACCAGCTTTTCCCTAAATTCGGCGAAGGATCGGCCGCGCAGCCGTTCATAGGTGGGTCCGATACCGTCCATCGACAAGCGAATGAAATCGACGGCACCGGACAGCTGCGACACCAAATCCGGTCTGAAGCGATGACCATGTGTTGTGAAGGTAACCGCAAGACCCGTCCCCGCGTGAACCTGTTGGCAGAGATCCGCGAAACCCGGAAACAGGCTCGGTTCACCGCCACCGAAGCCAACGCCCAGTCCGCCGCCAATGTCGAGTTCTCGCGTCCACTCTAGTACCTGATCGGCACGGTTCCGCGCCGGCGCTTTCGCCGCATAGCAATAAGGACAGGCAAGCTCGCAGGCGTTGGTGAGCGCGATCGACATATAGCGGGGCGCGCGCGCCCAACTCGACGCGTCAGTGGCTATCTCGTCTAACAGCAGATTCCATCCGGTCCGACGATCGAAGAAGTGTACCCCTTCGGCGCAGCGACGGACGCGTACCCCCTGATGTTCTCTACTAGTCAACATACTTACTGATAACGTGATTCTTTTGATGGTTCAGCCACGAAGTTCTATCGGAGTAGAAACTGCGCAACGATTTTTTGGCACCTGTCAGCAGTAGTGCATTCCACCTTCGGCACCGACGCTACCGCGTTGCTTTCGCCCATCTTAGGGAGCGTCCGGTCTTTCTGAAACCCCATGGCTATCGTCGCGCCGAGCGACTTCACTCTCGCGGCACCCATCGATCGAGGAGCCGTCGTGCCCACTGAACCCATCACAAGGGGCTGTCGTGCCGCCCTTGACCTACTCGCCGGCTCCGGAGCTTTCCCGCTCCACCGGCGCCGGACCACGGATTCGTCTACCGCAGTTGTTCAAAGTTTATCGAGATCATCAAACACATGCAGAGCAATCCGCTCCTTCATATGCTCCCACGCATACTCCATTGGTACCATGTGCTTGAACACAAGGTGTCCTTCGATTTTGGAGCTTCCACTCCGCTTCACATAACGCTCGAGCGCTTTTTGCTCTTTCGAAATCAGATCGACGCGATCAAGATGCTTGCGGAGCAGGTCCCGTTGCCCATCGGATCGGGTAAGCCCGCGGAAATCGTACAACTGCTCGGCAATCTCCCCTTCTGTTTTGCGAAACTGAACGTCTTTGCACTCGATCAACAGTATGCGGGGAGAGTCTTCGCACCACGCCAAGACATCGACATCGCCAAAATCGCGTTCGAACCCTTTCGCGAGCAGTTTTGTGACAGGAACTTCGGTTTCCGTCTGCCAGCCAAGTTCTTTGAGCCGCGCCGATACCTGTTGAGCAAACTTAGACCCTTGCCGGTCTCGCGATGTCCCCGCCCATCGCTTCATAGCGGGCGACAACTGCCATATCGGGAAATCTCCTCGATGGTAGTTACTCAACATGTAGACGAATGAGTCTCGTAGGATTCCTGGAGCGACCAAGATCGTAGGATCCGCTTCGAGATCGATTTGGATCAATGGCTTTCGCAGCACTGAAAGCCGCCGTCGGAATCGCCAAGGGAAGAGGTCCTTTGCATCGTAGCCGTCGGGCAGTTCACGCCATGACTGGCGACTCTTAAAAGTGAGAAACGCGACCAGATTGTCGACTTGATACCGATCCAGATCGACACCATCCAACTTCGCGTTCAACAGGTCGCTCCGCCGCAATTCGAGGACGGCTTGTGTCTTACGGATGCCTAGATTTTCCACGAAATCGACGAACTTGCGTACCGTATCGAGTGACGCACCAAACTGCTCTTCGAGGGCAACCGCGAAATCGGATGCAAGTTCGCGATCGTCGGTTTCCTGAAATTCCGGTTCCTTCAGATTGCGCGCGTAATCGCGGACTCGCTGGTCAATCCGGGATTGAGCGGTTGCACGTCCGAACGGCTGAAGCACGTTTTCTTGGAACGACACATTCGCTTGGACGTCACCCAGCGCTGTTATCTGAATTCTAGGCTCCATCGCATCCCATCGAATTGCGTCGGACCAGCCGCCCATACCTCCGATCATGACTATCGTAGCCATCATTCGCGACAAGTCTAAGCGGCCAGCTACAGCTCCATCGTTGAGCGGAGATTCGCAAATCGCGAATTCAACCAACAGCCGGGATGCTTGGAAGACAGCATTTAGCTCGGCCTCATGTTGGAGAATGCCTTCGAGCGCAGCGTCGCGATCTTTGTGAAGGGCCAGAACAGCTGCGGCCGTCCGATGCCATCGTTCTCGATCAAGCGCTGCACGCTCGTGGTTCAGGAGAGCAAATCGGATCAAAGATTTCCGATCGAATGATCTCAACTTCGCGCAAAGGTCATCTTCCAGCACTTTCACTAGGTTGTTGAGGAATGATGTACAGGCCTCTCGCCCACGGATCTCGCCGCCCTCGCTTCGCGCGCGAACGCGCCAGCCGAGGCCGAGCTTGATCAACGCGCCGTCATCATTGTCGATTGTAAGGGGGGGCCCACCGGCTGACCTTTGGACAAAGTCGCGGAAACTTCGTGCCGGAAATGCGTGGCTCTGACGTGCGTCAGCGCCGGGTATTATCTCGCTTACGAGTGCGTCACGGCGAGCTTGATCAAGACTGATGCCTGCGAGGGAAGCAAACCCTTCGACAATGCGTTGAACAAACGCAGTCTCCGCCACGTTTTCCGGATTGAAAACTGCATGGTCAAATCCGTCAGCGATTTCGATGTCTACGATGGACCCATGTGCTGATGCACTTATGAAGTCCAATGTCGCCTCCAACGTCATGAATTCTTCTGGTATGCCCGCTCGACGATCGCTGAGAGATCCCTTGAACGCGGCTCTCAGCATAACTGCACCAGATGGGATCGACTCGAAGGCTACGTCAAGAACCGGAGCGATTAGGCAAATCCAAGTCCGAAGCATTTGAAAGCGCTGGAAGGCCATCGACCCGGCAACACCCTCATCGGTCTCAAGGCGAATCCACCAAGCGCGCTGCGCCGTTTCGAAGACTCCGAGCGGCCAGCGAGATGTTCTGTCAGTGACAGCTACATAGAATCGTCTCTCGTTGTCTTCATCAAACATGGAGGTTCGTTCTTTGCGGACAGGAATCCAGTGGCCGTCAATGTCTCGACATGAGTGCACATCCCAGATTTCCGCTACTTCTTTGCGCGTCTTCAGCAGACCGTTTTGCTCGATCATCACGAAGTTGCGCCCATCTCCTAGGCCGAATTCAATAGGCATGCTGGCATGGGGGACAAGGTGGCCCCCTAGCTGCCGAACCCACGCGACCAGATTCAACAGGCCATTTACGTTTTGCAGTTCCACGCCCATTTCAGCGAGGCGATCCCGTCCATCCAGCAGGCGCCACAGCGACAGAGCATTGAAATCGGGAATCCAACTGAGCGTGAATAAATCCGACGCCCCGACAAATTCGACGCGCCAATTCTCTCTCCTCTTTTCGCTGAAAAAGGCGACAACTCCTCTCCCAAGGCCGCATGGGACAAGGAGCGTGACCCCTCCTTTGAACCCTTCGCTAGCGCTTGCCTGCTGCCACGCAAAGTCAATCCATCGATCGACTTCCTTTGCCAATCCTTCTCGTTTCTCGTTCTGAGGGAAGGTTCCGACTAAGCCGCCTTCGGCGAAATCATCCAGCGTGTCGGAGAAGAAGATGAGATTAATAAAGCGTCCAGCGTCGGCGCGCATGGTTACGCCTGCCAACAGCCCATTTTCGGTTTTTCTAAATTCAAGTTTGGCACCTAATTCACCACCTAGTATAGGCAACTCCGCAAGTGCATCGGCGAATTCGTGCGCCAGTGTCGCAGCGAATGCATCACGTAGTTCGAAAAGTTCCATCGTCTCGACGACATAGCGGCGCAATGCAGCGCTAACCGCACTTGGCAGGATCAAGTACGTATGATCGTCGGAGAAGACGACGGGATACCGCTCCAGCAGCGAGTTTCCGATATCGTCCGATTGCAGATCGCGTCTGCGACGCGGATCAAAGCCAAATTCGGCAAGGTCGTCGGGATTGATACCTAGCGCCGACAAATCCTCCGGCGAAAATCTGACTATTTGCGATATCGAGCCAAGCCGATCTCGAAGAAGGCGCGGAAGCAGTAGATGAGGGTTTTCATCACCGACTGCATATCGCCTTAATTCCGCGCGCTCGCACACAGCTTCCGACAAAGAGAGGAGCGCGTACACACGGTTTCGAAGGACACGGAAAACATCGTTGTCTGGCAAACGCTCCAGCGTATTCAATAGACGCTGGGTATAGAAGGCAGCTGTTTCCCAGACGCCTTCGAGCAGCCTGAAATCTCCCCTAGGGGTCACGACTAGAGAAACAAAAATATCTTCGGCAGGGTCTTCTAATCGACCGGTCATACCTCGCCCGAGTTCTGAAAAAACGGGAGCGACAACCCTGGACGACGGCTTCTTGGGGCCATTGCCGATAGCTAATGAAAGATGCACCAGCGCTTCTAGCCGGACGCAATTTGCTTGCAGGATTGGCTGCGTGAGCAACCCGCCAAAGATCGCCGCCAGTTGGACGGGCTTGAACTGAGATAGGTATCGCAGCGCAATTTCGTGCTCTTTCGCTACATAGGCAAGATCGATCCCGCCGAGACCAAACGTCGGTAACGAGTTGGGGATCTGTTCGATCATTGGCTGGATGTCGGAAGCTTCAGGTTCCATGTGCCACTCGTAAAATTCTCAACAGCAATGGCAGTAAAGACGGTCCGATATTAGAGGATTTCATCAGTCTCGCGAGTAAAATGGGCTCGAGTTGGTCACGAAATTTCGACGAACAACGCGCCGAAGGTCCGAGCCGATAACCATCCCCACTAGCTCCCAGCCGCCTTATTCTTCCGATGGCCGGCTAGTTGATCCCACAGGCCAAGTACAAGCAGAGAATGGATCAGAAGATCGCTGATCACTGAGTTGATCATGCCGCGCTCAAGAGTGCCATGAGCGATCGAGTTCCGCAGGTTTAGTCCCCGCGGATCGGAGTAAATGAGCTTAAAATAGAGGGTCAGATCAACGCCAAGGGTCTCCTTAACGACTTTGTTCCCAAAGATTTCGCCCATACCGATAGCGATCTCGCGATGGAGCATAGTCGGATGCTTTCTAGTGACGGGTTCACCCAGTTTGCCGGTGATCGTACGTAGTGCACGCTCTACCTGGGGGACTAGAACATGAATTGCCTTCATGTGATCGTGAGCGAACCACGCGCTTACCCCCTCGAGTAGGAAGCTGGAATCTTCGAACAGACCTGATCGTTCGGCAAACCCGGTAACCGCATACGGGTTGAGCTCGTGTTTCTCGATCGCTGCCTGCAGCGCGCGATGCAGGTATGGTGAAGTCCACTGCACATTCTGCTGTGCATGATGGATTACACGTCCATCAAGATCGTCTTCAACCCCTCCAAGCATCGCAGCTTGGTGATCTTTCGCCATTATCGCAATGGGAATGAAATCCATGATCGACGCCTCACCATCCTCCCCGCCCTTTTTGATCTGGGCCTCTATCTGGGCGACCTCAGGCACGAACTGGTTCGCAATCCTGGCAAAGGTATGCAGTGGATTGTCGGTGACCACGGTGGAGATGAACGCCTCTATCTCCTCCTTGGTAATCGTCTGAGTCGTCTCAAACGATTGCATCTCCTCTCGAGACGCTTCGATCGCTTTTATCCGCGCGATCCTCGCTCGCTTCGCATCCTCTGGTTTGCCGGCATCGAGATAGGCATTTTCGGCGCTCTGGAGCATCGAAGACGCGCGCAAGTTGTCACCAAGATCGGCGGTATGCTCGAAAGCCCTACCCACTGTCTCCTGAAGCCGGACCACGTCCGGGCGGCTGCCGACGCGATTGTAGTAGGCCTGCAGTCGTTCAGAGACGCTCTCGAGTTGGAAAGGGTCGAACTTCTCAGGGTTCGCAGTGTCTGCGTAGTCAGCCGCCAGCCCCTCTAGGCTCTGGGCGAGGTGGGCACGCCTGTCATCGGTCAATGCCTTATCTGCGATCAGGCGGTCGTAGGTCTTCCACCACCATCCTTCTCCCGCCACGGCTTTATCATGAAGCTCCAGCAGCATGACGATCGCTGCCTCGGAGCGTTCGTTGTCCCGGATCTGGCGAGCTATATCGAGTGCCCGGCTCGCTGACGCAATTTGCTCATGAAACTCGGTGACGAGACCGCTAGACACGCCCTCGATATACGCATCAACGGCAGCGACGGCATGGCGAAAATCTGGCTTTACATTGCCGACTGTCCTGGCAAGCTCCCAGCATAGGTCCGCATAGCGAGCCTCCAGTGCTGGGTGCCTGAACTGACCGATACGGCTGGCCCAATGCCAGAAGATGGCTTCGTCGACCTTGTCGACAGCAGGCGCGAATGCCTTCTTCCCGTCGACGCTGATCCATGAACCGAATGGGCCAAAATAAGAATGCCACGGCTCAAGGCCCCATGCCTCGGTCGTCAGCGACCATGCGACGAGCTCAGCAAACGCGCCGGCATTGAGGTCTGCGTCGAGATTTTTGCCAAGGGCAGCGCGAGCCTTAGTCAACTCTGTCTGAAAGTAATGGGACGGAAGCGGCTCCTGTCGTTTTTCGGCATCCGCGATGATGCTCTCGAACTCTACCGGTACCTTCATCCGCCCCTCCGAAATCGCATCTCTATGAATATACGAAAACGGAACTCCGCGCTGCTCGAACGCCTTGTGGAGGAGGGGCAGCTTTAAGTATTCACTACATATTTAGAAACGACCGCAATGGTGTCGAAAGCTAACTAGCCGAACCTAGTCTGATGCGGCGGAGCCAGAATAACAGCTTGCCACCTAGCACTCCCCAAACCGAACGTTCAGCTCCCTGCCCCAAACCCGCGCCAGCCATTCCGCCCCCCGGCCCCTCCCCCACCGCAGCGTCCCGGCGTTCCTGCGAGGCCCTGAACGCAGTTTCGATGCAGGCGACGACGTGCAGGCCGTCTTCGGCTGACACGGGCGGGTTGGTGCCACAGCTTATCGCCGGGACGAAGGCCTGCCACTGGCGGCCGCGACCGGCGACATCCCGCTCGATCGAGTTTTCGACCGGCACCCACCGATCGCCTTGTCTGCAACGTCGGCAACGGTCGGAATTGCACGCCCCCCGGACGCGCTGCTCCTGGCGGAGCGAAACGAAATCTGACGTTGACCGGCCATCCGAGGCGGCGCCGACGACCGCTTCGTCGCGCGCTAAACCTTGCGCCCCCGCCCGTCCCAGGTGATTTTCTATCCGTCAGCTTCTGGCCATTCTCCGGGCTTTGGCCCACCCTCACTCAAGACGCTACCTCGGCCGGCGCACGGCTCTGACTTTTCCGCTGTTGCCGCCGCCGCAGAAAAAGCGGTCGCCGCCATCGGATTCGAGCCCGGAAACGCCGACCCCGGCCGGCATGTCGAGTTGCTCGAGCACGTCACCCGTTTCGGGGTCGATGCGGCGGAGGTCGCTGCCGCTGTCTTGCCAGGAGCCATGCCAAAGCTCGCCGTCGACCCAGGTGACGCCGGTGACGAAGCGATCGGATTCGATGGTGCGCAGCACTTTTCCTGTTACGGGGTCGAGCTGATGGATCCTGCGGCCACGATGCTGCCCGACCCAGAGCGACCCCTCCGCCCAGGCCAGGCCCGAGTCGCCGCCCTCCCCGGGCGCCGGGATCGTGGCGATCACCGCGCCGGTCCTGGGATCGATCTTGCGGATCACGGCGTCGCCGATCTGGTACAGGTGCTCGCCGTCGAATGCGGTTCCGGCATGGGCTGCGACGTCCAACGATCGCAGGATCTCGCCGCTTTCGGGATCGAGGGCATTCAGTTTTTCGCCGCTTGCGAACCAGACCTGATTGCCGTCGAAGCTGACCCCGGCGACGTCGTCTACATCGGCAAAGGGACCATATTCCCGGATGATTTCGGCGGTCGAATGTTTCATGGCCTCATACTAGCCGGAAATGCCGGTGGCGGGGAGCAACAAGCTTGTCGGGAAACCGGGCACGCTTGACGCGATCCAGCGGCAGGCCCGCCCGCGTCCGAAGGCCTCGACCTTGCCGTCATCGGCCAGCTCTTCGAGCGCCCGCTGCACCGTGCGCGGGCTCACGCTCAAGGCCAGCGCCAATGCCGAACTCGACCAGGCCTCGCCGTCGCCGAGCAGAGCGAGCACTTGGCCGTGCTCGCTTTCGACGGGCGGCGCCAGCACGGCGACATCAGCCCTGGGCCGCAGGACGAAACCGTCCCGGGTCGCGCTCAGCGCCGCCAGCGGCCTGATCGCCTCGCGCAGCCGGGCGATTTCGACGCGCAGCCGGGCACGGTGCGCCTCGTCGGCATGCCGTGCCCCAAAAGCGCGTCTGAGCAGCGTTTCGCGCGCCGCATCGTCCGGCCATGCCTCGGCGAGCGCACGCAAAAGGGCGAACAAGACGGGACGGCTGGAGAGCGGCACCAGCTTTGTCCCTCTGCGCACCACGTTGCGGCAGGCGTCGACGACAAGCGTATCGGAGGCCAGTAAATTTTCGACCTCTTCGAGATCGAGGAGCCGCCCGACGCCGCGGCTGACCAGGCGCGCAGCAGGTGCTGCGAATGCGCGCACGGCCTGGTCGACCTCGGCCGCGAGTGCTGGAATGCGCGCGTCTTTTGCCGCCCGTCTTGCCCGTTGCAGAGCGATTCTCGCCGGCCTGGTCTCGATGCGTCGGATGGCTATGCCCGCCACCACCAGTTCGCGCCCGACCAGCGACGCAGGCGGCAGGGCAGCGGCATCGAACGCAGCGAGCACCCTTTCGGCGTCATCCAGGCGGCCGATCAGGAGAAGGTGCCGGGCCTGGAGATAGCCGGCGTGGGCTGCGTTCCTGCGGTCACCTGATGCTTCCAGCACCGTCCGTGCCGCATCGAGCGTTTGCAGGGAGCGGCCGAGATCACGCGACACAAGGGCGATTTCGGCTTCGGCCAAGGCACAACGCGCACGGGCCAGAGGCTCTTTCGGGCCGAAGGCATGCGCCGCGCTGCGCAGAAGCTCCCTGGCGCGCGCGAGGTCGCCGAGTTGCGCCATGGCGATGCCACGCAACGCCAGCGCCGGCGGGTCATCGCGCAAGGCGACCCGTTTCAGCGCAGCGAGGGGGTCGCCAGCCGAAAGAGCGTGTGCGGCGGCCATGATCAGCGCGTCCATGAAAATCCCGTCACCTTTGTAACTCTCCCCGTCCCCCGTGCCCGCGCTAGCCTGTTCCTATCGCAACCACTGAGACGGCGAACTGAGGACCTGTCATGACGATGCGCGCAGCACCAGAACAGGCCGCTTCGTCGCCCAGGGCGACGATCGATGCGGCCGGCTGGCTTGGGCTCGCCGTCGCTCCGACCTGCGCGCTGATGGCCTGGATTTCGGCCGTCGGCTCGCCCGGCATGACGATGTGCTCGGCAGCCTCGGCATTCGCGCCGATCAACGACATGGCCCTCATGTATGTGCTGATGAGCCTGTTTCACCTGTCGCCGTGGATGAAGCTCCTTTCCTCCCGTTCGCAGCACCCCACTACACCCGTCACCCAAACCGAAGGAGACTGACAATGCAACACGCTGTGCAACACGCTGTTGTTTCGCACGATGACTGGCTGACTGCCCGCCGAGACCTCTTGAAAGCGGAGAAGGAGCTCACGCGTCATCGCGACAAGGTCGCCCGCGAGCGGCTCTCTTTGCCCTGGCTGCGCATCGACAAGGACTATGTGTTCGACACGCCGGAGGGTCCGCGCAGGCTGGCCGAGCTCTTCGACGGCCGGTCGCAGCTCCTGGTGCAGCATTTCATGTTCGCGCCGGGGTGGAAGGAAGGTTGCCCGAGCTGCTCCTACATGGCCGATCACACGGACGGCATGAACAGGCATCTGGCGCACCACGACGTCACCATGATCGCCGTCTCGCGCGCCCCGCTTGCCGAGATCGAGCGCTACCGCAAACGCATGGGCTGGCAGTTCAAATGGGTGTCGTCCCTAGGCAACGACTTCAACTTCGACTTCCGCGTCAGCTTCACGGCCGAGGAGGTCGCCAGCGGACGCATAGACTACAATTTCGGCGAATGGCGGGAAACCGGCGCGGAATGGCCCGGCGTCAGCGCCTTCTACAAGGACGGTGCGGGCGAGATCTTCCGCACCTACTCCACTTACGGGCGCGGCGTCGAGGTGATGATGGGCACCTACAACATGCTCGATCTCACGCCGAAGGGACGCAACGAAACAGAGGGAATGGACTGGGTACGCCGCCACGACCGCTACGCCTGACCGCCCCAGCGGCACGACGAGCGGATGGCAGCGCGAGGGGATCGCCGGCCGCTGCGACGCCCCCTACTCCACCGCCACTTCCCGGCGTTCGCGCGAGGCCTTGAAGGCGGCTTCGATGCAGGCGACGACATGCAGGCCGTCTTCGGCTGAGACGGGCGGCGTGGTGCCACAGCTTATGGCTTTGATAAAGGCCTGCCATTGGCGGACGAGGCCGCGACCGGCGACATCCCTCTCGATCGAGTTTTCGACCGGCTGCCATTTCAGGTCGCGGCCGAGCGTCACGCCGTTGAAGAAATCGACGGTCAGCACGCCGCGATCGAAGGCCAGTTCGTCGCCCGAGATGAAGGCGCCGTCGGCATAACCGATGCTGGCGACCTGGCCGACGGCATCGTCGCCGAAGCGCAGCAGCAGAAGGGCTATGTCGTCGGCCTTCTGCTGGTGGAAGCTGGTGGTTGATATGGCGCTGACATGGGTGGCGCTACGGCCGGCAAAGGCCAGCAGCCGGTCGAGCGCATGAATCCCCGCGGTGAACAGCATGCCGCCGCCGGTCGCTGGGTCGAGATGCCAGTCGCGGCGGTTGCCTTCCATCCAGAGCTTGATCATGCGGCTCGAGCCAAAACGCATGGTGCCCAGTCCACGCTCGTCGATGACGTTCCGCGCCGCGAGATACGGCAAGGTGAAGCGCATGGTGTGGCCGGGCATCAGCACGACACCGGCGGCTTTTGCCGCAGAAATAATGCGCCGGCACTCGGCGACGGTCGGCGCCATCGGCTTTTCGACCATGATGTGTTTGCCGGCCTGAGCGCAGGCGATGGCCACCTCGGTGTGCAGATGGTGCGGCAGCGCCACCGCCACGGCGTCGACGTCCGGATCGGCGAGCAGCTCGCGATAGTCGAGATGGCCCTTGCCGCCATATTCCCCGGTGAAGGCTGCGAGCCCATCCGCATCGTTGCGGCAGGCGGCTACGAGGCGCGCGCCCTCGATGTCACGCAGGGCACGCGCATGGGCCGCGCCGAAATGGCCGGCGCCGATGATGCCGATCCCGATCATGTCGAGGCTCGCTGGAGTGCGTAGCAGTTGTCGATGATGGCCATGGCGCGCCTGGCGTCGGCGAGCGACACCGCCGGCGGCCGGCCGGCGGCCAGGCGCTGCAGGGTGTCAGCCATGACGTCGTGATAACGGCGGGCGATAGGCGTCGCCGGCAGGTCGGTCTGCTTCTCGTCATCGAGGGTCGACAGCGCCAGCCGGTCGCCGAAATCGCTCAGCGTGGCATTCGCAGCGGAGACACGCCATTCGAAGAGGCCGCGTTTCATCGAGGCAAAGGTGTAACCGGCTTCGATCAGCCCGAGCATGCCGTCGGCGGCGCGCAGCACGATGGCCGCATAGTCTTCGACCTTGGTGCCGTGAAGCGGTCTGCCGAAGGAGGCGCTGACGACCTCGACCTCCTGCCCGGCCGCAAGCATCAGGAAGGCATTGATGCCGTGGATGCCGAGATTTCTGAGCGCGCCGCCGCCGCCGATCGCGGGATCCAGCACCCAGGCGACGCCGTCGTCGACATAACGCTGCGGCGGCCCGTTGATCAGGCGGAAATGCGAATGCGAGATCGGCCCGCGCCGCCCGGCAGCGTCGAGATCGCCGAGTGCCGCCAGCATCGCCATGCCGTGCGGCAAGGCCATGGCGGCGAACACCCTTTTGCGCTGTGCCGCCTCGATCAGCGCGTCGGCGGCATCAGCCGAAATGCCCAGGGGTTTTTCGAGCAGAAGCGGCACACCGGCTGCGATGACCTGGAGACCGCGTTCGACGATTTCGAACGGGCGGCCCATGACGACGGCAAGATCGGCATGGTCCAGCGCGGCCTGCAGGCTCGGCGCGACGGGACAGCCGAATTTTTGGGCGAAGCCGGCGGCCGCCTCGGGCGTGGGGTCCCAGGCCGAGGCAATGCCGGCACCTGCGGCGAGCGCCGCGTCACCATGCATCGCCGCATGCCAATGGCCGACACCCAGGAAAGACAATTTCATCGGGGACCTCACACTCAAAACGGCCGCCTGAACGGCGCTGCCCGGGACGGCGGCCCAAGCCAGCTGATGGAAACGGCTTCAGGCGACAAGACTAACTCTTTGTTTTTGCGCAATTCTCTTGGGAAAACCGCTGCACAGTTTTCCTGGAATTGCTCTTTGTTTTTGCGCAATTCTCCTGGGAAAACCGCTGCACAGTTTTCCTGGAATTGCTCTTTGTTTTTGCGCAATTCCGGACGGAAAACCGCTGCACAGTTTTCCTGGAATTGCGCTAGAGATCATCGCGGATGCAGGCCTTGAAATGACCCGGCCTGACCTCGCGCAGCTCAGGTCGCGTTGCAGCGCAGGCATCGAGCGCGTTGGGGCAGCGGGTGCGGAAGACGCAGCCGCTGGGCGGATTGGCCGGGCTCGGAATGTCGCCCTTGAGGATCTCCCGCACCTTCCTGGCCTCCGGGTCCGGCGACGGGATCGCCGACATCAGCGCCCTGGTGTAGGGGTGTTCGGGCCTGGCATAAAGATCCTCCGTGGTGGCGATCTCCATGATGCGGCCGAGATAGAGCACGATGACGCGGTCGCAGATATATTCGACCACGGCGAGGTCGTGCGAGATGAACAGCATGGTCAGGCCGAGCCGCTGCTGCAGGTCGCGCAGCAGGTTGACCACCTGCGCCTGGATCGACACGTCGAGCGCCGAGACCGGTTCGTCGGCGACGATGAATTCGGGCGCCAGCGTCAGCGCCCGGGCGATGCCGATGCGCTGGCGCTGGCCGCCGGAGAATTCGTGGGCGTAGCGGTGGATGGCGTCGGCCGGCAGCTCGACCTGTTCGAGCGCCTTCTTCGCCCGCTCCAGCCGCTCCGTCCTGGTGCCGATGCCCTGGATCTTCAGGCCCTCGGTCAGGATCTCGCCGATGGTCATGCGCGGCGACAGCGAGGCATACGGATCCTGGAAGATGTACTGCATGCGCGGCCGTCGGCGCCGCATCTCGCCACTGGACAGCCTGGTGATGTCGGTGCCGTCGAAGCGCACCTCGCCCGTCGTCGGCTCGATCAGCCGGAGCACCGAGCGGCCGATGGTGGTCTTGCCGCTGCCGGATTCGCCGACCAGCCCGACCACCTCGCCCTTGGCGACGTCGAAGGAGATGTCTTCGAGGATCTTCAGGGTCGCGCCGCGCGTCTGGTAATGCTTGGCGAGGCCACGGACCGAAAGTAGCGGGGTCATCGGGCGATCTCCTGCCAGCGGATGCAGCGGCTGCCATGGCCGGCAGCGACGCTTTCGAGTTCGGGAATGTTTTGGCGGCATGCCTCGATGGCAAAACGACAGCGTGGCGCAAAGGCGCAGCCTGCGGGCATGTCGGCGAGGCTCGGCACCATGCCGGGAATGGCGTTGAGCTTCTCGCCGGCGCGTTTCATGGCGCTGGCGGCCCCCAGCCGCGGCATCGAGTTCAGCAGGCCCAGCGTATAGGGGTGGCGCGGGTTGCGGAACACCTCGGCCACCGGGCCGAACTCGACGATGCGGCCGGCATACATGACAGCGACCCGGTCGGCGATCTCGGCGACGACGCCGAGATTGTGGGTGACGAACAGGACGCCCATGCCGCGCTCGCGCTGCAGGCCCTGCAGCAGCTCGAGGATCTGCGCCTGGATGGTGACGTCGAGCGCCGTCGTCGGCTCGTCGGCGATCAAAAGTGTCGGGTCGCAGGCCAGCGCCATGGCGATGGTGGCGCGCTGGCGCATGCCGCCCGACAGTTCATGCGGATATTGCCCGGCACGGCGGCGGGCATCGGGAATACCGACCTTGTCGAGCAGGGCGACGGCCGCCTCCAGCGCTGCCCGCCGCCCGGTGCCGCGATGCACCCTGAGCGCTTCCGAGATCTGGTCGCCGATGCTGTAGACCGGGTTGAGGCTGGTCATCGGCTCCTGGAACACCATGCCGATGTCGTTGCCGCGGACGCGCCGCATCTCTTCCGCGCCAAGCCTGGCCAGGTCGCGGATTTTGCCGTCCTTGCCGCGGAACAGCATCTCGCCGGCGTCGATCGCGCCGATGCCGCGGGCCAAAAGCCGCATCACCGACAGGCTGGTGACCGACTTGCCCGAACCCGATTCCCCGACAAGTGCCACCGTTTCGCCGGCGTGCACGACAAGGTCGATGCCGTTGACGGCGGCGATCTCGCGGCCGCGCACCCGGAAGACGGTTCTCAGGCCCTTGATCTCGAGGATGGGTTCGGTGCGCATCGGAAGCCTCAGTTGAGCAGGCCGACCGAGCGCAGGATCTCGTCGATCCGGGCGGTCTCGGCGTCGTTGAGCGGGGCGCGCGGGCGCGCCATGACATTGGTCGAAATGATACCGAGGCTGCGCATGGCGGTCTTGAAGCCGCCGACGCCCGTGGCGCCGCCGCTGACGCGGCCGGCGGCGACCCAGACGATCTCGAACAGCCGGCAGAGGCGTTCCTGCTCCTTGCGGGCGGCGTCCCAGTCGCCCTTCTGGGCGTGGTTCCACAGCCTGACGTAACCGGCCGGATCGACATTGGCGAGGCCGGGCACGACGCCATGCGCGCCCATCTGCAGGGCATTGTCGACGACGATCTCGGAGCCGGTCATCAAAAACACGTCCTTGGTGTCGGCAAGGTCGCTCAGCGCGTAGCGGAAATTGCCGTCGTCGCCCGAAGAGTCCTTAAGCCCGACAATCGTGCCTTCCCTGGCCAGCGTCACCACCGTCTGGCGGGCGAGCTTGCTGTGGACGCAGACCGGAATGTCATAGGCAATCAGCGGAATGTCGACGGCGTCGCGGATGATGCGGAAATGGTCGAGCGTCTCGGCCTGGCTGGTGATGGTGTAGAACGGGGCGGTGACGACGACGGCGTCGGCGCCGACGTCCCTGGCGGTCTGCGCGTGGCGGATGACGCGGTCGGTCGTCGGGTCGATGACGCCGGCAATGACCGGCACCCGGCCATTGGCGACCTTGACCGTGTGTTCGAGGATCTTGCGGCGCTCGGCATCGTCATAAAACACCACCTCGCTTGTCGATCCGAGCGGGAACAGGCCGTGGCAGCCATTGTCGATGAGATAGTCGAGGACCCGCGTATAGGAGGCGTAGTCGACGGAAAAATCGTCGTTGAGCGGGGTGACGACGGGAGGAACGACACCGAAGAATTTGGACATTTTTTGCTTCTCTTCCAGAGGGTTAGTTGAGGTCGGCGCGGGGGTCGAAGGCGTCTCTCAGGCCGTCGCCGATGAAGTTGATGGCAAGCACGACAAGGACAAGCGCTGCGCCGGGGAACAGCCATTGCCAGGGGAATTGTTCGAGCACCGCCGTCGAGCGCGCCGCGTTCAGCATGTTGCCCCAGCTGGCCGCCGGCGGCGGCACGCCGAGGCCGAGGAAGGACAGGCCGGCTTCGAGCAGGATGGCGTTGGCGACCTGCAGCGTGGCGTAGACGACGAGGATGTCGATCGAATTGGGCAGGCCGTGGCGGAACAAGAGATGGCCGAGGCCCGCCCCCATGCCGCGCGAGGCCATGACGAACTCGCGTTCGCGCAGTTCGAGCAGCCGGGCGCGGATCATGCGCGACAGCACCGGCCAGGACAGAAGGGCGATGACGACGACAGTCGACCAGATGCCCGAGCCGACGATCGAGGCGAGCACGAGCAGGAAGATGACCGGCGGCAACGTCATGGCAAGGTCGACGGAGCGCATGGCCAGCGCATCGGCCCAGCGGCCGCCAAAGGCCGAGACGGCGCCGACGAGGAAGCCGATACCAGTCGACAGCACCACCGAGGAGACGGCGACCATCAGCGATATGCGGCCGCCCTCCAGCGTGCGGGCCAGCACGTCGCGGCCGACGCCGTCGCTGCCGAACCAGTGTTTCAGGGACGGCGCGCCGTTCATCGCCAGAAGGTCGATGTCGTTGGGCTTGTAGGGCAGCCACAAAGGATAGGTGAGCACGGCAACGAGCATCGGCAGAAGCAGCGCCGCGCCGAACAGGGCCGCCCGGTTCTGGGTGAAGCGGTTGTAGGCACGGGCCATCGGGCCGGTCGAGGACAGGGTCAGAACGCTCATGTCAGGCCACCTGGATGCGCGGGTCGATGACCGCATAGGCAAGGTCGGTCAGGATGTTGACCACGATGACGCAAGCGCCGATGACCAGCGTGGCGCCCATGATGACGGGATAGTCGCGGGTTTCGACCGCGCTGATCAGAAGCAGGCCCATGCCAGGCCAGTTGAACACGCTCTCGATGAAGATGGCGCCGCCGACGGCGAGGCCGATCGTCGAGCCGATCAGCGTGACGACGGGCAGAAGCGCGTTGCGCAGCGCATGTTTGGTCACCACCCAGAACTCCTTGACGCCCTTGGCGCGGGCCGTCCTGACATAGTCCTGGTTCAGCACTTCGAGCATCGAGGCGCGCATGTAGCGCATGATCAGCGCGGCATGGCCGATGGACAGAACGCAGGCCGGCAGGATCAGGTGGTGCAACAGGTCGGCGATCGAGAAATCGCTGGCCGGCGTCAGCATGCCGCCCGAGGGCGCCCATTTCAGCCTGACCGAAAACAGGTACAGGCCAAGGAAGGCGGTCAGGAAGGCGGGGCTCGAAATGCCGAGCAGCGCCAGCACCGAAAAGGAATAGTCGGGCAAGGAGTTGCGGCGCACGGCACTGACGATGCCCGAGGCGATGCCGACGACGATGGCGATCGCAAGCCCCGCGCCCATCAGCAACAGCGTCGGGCCGATGCGCGAGACGATCAGGCCTGACACGGTCTCGTTGAAGCGCTGCAGCGAGTGGCCGAGATTGCCCTGCACGGCCTGCGACAGCCAGGCGAGATATTGCACCGGCAGCGGCCGGTCGAGGCCGAGCTGGGCACGAAGCGCGTCCATCGCCTCCTTCGACATGGCGACGTTGGGGTCGATATAGGCGTCGATCGGGTCGCCCGGCGTCAGCTGCAGCAAGACGAAGATCAGCACTGTCAGTGCGAGCAGCATGCCGAGCCCGATCAACAGGCGATTGAGGCAATAGCGGAGCATTGGGGTTCAGAACCCTCTGTCAAAAGGAAAGCCAGGCCAGCGGCGGCATGCTTCCAGAAAAGTCGGGCTTCCAGAAAAGTCGGGCTTCCAGAAAAAGTCGGGCGTCCGGAAAGGCAGGCTTCCACAAAAAGGCGGGGACGACCACTGGGATGGCCGCCCCCCGAGGGAGGAGTTGGCCTATTCGGCGATCGACCACTTTTCCGGGTGGGCCTGGTAGGGACCACCGGCAGGCGCCGGCGTCCAGACGAAGTCCTTCAGCTTGCTCGAGGCCACGCCGTAGCGGTTGGCGACCCACATCGTGCCCCAGGGCAGGTTGGCGTTGGTCGCCTTGCAGACGTCCTGGTAGCGGGCGTCGCGCTTGGCGGCATCCGTCTCGGCAAGGGCGGCGTCGAGCGCTGTGGTCACCTCGGGCATGCGGATGCGCATCAGATTGGCGCCGGCCGGCGGGATCTGCTTTTCGTTGAGGCCGATATTGATGTTGGAGGCATCAGGCCCGTTCTGCAGGCCGGCATAGATCAGCGGGAAGTCGCCGGCATTGCCCGACTGCTGGTAGACGACCGAATTGTAGGTCGGCGTGTCGACGGCGCGCGGCACGATGTTGATGCCGACCTGGGCCAGCATCGCCTGCATGGCGGCGAGCACGTTGGTGGCGAGCGGCGAGGTGTAATAGGTCAGGATGGTGATCGGCTTGTCGCCGTTGATCTTGTCCCAGCCGGCTTCGGCGAGCAGCTGCTTGGCCTTTTCCGGATCATAGGCATAGGGGTCGATGCCCTCAGGCACCAGCCGGTCGGCGACATAGACGCAGTTGGCCGGCTTGGCGGCACCGCCATAGAGGCTCTGGATGATGGCGTCGCGGTTGATGGCATGCATGAAGGCCTGGCGGACCTTGAGGTCCTTCCACAAAGGCACTTCCTGGTTGAAGCCGACATAATTGACGACATAGGAGTCGCCCTCGATGACGGTGAAGGCGTTGTCGCCGGTGAAGGTCGAGACGTCGTTGGAATCGACATAGGTGAACTGGATCTCGCCGGCGCGGAGCGCTGCGATGGCCGCTGCCGGATTGGCGAAATAGCGGTTGATCAGTTTTTCCGCCGCCGGCTTGCCGCCGTGAAAATCGGGGTTGGCGGCGAGCTCGACATACTGGTCGGCGACATATTTGGTGAACTTGAACGGTCCGGTGCCGACGGGCGACGTCGACCACCAGGCATTCTTGGCGATCTGTTCGGCCGGGATGGCGGCGAGCGCATGCTCGGGCAGCATCATCAGCTTGGTCAGCGTGTCGAGCATGCTCGGCGTCGCCGTGCTCAGCCTGACGATCACGGTGCGGTCGTCGGGGGTCTCGACGGTCTCGATGGCGCCGAGGCGGGCGGCGAAGACGGAGCCGGCCTTGTCGTTCTTGGCGAGCTCGATGGTGAACTTCACGTCTTTTGCGGTAAACGGCTTGCCGTCGTGCCACTTGGTGTCGACGAGCTTGAAGGTGTAGGCCTTCTGGTCGGCGCTGACCTCGTAGCTGTCGGCCAGCGCGCCGATGATTGTGGCGAGCTTGTCGTCATAGATCACCAGCGGCTCGAAATAGGTGACCAGCCAGGTGAAGCCGCCGGTGGCGGCCAGCGGGTTGAAATTGCCCTGGAAGCCGCCGGGGCCGACATCGAAGCCGCCCGAGATGGTGGCCCCTTGGGCATTGGCCGGCGCGGCGGTTACGGCAGCACCTGCGAAGAGCGCCGCCGACAAGGCAAGCGCCGAAATCATTGTCCTGTAGTTCATGTACTCCTCCCGTTTGACTGATGTGTCTTGTTGTCGGCGATCACTTTGGTGATGCCGGCATAATGGTTGGCGAGCCGGTCCCTGGCGGCGGCGAGGTCGCCGGCTTCAACCGCGTCGACGATTGCCGCGTGGTCGCGCCAGGTCTGGACAGGGTCGGCATTGTCGAGGTTGACGAAGTCGGAGGCCTTGTAGAAGGCGAGCCAGAACACCTCGATCAGGCGCGACAGCACCTCGTTGTCCTGGCAGCGGAACAACAGATAGTGGAAGTGGCGGTCCTCTTCGGGGAAGCTCTCGCCGCGTTCGGCCAGCGCCTTCATCTTGTCGAGCGTCTCGCGCAGCTCGGCGATGTCGTCCTTGCCGATCAGCGCCAGCGTCCTGTCGATGAGGCCGACCTCCAGCGTGCGGCGGATGGTGATGACCTCCTCGATCTGCTTCAGCGCATCGCCCAGCCCATAAGCGAGGTTCTCCAGCAGCGGCTCGAAGGAGAACGCCTTGACGAAGACACCGATGCCGCGCCTGGACTCGACGACGCCGAGCGACTCCAGCGCCTTGATGCCCTCGCGCACCGAGTTGCGGCTGACGCCGAGCTGGGTGGCAAGCTCGCCTTCCGGCGGCAGCGGCGCACCGGCGGCAAGGCCGTTGTCGTCGATATAGGCGCGCAGGCTCTCCTGCACGGACACATGCAATAGCGGGGCGCGCTTCAGGGGCTTGATCGATTTCAGGCTCATCTCGGTCTCCGGTTGCCTGGGGCGTTCCGAAAAACAGCTACCGGTGAGTTGATTACCCACTTGTAGGATATCTGTCAACGGGATATTGGAATGCCCACTTGTTGCTCATTTCCACCTCAGGGATAGCGCAGATGCCTTGATGACCGAAGCGCATTCGCTGCCGCAGGCCGGCCCCAGGCGCGCCGTCCACAGTTCACCCGATCGGACGCTGTCTCACCGCTCGACCGCGACCGCCGGAAGCCGACCGCCGGCGACGCTGCGCCGCTTGTCGGGCGAAGCCGCAGCCCAGGACAGCGCCCTGCCCGTCGGCGCGCCGTCGCGCCGCGCCGTGCCCACACCACCAAGGAGAGCAGTGCCCACATGCCCAACAGATCGTCCAAACCAGCCCGGCCCGGCAAACCTTCCCTGCCCCGCAAATCCCTGTTGAGAGCCGTCATGACCGCCACCGCAATGTCCCTCGCCTCGCCCCTTTCCACGGCCATGGCCGCCGATGCCTGGCCGGACCTGCCCGTCGGCATCAAGAGCGGCATCGCCGCGCGTGTCGGCGACACGCTTTATGTCGGGCTCGGCTCGGCGGGCAGCGACTTCTACGCGCTCGATATCGCTGATCCCGCCGCCGGCTGGGTCAGGCGCGCCGCCTTTTCGGGCCCCGCCACCAATGGCGCGGCGGCGGCGGTGTCGGGCGGCCGGATCTTCGTCTTCTCCGGCAACGGCAAGGCAGATGCCGACGCAAAATCCGCCATCATCTTCGACACGGTTTATGCCTATGACCCTGTCGCCGACGGCTGGACAAAGGTCGACACCACCACGCCTGTCGGACTGTCGGGCGCAAAAGCGCTGGCGCTGGAGGACGGCCGCATCGCCCTTGTCGGCGGCTACAACAAGAAGCTGTTCGACGATTACCTCGCCAAGGTCACAGCCACCGACAAGGAGAAGAACCCGGAAGGTTTCAGGACGCTGGTCGACGCCTATATGGGCATGGCGCCCGCCGACTATCGCTGGAATGCCGAGCTGCTGTCCTACGATCCCCGGGCCAACAGCTGGAGCAGTCTCGGCGACAGCCCGTTCCTGCCCAATTGCGACGCCGCGGTGGCAGCACTTGACGACGACGCCTTCACCCTGATCAGCGGCGAGATCAAGCCGGGCCTGCGCACGCCGGAGGTCAAAAAGGTCAGCATCTCAGGCCAGTCGGCCTCATGGCTTGAGCTGGCCGACCTGCCCACACCTGAGGCAAACGACCGCCAGGAAGGCGTTGCCGGCGCCTTTGCCGGCAATGTCGGCGGCGCCGTTCTCGTTGCCGGCGGCGCCAATTTCGTCGGCGCCCAGGCCAATGCCGCCGATGGCAAGTGGTTCGCACATGACGGGCTGAAAAAGGGCTGGCGCGACGAGGTCTATGTTTATGATGAGGCTGCCGAGGGCAAGCCTTCCGACGGCGAGGCTACTGGCGGCAAGATCTGGCGGGAGGTCGGAAAACTGCCGGCCGGGCTCGCTTACGGCGCCTCCTTCCCTGTATCCGGAGGCCTGCTCATCGTCGGCGGCGAAGACGGCGAGGCCAAGCCGCGCCGCGAGGTCTTCCTCATGAAATGGGACGGCAAGGCGCTGTCGATCGAACACTGAACAAGGCAGGCCCGTCGTCGCCCTCACCCGAGGCCCGGGGGAGAGGCGACGGCGGCCGGTCAGCCGGCGCGGCATGGGACCGTCTGCCTGCGGCCCCGGAGCGCCGATTGCCTCCGCATCTTACGCTTCGGTCACCCCAGGCTGCGCTTGCGCAGCGCATGTGCCTTGCTGCGGAAATTGGCCCGGATTTCTGCCTCATCGATGCCGGCAACGATGCGGTTCTCCATCAGCAGCCGGCCGGCAACGATGGTGTGCAGCACGTCATCGGCACGGCTTGAATAGACCAATGCCGCAGCCGTGTCGTAAACCGGCAGCGTGTGCGCCTTGTCGAGGTCGACGACGATGACGTCGGCCGCCATGCCGGGCGCAAGCGTCCCGGTTTCGGGACGGTTCATTGCCTTGGCACCCTCGGAGGTCGCCATTTCCAGGATTTCGGTCGTCTTGAGGAATTCCGGGTCGGCTGTCTTGTCCTTGTGGATCAGGCCGGCGAACTTCATTTCCTGGAACATGTCGAGCGTGTTGTGGCTGGCCGGCCCGTCGGTGGCGATGCCGACAGTCACGCCATGCTCGCGCACGCATTTGAGCGGCAGCGTTCCGGACGCCACCTTGGCGTTGCAGCAGGGGCAATGGGCGATCTTCGTCCTGGTCGCCGCCAGGATCTTCACGTCGTCCTCGTCGAGCTGCGTGCAGTGGGCGGCGGTCACGTCGGACTTCAGGAACTCCAGCGAATGAAGCCAGCGCACCGCCGACGTGCCGTAGGTTTCGGCGACATAGGCGGTCTCCTGGGGCGCTTCGGCGAGGTGGATGTGGATCGGCACGTTGTGCGCGTCGGCGACCTCGCGCGACAGGCGGAACATTTCCGGCCCGCAGGAATAGGTGGCATGCGGCGACAGTCCGACATGCAGCAATCCGTTTTGCGACTTGTGGTGCCTGGCGACGATATCGCCGAAGCTGTGCAGCGTCTTCCAGGACCAGTCGGTGATCGATGCGTAGACGCCGCGATCGGCAAAGCCGTAACCGAGGGTCGAGCGAAGCGGGATCCTCTTGAGCGCCTCGATCTGCGGCTCGACGGCATAGGCATCGAAATGCTCGTTGAAGGAGGTGACGCCCGACTTGACCATTTCGACGAGGCCGTTGAGGCTTGCCCAGTACAGCGTCTCGGGATCGAAGTTGCGCTTGAGCTGCCACATGGTGGAGAGCCATTCGAACAGCCTGACGTCCTCCAGCAGGCCGCGCAGCAGCAGGTTCGACGCAATGTGGGTGTGGCTGTCGCAGAAACCCGGCATGACCACGCAGTTGGACGCATCGATGATCTTTGCAGCGCCGCTGGTATCGATGGCGTCCTGCGGGCCGACGGCCAGAATCTTGTCGCCGGCGATGGTGATCGCTCCGCGCTCGATCGGCGTGGTGCCGCCCATGGGCATTACGGTGCCGTTGATGATGGCGATATCGATGGTCATGCGTATCCTCCTACGCGATCCGTTACGGGATCCGGTTTTTCAGAATTTCAGATGTTCAGCGCACGTCGCGGAAATAGGGCAGGCCTAGCGCTGCCGGCGCCGCCGACACTTGCCTCATGCGCTGCAGGACGATGACGGGAACGATGATGAAGCCCAGCGTGCCGAGATAGGGCAGCATGCCGAGCAGCGCCGGCGCGACTGGCCAGTTGCGCGCCTGCCCGACATAGCCAAGTGCCGTGATCAGCCCGAACAGAAGCGCCGCCATGACGACGTTCAGCGGCCTGTAGCGGGCAAAGATGACCAGCGCGACGGCGATCCAGCCCCGGCCGGCGACCATCCCGTCCGACCATGACGGGACAAAAGCAAGGGTGAGATATGCGCCGGCCGCCGCAGCCAGTGCGGCACCCAGCGACACATACCAGAAGCGTATCGCCAGGACCGGGATGCCGGCTGCGTCGGCGGCTGCCGGATTTTCTCCGACGGCGCGCATGTTGAGGCCGTGACGCGTCTTGAACATCAGCCAGTGGAGGGCGACGGGCAAGATGATGAAGATCAGGTAGACGAGCACATTCTGGGAAAAGAAGGCCGGTCCGAGGATGGGAATGTCGCTCAGATAGGGCACGGCCACGGGCTGGAACGTCGCCTTGGCCGGCATTCCGGAAAACGCCCTGCCTGCGGTGGCGGCCAGACCCGTGCCCATCAGCGTCAGCGCCAGGCCGCACAGGACCTGGTTGGCGCGGAAGATCACCGTCGCCAAGGCAAAGACCATGCCGAAGCAGAGACCCACCGCAAGGGCTGCGGCGAAACCGGCCGACGGGTTCGGGACGCTGATGGTGACGGCTATGGCCGTCACCGCGCCGAGCGCCATCAGGCCCTCGACGCCAAGGTTCACCACCCCGACGCGCTGGCAGATGACCTCGCCAAGTGCCGCCAGTGCGAGCACGCCTCCGGCAAGCACCGCCGTCGTCAGCAACCCCGTAATGATGTCCATGGCGGCGTCCTATGCGGTGGCTCGATCGGTGCGGACGAGACGATAATGCGCAAACTCGTCGCCGATGGCGGTGAACATCAATACGAGGCCGGTCAGCGCCACGATCGCACTGGTGGTCAGTCCTTGCGTCTGCAGGATGATGCCGGCGTTGAGGATGAAGGCCATCAATGCCGCGGCGGCGAGCACGCCAAGGCACGACGTGCGCGCCAGCACCGCGACGATGATGCCGAGATAGCCGAAATTGTTGGAAATGCCGCCCTGCAGGCGGTGCACCGTGCCGGCCACTTCCAGCATTCCGGCAATGCCCGCGATCGCGCCCGAAAGCAGCATCACCACGATGATGCGCCGCCTTACCGGAATGCCGGCATAGAGCGCATTCTCGGGATTGGCGCCGCTGATGCGCACCTCGTATCCCCATCGGGTGAAGGACAGCACGGCCGCCACCAGCACCGTCAGCGCCACCGCGATGGCAAAGCCCCAGTGAACCATGCCCCAGAGTTCAGGCATCTCGTAGGGAATGCGCGGCGTGGAGCCGAGCGTTCCGGCACCCCGGTCGCGCCACGGCCCGGTGGCGACATAATAGACGAGCAGGGTCGCCACGAAATTCAGCAGCAGCGTGGTGATGAGTTCGTTGACCCCGACAAAGGCACGGGCGAGCGTCGGGATGGCGATCCATGCCATGCCGCCGGCGACGCCCGCCAGGAACATCGCCGGCAGCATCAGCCAGGCCGGGCCTTGGACGAACAGGCCGAGTGCGGCGGCTGCCAGCGCACCTGCATAGAACTGGCCTTCGGCACCGATGTTCCAGAGCCCGATGCGCCGGGTGATCATGACCGCAAGCCCTGTCAGGATGAGCGGCGTCGCCAGAAGGCCGAGGTCCTCCAGCCCGAAGCTCGAACCGAATGTCGACTTCACGACCTGGCCGCCGAGGGTCAGCGGATCGAGCCCGGAGACGGCGACGACGAGGCCACCGACGATCAGCGCAAGCAGGATCGCGATGACGCGAACGGCAAAGGCCACGGAAGGCCTAGGCGAAGGGAACCGTTGCAGACGCCAGGACATCACGGCCTCGCGCCAGCGGTTGTGGACGCAGCCATCTGCCCGCCCATCAGCAGGCCGATGGTCTCCATGTCGGCATTGTCGGCGTCGAAAACGGACATGATGCGGCCTTCGTAGAGAACCGCGATGCGGTCCGAGAGACTGAGCAGTTCTTCGAGGTCCTCCGAAATCAGGACAACGGCCACGCCCTGGTTTCGAAGCTCGACGAAATAGCGAAGCATGGTGTTGATGGCGCCGATATCCAGGCCACGGCTGGGATAGGCCGCGACGAGGACTTTGCGCGCAATGCGGATCTCGCGCCGGGCGACGAGGCGCTGCTGGTTGCCGCCCGAGAGATTCCGCACCGGCATGCCGAAATCGGGAATGGCCACCTCGGCATCCGCTGCGATGCGCCGGGCCAGCCGGTTGGCGGCCCGTGGGTCGAAGAACGGTCCGCGCGAAACCTGATCGGTCCTGTATTCCCGGATCACGACATTGTCGTCGATCGAGAGCGAGGGCGAAAGGCCGCTGCGCAGGCGGTCCTCCGGGATGTGGCCGATGCCGAATGTTGCGAAGGCTGCCGCATCCTGGCGGCTCGCCGCCTGTCCACCGATCAGGATTTCGCCCGATACGAGCGGCCGAATGCCGGTGATGACCTCGCTCAGCTCACGCTGGCCGTTGCCGGCAACACCGGCAATCCCCAATATTTCGCCGGCCCGGATGACGAGGTCGACATTCCGGAGCGCCGGCAGGCCACGTTGGTCGTTGGCGCAGACGTTCCTGAGCTCCAGAGCCGCCGGACAGGCATGCTGTCCCGTTTCGACCGACCGGTCGCGGTAATTTCCCAGCACGATTTCGCGCCCGACCATCAGGCCGGCAAGCATGCGATGGTCGCACGCCTTCGTCTCATGCGTCGCCACCTTGCGCCCGCCGCGCAGGATCGTCACGCGGTCCGAAATCTCGAGGACCTCATGCAGCTTGTGGCTGATGAAGATGACGGCATTGCCGGATTTCCGGAAGGCGTCGAGGGCCTTGAACAGTTCGCGCGCCTCGGCTGGGGTCAGCACCGCCGTCGGCTCGTCGAGGATCAGGACGCGCGCATTGCGCGCCAGCACGCGCAGGATCTCGACGCGCTGCTGCTCGCCGGCCGACAAAGCGTGGATGCGGGCGTCAGGCTTGACGGCAAGATTGAATTTTTCCGCGATCGCGGCCGTTCGCGCTTCCAGCTGCCTGGCCGAGGCCAGCCGCGGCGTCTCTCGCCATCCAAGATGGATGTTTTCAGCGACCGTGAAGGCCTGGACCAGCTTGAAGTGCTGGTGAACCATGCCGATGCCTGCGGCGATCGCGTCGAGCGGAGAGCCGAAGCGAACCGGCATTCCATCGATGGCGATCTCCCCGGCATCGGCCTGGTAGATGCCGGTCAGGATGTTCATCAAAGTCGACTTGCCGGCGCCGTTCTCGCCCAGCAGGGCGTGAATCTCGCCGGCACGGATGTCGAGGTCGACATCCGCATTGGCGATGACGCCGGGAAAATATTTGGCGATCCCGCGCAGCGACACGAGCGGCCGTGTCGTGTCGCCATTGACAGGGCGATGTCTCGGATCTGGCATTGCAGCGTCCATCGAGCGAGGCGATCGGCTTAGGTGCTGAGCCCGGACACGCCCTCCACCGACCAGTCCCAGTTGTAGAGCGCGATCTCGTCGAGCGTTTCGCCCGCCTTTACCCGCACTGCCCCTGTTGTGTCCTTGATCTCGCCGGTGAACGGGCTCCAGCCGCCGATGATCTTCTCGCGCACCGCGTCGGCCTGGGCTGCCACCTCGGCCGGAACCTGCTCGCCCCAGGCATCGCGGTCGATGCCGCCGCCCAGCGGAAGCAGGGTCTGGCCGCCGCCCGACCAGCTGCCTTCGAGACGCTTGCGGACCTGGTCGACATAGAACGCGGTCCAGTCGGGCACGATCGAGCTGACATAGGCGTTGTTGCCGTAGCGTCGCATGTCGGAGCCCCACATCGCAGCCCGCACGCCGCGCTGTTCGGCGACCTGCAGATAGGAGGCCTCGTTCATGGAGCCGAAGAGGAAGTCGCAGCCATTGTCTATAAGCGCGCTTGCGGCCTGGTTGGCGCCTTGCGGGTCGAACCATGAATTGATGCTGATGACCTGGAGCGTCGCCGATGGGTTCACCGAGCGGGCACCCATCAGGAATGCATTGCTCGACGAGATCGCCATCGGCACCGGGAAGGAGGCGACGAAGCCGAGTTTTCCAGACTTGCTGAGCAGGCCGGCCGTCACGCCGAGCACATAGGTCGGATGCCAGTGGGCGGCGTAGTACCAGCCGAGATTGTCGGCGACACGTCGGCCGTCTGCTTCGAGGAAGGCAACGTCCGGCGACCGTTCGACCACCGATGCGAAGAAGTCGCCATAGTTCGAGGTTGAAAACACCATCTGGGCGCCCTCCTGCACGAACTGCCGGAAGGTGCGGCTCGCGTCGGCGGAGAACGGAATGCTTTCGACCACCAGCACCCTCGCCTTCGGGAAGGCCGCCTGGACCGCCTTGGCCCCTTCATTCTGCTTGGTGTTCCAGCCCTCGTCCGAGACCGGGCCCGTCAGGCCGAAGGCGATGACGGCATCCTCTTCCTTGATGCCCGCGAGAGGTGCCGCCCGCGACTGGCCGATCCAGTTCGGCATGATCAGGGACGAAGACGCAGCGGCCGACAGGGCCAGGAACCGACGACGAGAAAAGCTGTGCTTGAAGTTCATTGAATTCCCCCCGAAATCGAGCTGAAGGCTAGTTTTTCATCCCCCTCATTGACCAGCGAATATTTGCGTCAGTAGTGTATCAAAAAAACGTACAGTCGCATTTCAGGTGTCGAGAATGCCCTTGATCACGCAAGGCGCGAAGGCGCTGGAGATGGTTGCTCGCTTTGGGTCGATCCGTAAGGCGGCAGAGCAGATGAATGCGACAGCCTCGGCCGTCAACCGCCAGATACTGAATCTGGAACTGGAATATGGGCTGCCGCTGTTCGAGCGGTTGCCGCGCGGCATGCGACCGACGGAGGCCGGCCGAATTCTGGTCGGGCAGGTCAGGAAACTGCAGCAGGAGATCACCGCGACAGGCGCCGAAGTGGAAGGGTTGCGTCCCTCGCATGGCAGCACCGTCAGTGTCGGGATCATGGAATGCCTGGCGACAGGGTTCCTGCCGAAGGCGTTTCGCGCCCTTCAGGCGCAGCATCCCGGCATCAGCCTGCGGGCCTATGTCGACGGTACCAACATATTGCTCGACAAGGTGAAATCAGGCTCACTGGACCTGGCAATCGCCTTCAATACGCCCCAGGACATGGGGTTGAATATCGTCAAGACTGCCCATCTCAGTCTTGGAATCGTGGCTCAGCCTTCTCATAAACTGATGCAGCGCAAATACGTCGATATCGAAGACATATTGAGTGAACGATTTATCTCGACGGACGACAGCCTGACCATCGGGCCCATGGCCGACCTGCTCATTCAGAGATTGAGATCGCCGATCCATAAGCTTGCGGTGTCCAATTCGATCGCTCTCCTGAAGGCGATCGTTCAGGAAGGGCTTGGCGTAAGCATACTGACCTTGATCGATGTCTACGAGGAGGTCAGACGCGGCGAGCTGGGCTTTGTGCCGCTGGCCGGCCCGCGAATGTCGGTGGCGCTGTCTCTTTGCTCGCGCGACGTCAACGCGCTGACCGACACCGGCAAGGCAATTGCCGGCATTATCGCCAGTTCATTGGAGGAAGTTCAGGCGTTGTCGCTCAACAATGCCTGATTTCATGCAGTTCCTTGGCTCAAGCCTTGCGGCGAGTTTGCCGCCGATCCAAAGCATCGTGCCGAGCTTGAAGTCGAGCGTGCCGCGCTTGAGATGGGCGAGCGCGCGGAGCGGTTTTCCATCCGGATTGCGCAAGACAGAAAGTCAGAGCAATCCCGCGATTCGAAGAAAACGCGCTAGGGCCAATCGACATTCAGGATTCCCGGCGGGATGGAAGCGTGATTCATAGGTTTCCGTGATTTGGCGGAGACCTGATGATGTCAGTGAAACGATATGAACTGAGCGAGGTGCAGTGGCGGCGGATCGCAGCACTGTTGCCGGGCAAGGCTGGAGATCCGGGACGGACTGGCTCTGACAACCGTCTTTTCGTCAATGGTGTGCTGTGGGTGCTTCGATCGGGCGCCCATTGGCATGACCTGCCGGAGCGCTACGGCAAGTGGAAGACACTGCACAAGCGCTTCTCGCGCTGGTCCAAGGCGAAGGTCTGGGAGCGGGTCTTCGACGACCTCACCAAGGACCGGGACAACCAATACCTGATGCTCGACAGCACCTTGGTCCGCGCCCACCAGCAGGCGGCGACCGGAAAAGGGGGGACCAAAATCAGGCTCTGGGGCGTTCCCGAGGCGGATTGACCACCAAGATCCACATGCTCGCCGACAGCTTCGGCCGCCCGCTGAGGCTCCTGCTCGCCGCTGGCCAGAGCCACGATATCCTTGCCGCGCCGATGCTGCTGCAAGGCTACACCGCTGAGGCCGTTCTGGCCGATCGAGCCTATGATTCCAATGCCTTGCGCAGCCTCATCGCCGAAATCGGCGCCAAGGTGGTCATCCCCTCCACCCGCTCCAGATCACAACCCATCCCGCATGATCCGCTCATCTACCGATGCCGCAACCATATTGAGCGATGCTTCAACAAGCTCAAGCACTTCCGACGCTTCGCCACCCGCTACGACCGGCGCGCCATCCACTTCCTCGGCTTCATCCACATCGCCGCAACCATGATCTGGATCCGCTGAATGTCGATTCAGCCTAGTCTCTGGACCCGATCTTCTGCAGGGGCTGTGCATCGCCCGCCAGCACTGCGGAAAGCTCTGTCGCCTCCAGCGATGGCGACAGCAGAAAGCCCTGGAATTCATGGCAATGCATGGCGATCAGCCGGTCTTTCTGCGCCTCGGTCTCGACACCCTCGGCGGTGACGCTGATGTCCAATGCCAGCGCCAGCTCGACGAGGGCCTTGACGATGGCCGCGGCACTTGTGTCGTTGCCGATCGTCTGGATGAAGGAGCGGTCGATCTTCAGCTTGTCGATGCGATGATGCCTGAGGTAGCTGATCGCCGAATATCCGGTGCCAAAATCATCCAGGGCGACCACGATGCCGGCCGCGCGCAGCTCGCCGAGCACGTTGCGTGTCGTGTCGTTGTTGGCCAACAGCACGCTTTCGGTGATTTCGAGCTGCAGGCGCGACGGCGTCAGTCCGCATTCTTCCAGAAGCTGCGCCAGGCGTTCGGGAAAGCTTTTGTCGCGCAGCTGCAGCGGCGACACATTGACCGCCACCCAGGGCAAAGTGCTGGTGGCGGCAAAACGGGCGGCTTGCCGCAGCACATAATCGCCAAGCAGTCCGATCATGCCGCGCTCTTCGGCGATCGCCACAAGATTGCCCGGCGGCAACGCCCCGTGGATGGGGTGCGCCCAGCGCAGCAACGCCTCGGCGCCGACGATTGTCTGGCAGTCGCCGGCATAGATCGGCTGGTAGGTCAGCCGGATCTGGTCACCTGAGGTCAGCGCCTCGCGCAATTCGCTTTCGATACGGCGCTTGCGCAGCAGGATCTCGTCCATGTCGCCGGCAAACACCTGGTAGCGGCCGCGGCCATTCTTCTTGGCCTCGTAAAGGGCAATGTCGGCCTTGCGCAACAGGTCGTCGGGATCGGCTCCGACATCGGGGGACAGGGCAATGCCGATGCTGGTGCTGACAAAGACCTGGTCGTCGGCCAGCTGGAACGGGATGGAAAACTGCGCAAGCACGATGTCGCAGAAATCCTCGGCGTTGCGCGCGTCCTTGACGCCGCTCAGGATGATGGCAAATTCGTCGCCGCCCAGCCGCGCCACCGTATCGATCTCGCGCACCGATTGGACCAGGCGCACCGCGGTCTGGCGCACGAGCTCGTCGCCGGCGGGATGGCCGAGCGTGTCGTTGATATGCTTGAACCGGTCGAGATCGACATAGAGCAGTGCGACGCGGCCTTTGTCCCTGTCGGCATTGACCAAAGCGCGTCGCAGCCGGTCCTCGAACAGCGCGCGGTTGGGCAGCCCCGTCAACGTATCGTGGAAGGCGAGGTAGCGCGCCTTGTCCTGGCTGATCTGCAGCTGGCCGGAGGCGCGGCGCAGGCGGCGCAACAGATAGATCAGGATCGCCGCCGAAATGGCGATCGCGCCAAACAGCGCCGGCGCGGCTTCGCGGACGAGGCTGGTGCCCGGGCGCGCCTGCTGCCATCCGACATAACCCAGGATCATGCCATTGGCGCCGATCAGCGGGACGGTGGCGTCGGTGATTGTCTGGGTCAGGCGGGGCAGGACATGGAGGTTTTTCAGCTGGTAGCGCGCGGCAATCCTGCCTGTCAGGGCATCGTCGATGAACTGCACGGTGACGTGGACGAATTCCGTACCGGGCGACTGGGCGACCCGATCCGAACTCGGCACCAGCGGCATGACGCTGAGCATCGCCGGCCTGTCGCCGATGGTGACGAGGTCTTCGGCGGCAGCTTTGTCGGCCGTGTCGCCTGATCCGGCGGCCAGCACTTGCCTGACGCGGCCGACGACGGGCAGGACCGCTGTCCGGTCGTCGGAAAAAACATCAGGCGCCACTGTCCGGCCTTCGCGCATGGCATGAACCGGCCGGTCGTGCTCGTCGAGCACATAGACGCGGTCATGGCCATAATAGGAATGCATCCAGGCGCCGAGGTTTTCGGTCATCCATTGCTGGTTGCCCGATTTGGCGTAAGTGACGGCATCGTCCCAGACGGCGATGCTCTCCTGTTCGCGTCTGAGCGCCTCGGCTTCTTCCTTCAGGCCGTTGACGAGGAAGGTGCGCTCAGTGTCGAGGGCTGCGCGATCGACCTGCAGGGTGGCCAACAATCCGAAGCCCACCGCCAGGCCGAGACCCAGAACGGCAAGCGCCAACACCGTCAGCGTCACCTGAAAGGTCAGCGGTCGAGGGTGGCTTTGTATGACCATGGCGTCCGCAAGCTATTGATCCGTCGGCATATCAGCATCGACTTAACATAACGTTAGGTCAGTGACTCCAGGGCCAAAGGCCTCTCTGTTCGGCCACGCCGCGGCGACACTCGCAGCCTGAGGTTCCTTGGCAAGATCATGACGACCCGGCCAGGGTCATGGCGGCCCGGGCAAAGTCATGGCGGGCCGGGAGGGGTCATGACGGCCCGGCCGAACGGCAAGGCCGGTGACGCCGCAGGCTCCAGGGAAAAAACAGGCAGCCCCTGCCCCCACGACCATGTCGAACGGCACCGTTTTACTTGCGGGCATGTGTCCAACGAGCTGTCGTCCAACACCAGGCCGGATGTTCTCTTGGCTCAGCTCAGAACAATGTAATGCAAAGCCGCTGCCGAGATGGCAAACTGTTCTTGGACAGGCTTGGGGGATCAGGATGCATGCGTCGATGAGCGAGAAGCTGGCCGGCTACGGCCAGTGGACCTATCGCGGTGCCTGGGCGCTGGAAATCGCCGCGGCGACGATCGGCCTGGCAACCGGCCTCGCCCTTGGTCTGCAGGCGTTTTCCGCCAGCCAGACCGCAACCGCGATGGACCTGACGCTGGCGAGTGCGCCGTTTTTCATGGTCGCGATCGCCGAACTGACCAAGATCCCGATCGCCACCTTGCTGTTCAGCGCCTCCTGGCTGTGGAAGCCTGTCATCCTGGCCTTTCTGCTGGTGCTTGCCGCCATCACCTTCGAGACGGTGTTCATGGGGCTCGAGCGGGCCGCCACGCTGCGCCAGCTGCAATATGAGGAGCTTGCCAACGGCATCGACCAGCTCCGGGCGGAGGCCGCCGAACTGGCCGCCGCCGACGAGCTCGCCCGCAAGACCGATCGTGTCGCCGATGCCAAGGCGGTGATGGACGAAACCGTCGCCCAGGCCGACCGCGAGCTCGCGGCGACCCAGGCCCAGATCGAAGAGGTCAAGATCGAACTTCTGGCGACCACCGCGCTGACGCCGGCGGCAGCTGCAGTGCGCGACCAGATCAACGACAAGGACAAGGCCAGGGCTGCCCTGATCGACCAGCGGGACAGGGAGGCCAAGGAGGCCGGCGACGTCTTCGAGCGCCAGCGCGACAGCTTCGACAGGCGCATCGAAATGGCCCGCAGCGCCGGCGACACCGACTCGGCGCGCCGGCTGGAGGCGGAGGTTGCCAAGCTGGCCAACCCCAGGCCGCGCATCATCGCCAAGTTCGACCAGACCATCGCGCCGCTCGATGGCGATCTCAACCGCCTCAGGGCCGAGTTCGATCGTCTCCGCGCCTCCGGCCCGGCGATGACGGCGGCGCAGCGACAAAAGCTGACCGACCAGAAGGACGGGCTCGAACGTCTCTATGCCAGCACCGCCTCCGACTGGCAGGCGCGCAAGGACGACGCGCGCACCCGCTGGGCCCATGCCCAGGAGGCGGAGGCCAACGAAGCCAGGACCGCTGCCGCCAATCAGCTGCGGCAGGACGAAATCGCCAAGCAGATCGTCGCGGCTGAAAAACAGCGCATCCCCATCGCCAGGACCGACCAGGTGCGGCGCATTGCCGGGCGCTGGTATGGCGTGAAGCCGGAAGACGTCACCGAAAGCCAGGCCGGCAGCGTGTCGGTCATCTGGTTCGGCTCGCTGGCGCTGATCGCCGCCCTTGCCGGGCCGATCACGGCGATGGCGGCCTGCAGCGCATCGCGGCGCGCGCCGAACAGCGGGTCGAAGGCAGGCTTTCGCGGCTCATCCGCACCCTGCTGCTCAAATGGCGCTGGCGCCGGACCCGCACAATCACCGTGCCGGTCGAGGTCCCCGTCGATCGCGAAGTCGAAAAGCGCGTCGAGGTGCCGGTCGAAAGGGTGGTCAAGGAGATCCTCTATGTTCCGCTTCTGACCGACGATCCCGACGCCCTGCGCAAGGCGCTGGACGCGGACCTGCCGTCCGATGTCGCGGAAATGGTCAAGATCTCGGCCAGGAACCGGGTTGCGGCCAGGAACGGAGTTGCGGACACGGTGTCGGTAGAGAATGGGGGCTCGGCAGAGAATGGGGTCTCGGCAACCGACGGCGTTGCGGCACCCGACGGCGTCTCGGCAACGGACGGTGTCTGGGCAAAGAATGGGCGGCGGCGGCGTGCAAGTTCGACATAACACCCAGCTGCTGGAACAGGCGGTCGACCTGCTGGTCAAGCGTTCGGCCATCCCGACGCTCGAGGCGCAAGCCGCCGCTCAGGACAGGATCGCACGCGCCACCGGCTTCCGCCGGCTGGCGACGGGCGGCGCCATCGCCATCGCCGCGATCGGCATCGGCATCGGCGTGTCCCTGCTCTGGCCAGCCGAGACGCCTGTGGCCACCGACTTCGGTGCCCCGTCCCAGGCGGAAACGGCACAGGCCGAGCTGCCCCCGGCCGACACGCCCAGATCAGCCGACCCCGCCCAGGAAATCCCGATCCCGACCGTACGGCCTGCCCCGCCGGAAGCGTCTTCCCCGCCGGAGGCGCCGAGAGAGCCTGACGTCGCCACCGTCAACTACACCAAGTTTCTCAATGTCGACGTGCCGTTGTTGGGCGAGACCTGGAAACTGACGTCGGGCCATTATTTCAAGGACGAGAAAGACCAGAGCTGGGACAATGCCTGGTGTTACACGCGTAAGGTCGTCAACGGCATCGACGTCAACATCGACCTTGCCGCCCGGCTGTCGCCGACCGCCCGGCCCCAGGCGCCGCTGTCGCCTGCTCCAACCCTTGCCTCCGCCGGCCTGAACGACGCACAGGCTGTCGCGCTCGCCAGCCATTGCCCCTGGCTGGACGAGGCAAAATTCGCCAGCGCCGACTTCCAGCCCAGCTTCGCAAAACGCCGGGAAATGGAGGCGGTGCAGGAGTTTTTGACCAGGGATGGCTGGGATGCGCTGGGCAACGACATGCTCAGTGTACCGATCAGGAACGTCTCCTTCGACCAGTGCCAGGCCCGCTGCAAGGACGACGCCAAGTGCCTCGCCGTGACCTACAACAAGAAACACCGCGCCTGTTTCCTCAAGTCGGACGCCTCGATCCTGGTCAGGAGCGACGAAGCGACGATGGCCGCGCGCAAGGTCCTGGAACCGTCGATCACGCTGTCGACCCTGGTGTTTGCCAGCGACACTGTCGTCGTCGGCCAATCCTATGCCAGCGCGGTCGCCGACCACACCGAATGTGTCCTGGCCTGCGCCAAGGACCGGGCCTGTGCCGGCTTCAACTACGATGCCAAGAACAGGATGTGTTCGCTGATGGGCAGCGCGGAGGCGTCATCGCCGTTCAAGGGGGTAGAGTCGGGCCTGAAGGCTTCGAACTGAGGATGGCGAAGTGGAGAGGCCGTTCGCGCAATCATCGCTAAGCCTGCGACCACCCACAGCCCCTCGGAAGACGAAGCGAGGAGGACTTCGTCACCCCAGGACGAAGCAGGAGCGCAGCTCCGTCGCGGAGACCCTGGGATCCTGTGTGTTGCGCTTGGTGTAGAATGAATGCGGGAAGGAGGCCGTCAGGATCCTGGTCGTCGTGCTGAACACGACAGACCGCGGCTTGGCTCGGCTCCCTTCCCGCACCACCTGCCGTCAACCTGCACAGTTGCACGAGGCCGTTGGCGCGGACCTCGCACCACAGGAAGAGGTTCCATGACGATACATCACAGTTACATCGGTTGCGACATCGCCAAGGCGATGATTGATGTCTTCGATCCGCTCAGCCGCCGTTTCAGCCGGGTGGCCAACGAGGCTGCGGCTCTGGCCCGCTTCGCTGCCGGCCTGGCACCAAACAGCTTTGTCGTCCTCGAGGCGACGGGGCACCATGACCGGGCTTTACGCCAGGCGCTCGCCAAGGCCGGCATCGCTTGCGTCCGCATCAATCCGATGACGGTGCGCCGTTTCGCCCAGGCGCGCGGCCACCTGGCCAAGACCGACCGCATCGATGCCCGCATCCTGAGCGAGATGGGGGCGATGTTCTGCCCCGATGCCGACACGCCGCCATGCCCCGGGCGTGAGCGGCTTGTTGCCCTTGCCCGCCGCCGCGACCAACTGGTCGCAGCGCGCGCGATCGAGCTGCGCCATCACGACGAAACCACCGACATCACCGTGCTTGCCGACATCGAAGCTGCAATCGTTGGCCTGTCCCAGCGCATCTCGGCCCTCGAGGCCGAGATCGCCAGCCATATCGAAACCCTGGACGAGCTTGCCGAACAGGCCGAGCGCCTGACCTCCGCTCCAGGCATCGGCAAGGTGACCGCCATCACCCTCTTGGCCCACATGCCTGAACTTGGAACCATCTCGCCCAAGGCCATCGCCAGCCTCGCCGGCCTTGCGCCTTGCAACAACGACAGCGGCACAAGGACCGGCCGGCGCAGCATCCGGGGCGGCCGGCCAAGGTTACGCCGGGCGCTCTATATGGCAGCCCTCGGCGCCATCCGCGCAAACCAGCGCTTCAAGGCCTTCTACCAGGCTATCGCCCAACGCTCCGGATCAAAGAAATGCGCAATCATCGCCGTCGCGCGAAAGCTCATCACAATCCTCAACGCCATGATCCGCGATCAAAAACACTTCGCTTGAACACAGTTGCCATGCCGTGACCTAGCGGCCGCGCCGAAGCGGTTCAGAACGCCTGCACTTTCCTCCACCCGCCTCCTCACCCTCACGGCATGGATTCCAGGGGCAAGCCTCTTGATGGCGAAGGGGGGGTGTCGCATGGCTTGCGGCCCCGGAACGGTCAATTTCCAGGCATGGAGAACCTCGTCCGCCGGCTCGGGCGTTGTCGCCGGCCAGCCCTTGGCCTAAGATAAGTCCGTCATGGAACTCCTCAGCTGCGAGGATGCAATGATCAAGCAGGCGCGCTTGTCGGTAACAGGGGCCTGGCCGGCGATAGCGGCCTGGTCGCTCCTCTGGCTTCTTGCGCTGCCGGCCCAGGCCAACGAGCTGGGCGATCTTGTCAGGAGCGGCGACGTCGCGGCGGTGACCTCGGCCCTGGACAAGGGTGCAGCCATCGACGAAATCGACGGCGTCACCGCACTCTACATCGCCTGCGAAACCGGAAATGCCGCGCTGGCCGAGCTGCTGATCACGCGTGGCGCGGACGTCAACCTGCCCGTCAGCTGGCAGCGAACGCCACTCTACGCCGCCAACAAGGCCGGCTTTGGCGACATCGTCAAACTGTTGCTCGGCCATGGCGCCGATCCAAATCAGCTGGCGAAAGCACAGACCCCGCTGCATGTGGCGGCCGAGACCGGCTGCCTTGCCTGCGTGACGTACCTTGTCGAGGCGGGAGCCGACGTCAATGCCCTGACGTCGAATGGAAGTCCGCCCATCCATCTGGCCAAGCTCGCCGGCCACGACGACGTCGTCGCCTATCTGCACGGCCATGGTGCCGCGGGGCCGACGATCCAGCCGATTTCGCCACGCCTTGCCTCGGCAGACGCACAATCGGGCAAGGACATTTTCGCCAAGACCTGCGCGGCCTGTCATCTCTCGGCGCCGGGGCTCAAGGTTCCGAAACGCGCCAATCTGTGGGGCATCGTCGGACGGCAGAAGGGGTCGCAGGGCGATGTCCAGTATTCGTCAAGCCTGAAGCAGGCCGGCGGCGTCTGGGGCTTCGAGGATCTCAATTCTTTCATCTCGAACCCCGCCCTCACCTTGCCTGGAACAGACATGTCGTTCCCGGGACTGGCGGACGAAAATCAGCGCGCCGACCTCATCGCCTATCTCAGGAGCTTGAGCGAGACACCGCTGCCGCTGCCCGACAAGTGATTGCCCGACAGGCCGAACCTGTCGACCCATGTCGGCATCGGCAGGTGCTGCTTGCCACCCTTTGCGGTCGCGGCGCGGGCCTGCGCCGCCACCGGTAAGCTGGAGACCCCCTGCAGCCTCCTCCACCCGCCCCTTCACGCTCACGGCATCGATCCTCGGGTCAAGCCTCTGGGATGACGAAGTGGAGAGGCTGTTCTCGGCGACGAATTGGATAGCCCACGCTCGCGGCAATCACTGAGCCTGCGACCACCCACCCCTTCGTCATCCCAAGGCGAAGCGACGTCGCGGAGACCCGGGGATGCATGCCGTGACATCGCCGCCGGGCTCAAATGGTCAAGAACGCGTGCTCTTTCTGCACTCGCCCCACATTCCTCACCCTCACGGCATGGCAACTGTGTTCAAGCGAGCAAACAAGTGCTCTTTCTTCCGCCATCTCCGCATTCCTCACCTTCACGGCATGGATCCAAGGGTCTCCGCGACGGAGCTGCGCTCCTGCTCCGCCCTAGGATGACGAAGGACGGGGGGCGTCGCAGGAGTGATGTTCGACTGCCCGAGCGGCCTCTCCAATTCGTCATCCTAGGGCGGAGCAGGAGCGCAGCGACGCGGAGACCCTGGGATCCTGTGTGTTGCGCTTGGTGTAGAATGAATGCGGGAAGGAGGCCGTCAGGATCCTGGTCGTCGTGCTGAACACGACAGACCGCGGCTTGGCTCGGCTCCCTTCCCGCACCACCTGCCGTCAACCTGCACAGTTGCACGAGGCCGTTGGCGCGGACCTCGCACCACAGGAAGAGGTTCCATGACGATACATCACAGTTACATCGGTTGCGACATCGCCAAGGCGATGATTGATGTCTTCGATCCGCTCAGCCGCCGTTTCAGCCGGGTGGCCAACGAGGCTGCGGCTCTGGCCCGCTTCGCTGCCGGCCTGGCACCAAACAGCTTTGTCGTCCTCGAGGCGACGGGGCACCATGACCGGGCTTTACGCCAGGCGCTCGCCAAGGCCGGCATCGCTTGCGTCCGCATCAATCCGATGACGGTGCGCCGTTTCGCCCAGGCGCGCGGCCACCTGGCCAAGACCGACCGCATCGATGCCCGCATCCTGAGCGAGATGGGGGCGATGTTCTGCCCCGATGCCGACACGCCGCCATGCCCCGGGCGTGAGCGGCTTGTTGCCCTTGCCCGCCGCCGCGACCAACTGGTCGCAGCGCGCGCGATCGAGCTGCGCCATCACGACGAAACCACCGACATCACCGTGCTTGCCGACATCGAAGCTGCAATCGTTGGCCTGTCCCAGCGCATCTCGGCCCTCGAGGTCGAGATCGCCAGCCATATCGAAACCCTGGACGAGCTTGCCGAACAGGCCGAGCGCCTGACCTCCGCTCCAGGCATCGGCAAGGTGACCGCCATCACCCTCTTGGCCCACATGCCTGAACTTGGAACCATCTCGCCCAAGGCCATCGCCAGCCTCGCCGGCCTTGCGCCTTGCAACAACGACAGCGGCACAAGGACCGGCCGGCGCAGCATCCGGGGCGGCCGGCCAAGGTTACGCCGGGCGCTCTATATGGCAGCCCTCGGCGCCATCCGCGCAAACCAGCGCTTCAAGGCCTTCTACCAGGCTATCGCCCAACGCTCCGGATCAAAGAAATGCGCAATCATCGCCGTCGCGCGAAAGCTCATCACAATCCTCAACGCCATGATCCGCGATCAAAAACACTTCGCTTGAACACAGTTGCCATGCCGTGACATCGCCGCCGGGCTCAAATGGTCAAGAACGCGTGCTCTTTCTGCACCCTGCATAACATTCCCCACCCTCGCGTCAGCGCGCAGACGGTACAGAACGCCTGTGGGCGGACCTGCAGCGCCGGCAGGCGGCCAGGGAGCTCATGCCTTGAATCGCAAAACCTCTCCAGCCCTTTGTTTTGATGCAATTTCTGGGAAAGGCGCGGCACAGTTTTCCTTCGCCTAGCCGAGCAGGTTGTCGGCGACGCGGGCAAAGACACGCGCCCCGATCGGGATCAGGTCGTCGGGAAAGTCATAGTCGGGATTGTGCAGCGACGGGTGCGTGGTGCCGGCGCCGAGGAAAAACATCGCCGAACTGGCCGAGCGGCCGAACAGCCCGAAATCTTCCGATGCCCGCATCGGCAACGCCTCTTCGCTGTGGCTTATGCCCTCCGTATCCAGCGCCTGCCTCAGATGCTCGACGGCGTCCTCGGCATTGACGCTGGCGACGAAGATCTCGTGGTAGCTGACGGCGTGGTCGAGGCCAGACGCCCCTGCCGTTTCAGCCACAAGCTGTTCGGCAGCCTGGCACAGGCTCGCCATGGCGTCGTCCTGCCGGGTCCTCAGGCACGCCCAGACCTCGGCATGTCCCGGCGCGATGCCGAACACCGCCTCGCCCATCGTCGCATGCGTGACGGTGACCATGCGAAAGCCGTCGTCGGCAAATGTCGCTCTGCCGAGGCCGGGAAATGCGGTGATCAGCTCCGCCACGGCGAGACGCGGCGAGGTGCCGGTCTCGGGCATCGAGGAATGCGCGGTCTTGCCCGTCAGCCGCACCCGCATGCCGCGCGAGGCGCAGTTGACCGTGCCGGCCTTGAGGCGGACGTCGCCGAGCGGCACGCCGGGCAGATTGTGCAGCGAAAAGGCGAAGTCGGGCGCGATCTCCTGATAACGCGGGTCGGCGACGACGGCGGCCGCCCCGTCGCCGGTTTCTTCGGCCGGCTGGAACATCAGCACGACACGGCCGCGCGCCGGGCGTTGCCGCCCGAAGCGCCGGCCGAGCCCGGCAACGATCGCCATATGCCCGTCATGGCCGCACATATGCGACTTGCCGGATACGCGCGAGGCATGCGCCACACCCGACAGCTCCTCGATCGGCAGCGCATCGAGCTCGCAGCGAAACAGCACCGTCGGCCCTGGTGCTGCACCGTCATAGACCAAAGCGACGCCGTGCCCGCCCATGCCGGTCAGCACCGTGTCGGGCCCGCTGTCGCTGAGGAACGACACCACGGCTGCAGCGGTGTTTTTTTCCTCGTTGGAGATCTCGGGATGCCGATGCAAATGCCTGCGCCATGCCGTCAGTTCGACAAGGTCGTGATTGGTCAGGGTCAATTCGAACTTCTCCCGCTGATATGCTGGTCGTGACGCCGGCCATGCCGGTCATGCCGGCCGCTCGATCGGCTCCGGCAGCTGCGACCGCCCTGCTCCACCCACGACCATAGCCGCTTCGGTTCGATCCTGCATGGTGGCGCAGCGGTTGCAACGCCTGTGCCAGCGCGAGGATGGCCGCGCTTGGCTCAAGCCGATTGGAGAGATCGGCCTTGTCGGCTTGAGCCAAGCGGCACGTTCCGAACGACGGCCCACATCGCGTATCGGCAAATCATGACGCCGGCCTGGCAAGCGAAAGGACGGCTGTGGCCATGGGACGAACACTCTGCTTGCCTGCGTCCCCGTGTGGGCGCAACGCGCCGCGCGCTATCCGCTTGCCCGCCATCCGCCTGCAGCTAGCTCATTCGGTCATCTGTCAGGCATCCAGCATGTGGCGTAGCATCCGGCCTGGTCACCCGAGGGATTGGGGGGCAAGATGGGCGTTGACGGGTTTCGAGCGGCGGGCGTCGTTGCGGTTCCAGTTGCGGCCGCGAACGCCCTGGGCCGGTCACTGGCGATACTCGCAGGCATGACGCTGCCTTGGGCTCCGTCGGCACATGCCACCGATGTAGACACCGCGATCGTGTTCGCAGTCGATGTCTCGGCATCCATCGATCCGACCACGGCCGCCCTGCAGCGCGACGGCCATGCCGCAGCGATCTCCTCACCCGAAGTTCTCGCGACCATTGCCCGCAGCCGTGGCGGCTGCATCGCCATCACCTATGTCGAATGGTCGAGCCAGGGACAAATGCGCCTGGTGGTGCCGTGGACAAGCGTCTGCGGCGGCGCGGACGCGCAAGCTGTCGCATCCGGCATCCGCAACGAGGGCGACAAGGGTCATGGATGTCATACCTATTGTGCGACATCGATTTCGTTCGCAATCGATCTGGGTGTTCTGCTGCTTGAGAGCTACCCTGGGCATGCTGCCCGCAAGATCATCGACATCTCGGCCAACGGCACCAACAATGACGGCGTGCCGGTTGAAGAAAGCCGGCTGCGGGCGATCGCCAATGGCTGCACGATCAACGCAATCGCTCTGCCGGAAGTGATACGCGGCATTCCGCGCGATCTCACCCGGTATTTCGCCGACAGCGTCATTGGCGGTCCAAACGCCTTCGTCATGCCGCTGTCCAGCCCGCGCGACTATGCGCTGGCGCTCAGGTGGAAGATGGTGAGAGAAATAAGCCAGTCGACCAGCTCGCCCGGCAACACAATGCTCGCCCACCGCTAGTTGGCCCGCGCAATACCAGGACCAGCGCTATTCCAGGACGGGCGCAATTCCACGAAAAGCGCGTCGCGGTTTTGAAGCATGTCGAGAAGGCGGCGGCGAACACGGCCGACTGATAGCGTTGACGAATGCCGGCTCGATGGCGCTTCTCGTTTGCCCGGCCGCTAAATGGTAAAGTCACAAAAAGCCTAGCGGTCAGGTGCCGCGGCCGCCCAAGGTCAACCTAGATTGGGGGAGATGACCATGACTTTCGTGCGAACGGCGTCCACAGTGCTTGTTGCCATCCTAACAACATCATGCAGCAGAAATGATGCGGAAGAATACGTTGGCGTTCCTGCCACTTGCACCCAAGCCTATGAGCAAGGCTTCCTAGAAGTTTGCAGTGCAGTTCGGGCAATAAGCCCTGTTGTCTACGATGAGTTGCGCCGCAAACGCCAGTGCTGAAAACCCATTCGAACCCGCGATGAATTCCTTGAGAATTTCATCGTCTGGCGGAATTGACTTCGAGCACCGACATCGTTGAATCGACGCTGGCGTGTCGCTGACGTCTCATTCGCCAATGATGGCCCTGTACCGCTTCCACATGCCACGGTAAGCTTAAGCAAGCTACAGCTTGCGGACAATGTCGATAGTCGGCGATGGCACACCGGCGTTAATAAGATTCACAGGGGCCTTGTATTTCATTGCGAGCGTCACAAGTCCCTGTTCATGATCTCTGAAAAATAAAAGTCTTTCCTTATGCTTTGCTTGATACTGATTTGCCAGTTTTGCGCGTTGCCGCTCTAACCTGAATTTCTTCCACGCTCCATCGGCGCGCCAATCGAGACGAAGTATTACACCTGGGCTTAGCGGAAAAGGTACAACGGCGTAGCGATTGCCGAGCCCAAATCCATAGCCTTGAAGGTCTGCTGGACCACCGCCCTTGACCCAAAACATTGGATTGTCGCTTGTGACTAATTGCTCGTTGTCGCTGATTTCGAAGCTCCAGGTCATGCGCGTCATGAGGTGGGCCAAAGCCTCAGCTTGCTGAAATGCAAGGAGTCCAATGCGACGGTCGACATTCATCTTATACATTTCTTTATTGCGGAGTATTTCTCGAACGGCCGTATCAGCAGTTGAAATCTCGCCAGCCCTCTGCCTCCGCCGATATTCGCGCTCCATTTCAAGTTCGCCGCCCCATGACGCCATCTGGCCCATTAATTGAGCAAACTGCCGTAGCTGAGCCGGGCTCCGGGTGAACATCGTGGCCAAGAATACCGCAAAGTCGAGCTTCGTAACCTCTCCCAGCGGCCTGAAGCCCAACAATTCGGGATAGATTGCTGCGGCCTGCGACTCGATTGTGGCGAGCGTGTCCTCGATCAGGTCAATCCGAGAACCATCTTCACCTAGCGGCGTGTAGATATTCGTCTCGAAGGCTGTTTTTTCGGGCGTTGTCTTACGAGCGCTACCTGTAACGCAGTCGTGGGTCCAAAGCTCGCCATCGGGCTGAGTGAAATACCGCAGATAGAACCGCGGCACGACATGTTGTCGTTTAGTGCGCTCTCTCATCTCATCCCCACTCTTAGCACCCTTCGGCTCGCTAGCCTCATTATGCACGCATGCCCGAACGCTTCCTCTGCATTCATAAATCGTTAGAAACGCATCAGTGCGTTCCGAAGTCGTTGTAGGGTGTTTGGAGAACTACTGCAGCATAGATTTCGAGAAGCGCTTGACGCGTCTGGTCGACTTCCTCGACATACCGGTAGTTCATCGCGCGTATGCGCTTCTTGGCAGTCGCGAACTCTTGAATGAACTCCTCGGTCGATGCCACCACCTTGCGGCTGTCTTTCTTGGTGTAGGAAGCAGGAGGGAGCTTCAGCGCCTCTGCCACGAGCCGAAAAGCGAAGCTCGCCTGGTTGTGTCGAGAGCCCTCGCGGGTGTGTAGGAAAAACCGCTTCCGCAACCGATTCGAACGGCCTACGTAAAGCGGTTGATCGCCATCGCTGAAAAGATAGATTCCGCTCACTGGCATTTTGGTCGGTGGAGGAACGCCGGCATGAGGTGCCATCCCAACTAGTTGCTCAAATTTCGGATGTAGCCCTTCCACGAGTACACGAAAACGCTGGTCCACGCTGTCTCCCCTCTAGCAACCATTGGTGGGTGCCATGCCTGACTTCCCAAATCTCCCCTTCCGGCCAGGGTGCACAAGCACATGTCCACTTCGGGCGCAAATCGGTCATCTCGAAGCCAGCGCGCTAACGACCGAGAGAGAGTATCCTGCCAACCGGGAATGCACCTTCATATAGGCCATTCGCATTGTGACAAATTTCACCGAAAGCAAACGTAGCGGCGAACCCTTTCCGTTTGCCTTCTGTAAGAGAACACCTGCGATAATAGGGATACGGGCTTTGGCGGAATGCTTTGCGGTTGCTTCAGCAATTGAAGATGTCTGTCACATATTGAAATCGTGGCTAATTTTTGCTCAGCTTCACCGCCATCCCTATCGCCAATTTTAAAGTATGTCGAAACACATGCGTTGCATTTTTTGCAAGAATCCATCCTCATCCTCGAAAAGTGTCGAGCACGTCATTCCTGAATCCTTGGGAAACAAGCGACATGTCTTGCCGAGAGGCATCGTATGTGACGGCTGCAACAACTACTTTTCCAGAAAGGTCGAAAAGCCGTTTCTGGATCTACCAGCCGTTCGGCAATTGCGTTTCCACCAGGATCTTGAAAGCAAGCGCGGCAATATCCCACCGTTAAGTGGATTGATAACACCGGATATACCGGTGCTGCTTACACGATATCCTAAGTATGATTTTACCTCAGCCCAGGTGTCAGAGCCGGATCTCGCGAAGATTCTCCAGGCTAAAGAAGTAACCATGATGTTTCCACTAGTTGTCGATCTTACCGGTACGCCAATTGTCTCGCGATTCCTAGCAAAGATCGCGCTGGAAGCGATAGCCTTGCGTCTTGTCGAATTTCCTAAAGGTATTGCCTACCTTTGTGATGAGGTGCAACTGGATGTTCTACGCGATCATGCCAGAAAAGGTTATACTAACCATTGGCCCGTTCACGTCAGGACCATTTATCATCAAGACGGAAAGACTTTTGGGCCTAATGGCAATGCAGAACAGATCGTTCACGAATTCGATTTCCTTGTAAGCGATCAAGGCGAATGGTTCTTTGTCCTGGCAATATTTGGGGTAGAGTTTACGATCAACCTGGGAGGACCCGAAATTTCCGGCTATCGGCATTGGCTCGAGCAGACCGGCGGTATTAGTCCACTTTACACAGATAGGTATGGTGGCCTCGCAGCGATGCCAAAGTAGCAGCACCGCCACCATTGGTGGGCCCAACTACTGATCGAGAAACACTGCGATATCGGGATCTTCGTTCAAAGGAACAATGAACAGTGGCACACGGAGAGTCATGGCCGCACGATAGGCCGCAAGCACGGACCGCTCCTGATGTTCAGCGAGTTCCTTAGGCGATCGGAAGGGTCTTGTTCTCCGTCGATCCGACAAACGTCGCGACGCGATCTTTTCAGCGTCGTCGACCAGGACAACGAAGCGGGAAACATCGATAGCCGAAAAGACCGAGGGCGAAATTTCCACCAAACCATCAGGGGTGTCTATAACGGTGTGACCGTCGAGAACGATCAATCCTTCTTCCGGCGCGTATCTCAAGAAGCCGGATATCAGAAGGGCTTGGTTGTCGTCGATGTTTGCCTCACGCAGAACGTCGTGGGCGATAAGCTTACCTTGGCGCTCCTCCCTCTCCGCCTTGATGAGATCGCCGGCCTGCAAATGCTCGAAAACAAGTCCTCGTCGCACATCTTTGAGACGTGTCGACTTCCCGACGCCTGACAAACCCACCAAGGCAACAACCTTCCGCCTGCTCATACTTGAAATCCAACGTCGATCTGCGAAAGCAGGTCATCCAGTCGATGGCGCGGTATGCGAAAGATCGATTGAGGTGGATGTTCCGCTATCACCTTGCTCTCTTGAAGCTGCTTCAGCCCGATAGTCGGATCAATATAGGCGGCGAGCAGGTAGTTGATGACTTTGACGGGTGAACCGGCAGATGCTCGCCAGCCTTCAAGGTCCTTTTCGCTATATACCGAGCGTCCGCCTGTCATCTGGAGCAACTCCCGGGTGGATCGCGCAAGACGAACGTCCTCGAGTATTCCGATTGCCGACATTGCCTGCGACGGTGACAACGAAGATTTGCCTTTGTAGAAGAACAGGATTGAACCCGGCGGGCCTAAATTAGATGGCGCGCGGCACAGATAGACTTTTCGGATTGTGTTGCCCGGTCGCCGCGGGCCGCCTCCCAACCCGAGCCGTCCGAAGAGATCCAACTGAGTCTGCTGCTGCTTGAGGTCCGGATAGAGGATATCATGGTAGCCCTCTTTAATCGGGATGCCGAACGCCGCAGTCTCAGGGCCGACGGCGAAACGCGGATAATTCAACCGATGGACATCAAAGTGATTGTCGCCATCCATCGGCATGAGCGCGCGCGTGCCCATACGTTTTTCATAAATCCTCTCATCATCCTCCTTTGTCGCAGTGTGGGTGAAACCGAAATATTCAAGAAGGTCGATGAGGGACGTCTGACCCTGATATGTGGTTATATAGACCAAGTCATATTTGTTCTTTTGAGCAAACCAGAAAACCTTCTTCAAAAGCAGCTCACCGAGCTTAAGGCCGCGTCTCTCCGGCCGAACCTTGAACGTACAGATTTTCAGTATCTTGTTAGCCTTTTCAGTGGCGTCTGTGTCCGAGCCGGTCTCATCCTTTCTGACGAGAAGGCCGGCTATTCCGTCGTCTTCGATGATCCAACAAAGGCGCCGCTGCTTCACGCATTTTTCCGTCCACCATTTGTCAAAACCCGTATAGTCCTCGCGGAGGCTGTCAAAGATAGTGTCCGTCAAGGGTATCGCGTGAGCGACGACCTCATCGATGAAACGCACCGGCGTTTCAATTGGCTCATAGGTCGTTCGAAGGAGTTGAACGGCGTCTGCTACATAGAGCACCCGTCGACCGAGTTCTGGAGAATAGCGCCTGGCCCGCTCGTGGAGGCCTCGGTCCTGGCTGACAAGAAAGTCTACCGCACCGATGTAAAGGGCATGCAGCAGCGTCGCGTCGACTATATCGTTATGCTTCGGCAGAGGGCCGAATGCGTTCGAAAGCTCTGCCGCGGTCAAGCCGCGGACTTTTGATAAGGTTTGAAATTTACCGAGCTTGCTGAGGGATATCGCTCGGCGGGCTGAATTTTTGTCGCGGCCAACATCGTCGCGAGCCGCCTCATGCACGAAAATGTCAACCTTGTGCTTGGCAGCGATGCTTGTAAGTGCGGAAAAAGCCGGCTCTACGGTTTTATTGTCTTCCAGATGAATAATTACATTCGTATCAATTAGATATGTCTGTGTGCTCATTCCGGAGCGCCTTTTGAAGGTCAGGCTTCGCGTAGAGGAAAGACTGCGGAGCCTTAAATCCGAATCGCTCCCTCAGTTCTAGCAAGGTCAATGGCCTCGTGAATCGGCGCGGTGTCGACAGTCTTAGTGCAAAGCCTTCTTCCAGGCCACTAAAGTATTCGTCAAAATCTGCTTTCTTGATCGATGCAGATCGACCATGCATTTTCCAGAGGGCAGAGAGTGCAAGGCGTTCAACGCGCTCAATTTTTATAGCGCCCACCAAAGCCATTTCTGGCGAAGTAGAATAAATATATGCAGTAGCACCGGGAGCTACTGACAAGGGGAAACGCCTCCGCAGTTCGATGGTCTTTACGCCATCAAATATCTTGCCCGAATAGTTCGGTTTTATGCTGATTACGATATCCCGTTTTGGAAGGCGCGCGTCGTCGCGGTCGCCGAAAATGGGAAGAACATACTGTTCGTCGTCAGCGACTGCTCCGCCAATCTCGGCTTGGATCCGCACGCCGAATTCCGAATGGGCTGGAAACGCTGCATCAATTCGCAAACTGGCACCGAGGGCCTCGACATAGCGCTGCAACGAAGAGATTTGAACGTCTCCTCGTTGTTCGATCTTAGAGATCGCCGCTTGGCCGACTCCCAAACGTTTCGCCATCTCGAGTTGGGTAAAGCCCGCAGCCTGCCTCAACGCCCTGAGAGATTGGCCTACAACGCGTCCCGCGTCACCATTTCCTACCCTGACGGCATCGATGACTTCAGTTTCATGCGGCATCATTCCACCATCGTTTTCGAATCAGCTTAGCTCAATATTCCTTTAAAGGAATTATCTTCTTGTAACAGCGCAAACTGCTGAGCAGGCGGTTAGATCGACTACGAACCTGACCGACCGCTGCCCCCCCTTCACCCACCCACCCGCCTCCGCGCCGTCTGGATCCCCACATCGCTGCAGATCATCCAGGTCGGCGCGCAAATTGTCCGCCATGGTCAGGCGCTCGCGTTTGTGCGGGGTGATTTCGGCCAGCGCCCGGCCCTCGGCGCAGACGAGCTGCAGCACCTGGTAGCCGCGTTGGCCGACGAGGCGGCGGCAGCGGTCGAGTTCGTGGGCGGCGACGATGCGGGCGGCGAGCGGGTCGCCGCGGCCGCCGTCGACGCGGTCCAGCGCATGGTCGAGGCTGCGCACCGTGCCGCCGGCCTTTTCCCAACAAGCACGGAAGCGGTCGGCCGCCTGCTTTTGCGCGCGCGCCAGGAAGCCGCGGGCAAACAAGGTTTCGACGGCACTTTCCCTGATGTTCTTCTGCGCCGCGATGATGCGCGGAAACGCCTTTTCGCCGTCACGCGCCGGCCGCCAGTCGGGGTTTTCGACCTCGACAGTCACCACAGGGCTTGGCGGTTTCGGCTGTTTTTTCGCCCTGCCCGTGCCCGAAATGCTTTTGCCCGCCTTGCCCATGCCTGCCTCGCCTGCCTTGCTCATATTGGCCTTGCGCATAGTGGTCTCGCCCGCCTGGCTGGCGCCCGCCTTGCTCATGTTGTTCGGCCTGGCCCGGCTCATAGTGGTCTCGCCCGGGCGCGTTCGACGACGACAGGCTTGCGGCCGGGCCGAAACAGCCGCTCGGCCTCGGCCCGGGCAGCGGAAACCTTGTCGCGAAAGCCGCGGATGGTGCCGTTGAGGTGTTTTTCCTGGGCCTGGTAGGCGGCGATCAGCGCTTTTTCGCGCGAGGGGTAGCCCGCCGGCCGCGCGCCCGACATGACCGGCCAGTAGTCGGCCTTGTGGCTGTAGCGGACGAGCGCGCGCCAGGCGCCGTCGATCCATTCGGCCTTGGCATGGAAATGGTTCATCGCCGGCCTCCTGCCATATTGTCTCGGGGGATGTCGTCTCGGGGCATCTTGTCTCCTGGGGTCTTCTCTCCGCAGACCTTGTCTCCGAGGAACGAGAGGCGCGGCAGGGTGATGTTGGTGCTTGCGGCCGGCCGTAGTGCTGCCTTGGCGGCGGCGGAGCGGGCAAAGACCGGATCGCCGAGCACACGCGCGGTGAGGCCGCGGTCGTCGTCCGGCAGCTCGGCCAGGCGCGCGGCAAATTCGGCCCGGGTTACCCTGTCGTCCTGGCGGCGAAAGCCGGGGGCCACCGGTTGACAGCGCATAAGCTTGGCGTCGGCGCGCTTGCGCCGATAGTCCGGGTCGAGCCGGCAATGCACAGTGTCGGGCGAAAGGCCGAAGATTGTGGCGATCTGGTTGAACTTCATGCCGGATCCACGCATCCGGCCGGCGAGATCGAGGTCCCAGGCCATGGGTCGGGATGCCATGGGTCGGGATGTCATGGGCTCGGCTTGCTGGTGTTTCATTGTGCCCTCTTCAGCTGCGACAAGATCGTTTCCGACACCGGCACCTGCCAGCGCTCGGCCAAAGCCACCAGCTGCTCGAGCCCGTTGCGCTCGGCCTCGGCCAAAAGGTCGGCGCGGCCGTTGCGGATGGCGGCCTGCAGCAAGGGCAGCTTGAGGCACATGCGGGCGCGTTCGTCCGGCCGGGGTTCACGCCGCAGCGCCCTTGACGGCACAGGCAGGGCCTTGCGGCCGCGATGCGGCAGGATGCCGGCGATGCGGCGCGCCTCCTGGACGAATTCGGCCACCGATGGCGCAAACGTCCGGTTCTGGCCGTCGACGGCGCCCGTGGTGAAACGTTGTGCCGCCTCGATCACCGCCTGCGGCGCGACATCGGCAAGCACCGCCTCATAGGTCTGCATCGTCAGGTCGGCATTGCCCGCCGTCTGGGGGAAAGAATTCAACATTGCGGTGAGCGCCAAATAGGCTCTCTGGTCCATGGGAAGCTCCTAGTCGTTCCATTGCCACGTCGACGAAGTTGCGTTTGCGCTGGGGTGGTGCTGTGGGGCGCGGGCGGCGCTCGGCGGCATTGCGGCACCAGTTGCGCCAGGTCGCCGGCCAGTCGAGCTTGACGCCCCTCTGCCCGGCCTGCGAAATCCAGTAGTCGCGGAATTTCTCCGCCTCGCGTGCCGCCTCCCCAGGCGAAAGCCCAGCTTTGGCCGCGTCGTCGAAATCAGGGATGAAGCTCTGGGGCAGCCGGCTGCCGCGCTTTCTGCAAGAAACTTCGGTTTCTCTGGGTCTGGTCTCTGGCTTCTGGCTGGCAGTGCCAACGCTGTGCGGCAGCACTGCATCGGCATCCGAGGCCCCTTGATTGTGCTCGGCTTTCCGCCAGCGCGCCTGGGCCGCCTGTTTGCCGGCCAGCGACTTTTCCGAACGGATGGCGCATTCCCTGGCGACACGCCCGTTCCACAGCCCGCCGTCGATGCGGCGGATCTTGCCGTCACTGACCAGGCTTTCGAGTGCTGCCTTGAAGGCAGCGCTCGAGGCGCCGCACAATCTGGCGAGGCGGAGATGGTCTTCCGGCACGGGCGCGCCGCGCTCATACATCGAGGCCACCAGCGTGATGTAGATGCCGGTTTCAGCGGCACCCATGCCGCGTGTGCCGGCGAGCCAGTCCGAGGCAAAAAAACGAACCCAGGGCATGTCGCTCATGCGGCCACCTCCGGCTGGATCAGCACGACGCAGCGCGGGCCGTCTTCAGCCCGTTTGTCGCCTGCAACCCATTCAACCGTCAGCCGGCGAACCAGGCCGTCGATCAGGCCATGCGCGGTCAGCGTATCGAGAATGCACCGGCCGTAATCGGCGGCGTCGCCGCAGCCGGCCTCAGCGCGGGCGCCAGATGCGGCGAGGCGGACATAGACGGCGACCGGCCCCTTGAGCCGGCGCGGCCGCTGGCCTGACAGGGCGGCCTCGAGGTCGGCGCGCCGGTCGCGCGCTGACGGCACACGGCCCCTGCCCCTGGTGATGTCCAGCTCGAGCCGGATCATCGGATGGTCCCCGCCTGTCGTGCGGTGCCGGCCGGCGTGTCGAGCTCGAAGCCGCCCGCGGGGCGGACAACGTGCCGAGGGCGGCACAGGCGGCGCGACGGCGCTGCGCGGCCGGCCGATTTCAGCGCCGCGCGGCGCCGGTCTTTGCAGGATGTGAACATGGGCGAATGATTTCCATAACGGAAATCATTCGTCAAGCAATTATTTCCAATTTGGAAATTTTGCGCTTTCCGTTCTGGAAAGCTACATTTTGGCCATGACAGATTTCGAGGCGCCGCGGCTCTATATCGAAGAATGGATGGCGACCGTTCCTGGCCTGGACAGGAAGCGGCTGGCCGAGCGCATGAAGGTCGCCGGCGGCACCATCAGCAAGAAGCTCGCCAGGCCTGAAAACATCGACGGCGTCTGGCTGGCGCAGTTTGCGGCAGCGCTCGAACTTGCGAGCCCGATCGAGCTTTACCGCGATCCCTCGGCTGCTGCCGTGACCTCGCCGGAGAGCAAGCTGCGCGCTGCCCTGCTGGCCTTCGGTGTCGACAAGGACGACCTCGGCAAGGCGATTGCCGTGGTCAAGGGTTTCCTCGATGACGACGGCGAACGATCAGCACAAGCCCTTCCCGGTGATCGATCTGCACCCGCCAGTCGCCGCCGTGCAAAAGAGCCATCGCGGTAGAGATCTCGGCTGCCTTGCGTTTGACCACCATCATCGGATCAAGCGGGGCTGTGGCGTGCGCGGCATCGCGCAGCCCGGCGACGATCTCGTCATTGCGGGATCGGTAGCGCGCCTTGATCTGATGTCTGATCGCCATCCCGGCTCCCTTTTTCTGCGGATAGGAACATTTTCCTTGATGTAGAGTCAAGAACATCAGAGGAAAATATTCCCCTTTTCCCCGATTGTGACTTCAGGCGAAAGGTGATTGGATCAGGCTGGTCGATTTGGGGGGCTGAGCTGTCAATGTCCTGGTGGAAGACCGTCACCGTTGCTGTTGCTGCTTTGGGATCCTTGCTTCTGGTCGAGGTCCTGTCGGGCGGTTTCGACGCTGTATCAGGCGACTATTTCCTGAAACAACCGGCTGGCCGCCCCTCCGCGGAAGATGTGTTCTCCGACCTTCGAAGCCAGGGCTACCGCATGTACGACACGATCAAGCAGGAGCTGCCGGATGCGTATGTCGCGCTGAAAAGCGAGATGGAGGCGATCGCGGCGAGGAGCGCGACAGCCGCCGAGGCCAGAGACGAGACCCTGCAGGCGGTCGTGGCCGTTCGCCGCAGGCACGCGCAATCGATCTATCGGGCGCCTGATGACAGCCTCTATCCTGCCATCAAGTCGCAGCTCGACCTGCTCGAACTTGTCGATGCCAGGGAGAACGCGGCGACCTGCGCCAGCTTTGTCGTCAGTGGCGGCGCAGCCCTGGGCAGACCGAACCAGCACTATCTCCTGGCTTTCGATGCCATTGCCGCCGATGTGTTCCAGGCGATCGGTGCGGCGCGGGAAAACCCGCAGCCGACCGAAGCGTCCACGGACGCCGATTGGGAAGAGCTTTACAAGACCATGACCGCCCAGGGCGCAACGACGGATGATATCAGATCGCTCACCGCCCTCGACCCCAGGGACGAAAATTTGTGCAAGGTGATGAAACTGTTCCTACGCGGTATACTGGCGGTTGAAGCGCCGGGCGGGCGGCGGCTGCGCGCCGAGATTGCCTATGGCATTGCCGTCAACTAGCCAGGCGCCCCTGCCCTGGCCTTTCCATAAGCCGATTCGCGGCATCCGCCGCTGCTGATCTCCACGTTGATTTCCATTTTGGAAATCAACGATTGACAAGACTATTTCCATAACGGAAACTTCCTCCATCGTCTTTGGGATGGAGCAAGCGATGAACGCCAGCAAAGCCTTTGCCGAACAATGCGGTTATGCCGGCCAGAGCCCTGCCATGCTCGCCGCCTTCGAAACCATCCGCCGCTCCGGCATCGCCGAGGCGCGGGCGGCGCATTTTGCCCGCAAGGGGTTCACCGACGCCCTCGTCCGGGATCCCGGGCTGTGTCAGGCGCTGATCCATCCGGCCGAGACGGTCGAGGAGGCGCTCGAAGACATCAAGGCCTTCATCCTCCGCTGCCGCGCCATGCCGACATGGCGCCGGCACAACCACGCAGCAGCGCTCCGCAAGGCCAAGGCGATGCGCCTTCACCTCCGCTTCTTCCGCCGCTTCGCCGACCGGATCCTGGCGCGCCAGGCCGCCTGATGGATTTCGGCTATGCGGATGGCGCTTGATGGACCCTGTTCCGGCGCGCGGCAAGGCAGCAGAAAGACCGCGCTCGGCTCACTGCTCAGGGCCGCATCGCCGCATTGAAAAGGCCTATGCCGACGACAGTCAGCAAGGCGAGAGCGCCAAGCCCGCCAACAATGATGCACCACATGGCGCGGCCATGTTCCTGGAGCCTCGGATTCGCCTTGATCATGCGGAGGGCGCGCATGCCCTGGTACGGCGCGAAACAGGACCCGAAACCGGCGAGCCGGATAACCGAAAAGACGATGCCGCGCGTCAGCATCCGGTCGAGCCTTGTCTGCTCGGCCGTCACACTTGAAATATCAGCAACCATGAGCCCCCTCCTGGAAACGGCAAGGTAATCCGGGCCGGCAAATCATGGCAACGCGGAAACGGTATCTTCGCCGATGTCGGGCGCGCCGATGCCAGGCCCTGCCATCCGGATCAGAGGCCGCTCGCTACTGATCGTGAAGGCGAATACCAAGGCTGCGATTAGGGCGGCAGCCGTCGAATTTATGACAGACGCTTCCCCTGCTCGCGCCTTTAGCAGGGCTCAGGCTTGTGTTTGGGACAATGCCTGCTCTGCCCACCGTCGACATCTGTCACGAGAAACGCAGGGTTTCGTGTCCAATCTTCGCCCGCAGGAGTATTTTCCTCGTCTGACCAGTCAATCATCGACACCTCGGACAATGCAAAATCGCGGCTCCATTTTTGGGAACCGTCCGGGTAGGTGATCCGTAGTTGAATACTGTCAGCCCCGCTGCTGCGAAGGCCTGTAACTGTTCCGCGGTCTTGATTAAGCGCCACATTCCCCTCCCAATATTCGACAGCAACCCAAGGAATATTAGCTCGGCTAAGTCACCAGCGGTTGCTCCGGCGCGCCGTCCAGGCTTGCCCTTTTCCGCCGCGACGATGACATCGGCCCAGACCTAGTTCTAGCAGCCGCGGCCAGCCATGCACTGCCCAACCACATCCCATACAGCTCCCTGAATTTGGTCTGTCGACAACAGATCATTCGATGGAGCCGGAGCCGCCGGTGCCAACACCAGACGATTGCCGTCCGCCTCACGCAGCCTGAGCGACAACCGCCCGTCCGTGGAGGACGTGGCAGGTATCTTCGATGTATCAACGTTCGTTTTGCACGTGCATGAGCACGTTCCATCGTTGCCCCAGGAGAGCCGACACTGAGCCTCGGCCACTTCTGTCGGACAGTAGAGCAGGCAGATTTCGTCAGCAGACGCGACAAACGAAATGCACGCGAACAGTGCAGCAAGGACAATGCGCTTCATCGATGGGCCCCCAAGGTCGAAAAATTGCGCTCAGTCGAATGCAGCACCAAAAATGACTTTCGGCAAGTGAGTATTGCTGTGACAAGCTGATTCAAAAAGAGCAGGTCGGCGGACAGCCTAGTCTGTCGGATCACTCTCGCTAACCCCTCTGCCGATCGGCATCTTGAATATACAGGCCTCGGGGCATTGGGTTGCTCTATCTGAAAACGATCAATGCTAATCAAGCGTGGCTCTACGTGCCAAGAGGACCCGAGCCCAGGGATCGACGCCTCTGGAGCTCAGGCTTGGGGCGATGCGCGCCGCCATCAGTGCCTGGACGCAAGGCCGTATTCAAATATCAGGTCGAGCAGTCGGTGGCCGAAAACCCGTCTTGCCCGGCGGTCAACGATGACCACCAGGAATACGTCGGCTGTGTCGGTTGCGATCACCACGTGATCGTAACGCTGAGAGGCATCCCGATACACATAATCCACATCCCTGATGGCAAGCACCCCGAGACTTCTGGGGTCGAGCAGGTCGACATAGGGCCAGACGTCGGCAACTGGCTGCTGCGCGGACGTCACGTCGCTCATCGAGCCACGGCTGCAGTCGAGAAACTCGCTTTCGGTCAGTTCACGAAGTTGTATTTCAGGCATGAGATTCCCAGGACCTTTCATCTGATCCCGTTTCGCGACGAGCCTTTGAAAAACAATCAAAGCCGAAGCAGGAAAGCAACCATGCCTGGCGGCGGCAATAGGTCGGCGCGTGCCTTCACGCGAGCGTATAGCGGCCGCTAGCTGGACCGACAGCAGCGAATGTCCTGCCGACGCGGGAGATCATGGCGTCGCGCCATGCCAACCGGATGGGCACCCCGTTTCAGGTCAGGGTGGAACAGTTCGCTTGGCGCCTGGGCTTCCGCCTGGGGCGTCATGCCTCGAGGAGGGCATCCATCACCTGCTCCACATGGCGGACAAATCGATCCGGTGGCCGGCGCTTGCGGCACCCTGTGGCGAAGCTGCTATGAAAGCCACGAAGTATCTCTTTGAACTCCTGGGGCGCGCGCGCAATGAACGACCGTCAGACAATCAACGGCTGCGAGATATGGACGGACGCGGATTTTGCCGAGATGGGGTGGCACGACGCCGTTCTCTATTCGATGAGCTTTCCCCAGGCGAACTGCACCATAGGCTTCGACATCGACTACATTTTCGAATGGCATTGGCAGGACGATGCGGTGCGGGGATGGGATGTCGCCCCTTGCACGCTGGAATTCCACGATGTGACGAACCTGAAGCTGTCGCTGGATTGGCAAACGCTGGGCGACACCTCGATCCAGGACATCAACCGCCAGAACAGCCGATTGTCGCCGAATGGAAAGTTCATCCTCTGGGACTACCAGATCGAGCTCGATGTCGGAGCCATCCAATTCACTGCGACGGGTTTCACCCAGACCGTCCGAAGGCCGCCCGTCTTTTCGGACTCGCAACAGCTGGCTCAACGCGGGGAGTAGTTTCCCTTCGACCTCTTGGCCGCCCTGGCACCTAAGGCAGCGTAGTTGCACCGGCGGGTGGCGCATGATGGCCTTGTCGCTGCGCGCGGCGCGTCGCGCAGGCCGGAGGGCTTGGCGAAGCGCGCCAGTCGCCGGCGTCGACGCCAGGCCTTGCCTTCCCTAGCAAAGGGCACCCGTCAAGCGGCGGGGTGACTGGCTTTGGCAGCAATCTGTGGGAGGCCGGTGCGGTCAATTCTGGTCAGTCGCGCCGATCATCGGAATTCCGTCATCGCCCAGAGCAAGTCTGGCGCTTGCCGTGAAGGCGCCGAAGCCGGTTGCACCGAGGCGTGGCAGGTCAAATCGCGTCTGCCGCTCCGGTGGTCCGGAAGCTACCGCAGTTGTTTCATTGCTGCTGGCTGCAGGTGTCTCCTGAGCTCTCGCCCATCCCGCCGCCAGGCCATCGCCGGCCTCTCATTTGTCACGATGGCCGATGGACGAGATCAAGCCCCATCGGCCCTCGCCTTCAGACGTTTGGCACTGAGATACATCATGGCCGCCGCCGCTTTGGTGCGGTCCCAGCCGGCGGCCTCGGCATGGTCCAGAAGCTTGTCGACATGTTCTGCCAGGGCGCCCTGGCATTCGGCATCGTAAGCCAGGGCAGTCGGGTGATTTTCGGGCGATTTCATCATAGGTGGCTTTGTCATTCGTCACGTCCGCATAGACTGGAGAGGGCGCCAGCCGGCTGCCGCCCTCTCCGATCTCCGATCAATCAGGCGTGGGCCGATCGAGGCCCGGCAATTTCCGGCGGCATATCGCCGTCCTCGACCAGGATGTCTTTCTTGCGCGCAAAGGCGGCGAAGACACCCCTGGCTGTCTCAGCGTCGACGTCTCCAGACAATGCAGCTTTGCACGCCCTGATTGCCGCTCGCTGCTCGGGGCTGTTTCCGCACCACTCCATCGCAAACTGAAAGGCATCGACGACGGTGTTGAGTTGGCGCGGGAAGCCAAGTCCGACCCAGACACGGATGGGCCTTTCGAAAGATTGTGCAAGCATGGCGCGATCCTCCGCCTAGGCACCGAGACCGCTTGCGCCAGCCTTTCCCCCTGTCATCCATGGCAGCGGGATGCTGACCTCTTCGAGAATATTGGCCGATCTGGCGAAACCGCAGAATGCCTGTCGCGCGGCGCGGAGCGGATAGTTGCTGTCAAATGCGCGTTGACAGGCGCGCAGCGCCGTCTCGTAAATCGTGCCGCGTCGGTTCTTTGGCCATTCATAGAGAAATTCGAGGGCGTCCTCGAGACAGGCTATTTCCTCGATAAGGCTGTTTCCGGACTTTACGAAAACAGGGCTGTCGAACATCCGATCGCTCATCAGATCCTCCAAGTCGAACGAAAGTTTGCATTTTTGGACAGGCCGATACCGACAGCGGCAACGACCCGCGCTCGATATGTGTCGGCAGATTTCCGGTTTCAAGATCGGTTTTGACTGGAGAAATCGGGTGAAGCCGACGCCATGCTGACCGCAGCCAACTCATCGGGCGTCGAGCGGCGAGATGCGGCAGGCGGCATGACGCGCCCGGCTCCGCGGCGTGGCAACATTGGCGACAATACGCCCGCCAGCCCCTTCCACATCTATGGTTTCACCACCGGAAGGTCGCCCGGCATAGACGACCTGTCACGGCCCTCCTACTTCTCCTTCTCGGGGAATTTCGGGCCTTTCCAGCTTTTGCATTGGCATCGCATGATGTTGCGGGCGGCAGCATCCTTCTTCTTGCTGTCATAGAGGAAATGCTTGAGCGCATTGGCGGTGGCGATGTCGATCCATATGTCCGTCAGGCCGATTTTCCCGAGATGGGCTTCAAAATCCGCCAGCAGATTGTTGTCGACCAAATATCGCACGGTGTCTGCAAATGCAGTGGCGGCAACTGGAAGCACAACGCCCGAGGCTTCCAGGACCTCAGGACTTTCGTCAGACGTATCCATGACTTCTCCCCTCTCCCAACAATCTTCAGGATCACGCCGGGACACGAGAAATTCAAGCACTTTTGCTTGGCCATCTTGTCATTGAAAGGGAAACAACCGCAGCGGTTGCCCCGGTTGCCAGCCATCGATGACGCGAAAAGCGCGGGCCGGCCGAATGCCGGCGCGTTGCTCAAGCAATGCCGGTGAGGGCGATGCCGGTGGAGGGCGATGCCGGTGAGAGCGATGGCGGCGAGCTATGTGCTAGCCATCGCGGCGCGGCAACAGGCCGAGATCTCGACTGCGGTAATCGATGCTTCGGCCGGTAATTCTCTCCAGAACGGCGTCCAGACCGGCGACGTGGTGATGCAGCAGCGAATAGGTCTCGTTGAATGGCTTCAGGCTGATGAAGCACTTCTGGATCGCCATACGCAAAGGGATCGCCGCCAGGACAATCGCCTCGATCTCGCTCTCGGTCAGTCTGTCGTTTCTGTCATGCCTGCGCGACATGTTTGCTCCTGCCTGACCGGACTGCCACGCGACCGCGATGCGACCAGGCCGGCGCCCTCACCATCGCCTGGCGCGCGCCCCTGATCGCCGATACGCAGCTCATCCACGACGCTCATCGGTCCGGCGCGCGATGCGACGTCGACATCCCCAGCAGCCGCACAAGTTCCTCATATTTGGCGCCGCAGCGGTCATAGATGTTGAACGTGTTGGTCCGCGTGCAGCCGATGCGCGCGACGATCGCGTCCAGCAGAAGCGCCAGCGTGCGGTCGCCGCCGGCCCGCAGCATGGCGTCGCGGTCGAACTGCTTGCGCATCCCGCATTTGTCGCAGCAGACGATGATCTTGTCGGAGGGAAATTCGGATAACATCGGCATGAGAACAAAATAGGAACAAATACCTCCAGGCGTCAATTCACAAAATGCTAACGTTAGGGCAATGGCCAGCGAGGCCCGCCCCCGCCGGATCGACCGTTGCGAACGAAACGGAAACGATGCTTCATGCCTGAATGAACATCGCCATCCGTGATTCGGCAGCAGAGCCTGGTTATCTCGCCCGCCTGAACCCGGGCCAGCGCGCTGCCGTCTTGCATGGCGACGGCGCGGTGTCGGGCCCCTTGCTGATCATTGCCGGCGCCGGCTCGGGCAAGACCAACACGCTCGCCCACCGGGTTGCCCATCTCATCGTTCGCGGCGCCGACCCCCGGCGCATCCTGTTGATGACATTTTCGCGCCGTGCGGCGGCCGAGATGAGCAGGCGCGTCGAGCGCATCGCCGCCGACGTTTTGCAGGAGCGCGCGGCGAGCCTGATGGAAGGGCTGAGCTGGGCCGGCACCTTCCATTCCGTCGGCGCGAGGTTGCTGCGCGACTATGCGCTCGACATCGGGCTCGAACCCGCCTTCACCATCCACGACCGGGAAGACTCGGCCGACCTGATGAACCTGGTTCGCCACCAGCTCGGCTTTTCCGAGACGGAGAAGCGCTTTCCCACCAAGGCGACCTGCCTTGCGATCTATTCCCGCGTCGTCAATTCCCAGGACAGGCTCGAGGCGGTGCTCGGCCACGCCTTTCCCTGGTGTGTCGGCTGGAGCGACGAGCTGAAGGCGCTGTTTAAGGCCTATGTCGAGGCCAAGCAGGCGCAGAACATCCTCGATTACGACGACCTCCTGCTCTACTGGTCGCAGATGGCGGCCGAGCCTGGCATCGCCGCCCATCTTTCCCAGCGTTTCGACCATATCCTGGTCGACGAATACCAGGACACCAACCGGCTGCAGGCGGCGATCCTGACGGCGATCAAGCCCGACGGCCGCGGCCTGACGGTGGTCGGCGACGACGCCCAGTCGATCTATTCGTTCCGCGCCGCCGAAGTGCGCAACATCCTCGATTTCCCCGGCCTGTTTGCCGAACCCGCCCAGGTGGTGACGCTCGACCAGAATTATCGCTCGACCGACGCCATATTGAACGCCGCCAATGCCGTCATCGGCGAGGCCGAGGAGCGTTTCACCAAGAACCTGTGGACCGAACGCAGGTCGCTGGAAAAGCCCCGCATCGTGACGGTTGCAGACGAAGCCGAACAGGCCGGCTATGTCTGCGACGAGGTCTTGAAGGAGCGCGAGACCGGCACGCTTCTGAAGGAACAGGCGGTGCTGTTTCGGGCAGCGCATCATTCGGGGCCGCTCGAGGTCGAGCTCACCAGGCGCAACATCCCCTTCGTCAAGTTCGGCGGGCTGAAGTTTCTCGATGCCGCCCATGTCAAGGACGTGCTGGCTGTCCTGCGGTTTGCCCAGAACCCGCGCGACCGCATCGCCGGTTTCCGGGTGATGCAGCTGATGCCGGGCATCGGCCCGTCCGCGGCGTCGAATGCCATCGACAGCATGGAGCAGTCGCTCGACCTCGAAATGGGGCTGGCGCGCTTTTCCCCGCCGGCCCGGGCGGCAAGCGACTGGCCCGGTTTTGTCGCGCTGTTTTCAGACCTCCGGCGCGGCCCCGGCTGGCCGGCCGAGATGGAGCGGGCGCGGCTCTGGTACGAGCCGCATCTCGAGCGCAAGCACGAGGATGCGACGACACGGCGGGCCGACCTGCTGCAACTCGAACAGATCGCCTCCGGTTATCCCAGCCGCGAGCGTTTCCTTACCGAGCTGACGCTCGACCCGCCCTCGGCAACCAGCGACGAGGCCGGACCGCCGCATCTCGACGAGGATTTTCTCATCCTGTCGACGATCCATTCGGCCAAGGGCCAGGAGTGGACCAAGGTGTTCGTCTTGAACGCGGTCGACGGCTGCATGCCGATCGACCTCAGCGCCGGCGAACGCAAGGAGCTCGAGGAAGAACGCCGCCTGCTTTATGTCGCCATGACCAGGGCCAAGGATTCGCTGCACCTGATCACGCCGCAGCGTTTCTTCACCTCCGGCCAGGCGGCGCGCGGCGACAGGCATGTCTATGCCTCGCGCAGCCGCTTCATTGCGCAGCATCTGCTCGGCCATTTCGAGGCGACCGCCTGGACCAGCCAGTCGTTCCGGAAAGACAAGGCGGCGCGGCCGCAGGTTTCGGTCGACATCAAGGGCAAGATGCGCTCGATGTGGACGTAGCGGGCGAGACCGGCGGGCGGTATTCGGCAACGTTGCCATCGAACGGCGACGTCGTTTTCAGGTCGGAGCGGCAATGGCCTCATCAGCCCCGCAAGATCGACCTCCGCACAGGCGACAGGACAAGTGCTTGCGCCCTCGCTGGTGCGGCCACCTGAAGCGTCAGTCGTCGAGAATGGCGTCGACCACCTGTTCGACATCCATGGCGGATGAATCGATCCACCGGCCGAGGTGCTGCGTCTCGCGGGCCAGGGCCTCGGCGAGGATTGCGGGCGGAAAATGGTCGGAATAGCCGGTTTTCGCCCGGTCCCTGTCGCGTTGCGCCAGCACTTCGGCCGAAGGCGCCAACACCACGACGCGCGGATCAAGGTCGGCCAGGCGCTCGACGGCGGCGACAAGATCCTGCCCGATCAGAATGTCCTGATAGACAACGGTGAAGCCGGCGTCGCGGTAACGACGCACGGCATCGGTGGCGATCACCTGGCGCAGCGTCAGTTGCGCGCGCGCTTCGGCATCGAGACTTGGCCCCATGACTGCCGCACCGTTGACGATCATGCGACGGAAGACATCGCCGCCGACGACGGCCGAGCGCGGAAAACGTTGCGCCAGCGCCTTGGCGACGGTGGTCTTGCCGGCGGCCATCGCACCGGTGATGACAAAGAGGCTCATGCGGAAATCCTGCTTGTTGCTCGCCCTGTGCGCATGGCTGCCGGGCAGATCTTGGCACCTGGGCAGATCCGGGCACCCCGACGGATCAGGTCACCGCGACAGAAACGCCTCCGCGGCGCCGCCGCGGCAGGCTTCGAACATGCCGATGAACACGGCACCGCGGGCCGACAGCCCGGCCCGGCCCCACAGCGCCTTGCCTGAGGCCTTGCCCGCCGGCATCGCGGGCAAAGGCTCGCCAAGAGTGGCGTTCATGCAGCCGAGCACATAGGCACGAACGACCGGGATGCCGCACAACGCGCCATCGGCGTTGAGGGCGCTCGATGGGACCTGCTCGAGCCGCTGTTCGGCACCAGCCAGCAGGAAGGTCCGCTCGCTCTCCACCTGGATGCAAGCAGCTGTTGCAGCTTGCCGCGTTCGGACGCCTGGCTGACGGGAGGGCAAGCGCCCGTGGCGTGTGCTGCGCTGGAGGCGAGAACGGCTAGCGCAAAGACGAGGCTCGAGGCGAATCTGAAATGAGAAAGCATGTGGCAAAGCTTAGCCGCACTCAACACTGTCGACAACTTGCAGCAATCGAGATTTCGTGTCGTATTGGATAGAGATCGCGGGTCAAAAAAATGAACCACGCTGCCGGCGCCGTTGGAATACTGATTTTCGTACTGCTGGTCGTGACCGGACATGTTCTTTGGGGGCAAGGCGGAGCTGCTGCCCTGGGCGCGGTCGGGGCTGTGCTCGGCTTTTTCGTTGCCGTTTTTCTCGATGAAATCCTGCCCGGCAAATATGGCGACTATGTCGATGCGGCTTTGGGCGCTGCGCTGGTTTTGACCATGGGATGGATGATCGTGGATTTTGCCATCACGAATTGGGGCGTTCGCTAGACGCGTCGATGTCATCAACCGGAGAAGAGGAGGAATAACCATGCCCAACGAAGGAAAGATCGTCGGTGCAGCCGAAGCGCACCAGAAGGCGATGGAACAGGTCAAGGAGATGGACAAGCAGTTCCGGCCGGAGCCTGTCGAAAAGACGCTGTTCGAGAAGACCCACGAAAAGCTCGAAAAGGCGCAAAAAGACGGCAAGGTCTGAGCTTAGGCCGCACAGGGCAACCGTCGCCGCGCCCCGGCGAGGCGCCAGCGGGCAGGCCGAACAGCGCCGCCGCCCTGGCAGCGGCGACGACGCCTCCGGCGATGCGGCAGAGGCATCGGCGTGAACTGCCGGGGCCGTCGTACCGGCAGTCAAACAGACCTCATTCCGCCGATCGCCCGGACCCCATACCATTGGTGAGCCGAACCAGCGCGTAGGTCGATGCCAGGATTGCCCCCGCCCCCAGCCACTGAACAGGCGTCAGCGTCTCGCCGAGGAAGAGGTAGGCAAGCCCAACGCCGAATATCGGGATGACGTTGAAGTAACTGCCGGCAACGGCCGCCGGAACCCAGCGCAGCGCGGCGATGTAAAGCCAATAGGCGGCGGCGTAATAAAGCAGGCCGGAAATTGCCGCCGCAACGAGAGTAGCAGGGGGAATGGCCCTGATATCGTCGACCGAGCCGAATGGCGTGCCGACGAGCAGCAAGGCCACCGCCCAGGCAAGTCCCGCCGTCTGCTGCAGCGCGACGGTGAAGACAGGGTCGACGCTTTCGACCAGCTGTCGCGAGAACACGGTGTAGAACGCACAGCAAAGCACCGCGCCCAGCAGCAGGACCATGCCCTGGGGCGCAATGGCGTCACCGAGCCCGCCATGGACATGGGCCACCAAAGCCACCCCGAGACCACCGAGCAGCATCACCAGCAACAGCCGCCAGGTGATTTTTTCGCCGAGGACCAGTGCCGCCAGGCCCAGTATCATCAGCGGTTCGGCCGCCCACAGCAGCGTCGAGACGCTTGCCGATACACTTGCAAGCCCCATCAGGTTGAGCGTGTAGGAAATGCCCGGGTTGAGCACGCCGAGCGCGACCAGCGGAAGCCAGTATGACTTCGCCGGGGCCGGACAGGCTGTGATCAGAACCGCAGCCCACAGGAACAGGGCGCTCGGCGCCAGCTGGACGACCAGCAGCGTCACCGGGTTGATCGACGCAAGCAGCGCCTTGTTCAGGACGGTCGCAGCTCCCCACAGGGCGCATGCAGTTACCAACAGGACAGCAGGAGGAAAGCGCAACGAATGGCGCATCTCTTTGGACTCCAGAAGCGGTTACGGAAAAAGCGGCAGAAATGGCGACCGGGCTAGCGCCCGGCGCAGCTCTCTGCGTCGCAATTGTCGTAACCGGGTCTTCTGGAAGGCCTGACCATCCGTCTCCAACCCATCATGCAGGGACCCGGAATTGCTACCACCTGCCGGAGCAGCCATCAAGCTGTGGGGGTTTTACGCCCTAGCTGCAGCAGGGCTGGGCATCGCCTTTGGCGGGGCCGCAGCAGCTGGCCTTGGCCTGCTCGACAAGCCAGCGGTCGCGCGGCTTGCAACTCGCCGCCCGGGGAGACAGCGCGACATGGACCTCGCCGCCCCGGATCACCGGCGCGGATGCCTTGTGGAGCTGCATCGCAGCGATGCCGTCGCTGACCTCGAAGGTCAGCCTGGCCACGGGGTCGAGAGCCACATGTTCGCTGACCTTGCGGATGATGGCAGAGAACTTGCCGGCCGGCATGTGGGTACGCTCATCCTCGTCGACATCCCAGAGCTGGATGAAGAGCTCGGTCCAGGCCTCGGGGTTTGCGCCGCAATCAAGTGCTGCAAAGGCTCCCGCCTTGACTTCGGTGACATGATAGCCCGGCTTCACCGTGCGGCCGCCATAGCTGAACAGCAATGGCTTGTCCTTGTGCCCGGCGAGGACGGACAACAGCGCACCGATCGAAATGCCGTCATCTGCGAAATCGGTCGAGCCGGCAAGATCGTGGTTGTCAGGGGTGGGCATCTCGGTTATTCCTCATTTTGACATTTCTAGGATTGTTGAAATATGGATGAACGTCAAGCGCTGATCGCCTTCGGGGCGATGTCCCAGGAAACGCGGCTGAAGATCGTCCGGCTCTTGGTCAAGGCCGGGCCGGACGGCATGGCCGCAGGCATCATTGCCGAGGCCGCAGGGGTTACGGCATCGAATGTGTCGTTCCACCTCAAGGAGCTGGAGCGTGGCGGGCTGGTCACCGCCCGCCGCGACGCGCGTTCCATCGTCTACTCGGCCGATTACCAGGCGCTGAGCGGCCTGATCCGGTTTCTGATGGAGGACTGCTGCGCCGGCAACCCGGCCATCTGCCAGCCGGCACTCGCGCCTGCCTGCTGCTGACATTCGGACACGCTGCAATGAATTCGACAATCCAGCAGATCGAACCCGGCGATGCCGAATTCGTCGCCGCACTTGCCGCGGAGCACCTGCCTGCTGACGACCTCGCCGAAGACGGCAGGCTCTTTTTCCGGCTTCAGGACAACGGCATGACCGTCGGCTTCGGTGGCCTGGAGGTCGTTGGAGACCATGCCCTTCTGCGCTCCATCGTCGTGCTGCCCCCGGCACGTGGCCAAGGCGCAGGAAAACACATCACGGAGCAGTTGCTTCGGAAAGCCGAGGACCTGGGAATTTCCGAAGTCTATCTGTTGACCACCTCGGCCGCGCCCTTCTTCGAAGCCGCCGGCTTCGAGCGCGTCGGGCGAGACACGGCTCCGTCGAAAATCCTGGCCACGAGACAGGCGTCGTCGCTGTGCCCATCCAGCGCTGCCTTGCTGATGCGCCGCCTGCCTCTCCTTCGACCATGTTCCATATCGGAGACAACTGATGACTGACCGCGTCTACAACGTGCTGTTTCTGTGCACGGGCAATTCGGCCCGCTCGATCCTCGCGGAGAGCATTCTGCGCAAGGAAGGCGCTGGGCGTTTCAATTCATATTCGGCGGGCAGCCAGCCCAAGGGCGCGGTCAATCCGATGGCGCTGAAGGTGCTGGAGGCTCTCGAATATCCGGCCGAGGGTTTTCGTTCGAAGTCGTGGGATGAGTTCTCCGTAGCCGGCGCGCCGGAAATGGATTTCATCTTCACCGTCTGCGACGACGCGGCCGGAGAAGCCTGTCCGGTCTGGATCGGTCATCCGATGTCGGCTCACTGGGGCATCGAAGACCCCTCGCACGTCGAAGGAACCGACATCGAGAAAGAGCGCGCGTTCAGCACGGCGGCGCGGTTCATGAAGAACCGGATCATGGCGTTCCTCAGCCTCCCGCTCGCCTCCATCGACCGGATGGCAGTCGATCATCATCTCCGGGTGATCGGCCGCATGGAAGGCTCGACCTCAAAGAACACGGACGCAGCCTGAATCATGTCGACATTCGAACGTTACCTGACCCTCTGGGTCGCGCTGTGCATCGTCGTCGGCATCGCGCTTGGCCATCTGATGCCAGCCGTCTTCCAGGCCATCGGCGGCGCCGAGATCGCCAAGGTGAACATTGCGGTCGCCGTGCTGATCTGGCTCATGATCATCCCGATGCTGCTGAAGATCGATTTCGCCGCCATGGGCGAGGTCGGTAGGCATTGGCGCGGCATCGGCGTCACGCTGTTCATCAACTGGGCGGTGAAGCCGTTCTCGATGGCGCTGCTTGGCTGGCTGTTCATCGGCTGGCTGTTCCGTCCGTATCTGCCCGCGGACCAGATCGATTCCTACATTGCCGGCCTGATCATCCTGGCAGCGGCCCCGTGCACGGCCATGGTCTTCGTCTGGTCCAACCTGACCAGGGGCGAACCCCATTTCACCCTGTCGCAGGTGGCGCTCAACGATGCCATCATGGTGGTTGCCTTTGCGCCGATCGTCGGCCTGCTGCTCGGCCTGTCCGCGATCACCGTTCCCTGGGGCACGCTGGTCCTGTCGGTGGTTCTCTACATCGTCATTCCTGTCGTCATCGCCCAGCTGATCAGACGCCGGCTGCTCGCCTCAGGCGGCCAGACGGCGCTCGACAGACTGCTGCAGACGCTGCAGCCGCTGTCGCTGGTGGCGCTTTTGGCGACGCTGGTGCTTCTGTTCGGCTTCCAGGGCGAGCAGATCATCGCCCAGCCGGCGATCATCGCGCTTCTGGCGGTGCCGATCCTGATCCAGGTCTATCTGAATTCGGGCCTGGCCTATCTGCTCAACCGCATCTCGGGCGAGCAGCATTGCGTTGCCGGTCCGTCGGCGCTGATCGGCGCTTCCAATTTCTTCGAGCTGGCGGTCGCCGCCGCCATCAGCCTGTTCGGCTTCAGCTCGGGTGCAGCACTTGCAACCGTCGTCGGCGTGCTTGTCGAGGTTCCGGTGATGCTGTCGGTCGTCTGGATCGTGAACCGCAGCAAGGGCTGGTACGAGCGCGGCGCGGCCGTTTCTGCCGCCAAACAAAGCGAAAGGACCGTCTGATGGACGTCACCATCTACCACAACCCCGCCTGCGGCACGTCGCGCAACACGCTTGCGCTCATTCGCAACGCCGGGGTCGAGCCCACTGTGATCGACTATCTGAAAACGCCGCCCGCGCTTGCCGTGCTGCAGGACATGATCTCCAAGGCCGGCCTCACCGTGCGCGAGGCCATCAGGCAGAAGGGCACGCCTTATGGCGAACTGGGCCTGAACGATCCGAAGCTGACCGACGACCAGTTGCTGGACGCCATGCTGGCGCATCCGATCCTCATCAACCGGCCGTTCGTCGTCACGCCCTGGGGCGTGCGGCTCAGCCGACCTTCCGAGATCGTGCTCGACATCCTGCCGCTTCCGCAAAAAGGGCCGTTTCTCAAGGAGGACGGCGAAGTGCTGATCGATGCCGGGGGAAACCGCGTTGCCTGACCTGCCCAACATCGCCAGCAACGCGCTGGAACTGCCTGACCGCACCAAGCTGTCCGTCGAATTGTCGACCCACAAGCCGCGGATCCTGCTTCTATACGGATCGCTTCGTGGACGCTCATACAGTCGCTTCCTGACCCAGGAAGCTGCGCGCCTGCTGGAGCACTTCGGAGCCGAGACCCGCATCTTCGATCCCTCCGGCCTTCCCCTGCCGGACGGCGCGCCAACCGATCACCCGAAGGTCAAGGAACTGCGCGAGCTGTCGCTCTGGTCGGAAGGCCAGGTCTGGACCAGCCCGGAACGACACGGGGCGATGAGCGGGGTGATGAAATCGCAGATCGACTGGATCCCGCTCGCCACAGGTTCGATCCGGCCGACGCAAGGGCGCACATTGGCGGTGATGCAGGTCTCGGGCGGCTCGCAGTCGTTCAACGCGGTCAGCCAGATGCGCATCCTCGGCCGCTGGATGCGGATGATCACCATCCCGAACCAGTCTTCCGTGGCGAAAGCCTACCAGGAGTTCGATGAGGCTGGCCGCATGAAGCCGTCATCCTACTACGACCGCGTCGTCGACGTGATGGAAGAGCTGGTCAAGTTCACGCTGCTCACCCGCGATGTCTCGGGCTATTTGACCGACCGCTACAGCGAGCGCAAGGAAGACGCCGAAAAGCTCGAGGCGCGCGTCAAGCTCAAGGCGATCTAGAGCATCTGGTCCCGCCGTGGGGGTCGTCGGCAGGTCGTCGTCCAAACGGCATATTTCTATCATTCTCGAAATACCCGTTGCCGTTGCCACTCCATGGGCGCTAGCTATTTCCATGAAGCTCGAAACAGCAGCAACCCAGCTCGAAGCGCTCGGCAACCCGACGCGACTACGGATTTACCGAGCCCTCGTTCGCGCCGGCGAGCAGGGGCTCGCCGTCGGCCATCTGCAGGAGAGGATCGGCATCGCCGCATCGACCCTCTCCCATCATCTGCATCGACTGATCGCCACTGGTCTCGTTGGGCAGGAGCGCCAGGCAACGACACTGATCTGCCGTGCCAATTACGCCGCGATGAATGGCCTTCTCGGTTTCCTCTCCGACGAATGCTGCGCCGACGTTCGCTCCCCCCAGACGAAAGACAACGCAGCATAGTTTTTTTGACAGCTATTTCGATAATCCCGGAAAGATGGAAAATGGCACCGCCCGTTTCGACTGAACAGCGCAGCAGGACTGTCATCTGGGGCCTGGGCCTGACCCAGATCATCGGCTACGGCACGCTCTATTACAGCTTCAGCATCCTCGCGCCCGGGATGGCCAAGGATTTCGGCTGGACCCAGGAATGGGTATTCGCAGTCTTTTCCGCCGCCTTGCTGATCGGCGGATTCGCTGCGCCGTCCATCGGCCGCCGCATCGATCGTCATGGTGCGGGTGCGATGATGGCCCTGGGGTCGCTGGTCGCGGCCTTGTCGCTGGTCCTGTGCGCGCTCGCGCCCGATCGCCTGACCTTCGTCGCCGGCATGATCGCCATGGAGATCGCCTCGGCCTTCGTCCTCTACAATGCGGCCTTTGCGGCCCTGGTGCAGATCACGCCGCAAACCGGCCAGAAGAGCATCACCCATCTGACGTTGATTGCCGGTTTTGCCTCGACCCTGTTCTGGCCGATCACCACCGAACTGCACGCGCATCTGACCTGGCGGCAGGTCTATCTCGCCTTCGCCGTCCTGCATCTGGTGGCGTGCCTGCCGTTTCACTGCTGGCTGGCACGCGCGATGAACGCCGATCGCCGCGGCGGCAAGGACAGGGCCAGAGCCGTGGCAGCGATCGCAGGAAGCGTCGCCTCCTGGGATCGGCGCCGGGCGTTCACCCTGATGGGCCTGGGATTCGCGCTCGAAGGCTTCGTCCTGTCGGCGCTGCTCGTCCACATGGTTCCACTGCTCAGCGCCGTCGGGCTTGGAGCCAGTGCCGTGCTGGTGGGCACCCTGTTCGGCCCCTCCCAGGTGTTCAGCCGCTTCATCAACATGCTGGCCGGCCGGGGCCTGTCCCAGCTGGTGCTGGCGGTGATCTCCGCCACGTTCCTGGTCGCAGGATTGTCGACCTTGCTGGTGTCGGCTCCCTGGATCTGGGGTGCGGCGGCTTTCGCCATCCTCTTCGGCCTCGGTTCGGGGCTGACGAGCATCGTCCAGGGGTCCCTGCCCCTGGCCCTGTTCGGCTCCGCTGGGTATGGCGCGTTGCTGGGCAAGATATCGTCGATCCGGTTGATCGTATCGGCACTGGCTCCGTTTCTGTTTTCAGTGCTGATGGCGCGTTTTGGAACCTGGCCCGCGCTCGCCGTCGCCATCGTGCTGGGCATCGCCGCTGCCATCGCCTTTGCAAGTATCGGCTGGCGCCGCCGCGAAACGGAAATGGTGCCGGAGACGTGATCCGCATGGCGGCGAACGCCAGGGGCCTGGGGTTGGAGAGGCGCCGTGGGCCGGGGTGGAGAAGCCCCCTGTCGAGCCGGCGAAGTGCCCGACGTCCGCCCATGCCGATGTGGCAATGACACACGCATCGGTCTATAATTCGGTCGCTGTCGGGGTGGGCGGCGCTTTCCCTGGAGCAACACCACTTCGACGCCTCGTCGCAACCATCACGGGGAGAGTTTGGCGTGTCAGACGACTATCTCAATCATAAGCTGGAATGCCCCTTCTGTGGGACCATCAGGCTGAGAATACCAACCCATGCCGCCCCCAACTCCGCCATCACCTGTGCAGATTGCGGCCAGTTTCTTGGCACTTGGGATGACCTGCAAACCGACTTCGAACGCCAGGGCGGCGCGAACGGAATATTCCGGATCGACAAAGGCCGCATCAAGCGCCTGGACGTGTGACTGCAACGACCCCGTCGCGAGAGGCCTGCCGCTACCGGCTGGAAACGGCAGGCCCGCTGCGTGGAGCGCTGCGGAGGGAGCACGCACTCCGCCAACATAATCTCCGACCGCGCGCCGGGTTCCCGGCAATCCGCCCTGCCCCCGTTGCATCCCCTCTCCTTCGCCGAGCCGATCGTCCGCCTGCCACAGCCAGGCGCAAGTATTGGCCACCGGGTGGCCATAGGCCGAGGCCAACGCCTTAGATCGACGATCAGGCGTTGCGCCGGCAAGGCGCCGTGTCCCGACACGGCGTGCCCGGAGGCAATGCTCGATGCGCTGGTTGCCGCTGCCTCACAAAGCCAGGACGTGCCGCAGGGCGACCACGGCAGGCCTTGACGTCACGGAGCGATAGAGGGGGCAGGATCGCTCCGTGACGTCAACGCCCCGGCCCCGGTTCCGTTCCTTTGGCCGGCGCGCGCCCGGAACGAAACCTGGAACGAAAAGCGGGACAAATCGGCAGCCGCGCCGGAACCTCGCCACGCAACAGCCGTTCTGCCCCGGGGACATTCAACCCACGGCAAACGACGGGAGTCCGACATGCCCAGCAAGGAAAAAGGTCTCGACGACCTGTTCTACGACACGCTTCGCGACATCTATTACGCCGAGCGCAAGATTCTGAAGGCCCTGCCCAAAATGGCCCGCGGCGCCAGTTCGGCAGAACTCAGGTCGGCTTTCGAAAAGCATCGCGACCAGACCGAAGGACATGTCGAGCGGCTTCAGCAGGTGTTCGAGCTGATCGGCAAGCGCGCCCAGGGCAAGACCTGCCCGGCGATCGACGGCATCATCGAGGAAGGCGAGGAAATCCTCGAGGAGTTCAAGGGCACGGCGGCCGGCGACGCCGGCCTGATCTCGGCTGCCCAGGCCGTGGAGCATTATGAGATCACCCGCTACGGCACGCTGCGCCGCTGGGCCGAAATCATGAAGATGCCCGACGCCGCCAAGCTGTTTGCGGCAACCCTTGCCGAAGAAGAGAGCACCGACAAGGGCCTGACCATGCTGGCGGACAGCAAGGCCAACCGCGAGGCCCTGGCCGCCTGACCGACAGCGCGCGCCGCAGCCTTGCCGAGCACCGGCAACGTTGCGGCGCGCGCGCCCGCAACAGCCATCCGGAGGCGCCCATGAAACCGACCACCCCACCCCAGCCCAGCCTGCCGACAGATGACGAGCTCGTCATGCACCTGGTGGAAACCAGCGACCTGTCGCCGCTCCAGGCAGCGGAACTTGTCAGGCGCCATGGCCGCGACCGGCGTAAGCTCGATGAGCTGGCCAGGACATTCAAGGCGGAGAGTTGAGCCATGGCTGCCGCTCAGCCACGCGCCGCAGCCGGGCAACGCGCGATCCAGGCGAAAGTCGACAAGGACGACAGGAACGACGGCGACGACAGGCGCAAGGACGAGACGAAGCGCAAGGTGCGGCCCAAGGCGATGCAGGCCGGTGCCAGACGCTATCCGACCCCGCCATTCCCGAAGCAGCATCTGCCGAAGCCTGGCCACGAAACCTCGGTCGAGCCGGCGCCGCTGTATGACGCGCCCTATTATCTCGGCTCGCAAAAGCTCGCCGGCAAGGTCGCGCTGATTACCGGCGGCGATTCAGGCATAGGTCGGGCGGTCGCGGTGCTGTTTGCCCGGGAGGGCGCCGACATCGCCATCGGCTATCTCAGCGAAGACGTCGATGCCAGGCAGACAAAGCTCGCCGTCGAAGCGGAAGGCCGCAGCTGCATCCTGCTTCGCGGCGACGTCAGTTCGGCTGCCGCATGCCGCAAGGCGGTGGCAAGCACAGTCAAGCAATTCGGCAAGCTCGACATCCTCGTCAACAATGCCGCCTTCCAGGTGCATTCGGCCGATGTCGCCGACCTCACCGAGGCGCATTTCGACACCACCCTCAAGGTCAACCTCTACGGCTATTTCCACATGTCGAAGGCAGCGCTCGAGCATATGGGGCCAGGCGCCGTCATCCTGAACACCGGGTCGGTGACCGGCATCCGCGGCAGCAAGGAGCTGGTCGACTATTCGATGACCAAGGGCGGCATCCATGCCTTCACCAGGGCGCTTGCGGCCAACCTTGTCGATCGCGGCATCCGCGTCAACGCCATCGCACCCGGGCCGGTGTGGACGCCGTTGAACCCGTCGGACAAGCAGGCTGAGGACGTCGCGCAGTTCGGCGCAAAGACCGCGATGAAGCGCCCGGCCCAGCCCGAGGAAATCGCCCCCGCCTATGTGTTCCTCGCCTCGTCGCACTGCTCAAGCTACATCACCGGCGAGATCCTGCCGATCATCGGCGGCTACTGAGAAAAGGCTTGCCGGGAAAATGCCGGCCGGCCGAGGCCGGCACGGCCAGTATCTGCAAACGAGCCTCTGCAAAGGGGAGCGCCATGTTGCCGCCCGAAATCGTCGCGAACCCCGACCTGTCCATCGACGACAAGATCGGCCGTCTGCGCAACCTCGATGCCAGCCTGCGCAGCCTGCGCCGCGCGCTCTACGGACCCGGTGAAACGCCGTGGCTGGACGAGCTTGTCGAGATCGAAACCGAAATTCGCAGCCTCGAACAGAAGCTGCCATCGCCACCGGGAACCACACTTGATCGTAACCGTGACAGGGGGGACGATAGACAGGATACCGACCAAGGGGCTCCAGGGCCACTGCAAGGGCCTGACGGCACCGGCTGACAGCATGGCCGATCGTCCGGCGCGCGGCATGTTCCATGCACCACCGCCGGCCCGCCGCGCGCAAAAGGGCCGGCCCGGCAACCTCCAGAGGGAGGCAGAGATGACCAAGGCATTGTTGGCAATACCACTGGCGCTGATGTCGCTTTCGGCGGCCGTTGTTGCGGAAACGGACTTTCTTCAATCGCTTTCCGGCAGCTGGCGGGGCTCCGGCCAGGTCCGGCTGAGGCCTGATACGGCGCCGGTCCCGGTCGTCTGCACGCTGCAATCACTGAGCAAGGGCACGTCGCTCAATCTGGATGGCACGTGCCGGGCAAAGATCGTCTTCTCCAGACGCATCGGCGTCGATCTGCGCGCCGACGGCAAGCACTATTCCGGCACCTATGTCGGGTCGCGTCGCGGTACTGCCAGCCTCGCCGGCAGCCGCAGCGGCGACACGCTCAATCTCCGCATCAACTGGCCCGACCGGGGCAGCGGCGCGCGGGTCGCCACAATGCAGGTGGCGAGCAGGACTGCGGGCAAGATGCGCATCGTCACGGTCGAACGGCATCCGCAGACCGGCAGCAGCATCGTCACCGCCGATATCGCCTTCAGCCGCAACTGACCTTTGCCGGCAGCGCGCCATCGGGAACCATCGATGCGCGCGAAGGGTTGATTGAAAAACGGAGACCCACAATGGCCAGGACAGCGACGCGGCAAGCCGGAGCAAAGCCGGCCGGGGACAAGCCGGAACGGGACAAACCGACGCCCAGGGAAAAACCGGCGCCCAAGGACAGGCCGGCACGAGACACCAGGGACGACCCGGCTCCCAACCCCGACGCCGGCGGAAACCAGCCCGACACGGCGACGCGCCAGGACGTGGAAAAGCTTCGGCGCAATCTCAAGCGCTGACGACAAAAAAGAAAGGCCTGCCAACCGGCAGGCCATCAGGTTCTGGAATACGTAGCCGGGAAAGGGACGAAAACGGCTACATGTGCATGTCTAAACCCGACAACAGCGCCAAAGTTCCATCGCTGAGCAAGGCGCCCGTAAGGCGCCCTGCCGGGCCATGCCCGGATCGACCTGCCGGCTGACGCAGCACGATCACAATTGCAGCCTGGCGGCGGGTTTGTCGGAACGGATCGCCGACTGGATGGTTTCGCCCTTCCACCCCCTGAAGGAGATCAGTCATGGACCACAGCAATCACGTCCGCCTCACCGAGGCCGAACTCACGCCCGATCTGCTTGCCGACGCCACCATCTATGGCCCCGACGACGAGGACATCGGATCGGTGTCGCATGTCCACGGATCGGGCAGCACGGCCCAGGTGATCATCGATGTCGGCGGCTTCCTCGGCATCGGCGCAAAACCGGTCGCGGTGCCCGTCAGCCAGCTCGATTTCATGCGCGACGAGGATGGCGAGGTCCACGCGGTGACATCGTGGACGAAGGACCAGTTGAAAGAGATGCCGGAGCATCTCGACTAGATTTGCACGCTTCAGTGGCGCGGCGGCCAGGGCCGCGCCACGCCGTTGGCGCCCGAGCAGCAACCGGCAGCAGGGCGATAGACGGTTTTGACATCGGCAAAGCCGACATCCGCCTGCGTTCAGCAGCAAACGGCGCCATCCCCAGGCAAGTCCTGAAGCACCAGGCCGTGTCGCGTCCGCGGGCTCCCTGCCACCTCAGCTGACAACTGGGTCCGACCTGCCGCAATTCCACGAACTGCTGAATTCCACGAACTGCTGGCGGAAAGCCGGGCAAAGCCAGATCGCCTGCGCCCCTTTGTGCGGCCCCTTTGCGCGGCCCCTTTGCGCAATTGGCGCATGCCGCTCGTGCAAGATCCGAACGCCGGGTCGGCCTGTCCATCCACCTTGGACAGCTTGGGAACCTTTTGATCTGCCAGCGCTTTCCCAACAGTTCATCCAACACTTTCACAACAGATCATCCAACAGGCATCCAACAGGAGACGACCATGGGACGCGGCATCTTGCTTTGGCTACTGGGGATACCGATCCCCATCATCATCCTCATTCTTCTTTTCGTCCGCTAGGAGACCTCCATGCAAACGAACATATCTCAGGTGGACGTTCCCACTGTCGAATCCTCCGTTCCCGCCGTCAGTTGGGGCCCGGTTATTGCGGGCGCCTTCACTGCTGCGGCAATCACCCTCATCCTGATGTTGCTCGGCTCCGGGCTAGGTCTGACGATGGTCTCGCCATGGTCCAGCGAGGGCGTTTCGGCCACGACCTTCGCCGTCTCGACGGCCATCTGGCTGGTCGTGGTTCAGTGGCTGTCGGCAGGCCTGGGCGGCTACCTGACCGGCCGGCTGCGCACAAAATGGGTCGGGATTCACACTGACGAGGTCTATTTCCGCGACACCGCTCACGGCTTCCTCGCCTGGGCGCTGGCGACACTTCTGGTCGCTGGCGTGCTCGGTTCGGCGCTGTCGGCAGCTGTTGGTGGCGGGGTTCAGGCCGCATCGAACGTCGCGTCGGGCGCCGCGATGGGCGCGGCTGCAAATGCCGGCTCAGGGACAGACACTGCGACGTCCTATTTCGTCGACACTCTGTTCCGTCCGTCGGACCCTGCGCGGCTTGCCACCGCTGATGCCGCTGATACGGAACAGGCGACCGCGCAGGCATCTCGTATCCTGGTTGCAAGTGCGGCTTCCGGCGAGGTCTCCGCGGCCGATCGCACCTACCTGTCACAGTTGATTGCTGCCCGCACGGGACTGTCTGAATCTGACGCACAGGCGCGGGTCGATGCCGTGCTTGCGAGCGTCAACGACGCAAAGGTCAAGGCACAGGACGCTGCCGATACCGCGCGCAAGGCCAGCGCGACATTTGCGCTCGTAGCCGCACTTTCGCTCGCCATCGGCGCGTTCATCGCCAGTGCTGCGGCAACATTGGGCGGCAAGCAGCGTGACGACGACGAGGTCGTCTATCTCACACGCCGATAGAAACATCTGCTGGTCGGGCTGATCGGCCAAGCGACTTCAAGGCCTGTTGGGGGTGGTTCCCTCAGCAGGCCTTTGTCGTGCCGCCGCGGGGTTTTGCACGGTGCCAGGAGAACCGGCGACACAATCTGAGAAAGCAGGCCTGGGTGAGAAAGCGAGCCTAGGTGAGAAAGCGGGCCTGGGTGAGAAAGCGGGCCTGGCAGCCCGCTTTCCTCAGGTCAGTTCATAGCTTGCCTCAACGCGCTTCTCTCTCCCACATCCGCAATTTGCCCAGTGCCTTGACGAAGGCTGGCGCATCCCGAGGGGTGGACAACTGGATGACGCCTTCGTCCGGTGCGCCGTCGCAGACCGCCTCGAGCAGCGCCTTGGCGGCCGCGACATGGCCGATGAACTTGCAGTGCACGAAGGCGTCGGAAACAAAATCACGCACATCCGGATTGGCCGAGATCGCCGCCATTGCCTTCTCGGCCGGCAAAAGCGCCACTGCGTCATAGAGCACGGATGGAGCCCCGCCGATCATCTGGTCCGCTGCGGCAGTGCTGCCGTCGCTCAGCTTGGCCCCACCGACTTTTGGCGCGATGATTTCGAAGCTGGCCCCGGCCTTGGCGAGCGCGTCCTTCAGCGCCGAAAGCAGTGCCGCATCGCTGCCGTCGGTGACAAGAATACCGAGTTTTCGTCCTTCGAAGCGCCCTGGTCCCTTGGCAAGAATGCTGAGCGAGGCCGCCGGATCGAGATCCTGGCGCGTTGCCACCGCCGCGTCAGCAGCCTTCGGCATGGGCTTGAGCCCAAGATCGCCGCCGACAATGTTTGCAAGATCCCTATCGATATTCACAAGATGCGACACCATGCGCCCACGGATGACCGGGGTCTTGACCTTGGAGAGCTCGAAGGTCAGGGCCGCCGCGATATGGGCCTGCTCCGGCGGCGTCTGGCTCAGGTAAAACTGCCGTGCCTGGCTGTAGTGATCGGCAAAGCTTTCGGCGCGCAGCCGCTGCTTGGGGCCGCCCTCGACGTCGGCAAAGGAGCGGAACCCGCCTTGCGGGGATTCACGCGGCCCCTCGCCCCAGGAATTCGGCTGGTAGTTGGCGCGGCCGACCGGGTTGCGCATGGCCATGTGGCCGTCCTGCTGGAAGTGATGGAACGGGCATTTGGGCGCGTTGATCGGAATATGGGTGAAGTTGGTGCTGCCCAGCCTTTTGATCTGGGTGTCGAGATAGGAAAAGTTGCGGCCCTGCAGCAACGGATCGTTGGAGAAGTCGATGCCGGGCGGCACATTCTGCGTCATGAACGCAACCTGCTCGGTCTCGGCAAAAAAATTGTCCGGCATGCGATCGAGCACCAGGCGGCCGACCGGGATGGGCGGCAAAAGCTCTTCCGGGATGAGCTTGGTGGCGTCGAGCACGTCGAAGTCGAAACTGTCGGCGAACTCCTGGTCGAACAGCTGGACCTGCAACTCCCATTCCGGGAAATTGCCGGCCTTGATCGCGTCCCAGAGGTCGCGGCGATGGAAATCGGGATCGGCGCCGTTGATCTTGACCGCCTCGTTCCAGACCACCGACTGGAGGCCGAGCTTCGGCTTCCAGTGAAATTTGACGAAGGTCGATTCATCCCTGGCGTTGAGCATGCGGAAGGTATGGACGCCAAAACCCTCCATGAACCTGAACGAGCGCGGGATCGCCCGGTCGGACATCACCCACATGATCATGTGCATGCTCTCCGGCGTCAGCGAAATGAAGTCCCAGAAATTGTCGTGGGCCGATTGCGCCTGCGGGAAGCCGCTGTCCGGCTCGGGCTTCACGGCATGGATGATGTCGGGAAACTTGATCGCGTCCTGGATGAAGAACACCGGGATGTTGTTGCCGACGATGTCCCAGTTGCCCTCCTGGGTATAGAGCTTGACCGCGAAGCCGCGGACGTCGCGGGCCAGGTCGACCGAGCCCTTGCTGCCGGCAACGGTGGAAAACCGGACAAAGGCCGGGGTCTTTTCGCCGGCGCGCTGGAAGATGTCGGCGCGGGTGTATTTCGCCAGCGACTTGTAGGTCTCGAAATAGCCATGCGCGCCATAACCGCGGGCATGCACGACGCGCTCGGGAATGCGCTCATGGTCGAAATGGAAGATCTTCTCGCGCAGGTGGAAGTCTTCGAGCGCCGTCGGCCCGCGTGCACCGATCTTCAGCGAGTTCTGGTCGTCGGCGACTGGTCCACCTTGAGCCGTGGTCAGCACAGGGGTTGCGCCTTCGGCCAGCTGGTGCAATTCGCCGCCTTCGCCGCGCTGGAGCTTCTGGTCATGGATGGTGGCGGGCTTGCCCGAGCGGTTCCCCGGGCGGTTGGTTGACTTGGCCATGGCTGGTTCCTTGAAGAGGGGGTGCGGCATCGCACATGCTCTTCAATGCCGCCGCGCCGGAGCGGTTCCATTGTTGTTCGAATGGCGCCCATGCGCGCATCCGCAGCGCCGGGCCAGCGACGAAATCGGGAATTTTTTTGGAACCTTTCATTCTCCCGGTGGTTTTCCTGTCGGCACTTCACGGAGAAAAATAATGAAAAATCTGATACTTAGCGCGGCCATTCTGGCCGCAACGGGTTTCCATGCCCAGGCGCAGACCCAGCCGTCAACCGATCCCCAGACGCCGGCCATTGCCACGCCTGATACCGTCAATCCGACGGCTCCGGTGGCAGGCGCAAACAGCTTCACCGAAGCACAGGCCAAGGCCAAGATCGAAGAGGCCGGCTTCCAGAACGTGACTGCACTGGTCAAGGCCGAGAGCGGAATCTGGCAGGGCAAGGCCACCAAGGACGGCAAGGAATTGGCCGTGTCGCTCGACTACCAGGGCAACGTCGTCGCCCAGTAGTGCCGGCAGCGATCGAAAGCGTGGCCAGCACTCCAGATCTTGGCCAGCGCCTAAGATTTTCGTCAGCACTCAAGATCTTGGCCAGCAATCTAAATCCAGGAAGGAAGATCACAATGGTAAGTGTGACAGGACTCTTTGACAATTATTCCGACGCACAGGCAGCGGTTGAAGAACTGCACCGAGCCGGCATTTCGCATGACGACATCAGCGTCGTCGCCAGCAATGCGGATGGCGCCTATGACGACCGGTCGTCGGACACGGCCGAAGCTGCCGGCACCGGCGCGGGCATCGGCGCCCTGGTTGGCGGCACAGGCGGCCTGCTCACCGGTCTCGGCGTCATGGCGATCCCCGGGGTCGGCCCGGTGGTCGCTGCCGGCTGGCTGGCGGCAACTGCCGCAGGTGCGGCGGCCGGTGCGCTGGCAGGTGGCGCGACCGGCGGCATCATCGGGGCATTGACCGATTCCGGCGTCCCCGCCGAAGACGCCCATGTCTATGCGGAAGGTGTCCGACGGGGTGGCACGCTCGTGACCGCACGCGTCACCGAAGGCGCCGAGGAAGACACCGCAAGGGCCATTCTGCAGAACGCCAACCGGGTCGATATCCGCCAGCGTCGGACAGCCTATGCCGAGGGTGGCTGGACGGCCTTCGACGAAACTGCCGACCCGTACTCGCCGAGGGAAATCGAAGAAGAACGCCGGCGCTACGCCACGCGCATCCCGCCGGTGGTCTGATCGCGCCATAGTCTGGGCCCCACCATAGTCTGCCCCCAATAGTCTGAACCGGTGAGCCGCCGCTGTCTTGTCCAGGACGCGGCGGCAAAACCTTGAGATGCTCCGGGGGAGATGCTCAGGGGGAGATGCCGAGGGGGAGATGCTGAGGGCGAGATGCCGAGGGCGAGATGCTGACGGCCCGATCTTCCGGTCGGGCCCGCTTCGCCATGACGGCACATAGTTGCCGGCAGAGGGATGAGACCGCATGCGCGTTTCATCACCCATCGAATACAGGAGGCCGACACGAGGCTTGATCGCCGAATTATGTCCCGAAAAGGCGTATCCCGACGCGCTCGTCGCGGCGTTGGTTCAAGCCGTTGCCCAACCTCAAACTGTCGGCCAACCTATCCGCCGGTATGACGCAGAGCAGCCAGGTGCTGGTCGACATGCGCTTCCGCCACCGACAACAGGGCATCGACGTCACCAAAACCCGCGCGATCATTGAGGCCGGCGATCCGTTTCCTGAGCAGCCTGAGGTCGTGACGGATGGCTTCAGCGTCAGGTGATTGCTGGAGGATTGTCATTGAGCCTTGGCTGCCGGGGAGTTTTGCCTGTCGGGGAGTTCTGCCTGTAGGCGATGCGCGACGCAGTTGGCTGGCGAAGAAGGCAGGCGCCGCGTCAGTGGCGACCTGCACAACGGACAAGCGCCCGCGCCTGAACTCAATCGCCGAGATCATGACAAGTCCCATGGAAAAGGCCTGCCGGATGGGGCACATCCGGCAGGCCTGGTGTGAGCATGACCGGAGGGGGGAGGCCATGCTCGCCCCAACAACTCTCGTCGCCTCGAAAAGTTCCCTGTCGTCTTGAAAAGTTCCCTGGGCGAAGGCCCGCCAGAGGCTTGCCTGGCTGAGGCTTACCTGGCTGAGGCTTGCCTGGCACGGCGGGAAAGAACGCTCAGCCGCCGATGTCGTTCCGCCTTGCGACAAACCCCATCGATCGAACGCCCGACGGTCCGGGCCGTCGCAGCCAGATCAAGCCCGGTCGAATGTGAACGAAGTGAGCAAGGTGGTCACGAAATTGCTCGCCTTTTCCTTGACCAGCGTAGTCGTCCAGTCGTCCGTGCCGCGCAGCCTCAGGTCGGTGTAGATGCTGTCGACCGCCGCCTCTTCGATGCGCTTGATATGCGCCATGAAGGCGACCTCCCCGTCCGAGCGATACATGTCGCGGATGACCATGCGCAGGACCTCCTGGATCGCTATCTGCCAGGCGGTGTTGATCGCGTGAATTTCATTCGTATCGTCTGCCATGGAGGTTCCTTTGGGGCTTGGCCCTGGACAGTGTTCACACGGGGGTCACGCGGGGCTTGAGCAGCCGCCTGACAATGCGCGGATGACAAGGCGCGGATGACAGGGCGCGGATGACAGGGCGCGGATGACAGGGCGCCGCGTCAGACCTGTCTCGCGACAGCTGCCGTCCGTTGGTCTCGGCTTGCCTGGCCAGGAGCGATCGCGGTCGCCCCTGCACGATCGTGCAGTTCCTTTGCAAGGCGCGCCTGGCGAAGCCGGAGCGTCTTTTCCTCGCGCGAGCGAACGAGGACGTCCACCGCATCGACGGAGTTGTTGCGCGCGAAAAATTGCGATTGCGCACGGCTGAAGGCAATCTCCGCCTGTTGGCGGGATTTGCTGTGTGTCTGAAACAATGGTTTTTCCGATTGGGAGGCCGCATAGGGCGCGGCAATAAAAAAGGTCAGGCGGGCTGCCTGACCTTGATCGGTATCATGCTCTCACAGTGCCAGTACATCCGTGGTCAACGGAGAGACAGATACTGGATGGCTCAGGCGGCCTGCAGATTGCAGGCAGACATCTTGCCGGACTTGTTGTCGCGCTCCATCTCGAAGCCGATCTTCTGGCCCTCGACGAGTTCGCGCATTCCGGCGCGCTCGACAGCAGAGATGTGAACGAACGCATCCGCGCCGCCATTGTCAGGCTGGATGAAGCCGAAGCCTTTGGTGGAGTTAAACCATTTAACGGTGCCAGTGGTCATGATGAACCCTTTCATAGCAAAAGCGGGACCACAACGCCGAAGCGCTGCGGATGGTGATAGCGATTTTTGAAAGAAAAGGTTCGTTCAGGGCGCGGTGCCAGACGCGCGGTAACCAAAGCTCAGCAAGCAAATATCGATGATGCAGATGTAGGGCAGCGCTGTCGCATTGTCAACTCTAGCTTTTGGCATGCGGCGGATTCGACATAAGGTTGTAGCGCGCGCAGGCCACAGGCGGGTCGGCCACGCAGATGTCATGACATCGCCAAGCCCACCGCGACCACCAAACCCTTGGGTGAAGAGAACCAGCATATCCACATCGTGACGGACGAGACCTGCTGGCGCCTGGAAACGACATGCCCGCTGCGTGGAGCGCGGCGATCGGCTTGCCTGAGATTGAGAGAAGGACCTGCCGCGAGGGTACTCGGCAGGTCCCAAGCGATGAAGCGAAGGGTTCGGGAAGCGAAGGGTTCGGGAAGCGAAGGGTTCGGGGTCTTCGCTCCGTCACCAAACCCATGGACAACGTATCGGTTCCAACGAAACACGCCGTCGACAATTGCGCCGCGCCACCAATCAAATCCTGCGATAGCGAAAAATCGCCGATGCTCCACGACAAAAACCCGTCCGTTGGAACTTGCCGTGGGCGTCAACGTTGCAAAGCCGCAACCTCTCGCTAAACCGGAGCACGGCAATGGCCACGACCAAGGCAGGCGGCAAGGACTCGCTCTCGAAAAAAGGAACCGAAGCGTCCAAGCATCTTCAGACAGCGACACCGAAAAAGGAAACTGGGGGCAAAAAGGGCGATGACGGAAAGCGAGCGAAGCCATCAAAATAGTATGGCGGAACCTTGCGATCGCACTGTATCGGCTTTGAGGGCAAGCGGATCGCTGCGTCGTGCCCTGCCAGCGCAGTTCTTGGACGTACGTCTGATTCCGACGCGATCCACAAGCCTACCAGCCGGTCGACCCGAATACCGTCCGGCAGGCAGATGCGGCCCCTCGAATCGGCCGGCAACGCTTCCGAGACGGGAACAAAAAGTGATGTGAGGTTGGAACTGCCCATCCGACAGAGTTGGAACTCAACGCGCGGACGTGGCATAAGTGCTTGATTTTATGGCGATCCCGACAGGATTCGAACCTGTGACCATCGGCTTAGAAGGCCGGTGCTCTATCCAGCTGAGCTACGGGACCGCTGGCCGGCAGGGCCGGCGTGATCGTGGACGTCAGTGCGTCCAGGGCGTCCTGCGGTCATAACGGAAATTGTCGGAGTAGGAAATCTGCCGGCGCTTGGCTTCCTTCGGCTCCTGCACGCGGAAGGCGATGCCTTCCTTTTCGGCGTAGGCGACAGCTTCTTCGCGGGTTTCGAAGGTCAGCCTGATCTGGCTCTTCATGTCGCCGGAGCTGGTGTAGCCCATCAGCGGGTCGATCTTCTTCGGCTTCTCGGCGTCGAATTCGAGCACCCAGTGCCCGGTCTTGGCTTTGCCCGACTGCATGGCGGTCTTGGCAGGGCTGAAAATTCGCGCGGACATTAATTCCCTCATTCGTGAGTCCGCAGCGAGCGCGGACATCCAGATGCGCCCGTCATTTACTTCGCAATCGCCGTTGCTGCAAGGCGAAAGCCGGTTTCCGCTTTTTTGCCCTTGCCATGTCGAGCGGAAGCCACTAGGCACGGCGTCGAAATGTGATTTCGGAGTGTAGCGCAGTCTGGTAGCGCATCTGGTTTGGGACCAGAGGGTCGGGAGTTCGAATCTCTCCACTCCGACCATTTTTCTCCCGCGACAGCATTTTTCCCAAGACATCGATCTGTTTGCCCATGGCATCTGGCTGCGATGGCAACGGCCCTTGGGCATCATGCCACGATCATGCGTAGGCGAATCGCGCGCGATGAAACGGCGACATCGGCCAGCACTCAGTCCTTCCCTGCTTTCCGGCAGGACGCGACGGCGAGGAACCGCACCGGCAGCGTCAGCAACTGGTCGGGGCCGTGCGGTGCTGCGGCGTCGAAGAACAGGCAATTCGTCATCCCGGGGGCTTGACCCGGGAAGCCATGCCGTGGGGTGACGACGGTTACGCAGGGTGCGGACGCGTTCATGACCGCTTGAGCCCAGCGGCAATGTCACGGCATGGATCCCAGGGTCTTCGCGACGGAGCTACGCTCCTGCTCCGCCCTAGGATGACGAAGGCACATTGGTTTCGGCAAATCACCACGGTTGGCGCGAAGGCAGGCTTCAGGGCTGGCTTTTGGCAGGAGCTCGTGGCAACCGCAGAGCCTCGCCAGGAGATCTCCGCCAATCGCCCCACTGACAATTGGCCTCACGCCCCCTTCGTCATCCTAGGGCGGAGCAGGAGCGCAGCGACGCGGAGACCCTGGGATCCATGCCGTGACCTCGCGGCAGCGTACACACGGTTCAGGCTGCCCTTTCTCCACCCGTCCCACATTCCCGCCCTCACGGCATGGATGACGAAATGGAGGGGACTGTCCGGCAAGCCAAGACCACCGCGACCACCCACCCCTTCGTCATCCTAGGGCGAAGCAGGAGCAAAGTGGTGAGGAGACTGATACGGGTGCAGGAAAGAGCAGGCGTTCTTGACCGCTTGAGCCCAGCGACAACGTCACGGAATGGATCGTAGGGTCTACGCGACGGAGCTGCGCTCCTACTTCGCCCTAGGATGACGAAGGGGTGGTGGGAGTGTTGCCGCTTGTTTGCCCGCTTGAACACAGTTGCCATGCCGTGACCTGGCGGCAGCGCACAGACGGTTCAGAACGCCTGCACCTTCCACCCGCCACAGGTCCCTCATCCTCGCGCCACAGCCATGCCCAGGCGAATCGTGGGCGATGGAATGCGGCCCGGCCTCGCTCAGCCCTTTCTGGACGGCCGCCATGACGCAACCGAGAGGTAGCGCACCGGCAGCGTCAGCAGCTGATCGGGGCCGTGCGGGGCGGCTGCGTCGAAGAACAGGCTGTCATCAGGGGCCATGCGGTAAAGTTCCATGCCGTGGCGCCAGACCATCTCGCCTTCCAGCAGATAGATGAATGTCGTGCCGGCATGCTGGCGCAAGGCGGGGCGGTCGGCGTCATCGGTCAGGAAAACGAGACAGGGTTCGACCGACACACCTGCGGCATCAGGGACGACATGGCCGAGCGGGCGATGACCGGCGCGTGTGCCGCAGCGCTCGGTTGGCACACCGGCCTTGACGAACCTGGCGTCGCGCACCTCCTCGGACGGCTTCAGCAGTGCGCTCAGCGGCACGGCCAGGGCGCGCGACAGCTGATGCAGCGTGGTCAGCGACGCCGAGATGATGCCGTTTTCGATCTTCGACATCATGCCGAGCGACAGGCCGGCGGCCCGCGCCAGCTCGATGATGGTCATGCCATGCTTGCGCCTGCAGGCCCGGACCTCGCGGCCGATCGCCATTTCGAGCCGGTTGCCGGTCGCGCCGCGCACAGCGTGCGGGTCCTGGTTCAAGGCAGGTGCCGCGTCCGGCATGTCGCGCGCGCCGGTTTCGGAGTCTCGTCCGCCTAACTCGAGGCCGGTCGTCGTCATTCTCGCCACCTCCCGTCATGTTGCCGTCGTCGGTCACTGTCGCTGGCCGCTGTCCTTCGCCGACGTCGCTTGCCGATCTTGCTGGCCGCGGTCGTCGTCACGGCCGGCCGCCATCCCCAAAAATTCAGGCATTGCGGCAGCTATCGCGCCTGCGCCGCGCGCGGCGACAAGGCCAGGCGACCGGCGCTGGCCGCCGAAACGCAAAAAGCTCCCGGCGGGGTGACCCGCGGGAGCTTTTTTGCTCTGCCATCGGCCCGCATCGGTGCGGGCGCGATGGCAGGAAGCGTCAGGGATTTACGCGGTCATGTCAATGTCATTTCGGCGGGAGAAGTTGGCGGCCACGCGGCCGGCAACAGGTTGCCGCGACGGCTTGCTACCATGCATTGCCGGGGCCGGCGCAGCGGCATCGATGCGGCAACGGGGTCGTCCTGCCCTGCTGCGCGAAAAGGACCGACGGCGCGCATCGGTCCATCGCAGGCTCAGGCGGCGTCGACCGGCTCCTTCATCGGCAGCCTGAGCGCGTCGCTGGCGTTGATGATGGCAAGCGCGATCGCCTCGATGGTGGTGCGCTTGTTCATCGCCTGCTCGCGCAAGGTCTCATAGGCGACCTGTTCCGACACCTTGTTGGCGGCCATCAGGATCTCCTTGGCCTTGTCGATGTCACGATGCGCCTTGAGCTTGGCGGAGAGCCGATCGACACGGATGCGCAGCCGCGCCTCGCGCCTGTGGTTGTTGACGCTCAGAAGGATGTTGGCAAGGATGCCGAAGGTCCGGAGCGGCAGGCCGATCACCGCCTGCGCCCTGAGCCGCAGTACCTTCTCGACGATGATCGGGTTCTCATAGTCGACGATGGCGATCAGCACCGCCGGCGGATCGTCGGCGTTCCAGTTCCAGCTGATGCCGCCTTCGACGAGCGGGCGGATGAAGGCGAACACCACGTCGATATTGGCGGGAATCTCGGCCGGCGGCGGCCAGTTGGTCTGGACCTGGCAGCCGATGCGGTTGAGGTGCTGCCAAAGCTCCTCGCCCTCGCTGCTCTTGGGCTGCAGCAAAAGCACACGCAGCGAGCGTATGTCCTTGATCTGGATCGGCGCTGATCCGTCATGCGGCGCCACGTTGGGGCTACGTGATACCATTGGTCCTCATTACGGCAATGTCGTCGCTAACAACGCTTGCCCAGGGTGTCGTTTGCCCGGATGTCGGGCGGTTTCTTGTTCCCATGCCCCTCGGCACAGGGTCATGTCGCTGCAGTCCCGTGCCTCCCAGCACAGTGTCATGTTGTCCCGTGCCTCCCAGCACGGGTCATAAGGAATGCATGGCCAGGCGCTCCCCCCATTCCTCGGGATTGTAGCTGGCGAGATAGGGATCGGGGCGGATGGCCGTTGCCGATTTCGACAGGATCTCGAACTGGCCGTCCTCGCGCGCCCGCGCCACCCGCGGCCAGACATGGGTATGGGCATTGTCGGGGTCGATGCGGATGCGCCCTTGCGGGGCGTCGAATTCCGAGCCGAGAATGGCCGGCCTGAGCGTCTCGACATCGTCGGTGCCTGTCTTGCGCAGCGCATTGGCCACGACATGGACCTGGAAATAGGCCGCCTCCCAGCACATGTTGGTCACCGCATCGCTGCCGAACCTCTTCCTGTAGCGCTCGACGCAGCGTTCGTTCGTCAGCCCGCCGACCGACTGGAAATAGCTGGCCGAGGTGATGTGGCCGGCGCCGACGTCGATGCCCATCGCCTGGATGTCGGTTTCGCTGGTGGTCAGGCTGGCGATCGGCATCGCCCCGGCGTCGAGGCCGGCTTCGGCGAAGGCCTGGTAGAAATGGACGATGCTTTCGCCGACGAAATTGCAGAAGATCACATCAGGCTGCCTGCGCTTGATATCGGCCACCAGCGGCTTGTAGGCCGAGCGCCTGGCATCGAGCTTGAGATAGCCGCGGCCAGCCACCTCGCCGCCATGCTTCAAAAGCATCTCGTTCATGATGCGGTCGGACTCGCGCGGCCAGATGTAGTCGGAGCCGACCATGTAGAAGCGGGTGCCTACATGGTTGAGCAGATGCTCGCCAAGCTGCACGCTGTTCTGGTTGGGGGCAGCACCGCAATAGATGGCGTTGCGCGAATATTCGAAGCCCTCATATTGCGCGGGATAGCAGAGCAGCCCGTTGCGGTGCTCGACCGCCTTCAGCACCGCCTTGCGCGTGCTCGACATGTAGCAGCCGAAGATGATCCGGACGCCGTCCTCGACGAGCAGTTTGTTGGCGAGCCTGTTATAGGCGACCGCATCGCAGGCCGGATCGTAATGGACGGCAACGAGCTCACGGCCGTTGATGCCGCCTGCTTCATTGACCTCGTCGATGGCAAACAGCGTCGCATTCAGCATCGAGCGTTCCATCACCGAAGTGACGCCGGTCTGGGAGAACAACACGCCGACCTTCATCGGCTCCTCGGTTCTTGTCGCCATCAATTGCCAACTCCGTCAGATTGTCCATCCGCGAACTCGACACAAAAAAAGCGCCCAGCGCGGGAAACCGCAGCAAGCGCCTTTGCTCGACCGAGGGACATCGCTGTCCTTGCGTAAACTGTGCCTGAAGCCACCTGTCCCGTCAACTCGCTTGCCGCCCTGCCCGGCGTCATCCCGCGTCATGGCCCGGAGCCAGCAATAACGTCGGCGCCGGCAAAGCGCTGAATAGCCGGCTTTGCCCGATCTTGCGCCGATCTCGCGAAAAGCCAGTTGACAGAAATTCTGAAGTTGCGGATGATCATTCCCATCAGGCCTGCAACGCTGCGGGCTGAGACCAGAGCAAAAAGGCTCCCGCGGGTTATCTCCGCCGGAGCCTTTTTGCGTTTTACCACCAGTGCGCTGCGCGCCTTATCTCTTCGGCTGCGCAGACAGCAACGACGCTGACAATACCCATTGCCGTCTCGAGCGACATTGGTCGCTCGCCCCCCGAATTCCCTGGGATTCCGCAAGGATTCCAGACGTGCGGAGCTTTGCCAAAACGGCTCCGCCCGGCGGAAGCACGACAACACCAATCAGCCTGAGGAGGAACTGGACGTGAACAAGGTAGAGACATTTGGCACTGCGGTGCGTGTGGCCTGCGATGTGGGCGGCACATTCACCGATGTGTGCATCCTGAACGAGGCTTCCGGCAAGATCCATGTCGCCAAGACGCCGACGACGCCGGACCCGATCGACGGCGTGCTCAAGGGCATCGAGGCGGGCGGCGTCGCGCTGCGCGACATCATCCTGTTCTCGCATGGCACGACGCTTGCCACCAATGCGCTGATCACCCGCCGCTTCCCGCCGGCGATCATGGTCACGACCAAGGGTTTTCGCGACGTCATCGAAATCCGCCGCGGCACGCGTGACGATCTCTGGGACACCTACAAGGAAATGGCCCCGCCCTATCTGCCGCGCCGCGACCGCCTGGTGGTGTCGGAGCGCATCGACTATTCGGGCAAGGTCATCGAAGGCGTCAACGAAGCCGAGGCGCGCGAGCTTGCCCGCGTCATCAAAAAGCGCAACGTCAACAACGTCGCCATCTGCTTCGTCAATTCCTTCGTCAATCCCGCAAACGAGCAGCGCATGCGCGACATCCTGCTCGAGGAGCTGCCCGGCGTGTCGATCTCGCTGTCGAGCGACATCATGCCCGAGATCTTCGAGCATGAGCGCTTCAACACCACGGTCGCCAACACCGTGCTCGGACCGGTCGCCGGCCAGTATGGCGCCGAGCTCGAAAGCCGCATGCAGGACGGCGGTTACGCCGGCGACGTGCTTTTGCTGCATTCCGGCGGCGGCGTCATGACAGCCAAGGGCGCCACCAAGTTTGCCGCGCGCCTGGCGGCATCGGGCATCGCTGCCGGCGCCATTGCCAGCCGCTTCATCTCCGAGCTTGCCGGCTACAAGAACTCGATCAGCCTCGACATGGGCGGCACCAGCACCGACATCAGCCTGTGCTCCGACGGCCACCTCCACGTCACCAATGACTGGCATGTCGAATATGGCTATCCGATCCGCTTCCCCAGCATCGAGGTATTGACCATCGGCGCCGGCGGCGGCTCGCTGGCCTGGCGCGATGCGGCGGGTGCGCTGCGCAACGGACCGCAATCGGCCGGCTCGACGCCGGGACCGGTGTGCTACAACCAGGGCGGCACCGAGCCGACCAACTGCGACGCCAATGTCTATCTCGGCCGCCTCGGCACCAAGCTCGCCGGCGGCAGGGTCGAACTCGACGTCAAGCTGGCGGAAAGCGCCATCAACCGCGTCATCGCCGAACCGTTCGGCATGGATGCGGAACAGGCGGCACTGTCGATCCTCAAGGTCGCCAACGCCAACATGGCGGATGCGGTGCGGCTGGTGTCGCTGCGCAAGGGCTACGATCCACGCGACTTCGCGCTGGTGGCCTTCGGCGGCGCCGGTGCCCTGCATGGCGTGGCACTCGCCCGCGACCTCTACATCCCCGTCGTCTTGATCCCGCCAAATCCCGGCGTCACCTCGGCCATGGGCTGCCTGCTCGTCGACATCACCCACGACATCACCCAGATGTACACCGACACGGTCAGCGACATCGACATGGCCGAGCTCAACAGCGCCTTCCGCCTGCTCGAAGAAGACGGCCACGACCGCCTGCTGAGCGAAGACATCTCGCCCGAGCAGATGCTGTTCCAGCGCTACATCGACATGCGCTATCTCGGCCAGTGGCGCTCGATGTCGATCCCGGTCAGCGCCGACATCGAAAATCTCGACGAGGCCGTCCGCCAGTTCCATGAGGAGCATGGCCGCGAGCACAATTATTCGAGGCCCGACGCCCCTGTCGAAGTGTGCCGCATCCAGGTCAAGGCCACCGGCCTCAACCGCAAGGCGGAGCTGGCGAAACACGAACTGCGCACAGCACCTTTGCCGGCCCCGGTCGGTGAACGCCTTGTCCGCTTCGACGAAGCGCCGGAGCGCATCAAGACCCCGGTCTATGACCGCTCGACCCTGCATGCGGGCGCCGTCGTCGCCGGCCCCGCCATCATCGACCAGCTCGACTCGACCATCGTCGTGCCGCCCGGGATCAAGGCCGAGGTCGACGAGTACCTGATCATCAGGATGCACGTCCCGCAGCAGTCCTGAACGACCGAGCTTTAGCCCTCACGCAAATTCTGAATTGGAGATTGGAAATGGCACCTAGAAAAGATCGCCGTACGCTCGATCCGGTTACCTTCGAGGTCCTGAAGAACGCCTATGTCAACATCGTCGACCAGATGGCGGAGCAGATCCTGCGCACCTGCTACTCCTTCGTCATCTACTCCCGCGACTTCTCCTCGGCGCTGTGCGACCCGACCGGCGACACCATCATGCAAGGCAGCGGCGACATCGCCGCTCACGTCGGCACGCTGCACCTGACCGCCAAGGCGGTGATCAAGAAGTTCGGCCATGACGTGCATCCGGGCGACGTCTTCGTCATCAACGACGTCTACCAGGGCGGCACCCACTTCAACGACACCCGCCTGTTTGCGCCGATGTTCTACAAGGGCGAGCTGCTCGGCTTCGCCCAGGCCAACGGCCACTGGGCCGATGTCGGCGGCGCGGTGCCCGGCTCGTTCAACGTCAACGCGCTCGACCACATGGCCGAGGGCCTGCGCATCACACCGGTCCGGGTCTACAGCAAGGGCGTCTATCTCTCCGACGTCGCCGAGCTGATCGCCCACAACACGCGTGCGCCCAGCGACATCATCGGCGATCTCCAGGCCCAGGCCGAAGCCTGCCGCCTGGCCGAGCGCGAAATCCAGCGCCTGTGCGACAAATATGGCGTCGACACGATCAAGAAGTCGTTCAACGAGGTCCAGGACTATGTCGAGGACATGACGCGCCAGCGCATCTCCGAGCTGCCCGACGGCACCTGGGAGACCATCGACTACATCGACGTCGATCCCGACGAGGGCGAAGGGCTGGTGCCGATCAAGGTCAAGATGACAATCGACGGCGACCGGGTCCATTACGACCTGACCGGCTCCCACCCCAAGACGGTCGGCTCGTTCCTCAACTGCTGTTATGGCGGCGCCTTCGCCGCGGTCGTTGCCGGCACCAAGATGCAGTCGCCCGACATTCCGATGAACTCCGGCTTCTACCGGGTGGTGACAGTCGATGCCGGCCCGCTCGGCTCGGTGGTCAATGCCGAATGGCCGACCCCGGTGGCGGGCTTTGCCTCCGGTCCGTTCGAAAAGATCATGAACGCGGTGTTCGAGCTCTGGGCGGAAGTGCTGCCGGAACGCGCCATGGCCTGCACCTTCAACCTCGACTACCTCCTGATCGGCGGCCGCGACACGCGTCACGAAGGCAAGCCCTATTTCATGTGGTACGACTGGATGGTCGGCGGCTGGGGCGCGCGCAACGGCCGTGACGGCTGGGCGGCGACCGGCCCGGTGTTCGGCGTCCAGCTCGGCACCCAGCCTTTCGAAGGCCAGGAGCGGCTGTCGCCTGTTCTCACCACCTGCCACGAGCTGATGGTCGACTCCGGCGGCCCGGGCGAATTCCGCGGCGGCCTCGGCGTCCAGAAGGGCGGCACGCTCTACGCCTGCGAACGCACGGTGGTGTCTTATTGCTGCGACCGCGAGCGCTCGATCACCTGGGGCCTGTGGGGCGGCTTGCCGTCGATCCCGCACGGCGTCTGGGTCAATCCCGGCCAGGACAAGGAGCGTTATCTCGGTTCGCTGTTCTCAGGCGTGCCGCTGCAGCAGGGCGACACCGTGCAGCGGCCCTCGGCCGGCGGCGGCGGCCTTGGCGATCCGCTCAAGCGCGATATCCAGAGCGTGCTCAGCGACGTGGTCGAAGGTTATGTCTCGGTTGAGCGGGCGAAGAAGGACTATGGCGTCGTCGTCCATGTCGTCGATCTCGATCTCGACGAATACAAGATCGACGAGAACGCCACGCTGGCCGAACGGGCGCGCATCGCCAGCCACCGCAAGGACTGGCTCAACGAGGACGCCGAAAAGATCGCCGCGCTTTACCGCGACAAGAAGCTCAACATGCTCGACCTGATCCGGCAATACGGCGTCATCGTCGACTGGGGCTCGGGCGAGCTTCTTGCCAAGACCACCGCCGAGTTCCGCGAGATGCTGAAGCGGCGGACGGTTCCCTACTGGACGGCATCGGGCCAGGCCGCCAACGCGACCCTGAAGGTCGCCTGATCAAGGGAAGGCAGCAAGCTCCAGTGGGCTTGCTGCCTTCTTCGCCAACGGGGTTTGCATAATCAACAATCAAGAATCTGCCAAAAAACAAAAATTCGGAGATGCACCATGTCTGGAAGTCTCGATGTCGCAGGGGAACTCGACTATTCGCAACGGCCGGTCCCACCCAGTGGCCGCATGCCCAAGCTCAATCTGACGATGGCCTTCTGGGCGATCTGCAGCGCCATGTTCTTTCTCATCATCTCGGCGACGCTCGCCGAAATCTATGGCACCGCCAATACGATCATCGGCCTGATACTGACGGTTATTTCGTACTCGGCGATCAATGCCGTCATCACCCGCTACGCGATCAGGACCGGCCTGTCGGTGTCGCTGTTTTCGCGGTTGCTGTTCGGCCGCTACGGATCGGCGATCGCCACCTTCATCTATGCGGTCTCGAGCATCTATTACGCGGTGTTCGAAGGCTCTGTTATCGCCACCGCTGCGACCTACTATTTCGAAGGCCTGACCTTCGCAGTCGCAGCCCTGATCGTCTGCATCTACAGCGTGCCGCTGATCCTCGGCAGCGTCCAGCACTGGCTCGACAAGTTCAACGGCTATCTTTTGCCGCTCTATCTTGTCGGCCTGATGGGCACGGTGATCTACGCCATCTCGCATTACGGCTATTCCAACGCCTGGCTGACCATGACGCCGGATGGCGGCGCCCCGCCCTATGGCTGGATCAACGTCTTCATCGCCTTCATGGGCGTCTGGTGGATGATGATGTGCACCTTCGACTTCGCCCGCTTCGGCAAGAAGGAGGACGAGACCTACCACGCCGTGTTCAATTTCGGCCTGCCCTTCTACACGCTGACCTATTTCGTCAACGGCCTGGTCGGCATCTTCCTGGTGCAGACGATCCCGCTCGAAGGCGCGACCTCGGAAGTGTCGGTCGTCAAGGCGCTGATCGTGATGATGGGCGCGCTCGGCCTGCTGTTCGTCTGGATCAGCCAGACGCGCATCAACACCACCAATTTCTACCTGTCGACGGTCAACATGCAGGCGTTCTTCCGGCTGGTGTTCAAGCTGGAGATGCCGAAATATGTCTGGGCGATCATTGTCGGCGTCATCGTCTATTTCGTCATGCTGGCCAACATCTTCCAGTATCTGCTCGTCGCCCTCGCCTATCAGGGCATCTTCGTCGTCGCCTGGGTCGGCGTCGCGCTGGCCTACATCTTGTGCGGACAACATGACGGCACCGGCGAGGAAAGCGCCCGTTCCGACGACGACTTCCCGGCCTATTACGCGCCCGGCATGGTCGCCTGGTTTGGTGCTGTTGCCATCGGCATCATCCTGCTCGCCATCCCCAACCTCGAACTGCTGTCGGCACCGGCGACGGTCACCAGCAGCTTCCTGCTGTTCTGGGCGCTGTCGTCGCGCATCCGAACGGTCGCCATCGCCTCCTGAGGCCAACCGGGCGCCGTCGCGGTCTCGACCATCGAGACCGCGACGGCGCCCGGATTGTTTTTTACCGTGCATTGTCCCGCCGCAGGACGGCGTTGTCGCCGTTGGCTTGGTTGGAGAGCCGACTGCCGAGCGGCCTCTCCAATTCGTCATCCTAGGGCTTGACCCTGGGATGACGATGGTGCTGTGAGCCACCGCAGGCTTGAGAGATGATGGGTAGCCGAGCACAGCCCTCCCAATTCGTCATCCTAGGGCTTGACCCTAGGATCCTGTGTGTTGCGCTTGGTGTAGAATGAATGCGGGAAGGAGGCCGTCAGGATCCTGGTCGTCGTGCTGAACACGACAGACCGCGGCTTGGCTCGGCTCCCTTCCCGCACCACCTGCCGTCAACCTGCACAGTTGCACGAGGCCGTTGGCGCGGACCTCGCACCACAGGAAGAGGTTCCATGACGATACATCACAGTTACATCGGTTGCGACATCGCCAAGGCGATGATTGATGTCTTCGATCCGCTCAGCCGCCGTTTCAGCCGGGTGGCCAACGAGGCTGCGGCTCTGGCCCGCTTCGCTGCCGGCCTGGCACCAAACAGCTTTGTCGTCCTCGAGGCGACGGGGCACCATGACCGGGCTTTACGCCAGGCGCTCGCCAAGGCCGGCATCGCTTGCGTCCGCATCAATCCGATGACGGTGCGCCGTTTCGCCCAGGCGCGCGGCCACCTGGCCAAGACCGACCGCATCGATGCCCGCATCCTGAGCGAGATGGGGGCGATGTTCTGCCCCGATGCCGACACGCCGCCATGCCCCGGGCGTGAGCGGCTTGTTGCCCTTGCCCGCCGCCGCGACCAACTGGTCGCAGCGCGCGCGATCGAGCTGCGCCATCACGACGAAACCACCGACATCACCGTGCTTGCCGACATCGAAGCTGCAATCGTTGGCCTGTCCCAGCGCATCTCGGCCCTCGAGGTCGAGATCGCCAGCCATATCGAAACCCTGGACGAGCTTGCCGAACAGGCCGAGCGCCTGACCTCCGCTCCAGGCATCGGCAAGGTGACCGCCATCACCCTCTTGGCCCACATGCCTGAACTTGGAACCATCTCGCCCAAGGCCATCGCCAGCCTCGCCGGCCTTGCGCCTTGCAACAACGACAGCGGCACAAGGACCGGCCGGCGCAGCATCCGGGGCGGCCGGCCAAGGTTACGCCGGGCGCTCTATATGGCAGCCCTCGGCGCCATCCGCGCAAACCAGCGCTTCAAGGCCTTCTACCAGGCTATCGCCCAACGCTCCGGATCAAAGAAATGCGCAATCATCGCCGTCGCGCGAAAGCTCATCACAATCCTCAACGCCATGATCCGCGATCAAAAACACTTCGCTTGAACACAGTTGCCATGCCGTGAGGGCCAGGAATGTGGGACGGGTGCAGAACGAGCACGCGTTCTCGACCGCTTGTGCCCGGCCGCAAGGTCACGGCATAGGTTCGCCGCCAGCCCGGCTCATTCCCCCGCCGTCTGCCGCCCCGCCCCAGCCCATGCCGCCTCGATCGCCTGGCGGAGCTCGGTTTCCGAGATCGGCTTGTGCAGGATGCGGCTGCCGCCGGCGCTGACCTCCTTCAGCCGCGACGGCGAGGTGTCGCCGGTGATGATGATCGACGGCACGGCGCGGCCGAGATAGGCGCTCAGCATGCGGATGGCCTCGAGCCCGGTGGCGCCATGGGCCAGCCGATAATCCGAGATGATCAGGTCGACCGATGCCGCGCCGCGCAGGGCGGCGGCGGCATGCACCGCCTGGGCCTCGGCCGCCGAGCGCCCGGCATAGACGCGGTGGCCCTCGATGGTCAGCAATTGCTCCATCGCCTCGAGGATGTCGTTCTCGTCCTCGACGACGATGATGCCGCCGGTCAGGGCTTCAGTCCGCGTCTCGCGCTGCGGGACCGGCGCCTTCGCGGCGCGGACTTCCGGCACGGTGATCGAAAACATCGAACCGCGCCCCGGTCTGGATACCAGCTTCAGCGGGTGCTTCAGCAAGCCGGCGGTGCGGCGGACGATGGCGAGGCCGAGGCCGAGCCCTTGCGTGCGATCGCGCGCCGGGTTCTGCAATTGCACGAATTCCTCGAAGATCGCTGCCTGCTGGTCGTCTGGAATGCCGGGGCCGCTGTCCCAGACCTGGATCTCGACGCAACCGCCGCGCTTGCGGCAGCCGAGCACGACGCCGCCCTGCCTGGTGTAGCGGAAGGCGTTGGTGACCAGGTTGGTCAGCACGCGCTTCAGCATCATCGGGTCGCTTTCGACCAGCAGATGGCTGTCGACCACCCGCCATTTCAGGCCACGCTCCTTGGCCTCGGTGGCGAACTCCTCGCGGAAATCGCGGAACAGTTCGCGCAGGCACACGGTTTCGCGGGCAACCGTGACGATGCCGGCATCAAGCTTGGAGATGTCGAGAAGCGCATTCAGCAGGCCGCTGAGATTGCCGATGATCGATTTGGCCCGGCCGGCGAGGCCGCGCGCCTGCTCGGCCGGCACGTTGCCGCGTTTGGCCAGCACGGCAATCGTCGACACCAAAAGGCTGAGCGCATGGATCGGCTGGCGCAGATCGTGGCTCGCCGCGGCCAGGAAGCGGGTCTTGGCGCGGTCGGCGGTCTGCGCCCGGTCGCGCTCCTCCTGCAGATGCTCGACGAGCCGTTCATTTTCCAGGCGCAGGCTGATCGTCTCCCGCAACATGCGGTAGGTGATGCGGCAGTAGTAGAAATTGATCACCACCAGCGAGACGAGCAGGAACAGAAAGCCCGCCGAAATCGCGCTGCTGCTGGTGATGACGCGGGCGGCGACCGGCAGCACGGTGGCCAGGATCGAGCCGATCAGCGCCGGCGGAAAGGCCGAAAGCGACGGCACCGTGCCGCAGACCAGGCCGGTGAGCACCACCACGGTGAAGGACAGAAGAAGCGGCGCTTCGGGCATGAAGCCGACCCAGCCGAACATGCCCCACAACAGGCCCGAGACCCAGGAAAAGCCGGCCGCCAGCCAGGCCCAGCGCATGATGGTTGCGGCATCGCGCGGCCGGCTGAAGAAGCGGCGCGAGGCAAGGACGCGCAACGCCGTCAGCGCATAGAGCGTGCCGAGCCATCCGGCCAGCCACGGCGTCGAGATACCGCCGGACAGGACATAGACGGCGGCGAGCGAAATGACGATGTTGGAAATGACCACGCCATATGAATTGCGATAGAGAAGCTCGACCAGAGCCTGGCGTATCTTGTCTTCCTGCATCCGATTCCCCTGAAGTACCGGATGAAGATCGCATAAGCTTTCCTCATCGGGGACTGTTGATCTACCGACAATTTATTTCCCATAAGTTGGCGTTCTGCCGATTCGTATCGCTTCATCATCAATGGTGACCACATGAACCGCCCTCTCACCTTCATCCTCGCCGACGACCACGCGCTGGTGCGCGAAGGGCTGAAGATGCTGATCTCGACGATGGACAACATGTCGGTGGTGGCGGAAGCAGCGGATGGCGAGGCCTTGCTGGATCAGGTCACCAAGACCCGCGCCGACCTGTTGCTGCTCGACCTCGGCATGCCCGGCGTTGCCGGCATCCAGTTCATCTCCGACATCAGGGAGCTCGTGCCCAGGCTGAAGATCATCGTGCTGACCGCCAATATCGAGCCGCGGACGGTGCGCGCCGCAGTCGAGGCCGGCGCCAGCGGCTATCTGACCAAGGACGGCGACCCCGAGGAACTCGGCGAGGCGATCGAGGTGGTCAGGAAAGGCGGCACCTACCTTGCCCGCAGCGTGCGTTTCGCCGTCGGCGAGGCGTCCGGCAGCGGCAGGCAGCACGCGGTGCCCGACATCCTGTCGCCGGTGCCGCTGACCCGGCGCGAGCGCGAAATCCTCGCTCTGGTGGCGCAAGGGCTGACGGCGCGCGAAATCGCCGAGCGGCTGGGCATCAGCCCGGCGACGGCGCGCAAGCACCGCGAAAACCTGATGGGCAAGCTCAATCTCCACAGCGCCGCCGAACTGACCGCCTATGCGGTTCGCCTGGGTTTGCCGACAGCCTGAAGGCTGCCGCGCAGCGCCCTGACGGCGCCCGACATCACGTCAATATCTCTTTAACCATCAACTATTTAGCTGAGGCGACGGGCGGTCGATATACGCCACATGCCGTATGTTTTCGCCTGATGGCCCAGCCTATTCCTCCCAGCGATCGCATCATTTGGGAGGAGCCGACATGTCGTCGCTGCAGCAGTTGTTGCCGTTTGCCCTGGCAACGCTGGCCTTCGCCTGCATGCCGGGGCCGGCAATCCTCTACATGACGGCGCAGACGGTGGCGCTCGGCCGCCGGGCCGGGCTGATGGCGGCGTTCGGCGTCCATATCGGCTGCTACGTCCACATCCTTGCCGCGGCCATCGGCCTGGCCTCGCTGATCGAACAGGCGCCGATGCTTTTCGAGGCGATCAAGCTTGCCGGTGCCGCCTATCTCGTCTGGCTCGGCCTGTCGATGTTCATGGGCTGGGGCAAATCGCATGGCGACGTTGCCAGTCTCGCCTCGCCCAACCTCGCGTCGCCCGGCCTCGCCTCGCCCGGCCTCCCGTCACAAAGCCTGGCCTCGCCCAGCCTCGCGTCACAAAGTCTCGCGTCACAAAGCCTGCGCGACAGCATCATCGTCGAGATCCTCAACCCGAAGACCGCCTTGTTCTTCCTGACCTTCCTGCCGCAATTCGTCGATCCGGCAGCCGCCTTGCCTGTCTGGCTGCAGTTCCTGCTGCTCGGCATGTTCGTCAACCTGGTGTTCTCAGTCGCCGACGTCGCCGCCGTCGGCATCGCCTCGGTCACCCTTGCCCGCGTCGCATCGGGCAATACCGGCTGGATCGTGCCCAAGGCCTGCGGCTCGATCCTTGTCGGGCTCGGCCTGGCGCTGGTCGGCCACCAGATCTGAGCCTGATCATGCCTCACGCCGATACATCGATGCGCCCGGCCGCGACATTGCGGCAGTGCGAAGACGGTTCAGAACGCACGCCTTCTTTCTTCCACCCGCCCCAGATTGTTCACCCTCACGGCATGGATCCTAGGGTCAAGCCCTAGGATGACGAATTGGGAGGCGGCGCCCGGCAACCGACTCGCCTCCCAAGCCCGCGGAGACCACCCACTTCCTTCGTCATCCCAGGGCGGAGCAGGAGCGCAGCGACGTGGAGACCCTGGGATCCATGCCGTGACTGTGAGGAGTGTGGAGAGGGTAGAAGAAAGAGCACTTGCTTGCTTGAACACAGTTGCCATGCCTTTGCCCGGATCCATGCATTTGCATCAGGCCCCTTGACTGGCAGGCGCGACAGGCTAGGCTGACCTCAAATACCGGCCCCGACTGCCGGGTGGCAAACATGCCTCGTATGCCTCGCCTCCCGGCGGCGGCTGCGGGGCATTTTTGTTTTTGGGAGGATTTTTTGAAGTCGCGCATCGAAATCGGCGTGCTCTATTCGCGCTCGGGCAGCTATCAGCTGGTTGCCAACGCCTGCCATGCGGGTGCCATGCGCGCCATATCGGACGTCAATGCCGACCCGGCAAGCGGCATCGAGCTGGTCGCCATCGAGCGCGACCCAGCCGGCAATATCGACCGCTACGCACCCTTGTGCGACGAGATCCTGCGCCAGAGCAGCGCGCGCCATGTCGTCGGCGCCGTGACGTCGTGGAGCCGCAAGGAGGTCATCCCGGTGCTGGAAAAGTCGGGGGCGGCACTGTGGTATGCCTGCCCCTATGAGGGCTTCGAGGCCAATGAGCATGTCGTCTACATGCATGCCTGCCCGAACCAGCATCTGGTGCCGCTTCTGGCCCATGTCGTGCCGCGCTTCGGCGCCGATGGTTTCCTGCTCGGCTCCAACTACATCTGGGGCTGGGAAACCAACCGCGTCGCGCGCGACCTGATCGCGGACGCCGGCGGCAAGGTGCTGGGCGAGCGCTATCTGCCGATCGGCGATGCCGACGTTTCCAGGCTGATCGAGGAGATCAAAGCGACACGGCCGTCCTTCATCCTCAACAATCTGATCGGCACCTCGTCCTACGCCTTCTTTGCCGCCTATGCCGAGCTGGCGCGCCGCGATCCGCATTTCGGGCCTGAGCGCTGCCCGATCCTGTCCTGCAACCTGACCGAGGCCGAACTGCCGGCGATCGGTGCTGCCGGCAGCGGCCACCTCTCCGTCGGGCCCTATTTCCGCGACGCCGGCACCGCCACGCCTGAGGCACCGGCGTCGTCCTTCGAGGCCTCGGCCTATGCCTCGGTCATGGTGCTGGCCAAGGTGCTCCAGGCAAATCCGGATGCCGGTTTCGCCGAACTGTCGACCGCATTCGCCAACAGCAATTTCGCCACGCCCTTCGGCAGCATCGCCATCGACCCGCAGACCCAGCATGCGACCTTGCCGGTCGAGATCGGCCGCATCTTAGGGCTCGGCTTCGAACGCGTCAGCCATATCGAGCGTGTCGCCCCGGACCCCTATCTCTCGCGTTACGACCGGGCCAAGACCTTCGGCCGTGCCAGGCTCAAGGTGGTGTCATGAGCGGGGTCGTGTCATGAGCCGGGCCGCCCATATCCCCAATCTCGGCGGCGCCAGGGCATTCGTGCTGCACCGCCCGCATGCCACGGTCAGCGCCATATCACGCCAGCTCCAGGCGATCGGCCTCGAGGTCGTCGACTGCTGGCCGGACCTGCCGGCCGAGGCGCTGGCCGCCGATTTCGTGTTCTTCGACGTCGATCTCGGCTTCGACCAGCAGTTTCCCTGGCCGCGCGGCTCAGCGCCGATGCCGACGATCGCGCTGATCGGCTCGGAAGCGCCGGGCCGGATCGAATGGGCGCTGTCGCACAAGGCCGATGCGCAGCTGCTGAAGCCGGTCGGCAATGCCGGCGTCTACAGCGCGCTTTTGATTGCCCGCCAGAGTTTTGCCGCGCGCCGGCAACTGGCCGACGAGATCGCAGCACTCCAGCAGCGTGTCGCCGAGCGCCAGACCATTGTCCGCGCTGTTACCGCTCTGTCGAGCCAGGGCGTCGACGACGAACGCGCCTATGCGCAATTGCGATCGCTCGCCATGAACTGGCAGGTCAGCCTCGAGGACGCCGCCCGGCGTGTCGTCGCCCTCACCGACAAGGCCAAGACCGACAAGGCCCAGACCGAGACGGCCAAGACCGACAAGGAGGCCGGCGTTGACCAGTCCCATCGCGCCTGAGATATCAGCCGCCGCTGCGCCGGCCAGGCCGCGCGCCGGTGTCTGGCGCCGCCTGGTCAGGCGGCCGCTGGCGCTGACCGGGCTGGTGATCATCGCAATCACCGTCGCAGGCGCCCTGCTCGCCCCCTATCTCACCGGCTACGACCCCAACGACCAGATGTTCGACGGGCTGACGCTGGAAGGCGCGCCGCTGCCGCCCAGCGCCACCTTCTGGCTCGGCACCGACCTGCTCGGCCGGGACCTTCTGACCCGCATCCTCCATGGCGCGCGGACCTCGCTGATCATCGGCATCGTCGCCAATGGCGCGGCCCTTTTGATCGGCACGCTTGTCGGCATCACCGCAGGCTATTTCCGCGGCTTTGTCGGCGCAGCCCTGATGCGCTTCACCGACCTGATGATGGCCTTCCCTGCCCTTTTGCTCGCCATCTGCCTGGCCGCCGTGTTCCAGCCCAGCCTGTGGATCGTCGCCATGGTGATCGCGCTGGTCAACTGGGTGCAGACCGCCCGCATCGTCTTCACCGAAACCAGCTCGCTTGCCGAACGCGAGTTCATCGACGCCGAGCGCACCATCGGCGCCGGCACGGCACGCATCCTGTTCCGCCACATCCTGCCGCATCTGTTGCCGACCATCATCGTCTGGGGCACGCTCGGCATCTCGACGACGGTGCTCCTGGAAGCGACCTTGTCCTATCTCGGCATCGGCGTGCAGCCGCCGACGGCGTCCTGGGGCAACATCATCTTCGAGAACCAGACCTATTTCCAGGCAGCGCCCTGGCTGGTGTTCTTCCCCGGTGCCGCAATCCTGGCCCTGGCGCTCGCCTTCAACCTCGTCGGTGACGCTTTGCGCGACATTCTCGACCCGACGCAGCGAGGCCGGGCATGATCGCCTATCTCACCCGCCGGCTGATCCAGGCAGCGCTGATCCTGCTCGGCGTGACGCTGATCACCTTCGCCCTGCTCTATCTCCTGCCGGCCGACCCGGTGCGCCAGATCGCCGGCCGCAGCGCCACGCCGCAGACGGTGGAAAGCATCCGCCAGCAGCTCGGGCTCGACCAGCCTTTCGCGGTGCAATACTGGCGCTATCTGACCAATCTCGTCAGCGGCGATCTCGGCCGCTCCTACATCCAGCGTTCGGAAGTCAGCGAGCTGATCGTGGCGCGCCTGCCGGCCAGCCTGCTTCTGATGGTCGGCGCCATCGTCTGCGAGCTGGTCATCGGGCTGAGCATGGGGCTGGTCGCTGCGGTCAGGCGCGGCAGCGCCACCGACCAGGCACTGATGGTCGGCTCCTTCATCGGCGTGTCGGCGCCGCAATTCGTCGTCGGCCTGCTTCTGCTCTACGTCTTTGCCGTCAAGCTCGGCTGGTTTCCGATCGGCGGCTACGGCACCTTCAGCCACATGGTGCTGCCGTCGCTGACGCTCGGCATCCTCGGCGCCGGCTGGTATTCGCGCATGATGCGCTCGTCGATGATCGACGTGCTGCGCCAGGACTATATCCGCACCGCCCGCGCCAAGGGCCTGGCCCAGCGCGCCATCCTGTTCGGCCACGCTCTGCCCAACGCCATCCTGCCGGTCATAGCCATGATCGGCATCGACATCGGCCTGTTCATGGGCGGCATCGTGGTGGTCGAAAGCGTGTTCGGCTGGCCCGGCATCGGCCAGCTCGCCTGGCAGGCGATCCAGCGCGTCGACATCCCGATCATCATGGGCGTCACGCTGGTCTCGGCCTGCGCCATCGTGCTCGGCAACCTGCTCGCCGACATCGTCGCCCCGTTCATCGATCCGCGCATCAAGCTGCGCTGATCAACGACAAGACCAACAGACTGCACTGAGACACACAAACAAAAGAGAAGGGAACCTCGGATGAGACAATTGTTGACATCGACCGTCGCCGCGTCAGCGCTATTGCTGGCGCTCGGCATGGCATCCGCCACGGCACAGGAAACGCTCGACCCCAAGGCCAAGCAGGGCGGCGCGATCACCATCACCTACAAGGACGACGTCGCCACCCTCGACCCGGCGATCGGCTATGACTGGCAGAACTGGTCGATGATCAAGAGCCTGTTCGACGGGCTGATGGATTACGAGCCCGGCACCACCACGCTGCGGCCCGAACTGGCCGAGAGCTACGAGATCTCCCCCGACGGCAAGACCTTCACCTTCAAGCTGCGCCAGGGCGTGAAATTCCACAATGGCCGCGAGATGACGGCCGAGGACGTCAAATATTCGCTCGACCGCGTCACCAACCCCAAGACGCAGAGCCCGGGCGCCGGCTTCTTCGCCTCGATCAACGGTTATGACGACGTCGCCGCCGGCAAGTCGGAAAGCCTTGCCGGCGTCACCGTCGTCGACCCCTCGACCGTCAAGATCGAGCTGTCGCGGCCCGACGCCACCTTCCTGCATGTCATGGCGATCAATTTCAGCCATGTCGTGCCCAGGGAAGAGGTCGAGAAATACGGCGCCGACTTCGGCAAGCACCCTGTCGGCACCGGCGCCTACAAGATGGCCGAATGGACGCTTGGCCAGCGCCTGGTGTTCGAGCGCAACGCCGACTACTGGCACAAGGGCCTGCCCTATATCGACAAGATCACCTTCGAGATCGGCCAGGAGCCGATCGTCGCTCTGCTCAGGCTGCAGAATGGCGAGGTCGACGTTCCGGGCGACGGCATTCCGCCGGCCAAGTTCCAGGAGGTGATGGCCGATCCCGAGCAGAAGGCGCGTGTCGTCGAAGGCGGCCAGCTGCAGACCGGCTACGTCACCATGAACACTGAGATGCCGCCCTTCGACAACGTCAAGGTGCGCCAGGCCGTCAACATGGCGATCAACAAGGACCGCATCGTCAAGCTGATCAACAACCGCGCCGTCCCCGCCAACCAGCCGCTGCCGCCGTCGATGCCCGGCTATGACAAGGCTTTCACCGGTTATGCCTTCGACATCGACAAGGCCAAGGCGCTGCTCGGCGAGGCCGGCCATCCCGATGGCTTCGAGACCGAGCTGTTCGTCATGAACACCGATCCCAATCCGCGCATCGCCCAGGCGATCCAGCAGGATCTGGCGGCGATCGGCATCAAGGCGGCGATCCAGTCGCTGGCCCAGGCCAACGTCATTGCCGCCGGCGGCGAAAAGGGCGGCGCGCCGATGATCTGGTCGGGCGGCATGGCCTGGATCGCCGATTTCCCCGATCCGTCCAACTTCTACGGCCCGATCCTCGGCTGCGGCGGCGCGGTGCAGGGCGGCTGGAACTGGGCCTGGTACTGCAACAAGGAGCTCGACGAAAAGGCGGCGGCGGCGGATTCGATCGTCGACCCGGCCAAGGCCGAGGAACGCGCCAAATTGTGGGGCGAGATCTACGCCAAGGTCATGGCCGACGCGCCCTGGGCACCCGTCTTCAACGAGCAGCGCTTCACCATGAAGTCGCCGCGCATGGGCGGCGACGACAAGCTCTATGTCGACCCGGTCCATATCCCGATCAACTACGACTATGTGTATGTGAACGATGTGCAATAACTGCAACTACACCATCCACGGACGCCATCATCACTTCGGCTGGGACAATTCCTTCGTCCCGGCCGAGCGGGTGGCGCCCGGCTCGACGATCGAGTTCGAATGCCTCGATTCCTCGGGCGGCCAGCTCACGGCCGACAGCACCGTCGACGACATCGCAAAACTCGACTTCGACCAGATCAACCCGGTGACCGGGCCGATCTTCGTCGAGGGCGCCGAGCCGGGCGATGCGCTCAAGGTGACGATCGAGGCGTTCAAGCCGTCCGGCTTCGGCTGGACGGCGAACATTCCGGGTTTTGGCCTGCTCGCCGACGACTTCAAGGAGCCGGCGCTCACCATCTGGAAATATGACGCGACGTCGCTCGAGCCGGCTTTGTTCGGCAAAAACGGCCGCGTGCCGCTGAAGCCTTTCGCCGGCACCATCGGCAACGCCCCTGCCGAGATGGGGCACCACTCAGTGGTGCCGCCGCGCCGTGTCGGCGGCAATCTCGACATCCGCGACCTTGCCGCCGGCACCGTGCTCTATCTGCCTGTCGAAGTGGCGGGCGCGCTGTTTTCTGTCGGCGACACGCATGCCGCCCAGGGCGACGGCGAGGTCTGCGGCACGGCGATCGAAAGCCCGATGAACGTCGTGCTCACCCTCGACCTGGTCAAGGATGCCAGGCTGAAGACGCCGCGCTTCACCACGCCGGGGCCGGTGACGCGGCATCTCGACGCCAAGGGTTACGAGGTGACGACAGGCATCGGCCCCGATTTGATGACCGGGGCCAAAGAGGCGGTCGCGCAGATGGTCGACCTTTTGTCACGGCGTTACCAGATGGACCCCGTCGACGCCTACATGCTGGTGTCTGTCTGCGGCGACCTGCGCATTTCGGAGATCGTCGACATGCCGAACTGGGTTGTCACATTCTACTTCCCGCGCTGCGTGTTCGAATGAACGCAGCGACCGATCCGAAACAGGCTGCCGGAGCCCCTGCCCCGGCAGCCGCCATCCCGGTGACGGAAACGCCGGTGCTCGACGTCGCCGGGCTGACCATTTCCGTGCGCGGCGAAGACGGCGAACGTCCTGTCGTCTCCGACCTCTCCTTCACCCTTTCGCGCGGCGAGACCTTGTGCATCGCCGGTGAATCCGGCTCCGGCAAGTCGATGACCTCGCTGGCGATCATGGCGCTGCTGCCGCAGCCGGCGGCGCGCATCGCGGCCGGTTCGATCAGGCTCGGCGACACCGATCTCGCCTCGCTCGACGAACGCCGGATGCGCCGCATCCGCGGCAACCGCATCGCCATGATCTTCCAGGAGCCGATGACCTCGCTCAACCCGGTGCTGTCGATCGGCCGCCAGCTGGTCGAGGCGATCGAAGCCCATAAAGGTGTTTCCTCAGCGGAATCGCGCAAACTCGCCATCGAGGCGCTGACCGCCGTGCGCATCCCCGAGGCCGAAAGCCGGCTGAAACAATATCCGCATGAACTCTCGGGCGGCATGCGCCAGCGCGTCATGATCGCCATGGCGCTGGCGCTGAAGCCGGACGTGCTGATCGCCGACGAGCCGACCACGGCACTCGACGTCACCGTGCAGGGCGAAGTGCTCGAGCTGTTGCGCGACCTGCAGCGCCGGCACGGCACCAGCGTCATCCTCATCACCCACGACATGGGCGTCGTCGCCGAAATGGCCGACCGCGTCATCATCATGCGCAACGGCCGCATGGTCGAGCAGGGCAAGGTCGCCGACATCTTCGCACGGCCCGCGGCCGACTACACACGCGACCTGCTGGCGGCGGTGCCGCGCATGGGCACGGGCACCGCGCGCGAACCGGCAGCAGCCGAAGCCGAGGCGACAAAGTCGCAGCCGGTCGCCGTGGCGCGCGACCTCCATGTCCGCTTCGACCTCACTGGCGGCTTCTTCGGCCGGGTCAACCGCCGGGTCCATGCCGTCGAAGGCATAAGCTTTGCCATCGCGCCCAACGAAACGCTGTCCTTGGTCGGCGAATCCGGCTGCGGCAAGTCGACGACGGCAAAGGCGCTTGCCGGCCTGGTGCCCTATCACGGCGAGCTCGAGATCGGCGGGCGCAACCTCACCGGCCTCGGCCGCGGGGCGCGCAAGGCGGTGCGCCGCGACGTGCAGATGATTTTCCAGGACCCTTACGCCTCGCTCGATCCGCGCATGCGTGTCGGCGACCTCGTCGCCGAGCCGCTTGTGATTCACGACATCGGCACGCCAGGGGAGCGCAGCGAACGGGTCGCCGCCTTGTTCGAGCGAGTCGGTCTTTCGACTGAGCAGATGGAACGTTATCCGCACGAGTTTTCCGGCGGCCAGCGCCAGCGCATCTGCATTGCGCGTGCCCTGGCGCTGCGGCCCAAGCTGATCATCGCCGATGAAAGTGTGTCGGCGCTCGACGTTTCGGTGCAGGCGCGGGTGCTGCAGTTGCTGAAGGAGCTGCAGCGCGAATTCGGCGTCGCCTATCTGTTCATCTCGCACGACATGGCGGTGGTGGAGAACATCTCCGACCGTGTCGCCGTCATGTATCTCGGCCAGATCGTCGAGATGGGCACGCGCGACCAGATCTTCTCCAATCCGCGCCATGCCTACACCAGGCGGCTGATCGAGGCGGTGCCGGTTCCCGACCCGGCCAGGCGCCGGACACGTTTCGCCCGCATGGAGCGCGAGATCCCGAGCCCGGTGCGCAAGCTTGGCGACGCGCCCAAGAAGCTGGTGCTCACCGATGTCGGCGGCGGCCATCTCGTCGCGGAATCGTAAGATCGGCAAGTCCGCTGAATCCGCCGCGCCCATGCCCGGCGCCGACGGGGCCGCCCGCGACGCCCCCGCCCGTACGTTTCGCCTGCACATCCGATGTGCAGGACGGCGTCGGCCATAGATTGTGGAAAGATCACCGGGAGATGTGCCGTTGCGACCTTTGCGCACGGCAGCCAGCATTTGATGAATCAAAGTGTAGTGCTATCGTCTGATCAAGCATGGTTAACAAAAGCTGAATGACAGCCTCGTGTTCGACCATGCCTGGGCCTGGCGGATCCGCTCGCCGGCCTGTCGCTACGGGCGAATGACTTTGCATAACCGGTCGCGGGCCAGGGTGGGAGTGGCAACGATTGGCGGAGCTATCCGAGAAATTCATCGACCAGATCTATGAGGCGTCCTTCGTCCCGGAGAAATGGCCCGCTTTGCTCGACGACCTCGCCAGGGCGGTCGACGGCATGGGCGGCTATCTCTTCACCATCAGCCGCGGCGCGTCAGCCTATGTCGCCTCAGACGCGGTGGCCCCGCATGTCGAGGCCTTCATGGATGAGGGCTGGATGGCGGTGAACGGCCGGGCGACGCGCGCCGAAGCGCTGGCCTATCCCGGCTTCATCACCGATCTGGATGCCTTCAGCGAAGCGGAGCTGGAGCAAGAGCCAATCTACCGCGACTTCCTCAGGCCACGCGGCATGGGCTGGGCGGCCGGCACCCATATCCCGCTGCCCACCGGCGACGTTTTGTCGTTCAACCTCGAGCGCGCAACAATGCGCGGCCCGTTCGAGCGGTCCTATGTCGAGGCGCTCGACCGGCTGCGGCCGCATATCGCCCGCGCTGCCATGGTCGGCGCACGGATCGGCCTGGAAAAGGCGCGCGCAGGCGCCGATGCGCTGGAGGCGCTTGGCCTGCCGGCGGCGGTGCTGGGCGGACGCGGCCAGTTGCTCGCCTGCAACCAGCTGATGGACAGGCTGATCCCCGACATGGTGCAGGACGGCACGGCGCGCGCCCAGATCACCGACAGGAAGGCCGATGCGCTGCTCGAGTCTGCCCTTTCGGCACTGGCCGGCGGCACCAGGCGCGGCATCGTCCAGTCCTTCCCGATCAAGGGCCAGGACGGCAAGCCGTCAGGCGTCGCCCATCTGCTGCCGGTGCGCGGCTCGGCCAACGACCTGTTCAGCCGGATGAACAGCATCCTGGTCATCATGCCCCTGCCCGGCCCGGGCGCGCCGCCGGTCAAGGTGCTGCAGGCGCTGTTCGACCTGACGCCGAGCGAAGCGCGCATCGCGTCCGCCCTCGCCGACGGCCGCTCGATCGACGCCATCGGCCAGGATTTCGGCATCGCGCGCGAAACCGTGCGCTCGCATCTGCGCTCGATCTTCGCCAAGTCGGGGGTGTCCAAACAGTCGTCGCTGGTCCGGCTGCTGCTCGGCGTGACGCTGCCGCGACCGGGCAGCTAGGGCATCGATTGAATGAGCGTGATTTGGGTGGTTTGTGGACCGGCCGCTTTCGGGAACCGCGGCTACGAAAGCAGCCCTCAGCCGCAAACGACTACCGCACTCTACGGCCGCAGAAGATAGCACCGGGCGGGCGCCCGGCCCGTTGATCAGAATCAAGTGTAGGCAAGCAGGCGGCCGCCGAAGATCACGCCGGTCCACGTAAGCAGCGACACGCCCGCCGCGATGCGGGCCGCGAAGGGGGTGACAACAGCGTCGGCCCAAGAGTCCACGCTACGGTAGATGCCGTAGTGGAAGACGGGGACGTTCAGGACGGCAACCAGCAGAAGGCCGAACTTCCACGGTGCGGCGCCGACGCCCGCGACCACCAATGGCTGCGCGCTGAGTAGCGCGATCCCAGTTGCAACGGCAACGACCATGCCCACATGTGAGATCGGAAGCAGGGCGCGTGCGGCGGATGTGACGGCAACGACGCGGTGCCCCAGCCCGAGAAGCCGGAGATCGAAGGTGAAGGCGGGACCGACAAGCAGCGCGATCCCGATGATGTGGACGGCCTCCAGGATCGGGTAGACATACTCCGCGGTGCGGACAGTTTGACCCAGCGCGGTTCCCTGCAACCACGCAAGCACGAGGTGGAGAAGTTCTGGCATATAAGGTTCCGTTTGCCCGCGGCGCGTGCCACGCGGGCAAATCCGCCCAACCTGACACGACGACGATAAGTTGAAGCAGGCTTCCTCGCGCTGGACGGGAGAAGCGGGGGATGCCGGCTGTTCGAAGTCCGGGTGAATCAGTTCGGCAGTGGCGCCCTGACCGGCAGCGTGTTGCCGAGCACCTGATTGACCTGGGTGGCATCATCGCCGTACCAGAACACGACCGGGCGGAAGAGCCCGTCATCCGTTCGATTGATGTAGCCGACCGCCTGGAAGCGCTCTCCGACTTCAAGCGGACGGTCGAGCCCCCATCGACCCGACCAGGCGGGCGGCGCGATGATGATTTCCAGTTCCGTGAGCGCTCCGTCGTAAGAGAGCGCGGCGTTTACGCGGCTGCTGTCTTCGGGGTCCTGCAACTCCTCCGGTATCGACAGTTCGGGCGTGTCGGCAGGCAGGTCGGTGTCCAGAGTGATTTCGAACTGCGAATGCGGGTTGCCCCAGACGCCTTCAGAAGAAACCGTACCCGAGATGTAGACGAGCCTGTCGGTCAGAAAGCCTGGCCAGCCATGATGCGCGAGAGCCTGTGACACCGGGTTGAGGACGGCTCCAAAGAAAAGGGCAGCCATGCCTGCGCCGGCCAGAATTCTTGGGCGACCTGTGTGCCGCAGTGCCTCAAAGGAAAATGTTTTCATCTCGTCGATCCTTTCATCGCAATGACCGGGGCCGATCCGGTCGATACCCCTTCGATCAAGCCGTCACTTATCGAGGATGCCGATCCTCGTTCCGCTGTCCCGATGGCGGCTCGGTGGTCCGCCGTCGTCTGTTGTTTGAAGCTACACGCAGGCGGGGTGGTTCAGTACCCGGGGCAATTCGCTTGCTTTAATCGACCTCGGCCATGAATAGTTGCCGGGTGTCAGGAGGGTGAGACGTGCCGCGACAGGATTTCAACGATCTGCTCTGGTTCCTCGCGGTGGCGGAGGTAAAGAGTTTTACGCGCGCCGCGGCCAAGCTCGGCATCACCCAGTCGACGCTGTCCCACACGATCAAGCGGCTTGAGACCCGGATGGGCATCCGCCTGCTGACACGCACCACGCGCAGTGTCGCGACGACCGAGGCGGGCGAGCGGCTGCGATTGTCGCTCGGTCCACGCGTCGCGGAGATCGAAGCCGAGATCGACTCGCTGATGGAATTCCGCGACAAGCCGGCGGGCATGGTGCGGCTGACCCTGTCCGACCATGCCTACGAGATGGTGGTGTGGCCGAAGCTCCGGCCGGTGCTCCGCGCCTATCCCGATGTGAAGGTCGAGTTCAGTCTCGACAACGGATTTCGCAACATCGTCGAGGAAGGATTCGATGCTGGCGTGAGGCTCGGCGAAAGCGTCGAGAAAGACATGATCGCCGTTCGAATAGGGCCGGACTGGCGTCTCGTCGCCGTCTCCGCACCCTCCTATTTCGCCACCAGGCCGATTCCCACGCACCCGCAGGAACTCGTCGGCCACGACTGCATCGGCATGCGTCAGGACCGGGCCGGAGGGCTGTATGCGTGGGAGTTCGAGAAGGACGGGCAGGAGTTGCGCGTCCGCGTCGATGGGCAGCTCACCTACGGCACCTCGATGATGATGGTCGATGCGGCTTTGGCCGGCTACGGCATCGCCTATGTCCCGGAGAACATTGTTCAGCACCACGTCGAATCCGGGAAGCTGGTCCAGGTTCTGGACGAGTGGTGCGCGCCCTTTCCGGGGTACTTCCTTTACTTCCCCAGTCGTCGACAGAGCCTGCCGTCCTTCAGGGTGATCGTGGACGCACTCAAGCACGGCGGAACCTGACGGATTCTGATCGGCCATTGATGGCTCCCGTCGATCAATCCAATCGCGCTCGTTCGTCTAATCAATAGGCCTTGCAGGCTTTAGTTTCCTCCTCGTCCCCAACAGGAACCAGGAGTCCTTCCGTGCCCACGAAATCTATCTCCAATACCTTTGACGTCAGCCGCCGCGACCTGGTGAAGTTCGCCGGCGCAGGCTTTGCCTCGGCCGCCGTTGCCAGCATCGCAAGTTCCCCCGCCATCGCGCAAAGCGGCGCAGGCTGGGACAAAACGTTCCCGAAGAGCGACCGCGTCGACCATCAGAAGGTCACCTTCACCAACCGCTACGGCATCCGGCTTTCCGCGGACCTTTACCTTCCGGCCAATCGCGGCAACGCGCGCCTGCCGGCGCTCGCCGTCTCGGGTCCGTTCGGCGCCGTGAAGGAACAGTCGTCAGGGCTTTACGCGCAGACGTTGGCCGAACGCGGTTTCGTGGCACTCGCCTTCGACCCGTCCTTCGTCGGCGAGAGCGGCGGCGGGACCCATGCGGTCGCTTCGCCCGACATCAATACCGAGGACTTCAGCGCCGCCGTGGATTTCCTGGGGCTGCACACTTCGGTCGATCGTGAGCGGATCGGCCTCATGGCCGTCTGCGGTCTCTCCGGCATGGCGCTCAACGCGGCTGCCGTGGACAAGCGCGTCAAGGCAGTCGCGGTCGCCAGCATGTATGACATGTCGCGTGTGATGGCCCGGGGCTACTACGATGCGCTGACGCCGGAGGCTCGTGCGGAGATGCTCGACACGATCAGCCGGCAGCGGTGGGAAGACGCCGATGAGGTCACACCCGCCTTCGCCGGCGGCCTGCCGGAGACCCTCGACGGCATCGATGATCCGGTCGTGACGATGTACTGGAACTACTACAAAACGGATCGCGGCTTCCATCCGCGCTCGCTGAACTCGACCACTGGTTGGACCATCACCAACCCGATGTCGTTCATGAATATGCCGATGATGACCTACATCAAGGAAATCGCGCCGCGACCGGTGTTGTTGATTGCCGGGGAGAATGCCCACTCGCGCTATTTCAGCGAGGATGCGTTCAAGGCTGCCGCCGAGCCGAAGGAGCTGATGATCATCCCAGGCGTCGATCACGTCGCGCTCTATGACAACCTCGATGTAATACCCTTCGACAAGTTGCAGTCCTTCTTCGAGCAGAACCTGTCTGCCTGATCCCATCAAGGTTAAGTTCCAGCCCCGGTCTGCGTCGCAGGCCGGGGTTCTCCGCGTCCCGGGTATCGCGAAAAGTCGCTACTGCCTCGAATGATTGCTGACCCGGGTGAGACCGACAGCGATGGGAAGTGCGCACAGGACCATGCCCGCGGTCGTCACGAATACCACAGATACGGATGACGATGCGGCGAGGATGCCCAGGCCGACGCTGCCGAAGCCTAGCGCGATGTCGAGGAAGACCGTGTAGAGGCCCATCGCCAGACCGCGGGCTGCCGCGTCGACGCGGCCGACGGCCACGGCTCCCAGCCCCGGATAGACAAGCGAATAGCCAAAGCCGACGACGACGCATCCCGCCGCTGCCACGAGCGGGCCGGGCGCGGCCCAGATCATGATGAGGCCTACCATCTCTACGACGACGAAGATCGCGGCCACGCGCGCGCCGCCGAGGCGGTCGGGCAGTTGCCCGAGGAGGAGGCGGGCTGCGATAAGCGCTGCTGCATAAGCGGAGAACGGTAGCCAGACCGGAGTCCAACCGTTCTGGACGAATAGAAGCGTCCCGAAGGCCAGGATCGCGCCATAACCGAGGCTGCTGAGTGCTGCCGCTACTCCGGGAACACAGACGCCGCCCAGCACGCTGAACAGGGTTCGCCCATCCTTGGCCGGCGCTGGTTTGGAGTACCCGAGAGGCATGATCGCCAGCGCCACGGCCACCGAAATCAGGACCGTCGAAAGCGAGATTCCCACGAACCCCGAAGCTTCGTAGATCACGGTGCCCAGCGGCGCCCCGAGCGCCATCGCGCCGAACATGGCGGTACCGATCCAGGCGATCACGCGGCCGGAGTGTGCGGGCCCGGATACCGACATCGCCCAGGTGACAGCGCCGGTGATGACGAGACTTTCCGCGATACCGATACCTGCGCGGCCGAATAGCAGGATTCCCGCGGAAAGCGGTGGCGTGGTGAGGACGGTGAGCGACAGGAGATAGAGCAATCCCGCAAGGCCGGAGACGGCCAGCCCGAGCAGGATCGCATCCTTTCCTCCGCGACGGTCCGCAAGGCGCCCGGCCCAGACACGGGACAGCACGGATGCGATAAACTGGCTTCCGGTAACGAGGCCGACGACGAAGGGGCCAAAGCCGAGATCGCCGCTCAGATGTATGGGCAGCACGGGCAGCGCGATGCCCACGAGCAGGAAGCTCGCGAATACCGCGCCCATGATCGGGAGAATGAGAGCCATCTGCACTACGCCTTTGGCGCGTCGAAGTCTTCTGGAGCAGCGGGCAGAAACGTTCAGACCGCGCGCATTTGTGGCCTTCGTGAGGGTCGATCGCGGTGCCTGATACCGATGGACTTAGTCAGCCCGGTCGATCTGCACCGTGACCGGGCCGGGCCGATCGAAAAGCGATGCGTCGCCGTCAACGCTCCCGAGAATGACGATCCCGGGTCGTGGAACGCTTCCGTTTCGATAGTAGATCACGAAATCGGTCGATGCCCACAGCCCGAGCGTGCCGTTGCTGAACTCCATCTGGCGTTCGGCCTGCGGCAGCGAACCGGGCAACATCCCCGTCTTCTCCTGTCGAAGATGGTCACTCATCTCCAACGTGACCGGAAGCATCTCCAGAAGCGCCCTGGTGGCTGCGTTGTCGACCAGTTCGGCGGTGACTTTCCCCCAGGGTGACGAGATCACGATTTTTTCCTGTGCCATGGTGGCTCCCGTCGAAAGCAGTGTAGCGATTGCGCATCCAACGATCCTGCGCATGTCTGGTCAAAGCTCCTGGGCTGTGGGACGGAAGACGATCTCGTTGACGTCGACGTCCTCGGGCTGGCTTACGGCGAAAGCGACCATGCGTGCATAACTATCCGCGGGGATACCAATCTTTCCGACATAGTCCTGATTGGCCGACTGGACGTCCTCTTCACTGATGTGGTCGAGCAGTTCCGTGGTGACGGCGCCGGGCGAGATCAGCGTGGTGCGGATGTTGTAGGGCTTTACCTCCTGTCGCAAACCCTCGGAAAGCCCGCGGACCGCGAACTTCGTCGCGGAATAGACCGCCGAGGCCGGGAAGACCTTGTAGGCGGCGACCGATGCCGTGGTGATGATGTGACCCGACTTCTGGTCCTTCATGATGGGCAGGACAGCGGCGACGCCGTGCAGCACACCTCTGAGGTTGACGTCGATCATCTGGTTCCACTCGTCGACCTTCAACCGCTCCACCGGCGAGAGCGGCATCAGGCCCGCATTGTTCACGAGAACGTCGATTCTGCCGAAGGTATCGATAGCCGCCCGCGCCAGACGCTGCATGTCGTCGAGCTGCGTCACATCCGTCGCCACGGCGATGGCCTTGCCGCCGGACCCGACGACCTCGGCCGCAAGACCTGCGATCCTGTCAGCCCGCCGCGCCGCCAGGACGATGCTGGCGCCATGATGGGCAAGATGGCGGGCAGCGCCCGCGCCCATGCCGCTCGAAGCCCCGGTGATGACGATCACCTTTCCTGCAATGTTATCGGTCATGGAGTTCTCCTGGTAAATGCGGTGTGAAATTCCTGAAAGTGGATCCGGCAAGACCGCTAACCGGGTGGCGTATGCGCCATGCGGGCATTGCGCCATGCGGCAGCCGCCATGAGTGACGAGCCGGAGAGCAGCGCGGCGGCGAGCGCAAATGGACTCCACCAGCTCACGGCGTCGAACAGAAGCCCGCCGATGGCGGCGCCCAGCGTGATGGCGAGCTGGATGGTTGCGACCTGAAGCCCGCCGCCAGCTTCGGCATCGTCCGCCAGGGTGCGGCTCAGCCACGTGCCCCAGCCCACAGGTGCCGCGGTCCCGAAGAAGCCCCAGGCAAGAAGCAGGAGCGAGACCGGAAAGGGCTGCGCGCCGAGAGCGACCAGGGCCACGGCCGCACCGGCCATGAGAAGCGGGATCGTGGCGAGGATGGCGAAAAGGCGCGTCTCCAGCAGGCGGCTGATGACCCAGGTGCCGCCGACCCCCGCGAGACCCATGGCGAGATAGACAAGCGAGAGCGCGTTCACCGACATGCCGGTGACGCCTTCCAGGAAGGGACGCAGGTAGGTGAAAAGCGCGAACTGTCCCATGAACAGGAGCAGGATCGAGCCCATGCCGAGCACAACCTGCGGCCGGGCGAGCAGCCTGAACACACCGGCGCGCTGGCGGCCGCGCGGGGGTAGCGAGGGAAGACTGATCCATTGCCAGACAAGCGCCAGAAGCGCGAGCGGCACGACGAGGAAGAACGCCCCGCGCCAGCCGACATAGGTGCCGAGAAAGCTGCCGAGTGGCGCGGCGATCGTCGCCGCGATGGCATTGCCCGCGTTGAGCATCGCCAGCCCCTTCGGCACCTCTCGTTCCGATACGAGGCGCATCACGATCGAGGTCGACATCGACCAGAACCCGCCGATGGCGATGCCAAGCAGCGCCCGGCCTGCCATCAACAAAGGATAGGTCGGCGCGAAGGTGACCATCAGACCCGAGACGATCAGGGTCAATGTAAAGCCGGAGATGACGAGCTTGCGGTCGACGCGGCGGCTCACGACCGCAACGAAGAGGCTGGTAATCACGGCGAACAAGCCTGAGATCGAAATCGCCTGTCCGGTCTGACCTTCGGTGATGCCGAGATCGGACGCGATAGGTGATAGCAGGCTGACAGGCATGAATTCCGAGGCGATCAGCACCGAAACACATAGCGCCATGGACACGACCGCACCCCACTGTGCGCGGTTCTCCGCCATTGGTCTGGTGTAGGCCACATCCATCGAGACATCCTTTGAGCCGGGACGCGAAACGCGCCGGAAGCATGCCACTTAGCTAGATCGGATCGTCACGCGCGATTAGCTGCGCCAATGCTCTTAGACTTATCGATGGGAGGCATCAATCAATTGGGCGCTGATGCCGTGCAAACCTGGCCGACGGTCTTGGGGCGCTTGGGAGGGCAGCGTCCCACCAGCGCTCGCTGAAGTCGGAATAGCCGCTGTCGGCCGTCTTTACCGTCGGAGGAGGAAGATACACGAACGGCAGGTTTCAGGCCTCTAGGGAAGCACTCCAAGCGTCAGCAATAGGTCGAATGCGGACGCTGTCTTTCACGTTGGGCCGAAAATCTGATTCAGCATCGGCATGAGCCGATAGATCTAACCGAATTCGGGTGGCGCTTGATCGAGCCGCTCTCATCGAGCGCTTCTTCTTCAAACTGAAGCACTTCCGGAAGGTTGCGACCCGCTACGACAAGCCGGCCACAAATGTTCTCGCCATGGTTCAGCTCGCTTCTTTGCGGCTGTGGCTTCGCGTATCAGGCTACGACCATAGGCTTGCTCGACACGTCGCCTGCGACCTCTGCCTCTGTTGCCGGTGCGCGGCTCGGCCAACGACCTGTTCAGCAATGGCCATGCACCGGTTGCCTGTCAGAAGTGTAGCCGTCCAGACGCAGGGCAAAATGCCGGCTGGACTTTGACGGCTTCGGCGCGACGGGGTCATTATCCGTAGCCAGTCTTTGCGGGCCCTTTCAACAAGGCGGACGAACTGCAAGTGTTCCGCTACTGCAACCGGGAGAACGACATGTCGAGTGACACAAACGGACTGGATCGACGCGACTTCATGATCCTTGCCACCGCCAGCGCAACCGCCCTGGTATCGACGGTTGCCACGGCATCGGCACAGGACACGGCGACTGCAACGCAAGGCGGAGAAGGCACGGTCTACACGGGTGACATGATCGAAGGCAAAAAGGTCATCCGGGCCCTCGACGTGAACGACCTGGAGCCCGGCAGGCACCACTTCTACTTCGAAGGCGTCCAAAGGGTCGGTGGTCAGCACTGGTACAATGCCGTCGTTGTGGTGAAGGGGGCGAAGCCCGGCAAATGCGTCGCTCTGACCAGCGGCGTTCATGGCGACGAAATGAACCCGATACACTGCATCCAGACAGTGCTGGATCAGCTTGACCCGTCAGCCATGGCGGGCACGGTTCTGGCAGTTCTCGACATCTCCCGGCCGGCCATCGAAGGCATGACACGGCGCTGGCCGGATACGGGACGCGGCATCGATCTTGTCGACATGAACCGCTGGTGGCCGGGAAACGAGAATGGGCCAAACGCCGTGTCGCGCCATGCCTGGCTGGTCTTCAACAAGCTGCTGCGTCCCAATGCGAACTATGCGCTCGACTTTCATACCGCCGCGACCGGCATGGACGCGACGGCCTTTCACCTGGCCGACATGACCAATCCAGAGGTCAAGGCGATGGCGGAGCTCTTCCCCATCGACCAGATTTTCGACGACCCGCAATACCCGACGCTTCTTGCCAACGCGCTGATCGCGGCGGGCATCCCTGCCCTGACCCCGGAGATCGGCACTCCGCGCAGGCTGGATTTCGACATGATCGCGCTGTTCGTCGAAGGCACGATGAACGTGCTCCGTCTGCACGGGCTGATTTCCGGCCCCATGGGTCGGACCGGAAAGGACAGCGAGGTCTTCATCGGCGATACGATGGGCGCCTCGATCTCGACCCATGGCGGCTTCCTCCATCTCCTCGTCGATCTGAACGACAGGGTCGAAGCCGGGCAGAAGGTGGCCATCCAGAGAAACGCCTTTGGCGAGGTCGTGGCTGAATACACGAGCCCGGTCTCCGGAGAAGTGGGCGCGCGACGTACGGACGCGTCCGTGGAGCCGGGCACGCCCTTCCTCTTCTATCTCATTCAGGGCAGCAGCACTCCCGTCGCGGACTACCCGGAATAGGGCACATCAGGAGGCTTGCGAACCGCGACAAGCCGGCCGCAAACGTTCTCGCCATGGTCCAGCGCGCTTCAATGCGGCTTCGGCTTCGCTTATGGCTGCGGCCTAGACGATAGGCTTACTCGACAGTTGGCCTGCGACCTGCACAACTGGAATGGGGAGGAACGACAATGCCTTATCTCGACATCTATCTGGCCCAGCTGACCGACCCGTTCCGGATCGGCCTGCTGGTCGCGCTGGTGCTGACCGCCGCCAACACCCAGCCGACCCTCAACCGCTGGATCCCGATCGCGCTGGGCGTCGTCTTCGTCGCCGTGCTGATCCCGTTCAGCTTCGGCGCCTCCGACGACGTCGCCAAGGCGTTTGCTATCGGCATCGGCCTCGTCTCCAACGTCACGCTGCTGGCCGTGCTGTTCGCGGCCAAGGCGCTCTATGGGCGGCTGGCCAGGGGTTAGATTCCGGAAGCGCCTGTCTTCAAATGGCGGAGGCGGTTTTTGTTCCTGCGCAATTCCTGACGGAAAACCGCTGCACGTTTTTCCTGGAATTGCCCTGGCTGTTTTTCCGGCTACGGCATGGCAACTGTGTTCAAGCGAGCAAACAAGTGCTCTTTCTTCCGCCCTCTTCGCATTCCTCACCTTCACGGCATGGATCCTAGGGTCTCCGCGACGGAGCTTCGCTCCTGCTCCGCCCTAGGATGACGAAGGACGGGGGGCGTCGCAGGAGTGATGTTCGACTGCCCCGAGCGGCCTCTCCAATTCGTCATCCAAGGGCGGAGCAGGAGCGCAGCGACGCGGAGACCCTAGGATGACGAAGGACGGGGGCGTCGCAGGAGTGATGTTCGACTGCCCCGAGCGGCCTCTCCAAGTCGTCATCCTAGGGCGGAGCAGGAGCGCAGCGACGCGGAGACCCTAGGATCCCTGCCGTAACCATGCGGCAGCGCACAGAAGGCCCAGAACGCGTGCTCTTCCTGCACCCGCCTCACGCTCCTCACCCTCACGGCATGGATTGTCGGGTCGAGCCTCTGGGATGGCGAAGGGGTGGGGCCGTGCTCGGCAGCAACAGATCCTGAAGCAATGGGATGCCCAGGGATAACTGCCTCGGCCCGACTGGAGCCGTTTGACGTATCTGGCTGGTCATTCCACTGTAAAAGCTCCTCAATCTTGTTCTGCGCGACCTCGATGGAATGATGGTCTACCATGACGAAATGCCTTCAACAGATGCAGAGCCTGATCCGGCTGTTTTGCCTGCATTGCGCGGATACCGAGACGCTGAGGCAGCTCGACCAGATGATTGGAGATCACGGTTCCTGGCCCAGGTCTCGCAAGCTGTTTGACGCCATTCGCTCGAAGACTCTGAAGGCAGAAAGGCTGAGCGATCGCAGGTCGGAAGCGCAATATTGTTTCGAGGAGGCATGCGCCAAGACGCTCTACAATCTGGCCATGCAGCCTGCACCTTATGATGCTGATACAGCCTACTGGATCGTTCCCAACGCGTTCAGTCTCGCCCGAGAAGTTGGATTGAGCCCAATGGAGGTGGTCGCCATCATCGACCCGCCACGGCCCTCCTGACCACCTAAGCCCGCGGCGCGCCCCCTCGTCATCCTAGGGTCTCCGCGACGGAGCTGCGCTCCTGCTCCGCCCTGGGATGACGAAGGCGTGCCATCTCTCGATTATGCTTACGCCCTAGAGCTCGAGCTCACCCTGCCCGGCGTCGAGCGCGCCGATGGTCTCGGCGGCGAGTGCGCGGGTGATGCGGCTCTTCTGTTCGAGGGCGGCGCGGTCGAGGCGCTCGACGACACGGATGGCGGTCGACAAAGAGCGTTCGATGCGGCGGACCAGGAACTGCACGACATGCGGCTCGACCTCGACCTGGCGGTCGGCGAACAGCTTGGTGATGACGCCGGCGAGCAAAAGGTCGTCGGGCTCGTCGATCTCGACTGTCGCCGCAGCCTTCAACCGCGAGGCGAGGTCGGGCAGCGTCACGCCCCAGGCGACGGGAAAGCTGCGCGCGGTGAGCAGCAGCTGCGCGCCCGAGCCGCGCACCGTGTTGATCAGGTGAAACAGCCCGTTCTGGTCGAGCCGGCCCTGGTCGGCATCGTCGATCAGTACCGAGGCTGTGCCGACCTCACCGAGATGGGCTGATATGTCTGAAACGTCGAGCTGAAGCGCGTCGGCATGGTCGCGCCAGATCGCGGCGAGATGCGACTTGCCCGAGCCGGCGGGACCGGCGAGCAGCACCACGGGTGCCGGCCATTCGGGCCAGCGGTCGATCAGCGACACGGCCTGCGTGTTGGCGCCTGACACGACGAGGTCGTCGCGCGAGAACCCCGGGCTATGACCAAGGTCGAGCGGCAGCTGGCGCGGTTTGATCGGCTCGCGCGACACTGTCATTTTTCCGGTTTCGCGCCGCCCGGCTTGCGGGCCGAGACTTTCGCGGCGCTCGGCTTGCCGGCCTCGATCTTTGCACTGCCCGGCCTGGCAGCCTCGGTTTTTGCGCCGCTCGGCAAGCGCGCGGCTTCTGCCTTTGCGCCGCTCGGCAGGCGAGCGGCTTCTGCTTTTGCGCCGCTCGGCAAGCGAGCGGCTTCTGCAGGCTCGACGGCATGGCCGTGATAGAGCGGGGAATCGAGGTAGCGGCCGATGGCGAAACGCACCAGCACCGCAACGGCTGCCGCCGACGGCACCGCCACCAAAAGGCCGACAAAACCGAACATCGCGCCGAAGGCGACCAGCGCAAACATCAGCCAGACCGGATGCAGGCCGACACTCTTGCCGACCAGGCGCGGCTGCAGAATGTTGCCCTCGATGAACTGGCCGACGAAGAACACTGCCGCAACGGCTGCGACCATTGTCCAGTCCGGCCAGAACTGGACGAAGGCGACGCCGATCGACAGCACCAGGCCGAGCAGCGAGCCGACATAAGGAATGAAGCTGACAAGGCCGGCAAACAGGCCGATCAGCACGCCGAAATTGAGCCCGGTCAGGGTCAGGCCGACGGCATAGAGGATGCCGAGGATCAGGCACAATGTGCCCTGGCCGCGGACGAAGCCGGCAATCGCGGTGTTGATGTCGCGGGCGATCTGGCGGACTGTCACGACGTGGTCGCGCGGGATCCAGCTGTCGACGACTGAAACCATGCGGTCCCAGTCGAGCAGCATGTAGAAAGCGACGACAGGGGTGACCACGAACAGGCTGGCGATCGAAAACAGCGCCACGCCCGAACTCCAGATCGACTGGAAGATGGTGGTGACGAAACCGAAGCCCGACTTGAGCAGCGAGCTCAGCCCCTCACGCAGGCCTTGCGCATCGACGCCGAAACGCTGCTCCAGCCATTGCGGATTGAAGTTGGTGATCAGCTGCTGCAGGCTTTCGAGATATCCCGGCACCTTGGCGGCGAAGTCGGCCATCTGCGAGGCCAGCACCGGAATGATGATGACCAGGCCAAGCACCAGAAGCACCAGGAAGCAGACCAGGATGACGACGGTCGCCATCAGCCTGGACAGGCCGAGCTTCTGCAGCCGGTCGGCGACCGGGTCGAGGAAATAGGCCAGCGCCATGCCGGCGACGAAGGGCAGCAGGATGTCGCTGAACAGATAGAGGAAGGCGGCGAACAGGACGGCCGAAATCAGCCAGAAACGGATCTGCTTGCGGAATGCCGCCGCCGCCGCTTCTTCGGCCGCTTCGTTATCGGTTGGGAGTGTCGCCTTCGCCATAACCGCTCATGTGCCTCAGCCAAGCCACGAGATAGGCTGCCGCCGAAGCGACGGTCAAGAGGCCGGAAATGGTTATCAACGCCGGCCGGACCGGGCCGAGCGCAAAGCTGAAGGCAAGTTCGGCCAGCACGATCGCCGCTAGGACGATCTGGATCGCCGTGTTGACCTTCGAGACCATCAGCGGACGCACCTTCACCGGATGGCCCATGATCGTCGACAGAAGCACCGCCCCGATGATCAGAGCGTCGCGCGACACCGCCAGGATGACCAGCCACAAAGGCAGGTGCCCCATGATGCCGAGCACGACAAAGACGCTGACCAGCAGCAGCTTGTCGGCCATCGGGTCGAGATAGGCGCCGAGTTCCGAACGCTGGTTGAAATGGCGGGCGATGAAGCCGTCGACGCCGTCGGAGACGCCGGCAATGACAAAGCCGGCAAAGGCCCAGTCCCACTCGCCCGCCAGCATGGCGTAGATCACGCACGGCACGAGGATCAGCCTCATGATGGTGATCATGTTCGGAATAGTCACAATCAGCATCCCGTCTCGGCTTTTTGCCATTATGCTTTGTCTTTTGAGATATTCTGTCTTTGGTCGATAAATGGGCGAGACTTCACGGCATCGCAAGAGAGCGGGCCGTGTCAGCCCCCTGTCCACCGCTTTGGCGGCCGTTTCCAAGGCAATCCGGCCGTCTCGCTTGCGGGAACCGGCCGTTCATGCGAATAGCGCCCCAAAAGCGCACGACTTCAGGATTTGGCGATGAGCGAAGGCAAGAACGGTCTCACCTATGCGCAGGCGGGCGTCGACATCGACGCCGGAAACCTGATGGTCGAGAAGATCAAGCCGCTGGTGCGCTCGACGCGCCGGCCGGGCGCCGATGGCGAGATCGGCGGCTTCGGCGGCCTGTTCGACCTCAAGGCCGCCGGTTTCAACGATCCGATCCTGGTCGCGGCCAATGACGGCGTCGGCACCAAGCTGAAGATCGCCATCGATGCCGGCAAGCATGACACGATCGGCGTCGACCTCGTCGCCATGTGCGTCAACGACATCGTCGTCCAGGGCGCCGAGCCGCTGTTGTTCCTCGACTATTTCGCCACCGGCAAGCTCGACCCCGACCAGGGCGCCGACATCGTCTCCGGCATCGCCGAAGGCTGCCGCCAGGCCGGCTGCGCGCTGATCGGCGGCGAGACCGCCGAAATGCCCGGCATGTATCATGGCAACGACTACGACCTCGCCGGCTTTGCCGTCGGCGCCGCCGAGCGTGGCCGGCTTTTGCCGACCGACGACGTCGTCGAAGGCGACGTGCTGCTCGGCCTGGCCTCCTCGGGCGTTCATTCCAACGGCTATTCGCTGGTCCGCCGCATCGTCGAGGTCTCGGGCCTGAAGTGGAGCGACCGCGCCCCCTTCGCCGATGGCCCGACGCTGGCCGAAGCGCTGCTCGAGCCGACGCGCATCTATGTCAAGTCGCTGCTCCGGGCGATCCGCGAAACCAACGGCATCAAGGCGCTGGCCCACATCACCGGCGGCGGTTTCCCCGAAAACATCCCCAGGGTGCTGCCCAAGGAATTCTCGGCCGAGCTCGATTTGTCGGCGATCGAGGCGCCGCGCGTGTTCTCGTGGCTCGCCGCGACCGGCGGCGTGTCGCCTGAAGAGATGATGCGCACCTTCAACTGCGGCATCGGCATGATCGCGGTGGTTGCCGCCGGACAGGCAGCCCAGGTCGCCGCCGTGCTGCAGGAGGCCGGCGAGACGGTGACGCCGATCGGCCGCATCGTGCCGCGCCGCGACACCGGCGTCATCTATCGCGGGTCGCTCGCCCTATGATCCAGCGCAAACGTACGGTCATCCTGATCTCAGGTCGCGGCTCCAACATGGCCGCGCTGATCGACGCCGCCGCCGAGCCGGCATTCCCCGCCGAGATCGTCGGCGTCATCTCCGACAAGGCCAATGCGCCCGGCCTCGGCATCGCCGCCAGCCGTGGCATAGCCACCAAGGTGGTGACCCGCGCCGACCATGCCAGCAAGGAGGCGCATGACGAGGCGATCGGTGCTGCGCTCGACACGTTCGGCGCCGAGATCGTGGCGCTAGCCGGCTACATGCGCCTGTTGACCACCGGCTTCGTCGAGACATGGCAAGGCCGGATGATCAACATCCACCCGGCACTGTTGCCGTCGTTCAAGGGGCTCGACACCCACCAGCGCGCGCTCGACGCCGGCATCCGCGTGCATGGCTGCACCGTGCATTTCGTCACGCCCGAAATGGATGACGGCCCGATCATCGCCCAGGCCGCCGTACCGGTGCTGATCGACGACGACGAGCCGACATTGTCGGCGCGCGTGCTCAAGGCCGAGCACCGGCTCTATCCGCTCGCCCTCAAGCTCTTCGCCGAAGGCAAGGTGCGCATGGAGGGCAGCCGCACGGCCTTCTCCGGCTTCAGCGACAGCATCGGCACCGACGAGATCGTAGCCCCTCACCCGGCACGCGACGAGATCGACCTGGAGCAGCTCGCCCGCATCACGCCCTGAGCCGAAAGACCCCGCATGGCAAAGATCAGGCACCTACTGCTGCTGCGCCATGCCAAGTCGAGCTGGGACGACGAAGCGCTTGCCGATTTCGACCGGCCGCTGGCGCCAAGAGGCAAGGCGGCGGCGCCGCGCATGGGCGCCGAGATCGCCAGACGCGGCTGGCTGCCCGAGCTGGTCTATGTCTCGCCTGCCGCGCGCACCCGCCAGACATGGCAGCTTGCGTCAGCCGACTGGCCGGCGCCCCTGCCCGCGGCAAGCTTCTACGACAGCATCTATGGCGCTTTGGCCAACGACCTGTTTGCGCTTGCCAAAGCCGTGCCTGACGAGATCGGCAGCTTGCTGGTCATCGGCCACAATCCGGGGCTCGAGATCTTCGCTGCCCAGCTGGCCGGTCCCGGTTCGAGCAGCGATGCGATCCAGTCGCTGGAAGAGAAGTTCCCGAGCGGCGCGCTGGCCCGCTTCGAATTCGAAGGCGGCTGGGACGAACTACGCCCCGGCATGGCGCGCCTGACCCATTGCCTCAGGCCAAAAGAGCTGGCCTGAGGCGCAACCGCTTGGCCGGCGCTGCTCCCGGCGGCATACGACCATCGCGCCAGGTCGTGAACCTGAAAATGCCGGGTGATCGAGACGGCTGGAAAGCAATCATCCGACTGTCTACGATCTGGCAATGCCGCACGCCCGAAAACTCATTCTTCACGTTCCGCTATCCGATGAAGCCTTGCTTGCCGGCTTTGTCGAGCAATGTCTGAATGATGGTGTGTCGCTCGTGGCCGTGGTCGGACCGGGTTGCGCGAGGGTCGAAGACATTATCGACGAGATCGTGGTCGCTGACGGAAGCGACGGGACACGCTTTCTATGCACCTCTTCTCATCCGGATGAGCCATTCGAGGATGTGTTGAACATGCTAAGGTCATGGGAGTTCGAGCGCGGCGATCCGGTCGAAGAGGTCAGGCTGTAAAAGTCGCTCACATCGCAATTTCGGCTTTCATGCCTATTCCGATTCAGGCTCCCCATGAGCCGATATGACCTGACCGACTTCGACTGGCGCATGATCGAGCCGCTGTTGCCCACCAAGCCCCGAGGCGTGTCGGCCCGTGCTGAACGACAATTTCCGGGTGCTGCGATCCGGTGCGCCATGGCGAACTTACCCGATGCGGCCGACGCACCACCTGCAATCGCCTCGTCCGATGGCGACAGGCAGGCGTGCGGCACCGCCGCATCGACGAGATTGCCAAAGCCCGTGACAGCAGGGTGCAGAAGATCAATGCCAACCGGGCACCCGCTGGAACCCGGCTGCGATTTTTCCGGCCGCCATCTTCGTCGCCCGGTCGCGGCCGCTGTGGATTTTTCCGTCCAGCTCAAAATAGTAATTGCATATGCAACTACTCTGGACTATGGTGTCGCCATGTTCGACCGTTGCATCTACTTCAACACCACAGCTTTGGCGCGCCAGCTCGACCGGGTCTGGACCGTGGCCTTTGCGCCATTCGACCTGACGCCGCCGCAAGGCTTCATGCTCAGGGCGGTGCTGGCGCGGCCGGGCCTTTTGCAGAGCGAGCTGGCCGACGAGCTGAAGATCGCCCGCGCCACCGCGACCCGCGGCCTCGACGGGCTGGAAGCCAAGGGGCTGGTCGTCAGGAGCAAGTCAACGGCGGACAAACGCGAATCCCTGATCACGCCGACAGCGGAGGCAGTTGCGATCAAGGACGCGCTGAACGCCGCCAGCGGCGCGGTCACCCAACGCCTGCAAGGCGTTTTCGGCGCAGAGGTTTTTGCCGGTTTTGTCGAGCAGGCGAAGGCGATCGCCGCAAGGCTGGCCAGTCACCCCGAATGAGCCAGCCATCACACACAAGCCATTCACAATAGTTGCATAGCTAACCACCGGAGACAGACAATGCCTATCCTCACCGTTAAAATTGCCGCCCAGCGCAGCGACACTCTGACCGACAAGGTGGCGGCGATGCTGGCCGAACACACCAGCACCATTCTCGGCAAGAAGCCCGAAGTGACGGCGATCGCCATCAGCTACATCGACCCGCGCGACTGGATCATCGCCGGCAAGTCGTTGCAGAGCCACGGCAAGTCGAGCTTTGCACTTGAGATCAAGGTCACCGACGAGACCAACACCAAGGACGAGAAGAAGCGCTACATCGCGGCGGTGTTCGCGGGCTTCGCCGCAATTCTCGGCGATATCCACGAAGAGAGCTACATCCACGTCCATGACGTGCGCGCGGCCTCTTATGGGTATGGCGGCAAGACCCAGGAGTTCCGCTACCAGCACCCCTGACAGCCGCATCTGACATGGCGCCATAACGCGCGGCGCCATTTCAGGTCTTGGGGCGCGCGCCCGTCTTGGGGCGTGCGTCTTGAGGCGCCGGTCTGGCGGGCGCGTCCTGGGGGCGCGCGCACGTCCTGGGCGCGCGCCGGGACAGGCGCGCCGACCGCCTAGCGGAACTTGCGCGTGAGCAGGGACACCAGCCTGGGCGCCGCCATGATCAACACCGCGCCGACCAGCCAGACCACGACCACAAGCGGCTTGAGCACGGCACCGAGGAGCGCGAAAAATCCGCTGAGCAGGCCCGACGTCTCGGCGCTGCCGACCACACCGACGACCTCCGAGCCAATGCCGGTCGCAGCCGCGGCATCCCGGCCGGTCTGCACCAGGGCGCCTGCATTGCTCGACGTCCAGGCAAGCACGCCGTCGACGAGGCTGTAGCCGCCCCAGGCCAGCAGCGTCCACACCACCAGCACGACCAGCGCTGCCGTGCTGCCGAAGCCGGGCAAACGCGAGCGCGGCTCGGTTTTTGCCTGTGCCGCGCGCCCGTCGCGCCCGAAGGCCGCTGGCCCATCATGGCCCGACGGCGTACGCTGATTGGCGCCCCAGTTGCCGCCGCCGCCCCGATTGCTGCTGCCATGACTGCTGCTGCCATGACTGCTGCCATCATGACTGCCGTTTGAGGCCTTGTCGCCAAGCCGCTTGCCGATTTCGCCAAGCACCGTGCCGAGCAGGCCATCCCTGCCCCTGTTGCGGTCCCTGTCGCGGCCCCTGTCGCGGCTATTGCCGCTGTTCCTGAAATCATGCCCGCCCATCGACGCTCTCCTGAGGTTCCGCGCCGAACACGCATCGGCCGGGCCATAGATAGGCATTCCAGATGTTAGAGATAATGGGACAGAGTGCTGACAGGTTGACGCAGGCAGGGTCAGTGAATGCGCTCCAGCGGCGCGCAGCTGACCCGCTCCATCTGCAGCGTGGTGTGGTGCAGGTCGAACTGCTCCTGCAGCCGCCTTTCCACCGCCTGGCGCACCGCCTCGGCATCGGCGCCCTCCTCCAGCACCGCATGCGCGGTCAGCGACGCCTTGCTCTGGGTGATCGCCCACAGATGCAGATCGTGCACCGAGGCGACGCCGGGCACGGTTGATATCGCCAGCTCAACCTCGGCCAGTTCCATATCAGGCGGCACGCCTTCGAGCAGGATGTTGATGCATTCCTTGAGCAGCACCCAGGTGCGCGGGAAGACCATGAAGCCGATGCCGACGGCAACGACGGAATCGATCCATGACCAGCCGGTCAGCCAGATGACGACAGCACCGGCGATGACGCCGAGCGAGCCCAGCATGTCGGCCCAGACCTCGAGATAGGCGCCCTTGACGTTGAGGCTGTTGTCCTTGTGTCCTGACAGAAGCCGCATCGAGAGGAAATTGACGGCAAGGCCGATGACGGCAACGACAAGCATGCCGAGCGAGGCGATCTCGGTCGGCTGGGACAGCCTGACATAGGCCTCGTAGAGGATGTAGAAGGCGACAGCGAGCAGAAGCAGCGCATTGAAGGCGGCGGCCAGGATCTCGAAGCGGGCATAACCATAGGTGCGCAACAGGTCGGCGGCGCGGCGCCCGACCTTGATGGCGATCAAGGCGATCGCCAGCGCCATGGCGTCGGTCGCCATATGCATGGCATCCGAGATCAGCGCCAGGCTGTTGGTGACGAGGCCGCCGATCACCTCGGCGATCATGAAGCTGCCGGTCAGGCCAAAGGCGATCCACAGCCGTGAAACAGGCGTGTTCTGCATGTCGCCGTGATCATGGTCGCCGCTCATCAAGGCCTCCCCTCGCCGGACAGATAACGACACGCCAGCTCCAGTTGACAAAGCTGTCGTCAAAGTCTGACGGTGTTTCGATCTTCCAACAAGCTGTAACGTTGTTGATCATGCAAGTCGTCGTTCCCACAGAATCTTTCCCGGAGCCGGGGACCGTCGCCAATCCGGCAGCGCTTTATGACGGACACGATGTTGCCGTCTGTTACGAAGCCTCGCTGCGCGCAGGCGGTGGCAATGTCGTCCTCAGGTTTGGTCATGTGATCGATTTTCGTGTCACGCCCGTGAATGTCGACGGCCTCGGCGACTGCCGCTATCCGATCGAACCCTGGGCGTTCAACGAAATTCTCGGCGGCGCGGAGACGTCGCGATGGCCAGCGCTGGCCCCGAGATTCTGGATGATGTCCTTCAATGACGTCACGATCGAAATTCTGTTCGACACCGTGGCCATGATACGTCGCGACAGCGAAGGCGGACCACAGCACAGGACGCTGATCGACGCTCTGGCCGGCTGACAGCTGCCTGCATTGATCTGCAGCGGGCCTTAGACGCCTCGGGATCGATCTGGGGCGCCGGTCTGGCGGTGCGACCGCCCGGCCGCTTCGATAAAGCCGGTTAGGCCAAGGTGGCCGGCAACCCTCCAAAATGAGCACATAAAGCGCTTCGGATGGTAGCATCGTCCATCACCAGTCTTCTAACAGCAGCTTCGTACTGCCCGCGACTTTTGAACTGCAGAGCATTCACAATTGCTGATAAAGCTTGTGTCTCTCGAATTGGATAGCGAGCAACAATCTTGGTCACATCCTTGGACGCTATCAAACCACCTAAGCGTTCTTTTTCTGATTGAAAGTGTGCCTGCGCATCAACTGCGATACTCACGTTCCGCCCTGATTGGATCTTCTTCCAGTCTAACATCCCACGGCTAACTTCATCCTTCACGGCTTGTTCGGACATCCGGGCAGCCAGACGATCCGAATTTGCCTGCACAGCGTTTAGGAGATCGGTCCAGGCTCCCTCCACCATTCGATGAACATTGCCGCCTATTACAGCAGATTGACGCCTAGCGATCGCTTCGACCACATCTGGGTTGTAGTAGAGCGCCTCGACTGAGTAGAGAGAAAGAGCGAATATCCCCTGTGCCTCGAGCTCGGACTTTCGCTCGGCACCAAGCTGGTCCTGGTCCACGATTCCGTAGGCCTGCACCCATGTAATTTCACTAACGTCGCGAACACTGCTAACGGCATGTACAACGTCTCCGCAAGTCGATCGCGGAAATATAGACACTCCAGGGAACAGTATTTCATAAAGAGGTTTGTCCAAGCTGCCTGCCGTTCCCTCGATGAAGAGCATCTTGCGGCGAGATCCAAGGATCGCCTCTTTGGTCGCGTCGTCCACATCCACGCCAGGATCAAGAACATCGAGGTCCCAACTTGTTATGTCCTCGCCTCCTGTTTTAGCGTCGCGTACCAACACAGTTCTCGCATCAGGATAGGAAACTGGCAGATACAGCTCATGTGTAGAAACGACGAATGAGCAATCGGGGCGTTTTGAGAACAGCTGATGAAGCAATGGTATGACAATCGATGTGTGCAGATGCCGCTCCGGCTCGTCTACCAAAATCAAAGAGCCTGGTTTGGCGGTCAGCACATTTCCTGCCATCAAAAGGGCCGCCCTTTCGCCGTCAGATAAGGCTGCGATGCTATAAGGAGTGCCTCCACGTTTGCTGGCTACGATCGAACTATCAGGCTCAATTGTCATGACAATTGGTATTCCCGATGCGGCCAGCATTTCGTTGATAGTGTCAAGGGGAGGTAACTCCTGCGCCAACTGAGTTGCTTCGACGCTTTGTCCTGACCTTAGGGCCGCTCGTATCTGACGCGAGATGTTGTTATCCGCTTCAATGAGGTTCGCAATAATCAACCCACTTCGCATTCCGGGGCTGACTTCTCTCCAACGCGCATAAGGCTGAGAATCCCAGGATTTGGCGCCTAGCTCGTTATTGATTTTATCTTGGGGAGAAAATGGAACCGCGTTGGTTTCCATCCAGGTTTGCCGATGCGCCGCGATACGCACCGCACTCTCAAGATTCAACCGGTACAAGGAGAGCATCAAGCCGGACTTACCTGAGCCATTTGGCCCCACCACAAAGAGCGGTGCGGACGTGGTGATTGGCAGCTTTCGCGATGTTCCGTCGAAAAGCTTAACTGTCGATATGAATTCCGCTTCGCCAGAGTTTGCATTTTCGGTCATCGTGCAAAACTACCTAGGTGCTATTTTTGAGGACAGGATATCAATCCTTGCCACTTTGTTTGTACTAGTGGAATAGTCCTCGATACGGAATATCGCGATCTGTGATGGAATTGAGCTGACCAAGCCACGGCCGATGCTCAATAACGCTGAACACACTTCTCCAGCACTTCTTCTGTTCCCGCTCGTCCATCTTCTCCAGGAACTCCTAGGCTTCTCGGAACACGGCGCAGTAACCCATTGGATTCGGAAACGACCGAGCCAAGGGTGCTACTCGGATCAAGACGCTCCTGAATATTCTGCGGCATCCGCCGCCTACGCCATATGACGGCGCATGGCCTCGGCCGATCTTGGCCCGTTTCCATTGGCCGAGATGGCCTCACGCACCGGGTTTCGGACTTCCGTGGCGGTTTGCGCGCCCTTCTGGTTGTTTCTTCACGGCTGCCAGCCTCGTCATGCGCGTGCTTGCGCACATTCCGACGCCCGCTGCAGCCACACCTAGCTTGCCGGCTGTACATCCTTCTCGAGCAGAAAGTCGATCACCGCGCGCACCGCCGGCAATTGCCCGCGCTTGTGCGGTGTCAGGATCGTCGTGGTCACGCGGCCTGCCGTCCAGTCGGGCAACACCCGCACCAGCCTGCCTTGCGCCACTGAACTGGCCGAGATCAGCTCGGGCAGGCAGACGATGCCGAGGCCGGCTTCGGCCGCCATCAGCAAGGGCACTGACTCATCGGCATGGAAACGCTGCCGCGGCGCCACCTCGACACTGCGCCCTTGCGCATCTCGCAGCCGCCAGCTCTTTGCCGTCATGCCGCTCATCAGCCCGTCATGAGAGGCGAGCGCCTCCGGCGTCTCGGGGTGGCCGCGGTCGGCGAGATAGGAGGGCGCCGCCACAAGCGTTATCGCGTCCTCGCTCATCCGTCTCTGCACGAGGTCGGAATCGGGCAGCGGCGCGAAATGGCTGCGCAGCGCGATGTCGAAGCCGTCCTGCACCAGGTCGACGAAACGGTCGGTGACATGCAGCTGGATCAAAAGCTTGGGATAACGACGCGCCAGCACCGGCAACCGGGGCGCCAGCCGGAACTGCGCGTTGGGCACCGAGGTGGTGATGCGTACGGTGCCGGCCGGCTCGGCCAGCCGCTGCAACACAACCGTCTCCACCGCCTCGGCCTCGATGACGGCGGCACGGGCATGGTCATAACAGTCGCGACCGACGTCGGTCAGCGTGAAGCTGCGCGAGCTGCGATGGATCAGCTGGGCGCCGAGCGACACTTCCAGGGCTGCGACCCGTTTGCTGACAGTCGATTTGGGGCAGCCGAGACGCCGAGCGGCGGCGGCAAAACCGCCATTGTCGACTGCCTGGGCGAAGAAATGGAGATCGTTGAGGTTCAGCATCAAAGTCTACATTTGTGGACATTTGGTTTCAAATTGCCCGACTACAGGATCAAAGTCCACACCGATACATCGGGGTCATCAACAATGGAGACCTCACATGACAACCACCCCGATCTTCACCTCCGGCTTCCCGCTCGGTTCCTCGGCCGGCCTCGTCGCCGCCTTCGAATGGCTCGGCCAGCCCTACCGGCTGACCCGCGTCGACATGCTAGGCGAGATGCGCACCGAGGCCTACAAGCGTTTCAACGGCCGGGTCGAAACACCCGTGCTGATCACAGACGATGGCCGCGTCCTGACCGAGACCATGGCAATCGCCTTGTGGCTCGAAGCACGCGACAGCGAACGCCGCATCAGCTTCGTGCCAGGCACGCCGGAGGCCGACAGGATGCACCAGATGATCGCCTTCCTGAACACCGCCTTCACCGGCGCCTTCGGCCCGCTCTGGGTGGCGCTGGAAGCCGAAGACGCCAGCGAAGCGGAGCGTGAGACGCTGCGCAAGTTTGGCCGCGACTTCGTTGCCACCCGCCACGCCCAGCTCGAGGCGATGATCGGCGACAGCGACTATCTGCTCGGCAACAAGCCGACGTTGGCGGATGCGGTGTTTTCAGGCGTGGCGCGCTGGACCGACTTCCACAAGGCGGTGAACCCGGCCGACTATCCGCGCATCCTGGCGTTGCGCAACCGCATCGAAGCCGACCCGGCCTTCCGCTTCGCGGTGGCGATCGAAGACGGCGACGTCACGGCCAAAGGCAGCGGCGCGATGAAAGGACTGGTGCCGCTCGCTGACGTGCTGCGCGACACGGCTGCCCTCGCCGCCTAAGCGGTCAAAACAAGCGGTCAAGACAAAGGGCTGCGCGCCGTCATGGCGCGCGGCCCTTTTTCGTTCGGGTGGAAAGACAGCGTTCGATATGATCAAGTCCGCCAATGAGCCGATCTCGAACACCAGGCAAAGAGCCACTGTTTCGCAGCGTCAACACGCGCACGCACAATGTCCGCCACGACTTTGGTGGCGACTATCGATCGTCGCGACGACGCAAAACGAGCTCGGGCCAAGAGAACCTAGGCAACGAGAGCCTGGGTGACGAAAGTCTGGCGGGCCGAGGCTCCATGCATCAGGGAAAGCAGCGTGGGCGGGACTACACGCCGTTGTTCCGGTTTCTGCTGTCACGCGTCGGCAAGGACTGGGCGGCGGTGCACAGCGAGGCCGTGTCACGGCTGGATGACGAGGCGCCGATCTTCTGGCTCGTCGCCCGCACCGGGGCGGAGAAGCAACCTTCGGTGCGGATGGGCGAAAACTCCTATTACAGCGGCCTGTATGTCGACGACGACAATCGCCTTGCGAAAGTCGATCCGGCGCTGTCGGTCGAGCAGATGGAACCCTCATGTTCCTGCTGCACCCACACATTCAACGGCCTGCCCTTCACGCGACCATATAGCGGCCGTTAGCCGGGCCGGCAGCAAACTTCAGCGCGCCGCCTGTTGCCAGCCAACGGCCCGCTCTGGGGGTCGGCTGCGGAATGGCTCGACCAGCCTTGCCGACCACCCGCATCGACATGCTGGTCGCGATGCGCGACGTCCAAGCACGGCGCCAGGCAGCGGCGCGATGACGAGAAACGTCGGCGCGGAGCAATCAGCGACTGGGCCGATAGTACCCATTTGAATTCGCAATTTTTTGAAGCCGGTGAACGATGCGAGACTCCTGCTCGGACCTATCCACCAACCAGAGCCAGAGAGGAGTCCATGGCTTACATCAAGAACATCTGGTACGCGGCGGCATGGTCGAGCGAGATAACGCGAGACCTCTTCCCCCGAACCATCGCCAACGAAAAGATCGTCTTCTATCGCACCGAGTCAGGTGAGATCGCGGCCATCGAGGACCGGTGCCCGCATCGTTTTGTGCCCCTGCACCTCGGCAAGCTGAAGGGAGATATTGTCGAATGTGCCTACCATGGCCTGTGTTTCGACGCCTCCGGGGCCTGCACGCTCAATCCCCACGGAGACGGCAAGATCCCGCGGGCGGCACGGGTAAAAGCCTACAAGGTGGTCGAGAAACACAGCATCGCATGGATCTGGCTCGGCGATCCCGAGAGCGCCGACGCAGATCTCATCGCCGATTTCAGTGTGCTGACCGACCCCAGGTTTCGGACCGTCAGCAGCTACCTGCATGTCGCGGCCAACTATCAGCTCATTTCCGACAATCTGCTCGACCTCAGTCACGGCCAGTACATCCACCCGATGTTCGCCAACGCCGAGGGCCCACCACGCTTCGAACCTGAGAAAGACCCGACGGGCCATGAGGTCTGGGCACATTTCTCGCGTCCCAATCAGTACCCCAACAAGTATTTCCAGATGCTTGGCTATCCGAAGGACCAGCGTGGCGACCACCGGAACTACATGCGATGGTCCGCACCGTCGCTGCTTCTTCTCGATGTCGGCATGACAGGTGTCGGTCGCCCCGTGGAAGAAGGCCTGTCGATCCCCACGTCGCACCTGCTCACCCCTGAAACCGACACCACCACCCACTATTTCTGGGCGATGTCGCGCGATTTCAGGCAGGATGATGCAGCCCTCAGCGATGAACTGCTTCGGGTGGGCGTTGCCGTGTTCGATGACGAGGACAAACCCGTCATCGAGGCACAGCAGCGGATGATCGAGACGAGCGAGCTTATGTCGCTCAACCCGGTCCTGCTGCAAACCGACGGGCCTGCCGTGCGCGCGAGACGCGTCATCGAGGCAGGGCTGAAGGCCGAGCTGGCGAACTGAAACGCCTTTTTCCAGACGACGGCGGCACCATGGCATTGTTGCCGGTGCCGCTTGCCGTTTGTGGTCCATGTCCGGGGGATACGTTATGCTGCCACCTGTTTCGGCTTCCCTGGGGCAGACCTTGCGTTTCAGACACCTGGATATGAACCTGCTGGTCGCGCTCGATGCGATCCTGACACATCAGAACATCACCCGCGCCTCGGAACGACTTTGCCTGAGCCAGTCGGCAACCAGCGGCATTCTCTCGCGGCTGCGTGAACATTTCGAAGACGAGCTGGTGGTCAGGACGGGTCGCCAGATGACGCTGACGCCGCTTGCCGAAGAGCTTGTCGTGCCTTTGCGCGCGATATTGTCCGACACCGAGCGCCTGCTGTCGATGAGAAGTGCGTTCGACCCGTCGACGTCAGACCGGCAGTTCACCATTGCATGCTCTGATTATGTCTGGGCGACATTGATCCTCGACATCATTTCCGCCCTCCGCGACAACGCTCCATCCGTGAACATGTTCTACAGCGGACCAAGTACCCGCTTCTTCAAGACCGACATCGACCTGTTGATCGTGCCGGACCGGTTCATGCTCGAAGACTGCCATTTCGAGCCCCTGCCGCCGAATTCCTATGCGTGCATCGTCTGGCAGGACAACAGACATGTCGGAACGTCGATAACACTCGACGCGTTTCTTGAAGCCCGACATGCCCAGGCTTTCAGCGAACGAACGACATTCATCGAATCCTGGTTCATCAAGCAGTTTGGCCGCGCTCCGCAGCCCGGGATTACCGCACCAAGTTTCACATTGCTGCCCGATGCGCTGGTCGGGACGGATTTCATTGCCCTTGTCCCGAGAGATCTTGCGGCGCGCGCATCTTCCTACCTTCCGATCAGAACCGTGAACGTGCCTTTCGAATTGCCTGTGATGACCGACGTGCTGCAGTGGCGCCGTTCGCATGACCGCGACCCCGGCCTGCAATGGCTGCGCGACCAGATCGTCAGGGTTGCGACGGAACGATACGCAGCGCAGCACTGATCTATCGACCGTGTCGATATGTGACCTCCAGAATCCCAATTTCCGCATTCCCCGGGCCAAGCCTACTGTTTTCCTGTCGAGCGAACCCATCGCTGCCGGGAGTACTCAGGTTTGGAACAGTTCTGATGACAATCGAGAAAACGGGGCGTTTTCCTGCCCTGATCCGCAGCAGGACGGTCATCGCCAGAGATATCGTCTGCCTGGAAATTGCACCCGCTACCGGCAACGCGTTTCTACCGTTCACGGCAGGAGCGCATGTCGATGTGGTCGTCGGCGACGGTCTTGTGCGGCAATACTCCATTTCCAATGATCCTGCCGACAGTTCCTGTTACCGCCTCGCCATTCAGAAAGAAGCGCAGTCGCGTGGCGGCTCCAGGGCCATCCATGATTGCTTCAAGGCCGGCGACATCATCCAGATCGGCGTTCCCAGAAACAATTTTCAGCTGGCCGACGACGACACCCGGGTGGTCCTGGTTGCCGGAGGCATAGGGATCACGCCAATCCTGAGCATGGCCTACAGGCTGGCTGCGAAGGGCATCGATTTTTCACTTCATCTTTGCGCGCGCTCGATCGAAAGAGCCGCCTTCCTGGACGAGATCGCCTCGAGCCCGTTCGGTTCGAACCTGCATTTGCATCTCGACGACGCCGGACCTGACCAAAGGTTCAATCCCGAAGACGCGTTCTCATCGGCCACACCGACGACGGCTGTGTATGTTTGCGGACCACGCGGTTTCATGGACTTCGTGACCTCGGCCGCGCAGCGCATGGGGGTTCGACCGGAGCGTATCCACACCGAAAGTTTCGGTGCCGCCGTCGTTCACGGCGAAGACGAATTTGAAGTCGTTGCGGCGCGCAGCGGCAAGGTTCTGCGCGTCAGGCACGACAAATCCATCGCCGAAACGCTCGAGGAGGCCGGCTTGCGCCCGCTCCTGTCCTGCGAGCAGGGAATTTGCGGCACCTGCCTGACGCGGGTGATCAGCGGCGAGGTCGACCACCGCGATACGTTCCAGACCCAGCTGGAAAAGATCAGCGGCAGCCGGATTGCGATCTGTTGCTCGCGCGCTCGATCCAGACAACTGGTTCTCGATATCTGACAAGCTGGAGATTTGCATGAAAACCCGCGCCGCCGTTGCCGTAGGAGCCGGAAAGCCGCTCGAGATCATGGAGGTGGACCTCGAGGGTCCGCGCGAGGGCGAGGTGCTGGTCGAGATCAAGGCGACCGGCATCTGCCACACCGACGAGTTCACGCTGTCGGGCGCCGATCCCGAAGGCATCTTCCCGGCCATTCTTGGCCATGAAGGTGCAGGCGTCGTCGTCGATGTCGGCAAGGGTGTCACCTCGCTCAAGAAGGGCGATCACGTCATTCCGCTCTACACGCCCGAATGCCGCTCCTGCCCGTCCTGCCTCAGCCGCAAGACCAACCTCTGCACCGCGATCCGTGCGACGCAAGGGCAAGGCTTGATGCCTGATGGCTCCAGCCGCTTCTCGATCGGCAAGGACAAGATTTTCCACTACATGGGCTGCTCGACCTTCTCGAACTTCACCGTGCTGCCCGAGATCGCGCTCGCCAAGGTCAACCCCGACGCCCCCTTCGACAAGATCTGCTACATCGGCTGCGGGGTCACCACCGGCATCGGCGCGGTGATCAACACCGCCAAGGTCGAGATCGGCTCGACGGCCATCGTCTTCGGCCTCGGCGGCATCGGCCTCAACGTGCTGCAGGGCCTCAGGCTTGCCGGCGCCGACATGATCATCGGTGTCGACATCAACAATGAGCGCAAGGCCTGGGGCGAGAAGTTCGGCATGACGCATTTCGTCAATCCGAAGGAGGTCGAGGGCGACATCGTTCCTTATCTCGTCAACATGACCAAGCGTGGTGCCGACCAGATCGGCGGCGCCGACTACACCTTCGACTGCACCGGCAACGTCAAGGTGATGCGCCAGGCGCTGGAAGCCAGCCATCGCGGCTGGGGCGAGTCGATCGTCATCGGTGTCGCCGGCGCCGGCCAGGAGATCTCGACGCGGCCGTTCCAGCTGGTCACCGGCCGGAGCTGGAAGGGCACCGCCTTTGGCGGCGCACGCGGCCGCACCGACGTTCCGAAGATCGTCGACTGGTACATGGAGGGCAAGATCCAGATCGACCCGATGATCACCCATACGCTCAAGCTCGAAGACATCAACAAGGGTTTTGACCTGATGCATGCAGGCGAAAGCATCAGAAGCGTGGTCGTCTACTAGAGCAATTCCAGGGAAACTGTGCAGCGGGTTTCCGTCCGGAATTGCTCAAAAACAAAGAGATAGAGAGATTCCGCGTTTCGAGGAAAAGCGGAAACTCTCCAGAGCGTCCCCTGTGCCAGGGGGTGCGCATCGCGAATTGTCATCAACAGGGAGGAACGACATGGCTTCAGTTTCGATACATCCGGCGCTCGACGGCGGGGTCAAACCCGGCAGTGCGACCTTCAGCGGCGGCACGCTGGTCTGCGCCTGCGCCGACAGGCCGGTCAAGGTGGCGATCAAGGGCCAGGTTGCCCACAACCACGCCTGCGGCTGCACCAAATGCTGGAAGCCGGAAGGCGCCAGGTTTTCGGTCGTGGCGGTCACCGCGCATGAGAACGTGACGGTGCTGGAAAATGGCGACAAGCTCGCCGTGGTCGATCCGTCGGCACTGATCCAGCGCCATGCCTGCAAGGCCTGCGGCGTGCACATGTATGGCCCGGTCGAGCGCGACCATGCCTTCAAGGGCCTCGATTTCATCCACCCCGAGCGCTTCCAGGAAGCGGGCTGGGCCGAGCCGGGTTTTGCCGCCTTCGTCTCGTCGATCATCGAGGCGGGTGTCGATCCGTCCGAAATGGACGGCGTGCGCGGCCGGCTGAGAGAACTCGGGCTCGAGCCCTATGACTGCCTGTCGCCCGGCCTGATGGACTATGTCGCCAGTTGGGTGGCCAAGCGGACAGCGACAGCAGCGCGCTAGCCGCACACGTCTTCGAACAAAAAAACGGGAGGAACATCAATGCGCATAGCCAACACAATAGCCATCGCGCTGGTAGCCGTCGCAGCAGCGGTGACGTCGAGCCAGGCCTGGGCGAACGACGCCGTCAAAGTGCGCTTCAGTTGGAAGCTGAAGGGCGAATATGCCTTTTTCTATCTGGGCAGGGACAAGGGGATTTATTCATCCCACAAGGTCGATGTCGAACTGGGAGAAGGCGCCGGCGCCCAGGCAGCACTCGGGTCGCTGGTGCAGGGCAACGAGGACGTTGTCATCGTGCCGGCAATTTTTGCCATATCGGCGATCCAGAAAGGCATGCCGGTCAAGATCGCAGCACTCTATCAGCCGAAAACCCCGTTCGCGTTCATTTCTCATCCTGACCGCCCCGTCACCGAGCCGAAGCAGATGGAGGGCAGATCCCTCGCAGTATCGACCGGAGATACCGCGACGGCCTATCTCGATGTCCTGTGCAAAAAGAACGGCATAGACTGCAGCAAGATCTCGAAGGTTCAGATCGACCCGCAGATCAAGGTGCCGCAGTTCCTCCAGAACAAGATCGACATGATCACGGTCTACACCAATGTCGACCTTCCGCTCATCGAAGAGCGCAGCGGGATCAAGTTCGCGGTTCTGGACCTTCCCAAATATGGATTGTCGGTGCCGGGTCTGGCGGCCGTGGTCAGCGACGACGGCCTGGCCAAAAACCAGGACAGCTTGACGCGGTTCTTCTCCGCCACGAGCGAGGCCATCGACCTCATGCGCAAAGACCCAGCGTCTGCGGCCAGCGCGTTGCGATCGGCGTGGAGTGCTGCTCCATCCGAAGAGCTGATCCGACAATCGGTCGTTGCCACATCGCTCAGTCTTCAGGCGCCCGAAGGCCATATCAACGGCTGGATCGAAGAGAAGGTGATATCGGATGCCCAGGACCTGGTGATGTCGACCGAGGAAGGCGCAACCCGGAAAGAGCCTTCGCAGTACTATACGAACGCGTTGCTGCAAGACCGCTGAAGAGCCCTGCCCCCGCCGGTGAAAGCCGGCGGGGCATTTGTCTCGGCAAGTGTGTCGGGGCGTCGGACATGACCACGGCGCCGGCCGAAATCGGCAACCAAACGTTCCGTTCGCAAACCGGCCTGTCCGCTTTGCGCCCTGTAGCTGCCATTGAGGCACCGCTGCCGTTTGCCAAAAACGGACATCGCCAGCGGTCCTCCAGGTGCTTGTGGTGGTAGGACCCCGTCCCATCCGCTCGGTGTGCCTGTCGCGGCTTCAGGATTCGAGCCACACTTTTTCGAGCTGAATCTGGAGAAGCGGATGAGCGTGATGGTCTTTGACCTTTGGGACGAAGTGGGCAAACACCTTGCGCCAGTAGGGTTGGATGATGACGCCTGACCCTTGGAGGATTTTTTCGATGTCCTCCATGGCGCTGCGGCGTTTCTCGACATCGGCGATCGAGAGCGCCTCGTTGAGCTTCGTATCGAACTCGTCGCTGGCAAATCCGGTTTCGTTCCAGGCTTCGCCGCTCCGATAAGCGAGCGCCAGAATCTGGACACCCAGCGGACGCATCGTCCATCCGGTCAAGGAGAATGGATATTTCGTCCAGTCGTTCCAGAACGTGGAGCTAGGCAGCACGGTACGTTTGACCTTGAAGCCCGCTTCCCGCAGCTGACCCGCGATCGCGTCGGCAGTCCCTCGGTGCCAGTCGTCGTCGCTGCTGATCAGGTCATGTTCAAAATCCATCATGCCGGCTTCCTTCATAAGGGCCGCCGCCTTTTCGCGATTCCGCTCGAGCTTCGGCAAGGGGAAGTACTCGGGATGGATTGGGCAGACATGGTGGTTTTCAGCGACATTTCCGCGGCCGCTGTAGCCAAGTTCGAGGACCGCAGCGTTGTCGACGGCAAGTTGCATGGCGTTGCGCACGCGCTGATCGCCGTACGGTTTGTTTGTCACATTGAACCTGGCAACGGCGGTTGCCGCAGTCTGCGCTTCGCTGCGTGCGAGGCCCATCGAATCCAGCACCTGAATCTGATCGCCGGTGGTTTCGAAATTGGCGTCGACCTCGCCTGCCTCGAATGCACTGGCGAGTGCATTGGGATCGGTGCCATAGTCGATGAACTCGACGCCATCGAGGTAGGTTTCGCCGCCCCACCAGCCGTCCCGGCGTTTGTAGACCGCGCGCACGGATGTATCAAAGGAAACAAGCTCAAACGGCCCGGTCCCGATAGGATGTTGTACCAGATCGGAACCTGTTTCCTCGTAACTCCGGTGAACGATGAGTGCGGGGAAATCGGCGAAATTTGCAATCAACGAGATGTCCGATTTCGACAATGACAGCTTGACCGTATGATCGTCGAGCTTCGCGATGGCGCCGCCACGCGCCTTGCCGGTTGCGGGGTCGACCAGTGCGGCCATGCGGCCTGCCATGGAATTGCCCGGCGTTTTCTTATCGCACCAGCGGTTGATGTTGAATATCGCATCGATAGCCGTGAAATCATCTCCGTTGTTCCATTTCACGCCCTTGCGCAGATGCAGAACGTATTCGGTTGCATCTTCGTTGACGTCCCAGCTTTCGAGAAGCATGGGCTCGAACGTGTAGTTGGCGGTATATTTGACAAAGGGCTCGAGAAATTGCCGGCCGAGATTGCCCATCTCGCCCCAGTCGAACGTACGCGGGTCCTTCAGTTCCTTGACGGGCATCGCAACCCTGAGCACGCCGCCTTTTTGCGGTGCAGCCGCCATCGCGGGGACGGGCATCGCGACGCCCGCAAGTGCATAGGCGGTCGCAGCGCTCAGCCCCATCGTGCTTGCGATGGTCAGAAACTCACGCCGGTCCATTCGGCCGGCCTTGGCCATTCGCGCCATCTGCATGACCGCCGCAGGTATCGGCTTCTCATCGTGATTGCGGTTGCTCATTAACATGCTCCTCCCGAGGAATGTCGGCACCAGGAAATCGTGGTGGCTGGTGACTGTGGTGGCTATTGATTTGGCCGCTTGAACCGAAGGCTGCGGCTTGCTTTAGAACGATGCCTTGACGTTTCCGTATGGACCAAAATCCGCCTCGATATGGTCGCCGTCGGCTACGGCTATCGCTCTTGCGAAGGCTCCGGACATGACGATGTCGCCTTTGCGAAGGCGCTCTCCGGCCTCGACAAGCGCGTTTGCCAGCCAGGCGACACAGGCGGCCGGATGGCCCATTCCGATTGCTGAGACACCTGCTTCTTCCACGATGCCGTTGCGCGACAGGGTGGCGCCGACCCAACTGATATCGACGTTCTCTGGCCGGAAGCGCCGTTCAGAAAGCACGACGGCGGCGAAGGCCGAATTGTCGGCAACCGTGTCAGCGACAATTCGCGGCGGAGCCATTCGATGGTCGACAACCTCCAGCGCCGGGACGACGTGTTCGGTAGCCTGCAACGCCTCATCGATCGTTGCGCCTGGCCGATCGAGGTCGCGCCCCATGATGAAGGCAAGTTCCATTTCGATGTGCGGCTTCACGAAGCGCGCGGCTGGAATCCTTGCGCCGCTGTCAAAGACGGAATTGCCGAGGATCCTTCCTCGGATCGGATCGGTCAGACCGCACGCGATCTGGGTTGAGCGCCAAGTCAAACCGATTTTGTGTCCAGCGAAACGGAGCCCCTGCTTCAGGCGCATGTCGTTCAGCAGCTTCTGGATGCCATATGCTTCATCGAGTGTGAGATCTGGACGTTCACCGCTGAGCGGCGGCATGCTTTTGGCATTGCGTTCAGCACTCAGGATTGCTTCTGCGACCTTGTGCATATCGAGGCGTTGCGAGGGTACGGGTGTTTCAAGCATCGAAATGTCCAGTTACTTCAACAACGACCTTGCCGAGGGCCTGACCACTTTCCAGACGGCGAAAGGCATCGGGCAGCCTGTCCAGAGGAAAGCGTTCGGGATCGATCAGGGGACGAACCTTCCCGTCTTCGACCAGGGTCGCCAGTTGGCGGAGGATCCGGCCATGCTCCTCCCTGCCGATGCCTGAAAGCATGGGGATCAGCATGAACACGACGTGCAGGGACAGAGCCTTGGCATGCATCGGCGACAGGTCGTGGGTGCTTCGCGCGGCGGTCGCGACAACGCGGCCGAGCGGTGCAGCGGCCCGCAACGAATGGTCAAGGCTGCTGCCGCCGACCGTATCGACGACGACATCGAATCCTTGCCCCGCAGTCAGCCTCTGGACATAGTCCTCTACAGATTCACATGGATAGAGGATGGTGTCGTCTGCGCCGAGTTCGCGGGCGAGCGCTGCCTTTTCAGTTGAAGAGACGGTCGCTGCAACACGTGCACCACGTGCTTTTGCCAACTGGATGGCGATATGGCCCACACCGCCGCAGCCGCCGTGCACCAGAATATGGTCGGCAGCGCAAACGTCGGCACGCGCCATACAGTTCCACGCGGTAATCGACACCAAGGGCAGCGCTGCTGCTTCGCCCATGGAAAGGGTTTTTGGCTTCGGCGCAAGCAGGCGAGCATCAGCGGCGACATACTCAGCGAACGTTCCACCGAGGCCTTTCACGCCGCCGGCACAGCCATAGACCTGATCGCCGGGCATCAGTTCGGTCACACCTTCGCCTATGGCTTCCACGGTGCCAGCAAGGTCGGCGCCCAGCACCGCCGGCAGAGCAGGTCCGATGGGAAGACCGTTCCGGATACGGACGTCGACCGGGTTCACGGACGCTGCCTGCACGCGCACCAGCACCTCTCCTGGGGCGGGCCGAGGTGCCTCAAGCTTGCCAAGGCTGAAGTTCTCAGGGCCTCCGTACGCCCTCAAGACCATTGCACGCATCCACAACTCCCAACACGGTTTCGTCTTCTTGGGAGTTTGCCGTCAGCGCCGCATGAGAGGAAACGCATAAATCTAATGCTATCGATCTGGAACGCTTCTAGTTTATGGTGACGCTTGGACGACAGACAGGGGCCGCAATGAGATATCCCGATCTGGAGATCGATCTTCTCCGGGCATTCACGACGGTCGCCGAAACAGGCAGCTTTACTGCTGCAGCTGATGTCGTCGGGCGTTCGCAGTCCGCCGTCAGCCAAAAGATCATCCGACTGGAGGATCTGCTGGGACGTCCGCTTTTCAGGAGGACCAGCCGTTCCCTTATCCTCACGGGCGAAGGGGAACGCCTTCTCTCAGCGGCAAGGCGTATGCTCGAGTTCAACGATCTGGCAGTTCGTACGCTCGTCGATTCCGCTGAGGTCGAACGGCTGCGTATCGGCATTTCGGAAGATTTCGTACCGCACCATCTGCCCGCCTTGTTGTCGAAATTTGCCAGCCTGTGTCCAGCAGTTAGGCTCGAACTGATGACTGGCCTCAGTTGCAACCTCCTGGCGGCCTATGACGAGGATCGGCTGGATATCGTCATCGCCAAAAAGGATGGGCGTGCGCAGCGAGGCAGGGTCATCTGGCGTGAGCCGTTGATGTGGATCTCGTCCAAGCTATATGATCGCGATCCAGGCGAACCGGTACCGCTGGTTCTCTTGCCGGCCCCGTGCACCTACCGCGGCTTGGCCATCAAGGCGCTCGATTCGGTTCGCCGCGATTGGTTTGTGGCCTGCACGACCAACAGCCTGGCAGGCGCGCGCGCAGCCGTCGCCGGCGGTTTCGGAGTGACCGTGCTGGGGCGATCATTCGTTCAGGACGGAATGCAGGTTATCCGCCCTTCGGATCAGTGGCCTGTACTTCCGATGACCGAGATCGTGGTCATTGGTGAGGAAAAGAGCGAAGCGCGCATTGTCCAGCCTCTCCTCTCTTTCCTGACCGACAATCTTGCCCACTGACGCTATTTCCAACCGAGGCTGACTGAAATCCGCGAACGGCAGCTTCGCGCCCTTGAAGCCGGGCGTTCAAACAAATATTGCCTTCGCCTGGAAGCCGACGTACCGCGACCGCCAGCGCTCGGAACCGCGTGCCTCCGATCGTCCAGCCGACCTTATCTACCCCGTCTGTGGCCGCTTCATCATGGCTGCCGAAGACCAGGCAGGAATTCTGGCTGCCGAAGCCAGAAGGCAACGTCGCGCGGGATCAAGCCAACGAGGCAGCCCTTCGGGATCTTGGTTGGGACTTGCTGGTCATCTGGGAATGCGAGACCGCGCGGAACCGGCAAGCAGAACTTGACCAACGCCTACAGGCTTTCCTGCTTGGGCACAGCGGCTCGTACATTCGATCCTCCCGCGCAGCCGCGTCATCTGTGAGGCCGAAGGGCTCGATCCGGCTCAGTTCGGAGAGTTGATGGCGGGCTCGGCCCCCCTCTTCGCAGACGACATGCGTCGCATGGCCCGGGTGATCGCCACAAACAGCTTCAGCGCGCCTGAAAGCACGATCGCTTCCGTGCGGGCAGATATCGCGCGTCTCGTCGACGTCTCCGACGATCTGGGGATCGGCGCCGATTTACCAAACTTCGCGGCCTCGGTTTTCCAGCGCGCGGTGGACGCGGGTTATGGCGCCGAAGAACATTGCGCGATCACGAAGGTGTTGCGCAGCCCCTCGTTCAAGGTAGCTCTGTCTAGGCACGCCACAGCTGGAGGCTTGTTGGCCAGCCTGCATCGCTCTGCTTGCAATATGCAATCGGAAAGCGTAAACCCAATCCAGTTGCAAAGTGCAACTGGATCGGCGAGCCGGTTTGGACCGTCGCTCTGTCGATAAACCTGGCAACGCAAATGCCCTGCGTCGCTCCGACATGACCGTCTTGCGCGACGTGATGTTTGGGGACCGACGTCCTCTCAGCGGCGTGCGTAAAAGGCAGGCCGGCTTTGCCGGAGGCCTTCATGGCTGAGTTGGGCAACGAGATTTCGGCCCCGATCGCGGCCCGTCAGTGTCGGCACGGTTGCAGGCGGCCGATGAAGGCGACAAGAGACCGCGCGACATCACCCAGGACCTGAAAGGAGGCTGCAGAATGCCTAAATTCCTCACCATCGGATATGGCGACCAGGCCGGTTATGACAGGACATCCCAACCCGTCCGCGACGCCGCCCACGCGCAGGATGCAATGCTGCGCGCGGAGGGCGCATTGATCGGAACGGCCGGCAAACCCGTGCAGGTGCGCAATCCCGAAGCGGCGGGTCCGGAGACGCGGGATGGCCCATTCATGTCGTCGGCCTTGCCGGTTGCCGGATTCGCCATCATCGAGGCTGCGGATATGGCGGAAGCGGTAAAGAAGATATCAGGCGTTCCCTGTGCCGTTGCGCATGGCGTCGTCGAAGTGTGGCCGTTGGAGTAGGCAAACCGGCTCCAAGAGCCGACGCAGAGGACATGCGCGCCCGCCTCGGCCGCCGCCGCAGCTATCTGGCGCTGCCGGGATATTGGAGCTGACCGGTGCGGGGTGGAAAGCGGCCCAACCGCTTCCAGCCTGATGAAGCGGCCATTCGGCATCGCAAAGGCCGGTCGCGCAGGACCGACTTTTGCACCTGGCCCTTGCGACGGAAATTCCACGGAAAATCCAGCGCGACTGGTGTGCCCGCAAAACCCAGGAAGTGTGCGACAGCTTCGTGCCTGTTTTCGATGCGATCTGTCAGCGCACTGTCAGAAGGTACTGTAAGCCCTGCGTGAAGCCACGCGGCGCGACGGTAAGGTGATCCTCGTCGTCCAAGACCGCCGACTTCAATTGCAGGTTCGGATACTTTCGGCTCTGCAACGCTGCTTCCAAAGCCCGGTTGTCGGCGACCATATCTACCGTCTGGTTGTAGCGCCGGTCGCCTTTGCGCTGCGCCTCATAGGCGCCGACATAAAGATAGACCTTCGCCGGCAGGTCCTTGTTCTGCGTGGCGTAAGCCGTTTCGAGCTTCAAGGTGTGGCGCTTGTCGTACCAGAGAGAGGGGCTACCGAGGATATAGCCGCTAAACAGGCCAGGTTCGGTGAACAGTATCTGTGCGCCAAGCAAAGCACCGTAGGAGTGGCCAAGGAAGAGCGATCTGGCGGGATCGGTCCGATAGCGGGCGGCGACAAATGGTTTCACCTGATCACCCAGATATCGCTGATAGGCCCGTCCCTGCCCATGGATCGCACCAGCTGGTGCGCTCCTTGGACCGTTCGACGTAGGGGTGTAGTCGCGCTGACGGCTGACCTTGCCATCCTCACCTTTTCCATAAGACAAACCGACAAGAATGAATTCCTCGATCCGGGGCCCTTCGACGTTCAGGCGGCGGCCGATCTGCCGGATGATCGGGAAAGCGTAGTCAGCATCGGTGACGTAAAGCACGGGGTAGCGCCGCTGTGGTTCCTTCGCATAGGACGGCGGCAAGGCGACGAAGACCTGGTAGGTGCGACCGGAAACCGGATCGGGCACATCCCAGACTTCGCTATCGATGATCTCGTATGCGCGCCCCTCTCCCAACTGAGCTTTTGGAGTCGACTGGGCGTATGTGAGCGTCGGACCACCAGGGACGCTGAAGCCGGCGATGACAGCTATCAGCAGGGCATTCAGAAAACAGCGTCGCATGTGAAGTCTCCGCGCGTAGGGATTTCCATGGTGTCGACCACTAATGGCGTAGACGCGCGGCATTAAGACTAAAATTTTATCGAATGGATTCGTACTTAACCAAAGGTGAGGGCTGAGATTGGTGGTTTCGGCTTTCAGCCGGCCAAGCTGTAAGCTGTTCGTAATCTGTCGCAAAATTCCCGAAACTTGCGACGGATATGATTCAAGATGACAGGGACCTGCATGGTCTCCTGTGGTCGTCTTCGTCTCCTGTCATCGAACGGACGCAATCGGTCGGCTGCAGAATGGCCGCTTTCATGACGCGTCGGTCGGTTACCGATGTCTCGACGGGTAAACTGCAAAGCGTCAGCGAAAGATGACGCGTTCTGCCAGACGCTTTCTCCATGTCGGTCAAGCAGCGGCATGAGCCGGTGTATCTGACCGACTCCGGCGGGGTGACATCGCGTCTGTTCCCCAACCAGCGAGCAGCCAGCTTCCGCGCCATCGCGCAACCGGCCTTGATGCGGCTATGGCTTCAAGAGCCTACGCCGCCCTCACCCAGACCTTGTTGTCGTGCACGGCAGCACCGCCGTAAGGCGCCGGCGCGTCGGCGCCGGTCAGCACGTTGATGCCTTCGCCGCGCTCATGGTCGGAGTTCGGCCAGATGCCTTCGGCGATGACGACGCCGCGCTTGATCTTGTCGAACAGGCGGGCATGCAGCACGACCTCGCCGCGCATGTTGCCGATCTCGACGCGGTCGCCGGTCGAAAGCCCAAGTTCTGCCGCGTCCTCGGAATGGATCAACAGTTCCGGCCGCCCTTCCTTCTCGCGCGACACCGGCGTTTCGGCGAAGGTCGAGTTGAGGAAATTGCGCGCCGGCGACGTCGCCAGGCGGAACGGATGGGCGGCATCGGCCACCTCGATCAGGTCGACATGGTCGGGGAATTCGGGCAGCTGCGCGACCGGGCCGAAGATGCCCATGCTGCGCGGCGGCTTGTTGGGGGCGGCACCACCGTTCCACTCAGGCCTGAAGCGGAACTTGCCGTCGGCATGGCCGAAGCCGTTGAGGAAATGCGCATCCTCGAACTTCGGCTGCATGTCGGCCCATTTCTGGTCCTTGAAGCTGTCGAAATTGCCGAGGCCCTTCTTTTCCAGCATGACGTCGATGTGCTGGCGTTCGGTCAGGCCGAAGCCCGGCATGTCGGACACGCCGAGCCGCCTGGCCAGTTCCTCGATGACATAGTGGTTGGTGCGCGGGCCCTCGGGCGGGTCGATCAGCTTCGGGCCCAGCGTGATGTGCTGGTTGCCGCCGCCCTTGTAGATGTCGTCATGCTCGAGGAACATCGTTGCCGGCAGGACGACGTCGGCAAGCTTGGCCGTGTCGGTCATGAACTGCTCGTGCACGCAGGTGAACAGGTCGTCGCGCAGAAGACCCTTGACCACCAGCCGCTGCTCGGGCGCGACATTGGCCGGATTGGTGTTCTGGATCAAAAGTGCGGTCACAGGCGGGCCGCCATAGAGCGCGTCCTCGGCATTGGTCAGCACCGGGCCGATGCGCGAATGGTCGAGATAACGGATGTTGGGATCGCGGAATTTGGTGCCTTCGAGCAGCTCGCCATTGAGCTTGAAGATGCCCGAATTGGAGTGGAAGGCGCCGCCGCCTTCATATTGCCAGGCCCCCGTCACCGCCGGGATCGACAGCGCCGCATGCATGTTGACCGAGCCGTTGCGCTGGCGCGAAAAACCGTAGCCCAGGCGGAAGAAGGTCTTCTTGGTGGTGCCGACGAGCCGGGCGAAGGCCTCGATCTCCTCGACCGTAAGACCTGTTATGGCGGCCGCCCATTCCGGCGTCTTGTCGGCGAGATGCGCTTCCAGGCCCCTGGGGTCGTCGGTGTATTTTTCGAGATAGGCGCGGTCGGCAAACCCGTCGCGGAACAGCACATGCATGACGGCGCAGGCAAGGGCCGCGTCGGTGCCGGGCTTCAGCACCAGCCCCATGTCGGCCTGCTTCAGCGTCGCCGTCTCGTAGATGTCGATGACGACGATCCTGGCGCCGCGTTCCTTGCGCGCCTTGATCGCATGGGTCATCACATTGACCTGGGTGACGACAGCATTGGTGCCCCAGATGACGACGCAGTCCGACTTGCCGATCTCGCGCGGATCGCTGCCGCGCAGCGCACCTGTGCCCATGACATAACCGGTCCAGGCGAGATTGGTGCAGATCGAGCCGAAGAAGCCGGAATATTTCTTGGCGTGGCGCAGCCTTTCGATGCCGTCGCGCTGCACCAGCCCCATCGTGCCGGCGTAGAAATAGGGCCAGACCGTCTCCGAGCCATATATTGCCTCGGCGGCGATGAATTTTTCCGCGACGAGATCGAGAGCGGCTTCCCAGCTCGCTTCCTTCCAGGTGCCGTCACCCTTGGTGCCGGCGCGGACCAGCGGCTTCAGCAGCCGGTCGGGATGGTGGACGCGGTCGGCATAACGGGCGACCTTGGCGCAGATGACGCCTGCGGTATAGCTGTTGGACTTGGCGCCATGCACACGCCCGATGCGCTTGTCGTCGAGCAGCTCGACTTCGAGCGCGCAGGTCGAGGGGCAGTCATGCGGGCAGGCCGAATGGCCGATCCTGATCTTGGCGTGCTGGTTCATGGCGCCGTTTTACCCTGATGTCGGCTTGCGGTGTAGGGCCAATTGCGGACCGCTGCATGACCCTCCCCCTTGTGGGTCGAGCGGGCAAGCAAGGCGAGTAAGGCGGGATGGGGTGATCTCGGCCACCCCCCACCCGGAGCTTCGGTCCGCCCCTCCCACCCCGGACTTCGGTCCGACCCTTCGCAAAAGCGGGAGGGTAAGATGCCCTACTCCGCGACGCCTTCTTCATATTCGGCCGACATGGTCAGCCACTTCTCTTCGTTGGTTTCGAGCTGGGCCGACAGCTGCGAGCGTTCCTTGGCCAGCTGCGTCGCCGTCGTCGGGTCCTTTTCATAGAGCTTGGGATCGGCGAGCTGGTCCTCGATGCCGTCGATGCGCTTGCGGATGCGGTCCATCAGCGCCTCGGTGGCGCGGATTTCCTTGGCCAGCGGCTCGAGTGCGGCGCGCCGTGCGGCGGCCTCGCGGCGCTTGTCGGCCTTCGATGCCTTGTCGGCCTCGCGCTCCTTGCGCCGGTCGCCCGACACGCCCGTCACCAGCGTCTTGTAGTCCTCGAGGTCGCCGTCATAAGGGTTGACCGAGCCGTCCTTGACCAGCCACAGCCGGTCGGCCGTGGCTTCCAGCAGGTGGCGGTCGTGGGAAATCAGGATGACGGCGCCGGGAAACTCGTTGAGCGCCATGATCAGCGCCTCGCGGCTGTCGATGTCGAGGTGGTTGGTCGGCTCGTCGAGGATGAACAGGTTCGGCCCGTCAAAGGCCGACAGGCCCATCAGAAGCCGCGCCTTTTCGCCACCGGACAGGTCCTTGGCGGCGGTGTTCATCTTTTCGGTCGGCAGGCCGAACTGGGCGACACGCGCCCTGACCTTCGATTCCGGCGCCTCCGGCATCAGCCGGCGGACATGCTCATAAGCATTTTCCTCGGGCCTGAGATCGTCGAGCTGGTGCTGGGCGAAGATCGCCACCTTGAGCCCCGGCGCGACCGTCACCGAGCCGGTCTCGGCCTTGAGCCGGCCGGCCAGAAGCTTGGCGAAGGTCGACTTGCCGTTGCCGTTGGCGCCGAGCAGGGCGATGCGGTCGTCGGCGTCGATGCGCAAGGTCATCTTCTTGAGGATCGGCTTGTCGGCCTGGTAGCCGACATTGACCTTGTCGAGGGCAACGATCGGCGAGGCCACGGTCTTGACCGGCTCGGGGAAGCTGAACGGGCGCACATTGTCTTCGATCAGTGCTGCGATCGGCTTCATCTTCTCCAGCGCCTTGATGCGCGACTGCGCCTGGCGCGCCTTCGAGGCCTTGGCCCGGAAGCGGTCGACGAAGGACTGCAGGTGCTTGCGCGCCGCCTCCTGCTTGACGCGGCCCTTTTCCTGCAGCTCGCGCTGCTCTGCGATCTGGCGCTCGAACTGGTCGTAGCCGCCGCGCCAGAAGGTCATCTTCTTCTGGTCGAGATGGACGATCGAATTGACGGCGCGGTTGAGCAGGTCGCGGTCGTGGCTGATCAGGAGCACCGTGTGCGGATATTTCGAGACATAGTTCTCGAGCCACAACGTGCCTTCGAGATCGAGATAGTTGGTCGGCTCGTCGAGCAGCAAAAGATCGGGTTCGGAAAACAGCACGGCGGCGAGCGCCACGCGCATGCGCCAGCCGCCCGAGAATGACGAGGCCGGGCGCTTCTGCGCCTCGTCGTCGAAGCCGAGGCCGGCAAGGATGGTGGCGGCGCGGGACTCCGCCGAATGGGCGTCGATGTCGGCAAGGCGGATGTGGATCTCGGCGATGCGGTGCGGGTCGGTGGCGGTCTTTTCCTCGGCGAGAAGTGCCGAGCGCTCGACATCGGCCTTGAGCACGATGTCGATCAGCGGCTCCTCGGTGCCGGGCGCTTCCTGCGCGACCTGGCCGATGCGGGTGTTCTTGGGCAGGCTGATGCTGCCGGTTTCCGAGCTGAAGTCGCCTGTTATCGCCTTGAACAGCGTGGTCTTGCCGGTGCCGTTGCGGCCGACAAGGCCGGCCTTGGTGCCGGCAGGCAAGGTCAGCGACGCGTGGTCGAGGAGAAGGCGTCCGGCAATGCGGAGGGAAAGGTCATTGATGATGAGCATGGCGTGGCGGTTTTGGCCGAGAGTTGCCGATATGGCAAGAGCGCGCCGCTCCAGCTTGCTGTTGCAGCATGATCTTTTCCTGGAACCGGTCACCCCAGGGGATCATGCCGGAGCACCGACGCATGATGGAAAGGGCCGTCGCCCGGCGATCAGGCGAAGGCCGGCCTCAGGCTGCGCTGCAGCGCTTCGCCTGGCATCTCGCCTGTCGCATCGATCGCCGCGCCGTCTGACGTGGCGGGCGGCGGCGCGGCGTGGCCGATGGCAAACAGCACGGCACTTCCGGCGGCCAGCATGGCAAACAGCATGAACATGCCCTGCCCGCCAAAGGCGCCCAGCGCCAGCCCGCCAAACAGCGGGCCAATGAAATTGCCGACCGAACTCAGCGAATGCGCGCCGAAATAGGCGCCGCGATTGCCGTCATTGGAGATCCTGTCGACAAGCACATATTCGGCCGGCACGACAAGCACCTCGCCGATGGTGAACAGCACCATGAAGCCGATCAGCATGGCGGCATTGGTGGAGACGGCAAAACCGAGCTCGCCGCCCAAAAACAGCAGGCAGCCGAGCACCATCGCCCGCAGCGGTCCGATCTTCTCGATCACCATACGCGCCGGCGCTGTGGCCAGCACCACCACGGCGGCGTTGGTCGTCACCAGCCAGGCGAAGATCTTCATGCCGTCGGCGACATTGGTGGTCAGATATTGCGACAAGGTCACCGACCACTGGCCGTAGACCGCCATCAAAAGCGTGCCGCCGCCGACATAAAACAGCAGCCGGCGGTCGCGCAAAGCGGCACTGAGCCGGCGCAGCCCGGGCGCCTGCTGCGGCGCGGCCTGTCCGCTGCGGTCGGCCAGTGCCGCCGGCACGACGGCGAAGATCGCCGCGGCAAAGACGAAATGCACCATGCCGGCAATGACGAAGGGCAAGGGCGAATTGGCGCCGATGGCCAGGCCGATCATCGGCCCGACGGCCCAGCCGGCATTGATGACGAGGTAGCGCCAGGAAAACATCCTGAGCCGCAGCTTCTCGGGCGCCGCATCGCTCATCAGCGCCCGCGACACCGGCTCATAGACCGCAGCCGACACCGACGAGACGATATGGGCCAGCGCAAAGGCCGCGACCGATTGCGCGAGACCGAGGCCGACAAGCCCGAGCCCGGCAAACAGAAGAGCTGTCACCAGCACCACGCGCCGGCCGATGCGGTCCGAAATGGTGCCGGCAAACGGGCTTATGGCAGCGCCGAGCAACGGCCCGGTGCCGATCAGCACGCCGATCCAGGCTGGGCTCAGGCCGAAATCGCCCTGCAGGCGGATGGCCAGGAAGGTCAGGCTCATGCCCCTGGCGATCGCCACCATGCCGGAACCGGCAATGAGCAACAGCACGATGGCCTGGCCGGTCTTGTCGCCGAATGGACGCACGTTTTTATCCCGATACAGAGAAAGCGACGTCAGGCCGGCTGGCCGGGCGCGGTCGCAGATGCTTCGTCTGGCCGAGATGACGTGCAAAGACAAGGCAAGTCACGCTGCCCAGAGGCAGCTATCTGATGATCCAGACATCTCATGACAAATACTGGGGTCATGACAAATACCGGGGCCATGACAAATACCGGGGTCATGACAAATACTGGGGCATGCCAAAAGACCGGCTCATGACAAGGGCCCGGGCCGACCGACCGCCGGAATCGAAACGGCCCGCAGGTGGCGGGCCGTCCGAAACATCTGGCGAAAGGCTCAGCGGCTTGCGGTGCGCAAAAGCTTGCACAGTTCGCGCAGGTCGCTTTCGAATGCACCCGGGTTGGACAGCACCATCTTGCAGCGCTTCACATAGGCAGCGATCTGGGCCTGCGACATGCCGCCGATGACGCCTGGGTTGATGCCGGGGCCGCCGGGGCCACCAGGACCGCCGGGTCCGCCGGGACCGCCAGGACCGGCAATGCCGGGTCCGCCGATGTTGACGCCGATGTCGGCGAGCGTGTTGCCGGCGAGGCCGACATTGGCATTCACACCGACCAGCCCGTTGTTGCCGCCGACATTGGCGCCGACATTGGCGGCCAGCCCGTTATTGCCGCCCACGGTGGCTTTGGCCGTGGCGTCGACGAGGCCTTTGCTTCCGCCGGCGCCCGCGTTCAGACCCGCATTGATGCCATTGGAACCGCCAACGCTGGCGCTGACGTTGGCACCTGTGCCGCCCGGATTGCCGCCGGAACCCAAGCCTATGTCGGCATTGACGCCGCCGGACCCGCCGACGGTAGCGCCCACTCCGCCTGAATCGATCGAAACACCAAGTCCACTGCTGCGGTTGCCTATGTCCAGGGCGCTGGCTGGCGCGCAGAGCGCCACAAAAACGATACCACCCGCCAGTGTCTTGGCAATTGCCTTCGATATACCAGTCATGGAAGTCTCCCTGTGGTTGCCGATCCCAGCACCCAGCCTTGAGACTGGCTGCCGGCATAGTAACGAACCCACGTGGCAATAAGTTTCACCTACCCCCCGGACATCATCAACTTTTTTACTGCCACCCTGAATTGCGTTACATGAAGCAGTAGACGATCGAATCCTTTTCATTATGTTCGTTGCAAGCATAAAATTTTATGCAATTTAAGCGAATGCTCTGCCATCTTCGGTGCGCTGGAAGTAAATGAGATCGAGAGCTACGGACGGGCGCCCGAGAACTGTCAGGATCATGTGCGCCTGGCCGCGATGATGCGTCTGGTGGTTGAAAAGGTGCATCAGGGCCGGCGCCAGCCGCTGCGAGATGGTGCGCATGTCGGTGATGGTCATGTAGGTGAAGCGCCCTGTGAATGCCTTGTCGCCGAGCGAGCCGATCCACTCGACGATGCGCCTGTCCTCAGCCTGGCGCGCGGCGCGCAATCTGTCGAAATCGGCATGGATGATCGCATCGAGCTGAGATGGCGCGTCGCCCTCGCCGGTGAAACGCTTCAGCCAGACACGGTCGGCGACCAGCAGATGGTTGAGCGTTCCCTTCATCGACTTGAAGACGGCGCCGGTGTCGCGCTCATAGTCTTGCGTTTCGAGCTCGGCTGCGGCCTCATAGATGCGCTCATTGGCCCATTGATTGTAAGCGGCCAACATCATGAAATGCTGTTTCATCCGATATCCCTAAGTGTTTCGAAATCAGCTTCTTACTACAGCCCATCGGGAACCCAATGACCATTCTCCTCTACGACCTCGTCGGCAGCGATATGACGCGCCCGTTCAGCCCGCATTGCTGGAAAGCGGCGATGGCGCTGGCACATAAGGGGCTGGACTTCAGCACCATGCCGACACGTTTCCTCGACGTGCCCGATATCGAAGGCGGTGCCTCGAAAACCGTCCCGGTCATCCGCGACGGCGACATCGTGGTCGCCGATTCCTTCGCCATCGCGCTCCATCTCGAACAGGCCTATCCCGACAGGCCGTCGTTGTTTTCAGGCGCCGGCGGCGAGGCCCATGCCCGCTTCATCGAACGCTGGTCGCAACTGACCATCCATCCGTTCGTCAGCGTCGCCGCGCTGACCGCCCTGCACGGCATGCAGGACGAGGCCAACGCCGCCTATTTCCTTCAAAGCCGCGAGGCACGTTTCGGCAGGACGCTCGAAGAGGTCAGCGCCGGACGCGATGCCGGGCTCCAGGGCTTCAGGGCGTCGCTCGAGCCGCTGCGCAGCATGCTGACCTACCAGCCGTGGATCGGCGGCGATCGCCCGCTGTTTGCCGACTACATCGTCTTCGGCGCGCTGCAATGGGCCCGCATCGCCACGCCCTACCAGCTGCTCGACGCGGCCGACCCGATCGCCGCCTGGTTCGGCCGTTGCCTCGAGCTCCATGACGGCCTTGCTGCCCGCGTGGCTGCGGCGGCCTAGCCCCTTGGCAATGCGGCGGGCGGCCTGTATAGAGCCCGCCACACTGCAAATCCCAGAAATCACAAGGACCAGACATGGCGATCGAACGCACATTTTCGATGATCAAGCCGGACGCAACCCGCCGCAACCTGACCGGCGCCATCACCAAGATGCTCGAAGACGCCGGCCTGCGCGTCGTCGCTTCGAAGCGCGTCTGGATGAGCCGCCGCGAGGCCGAAGGCTTCTACGCCGTGCACAAGGAACGCCCCTTCTTCGGCGAGCTGGTCGAGTTCATGTCGTCGGCGCCGACCATCGTCCAGGTTCTCGAAGGCGAAAACGCCATTGCCAAGAACCGCGAAGTGATGGGCGCCACCAATCCGGCAAACGCTGCCGAAGGCACCATCCGCAAGGTCCACGCTTTGTCGATCGGCGAAAACTCGGTGCATGGCTCGGACGCCCCCGAGACCGCCGCTGAAGAGATCGCCTACTGGTTCTCGGGCACCGAAATCGTCGGCTGATCCGGCCGTCGAACAGCGGCTGACAAGTTGCTGATCCAGAATCGAAAGCCGGGGTGGCAACGCCCCGGCTTTTTCTTTGGTTCTCTGCCGCTGGCCTTGCCTGCCGGCCAGAGATTTCAACGGCTTGGCGGGGTTTCAGGCGAAACCGATTCAATCAGTTGCGAAACTGATTCAGCTTGCCGCGGCAAAACGCAATATGTCCTTGCCGTCCTTGTCGGCCAGCACAAGCTTGCCCTCAACGATCCTGAAGCTGGCAGCGCGCTCCAGCGCCTGATGGAACTTGTGTTCCTGGTCCATCACCGCCTGCTCGCAGGCCATCTCGGTCGAGCCGATCTGGCCGAAGGCCACCTTTTGGCCGTCGACCTTGGCGCTGCCGAAGAAGCCGTTGCAGCCGCCGCGACCGGAGACCTTGCCGTCGTTCGCGATGCGCAATGTCGGCCTGGCCTTGTCATGAGCGGCCGCGCCGTCAATGTCCTCAGCAACCCAGTCGCGGTCGAAAATCGTCACCTCTTCGGCAGTGCTGGACTGGCGGACCATCTTGACCTGGATCGTCTGCGGCCCCGCCGTCAGCGGATCGAGCGAATGCCTGACATCGTTGATGAACCAGAGCTGGTCGTCGACGCTGATGCGCGCCTGCAACGCGTAGGTCATGTTGGTCTTGATCGCGGTGGGATCGAAGGGGATAGCGAACTTGATCGGCACCTGGCCCGCCGGATCGATCTTCTGCGCGCCGAGTATCCTTGCGGGGGCGTCGGCCAGCGAGACGTCGGCAAGCTGCACCTCGAGCACCGCATTCGCAGGCAAGGCGATGCGCTGGAGATAGACCACCTCGCCGGTAACAAGGGTTTCGTCAGCCGTTGCCAGGGTCGGAACGGCCATCATGCCGACCAGCAGCGGCGTCATGCCGAACATCAGGAATTCCGCGAGTTTGCCGAGCACGTTTGCCTCTCCGTTTCAGGTGTTGCCAGGGCGCGCGACGCGCCGTCCATCTGCCCCCGAGGCCGCCAAGCCGCGGGCCACGAGCGCCAAAACCACAAGGGCCACTACCAAGGCCCAAACTACCAATGAATGAGGTGGTTCGATGGCCGCCGAGAGCAATCGCGGCCGGCATCGCTCAGGACTTCGCCCAGCGGGCGGCGGCGGCGTCGTCGCTGTCCTTGGCGTCGACCCAGCTGCCCTCGCTGCCGTCGACAAGATGTTCCTTCTTCCAGAACGGGGCGCGCGACTTGAGATAGTCCATCAGGAAGTTTGCGGCGTCGAAGGCGGCCTGCCGGTGCCTGGAGGCGGTGACCACCAGCACGATGTTCTCGCCGGGCCTGATCTTGCCGAAGCGGTGGATGGCGGTGATGCCGGCCAGCGGCCAGCGCGCCAGAGCCTCTTGGGCGATGCGGGTGATCTCGGCCTCGGCCATGCCGGGATAATGTTCGAGCTCAAGTGCGGCCAGGCTGCCAGCCTCGTCGCGGCAGAGGCCGGTGAAGGTGACGACGGCGCCGACATCGGCCCTGCCCCCAGATATCAGCGCGATCTCGGCGGCGACGTCGAAGTCGCCGGCCTGGATGCGCACCACAGGCACGACGCTCATGGGGTCAGCCGCCCGTCATCGGCGGAAACAACGCGATCTCGCGCGCGCTGCCGATCTCTTCGCGGTGGTCGACATGTTCCTGGTTGATCGCGACGCGGATCACCTCGGGGTGCTGCAGGGCGCTTTCGAATTCCTCGCCGCGCGACTTCAGCCACAACAACAGGTCACGGACCGTCCTGACCTCGGCGGGCAGCTCGACCTCTTCCTCGGCCTTGCCGATCCGCTCGCGCACCCAGGCGAAATAGATGAGCTTGGTCATGGTCTCACTCGTCCATGATGTGCTTCAGGCCGGCACGGAAATAGTCATAGCCGGTGTAGAGCGTGACAAGGGCGGCGATCCACAACAGCACAAGGCCGATCTGGGTGGTCAGCGGAAAGATCTTGTCGCCGGCCGGGCCGGCCAGCAGGAAGGCGATGGCCACCATCTGAATCGCCGTCTTCCACTTGGCAAGCTGGGTCACCGGCACGCTGACCTTGAGTGCGGCAAGATATTCGCGCAGGCCCGAGACCAGGATTTCGCGGCACAGGATGATGATCGCCGCCCACAGCGACCAGCCGGCGATGCCGCCGCGATTGTCGGTGTCGGCGGCGAGCAACAGCAGGCAGGTGGCGACAAGCAGCTTGTCGGCGATCGGGTCGAGCATGCGGCCAATGTTGGAGGTCTGCTGCCAGGCGCGGGCCAGATAGCCGTCGAGGTAGTCGGTGATGCTGGCGACGACGAAGATCGCCAGCGCGCTCCAGCGGGCGAAATCGGACGATTGCAGCCGGCCTTCGAGGAAGAAGCAGAGCACGACCATCGGCACGGCAAGAATGCGGGCATAGGTCAGCATGTTGGGCAGATTGAATGCGCGCTGGGCCATGGTTTCTTATGCTCTTTCGTCTGCCGTAGTGAAATCAGAAGGCGGGCTTGGGGGTCAACTGTCTAGAGATAGCCCGGGCAGGCGCCGGACGACAATTCCCGTTGATCACCCATTATCGTGAAAATGGTTGTAAACAAGGCGCGCGATGGATTCCGAGATGCCTTCGACGGCCATCAGGTCGTCGACGGCCGCCCGGCTGACCGCCTTGGCGGTGCCGAAGGCGAGCAGCAGCGCGCGCTTGCGGCTCGGGCCGATGCCGCCGATCTCGTCGAGCGGGTTCTTGACCATTTCCTTCTTGCGCCGCGCCCGGTGCGAACCGATGGCGAAGCGGTGCGCCTCGTCGCGCAGGCGCTGGACGAAATAGAGCACGGGGTCGCGCACCGGCAGCGAGAACGACTCCTTGCCCCTGACGAAGAAACGCTCGCGTCCGGCTTCGCGGTCCTGGCCCTTGGCGACGCCGATCGCCACCACGCGGTCCTCGATGCCGAGCTCGGCCAGCATGGTCCGCACCGCCGTCATCTGGCCCTGGCCGCCGTCGATCAGGATGACGTCGGGCCAGGCCGGAAACGCGCCCGTATCCTCGATGTCAGCATCCTGATCCATGGCGGCCTCGTCCGCCCCTGGCTGGTCGCCGCCATGCTCCTTGAGCAGCCGCGAAAAGCGCCGCGTCATCACCTCGCGCATCATGCCGAAATCGTCGCCGGGGGTGATGTCGGTCGAGCGGATGTTGAACTTGCGGTACTGGTTCTTGACGAAGCCTTCGGGGCCGGCGACCACCATGCCGCCGACGGCATTGGTGCCCATGATGTGCGAGTTGTCGTAGACCTCGATGCGCACTGGCGGCTTGTCCAGCCCGAAGGTCTGGGCAAAACCTTCGAGCAGCCGCGCCTGGGTCGAGGTTTCCGCCAGCCGGCGGCCGAGCGCCTCGCGGGCGTTCTGCACGGCATGGTCGACGATGTCCTTCTTTTCGCCGCGCTGCGGCACCGAGATCGCCACCTTGTGGCCGGCGCGGGTGGACAGCGCCTCGGCCAGCAGCTCCTGTTCCTCGACCCCATGCGACAGAAGGATCGCCCGCGGCGACGGCTTGTCGTCATAGAACTGGGCCAGGAACGAGCCGAGCACCTCGGCCGCCTCCAGCGACGGGTCGGCCTTGGGGAAATAGGCGCGGTTGCCCCAGTTCTGGCCGGTGCGGAAGAAGAACACCTGGATGCCGGTCTGGCCGCCCTCCTGGTGGATGGCGAAGACGTCGGCCTCGTCGATGGTCTGCGGGTTGATGCCCTGGTGGCTCTGGACATGCGACAGCGCCGCCAGGCGGTCGCGATAGATGGCGGCGCGTTCGAAATCGAGCTCCTCGGCAGCATGCTGCATCTGGCTCGAAATCTCCGTCTTCACCTTCTGGCTGCGGCCGGACAGGAAGTCCCGGGCTTCCTGCACCAGCTCGTCATAGCCCTCGCGCGAGATCTCGCCGGTGCAAGGCGCCGCACAGCGCTTGATCTGGAACAGCAGGCAGGGCCGCGTGCGGTTGTCGAAGAACGAGTCGGTGCAGCTGCGCAAAAGGAAGGCGCGCTGCAGCGAGTTGATGGTGCGGCCGACCGCCTGGGCCGAGGCGAAGGGGCCGAAATAATCGCCGCCCTTGCGCGAGCGCGCGCCGCGATGCTTGTAGATGCCGGGTGCCGTGTGGTCGCTGGTCAGCATGATGTAAGGAAACGACTTGTCGTCGCGCATCAGGACGTTGAAGCGTGGCCTGAGGCGCTTGATCAGGTTTGCTTCGAGCAGCAGCGCCTCGATCTCGGTGCGGGTGACGACGAACTCCATCGTCGCCGTCTCGCGCACCATCTTGCCGATGCGGTTGGTGTGGAAGCGCCCCTGCGCGTAGTTGGTGACGCGCTTCTTCAGGCTGCGCGCCTTGCCGACATAGAGCACGTCGCCCGCCGCATTCATCATGCGGTAGACGCCGGGCGCATTGGGCAGCCGCTTGACCAGCGTCTGGATCACCTCGGCGCCGACCATGCCGTCGGCATCGCCGGCATGCGCGGTCCAGTCTATGGCGGTGAAAGGCAGGTCCGGACCGGAGGTGATGACGATCTCTTCCGCCGCCTCGTCGTCATCGAGCTCGGCTTCGGGCATGTCTTCGGCAGCCTTGCCGCCCTTGGGGAGGCCGGTGCCGGTATCGGAATGACGTGGTTTCATTCCACCATGCCTGTCACGTCAGGCGTCTGCCAGGCAAGATGCTGGCCGCCGTCCAGCGCGATCATCTGGCCGGTTATCGAGCGCGACTGCCAGAGATAGCGGATGGTGGCGCCGAACTCGCCGAGGGCGGGACCGTGCTTGAGGATCAGCCCGTCGAGCTGGGCGGCGAAGGCTGCCGCATCCTGGCGCGCGCTCGGCAGCGTCGGGCCGGGGCCGATGGCATTGACGCGAATCCTTGGCGCCAGCGCCTGCGCCATCGTCCTGGTCGCCGCCCACATCGCCGCCTTCGACAGCGAATAGGAGAAATAATGCGGTGTCGGCTTGAGCACGCGCTGGTCGATCATGTTGACGATCAGGCCGTCCGTCCCCTCGGGCAAAGCGGCGGCGAAGTTTTTGGCCAGCAGTGCCGGCGTCTTCACATGCAGGGCGAAATGCCTGTCCCACACCTCCCAGTCGAAATCGGTCACCGAATCGACCTCGAACACCGAGGCATTGTTGACCAGAAGCGAGATCGGGCCGAGCGCTGCCGCGGCAGCGGCGACAAGCCCGTCGACATCAGCCATGTCGGCGAGGTCGCATTGCACGACGGCGGCGCGGCCGCCGCCTGCATTGATGGTGGCGGCGAGATCGTCGGCGGCCTTGCGCGCGTGATTGCAATGGATGGCGACGCCGAAGCCATGCGCGGCAAGGTCTTCGACGATGGCGCGGCCGATGCGCTTGGCCCCGCCCGTCACCAACACATTGCCCGCCATCTCAGCCATCCCAGTCCTCTCATGCCGTCTGCCGGCTTCCGCACAGGCAGCTTTCGGCTACCCTTTGGTAACCTCTGTAAAAAGCCGTTCATCGATCCGGCGGCAATGTGGCGAATGCCCGGGATACCGCCGCAAATCGTGCCCGCGAAGCAGGCTTGCATGCGAGATATAGAACGGCCAACGCCTTGTACCAAGCGGCTTCAGGCAAAGGACTGGCAAAGCTCCTGACACGGCTGTTGCAGCGATGCAACGTCACGCTTCAGCCTCATTTGCGCCGGGCAATCACCCAGTTTCAGGTTCGGTTCAGCCGCATTTCGACCCGACATTCGGAACCGTTCGGCGCCCAGCCCGTTTCTCCCCCCGGACGGGCTAGGGGCGCCAGTTGAAAAAGAGCCAGTGTCTAGTTGGCTTAAGGAGTAAAACAATGACTGCCATTCTCAAGCACGCTCGTCCGCTTGCTGCGGCGTTCGGCCTGGTCGCGCTGGCCTCGATGCCTTCATTCGCTGCCGACGTCGTCATGGAAGAGCCGCCGGCACCTGCCGCGCCGATGGAACAGCCCCCCGTCAACACCTGGTCCGGCCCCTATGCCGGTGTGACGCTCGGCTACGGCTTCAGCGGTGAAGCTGACGCTGCCGGCAACAAGATCGGCACCAGCGGCTTCCTCGGCGGCGCCTTCGCTGGTTACAACTACCAGATGGACAACTTCGTCCTCGGTGCTGAAGGCGACCTCGGCTACAGCGGCGTCGAAGGCGACAATGCCGGTACCTCGGTGAAGAACGGCTTCGAAGGCTCGCTGCGCGCCCGTCTCGGCTATGTCGTGACCCCTGACATCCTGCTCTACGCCACCGCCGGTGGTGCTGGCGCACAGGTCAAGGCAACGCAGGGCGGCATCGAAGACAAGAACACCATGCTCGGCTGGACCGCCGGCGTCGGCACCGACGTCAAGCTCACCGAGTCTGTCTTCGGCCGCGTCGAGTACCGCTACACCGACCTCGGCACCGACACCTTTGCGCTGGGCGCAGGCAACACCGAGATCTCGAACAAGGATCACCGCATCCAGTTCGGCGTCGGCATGAAGTTCTGATCCCAGAGATCAGCACACACGAAAAAGCCGGGCTCGCGCCCGGCTTTTTTGTTGGCGTCGGCTTGAAGCGGAATGCTTGTCGGGACGCGCCCGAAGGCTGTCACTGAGGGCGTCTCGATTTTCCGGTGTCATGTCGACCGGCCTGTGCTGGGCGAGCGCTGGCAGCTCCCGTGCCGGTCGATTGATAACGTGACCACATCTAGATCGGCGCCCGGTAATAGTCGTAGGCACCGATAAGCGCATTGCCCGCAAGCTGGATGACATAGGCGAGCAGCGTCCGGCACCGCGCCCTGATGCGCTTCCCGAGCCACCCGCTCCCGTTCAGCCTCAGCTGCTCGCCTCGCCCTCTCCTGCCTGATCTGGCGCATCATCGTCGCCGGGTCCGGCAAGCGGGCCGAAGATGCTTTCGAGCTGATCGAGTTCATCGCCACTCAGTTTCGTCAGGTCGATTACGGGGATGGACCGCCACGCGGGCCAGTGTGCTGATGGGCTGCAAGCTTGGGATGCACATACGGTGCCGCAGCCTTGGCCATGTCGTCGCGCCTGGAAGCATCTGCTTTCGGGTTCCGCATCACCTTCAGCATGTAGTCGAGAAGTGTATCGCCGCCCTTGGCGATTTCCTTTTCTCGGCGAGCCGTAGCCTTGTTTGGAGTGCCTTTCGAGCGTCCACCAGTCTTCTTGCCGACTGCCATCTATCCTGCTCTACTTTTCGTCTATTTTAGACGGGGGTTGGGATGGGCCTATTATCGTGGCTGTTTGGCGCCGCTCCTCCGAGTTGGGCAGTGTCCGACAGCGGCAATCCGTCTATCGTTGTTGGAAACCATCGGCTGACTGTCTTCGCGCAGGACGCTGGCTTCAAGTTCTGCGTTGCAAGGGCAGACCGGGACGACCGCGAACCGTATTTCTCCGACGTCTACCAGACTGCCGATCAAGCCAAGGATTGCGCGCTAGCATACCTAAATAGTCGACCGTCACCTCACGTATCGATGACCGAGAACTGGCGGGAGCAGCGGTCAGTTCGCGCTCGCCAGCACCTCGCAGATACCACCTCCCGATTGATTGAGCTGGCCAAAGATGCGACCGGCGCCAAGAATGTCACCGCGCTGAGGAAGGTTGAGGCCAAGGCGGCATCGACTGCGAAGTCCATGCGGTTGGCGATCGACCGTGCACTGCACGATCGGCTCTCCGATTCCGACATCATCAATGCGGAAGGTCTGCGCGATCAAGCGGATCGGTTACTTGCGGCCATTCAAAAGCGAATTGCCGAACTCAAGTCCGGCTAACTTGATAGACTTCTGGTCTGATTTTTTCTCAAAGGGGGCCGCAATGACGACAAAACGATACATCGATGCGGTTCGAGAAGGTGCAGCCAGGATGTCGGTCGGCGGCACCGACGAGGGCGCAGTATCAGGCTTCGTTAAGCTCGGCGGGCGGCTGCTCATCATTAAGGAGCGCGCGGTCTATGAAGTTCTGCTTGCGGATTCAATCGATCCCGAGCGTACAAACCCAGACATTCCGAACGCCCATCAGAGGATCTTATCGATAGGATCGGAAAGTCAGTTGCTGGGGCGTACGCTTCTGACTGCTGATCGTCTCCTTGATCAGCAGTTTTTTCCGCCAACTATCAATTGCGATTCCGCACGGCAATCGGCTTTGGACGTTGCCCTACACCTCGCAGCCGTCGCTGACGATGTGGGGAAGTTGGAAGAGGAAACTGTTCGTGCCTTTCAGGGGTTGGCAGGTAGCCACGCGAAGCATAGTTTTACGCTTCCGTCGATATCTGGGCTCGAAGCTAAGTGCAAAGCCTCGTTCCATCGCGCGCACGATTCCATCAAGTCCTCGATGGATATTGCTCGAGTGTTCTACGGCAAGTCGATCACTCACCCTGACTCTTTGGACGCATACCTGCGTAGCAAAGGTTCCGAACCCGATGAGCTCTTGGCTTGGCTAGCCGGCAGCTTGGCCCCGCTTAGCCGCATATGGCAGTGGCGAAACGCAGTTGTGCATCCCAAAGACAACGAGAAAATGCTGGTTAGTGACTTCCGGTTGATGCCCTCGGGTCAATTTGCTCCACCTTCAATCGAGATAAGGCACCCCACGGTGCCCCAAACTTCGACTCCAGCTTCGAACTTACTCAGAGACGTACTGGACGAGGTTAGCGCCTCATTTGAAGGACTTCTTGCCTTCCTCTGCGCCAGCAATGCCCAGTTCGGGAAATTTCAACTAGCCATCAGCGACTTGCCTGCGGATCGCCGCAAATACCCTCATGCGCGATATGCATATTTTACAAACCTAGGCGATCAGTTCGCCCCAATCGGCTAGTCCCCAATCGCTCGACAGGTGCAGAGAGTGATGGGAGGATGCGCGCCTCAATGGGAGGGGGCGATGGACATACCAAGCACGCTAAGCGCAATCACAGCCGCACTCAGTGTGGCCAAGGAACTCCGCGACATCGACAACCAGTTCGATAAAGCGGAGCTCAAACTCAAGATTGCCGATCTCAGCTCGGCCCTAGCTGACGCTAAGCACGGCATCCTTGATGCCGGCGATTTGGTAAAGGCAAAGGATCAGGAGATCGAGGCACTCAAAGAGACGCTGCGCTTTAAGGCGGACACCGTTCTAGTCAATGGGTACCGATATCGAAAGAACGATGACGGAGGCGCTGCTGGCCATCCATATTGCACATCCTGTGCTTCTGACGACCGGTGGATCGAGACCATAACCTCGCAAGGTGCCGGCCGACATACGGTGTGCCCACGATGCAAGGCCGATTTTGGCTACATCGAAGAGTACCCGGGATAGTCACCCCGCCCGCTTAACGGGTGCCCTTTGATCCAGAAGTTCAGGGAGGTGCTGGGGGCTTGGCATCGGCGGCGCGCCAGTGATTGGCATACGTCACCGAAGATATCTGTTCTGGATCAAGTTCTGCCTGATTTTCGGACAGGGGTCACCGCCACTGTTCAACCCAACAAGCTGCATTCGGTTGAGATCGTTCGCAGCCTGCTGACAAATACGGGTAATAGCCCGGCGAAGCGTTCTGACATTCATGCCCTCGCGACTGGCGAAGTTGTTGATTGACCGGCTACCGCGCACCTTCACCCAGCCCCAAGCATAGCCACCAACGAAAAAGCCAGGCTCATGCCCGGCCTTTTTGTTGCCGTTGCGACGCTGCCGGCGCTCTAGCCGCGACGCTCCCTGATGCTGTCGCTGAAGCGGCGGAGGGGGCCGAACAGGCTCTTGCGCAGGAACAGCTGGTCGCCATGGTTGGGCGGGCGCCTGACTTCGATGAAGCCATACTGCCTGAGATAGGCACGCAGCTCCGGCTGCAGCACGCCGCCGTCATAGAAGCGCTGCAACGACACTTCGACGATTACCGCCTTGGCTTGCGCCAGCAGGCCGGTTGCGCCCTTCAGCACCAGCAGTTCCGCGCCCTGCACGTCGGCAGCCACAAGGTCGGCATTCTCAAAGCCGTTGACCAGGGCGATGTGATCGAGCGTGTCGGTGCCGACCTCTTCGGAACCGCCGGTTTCGCTGACCTGAGGCCAGGTCTGACGGAACAGGTCCGTCGCCGCGAAGATCGAGCTCGACGCCCCCTCATTGCTGAACTGGCGCAGCACGACCTCGTCGCCTGCCTTGTCGGAGGCAAAGGCATTCACCGCGACATGGCGCGTGCCGTGTCCGGTCGGCTTTGCCAGGCGCTCGACGAGTTCCTGGTAGACGTGTGTCGAGGCCTCGACCCACAACACGTCGGTCAGCCCGAGCGCCTCGTAAGCATCACGCTCCTCGCCATAATGGGCGCCGACGTGGATCGCCGTCTTCAGCCCGAGGCGCGCGCACAAACCTTCGCGCAGCAGCACCAGCGGCTCCCGGGGCCTTTCGAGAACACCAAACTGGCCGAGTAACTGTCGGAACATTGTTGACCCTGTGCTGGCTGGCGACATTGTAACGCCTGCCTCGACCGCCCATTAGACGAGACATTGCAGGTTGGATACAGCGGCGGCGAGACGGCTGTGCATAAGCTTGGTCGGCGGCCACCTTCCCGCGCTTGCGGATTGTCCGAACCGTCATTTGGCCGACACGGACGAGCACTCCGGAACTACTTTGCGCTGTCGCCGCCGTCAGCAAGCCGCATCATTCGTGGCGAGCTCACCAGGGCCACGTCTTGAGAGCTCTTTCTTCTGCCCTCTCCGCATTCCTCACGTTCACGGCATGGCAACTGTGTTCAGGCGAGCAAACAAGTGCTTTTTCTTCTGCCCTCTCGACATTCCTCACCTTCACGGCATGGATCCTAGGGTCGCCGCGACGGAGCTTCGCTCCTGCTCCGCCCTAGGATGACGAAGGGGGGGGGCGTCGTCGCGGGCTTTAGGTGGTGAGCCGGTTGCCACGAGCGGCCTCTCCACTTCGTCATCCTAGGGCGGAGCAGGAGCGAAGCGACGTCGCGGAGACCCTGGGATCCATGCCGTGACATTGCCACCGGGCCCAGGCGGTGCAGGACGCGTGCTCTTTCTGCACCCCCTCATATTCCTTACCCTCACGGCATGGACTCTCGGGTCAAGCCTCTGGGATGACGAAGTCGAGAGGCCGCGCTCGGCAAGCCAAGACCACCTAGGCCCGCTGCGCATGCCCACCACTTCGTCATCCTAGGGCGGAGCAGGAGCGAAGCGACGTCGCGGAGACTCTGGGATGACGATGTGAGGAGGCATCGCTCAACAATCGTCACCAAGACGACCACCCTGCCGTTTTCCATCTGCCACAACATCCGCCGCTTCGGATTTGATTTCGGCTGTCGCCGCTGGCACTAAGCGGCATGATTTGCAGCGACCGACACCGATGAAAAAGAGCATCGTCAGCACCATCTATGGCGGCCTTGGCAACCAGATGTTCCAGTTCGCCATGGGCCGCGCCATGGCGTTGCGCAGCCGGAGCGCGCTTGTGCTCGATACCAGGTGGTTCGACAGCTCGCCCTCGGTGAGCTTCCGGCTCGGCCATTTCAACATCGGCCCGGCCGTCACCTCAGGCACGCTGCCGCCACGGCGCAAGCAGGAGCGGCTGCGTTATTATCTCTGGCACGCGCTGGGGCGGTTCCCGACCCGGGTCAGGGAGAACGGCCTCGGCTTCGATGCCGGCATGCTTGTCCCGCGCAGCAATCTCTGGCTCGACGGCTACTGGCAGTCGCAGCGTTATTTCGCCGATTGCATCGAGGTGATCGCCAACGATTTCCGCATCGTCACGCCGCCCAGCCCGGAGAACGCCCGGCACCTTGCCGAAATCGCCGCCTGCCCGGCGATCTCGCTGCATGTCCGGCGCGGCGACTATCTTCTGCCGGAGAACCAGGCGCTGTTTGCCGCCTGCTCCAAGCAGTATTACGCCAAGGCCGTGGACCAGATGATCGCGACGATGCGGCAAGAGCCGGTCATCTATGTCTTCTCGGACGATCCCAGTTGGGCCCGCGACAACCTCGCCTTCCCGGTCGAGAAACGGGTGATGGGCCATAATGGCCGCGACGCCGACTATGAGGACATGCGCCTGATGAGCGCCTGCCGCCATCACATCATCGCCAACTCAAGCTTTTCCTGGTGGGGCGCCTGGCTCAACCCGTCGCCCGACAAGATCGTCATCGGGCCGGCGGCGTGGTTTGCCGATCCCAAGGCCAGCAATCCCGACATCCTGCCCGATGGCTGGCTGCCCTTGTCCAATCAAGGCTGAGCGCCAGGCCCGAGCACAAGGTTTGAGCACAAGGGCTGAGCAACCGCGTCCGGCCGCAGGCTCTCAGCCTTGCGGGACGATGGCCTTCAGCTCGGGGAATTTTTCGTCGAAGCGGGCGGCCCAGCGCTTGAGGCGCGGGCGGCCCTTTTCCCACTTGCCGGGGAAGCGCAGGTCGAGATAGCCGATCGCCGCCCTAAGCGCGATCTGGCCCGTGGTGATCGCCTTGGGCAGCTTCGGCGGATTGGCGTTGAGCAGGTCGAGCGAACGCGTCACCTTCGACCACTGCTTGTCGATCCAGGGCTGGTGAATGATCTCTTCCGGACGCCCGCGGCGTTCGTAGACGATCGCGAGCAGGCAATCGCAGATGCCGTCGGCCAGCGCCTCCAGGCGCTCGGCATCGAGGCGCTTGTCGGCATTGCGCGGGAACAGCTTGTTGCCGGACAGCCGGTTCAGATACTGGGTGATGACGCGGCTGTCATAGATGCTTTGGCCGTCGTCGGTGATCCAGACCGGGATCTTGCCGAGCGGATTGGCGTCGGTCAAAAGCGCCGGCTGCGGGCCGGTCTCGACGGTGACGGATTCGACTGAAATGCCAACGTAAGCGGCCGCCATGCGGACCTTGCCGCTGTAGGGCGAAGCGGAGGAATAGAAGAGTTTCGGCATGGAGGTCCCCTTTTGCGCGGCGACCATATCAGCACGTGCTGTTCCGGCAACATCCGGCTGCCGGAATCAGGGCGCCAGAATCGGAGTTCGCCACAATCAGGGGCAAAAATCAGCCGCCGCGCACGGGCGGCATCACCACTTTGTCGAGCCGGCAGGCGCGGCGGTCGATCTCGGGACAGGCGCGGAAGGCGAGATCCTTGCCCATGCAGATGCGCAGTTCGCGCAGATAGCGCCTGTCGCAGGTCACCGCGACCGCATCGGCCGGCATATCGGGATTGGACTGCAGGAAGGCACGCTCGGCCTGGCCGGGCGCCAGCGTGCGATAGCTCGCCAGGCTCTTGAATTCCTTTGGAATTTCGATTCTGTCGCGGGCCGCCCGCAAGACCTTGAAATAGTCGTCCTGGCTAAGCCCGCTGCATGTGCCATGCTTGCGCCACTGGTGACGGATCAGGCCGGCCGAGGGGATCAGGTCGTAGAGGCCGCGCAGCCTGTCGCTTGATACGTCGCTGACGTTTGTCGGGCAGTTCTCGGGATAGCCGCGCTCATTTTGCGGCCACAGGCCATGCACGACGAAGCCATAGGGGCGGCCTGCGCGGCATTGCTGGCCGTTGGCCTGCTCACCCTCGGCCTCGCAATAGCTCGGCGACCAGGACAGGGCCAGCACGTAGAAGTCGAACCCTTGTCCACGCGGGACAGCCGCCTGCTGCGCCCCAGTGGCAGGCCCGGTGGCGGGCTTGCCGGCAAACCCGGTGACGGGCTTGTCGGCAGTCCCAGAGGCAGCCTTGTCGGCAGCTCCGGTGGCAGATTTGTCGGCGGGTTGCGACTGCTCGGCCGGCGCACAGGCCGCCAGCAAGGCAAAGGCCGCAGCTGTCAGCGCGGCCTTTACGAAATTGCGGATCATGTCAGCCCGGCTCGCCTCAGCGCAGGACGCGGCAGCGGCCGTTATAGACGTACCAGCGGTCGAAGCCCGAGACGCAGAACTCGACATTGTCGCCGATCGAGGCAAAACCCATGCCTTCCTCGATCAGGTACCAGATGTCGCGGTCGGCACCGTCGGACAGAACCACTGTCGCGCCACAATAGCGGCGGCCGATCGGATGGTTCTCGTCGGCCGGCTCGTAGCGGTGTTCGTGGATGCGCTGGAAGTCGGTGATGGCAACCTCAGGCAGGTTCGGCACGTGGCGGACCTGGTAGCTGAAGCGGCTGGTGATGCGGTTGAGCACGGCAGCGTTGCCGCAGATGCCCGGATCGGAATAGTCGGCGCCGACGGAGAGGTCGGCTGCCTGCGCGGAGCCCGCGCCCGACAGGGCCGTTCCGAGGCCGATCATGGCGGCAAAGATGGTGCTGGCGACGCGACTCATGGTTCCCACTCCAAGGCTTGAGGCGCGCAGTTTGCGGTGTCGCCGCTTCGCGGTCAAGAAGCCGCTGTTTCGCCCGCCAGCCACTCGACCGACCAACGCGCGCCGGGGCCTTCGGCCAGCAGCTTGCCGAGCGCCGGCAGCATGGTCTCGAGCTCGCTTTCGAGCTGGTAAGGCGGGTTGACCACCACCATGCCGGTGCCGTCGAGGCGCGGCTCGGCCGAGGGCGGCCTGATGTAGAACTCGATGTCCAAGATCTTGGGGATGCCGGCATCGCCGAGCGCCTCACGGAACGCCGCCACCGCCTTGCGGTCCTTGACCGGATACCACAAAGCGAAGATGCCGCCGGGCCAGCGCCGATGCGCCTTCTTCAGGCCATCGACAAGCCGGTCGAACTCGCCGCCGATCTCGAAAGGCGGATCGACGAGCACCAGGCCGCGCTTTTCCTTGGGCGGCAGATGGGCGCCCAGCGCCAGCCAGCCGTCGAGTTCGGTGACACGGGTCTGGAAATCGCCTTCGAACTGCGCCGCAAGCGTCCTTGCGTCCTCGGGGTGCAGTTCGATCGCCGACAAGCGGTCCTGCTTGCGCATGAGATGCCGCGCAATGACAGGCGAGCCGGGATAGCGCGAGATGCCGCCCTCTGCGTTGACGGCCCTGACGGCGTCGAGATAGGGCGCCAGCAGAGCTGCGGCGTCAGCGGGCAATCGGGCGTCGATCAGGCGGCCGATGCCGTCATGCCACTCGCCCGTCTTTTCGGCCGCTTCCGATCCGAGGTCGTAAAGCCCGATGCCGGCATGGGTGTCGATGACGCGGAACGCCTTGTCCTTGCGCTTGAGATAGTCGACCAGCCGGGCGAGCACGGCGTGCTTGACCACATCAGCAAAGTTTCCGGCATGATAGGCGTGGCGATAGTTCATGACCTGTCGGCGTCCCTGCCCCAGCGCGGCGCAGGAGCCTGTGCTTTGGGCGGCTGCGAGTTTGGATTGTCGGGCGGGCTGTCCTTCCTGCGGCGCAAGGACAGCACCAGGCCGACGAAGCCTACAGCCATCAGCGACAGCCCGATCGGTTGCGCCCGCTGGTCGACCTCGAGGCCGCCTGAACGCAAGATGAGATCGACACGCTGGATCTGGACGTTGTCGGCATCGCCCTGCTCGATGACGAAGCGGTAGCTGCCCGGCTGGATCTCGCGGATCAGCCCGGCATCGTCGCGGAACACCGGATCGGGCAATTGCGGGCTGCGCTCGCGCGGCGTGGTGTCGTAAAAATTCAGCGCCTCGGCCAGCACCGTCTGGCCGCGCGTCGAGGCGGTGATGGTCAAGACGGCACTTGCCGGATTGACCTGCGGCGGCGCCAGCGTGGTCAGATCCACCAGCACACGCACCGGCGCATCGCTCGACGCCAGCGCGACCTCGACCGGGCGATAGCCGCCTGACCGGTCATAGGCGCGGTAGGTGCCGATCTCGCGCCCGGCAAAATTGGTCGTCGCCCAGGGATAGAGTATGCCGAGACCGGTGCCGGCAAGCAGGATGATCAGAAACAGGAACCGCATGTCGCTCGTTACTCTGGACCGAAACAGCAATCGCCCCGACCGGGCGATTTTTCGTACTACGGCTTTTGCGGCGAGGCGGAAAGGGTCGCCCGGCCAAACGAGGCAACTTCCCGCTCCATCTCGTCGAGCAGCATGTCGAGGCCGAGCTCGAAGGTCTTGTCGAACTCGGCGACCGTAAAGAACGGACCGGCGGCAGCGACATTGGGATAGTCGCGGCGCAACTGTTCGTCGTCGACAGTGGTCACCGCCGAGGCGCCCCTGGCGTAGCCTGCCGTCTCGTCGAGGATCGCCCCCATCAGATAATAGCCGGTGGCCCGGAACAGCCGGGCGGCGCGCTCCTTGCCGAAGCCGCCATCCTCGAACACGCCGAGCACGCCGTCGAGCCAGGCCAGGCATTTGGGCGAATTCATCCGGTAGGTGACGAGGAACGGCGCGAAGGCCGGATGCGCACGCCCGATGGCGCGGAAGTCGCCCATCACAGCCCGTGCCCGCTGGCGCCAGGGCAGCTCGCGCGGCGGGACCTCCAGTTCACCGACCAGCCTTTCGACCAGCGCCTCGAACAGATGCGCCTGCGAGGCATAATGATGGTAGATGCTCATCGCCTCGCAACCGAGCGCCTGCGCCAGCTTGCGCATCGAAAAGCCGGCCAGTCCTTCACGTTCGATGACCTCGAAGGCGGCCCGCTCGATCCTATCGCGCGACAGCTTCGCTCGCTTTTTGTTGATCGCCCTGTCCATCCGCTCACCTTGACAACTTACACTGTAAGGATCATCAATTTGCTTACCTTACACCGTAAGGGAAAAATGATCCAGAGGAGGAAGTCATGCCCGCATATGCATCCATCTTCGCCTCGTTCCGCCGCACGATGACGGTCCTGGCCAGTACAGCTAGCCTTGCCATCTCGCTTGCCGCAATGCCCCTGCCCGCTGTCGCCGACGACTATGACGCGACGGTCAAGGACATCCAGAAGACGATGGGCGGCGTGCCGTCCTTCATCTCGCAATTTCCCAAAGCCGGCCTGCCCGGCGCCTGGTCGGAGCTGAAGGCGATCGAGCTCAGCGACAAGACCGCCCTGCCGCCGAAGACCAAAGCGCTGATCTCGCTCGCGGTGGCCGCACAGATCCCGTGCAGCTACTGCATCTGGGCCGACACCGAGAGCGCCAAACAGGCCGGCGCCACATCAGAGGAAATCCAGGAAGCCGTCGCCATGGCGGCGCTGACGCGCCACTGGAGCACCATCTTCAACGGCATGCAGGTCGATTTCGAGACCTTCAAGAAGGATCTTGGCGGCGAGAAAAGCGCTGCCAAGTAGCCGACCGGTTTCGGCAGCGGCGCGGCGGCCCGTCAGGTGCGCCGCGCCTTGTTGTGCGCCGCGCCCGCCTGGCTGTCAGGCCTTGCGCTCCCAGCGCTTGTCGGCGCCCTGCTGCCAGTAGGTCACCGTGTGGCCGCTCGATTTCATCGTCTTCCAGTGCTCGCGCGCGCCTTCGAGCTGGGCGGCGTCATGGCCGTCGAACAGGAACACCGCCCGCTGATAGGACGTGATGTCGGGCGGCGATGCACCATCGACGAGGAACCGGATCTCGGCGGCGTTGGCATTGGCTTCCGTTACCGTCAGCACCACCGGCTGGTCGGCGGCATGCGCCTCGCGGTCGCTGCCATGGGCAAGAAACGAATCGTCGCGGAAGGTCCACAGATGCTGGTCGAGGGCGTCGCGGCGCTCTTCGCTGCCACACTGCACCACCGCCTTCCAGCCGCGCTGCAGACTGCGCTCGAGCAGGCCCGGCAAGGCATCCTCGAGCGTCGATTCGGTCAGGTGGTAGAAAAGGACTTCGGCCATGGGGCAATGCTATGCCCCAATTCAGGGCGCGGGTGAAGCTTCCAGGCAACCGCGCCGATGACGCGCGGTTGCCTGGACTTGGGCCTTAGCCCTCGTAGTGATCGCGCACCAGCCTGTCGAGCAGCCGCACGCCGTAGCCCGAGCCCCAGGACTGGTTGATCTCGCTGGTCGGCGAGCCCATGGCGGTGCCGGCGATGTCGAGATGCGCCCAAGGCGTGTCCTTGACGAAGCGCTGCAGGAACTGTGCGGCGGTGATCGAGCCGCCGAAACGGCCGCCGATATTCTTCATGTCGGCATTCTTGGAATCGATCAGCTTGTCGTATTCCGAGCCGAGCGGCATGCGCCACAATTTCTCCTGCGTCGCCGTGCCCGCGGCGGTCAGGCGCTCGGCGAGCTCGTCATTGTTGGAGAACAGGCCGGCATGGCTCTGGCCGAGCGCGACCATGATCGCCCCGGTGAGGGTTGCCAGATTGACCATGAATTTCGGCTCGAAGCGCTGGTTGCAGTACCACAGCGCATCGGCCAGCACGAGGCGGCCTTCGGCGTCGGTGTTGAGCACCTCGATGGTCTGGCCCGACATCGAGGTGACGATGTCGCCCGGACGCTGGGCGTTGCCGTCGACCATGTTCTCGACAATGCCGATGATGCCGACGACATTGACCTTGGCCTTGCGCGCGGCAAGCGCATGCATCAGGCCGGTGACGGCTGCGGCACCGCCCATGTCGCCCTTCATGTCTTCCATGCCGGCCGCCGGCTTGATCGAGATGCCGCCCGAATCGAAGGTTACGCCCTTGCCGACGAAAGCCACCGGCTTGTCCTTGGCCTTGCCGCCGCTCCACTGCATGACAGCGAGACGCGGCGGACGCACCGAGCCCTGGGCGACGCCGAGCAGCGAGCCCATGCCGAGCTTCTTCATTTCCTTCTCGGTCAGGATCTCGACCTTGACGCCAAGCTTTTCGAGCTCCTTGGCTTCAGCCGCGAACTCGACCGGGCCGAGGATGTTGGCCGGCTCGTTGACAAGATGGCGGGCAAGCAGCACGCCGCCGACGACGGCCTCGGCGTCGGCAAAGGCTTTCTTGGCGGCAGCCGGATCGGCGCAATGGATGGTGATCTTGGCCGGCTTCTTCTCGTCGGCCTTGCCGTCGCCCCTGCCGTCACCATTGTCCTTCTTGGTCTTGTATTTGTCGAAGCTGTAGCTCCTCAGCAGGATGCCCGCGGCGATGCCGGCCGCGGCCGCGCCATCTGTCGTGACGCCTTGAATGTCGAGGATCACGGCCACTTCGGTTGCCTTGCGCAGCTGCGCTGCGACCACGCCGCCGAGCTTCAGCCAGGCATAGTCGTCGAGCGACGCCGCCTTGCCGGTTCCGATGGCGACAAGCCGGTCGACGGCTGTGCCCTCGGGCGCCAGCACTTCGACCACGCTGCCGAATTTGCCGTTGAAGTCGGCGACCGGGAACGCACGGTCGAGCGCCTTGGCCGGATCGTTGGCACGTGCCGCATCGCTCAGCCCGCCTTCGTCGGCGGAAAAGACGATGACGGTGCCCTTCTTGGGCGTGCCCGGCTTGGCAAAACTGATCGACGGCTTAGAAGTCATGATATCCCGCTTTCGGATCCCGTTCAGATGGTGCGCGACATTTCGTCGTTTTCGCCGGTTTGGCAAGCCTCCCGTCATGTTGGCCCATTATGATTAAAGCTGAAAATTGTTCGGAAACCTCGTGTTAACCACTTCCGTTCGGCGTTTCTTAGCCATTGGCTAGGAGAGTCCGAATGGCGGGAGAAAGTGTTGGCGGTGCTGACGGCAGTTGTGCCGGCATGCCTTGGACTATAGTTTAGACACCCACCGGCCAAGCGACGTCAGTCGGCCGGCCAAGTCGGAAACACGGAATCCTGATCATCGATGAAGGTTGTTGAGCGCTACATTCTGCGTCGTGCGTTCGCGGTGTTCATCGCGGCGTTGACGTGGACATTGGCGATCGTCTGGACCACCCAGGTGCTCGGTCGCATCGACCTCGTCACCGACAGCGGCCAGTCGGCGCTGACCTTCTTCGAGGTCGCGGCCCTGATCCTGCCGACGGTCATTCCCATCGTCGTGCCGTTTGCCGTCATCATCGCCGTGGCGCTGACGCTGAGCACGATGAACAGCGATTCCGAGCTGGTGATCCTCAATGCCGCCGGCGCCTCGCGGCTCACCGTGATCCGGCCGATCATCATCCTCGCGGTCTGCGCGGCGATGTTTTCCTTCATCGTCGACAACGTCGCCAACCCGATGGCGCGCCAGCGCAACCGCGAGCTGATCGCGACCTCGCGCGCCGACCTTCTGTCGCTGATCATCCAGGAAGGCACCTTCCGCAAGGTCGACGATGGCCTGTTCGTGCAGGTCGGCGAGCGCCTGCCCAATGGCGGGCTGGGCGGCATCTTCGTCGCCGATTCGCGCGAGCCCAATGTCGATCTCGTCTATTATGCCAAGGACGGCTCGTTCATCGAACGCAACAACAAGCAGATGCTGGTGATGAATGAGGGCGTCATCCACCGCAAGGCGCCTGGCGGCGAAGTCTCGGTCATCAGCTTCGACTCCTATGCCTTTGATCTCAGTGAGTTTTCCGCTGCCGCCAACGAAATCACCATGCAGCCGAAGGACCGCTCGACGTCCTATCTGATGCAGCCCCAGCACGACGACAAATTCTACCAGCGCAACCCGCGCCTGTTCGACGCCGAGCTCAACCGCCGCTTCTCCGACTGGCTCTATTCGATCGCCTTCGCCTTCATCGCGCTCGCCGTCGCCGGCGATGCGCGCTCGCACCGCGAGGCCCGAATCCACCCGCTTGTCACCACGGTGGCGATCGCCCTGTTCTTCCGCTGGCTCGGCTTCTTCGCCAACAGCAAGGCCGAAGCCTTCGCCTGGATCGGCTATGTCGTCTACGCCATTCCCATCGGCGCCTCGCTGTTTGCGCTGTGGTTCATCCGCAACCACCGCAGCATGGAGCTGCCGGTTTCGGTCGCCGACCGCATGGCAGCGGCAGCCGCACGGCTGCGCGACGGCTTCACCGCCTTCCGCCAGCGCCTCACCGGCCGCGCCTCGGGCCAGGGAGCGGCATGATGGGCTGGACGCTTGGCCGCTATTTCCTCGTCCGCTACGCCGTCATCACGACGTGGTTCTTCATCGGCATCTACGCGCTGATCTTCATCATCGACGTCACCGAATTCTCGAGCAATGTCGGCGGCCTGCCCGGCTTCAAGTTCTCGATCGCGATGACCGTTTCGGCCCTGCGCGTGCCGATGATCATGCAGCAGACGGTGCCGTTCGTGGCACTGTTCAGCGCCATGGCGACGCTGGTTTCGCTCAACCGGCGTTATGAGCTGGTGATCGCGCGCGCCGCCGGCATCTCGGCCTGGCAGTTCCTGTTGCCCTGCTGCATCGGCGCGCTGCTGTTCGGCCTGGTCACCGTCGGCATCCTCAACCCGATCGCCGCTTACGGCTTCTCGCATTCCGAAACCATCGAATCCGAGCTGCGCTCGCGCCAGTCCAATTCGGTCTCGGCGTTCTCGGCGCCGTGGCTGCGCCAGAAGGCCGAGGGCACCGAAGTCATCATCGGCGCCCGCGCCGTGCTCAACCAGGGTCTCGAGCTGTCGGACGCGGTGTTCTTCATCTTCGACGACAAGGGTGACATGGTCGAACGCAAGGACGCCGAGCGCGCCTATCTGCGTGACGGCCACTGGGAACTGGTCAATGTCCGCAGCATGAAGGGCGGCAGGAATTTCACCTCCCAGCCGGTCGATCAGGTGCCCACCAACCTGAAGCCCGAATTCGTCCAGGAACGGCTGGCGCGGCCCGAAACTATTCCCTTCTTCGAGCTGCCGTCGAAGATCGAAGTGGCGCGTTCCTTCGGCCTCAGGGCCAACGCATTCGCCATGCAATTTCATTCACTTGTCGCCCTGCCCTTCCTTTTGGTTGCAATGACGCTCATTGCTGCAACAGTGTCGATGCGATTTGCACGTATGGGGCAGTCGGCAACGATGATTCTGGGTGGCGTCGTCGCCGGCTTTCTGCTTTATGTCGTTTCGGTTCTGGTCAAAGCATTTGGCAATGCGGGATTCGTGCCGACTTATATTGCGGCGTGGTTTCCAGTAGTGGTCGCAATGTTTTTCGGGGTGACGTTCCTGCTTTATAAAGAGGACGGTTAGTTGAGGGGCGCAATGGCCAACCGCAGGGCCCATATGGCAGGCCTTCTGGGCGCAACCGCGCTCGCGTGCCTGTTTGCGGTCGCGCTGCCGTCCGCACCTGCTTTCGCGCAGACTGTCGCCGACCTCGCACCCAGCGTGCCGGAAGGCGCGCAGATGCTGCTCGAGGCGGACACGCTGGTCTATGACAACGACGCCAGCACCGTCACTGCGGTGGGCGGCGTGCAGATCGACTATGCCGGCAACCGCCTGGTCGCCCAGCGCGTCACCTATGACCGCAAGACGTCGCGGCTGATCGCCAGCGGCAATGTCGAGGTCGTCAATTCGGACGGCACCAAGATCTTCTCGCAGGAGATCGACATCACCGACGACTTTGCCGACGGCTTCGTCAACACGCTGCGCATCGAGACCGTCGACAAGACCTATTTCGCCGCCGAAAGCGCCAAGCGCGAAGGCGGCTTCCTGACGACCTTCAACAACGGCGTCTACACCGCCTGCGAACCTTGCGAGGCAAAGCCCGACAAGGCGCCGATCTGGCGCGTCAAGGCACAGAAGATCATCTGGAACGGCCAGAAGAAGACGGTGCGCTTCGAGAATTCGAACTTCGAGTTCTTCGGCTTCCCGATCGCCTTCCTGCCGGCCTTCGAGATTGCCGACCCGACGGTCAAGCGCAAGAGCGGCTTCCTGATGCCCGGCATAAGCTTCAACAGCAAGCTCGGCATCGGCGTTTCGATCCCCTATTATTTCGCGCTTTCGCCGACCTACGATCTCACCGTCAAGGGCACCGGCTACACCAAGCAGGGATTCCTCGGCGAGGCCGAGTGGCGCCAGCGCTTCAACAATGGCGAATACAGCCTGAAGATGGCCGGCATCTACCAGATGAATCCGGACAAGTTCGACCTCAACACGGTCGATCGCGGCCCGACCGGCGACGAAAACAAGCTGCGCGGCATGGTCGGCACCAAGGGCCATTTCGACCTCAATCCGCGCTGGGCCTTCGGCTGGAACATCCTTGCCCAGACGGACAAGAATTTCTCGCGCACCTACAGCATCGACGGCTTCTCCGAGAGCACGCACCGCTCGGAAGTCTATCTGACCGGCCTCAACGACCGGAACTATTTCGACCTGCGCGCCATGCGCTTCCAGGTCCAGGAAGAAGCGCTCGACAGCGACCCGAATGCCCGCGCCGACAAGCAGCCCTGGGTGCTGCCGTCGCTCGACTATGCCTATATTCCCGACGCGCCGCTGGCCGGCGGCGAGCTGTCGTTCAACGTCAATTCGCGCGTCATCCAGCGCTCGGATCTCGATGCGAACATTTTGGCATCGAACGGTCCGACGATTCACGGCATCGAAGGCACGTCGAGCCGCATCACCGCCGAAGCCCAGTGGAAGCGCACCATCGTCACCGATGGCGGCCTGCTGGTCACGCCCCTGCTCGCCTTCCGCGCCGACGGCAGCTATGTCGACGCGTCAGCCGCTTCGCTGACCGCCATCAACGACATGGCCGGCGATCCCAGGATCAACGTCGCCGAGGACGTGCGCTCGTCGCTATTCCGCTACATGGCGACGCTTGGCCTCGAACTGCGCTGGCCGGTGCTGTTCTCGTCGACCAGCTCGACCCATGTGCTTGAGCCGATGGCGCAGATCTTTGCCCGCCCGAGCGAAAGCGCCATAGGCGGCCTCGGCATTCCCAACGAGGATGCGCAGAGCTTCGTCTTCGACGCGGCCTCGCTGTTCGAGCGCGACAAGTTCTCCGGCTATGACCGCATGGAAGGCGGCACCCGCGCCAATCTCGGCCTGCGTTATTCCGGCAGCTTCAACAATGGCTGGACCACCAACGCGCTTGTCGGCCAGTCCTATCACCTTGCCGGCGACAACTCGTTTGCCGCCCCCGACCTGGTCAATGCCGGCGCCTATTCCGGCCTCGAAACCGACACGTCGGACTATGTCGCACTGGCCGGCCTCGCCAGCCCGAACGGCTTCTCGGCCTCGGTCAGCGGCCGCTTCGACGAGCGTACGTTCGATGTTCGCCGTGCCGAGATGAAGGTCGGCCTCGACGCCCGTCCGCTCGCCGTGTCGGCGCGTTATGCCTTCATCCAGGCGCAGCCGCTCTACGGCTTTGAAAACGACCGCCACGAAGTGACGTTGGGCGCCACCGCCCGCTTCAACGACCAGTGGCGCGTCTTCGGCTCCGGCACCTACGACATCAAGGGCGACCTGCTGGTCAAGAACGGCGTCGGCTTCGCTTATGACGACGAGTGCTTCACCTATCTGATGTCCTATTCGGAGAGCCGCGATCACAACAAGCCTGACGACGTCTCGCGCACCGTCGGCTTCAACATCTCGTTCCGCACGATCGGCGACTTCGGCAGCGCGACCAGCGCCTTCTAGGCCAGCGGCGGAACGGCGGAACGGATTTGTCGGGGCGGCCCGACATCGTTTTGCCGCATAAGACGGCAATGACGGGGCAGATGGTCCGGGCAAAGTCCGGATCAGGGGTTTGAACGGGACTTTTTCTATGCGGAAGCACCTCTTTTCGGCAGGCCTTGCCCTGCTCGTGGCGGCGACGTCGCTTTCGATCACCGCCTACGCACCTCCGGCTCAGGCCAGCGAGATCAAGTACATCGTCAACGATGTGCCGATCACCAGCTATGACATCCAGCGCCGTGCGGCTTTCCTCAAGCTGCAGAAGCGCAAGGGCGATGCCGGCCAGGAGATGATCGAGCAGACGCTGCGCATCGCCGAGATGAAGCGGCTCAACATCCGCATCTCCGACAAGCAGGTCAACGAAGCCTATGCGCGCTTCGCCGGCTCCAACAAGCTGAAGCCGGCGCAGATGGACCAGATCCTCGGCCAGGCCGGCGTGACATCAAGCCACTTCAAGGACTATATCCGCGCCCAGATGGGCTGGAACCAGGCGCTCGGCGCCCGCTTCCGCTCGGCTGACGGCGGCGGCGGTATGTCGACCGAGCAGGACGCGGTGCGCCGCATGCTGCAGCAGGGCGGCGCCAAGCCGAGCGCCACCGAATACATGCTGCAGCAGGTGATCTTCGTGGTGCCTGCCGCCGAGCGCGGTTCGATCGGCAAGCGCAAGCGCGAAGCGGATCAGATGCGCGCCCGTTTCAATGGCTGCGACCAGACGCGTGAATTCGCCAAGGGCCTGCTCGACGTCACGGTGCGCGACCTCGGCCGTGTCATCGCCCCGCAGCTGCCGCCCGAATGGGCAGAGGACATCAAGAAGCTCAAGGCCGGCGCTGCCACGCCGGTGCGCGAAACCGACCGCGGCGTCGAGTTCATCGGCGTCTGCAGCTCGCGCGAAGTCTCCGACGACAAGGTCGCCCAGATGGTGTTCCAGGCCGAGGGCGCCGGCAAGGGCGGCGACGCCAAGACCGAAGAGCTCAACAAGAAGTACATCGAAGAGCTGCGGGCCAAGGCCCGCATCGTCACCCGCTAGGCCGTGGCGCTCCATAGCCTGCCCCTGGCGCTGACGTCGGGCGATCCCTCGGGCATTGGCCCCGAAATCGCTGTCGCCGCCTGGCGGCAGCGTGTGGCGGCAGGCGTGCCGCCCTTCTATCTGCTTGCCTGTCCGAAGCTGATTGCGGCGCGGGCGCACGCCCTTGGCGTCGATGTCGCCATCGTCGAGACCGACCCCGCAGGTGCAGCGCAAGCCTTCGCGGAAGCCCTGCCCGTGGTGCCGCTCAAAGCGCCATTCATCGACACGCCGGGCCAGCCCGACAAGGCCAATGCCGCCGGCATCATCGAGGCCATCGACCGTGCGGTGGCCGACACCTTCGAAGGCCGGGCCGCTGCCGTCGTCACCTGCCCGATCGCCAAGAAGCCGCTCTATGACGCCGGCTTCCGCTTTCCCGGCCACACCGAATATCTGGCGCATCTCGCGACCGAACGGACCGGCGTCGACACCACCCCTGTGATGATGCTCGCCGGGCCGGAACTGCGCGCGGTGCCTGTGACCATCCACATCGCGCTGGCGGAGGTTCCGAAGGCGCTGACCACAGAGGCCATCGTCGAGACCGTGCGCATCACCGCACGCGACCTCAGCACCCGCTTCGGCATATCAAGGCCACGCATCGCCGTCTCCGGCCTCAACCCGCATGCCGGCGAAGGTGGGGCCATGGGCCACGAGGACGAGCGCATCGTCCGCCCGGCGATCGCGGCGCTCAAGGCGGAAGGCATCGACGCCTTCGGTCCCCTGCCCGCCGACACCATGTTCCATGCCCGGGCCCGCGCCGGCTATGATGCTGCGATCTGCATGTATCACGACCAGGCGCTGATCCCGGCCAAGGCGCTGGCCTTCGACGAGACCGTCAACGTCACGCTCGGCCTGCCCTTCGTCAGGACCTCGCCCGACCACGGCACCGCCTTCGACATTTCAGGCAAGGGCATCGCCCGGCCCGACAGCCTGATCGCGGCGCTCAAGCTGGCGCGGCTGCTCGCCGACGGCGAGGCAAAGGCATCATGAGCACCAGCATCGACGGCCTGCCGCCGCTCCGCGACGTCATCGAACGCCATGGCCTGCAGGCCAAGAAGGCGCTCGGCCAGAATTTCCTGCTCGACCTCAACCTCACCGGCAAGGTGGCGCGCGCCGCCGGCGACCTGACCGGCGTCACCGTCATCGAGGTCGGGCCCGGCCCCGGCGGCCTGACACGCGCGCTGTTGATGCATGGCGCGAAGAAGGTCATCGCCATCGAGCGCGACGAGCGCTGCCTGGCTGCCCTTGCCGAAGTGTCCGACCACTATCCCGGCCGGCTCGAGGTGGTGTCGGGCGATGCGCTGAAGACCGATTTCGCAAGCCTTGCCAATGGCGAACAGGTCAAGATCGTCGCCAACCTGCCCTACAATATCGGCACCGAGCTTCTGGTGCGCTGGCTGACCGTCGAGGCCTGGCCGCCCTTCTACCAGTCGCTGACGCTGATGTTCCAGCGCGAGGTCGCCGAGCGCATCGTGGCAAAGCCAACCAGTTCCGCCTTTGGCCGCCTCGGCGTTCTGGCGGGCTGGCGCACCGATGCCCGCATCGCCTTCGACGTGCCGCCGCAGGCGTTTACGCCACCGCCCAAGGTGACCTCGTCGGTGGTCCATCTGGAGCCGCGCCCGGCGCCGCTGGCCGCCGATGTGAAGGTGCTGGGCCGGGTCACCGAGGCCGCCTTCGGCCAGCGCCGCAAGATGCTGCGCCAGAGCCTGAAAAGCATGGGCGGCGAAAAGCTGCTGCAAGCTGTCGGCATCGACCCGACCCGCCGCGCCGAAACGCTCAGCGTCGAGGAATTCGTGGCACTCGCCAAGGCGGTCTGAAGCCGGGCGACCGTCTGCGGAGCACTGTCCAGCACCCGATGCCTATTGGATACCGGGCTGCTCCAGTTCCAGTATGTTTCCTTCGGGGTCACGCACATACACGATGAAGTGCGGGCACGATGAAGTGCGGGTTTTCTTCGGTGCCGAAGTTCGCGACCTGGCCTTGCAGCGCCCCTCCCTCACGGCATGGCTACTGTGTTCATGCGAGCAAACAAGTGCTCTTTCTTCCGCCCTCTCCACATTCCTCACCTTCACGGCATGGCAACTGTGTTCAAGCGGGCAAACAAGTGCTCTTTCTTCCGCCCTCTCCGCATTCCACACCTTCACGGCATGGCAACTGTGTTCAAGCGAAGTGTTTTTGATCGCGGATCATGGCGTTGAGGATTGTGATGAGCTTTCGCGCGACGGCGATGATTGCGCATTTCTTTGATCCGGAGCGTTGGGCGATAGCCTGGTAGAAGGCCTTGAAGCGCTGGTTTGCGCGGATGGCGCCGAGGGCTGCCATATAGAGCGCCCGGCGTAACCTTGGCCGGCCGCCCCGGATGCTGCGCCGGCCGGTCCTTGTGCCGCTGTCGTTGTTGCAAGGCGCAAGGCCGGCGAGGCTGGCGATGGCCTTGGGCGAGATGGTTCCAAGTTCAGGCATGTGGGCCAAGAGGGTGATGGCGGTCACCTTGCCGATGCCTGGAGCGGAGGTCAGGCGCTCGGCCTGTTCGGCAAGCTCGTCCAGGGTTTCGATATGGCTGGCGATCTCGACCTCGAGGGCCGAGATGCGCTGGGACAGGCCAACGATTGCAGCTTCGATGTCGGCAAGCACGGTGATGTCGGTGGTTTCGTCGTGATGGCGCAGCTCGATCGCGCGCGCTGCGACCAGTTGGTCGCGGCGGCGGGCAAGGGCAACAAGCCGCTCACGCCCGGGGCATGGCGGCGTGTCGGCATCGGGGCAGAACATCGCCCCCATCTCGCTCAGGATGCGGGCATCGATGCGGTCGGTCTTGGCCAGGTGGCCGCGCGCCTGGGCGAAACGGCGCACCGTCATCGGATTGATGCGGACGCAAGCGATGCCGGCCTTGGCGAGCGCCTGGCGTAAAGCCCGGTCATGGTGCCCCGTCGCCTCGAGGACGACAAAGCTGTTTGGTGCCAGGCCGGCAGCGAAGCGGGCCAGAGCCGCAGCCTCGTTGGCCACCCGGCTGAAACGGCGGCTGAGCGGATCGAAGACATCAATCATCGCCTTGGCGATGTCGCAACCGATGTAACTGTGATGTATCGTCATGGAACCTCTTCCTGTGGTGCGAGGTCCGCGCCAACGGCCTCGTGCAACTGTGCAGGTTGACGGCAGGTGGTGCGGGAAGGGAGCCGAGCCAAGCCGCGGTCTGTCGTGTTCAGCACGACGACCAGGATCCTGACGGCCTCCTTCCCGCATTCATTCTACACCAAGCGCAACACACAGGATCCTAGGGTCGCCGCGACGGAGCTGCGCTCCTGCTTCGCCCTAGGATGACGAAGGTTGGGTGGTCGCCGCCGGCTTGGGTGGTGAGCCGGTTGTCGGGCGCGGCCTCGGGTCGAGCCTCTGGGATGAAGAATGGAAAGGCCTGTCCGGCAAGCCAAAACCACCAAGCGCATGCTCACCCCTTCGTCATCCTAGGGCGAAGCAGGAGCGCAGCGACGCGGAGACCCTAGGATCCCTGCCGTGACCTCGCGGCAGCGCGCAGACGATACAGAACGGGTGCACCTTCTGCCACGCGCAACACATTCCCCACCCTCACGGCATGGCTACTGTGTTCATGCGAGCAAACAAGTGCTCTTTCTTCCGCCCTCTCCGCATGCCTCACCTTTACGGCATGGATCCTAGGGTCGCCGCGACGGAGCTTCGCTCCTGCTTCGCCCTAGGATGACGAAGGGTGGGTGGTCGCCGCCGGCTTGGGTGGTTAGTCGGGCGCGGCCTCGGGTCGAGCCTCTGGGATGACGAATGGAGAGGCCTGTCCGGCAAGCCAAAACCACCAAGCGCATGCTCACCCCTTCGTCATCCTAGGGCGAAGCTGGAGCGCAGCGACGCGGAGACCCTAGGATCCATGCCGTGACCTCGCGGCAGCGCGCAGACGATTCAGAACGGGTGCACCTTCTGCACCGGCATCACGCTCCTCACCCTCTTGGCATGGATTCCGACTGAGAAACTCAAGCTGTTCTCCGACGAGGCCTTCCGAGACCTCAGGGCTTTCTTCAGTTGCCGCACCGATCTCGCGCGCAACAGGATCGGCGATTGCCTTCGCCGATGCCGCCTTGGTTCCCGTCCGTTTCATCCGGACGGGCCAGGTCTGGAGGAAACCTCAGATCTTCTCGTCGAGCAGTTTCGACACGAAGTCGAACAGGCCGGGCCGACGGTCGCGGCGCAGGCGTTCAGAGGCGACGATGGCGCGGACTTCGGCGAAGGCGCGGTTGAGGTCTTCGTTGATCACGACATAGTCGTATTCGCCCCAGTGCTCGATCTCGTCGCGGGCGTTCTTCAGCCGCGTCTCGATCACCGCGTCCTGGTCCTCGGCACGGCGCTTGAGGCGGGCCTTCAGCTCGCCCATCGACGGCGGCAGGATGAAGATCGAGACGATGTCGCCACGCATCTTTTCCTTGAGCTGCTTGGCGCCCTGCCAGTCGATGTCGAACAGCATGTCGCGCCCTTGCGACATTGCGAGCTCGACCGGCTCGCGCGGCGTGGCGTAGAAATTGCCGTGAACCTCGGCCCATTCGAGCAGCGCGTCATTGTCGCGCAGCAGCTCGAACTCGCGCTTTGAGGTAAAATGATAGTGGGCGCCGTCGATTTCGCTGCCGCGGCGCGGCCGGGTGGTCACGCTGACCGACAGCTTCAGCTCCGGGTCGGTCTCGATCAGGTTGCGCGAGATTGTCGACTTGCCGGCGCCCGACGGCGACGACAGGACCAGCATCAAGCCGCGCCGCTTGATGACGATGGATAGGGCCTCGGCGCTCATGCGCTACTCCAGATTCTGAACTTGCTCGCGGAACTGATCGACGACGGCCTTCAGTTCCAGCCCGATGGCGGTCACTGCGGCGGCATTCGACTTCGAACACAGAGTATTCGATTCGCGGTTGAATTCCTGCGCCAGAAAATCGAGCTTGCGGCCGATGGCGCCGCCGCCGGCGAGTAGCGTCCGCCCTGAAGCGATATGGGTCTTCAGCCGGTCGATCTCCTCGCGGATGTCGGCCTTGGTGGCGAGGAACGCCGCTTCCATGTTGAGCCGCGTCTCGTCGAGCGCGGGTGAGGCCTCAAGCAGCAACCGCACCTGTTCGGCCAGGCGCTGGCGGATCTGCGCCGGCTCGCGCGACGGGTCGGCTTCGGCCTGCAAGGTCAGCGTCTCGATGGTTGCGATGTGATCCGACAAAAGCGTGTGCAGCGCCTCGCCCTCGGCCTTGCGCGCCTCGACGAGACCGGCGAGGCCCTTTTCCAGGCCATCCATGATCACGGCGTCGATCGCCGCGCGCTGCTCTTCCGTCTCGACCGCCTCGGGCATGTCGAACACGCCGCGCAGGGCAAGCAGCCCGTCGGCGCTGGCGGGGGCCGCGCCATATTGCTGGACCAGGCGGGTGGCAAGCTCGGCCACGTCGCGCAGGAAATTTTCGTTGATGACCGGCTGCACCATCGCGCCGGCCGTGCGGCTGACCGTCAAAGTCGCCTGCACATTGCCGCGCGAAAAGCGCTTCTGGATCGCCTGCCTGACCGCCGGTTCGAGCCGCTCGAAGCCCTGCGGCAGGCGCAGGCGCACATCGACGCTCTTGCCGTTGACCGACTTCACCTCCCAGGCGATCGCCGTTCCCTGGTGCTCGGCGGCCACGCGGGCGAAGCCTGTCATGCTTTGTAGGGTCATCTGGGCAGGCTCATCTCGAAAGGGTCATCTCGGCAGCGCGTTTCCGTCTTGCAGCGTGCCTCGCCCCCGAGCGGGCGCAGGGCGAGGCTCGTGGCTACTTCTTGACGGCGTTGGTGGTGGCGGCGTCCTTCTTGGCCGGATCGGTCTCGTCGGCAGCCTTTTCGTCCTCGACGACCTTGCGCTGGAAGGCGCGCCAGCGGGCGACGTTCTCGTTGTGCTCGTCCAGCGTCTCGGCGAAGACGTGCCCACCCGAACCGTCGGCAACGAAATAGAGGTCCTTGGTCTTCGATGGATTGGCGACGGCCTCGAGCGAAGCCTTGCCCGGATTGGCGATCGGCGTCGGCGGCAGGCCCTTGATGGTGTAGGTGTTGTAAGGCGTCGGCTTGTCGATGTCGGAGCGATAGATCGGCCGGTCGGCCGGCTTCCCCTTGCCGCCGAAGATGCCGTAGATGATCGTCGGATCGGACTGCAGCCGCATGCCCTTGTTGAGGCGGTTGATGAACACCGCCGCCACGCGCGAGCGTTCGTCGCCACGTGCCGTTTCCTTCTCGACGATGGAAGCCAGCGTCACGAACTCGTTGATGTCGGCGAGCGGCAGGTCCGGCGAGCGCCGGGCCCAGATGGTCTCGACCAGTTCCTTCTGGTCGGCCAGCATCTTGTTGACGATCTGCTGCCTGGTCAGGCCGCGGGTGAAGCGCTGGGTGTCGGCGGCAAGCGTGCCTTCGGCCGGCATCTCGGTCGGCATGTCGCCGCTCAGCGCTTCCTGCTCGGCAATCCGTTTCCACGCCTGCTCGACGGTCAGTCCTTCCGGAATGGTCAGCGAATATTGCACCGACTTGCCGCTCTTCAGGAGCTCCATGATGTCGTGCATCGAGGCGCCGGCCTGGATCTCGTATTCGCCTGCCTTGAGCGAGCCGTCATTGCCATAGGCGCGCACGCCCATGCGGAAGATGCGGGCGTCGCTGATCAGGCCGCGCCGCTCGAGCTGGTCGGCGATGTCGGCCACGCCGGTGGCGGGCTTGACCAGGAAGGTCGCCGGCACCGTCGAGGGACCCGCGCCGCTGAATTCCTGCTTGCCGAAATAGAGGGCCGCGCCGCTGGCGAGGATGACCAGCACCGCCGTCGACATCATGAAATTGAGGAACACGACGATCTGGTTGCGCGAGGCGCGCGACCGCTTGGAGGGCGGCGGCGTACCGGCTTCCGGCCGCAGCGCTTCCTGCGCGGTCTTTGGAACGATCGGATTGGCCGAAACCGGATTGGCAGGTGCGGCGCGTGGTGCGCCCTCTCCCTGCCCTGGCGTATTGATGCTCATCTTGCCTCGCCTTTGCGTCGAATCCCCGCCGGGAGACTAGGCTTGAATGTGGCAAAAATCACGGCAAAGGGCCCGCGAGGGGCCCCTTCCCACAACCTATCAGCCGTTGAAGCGCTGGAACACCAGCGAGGCGTTGGTGCCGCCGAAGCCGAAGGAGTTCGACAAAGCGACGTCGACCTGCCGCTTGCGCGGCGTGTTCGGCACCAGATCGATGGCCGTCTCGCGCTCCGGATTGTCGAGGTTGATCGTCGCCGGCACGATGTTGTCGCGGATGGCGAGGATCGAGAAGATCGCCTCGGCCGCACCGGCAGCACCCAAGAGGTGACCGATCGACGACTTGGTCGACGACATCGACACCTTGGAGGCGGCGTTGCCGACGAGACGCTCGACGGCGCCGAGTTCGATCGTATCGGCCATGGTCGAGGTGCCATGGGCGTTGATGTAGTCGATGTCGGCCGGCGTCAGATTGGCGCGCTTGAGGGCGGCCGTCATGCAGCGGAAGGCGCCGTCGCCATCCTCGGCGGGAGCCGTGATGTGATGGGCATCGCCGGTCAGGCCGTAGCCGACCACTTCGGCGTAGATCTTCGCGCCGCGCGCCTTGGCATGTTCGAGCTCTTCGAGGACGACGACACCGGCACCCTCGCCCATGACGAAGCCGTCACGGTCGCGGTCATAGGGGCGCGAAGCCTTTTCGGGATCGTCGTTGCGATCGGTGGAGAGCGCCTTGCAGGCGGCAAAGCCGGCCAGCGACAGGCGTGTCACCGGCGCTTCGGCGCCACCGGCCACCATCACGTCGGCATCGCCGAACATGATCAGGCGGGCGGCATCGCCAATGGCGTGCGCGCCGGTCGAGCAGGCGGTGACCACGGCATGGTTCGGGCCCTTGAGCCCGTGCCGGATCGACACCTGGCCGGAGACCAGATTGATGATCTGGCCCGGAATGAAGAAGGGGCTGATGCGGCGCGGGCCGCGTTCCTTGAGGATCAGGGCATTTTCGGCGATGCCGTCAATGCCGCCGATGCCCGAGCCGATCATGACGCCGGTCGAATTCTGTTCGTCCGGCGTCTTTGGCGTCCAACCCGAATCCTTCAATGCCTCGTCGGCGGCCGCGATCCCGTAGAGGATGAAGTCGCCGATCTTGCGCAGTTCCTTGGGTTCAAGGACCGCTTCGGGATTGAAGCTGTTGTTGGAGCCGTCGCCGCGAGGGATGACATTGGCGATCTTGCAGGCGAGGTCGTCGACCTCGAACTCCGTGATCCGACGGGCTGCGCTGCGGCCGGAAAGAAGCTCTTTCCAGCCGTGCTCGTAGCCCATGCCGAACGGTGAAAGCAGGCCAAGGCCTGTGACGACCACACGCCTCATCGCAGGCATCCCTGACAATTCGCGATCGCTCAGGCCGAAGCCTTGTCGATGTACTTCACGGCGTCGCCAACGGTGAGGATGGTCTCGGCCGCGTCGTCGGGGATCTCGACGCCGAATTCTTCTTCGAAAGCCATGACGAGCTCGACCGTGTCGAGGCTGTCCGCGCCCAGATCGTCGATGAAGCTCGCAGCTTCCGTCACCTTGTCGGCGTCGACGCCAAGATGTTCGATGACGATCTTCTTGACGCGCTCTGCGGTGTCACTCATGTGGGCATCCTCAGTCTGGTGTTGTTAGGTCTTCGTTAGCGGGCGGATTGCCGCTAATCAAGCTGTAATCTACGCTTTCCCAAGCGCTCGGGCGGCGGTCGGGTTTCGTCCTGGCCACCTGATGGAGCGCGGCAATACACGAAAAATTCACCGCGTCCAAGGCAAAAGGCCCGGTTATCCCGGCCAATTGCCCAATCAGATCCCCAATCAGATCCCAAATCAGATCATTGCCATGCCGCCATTGACGTGGATCGTCTGGCCGGTGACGTAGGCCGCCTCGTCGGAGGCGAGATAGGCGACCGCCGAGGCAATTTCCTTGCCGGTGCCCATGCGCTTGGCCGGGATCGCGGCCATGATCGCCTCTTTCTGCTTGTCGTTGAGCTTCTCGGTCATCGCCGATTCGATGAAGCCCGGGGCAACGCAGTTGACGGTGATGTTGCGGGTGGCGATCTCCTGGGCCAGCGACTTGGAGAAGCCGATCATGCCGGCCTTGGAAGCGCAGTAATTGGTCTGGCCGGGGTTGCCGGTGACGCCGACGACCGAGGTGATGTTGATGATGCGGCCATGGCGGCGGCGCATCATCGGATGGGTCAATTCACGCGTCAGGCGGAACATCGCGGTCAGGTTGATCTCGATGACCTGGTCCCAGTCGGCATCCGACATGCGCACGAACAGGCCGTCCTTGGTGATGCCGGCATTGTTGACCAGGATGTCGACGCCTTCGAGCTCGGCCTCGGCCTTCTGGCCCAGCGCCTTGACCTCGTCGCGGTCGGCGAGATTGGCCGGGAACAGCTTGACCCGGTCACCGAGTTCGCCGGCGAGCGCCTCGAGCTTTTCGATGCGGGTGCCGTGCAGGCCGACGATGGCGCCCTGCTTGTGCAGGATGCGGGCGATTTCTTCGCCGATGCCGCCGGATGCACCGGTGACGAGTGCCTTGCGGCCGGTCAGATCGAGCATTTTGCTACCTTCCTTGAAGAGCGCACCCTTCACACGGGTGGGGTCGTTTGAAACGTTCAGGCGAGCGCGGCAATCGCCGCCTCGACATCGGCCGGCGTGTTGACGGCAGCGGTCGCGATCTCCTTGTTGATGCGGCGGGCGAGGCCCGACAGCACCTTGCCGGCGCCCACTTCATAAAGCGTGGTGACGCCGTTGTTGCCGAACCACTCGACGGTCTCGGCCCAGCGGACACGACCGGTGACCTGCTCGACGAGGCGGGCGGCGATCTCTTCCGGATCGGTGATCGGCTGGACGGTGACATTGGCCACGACCGGCACGACCGGCACGTTCTTCTTCACCCCGGCCAGCGCCTCGCGCATCTTCTCGGCAGCGGGCGCCATCAGCGCCGAATGGAAGGGGGCGGAGACCTGCAGCATCAGCGCGCGCTTGGCGCCCTTGGCGGTGCAAAGGGCCGCGGCACGCTCGACCGCTGCCTTCTCGCCCGAAATGACCAGCTGGCCGCCGCCATTGTCATTGGCGATCTGGCAGACCGAGCCTTGTGCTGCCTCGATGCAGGCGGCGTCGACGTCGCCCTGCTCGAGGCCGATGATCGCAGCCATCGCGCCCTGCCCTGCCGGCACCGCCGCCTGCATGGCGTTGCCACGGATGCGCAGCAGGCGTGCGGCGTCAGCGACCGAGACGAAACCGGCGGCGGCAAGGGCCGAATATTCGCCGAGCGAGTGGCCGGCGACGTAGGACACCTTGTCCTTGAGCGACAGGCCGCGGGCTTCCAGCGCCCGGAACGCCGCCATCGACACCGCCATCAGCGCCGGCTGGGCGTTGGCGGTCAAGGTCAGCGTCTCCTCGGGCCCCTCCCAGATCAGCTGCGACAGCTTTTCACCGAGCGCGTCGTCGACTTCCTCGAAGACGCGGCGTGCTTCCGGAAAGGCATCGGCCAGTTCCTTGCCCATGCCGACGGCCTGGCTGCCCTGCCCCGGAAAAGTGAATGCAACGGCCATGTCAGTCTCCTGGCTACTTGCCGCATCGACCCGAACCGGAATCGGTTTTTCGGGTGGACGGGCAGACATATCACGAGGTGCTGCGCCGGACGTCGTTGGAACCGGCTGCGCGCCATATCGTTGTGCCTCTGGCGCAATGGATACCGTCAAGTCAAGCCTTGAGGGCTTTGGCACCCCTCCGGGGCAAATAATCACAGAGAATTAATGCGAAAAACGTTTTGTTTGCCCCATCCTTCTCAATTTTGCCATATGCGCTAGGTTTTCGATGACAGTTTCGTGACGGTTGCGTGACGCCGCCGTCCAGCGTTCGAGGAAGTTGAGTTGGCAAAGCTGTTCGCGACAGGCAAAACCGTCGCCCGCGACGAGGAGAACGAGGCTGAAGCACTCAGCCGGCGTGCCTATGCGCTCGGCGTGCTGCGCTCGGTGATGATCACGCTTGCCGTCTCGGCCGTCCTCGTCTTCGCCATCGAGTTCGTCGCCCGCGGCTCCTTCGTCGACACGCTGAACTTCTTCCAGCAGCCGTTCAAGCCGAGCTGGACCACGGTCGCGCTGTTTGCGCTGCTGATCATCGGTTTCGACGCGCTGCTCGGCCGGCCCTACAACGGCCTTCTGGTCGTCGCACCCGTGGCGCTGGCGCTGGCCTTTGTCGGCCACCAGAAGTCGCTCTATCTCGGCGATCCGCTCTACCCGACCGATTTCCTTTACGCCCGCCAGATCGTCGAACTGATGCCGCTTCTTGTCCGCGAGCGGCCGCTTGCCGGCGCAGGCATTGCTGTCGGCCTGGTCGGCGGCATCACGCTTCTGGTGCTTGCCTGGCGCTACTGGCGCCGCCGCATGCCGGCGCTGTCGTTCTGGGCGCGCATGTCGCGCCTGGCGATCGCCCTTCCGGCACTGGCCTTCTTCGTCTCGATCATGGACTACGCCACCTTCTCGTGGACGCGCGACCGCCTGCAGATCATCCCGATGATGTGGGACCAGAAGGAAAACTACGCCTCCAACGGCTTTGCCATCGCTTTTGCGCTCAACGTGCCGATGGCCAAGGTCAAGGCGCCGCAGGGCTATTCCGACAAGGCCATCGACGCCATCGCCGCCCCCGAAAAGGCCGCTGCGGTGCTGCCCGAGGAAAAGCCCGACGTCATCATCGTGATGAGCGAATCCTTCTGGGATCCGTCACGCCTGCCCGGCGTTTCGATCACGCCCGACCCGATCCCCAACGTGCGCGCATCGCAGTCCGGCCATGTCTTTTCGCCCGAATTCGGCGGCATGACCGCCAATGTCGAGTTCGAGGCGCTGACCGGCTTCTCCAATGCCTTCCTGCCGGCCGGCTCGATCCCCTACCAGCAATATGTCCGCGCGCCGGTGCCTTCGCTTGCCACCTTCTTCAAGAGCGAAGGTTACGACACCAAGGCCATCCATCCCTTCGGCGGCTGGTTCTGGAACCGCGCGCCGGTCTACAAGGCCTTCGGTTTCGACAAGTTCATGTCGGAAGAGAACCTGCCGCTGCTCGCCAAGCGCGGCCCGCTGGTCTCGGACGCGGCATTGACCGAAGAGATCATCCGCGAAGCCGACGCCACCGATCATCCCTTCTTCATGTTCGCGGTCTCGCTGCAGAGCCACGGCCCCTATGAGCCGAACCGCTACAGCGACACCACCCACAAGGTCGATGCGCCGACCTCGCAGTGGACGCGCGATTCGATCCTGACCTATGCCGAGGGTGCGTCCGATGCCGACCGTGGCCTGAAGCGGCTGATGGACTGGGCCAGCAAGCGTGAACGCCCGACGGTCATTGCCTTCTTCGGCGACCACCTGCCGCCGCTCGGCCCCGTCTATGTCGAGACCGGTTTCATGAAAGAGCCGGTCGCCAAGCGCAAGGCGCCGATCGACGAGATGCTGGTGCAGCACGAGACGCCTTTGGTGGTGTGGTCGAACCGCACCGGTGCTGCGCGCGACATCGGCTCGATCAGCCCGGCCTTCCTGCCGCTGCACGTGCTCGAGACCGCCGGCATCAGCCACCCCTACTACACCGGCTTCCTCGGCGACCTGCATGACCGCTACCGCGTCGTCGACCGCAACATGCTGATGCCGCGACAGGGCCAATCGGTGTTCGACTGGTCGCGCCAGAAGGAACTCGACCCGGCGATCCGCGATTTCCGCTGGCTGCAATATGACATGATGTTCGGCAAGCGCCGCGGCGCCAAGGGCTTCTTCCCCGAGACCGTCGACAAGGTCGTCGCCAACCGCACGCGGTCGCCGCTGTTCCTCCGGGACGAGGCATTCGGCTGAGCCAAAACCGGCTTGAAAAGGCCGGTTTCTCTTCCCGGAAGCCTCCGGCTGAGCATCGAAATCGGGCGCAAAAGCCCGATTTCTCAGGGAATCTCGGCCTTCCCCCTTGCCTTGGCTCACCTTAGCATGTAGACGCCCGCCATCTGCCGGTCCCAGCTGGGGGCTGAACGGAGGGCCGGAGGCTTTCTTGAAAGCCGCCGTGTGAAGCGAAAACGCTTCCGCCTCCCGTGTCTCCGCTCTCGACCGTCTCGTCGTGCACCTTTCTTCTCCCGAGGTGGCCAATGGCCCTCGAAGGATCAGGGAAGTCGCAGAGGCTCTAGCCGCCGGGACCGGAAGATGGAAACGAAGAAAGGCAAAAACTATGGCTCTTTATGAACATGTGTTTCTTGCCCGCCAGGACCTCTCGCAGCAGCAGGTCGATGCACTTGTCGAACACTACAAGGGCATCATCACTGCAGCAGGCGGATCGGTTGGCCGGGTCGAGAACTGGGGACTGAAGTCCCTCACCTACCGCATCAACAAGAACCGCAAGGCGTATTACACGCTGATGGACATCACCGCGCCGTCGGCTGCCGTCAAGGAAGTCGAGCGCCAGCAGGGCCTGTCCGAAGACATCCTGCGTTTCATGACCGTCAAGGTCGAGGCGCATGAAGAAGGCGTCTCCGCCATGATGCAGAAGCGCGAAGAGCGCTCCGAGCGTGGCGAGCGCGGTGGCTTCGGCGACCGTCCGCAGCGCAGCTTCGGCGACCGCGGCGACCGTGGTCCGCGCAGCTTCGGCGACCGCGATGGCGGTGGTGATCGTGGCCCGCGCCGTCCGCGCGAAGGTGTTGAAGGGGGTGCAGAATAATGGTCGACATCAACCAGATCCCGACCCGTCGTCCTTTCCACCGTCGTCGCAAGACCTGCCCGTTCTCCGGCGCCAACGCCCCGAAGATCGACTACAAGGACGTGCGTCTGCTGCAGCGCTACATTTCCGAGCGCGGCAAGATCGTTCCTTCGCGCATCACCGCCGTCAGCCAGAAGAAGCAGCGTGAACTCGCCCAGGCGATCAAGCGCGCCCGCTTCCTCGGCCTGCTGCCCTACGTGGTGAAGTGATTTCGGTTCCGGCCCGGCGGCATCCGCCCCGGGCCGGAATTTTTCCTGCTGCGACGGGCGTGGCGGGTTAAATTTCAAAATCCCGGGTTGGATTTCTAAGGGAAATCCTAACTGCCGCGACAGGCAGGACAGCGAAACCGGCGGCAACGCCCTCATTGCTTCCTTGCCCGTTGAATTTTTCAGCTGCCTTTGCAGCCAACGACCGCTGCCTCCGCAGCCAACGAAAGGACAAGGACAATGGACGTCATTCTCCTCGAACGCATTTCCCGCCTCGGCCAGATGGGCGACACCGTCAAGGTCAAGGACGGCTTTGCCCGTAACTTCCTTCTGCCCAAGGGCAAGGCGCTCCGCGCCAACGAAGCCAACAAGAAGAAGTTCGAAGGCCAGCGCGCCCAGCTCGAAGCCCGCAACCTCGAGCGCAAGTCGGAAGCCCAGCAGGTCGCCGACAAGCTCGACGGCAAGTCGTTCATCATCGTGCGTTCGGCTGGTGAAACCGGCCAGCTCTACGGTTCGGTCTCGACCCGCGACATCGCTGATCTGCTGATCGCCGAAGGCTTCACGATCGCCCGCAACCAGGTCGAGCTCAACCAGCCGATCAAGACCATCGGCCTGACCAACGTGGCGATCGCGCTGCACGCCGAAGTCGAAGTCACCATCACGCTGAACATCGCACGCACGGCCGACGAAGCCGAGCGCCAGTCGAAGGGCGAGACGCTGACCACCGCCGAAGCCATCTATGGCGACGACATCAACGAAAACGCCCGTCCGGACAGCTTCTTTGATCCGAACGAAGACGGCGAAGGCGACGAAGGCTGATCTGAGCCTTCTGTCCCGATCCGAGTTTACCGGCCGGTCTTCCGGCCGGTTTTCTGGACCAAGCCCGGATGGCGACATCCGGGCTTTTTTTGTGCCAGGCGTGGAACTTGGCAGCGTCGCTCCTATTTTGAGAAGGACCATACGACTGACCTTTTCGCGAGCACGCCATGAACATGTTGTTGCAACGCATCGTCGGGAAGCTTGTGCGCACCGGCAATCTGACAGTCACCGGCCCCAACGGTCGATCGCACCGTTTCGGCGATGACACGGGCGACCCTGTCCACCTGCTGATCAAGACGCGGCGTGCCGAAAGCGCCATCACGCTCGACCCGATGCTGGCTCTGCCCGAGGCCTATATGGACGGCGATGTCGACATCGTCGGCGGCGACGTGCTCGGGCTGATGCGGGTGGTGTTCCAGAACCTCGGCAATGGCAGCATCGACACCGCCTGGACCAAGGCGCTGGACAACCTGCGGCTCGCCTTCCGCCGCTTCCAGCAGGTCAACACCACAGCCCGCTCCAAGCGCAACGTGCAGCGCCACTACGACCTGTCGGGCGAGCTCTACCGGCTCTTCCTCGACACCGACATGCAATATTCCTGCGCCTATTTCGCCGAGCCCGAAATGACGCTGGAAGAAGCCCAGATCGCCAAGAAGGCGCATATCGCTGCCAAGATGCGGCTGAGGCCGGGCCAGTCCGTGCTCGACATCGGTTCCGGCTGGGGCGGGCTCGGGCTCTACCTCGCCCGCACCTTCGAGGCGCAGGTGCTCGGCGTGACGCTGTCGACCGAGCAGCATGCGGTTGCCACCGAGCGCGCCCAGGCCGAGGGGCTGGAAAACCGGGTCCATTTCGAAATCAGGGACTATCGCGACCTGGTCGAGCGTTTCGACCGCATCGTCTCGGTCGGCATGTTCGAGCATGTCGGCGTCAACCACTACCGCACCTTCTTCGACAATGTCGCCAAGCGGCTGAAACCAGACGGCGTCATGGTGCTGCATTCGATCGGCCGCGCCGGCCCGCCGGCCTCGACAAGCGCCTTCATCCGCAAGCACATCTTCCCCGGCGGCTACATTCCGGCGCTGTCGGAAGTGCTGCCGGCGATCGAAAAGGCCGGCCTGATGGTCACCGACGTCGAGATTCTCAGGCTGCATTATGCCGAGACGCTGCGGCACTGGAGCCTGCGTTTCCAGGCCAACCGAGACAAGGCCAAGGCGATCTATGACGAGCGCTTCTGCCGGATGTGGGAGTTCTATCTCGCGGCGTCCGAGGCTGCCTTCCGCTGGCAGGACCTGATGGTGTTCCAGATCCAGCTCAGCCACCGCAACGACACGCTGCCGCTGACCCGCGACTATATCGGCAAATGCGAGAAGGCGCTGGCCATGCACGAGATGGGGCACCGGCAGGCGAAGCTCGGCGCCGAGGACAAACCTGCCGCCCAGCCTGCAGCCAAGGCTCAACTTGCCGCCAAGTCTCAACCTGCCGCCAAGGCCGAAGCCGCCCAGGCTGGAGCTGGAAAGGTCGGCCGCCGCAGGAAGGTTGCCGACAAGGAATAGCATGGCAACCACGCCTGGCCCTTGCGCCTCATGCGTCTGCCATAGGAAAAAGCCCGTCTCGCCATGAGCCGGGCTTTTTTCATGACCCCAGGGTTTCCTCGATGACCTATGCCATCTACGTCCTGGCAGCCCTTGCCGAGATCGCCGGCTGCTTTGCCTTCTGGGCCTGGTGGCGGCTCGACAAGTCGGCGCTGTGGCTGATCCCCGGCGTCGCCGCGCTCATCGCCTTCGGCTGGCTGCTGGCCCTGGTCGATGCCGACGCCGCCGGCCGCACTTACGCCGCTTATGGCGGCATCTACATCGCAGCGTCGCTGGCCTGGCTTTGGCTCGCCGAGGGCATCCGCCCCGACCGCTGGGACATGATCGGCGCCGTCATCTGCATCCTCGGCGCCTCGGTCATCCTGCTTGCGCCGCGCGGCGCCTGATCCTAAGGATTCGATGGTCTTGCCGACTTGTACGGGGTAGGATTCGGCAACAGTCAAATTGATTCCGGCAGTAGGACTCATGTCCTGTGGATGGTTTCGCCCAGCCTGTGAATTCTTGAGCAAACTGGCCTTGAAACCCAGCTAAAGCAGATTGAGCCAGCACTTCGATATCGGACTCTGCTACGGGAGTATCTGGTTCAGCGACGGGGACGACATTGGCAGAGGCAGCGCGCAAATTCGAAGTGGCGGAAGCAAGCCCGCTCTACAGGGAAGCCCCCAACAACATCGAGGCTGAACAGGCCCTGCTCGGCGCGATGCTGGTCAACAACGATGCCTTCTACCGCGTCTCCGACTTCCTCAAATCCACCCACTTCTACGATCCGCTGCATCGCAAGATCTTCGAGGTTTCCGCCGAGCTCATCCGCATGGGCAAGATGGCGAACCCGGTGACGCTGAAAACCTTCCTGCCGGCCGACGAGAAGGTCGGCGACATGACGGTCATGCAATATCTCGTTGCCCTTGCCGCCAACGCGGTGACCGTCATCAACGCCTCCGACTATGGCCGCGCCGTCTATGACCTGGCCACCCGCCGGGCGCTGATCACCGTCGGCGAGGACATGGTCAACATCGCCTATGACGCACCCGTCGACATGTCGCCGGCCGAGCAGATCGAGGACGCCGAACGCCGCCTGTTCGAGCTCGCCGAAACCGGCCGCTACGACGGCGGCTTCGAAAGCTTCTCCGATGCGGTCAAGACGGCCATCGACATGGCAAGTGCCGCCTATATGCGCGACGGCCATCTTTCCGGCGTCGCCTCCGGCCTGCACGACCTCGACGCACGCATGGGCGGCCTGCAATCCTCCGACTTGATCGTGCTCGCCGGCCGCCCGGGCATGGGCAAGACCTCGCTGGTCACCAACATCGCCTTCAACGTCGCCCATGCCTATGTGCCGGCACAGCAGGCGGACGGTTCGTTCAAGGCCGAAAACGGCGGCGTGGTCGGCTTCTTCTCGCTCGAAATGTCGTCCGAGCAGCTCGCCACCCGTATTATATCAGAGCAGGCCGAGGTGCCCTCCTCCAAGATCCGCCGCGGCGATCTCACCGAGGCCGACTTCGAAAAGCTGGTCAGCTGCACCCAGACGCTGCAGAAGATCCCGCTGTTCATCGACTCGACCGGCGGTATCTCCATCGCCCAGCTCGCGGCACGCGCCCGCCGCCTGAAGCGCCAGCGCGGCCTCGACCTGATCATCATCGACTATATCCAGCTGATGCAGGGTTCGTCCGCCAAGGCTTCGCAGAACCGCGTCCAGGAAATCACCGAGATCACCACCGGCCTCAAGGCGCTGGCCAAGGAGCTCAACGTTCCGATCATCGCGCTGTCGCAGCTGTCGCGTCAGGTCGAAAGCCGCGACGACAAGCGCCCGCAGCTCTCCGATCTTCGTGAATCGGGCTCGATCGAGCAGGACGCCGACGTCGTGATCTTCGTCTACCGCGAGGAATATTACCTCAAGAACAAGGAGCCGAAGCCCGGCACCGACGAATACCTGCAGTGGGAAGCCAACATGAACGACGTGCGCGGCAAGGCCGAAGTCATCGTCGCCAAGCAGCGTCACGGCCCCACCGGCACCGTCAGCCTCGGCTTCCAGGGCGAATTCACCCGCTTCTTCGACCTCGCGCCCGAGCATCATCTGCCGGACAGGTTCGGGGAAGAGTAACGCATGCCAGAGCTAGCGCTCGTCATTGGCGACGGTGGCAGGACAGAGGGGGGCAACGTAGTACTCTGCCTTTCCATTCTTCCGAAAGGCACCCCCTCCATGGCTAAAGCCCGCGTTCAATTCATCTGCCAGAACTGCGGTGCCGCGCATCAGCGCTGGGCTGGCAAGTGCGATTCCTGCGGCGAGTGGAACACGCTGGTCGAGGAAGGCACGGCAGGCGGCATCGGCAGCGGTCCCGGCTCGCTCAAGAGCGCACGCAAGGGCCGCGCCGTCACGCTGACCTCGCTCGACGGCGACATCGAGGATGCGCCGCGCATCGTCTCGGGCATCGGCGAACTCGACCGCGCCACCGGCGGCGGCTTCGTCCGCGGCTCGGCGCTGCTCATCGGCGGCGATCCCGGCATCGGCAAGTCGACGCTGTTGACCCAGGCGGCGGCGGCACTGGCCGCGCGCGGCCACCGCGTCGTCTATGTCTCGGGCGAAGAAGCCGTTGCCCAGATCAGGCTGCGCGCCCAGCGCCTCGGCGTCGCCTCGACACCGGTCGAACTCGCCGCCGAGACCAATGTCGAGGACATTCTCGCCACCATCGCCGACGGCAAGCGGCCGGACCTCGTCATCATCGATTCGATCCAGACCTTGTGGACCGACCTCGCCGATTCGGCGCCTGGTACCGTCACCCAGGTGCGGGCGGCGTCCCAGGCGATGATCCGCTATGCCAAGTCGACCGGGGCTGCGGTGGTGCTCGTCGGCCATGTCACCAAGGAAGGCCAGATCGCCGGCCCCCGCGTCGTCGAGCACATGGTCGACGGCGTGCTCTATTTCGAGGGCGAAGGCGGCCACCATTTCCGCATCCTGCGCACGGTCAAGAACCGCTTCGGCCCGACCGACGAGATCGGCGTCTTCGAAATGTCCGACAAGGGCCTGCGCGAGGTCGCCAACCCGTCCGAGCTGTTCCTCGGCGAACGCCATTCCAAGGCGCCGGGAGCCGCGGTCTTTGCCGCCATCGAAGGCACGCGACCGGTGCTTGTCGAGATCCAGGCGCTTGTCGCCGCCTCCAGCCTGGGCACGCCGCGCCGTGCCGTCGTCGGCTGGGATTCGTCGCGGCTGTCGATGATCCTCGCCGTGCTCGAGGCGCATTGCGGCGTGCGTTTCGGCCAGCACGACGTCTATCTCAACGTCGCCGGCGGCTACCGCATCTCGGAGCCGGCGGCCGATCTGGCCGTGGCTTCCGCACTGGTTTCATCGCTCACCGGTATTGCCCTGCCTGCTGATTGCGTCTATTTCGGCGAAATCAGCCTTTCTGGCGCCGTGAGGCCGGTTGCGCATGCGCAGCAACGCCTTAAAGAGGCCGAAAAGTTGGGCTTCGGAAGGGCCGTGCTGCCCTCCGGCAGTGGGGAGCTCGCAGGTGGAATCGGAGCCGGTTCGTTCCAGCCGACCGCACTCGCGGATCTGGTGGCGCGGATAGCCGGCTCAAGACGAAGCCGCGCGGAAGAGACGGACTGAAACCGTCGCCATGGAGTGAGTGGACACGATGCCGATTACGCTGCTTGACGGAATTCTTGTCGGCTTCACCCTGGTCTCGGCGATGCTCGCCATGGTGCGCGGCTTTTCCCGCGAAGTGCTGTCGGTCGCCTCATGGGCCGCTGCCGCCGCTGCCGCCTTCTTCTTCTACAAGCCTGTCGTGCCTTACGTTCAGCCCTATATCGACAACGAAAAGATCGCCATGGCGGCTGCCGCCGGCATCGTCTTTGTCATCGCGCTGATCGTCGTCACCATCATCACCATGAAGATCGCCGATTTCATCATCGACAGCCGCATCGGCGCGCTCGATCGCACGCTCGGCTTCCTCTACGGTGCCGCCCGCGGCATCCTGGTGGTGGCCGTCGGCCTTTTGTTCTTCAACTGGCTGGTCGGCTCCAACGCGCCGGCCTGGGTCGCGGAGGCGAAGTCGCGGCCGCTGCTCGAGAGCATCGGCACCTCGATCGAGAACCTTCTGCCCGAGGATCCCGAGAATTCGATCCTCAAGAAGCTCAATTCGCAGACCGGCGAACCGGAAGCCGGCGCCACCACGCCGCCTGCCGAGGCGCCTGCCGAAGGCGAGGCGCCGGCTGAGCCGGCACCGACCAACAACTGATTGCGCCTGAGGCGGGATGGCGCGTTGCCCTTGCCGCCTCATCGCACTATATAGCGTTTTTGCTAGAAGAGGCCGCCCCCGATGGCAGACGCAGCTGACGTGCTTTCCGCGGAAGCCGATGATCATTTCCACGACGAATGCGGCGTGTTCGGCATTTTTGGCCGACAGGACGCCGCGGCAATCGTCACGCTGGGGCTGCATGCGCTCCAGCATCGCGGCCAGGAGGCCGCCGGCATCGTCAGCTATGACGGCAGCCAGTTCCACGTCGAGCGCCATGTCGGCCTGATCGGCGACACCTTCACCAAGCAGCGCGTCATCGACAGCCTCAAGGGCAACCGCGCCATCGGCCACACCCGCTACGCCACGACGGGCGGCGCCGGCGTCCGCAACATCCAGCCTTTCTTCGCCGAACTCGCCGATGGCGGCTTCGCAGTCGCGCATAACGGCAACCTGACCAATGCGATGACGGTGCAGCGCGCGCTGCAGAAGCAGGGCTCGATCTTCTCCTCGACCTCCGACACCGAAACCATCCTGCATCTCGTCGCCACCTCGAAGGAACGCGACCTCAATGCGCGCTTCATCGATGCGGTGCGCCAGGTCGAGGGTGCCTTCTCGCTGGTCGCGCTGTCGTCGAAGAAGATGATCGGCTGCCGCGATCCGCTCGGCATCCGCCCGCTGGTGCTCGGCGATCTCGACGGCGCCTGGATCCTCGCCTCCGAGACCTGCGCGCTCGACATCATCGGCGCGCGTTTCGTGCGCGACCTCAAGCCCGGCGAGATGGTCATCGTCACCTCCAAGGGCATCGAGAGCATCTTCCCGTTCGAGCCACAGAAGCCGCGCTTCTGCATCTTCGAATATGTCTATTTCGCCCGTCCCGATTCTTCGGTCGAAGGCCGCAACGTCTATGACGTGCGCAAGCGCATCGGCGCGGAACTGGCGCTCGAAAGCCCCGTCGACGCCGACATCGTCGTGCCGGTGCCGGATTCGGGCACGCCGGCAGCGATCGGCTTCTCGCAAGCCGCCGGCCTCCCCTTCGAGCTGGGCATCATCCGCAACCACTATGTCGGCCGCACCTTCATCTCGCCCGGCGATTCCATCCGCCACATGGGCGTCAAGCTGAAGCACAATGCCAACCGCCGCATGATCGAAGGCAAGCGCATCGTGCTGGTCGACGATTCCATCGTCCGCGGCACCACCAGCCAGAAGATCGTGCAGATGGTGCGCGATGCCGGTGCCAAGGAGGTGCATATGCGCATCGCCTCGCCGCCGACCCGCGCCTCCTGCTTCTACGGCGTCGACACGCCGGAAAAGTCGAAGCTGCTGGCCTCGCGCATGACGATCGAGGAAATGGCCGAATTCATCCGCGTCGACTCGCTCGGCTTCCTGTCGATGAACGGTCTCTACCGCGCCGTCGGCGAGGCAAGCCGCAATGACGAGCAGCCGCAATATTGCGATGCCTGCTTCTCCGGCCAGTACCCGACCCGCCTGGCCGACCTCGAAGGCACCGACAATGTGCGCTCGCTGTCGCTTCTGGCCACCGGCGGACTGTAGCAGCAGCACCCTCAGCATGCTTCCGCGTCAATGCGCGGAAGCAGCCTTGTCCTTCCAGATCAAGCCTTGCCGCAGCGCGAGCCGCTCGCCCGGACCGTGGACGGCTGCGTAAAGCAGTCCGGCCAGGAAGGTGAAGTGATCGACGAAGAAGCCGAATTCGGCTGGGTTGCCCTGCCAGTGCGACGGGCCGTGGAAGGCGAAGGCCAGGAAGACGACATAGGCGCCGGCCAACAGGGCCGCCTCTGAGAAGAACGCGCCGGTCAGGAAGGCGAGCACCAGCCCGAGTTCGAAAAAGGCCGCCAGCCAGGCCAATGGCAAGGCAAAAGGAAAGCCGGCGGCCGAGATGTAGGCGGCGGTCTCGGTCATTCCGGCAAATTTGAACAAGGCCGCCATGCCGAAGGCGCCGGCGAAGATCAGTCTGGCCACGAGGATTGCAACGCTTCTGCCCATCATGTCCTCCTCCAGGGGATGTTTCATACCCTAGGACGGATACCTGCCGGCATTCCCGACATCGTCGGCAGGAAATAGGGCGACGGCGAGAAATAAGGCCCGCCGCCGGCGCCTGCGGCATCCATTCCGGACGCGTGGGGTTTTGTTCGGGACAAAATCGTCCTATCAGGCTGCGGACCGACAAGATCGAACTGGATGCCATGATGACAACCACACCCGACCTCTCCGGCCGCATCGCGCTCGTCACCGGCGCATCGCGCGGCATCGGCTACAACACGGCCAAGCAGCTTGCCGCGGCGGGTGCCCATGTCATTGCCGTGGCACGCACGGTCGGCGGGCTGGAAGAGCTCGACGACGAGATCAAGGCTTCAGGCGGCCAGGCGACGCTGGTGCCGCTCGACCTCACCGACATGGCCGGCATCGACCGCCTCGGCAGCTCGATCAACGACCGCTGGGGCAAGCTCGACATTCTGGTCGCCAATGCCGCCGTGCTCGGCGTCATCGCCCCCATCGGCCATGTCGAGGCCAAGGTCTTCGACAAGGTCATGGCCGTCAACGTCACCGGCACCTGGCGCCTGATCCGCTCGGTCGATCCGCTGCTGCGCAAGTCGGATGCCGGCCGCGCCGTCATCGTCAGCTCCGGCTCGGCCCATTCGGCGCGCGCCTTCTGGGCGCCTTATGCCGCCTCCAAGGCCGCCGTCGAGGCGCTCGCCCGCTCCTGGGCCGACGAGACCAAAAACACCGCCTTGCGCGTCAACATCTTCGACCCCGGCACCAGCCGCACCGCGATGCGCGCGCTGGCCGTGCCCGGCGAGGATCCGGCAACCGTCACCCATCCGTCTGAGACAGCGCGCCACATCCTTGGCATGGTCGACCCCGCCCTGACCCGCACCGGCGAGATCTACCAGATCCGCGAGCAGCGCTGGGTTTCGCACCAGAAGCCGGCCTGACGCCATCTGTTTGGCGACACATCTCAGCGGCAACGCCGCGATCGAGGCAACGATGTTGCCGCCGTCGCGTTGACCGGAGCTTGACCGCATCGCAGTGATGCGTGGAATGGAAGTGGTTCCCGCGCTCTCGCGGGCGCTCTATGCCAAGCCAGGCGCCCGCCAGGGCGCTCTATGCAAAAATGTGGGGGACATCGGCCGCATGACCACCGACCAGTTGATGTCCTTCGCCGTCATTGCGCTGATGATGGCGGCATTCGTCTGGGGCCGGTTTCGCTACGACCTCGTCGCCTGCGGCGCATTGATCGCAGCCGTTGCGATCGGCATCGTGCCCCAGGCCGAGGCCTTCAGCGGCTTCAGCGACGACATCGTCATCATCGTCGGTTCGGCGCTTCTGGTCAGCGCCGGCGTCGCGCGCTCGGGCATCATGGAATATGCAATCCAGCGCTTCGCCCCCGACGTCTCGAGCGTCAGGGCGCAACTGGCGCTTTTGGTGATCATCGTCACCATCCTCTCGGCTTTCGTCAAGAACATCGGCGCGCTGGCGATCATGATCCCCATCGCCTACCAGTTCGCCCGCCGCTCCAACACCTCGCCCTCGGTTTTCCTGATGCCGATGGCCTTCGGTTCGCTGCTCGGCGGGCTGATGACGCTGGTCGGCACCTCGCCCAACATCGTGGTGTCGCGCGTGCGCCAGGACATGACCGGCGAAGCCTTCTCGATGTTCGACTTCACTCCGGTGGGTGCTGCACTTGCCGCCTCCGGCCTCGTCTTCCTGGTTCTGTTCTACTGGCTGCTGCCGATCCGCACCCGCGCCTCGGCCTCGATCCACGAGGCGCTCGACGTCAACAACTACGTCACCGAGGCGCGCCTGGTCGCCGACTCCACCGTCGTCGGCAAGACGCTGGCCGAATTGCTGAAGCTCGGCGGCAGCCGCGCCGTGGTGACCTCGATCCTGCGTTCGCGCGCGCTGCATGTGACGCCGTTCCCCGATGTCGTGCTGCGCGAGGGCGACATCCTTTTGATCGAAGGCGCGCCCGAGGCGCTCGACCGCATCGTCACCCAGGCCAAGCTCAGCGTCACCGGCAGCCGCGATTCCGCCGGCGGCAAGCACGCAGCCACCGCCGTCGAGGCGATCATCGGCGAAACCTCGACCCTGATCGGCGGCTCGGCGCAGCGCCTGGCGCTCTATGACCGGTTCAACGTCAACCTGCTCGCCGTCAGCCGCAAGGGCGAACGCATCCAGGAGCGGCTCGGCGCCGTCATCCTGCGCCTCGGCGACGTCGTCGTGCTGCAGGGCAACCCGCAGACGATGCCCGACATATTGCGCGAACTCGGCTGCCTGCCCTTGGCCGAACGCCCGATCCTGCTCGGCAGTTTCAGGCGCGGCATCGTCCCGCTCGCCATCCTGGTTGCCGCGATGGGCGCCACCGCCCTTGGCCTTTTGCCGGTGCCGCTCGCCTTCTTCACCGCCGCTGTCGCCATGGTGCTGTTCCGCGTCATCCCGCTGCGCGAGGTCTATGGCGCCATCGACGGCCCGATCCTGGTGATGCTCGCCGCTCTGATCCCGGTCAGCGACTCGCTGCGACGGACCGGCGCCACCGACATCATCTCGGCCTGGCTCGCCGAATTTGCCTCGACGCTGCCGCCTGCCGGGGCGCTGACGCTGATCATGGTCGTGGCGATGGCGGTCACGCCGTTCCTCAACAATGCCGCAACCGTGCTTGTCGTCGCACCGATCGCGGCAGGGTTCGCCACCACGCTGGGCTTCCGCCCCGAAGCCTTCCTGATGGCGGTGGCGATCGGCGCCGGCTGCGATTTCCTCACCCCCATCGGCCATCAGTGCAACACCCTTGTCATGGGTCCCGGCGGCTACAAATTCTCCGACTACCCGCGGCTCGGCCTGCCGCTGTCGCTGCTGGTCATCATCGTTGCCGTGCCGATGCTGATGCTGGTCTGGCCGATGTAGCGACACGCAAGCGTGATTGGCCGGTGAATTCGGCCAGTCCTAGTTTTGCGGCCCTCAAATCAAGAAAATGAGGGAGGACCACTCGATGAAACGCATTCTTCTGATGTCTGCGCTGCTGTTGTCAGGCCTGTCGGCGGCCAGCGCGCAGGACGACACGATGAGTTTCTTCGTCACCAGCAGCGGCCTCGGCAAGGGCGCCAATCTCGGCGGCCTGGCTGGCGCCGACGCCCATTGCCAGAGCCTGGCCGAGGCCGCCGGCTCGACCGGCAAGACCTGGCATGCCTATCTCTCGACCAAGGACGCCGATGCCAAGGACCGCATCGGCAAGGGACCATGGGTCAACGCCAAGGGCCAGAAGATTGCCGACGACGTGGCGTCGCTGCACAGCGACGCCAACAACATCAACAAGGAAACCGCCCTCGACGAGAAGGGCAACACCATCAATGGCCGCGGCGACCAGCCCAACAAGCACGATATATTGACCGGTTCCAAACCCGACGGCACCCGCATCGCCGACCAGACCTGCGGCGACTGGACCCTCGACGGCACCGAGGGTGCGGCGATGATGGGCCATCACGACCGCATGGGCCTCGACGATTCCGCGGCGGCCAAATCCTGGAACTCGTCGCATGCCTCGCGCGGCGGCTGCAGCCAGGAAGCGCTGAAGGGAACCGGCGGCGACGGCCTGTTCTACTGCTTCGCCGCCAACTGACGGCGGCACTTCTAGCGTTCGGCCGAAACGCTGAGTTGCGGCCGGACGTTCAGCGTCTGGAACACCACGCAATACCGTTCGGTCAGCTTGATCAGCGCGTCGATGCGCTCCTGCGGCTCGTCAGTGTCGAGCTTGAAGGCAAGCCGGATGGCGCGGAAGCCGACCGGCGCATCCCTTCCGACGCCCAGCGTGCCGCGAAAATCGAGGTCGCCCTCGGCCGAGACCACTGCCTGGCCGAGGCGGAACTCGAGTGCGGTCGCCACCGCCTTCAGGGTCACGCCGGCGCAGGCGACCAGTGCCTCGAGCAGCATGTCGCCCGAGCACAGCTCCATTCCGCTGCCGCCCGTCGCCGGGTGCAGCCCGGCGGTGACGATTGCCTTGCCGGTGTCGATCTTGCAGGAAATCGATTGCTCGTCGACGGCGCCGCGCGCCCGAAGCGTGATCAGGGCGCGCCCGGCATCGGCGCGATAGGCATCCTTCATCGGCGCCTGCAGCGCCTTCAGCTCAGCGGCGTCCATCCTTTTCCTCCCTGATAGAACCCGTTCCGCGCCGTCCCGGCACGCCGGTCTGCTGACAGCAGGCTGTCAGTGGCACCGGGATAGGCTACGCTACCGCCTGGGAGGCCGAGATGTCGACAGCAGCCGAAACCGCAGCACAGCACCGCCTCGGCATGCTGCTCGTCGCCGCCTCGGCCGCCGTCTTCGGCCTTGCCGGTATCCTGACAAAATCCGTCGACGCCGACCCGCTGACCATCACCTCGTGGCGCGGGCTGGTCGGCGGCCTGCTGATCTCGGCCTATGTGCTGTGGCGGCGGCGAAACGGCAGCGGTGAAAGCCTGCATCTCGGCTGGCAAGGCTGGCTGCTGGCCGTACTCGGCACGATCTCCAGCGTCGCCTTCATCGCCGCCTTCAAGAACACCTATGTCGCCAATGTCGTGGTCATCTACGCCACCGTGCCGTTCGTCGTCGCTTTGTTCGCCTGGCTGATCGCCGGCGAGGTGTTCCGGCGCCAGACAGCGGTGGCGGCGGCCGTCTGCCTTGCCGGCGTCGCCGTCATGGTCTGGTCCGGGCTCGGCGGCGGCCATGCTTTCGGCGATGCGCTGGCGCTGCTGATGACCTGCTTGTTTGCCGTCTACGCCGCCCTCGTCAGGCGGTTCCGCAACGCCTCCGTCGTCTGGGCCGGGGCCGTTTCCGCCTTTCTCGGCGTGATCCCGGCCTGGCTTCTGACCGATCCGCTCACCGTGCCACGGTCGAGCGTCGCGCCGCTCGTCTTCTTCGGCTTCACCTTCGCCCTTGCCGTCATCCTGTGGACCGAAGGCGCGCGCCGCATTCCGGCAGCGGAGGCGGGCCTGCTCGGCACGACCGAGGTGCCGTTCGGCATCTTCTTCGCCTGGCTGTTCCTGGCCGAGCTGCCGCCGACGGCCAGCCTTGTCGGCGGCGCCATCGTGCTTGGCGCGGTGTTCTGGCACGCCTGGCGCGACGCCCGCGCGGCTGTCCGGCTCGAAGTGAGGATGGAGGCGAGTGGCGGAAAGGGCACGCCTTCTTGACGAAGCGCGGGTGGCCGCTCGCGGCAAGCCAGAACCACCCGCTACGCCCGCGCCCTTCGTCATCCCAGAGGCCTGCCCCTGGGATTCATTCCGTGAGGGTGAGGACTGTGGAGCGGGCGGAAGAAAGAGCCCTGTTTGCTCGCATGGACACAGCCGCCTGCCCGACCTGTCGGCGGTCGCGACCTCCGGCACGGGCACGTTCTCCGTCTCTCGGCTGCTTCGCTGCCCGGACCGGCGCGACGACCGCATCGATGTGGCGATTGGCGACAGGACGCGCCGCTTGGTGCCTGCCGCCGCCTTATGCAGCCCGCTTCCGGGCCAGAACGTCTAGAAGCTGGTAATGGGTGGCTGATGGATCCGGATCCGCCGGCCATTGACGATCATGATAAGCCAGGTGCAGCCGGAGGATGTCGCTTCGAGCTTGGTCTCGACCTTGAACTTCAGGTCTCCTCCGCCGTCACGGCTTTTTTGCTCCAGCGCCTCTTCGAGAACAGCCGCAACAATGCTGCGCCCGAAGGACTCGTAATTGTGAGCGCCTAGGTGATCCTCGACATACTGTCTGTCTAGGGTATTGGGCATCAGGGCCTCCGTCGCCTTTTTCGAGTTGGCAGGAACGGCGCGACTAAACACGGACTTACAAGCACGGTCTAATATGAGCATCGCCTTGGCGAGGGTCGCGGTCAATACGTCATGCCGAATACCGCAAGCGATCCGGCAAAGCTGGGCAGCTTGTTCTGGTTGCGCCCGAAATCAGATGTTCGAACACATCAGGCCCCATCGTCGCCGCTCGCCGACAGCGCAATTGGTCTTCCGGCTGCGCAGAAGGATACCGTCGGCCGGCGAGAACTGCCCCCTGCCCGGCCCGATCGAAAAATAATCACAAAAAGCATGATGTCAGTGGAACCAAATGTCAGCGACCGCGTTGTTGGGCTCAGGACGGGTTGCCCCATCCCCCATCCCTCCACCCGTCCCTTAGCTTCAAGCCGGTCGCAAGACCGGCTTTTTCCTGCCCTGAAGTCAAGGCTCTATGGCAGAGGGGGGTGGGGAATGACGACGCGCATTGACGTTGCGCCGTCATCGTCTAGTTTCGATGCGCGCGGTGGGCTTCGCGTGCATTGGGAGGTGCGGCATGGTCCTGGCCAGTGCAATTGTGCTCGGCTTCGTTGCGGCATGGATGCTTGCATCAGGCGTTTTGATGCACGGACGCGGCATCCGCTTCCGCCAGGCGCTGCTCTATCTGCCGCTCAAGCTGATCTACCGGATCGAGGACCGCGCGCTGATCCAGGCCCGCGACGCCGAAGCGCCCGTCATCTATGTCATTTCACACCAGTCGCGCCTCGAACCGGCGCTGATGCTGTCGCTGCTGCCCGATCGGACGCTGCATATCCTCGACGATGCTTCGGCCCAGGCGTTCTGGCTCGAGCCGTGGCGCGAGCTTGGCCGCACCATCGCCTTCAACGCCGAGCATGTCTTCGTCAGCCGCCGGCTGGTGCGTGTATTGCGCGGCAAGGGCCGCCTCGCCGTCTATCTGCCCGACACCGTCGAGCCCGACGTCAAAGCCTTCCGGCTGTTCCGCGCCGTCGCCCGCATCGCCATGCAGGCCGACGCGCGCATCGTGCCGATCTTCGTCAGCGGCGCCCGCCACCTGCCGTTTTCGCTGACGCCGGCCGAACGGGCGCCGCGCCACTGGTTCCAGCGCCTCCGCATATCAGCCCTTGCCCCGATGACCATGGCCGAGCTGCTGCAGCGCGCCGGCTACAGCCAGACGACGACGGCCAACGCCTTGTTCGACCGCTTCGCCGAGGCCCGCCTTGCCGGCACCGATCTCGACAGGGGAGTGTTCGGCGCGATGGTCGACGCTGCCAGGCGCTACGGCCCGTCGCGGCCGATCGTCGAGGATGTCGTCAGCGGCGCGCTCAGCTACCGCAAGCTTCTGGTTGGCGCGCGCGTGCTCGGCCAACGCTTCGAAGCCATGTCGAGACCGGGCGAAGCCGTGGGCATCCTGTTGCCCAACGCCAATGGCGTGGTGCTTGCCATGCTCGGCCTGATCTCGGCCGGCCGCGTCGCTGCGATGATCAACTACACGGCGGGAGCCGCCAATGTCGCCTCGGCGGTGAAGACAGCGGCGATCACGACCATCGTCTCGTCACGCGCCTTCGTCCAGAAGGCCGATCTCGGCGACGTCGTCACTGCTGCCGAACAGGCGGGGGCCAAGATCGTCTGGCTGGAAGAGCTGCGCGACAGCGTCACGACGCAGGAAAAGCTGACGGCCGCCCTGCAATGGTGGCGGCCGCTTGCGCCACAGGATGCGTCAAAGCCGGCCGTCATCCTGTTCACCTCGGGCTCCGAGGGCACGCCCAAGGCGGTGGTGCTGTCGCACCGCAACCTCGTCGCCAATGCCATGCAGGCCGAAGCGCGCATCAGCATCTCGCCAAAAGACAAGCTGTTCAACGTGCTGCCGGTGTTCCACTCCTTCGGCCTCACCGGCGGCACCATCCTGCCGCTTCTGACCGGCATCAGGCTGTTCCTCTACCCCTCGCCGCTGCACTACAAGATCATTCCCGATGTCGCGCGCAAGATCCGTCCGACGATCATGTTCGGCACCGACACCTTCCTCGCCGCCTATGCCCGCACCGCCGAGGACGGCGATTTTTCCAGCCTTCGCTTCGTCGTCGCCGGGGCCGAGCCTGTCAGGGCGGAGACGCGCCGGGTCTGGCGCACACGTTTCAATGCCGAGATCATCGAGGGTTTCGGCCTGACCGAGGCCGCCCCCGTCGTTGCCGTCAACACGGCGACGCATGGCCGTGACGGCACCGTCGGACGCCTTCTGCCCGGCATGCGCATGCGCCTCGCAGAGGTCGAGGGCGTCGCCGAGGGCGGCCAGCTCTGGCTCACCGGCCCCAATCTGATGATGGGCTACATGACATCGGACCGGCCGGGCGAACTGCAGCCGCTCGACGGCTGGCACGACACCGGCGACATCGTCTCCGTCGACCGCGAGGGTTTCATCACCATCAAGGGCCGTGCCAAGCGTTTCGCCAAGATCGCCGGCGAAATGGTGTCGCTCGGGGCGGTCGAGATGCTGGTCCAGGCGCTGTGGCCGGAACAGCGCCACGCCGCGGTCGCCGTGCCCGACAAGCGCCGGGGCGAGCGCATCGTGCTGGTCACGACAGCCGGAAATGCCGATGCCGAGGCGTTGCGCCTCCATGGCAGGCAGGCCGGCGCCACCGAGCTGATGGTGCCGCACGACATCATCAAGGTGCATGAGATCCCGGTGCTCGGCTCGGGCAAGACCGACTATGTCGCCGCCCGCCGCCTGGCGCTCGACCAGCTCGGCCTGGCGGCCTGACGCACCTATCGCGGGCTGCGGGCGCTGCGCTCCTGCTCCGCCCTGGGATGACGAAGGATGGGGTCTCCGCGGGCTTGGGTGGTGAATTGTTGCCGGGCGCGGCCTCCCAATTCGTCATCCTAGGGCTTGACCCTAGGATCCATGCCGTAAGGGTGACGAACGTCGTAAGAGGTGCAGAAAGAGCACGCGTTCTTGACTGCTTGAGCCCAGCGCCAACGTCAGATGGTGTCCCACCGCGTGGTGTATCTGGCGGCATTGGTCGCCGTGCTTTCCGGCATTGCCGGGCTGATCAGCGCGCCACAGCGGGCAGGCTGATCATGGGATCATCGCTCAATTGTCCGACGCTTTCCAGCGTCATGTAGCGGGCGCGCTGGACGGCCCACTCGTCGTTCTGTTCGAGCAGCAGCGCGCCGACGAGGCGGACGATGGCGTCGTCGTTCGGGAAGATGCCGACGACGTCGGTTCGCCGTTTGATCTCGCCATTGAGGCGCTCGATCGGGTTGCTGCTGTGCAGCTTCGGGCGGTGCTCCTTCGGGAAGGTCATGTAGGCGAGCACGTCCAGCTCGGCATCATCGAGGATAGCGGCGAGCTTGGGCACCTTCGGCCGGATTTGGTCGGCGACGGCACGCCACTGGGCGCTGGCCGTCTCGGGCGTCTCTTGGGCGAAGGCGGTGGCGATGAAGGCCGAGACCACGCGGCGGCCGCTCTTGCCGGCATGCGCCAGCACGTTCCTCATGAAGTGGACGCGGCAGCGCTGCCAGGTGGCCGAGAGAACCTTGGTGACGGCGGCCTTGAGGCCTTCATGGGCATCAGAGACGACGAGCTTGACGCCGCGCAGGCCTCGCCGTGTCAGCTTGCGCAGGAACTCCGTCCAGATCGGCTCGGCCTCGGAGGTGCCGATCTCCATGCCCAGCACCTCGCGCCGGCCGTCGGTGTTGACGCCGACGGCGATGATGACGGCGACGGAGACGATGCGGCCACCGCGACGGACCTTCAGATAGGTCGCGTCGATCCACAGATACGGCCAGTCGCCTTCGATCGGCCGTTCGAGGAATGCCTTCACCTTGCCGTCGATCTCCTCGCAGAGCCGCGACACCTGGCTCTTCGAGATGCCGCTCATGCCCATGGCCTTGACCAGATCGTCGACCGAGCGCGTCGAGATACCCTGAACATAGGCCTCCTGAATGACGGCCGTCAGGGCCTTCTCGGCCATGCGCCGCGGCTCGAGGAAACCCGGGAAGTAGCTTCCCTTCCGGAGCTTCGGGATGCGCAGCTCGACGGTGCCTGCCCGCGTCTCCCAGTCCCGGTCGCGGTAGCCGTTGCGCTGGGCGGTCCGCAGCGGGCTCTTCTCGCCATAGGCGGCGCCGGTGGCGGCACCCACTTCCATCTCCATCAGGCGCTCGGCGGCGAAGCCGATCATTTCGCGCAGCAGATCGGCATCGGGTGTCTTCTCGACAAGCGCACGCAGGTTCATCATGTCGTCGGTCATCGGTGTTCCTTCCAGTCAGGAGTTGGCTTCGACAACCAGACCCTACCGGAAAGCGCCGATGACCACCGCGCTACCCAGATACACCACGTCCGGGGACGTCACCCAACGTCACGGCATGGATCCCAGGGTCTGCGCGACGGAGCTGCGCTCCTGCTCCGCCCTGGGATGACGAAGGACGGGGGCGTGCCAGGTGAGGTTCAACTGCGGGGCGTGCGCCGATGTGGCAGGCCTTGCGCGGCGGTGAGCCGGCTGCGCGGCGCCGCCTCTTTAGTTCGTCATTCTAGGGCTTGACCCTAGGATCCTGTGAGGGCCAGGAATGTGGGACGGATGGCAGAGGATGCACGCGTTCTTGACGGCTTGAGCCCGGCGGTAATGTCACGGCATGGATCCCAGGGTCTCCGCGTCGCTGCGCTCCTGCTCCGCCCTAGGATGACGATTTGGGGGGCAGTAGCCGATGGCTTGGATGGTGAGCCACGGTTGTCTGGAGCCGCCTCTCCACTTCGTCATCCTCGGGCTTGACCCGAGGATCCTGTGTGTTGCGCTTGGTGTAGAATGAATGCGGGAAGGAGGCCGTCAGGATCCTGGTCGTCGTGCTGAACACGACAGACCGCGGCTTGGCTCGGCTCCCTTCCCGCACCACCTGCCGTCAACCTGCACAGTTGCACGAGGCCGTTGGCGCGGACCTCGCACCACAGGAAGAGGTTCCATGACGATACATCACAGTTACATCGGTTGCGACATCGCCAAGGCGATGATTGATGTCTTCGATCCGCTCAGCCGCCGTTTCAGCCGGGTGGCCAACGAGGCTGCGGCTCTGGCCCGCTTCGCTGCCGGCCTGGCACCAAACAGCTTTGTCGTCCTCGAGGCGACGGGGCACCATGACCGGGCTTTACGCCAGGCGCTCGCCAAGGCCGGCATCGCTTGCGTCCGCATCAATCCGATGACGGTGCGCCGTTTCGCCCAGGCGCGCGGCCACCTGGCCAAGACCGACCGCATCGATGCCCGCATCCTGAGCGAGATGGGGGCGATGTTCTGCCCCGATGCCGACACGCCGCCATGCCCCGGGCGTGAGCGGCTTGTTGCCCTTGCCCGCCGCCGCGACCAACTGGTCGCAGCGCGCGCGATCGAGCTGCGCCATCACGACGAAACCACCGACATCACCGTGCTTGCCGACATCGAAGCTGCAATCGTTGGCCTGTCCCAGCGCATCTCGGCCCTCGAGGCCGAGATCGCCAGCCATATCGAAACCCTGGACGAGCTTGCCGAACAGGCCGAGCGCCTGACCTCCGCTCCAGGCATCGGCAAGGTGACCGCCATCACCCTCTTGGCCCACATGCCTGAACTTGGAACCATCTCGCCCAAGGCCATCGCCAGCCTCGCCGGCCTTGCGCCTTGCAACAACGACAGCGGCACAAGGACCGGCCGGCGCAGCATCCGGGGCGGCCGGCCAAGGTTACGCCGGGCGCTCTATATGGCAGCCCTCGGCGCCATCCGCGCAAACCAGCGCTTCAAGGCCTTCTACCAGGCTATCGCCCAACGCTCCGGATCAAAGAAATGCGCAATCATCGCCGTCGCGCGAAAGCTCATCACAATCCTCAACGCCATGATCCGCGATCAAAAACACTTCGCTTGAACACAGTTGCCATGCCGTGAGGGTGAGGAGTGTTATGCAGGGTGCAGAAAGAGAGCACGCCTTCTTGGCGGCTTTAGCCCGACGGTAATGTCACGGCATGGATCCTAGGGTCTCCGCGACGTCGCTGCGCTCCTGCTCCGCCCTAGGATGACGAAGGACGGGGGGCGTCGCCGCGGGCCTAGGTGATGATGATTAGCGAGCGCGGGCACTCCAATTCGTCATCCCAGAGGCTTGCCCCGAGGATCATGCCGTGAGGGTGAGGAATGTGGGGCGGGTGGAAGAAAGAGCACTCGTTTGCTTCGCATGAACCCAATTGCCAAGGCGACGGCACCGTCCATGTCGCCACCCGCAAGGTACGGCTCAAAATTGTTCCGGCTAGGCCTTGGGGTCAGCAGGCGTTTCAGCCGCCGTGGCCGCTTCGGCAGCAGCCGCTGCAGCTTCGAGCTTGGAGCGGCGCGCATAGGCGCTGGCACTGAGCGGCAGGAAGATCAGATATGCGCCGACCGAGGCGGTCAGCGTCTGCCAGGGATAGACGGTCAGAAGCAGCACGTAGAACACCGCCAAAAGCATGACAGGCAGCAGGTGCTCGCGTTTGATCTTCAGCTTCTTGCCGGAATAGACGGGCAAGCGGCTGACCAGCAGGAAGGCGACCAGAATGGTGAAAACGGTGGCGATGTAGGCGGCGTTGCGGGTGCCTTCGACGCCGAGGAAGCCGAGATACATCGGCAGCATCAAGGTGATGGCGCCGATCGGCGCCGGCACGCCGACGAAATATTCGGCCTGCCAGGCGGGACGATCGAGATCCTCGTCGAGCACGTTGAAGCGCGCCAGCCTCAGCCCCATGGCGATGGCAAACAACAGCGTCGCGATCCAGCCGAGCGAACCTGCCTTGTCGAGCAGGTAGGCGTAAAGCACCAGCGCCGGCACGACGCCGAAATTGACGATGTCGGCGAGCGAGTCCATCTGCGCGCCAAAGCGCGAGGTCGCTTTGAGCATGCGGGCCAGGCGGCCGTCGATGCCGTCGAGAAAGGCCGCCAGCAGCACCATCACCACGGCCGATTCGAAACGGCCCTCGAAGGCGAGCCGGATGCCCGACAGGCCGGCGCAGATCGCCAGCACGGTGATCAGATTGGGCAGCACCATGCGCAGCGGAATCTCGCGAATGCGCGGTCCGCCGCTGCCATGCGGTTCAAAGGGCTTGAACGGCGCAACCATCAGGAGACCCGCACCAGCGGCGGATGGCTGGCGCCACCGAATTCGGCAAGCACGGTTTCGCCGGCGACCGCGGTCTGGCCGACCGAAACGCGGGCAACCGCATGGTTGGGCAGGAAGACGTCGACGCGCGAGCCGAAGCGGATCAGGCCGAAACGCTCGCCAACGGCGACGTTGCCGCCGACATCGGCCCAGCACAGGATGCGGCGGGCGACGAGGCCGGCGATCTGCACCGCCGCCACCTGGCCGTTGGGGCTGTCGATGACAATGCCGTTGCGCTCGTTTTCCTGGCTTGCCTTGTCGAGCTCGGCATTGAGGAACTTTCCGGGACGGTGCTCGATGCGGACGATCTTGCCACGCACCGGGGCGCGGTTGATGTGCACGGAAAAGACATTCATGAACACCGAGATACGGGTCATCTCGGCGGTGCCGAGATTGAGTTCGCGCGGCGGCACGGCGGGGCCGACGGCCGAGACGACGCCGTCGGCCGGGCTGATCACCAGCCTGTCGTCGACGGGGGTGACGCGCTCGGGGTCACGGTAGAAATAGGCGCACCAGGCCGTCAGGATCGCGCCGATCCAGAACAGCGAAGTAGAAAAGAAGCCCAGCAGGACGGCAACAGCCGCAAATCCGGCAATGAAGGGATATCCCTCGCGATGGACCGGAACGAAGGCGTTGCGGATCGTGTCGGCTATGCTCATGAAGTGGAGGCCGTTGCTGTTGAAGTCCCGGAGTGCTTACCGGAAACGACCGTCAGCCGCAACGCGGCATTGGCAGCACCCACCGCAATCGCGGGCGGCAGACGGCGCTGTCGCCGCTCGCATGAGGAATGATCATGCGAGCCTGATCATGGCAGGCTGTTCGTCTCAGCCGGCTAGCGAGCCGGAGGCTCACTCCGCGTCGTTGGTCACCTCCGGCGTGCGGCGGCGCACGACGACGCCGAGCTCGTCGCCCTCGCGGGCCTGGCGCAGGCGTTCCTCGGCCTCGGTCGCCTCGCGCTGGCGATCCCACATCGAGGCGTAGAGCCCGCCCTGGGCCAAAAGCTCGGCATGGGTGCCGCGCTCGGCGATGCCGCCATCGGCGAGCACGATGATTTCGTCGGCTGAGATCACCGTCGACAGGCGGTGGGCGATGACAAGCGTGGTGCGGCCCTTGCTGACAAGGTCGAGCGCGCTCTGGATTTCCTGCTCGGTCTGGGTGTCGAGTGCGGAGGTCGCCTCGTCGAGCATCAGGATCGGCGGCGCCTTGAGGATGGTGCGGGCGATCGCCACGCGCTGCTTTTCGCCGCCCGACAGCTTCAGGCCGCGTTCGCCGACCATCGCCTTGTAGCCTTCCGGCAGGCGCTGGATGAAGCCCGATATCTGCGCCAGCTCGGCTGCCTTGCGCACATCCTCCTCGTCGGCGTTCACCCGGCCGTAGCGGATGTTGTAGGCGATGGTGTCGTTGAACAGCACCGTGTCCTGCGGCACCATGCCGATCGCCCCGCGCAGGCTCTGCTGGGAGACGTCGCGAATGTCCTGGCCGTCGATCAGGATCGCGCCCTGCTGGATGTCATAGAAGCGGAACAGCAGGCGCGAAATCGTCGACTTGCCGGCGCCCGAGGGACCGACGATCGCCACCGTCTTGCCGGCCGGCACCTCGAAGCTGACACCCTTCAGGATCTGGCGGTTCGGGTCATAGGCGAAATGCACGTCGCGGAACTCGACGCGGCCGGTGCCGACGACAAGTGCCTTGGCATCCGGCCTGTCCGTCACCTCCTGGCTCACGTCGAGCAGGTCGAACATCTGTTCGATGTCGGTCAGGCCCTGGCGGATTTCGCGATAGATGAAGCCGATGAAGTTGAGCGGCACCGACAGCTGCATCAGCATGGCGTTGATGAAGACGAAATCGCCGACGGTCTGGGTGCCGGCCATCACCTCCATCGCCGACATGGCCATGACGATGGTCATGCCGATGCCGAAGATGACGCCCTGGCCGAAATTCAGCCAGCCGAGCGAGGTCCAGATGCGGGTTGCCGCCGTCTCGTAGCGCGCCATCGAGCGGTCGAAACGCTCGGCCTCCATGGCCTCGTTGTTGAAATACTTCACCGTCTCGAAATTGAGCAGCGAATCGATCGCCTTGGTGTTGGCGTCGGTGTCGGAATCGTTCATCTCGCGGCGGATGCCGATGCGCCAGTCGCTCGCCCAGACGGTGAACCAGGTGTAGAGCCACACCGTCGCGGCCACCACGGCGACATATTTCCAGCCATAGGCGAAGCCGAAGATGCCGGCGGTGAGGCCGAATTCCAGCACCGTCGGCGCGGTGTTGAGGATGGTGAAACGGACGATCGTCTCGATGCCCTTGGTGCCGCGCTCGATGATGCGCGACAGGCCGCCGGTGCGGCGCTCGAGATGGAAGCGCAGCGACAGCTGGTGCATGTGCACGAAGGTGCGGTGGGCAAGCTGGCGCACCGCATATTGGCCGACGCGGGCAAACAGCGCGTCACGCAGCTGGTTGAAGCCGAGCTGGACGATGCGCACCACATTGTAGGCGATCACCAGCATCACCGGCGCCACCAGGAAGGCCGGCAGCGGCAGCGGCGAACGCTGGTCGCCGGCGAGCGCATCGGTCGCCCATTTGAAGAAATACGGGCCGGCGACCAGGGTCAGCTTGGCGACGAACAGGAAGATCGTCGCCCAGATGACCCGCGCCCGGAGGTCGGGCCGGTCTTCCGGCCACATATAGGGCCACAGGTTCCTGATCGTGCTGAAGGTTGAGCCGCGTTCGGCGGATACGGTTTTGCTGGCCACTGTGCTTGCCTTGATTAGATGTGCGCGCCGTCGGCGGCGCAAAAGGTGTCGACCAGCGCCGATACCGACACGGCGACGGCGCGCAGCGCCGCCTGGTCGATCTCATAACGCGAGCGCTGCCGCTCCGGCGCGTAACGCACCAGACCGGCTTCGACGAGGATTTTCAGATGTTGCGAGACTGTCGACTGGGCGAGGTCGAGATGCTCGACCACTTCCTTGCAGCAGCATGACCTGCCGCCGGCCAGGCATTTCAGGATTTCGAGCCGCGCCGGATGCGACAGCGCGGCAAGCTTCTGCGTCACGTCGGTGACGGCGCTGCAGCAGGACGGCGGGGAGGAGAAAGAATTCATCGTTTATCGACGATAGACGATGAACTCTTTCCAATCAACCGGGAAAGCGGAAAACCGTTCCCGGCACTTACGGCTTGGGCGCCGGCATCGCCTGCTCGCCCATGGCGCCCATATTGGCCGCCTCGCCCTCTTTCGACTTTTCCGGAACGCGGAACACCTGGCCCGGCCAGATACGGTCCGGATCCTGGATCTGGTCCTGATTGGCGAGATAGATGTTGGAGTAGCGCACGCCGTGGCCATAGACGCGGCGCGAGATGCGCCACAAGGAATCGCCGCGACGGATGATGACGGCGCCATTGACGGCCTCGAGCTTGGGCGCCGTGACCTCAGCTGTGGCCGGTGCGGCGGCGACTTCAGCCGGCTTGTCGGCCGTGGCGGCCGGAGCAGTTGCCTGTGCCGGTGCCGTCGCTTCGGCAGCCGGGTCTGCAGGCTTGGCAGGTACTTCGCCCGCCATCGCCGTCTTGGCCTCGGCCGTTGATGCAGCAGCGGGCGCGGTTGCATCGACGGCTGGCGCTGCGGGGGCCGTCGGCTGCGGCGCGACCGCTGCTACCGCCTCGCCCGGCTCGCGCTGGAACGGCACGGCGGCGCGGGCGACGACCTTGGCGCCGTTCGGCTCGAGCGCGTCGACGCGGATGATGTAGTCGCCGACCGGCAATTCACGCTCGGCCTCGATCAGGAAGCGGCCTTCGGGCGAAGTCTGCGTCTCGCCGATCAGGATCTCGTTGGCATAGGCGCGCACCTTGCGCCCGGCGTCGGCCGAGCCGGCGATGAAGATCTTCTTGCCTTCGATCTCGACGGCCTCGACGGCCACCTTGATCTCAGCTGCCGGTGCGGCCGACTTGGCCGGTGCGGGTTCTGCTGCGGGGGCGGTCGCAGGCGCGCTTGCCTGCTGTTCAGCAGTGGCGGGCGCCGATGGCGCGTCGGCAGGCTTCGGCACGGTGATCAGTTGCGCCGGCTTGCCCGGTTCCTCGACAAGGGCCAGCACCTGGCCGCCCGGATCGGACGGCACCGACACCACCGCTGTCTCGGTCGAGGTCGCCACGACATTGTCGGGCGCGGTTGCGCGCAGCACGATCTGGTAGTCGCCGGGCTTCAGCGGATCGTTGAGCACGACGGCGAAATCGCCGTCAGCGCCGGCAACCGCCGCACCGATGACCTTCGATCCGGTGACGATCTCGACCTTGGAATTGCCGGCGGCCTTGCCGGCGATCACCACCGAGCCGTTGTTTTCGACACGCACCACGTCGAAGGACGGGGCGATCACGGCAGCGGCTGCGGCAGGCGCTGCGGGTGCCGGCGCGACCGTGGCAGGCGCCTCGGCCCCGGCTGCCGGCTTGGCCGGATCTGCGGGCTTGTCGGCGGTCGGAGTCGTTGTCGCGGGTGCCGGCAGGGACGCGATCGCGGCCGGCGGCGCCAGATAGGGATCGAGTGCTCCCGACACATACGCAACGGTCGCAGCAGCGGCTGAGCCGCCTGCTGCGAGTAGGAATATCTTCAACGGATTGATCGCCATATTTCTCTGCCCCTAGCCGCCCGCCGGGTCTACCTTGTTTTGCCGGCAGCGACAAGAAAAAGCCCCGTTCGGGCTTGACCCTGCCTGTGGAGGCAATACCCAATCAGCCGATGAACAAGATTCGATCCATCTGCGTCTATTGTGGCTCCTCGCCGGGCCGTGACGAGGTCTACATCAAGGCCGGGCACCTGCTCGGCCATTCGATCGCCAAGGCCGGCGTCAGGCTCGTCTATGGCGGCGGCACCAAGGGCATCATGGGCGCTGTCGCCGATGGCGCGCGGCGCGCCGGCGGCAAGGTCACCGGCATCATCCCGCGCTTCCTGATGAACAAGGAAGCGACGGAAAGCGCGCTGACGCGGCTCGACGAACTCATCGTCACCGACAACATGCACGAGCGCAAACATCTTATGTTCGAGAAATCGGACGCATTCGTGGCACTGCCCGGCGGCATCGGCACGGTCGAGGAGATCGTCGAGATCATGACCTGGGCCCAGCTCGGCCATCACCGCAAGCCGATCGTCTTTGCCAACGTCAAGGGTTTCTGGGATCCGATGCTGACGCTGCTCGACCATATGAAGACAGAGGGTTTCGTCCATACCTCCCATCTGGTCCAGCCGCTTGTCGTCGACCAGCCGGAAGCGGTGGTCTCGGCGATCATGGTCGCCGCGGGTGCCGATTCCACGCCGACCGAAGGCGTCCAGTCGGTCATCGACAAGATGTAGGTTCGAGGCCGGATCGAACCACGCTCGGCCTGTTTCAGGTCAGGCCGAGCCGAAAATGGTCGTTACCGAGAACCGGAGCGGAGCGTACATTCGGCTACGCGAGAAGCGCAGGCAACGGCCATTTGCAGGCCGGCCTCACCTGAAACTCAGCCGTTTTTGGCGCGTTCGGAAAACATCGACCAGGTGTAGATCGCCAGTGCAGCCCAGATCAGGGCGAAGGCAACAGCGCGTTCGCTCGAGAACGGCTCCCTGAAGATGAAGATGGCGATGACGAAGATCATCGTCGGCGCGATGTACTGCATGATGCCGATGGTCGACATGCGCAAAAGCTTGGCGCCATTGGCAAACAGGATCAGCGGCACGGCGGTGACGATGCCGCAGCCGAGCATCAGCCAGACATCGGTCATCCCGGTGGTGCCGAAATGGCCGACGCCGGTGCCCTGGAGATAGGCGATGTAGACGAGCGCCGGGATGCCGAGGATCAGCACCTCGAGGAAAAAGCCCTGCGCCGGGCCGATCGGCAGCGTCTTCTTGAACAGCGCGTAAAAACCCCAGGACAGCGCCAGCACGATCGACACCCAGGGCAAGCCGCCGCTTTCCCAGGTCAGCAGTGCCACCGCGATCACCGCAAGCCCGATCGCCACCATCTGCGCCCGCGTCAGCTTCTCGCCGAGCACTACAGCGCCCAAAAACACCGAAAACAGCGGGTTGATGTAATAGCCGAGTGCGGTTTCGAGCGCCCGGTCATTGCCGATCGCCCAGACATAGACGCCCCAGTTGATGGTGATCAGCGTCGCCGTCAGCGTGCCCATCGCCAGCGTGCGCGGGGTGCGCAGGGCGCTCTTGATGTCGGAGGTGCGGCCGAGCCACCACAACAACAAGGCTGCGATCGGGATCGACCAGGTGATGCGGTGCGCGATCACCTCAGGCGCCGGAATATGCGCCACCGCCTTCATGTAGAAGGGCAGGAAGCCCCACATCAGATAGGCCGACAGGGCAAACAGGAAGCCACGGGTGGCTTCGTCGCGGGAAATCGCAGGCGTGTTGGTGCTCATGGCGGGCACCTATGCGCCCGCCCGCCAGCGCATGCCATTTCAAAATAGTGATGGTCCACCCGCTTTTCATTGATGGATCAATCGACAGGGCCAGCCGTTGCGGCTGGCCCATCATTGCTCACCGCGCCTATTCCGCCGCCACCAGCCCGGCCATCTCGCGGTTCTTCATCAGCTTGTAGATGATCGAATCCATCAGCGCCTGGAACGAGGCGTCGATGATGTTGGTCGACACGCCGACGGTCCACCAGCGGGCGCCGGTCGAGTCATGCGATTCTATCAGCACGCGCGTGATCGCCTCGGTGCCGCCATTGAGGATACGCACCTTGTAGTCGACGAGCTCGAGGTCGCCGATCTCGTCCTGGAACTTGCCGAGATCCTTGCGTAGGGCGATGTCGAGCGCATTTATCGGGCCGTCGCCTTCGGCCACCGACATCTTTTCCTCGCCGTCGACCATCACCTTGACCACGGCTTCCGAGACGGTCTTGAGATTGCCATTGGCGTCGAAACGGCGCTCGACGAGACAGCGGAACGAGGTCACCCGGAAGAAATCCGGCAAGCTGTGCAGCATGCCGCGCGCCAGAAGCTCGAAGCTGGCATCCGCCCCTTCATAGGCATAACCCTCGGCCTCGCGCTCCTTGACCACCGCGATCAGCGCATCGAGCCGGCTGCTATCCTTGGGCACGTCGATGCCGCGCCGCCTGAGCTCGGCGATGAAGTTGGCCTTGCCGCCCTGGTCCGACACCATGACCTTGCGGCGATTGCCCACCGTCTCCGGCGGCACATGCTCGTAGGTCTTCGGCTCCTTGACGATCGCCGAGGCGTGGATGCCTGCCTTGGTGGCAAAGGCCGATGCGCCGACATAAGGCGCCTGCGCCTCGGGGGCGCGGTTGAGCAACTCGTCGAAGGCCCGCGACAGCCTGGAAATGCCGGCCATCGCCTCGGCCGAGACGCCGGTTTCGAAACGTTCGGCGAAATGCGGCTTGAGCGCCAGCGTCGGGACGATGGTAACCAGATTGGCGTTGCCGCAGCGCTCGCCGATGCCGTTGATCGTGCCCTGGACCTGGCGCACGCCGGCTTCGATCGCCGCCAGCGAGTTGGCTACCGCCTGGCCGGTGTCGTCATGGGCATGGATGCCGAGATTGGCGCCCGGAATGCCCGCGGCGATCACCTGGGCAACGATGTCGCGCACCTCCGACGGCTGGGTGCCGCCATTGGTGTCGCACAACACCACCCAGCGCGCGCCGGCGTCATAGGCGGTGCGGGCGCAGGCCAGCGCGTAGTCGGGATTGGCCTTGAAGCCGTCGAAAAAGTGTTCGCAGTCGACCATCGGCTCGCGGCCGGCGGCACGCGCCGCCTCGACCGAAGTGCTGATCGTTTCAAGGTTTTCCTCGTTGGTGACGCCGAGGGCGACGCGGACATGGTAGTCCCAGCTCTTGGCGACGTAGCAGATGCCGTCGGCCCTGGCCTGCAGCAGGGTTGCCAGGCCCGGATCGTTGGAAGCAGACACCCCTGCCCGCTTGGTCATGCCGAAGGCGACGAATTTCGCCCGCTTGGTCCGCTTTTCCTCAAAGAAGGCGGTGTCGGTCGGGTTGGCGCCGGGATAACCGCCCTCGACATAATCGAGGCCGAACTCGTCGAGCATCGCCGCGATCGCGATCTTGTCCTCGACGGAAAAGTCGATGCCCGGCGTCTGCTGGCCGTCGCGCAATGTTGTGTCGAAGAGATAGATGCGTTCTTTCATGGCAACACCTTGTGGGCTAGCGCGCTATGGCACCCCCGTCTGTCCTTGGGGGCCAGCGCCCTTTGGCGCCCCCCTCTGTCCTGCCGGACATCTCCCCCACAAGGGGGGAGATCGGCAGTATTGACGCCTCGCTCCGTCCTGCAACGCCGGCGATTGGCGAAAGCCGGCATGCCAGCTGATCTCCCCCCCTGTGGGGGAGATGTCCGGCAGGACAGAGGGGGGCAACGTAGGGCGGAAGCGTTCACGACGTTTTCCCCGCGAACCTGTCGGTCGCCCTGACCAGTTGGTCCAATATGCCCGGTTCCGAATAGGCGTGGCCGGCGCCCTCGATCAGGTGGAACTCCGCTTCGGGCCAGGCCTTGTGCAATGCCCAGGCATATTTCGCCGGGCACGGCATGTCATAACGCCCATGGACGATGACGCCGGGAATGTCGCGCAGCCTGTGGGCGTCGCGGATCAGCTGGCCTTCCTCCATCCAGCCGGCATGGACGAAATAGTGGTTCTCGATGCGGGCGAACGCCACGGCGAAGTCGTCCTCGCCGAACTTGCCCGACGTGTCGGGGTCGGGCAGAAGCGTGATCGTCTCGCCTTCCCACAGGCTCCAGGCCAGCGCCGCCTCGACCTTGGCCTTGCGGTCGTCACCGGTGAGGCGCTTGCGGTAGGCGCCCATCATGTCGGCGCGCTCGGCCTCCGGGATCGGCTTGACGAAACGCTCCCATTTGTCGGGGAACATTTCGGAGACGCCGAACTGGTAATACCAGTCGAGCTCGGCGCGGGTCAGCGTGTAGATGCCGCGCACCACCAGTTCGCTGACGCGATCCGGATGCGTCTCGGCATAGGCGAGCGCCAGGGTCGAGCCCCAGGAGCCGCCGAACACCAGCCATGTGTCGTGGCCGGCCATCTCACGCAGCCGCTCGATGTCGGCGACGAGATGCCAGGTGGTGTTGGCGTCGAGCGAGGCATTGGGCAAGGACTTGCCGCAGCCGCGCTGGTCGAACAGCATGATGTCGTACAGCTTGGGGTCGAACAGGCGGCGATGCTTGGGCGAGGTCGCGCCGCCCGGTCCGCCATGCAGGAACACCGCCGGCTTGCCGCCCCTGGTGCCCGAACGCTCCCAATAGACCTGATGGCCGTCGCCGACATCGAGCATGCCGCTGTCGAAGGGTTCGATCTCGGGATAGAGGCCGCGCAGTTCGTCGCTCATAATTTCAGTCCATGCTCCGGCCAATGGGCCGTCTCTTCATCGGGATGCTGGAAGGAGATGATCTGCTCCTGCCGCTGGTAGTAGTCGGGATTGTCGAGCACCGGCTGCTCGAAGATCGTCTCGACCCACGGCAGGCGGAAACCGTGGTTGATCTGGATCGTCGGCGCGAGGTCGGACCGGTCGTCGAACGAGCCGATCGACAGTTCCAGCCCTTCCGCGTGGCGGTACACCATCGGCGTGCCGCAGCGCTGGCAGAAGCCGCGCGAAATGTTGATCGACGACTGGAAATAGCTCGGCTCCTCGCGGATCCACTCGACGCCATCCACCGGCACCGCGACGAAGGCACCGAAGAACGAGCCGAACTGCTTCTGGCACATGCGGCAATGGCAGATCGAGCTGCGCCCCAGCGCGCCGTGGATACGGAATCGGACGGCGCCGCACTGGCAGCCGCCTGTCCTTGCAGTCTCGGTCATGACCTTTTCTCCGCTGGCCATTGTTCAGTGTCGTGGTCGGGGTGCTGGTGGTTCGAAGGTGCTACCGCCGCATACCAGGCGCTTTCGTCGGCCGACAATTCCACCCTGTCGAGTTCGCCGAACCATGGCATCTTCTCGGCCGATCCGCACTGGAATGTCGGCTTCACCGCTTCGGGATGGTCGAGCGCACCGAGCACGACATTGATCGTGTCACGGTCGATCACGTCGAACAGAAGCGGCGTGCCGCAGTCGCGGCAGAAGCCGCGGCGCACGATGTCGGACGAGCGGAACCAGCCGATCTCGCCGCGCGTCACCGAAAACTTCGCCTTCGGCGTGCGCGCCAGCGGCTGGAAATAGTTGCCCGACGCTTTCTGGCACATGCGGCAATGGCAGATATGCGCATTCTCCAGCGCCTGGTCGATGCGGTAGCGCACGGCACCGCACTGGCAACCGCCTGTCGTGACAGTCATTTGCGCTCCTCCGGCGGCCAGGTCTCGGTGTCGTGGTCGGGGTGCTGGAACGAGACGATGTCGTTGACGAAGTCGGCCGCGTCAGGGTCCTCTTCGGTCGAATAGCCCGTGAGTTCGTGGATATTGTCGACATAGGGCAGCTTGCCCTCGAGCCCCCACTGCATCGTCGGCGCGATCTCCTCCGGCTCGTCGAAGGCGGCGATCGCCAGCGCCACGCCGTCGGGTGCCTCATAGGTCAGCGGCGTGCCGCAGTCGCCGCAGAAGCCGCGCAGGCCGAAATTCGACGAGCGGAATTTCTTCGGCTCGCCGCGTGTCCAGACAAGCCTGGAATCCCGATGCACCGAAACCAGCGGCGCATAAAAATTGCCGAACGCCTTCTGGCACATGCGGCAATGGCAGACCGAGGCGCCGCCGAGCTTGCCGTCGACATGGAAACGCACGGCGCCACACTGGCACCCGCCGGAATAATGCGGCCTGTTGTCGAGGCTCATCGCGTCAAACCCTCACGCTGGGACATGGCACACCGCCTCGATGTTGTTGCCGTCGGGATCGAAGACAAAGGCGGCGTAATAGTCTGGATGGTAATGCGGCCTCGGCCCCGGCCCGCCATTGTCCCGTCCGCCGGCGGCGATGGCGGCGGCATAAAACGCATCGACCTCGGCCCGGCTGCGCGCGGTGAACGCATAATGCCGCCCCGGCCCTGCCGGCGCCTCGTGCAGCCAGAACACCGGCCGCTCGCGGCCATAACCGCCGACCTTGACCCCGCCGGTATATTCGCCCGGCACCATCATCAGAAGCTGTGCCCCCAGCGGCGCGAACGCCTTGTCGTAAAACGCCTGTGCGGCATCGAAATCGGCGACTGAAATTCCCGTATGGTCGATCATTGCACGAACTCCTCCGTCATGCGGACGGCCATCCCGGCCGAGATCACAATGTTCTGGCAGACGTGATCCATATCGCGAACAACGTCATCGTTCCAGAAGCGGAGAATGGTCCAGCCGTTGGCCTGAAGAAACGCGGTCCTTGCCGCATCATGTTCGGCTTGCTCGGCCCGCGCATGCTGGCTGCCGTCGACCTCGACGATCAGGCGATGCGACGAACAGGCGAAGTCGACGATGTATGGCCCGATTGGCACCTGCCGCCTGAAACCCAACCCCATCAGCCGGTGCGCACGCAACTCGTTCCACAGCTTCAGCTCGGCCTCGGTCATGACATGACGCATGGCCTTGGCATTCTTGCGCTGACGCCGGGGGACGAGGTCGTGGCCCATGGTCAGGTCCTCGCCTTGCGCCGCAAGGTCAGAAGTAGTGCTCTGTCACACCCCCCTCTGTCCTGCGCCCCGCGCTGCAAGATCAAGAGTTGCGCTCTGTCACACCCCCCTCTGTCCTGCGCCCCGCGCCGCAAGATCAGGAGCTGCGCTCTGTCACACCCCCCTCTGTCCTGCCGGACATCTCCCCCGCAAGGGGGGAGATCAGCCGTCACGTCGACCTTCGCCAATCGCAGACGTTGCAGAAAGGACGGTGCGCGCGCCGCTGCCAATCGCCGACGTTGCAGACGGGACGGTGTGCGCGCCGCTGCCAATCTCCCCCCTTGCGGGGGAGATGTCCGGCAGGACAGAGGGGGGTGCAGTCCCGCAACCCTCTCCGCCAAGACCAGCGCAGTCTGCCCGGCAAGGCAGAAGGGCGCATGCAGCCCCGCCCTATCCTGCCCCGCCATCATCACCGCTTCACTTCCCACGTCGTCACGCGCTCACCCGTGACCGCGTCCTTGCCGTCCTTCAACTGCACGCCCTGGGCCAGCAATTCGTCGCGGATGCGATCGGCTTCGGCCCAGTTCTTGGCGTTGATCAGCTCCAGCCGCCGCGCGATGGTAACCGCGACCGCCGCCTCGTCGACCGCGGCCGCGTCGAGCCCGAAGCCGAGGAACAGCAGCGCTGCCTTGAGTTCGGCCGCGGCTTGGACATTGCCGGCCGCTTCGCCGGCCAGCTGCGACAGGCCCTGGAACACGCTCGACGTGGCAAGGTCGTCGCTGAGCGCCGCAATCAGTGCCGCCGGCACCGCGGCCTCGGCCTCGCCAGCGCTGTCGGCCGCGCGCTTCCATTTGCGCAATGTGTTCTCGGCCTCTTCCAGCTTGCGCAGCGAGAAGTCGATCGGCTCGCGGTAATGCGTCATCAGCATCGCCAGCCTGAGCACCTCGCCCGGCCATTTGCGGCCGCCGAAATTCTCCGTCGCGAGCAGCTCGTGGATCGAATAGAAGTTGCCCAGGCTCTTGGACATCTTCTGGCCCTCGACCTGCAGGAAGCCGTTGTGCATCCAGTAATTGGCCATCACCTCGGTGCCATGGGCGCAGCGCGACTGGGCGATCTCGTTCTCGTGGTGCGGGAAGATCAGGTCGAGCCCGCCGCCATGGATGTCGAAGACCTCGCCGAGATAGGCGGACGCCATGGCCGAGCACTCGATGTGCCAGCCCGGGCGGCCGCGGCCCCAGGGACTGTCCCAGCCCGGCTCCTCCGGCGACGAAGACTTCCACAGGACGAAGTCGCCGGGGTTCTTCTTGTGCGCCTCGACCTCGACGCGGGCGCCGGCCTGCTGCTCGTCGAGATTGCGCTTCGACAGCTGGCCATAATCTTCCATCGAGCCGGTGTCGAACAGCACTTCGCCTTGCGCTTCATAGGCATGGCCGCGTTCGATAAGGCGTTGAATCAACGAGACCATGTCCGTCTTGCCGTCCGCCCGCGCGAGCACGAACTCGGTTGCCCTGGGCTCGACTGAAGGCTCGAGGCAACCCAGCGCCTTGACGTCGGCCTGGTACTGGTTGGCGGTCTTTTCGGTCACCCGCCTGATCGCCTCGTTGAGCGGCAGGTTGGGGAAGTCACGCAAGGCGCGGGCGTTGATCTTGTCGTCGAGGTCAGTGAGGTTGCGCACATAGGTGACATGGTCTTCGCCATAGACATGGCGCAGCAGGCGGAACAGCACGTCGAAGACGATCGCCGGGCGCGCATTGCCGATATGGGCGAAGTCGTAGACGGTGGGGCCGCAGACATACATCCTGACGTTAGCAGGATCGATCGGCACGAAGTCCTCCTTCGTGCGCGTCAGCGTGTTGGTAAGGCGCAGGCCCTTGAATGCGTCAGACATGGTTCTCCCCGTGTGCGTAACCCCGAAAATCTCCGATTTTCGCCAAGGATCATGCACGCAAATTCAGTTTCACGGCGTCCTTTGCGCGTCCAAACGGACGCGCGGCGCCGTGCCTTCAGTTTCACGGCGTCCTTTGCGTGTCCAAACGGACGCGCGGCGCCGTGCCTTCAGTTTCACGGCGTCCTTTGCGTGCCCGTAAGGACGCGCGGCGCCGTGGCCTGCTGGCCCGGGCGTTCAACCTGTCTCGTGTGAAGATGAGGCGAAAACGTCCTGACCAGCGCGAACGCTAGCCAATAAAACAAATGCCGGAAATGGCGAAAGACGTTTTCATCGCGGGCTTTATCGCCTCAGCGGGCTGTTGCCGTCAAGACGCAGCGACACGAAACTTTACCGCCCGGACCGGAACGGAAGCAGTACTGAAACACTTTGTTAAACATCCCGGCACCGTAATGAAACATCGCCCGGATAAAAGGCGCCGCACTGCCACGAATTCGACCGAATCCGTAAGCAAATGCAGCCGCTCTCGACAGAGCTGACTTAAGGGAAGAGACCGATGAAACGAAAACAATCCGACCAGGACCGAGCGCGTCACCAGTACGCCGAACTGACCAAGCACTACCGGGCCATCGGCCCCGCAGCAATTCTTGCCGCGCTGATCTGCGCGCCGAAGAAAGACAAGACGGCGCCCAAGCTAAACAAGGCTGCCTAACAGGCTGAGGCCGATCGCCGCCATCACCAGGCCGATCAGCACATCGAGCACGCGCCACGCGGCAGGCCGGGCAAAGACCGGCTCCAGCAGCCGGGCGCCATAGCCGAGCCCGAAAAACCAGACGAACGATGCGGATGCAGCGCCGATGCCATAGGCAAGGCGCGCCTGTCCTTCATGGGCTGCCGACAGGCTGCCCAGCAGCACCACCGTGTCGAGATAGACATGCGGGTTGAGGAAGGTGAAGGCGAGACAGGCGGCGACCGCCGGCCAGAGCTTCGTCCCGACCGATTTTGCCGCCTGCATCGCAGCAGGCTTCATGGCGCGGCGGAAGGCAATGATCGCATAAGCAAACAGGAACAGCGCGCCACCGACCGTCACCACCGATATCAGGCGCGGCGACTGCGAAATCAGCGTGCCGAGCCCGGCGACGCCGAGGCCGATCAGCAACGCATCCGAGGCCGCACAGATCAGGCTGAGGATGAAGACATGCTGGCGCAGCAGCCCCTGGCGCAGGATGAACGCGTTCTGCGCGCCGATGGCGATGATCAGCGAGGCACCAAGCAGGAATCCGGAGATGGCGGCGGAGAGAATGGGCGTGGACACGCCGCTCTTCTAATGCACCGCCCGGAAAATCAAAATCGATTTCCGGCAGGCAGGATGCAGGGATTGATGATGCCAGAGCGCCCAGCAGCGCGCGGTTCTGCTGCAATCAGAACAGCGTCATCTGGCCGTCGTCAGGCTTTTGTTTCTCCGGCTTCGGCTTCGCCGCCCGCTCAGGTGCTGCTTCAGGCAGCGGCTCGACGCGGCGCTGGATCTCCGGCCCTGTATTGGCGACCTTGTTGACCAGTTCCGACACCGGGATCTGCTCGAAGAAATCGGGCTGCGCCGGCCGCATCAGATGGACGACATCGCGCGGCTCCTGGGTGCGGCAGTCGAGCCAGCGGGCAAAATCCTCCGGCTGGATCACCACAGGCATGCGGTCGTGGATATGCATGATGTCGGCGCTGGCGCCGGTGGTCAGGATCGCCGCGGTGTCGATCTCCGAGCCGCCCGGCTCGCTCCACGTCTCCATCAGCCCGGCCAGCGCTACCAGCCCGCCCTTGCGCGGTCTCAGCCAGTAGGGCTGGCGCCGGTTGCCAGGCAGCTTTTTCCACTCATAGAAACCCGAGACAGGGATCAGCGCCCGCCTGTGGCGCATCGCGGTCTTGAACGACGCCTTTTCGATCGCCGTTTCGGAACGCGCATTGATCAACAGCGGCATGTCGGCCGGGTTCTTTGTCCAGGCCGGGATCAGCCCCCAGCGCGCCAGAAGCGCCATGCGGTCTGAGCGATTCGAGCCCGGCGGCCGCTGCGGCCCTGCCGTCACCACCAGGATCGGCTGGGTCGGCGCCACATTGTAGCGCGGCGGAAAGCTCTCGAGATCGTCCAGCCCGAGAAAGGCGGAGGTTGCGTCGGGCGACGCCAATACCGCAATGCGTCCGCACATCAGGTCAGGTTCCGGTTCATCGCCTGAAAGTGGCGATGGATCGCGCCGGCCGCAACCGCTAAAGCGGATAGGATCGGCTGTTCCACAATGGAACGCATGACCCCTGGGCAAAACGCATGATCGACGCAACCATCTAACACCCTCGCCTCACTTGAGGCGATGCGCCACAAGTTGCGTATTTCGATCTTCGATGGACACGCTTCCGCTTACCAGCCAACCAAATGGATTAGCGATCTCCTGGACAGGGCACAGGCCGAATGGCAACGTGCGCAGCAAGAGCAACGATAAACTGGCCCCAGAAAGAGAGCTGCGGCGCCGGAAGGAAGCTTCGAAGCGTGCAGCCACCTGCAGGAGAACCGGCCAGTCGCCATTGCAAAAGCGGAAAGCAAAACTCGCCAAGGCCTCAGCAGAAGAAGACGGAGAAGTTCGACGAGAAGAACCGGAATCCCACCTATTACCCCCGAAGGCTACTTCACAATGGTTTGTGCATTGTCATGCCATTTGCGCCAAACAACCGACTGTAGAACTCAATTGCGTATCGGTCAGTCATTCCGGCAATAAAATCACATATTGTCCGGCATCTATTTAGCTCGTCCCCATTCCTATATACTTCCCTAAAATCCTTTGGAAGCAACCGGTCGCCGCCCTTCTCATTTATCGCTCCAAATATTTTCTTAACGATGTCTTTTCCTCTATATTCCACCACCTGCAAGGCAGGAGCTCTAATGACGGCCTCATATGTTATGTTTTTAAGAACTTCAACAACGATAAATGTGCGAACTTCCAAACGAACATTGTGAAGTTGTGGATACTCGCCGTTTTCCTTTACCTCGACACCTTGAATAAATGCTTGCACGAGATTTGATGTAAAGGCAGTCCTCGAATAGCCGTCTTCCGCGTAGCGACGAGACCTCTGCTGAGCGTCAACAGAAAAGTACATTTTCTTATATTCGTTGGATGAAGTACGGCTCTTCAGTATCTTTATCTGCTCCGTTCCAAACGTAAACAAATCCGAGAAGACGTCATGCAGAATTTCATGAACATCCTTCACTCCAATTGACATCTTAATTTCAGGATATTGATTTGAAAGTCTCTTGTTAATTGTTTTTACAACAGATTCGTAAATCGAGTCATCAAGCGCAAACAACTCCAAAGGACTCAAGAATCCACTCTTGAACACATCTTCAAGATCATACGTCGAATACGCAATGTCGTCTGCGATATCCATTATCGAACATTCAACCGTTTTAAATTTTCCAGTGAACGCTTCTCCGACTATCTTTTCCTTGATTTTTCCGACCAATTCGCTGTCGGCTTCATAGTACCCTTTGGCAACATTGTTCTGCCTGTCCTCAGCCCGATCTGCACACCGTATAGGTATCGGCGAGTCGTACTTCAGGATGGAAGCCAAGGATCGGTACGTGAGATTGAGCCCGCAGCGCTGGTCTATTTCTTCGCTAAAGGCACGCAGGTCAGAATTTAGGGTAACCTTCTTCTCAAGCCGCGATAGGATTCGAAGGGTCTGGGCGTTGCCTTCAAAGCCGCCGTTATGCTCCCGCATGCACTCATCCAGCGCCTCCTCACCATTGTGACCGAATGGTGGATGCCCAAGATCATGCGCCAGTCCGGCGAACTCCACGAGATCAGGCGCGATTTTTTGGCTCTTACTACGAAACAGTTTATGCGTAGCGTTAAGCCTGATCGCAATACTCTTTGCAATCTGGGCGACTTCTAACGAATGCGTCAGCCTGTTTCGGAAAAAATCGCCTTCATGACCAGGGAATACCTGAGTTTTGCCCTGCAACCGCCGAAAGCCTGCGCTATGTATTAAACGTGCATAGTCACGTCGCCATTCATCACGATATTTTTCTGCATTTTGGGTATCAAGCAAGCGTCCATAATCGGACTCAGAGTAAAGCGGACGCATGACCCCCCGGTCGTCATTTTAGCTTTTCGACGAACCTACCATTAACTGCCGAACGGTCCTTCAGCAACGTCCAAGTTCCGCTTGGGCTCTCGACAGCCGTTTGCAGAGTGCGCAATTCGCGCACTACAGTCTTGTACACGGGGTTCTTGTCGGTCTCTGCGGCAGCTGCAGTCTTCCTGCCAGATGACATTACAGCACTGGACTTTGCCATTACCATATCTCCCCTATGTGCCAATGAAAACGCGCTATCGTATAGCGTTCTACGACAGCGCCTTTTCCTCTATTTAAAACCAGTCTCGCGTCGCACGATTGCGAATTCGTTAAGCGCTGCTGCTGTCACCACGCTCAGACTCAACGGACCTAGCACTTGCAGGTTCCTCCGAACGATAGCGCAAATCAACGCTTCATAACCGCGCATGTACGAAGGTGCTACGTTCGTCGATTGAATGCAACACATGTTGTTGTGACATGTTGCGTCTCTAATCGTTGCAGTGTTTCCGTGATTGCCGTCGCGTGTCACTCGATATGACGGCACGTCCCGGATCAATCGGCTTTCCAATCTCGGCATGCCAATTAAGATGCTCGTCAAACCACGCGGCGCCATGACGATCAGTCGATATGCGCATCGATACCAAGGTGACCGGCCGGTGAGCTTAGGCTGGGTTCTTGCCCTAGGTCAGGTTCCGGTTCATCGCCTGAAAGTGGCGATGGATCGCAGCCGCCGCAACCGCTAAAGCGGATGTGACCGACTGTTCCACAATGGAACGCATTACCTCTGGGCAAAACGCATGATCGACGCGACCATCATTCCTGCCGTCTCCGTCGCCGTCCTGCGCGACCGCTCGGTCATGCTGGTGCGCCGCGGCCGCGCGCCGTCGAAAGGGCTCTACGCCTTCCCCGGCGGACGTGTCGAACAAGGCGAGGCGCTGGAAGAGGCCGCCCGCCGCGAGCTGATGGAGGAAACGGGCATTGCGGTCGGCGACCTCGTCCGCCTGCGCGAGCTGCTCATCGACAGCCGCAACGACAGCGGCTCGGTCTACCTGCTCACCGTCTTCGGCGCCCGCCACCTCGAAGGCGAGCCGGTTGCCGCCGACGATGCCGACGAGGCCGCCTATTTCGACCTCGCCGAGATCGAACGCCTGCCGCTGACCGATTCGACGCTCGAAATCGTGCTCGAACTGCTCGGCGGTGCGGTCGCACTGCCGGCATAGCGCAATTCCAGGAAAAACCGTGCAGCGCCTTTCCCAAAGGATTTCGCAAGGCGAAGATCGAGGGTTTCCGCTTTTCGACGAAAAGCGAAAGGGATAGAGGCCTCAGCGGCCTTGCCGGGGACAAATTGTTTCGCCACAAAAGCTTATGATGCGCGCTTCGACCTACATCATGGCTATCACGCTTGCCGCGACCACTGCGTTCGCAGCACCGGTGCGCGCCGTCGAAGCGCCGTTCGAGCCGGGCCTGATGCGCCTTGCCGAGGTTCTCGGCTCGCTGCATTTCCTGCGCAATCTGTGCGGCGAAAAGGGCAGCCAGTGGCGCGGCGAGATGGAAAAGCTGCTGCAGGCCGAGAACCCCTCGCCCGAGCGCCGCGCCCGCTTCATCGCCTCCTTCAACCGCGGCTACCGCTCCTTCGACGGTACCTACACCGCCTGCACGCCGTCGGCGACCGAAGCGATCAGCCGCTACATGAAGGAAGGTGAGGCTTTGAGCCGCGACATCGCCTCCCGCTTCGGTAATTAACAGGCTATTTACTCTCCCGGCATTGCTTGCCGTACACGAACGGGCGATTGTGCTAGGTGTCTTAACGGGACATTAAAGGGATAGCTCAAGTTGATCCGAATCATCGGGTCGCTGGGCAGGGTGAAAGACCGCAATGGAACAAAGCGTAAGCGACATCGACGCCCTGGTTCGGGAAGAAAAGCGCCTGACCGCTGTCGAGAGCCACAATGAGGCGTGGGCCGAAGGCCTGTCCGCCGGCATCGAGCCCGAGATCATCGCCGAAGCAGCCCTTGCCACGGCTTTTGCCGAGATCGTCGCCGCCAATGGCGAACGCGCAGCACTTGCCATGCTCGATCGCATGCGCGCCAGGGTGGAAGCCGGCGACTTCGAGCCGGTGCGCCTGCGGCATTGAGTGCCGCCCCACTTCTTTGACTAGCCGACACGGTTTCGGCATCATGCTGGCACATTGAGGGCGTAACCACGCATTGTCGGAACATGATTCCGGGCGGGGTCATGCGATTGAAAGCGTTGCAGCGTCGGCCCGAGAGGGGGCAAACGCTCGGGAATACCGGAGCCAGGGATCTGATGCGGCCAAAGACTGAAACTGCGCCCCGCGGCGCATTGCGACTTGCCGTTCTCGGCCTTGCCGCCTCGCTCGTCCTGCCGCTCCACGCCTCGACGGCGTTTGCGCTGTCCGAAATCAAGCGCGAGGAAATCCCCGCCCCCGTCATGCCGCCCAAGCCGGCCGCTGACGAGAGTGCGACCCCGGAAAAGTCGGTGCCGATGCCCGACCCGATCCAGACGCCGGCGACCACGACACCTCAAGGGACCGAAGCACCTGCAGGCACCGAAGCACCTTCCGAGCAACCGGCCGACGACCAGCCGGCCGAACCGGATGCCACGCCCACCGAACCGGGCGGCGCCACCGGTCCCGCCGCGCCCAATCTCGATCCGGAAGGCCCGCTGCCCGAAATCGTCTACGATCTCAGCCGCCTGCCCGAGCCGGTGGCGCGGATGCGCAGCCTCTTGGTCGAGGCCGCCAAGACCGGCGACATCGAAAAGCTGCGGCCGCTGGTCGGCCAGGGCGAAGCGATGCCGCAATTGTCGTTCGGCGACATCGAGGGCGATCCGATCGCCTTCATCAAGGGGCTATCAGGCGACGGCGAAGGCCAGGAAATCCTCGCCATCATGGAAGAGGTGCTGAACGCCGGCTACGTCCATTTGGGCGAAGGCACCGACGAAGACCTCTATGTCTGGCCCTATTTCTTCGGCATCCCGCTCGACAAGCTCGATCCGCGCCAGAAGGTCGAGCTGTTCAAGATCGTCACCGCCGGCGACTACGAAGACATGAAGCAATATGGCGCCTACGTCTTCTATCGCCTCGGCATCACCCCCGAAGGCCGCTGGGCGTTTTTCGTCGCGGGGGATTGAGCCTCATCCTTCGCCCCGTTCACGGGGAGAGGGTGGCCGAAGGGCCGGATGAGAGGCAGCGCTGACGGCCGGCAAATGTGGAGGGCACTCCCGATCGCCGGCTCCGCTTTCACAGGGCTTTCGCACCAGTCGATCTTCTAGCAACGGCATGGCAACTGTGTTCAAGCGAGCAAACAGGTGCTCTTTCTTCCGCCCTCTCCGCATTCCTCACCTTCACGGCATGGATCGTCGGGCAAGCCTCTGGGATGACGAATTGGAGAGGCGGCTTGCGGATGGCAGGATTGTCGGGCCTTGGGGTCGCGTAACCGCGGCGACCTCCATAGCCAGAGCTGCAGTCCGATCTCGCCCACGAACGGCGGGAGGAAAGACTACTTCACCACGGCTTCCGAAAACTCCACCGCCCTGCCCTGCGACGGCGTGGTGATCTCGGCTTCCCACATGACGCGGATGCCGCGGACGATGGTGCCGACCGGCCAGCCGGTGACCGGCTTGCCGTCATAAGGCGTCCAGCCCGCCTTGGAGCCGGCCTGGGCGTTGGTGATGGTCTGCTTGCGCTTCATGTCGACGACGGTGAAGTCGGCGTCGTAGCCGGCGGCGATGCGGCCCTTGCGGGCCATGCCGAAGATGCGGTTGGGGCCGTGGCTCGCAAGGTCGACGAAGCGCTCCAGCGTCAGCCGGCCCGCATTGACGTGGTCGAGCATGATCGGCACCAGCGTCTGCACGCCGGTCATGCCCGAGGGCGAGGCCGGGTAAGGCTTGGCCTTCTCAGTCAGCGTGTGCGGCGCGTGGTCGGAGCCGAGCACGTCGACGATACCTTGCGAAATACCGTGCCAGATGCCGTCGCGGTGACGTGCTGCGCGTACCGGCGGGTTCATCTGCAACAGCGTGCCGAGACGGGCATAGTCGTCCGCGCTCATGGTCAGGTGATGCGGCGTCGCCTCGCAGGTGGCGACGTCCTTGTGCTGTTCGAGGAAGGTGATTTCCTCCGCCGTCGAGATGTGCAGCACGTGGATGCGGGCGCGCTCTTGCCGGGCGATGCGTACCAGCCGCTCGGTGCACTGAAGTGCTGCGATCTCGTCGCGCCAGATCGGGTGCGAGGACGGGTCGTTTTCGACGCGCAGGTTCTGGCGCTCGCGCAGGCGGAACTCGTCTTCCGAGTGGAAGGCAGCACGGCGGCGGGTGTTGCGCAGGATCGAGGCGACACCCTCGTCGTCCTCGACCAGAAGGTCGCCGGTCGACGAGCCCATGAACACCTTGATGCCGGCAGCGCCCGGCAGACGCTCCAGCTCGGCGACGTCGCCGGCGTTGTCACGCGTGCCGCCGACCCAGAAGGCGAAGTCGCAATGCATGCGCGCGGTCGCCCGGCTGACCTTGTCGGCCAGCGTCGCTTCGCTCGTCGTCAGCGGGTTGGTGTTGGGCATCTCGAAGACGGTGGTGACGCCGCCGAGAACGGCCGCGCGCGAACCACTCTCCAGGTCTTCCTTGTGCTCCAGCCCCGGCTCGCGGAAATGCACCTGGCTGTCGACGACGCCGGGCAGGATGTGCAGGCCGGTGCAGTCGATGGTCTCGCCGGCCGAAGCGCGGCCGAGATCGCCGATGGCGGCGATCCTGCCATTGGTGACGCCGACGTCGCGGACGCCGCTGCCGTCATGATTGACGACCGTGCCGCCCTTGAGGATGAGATCGAAGGTGGTAGCCATGTCGCGCGTGCCCTTGTCTGGGAATTGCCTGCGGCTTACGTAATGGCTCTCCGAAATGCAAGATCAGGTCCATGCCGACAGCCATCCTCGCCGACCGCGCCATCATCGATGTTTCCGGCCCCGATGCCGAGCATTTTCTGCAGAACATCCTGACGCTCGACCTCGATGCGCTCGGCAAAAGTGAAGCCAGGCCCGGCGCGCTGCTCGCCCCGCAAGGCAAGATCATGTTCGATTTCCTGGTCTCGCGCAGCACAGACAATACGCTCAGGCTGGAATGCCGGGCCGACATTGCGGATGATTTCGTCCGCCGCCTGATGCTCTACCGGCTGCGCGCCAAGGCCGATATTTCCAAGCAGGATCAGCCACATATCGCGGTTACGTGGCAAGATGATTCAGCTATCTCGCACTCTGATTCAACTGTCCGCGACAGCCGCTTCCAGCAGCCTGTGTTCCGCCATTACGGCACCGCCCCCACGCCTAGCGCCTCCGAGGCCGACTGGCACGCATTCCGCATCGACAATGGCGTCGCCGAAAGCGGCCCCGACTACGCGCTCTCCGACGCCTTCCCGCATGACGTTCTGCTCGACCAGATGGGCGGCATCGGTTTCAAGAAAGGCTGTTTCATCGGCCAGGAGGTCGTGTCGCGCATGCAACATCGCGGCACCGCCCGCCGCCGCGTGCTGCTCGTCTCGGCTGCTTCAGGCCTGCCGGCGCCGGGCACCGAACTCAAGGCCGACGGCAAGGTTCTGGGCACGCTCGGCTCCGTCGACGGCTCGAACGGCCTCGCCATCGCCCGCATCGACAGGGTCAAGGCAGCGCTCGACGCCGGCAGCGCCATCACCGCCGGCGACGTCACCGTAGCGCTCGCCATTCCTGCCTGGGCCAGCTTCACCTATCCCGAAGCCACCAGTGCGGAAGACGCCTGAGCCATGGCCGACCGTCCCGGCGCCCCGCCGCGTGCCTGGCAGCGCATGCTGTCGGGCCGCCGCCTCGACCTGCTCGACCCCTCGCCGCTCGACGTCGAAATATCAGATATCGCCCATGGCCTGGCGCGTGTCGCGCGCTGGAACGGCCAGACCTCGGGCGACCACGCCTTTTCGGTGGCGCAGCACTCGCTGCTGGTCGAGCAGATCTTCCGCCGGATCGTGCCTGATGCAGGACCCGAGGCGCTGCTGGCAGCACTGCTGCATGACGGGCCGGAATATGTCATCGGCGACATGATCTCGCCGTTCAAGTCGGTCGTCGGCGGCGGCTACAAGTCCTGCGAGGAGCGGCTGCAGCACGCCATCCATCTGCGCGTCGGCCTGCCGGCCGAGATCGGCCAGGGGCTGAAGAAAGACATCAAGCGCGCCGACCAGATATCGGCCTATTTCGAGGCGACAGTGCTTGCCGGCTTTTCGGTCACCGAGGCGACCGAGTTCTTCGGCCGCCCGCGCGGCATCACCGCCGACGGGCTCGACCTTGCGCCGCAGCCGGCCAGACGGGTGCAGGAGGCCTTCCTCAAGCGCTTTGCCGCGATCGAGAAGCTGCGCGTCGGCTGAGCCTGATCCCGAGCATGTGACACTTTCGGGCCACATCATCCGTCGGAAATCCTCAGGCCGGCGGGATGAATTCCTGGCTGATCTCCTTGAACACCGGCATAGCCTCGAGCCGTGCCGCATCGGCGGCGAGTGCCGGGAATTCGGCCATGTCGAGCAGGCCCTGATGGGCGTCGTTGATGAAGCGCAGGACACAGACAACGGCAATGTCGGCATGGCCGATGCGGTCGCCGAACCAACAGGCGCTGCCGCGTTTGGCGCGCTCGGCCTCCAGAACCTTGAGCACCGAGGCGATCTGCGTGCGGCAGCGTTCGACCCAGACCTCCGAGACGTGGGTGTGCAGCCGCTTCTCGTAGAACAGGCTGACCGCCTTCTCGCCGACGCCGGTGGCCAGCGTCGCGATCTTCAGCGCCTGGTGCCGGGCCGGCTCGGCCTGGGGGAACATCGCCTCGCCTGAAGGCGCAAGGTGGTCGAGATAGTCGAGCATCATGTGGCTGTCGATCAGCACCTCGTCATCGTCGAGCACCAGCGTCGGCACCCGGGTCAGCGGGTTGTAGGCACGGATCTTGTCGGCGTCGCCGAAGGCCGACCATGTCTCATGCCGGAACGGGATGCCGTAGAGCCTGAGAGCGATGCCGACGCGGCGGACGAAAGGGCTGTCATACTGGCCGATGAGGATCATGTCGTAACGTCCCGGAGCGAAATCTCGCGGGGATAGTACACCAGGCATCGTTGCGATCCAGAAGCCAGGGAATGGGTTCCCAAGGCACCAGTTCGTCAAGTGCAGCCTTGCCGGCAGGCCGCGACTGCTTGAGAACGGCTAGGCAACTCCTATCGGGCGGGGCTGAGTCGTGACCCTTGGTGACGTAGCGCTGTGGCAATATCTGCTGGTGGCAGTGGTGTCGTTCTGCGCTGCCACTCTTGGCGGCATCACCGGCTATGGAACCGGCCTGCTGCTGCCGCCGGTCCTGCTGCCGATTGTCGGGCCCGAGGCGGTGGTGCCGATCATCAGCGTCTCGGCGCTGATGACGAACGGCAGCAGACTGGCCGCCTTCCACACCGAGTTCGACCGCCGCACGGCCGTTATCGTCGGCGCTTTCGCCTTGCCTGCCTGTCTTGCCGGCGCCTACGGCTACACGCTGCTTTCAGGTCCTGCTATCACCCTGCTCATCGGAGCGATGCTGATCATACTGGTGCCGGTCAGGCATTTGTTGTTGTGCGCCCGCGGCAATCTCCGCGGCGGCGGCCTGCGTGCCGCCGGGCTGGGCTACGGCCTGCTTGCCGGCGGCACATCGGGGGCCGGCGTCGTCCTCATCACCATCCTGCTGGCCGCCGGCCTTGGCGGCAGGGCGGTGATTGCATCCGACGCCGGCATTTCGATGGCGCTTGGCCTCGCCAAGGCAATGGTCTTCCAGACCACCGGCTTCCTGCCGCTGTCGTCGGTGGTGATGGCCCTGCTCATCGGCCTGTGCGCCACACCGGGCGCCTTCATCGCCAAGCGGCTCGCATCCGGCCTCACCAACCGGGCCCATATTGCCATCCTCGACGCGGTCGTTGTCGTCGGCGGCGTGCTGCTCATCGCCCAAGGCTTGCGCGGCTAGCCTCGATCCAGGCTTCTAGTCCGCGTGATGGTCAATGTGAGCCGGCTGCCCCCTGAGTTCGAGCACGGCGACCAGCACCATCACGACAGTGGTCGCCGCCCCGATCGCCAGCGGCGACATGTGGCTGGCAAAGGGCACCATGGCCGCAAGGATGGCGATGCCGATGACATGCGACAGCGGCGCGCGGCCGACGACGTAGAATTTGAACAGCAGGTTGCCGGCGAGATAGAGCGCCGAGCCGCCGATCGCCGTCCAGATCAGCGCCGGCTCGGCATGGCCGAGCGGATGGGCAAGCACCAGCTCGTCCGACACCGCCACGACGATGATGCCGGCGACCAGGATGACCGGGATGTAGGTGTAGGCGACACGGGCGATCTGGCCGGTGTCGGCGGCCGAGGCGATCTTGTGGTGGGCGAGTTCCTGCCCGACGTTGAAATAGACAAGCCACATCGCCACCGAGGCGAAGAAGGTGGTCAGGAATGCCGCCAGGTTGACCCAGTTCAGTTCGAGCTCGGCAAAGGTCACGCCGGAGACCAGGATCGATTCGCCCAATGCTATGATGATGAACAGCGCCGAGCGCTCGGCCATGTGGCCGCCCTCGACGTCCCAGCCGGTGGTCGAGGAAGCGCCATGCCAGGGAGTCCAGAAGCCGAGCGCCGGCGACACCAGTTCGATCAGCAGGGCCACTGCCCACAGCGCGAAGCGGTTCTCGGGCTCGGCCAGGCCGCCCGCAATCCAGAACACGCCCGACAATGTGAGCCAAAGTCCGATGCGGACGAAATTGAGGTAGTTGTCGCGGTTATGGTTCTTCAGCGCCCAGATCACGAACAGCGTGCGCCCGACCTGCATGACGACATAAGCGAGCGCGAATTGCAGGCCACGCCCCTCGAACGCCTCGGGGATCGAGGTCGACAGCATCAGCCCGGCCAGCATCAGGGCAAACAGCATGCCGCGCACCGGCGCCTTGCGCGGGTCGAGCCAGTTGGTCACCCAGGCGGTGTAGTTCCACACCCACCAGACGGCGACCAGCATCAGCAGTCCCTCGAGCGCACCCTGCACCGACAGATGCTTGAGCAGGAAATGCGACAGCTGCGTCACCGCAAAGACAAAGACGAGGTCGAAAAACAGCTCGACGAACTCGACCCTGGCGCTCTCGCCCTGCTGCCGCTTGCGCTGGTAGTCGTTGCTTGCACCGCTCAATGCCATGCCTGTTTCCTCTGCTGATTGCGGCAGCATTCATGGCAGCAGGGGTTCGCGTCAAGCGGGTAGAACGATGCTTCCCACACCTGCTTCGAGCGAGGCGGCTCAGAGATGCGGCGCCAGCCCCGCGACGGTGTCCTTGCTCGATGCCACCGGCACGATCTCGAAGCCGACAAGGTCGGCCCATTCGACGACCCAGCGCTGCAACAACGTCACGTTTTCGGCCTCCACCAGCATGAAGCAACGGCTCATGTCGGCGGCGATCCAGCTGTGGTGAACGATGAAGCCTTCGGGCGCCAGCCGCCCCTTGTCGCGGAAGCGGCGGTAAATCGCCTTCGGGTCGCGCCCGCGAAAATCCTCGATGACAAAGAAAAGCATCTTTTGTCCGTGCCCCCAACTCTCCGTGGGAGAAGATCAGGGGGCACGGGACTTGGCAAGCAGTCAGTCGACCAGCGTGCCGCAGCTCAGATTGGCGATCGCCCCGGTCATCGCGCCGGCGCGGTCGGATGCGGCGAAGGCGGCGAAATCGCCGATCTCGGCCAGTGTCGGAAAGCGCCTGAGCAACGGCCCGCTGGCGGCGCGGGCAGCGAGCATGGCGTCGACCGACATGCCCGCGCGCTGCGCAAAACCCTCGAAGGCCGCGCGGACATGCGAAACGTCAATCGCTTCCGGGATGGCGTCGGGCCGGAGGCAGATCACCCTGATGCCCTGCGCCCCGAGCTCGCCGGCAAGGATGCGCGAAAACGCCTCCACCGCCGCACTTGCCACGCCATTGCCGAGAAAGCCTGCGCCCGACAGCCGCGCGCCCGGTGTCGACAGGGTCAGGATCACGCCCTTGCCCCTGAAGTGCCGCGCCACCGCTTTGGCGGTCAGGAAGTTGGTCCTGGTGTAGGCTGCGACAGGCAGCTCGAAATCGGCATAGGACAGCTCCGCCAGCGGCGTGCCCTGGGCATGGGATATGCCGATGGCATTGAGCGCGATGTCGATGCCGCCTGTTTTGGCCGCCACCATGTCGGCGTGGCGTTCGACCGCATCCTCGTCCAGCGCATCGACGACGGCGATGTCGGCGTCACCGCCCAGCGCCCGGATGTCGCCGGCCACCGCCTCCATCTTGGCCCGCGTCCGCCCGGCCAGGAACACACGCGCCCCGTCGCGGGCGAAGGCCCGGGCGGCGGCGCCGCCGATCGCACCGCCGCCGCCGTAGACAACCGCAACGCGGTTCACGAGCGACATGTCACGCTCCACCCGCACTGCCGATACGCTCGGCATATTCACCGACAAGCCTTGTGTGGGTGCGCCAGAAGCCGTCGGGCTCGCGACCCTCGAGCCTGTCGGCCAGGATGCCGAGATGGGTGTGCCAGCCGGCGGCGACATTGAGCATCGCGCCGTGGTCGGTGAGCCGGCGATGGGTGACCGTCAGCAGCACCTTGTCGTTGCGCGGCTCAAGCTCGAAGCGCACCTCGGAGCTTTCGCCGGCTTCCGCAGCCCCACCCCAGCTATAGGCCAAAAGATGCGGCGGCTCGCAGGCGATGATCTCGCCCGGCACCCGGTGTTCGGCAAAGGCGGCGAGATGGGCGGGCGGCGGATCGTCGTTGCGGGTCAGTTCGGAGTTGCGGAACAGGTTCTCGACCTGCCCGCCGGCTCGCAATTCCATCGGGCCGCCGGCAAGCCAGGTGCTGCGCTTGTCGGAGTCGGTGAGGTAGTTCCAGATGCGCTCGATCGGGCCCGGCAGCAGGCGCTCGATGCGCACGGTTCCGGGCTCGGTGACGACGCCGTAAGAAGTATGGATATTCATGACCTTTTCCCTTTCTTCTTCGCTTCAGTGGATTCGGATGATTTGGTCGCCGCGGCCTGGTCCTCGGCGACGAGCAGGGCTTCGAGGACGTCGAGCTGCTGGTTCCAGAATTTCTCGTAGTGCCGCATCCACTCGACGCCGGCATGCATCGGCATGGCGTCGAGGCTGCAGACATGGGTGCGCCCCTGCACGCTGCGGCGCACGAGCCCGGCCTTCTCCAGCACCTTGATGTGCTTGGAGGCGGCGGCAAGCGTCATGTCGAAGGGTGCGGCGAGGTCGCCGACATTGCGCGGCCCCTTGGCCAGCCCCTGGAGCATCGCCCGGCGGGTCGGATCGGACAGCGCGTGAAAGACCGCGTCAAGATGTTCGGAATGTTCAACCATAAGGTATAATATATGGCCGCAAATCCGAATAGTCAACCGTTCGGTATAATGTTTTTCGAGGCTACTTGCCGTTGCGCTCCAGCCGGTCGAGGAACCATTGGGTCAGGCGCACCCAGACCTCATCCTTTTCGCCAGAATCCTCGACGCCGTGGTCGAGGTTGGGATTGTCGTTGACCTCGATGACGAAGACGCCCTCCTTGGTCTCCTTGAGGTCGACGCCATAGAGCCCGTCGCCGATGCAGCGCGCGGCACGCACGGCGGTGTCGATGACATGCGCCGGCGCATGCTTCAGCGTGAACGTCTTGATGCCGCCCTCGTCGGGCTTGCCGGCGCGGTCGTGGTTGACGATCTGCCAGTGCTTCTTGGCCATCAGATAGTGGATGGCAAACAGCGGTTGGCCGCCGAGCACGCCGACACGCCAGTCATAGTGCGTCGGCATGAATTTCTGTGCGATCAACAGGTCGGAATCCTCGAGCCAGGCGGTTGCCAGCGCCTTCAGCTCGTCGAAATTGGACGCCTTCTTGACGCCGCGAGAGAACGAGCTGTCCGGTATCTTCAGCACCAAGGGAAAGCCCAGCGTGTCGGCGGCGAGCTGCAGGTCCGAGACGCCGGCGATCATGACAGTCGGCGGCACCGGCACGTTGTTGTAGGTCATCAGCTCGTTGAGATAGACCTTGTTGGTGCAGCGGATCATCGACAGCGGGTCGTCGATGACAGGCATGCCCTCCTGCTGCGCCCGCCGGGCGAAGCGATAGGTATGGTTGGAGATCGAGGTCGTCTCGCGGATCAGGAGCGCGTCGTAATTGGCGAGCTTGGCCAGGTCCTTCTTGGTGATCGGCTCGACCTCGACGCCCATCTTTTCGGCGATGCGGGCCCAGTGGCGCAGCGAGGCGATCTCCGACGGCGGCAGCTGCTCGTTGGGGTCGATCAGCGTGGCGAAGGTGTAGCGCGACGGCGTGCGCGCCTTGGTGTCGCGCCACTCCCGGCTGGTATAGGTCTCCAGCGCCGCAACGAAGCGCTTCTTGTCGGCATCATCGAGCCGGCCGAGTGCGGCAAAGCCTATTCTGTGGATCGAGGCCCATTCGCCGTCCTTGATCGCCACCTCCAGCGCCGGCGCACGGAACCAGTCGAACAACAGCCTGCTGAAGCGATCCCAGGCCTTGGACGGGCCGATGCCGAAAAAGATCGTCACCTTGGCCGGAAACGAGCCGCCGAGATCCTTGCGGCACTTGTTCAGCGCCAGCTCCAGTTCGGGCAGCGCGTTTTCATAGAGCTTGCGTTCCGACAGGTCGATCATCGTCTCGACCGTCGGGATCACCTTGTGGCCGCGCGAGCCGGCCAGCAGCGAGGCATAATAACCCCGGCTCTGATAGGTATAACGGTTGGACAGGTTGATGATCTTCGGCCGCTGGCCGCGAAACAGCGAGGGGTGGGCGAGATAGTCGCGGTTGGTGATGATCTTGTGCGGCGTCGCCGCCTGGTCGAGATCGCTTTGCCGGCCGGTGAGAATGACCCAGGTCATCGTTTCGAAGGCTTTCCGAGAGTGATTGCGGCGCGCAGGCCGTCGCGGCCGAACTGCGCCATGCGCATGAAGATGTCGTAGGGAACGGGAATATTGGCGGCGTCCGACGCCGTCTCGCGCTGCTCGTCCTCGATCCACGGGTCATGGATCAGGATGTGGCCGCCATCGTCGCCGATGGCCAGCACCCAGTGCGGCACCTTCTTGCCGAACATCAGGAAGCCCGAGATCAGCACCAGCACCAGCTTGCCCTGAGCGAGCCTGGCCCTGATGTCGTCGAGCGCGAAGGGACGGTAGGTCACGGGGATGGCGTATTTCTCGGCGCGGGCGCGAAAGTCGGCCTGGGCCAGCTCCATCACCCGACGCTTTTCGGCTGTTCGCACCGACTGCAGGAACAAGGCGCCCTCGGCCGAGACGAAGATCTCGGCGCCAAGCCCGGCCTCATGCCCTGCCACCGCCAGCCCGAACGGCTCGCAGCCGCCCGGCCCCGACATCATGAAGATCGTCGTCGCCTCGCGCCACAGCCTGACCTCCATCACCGGGTCGGGTACGAATGTGCGGTCGAAATTGGCCATCGCCATCATCAGGCAGCACGGGCCGCAGGTGAAATCGCAGGTCTGGGCGTAGAACGGCACCCTGGTGGCCACGGGCACGTCGCCGCGCAGCGTCTTTTCGTAGCGAAGCGCCGCCATGCCGTCTTCGTAATAGTCGGGCTCGTGGCCGATCCGGCGGTAGCCGTTCTTTTCATAGAGGCCGATGGCGCGGGCATTGTCCTGGCGCACCTCGAGCCTGAGCAGCATGCGGCCATGCCCGTAGGCGACGTCCTCGGCAGCATCGAGCAGCAGGCGGCCGATGCCCTTGCCGCCGAAGTCGGGGGCGATGGCAAAGGAATAGAGCCGGGCGACGCCGCTGCCCTTGCGAAACAGCACCATGGCGTAGCCGACAAGACGGCCGCCACTTTCCGCAACCAGCGCTTCGGCGGTTTCGTGATCGATCAGCTGGCGGAAGGAGCGGCGGGAAATCCTGTCGCCCGGAAAGACGGCATTCTCGATGGCGACAAGCGCATCGACATCTTCAGCGCGGGCCGTACGAATGTCGGCAACCATCTGGTCCTGAGAACCTCGTCTGGGCAGGAGGAGCCCTGAAGGAATGTCCCGCGAAGCGCCGGCGCGCCCCGCATTTGCCCTGCGCAGTCACGCCTCGATTCGGGCCTTATTGTGACATGGGCGGCGGCCGGTCAGGCATATGAATCTCGTGGGTGGGATGGTGAAATCAGATGGTGCCGGTACCCCCTGTTTCCCGACCTCGGCAGCTGGTGATCGCCGCGTTGCGCATGTGGGTTAACGGTGAAGCCGTTACCGTCTCTCCCGGCTTGATCCTGATGGCGTGTGGCCGTTTGACCGTCACGGCATGGATCCTAGCGTCTCCGCGACGGAGCTGCGCTCCTGCTTCGCCCTAGGATGACGAAGGCGTAGACGTTGTCGGCCAATCTCCGACGCTTGGCTCGAAGGCTTCCGCCAACAGGAAACGTTGGCGATTGGCGGATAACTCCCCTGCCTTCGTCATCCTAGGGCGAAGCAGGAAGCGCAACGAACTGCGTAGACCCTAGGATCCATGCCGTGAGCTGCCAACGGCCGCAAGCCATCAGGATCAAGCGATCAGGATCAGCCATCGGCCATCAGGATCAGGCACCAGGTACCACGCGATCAGGATCAGGCATCAGCATCAGGCCATGACGCTCAAGCCACGACGCCCAACGACACACCCGCCAACCGCGCCACCCTCACGTCCGCGCCGCCCCGGCGATCAGCTGCTTGTAGGCGTTCCTGGCGACAGTTCCCATCTGCTCGGGCGGCAGCGTGCCGACGATGGCGCAGCCATAACCTTCGTCCTGCCAGTAGACGGCCTCGGGGCCGCCGCTCGCCAGGGTGAAGGTGCCCTTGCTCCGCTCGGTGCCTTCGGCCACGACATAGACCGAGATGCGGTTGCCGTCGGCGTCGGCATAAAGCATCAGCGCCGCGGTTGCGCCATCCGCCGGCACCAGGCGGCCGCCGAGCAGCGTGAAGCCGTCCTTGCTGAGATCGGGCGCCACCAGGGTGAGGCCGGTGCGCTTGGAGAGCCAGCCGGTCAGATAGGCCTGGTCGCTGCCATCGACCTCGACCGGCCGGTTCTTGTCTGCGGCAAAGGTCTGGTGGGCGGCGATCGCCAGCTGGGCCATGCGATCGTCGGAATCGCCGCCGATGCCAAGGCCGCTCATGCCGGCAAGATAGCCGCCGAGACCGCCTGCGATCAGCAATGAAGCTGCCGCCACCATGCGCCACCACGGCGTCGCCTGCTTGCGCCTCGGCCCCTCGCCATTGACCGCCGTTACCAGCCGTGCCGGCACCGGCTCCTCGAGCACACCGGCAAACAGGTTGCGCAAGGCGGCGTTGTCGGCGGCATAACGCAGGCTCCTCGCCTTCATGTCGGGATTGGCTTCCAGCCAGATCTGGTAGGCGGCGCGCTCGTCCTCGGGCAGCTCGCCATCGAGAGCCAGATGGATGTCACGGTCGGTGAAGCTGCGCGCGCTCATTTCTCGACGATCCTTATCGCCCGCCGGCGTGCCTGGTCGTCAAGCAGCCCGCGCAGTTCCTCGCGGCCACGCGCGATGCGCGACATCAGCGTGCCGGCCGGCACGCCGAGCATGGTTGCGGCCTCGGCATAAGAAAAACCTTCGATCGCCACCATCACCAGAGCCGCGCGCCGGTCGGGGCTGATCTGCTGCAACGCGTCGACGATCTCGCGCGAGGCCACGCTCTCGGACTGGATCGCCGGCGTTGCCAGCGCCTCGCTTGCCTCGAGCGGCAGGATCGCCGCTTCGCCGCGGCGGCTGACCTTGCGCATCTGGTCGATAAAGAGATGATGCATGATCGTAAACAGCCACCTCCTGGGGCTTTCTCCAGTTCGCCAGTTGTCCATGCGCGAAAGCGCGCGCTCGAGACTGTCCTGGACAAGATCGTCGGCGGAATCGCGGTCGCGCAGCAGCGCCCTGGCATAGCGGCGCAGGCGGGGGATTTCCTGAAGTATCGCTGCCTTCTTGTCGTCCATGACCCGGGATCGCAAGCCGTCCTCTTCCACGCCGATTGAACGCGCCCAATTGAACGCGGCTTGGCTGCGCTGCGCAAGCGCCTGGCCATGGCTTTCGCCACCCCGGCCACCCAAGCGCACAACTAACGAATGGCTGCGCCATTCTCTTCCCGACACATCAGAATTCTTGAACTATTTCCCTAGTTCAATTGATTTTGAACATCGCGCTGGATCGGGTAAAAACATTCCACTCACGGGAGATTTGACGATGACGGCAGCGGCGGTGAACACCAGGTCGGGGTCGAAAATACCCTGGCTCATCATCATTTGTGGCTGCCTGATCGCAGCGCTGACCTTTGGCCCGCGCTCGGCGATGGGCTTCTTCCAGCTGCCTATGCTTGCGGAAAAGGGCTGGGACCGCACCACCTTCGGCCTCGCCATGGCGATCCAGAACCTGTGCTGGGGCCTCGGCCAGCCGATCTTCGGCGCCATCGCCGACCGTTTCGGCAGCTGGCGCGTGCTGACGCTGGGTGCCGTGCTCTATGCGCTCGGCCTCTACCTGATGGCTCATGCCGACAGCGCCGGCATGCTGCATCTCGGCGGCGGCGTGCTCGTCGGCCTCGGTGTTGCCGCCGGCTCGTTCAGCATCGTGCTGGCCGCCTTCGCCCGCAACACCAATCCGCAGAACCGCTCGATCGTGTTCGGCATCGGCACCGCCGCCGGTTCCGCCGGCATGTTCATCTTCGCCCCGATCAGCCAGGGCCTGATCGACGCCTATGGCTGGTCCGACACGCTGGTCTACATGTCGATCGCCATGCTGGTGATCCCGGTGCTGGCGATCCCGCTTGTCGGCAATTCGCGCTCCGGCAAGGTTTCGCAGGCCGAGATCGAGCAGACGCTCGGCCAGGCGCTGTCGGAGGCCTTCGCCCACAAGAGCTACCTCCTGCTGGTCTCCGGCTTCTTCGTCTGCGGTTTCCAGGTCGCCTTCATCACCGCCCACTTCCCGGCCTATATCAGGGACATCGGCATCGACGCGCGCTACGCCGTGATCGCACTTGCGCTGATCGGCTTCTTCAACGTCATCGGCTCGCTCGCCTCCGGCGTCATCGGCCAGAAATATTCCAAGCCGCACTTCCTCGCCTGGATCTACATTGCCCGCTCGATATTGGTGACGGTGTTCCTGCTGGTGCCGCAGACACCGACGTCAGTCGTCGTCTTCGCCATCATCATGGGCCTGTTGTGGCTGTCGACGGTGCCGCCGACAAACGGCCTCGTCGCCATCATGTTCGGCACCCGCCATCTCGGCATGCTCGGCGGCATCGTCTTCTTCTCGCACCAGATCGGCTCATTCCTCGGCGTCTGGCTCGGCGGCTATCTCTACGACCATTTCGGGTCCTACGACCCGGTCTGGTGGCTCGGTGTGATCCTTGGCCTGTTTGCCGCCGCCGTGCACTGGCCGATCAAGGAACGCCCGGTCGCACGGCCGGCGGTGCTGGCCCCGGCGGAGTGATCTGCCTGCCCGCCCCTAGCGGCAGTAGAAGCGGCGGCCGCCCTCGCCGATGAAGCTGTTGCTGCGGCGGTCGTAGCCGTAGCGCCGGTGGCACGGGCCGCTCCACTGGTCGCGCTGGCGATCCCGGGAATTCTGCTCGGCCACCGATCCGGCGACGATGGCGCCGACGGCCAGGCCGAGGATGCCGAGGCCGATGGCGGCTTCGGTGTCCTTGTCGCGCTTGCGGCGATCGTGGCGGTCCTGCCTGTCGCGCCAGCGCTCGCACTGGCGGCGCTCGTAGCGGTCGCGCGGCCAGTCGCAGTCGATGTCGTCATCGTCGTCCCAATAGCCGCCGACGAGATGCACCTGCGTAGCCGATGATGGTGTGAAATGTGGGCTGCCGGCCTGCGCCGGCAAGCTTGCGAGCAGGCTGGCAGCTACGGCACAGGCCAGTAAACGTGACACAGACATGATGCATCCTTTCCGGGCATTGCCCGATCATCGAAAACAGGCCGATCGGGAGCTGGACCTGCCTTCGATGTGCTGGGACACCGTCGCCGGCGCGGCTCGCGTCCCCCTGGAGGACCGGGACGCTGGCCAGCGCCTTGACGGGCAATCTCCTCCCGGGCGACCTGAGCGTCCGGAAAGTACTGATCAGAAGCCGTAGTTCAGGCCGAGCTTGACGCTGTGGCTGGCGAGGTCTTCGCTGCGTTTTCCGCCGCCCTTCACCACCGCGTTGACGTCGCCGTAGTTGACATAGTTGTACTCGACGCGGGCCCTGAGGCCGCCGTCGAACGCCTGTTCGATGCCGCCGCCGACAAGGTAGCCGCCTTCCCACTTGTCGTCTGAAATGACGTTGCCCTTACCCTTGAACTTGGCCATCGAATAACCCGCGGTGCCGTAGACCAGCGTGCGGTCAAGCGCGACACCGGCGCGGACCTTGGCGGCACCGTTCCAGGTGCGCTGCAATTCGGCGCCGCCGCCGAGATTGTACTTCGAACCCTTGGAATAGCTGCCTTCGAGCTCGGCGCCATAGACCATCGAGCCGGACTGGAAGTTGGTGCCGACCTGGCCGCCGAGCTGCCAGCCGCTCTTGTCGGCAAACGGGTTCGGGAAGCCCGAGGAGGCCGAGCCGAGATGGACACCGGCATAGGTGCCTGACCAGTTGTAAGCCTGATTGGAAAAATCCTGCGGCGCCTCATAGTTCTGGGCGATGTCAGCGGCCATTGCAGGCATGGCGAAAGGCGCGAGGCCAGCGAATACGACGAAAAACAGATTTCGCGTGGACATGATAGATCTTGCTCCGACATTTGCGTGGGGCTGCGAAGCAGGAGCCTCGCAGCCCGTTGACGGGCCTCGACGCAGCGGCAACGGGGGGAGAACCCGCCAGCCAAGTCCCGTGCACCATATCATTGGTTGCGAGCGTAACCTGAGCCTCCTGCATTGCAGCAACATTGCATCGAATATAATAAAATCAATTATTTAGCGGTAACTTTTCGGTAATCTTCATTAAGCCTTTGTTGTGCTGACACGCGCGGACAGGCGCGGCCAGGGATCAACCGAACCGCAGCTGAAGGCAACGCATCGTGAAGATTGGCTCGCTGGAAGCGAGGCCGGCGCTGACACGCCGGCCCGACAGGTTCAGCGCGCTGCCCGCGTCAGCAGGCGCTGGTAGAACAGGCCGATGCCGATCAGCACGCCGCCCAGGCCGATGAAGGAGAGCGCCCGCAGCACGCCTTCCAGTTCGGACATGTCGAACAGGAATACCTTGGCCACCGCGATCGAGATCAGCGCTGCCGAGGCGATGCGCAGGACCTGCGACTTCAGCGTCACGCCGGCAACCAGCAGACCGACGCCCATGACCAGCCACAGCGCCGAATAGCTGTAGGTCTCGACCTGACCGAGCCCGGCCCACATGCCGATATGCTCGCCCTGGAACAGCCGCCGGACCGAGAGCGTGGCATAGGCAAAGACCAGCAGGGCCGCGACCAGCGCCAGCATAGCCGAATACCAGTGCGGCCGCTTGTTGCGGGCATAGAGCGCAAGGCCGGCGGCGGCGGCCGCCGGCAGCAGATAGGCGAGGAACAGAAGGTTGAAGAAGACGATGGTGCCGGTGCTCTCATTGGTGAACAGCGGGTTGAGCACCAGGAAGTGCTGGCCGACGATCGACAGCACCGACACGACGCCGATGCCGAGCGAGCCGTAACGCAGCACCGGGCTCGGCGAGCGCATGTCGAGCGCCACCAGCATGGCGCCGCCGCCAAGCGCGATCAGCGTGTAGATCGCCTGCTCGGCCAGCGTCGGCACGTCGGAGGTGATGACGCCGCCATTCATCGCGTGGCGCACAAGCATCGCCAGCGTCAGCAGCGAAAACAGCGCCGCCACCGCCTCCATCACCAGCCGCGGCCGGCCATCGGTGGTGCGCGCCAGCTGCCAGGCGGCAAAACCGAAGGCTGCCGCCGGGATGCCATAGCCCGGCAGGATCCAGTTGAACACAGGCGTGGTGCCCAGCACGTCGGCGCCGACGATTGTCGGGTCGAAGGCGATGCGCGCCAGCACGGCAACGGCCGCAGCGACGCTCAGCCAGCCGAGCACCGGATAGGAGCGCTGCCTGGTCGCCAGCGCCGGCAGTGCGGCGGCAGCCCCCAGCAGCACCGTCGTCCAGCCCGAGCCGAAACCCATATGCAGGGCGAGCAGCAGCGCCACCCCTGCCCCGCCAAGGGCGAAGGACACGGCATGCCCGCCGGTCAGCGGCGGCTGCTCGCTGCGGGCGATCCATTCGCCACCGGCAACGAAGGCGGCAACCATGACGACAGCCAGAAGCGCGCGCAGGAGATCGCGGTCGGGATTGCCATAAGCGAGCCAGAGCGAGAACAGCACCGCCAGCGGCACCGCAACGCCCCAGCCGGCCCAGGACGCCGCACGCCAGGGTGCCGCCACGACCTCGCGCCGTGCGTTCCACAGGCCGGCCGCTGCAAAGACCAGCCCGAGCAGCCAGCCGATTGGCGTCAGCGACGAGCCGGCGACCTCGATCGGCAGCCCCTCGACGGTCAGCGCGCCGATCGGCAGGTCGAGGTCGAAGGTGCCGCCCAGCGCGTTGCGCAGATAGATCAACACCGAGGCGATGCCTGCGGCAAACAGCAAGGACAAAGCTTGCGGGCGATACAGCGCCACCGCCAGCATGCCGACCAGAAGGACGGTGCCGCGCAGCGGTCCGCCAAGCGAGGCATAGGTCGGGTGGATGAACAGCACGACGGCGGTCACGGCGACGAAAAAGGCCGGCACCATGGACGGCCAGTCGAGCGCCGATGGCTCCTCGTCGCGGCCAAGCCACACAAACGCCAGCGCGCCAAGCGTCACCGCACTGATGAACAGCACGACGGCGAAGCTCGCCAGCGGGGCGTCGGCGAGATAGAGCAGCGTCCACAGGCCGGTGCCGATGAAGGCAGCCCCCATCAGCAGCGACCAGCGGCGGGTGCGGGCAACCGCAGTCGTCGCCACCAGCACGATGGCGAGATAGCCGAACAGCGCCCAGTAGTTCGGCGCCGTCGACGCCACCAGCACCGGCGTCACCATCGAGCCGAGCAGCCCGAGGCCGGCCAGCGCCTGGCCATGGGCAAGGGCCGCGGCAATCGTCGCGACACTGACGATGCCCAGGAGCACGAAGGCCGGGCCGGCGCCGATGAAGCCGTAAATGCCATGCGCGGCATAGATGGTGCCGAACAGGGTGAAGGCGCCCGCCGCCGTCAGGATCGCCGGGATATAGGCATTGGAGCCATTCTGGATCGGCACGCGGTAGCCGGTGCGGCGGATGAATTCGCCGCCGCCGACAAGCACCAGTCCGAGCAGTGCGGCCATGCTCAAGCGCAGGCCGGGACCGAAGATGCCGGATTCGATGGAAACCTTGATCAGGAACACGGCGCCGAAGGCCAGCGCCAGGCCGCCGACCCACACCGCCCAGCGGGTGCCGAGCGTTGTTTCGATGTCGGGCGCAGCACGCGCGGCTGACTGTGCCGGCGCGGCGCGAGAGGACGCCCACGGCCCGGAAGCTGCCGCATCCGCCTCGACATTCGCCGCCACGGGAAGCTCTTCGGCAGGGGCTGTCTCCGGTATCGTTTCCGGCGCCGCTGCGGCGGGCTGTTCAGCCGCCGCCGGCGCTTCGGGCACCTCGCTCACCGTCTCGGCCGCGACCTCCGCCGGCCTGACCTCGACCGGCTTGACCTCCACCGGCTTGGCGACAGGCGCCGGCACGGCGCCCGACAGCACCAGCGAACGCAGTGCGCCCAACTCGCGTTCCAGCAGGCCGAGCCGGCTGTGCTGCTTCGAAATGATGATGAACAGCGCCACGATGGCGATGACGCCCAACAGGCTCTCAAGCATGGCCGTTCCCCCTCAGATTGGCCGGCTTACCGCGCCGCCAGATTGGCGACCGGAAAGATCGAACATGTTTCGGTGCCGAAGGCCAGCAGCTTGCCGTCCTTGTCCTTCAGCGTCGCTTCCGACACGGCAAGCGTGCGGCCCTTGTGGATCACCCGGCCCTCGCAGACCACTTCGCCGGTTTTCGGCGTGATCGGCCGGGTCAGGTTCACCTTGAACTCGACGGTCGTGTAGGCCTCGCCCTTGTCGAGCGTGCTGTGCACGGCGCAGCCCAGCGCCGAATCGAGCAAGGTCGCCGCCCAGCCGCCATGCACCGAGCCGAGCGGGTTGAGGTGACGTTCGCCGGGCAGGCCACGAAACACCGCGCGTCCGGCTTCGACCTCGGTCAGGCCGAAATTCATCGCAGCCGCGATCGGCGGCGCGGGGTAGAGCCCGTCGACGACGCGCTGCAAAAGCTCGGTGCCGGAATAGAGGTGCACGTCCTCATGCGGGATCGTGCCCAGGCCAAGCGGAGACACCAGGCCGGGGAACAGTTCGACTTCGCTCATGCGGCAGTGTCTCCATGGGAAATCGCGCCGGGCGAAATGGCCCGGGCAGCGTGGAATTTCCGCAGCGCCGTCAGAAGCCCGCCGCGCGCATCCGGCGGCTCTATGCCGCGCGGCTCGTAGACATGGCGGGCAAAGAAGAAGCTCGACAGCCGGAAGGCATCTTCGATCGCCTTGAGGTCGGCGCCCTGCCGCGCCCCGCGCTGCAGGAAATGTGGCAGCGGCAGCAGCTTGTCACGCCATGGCTCGCCGGCCGCGCGCGACACGGCGCGGCCCGACTTCGGCGAGACATAAGTCAGCTCCTCGAGCGCGCCGGTGGCGGCGCATTCCGAGAGATCAAGGCCGAAGCCGAGCTCGTCCAGCACCAGCAGCTCGAAGCGCACCACGAGTTCGCCGACGGCGTCGGCATCGTTGAGATGTTCGATCAGGATCGCCAGCGTCTCGTAGAGGCCGGCATGCGGGTCGCGCTCGGGCAGCAGCCGGAGATGGGCGGCGAGTGTCTGCAGCGCATAGACGGCAACCGCGCTGTCGATCAGCCTGGCTGCGTTGAGCTCGATCGGCTCGGCCTGGAAGGTGCCGAGATGCTCGTCGAGGCGGGCGCGCCAGATCAGCTCGACGCGGTTGCCGGCCTGCAGCACCGGCTGCTGCTTGCGCGAGCGGCCGCCACGCACCAGGCCGAGATGCCGGCCATGGGCGCGCGTCATCACCTCCAGCACGGCGGAGGTTTCGCCATGCTTGCGGGTGCCGAGGATGATTCCTTCGTCGCGCCACTCCATGGCCGGACCATCAGCCGGTTGGGTGACGAAATCAAGGAGATTGCGCCGGTCCAGCCCCGTGCCGGCGACCGCACCGACGCGGCTCAGTTGCCCTTCAGCGGTGGGATGACGGCCAGCAGCAGCAGCGCCGCCAGCACCAGTGCCGCAGCAACAATGGCGAGCGGCAACAGGCCGAGCGTGATGAAGGGCGCAACAACCGCCGTGCCCGCCGCCGTGGTGCCGAGGATCGCCACGACGACAAGGGCAGCACCTCTGGCATCGTCGCCCTGCGAGGCCACGACAGCACGGTGGAAGCCGGGCGGGCCGCGGAAGCCGAGGCCGAAATTGAACGGCACGAACAGCGCCGTCACCACCAGCGTGTTGGCCCCGCCTGTCAGCGCATAGGCCAGCATCGCCACGCCACCGAGGGCGGAAAGTGCGGTGCCGAACCAGATCATCCGCTCGGCGCCGAAGCGCCCGGTCAGCCGGCCGGTCCAGTTGGCGGCGACGATGAAGGTGGCGATGCCAGTCATCTGCATGATGATGAAGTCCTTGAGGCCTGCGCCCAGCGCCGCCACGAACACCGTGGGCGCGGCAAAGACGATCACCAGAAGAGCCCCCAGGGTGAAGGCATGGCTCACCGCATAGCGCAGGAAGACGGCGTCGCGCAAAAGATGGGCATAACCGCCTGCACCCTTGCCGGTCATCAGCGCCGGCAGGTGGCGGCTCAACAAGGCGACGGCGGCGGCCAGAAGCAGCGACAGGGTGGCAATGACGTCGAACGAGATGGTCCAGCCGCCGAGCGACAAAAGCCAGACGCCGGCCACGGGGGCCAGCGCCGGCGTCAGCGACTCGATCGAACCGAGCAGTCCGAGCTTGCCCACCGCGCGTTCGTCGCCGAACAAAGCGCGGATCATGCCCGGCGCGAACACCGCTGCGGCCGAACCCGCCGCGCCCTGCAGGAAGCGCAGGCCGATCAGCATGTCGAGCGAAGTGCTGAAACCTGCGGCCGCCGAGATCAGGCCATAAGCGACGAGCGAAGCGACCAGCAGGCGGCGCTGGTCGAACCGCGCGCCGAGCGTGCCGAAGACAAGCAGGCCAACGGCAGCGCCGGTGACGAAGGCCGCCAGCACGAACTGCGCCTGGGCATAGCTACCGCCCAGCACCTCGGGCAAGCCAGGCACGGCCGGCAGCACGAGGTCGGTGCCGGCGATGCCGAGCACGGTGCTTGTCACGATGAGCGCGAATGCGATGCCTGCATGGCCGCCATGCTTGCCGGCTGTCATTGTCCTGCCTGTTTTTGTCTTGGCCCAGCCTTGACCTTGGCCCAGCCTTGACCTTGGACCGATCCCGGTCTTGGGCCGGTCCCGGATCGAGGGCTTTTTCGGGACGGCGTCAGTGCCCCAGGACAGGCCTCGGGTCAAGCAAAGCCGGTTGGTCCAGCTTGCTGGCGAAAGCCGTTCGAGCCTTACGGGCAGTCGCTGTCGCGGACGAAACGCGCCTTGACCCAGCCCTTGGTGGTGCGGTCGCCATTGTAATGGGTGACCGGGCACCAGCGGCTCGCCCAAGGGGCGCTCGCCGGCCGGCAGGCGGCGTCGAGATGGATGATGCCGTGCGTCTCAGGCGGCAGCACGTCGACGATGCGGGCATTGGCCGAGGGCCGCGCCCGCATGTTGAGCGCATCATTCCTGGCGACATTGACCACCACAAGGCAGCCCGGCCCTGAGGTCGCCATCACAGGCGTGGCGATGGTCAGCGTCAGCAGTGCTGCCAGAAATGCTCCCCGAAATGCTCTCCGCATGTTCGTCCTCGCTTGCTCCCGGCCGATGACGCCGGCGCGTGAGCTTAGCCCGACGACCGAGCAGCGCCAAGGCGGCCGCCGCCGATCAAGCGGCGGCGCCCCCCCTGTCAGGCAAAGCCTGTCAGGCAAAGCATGTCAGGCGAAGCGTGGTCGCATCACCCTGATGCCGGCCCAGTCGAGCACGAGCATCACCACCAGCGATATACCGACGAGCGGAAAGGCGATGCCGCCCAAGGCAAGGATGGCGATCAGACCGCGGAACACCTTTGGGTCGTCGGGCAGCGGCGGCACGCCGAGCGAGCCGGCCGGACGGCGCTTCCACCACATCACCCCGGCAGACACCGCAAGCAGCACGATGCCGAGGCAGGCGGCCAGCAGCACGAGCTGGGTGACCAGCCCGAACTCCTGGCCCATATGCACCGAGATGCCCCACTCCATCCATTTGCCGCCGAGGCCGTAATCGGCAAAACCCATATCGATCAGCGGCTCGCCGCTATACTGGTCGAGATGGATCACCCGCTGCTGGCTGGCAGCATCCGGATAGACCGAGCCGGTGTAGACGCCGGTCGGCTTGCCTGGGATCGCCACCGTATAGCCGCGATGCAGCCCGAGCCTGTCGAAGATCTCGACGGCCTTGTTCAGCCCGATCGGCGTGCCCGCGGCCACAGACGATTCCGGCAGCCTGGCCTGCTCCAGCGACCACGACGTCTTGGCGACATGGTCGAGATGTTCGCCCGACATCGGCACGTCGACGCGCACGCCCGAGGGGTAGCCAAAATTGCTGCCATTGGCCCATTCATTGACCTTTTCGCCCCAGACGCCCGACCAGGGCATGCCTGTGATCGCCAGGAAGACGATGAAGACGCCTGCGAACAGGCCGGTCACCGCATGCAGGTCGCGCCAGAACATGCGGTTCTTCGGCCTGCCGCGCACCGAAACGACCCCGCCCTTCTTGCCCCGCGGCCACCACAGATAGATGCCGGTGCCGACAAGCAGGATCGACCAGCCGCCGGCAAGTTCGATCAGCAGACGCGCGCCGTCGCCGAAATATTTCAGGCTGTGCAGGTAGCGGATGGTCCACATGATGGTGCCGCGATCGGGCAAGGCGCCCAGCACCGACCCGTCATAAGGGTTCACATAGACGGCGAGCTTGCCGAAATCGGCTGATGCGACGGTGATTTCGGCCGAACTCCCAGGCGTTGCCGGGTCGAGATATTTCACCGCCGTGCCGGGATAGTTAGCGAGTGCGGCATCGACCATGACCTCGGGCGTTACCTTGGTCTGCTCGACGGCAACGCGCTTGAGGTCGGAGTAGACTAAGGTGTCGATCTCGTCCTTGAACAGATAGAGCCCGCCCGTGACGGCGAGCGTGATCATGAAGGGCAGCACCATCAGCCCGGCATAGAAGTGCCAGCGCCAGACGGCGCGGTAAAGGTTGGACGCGGAGCGCGCGACGGCGTTCTCCCGTCCGAGGGTCGTATCGGACATTGTTGTCTCCATAGCGTGGAAGCACGGGCCTATCGGCCCGCAGGGTTCGACGTCAGACGGAGACAGACGGAGGCGCTCTCGCCTCGGCGATCAGGCCGCGTTGGCCCTGGGGCGCAGGCTGCCCTGGTTCGGCAACGACAGTGCCTTGCGCTTCGGGCCGTTCGAGAATGAAAGCAAGCTGTTCGCCCGGCAGTCCGGGCGACACGCCGACGGCCAGTTGGCAGAGCGTGCCGCAGGGACATTCGGCCGGGCTGCGGGCGGGCCTGGTGTCGCCGCCGGCCGGGCCCATGCCGTCCATGGTGCAGATCACGCCGAGCGGGTCGGCGGCGGACGCGGCCATGGCGCCGGAAGCGGCGCCCGAAAGCAGCGCCTGGAACAGCAGCATGAAGGCGATCATGCCGGCGATGACGCCAGCCGACAGCCTGTCCCGCAAGATGAGCCGGATCCCCTTCATGTCAGCGCCATGCCACAATGCCGCCGCAAAGTCACTGCGGCACGAGCGCTTGGCGCCTCAGCCGTGGCGCGGCCATTGCTGGTGCAGCGTGTCGATGACGAAGCCATGGGCATGGCGGTGGCCATGACGATGTCCACCCTCGGTCCAGTGCGGGTCGTCATCGGCGAGGCCGTGATGGTGATGGTCGACGATTTCGGGGTCCGATGACGGCCACAGCGCCAGCGCCGTGGCGACCGCCGCAGCCGTGATGCCGGCCATAATGACGAAGGTCATGGGCAGGCCGACGGAGACGCCGAGCCAGCCGGCCAGCGGATAGGTGATCAGCCAGCAGGCATGCGACAGCGCGAACTGCGCGGCAAACAGCGCCGGCCTGTCCTCGGCGTGCGACGAGCGCCTGAGCAGCCGGCCCGCCGGCGTCTGCGCCATCGAATAGCCGAGACCGAGCAGAAACCACAGCGGCAAGAGCCCGGCAAAACCCTGCACCAGCGTGCCGGAAACAAGCCCGACAGCCAAAAGGGAAATGCCCGCCAGCATGATCGAGCGGTCCGGCACCTTGTCGAGAATTCTGGGCAGCATCAGCGCCGCCGTCATCGAGCCGGCGCCATAGGCGGCGAGCGCCAGTGCGGTCGCCTTCTGCGTCAGGCCATACTCGCCCTGCACGATGACGACGGTGTTGACGATCACCATCGCGCCCGACGCCGCCACCGCCATGCTGACTGCCAGCAGGCCCTGCAGCCGCGGCGTCGCCAGATAGGTCTTCAGGCCCCTGGTGGTGCGCTCATAGATGCCGCGCGGCACAGACGGTTTCGGGCTCGGCAGCGTCACCGAGACGACAAGTGCTGCGGAGGCGAGGAAACCTGCGACCGTGCCGGCGAAGAGGTCGTGAAAGCTGACCACCGTCAGCAGTGCCGCCGCCAGGATGGGGCTGACAAGGCTCTCGAGATCATAGGCAAGCCGGGTCAGGGACAGCGCCCTTGTGTAGTCCTTCTCTTGGGGCAACACGTCGGGAATGGTCGCCTGGAATGCCGGGGTGAAGCCGGCCGAGGCCGACTGCAACACGAAGATCAGCACATAGACCTGCCAGACCTCGGTGACGAAGGGCAGAAGCAGTACCACCGCCGCGCGCACAAGGTCGAGGCAGACCAGCATCGAACGCCTGGGCAACCGCTCGGCGAAGGCTGCGGCAACAGGTGCGACGAGGACGAAGGCGATCATCTTGATCGCCAGCGCGGTGCCGAGCACGACACCCGCATCGGGTCCTGCCAGCTCATAGGCCAAAAGCCCGAGCGCCACGGTGGCAAGACCGGTGCCGAGCAGTGCGATCAGCTGTGCGGCAAAGAGATGCCGGTAGGTTCGGTTGGACAGGATCTGCAGCATCGGTCGGGCTCTGGCGGTATCAGGCACTCTGGGACAGCACGGCGACCGGCGCATGGCCGGCGGCCTGCTCAGAGGTACTTGGTGATTTCCTTGAACGCGTCGATCGACTGGCGCTGCGCGCGCGGCAGGCTTCCGACCGCGTCCTCCAGGCAATGGTCGAGATGATCCTGGATCAAAGTGCGCTTGGCCTGGCCGACGGCTTTTTCGACGGCATGAAGCTGCTGGGCGATGTCGAGGCACGGCCGGCCCGCCTCGATCATGGTGATGATGCCGCGCAGATGGCCTTCCGCCCGCTTCAGCCGCTTGATGGTGTCGGGGTGGGAGGTGTGAGCATGTTCCGTCATGCCCAATTGCTATCCCCCCGGAGGGGATGCGGTCAAGACCGGCGCTGTGCGAAACGTCCTGACTTATCCGCTCACCAGCCGCGGAAGCGTGGCCAGTAGTCGAGCCCGCCACTTGTGGTGAGAACGTTGTAACCGTCGAATTGCGCCCCAGTGGCGCAGGCATGGTTGGGCAAGGCAGTCTCGCCCCGCTGCCCGGCCTGACCGCGATGACGCCGTGCACCCGCCCCTCGATGGCGCAGACCACGCCGTAACCATGGTCGGTCTTCTGGGACGCTGTGCCGCTGTCACGCGACAGCGCGCCATCTCGCCACGCAAGGAGCCGGCACGGTTGCCCGCCACCCTCCTAGAAAGTTGGCGTTGCAAGCGTCGGCGCGTCGTAACCTGGTGCCAATATCTGGGGTCGCCCGGCAACGTGATCGCCATGCCGCGGTTTCGCGACGAAACAGCGTTGGGGCGCCGGCTTCTCTTACGCATTTGTAATCTTCGGGAACACAAGTTTGCCCCGAACTCGGTCGAGGGATGACCCTGTTCACAATTGGGTGCAAGAGGGATGCCGACGCCTGCTTACACCTCTACGCAAAAGGCCCTCCACTGGGCCTTGTTCGGTCTTGTCATTCTACTTTATGCGCTGTCATTTGGAGAAGATCTGTTCCCGAGAGGCGATCCCTCTGCAGAGTTGGCTTGGCGCCTGCATATCTCGTTCGGTCTCCTGCTTGCCGCCCTTGTCGCCTGGCGCGTTTGCATTCGTATCGCTAGAGGCGCGCCGCGATTGCCAGACGACATGAAGGGGTGGGAGCGGACTTGCGCGAAAGCCGCGCATGTTGTCCTCTATGCCCTCCTGGTCGCCATCCCTTGCCTTGGCATCATGCTGACATGGTATCGAGGTGACGCCCTCAGCTTTTTCGGTTTTTTTGCGATCCCGTCACCGGTGGCTCCCGACAGGGTTTTCGCACGGGATATTCGCGAAATTCACAGTTTCTGCGCAAACGGCATTCTCATTGTCGCTGGACTGCACACTCTCGCAGCGCTCTGGCATCACTTCGTCAGACGAGACAATGTTCTCGCCAGAATGCTGCCGAGCTCAGCGCGCCAAGCAGCGTTGAAACATCCGTAGCGCAGGTTGCCGGAAGGCATTCTGCCGCCGACCGCCTCCCCGTTCCGCAGCGTGCGTCCCTGGCCGACGTCGGCCATGCGATCGACGTCGGCGCCGGAAGGCGGAAACCACACGGCGCTCAGCGATAGCCTGTCGTATCGGCCGGCCTGCCGGCATCCTGCACCTCGACGACATAGGGCCAGGCATTCGGCCGGGAGCCGTCGAGGTCGGTGAACCCATAGACCTGGGCCAGGCCGCCGCTCGACAGCGACTGGCCGTTCCAGCGCGCCTTTTCGGGGTCGGCGGCAAGGGCCGCCACGGCGCGGCCGACGAAGCGCGGCGTCTCGGAAATGGCGAAATGCGGAACATTTTCAAGCGCATCGCGCCAGTTGGCTTCGGTGACGCCAAAGTGCTCCAGCATCATTTCCGAGCGCAGCCAGCCCGGCGTGATCGCCACCGCAGTCGCGCCATGCGGCGCGAGATCCTTGGCGTGCGCCCAGGCCATGCGCAGCACCGCCGACTTGCACAGGTCGTAGAAGGGCGACAGGCGGTAGTTCACCGCATTGTATTCGGCCGTGCCGTCGGTGACCTCGACCAGGAGGCCGCCCGGCTTTTCGATCATCAGCGGCAAAGCGTGATGGGCGGTGATCAGATGGGTGTCGATGGAGAGCCGCAGCATCCTGAGGCCATTGTCGAGATTGTGGTCCCACACCGGCTTGTTCCATTCGAACAGCTTTTCGCCGCCCCAGATGTCGTTGACCAGTATGTCGAGCCGGCCCTCGTCCTTGCGGATGCGGGCAACGAGGTCGCGGACCTCGTCGGAAACGAGATGGTCGACGCGCACAGCGATGCCCTTGCCGCCAAGCGCGTCGATGGCCTCGGCGGTTTCCTCGATCGTCTCCGGCCGCTGGTATTCGGACTGGCGGTCGCGCGTCGTCCGCCCGGTGACATAGACGGTGGCGCCGGCCGCGCCCAGTTCCATGGCAATGCCCCTGCCCGCGCCGCGGCTGGCGCCGGCAACAAGCGCTACTTTTCCTTGCAGTGTCATCGATCTCTCCCGAGAGTGTTTCTTTCGGAGGCTGGTCATCGGCTTCGAAGCGATATATAAATGAATATTCGTTTATAAATAAAGGTCAAGATGCCCGCCGCAAAACCCTGTCAGACGAAGAGGTCCTGGTCGCCGCCTCGCGGCTGCTGCATGAGCACGGCCCCGATGCGCTCACCTTCGAAAGCCTGGGGCGCGCCTGCGGCCTGTCGCCGGCAACGCTGGTGCAACGCTTCGGGACCAAGGCCAGGCTCAAGCAGGCAACACTTCTGCACGCCTGGGACGGGCTCGACGCCAAGACAGCGGCACTTGCCGCCGCGACGCCGAAAACGCCTGAGGGTGCGATCGCCCTGCTTGTCGGCCTGTCGGATTATGGCGGCATCGAAACCTATGCCGAAGGCCTGCTGGTGCTGCGTGAGGATCTGCGCGATCCGGTGCTCAGGGCGCGCGGCGCTGCCTGGAAGGCTACGCTGTCGGCGGCACTCGACGAGCGTTTCGAAAGGGTTTCCGCAGCACCCCAAGGGATCGGCCTGCTCATGGCCTCGCAATGGCAAGGCTCGCTTTTGTGGTGGGGTTTCGACCCGCAGGGGCGGGTCGAGGATTTTGTCGCCGCCGGTCTGCGCGGCTTCGTTGCGGCGGTGCTGGCCGAGCCGGCGACGACATGAGAGGGCTGGCATGGCAGCCCGCAGCCTGCCGCGAGCCTGTTCGGCCACCTCATTAGCCTCTCCATAGTGCAGGGATACCTGCGTTGACGTTAGGTTATTTTAGACTTAAAAAATTTAAGCTCAAAATAATTTGAGTGCTGATGGGGAGGAACTTTATGAGCCATTCCGGTTCCACGGATAGCGGAGCACCTGCATCGAAGATCGGCCGTCGCGGCTTTCTGAAGGCAACGCTGGTCATGGGCGCCGCTGCTGCCGCGCCCGTCGGCAGCAGTGCGCAGACCGAGGGCGCTGCAGCCGCAAATCCGGCATTGGGCAACGAGTTCGTCATTCGCGCCGGTCACATCCTGTCCATGGATGGGGACGTCGGCGATTTCGCCAGCGGCGAGGTTCACGTCAAGGATGGCCGGATCGTTGCGGTCGGCGAGAGACTGAGTGTTGCGGGGATCGAGGCGGTCGATGCCACCGACATGATCGTCATGCCTGGCTTCGTCGACACACATTCCCATCTCTGGAATGCCTTCCTGCGCGGTTCGATAAGAGGCGACGATCCGGTCCGGGGTTACTTCCCGACGACCAATAGGGCAGCCTCGCTGTGCACGCCCGACGACGCGGCCGCCTCGGCAAGGTTCGGGCTTCTGGAAGCGCTTCTCTCCGGCACCACCAGCATCAATAACTTCTGCCACAACACCCGTTCGGTCGAGCACGCCAACGCCGAGATACGCGCCTCGATCGATCTCGGAGTCCGCACACGGTACTCCTATGGAACGCCAGGCCGCGGAGAACGCCTCGACACCAACGGCGTCGAAGCGGTGCACAAGCAGTGGGCCACGGGACACCCGCTCATCACGATCGGCGTCAACCTCCAGACGCCTGCCCCGGACATCCTGAAAAACGGCGGAGACGACGCCAAGTTCGTCGAAGAAGCGAGGTTTGCGAAAGAGCTCGGATTGCCGATCTCTCTGCACTACGGCAACACGGCCCAAGGGCTGGTCGCCTTCATGGACAAGCACGATCTGCTTGGCCCCCACATCCTGTTCATCCATGCGCAAGGCCTGACCGAGGAAGAACGGAAGACACTGGTCGCCAAGAACGTGCAGTTCTCGATGTCGCCAGCGATCGAGATCCCCTACTCGACGGTCAGGAACGGCTACATCCAGTTCGCCGAGCTTGAGAAACTGGGCGCGAGCCTCAGCCTGTCCGTAGACGCATCGAGCGCCATGGCGACCGCCGACTTCTTCACCGTCATGCGGGCACTGCAATGGTCCCACAAGCAGCGAGCCGACGTCGACCGTGCGCTCGAGCCGAAACGGATCCTTGAAATCGCTACGCTCGGCGGCGCCAGGGCCCTCGGTCTCGATCGGGAGATCGGCTCGCTGACGCCGGGAAAGAAGGCCGACATCATTCTGGTTCGCAAGACCGACCTCAACATCGCGCCGGTGATCGATCCGTATTTCTCCCTGATCTTCTCGGGAGGCGCGCGCAACGTCGACACCGTCATCGTTGACGGCGTCCTGGTCGTAAAATCTGGCCAGCATGTCCGGGTCGACGGCTCCGACGTAGTGGCGAAGGCCGAACAGGCCGGGCGTGCCATGCACGAAAAGCTCGAGCACATCATCGCCAACACGAAGGAAAGCGTCGAGCAGTTGAACAAAAAGGGATAGTGCGGGCCGGGCGCAGGTTTCGTCTGCGCCCGGATGCCTGATCTCGCAGCCAGACGAATGTCCAGCAGACGGCGACAGCTATTTGTCGCCGGGCTTCCTCTTGCCGCTGAGCAGCGCATAGACCGCCATCGAATGGCCGTGGCCGAGGCCGAACTCGGAGCCCAGCCATTCGACGATCTGCCCGGCCTTCACGCCAGCCTTCAGCTTGCCGGCGTCGGAAAATCCCTTGCCGTCGGCGAGTGCTGCCAATTCTTCCGGCCCCTTGCCGGTCTTGGTCTTGATGGTGTCGAGATAGGCCTGGAAGGACATGATGTTTTCCTCTTTGAAGATAAAATTGATCAGGCGCGCTTGCGGTTGGCCAGCACGCCGCCGGCGATGATCGCCGCCAGACCTGCGACCGACAGCACAGTCAGCACGTCGTTGAACAGCATTGCCGCCAGCACCACACCGAAGCCGGTGCCCCAATAGCCGAGCTGGCTGAAGAACACCGGCCCGCCGATCTCCTGCAGGCGGAAGTTGAGCAGATAGGACGAGGCTGACGTCGCGACCATGCAACCGATCCAGAACAGGATGTCGCGGTCGAAAAAGACCCAGCTCGACGGCGCCTCGAAGAACGGCGCCACCAGCGCCACCATCAGGCTCGAGCTCAACAGGATGCCGCAGGAAAAGGCGAGCGCCGACGAGCCCTTGGGCCAGTAGGCCGTGCGGATGATGTTGCCGGCGGCGGCACAGGCCGGAACGATGATGCCGAGCAGCACCCAGACAGTCTGCGAGAAGTCGATCTCGGCCAGTTGCTGCTGCACCAGGGCCGCCATGCCGGCGAGGCCGATCAGGATGCCGGCGAAACGCCTGATATACATGCGCTCGATGCCGAGGCCAGCGGCAAAGCTCATCGTCAGCAGCGGCGATAGCGAATAGACCGTCGAGGTGTAGGCCGGCCCGACCCGGTCGACGATGTAGTAGCCGAGCACCGTCGGCACGGTGAAGCTGATGATGCCGAGCACCAGATAGAGCAGGATGTGGCTGCGCTGGCGCGGAATGCCCTGCCCGGAGGCGGCGAGCAGCGGCAGCAGCACCATGCCGGCGCCGACATTGGCGACCAGCGCCAGCTGGAATGGCTGCATGCCGGCATTCAGCGCCGCCTTGGAGATCATGATGCGGGTGGCGAAGACAAGGCCGCACAAGGCCAGCAGGATCAGCGGCGAGCGTGCGGCATAAGACACCGGCAAACGAAGAACTTCCTGTTGCGTCATGGTCAACCCCGAGATATCTTAGCGCTAAGATAAATATGGAATTATCTTAGTGTCAAGACATCTCGACGAGAATATTGGGGAACTGGCCGGCGACGGCCTGCAGGACGGCATCGATGCCCGCCGGGCGCAATGGGCCAGGGAACTGCCGCATCTCGACACGCGCGGCATGGCGATCCTCGGCCGCGCCCGCTGGATCACGCTTGCCGCCCGGCCGAAGATCGAGGCGATCTTCGCCTCCTACGGGCTCGACACCGGCGAGGCCGACGTGCTGTTCACGTTGCTGCGCTCGGGCCCGCCCTACCGGCTGCGTCCGACCGAGCTCTACAAGTCGATGATGATCTCGTCGGGCGGCGCCACCAACCGCATCGTCAAGCTGGTCAAGGCGGGCCTGATCAGGCAGGTCGCGTCCGATGGCGACGGCCGCAGCCTGCCGGTCGAATTGACCGAGGAAGGTCTTGGCCGCGCCCGCGAGGCCTTCGAAGCCGACATGGCGGTGGAAACGCTGATGCTCGAAAGCCTGAGCTGGGACGAGCAGGCGCAACTGGCGCGGCTGCTGCGCAAGCTGGCGCTGTCGCTCGGCAGTTCGCCGTCGCTGGAGTGAAGCCCCCGCCTCGCCGGCCGTCGCTCAGGACTTCGGCTTTCGCGCCAGTTCCCGGTCGATCTGGCCGATCTCCCTACCCGCCTGCTCCAGTTTCAGCACGCAGCCGAGGATGCGTCTTTGCAGCTCGCGCACCGGACCGCTGATCCGTGCTGCTTCCAGTCCGCCCTTGGCCAATCCCAACAACTCATAAGCTGCAACGAGCAGGGAAGCACCGCCGGTGACAGGCGACGCGATGATCCCGATGACGAAGATGGTGCCGTCGGCGGCCAGCCACAGGCCAGCCGACCGCAGCTCTGCCTTGCGGCGCTTCAACTCGACCTCGAGCTGGTCGAGTTCGGCCGAAATGGCTGATACTTCCGCCCGCCTGGCGGCCCGTTCCTTCAACAACTCTGCCTGGGGAAATCCGGCAAAGCGGGACATGACAGCAGGTCAGCCGCCTGGAGAGGCGTAGCCGCTTTCAGCCTCCTCCCGTTGCGCACCCGATGCTGCGTCACGATACCCGAGACCACGCGAAATCCGCGCAGCCTCCAGCCTGGCGGTGGCGAGACTTCGCTCAGTGCTCTCGATGTCCCGCCGATCGGCGAGCATGCCCTGCAGCCGCACCGCCAGCACGGCGGCGCCGACGATACAGAGCCCCACCACCACCGCGCCGTGAAGAATGTCGGCATCGCGGCCAAACAGGCTGAGCTCGATGCCGAAGCGGGGCGCCAGGATCATCGCGGCGAGCAGGATCGCGGCGGCGGCCGACGACAGCAGCGGCCAGAGCTGTGACCTGATGCCGTCGCCTTCATCCGCCAGGACGGCTGTCGGAACGGGCTCGGGGTCGGCAGCAACGGCAATTTCGACCGGCGGCTGCTCGTCATTGGCCTCGTTAGCGCCAAAATCGGGGGCGACATCTGGCGATCGCTCGGCAAGGGCCTGAAACGACTTCGGCAGGCTTGCGACATGGCCGGCCTCGACAAGGACCTCGAGGGCTTTGGCTGCGCCGGGCTGATAGGTCCGCAGTCCCTGCTCGATGGGCAGCAGCTTAATCGACGCCCGGCCCAGAAGCCTTTGCAGCTCGGACACCGCCTCGGGCCCCGGCTCCCGGCCGGTGAGATCGCGCAGCACCGTCTTAAGGTTTCTCGCCCGCTCCGACAGCGTCGATCGTTCGAAGGCGCCCAGGCTCACGGCGCGGACAATAGGAGGGTCGCCCGGTCGGCTGAAATGAGCGACGAAGCCGATGACCTCGCCGATCGACAACAGGATGGATGTATCCCAGGTCAGAACGAAGTTGAGACCCTGGGACCCGCAGTATCCGCTGATCTGTTCGAGGCTTCCCAGTACTTCATCGTCTGTCATAAAGCGCCCCGCGCCCCACGAACAACTTGGCCGCACCATATTAGCAAACTTGCATCGGAGAATACAGCTCGGCCTGTGGAACACGCGGCCCGGTCGGTCCTCGGCATCAAGCCACGCCACTGGCACCGCTGGCCAGACTGTTGCGCAAACTGGCGCTATCCCGTGCCGGCACCACCACCGCAGAGTGACGCCAGCGAATCGAGACGCGCCAGCGCCGCCACTGGGAATTTGGAATGAACCGGAAAGAGCTTGTCGACCTTGCCCGTGAGCAGCAGATTCCGCTGGCACTCTACGCCACGGGCCAGGGCCTGGAGCGCCCCTGGGCCACGGCCGCGGGGATGGCCGACGAACAAGCCGGCAGGCCGATGTCGCTCGACACGCCGCTCCGGATCGCCAGCAACACCAAGACCTTCGTTGCCGCAACGATTCTCCGCCTTTGGGAACGTGGACTTGTCGACCTCGACGGCCCGATCGTCCTGGAGATCGACCCGCTGTTCGACAAGTTGCTCACCGCCGCCGGCTACCGCACCGACAGGATCACCGTTCGCCATCTGCTGAACCATAGCGGCGGCCTTGTCGACCACACCAACGCCCCCACCTTCTTTGCCACAGTCGTGCGCGAGCCGCAGCATTTGTGGACACGCGAAGAGCAGGTTCGCCTCGGCGCCAAATTCTCGGCGCCGCTCAGCGAACCGGGCACGCGCTTCAGCTATTCCGACACCGGCTATATCCTGCTTGGCGACATCATCGAGCGCATCTCAGGCACGACGCTTGCGGCAACCGTCCGGCGCGAGATGGGATTCGAGCGGCTCGGCCTTGCAACGAGCTGGTGGGAGATATCGGAGCCGCAGCCGCCGCATGTCGAGCCGCGGGCGCGCCAGTTTTTCGGCGATGTCGACGCCACCGGGATCAGCGCCTCGATGGATCTTTATGGCGGCGGCGGGCTGGTGATGTCGGTGCGCGACCTCGCCACCCTCTTTGCCGCGCTGTTCGAAGGCCGTGTCTTCGACAGCCCCGACACGCTGCGCGAAATGCTTGGGCAAGGCAGGCATGAAGGTGCTGCCGGCTATCGCCTCGGCGTCTCAGTCGAAACCATCGACGGCGCCGAGATCTACTCGCATCTCGGCTTCTGGGGTACCGCAGCCTATTACGCACCGGCAAAGGGCATTGCCATCGCCGGGTTTGCGACCCGGCGCGAAGCGCGCGACACGCTGGTGTCGGTCATCCGCCAGGTGCTTGCCGCCGAGGGCTGGCATGGCTGACCCCGCCGCCGGCTGCGAGCCATATTACTCGAGCCGACAGAGGCCGGGCTCGTCCGCCTGGGGTAGTCGGCCAGGATGAGGACCGCCGCCGGGATCAGACGGCGGAATCGGGCGAAACCACCTCCCAGGTGCCGAACAGCTCGAGGCCGGCCTTGCCGGCAAGCAGGATCGACGCCGCATTGTCGAGCTGGCAGCGATATTGCGGCTCGTAGCCCAGATCCCAGGCATGCCGGCTGATCGAACGCACCACCTTGCGGGCGTGGCCCTTGCCCCTGTAGGGCTCGAGCGTCAGCACGCCGAGATCGGCGACGCGACCGTCCATCCAGGGATACATGCTGCCGGCACAGACAAGGCGGTCCTGCTCGAAGGAACCGAACACCAGCCAGTGGTCGAGTTCGACCGAGGCACCATCGAGGTCCTGCTCCGACGCCTGCGCCTGGAAGCCTGAAAACAGCGCCGCGTCCTCGGCGCTCAGACGCCTCGGCCCGGCAACCGGCTCATCCAGTGCCAGCCGCTTCTTCTCCGCCTCGGTGAAATGATAGATGCGGTCGGCGCCATGCAGCATCACACCCGCCCCATCAAGGGCGTGGCGAAAGCCAGCGATGGACAGGCCCTGCCTTTTGCGCAGGCCGGCCTTGACCGCCAGCTCGGGCGTCACCACCGCCATGGCCCGACCATCGATCGTCTCCAGCACCATGACCCGGCAGTCCTCGTCGAGATCAGGGTCGGCGGCGACAGTAAAATTGTCGTCGCTGTGGAGAATGTCGCCGTTGAGAAACTGCGCCCGCCAAAAATCGACGATCGTCTGCGAAAAGTATGACATTGTGAATACTCGGTCTCGTCTGGACGAGCGTGAGCGCGGAAAGTGTAGACCCACGATTCTCACGACTTCGTGAAGAAAGCCGTAGCCAGCAAAAACCGGCAAATGTGCGGCATAACAGCGCTTCGTGATCGCTGGACCAAATATAGGCCGGGCTGGCAGACCGGTTTCGCCTACCGAACGATCGCGCCCTGTGCGAATTTGCCGGCATGCGTCGCACCGTTCGGGTGCGACGGGGAGCCTGCCATGCCGTCAGCCGAACTGTTGATCGCCTTTGTCGCCACCACCGCAATCTTCGCCTTCATGCCGGGCCCGGCCATGCTCTATGCCGCCGCCCAGACGCTGGCGCGCGGGCGCTGGTCGGGGCTGATGGCGGCACTCGGCATCCATCTCGGCGGCTATGTCCATGTCATTGCCGCCGCCGCCGGCCTGTCGGTGCTGTTCCACGCCGTGCCGCTGGCCTACATGGTCGTCAAGCTTGCCGGTGCCGCCTATCTCGTCTGGCTCGGCATCGCCATGTTCCGCGCCAGGAATGACGGTGACGGCGACCTGCCCGTTATCGCGCCGAAATCCGCCCGCCGCGCCTTCATCGAGAGCATCGCCGTCGAGGTGCTCAACCCCAAGACGGCGATCTTCTTCATGGCTTTCCTGCCGCAATTCATCGACACTTCGGCGGCATTCTCGGTCTGGCTGCAGTTCTTCATCCTGGGCACCGTGGTCAATGCGATGTTCACCCTGGCCGACGTCGTCGGCGTCCTTTTGGCCGGCGCGATGATCGGACGGCTCAAGCGTTCGCGCCGCGCCCAGCGGATGATGCAACGTGCCGGCGGTGCTGTGCTCGTCGGCCTCGGCGTCCACGTCGCGCTGCAGAAAAGCTGACCTGCCGACACCTCGACCGCCCGCGACGCGACAGTTTCGAAAACCATGCCAGCCAACATGCCTGCCACCGCCCTCGTCGACCTCATCGCCCAGGGGCAGCGCTCCTTCAGCGGCCTGCAGCTGGCCGGCAGCGATCTGTCGCGGCTCGACTTCAGCGGCTGCACATTCGCCGACTGCGCTCTTTCAGACGCCGACTTCAGGGGTTCGACGCTGACCGACACACGCTGGACCAGTTGCCGCATGGCGGGCGCCAAACTCATGGCCATCGACGGCGTCGACGCACAGCTCCACAATTGCGACCTCTCCAACACCGACTGGACAAGGTCGCGGCTCAACGGCTCGACCTTCAGCCAGAGCAAGCTGACGGGGGCGAATTTCGCCGCCAGCACGTTCATCGGCGCCGACTTCCGGCAATGCCGGCTGGTCAGCGCCCTGCTGCCGGCGATCTCGTTCCGGCGCAAGACGCTTGACCATCTCGATTTCAGCGATGCCGAGCTCACCGGCTGCGATTTCCGCGAGGCGATCTTCGACGGCTGCAGCCTGCGCGGTGCCAGCCTGCGCTCCTGCCGCTTCGAAGGTGCCGACCTGCGCGGCTGCGACATCGGCCCGATGAAACTCAACGAGGCGGTCATCCTCAAGGGTGCTGCGATCTCGAAAAGCCAGGCGACCGAGCTGTTGCGCGGCCTCGGCCTGCTGGTGCTTTAGCACCCCGCTTTCACGCCGCCTCGGTCCGGCCCTGCCCGGCTTCGAACAGGTTGCGGCCGATGGCGCGCGCCGCTTCGAGATGCTCGGCCGCGCCCAGCGTTTCAGTGTCGAGCAAAAGCTCCGATGTGACGACGGGCGCACCGACATAATCGAAGATGCCATGGTCGATCTGCGTCTTCATCGCGCCGAAATAGCCGTGCCGGGCGTAGGTCCGCATGGTTGCGCCGCCAATGGCGACAAGATGCACCTTGAGATGGCGCAGCCGCTTGACCGGCCTGATGCCCGTGCCTTCGTCATAGGCCCAGCCATTGGCAAAGACGCGGTCGATCCAGCCCTTGAGAAGCGCCGGCATCGACCACCAGTAGACGGGGTAGACCAGTACCAGCGTGTCGGCGCGGTCGATCCGCGCCTGCTCGGCGGCGACGTCGGCAGCAGGCGCCACTTCCCGGCGGTGAACGGCGAGATCGGTTGCCGTATAGCGCGGGTCGAAGCCTTCCCCGGCAATGTCGGCGATCTCGTGGGTGTGGCCGGCCAGCGCGACACCTTCGGCAAGCTGGGCTGCGACGCCATGGCTGAGTGACTTCGGATCGGGATGGGCGACGACGATAAGAGCGTGCATTGGAATTCCTGTTTCGTGGTTGCGGGCAACGGCCGCCGCCTATATACTTTTTGTAACCTACTTTTAGTATATACTTTTGTTATATTATGCCGTCAAGCACCGAAATGACCGAACCGCCGGCCCGCCGCCGCCTGTCACGTGAGGACCGTCGCCGGCAGCTGATCGAGGTCTCCTGGCAGATCATCCGCGAAGACGGCACCGAAGCGCTGACCTTGCCCCGGCTGGCCGAGCAGGCCAGCGTGGCAAAACCCGTCGTCTACGATCATTTCGCCACGCGGCCCGCCTTGCTCGCAGCGCTGTACCAGGAGTTCGACACGCACCAGACCGCGCTGATGGACGCGGCATTCCAGGCCAGCGAGCCAACCCTGCCGAGCCGGGCGATGGTCATCGCCTCGTCTTATGTCGACTGCGTGCTCGAACAGGGCCGCGAGATCCCCGGGGTGATCTCGGCGCTTGCCGGCTCGCCCGAGCTGGCCAGGGTCAAGCGCGACTATGAAGCTGTTTTCATGGAGAAGTGCCGGACCCTGCTCGCCCCGTTCGCGCCGGCCGGCACCGTAGCTGCGTCAGGGCTTCTGGCGATGCTCGGTGCAGCAGAAGCGCTGTCCTTCGCCGCGGCGAGCGGAGACATTACGGCCGCTGAGGCCAAGGACGAGCTGTTCCAGACCATCCTCGCCATGGTCGCCAGAAACGCGCGCTGATGCGACGCGGCCGCACTGTGTGCGAGGTCAAGGCTCAGCGCCTGGCGGTCCTTGCAAGGGCACCCGCCGCTCCGGCTGCGACTGCCATAGCTGCCAGAAGCAGCGTCATGGAGCTGAACAGCGTTCCGTAGCCATGGCGGGTTATCAGCGGCGTGACGAGCAACGGCGAAATGAACTGGCCGATGAAGATCGACGCGGTCAGTATGCCGCCGCTGACGCCCCTGCGCCGCAGTGGTGCAAGGTTCAAGGTCAGCGCAACGAAGCTCGGCGAAACCAGCGCATAACCCGCGCCGATCGAAGCCGCCGCGGCAAACAGTGTCGGCGTCGCGTCGGCCAGGACGAGCAGCAGGAAACCAACTGCCATCGCGGCATAACCGAGGAGAAAGATGCCGGCATACCCCGTGGCGCGCTGCAGCTTGGGATAGATCAGCGCGAAGCCGCCGCCGGAAAGCATCACCGTGCCGAGGATCGCGCCGGTCATCATGGCGGCGTCATAGCCTTGAGCCTCGAGAAAGAACGACATCTGCGTCGGCATGACGAAGAAGATCATGTTGGTCACCGCCTGCAGCAGCACCAGCAGCGAAAGCAGCAGCACCCAGGACTTATGCCCGGCGGCATCGCCCGCCGCCGTGGCGCCTGTTGCCTGCGAACGCCGGGGCGGATCGACGATGACCATCCACATCAGGGGCAGAAAGACAATCGCAAGCCCATAGATGGCGAAAGGCCAGCGCGGCGACATCGCCGCTGCCCATCCGGCGAGCGAGATGAAGACCAGGCCGCCAAAATTGCGCGCCGATATCTGCAGCCCGGTCATGGCGCTGCGCTTGTCGCCGCTGAAATAGTCGCCGACAAGGGCGGTCTGCGCCGTCATGATGAGTGCCACCGCCACCCCGAGAACGAGTCGGCTCATGAAGATGCTGGGCAGGTCGGGCAGGACCAATCCGGCGCATCCGGCAACGGCAAACAGGATCACGCCCCAAAGCAGCAGCAGGCGGCGCCCGAACCGGTCTGCCGCGAGCCCGGCGAAGGGCGCGAACAAGGCGACGCTGAGCGACGGCGCCGGCACCAGCAGGCGGGTCAGCATCGCGGCGTTCGGATCGCCTGCAAACAGCCGCTCGAGCCCCGGCAGCGCCGGGCTGATGGTCGCGTTTGCCATGGTGGTCAGCGACGCGGCCAGCAGCAGGGCGAGCGCGCGCCCATCCAGCCAGACCGGTCTTTCCAGTGTTTGTTGAATGACTTGCATGATTTTTCCTCTTGCTGAATTCGACTGTTCGGCACAGCGTACGAATTCAAGCCAACTTGAGGTCAAGCATGCATTTTCTGGATATTGGCGAGGTCGTCGAACGCACGGGCGTTCCGCCGTCGACGCTGCGCTATTACGAGGAGATCGGCCTGATCCGTTCGGTGGCGCGGCACGGTCTGCGCAGGCAGTTCGACCACGACGTGCTGATGAAGCTGTCGCTCATCGCCATGGGCAAGGCGGCCGGCTTCTCGCTGCCCGAGATAGCGGGCATGTTCGGCCGCGACGACCGGCCCGATATCCCGCGCGAGCAACTGCATGCCAGGGCCAGGGAGCTGGAACGGCAGATTATCGAGCTCAGGATGCTGCGCGACGTCATCCGCCACGTTGCCGACTGCCCCGCGCCCTCGCACATGGAGTGCCCGAGCTTCCGCAAATTGCTGAAGTCGGCGACGACGACTGCTGCCAGCCGTTCGCCGAAACCGCCGACGGCACGGGCAAGATCGGCGCGCCGGCGCTAGTCTGTTGGCAATGACAACGGACTTGTTCCAGGCGGCCTCGCCATGCCATTGAGCCGGCGAAAGCAATGGACGAGATGTCGATGATCAGAACTGCCAGGCTTGAAGATGCCTCCAGCCTGGCTGCCATCGGCATCGAGGTCTGGCTCAACACCTACATCCGCGACGGCGTGAATGCGCTTTTCGCCGACTACGCGCTGGAGCACTTCACGACGAGCCGCTTCGAGGATGCCTTGTCGAAGGCGGACAATTTCATCCTGGTGTCCGAAAACAAGGCTGGCATCGACGGCTTTGTGCACATCGCGCTTGATGCCCCCGCCCCGGTGGCAGGTTGTTCCGACCTCGAAATCGCCAAGCTGTATGTCCAGCCCCGCCACCAGGGCTCGGGCGCCGGCGGCAGGCTGCTTCAGGCGGCACTGCGCGTCTGCGCCGGCACCGGACGGCCCGACGTCTGGCTTGCGGTCAATGCCGAAAACCAGCGCGCCACCGACTTCTACCTGAGGAAGGGTTTTGCCAAGGCCGGCGAAACCCGGTTCCAGATCCACGACCAGTCCTACCCCAACCACGTGCTGCGCTACGATCTGGCTCTTGTCGCAGCATGATCTTTTCCGAAAACCGGCCCCCACTTCCAGGGATCATGCTCTGACTCAGCTCGCCTGCGCCAGCGCCACCGCATCGGGTCCCGCCGGAAAGCGCAGCTGCCCCGACATATCGTTCGCGGCCAACCACACGGCTTCGGCGACGTCGGTTTCCTTCGTCACCATTTCAGGTGTCGCAAAGCCGGCGAAGATCGGCCCGGCAAAGCCGGCATAAGCTTCGGGAATGAGATCCTCGACCCGCAGTTCGGTGTTGTGGGCAAAACGCGTGCTTGGCGCATAGCCCGGCTCGACCAGCTTGACCCTGACATCGAAGGCGCCGAGCTCATGCGCCAGCGAGCCGGTGAAACCCTCGATCGCCATCTTGCTTGCGGTGTAGGCGGCGGCCAGCGGCATCGGCGCAATCGTCACACTCGACGTCACGTTGACGACGACGCCCGACCGGCGCGCGCGAAACTGCGGGATGACCGCCTGGGTCATCGCCATGACGCCAAAGGTGTTGGTCTCGAACAGCTTGCGCACATGCACCATCGGCATCGCCTCGAAGGCGCCGACGAGGCCGATGCCGGCATTGTTGACCAGCACGTCGAGCGGACCGCTGGCGTCGAGCGCAGCCGCTATGCTGTCCTCATTGGTAACGTCGAGTGCAACCACCCGCATCCGCTCTGAGCGCGGCAGGATGTCCTGGCGTGGGCTGCGCATGGTGGCAACGACGTTCCAGCCCTGGGCATGGAAGTGACGGGCGGTCTCCAGGCCATAACCCGAGGAGCATCCGGTGATCAGTACGGTTTTCATGACATTTTCCCTTGATGATTGTTGACGCCACGAAAATACCGTCCAAAATCAGGACTATCATCAATCTATAATCCGTATTTTATTGGCAATAGTCCTGATATGGCAGACACCCTCACCACCGACCCGCTCGCCCAGGTCATCGAGCTGCTGCAGCCGCGCACCGTGTTCTCGAAGGGGATCAGCGGCGCTGGCGCGTGGGGCGTGCGTTATTCGGAATTCGGCCAGCCCGGCTTCTGCGCCGTGCTCGAAGGCCGATGCCGCCTTGCCGTCGATGGGGAAGCACAGGTTGTGCTCGAACAGGGCGACTTCGTGCTGTTGCCGGCCACCCCTGCCTTCACCATGTCCGGTTTCGAGCCGGTGACGCCACGACGCATCGATCCGAAGACAACGCCCGCTCCGACGGAGGAGGTTCGCCACGGCCGGCAGGACGGCCCCGCCGATGTCCGCCTGCTCGGCGGCTATTTCGTCTTCGGCTCGCCCGATGCGGCACTTTTGGTGTCGCTGCTGCCCGCCATGATCCATATCAGCGGTGTCGAGCGGCTTTCGACGCTGGTGCGGCTCGTCGGCGAGGAGGCGAGCCGGGACAATGCCGGCCGCGAGCTGGTGCTCGGCCGCCTCGTCGAGATCCTGCTGATCGAAGCGCTCAGGGCGAACCGCACCAAGGGCTCGCCACCCGGCTTCCTCAGCGGACTTTCGGATGCCAGGATTTCAGCGGCGATCAGGCGGATGCATGGCGATCCGCAGCGGCCATGGACGGTGGCCGAACTGGCCGGCGCGGCCGGCCTGTCGCGCTCGGCCTTCTTCGACCGCTTCACCCGCACCGTCGGTATCAGGCCGATGGAATATCTGCAGGCCTGGCGCATGGCGCTGGCCAAGAACCTGCTCGCCGGCAAGGACATCGCGCTCGACGAAGTCGCCCGAAAGGTCGGCTACGGCTCGGCCAGCACCTTCAGCACCGCCTTCAGCCGCCATGTCGGGCAGCCGCCGGGCCGCTACGCGCGCAGCGATCGCAGCTGATGCGGGATTGGACATCTGGCGGACGGAGCAGTCTATCTGCCCAGGCCAGAGATCCTGGATATCAGGTCAAGCCTCGTTTCAAATCGCCAGCCAGTGCAACCTGAGCCTGCTTGCCGCGATAACGGTTGTTTCACTAGGATGACTTGCCGGAAAGCACGCTGAACATTCGGCAGACGGTGATTTCTTCGCAACGTCAACTTTGATGGATCTGGTCACGATGAGCCTGTCCATTCGGACAACTGGTGCTGCACCGTCCTTCAGGCCAGTGCTGATCTCCTGCGCGACATTTGCACTGCTGACGACAGGTTCCTGCCTGGCCGCAAGCGCGCTCTACGGCATCGGCGCATGGGGCATCATGATCTGGCCACTGATGCTCGCACCGATCAATTTTTGCGCCTATTCGCTTTTGAGATGGCGGGCAATCCAGCGCCTTGGAACCCGCGGCTCGATCATCGCAGTGGTTTCGGCGGCGATATGGACGGGTGCGGCTCTCGTCGTCGCCGCCATCATGGCGTTGGGTCTGCTGATGACAGGCGAACATCCTCTGTTCGCCATCGCCACGTTTATCATGGCCGCACCATCTGCGGCGGCCATTCCGATCAGTGCGCTCGCTGGCCATGCAGCCCACAGGATCGCAGGACTGAACTGACCGTGCACTGCTGCGCAAGAAAATGCCCTAACTGTCGAAGCTATGAAGGTTGTTCATTCGAGGATGGACTGAGAAGCTGGGGTTGCGAAGCCAACCAACCTTCAGTGGAGCTCCCCGAATGAACGTTCATAAGAATGCGCTTTTGACGCCTTCAGGTCGAGTGCTTTTGGTTCAACGCATTGAACAGGGCTGGAGCGTGCGGCGTGCTGCCGGTTCGGCCGGGGTTTCGGAACGGACAGCCTATCGCTGGCTCGGCCGCTACCGGGCCGGCGACCGGGTTCTGCACGATCGCAGTTCAGCGCCGCACCGCTGCCGGCATCGGCTGGCAGCCATGCAGGTGTCTCGGATCGAGCAGTTGCGCCGCCAGCGCATGACGGGGCCGGCGATTGCCCGGTCCTTGGGCTTGGCGCGCTCGACGGTGGGCCTGGTGCTGCGCCGGCTGGGACTGAACCGGCTGGCCTGGCTTGATCCCCGGCCGCCGGTGCTGCGCTACGAGCGGCAGCGGCCGGGCGAACTGATCCATATGGACATCAAGACCCTGGGCCGCATCGACGGCGTTGGCCACCGGATCACGAGCCAGCACCAGGGCCATCATCGCGCCCGCGGCATCGGCTACGAACACCTGCATGTCGCCATCGACGATGCCTCGCGCCTCGCCTATGTCGAACTGCTGCCAAGCCTGGGCCGGGAAGATGCCACCGGTTTCCTCAACCGGGCACTGGCCTGGTATGCCAGGCTGGGCGCCAGGGTTGAGCGGGTGATGACCGACAATGGCTCGGCTTATCGCTCCAAACTGTTCGCCCAGGCGCTCCAAGGTGCCGGTGCCCGACACATCCGCACAAGACCCTATACTCCGCGCACCAACGGCAAGGCCGAGCGCTTCATCCAGACTTCGCTGCGCGAATGGGCCTATGCAAGGCCATACGCCTCATCGAACGAACGCGCCAAGGCCATCCACCATTGGGCAGCCAACTACAACCTGGAACGCCCACATTCCGCCCTTGGCGGCATCAGCCCGTTCCAAAGACTGAACAACCTTCTTGGAAACGACAGCTAGCGCGGGAAATCCAGTCCCATCTCGCGGTAGCGCTCGGGGTCGTCGCCCCAGTTTTCGCGCACCTTGACGAACAGGAACAGGTGCACCTTCTGCTCGAGGATGCCGCCGATTTCCATGCGCGAGGCCTGGCCGATGGCGCGGATGGTCTCGCCCTTGTGGCCGAGCACGATCTTCTTCTGGCTGTCGCGCTCGACATAGATGACCTGCTCGATGCGCACCGAGCCGTCGGGCTTTTCTTCCCACTTCTCGGTCTCGACATGCGAGGAGTAAGGCAATTCCTGGTGCAGCCTGAGATAGAGCTTCTCGCGGGTGATCTCGGCCGCCAGCTGGCGCATCGGCAGGTCGGAGATCTGGTCTTCCGGGTAATACCACGGCCCCTCGGGCAGCCGCCTGGCGAGGAAATCGAGCAGGTCCTTGCAGCCGGAGCCGGTCAGCGCCGACACCATGAAGGTGCGCTCGAAGTCGACGCGCTCATTGGCGGTTGCGGTCAGCTTCAACAGCTTTTCGGGATCGACCCGATCGACCTTGTTGAGGATCAGCACCTTGGGCTGACGCACATCCTTGAGCCGTTCGAGGATGGCGTCGGCATCGCCCTTGATGCCACGCTCGGCATCGATCAGCACCAGGATCAGGTCGGCATCCTTGGCGCCGCCCCAGGCAGTCGTCACCATCGCGGTGTCGAGGCGGCGCTTCGGCTTGAAGATGCCCGGCGTGTCGATGAACACGATCTGGGCGGTGTCGTGGGTGGCGATGCCGCGCACGATGGCGCGGGTGGTCTGCACCTTATGGGTGACGATCGACACCTTGGCGCCGACGAGCTGGTTGACCAGCGTCGACTTGCCGGCATTCGGCGCGCCCAGCAGGGCGACGAAACCCGAGCGAGTGCCGCCCGTCGCGGGCAGTGTGGTTTCAGGGGCATCGGTCACGATGCGGTCTCCTCATTCTTCCATACGCCCTCGCGCACCAGCAAGGCTGCGGCAGCGCTCTGCTCGGCCTCGCGCTTGGAGCGTCCGGTGCCGGTGGCGGGCAAAAATTGTCCGACCCGCACGATCACCGAAAAGACGGGGTCGTGATCAGGGCCGGTGCGGCTTTCGATCTCGTAGGCAGGCACTGAAGTCGACGCCTGGTGCGCCCATTCCTGCAGTTCGGTCTTGGGGTCGCGGCGTGCCGCCCCCACGGCCTTGGCGCGCGGCTTCCAGAATGTGTGGATGAAGCGCTTGGCCGCGTCCAGCCCGCCGTCGAGATAGATGACGGCGATCAGCGATTCCAGCGCGTCGGCACGCAGGTTGACGCGCTTGCGCTCGGCCAGATTGCGCAGTTCCGAGCCGGCGCGGATCAGTTCGGCAAGGCCGATCTCGTCGGCGATCTGGGCCAGCGCCTCGGCATTGACCAGCGCGTTGAGACGGACCGACAGCTCGCCTTCGGGCGCATCGGGAAAATCCGACACAAGCATGTCGGCAACGGCGAGGCCGAGCACCCGGTCACCCAGGAACTCGAAACGCTCGTAGTCGACGCCGGCATTGGCGCTGCGCGCGCTGCCATGCGTCAGCGCCCGTTGCAGGCGCTGATGGTCGCGGAAATTGTGGCCGGTGCGGAGTTGCAGCGCGTCGGCGAGTTCCGTGGCGGTGAGCCGTTTGCCTGCCATGCCTATCGGACGAAGTTGAACAGGCGCGAGGCGCGCATCTCGGTCGGCCACTTCCAGATCTCGAGCGGGCTTGCGCCGCTGGCGATCGAGAAGAAGATGATGTTGGCGCGGCCGACGAGGTGATCGGCGGGCACGAAGCCGACATTGAAGCGGCTGTCGGTCGAGTTGTCGCGGTTGTCGCCCATCATGAAGAAGTGGCCTTCGGGCACGACGAATTCACGCGTGTTGTCGCCGATCGCATCCGGCGTCAGGTCGAGCGTGTCGTAGGAGACGCCGTTCGGCAGCGTCTCGCGATAGACGTCGACCGGACGGTTGACCTCGGTGATATCGGGGTTGTCGATCTGGCCGACCTTCTCGCGCGGCACGGCGGTGCCGTTGATGTAGAGCTGGCCGTCCTTCATCTGGATGCGGTCGCCGGGCAGGCCGACGACGCGCTTGATGTAGTCGAGCGACGGGTTGGGCGGGAACTTGAAGACGACGACGTCGCCGCGCTCGGGATCCGAACCGAAGATGCGGCCGGAGAACAGGTTGGGCGACAGCGGCAGCGAATAGCGCGAATAGCCATAGGCCCATTTGGTGACGAACAGATAGTCGCCCTCGAGCAGCGTCGGCCGCATCGAGCCCGACGGAATCGAGAACGGCTGGAACAGCAGCGTCCGGATCACCAAAGCGAGCAGCAGCGCCTGGACGATGACGCTTACGGTCTCGCCGAGCCCGCCGGACTTCTTCTGTTTTTCAGCCACGCTCATGTCGTCCTCGTTTTTTACCACGCCCTTGTCGTCACCGATTGGGGGCGCGATGGGTATAAGGGCTCACCGCCCCAGGAGCAATGTCCAAGCCGGTGCCAAAACCCTAAGATAGTGGCGGTTGTTCGACCGGCAGCGCCTCGATGATCACAAAGGCTTGCGCAAGCGGAAAATCGTCGGTGATGGTCAGGTGAACCACCGCGCGATGGCCTGGGGGCAGCATGGTTGACAGCCTGTGCGCCGCACCGCCGGTCAGTTCCATCGTCGGACGCCCGCCCGGCAGGTTGACCACGCCCATGTCGCGCCAGAACACACCTTCTGATATGCCGCAGCCGAGCGCCTTGGAACAGGCCTCCTTGGCGGCGAAACGCTTGGCATAAGACGCGATCCGCCCCCGCCGCCCCTCGGCGCGCGCCTGCTCGGCATCGGTGAAGATACGCTGGATGAAGCGCTCGCCATGACGGACGATCGATTTCTCGATCCGCCTGATGTCGACAAGGTCGCTGCCGATGCCGAGGATCATTTTTTCCCTCTCGAGGCACTTGGCCCAAGCTGCCGATCTCCCCCCTTGCGGGGGAGATGGCCGGCAGGCCAGAGGGGGGTGACCGGGCTCAACGAGAACCTCAAATGTTCCGGCTGCCCGGCTTGATCGCCGGGATCGCCGCCAGTTCCGGCGGCAACTGGTCGACCGGATAGGCCGGCACCTCATATTCGGCGAGCGCGATCAACGGCACGCCGACATCGGTCTTGCCGGCCGAGCGGTCGATGATGCAGGCGGCGGCCACCACCTCGGCGCCGAGTTCGTTCAGGCAGGCGATGGTCTCGCGGATCGACAGGCCCGTCGTGACGATGTCCTCGACGATGACGACACGCGCGCCTTTCTCGATCTCGAAGCGGCGCAGGCGGAAGGTGCCCTGCTCGCGCTCGACCCAGATCGCCGGCACCTTGAGATGCCTTGACGTTTCATAGGCGGGGATCAGGCCGCCGATCGCCGGCCCCACGACATAGTCGATGTCGCCCTTGACCTCGGCGCGGATCTTGTCGGCCAGCGCCCTGCACAAAGCTTCGGTCTTGTCGGCATGCATGAAGACGCGGGCCTTCTGCAGGAACACCGGGCTGCGCAGGCCCGAGGTCAGGATGAAATGGCCTTCGAGCACGGCGCCCGCCGAGCGGAAAATGTCGAGAACGTCTTGTGTCTGCATCATCGTCTTTCCTGTCGTCAGTCCAGTGCCCCTGCCTCACCCGTTGACGCGGCGGGCATCGCTGACGCTGGAGTTGTCCTTGAGCTGGGAGATCAGCCGGTTCAGGTGCTTCAGATCCCAGACTTCGAGATCGAGCAGCATTTCGGTGAAGTCGGGTGCGGTGCGGATCATCGACAGCGTGTGGATGTTGGCGTCGTTGGCCGCCACCACCTGGGCGATGTCGGCGAGCGAGCCGGGCGCGTTGATCGCTGTCACCGAAAGCCGGGCCGGAAAGCGCTCCTTCGAGCCCTCGTCGAGGTCCCAGCGCACGTCGATCCAGCGCTCCGGCTGGTCGTCAAAGGCCATCAGCGACGGCGACTGGATCGGGTAGATGGTGATGCCCGAACCCGGCTGCATGATGCCGACGATGCGGTCGCCCGGCACCGCCCCTTCGGGGGCGAAACGCACCGGCAGGTCGCCGCTGACGCCGCGGATCGGCACGGCACTGCCTTGCGCCTTCTGTTCCTTGCGCGACGGCGCGGTCGAGCGGCCGGGAATCTGGAACAGCATGCCGGCGGCGTTGCGGATCTTCGACCAGCCCTCCTCGCGCGGCTTGGCCGGATGGGTGGCGCGCTCTTCCTTGTAGTCGGGGAAGACGGCGCGGACGACGTCGTTGGACGACAGCTCGCCGCGACCGACGGACGCCAGCACGTCCTCGATGTCCTTGCGCGCTAGGCGGTGCAGCACCGGCTTCAGGCTGTCCTTGGAGAACTTCTTGCCGGCGCGCTCGAAGGCGCGTTCGAGGATGCGGGCGCCGAGGCCGGAATATTGCTTGCGGATGGCGTTCTTGGTCGCCCGCCGGATCGCCGAGCGCGCCTTGCCGGTGACGACGATCGATTCCCACGCCGCCGGCGGCACCTGCGCCTTGGAGCGGATGATCTCGACCTCGTCGCCATTCTTGAGCTCGGTCATCAAAGGCATCACCCGGCCGTTGACCTTGGCGCCGACGCAGGTGTCGCCGACGTCTGTATGCACCGCGTAGGCAAAGTCGATCGGGGTCGCACCCCTGGGCAGCGCGATCAGCATGCCCTTGGGCGTGAAGCAGAAGACCTGGTCCTGGAACAGCTCGAGCTTGGTGTTTTCGAGGAAATCCTCGGGATTGTCGCCGTCGGCGAGCTGCTCGATGGTGCGCCTGAGCCAGCCATAGGCGTTGGTTTCCTTCGAGATGGTGTGACCGGCGCCATTGGTCGGCTTGCCGGCATTGTCCTTGTAGATCGAATGCGCGGCGACGCCATATTCGGCGATCTTGTTCATCTCGCGGGTGCGGATCTGCAGCTCGATGCGCTGGCGCGACGGACCGACGATGGTGGTGTGGATCGAGCGGTAGTCGTTCTGCTTCGGCGTCGAGATGTAGTCCTTGAACCGCCCCGGCACCATCGACCACGTCGTGTGGATCGAACCCAGCGCACGATAACAATCCTCGACGGACTCGACGACGACGCGGAAGCCGAAGATGTCGGACAGCTGCTCGAACGACAGCGCCTTGGTCTCCATCTTGCGGAACACCGACCACGGTTTCTTCTGCCGGCTCTTCACCGTCGCCTTGATGTCGTATTTCTCGAACTGCGCCGACAGCGCCTTCTCGATGTCGCCGAGCACGCCCTTCGAGCGCTCCGACATCTCCGAAAGCCGTTCGGTGACGGTGCGGTAGGCCTCGGGATTGATGTAGCGGAAGGCGAGCTCCTCGAGCTCCTCGCGCATGCCCTGCATGCCCATACGCCCGGCGAGCGGCGCATAGATGTCCATCGTCTCCTCGGCGATGCGCAGGCGCTTGCTCTCGGGCACGTGGTGCAGCGTGCGCATGTTGTGCAGCCGGTCGGCGAGCTTGACCAGGAGAACGCGCACGTCCTCGGAGATGGCCAGCAGAAGCTTGCGCAGGTTTTCCGCCTGCTCGGCCTTCTTGGAGACGAGGTCGAGCTTCTTGAGCTTGGTCAGGCCCTCGACAAGCTTGCCGATGTCGGGACCGAACAGCTCGTCGATCTCGGCGCGGGTCGCCGAAGTGTCCTCGATGGTGTCATGCAGCAGGGCGACCGCGATGGTCGCCTCGTCGAGATGCATGTCGGTGAGGATCGCCGCCACTTCGAGCGGGTGCGAAAAATAGGGATCGCCCGAGGCGCGGCGCTGATGACCATGCTTCTGCATGGCATAGACATAGGCCTTGTTGAGCAGCGCCTCGTTGACGTCAGGCTTGTAGCGCTGGACGCGCTCGACAAGCTCATACTGACGCATCATGGGCGGCTTCCCGGAACTTGAAATGAATCATGCGCCGCAAGGGCTTGCGACGCATGTCATAGATAAACACAGATGTGGCGGCGCGGAAGTGCCGATACGCCGGTTTGGCGCCGCTTGCGAGCTTTTTGGCGCCTTGGCGGACCAGAGTTCGCTCGATAACTCGCCCTGCCGAGGGAGATGGCCTGGTTTTCGAGAACCGGAGCGGAGCGGACTTTAAGGTCCGTGAGCACCGGAAGCGCAGAAAACCGAGGCAGATGCCCGGCAGGGTAGAGTTAGCGTCAAACTCTTAGTAGTCGTCGCTCTTTTCGGGCGCGACCAGGCTCTCGATGCCGGCGAGCAGGTCTTCTTCCGACATGCGGTCGAAGTTGATGTTCTCTTCCGGCTCGTCCGCGTCGATCGCCGAGGCGGTCGTCTGGTCGGCGGGCTCCGGTGCCTCGGGCTCCGGCTCGTCGACTTCGACATGCTTCTGCAGCGAGTGGATCAGGTCTTCCTTGAGATCGTCGGGCGACAGCATCTCGTCGGCGATTTCGCGCAGTGCCACGACGGGGTTCTTGTCGTTGTCGCGCGGCAGGGTGATCTGCGCGCCCTGCGAGATCTGGCGGGCGCGGTGGCCGGCGAGCAGCACCAGCTCAAAGCGGTTGTCGACCTTGTCAATGCAGTCTTCAACGGTTACGCGGGCCATGAAGTGCCCCTTTCATGCATGGATTTGACGGAAAGCTGACGCGTGCCATAACCTGAACGGCCGCGCAATTCAAGCATCAAGCCGGCTTTGCCACCGACGCGTCGGATTTCGGACAGCCAACCACCCACAATTAATTTACCGCTCCGCGATCCTGCCCCCTTGGAATGAACCATCGCGAGCGATATTTGCCCCAGTGGGGTAAGTCATTGATTTGGGGGAACGGGCGCTCGGTTCAGCGTATGTGGCGTCAGCCTATTTCAACAAGGATATTTTCCTATGTTTGATCCTCGCGAGAAAATCGCACTTTTTATCGACGGAGCTAATCTCTACGCAACCTCCCGCTCCCTCGGCTTCGACATCGACTATCGCAAACTGCTTTCCAGCTTCCAGAAGCGCGGCTATCTGTTGCGCGCCTATTATTACACTGCACTCGTCGAGGACCAGGAATATTCCTCGATCCGCCCGCTGATCGACTGGCTCGACTATAACGGCTTCAAGGTCGTCACCAAGCCGGCCAAGGAATTCACTGACGCCTCGGGCCGGCGCAAGATCAAGGGCAACATGGACATCGAATTGACAGTCGATGCCCTGGAACTCGCCGATGTCGTCGACCACTACGTCATCTTCTCCGGCGACGGCGATTTCCGCACGCTTGTCGAAGCGCTGCAGCGCCGCGGCCGCAAGGTCTCGGTCATTTCGACGATGGCCTCCCAGCCGCCGATGATCTCGGACGATCTGCGCCGCCAGGCCGACCATTTCGTCGACCTGATGACGCTGAAATCCGAGATCGGCCGCGAGCCGTCGGAGCGTCCGGTGCGCAAACCCGACCCCGTCGATCCGACCACCGACGACGCTTGATGTCCGGCACCACGCTTCAAGCCGGCTGCCCGGCCTTGCCGGTCGATCCCGACCGGGACTGCCCGCTCTGCCCGCGCCTGCACGACTTCATCGCCAGCTGGCGCGCCCGCGAGCCGGGCTGGTACAACGGACCCGTCCGCTCCTTCCTTCCTCCCGAAGGCGAAGCGGCGGTGCGTTTCCTGATCGTCGGGCTGGCGCCGGGCGTGCGCGGGGCCAACCGCACCGGTCGCCCCTTCACCGGCGACTATGCCGGCGAGCTGCTTTATTCGACGCTCAAGCGCTTCGGCATGGCGCGCGGCGAGTTCGAAGCGCGCCCCGACGACAGCCTGGAGCTGATCGGCACGGCGATCACCAATGCCGTGCGCTGCGTGCCGCCCGACAACAAGCCGGTGGGCGCCGAGATCAACACCTGCCGTTCCTTCCTGGTGCCGACGATCGCGCGCTTTCCCAACCTCAAAGCCATCCTGACGCTGGGCTCGATCGGCCACCAGTCGACGGTCAGGGCGCTCGGCGCGCGCGTCGCGGCCGTGCCCTTCAAGCACGGCGCCCGAAGCGACGTCGGCAACATCGCGGTGTTTTCGAGCTATCATTGCTCGCGCTACAACACCAATACCGGCGTGCTGACCGAAGAGATGTTCGTCAACGTTTTTCGTGACGTCGCCGACTTCCTGCAGAAATAGATTCTGCCGCTGCCCTGCCCGCCGCGCTTTCCGGTCAGAAAAGCCCGGTTGCGCGTGGGGCGACAACCGGGCAAGGGGCACTGGCAAATGGAACGGCTGGCTTTTCGCGGCGACGCGTCAGCCGTGAGGTCGCGGAGCACCATCCCGAACGGCAATTCCGCCTGCGGCCGATCGAAAGCGGCCTTCGGCAAGGATCATGCTCAATCAGGATCAGAACCCGCCCAAATCTCAGCGAGGATCGAAAAACGAACTCTTTCCCGGGCCTTTGCTACTTGGGGCACCACCCTTGGTGGGCTTGTTGTTTCCCTTGATCAGCAGGATCGCCCCGCCCTGTGTCGCTTGGCCGCTCACCGCAGGCTTGGACACTGTCTTTGCCGCCATCGGTGCTGCAGCGAATGCCGCCGGCGACAGCATCATCCCTGCCATTGCCGCTATCATGATCGTCTTCATTGGTTTGCCTCCTTCATTGGCCATCCGGCCGTCGCGTGACGCAGATGGCACCGCCCCCCGCTTGGTGCCGGACCACGCCTGCGCCAAAAACGCGGTCTGCACGGAGAAATGGAAGCAAACTCGGGACTTTGGCATACGGCAGATGCCGTATTTCGACGCCGGCCAGGCCTTGATTGCGGCGACTTGGTTAGCCGATGGTTTACGGAAAACCTGCCTTGCCCCGGCTTGCCGCCAGTGAAAATGCCCGGTTGCGCTGTGAGGCGACAACCAGGCAAGGGGCACTTGGCAAATGGAACGGCTGGCTACGGCGCCAGCCGCAAGGTTGTGGTCAGGTCGTCGTCCGGCTCAAGCTGCGGCGCGGCGTGGCCAAAGCACGAGCCAGCCACCCACGAGGATTGGATGATCCCCTCAGCGACAGCCTCAACCGGCAAAGCCTTTGCCCGGCATGAAGCCCTTGCCGCCTGGAATGGATATGGTCCCGGTACGGCCAGGGCCAGCAGCCAGAACCACGCCGTCCTTTTCCCCTTGGCTGGCAGCAACCGCCTTTGAGGCAGCGCTTGCCACAACCGGCACCGCGGCGAATGCCAAGGGCGTCAGCATCAGCGACACCGCCGTTGCCATCATGATCGTCTTCATCGATGTGTTCCTTTCACCGGAGGTCCGGCCCAAGGCGCTCAGGCACCGCCCCCGGTGCCGAACCACGCCGCGCCACTCGTGGTCTGCGTCGAGAAATGACCGAAAGACGCTGGTTTTGGCATACGGCAGATGCCGTATTTCGACGGCTGGTGAGGGCCGACACGAGGCGTTGGTTAACTCACGTTTACGAGCAAGGCCTTCGCTCGCCCGTTGGGGCGTCTGGGACTTCCGGCAGGGGCGCGGAGGGGATCTAGAGTGGTCCTCTTTGTCGACAGGTGCCAGACTTTGGACGGCTGTGATCCTTCGCACCCCCCTCTGGCCTGCCGGCCATCTCCCCCACAAGGAGGGAGATCCGGCCTGCATCGACGCCTCGCCCAATCGCCAACGTAGATGCTTACGCCTTGCGACATCGCAGGATGAGCGCCGCCAGCGACGAGATTAATCTCCCTCCTTGTGGGGGAGATGGCCGGCAGGCCAGAGGGGGGTGCGCAGGATCTGGAGACAGAAGGTTTGCTTCGTAGGGCAGCACCGCCCAGAAAAAGCCTACCCGCGCTCCTTCAGCAGCCGCCCCTTTTCGCGGTTCCAGTCGCGCTGCTTTTCGCTTTCGCGCTTGTCGTGCAGCTTCTTGCCGCGGCTGACGGCGAGCAGCATCTTGGCCATGCCGCGATCGTTGAAATAGATCTTGAGCGGGATCAGCGTCATGCCTTCGCGCTCGATGTTCTGGGCGAGCCGGGCCATTTCGCGCTTGCTGACCAGAAGCTTGCGGCGGCGGCGTGTCTCGTGGTTGAAGCGGTTGGCCTGAAGATATTCCGGGACGTAGGAATTGATCAGCCACAATTCCCCACCCTCGAACGAGGCGTAGGAATCCTGGATATTGGCCTGGCCCAGGCGCAGCGCCTTGACCTCGGTGCCACTCAGCACGATGCCGGTCTCGAGCGTGTCGAGAACCTCATAGTTGAAGCGCGCCTTGCGGTTTTCCGCGGCGATCTTGTTGTTGGGGTCGGATTTCTTGCCCTGGCTCATGACGTCGCTACTTTTCTGGTGCGTCCACCGATGCTCGGCCGCCGGGCACGCATCTCAGGATGGGAAAGCACTGCGCGCCCACAACCCTGCGCCAACAGCGCATCAGATCCCGGACGCCATGTGCTGACTGCCCTTCTCCCGAGGCACGAGCTCAACAGCGAGCCTCGAAGGACGCACAATTCGAAGAGCGCTTACATGGCTGCGAAGCGGCTGTTTCGCAACCCTTGGGCACTCAGTTGATGAGGCCGGCAAATTTCATTGCCGCGTCGATCTTCTCGGCCGTCGACTGCTCGATCGTCACCAGCGGCGAACGCAGCACGTTCTCGATGCGGCCGAGACGCGACAGCGCATATTTCGCGCCCGAAGCGCCAGGCTCGATGAAGATCGCCTTGTGCAGCGGCATCAGGCGGTCCTGCAGCTCGAGCGCCTTGGCGTTGTCGCCCGACAGGCTGGCGTTCTGGAACTCGGCGCAGAGACGCGGCGCGACATTCGAGGTCACCGAAATGGCGCCGACGCCGCCATGGGCGTTGAAGCCGAGCGCCGAGGCATCCTCGCCCGACAGCTGGATGAAATCGGTGCCGCAGGTGATGCGCTGCTCGGAGACACGCTCGACCTTGCCGGTCGCGTCCTTGACGCCGGCGATGTTCTTGAAGTCATGGGCCAGCCGGCCCATCGTCTCCGGCGACATGTCGATGATCGAGCGCGGCGGGATGTTGTAGATGATGACGGGCAGCGTCGTTGCCTGGGCAACGGCTGCGAAATGCGCATAAAGGCCGCGCTGCGTCGGCTTGTTGTAATAGGGCGTGACCACGAGCACGGCGTCCGCGCCGACGCTCTCGGCATACTTGACCAGACCGACGGCCTCTTCGGTGTTGTTTGAACCGGCGCCGGCAATGACCGGCACGCGGCCGCGCGCAACCTCGACGCACATCTTCACGACATGGCGGTGCTCGTCATGGGTCAGCGTCGGCGACTCGCCCGTGGTGCCGACAGGCACCAGGCCCGTGGTGCCCTCGGCGATCTGCCATTCGACGAGTTCGCGAAAGGCTTTCTCGTCGAGACGGCCATTCTTTTCGAATGGGGTCACGAGCGCGGTAAGTGAGCCTCTCAGCATGTCGTCCAACTCCGGGAATCCTACGGTTTCACAGCCTTTTCAATGCCGCCGGCTTTCTAGCCGAAAGCAGGGCCGGGCACCATAGTCTCGACACCAATTTGCGGCAAGTGTGGCCGCACCCTATATCCGACCGAATCGAACGACCGCGCTAACCTTTCGTTAACCCGCTCTTCACGACATGAACCTAGGCTCGAAAGCCCTGCTCCCGATCGTCACCCGCAAGGATAAGGAATGACCAGAATCATTCCGGCTGCCAGGCCGCATCATGTCGCGCTGTTGAGCGCCTTCATCGCCCTGGCGCCCGTCCCCGCCGGCAGTTCGGCGCTCGACCCGCAGGCAACCTCGGCCATCCCCTTCGCCAGCATCGGCAAGGGCGACGCCGCACGTGCCGCCTTCGGCACCATCGACCAGCTCAAGAGCGGGCTCGACGCGCTGTCGAGCGGCGATCTGGCGCAGGCGCGCGCGGTGCGTGACGCCCTGCCCGCGACAGCGCTCGACCGCCACATATTGATGTGGGCGATCGCCATCAATGGCGGCGACCAGGTGCCGAGTGCCGATATCGCGGCGGCGGCCCAGGCCCTGCCGGGCTGGCCGGGCCTTGCCACATTGCGCCGCAACAGCGAGCGCGCCATGGCGCGCGAAACGCCTGGGCCCAATATCGTGGTTTCGGCCTTTGCCGGCAGCGAACCGCAAACCATCGAAGGTGCGCTTTTGCTCGCCCGCGCCCAGAAGGAGCTCGGCAATGCCAAGGCGGCACTTGCCGTACTCCAGCCCTTTTGGCGCACCGAAAAACTGGATGCCAGATATGAGGTGGCGATCCTCAAGGATTTCGGCAGCCTGATCCCCGCCGCCGACCATCGCATCCGCATGGAGCGCATGCTCTATGCCGACCGGGTCAATTCCGCCGCGCGTGTCGCCGAGCTCGCCGGGGCAAAGCCGCTGGCCGACGCCTGGGCTGCCGTCATCAAGGGCGACAGGAAGGCACAAGCGCTGCTCGATGCGGTGCCCGCAAGCCAGCGTTCGGCCGGCTATGTCTTTGCCAAGGCGCGCCTCTTGCGCAAGCAGGAGAAGTTCACCGAAGCCGCAGCCGTCATGCTGAAGGCGCCTGGGGATCGCGCCAGCCTGATCGACCCCGACACATGGTGGGTGGAACGCCGCGTGCTGTCGCGCGAACTGCTCGACGAGGGCGACGTCAAGACCGCCTACCGGATTGCCGCCGCGCACTCGGCCGAAAACGCGACGAATGCCGCCGACGCCGAATTCCACGCCGGCTGGTATGCGCTGCGCGGCCTCAACGACGCCAAGCTGGCATCAGGCCATTTCGAGCGCATCGCCAAGATCGCCGGCAGCCCGATCTCGCTGTCGCGCGCCTATTATTGGCTCGGCCGCAGCGCCGAAGCCGGCGGTCCCGGCAATGCCAAGGACTATTTCGCCCGCGCCGCAACCTATGGCACCAGCTTCTACGGCCAGCTTGCCGCCGAACGCATCGGCCGCAAGGCGCTCAATGTCGTCTATCCCGCACCGACCTCAGCCGACCGCCAGGCCTTTGCGCAGCGCGAGGCGGTCAGCGCGATCACCCGGCTCGAGGGCGCGGGTTATGCCGCTTACGCCGAGATGCTTTATCGCGACCTCGCCTCGCAGTTGAACAGCCCGGGCGAACTCGCGCTTCTCGCCGTCATGGCCGAGAAGCAGGACAACCACTATCTGGCGCTGCGCGTCGGCAAGATCGCCGCCCAGCGCGGGCTCGACGTCGGCGCCCTGTCGCACCCGATCGGGGTGATCCCAGGCTCGGCCAACATTTCAGGCTCCGGCAAGGCGCTCGCCTATGCGATCGCGCGCCAGGAAAGCGAGTTCAAGGTCTCGGCCGTCTCGAGCGCCGGGGCGCGCGGCCTGCTGCAGCTGATGCCGGGTACGGCGAGGGATCTGGCGAAGAAAGCCGGCATGGCGTATTCGCAGGAGCGCCTGACGTCGGATGCCGGCTACAACGCCACACTGGGCGCGAGCTTCCTCGGCGAGCAGCTCGGCCGCTTCAACGGCTCCTACGTGCTGACCTTCGCCGGCTACAATGCCGGCCCGCGCCGCGCCGACCAGTGGATATCAAGATATGGCGATCCGCGCGGCAAGGATGTCGACACCGTCGTCGACTGGATCGAGCGCATCCCCTATGCGGAGACGCGCAGCTACGTCCAGCGCGTGATGGAGAACTATCAGGTCTACAAGATGCGGCTGTCGGGCAGCTACGACATCAACGGCGACCTGGTGAACGGCCGCTAGGCTTGCCCAGGCAGGTCTCGGTGCATCCAGCCACGCGGCGTCACCCCCGCAGATCGGCGGCGGGTTTGACCGCGCCCCATGGCTTCGTTAGCTAGGTCCGGCCGACACGAGGTCGTGTCGGGAGCGGAGAGGCAGCCTGATGACCGATGCGCAAGGCTTTGCGGACTTCTTCTACACCTCGCAGGACGGGCTCAGGCTGCACGCACGACTCTATGGCGCCGCGGCTGGTCACGAAGATACCGCTCGCCGCGGCAACTGCCCGGTCGTCTGCCTGCCTGGCCTGACCCGCAACGCCAGGGACTTTCACGAGCTGGCACTGCATCTTGCCAACGACGTCGAAAACCCTCGCCGAATCATATGCTTCGACTATCGCGGCCGGGGCCGGTCGGCCTATGACCCGAACTGGCAGAACTATAATGTCGGCATGGAAGCGACCGACGTCATCGCCGGCCTCGACGCCCTCGGCATCGGCGAGGCGGCCTTCGTCGGGACGTCGCGCGGCGGGCTGATCATCCATGTGCTGGCGATGATGCGCCCTGCCCTGATCAAGGCGGTCGTGCTCAACGACATCGGCCCGGTGATCGAGACGACAGGCCTTGCCCATATCAGGTCCTATCTGGAAAACGCCCCTCGCCCCGTTGATTTCACCGAGGCCGTCCAGATTCAGAAGGCGGTCCATAGCGAGGCGTTTCCGGCGCTGTCTGATGCCGACTGGCACCGCTTCGTCCACGCCATCTACCGCAACGAGGCGGGTGTGCCCGTCGCCGATTACGACCCCGCTTTGCTCAACACCGTGCTGGCGCTGGACCTCAGCCAGCCGCTGCCGGATCTCTGGCCGCAGTTCGAGGCGCTTGCGTCAGTGCCGGTGCTCACGATCCGCGGCGCCAACTCGCGGCTGCTGTCGGCAGAAACCATTGATGAAATGGGCCGACGCCATCCGCGCCTTGAAGCGGTCACCGTCGACGGACAGGGCCACGCGCCGTTGCTGGAGACCGGAAACCTGCCGGCGACAATCGCTGCCTTTCTGCGACAAGCAGAGACAAAGGCTGCTCCTGCAAAGGCCTGACCGGCGGCGGGCCGACGAAGATCGGCCGGCTTCGCTAATTACTATAGAGAGCGAATAATCAGGCAGGGTTGGCTGACGGCCAGCGCTTCGCCCTGCGCGCTGCGATGCGTCACGTCACCCGAAGACCGCAAACCAAACGAAAAAACCCGGCGGTTGCCCGCCGGGTTTTCCCTAATTCAGCTGGTGAGCTGATTAGAACGAAGCGTCAAGGCGCAAGAAGCCCTTGAAGTATTCGTCATCGCCACCGACTTCGGTGTCGACGTAGTTGACTGCCAGCTTGGCGTTCAGGTTCTCGACGATCTTGTAGTCGACAACTGCGCCAACCGTCCACGTGTCGAGGTCCGACTCGAGGGTGGTGTTGTTGAGGAAGTCGCCTGCATGTGCGTCAGCGAAGAACTGACCGCCAGCGCCGACAGTCAGCCTGTCGTTGACGGTGTACTTCAGGTAACCGCCGATCGAGTAATCGTAGCCCAGATAGTCGCCGGCATCGAAGCCAAGGCTCATCCACGTTGCACCCGACTCATAAGCTGCGAGCAGCTCGAGGGTCAGAGCGTCGGTTGCCTTGATCTTGGCGATACCCTTGAGGGCGAACTCCGAGAAGCGGTCGTCGTAGGCAGCGAACAGGTCAACCGAACCCCAGCCCTGAGCGATCGAGACCTTACCGGTGACAATCGGCACGTAGTCGAAGTTGCGGTCTTCTTCTTCGAGGCCGACCGACACTGCGATGCCGTTGCCGGCGTCGAAGGTGTAACGGATCGACTGGATGAAGTCGCCACCGCCGCTGTCGAACTCACCCGACAGGTCGCCGTCGAACAGCGTGTCGTTACGACCGATCATCAGGCCGCCGAGCTCGAAGTAGGCGTAACGGACGCCAAAAGTGCTCGAGTCTCCAAGGAAACCAATCTGCTGACCAACGCTATTGTAGACGGTTTCGCCGCCGTTGTTTGCGCCCTGGAACTCGATGTAGCGCTTGAACGTGCCGTATTCGGTCTCCGAGCGAGCGTCGAACTTCAGACGGAAGAGAGCGGTCTTCTTCCAGCCGTTGTCGTCTTCTTCGAAGTCGATCTGGTAACGAACGAGGCCGCCGATCTTGAGGCAGGTCTCGGTGCCGGGGATGTAGTAGAAGCCCGCGCCGTAAACGTCGCAGATGCGGACGTATTCCATGGGCTCCGGCTCAGCGACGACGACAGCGTCGGCCGCACGAGCGCCGGAGACTGCGAGCAGAGCCGCAGCGGAGCCGAGAAGAAGGCTCTTAATGTTCATTTTCTGACCTCCAGTCAAAAGTTTCAAAAGAGGGTCTGGGTATTTTTTGCTGAAGGACAGCGTTCCCTGCCCCATCCCCGTTTGAAAAAGATGCGCACCGCGCTCCCTCTTCGACCCCGACATTACCCATGAGCCGTCGCGGTTCAACAGCCAAGACGGCTCGCAAGCCTCCCGCAACGTTGGATCGCCGAGCCATGTTGCACAAATGACACGATTTGATACCCCCCATAAAGAAGTCATTAAGAAATGGCGCCATTCGAGCGCAGCTTTTGCGCCTGGCGCGGACCCTGATCGAGGTCTCTTTGGTCGGAATCGAGGTCTCGTTCCGCAGAATCGCCGGTGATCCGATTCCATCGATGCCCGGCCGGATGGACGATTCGAGCGTTGAATTCGCCAGGCAGTGCTTTTTCATGCCGATATGTAGAATGGCTTATTGATTGTGCCGCGCCTTTTCTTTATCCAGCGGCGCAACGGAGAGGTGGCCGAGTGGTCGAAGGCGCTCCCCTGCTAAGGGAGTAGAGGTCAAAAGCTTCTCGTGGGTTCGAATCCCATCCTCTCCGCCAGCCTCAGGCTACCTTCCCTTTCAGATCTCAGAATGCCTAGACATTTCAATCGCTTGCGGCGCCATTGCGCGCGGTGAAGCCGGATTTTCATGGCTTTCCGCCTGAATTCCTCGATCTCCAGCCGCGATTCTGACTGGAGGTCAGAAAATGAACATTAAGAGCCTTCTTCTCGGCTCCGCTGCGGCTCTGCTCGCAGTCTCCGGCGCTCGTGCGGCCGACGCTGTCGTCGTCGCTGAGCCGGAGCCCATGGAATACGTCCGCATCTGCGACGTTTACGGCGCGGGCTTCTACTACATCCCCGGCACCGAGACCTGCCTCAAGATCGGCGGCCTCGTTCGTTACCAGATCGACTGGGCTGACGAAGATGAAGGTTGGCGCAAGACCGCCCTCTTCCGCCTGAAGTTCGATGCCCGTTCGGAAACCGAATACGGCACGTTCAAGCGCTACATCGAGTTCCAGGGCTCGAACAACGGCGGCAACTACGATCCGGAAGAAGACGAATGGGCAGCTGATTCCAGCACCTTCTCGGTTCGTTATGCCTACTTCGAACTCGGTGGCCTGATGATCGGCCGCAACGATACGCTGTTCGACGGCGATCTGTCGGGTGAGTTCGATGCCGGCGGCGGCGACTTCGTCCAGCAGATTCGTTACACCTTCGACGCCGGCAACGGCATCGCAGTGTCGGTCGGCCTCGAAGAAGAAGACAACAACTTCGACTACGTGCCGCTCGTCACCGGTAAGGTCTCGGTCGCTCAGGGCTGGGGTTCTGTCGACCTGTTCGCCGCTTATGACGACCGCTTCTCGGAGTTCGCTCTGAAGGGTATCGCCAAGATCAAGGCAACCGACGCTCTGACCCTCGAGCTGCTCGCAGCCTACGAGTCGGGCGCTACCTGGTTCGGCCTGTCGGACTTCTACGCTGGCTACGAATGGTCGGTCGGCGGCTACCTGAAGTACCAGGTCAACGAGAAGCTGGCAGTCGGCTTCGGTGGTCAGTACTTCGCTGACAGCCACTTCGGCGTGTTCAACCCGGATGGCACCGGCCTCGCGACCGTTGACGTCGGCAACGACGACTGGTCGATCGGCGCGGTCGTCGACTACACGATCGTTGAGAACCTCAACGCCAAGCTGGCTGTCAACTACGACGACGGCGACAGCTTCACGGACGGCTCGTTCAACGGCTTCCTCCGTCTCGACGCCTCCTTCTAATAGGCTGACGTCGTAAGGCATAAGGCGGCCCGGGTTTCCTAGGAGGCCCGGGCCGTTTTTCTACCAGCGGCTAGCGCTGGGGTGTCAAACCAAAGAGGAGCTAAAAGGCGCTGTCAGGTGCAAGCCGGATCGGGAACTTATTTCGCTTCCTGTTCATGCTTACGGAAAACCGTCACATTGTCGGATACCCTTTTGCAATGTAGCATTCGCTAATATTCCTTCTTGGGTTGCCGACACCTAATGAAAAAAGCAACTTCAAAGGACGATACTTTGAGCGGCCACCACTCTGCCGCCCTTATGACGAATTGCAAGGTAACGTATAATTTCAACAGCGTTAAAGAAGTAAAGTCATTCAGGGTTATAGACCTTTTTCTGTCTTACAAAGATATCTTGTGGGACGACGGTAAGCACAAATACAATGTCAGCTCCTTCATTGGTGAGATCGACGAGATTCTGTTGGGAGAGCGTTTCAGCGCATTTTCCCAGGAGACGCTCGACGGCCTGATAGGCTCCCTGCGCCAACGCGGTAACAGCAACGCGACCATCAACCGAAAGATGGCCGCTTTGAGCAAACTACTGCGCAAGGCCTACAAGATGGGAGATGTCCACAGCCTGCCCGAGTTCCGCCGCCAGAAAGAGCGGGCGGGACGAATCCGCTTTCTCGAGCTCGAGGAAGAGGACAGGCTGTTTGCTGCCATCAAGGCCAAGAGCGAAGACGCCTACCGGCTGTCCGTTTTCCTTGTCGATACCGGCTGCCGCCTCGGCGAGGCGATCGGGCTGATCTGGAACGACATCCAGGACACCCGCGTCAGCTTCTGGATCACCAAATCCGGGCGCAGCCGGACGATTCCCCTGACCGCACGGGCCAGAGAAACGGCCAAATGGCCGGCCGAGCGCGGGCCGCGTCCGAAAGGACCGTTCGCCATGCTGACGCAGCCGCAGTTCCGCGCGATCTGGAACGAGGCCAAGGCGGAAGTCGGCCTTGGCGCCGACGACCAGGTGGTGCCGCACATCCTGCGCCACACCTGTGCCTCGCGCCTGGTCCAGGGTGGCATCGACATCCGCCGTGTCCAGATGTGGCTCGGTCACCAGACGCTGTCGATGACGATGCGCTACGCGCATCTCGCCACCAACGATCTCGATCGCTGCGTGGTGGTGCTGGAACGGCACTGATTCCGGCAAATGATTCGCATGATGCGCCCGGATTCGGGCCGCATCTGCACGCGCGCCGGCAGCAACACGTTGCAATGGCTCGCGGACTTGCTCGTCGTCACGCCGTCACGCCCGCTCGGGCTTTGCCGGATCGCCACGTCGCGGTGGCGTGAAACCGGTCGGTTGGCGCGCAAATAGGCTCACAAAGCATATCCCTGCCCGGCTGCTTTTGTCGTATAGGCAAAACATCCAGAGATTGCCGCGCCCGGCCAGGGCCGGATGACGCCATCGAGTATGCTGCCATGACCAACCGCCCTGCCCTCACCCCCGTCATCGACGCCCTGCCCGTTACCGTGCCGTTTGTCGGGCCTGAGGCGCAGGAGCGCGACCGCGGCGCGCCGTTTCGGGCCCGTATCGGCGCCAATGAGAGCGGCTTTGGTCCTTCGCCGCGCGTGATCGCGCGGATGGCCGAGGCGGCAGCCGAGATGTGGAAATATTGCGACCCAGACAATTACGACCTGAAAGTCGCGCTGGCGCGTCATCTCGGCATCGGCATCGAGAACGTCGTCGTCGGCGAAGGCATTGACGGCCTTTTGAACCTCGTCGTGCGCATGTATGCCCGCGAGGGCACACCAGTGGTGACCTCGCTCGGCGCCTATCCGACCTTCAATTTCCACGTCGCCAGCGTCGGCGCGCGCCTGGTGCCGGTGCCGTTCCGCAACGACAAGGAAGATCTCCAGGGCCTGCTCGACGCGGTGAAGCGCGAGAATGCGCCTGTCGTCTATCTGTCCAACCCGGACAATCCGATGGGCAGTTGGTGGGAAGCGGAGGAGATTCTTCGCTTTGCCGAGGCCTTGCCCGAGACGACGATGCTGGTGCTCGACGAAGCCTATGGCGAGACGGCGCCAGCCTCGGCGCTGCCGCCGGTCGACATTGCGCGCCTCAATGTCGTGCGCATGCGCACCTTCTCCAAAGCCTATGGGCTTGCCGGCATCCGCTGCGGTTATGCCTTTGGCGATGCCGAGGTGATCGCGAACTTTGAAAAGGTGCGCAACCACTATGGCGTCAGCCGCATGGCGCAGATCGCGGGCGAGGAAGCGCTCGCCGACCAGGCCTATCTCGCCGAAGTCGTCGCCAAGGTCGACGCCGGACGCAAGCGGATCGCTGGAATCGCCGGCGACAACGGGCTGAAGCCCCTGCCCTCGGCGACAAACTTCGTCACCATCGACTGCGGCGGCGATGCCGCCTTCGCGCTTGCGGTGATGCGCAACATGCTTGCCCGCGACGTCTTCATCCGCAAGCCGATGGCGCCGGTGCTTGACCGCTGCATCCGCGTCAGCGTCGGTCTCGACCATGAGCTCGACATCTTCGCCGAAGAACTGCCCAAGGCGATCGCTGCCGCCCGCGGCTGATCACGACACAGGATTTTCAACCGTCGATAGACGGCGCATCCGCGCCGTGTCGTCTCGCGCGAATATATATGCGTATATCCTAATTTATTCATTTCAGCGCCGCATCATCAACACACTTCCTGCCTAGGCCGGACGTGGGACGGACGGGACATTTGGGGGTTCATCAGCAATCAAGAACCAAACCGGGGAGACCCTATGCCTCAGCACAGCGCCAACGAGCAGTATTTGCTCGAGCTCATCAACGCGGAGCGCGCCAAAGTCGGCGCCCAGCCTCTGGCATTCGACAACGACCTAAGCGAAGCCGCCGAAAACCACGACAAGTGGATGCTCTCGGCAGATGTCTTTTCACACACAGGCTCCGGCGGCTCGTCGCCGACGACACGCATGAAGGCGGCCGGCTACACGCTCAGCGGCTCCTGGGCGACGGGCGAGAACATCGCCTGGGCCACGACCCGCGCACCGACCGGCTATGTCGACGAAGTGAAGCTGCTTCACACCAACCTGATGAATTCCTCCGGACATCGGGCGAACATTCTCAACCCGAACTTCCGCGAGGTCGGCCTCGGCTTCGAGGTCGGTGACTACAAGGGCCGTTCATCCGCCTTCGTGACCGAAGATTTCGGCAAGACCGGTTCCGACCTGTTCCTGACCGGCGTGACCTTCGACGACAAGGACGGCGACCGCTTCTACGATCCCGGCGAAGGGCTTGGCGCGATCACCGTGACGGCCAAGAACGCCGCCGGCCAGACCTTCAAGACCACGACCTCGGCGGCAGGCGGCTACGACCTGGTGCTGAAGCCCGGCACCTATACGGTGACCTTCTCTGGCGCCAACATCGCGACCTCGACGCAGACGGTCACGATCGGCACCAAGAACGTCAAGAAGGACCTGATCGACCCGGTGATGAAGTCGGGCACGCTGGCAGCCACCGCTTCGGCCGACGATGCCGGCTCAACAGCACCGACGACGCCGACCAAGGTGGTCGACGTTGCCGACAGCACCGATACCGGTAGCGCCGGCGGCGGCACGACCGGCGGCGATGCGGGCGCAAACCCCGCAAACAACTGGCTCGCCGACTTCTTCAAGAAGATGGACCATTTCGGCCAGGATCAGGGTACCCGTGGCGCACATGAAGTGGCCGGCGCCGGCGGCACCGCCAAGAAGACGGTGGCGCTCGATGGCGACCACTTCAACTTCAGCTCGAAGGTGGCAGCCCATGTCAATGCCGACCATGTCAACGACATCGTCGACGGCGGCCACGTCCAGCAGGCGGTCGACCATGTGATCGCGGCCCTGCAGGCGCAACTTCCGGCAGATGGCCACACCGTTGCCGATGCGGGCGACGCTGCCCAGGCGGCGGTCGCCAAGATCCTGGCGCAGATGGCCGCCCATTCCGGCCACCACAACGGCGACCTCGTCGCCTGATCCTGGTTGCGATCCAAGAGGCGGGTCTCGTTTTGGCGAGGCCCGCCACAACGCAGTCACACGGCTGCCATTGGGGGAAACGTCCTGACTTATCCGCTTGCGACTGATCCAGGCCGTACCAACCGTTCCGAGCTGCGCGATGCGCTGGGCTCGTTCCGGGGCGCTTTCACTGCCGTTGCCGGCTTCAGCGGCCTGATCAACATCCTGATGCTGTCGGGCTCGCTGTTCATGCTGCAGGTCTATGACCGGGTGCTGCCGAGCCGCAGCGTGCCGACGCTGGTGGCGCTGATCATCCTGGTGGCCGTGCTCTATGCCTTCCAGGGCGTGCTCGAAGCCGTCAGGGCACGGGTGCTGACGCGGATCGGCGCCGGCATCGACGAAATCATCAGCGGCCGCGTGTTCAACTGCATCGTCAGGCTGCCGCTGCGCACGCGCGACCGCGGCGAAGGCCTGCAGGCCATGCGCGACCTCGATCAGGTCAGCGGTTTTCTCTCCGGCGCGGGACCAGCAGCCTTGTTCGACCTGCCGTGGATCCCGATCTATGTCGGCATTTGTTTTCTTTTCCATCCCTGGATCGGCGTCGCGGCACTCGCCGGCGCTGTGCTGCTTGTCGCGCTCACCGTCCTGACCGACCGCCTTGTGCGCGGGCCGACCAAGGCGATGTCGGGTTTCAGCACGAAGCGCAGCGCGATCGCCCAGGCCGGCGCCCGCAATGCCGAGGTGCTGGCCGCGATGGGCATGGGCGACCGGCTGGCGCAGCGCTGGGCTAAGGCGAATGGCGACTTCCGCGAGGCGCAGGAACGCGCCAGCGACCTGACCAGCGGCTTTGGTGCCATGTCGCGCATCCTGCGCATGATGCTGCAGTCGATGGTGCTGGCGCTCGGCGCCTATCTTGTCATCTACCAGCAGGCGACGCCCGGCATCATCATTGCCAGCTCGATCCTGACGTCGCGCGCATTGGCGCCGATCGAACTCGCCATCGCGCATTGGAAAGGCTTTCTCAACGCACGCCAGAGCTGGCACCGGCTCGACGCTTTGTTCGCAGCAATGCCGGCGTCGGAAGGCGGCATGGAGCTGCCGGCGCCGACAGACGAACTCACTGTCGAGGGCATCAGCGTGGTCGCACCCGGCGATCGGCGATTTGTGCTGCAGGACGTCGAATTCTCGCTTCGGGCGGGAGCCGGCATGGGCGTCATCGGCCCCAGCGGCTCCGGAAAATCCTCGCTGGCGCGCGCGCTGGTCGGCGTGTGGCCGCTGATGCGTGGCAAGGTGCGGCTCGATGGTGCGGCGCTGGAGCAGTGGCCGGCGCAGGCGCTCGGCCGCCATGTCGGCTACCTGCCGCAGGATGTCGAACTGTTTGCCGGAACCGTCGGCCAGAACATCTCGCGTTTCGAAGACGGGGCAGCAGCCGAGACGATCATCGCGGCGGCGAAGGCTGCGGGTGTGCACGACATGATCCTGCGCCTGCCCGAGGGTTACCAGACAGAGATCGGCGAGAGCGGTGCTGCCCTGTCCGCCGGCCAGCGCCAGCGCGTGGCGCTGGCGCGCGCGCTCTACCGCGATCCGTTCCTGGTCGTGCTCGACGAACCCAATTCCAATCTCGACGCATCGGGCGACCAGGCGCTGACGCAGGCCATCGAGCGCATCAAGGCGCGCGGCGGCATCGTCATCGTGGTGGCGCACCGTCCGAGCGCGCTGGCAGCGCTCGACCATTTGCTGGTCCTTGGCGGCGGCAAGCAGCAGGCCTTCGGCCTGAAGAACGAGATTGCAAGGCAGGCACTGCAACCGGTGCCGGTGCCGCTGCATGCGGTGGGAACGGCGGGCTGACCATGACACTGGTGACCAACCATTTTTCGGCAGACCGGCTGAAGGCAGCGAGAGATCTTGCGACCTCGGCAAAGACGCAAGTGCTTGCCCTGCTCGACAAGGGCGCGATGCCGGTTGCCGGCGTCACCCCGCAACAGCAGCGGCTGCGCAAGGACATCAGGCGCAATGTCAGGCTGGGCGGCTTTGCCGCGCTTGCGCTTGTCGGCGGCCTCGGCCTGTGGGCGGCAACAAGCAGCCTGTCGGGCGCGGTGGTGGCGGCGGGTCACCTTGTCGTCGATTCCAACGTCAAGGCGGTCCAGCATCCGCAGGGCGGCGTCGTCGGCGCGCTCAACGTGCACAATGGCAGCATGGTTTCGGCCGGCGAGGTGCTGGTGCGGCTCGACGACACCGTCGCCAAGGCCAATCTCGCCATCGTCGACAACGGCCTGGACGAGCTGATGGCGCGACGCGCCCGGCTGATCGCCGAGCGCGACGGCACCGAGGCGGTCACCTACCCGGCCGAACTTGCGGGGCGGGCGTCCGATCCGGCGATCGCGCAACTGATCGAAGGCGAGAACAAGCTTTTTGCGCTGAGGCGGCAGGCCCGCGACGGGCAGGTGTCGCAATTGCGCGAACGCATTGCCCAGTTCCGCGAGGAGATTTCCGGCGTCGAGGCCCAGCAGAAAAGCAAGAAGCAGGAGATCGCCCTGATCAAGGTCGAGCTCGCGGGCATGGAAGAGCTGTGGAAGAAGAAGCTGGTGCCGATCTCGCGGCTGGCGGACCGCCAGCGGGCGCAGGCGCAGCTCGACGGCGAAGACGGCCAGTTGACGGCGGCGGCGGCGCAGACGCGCGGACGGATCAGCGAGACCGAGCTCGCCATCATCCAGATCGACCAGGACATGCGCAGCCAGGTGGCCGGCGAGCTGCGCGAGATCGACGCCAAGGCCGGCGAACTCAGGGAACGGCAGGTCGCCGCCGAGCAGTCGCTGAAGCAGATCGACATCCGCGCGCCGCAGGCCGGCCGGGTCCACCAGCTGGCGATCCATACCGTCGGCGGCGTGGTCACGCCGGGCGAAGCGATCATGCAGATCGTGCCGACGGCGGATGCGCTGGTGGTCGAGGCGCGCGTTGCGCCGCAGGATATCGACCAGGTGCGCATCGGCCAGCCGGCGACGCTGAGGCTTTCGGCCTTCAACCAGCAGACCACGCCTGAAGTGGACGGCACCGTCGACCGGGTGTCACCCGACATGATCGAGGACCAGAAGGCCGGGCTGTCCTATTATGCCGTGCGTATCGCCCTGTCGGCCAAGAGCCTGGAACAAGCGGGCTCACCGGAGCTCAAGCCAGGCATGCCGGCGGAAGTGTTCCTCAAGACCACCGACCGCACTGTGCTGTCCTATCTGTTCAAGCCTTTGACCGACCAGGCCAGCCGCGCCTTCCGCAGCGATTGACGCCGAGGACCGCCATCCACAGGGCGCAAAGCGCACCCCTTGAATTAATTAAACGTTCGTTTTATTAATCTAGCCATTCGGGAGGAATGGCTGGATGGCGCGAACGGCGGGTTCGGACGGCGGCAGGACGGAAGCGGCGATCCGCGAGGCAGCGGTACAGCTGATCGCGCGCTACGGCTTCGAGGCGGTGACGATGCGCCAGCTGGCGGCCGAGGTCGGCGTCCAGGCTGCCGCGCTCTACCGCTATTTCCCGACCAAGGAAGACCTGCTTCACACCCTGATGCGTGAGCATATGGAGGCGCTGCTCGGCGCCTGGGAGGCGGCGCGTCCCGCCAATGACGATCCGCTGGCGCGGCTGACCAGCTTCGTCGCCAACCACATCCGTTTCCATGTCGAACGCCGGCACGCCACCCATGTCTCCAACATGGAGCTGCGCAGCCTTTCGCGCGATAATCTGACCAGCATCCTCAAGCTCCGCACGGCTTACGAGAAGGAGCTCAGGACGATCCTGCGCGACGGCGCGGATGCGGGCCTGCTTGATATCGACGACACCGGCCTGACGGCGATGGCGATCATCCAGATGATCACGGGCGTCATCGTCTGGTTTCGTCCCGATGAGAGACTGTCGGTCGATGAAGTGACCGCGACCTATCTTGCCATGACGATGCGCCTGACCGGCGCCAGGACCAATGCGGAGGACCGCCATGTACGACAAGACGCTGAACTTCGGGCTCGGTGAGGACATAGACAGCCTGCGCGAGATGGTCCGGCGCTTCGCCCAGGAGCGCATCGCCCCCATCGCCGCCGACATCGACCGCAGCAACGAATTTCCCGCCCATCTCTGGCAGGAGCTGGGTGCGCTCGGCCTGCTCGGCATCACCGCCGAAGGCGAATATGGCGGCTCGGAAATGGGCTATGTCGCCCATGTCGTGGCGGTCGAGGAAATCTCCCGCGCCTCGGCCTCGGTCGGCCTGTCCTATGGCGCGCATTCGAACCTCTGCGTCAACCAGATCAAGCGCTGGGGCACGCCGGAGCAGAAGGCGAAATATCTGCCCAGACTGTGCTCGGGCGAGAATGTCGGCGCGCTCGCCATGTCGGAAAGCGGCTCCGGCTCCGACGTCGTGTCGCTGCGCCTCAGGGCCGAAAAGCGCAACGACGTCTATGTGCTCAACGGCTCCAAGATGTGGATCACCAACGGGCCCGACGCCGACACGCTGGTGGTCTATGCCAAGACCGATCCCGAGCGCAAATCGCGCGGCATCACCGCCTTCATCATCGAGAAGACGATGAAGGGCTTTTCGGTGGCTCAAAAACTCGACAAGCTCGGCATGCGCGGCTCCAACACCGGCGAGCTGGTGTTCGAAAATGTCGAGGTGCCGTTCGAAAACGTGCTGCATGAGGAAGGCCGCGGCGTCGAAGTGCTGATGTCGGGCCTCGACTATGAGCGCGTGGTGCTGGCCGGCGGGCCGATCGGCATCATGGCGGCGTGTCTGGATGTCGCCGTGCCTTACGTGCACGAGCGCAAGCAGTTCGGCCAGCCGATCGGCGAATTCCAGCTGGTGCAGGGCAAGCTTGCCGACATGTATTCGACGATGAATGCCGCGCGCGCCTATGTCTATGCCGTGGCGGCTGCCTGCGACCGCGGCCAGACGACCCGCAAGGACGCCGCCGGCTGCGTGCTGTTTGCGGCGGAAAAGGCAACCTTGATGGCGCTCGACGCGCTGCAGCTGCTCGGCGGCAACGGCTACATCAACGACTATCCCACCGGCCGGCTGCTGCGCGACGCCAAGCTCTACGAGATCGGCGCCGGCACCAGCGAGATCAGGCGCTGGCTGATCGGCCGCGAGATCATGGCGGAAGGCTGATGAAGCCTCCCGCCTGGTCACAGGTCCGATCACTGGCCCGATCACTGGAAAGCCCTTGGCAGATCGGCGGTCGGCTTCGACACGATCTGATGGGCGTCGCGCCAGATGACCTCGCGCTGACCGACCGTCTTGATCGTGCGCACTGGCAGACCGCCCTCGCCGATCAGCCAGGCGCAGTAGCGCGCACGGCTGATCGCCTCGGCGGCGTGCGGGTCGAACCAGCAGATTCCCCAGATCGAGTTACGCCGCTTGAAGTGGCGACCGATCCTGCCGGGTATCGGCAAATGCTCGTTGAACCAGTCGAACTGCTCACGCAATTCGGCCAGGATCCAGTCCGGGCAGCCATTCCTGTAGAGATACCAGGACGCGCGGAAGAAGCCGGCCTCCACCCGGCTGTTCGGATGGATGAGCGGCGTAACGAAACGCACATACATGATGACAACCGCGCGGCCTCGACGGCGGCGCGCTCCCCTGCAACTTCGGTGAATTCAAGGTGTGAAAGTGCCGCCCTTCGGCGGCCTCAGCCTTTTGCCGAAGGGAGACGGAATGCCAGGCGCATGTCGATGCGTCTCATCGGTCGTCTCCTGGAGGACAAGTTGCGGAACCCGCGGACGCGCCAGCGGCTCGTCCAATCGGGAGCGGGCAATTACACGCATTCCGGAACGATATCAAGCCAAAACAATCAGAGGTTTCCGCAACTGTCTGGCAGCCTGTTTGCCGCAAATGGCCATTCATGGCATAATCTCTCTTTCTGCCACAGATCGGGGTTCACGCCATGACTGAGCCAGAGTCGCCCAAAGGTTTCGCCGAGGAGCCGCAGAAGCCATACAACTCCAGGATCCGGGCCGAGTTGCTGCGCAAGCCGCCGAAGTTCGAGCGTTTGCGCGTGGGCGACGGCGGCCGCGTCGTCATCCCCGCCGCCATGCGTGAGGACATGGGCATCAAGCCCGGCGACGATCTCGTCGCCCATGTCGAGAACGGAGAGCTGAGGCTGATCTCGCACCAGATGGCTCTCACCCGCGTGCAGCAAGAGATGGCCAAGTACAAGAAGCCGGGAGAAAGCGTTGTCGACGAGTTCCTGGCCGAACGCCGCGCGATGTGGGGTGAAGAGTGATCGTGCTCGACGCCTCGGCCGTGCTGGCGGCGATGTTGCAGGAGCCCGGAGCCGACCGGGTCCATGCGCTCGTCGACAAGAGCGTGATCTGCGCCGTCAATGTCACAGAGGTCATCTCGAAGCTGACCGACAAGGGCTACGACGAAATTGACGTGCGCCAGCAGTACGAGAACTTGAGTCTCGAGGTGGTGTCGTTCGACCAACATCTGGCGCTGGTCGCCGGGCACCTTCGCGCATCGACGCGCCACAAGGGCTTGTCGCTGGGTGACCGCGCCTGCCTGGCGCTGGCGATACTGACGGAACGAACGGCCGTCACCGCCGACAGGAAATGGGCCGACCTCGATGTCGGCTGCAAGATAGAGGTCATTCGCTGAGAGGCGATCGAGAGCGGAGATGGCTCGACAGCAACACACCGACGTCTGGACTTCGCGGAAATTACGAGGCTAGTGCGTTAGATTCGCCACCCACCATGACTGCTTCGCGCCTTTGGGCGCGGCAGCGCATGGGTATCACTCCAAGAGGAAAAATGCCGACGCTTCATTCCCAGCTCTCCCCCTCCTCCGAAAGCTTCAAGGCCAATGCCGCGCGCCTGCGAACGCTGGTGGCTGACATCAGCGAAAAGGCTGCGACGGTGGAGCGCGGCGGTTCGGAGGATGCGCGTAAGCGGCATGTGTCGCGCGGCAAGCTTCTGCCGCGTGAAAGGTTGGCGCAACTGCTCGACGCCGGCTCGCCCTTCCTCGAGGTCGGCCAGTTCGCCGCCTTCGGCCTCTATGGCGGCGACATCGCGTCCGCCGGCGTGATCGCCGGCATCGGCCGCGTCGAAGGCACCGAGGTGATGGTGGTGGTCAACGACGCCACGGTGAAGGGCGGCACCTATTATCCGCTGACGGTGAAGAAGCATCTGAGGGCGCAGGAGATCGCGCTGCAGAACAATCTGCCCTGCATCTATCTGGTCGATTCAGGCGGCGCCAACCTGCCCAACCAGGACGAGGTGTTTCCCGACCGCGATCATTTTGGCCGCATCTTCTTCAACCAGGCCAACATGTCGGCGTCGGGCATTCCGCAGATCGCCTGCGTCATGGGATCGTGCACGGCGGGCGGCGCCTATGTGCCGGCAATGTCCGACGAGACCGTCATGGTGCGCAACCAGGCGACCATCTTTCTCGCCGGGCCGCCGCTGGTGAAAGCGGCGACGGGCGAGGATGTGAGCGCCGAGGAGCTGGGCGGCGCCGACCTGCACACGCGGGTGTCGGGTGTCGCCGACCACTATGCCGTCGACGACGAACACGCTTTGGCGATCGTCAGGCGCATCGTCAAAAACCTGAATCGGAAGAAGGACATCGGGCTGGTCCTGAAGACATCGATTCCGCCCGTTCATGCACCGGAAGAGATCTATGGCGTCATCCCGGCCGACCTGCGCCAGCCCTATGATGTGCGCGAGGTGATCGCGCGCGTCGTCGACGGCTCCGAATTCGACGAGTTCAAGCAGAACTACGGCACCACACTGGTGACGGGCTTTGCCCATGTCCACGGCATGCCGGTCGGCATCATCGCCAACAATGGCGTGCTGTTTTCGGAGAGCGCGCTGAAGGGCGCACATTTCATCGAGCTGTGCTGCCAGCGCAAGATCCCGCTTGTCTTCCTGCAGAACATCACCGGCTTCATGGTCGGCGCCAAATACGAAGCCGGCGGCATTGCCAAGGACGGCGCCAAGCTGGTGACGGCGGTGGCGACCGCCCAGGTGCCGAAGGTCACCATCATCATCGGCGGTTCGTTCGGCGCCGGCAATTACGGCATGTGCGGCCGCGCCTACTCGCCACGTTTCCTGTGGATGTGGCCGAACGCGCGCATCTCGGTGATGGGCGGCGAGCAGGCAGCGACAGTACTTGCCATGGTCAAGCGCGAAGGCATCGAGCGCAAGGGCGGCAGCTGGAGCAAGGAAGAAGAGACCGAATTCCGCGCGCCGATCCTCGAGAAATATGAGCGCGAGGGGCACCCGCTCTATTCGTCGGCCCGACTGTGGGACGACGGCATCATCGACCCGGCCAGGACGCGCGAGGTGCTGGCGCTCAGCCTGTCGGCAGCGCTCAATGCGCCTGTCGCCGACACCAAGTTCGGCGTGTTCAGGATGTGATGGGGGATCAAAGAATGTTTTCGAAAATCCTCATCGCCAATCGTGGCGAAATCGCCTGCCGCGTCATCCGCACCGCCCGCAGGATGGGCGTGAAGACGGTGGCGGTTTACTCCGACGCCGATGCGCGCGCGTTGCATGTCGCCATGGCCGACGAGGCCGTGCATATTGGCGGCTCGCCTGTCGCCGAAAGTTATCTGCGCGGCGACGTCATCATCGCGGCGGCCAAGGCGACCGGCGCCGAGGCGATCCATCCCGGCTACGGCTTCCTGTCCGAGAACCCCGGTTTCGTCGACCAGGTGACGCAGGCAGGCCTCGTCTTCATCGGCCCGTCGGCAGATTCGATCCGCGCCATGGGGCTCAAGGATGCCGCCAAGCGGCTGATGGAAAAGGCCGGCGTGCCGGTCGTTCCAGGCTATCACGGCGAGGCGCAGGAGATCGTCATCCTCGCTTCCAAGGCGCGTGAGATCGGCTATCCCGTACTGATCAAGGCGCGTGCCGGCGGCGGCGGCAAGGGCATGCGCCGCGTCGACCACCCCGACGATTTCGCCGATGCACTGTCGGGTGCGCGGCGCGAGGCCAAGGCTGCCTTCGGCGACGACCGCGTGCTGGTCGAGAAATATGTCGACAAGCCGCGCCACATCGAAGTGCAGGTGTTCGGCGACAATCTTGGCAATGCCGTGCATCTGTTCGAGCGCGACTGCTCGGCGCAACGCCGCCACCAGAAGGTGATCGAGGAAGCCCCTGCCCCCGGCATGACCGCCGAATTGCGCGCGGCGATGACCGATGCCGCCGTCAAGGCCGCAAAGGCGATCCAATATTCCGGCGCCGGCACGATCGAGTTCATCGTCGATGCCTCGGACGGGCTGAAGCCGGATCGCTTCTGGTTCATGGAAATGAACACGCGGCTGCAGGTCGAGCACCCGGTGACCGAGATGATATCGGGCGTCGACCTTGTCGAATGGCAGCTTCGGGTCGCCTCGGGCGAGCCGATACCGCTGGCGCAGGAGGAGATCACGCTATCAGGCCACGCCTTCGAGGCGCGGCTCTACGCCGAAGATCCCGCCAAGGGTTTCCTGCCGGCGATCGGCACGCTGCATCATCTCAGCTTCCCCGGGGAAGCTGCGGCGGGTACCGAACTCCGCATCGAAACCGGCGTGCGCCAGGGCGATGCGATCTCGCCCTTCTACGATCCGATGATCGCCAAGGTGGTGACGCACGGGCCGGACCGCGCCACGGCACTCGAAGCGCTGGCCGATGCCGTCACCCGCACCGAAGTGGCGGGGTCGACGACAAATGCGGCCTTCCTCGCTGCCCTTGCCCGTGACCCCGACTTCGCCTCCGGCGACGTCGACACCGGCCTGATCGGGCGCAAGCAGGACGAGCTGACGGCGACTGCGCCGCCGAGCAGCCGGGCCGTGGCGCTTGCCGCGCTGGCAGCCACGGGAGCGACCGCATCCGTCGCCTCCGATGATCCGTGGTCCGGCCTCACCGGCTACGCCCATTTCAACCCGCTGGCGCGGCGCGCGACTTTGTCGTTCGGCGGCGCCGACATCGTCGCCCACATCACGGCGCGGCCGGACGGGCGGTTCGACGTCCGGCCGGATGGCGGCGAGGCCTTCGTGCTTGCGGCCGGTGCCAGCGATGCGGGCGCGACAGTGGCGGCATGGCCCGGCCATGTCACGGTGTTCGAAGGTGGCCGCTCCTTCGACTTCGCCATCAGCGATCCGTTCGCCCGGGCCGCCGAGATCGGCGAAGGCACGTCGAGCATGCGCGCGCCGATGCCGGGGCTGGTCAAGCTCGTTCGCGCGACAAAGGGTGACAAGGTGGCAAAGGGCCAGCCGCTTCTTGTGCTCGAAGCGATGAAGATGGAGCACACCATCACCGCCACTCATGATGGGGTGATCAGCGAAATCGCCGTCGAGGGCGCGCAGGTCACCGACGGAACCGTTCTGGTGCGCTTCGAAGACTGACACGAGCCCTGCTGTTGGCGCATGCCAGACCAGCCCGAAAATCCGTATCGGATTCCGGGCTGGTGCCGTATTGCTGCGATGCAGCAAACATGGACAGGCAAGCGCAGTGACCAACATCAGCAACAGTGATGCCCTCCCGCATCGCCAGTACGAGGACGTTCTGGCCCTGCTCACCGGCACCATGATGGTGGCGCTCGGGCTGGTGCTCTACACCAGTGCCGGGCTGATCACCGGCAGCTCGGCCGGACTGGCGCTGCTTGTCCAATACGCCACCGGCTATGGCTTCGGCGCGATCTTCTTCGTCATCAACCTGCCGTTCTATTATCTCGCCGTGAAGCGCCTGGGCTGGCCGTTCGCGCTGCGCACCTTTGCCGCCGTGGCGCTGATTTCACTGCTGTCGCGGCTGGTGCCCGACTGGATCGGCATCGGCCATCTCAACCCGCTTTACGCGGCGATAGCGGGCGGCGGCCTGATGGGCATGGGCCTTCTGGTGCTGTTCCGCCATCGTGCCGGCCTCGGCGGCTTCAACATCCTGGCGCTCTACCTGCAGGACAATCATGGCATCCGCGCCGGCTATTTCCAGCTCGCGGTCGACCTCGTCATCCTCGTCGTGTCGCTGTTTTATCTCGAGCTCGACAAGATCGCGCTTTCGGTTCTGGGTGCTGCGGTGCTCAACCTGATCATCGCCATCAACCATCGCCCCGGCCGTTATGTCGGCATGAGCTGAAACGCAAAAGCCGCGCCAGAAGGCGCGGCCCTATTGCGTGCGACAGCTATGCCGGATCAGCCGGCGCTCGGCTGCTTGGTCTTCCTGAGATAGGGCAGCACGCGCTCGAACGAGCCGAAGCGCTTGATTGCGTCCTCGTCGGAGACGGCTGCCGTGACGATGACGTCGTCGCCCTGCTTCCACTGCACCGGCGTTGCCACCTGGTATTTGGCGGTCAGCTGGATCGAATCCAGCGCGCGCAGGATCTCGTCGAAGTTGCGCCCCGTCGACATCGGATAGGTCAGGGTCAACTTGACCTTCTTGTCGGGGCCAATGACGAACACCGAGCGCACGGTGGCGTTGTCGGCCGGGGTGCGGCCTTCCGAGCTGTCGCCGGCCGTCGCCGGCAGCATGTCGAAAAGCTTGGCAATGGCCAGCGTCGGGTCGCCGATCATCGGATAGTCGACCTTGTTGCCCGACAGCGTCTCGATGTCGGCCTTCCACTTGTGGTGGTTCTCGACCGGATCGACCGAAATGCCGATGATCTTGGCATTGCGCTTGGCAAAGTCGGCCTTCAGCCCGGCCATGTAGCCGAGTTCGGTGGTGCAGACGGGCGTGAAATCCTTTGGGTGCGAAAACAGCACGGCATAACCGTCACCGATCCAGTCGTGGAAGCTGATTGCGCCTTCCGTGGTGTCGGCCTTGAAATCCGGGGCAGTATCGTTGATGCGAAGGCTCATTGTCGGTTCCTCCTGAATGCGATGCACACGGCTTGCGCCGGCCACAATGGCCTGATCCTGGCGTCCGTGTGCGAAAACGCCATTTTGCGCCAAGCGCGTGAAAACGACAATGGCCGGGACGTGCCCGGCCATTGAATGCATCTCTGTGGCTTACTGCCACAATGGCCGGGACGTGCCCGGCCATTGAATGCGTCCAGACGGCTTACTGCTTGATCGGCGCGTATTTGCCGTCGTGCCACTGGTTGATGTCATAGCTGGCGTTCTTGAGATCGCCCTTCTCGTCGAAGACGACATCGCCGACGACGGTGCTGATCGGCTTGCCGTCCTTGAGCGCCTCGGCGACCTTCATCGGGTCATCGGTGCCGGCACGCTCGATGCCCTGGGCGAAAGCCTGGATGGTGGCGTAGGAGAACAGAGTGAAGCCTTCCGGCACGAAACCGCCGGCCTTGATCTTCTCGACAGCTTCCTTGGCCTCGGGCTTGGCCTGCGGGTCGGAGGGGAACACGAACAGCGTGCCCTCGCCGGCCGGGCCGGCGATCTGCCAGAACTCGGGCGAAGCGATCGAGTCGGGCATGATCAGCTGATACTTGAAGTTCTGCTCGGCCGACTGGCGCAGGATGAGGCCGGCCTCGGGGTGGTAGCCGCCGAAATAGACGACGTCGGCCTTGAGCTCCTTGAGCTTGGTGACCAGCGCCGAATAATCCTTCTCGCCGGCATTGATGCCTTCATAGAGAACTTCGGTCAGGCCACCGGCATTCATCGTCGCCTTGACGGCGTCGGCGACACCCTGGCCGTAGGCGCTCTTGTCGTGCAGCACGACGACGTTCTTGCCCTTGTACGTCTCGGCGATCCACGGGCCGATGAAGGCGCCCTGGGCGTCGTCACGCGTGTAGAGACGCATGATCGTCGGCCAGCCCTTCTTGGCGGCGTCGTCGGTCAAGACCGGGTTCGAGGATGCCGGCGACATCATCAGCGCGCCGCTCTCGGCATAGACGGCGGAGGCCGGGATGCTCGAGCCCGAGCAGGCGTGGCCGTCGATGAACTTGATGCCGTTGGCAACGATGCGGTTGGCCACCGAAACCGCCTGCTTGGGATCGCAGACGTCGTCTTCGATCGACAGCTTGAGCTGGCGCCCGAGAACGCCGCCCTTTTCGTTGATCGCCTTGACGGCGGCTTCCGCACCTTGCTTGAACTGGTCGCCGATATTGGCGAGCTGGCCGGTCATCGGGCCGGCTACGGCAATGCCGATATCCTGCGCGTAGGCAGCGCCTGCGCTGAGCGACAGGCCGACAAGTGCCGCGCCAAATGTACGTTTCAAATGCATTGTTACCCTCCCTGGGACGCTCCGGCTTCCCCGGATCACGTCATGCGTGCAATCGCCGAAAGCTGTCATTGCGACCGGGACTTGTCTTGGCGCATCGGCGTCAGGATGTTGTGCCTGCAAACGGGGCGGCGGGCAATGCGGTGGCCGAACGATGCTGCCACGCCATGGGGTCAAAACAAAAAGGCCGCGCCGATCTTGTGTGATCGGTCACGGCCTTTTTCGTGGAGAGCGCCGCGAGCATCTTCGGCCCGTCGGACATTCGCCTGCCCTGTCTAACTCGGTCCAGCTGGTGATGAGACATGCTGGAGGTCATGTCCCTGGCACATCTTGCTCGTCCTTCAAGCAGTGCGCTCTTGTGATTGGGGGCTGCCATCCCGGCGCCCCGGCTCTTCCCCCGAAGAAGCTTGATCAGTGCATCGTCATCCATTCGCGCGCTTCGCGCAGCGCCTTGACGATGTCTAGCTTGGACATCGTGCCGGAGAGCTCCGAGCGCAGGGCGGCCGCCCGGGCCGAACCCTTGATCGCGGCGATGTTGAACCATTTGTGGGCGGCAACCACGTCGACCTCGCAGTCGCGGCCGGTCGCATACATCATGCCGAGTTCGAGAAGAATGTCGGCCTGAGCGGTGGTTCCCATCGCGCCGAAGCCAGCGTCAAAGATTTCGAAACGTGCCATTTTCTTATCCCCTGCCTGTCTCCTGAGAGCCGGCCCGCTGGTAGTCAGGAGCTGCCCTTTCGATGCTTCCGAGAATGCCGGGGAGCCTTGAATCCGCCGTTAAATGGCTTGCTTAACTCGAAGAAAACAAACTGAAAACAAAGGGTAAAGCTCGGAATTCATTAAGGATAGGAGTCCTTGCGGCGGCTGGAATTTGAAGAAAATGCGATGAAAATTCTCAAGTCGCCGGATAAGTCTTTGATAACCACGCGGCACATTGATCGATAGCCAGGGATGAACTTCGGCACCCGGATGGCGCTTTTCGGCGGTCTCAAAAAGGCTCAAAACTTACCCAGCGGCACCACTTTCGTTTTGCCGACGGCTGCATTACGCTTACGTTTGCGTAAACGTCAGGCAGGGAGAGTGCCTGTGGGCGACAATTCAACCGGGAGGACTTCAATGCTTCGCAAGATGAGCCTGGCCATCGCGGCCACCCTGATGATGGCGGGTGCGGCCTATGCCGATCCGATCGAAGGCAACTGGAAGACGGAAGCCGGATCGACTGCCGCGATCACGCCCTGCGGCGGCGGCTTCTGCATCACGCTGAAGGACGGCAAGCACGCCGGCAAGAAGATCGGCACGTTCAATGCCAATGGCGGCACCTATGCCGGCAAGATCACCGATCCGGCCAATGACAAGACCTACACCGGCAAGGCTTCGGTCGCAGGCTCGACGCTCAAGATGAGCGGCTGCGTGCTCGGCGGCCTGATCTGCAAGACGCAGAACTGGAAGAAACTGTAAGGCGACCAGGAAATAGTCGTCAGAATTCGAGGGGAGGCAGTGCCGGCAGGCGCTGCCTCCCCTGTTCGTTTGCGCGCTGTCTGCGCGTTCAGGCCCTGGCGCGCTGGCCGAACAGCACTTTCTGGGCTTCCTTGTCGTCGGCGAGGTTGCGGCGGTGGTCTTCGCCGACAGCCAGACCGCGGCTCACCGCCGGACGAGCCAGCAACGTGTCGAACCAGCGCTTGAGATGCGGGAAGTCCTCGAGCTCCTGGCCCTGGTTCTTGTAAGGCTTGACCCAGCCGAGCGAGGCGATGTCGGCGATCGAATAGTCGCCGGCAAGGAACTCGCGATCGGCGAGGCGCTTGTTCATCACGCCATAGAGCCGGTTGACCTCATTGGTGTAGCGATCGATGCCATAGGCGATCTTCTCAGGCGCATATTGCCGGAAGTGATGGGCCTGGCCGGCCATCGGGCCGAGGCCGCCAACCTGCCAGAACAGCCACTGATCGACCTCGGCGCGGCCGCGCTCGTCCGCGGGATAGAGCTTGCCGAATTTGCGGCCGAGATATTGCAGGATCGCCCCGGATTCGAAGATCGAGATCGGCGCGCCGCCCCATTTGCCGTCTGCTGTCGGCCCTTCCGGGTCGATGATCGCCGGCATGCGGTTGTTGGGCGCGATCTTGAGGAATGACGGCTCGAACTGCTCGCCCTTGCCGATGTTGATGTATTTGACCGTGTAGGGAACGCCAAGTTCCTCCAGCATGATCGAAATCTTCCAGCCATTGGGCGTGGGCCAGTAATAGAGTTCGATCGGCAATGTCTGGCTGGTCATTCCGCAGTCTCCGTCAGGTGAGCGATGCTCTGGAGATATGCGCGGCGGGACGAAACACAACCCTGCGGACCCATCAAGGCTCGTCAATAAATTTGAACCGAAGATGAACGGAGGTCTCAGAACCCGTTCAGTCGCAGCTTGGCATAGTCCGATCCATCGAAGGAGAAGACACCAATGCTCGCCCGCCGGTTCACCATCGTCTGCCTGCTCAGTGCCCTGTTCGGGATCATGTTCGCAACGTTGGTGGCAGAGACCAGCCGCCCTGCCCGCTCCTGGGAAATCGTGAAGAAGTAACGACGCAACACAAGATCGAAAAGAAGCAACGCCAATGACCCGCACCGCAACCCAGATCAAGAAGACGCTCCGGCTGCTGCCGCGCGCCGCCATGATCCTGATGGTCCTTGCCGCTCCGGTGCTGGCCGTTCCGCAGCTTCGCGCCGACAACGGCTCGACCATCGAGGCGCCTGCCGCCCGCAAGAGCGGCGTCGGCTTCGTGCTCCTAGTCAGCCTGCAGCGCAGCTGAGAGATTTGAAAGGACGCGCCGCGAGACCTCTCGCAGCCGTCATAATTGATCTCTATAATAGGTCATGGAAAAGCGAATCTATCCTCAACCTATCGAATCGATCTCTTCGCCGCTGCCGTTTCCTCGGCAGAGCTTTACTGATGCCGACAAGGCGGTTGCTGCCTTGCAGGCGCTTTACGAGCGCAACACCGCCTTCCTGCGCGATGCCTTCGCCTCGCTGGCAGCCGGTGCCGACACCAATGTCAGGTTCCGCGCCTGCTATCCCGAAGTCGGCGTCACCACGACGTCCTATTCCCAGGTCGACTCGCGCCAGGCCTATGGCCACATGCCGACCCCTGGGCATTTCTCGACGACGATCACCCGGCCCGACCTGTTCAAGAGCTACCTCACCGAGCAGCTCAAGCTGATCATGCGCAACCATGGCGGCCCGGTGACGGTTTCGGAATCGACGACGCCGATCCCGCTGCATTTCGCCTTCCTCGAGGGCACCCATGTCGACGGTGCCGCCGCCGACCGCATCCAGCGGCCGATCCGCGACCTGTTCGACGTGCCGGATCTCGACGGCACCGACGACCACATCGCCAACGGCACTTTCGAGATCATGCCGGGCGAATCCCGTCCGCTGGCCGTGTTCACCGCCCAACGCATCGACTATTCGCTGCACCGGCTGGCGCATTACACCGCAACGACGCCGCATCACTTCCAGAACTTCGTGCTGTTCACCAACTACCAGTTCTACATCGACGAGTTCGTCGTTTTGGCCCGTGACCTGATGGCCAAGGGCGGCGGCGGCTATACGGAGTTCGTCGAGCCGGGCGGCGTGGTGACCAAGGCGGGCCAATCGGCGCCATCGGAAGGCACGCCGGCGGCACGGCTGCCGCAGATGCCGGCCTATCACCTGAAGAAAGCAGGCCATGCCGGCATCACCATGGTCAATATCGGCGTCGGGCCGTCCAACGCCAAGACCATCACCGACCACATCGCCGTGCTCAGGCCACATGCCTGGCTGATGCTCGGCCACTGCGCCGGCCTGCGCAACACCCAGGCGCTGGGCGACTATGTACTGGCGCATGCCTATGTCCGCGAGGACCACGTGCTCGACGACGACCTGCCGGTGTGGATCCCGATCCCGCCGCTGGCCGAGGTGCAGGTGGCGCTGCAGGAGGCCGTCGCCGAGGTGACGGGGCTCTCCGGCTACGACCTCAAGCGCATCATGCGGACCGGAACCGTCGCCACCATCGACAATCGCAACTGGGAACTGCGCGACCAGCGCGGACCGGTGCAGCGTCTGTCGCAGTCGCGCGCCATCGCACTCGACATGGAATCGGCGACGATCGCCGCCAACGGCTTCCGCTTCCGCGTGCCCTACGGCACGCTGCTGTGCGTGTCCGACAAGCCGCTGCATGGCGAGCTCAAGCTGCCAGGAATGGCGACCGAGTTCTACAAGCGGCAGGTGGCGCAGCATCTGACCATCGGCATCCGCGCCATGGAAAAGCTGGCCGAAATGCCCAATGAGCGGCTGCATTCGCGCAAGCTGCGCAGCTTCGCCGAGACGGCGTTCCAGTAAGCTGCGGACCGACCGGGGGCCGCCGGCTAGTGCTTGCGGCCGAAGACGGCCGTGCGTCTGTTGAAGCCACCGCCGAAGCGCGGCGGCGATCCTGCAGGCGGCTCGTCCGAGCCGCCCTCGCCCTTGCGGTAGAGCTGCAGGCTGTTGCCCACTGATTTGGCCGTGCGCTCCTTCTGCTCCCAATCGGCGATCAGTTCGCGCCGCTTGTCCCGGTCCGGTTCGACCGAGGCGGCGACCGAGCGCATGCCGCCTGGGACCAGCGTGCGGGTCTCGTGCTCCATCGTGGTGTAGCTGTGCTGGCGGGAGAAGCGCAGGGTCAGCGCATAGCAGGGCTCGCGCATGCCGATCGGGTGCTGTTCGGCAGGGAGATGCCTGACGCGATAGGAATAGTCGCCGTTTTCCGGACCGAAGGTCTCGTCGTCGGGGACGATATAGCCATTGGGCTGAATGGCGACGCGGATGAAGGCGAGCGCTGCGTCATAGAGATCGATCCACGGAATGGGCGCCGGCGCGACATAGACTTCGCGGCCGATATAGTCGGCGCCGCCCAGCGTCAGCAGGCCAGCCGGCTGTTCGTTGAAACCCTGTAACGGCTCGCCGGCGAAAAGCTTGGGATGAACCGTCAGCATGCTGGGCTGCGGCTGGTCCAGGAACGCCGCGAACTGCTCGCCGGCGATCAGCATGTTGCTCTGGGTCCAATGAATGGCGCTGGCGGGCTGCAGCTTGAGCAGATGGCGGCAGACCTCGCCGAGGATCTCGACGCGCATGTTGAATTCGCGCAGCGTCGCCCCCGGGCGCTGCATGCCGATCTGGCTGAAGAAGCCGGCAATGTCAGGATTGTCGGTGACGCCGCCGAGAACACCATGATGGACTTCGACAAGCACATGCGCCGTGTGCCGGCGCACGCGCTCCCGGGCATCCGGCACCAGCAGCGTGGTTGCCGCTGAGCCGAGGGTCGGGGCGAAAACCGCTGCATCGGCGGGCCGGGGAAAATAGGTGACCAGGATCTGGAATTCGCCGGGGCCCCTCATCAGGACGAAATGGCGGTCCTCCTGGACGACGTTGAGCGGCAATTGCCTCTCGAGCATCGCCTTTCGGAAGGCGTTGAGATGCAGCGACGGATAGATCTCGTCGCCGCCCTCATAGAGGATCGCTGCCTGGATGTTGTTGGTGTACCTGCCGGTCATGGTTGCACCTCGCCTCAAGGCAACGGTGCCATTTGGCCGCGAAAACGAGGTTAACCGCCAGAACAACCACAAGCTGTGGTTAAGAATGCCCTTGCGTCATTGAGCTCCAAAGCCGGCGGCCGGCACGGCTACTCCCCGTTGACGAAGGACAGGATCAGGCGGTGGACATTGCCGCCATCGTTGAGTTCGACGCGGTCGAAGTCGCTGCTCTGCCGGCGTTGCGCCAGCGACGCCTCCGACAGCGGCTTGATGATCTCCTGCCTGATCTTTTTGCAGCCGGGATCGCCCGGCACCGAGAGGCCGATCGTGGTTTTCTCGATCGTCGCCACCATGTCCTTGATCATCTGGCCGTGCACCAGCTCGTGGCGGCGGACGCCTTCGAAAAAGACGTCCCAGCGCTGCTTCAGGCCATCGGGAAGGCGCCCGGCCGGCTTGGGCAAGGTGTAGGTGATGATGAGCTTGGGCTTTGCCGAAACCAAGGTGCAGCCGTCGCCTTGCGGCACGTAGTTGCGCTGCCAGGTGAGCTTGAAATTGGTGTGGGCGATGGCACGGCCGATGCCGGCCTTCGGGCCGCGCTCGCCGATCGAGGCGTAGAGCTCGGGGGCCGTGCTTCCCGAGATTGCGTAGGTCTTGACCTGCTCGACCACCTGCCCCTCGGCATGCGCGGCAAAGGGAGCCATGACGAACAGCGCCGCACATGCGCGCAGCCAGCGATGGGCGGTCGAATTCATTCCAGTCTCCACAAGGCCGATCAGTTGCGCATCACGAGCGCATCGATGCCGATTTCCCGGCCATCGGTCTCACGAGTCGCCCGGCATTTCAACCGCCGGTCGCCAGCGCTGCCACCTTGCCCGTCCTGCGCCGACGGAGCTTTCCAGCAAAGCGGAAGCGGCCCATAATCGATCATCCCATGATAGATCATCAATGGGCCGTATTTGTTGCTACATGAAACTGGAATGACGACGTTCTACAGACTGGGCAGGATCGCCTGCTTCCTCGCAATGATGATCTTGTCGGTGCCGCTGGTCGCCGGCTTCTTCGGCGCCTGGCATCCGTCGCTCGACTCCTTTGCGCATTTCAGGGTGCACCTGGCGGTGGCGATGATGCTGGCGGCATTGCCGCTGCTGTTGACCTCGCTGCGCTGGCAGGCCGTTGCTGCGCTGGCATTCGGTGCCGCAGCCCTGTCCACCACCTCGAGTTCGCTGCCATTGCCCGGGCTCGGGCCGGTGCATGCGGCGTTCCAGCCGCGCGCCGATGGCCGGCCGGTCTACAAGATGCTGCAGATGAACCTGCGCTTCAAGAACAGCGAGCCTCAGAAGGTGCTGTCGCTTGTCGGGCGCTGGCAGCCCGACGTCATCACCTTCCAGGAGGTGTCGGCGATGTGGGAAGGCAAGCTCAAGCCGCTGTTTGCGCGCTACCCCTACCGGATGATGTGCCCCTATCCGAACGGCATCTTCGGCGTCGCGATCCTGTCGCGGCGGCCATTTGTTGAAGGCAGCGCGCCGCACTGTTTCGGCGAGGGCGCGCTCGCTGTCGCGAGCGTCGATTTCGGCGGCCGGGCAAGCGACGTGGTTTCGATCCACCTCGGCTGGCCCTGGCCGTTCGAGCAGTCGGAACAGATCGATCAATTGGGCGGCAATCTCGCCGCCCTGGGCCAGAACGCCATTCTCGGCGGCGACTTCAACGCCACGCCATGGAGTGCCGCGGTCGCCCGTGTCGCCCGGCTTGGCGGACTGACTTTGATGCCGGCTGCCGGCCGCACCTGGCTGACCTTCATGCTGCCCGACTTCATGCGTTTTGCCGGGCTGACCATCGACCACGTCATGGCCAAGGGCGACGTGCTGGTCCACGCGGTGACGATGGGCGAGGATGCCGGCTCGGACCATCGTCCGCTGCTGGTCGAGTTCTCGTTCCGTGACACGGCGACCCATCCGGAAGACAGCGAAACGGAGACCGTGGCGACCGAAAGCGCATCGACGCCCCACAGCTAAAAACGAAACGGCCCGGAAATCAGCAGATTTCCTGGCCGTTTCGTTAGTCAGCCAGAGGTCAAGCGGCCCCGATCATGTTGGGCCCCATCACATGTTGGGATAGACCGGCCCCTCGCCGCCCTGCGGCGGCACCCAGTTGATGTTCTGGTTGGGATCCTTGATGTCGCAGGTCTTGCAGTGGACGCAGTTCTGCGCGTTGATGACGAACTTCGCATCGGCATGGCCGGGATCGCCGGCGATCGAATTGCCGTCCTTGTCGACCCATTCATAGACGCCGGCCGGGCAGTAGCGGCTCGAAGGGCCGGCGAAGACGCCATATTCCGAACGCTTCTGCAGTTCCATGTCCTTGACCTGGAGGTGGACCGGCTGGTCTTCCTCATGGTTGGTGTTGGACAGGAACACCGACGACAGGCGGTCGAAGGTCAGGACACCGTCGGGCTTGGGGTAATCGATTTTCTTGTGCTTCGACGCCGGCTCGAGCGACTGGGCGTCCGACTTGCCGTGCTTCAGCGTGCCGAAGGGCGAGACGCCGAACAGCGTGTTGAGCCACATGTCGAGGCCGCCGAGGCTGACGCCGAGGATGGTGCCGAAGCGCGACCACAGCGGCTTGACGTTGCGGACCTTCTTCAGATCCTTGCCGATGTCGGTCGAGCGCCAGGCGGCTTCATAGGAAGCTAGCTCGTCATTGGCACGGCCGGCGCCGATGGCCTCTGCGACATGTTCGGCGGCGAGCATGCCCGACAGCACGGCGTTGTGCGACCCCTTGATGCGCGGGACGTTGACCAGGCCGGCCGAGCAACCCATCAGCACGCCGCCGGGGAAGGACAGCTTCGGCACCGACTGGTAGCCGCCCTCGGTGATCGCACGCGCACCGTAGGACAGGCGCTTGGCGCCGTCGAAGGTGTGGCGGATCGCCGGATGCGTCTTGAAGCGCTGGAATTCCTCGAAGGGCGAGAGATACGGATTCTTGTAGTTGAGGTGGACGACGAAGCCGACCGCAACCATGTTGTCTTCGAGGTGGTAGAGGAACGAACCGCCACCGGTCTTGAAATCGAGCGGCCAGCCGAAGGAATGCTGGACGAGGCCCGGCTTGTGATGTTCGGGCGCGACCTGCCACAGTTCCTTGAGGCCGATGCCGAACTTCTGCGGCTCCTTGCCGGCGCCGAGGTCGTATCTGGCCATCAGCTGCTTGGCGAGCGAACCGCGGGCGCCCTCGCCGATCAGCACATATTTGCCCATCAGCGCCATGCCGGGCGCGAAGGACGGGCCGTGCGAGCCGTCACGCTCGACACCCATGTCGCCGGTGTAGACGCCTGTAACGGCACCCTGGTCGTTGTAGATGAGGCCGGCAGCGGCGAAGCCGGGATAGATCTCGACGCCAAGCGCCTCGGCCTTCGTTGCCAGCCAGCGGCAGACATTGCCGAGCGAGACGATGTAGTTGCCGTGGTTGCTCATCAGCGGCGGCATGAACATGTTCGGCAGCTTGACCGAACCTGCCGGCCCGAGGACCAGGAAGTGGTCGTCGGTGACGGGCGTCTTGAACGGGTGGTCGCTGTCGTCGCGCCAGTCGGGCAGCAGCCGGTCGATGCCGATCGGATCGACGACGGCACCGGACAGGATGTGAGCGCCGACCTCGCCGCCCTTTTCGAGCACGACGACGGAGAGCTCGGGATTGACCTGCTTGAGCCGGATCGCCGCCGCCAGACCCGCCGGACCTGCACCGACGATGACAACGTCGAATTCCATGCTCTCGCGTTCGATATCGCTCATCAATCCCTCCGCGTTGGCTAGCCCTGTCCCAGGGGCAATCTGTAGCTAAGCGCTGCATAGCGCATCGTCGGCAAACGTCAAACGGACCAATCCGCACATCGGCTGTTTGGCCTAACGACGCTCTCCTCCGAGCAATGAATTATCTTACGTTAACGTAAAGGTCAAAAGAATTCACCTTTCGGCTGTGGGTTATGGCCCGTACTGTCACGAAACAGGTGTTGTTCAACAGCCTTTTCGTCCATTGATTCCATATGCGCCAACACGTGCCTTGCAGGACCGGACTGGAGCGCTTGCACCCCAAACGCCAGATCCTGGCTGGGGCTGCCCTTCTTATTGCGACATGTCTTGTCAGCGAAGGTCGCTCGCAGGAGACCGAGGCCGATCAAAAGGTCTGGAATGCCGGGGCCTATTCGTTTTCCGATGAACTCGGTGGCTTCCAGATCACCGGCGTTTCGGGAACCGGCACCAGGGAAGACCCCTTCGTCATCAGGGAAGAACTGGATTCCTCGACGCCGGTGACGCTGACGATCCGCACGACCCGGCCGATCCGGCCCTTCGACAGCTCGGGCTTCTACGCCAACGGCATCATGTTCATGCGCATCGAGGCGCTGAACAACAGCGGCCAGGCCTGGGTGGAATTCGAGTTCGAGCTGCAGGAGCAGCAAGGCCAGGCCAGCGTGTTTGGCGACGGGCTGTCCTTCGACCAACGCCGCACCGACAACGTCAACATCTCCTCCGACAGCTTCGCCCAGTACAGCCGCGACTTCGAACCATATGACCGGCTGCGCTTCATCGACGGCAAGGTCGACCCGCTGGCAATTGCCGGCTTCAGCTTCCTGGTCACCGACTACACACCACGCTGGCGCTTTTATCTGGTGCAGGACCCGCGCATTCCGTCCTCGTGAACTTGCAAACCGGCGGCGTAACGCCGTAACTGTGCCAATGGCCTCACTTTCGGGAAACGAACCTCCGGATCTGCGCGATCTGCTCGCCTTCTATGCGGCGGCGGGGGTCGATGATGCGCTTGTCGACGACCCGATCGACCGCTTTGCCGAAAACGCCCAGCAGCGCCTGGCGGCATCACGGCAGCAGGCGGACAGGGCGGCCGAGGCGCCCCGCCCCGGCGGCGCCCCTGCCGCGACACCGCCTCAGCCGCGACCGGCAGCGGTTGCCGCCGTGCCTGACGAGGCGCAGGCCGCCGCGGCACGCGAACTTGCCTCCAAGGCAGCAACGCTCGACGAGCTCAAGCAGATCATGGAAGGTTTCGAGGGCTGCAATCTGAAGGCCACGGCCAAGAGCATGGTCTTTGCCGACGGCAACCCCGAAGCCGATCTGATGCTGGTCGGCGAAGCGCCCGGCCGCGACGAAGACCTCGAAGGCCTGCCGTTCGTCGGCCGCTCGGGCCAATTGCTCGACCGCATCCTTGCGGCGATCGGGCTCGACAGGACATCAGCCTATATCGCCAATGTCATCCCGTGGCGTCCGCCCGGCAACCGCACGCCGACCCCGCATGAAACGGAGATCTGCCGGCCATTCGTCGAGCGCCAGATCGCCCTTTCCAGGCCCAAGGTGCTGGTGACGCTTGGCGGCCCCTCGGCCAAGCTGCTGGTCGGCTCGCAGGACGGAATTCTGAGACTGCGTGGCAGCTGGAAGAGCCATGTCACGGCAGACGGCACCGTAATCCCTGTCATGCCGACGCTGCACCCGGCCTATCTGCTGAGAAATCCCGCCCACAAGAAGCTTGCGTGGCGGGATTTCCTCGAGGTCAAGGCGAAGCTGCGGCAACTCGGCAGCCTCTAGCGTTTGTCGCCGATCAGGCAGCCGCGACCACTGACGTGGCGCGGCGGATGCCGATGAACTGCAGTTCGGCGAAGACCGCTACCGCCAGCGCCTGGGCAACCACGAAGGCGATGCCGAGCGCATTCGGTGCCACGACGCCGCTGACGAGCAGGCCGAAGCTGGCGACCACCCACAGCACATTGATGGCGATGATGTCGATCATGACGAGCTTCGACACCGTGGCGCGGCGGGCGATGACCACCAGCGTGGCAACGAAGGGCACCAGCACCAGGCCGGCCCAGAACAGCAGTTGCGCCGGCAGTTCGAGCAGCGGCGACAACAGCGGGGCGCCAAGCATCATCAGCAGGCCGGCCGCGCCGCTGATCAGCGCATCGGCATGAAGGACGTTGCGGAGGAAGGGGGTGACGGTGATGGACATGGCGAGCTCCTGTTTCGTTGTGGAGGCTGTCTGCGACCGCCTTCCTGAAACCGAACATCTCACCGCCGCTGAACCAATGCGATTACGCTTGAGGTAATAGCAATCAGAATTGCCTCTGCTTAGTGTGACGGCATGACAAACACACAAAACTCCGTCGGCGACCTCATCCGCGAATGGCGCACCAGGCGGCGCATGAGCCAGCTCGACCTGGCGATGGAAGCTGAAATCTCGCAACGGCATCTGAGCTTCATGGAAAGCGGGCGCTCGGCGCCGTCGCGCGAGATGGTGCTGCATCTCGCCGAACAGCTCGAAATCCCGCTGCGCCAGCGCAACCAGCTGCTGCTCGCCGCCGGATACGCACCGAGCTTCAGCGAAAAACCGCTCGACCACCCCTCGCTGGCACCCGCCATGGAGGCGGTGCGCATGGTGCTGAAGGGGCATGAGCCCTACCCCGCCATCGCGGTCGACCGGCATTGGAACCTGATCGAGGGCAATGCGGCGCTCGGCCCGATGCTTGCCGGCGTCGATGCCGCCCTGCTCGAGCCGCCTGTCAACGTGCTCCGGCTCAGCCTGCACCCGAAAGGCGTGGCGCCGCGCATCGTCAACCTGCATGAATGGCGCTCGCATCTGCTCGAACGGCTGAAGCACCAGAACGACACGGCTGGCGACCCGGTGCTCAAGGCGCTGGAGCAGGAATTGCTTTCCTATCCCGACGGGCCGCGCCAGGGCCGGCCGTTGCAGGCCGATCCGCTGGCGATCGCCCAACCGCTCCGGCTGCGCGTCGGGGACGACGTGCTGTCCTTCATCAGCACGATCACCGTGTTCGGCACGCCTCTCGACGTGACCCTGTCGGAAGTCGCCATCGAATCCTTCTTCCCCGCCGACGAAGAGACGGCGGCGCGGCTCAGGTGCCTGGCCGTTCAATAGCGTCGGGCCGCGACAAAACACGATCCTTTTCGAACGGCGACGGGTCCGGAAAGATCGCCGCCAGGGCTGCCTGCATCTCCACGGCCCTGACAGCGGCACGCGCCTCGTCGTCGATCTCGTCATTGAGACAGAAAAAGGCCGGCGGTGCTGCGACCAGGCCAACCAGCGACCGACTGAACGCCTCGTCGTCCCTGACGGCTACGACATTCTCCTTTACCAGCTTCACCTGCACGACGCCGTCGGCGCGGCCGCGATCACGCTCGGCAATGGCATTGATGTAGAGCACCTTCGCCGACGCGTCCGTGCTCTGGCGGAAACGATGCCGCGCGGTGCGGCGCAGCCAGAAGCCGAAGCGGTCGTGCAGCCAGGCCAGCTTGTCGAGTTCCAGCAGCAGCGGGACATGCGGCGGGTAGGACCAGCGCCTGCGGCGGAACGCCAGGCACAAAAGCAGATTGTTGAAGGCGAGCATCCTGATGTAGCGGTCCGCCCGCAGCCGAAACCCCGGCAATCGCGCCGCCATGACGTGAAGCCGCGCACGACCGTCGGGCGTGACGAACTCTTCCTTCGATACCATCCGGCCGACGAAGAAATCGTCGTTGAACAGCAGGAAGCGGTTGGCGACACCTGTGTTGCCGATGCCGTGGAGATTGGCCTCGATGGCGCTGGAGCTGAACACCGGCAGGCTGGAAGGCTCGGCGAAGAATTCGGCATGGGTGACCAGGTTGATGCCGGGACGATCGAGGTCGAGCCATGACGGCACCTGGCCGTTGGTGACGAGATGGATGGTGCGGACCCACGGCAGATGGAAATGGATCGAGCGCAGCGCATAACGCAACTCGCCATTTTCGCGGAAACGATAGGCTGCCGGCCGCATCCAGGGCTGCTTCGGCCAGTGGCGCAGCAGGCTTTCACGGTGGACAGGATCGCTGCCGTCGACCCAGGGCATGACGACGTCGATCGGCTCGGAAAATGCGTTCAAAGTCATGGCTCGCCCTTCGACGGGAATTCGGTCGCCTCAGATCAGTCCGAGGAGCGGGCAGGCTCCGGATGCATGGGCCTTCGCCGCCTATTGCGGCGACGACGCTTTCTTGACCGCCTGGCGTTCCAGGCCAAGGCGTTGTTCGCGCCAGATGATGAAGATGCCGGCGGCGATGACGATGATGCCGCCGACCAGCGTATGGATGGTCGGCAGGTCGCCGAAGACGAGATAGCCGACGGCGATGCCGAGCAAAAGCGACGTGTATTCGAAGGGCGCGACCGTCGAGGCTTCGGCGTGGCGGTAGGCCTCGGTCATGAACAGCTGGGCGATACCGCCGCAGAAACCGCCGGTGACCAGCAGCGCAGTCTGCTGCCAGGTCAACGACTGCCAGCCGAAGGGGATGCTGAACAGGGCCATGACGCTGGCGGTCAGCGAGAACCACAAAACGATGGTTGCCGTGCGTTCGGTGTGGACGAGGTTGCGCACCAAAAGCATGGCGATGGCCGACAGGCCCGCGCCGATGATGGCGGCGACAGCACCCATCGCCGCCTTGTCGCTGACGCCGCCGGGAGAGGTGAACAGCGTCAAATTGGGCCACGACACGATCAGCACGCCGACGAGACCGACGGCAACCGCGGTCCAGCGATAGGCGCGAACGTTTTCGCCGAGGATCAGCGCGCTGAAGACGACGACGAGCAGCGGCTGGGCATAGTTGAGCGTGATCGCCTCGGGCAGCGGCAGTTGGGTCAGCGCATAGAAGCCGAAGCCCATGGCGGTGACGCCGGCGAGCCCGCGCATGATGTGGCCGAATGGCCGCTTGGTGGTGACCGCCGTGCGCAGCTCACCGCGGCAGGCGAGGAAGACGAGGATCGGAAAGATGGCGAAGAAGGAGCGGTAGAACACGATCTGGCCGGCGGGCACCTGGCCGGCCAGCTTGATGGCCGTCGACATGCCGACGAAGATCGCCACCGAGATGACCTTGAGAGCGATACCTGTAAGCGGCGAAGACGCCGCCTGAACCACGTTTTGCTTCACTGCTGCCGTGCCGCCTCTATCGCCGCCCAGATGCGCAACGGCGTCGCGGGCATTTCAATGTGGGTGATGCCGTAGGCGCGGTGGAGCGCGTCGGTGACCGCGTTGAGCGCCGCCGGCGTCGCGCCGATGGTGCCCGCCTCGCCCGCGCCCTTCATGCCCATGGCATTGGTGGTCGAGGGCACGTTGCGCGTCTCGAAATGAAAGGACGGCACGCTGTCGGCGCGCGGCATGGTGTAGTCCATGAAGCTGGCCGTCAGCAGCTGGCCGTCCTCGCTGTAGACGGCCTCCTCCTGCAACGCCTGGCCGATGCCCTGGACGACGCCGCCATGGACCTGGCCGGCAAGCAGGATCGGGTTCACGGTTGCTCCGAAATCGTCGACGATGGTGTAGGCGACCACTTCGGTGGTGCCGGTTTCCGGATCGATCTCGACCTCGCAGATATGCGTGCCGTTGGGATAGGTCGCCTCGTCCTGAACAAATTCGCCCATCGCCTTGAGATCGTCGGGGTTTTTCGCCGCCGCATGGAGATCGGCGAAAGCCATGGCGCGGTCGGTGCCGACGATGCGCGCCTCGCCATTGCCAAGCTCGATATCGGCGGCCGCCGCCTCCAGCTCGTCGGCTGCGATCTTCTTCAGCTTCTCGGCAAGGGCTGCACCCGCGCGGGAGGCGGAAACGCCGCCAAGCGGGATCGAGCGCGAGCCACCGGTGCCGCCGCCCTTGGCAAGCTGGTCGGTGTCGCCCTGGTGGACGCTGATGCTGGCGACGTCGAGATTGAGCTTTTCCGAGACGAACTGGGCATAGGCAGTGGCATGGCCCTGACCGTTGGACTGGGTGCCGATGAACACCGAGACGGTGCCGTCGGCATTGAGTTCGACCCGCGCCGGCTCGGAGCCGGCGAAGGCGCAGGCTTCGATATAGGTCGCCATGCCGAGCCCGCGGATTTTTCCACGCGACCGGGCTTCGGCGAGACGGTCGGGGAATGCAGCCCAGCCGGCGCGTTGCATCGACAGGTCCATATGCGCCTCGAACTCGCCGACATCGTAGAGCCGGCCGGTCTGGGTGCGGTACGGGAACTGCTCCGGGCGGATGAAGTTGCGGCGGCGGATTTCGTCGACGGTGAGACCGAGATCGCGGGCGCAAGCGTCAGCCAGCTTCTCGACCAGAAGCGCTGCTTCCGGGCGCCCTGCGCCGCGATAGGCATCGACAGGACAGGTGTTGGTGTAGACACCTTCGATCGTCACATCGAGCGCCTGGATGTCGTAGACGCCGGTCGACATGCTGGCACCGATATAGGCGATGACAGGGCCATACTGCGAGACGTAGGCGCCGACATTGGAGAGCAACCTGACGCGCAGGCCGAGGAAGCGGCCGTTCCTGTCCATCGCCATCTCGGCCGCGACGACATTGTCGCGCCCTTGCGCGTCGGTAAGGAAGTGTTCGGTGCGGTCGCTCGCCCATTTGACCGGCCGGCCAAGCCGCCTGGCCGCTTCCAGCACCAGCGCATGCTCGCGGTAGACGAAGGCCTTGGTGCCGAAACCGCCGCCGACATCGGGCGTGACGACGCGCAGCTTGTCGGCAGCGATGCCGAACACCTGGCCGGTCAAAACGGTGCGCATCGAATGCACGCCTTGCGAGCCGGTGGTGAGCACGAAGCGGTCTTCGTCGTCGCGCCACTCGCCGATCGCCGAGCGCGGCTCCATGTAGTTGCAGATCAGGCGGTTGTTGATGAACTCGATGCTGGTGACGTGATCGGCTTTGGCAAAGGCGCTGTCGGCCCTCGTCTTGTCGCCGAGATGGTAGGTGAAGGCACGGTTGCTGCCGAGCTCAGGCCAGACCAGCGGCGCCTCGGCGTCGAGGGCGGTCGCCGTGTTGGCGGCGGCGTCCTCGCCGTCATAGTCGACCTCGATCAGCTCGGCGGCGTCCTGGGCAAGCGCGCGACTGTCGGCGACGATGAAGGCCACCGCATCGCCGACATAATGAACCCGCTCGCGGCACAGGATCGGAATGTCGCGTGTCGGCGCACGGCTGCCATCGGGCTGCTTCTGCATGACCGTCGACTTGAGATCGCCGAGATGGGCGACATCGGCACCTGACAGGACCAGGTGGACTCCAGGGGCGGCGCGCGCGTCCTCGAGCGAGCCGATCGTGAAGCTGGCCTTGGCGACGGGCGAGCGCAGGACGTAGCCGTGCAGTTGCGCAGCGGCGGCGATGTCGTCGGTGTAACGGCCCTTGCCGGTGATGAAGGCGCCGTCCTCGACGCGCAATACGGACGCGCCCATTCCGAATTTCGGCGTGACGACTGTCATATCTGCCTCGTGAGGATTGGTGGGGAGCGCAGCGAATGTGCGGTCCCGGACAGTTTTGCCGAGGGGGCGTTTCGTGTAAAGAGCAGCGGCCGCATATTTATTCTACCAGCCTGCGGCCAGCATCCGGAAGTCGACAGGAAGGCCATCACATGCGCACTGATACTGGACAGGTGTTTCGTCTCGAAGACTACCGGCCCAGCGACTACCTGATCCCGAGAACCGAACTCGACTTCCGGCTCGGCGAAGACAGCACCAGGGTGGTGGCGAAGCTGACGATCGAGCGGCGCGCCGGCATCGACAAGCCGGTGCAGCTCGAACTCGACGGCGACGGCCTGACCATGCGCCGCGTCGAGATCGATGGCGAAGCCGTCGATGCCGCCGATTTCGACGCGACGCCAGACCGGCTGGTCATCTACAATCCGCCCGCATCCGGCCGCTTCACGCTTTTGATCGAGACCGAGCTGGCGCCGTCGCGCAACGAGGCTTTGATGGGCCTCTACCGCTCCAGCAATGTCTACTGCACCCAGTGCGAGGCCGAGGGCTTCCGCCGCATCACCTATTTCCTCGACCGGCCCGACATCCTGTCGGTCTATACGGTGCGGATGGAGGCACAGCGCACCGAAGCGCCGCTGCTGCTCTCCAACGGCAATCCGGTCGAGCATGGCGACCTCGAAGACGGCTGGCACTATGCCGTGTGGCACGACCCCTTCCCCAAGCCGTCCTATCTCTTCGCGCTGGTCGCCGGCGATCTCGGCTGCATCAAGGACCGCTTCGTCACCGCCTCGGGCAAGCAGGTGGAGCTCGGCATCTATGTCGAGCACGGCAAGGAGAACCAGGCCGGCTACGCCATGGACGCGCTGCGCCGCTCGATGACATGGGACGAGGAGGTGTTCGGCTGCGAATACGACCTCGACGTGTTCAACATCGTCGCCGTGTCCGACTTCAACATGGGCGCGATGGAGAACAAGGGCCTCAACATCTTCAACGACAAATATGTGCTTGCCGACGAAGAGACCGCGACCGACACCGATTTCGCCAATATCGAGGCGATCATCGCGCATGAATATTTCCACAATTGGACAGGCAACAGAATCACTTGCCGCGACTGGTTCCAGCTCTGCCTCAAGGAAGGGCTGACGGTTTTCCGCGACCATGAATTCTCCGCCGACCAGCGTTCGCGACCGGTCAAGCGCATCGCCGAAGTGCGCACCTTGCGCGCCCACCAGTTCCCCGAGGACCAGGGGCCGCTGGCCCACCCGGTCCGCCCCAGGCGTTATCGCGAGATCAACAACTTCTACACGCCGACGGTCTACGAAAAAGGCTCGGAAGTGGTGCGCATGATCCGCACCATCCTGGGCGCCGAAACCTTCCGCCGCGGCATGGACCTCTATCTCGAGCGCCATGACGGCGACGCAGCGACCATCGAGGATTTCCTCCAGGTGTTCGAGGACGTGTCGGGCCGCGACCTGTCGCAGTTCGCGCTCTGGTACCACCAGGCCGGCACGCCCAATCTGAGCGTGACGACGCGGCACAACGCCGCCACCGCCGAGTTCACCATCGAGGTCGAGCAATCGGTGCCGCCGACACCGTCGGAAAGCCGCAAGCGGCTGATGCACATCCCGCTTGCCTTCGGCCTGGTCGGCAGCGACGGCAAGGACATGGCCTATGGCGGCGCCGAGGGCGCGACGGTCGAGGACGGCGTCATCCATGTGCGCAAGCGCAAGCATGTCGTGACCTTCTCCGGCGTCACCGAGCGGCCGGTGCTGTCGCTCAATCGCGGCTTCTCGGCGCCGATCACGCTGAGCATCGAGCAGCGGCCGGAAGACCAGATCTTTCTTGCCTCCCATGACAGCGACGCATTCTCGCGCTGGCAGGCGTTCAACACGCTTTTGACCGACGCGATCATCGCGGCGTTCAGGAACATCCTCGGCGGCAAGCAGCCGAAATTCGGCGCCGAGCTGACAGGACTTGCCGGGCGCATCGCAGTCGACGACACGCTCGAGCATGCCTTCCGCGCTTTGGCGCTCGCTCTGCCCGGCGAGGCCGACATTGCCCGCGAGATCGGCAAGAACATCGACCCCGACGCCATCTTCGCCGGACGCGAGGCGCTGGCACGCAGCATCGCCGAAGCCAATGCAGGCGTCTTTGCGCAGCTTTACGACGAGCTGCTGATGTCAGGTCCGTTCTCGCCCGATGCGGCAAGCGCCGGACGGCGGGCGCTGCGCAACACGCTGCTCGACTATCTCGCGATCCTGCCCGATGGCGCCAAGCGCGCGTCGGCACATTTTGCTTCCGCCACCAACATGACCGACCGGGCCGCGGCCCTTGCCGTGCTGGCGCATCGCCATGCCGGCAGCGCGGAAGCCAAGGCAGCACTTGCCGAGTTCGACAAGCGCTATCGCGGCGACCCGCTTGTCATGGACAAGTGGTTCATGATCCAGGCGACGGCGCCGGGCGCCGGCGCGGTCGAAGCGGTGCGGGCGCTGACCGAGCATCCGGCCTTCTCGATCGCCAATCCCAACCGGGTGCGCTCGCTGATCGGCGGTTTTGCCAGTGCCAACCAGACCGGCTTCCACCGCGCCGACGGCGCCGGCTACGCCTTGTTCACCGAGACGGTGCTGACGGTGGAAAAGCGCAACCCGCAGGTCGCGGCGCGGCTGGCAACGGCACTGCGGTCGTGGCGTTCGCTCGAGCCGAAGCGTCAGGCCAAGGCCCGCGATGCCTTGCTGACGATACAGGCCAGGGAAGGTCTGTCGGCCGACCTGCGCGACATCATCGAGCGCACGCTGGCCTGACCGGGCCGGCTTGCCACCGACATCGCCCGAAATGAGGCGGCTTCCGAAACCGGGGGGCGCCGCTCATTTTTGTGCGCTACCACGCCGCCAATTCGTCAGGCTTTTAGTCGAACTTTAATCTTTTTCGCGTCGGCCACTGGACAAGGCGAATCAGCTTTGATTCTTTAGTGACGATTCGGATGTTCGGCGTATTCCGCATCGAGTTACCAGGAAACGGGATTTGGGGAGCCATTTATGGCAAAGGCGGACGCGTGGGGCGCGCCCGATGAGACTGCTATTGGCCGTCGCAGGCAGGCGCGCAGCGCTGGCCTGGCGGGCAATGCACGCCTCATCGCCGAACCCGCATACCGCCGCCTGCTGGCCGCCGAGCCGCTGCTGCGCCGCTCGATCCCGACGCTGATCGTCGTCTTCCTGATCGTGATCGCCGGCACACGCTTCCTGTCGCTGATGGCGCAGCGCGACGACGTCGAGCGCAACGCCAAGGCGATCCTGGCGCTCTCGGCCGGCGAGCTGGTCAACGCGCTGATGGTCGGCGCCACCACCGAGCGGCCGCTTGCCGCCGCAAGCCAGGACCTGCTCGAACGCACCAGCCAGCAAGGTACGCTGAGCCGCAGCCATGTGGTTGCTTTGACCGACCAGAATTTCCGCATCGTCGCCGTCAGCCCGCAGTCGACCGGCTGGCAGGGCCAGGCGCTCGACGGCCTCGTCTCGGGCGGGCAGCCGCTGTTCATGTTCGGCGACCGCGCCGGGGTGATGGAGGTGCGCATCGGCGGCCGGGACTGGCTGGCGGCAGTCAGCATCGCCGACGACAAGCGTGCCGCGGCCGCCGCCATGGTGCCGCAGGACGCGGTGTTTGCCGACTGGCGCAAGACCGTGTCGCTCAATGTCGCGCTGTTCGTGATGACCGCCGGCATGCTGATCGTCATCCTGTTCGCCTATTTCAGCCAGGCGGCGCGCGCCCAGGCCGCCGACGGCATCTATCTGGAGGCGCATGAGCGCATCGACCTGGCGCTGGTGCGCGGCAAATGCGGGCTGTGGGACTGGGACATGGTGCGCGGCAAGATGTACTGGTCGCGCTCGATGTACGAGTTGCTCGGCTACGAGGCCTGCGAGGCGATGCTGTCGTTCGGCGAAGTCGCCCGCATCATCCATCCCGAAGACGGCGACCTGTTCGAACTGGCCAACCAGGTGATCATGCGCGAGGTCGACCATATCGACCGGGTGTTCCGCATGCGCCATGCCGACGGCCGCTGGGTGTGGATGCGCGCCCGCGCCCAGGTCGTCGACCCGGAAGCGCCCGAGATCCAGATGACCGGCATTGCGGTCGACATCACCGAGCAGCGCCACCTCGCCCTGCGCTCGGAGGCCGCCGACCAGCGGCTTCGCGCGGCGATCGAAAACATCACCGAATCCTTCGTGCTGTGGGATGCCAACGGGCGGCTGGTGATGTGCAATTCGAAATACCAGCACGACAACGGGCTCGCCGACCGCGACGTGCTGCCGGGCACGGCGCGCGAGGAGATCGAGGAGCGCATGGTCGCTTTCGCCTCCGAGCGGCGGCTGGCCAATGCCAACGGCCCGCGCGGCGGCGCCACCTATGAGCGGCAGTTGGCCGACGGCCGCTGGCTGCAGGTCAACGAGCTCACCACGCGCGACGGCGGCCTGGTGTCGGTCGGCTCCGACATCACCCAGATCAAGCAGCACCAGGACAAGCTGATGGAGAGCGAACGCCGGCTGATGTCGACGATCCACGATCTCAGCCTGGCGCGCCGCTCCGAGGAAGAGCGCTCGCACGAGCTGGTCGAGCTCAACCGCAAATACATGAAGGAAACCGAGCGCGCCGAGGCGGCCAACCGGGCCAAGTCGGAATTCCTCGCCAACATGTCGCACGAGCTGCGCACGCCGCTCAATGCGGTGATCGGCTTCTCCGAGCTGATGGAAGGTCGCCTCTTCGGCCCGATGGGCTCGCCGCGCTACGAGGAATATGCCCGCGACATCAACTCCAGCGGCAAGTACCTTCTGGGCGTCATCAACGACATCCTCGACATGTCGAAGATCGAGGCCGGCCAGTTCTCGATGGACCGCGAGGAGATCGATCTCTGCCCGCTGATCCGCGAGACGGTCCGGGTGGTGTCGCTGCAGGCGGCACAGAAGTCGATCACCGTGGAGACGCAGATCGCCGACTCGATGACGCTGTTCGCCGACCGCCGCGCGGTCAAGCAGATCGTCATCAACCTGTTGTCCAACGCGGTGAAGTTCACCGGCGAAGGCGGACGCATTTCGGTGCGGGCGCGCAACGCCTCGGGGGCGCTGACGCTGTCGATCGAAGACAATGGCTGCGGCATTCCCAAGGACGCATTGGGCAAGCTCGGCCGGCCGTTCGAGCAGGTGCAGAACCAGTTCTCGAAGAACCATGCCGGCTCGGGCCTCGGCCTTGCCATTTCGCGTTCGCTGGCCGAGCTGCATGGCGGCGCGCTGAAAATCCGCTCGACCGAAGGCGTCGGCACCATCGTGTCGGTGCGCATCCCGGTCAAGAAGGTCGAGCGCCTGGCCAAGGCCGCCTGAGCATCACCGCATTTCAGGCAACCGCGCCTCGATGAACTCCAGCGGCCGTGTGCTGGCAGGCGGATCGAGATTGGACAAGGACACCAGCACATAACCCAGCTTGGGGAACACATGCAGGTCGCCGCTCATGCCCGGCGCGCCGCCATTGTGGCCAAACCCCTTCCAGTTGCCCTCGCCGACAACCGCAAAGCCAAGGCCGAACATCTGGACCTGCGTGCTGGTCGCCTGATCGAGCATGTTCTTCGAGATCAGCCTGCCGGCCTGTAGCGCGTCGACGAAACGCCAGAGGTCGCCGACGGTCGAATAGCCGCCGCCGGCGGAGGTTCCGCGCCAGGGCAGCGTGGCCGTGTTGGGCGCAAGCCTGCCGCCTTCATTGAGATAGCCGATCGCGCGACCGGGGACAGTCTCGCTTTCCGGCAAAGAGCCCGTCGATGTCATGCCGGACGGCTCGAAAACGTTCTTCTCGACATAGTCGTCATAACTCATCCCGCTGACCTTCTCGATCAAGGCGCCGAGCAGGATGAAGCCGTAGTTCGAATAACGCTGCGTGGTGCCGGGCGCAAACAGCGGGGCGCGCGCACCATAGAGCGCAATGTAGTCGGTAATGGCTTTGAGCTTGAGCCGGTTACGGTCGAATTCGGGACCGAAGATATCTCCGGTGCCGCCGGTGTGGGTCAGCAAATGGCGAACGGTGACCTTCCGGGCAATGTCCTTGTCGGGATAGTCGGTGAGATGTTTGCCGACCGGGTCGTCGAGGCCGAGCCTGCCGGCTTCGACGAGCTGCAGGATTGCCACCGCAGTGAACATCTTGTTCATCGAGCCGATGCGGAAGCTGCTATCGACCGTCACCGGCAGGCTGCGCTGGCGGTCGGCCAGACCCCAGGCTTTCTCCAGCACGACCTTGCCGTCCCTGGCGACCAGCACCGCGCCGGAAAAGCTGTCGGCAACAGCCGCCTCGTCCTGGCGTTTGACAAGTGCTGCGAGCGCCTCTGTCAAGGACAGGCGCTTGGGGCCCAGACCAGGCGGCGGCGCCGCCGGGTCGAGGCGAAAGCCCGTCAGTTTGTGTTCCGAGCCGTCGCTCAACGACAGTTGCAACCGGGCAAAGCGGTCGCCGGCCTTTTCCCGGAGAATGGCGGTGAGCGCGGTGGCGTCGCTGGTCTCGACCTTGACCAGTTCGAAGCCCCCCGTCTGGGCGCGCAAGACAGCCATGCCGGCGATCGGGTCGCTGGGCCGGTAGGCGCGGTCGAAGGCCTCGGCCTTGGCCGCATCGCCGCTGTTGAACGCCTCCAGCAGTTCGGCCAGCACCTTGCCCGCCGGCGTCGGCGGCAAGGCCGATTGCGCCAAGGCGCCGGTTGCAATGAACATCGAGAGAATGGCGGCGATCCAGCCCATGACGGGTCCTCCTGTGCAGGAGGCAAGCAGAGGCCGGCTTCATTGCGACAAGGTTGCGCGAGGCCGTGTCCGGACAAAACAAAACCTCCCGGAGAGGCAATCTCCGGGAGGTCTCTCTGCTATCGGCCGGAATTCCGGGGTCAGCGCTTGCCGTTGCCGCCGTGCCAGTTGCGGACAGGCATCTCGTCCTTGACGATCTTGCCGTCGTCGTTGCGGTCGAGCAGCGCAAACAGCTTCTTCTGCCGCCCCTCGATCTCGGCCTTGGTCAGCTCGCCATCGCCATTGGCGTCGAAGCGCTTGATCAGGCGCTTTGCCATGCGCTCGGCGCGCATGCGTTGGATCTGGTCCGCCACCTCGGCAACGGTGATCTTGCCGTCGGTGTTCTCATCGGCGTCCAGCAGCCGGTTGTTCATGGCGGCCGCGAACTCCTCGAAGGTGACGTCGCCGCTCTTGTCGGCATCGGCCTTTTCGAAGCGCATCTCAGGCTTCATGTTCTGGCCGCGCGGCCCTTGCCCGTTGGCGGCAAAGGCTGAGGTTCCGGCCGTGCCCGCGAGGGCGAGAAAGGCGATCGCGATCCTTGTTGACGTGTTCATGGGGTTTCTCCTGTTGCATCGACACCCCCGATGCTGATCGAAGTGCTCATGCGGCGTCCCATCGCCTCATTTGCCCTTCGCACGGAGCAGAAGGTCAAAGTGGCCCCTGACCTTCTGCGACGTCTCCTTGAGATGTGCCTCCAGCACGCTGAAATCGGGAAGGTCGGTCGCCGCAAGCAAAAGGTCCGACAACCCCGGCGGAACGTCGTTCCGCTCGAACGCACCGGTGAGGCACAGCCTCGTCATCTGTGTGATCGCCTGATAGAGCCCGTAGGCATCGATGAGATCCTGCCGTATCTGCGCATCGGCAAAGCCAGGCGCAAGCCGGTGCAGCGTCTCGGCCGTTCCGGTGGCGTGGCCCTGGCCCTCGATCCGGCCGGTCAGGACCGCGACCTGGGCGATGAATTCCAGGTCGATCAGCCCGCCGGGCACAAGCTTGATGTCCCAGAGATCGTGCGGCGGCTTTTCGTCCTCGATCATCTCACGCATCTCGCGGGCCTCGGTCGTAACCTTTGCGGCATCGCGCGGCAAGGCGATGATGGCTGCGACCTCGGCTTCGACCTCGGTGCAGAGCGAGGCGTCGCCGGCGATCGGGCGGGCGCGGGTCAGCGCCATATGCTCCCAGGTCCAGGCTTCGCCGCGCTGATATTTGCGGAACGAGTCGATATGGGTGGCCACCGGCCCCTTGTTGCCAGAGGGGCGCAGCCGGAGGTCGAGCTCATAAAGCACACCTTCGGCCGTCGGCGCGGACACCGCAGCGATCAGGCGCTGGGTCATGCGCGAGAAATAATGCGACGGCGCCATCGGCTTGTCGCCGTCGGACTCCTCCGCGGTCTCGCTGTGGTCGTAGAGCAGGATCAGGTCGACGTCGGAGCCTGCCGTCAGTTCGCGGCTGCCGAGCTTGCCCATGCCGAGGATCGCCACCCTGCCGCCGGCGACCTTGCCGTGGCGGCGGGCGAATTCGGCCTCGACGGCCTCGAGCGCCGCTCCGACCGTCAGGTCGGCGAGATCGGAAAAAGCCTTGCCGGCCCGGGCGGCGTCGATGGCACCGGCGAGCAGGCGCACGCCGATCAGGAATTTCTGTTCGGCGGCGAAGATGCGCAGGCGGTCGAGCACCTCCTCGTAGAGCCGGGTGCTTTCGAGGAAGGCCGCAAGCCGCGCGGCAAGATAGGCGCGGTCGGGCAGTTCGGACAGCAAGGCCGGGTCGAGCAGGCCATCGAAGACATGCGGCCGTCGGGTGATGATGCCGGCCAGCCGGGGGGCCGCCCCCATGATGGTGGCGAGCAGCTTGAGCAGCGCCGGGTTGGACTGGAGCAGCGAAAACAGCTGGATGCCCGCCGGCAGGCCGGCGAGGAACTCGTCGAAACGCATCAGCGCCTCGTCGGCGCGGCGGGTCTTGCCGAAGGCTTCGAGCAGCGCCGGCGTCAGTTCGGTCAGGCGTTCGCGCGCCTCGGCCGACTGGGTGGCGCGGTAACGGCCGAAGTGCCAGCTGCGTATCACGCGGCAGATGTCGGAGGGGCGCTGGAAACCAAGCTGGTGCAGCGTGTGCAGCGTATCGGGGTCGTCGACGTCGCCGGTGAAGACCAGGTTACCGACGCCGGAGGAGAGTTCGGGCGCCGCCTCGAACAACGCTGCATAATGTCGTTCGACCTCCTGCAGCGAGGCGCGGAACGCCGTGGAGAAAGCGTCCGCATCGGCAAAGCCGAGCATATGGGCGATGCGCTGGAGCCCCTCGTCATCTTCCGGCAGCATGTGGGTCTGCTCGTCGGCGACCATCTGGATGGCGTGTTCGACGCTGCGCAGGAACCAGTATTGCCGCTCCAGCGCGTCGCGCGCCTCGGGCGTAATCCAGCCGCGCAAGGCGAGCTGCGTCAGCATCGGCACCGTCGCCCGGCCGCGCAATTCGGGGAAGCGGCCACCGGCAATCAGCTGCTGGGTCTGGACGAAGAACTCGATCTCGCGGATGCCGCCGCGGCCGAGCTTGACGTTGTGGCCCTTGACCGCGACCTCGCCATGGCCCTTGTGGGCGTGAATCTGGCGCTTGATCGAATGGACGTCGGCGATCGCCGCGTAATCCATGTATTTGCGCCAGACATAGGGCTGGAGCTCCTTGAGGAAGGCCTCGCCGGCCGCGATGTCGCCCGCTACCGGGCGCGCCTTGATCATCGCGGCGCGCTCCCAGTTCTGGCCGCGGCTTTCGTAATAATGCAGCGCCGCCAGCACCGGGATGGCCAGTGGCGTCGAGCCAGGATCGGGACGCAGGCGCAAATCGGTGCGGAAGACATAACCGTGCTCGGTGCGGTCCTGCATGATGCGGACAAGCCGCCGGGTGAGGCGCGCGAACAGCTCAGTTGCTTCATACGGGTCGGCAATCGCCGGCGCTTCGGGATCGAAGAACACGACGAGGTCGATGTCGGAAGAGAAGTTCAGCTCGTGGGCGCCGAGCTTGCCCATGCCGAGCAGGATCCAGCCGGAGCCGACGGTCGGGTTTTCGGGATCGGGCAATTTGAGCTTGCCCTGGCCATGGGCGTCGCGGAGCAGGAAGTTCACCGCCGCACCGGTGCACAGGTCGGCGAGGTCGCTCAGCCGGTGCACGCTGTCGGCAGCATTCGCCTCGCCCGCGAGGTCGGCAAGCGCGATCAGGAAATGCGCCTCGGCCTTCAGCCGGCGCAGGCGCATCATCAGGGCATTTTCCGCAATGCCGTCTTCGAACGGGATCGCGGCAATCGCGATGCCGATGTCTGAAAGCCGCTGCTCGATGGTCTGGTCGAACAGCCTGTCCAGCATCTCCGGCTGGCGTCGGGCGCTGTCGCGCATGAATTCGGAAAGATCGAAGACGGCGGCGAGAAAGGACTGGGCCGGGCCTTTCGCCTTGAGGAACGTGGCCAGACGGTCGAGCCCCTCCTCCTTGGCCGTGCCGGCAAACTCCGCCAGCTCGCCTTGCGCGCGTGCCGGATCGAGCGGCGCGACGTTGCTTGCGGGCTCCAGGCGCCACTCGGTCGCGGACTTGCTGGCGGCGACAGTCTTCATTTACGCATCCTTCGATCCTGGAAAACCCATCAGGACCGATAATCCGGGATTGCCGGGCAGAAGATCAAGCCGCCCATTGTGAAACTTCATCACCGCCTTGGCGAGGCTGAGCCCGAGGCCCGAGCCCGGCTGCGAGCGGCTCTTTTCGAGCCGCACGAAACGTTCGGTGGCGCGTGCCCGATCGCCCTCGTCAGGAATGCCGAGGCCATTGTCCGACACCTGCAGCCTGACTTCGTCGCCGTCGCGCTGCAGGGTGACGCCGACATGCGGCTTGTCGACCGCGCCGGCGGAATATTTGATGGCGTTGTCGATGATGTTGGACAGCGCCTGGGCGATCAGCTCGCGATTGCCGTTGACGACGACCGGACCAGCGACGGACGCCTCGAAGCCGACGCCCAGTTCCTCGGCGACCGGTTCGTAGAGTTCGACAACGTCGTGAACGACGGCGGCGAGATCGACCTTGTCGGTGGATTCGGCGGAGTAACCGGCCTCGAGGCGCGAGATCATCAGGATGGCGTTGAAGGTGCGGATCAGCTGGTCGGACTCGGCAATGGTGCCTTCGAGCGCCTCGCGGTAGTCGGCACCGGTCTTCTTGCCCGACAGCGCCGCCTCGGCGCGGTTGCGCAGGCGCGTCAGCGGGGTCTTCAAATCATGGGCGATGTTGTCGGAGACCTGCTTCAGCCCGTCGTTGAGATGGGCGATGCGGGCCAGCATGGCGTTGAGGTTTTCCGACAGCCGGTCGAACTCGTCGCCGGCGCCGGTCACCGGCAGGCGTCCGCTGAGGTCGCCAGCCATGATGCGCCGGCTGGCCTCCGAGACGCCGTCAATGTGCTTGAGCGCGCGGCGGCCGACGAAATACCAGATCAGCAGCGCGCCGAAGCCCATCATGGCGAGCGCCAGCATCAGCGAGCGCTGGATCACGTCGCGGAAACGCTCGGGTTCGCCGAGGTCGCGGCCGACCATCAGGATCATCTGGTTGGGCAGGCGCAACACCACCGCTATGGCGTTGTGGCCGACCTCGGTCGGCGTTTCCGTCTCGGTCGACTGGCGCCTGCCGGTCGCTTCGCCGTAGCGCTCATAGGAAAAAGGCAGTTCGGTCCAGCCCTCGCGCTGCAGCACGCCCGGCTGGATGCTCTGGACGTTGCCCGACAGGATCTGGCCGTTGGGGTCGGCAAGCAGATAGAGGTTGGCGCCGGGCTGGCGCGAGCGCTGCTCGACCACCCGCACCAGCACGGGGATGCCGCCGCGCTGGTAGCCGCGGGCAAGGCCCTGGACCTCTTCGTTGATGGTTTCCTGGGTCTGCACCATCAGCATGCGTGCCGACAGCGACGTCATGTAGAAGACCAGCAGCACGGCGCAGAGCGCAAAAAGCAGCAAATAGAGCGCCGAAAGGCGCGCGGCCGTGGTCTTCATGATGGCCGGCAGCCTGAATGCCATCAGCCCGCCTTGAGCATGTAGCCGGCGCCACGGATGGTGTGCAGGATCGGCTTCTCGAAGCCCTTTTCGATCTTGCCGCGCAGGCGCGAAATATGGACGTCGATGACGTTGGTCTGGGGGTCGAAATGATAGTCCCAGACGTTTTCGAGCAGCATTGTGCGCGTCACCACCTGGCCGGCATGGCGCATCAGGTATTCGAGCAGGCGGTACTCACGCGGCTGCAGCACGATCTCCTGCGAGGCGCGGCGCACCGTATGCGACAGCCGGTCGATCTCGAGATCGCCGACCCGGTAGAGCGTTTCGGATTCGCGCGTCGGCGCACGGCGGTTGAGCACTTCGACACGGGCCAAAAGCTCCGAAAACGCATATGGCTTGGTGAGATAGTCGTCGCCGCCGGCGCGCAGGCCGGTCACCCGGTCGTCGACCTCGCCGAGCGCCGACAAGATCAGCACAGGTGTCGTGTTGCCGCGCGAGCGCAGGCCGGCAATCACCGAAAGACCATCGCGCCTCGGCAACATGCGATCGACGACCAGCACGTCGTATTCGGCAGCATCGGCAAGCGCGAAACCTGAATCGCCGTCGCCCGCGACATGGGCGGTGTGGCCGGCTTCCGCGAAGGCCTTCTGCATGTAGTCGGCGGCCTCGCGGTCATCTTCGATGACAAGAATCTTCATGCCGTCGTTATACGCGATTTTGCGGGAAGTCAGAGGCGACATGTCGTTTCCTCTCAACGTGAAAGCGGCAGCGGGCTGATGGGAGTCCGCTGCCGCCGGGCCGGAATAGAAGACTGACAGACTATCCGGCCGTCATCTCCCGCCATGGTGGTCGGGGGTGATGAGCCACCCGACGGGAGCGACCGATCAGCCCTGGTTCAGCGGCAGGGCAACGAAGCGGTTGGAGTCCTCGCGGCTGATCTGGAACAGCACTGCCTTGCGGCCCGCCTTCTCGGCCTGGTCGAGCGCCTTGGTGACGTCGGCGGCCGACTGGACCGCGACCGCATTCACCGCGGTGATGACGTCGCCGGCCTGGATACCGCGGTCGGCGGCGTCGCTGGAGGGATCGACATCGGTGATGACAAGGCCGTTGCCATCCTCCGAGCGGGTCACGGTCATGCCGAGATCGGCAAGCGTGCTCGGCTCGGCGGGCGATGCCGGCTGATCAGCTGAGGCCTGCTTGTCGCCGCCGGGGATTTCGCCGAGGTCGACCTTCAGGGTCTCGGCCTTGCCGTTGCGCCAGACAGTGATGTCGACGGACTTTCCGGGGGTGATGCCGGCGATGAGGCGCGACAGCTCCTTCGGCGAGGCGACATCCTGGCCGTTGACCCCGGTGATGATGTCACCGGCAGCAATGCCCGCCTTCTTGGCCGGGCCGGCGTCCTGGGCGCTTGCAACGAGCGCGCCCTTCTCGTCCTTGAGACCGAGGGACTCCGCGACATCGGCGGTGACCGGCTGGATTTCCACGCCGAGCCAGCCGCGCTGGACGCTGCCGTTCTTCATCAGGTCCTGCACCACCTGCTTGGCGGTCGAGGCGGGAATGGCGAAGGCGATGCCGACATTACCGCCCGAAGGCGAGAAGATGGCGGTGTTGATGCCGACGACTTCGCCGTTGAGGTTGAAGGCCGGGCCGCCCGAATTGCCGCGGTTCACCGCAGCATCGATCTGCAGGAAGTCGTCATAGGGACCGGCGCCGATGTCGCGGCCACGGGCCGAGACGATGCCGGCGGTCACGGTGCCGCCGAGGCCGAATGGATTGCCGACGGCAACGACCCAGTCGCCGACGCGGACCTTGGCGTCGTCGGCAAAGCCGACATAGGTGAACTTGGTGCTGGCATCGACCTTGAGCACGGCGAGGTCGGTGCGCGGATCGGTGCCGATCAGCTTGGCGTCGTATTCCTTGCCGTCATTGGCGACGACGGTATAGGCGGTGCCGTCCGAAACGACATGGTTGTTGGTGACGAGATAGCCGTCCTCGGAGATGAAGAAGCCCGAACCCTGGGCCACCGGACGCGGCTTCTGGCTGCCGTCGCGACGGTTGAAGCGCGGGCGGTTCTGGTCGCCATTGCCGTCCTGGCCGAACTGGCGGAAGAAACGCTTCAGCGGATGGTTGTCGGGGAGATTGTCAAAACCCTGCTGGTCGGAGAAGGGCGACATGCCACGGTCGGCAGCCGGGTCGATCCGGGCCTTGACCTGCACGCTGACGACTGCCGGCGAGACCTGCTGGACGACATCGGCAAAGCCGGGGGCCTGGGGCGCTTCGACGCGCACGGCCTCGGCATAGACGGGGGCGGTTCCGCCGGTGACGGCACCGAAACCGATCGCGCCCGCCAGGGCAACGGATGCGGCGGCAGCCATGAGACGCTTGCGAGAACGCGAAAGGGGGGTGGTGCTCATTGTCTCTGATCCTCTTGAACTGGACGCCTTGGGTTCGCATCCGTTGGTTCAAGAGATAGAGAAGCTCACATTACGCCACCATTTCCGAAGCATGAAACTTTCGTAATGTTGGGCGGGCTCAGGCGTCCTTGTTCAGGATCGCGTCGAGCGCTGCCTGCTCGTCCTTTGTCAGCCCGGCCGGCTCCTGCCTGCGCCTGGAGCGGGCCTGCAGGACGACGAAGGTGCCGCCGCCGAGCAGCAGCAGCACCGGCGTGCCCCACAGCAAGGCATTGCGCAGGTTGAACTGCGGCTTGAGCAGCACGAACTCGCCGTAACGCGAGACGATATAGGCCATCACCTGCTCGTCGCTGTCGCCGGCCAGCAGCCGCTCGCGCAGCAGCACGCGCAGGTCGCCGGCCAGTTCGGCATCGGATTCGTCGATCGACTGGTTCTGGCAGACCATGCAGCGCAGCTCTTCCGAAAGCAGCCGCGCGCGCGCCTCGAGCTTCGAATCTGCCAGCATTTCGCTGGGCTTCACCGCAAACGCGGTTCCCGCAAACAGCAGTGCGGCGACAAATCCCGCGAGCGCCGGCAGCCGAACCTTCATGACGCCACCGCAACCGTCTTGGCGGACTTGCGCCGCGCCGGCGCGCCCACCCGCAGGCGGCGGTCGAGCAGCGAGACGAAACCGCCCAGCATCATGACCAGCGATCCGCCCCAGATCAGCGTCACCAGCGGCTTCCACCAGACACGCACCACCACCGAGCCGTCGCCCGCTTCATCGCCGAGCGAGATGTAGAGCTGGCTGAGCCACATCGTCTTGATGCCGGCCTCGGTCGTCGGCATCTGGCGCACCGGATAGAAGCGCTTGGACGACATGATGACGGCGCTGGGCTGGCCGTTGGCGCCGAGCAGGGAGAAATGGCCCTGGTCCTCGGTGAAGTTCGGCCCACGCACCGGCGTCAGCCCGTCGAAGCGCAGGCGGTAGTCGGAGATTTCGACCACCTGCCCCGGCTTCATCACCAGGATCGCTTCCTTTTCGAAGGACAGCACCCCGACGATGCCGAGCAGCGTCAAGCCAAGGCCGAGATGGGCGATCGCCGTACCGAACACCGAGCGCGGCAGGCCGACGAAACGGCGCAGCGCCATCCTGGGCGCGACATTGCCGATGCCTGCCTTCAAGGCGAGATCGGTGAGCGCGCCGAGCACGAGCCAGGCCGAAAGGCCGGCGCCGAGCGCCGCAAACACCGAGGCGCCGTCGATGAACAGGTAGGTCACCAGCACCGCCAGCAGGGCGGCGCCAAAGGCAAACATCAGCCGCTGCGCCACAGCAAAGACATCGCCGCGTTTCCAGGCCAGCAATGGACCAAACGGCACGACGACCAGCAGCGGGATCATCAGCGGGCCGAAGGTGAGGTTGAAGAACGGCTCGCCGACGGAAATCTTGTCGCCGAACAAGGCTTCGACGACCAGCGGATAGAGCGTGCCGATCAGCACGGTCGCGGTCGCCGTGGTCAGGAACAGATTGTTCAGCACCAGCGCGCCTTCGCGCGAAATCGGGTGGAAGATGCCGCCGGCTGTCAGCTGCGATGCCCTGAAGGCAAACAGCGCCAGCGAACCGCCGATGAACAGCGTCAGGATGCACAGGATGAACACGCCGCGGCTCGGGTCGCTGGCGAATGAGTGGACCGAAGTCAGCACGCCCGAACGCACCAGGAAGGTACCGAGCAAGGACAGCGAAAACGTCAGGATGGCGAGCAGCAGCGTCCAGATCTTCAGCGCCGAGCGCTTTTCCATGACGATGGCCGAGTGCAGCAGTGCGGTGCCGGCCAGCCAAGGCATGAAGGACGCGTTTTCGACCGGATCCCAGAACCAGAAGCCGCCCCAGCCGAGCTCGTAATAGGCCCAGTAGGACCCCATGGCGATGCCGCCGGTCAAAAACACCCAGGCGGCAAGCGTCCACGGCCGAACCCAGCGGGCCCAGGCCGCGTCGATGCGGCCTTCGATCAGGGCTGCGACGGCAAAGGAGAAGCAGACGGAAAAGCCGACATAACCGAGATAGAGCAGCGGCGGATGAACAGCGAGACCGATGTCCTGGAGGATCGGGTTGAGGTCCTTGCCCTCGATCGGCGCCGGAACGAGGCGGGCGAACGGGTTGGAGGTGATCAGGATGAACAGCAGGAAGGCCGTGCCGATCCAGCCCTGGACGGCGAGCACGTTGGCGCGCAGCGTGGCCGGAAGGTTGCTGCCGAAGGCCGCGACCAAGGCGCCGAAGAAGCTGAGGATCAGCACCCACAGCAGCATCGAGCCTTCGTGGTTACCCCAGGTGCCGGTGAACTTGTAGATCAGCGGCTGCAGCGAGTGCGAATTCTCCCAGACATTGGCGACCGAGAAGTCGGACTGGACATAGGCCATCGTCAATGCGGCGAAAGACAGGGCGATCAGGGCAAAGCCGGTGACGGTGACAGGACCGCCGACCGCCATCAGCCTGGTGTCGCCCTTGTAGGCCCCATAGAGCGGGACCAGCGACTGCACCAGCGACAGGGCGAACGCCAGGATAAGCGCGAAGTGACCCGTCTCGACCATCAGCGCTGCCCGCCCTTCATTGCGTCGTTTCCTGCCATACGCCCTTTGCCTTCAGGCTGTCGGCGACTTCCTTGGGCATGTAGTTCTCGTCGTGCTTGGCCAGCACGCTGTCGGCGATGAACTCGCCGTCGGGGCCAAAGCTGCCTTCGGTGATCACGCCCTGCCCCTCGCGGAAGAGGTCGGGCAGGATGCCTGTATAGCGCACTTTCACCGTCTTTTCGGAATCGGTGACGCCGAACTCGACCTGGGTGCCCTGCCCGCGCAGGATGCTGCCGTTCTCGACAAGGCCGCCGAGGCGAATGCGCTGGCCGGGCTGCAGGGTCGCCGTCTGCAGGTCGGCGGGCATGTAGAAATAGGACGCCTTCTGGCCAAGCGCGTAGAAGGTCAGCGCGGTGGCGGCGCCCAGGAAGGCCAGCGCGCCCGCGATCACCGAAAGCCGCTTTTGCTTGCGCGTCATCGTCTACTCCGTGACATCAAGGCCAAGCGAGCCTGCAAGTTCCGTCAGCTTGCGGCCGCCCTCGCTGTCGCGGCCGAGCGCCGCATAGGCCCGGCCGAGCGCATCCTGCGCCAGATCGGTCTTGCCGAGCACCTGGTATGAACGCACCAACCGGAGCCAGCCTTCCGGATCGCGCGGGTTCTGGCGCAGCTTTTCGTCCAGCGTCGCCACCATGCCCTCGATCATCGCCGTGCGATCGCCCGACGACATGGATGCGGCCGCGTCGATGTCGTCCTGGCTCGGTGCAGGCGCGCCGGCGGCCTCCTTGACCGGTGCGGCACGCACCTCCGCCTGGGCTATCGCCTGCTCGGTTGCCGCACGCCACGGCGCACCGGCAGGCAGGCTTGCGGCCAGCAGCCGCCAGGCAGCGGCGGCGTCTGAAATCTTGCCCTCCTGGGCGAGCGCCAGCGCCAGGAAATAGCGGGCCTTGGCATCGGCGGGCTCGAGCTTGAGCGCGGCCTCGAAGGCGAGACGCGCGTCCGACGTGACGATGCCGCCCGCGGCGGCGGCAATCGCCTCGCCGAGGCCGGCCTGGCGCGCCGTGGTCGAGCCGAGGATGCGGATGGCGTTGCGATAGGCGGTGACGGCATCGTTGGCGCGCCCGATCCTGAGATAGACAGGGGCGAGCACGTCCCAGCCGCGGCCGTCGGACGGATTGGCCACCAGATGCGCCTCGGCGCGGGCAATCAGCTCGTCGACCGAGCTGTCCGCCGGTTTCTGCGACAGGCGCGCGCTCAATGGCTGGGAGGGAACGGTGGGCGAGCCGATCGCGGTGTAGACGCCCCAGCTCAGCAGCGGCACGGCCAGCACGGCGATCATGCCGACGAGACGAGGCCCAAGCTGCGATGCCTTCTTTGGCTCGCGCGCATTTTCGGCATCGAGCCTGATGATCCGGCGCGCGATCTCGGCGCGGGCCTGTTCGGCATCCGCGGCAGCAATCAACCCGCGCGCCGCATCCCTGTCGACCTCGCCAAGCTGGTCGCGATAGACTTCGAGGTCATGGCTGGCATCGTCCCTGGCCCTGGCATGCCGCGTCAGCGGCAACAAGACCGCAAGGCTTGCACCAAGCGTCAGAACAGCGGCTATGATCCAGAACAGCATGTCACCTAAATAGCCAGCAGCCTCCAAGCTGCCAACATCTCCGTGCTGCGGCTTATTGACGGTTCGAACGCCCGTGCCAAAGCAACAACACGTGAAGACTTAGGTCAGCGGCGTCCAGCTTCCATCGGCATTGCGGCAGGCCGTGCCGCGCGCGGTCAACGGCGTGCCGGTGGTGAACACGGTCTGCGAATACTGGCGGCAGTCCTGAGAGCCGACGCGATAGGGCTGCGCGGCCACGACTTCGCCCGACCGTCCGTCACCCTTCCAGGCGACTGCCTGTCCGCCCTGGCCATATTCCAGCGCGCGGTATTCGGCTTCCAGCGCCTTGCGCCGGTCGTCGCTGTTCAGGCCATTGCCGATCGTGCCGCCGATGAGGCCGCCATCCATGGCATTGATGATGCGTGTGGCAACCTTGCCGCTCGAGCCATCGTCGCCGCCGCCAAGCGCCGGCACCACGCCGCCACCGCTGCTCAAGCTGGTGGTCGTGCAGCCTGAGCCGGCAAGCAATCCCGCAACCAGTGCTACCTGAAGTGTCCTGCTCATCACCGGTCCCGAATTTGCGTCCGCTTACAAGGGCTTGGCGCCGCGTTAGATTGCATCTTTGGCCGAAATGGGGCCGATTCGGCCAGCCATTTCTCCTGCTATTCCCTACTGGACGCCGCGCAACTCGACGACGGCCTTCAATCCGCCCATCGTCGAGCGCTCGAGCCGAAGCGTACCGCCATATTCCTTGACCAGATCGGCGACGATCGCCAGCCCGAGGCCGGTACCCGGCTTGGTCTCGTCGAGGCGCTTGCCCCGCTGCAACGCCTCGCGCGCCTTGTCCTCCGGAATGCCCGGACCGTCGTCCTCGATCAGGATCGAAAACCGTGGCGGCTCCTCATTCACCGGCTCGGCCGCTTCGACTGAAATCCTGACCGCACTGTGCGCCCATTTCATCGCGTTTTCGAGCAGATTGCCGACAACTTCCTCGAGATCTTCGCGTTCGCCGGCGAACACCACCTCGGTCGCCGGCAAATTCAGCGAAAACGCCGTCCCCCGCGAAAGCTTCTCCATCACCCGCACCATGCGCTGGAGCAAAGGCGCCACCGGCGTGCGGTAGACCACGCTTTCACGCTGTGCGGCCACCCGGGCGCGCTGGAGATAATGGTCGATCTGCTTCTGCATGGCTGCCGCGTGATCGGCGAAAAGCTGCCCCTTGGGCCCGCCCAAGGCGCGCCCCTCGTTCAGCATCACCGCCAGAGGTGTCTTCAGCGAATGCGCCAGGTTGCCGACCTGGGTCCGTGAGCGCTCGACGATGCGGCGGTTGTTTTCGATCAGCGCATTGGTTTCATTGGCGAGCGGCTGGATCTCGGCGGGAAACCGCCCGGTCAGGCGCTGCGCCGTGCCTTCTCGCACCATGGCCAGCGCATTGCGCACGCGCGCCAGCGGCTGCAGTCCGAGCAGGATGGCGATGGCGTTGATCGCGATCATGCCGAGGCCGAACAGCGAGAGATAGGTGAACAGGCGCCATTCGAAGCCGCTGATCTCGGCTTCGAGCTCGGAGCGGTTGCCCATGACGCGGAACCGCGCGATGCGGTTCTGCGCATCGAGCACGAACTCGGTCTCGAAGACCTCGAGTTCCTCGCCGACGATGCCGGCGACGCGATAATGGCGCTGGAACTCGGCGTTGAACGGCACGTCGGCGACGTCAGGCGATGTGACCGGCTCGGTCATCGACGACGACCTGAGCTGGCCGACGAGGCCCTTGGACACCGGCTCGACAGACCAGTACCAGCCCGATTCAGGCTCGGAGAACCTGAGATCGCCGAGATCGGGGCCGCCGGTCAGCGTGCCACTGTCCGAAACGCCGACAGAGCCGATGAGATTGAACAGATGCGCCGACAACAGGCTGTCGAAACCGCGCTCGCTGGTCTGGCGGTAGAGCGAGCTGATGACGGTGAAGATCAGGGCAAAGGCGAGGATCGCCCAGACGGTCGAAAACGCGATGACGCGAAACGCGAGGGAACGCGGTCCGAGCCCGAGCGCGTAACGCTTCCAGCGCCCCAGTCGTTTGGCCAGCTTTTCCGCCTTACGCCTCCGGCTCGCGCATGCGGTAGCCCATACCGCGGACGGTTTCGATCATGTCGATGCCCATCTTCTTGCGAAGACGCCCGACAAACACCTCGATCGTGTTGGAATCCCTGTCGAAATCCTGGTCGTAGAGATGCTCGACCAGTTCGGTGCGGGAGACGACCTCGCCCATATGGTGCATCAGATAGGCAAGCAGCCGGAATTCATGCGAGGTCAGCTTGAGCGGCACGCCGTTGACGTCGGCCTTGGAGGCCTTGGTGTCGAGCCTGAGCGGCCCGCAGGACAGTTCGGACGAGGCATGGCCGGCGGCGCGGCGGATCAGCGCCCTCACCCGCGCCAACACTTCCTCGATATGGAATGGCTTGGTGACGTAATCGTCGGCGCCGGCGTCGATGCCGGCAACCTTGTCGCTCCAGCGGTCGCGCGCCGTCAGCATCAGCACCGGCATCTTGCGGCCCTCGCGGCGCCAGCGCTCGACGACGCTGATGCCGTCCATCTGCGGCAGGCCGATGTCGAGCACGATGGCGTCATACGGCTCGGTGTCGCCGAGGAAATGCCCCTCCTCGCCGTCAAAGGCCTTGTCGACGACGTAGCCGGCATCGGTCAGCGCCTCGGAGATCTGGCGGTTCAGGTCCTTGTCATCTTCGACGACGAGTATGCGCATGCGGTTTTGCGACCAGTGAAAAGATGATGGAGATATAGGCGATTCCGGAGTTGCGGGAAATCCAGACTAGTTGGCCGGCACCACGACCTCGACGCGACGCGGACGCTGGCCGTCCTTGGCCGGCACCAGCACCACGATGACGCAGACCGACTGGCCGCCCTGGTTGGATTCGGACGCCCGCGCCAGGGTGCCGCCATGCTCGTCGGCCACTTGCTGGCCGATCGAGTAGCAATCCGCGGCAGCCACGAGATATTCGCCACCTTCCGCTGACGGCATCGGCGCCGCTGCCGCCGAGGTGGCAAACAGGCCAAGCGCGCAGACCGCAGTCATGGCAGGCCGGAATATGGAGCGAAGCGTTTTCATGTCAGGATTTCTAATACGCCAGTGCTGAACGTGGAATGAACAATGAATTCATGCAAACAGCTGCATTTGCAAGTCTGCTAATTCTTGCCGATCCGTCCTCTTGCCGATACCCGGCAAAATGCTGCGATCGGCCCCGACAATGCGGGTTTGCCGTCGATCCCGCCGACGGACAGGCGAGCCGGCACCGACCGGTGCGGCCCGCGACGGCGGCGCCCGTCGATGCGCGAGAGACAGCAGCGTTTCGGGATCGAAATCTTCATCTCCTCGTCGCTAGAATGCCGGCTGCTAATCGCTGGACTGTGTTCAACTTGCTCTTGTCGCGGCAACAAAAATCGGGGACAAGTCGAAGCTGGGCCGAGGGACGCGCGCCCTGAATTCGCCAGCAAAAGTGTTTTGGTGTAAGCTGCAGTCACGTGCCGGGCTCGTCTCGAATGGAAAATCCCATCCCACCGCGCAAGAAACGAGGCCGGATCTCGGCCGGTCTGCTGGCATTCGACGCCTGGCTCGACTCGTCGCTTTATGAACTCCGCTTCCGGGCGCAGCAGTTCTGGGAAAATGCGACGATCTTCTTCCGCCGCTTCCGTGTCAAAGGCTGGCGCCGCGGCGTCATCGAGGTCCTGAGCGAATCCTTCACCATGGCCGCAGGCGGCTCGGTGGTGATGCTGGCGCTGGCCATGCCGGCCTTCCAGGAAACCACCGGCAACTGGCGCAACCAGGACGACTTCGCCGTCACCTTCCTCGACCGCTACGGCAACGAGATCGGCCAGCGCGGCATCATCCAGCGCGACTCGGTGCCGGTCGACGAGATGCCGGACCATGTCATCAAGGCGGTGCTGGCGACCGAGGACCGGCGCTTCTTCGAGCATTACGGCATCGATTTCCTCGGCCTTGTCAGGGCCATGTCGGAAAACGTCCGCGCCAATTCGGTCGTCCAGGGCGGTTCGAGCCTGACCCAGCAGCTGGCCAAGAACCTGTTCCTGACCAACGAACGCACCGTCGAGCGCAAGGTCAAGGAAGCCTTCCTGTCGATCTGGCTCGAATCGAACCTGTCCAAGAAAGAGATCCTGCAGCTCTATCTCGACCGCGCCTATATGGGCGGCGGCACCTTCGGCATTGCAGCTGCGGCCGACTTCTACTTCGGCAAGCAGGTCAAGGACCTCAACCTCGCCGAGGCGGCGATGCTCGCCGGCCTGTTCAAGGCGCCGACCAAATACGCGCCCCACATCAACCTTCCCGCCGCCCGCGCCCGCGCCAATGTCGTGCTCAGCAACCTGGTGCAGGCGGGCTTCATGACCGAAGGCCAGGTGCTGTCGGCACGGCTGCATCCGGCCGACATCGTCGACCGCGGCGACCGCAAGAGCCCAGACTATTTCCTCGACTGGGCCTTCGACGAGGTCAAGAAGATCGCGGCCAAATCAGGCATCCACTCGCTGGTCGCCCGCACCACCATCGACATGAACATCCAGAAGGCGGCGGAAGAGTCGGTCGAATTTCACCTTCGCCAGTTCGGCAAGGAGTATCACGTCAGCGAAGGTGCGGTCGTCGTCATCGAGACCAATGGTGCGGTGCGCGCAATCGTCGGCGGGCGTGACTATGGTGCCAGCCAGTTCAACCGCGCCACCAGGGCGCAGCGCCAGACCGGCTCGTCGTTCAAGCCCTACGTCTATGCCACCGCCATGGAAAACGGCTTCACGCCGGAATCGGTCATTTCGGATGGCCCGATCAGCTGGGGTGCCTGGTCGCCGAAGAACTACACCCGCGGCTATTCCGGGCGCATGACGCTGTCGACCGCGCTGATCAAGTCGATCAACACCGTGCCGGTACGCCTTGCCAAGGACCATCTGTCGATCCCGCCGATCAAGGCGATGGCCGAGGCGATGGGCGTCGAATCTCCTGTCAGCTCGCACAAGACGATGGTGCTCGGCACCTCGGGCCTGACCGTCATGGATCAGGCGACCGGCTACAGCGTGCTGGCGCAGAACGGCATCGTCGGCACCCGCCACGGCATCACCCAGCTCGTCACCCATTCCGGCCAGCTCATCTACGACTACAGCAAGGATGCGCCGCCGCCGCACCGCGTGCTGTCCGAGCAGGCGGTCGCCTCGATGAACTCGATCATGGTGCAGATCCCCGAGGTCGGCACGGCGCGCAAGGCGGCGCTGCCCAACATCCGCTCCGCCGGCAAGACAGGAACCACCCAATCCTATCGCGACGCCTGGTACATCGGCTACACCGGCAACTACACAGCCGCCGTCTGGCTGGGCAATGACGACTTCTCGACCACCAACAACATGACCGGCGGCTCGCTTCCTGCCATGGTCTGGCAGCGCTTCATGGCCTACGCCCACCAGAACATCGACCTCAAGCCGATCCCCGGCATCAAGAATCCCTATGTCGATCCGGCGGCCATCGCCAAGGCCGAGGAAGCCGCCAAGAACGGGCCGCAGCAGGCCGTCGATACCTCCGACCGTCCTCCCGTCCTGTCCAGCACGACCACCCGTGCGCTGCGCGACATCGCCGACGTCTTCCACAAGGCGCCCGCGATTGCTGCACCGCCCGAACCCGAGACGCTGTCGGCGCTGTGACATCGGGGCAAGGATTGGGGCAAAGTTCGGGCCAGCACATGTTCACCCACCGGTTGCAGCCGCTGCCCGCTTGCCTTCCTGTCAAAGGGCAGGATATTCCTCCGCCAACTCCATCCTGCGGCGGCTCATGCTGAAACAATCGATCCTGATCGCCCTCGCCCTCGCCGTCGCTGTCGGCGGCGGCGCTGCCAGTGTCGGCATGGTGCTGAACTCGCAGGAGGGCATCGGCGCCGTGTCAGTCGGCCCCTGGACCGCCTTTCCCGACATCGGCACCCCGGAAGCCGACCCCTATTCGAAAGCGCGTGTCGCCCGCGACGGCGTTCTGGCGCTGGGCCGCGCCGAGGGCCTCAGCTTTGTCGCCGACCGCGACTCCGCAGGCGTTAGCCTGAAGAGCGAATGCAACTACCGCATCGAAGGGTCGCTGCCGGTCGCCAGGTTCTGGACGCTCTATGCGACCGACAGGGCGCATATCGCGCTCAAGTCGGGGATACGCCGCGATGCCACGCTGCATTCGCTGGAAGTGCTGCGCCAGCCCGACAACTCGATCAGCGTCGCGGTCGGCACGCGGCCCGAACCAGGCAACTGGCTCTCGGTCACAGGTGTCGGCGCGATGAACCTGGTGCTGACCCTCTACGACACGCCCATTGCCAGCAGCACCGGCCTCTCCGGCATCGAGATGCCGCGCATCGTCAGGGTCCAGTGCAATGCGTAGGCTGCTTCATGCCCTGGCGATCGGCCTGATCGGCGCCGGCATCGCCCACATCGTCATCCTGCTTCTGGTGCCGAGCTTCTCCGAGCGCGATGCCTGGTCGCGCCTTGCCATGGTCGCCGGCCCCAACAAGGTCGTCCGTCTCGACCAGGAGATCGGCGGCACGCCGGTGGTCAAGGCGCTCGATCCGTCCTTCTTCGAGGCCGCCTGCCGTTTCGATCTCGACGAAGGTGTCGTCCGCATCGACAATGCCGGCAAGGTCCCCTACTGGTCGGCCTCGGTCTACGACCGCAGCGGGCAGAACATCTACAGCTTCAACGACCGCACCGCGACCGACGGCACCCTCGATTTCGTCGTGCTGACACCGGCACAGATGATCGACCTGCGCAAGGAGCTGCCGACCGAGTTCGAGAAATCGATTTTCGTCGAAACGCCCATCGATGAAGGCATCGTCGTCGTTCGCGTCTTCGTTCCCGACGACAGCTGGAAGCCGACGGTGTCGCGCTTCCTCGACGGCATCAACTGCGACATCCAGTAAGGGTGCGCAGCAAGCCGGGCGTGCAATGCCCAGCCTTGCGGATGCTCCGCTCCGTCGCCTTCAGTGACGCGGCACGGGATCGTTGCGGCGGGGCGCATCGTTGCGCAACTCACCGGCACCCGAAGCCGGGCCCTTGGTCCGCTCGTAGCGCACGCCTGGAAAGATGATGATGGATGCCGAAGTTTCCGCTGTCCGGGGAGACCGGCGGATGGCCGCCTGACGCGGCATGAATGACACAACGCTGCCCATGGTTCGCGATTTCCCTCTCGGTTCGACCGGAGTAAGCACGCAACGCCTCCGCTTCGATAAGGCCAGCAGAGAGGTTAACAGACCGTTACTGCCAAGGATTTGATTCAATTCCCGGTTCTCGCCTGCGCCCTTGGCATCCTCTAGATATCCGATCGCCGTTAGACGCGCGTGAAAGCAGCAGCATTGCCGATGACACGGGCCTGGTGCGGCCCGCTTTGCCCGGTTTCGCTGGAAAATCCGCGTAACCAATTGGTAACAAACGGATTCCTTAACGCCAGAGTTAACAGTGCGCTAACAAATCCTCGCTAAGTTTATGTTCACCTTAGGAAGCCATGGCGCGTGGGCGTCAGACGATCCAGGGCAGTGTCGAGTTTTTGTCAGGCGTACCCGTTCGTGTCAGCATCGGACTTCAGGCAAATTGCCATCGGACGCGAAACCGGTAAGCCAGAGCGGCTGTTCCGAGCAGCGGTCTCAGCCTTCTGCGCCCTGCCCCGGCCGTCGCGCCGCGAGATCGCCCAATTGGAAGACCTGACCCTGCCGCTGTTCGACAAGGTATCGGTGGAAGCCCGCCGGTTTGTCGCCGCAGCCCTTTCGGAAAGCGAATACGCGCCGTTCGGCCTGGTTCGCAAACTCTGCGACGAACCCGTCGACATCGCAGCACCGCTGCTCGTGCGGTCACCTGTTCTGTCCGACGTCACGCTGATCGCGCTGATCGGCCGTCACGGCCTGCCGCATGCGCGCGCCATCGCCCGCCGCCCGAACCTGCACAAGACCATCGCCGACCTGATCCGGGTGCTCGAGCGCCCACGCCTGGTGTATCCCGAAGTGGCCAGGCAGCAGGAGCCGGCCGCCAACGCGTCGCAAGCCGCCGACGCGATCGCTGCACCCGACATGTCCAATGGCCCCGTCCCCGGTGAGCTTGCCGAGAATGTCCGCCGCAAGCTGCGCGCGATGATGACACCGGCCACGCCCCGCCAGGCAATGCCGGATGAAGAGCGCGCGCCGGCCTACGACAGGCTCAAGACGACGGCGCTGACGGGCAACGACAGCTTCTTCCAGACAGCCCTTGCCGACGCGTTGGAAATCGACCTTCTCGCCGCTCGCTCGATCACCGAGAAGTCTGGCTATTCCCAGCTCATCGACGCGCTCAAGGCGCTCGACCTCGCCGAAGAGCAGGCATTCCTGCTCGCCGCCGCCATCCTGCCCGGCCAGTTCGCCCATGCGGAATCGGTCAGGCTGTTCCTGGAGCGCTATCGCGCCCTGCATCGCGACGTGGCACTCGACCGTGTTCGCGACTGGAAGGCCGCGTCGGTCGGTGCCCGCATCCGCAGCAATGCCGAGCGCCTGCAGACGAGGGTCAAGTCCTCCACGCCCAAGGGCGACCGGCTCAAGGCGTCGTAATCGCAACGAGGTCGACGATCCCCGTCTTGCCGGGCTCGATCTCGACCACCCAGATGTCGGGGTCGAAACGCCGCTCGCGTTCGAGCCGCTTTTCGATCGCCGTGCCGTCATCATCGCTTTCAAGCAGGCTGAACTGGCGTTCGCCGGGTCGGGCCATGTCGTAGCTGGTCTGCGGTGCCGGGCCGTAGAGGTTCGAGCGGCCGAAACGATCGCGGGTGAGGATGAAGACGGCACCTGCTTCCAGCGCGCCACGGTTGAGGATCGCGCCAAACCCGCCCTCGCCGAAGACGCGACGCAAAAGGGCCGACACCCAGAAGTCAGTGGTGAGACGCATAGGACCGGGCCCGATCGCAGTTTCGACGAAGCCTCTATAGCGGCTCGGCGCGCACAGGCCAATCCGAGCCAATGCTGCCCTGCTTCAGTTGGTCAGGCCGATCTCGCGCATCTTGACATAGACGCCAGGGTCGGGCTCGCCCGTTTCCGGCAGCCCGAACAGGGCCTGGAATTCACGGATTGCGGACTTCGTCCGTGCCCCGGGGACGCCGTCGATCTCGATGCCGTCATTGCCGAAAGCCTTCAGCCCGGCCTGGATCTTCATGATCCGCGCGCTGGTATCAGCGGCAGGCTCGGCACGTGCCGGCGTCGCAGCCTGTGTTGCCCTTTGTGCCGCTGCAGGCATCACCTCTTCACGTGGTGTCGGTCGCGGGGCGATGCCAGCGGTGGTGTCGGCCGCGCCCAGCTGCTCGAGCAGCTGCGCGTCGATTTCGCCTGATGCCGCCATGCCGACCTTCTTCTGGTAGGCCTGGATGGCGCCGCGCGTTGCCGGACCGTTCAACCCGTCGACGTTGCCGTCGTAGAACGCAAGGTCCTTGAGAATACCCTGCACCCGTTCGATGCGCGGATCGCCCTGCGGGCGCACGGCCTCCGCAGCCTCCTCGGGACGTTCGATCTTGATCGTCGTCTCGGGCGCGTTCTGGTTCATGTCGGGAAACTCGACCGCCTCGCGGGTCGAGAAGAAGGCCCCCTTGTGCGCATAGGGCTGATACCAGAGCGCATTCGCCGAGACATAAAACAGCGCCACCATGAACGCCGTCGATCCGCCCACCAGGACCGGGTTGCGGGCAATCAGCCCGCCGAGCGCCAGGACGCCGTCCTGCAGCGGGCTACGTTCCTCAATGACCTGCCGTTTAGCTTGCTTTGCGGAGCGGGCCACTGCGCATCTCCTTGTTCCTGCCGGCAGGAAGCTTCATCAACTCGCCCCGCGCAGGCTCGGGCCGGAAGGCGGGGCCCTCGATGGGCAGGCTGATGGTGACAGTCGTTCCTTCGTCCGGCGCGCTCTCGATCGACATCGTGCCGTCGTGCAGGGCAACCAGTCCCTTGACCAGCGACAGTCCGAGGCCGGTGCCTTCGAAGCGGCGGGTATAGTCGTTCTGGATCTGCGTGAACGGCGTGCCCAGCCGCGACAGGTCGTCCTGCGCAATGCCGATGCCCGTGTCGGAAACCCAGAAGTGCAGGCGCGAACCGAGACGCTTGGCGCCGATCTCGACCCTGCCGCCATCGGGCGTGAACTTGACCGCATTGGAGACGAGGTTGATCAGCATCTGCTGCACGGCGCGCCGGTCAGCCTTCAGTTCCCCCGTTCCGGCCGCCACCTCGACCGCAAGGTCGAGCGACTTGGCCTCAGCCTGCAGCGCCAGCATCGAGGCGCACATGTCGACAGCATCGCGGAACCTGAACGGCTCAGGCGTGATCGCATAGCAGCCCGATTCGATCTTGGTGACGTCGAGGATCGAGTTCACCACGTCGAGCAGGTGCTGGCCGGAATCGCGGACGATACCGACATATTCCTTCTGGCGCGGCTCCTTGAAGCCACCGAACATCTCGTGCAGCAGCATGTCGGAGAAGCCGATGATCGCATTCAGCGGCGTCCGCAGCTCGTGGCTGACGGCGGCGAGGAAATTGCTCTTGGCGAGTTCGGCGCTCTTGACCGCGTCAGCTGCGGTGGCCAGCTGATCGCGCAGTTCGGCAACCATGTCGTTGTTGCGGACGACGGCAACGAAGGCCTGGCCGTCGGCCTTCATCAGCTCGAGCGCGAACGGCCGGAAATTGTCACCGGCGTCGCCCTCATTCTGCCTGGGCAGGCGCAGGCGCAATTCGACCTCGCGCAGTTGCGCACCGTCGCGCATGTCAGCCAGCGCGCAGAGATAGCCGACACGATCGGCAACATGGATGCGGTCGAAAAGCGCCGTTCCCAGCAGCAGCTCCGGCTGCAGCCTGAGCATGGTCCGAGCCTGCTCGGAGACGTCGGTCACGTCGCCATTATGGGCAATGCGCAACACGACCGCCTTGAGGATCGTTTCGAGAGAACCAGCGGGCGCGTCCTGCTGTTCGACGCGGCGATCGAGGAATGCACCGGCACGAACGGCAAATGTGGCAAGCCAGGCAACCGGCAGAAGCCACTGCCAGGCCGAGACGGCTGCGCCATCTGCAAAAGGCATGGAACCGATAACAGCCTGGGACAGCAGCGCGACGACGGCCGCCACAGTGCCGAGCTTTGCCGCCTTGCGCGTCCGCCAGACCCACAGCGCCTCCAGCGGGAGTGCCGCGACAAGCAATGTCGCCGGCGACGTCAATCCGCCCGCCGCGGCAACGATCGCAGCGATCGCAGTCGTTGCGACAACAAGGGATGTCGCGCCGATCTGTCCGGTCTTGCCGGTCGCGGCAATCAGCAATGCAGCAAGCCAGCTCAGGCTGAAGGCCGCGAAAATGACGGCAAAGGTCGAGGCTGCGCCGAGATTGGCTGAGACCAGGAACACACCCGCGCCGGCAACCAGGAAGGGCGCCGCCAGCAGCAAGCCGACGAGGCGCCGCTGGCGCGAACGCTCGATGCCATCTGCTGACGGATGGACCAGCCGGTCGCAGCCGCCGGCCATCGCGCCGGAAAACTCACCGTATCTGGTCATGACAAAACTCAACGCTACGCACTCTTCCGTGGCTCGCTTTGCGGCTCTTCTGTGGTTGTCCCAAACTCGCACCGAGCCTTTAATGAAGGGATAAGGCTGGCCGACCGAAACCCGGCTACGCGGCGAATATCGGGATCACAGCGCCGACATTCGAGAACAGTTATCGCCATGGTAAACAGGGGGTTATTTGCCGACTTGGCGCCTGCGAATCTGTCCTGGCCGCATTTTCCCGCGGTTTTTCAATTTAAATCAATTGCTTACGGAAACCGTGAGACATTGCCTGCGAAACCACCTGCGCAAGCCGAGCCAGTCCGTTAAACTTTGGTGAAAAGCCTGCGCAAAATGCCACCGTTTGCAGCAATCGCTCCTTCGTTCCTCCATGTCATTGTCGGCTCAACAAGATGTGGGTCGACAAAAAAACAATCAGGCCCGCCACACAGTAAGAGGCACAGCATGGGCTTTCTCATCAGGACCGCATTCTGGTTCTCGCTCGTCCTTCTTGTTCTGCCGCTCGGCACCGGGCCGAATGGTGAGAACAGCGTGAGCCCGCTGCAGGCGATCTTTGCCGCCCGCGAAGCCGTCGGCGACCTCGCCGGCATCTGCGAGCGCAAGCCTGACGTCTGCGAGACGGGCAAGGCCGCGATGCAGACCATCGGTGTCAGGGCCCGTGAAAGCGCCCGCATCGCCTATCAGGCGCTTGATGAGCAGTTCGGCCAGCCCGACACGGCAACGCAGACCGGCAGCGTCCCCGAGGCTGCTCCAGAAGCTGGCCCGGAAGCTGGCCCGAAAGCTGACATCGTGCCGATCGAGGCTGCCGCCGTGCCGACCCCGCGGCCCGCGGCTCCGGCCAACTGATTTCCGACACAAGGCATTGCCGCGACCGGAGCAGGCGTTCGGGCAGCCAGTCCCTTTCGGTTCAGCGCTTCGGCTCAGCCAGCCCGGCTGCAAGCCCAAGGCGCCAGACCCCACCGCAGGTCGCCCGCCTCTGGCGCCTGCGGTGTCTTTCTTTGTTCGTGACGGGCTTTTTTCGTGACGGGCAGCGATGCTGCGACTATATCCAACCCATCATGACGGCTTCGATCGACACCATTCGCGACGACTTCTCATTCCTCGAGGAATGGGAGGACCGCTATCGCTATGTCATCGAATTGGGTGAAGCGCTGCCGTCCTTTCCGGAAAGCGCCCAGACCGACAGCAACAAGGTGCAAGGCTGCGTCAGCCAGGTCTGGCTGGTGACCCATCTTGGCGACGGGACCGACCCGGTCATCCATTTCCAAGGCACTTCCGACGCCCATATCGTGCGCGGCCTGGTTGCCATCATGCTTGCGCTCTTTTCAGGCCATCGCGCCAGCGAGATCACGGCCATCGACGCCGAGGCGACGCTGAAGGAGCTTGGCCTCAACGAGCATCTGTCGCCCCAGCGCGCAAACGGCCTGCGTTCGATGGTCAAGCGCATCAAGCGTGATGCCGAGGCAGCGCTCCACCAGATCGCCTGAGCCTCCGTCTCAGCCGCATCTCGGGCGCCTCCGTCCCTTGATGCCGGGCAGCACCTTTTCGGCTCGGCAGCACCTTGCGATGACGACGCATTGTCGTGCGGCGAGCACCGCATCGGCCGAGCAGGCAATCGAACGCGAGAGGCCCAGACGAACGCGAGAGGCCCAGAGGATCGCCACCGGAGCGATGATCTCGATCGCCGCATCGCCCTCGGGCAGGTGCGCGACCGGCTGACGAGCCTCTTTCCTGGCCAGCCGGACCAGCTGTCGCTGTGCCGCACCATCCCAGACCAAAACGCAATGCGGCGCCCGCGGGCGCCGCAAGCTGAAACTCGTTCGAAGGGCGTTACTTGCCCTTGCGCTTGCGGCCGAGGCCCATCTTCTTGGCGAGCTGCGAACGCGCAGCCGCATAGTTGGGCGCCACCATGGGATAGGCGGCGTCAAGGCCCCACTTCTCGCGATACTGGTCGGGGGTCATGTTGTAGTGCGTCATCAGGTGACGCTTCAACGATTTGAACTTCTTACCATCTTCAAGGCAGATGATGTAGTCGTCGTGCACCGAGCGCTTGGGATTGACGGCCGGCTTCTGCTTGTCGGCTGGCGGCGTCTCGGTGACATTGCCAACGCGGCCGAGAGCTGCGTGGACATCTGCGATCAGGCCCGGAAGTTCTCCCACCGGAACTGGATTGTTGCTGACATAGGCAGCCACCACATCGGCGGTCAACTCGATCAGCGTGTCATTGTTGGTTGCAGGCGTTTCGGAAGTATCCATATGCTTAGGCCCCAATGTGACTGGATGTTTTTTTGCCCGATATTCCGATCGGGATGCGGTGCGTTCTTGTATCGCAGATTGCCTCTGCGACTCGCACTCCATCACTTTAATGAGCCCGTCGCCAGAACAAGTCAATTCACTATTCTTTGTGAACTACAACAACATTGATTTCATCACATCTCTAACAAATGAACCTTTTTGATACGCTGTGGCATTGAGATGAGAACATTTTTGACAACGCTGAAAGTTGTCCCGAAAGGTCATTATCAACCTTCAGTGCCAGAGGGGCCGTTCTTCTTTGCCGCGGCGGCCGTTTCAGCCAAATCGTCACTCACTGCGCCCTGCCACATGCGATAACCGGCCGAATAAGCAGCCTTGGCAAGCAGATGGGCCGAGATCGGCGCTGTCAGCAGGAAGAACACGACACCGGCCAGCGCCCGCAATGCGGTTGCGGCTTCGCCGATGTGCACGGCAAGGGCAATCAGCATCAGGCAAGATCCCACCGTGCCGGCCTTCGATGCCGCATGCATGCGTGTGTAAAGATCAGGCAGCCGCAACAACCCGACAGATGCGACCAGCGCAAACAACGCGCCGACGATGATGAGAGCTCCGGCCAGGTAATCGGCTGCTGCGGTGATCATGGCCTGTCCTCTTCGGCTTCTTGCTCCTTGGCATCGATCCCGCCGCTCATCACGAAGCGCGCGAAGGCAACCGTGGCCAGGAAGCCGACAAGACCAAGGGCGATGGCGATATCGACATACAATGTGAAGCCCGAACGCACTCCGAGCACGGCAATAAAGCCGATAGCAACGGCAACAAGCATGTCGAGCGCCAGGATCCGGTCCGGCAAGGACGGCCCCTTCACGACGCGCACCACCACCAGCAGAAACGAGATGGTGAGAACGCCGAGCGCAAAGATCGCGCTGATGTTGAGGAAAGCAGTTCCAGACATCATCTGAATGCCTCCAGTATTCTGCGCTCGAAGCCTTGGGCGATGTCGCGCCGCGCCTGGTCCAGGTCGGAACAGTCCATCCCATGAATAAACAGCGTGCGCCGGTCATCGGAAACGTCGACTGACAAGGTGCCGGGCGTGAGCGTGATCAGATTTGCGAGCAAGGTGATCTCGAAATCCCGGTCGACCTTCAAAGGATAGGCGAAGATGCCGGGCTTGATGTCCATGCGTGGCGACAGCACCAGCTTTGCAACCCTGAAGGCCGAGAGGAAAAGTTCCTTGATGAACAAGGCAATCAGCAGAAGCAACGCCACCGGGCGGATGACGGCCCTTGTGGCCTGGATCTGGTCGCGCACCAGGAACAGGACCACCCATCCGACGGCAAAACCAAAGACCAGATTGGGGATCGAGTAGCTTCCCGAGACAGCGACCCAGACAAGCGCCAGTATCAATTCGTTGCGGAACGGGATCATGATCCACTCCCCGCCGGGAAGACTGCCTGTACATAGGCCGAAGCGTCGAGCAGTCCGCTGGCCGCCGCCGTCGAGAGCCGAATGAAGGGCTCCGGCAGGACGCCCATCGCGAGCATCGCCGCAACAAGAACGACAAGGGCTGAGCAACCCGACGCCGACATCGGACCAGCGGCCGCTGTCTTGTCACTTGAAGCTTTGTCACCTGGAGCCTCGCGCCAGAAAGCGAGGATGAACACACGGCCAAGTGCTACGGTCGCCAGGAAGCCGCTCACCAGGATAGCGGCCGCAATCTGCCAGGCGCCACTGTCGAGCGACGCCCGCACCAGCATCACCTTCGGCCACAGTCCCGAGCCGGGAGGCAGGCCGGCAACCGCAAGTGAGATGATGAAGGCGAGCGCGGCGAGAAATGGACTTGCGCCATAGAGCCCTGACAGGCTGTGCAGCGAAAAACTGCCGCCGCGCTGGCGCATCAGCCCGCCGAGCAAGTACAGCGCCGACAGCGCCAGCATCGAATGCAGTGCGTAGAAGATCGCCCCCGACAGCCCGCCATTGCTACCGAGCGCGATGCCGGCAAGCATGATGCCGACGCCCGAGATGACCAGGAAGCCGGCGATCCTGCGGATGTCGGATTGCGCCAGGGCGCCAAGCGCGCCGATCAGCATGGTCGCCACCGCCACCCAGCCGATGAGGCCGGCCAGCACCAGCCGTTCGGCGGCGAAGATCATCACCAGCGTCCGCAACAATGCATAGATGCCGACCTTGGTCAGCAATCCGCCAAACAGCGCGCCGGTGATGACGGGCGGCGTGTGATAGGACGCCGGCAGCCAGAAATTGAGCGGAAAGGCCGCCGCCTTCATGCCGAAGGCGAGCAGATAGAGCGTGGCCAGCGTCATCAGCGGCGCAGCCGTGCCGATCTGCCCTGCCCGTGTGGCAAGGTCGGCCATGTTCAGCGTGCCGAACGTGCCATAGAGATAGCCGGTCGCGATCAGGAACAAGGTCGTGCCGACCAGGTTCAGGATCGCATATTTGGTGGCGCCGTCGATCTGCGCCTTGTCGGACCCCAGGATCAGCAGGCCGAAGGACGAGATCAGGAAGACCTCGAACCAGACATAGAGGTTGAACATGTCCCCGGTCAGGAAGGCGCCGCTGACGCCGGCCATCATCAGCATCAGGAACGGATAGAAGCCGTAGCGCCTGCCGGTCGCGTCGATGTCGCGCAGCGAATAGGCGCAGCAGACGGATGCGACGAGCGACGCCGTCAGCGAAAATGCAGCCCCCAGCACGTCAGCGGTAAAGGAGATGCCGAATGGCGGCAGCCAGCTTCCCATCGTCATCGACACCGGGCCTGTTGCCAGCACGCGCTGCAGCAGCAGGCCATTGGCGCCGACCATGGCAACAAGAACCGCCAGCGCCAGCACCGCATGCCAGCGAATGCTGTGCCGGATCATCAGAAGCACGGCCCCCGCAATGATCGGCAGCACGACCGGGGCAATGACCAGCCAGTCGACTGATGCAATCGGCCCGGCAACCATGGCAGAGGCCTTGTCGACGATCTCACCTTGCACGGCCATGGTCTCAGTACCCCATCGGCGGCAAGCCGTCGTCCACGGGCTCGGCGACACGCATGCTGTCGGTGTCGTCGGTGCCGATCTCCTGATAGGCCCGATAGGCAAGCACCAGCAGGAAGCAGAAGAAGCAGAACGAGATGACGATTGCCGTCAGGATCAGCGCCTGCGGCAACGGATTGGCCACGGCGCCCGCCGGCACGTCGAGACCTTCCGCGATGATCGGCGGCACCTCGCGGATGATGCGGCCATTGGTGAAGATCAGAAGATTGACCGCGTTGCCGAACAGCACAACGCCGAGCAGGATGCGGATGATGTGCCGCGACAGCATCAGATAGATGCCGGCAGCGAAGAACAGGCCGACGAGGATGGCGAACACGGCTTCCATCAGTCGTGCTCCCTGTCTTCGAGCGCCAGCGCGATCGAGGTGAACGAGCTGACCACGACCAGATAGACGCCGATGTCGAAGACGATGACTGTCGACAGATCGACGGACATCCCGAAGAAGGCGGACGAGGTCCACAGCCCGGTCAGGAACGGCACGCCGAACAGAAGTGACGGCAGACCGGCCGCAGCGGCGGCAAACAGCCCAAAGCCTGATATCGCCATGGGATGGAAGTAGAGCGCCCGGCGCACCGCCGGCACGCCAAAGGCGATGCCGTGGATGGCGAAGGCGGATGCCGCGATCAGGCCGCCGGTGAAACCGCCGCCCGGCTCATTGTGGCCGCGCAACAAGACGAACACCGAAAACATCAGCATCAGGCCGGTGAGGTAGGGTGCGGCGGTGCGGAAGATCAGCGTCTGCATGCTAGGCCTCCTCGACCACGGCGGTGGGCACGTCCGCCTTCTTCGAGCGGATGCGCACCAGGGCCAGGATGGCGAGGCCCGTCACCATCACCACGGCGATTTCGCCCAGCGTATCGAGGCCGCGGAAATCGACGATGATGACGTTCACCACATTGCGGCCATGGGCGATGGTCTTGGCGTAGGTGTTGAAGAACTGCGACAGCCGGTCGTCGAACGGCAGTTGCGTCACCTTGAGCAGAAGCAGCGCGAAGGCCGTACCGCAAGCTGCGGCAATCGCCATGTCCAGAAGCTTCTGCGCATGCGGGCGGCGGTCGGTCGGCGCAAGCCTGAGCCGCGTCATGACAAGGGCCAGGATCACCACCGACAGCGTCTCGACCATGAACTGGGTGAAGGACAGGTCCGGCGCGCCGAACAGCATGTAGAGCAAGGCGACGGCAAAACCCTGGATGCCGAGCGAAACGATGGCCGTCAGCCGGCTCCGCGCCTGGACCACGGCAGCGATGCCGATCACGGCGATGGCCAGAACGCCCCACTCATAGAAGCGCAATTCCGGCACATCAGGCATCGAGGGCAGCTCGCCGAACAGCACCATCGGCAGCAGCAGCGCTGCCGCCACCGCGACGAAGGTAACGGTCATGTAGATGTCGAGGCGGCCGTTGTGGATGATGCGCGTCAGGCCGGTCGCGAGCCGCAAGAGGCCGCGCAGCACCTGGTCGAAGCCCCGGTCCGGACCCCAGCCGATCGCCCCGAGGACTGCTGCCATCGCTCCGCGCAGCCTGTCGAGCCTGACATAGGCGGCGATGCCCAGCGCGACCGTCAGGCCGGACAGCAACAGCGGCACGCCGATGTGCGGGATCGTCGAGATGGTGACCTCGATGGGGCTGCCGGCAACGGCGCTCGCCGCGGGCGACGAGAGGAACCGATGCGTGATCGGCGCGGCAAGGGCCGCAGCCAGACCCAAGGCCCCGAGCACGGCCGGCCCCAGCCACAACGATATCGGCCCTTCATGCGCGGCCTTCGGCGTCTTGACGGCATCGCCGATGAAAGGCCGGAGCGCGACCGCAAAGCCGATGGCGAACATCAAGGCGTTGCCGCAGAGCGCAACGAAAAGCAGCACCGCCTGCCAGCCCCAGGGCGAGCCGAATGCCGCATAGATCTCTTCCTTGGCCAGGAAGCCGAAGAACAGCGGCAGCCCGCCCATCGAGAGTGCTGCAAGCCTGGCTGCCGCGAAGGTGATCGGCATGGCCTTGCGCAGGCCGCGCAAACCGGTGATGTCGCGTGTGCCGGTCTCATGGTCGATCAGGCCTGCGACCATGAACAGCGCGCCCTTGAACATCGAATGCGCGATCAGGTAGAGCCCCGCCGCCTCGATCGCCTTGTCGGAGCCAAGGCCTGTCAGCATCACCAGCAGACCGAGCGAGGCGACCGTGGTGTAGGCGAGCATCAGCTTGAGATCGGTCTGCCTGACTGCCAGCAGCGTGCCCACTGCAAGTGTCGCGCCGCCGAACAAGGGCAGGATCGTCTCCCAGGCCGCAGTGTCGCCCATGACGGGATTGAGGCGCATGACGAGATAGACGCCGGCCTTCACCATGGTCGCCGAATGCAAATAGGCCGAGACGGGCGTCGGCGCTTCCATGGCGTTGGGCAGCCAGAAATGGAACGGAAACTGCGCCGATTTGGTGAAAGCGCCACCCAACACGAGCAACAGGGCAGCGAGGTAGAGCGGGCTGTTGCGCAAGGCGTCGCCGGAGCCAAGCAGCGACGAGAGCTCGCTCATGCCGGTTGCCTGGGCGATGACCAGCAGACCTGCCAGCAGGGAAAGCCCGCCAATGCCGGTGACCAGCAGCGCCTGCAGCGCCGCGCGTCGCGAAGCTTCCCGCCCGTGGTCGAAGCCGATCAGCAGGAACGACGTGATCGACGTCAGCTCCCAGTAGACGAACAGCATCAGGAAGGAATCCGAGACGACAAGTCCCAGCATCGCGCCCATGAACAGCAGGATGAACGAGAAAAAGCGGCCCTGATGCGGGTGCCCTTTGAGATAGCCGCCGGCATAAATGACGATCAGCGTGCCGATCCCTGAGATCAGCAGGGCAAAGGTCAGCGACAGGCCATCGAGAAACCAGGAGAAGCGAAGACCGAGACTCGGAGCCCAGTCAAATCCACCAGAGATCGAACTGCCTTTGCTGACGGCATCGAGCATGCCGGCAAAATGCAGGAAAACGACCAGTGGAATGGCGGCCAGCAGCCAGCCGGCATTGTGTTTCATCACGCGAACGAGCGCGGGTGCAAGCAACGCTCCCGCAAACGGCAGCATGAGTATCAGGAAGGTCAGCGGACGGGCCCTCTTTGTGTCTCACGTTGTTGACCTGAGGGCATAGACGTCGGGCAGCCAAGGGGCAAGCGCAATCGGACCTTGTCAACGACAACCGCTCCTCGCCCCTGCGGCAGCTGCGGCAATATCGCCCGAAACGCCTCAGTATGGGGTGATGTAGCGACCATAGACCCAGCCGGTGACGTAGTTGCCGTTCTGTGCGGGGTCATGCCAGACCTGGCACCAGCTGTAGCGGACCCGCTGTTCCTGCTTCCACTCGGGCAGACGACTTATGTCGCGCAGATCGACCCCGCCGGTGCAACGGCCGGTCATCTGCAGCACCTTGCCGTTGGGATAGGCCGCCTGCTTCTGCGAGCCGTTCGACGGGAACTTGCGGATGTTGAGCGTATCGCCCCAGGGCACCCTGGCAACTTCCCAGGCGGAAAAGGCAGCGGCATGGGATTCGGCCGCGAACACGGCGACTGTCGAGGCAATGGCAAGCACGGCGGCGGTCTTCTTGAACATCTGGTCTTCTCCTTCGGCATGGCCGGTCACATATACGTTGCCGCCACACTGCAACTCCGCCCTTGAACCCGCCCTGATCGACGTGTTCATTCGGCATTCAAGAACCAGCACCCACGCGAGACCTAATGACCCGACCCAAGATTTTCGCCGACATCGCCGCGCCCGTGACCGACAAGCGCCCCGTCTCCGACACGCGCCACGGCATCACGCGCGTCGACGAATATGCCTGGCTGCGCGCCGACAACTGGCAGGAGGTGTTCCGCGACCCGAGCGTGCTCGATGCCGATATCCGCAGCCATCTCGAAGCCGAAAACGGCTACCAGGCCGAGCTGATGACCGATACTGCCGAGCTCAGGAAGGCGCTGTTTGCGGAAATGAAGGGCCGCATCAAGGAAGACGATTCCTCGGTGCCGATGAAGGATGGCCCTTTCGCTTATGGCTCCTCGTTCAAGAAGGGCGGCGAGCAGCCGCGCTACTTCCGCATTCCGAGCGAAGGCGGTCCGGAAGAGATCATCCTCGACGGCGACAAGGAAGCCGACGGCCACGCCTATTTCCGCCTCGGCGGCATCGACCACTCGTCGGACCACAAGCGCCTGATCTGGGCCTTCGACGACAAGGGGTCGGAATTCTACACGCTGCGCGTGCGCGACATCGGCAGCGGCGCGGAACTTGACGACGTGGTCGGCGACACCGGCGGTTCGGGCACCTGGGACGCGGCCAATACCGGCTTCTTCTACACCCGCCTCGATCCCAACCACCGGCCGTCAAAGGTGTTCTACCATGGGCTCGGCACGAACGCCGCAGCGGACCGGCTGGTCTATGAGGAAACCGACCCCGGCTTCTTCATGAATGTCGGCGGCACGCGCTCTAACGAATGGATCATGATCTCCATCAGCGACCATGAGACCTCAGAGTACCGGCTGTTCCCGGCAAACGATCCGCTGGCCGCGCCAAAACTCGTGGCAGCGCGCGAGATCGGCCTGCAATACGACCTCGAAGAAGGCGGCGACGTCTTTTTCGTCCTGACCAATGCCGATGGCGCCAAAGACTTCAAGATCATGACCGCACCGGTCAGCGATCCGGCGCGAAGCAACTGGAAGGAGCTGGTTGCCCATGAACCTGGCCGCCTCATCCTGTCGGTGGTCGGCTTCAAGGACTTCATGGTCCGTCTCGAGCGCAAGGAGGGCCTGCCCCGCATCGTCGTCCATGAGCGCGCCACGGGTGCCGAGCACCTCATCTCCTTCCCCGAAGAGGCGTTCTCGCTCGGGCTGTCGGGTTCCTACGAATACGACACCGACACCATGCGCTTTTCCTATTCGTCGATGACCACCCCGTCGCAGCTGTTCGACTACAACATGCGGACACGCGAACGGACCCTGCTCAAGACGCAGGAAGTACCGTCGGGCCACAACATCGACGACTATGTCACGCGCCGCCTGATGGCTCCGGCGACGGATGGCGAACTGGTGCCGATCTCGCTGATCCACCACCGCGACACCCCGCTCGACGGAACAGCACCGTGCCTGCTCTATGGCTACGGCTCCTACGGCATGACCATTCCGGCTTCGTTCAACACCAACTGCCTGTCGCTGGTCGACCGCGGCTTCGTCTATGCCATCGCCCATATCCGCGGCGGCAAGGACAAGGGTTATGCCTGGTACGAGGACGGCAAGCGCGCGACCAAGGTCAACACCTTCACCGACTTCATCGCCTCAGCCCACCATCTCGTCGCCGAGCGCTACACCGCGCATGAGCGCATCGTCGCGCAAGGCGGCTCGGCCGGCGGCATGCTGATGGGAGCGGTGGCCAACATGGCGCCCGAGGCCTTTGCCGGCATCATCGCCGAAGTGCCCTTCGTCGACGTGCTGACCACCATGCTCGACGACACCTTGCCGCTGACGCCGCCGGAATGGCCCGAATGGGGCAATCCGATCGCCTCGGAAGCGGACTACAAGACCATCGCCGCCTACTCGCCCTACGACAATGTCGCTGATGTCGACTATCCGCCGATCCTGGCGGTGGCCGGCCTGACCGATCCGCGCGTCACCTATTGGGAACCGGCCAAATGGGCGGCACGGCTGCGCGAGCGCAAGTCGGGCGACAGCCCGGTGCTGTTCAAGATCAACATGGATTCGGGCCATGCCGGCGCCTCCGGCCGCTTCTCCAGGCTCGAGGAAGTCGCCTTCAACTATGCTTTTGCCCTGAAGGTAGCCGGGCGCGCCTGAGATCGCGATGGAGAGACCGGCGGTCGCTGGCCGCCCTGCATCGGGACTAGAACCGGCGGCCTCTGGCCGCCGGTGGGGCTCAACCCGCAGGTTTCGGCTGCTGCGCCGGGTAACCGTTGGCGCGTGGCGGGATGGCCTTGAGATAGGCGGCGATCGCCTCCCGGTCGGCGGCGGTCAGCCTCGCCATGTTCTTCTGCACCTCGACCATGGTGCCGCCCACCGAATCGAACTCCGGCGTGAAGCCGGTTTCGAGATAGCCTGTGATGTCCCCCTCGGACCAGCCGCTGATGTCCTTGCCTTCGGGCGTGATGTTGGGCACGACGCCGTCGCCTTCGGCGGCCGTGGCGCCAGCCAGCCACTGGCCCTTTTCGGTGCCGCCGGCAAGGCTGCGCGGTGTGTGGCATTCGCCGCAATGGCCGGCACCTTCGACCAGGTCCCGACCGTGCAGCACGTTTTCGGGCGTGCCCTCGGCAAAGGCGACCACCGGTTCGTTGCTGAGATAGAGCTGCTTCCACAGCCCGAGCCCGCGCCGGATGTTGAAGGGGAAACCTAGCTCGTGATCGGGCGCCCTGCCCTCAACGGCCGGAAGCGTCTTCAGGAATGCATAGAGATCGGCAACATCGGACGGCTTCATGCGGGCGTAGGAAGCGTAAGGAAATGCCGGGTAGAGATGCTGTCCGTCGCGCGACACGCCCTTCAGCATCGCATTGGCGAAGTCTTGGAGCGACCATGCACCGATGCCATCAGCGGCATCGGAAGAAATGTTCGGCGCAACGAAGGTGCCGAACTGGGTCTTGAGCTCGACGCCGCCTGCAAGCTTAAGCCGCGCATCGCCTTCGGATTTAGGTTGGGCATGGCAGGAAGCACAGCCGCCGGCGTCAAAAATCCGCTGGCCGCGGCTGGCGTCACCAGTGCCCAGTGCCGCCAACGTCTCTGGCGCCAGTCTCTGCGGAACCGTCAGCCACCAGAAAATCGCGGCCCCGGCGCCACCGAGCGCCAGAGCCGCAACTGCGAGTTTCCTGAAAACAGCCATCCGCGAGGGGTCAGCCCTTCTTCACGCGGAACGCCTCGTGGCAGGTGCCGCAGGTCTGGCCGATCGTGCCGACCTGTGCCTTCAACGCATCGATGTCGGCAGCCGGGCTGGCGACTGCAGCGGCGGTGACAGCCTTGAACTTGTCGACCTGAGCCTGGAAGCCGGCCAGGTCTTCCCAGATCTTCGGCGAGGCGGTGGTGTCACCCTGGTCGCTGCCGGCGGGGAACGACGCTGCCACGTCGATCTTCTGGACGTTGTCGTTGAGCGCGGTCAGGGCGGCGACGACAGCCGCCGCATCGAACGGCGCCTCGCCCTTCACCATCTTCACCAGTGTGCCGACTTGCTTCGCATTTTCCTTCATCACTGCCTGGCGGTCAGCAATCACATCGGCGAATGCTGCGGTGGTAGCGAGCGCGAGCGCTGCGACGGCAAACACAATTTTCTTCATCAGGTCCTCTCTCGGTTGCAACAGCTGCCTAGGGCCAACGGCGAAACTGGCCGAATTCGTCCTGAAATTCTCTTCACGCTTCCGTGACTGTTAGAGTTTTTCGAACATTTCCACCCAAACGCAAAACCCCGGCGGTTGCCGGGGTTTCAGATGCGTCGGCCGGTCACATCAGGGGATGCGACCGGGCAGGTCTGCGGCTCAGGCCTTTTCGTAGAGCTCGAGCACGTAGTCCCAGTTGATCAGGCTGTCGACAAATGCCTCAAGGTACTTCGGACGGGCATTGCGATAGTCGATGTAGTAGGAGTGCTCCCAGACGTCGACGCCGAGGATCGGGGTCGCGCCGTGAACCAGCGGGTTCTCGCCGTTCGGGGTCTTGGAGATGGCGAGCTTGCCATCCTTGACCGACAGCCAGGCCCAGCCCGAGCCGAACTGCGTGGTGCCGGCAGCGATGAAGTCGGCCTTGAACTTGTCGTAACCGCCGAGATCGGCGTCGACGGCCTTCTGCAGTGCGCCCGGCAGCTTGTTGCCGCCGCCGCCCTTCTTCATCCACTTCCAGAAATGGACGTGGTTGTAGTGCTGGGCGGCGTTGTTGAACAGGCCGGCGTTCTTGCCGAACGACTGCTTCACCACCTCTTCCAGCGACAACTTGTCCATGCCCGCTTCGGCAGCCAGCTTGTTGCCGTTGTCGACATAGGCCTTGTGGTGCTTGTCGTGATGGTACTCGAGCGTCTCCTTCGACATGAAGGGCTGCAGCGCCTCGTAGTCGTAGGGCAATTCGGGCAATTCAAAAGCCATGGATCATACTCCCTTGCTGGCAATTTCGCGGCATGACTATGCCGTCTACAGATAGGTCGTCGTCATCTTGGAAACAGATGAGAGGCACTGTTTTTTCTTCGCTGCACTCAGGCCTTGCCGGTAGAGTGAGCCCACTCCCAATATAGCTCGCGAGACTTTTTTGCTACCGGTCCCGGCTGCAGATTTCGGTCTTCGATGCGCGTCACGGGAACGACCTTGGAGTGGTTTCCGGTCGAGAAAATCTCGTCGGCTTCGAGGAATTCGCGCACCGAAAGCGTCTTCTCGATGACGGTGTGGCCACGCTCGGCAAGCAACGACATTGTCCGGCTGCGGGTGATTCCGGACAAGAAAGTTCCATTCGGCGCCGGCGTGAACACCTGGCCGTTCTTGACCAGGAAGATGTTCGACGATCCAGTCTCGGCGACGTTGCCCAGCATGTCGAGCACCAGCGCATTGTCGAAACCGCGCATCTTGGCATCGAGGATGGCGCGGCCGTTGTTCGGATAAAGGCAGCCGGCCTTGGCGTTGGTCGGCATTGTTTCCATGCTCGGCCGGCGAAACGGCGACAGGCCGATCGAAAATCCGGTCGGCGGCAGCATCGGTGATTCGTAGAGGCAGAGGCAGAACCGCGTCGACGACGGGTCCGCCGGGACCCCCATGTAGCCGCCATGCTCGGCCCAATACATCGGCCTGATGTAAACCGCCGTGTTGCCGTCGAATTTCTTGAGCCCATCCCAGGTCAGCCCGACGATCTGCTCCGGGCTCATCGTCGGCTTGAGACCGAGCGCGATCGCCGAGGAGTTGACCCGCCGCGAATGCGCTTCGAGATCGGGCGCCACGCCCTCGAACCAGCGGCCGCCGTCGAAGACGCTGGACCCAAGCCACATGGCGTGGCTGCGCGGGCCGATGAGCGCGACATTGCCCTCGTGCCAATCGCCGTCGACATAGGTCCAGGTCGTGGATTGTGCAGCCGCAGCGAGCGTCATGGTCTTTTCCCGTCGCATCTTGTTGGTTTCGGGCATCGAAAAGGCTTTGGCCGGCCCCGTCAACCGGCAGCAGGCCTAAATGTTGGAGCCAGGGAATAGTTGTGCTTGCGCTCGCCGCCAAGCCGTTGGAAAACCACAGGCATGCGCCACGCCGCCTACATATTCGACGCCTATGGCACGCTGTTCGACGTGCACGCCGCCGTTCGCCGCCATGCCGCCGACATCGGCCCGAACGGCCAGTTGCTGTCCGAGATCTGGCGGGCCAAGCAGCTCGAATATTCCTGGGTCCGCACCCTGATGGGCGCCTATCTCGACTTCTGGCAGCTCACAGAACAGGCGCTCGACTTCGCCTTCCGCAAGGTGCCCTCCGTCGATCCGGCCATGCGCAGCAAGCTGCTCGACGCCTATTGGCGGCTCGATTGCTACCCGGAGGTGCCCGCCGTCCTGCGCAACCTGAAGGACAACGGCGCCCGGCTGGCGATCCTGTCCAATGGTTCGCCCGCCATGCTAGAGGCAGCCACCCGTTCCGCCGGGCTCGACCTCATCCTGGACGAGATATTCTCCGTCGACAGCGTCCGCCGCTTCAAGACGGACCAGTCGGTGTATGATCTGGTGGCCAGCAGCTGGCGCCTCTATCCCGAGGCAATATCGTTCCAGTCGTCCAATCGATGGGACATAGCGGGCGCCGCCAAGTTCGGCTGCCGCACCGTCTGGATCAACCGCGCCGACCAGCCGGACGAATATCGCGACTTCCCGCCATCCCTGATCCTGCCGTCGCTGGAAGGTTTAGTTACAATTGGTTAGCTAACCATAGGTCAGGTATGTTGCCATAACGCAACAGTGATTGGCGCGTCACATCGTTGCCATGCTTTGTCCACCCTAAGGTCTGATTTTGACCCGCCTATCTCCGTGAGCGTTAAGGGGACGCCGACCGTTTCCCTGAATTCACCATTTCTTTCGAACTGGACTCCTAGATCGCAGCCATGCCCATATCCAATGATTCATCCCGCCCTCTGTCGAGGCGCGGCTTTCTCAACCTGGCAGCCGCGGGTGCCGCCACGGCAGCGCTTTCGGCCTGCTCGACCGTCAGCGGCGGCGGCCAGTTCGTGCAAGCGCCTCAGATCGTCCCGCCGACGCCCACCATCGATCCGGACTTCGGCGACTACGTCAACATGTATGGCCCGGTCAGCGACGAGGGCTATGAGGTTCCCGGCATTCCGGTCAAAAAGGTGAAGCCCCAGTTCCTTCGCCAGATCGTCGCCGATCCGACCGGCGAACGTCCCGGCACGCTGGTCGTCGATACCTCGACCCACTTCCTCTATCTCGTGCGCGAAAACGGCCAGGCGATCCGCTACGGCGTCGGCCTGGGCCGCGCCGGGTTTGCCTGGCAGGGCCGCGCCGTCATCCAGTGGAAGCGCAAGTGGCCGAAGTGGACGCCGCCGGACGACATGATCGGCCGCCAGCCGGAACTCGAGAAGTACAGCGTCCGCAATGGCGGCATGGCCCCGGGGCTCAACAACCCTCTCGGCGCCCGTGCGCTCTACATCTTCCAGAACAACGAAGACACGCTCTACCGCGTCCATGGTTCGCCGGAATGGTGGACGATCGGCAAGTCGGTGTCGTCGGGCTGCGTGCGCCTGATGAACCAGGACATCATCGATCTCTACGACCGCGTGCCGTCCAAGACGCCGATCCTGGTCACCAACGGCCTCGGCATGGCCTGACCAGCCCAGGGCTGCCCATCAACGAAAAACGGCGCGTCATCGACGCGCCGTTTTTCTTTGGAGCCTCATGGTGTTTCAAAAGCCCTTCTTCAGGCTGCCCAGAATGCCGCGCACCAGCGCACGGCCGACCGACGAGCCGACGGAGCGCACGACCGACTTCAGCGCAGCTTCCGTCACCGTCTGCCGGTTCGAGGTTCGCGGCCTGGGCGCATTGCCGGTGTTGCGGCCACCGGGCGCCGGCGCATCATTGCCAAAGCCCGGAATGGTCCAGCCGCTGCCGCCGCCGGTATTCGCCTGCTGCTGCGCCTGCTCCTGGGCCTTTTGCGCCTCGAGCGCCTTCTTCTGCAGCATCTCGAAGGCCGATTCGCGGTCGACCGTCTGGTCGTACTGTCCGGCAACAGGGCTTTCGTTGATCAGCTTCTGGCGCTCCTGCGGCGTGATCGGCCCGAGCCGCGATGCCGGCGGCCGGATCAGCGTCCGCTGCACCATGGACGGCACACCCTTGGCCTCGAGCGTCGAGACCAACGCCTCGCCGGTGCCGAGCTGGGTGATGGCGGTGGCGCAGTTGAAGTCGGGGTTCGGACGGAAGGTATCGGCAGCGGTCTTCACCGCCTTCTGCTCGCGCGGCGTGTAGGCGCGCAGCGCATGCTGGACACGGTTGCCGAGTTGGGCGAGCACGGCTTCGGGGACGTCGAGCGGGTTCTGGGTGACGAAATAGACGCCGACGCCCTTGGAGCGGATCAGGCGCACGACCTGCTCGACCCGGTCGACGACAATCTTGGGTGCCTCGTCGAACAGAAGGTGGGCTTCGTCGAAGAAGAACACCAGCTTCGGCTTGTCGGGATCGCCGACCTCGGGCAGCACCTCGAACAGCTCCGACAGCAGCCAGAGCAGGAAGGTGGCATAAAGCCTGGGGTTCATCATCAGCTTGTCGGCGGCCAGCACGTTGATCGCGCCGCGGCCGTCGCGCGTGGTGCGCATGATGTCGGCGATCTTCAGCGCCGGCTCACCGAAGAAGTGGTTGCCGCCCTGCTGCTCGAGCACCAGCAGCGACCGCTGGATCGCGCCGACCGAAGGCTTGGTGATATTGCCGTAGCGGGTACCGATTTCGTCGGCGCGATCGGCGATGTTGGCCAAGAGCGACTGCAAGTCCTTCATGTCGAGCAGCAGCAGGCCTTCCTCGTCGGCAATGCGGAAAGCGATGTTGAGCACGCCTTCCTGCGCCTCCGTCAGGTTCATCAGCCGCGACAGAAGCAGCGGGCCCATTTCGGAAATGGTCGCGCGGATGGGATGCCCCTGTTCGCCGAACAGGTCCCAGAAAATGACAGGGAATTCCTGGAACTCATATGGGTCGAGCTTGATCGCCTCGGCGCGGGCAGTGAGAAAATCCTTGGCCTCGCCGATCATCGAGATGCCCGACAGGTCACCCTTGATGTCGGCGCAGAACACCGGAACGCCGGCATTGGAGAAGCCCTCGGCCAGTATCTGCAGCGTCACCGTCTTGCCGGTGCCGGTCGCGCCTGTAACCAGGCCGTGGCGATTGCCGTATTTCAACAGCAATTCTTCGGGTCGTTGATAGCTATCGTCCGGCTTGCGGCTGGCACCAATGAAAATGCTGTCGTCCTGCGCCATGGGCGTTGTCTCCGGCAATGCTATTTTCCGACCGCAGCTGCGGCCACCTGCAAGGTATAGTGGCGGTCTACGCAAGCGACAATGGCTTGGTTCCGGCCGGGGCTTGGTTCCGGCCGGGGCTTGGTTCCGGCGAGTCGGCATGTTATACATAAGTTATAACATGGAGACTTGGCCATGAATGTGACAGTGCGCAAGATCGGAAACTCGGAAGGCGTGATCCTGCCGAAGGAGGTGCTGGAGCGGCACAATCTGAGGGCTGGCGACACGCTGGTTCTCACCGAAGACGGCAACGAATTGCGCCTCAGCCCGGCACAGGACGACCCAGAGGAATTCGAGCGCAAGATGAAGATCGCGCGCGAACGGATGAAGAAGTACGAGGTTGCCTATCGCGCACTGGCGAAATGACCGAGTTCCACTCGCGTCAATTCGTCGAGGCGCTGCATGCCGAACAGCTGCGCCTGCACGGTGGCGCACCGGGCGTTCGATCAGAGGACATGCTGGAGTCGGCGCCGGCGCGCCCGCTGCAAAAGGTCGCTTACGGCACACCGGACCGATGCGAACTGGCAGCGGCCTATCTGTTCGGCATCGCCAAGAACCATCCCTTTGTCGACGGCAACAAGCGCACGGCATTTGCCGCAGCGGACTTGTTTCTGTTTTTCAATGGCTTGAGCGTCGAGGCATCGCAACAGGACGTTATCCAGTTCGTGCTCATGGTCGCGGCCGGCGAAATCGATGAAGCCGGCGCCACCGCATTCTTCCGCGACCACACGGTTCCTGTCGAAAGCTAGCTGCCCAGTTCGACGATTTCCCATTCATGGCCGTTGACCGAGGCGAGGTCGCCGACCGATTTGCCGAACAGCGCGACCGCCATCGGCGAGGCATGCGAGATGCGGCCCTTGGCGGCGTCGGCCTCGTCTTCGCCGACGATCTGCCAGACGTTGCGCTTGCCCTTGTCGTCCTCGATGACAACCTTCATGCCGAAGCGAACGACCGTGCTGTCAGGTTCGGGAATGGAAACCTCTGCCGTCTCGCGGCGCGACTGCCAATAGCGCAGGTCGCGCGACACCGTCGCAATGCGCTCGCGATCGGCATCGGCCTCGGCCTTGGCCAGATCCTCACGCAGGCTGGCGAGCTGGGCTTCGATATGGGCGAGGCCTTGCTCGGTGACCAGGTTTCGCGACGCGCTGACCGGCCGTTCGCCAATGTCGGCGATTACGTTTTCGCTATCGTCTTCGCGGGTAAAAGCTCTACTCATCAACCGAACCTAGGTGTTCGCTGCATGGATAACAAGCCAGCCACGCTGACCCGCCCATTGCGTCCTCAGCCGAATGCAGCGCTGGGCCGAAGCGACGCAACTTGAATGCCGTTCCAGTTCTTGAGCACAGGATTGGCAGCCTTTTTCATGCTGCCGGACAGCGCTTCGTCAGCGGCCAGAAGCCTGGCCAGGACCGCCGCGATCATGACCTCGGCCGCCCTGCCGGCGCCGTCGTCGCATTTCAACGCAATGCCGAGCCCGAGTTCGGGCACGGCCGCGCAAAACACGCCTTCGGCGCCAACCTTGACGAAGATCCGTCCGGGTGCAGTCTGCATCAACTCCGTATCGGCCCTGTCGGTTCCAGCGACCAGAAAAGGTTCGCTCATGCAGGCCGACATCAGCCGGCGTGCAGCCCCTGCCCGCTCGGTGCCGAGCCCATTGCCGGTGACCATGCGCGCGAACCCCAAGGCAAGGTTTTGCAGCGGCACGGCAAAGGTCGGGATCGAACAGCCGTCAATTCCGCGATTGGCCTCGTCGTGCCGGGCCCCTGTGACCGCTTCCATCGTCTCGCGCACCATCTCCTGGAAACGATGCTCGGGCCTGACATAACCCTGATGCGCGATGCCGAGGTGGCGGCAGGTGCAGACGAAGGCGGAATGCTTGCCCGAGCAATTGTTGTGCAGCGCGCTCGGCGAGGCGCCGCTGCGGGCCAGCGCAATCGTCGCGGCATGGTTTGAAGGCCAGTGCGCGCCGCATTCGAGCGCATCGACATCGAGGCCGGCCCTGGCGAGCATGGCATTGGCAAGCTCGGCATGGGCGACTTCGCCGGAATGCGAGGAACAGGCCAGCGCCAGTTCACGATCGCCGAAGCCATATGCATCGGCCGTGCCGCTTTCGACGAAGGGCAGCGCCTGGATCGCCTTGACCGCCGAGCGCGGGAAGACCTGTTGCTGCGCGTCGCCCATGGCCCAGACCTGCTTGCCGTCGCCGTCGACGACGACCACCGCACCACGATGCACGCTTTCTACGAGGTCGCCGCGCAGCACCTCGACAAGAACCGGATTTGCCATTTTCAACGAGCCTTCATGCGCTAGCGGATGTTTTTTTGCCGGGCATGCGCGTGCCCGACTGGCGGTGCAGCATCATGCCTTGTCACCCGATAGCGCGGCGGCGAGGAAACCGCCATCCACCGCAAGTGTATGACCGTTGACATAACTTGCTTCCGGCGACAGCAGAAAGGCAACGGCGGCGGCGATCTCCTCGGGCTCGGCATAACGGCCCTGCGGCATCAGCCGCGGCGCGATCCCGCTGCCATTGCCGTCTGCCTCGATTTCGGTCGGCCCGGCGGCAACGGCATTGACGCGAACGCCGCGACTGCCGACCTCCAGCGCCAGCACCTCGGCCATCAGCTTCAGCCCGGCCTGTGAGGCAGCAACCGCGAGCCTGCCGCGATGCGCGCGCAGGCCGGCGACCGAGCCGACATTGACGATGGACAAGGACGCTCCCATCCGCTCGAGTGCGGCATGGGCAGCGATGAACGGCCCGACCAGATTGACGTCGAGCGCTTCGCGCAACATTTCGGCGCTGGTGTCTTCGGCACTTGCATGCCGGTCGAAGCCGGCCACCGCCACCAGTCCGCCAATGAGACCAAGGCTGTCGACCACCTGGTCGAACGCTTCGGCGACATTGTCCTCGTCTGTCGGGTCGGCCTCGATGAAGAGGACATCGTCATTGTCGATTGCGTCTGCGGCAGCGGCAAGGGCTGCCGCATCGCCATCGATCATTGCCACCGGCCATCCATCTGATACCAGGCGCTCGGCCACGGCAAGGCCGATGCCCGACGCACCGCCGATGACGACGGCCGAATGCCTCATCTGATGCGGTCCAGGATCGACACGTAGTTGGCGACCGCGGCACCGCCCATGTTGAAGATGCCACCCAGCCTGGCATCCTTGACCTGGATGCCGCCGGCTTCGCCGGCAAGCTGCATCGCGGTCAAGACATGCATCGACACGCCGGTCGCACCGATCGGATGCCCCTTGGCCTTGAGACCACCCGAGGGATTGACCGGCAGGCGTCCGTCCCTGGCGGTGATGCCCTCCATGACGACGCGGGCACCCTCGCCGCGCGGCGCAAGCCCCATGGCCTCATATTCGATCAGCTCGGCGATGGTGAAGCAGTCATGCGTCTCGACGAAGGACAGGTCGTCGAGCGAAACGCCCGCCGCCTTCAACGCCTGGTTCCAGGCCAGTTCGCAACCTTCGAACTGCAGGATGTCGCGCTTCGACATCGGCAGGAAGTCCTGCACATGCTCGTTGGCGCGGAACGCAATCGCACGCTTCATCTTCAGCGCCGTGGTCGCATCGGTCAGCACCAGGGCTGCCGCACCGTCGGAGACGAGAGAGCAGTCGGTGCGCTTCAGCGGGCCGGCGACAAAAGGGTTCTTCTCACTCTCCTGGCGGCAGAAGTCGAAGCCGAAATCCTTGCGCATCTGGGCGTACGGGTTTTCGACGCCGTTCTTGTGGTTCTTGGCAGCGATCATCGCCAGCGCATCGGACTGGTCGCCATACCGCTGGAAATAGGCCTGGGCGATCTTGCCGAAGACGCCGGCAAAGCCTGCCGGGGTGTCGCCATCCTCGGGCAGATAGGAGGCGCGCAAAAGGTTCTTGCCGATCTCCGGTCCAGGCGTGGTGGTCATCTGTTCGGCGCCGACCACCAGCACGATGCGCTGGCCGGCATTGACGGCACGGATGCCCTGGCGCACGGCGGCAGAGCCGGTGGCGCAGGCATTTTCGACACGCGTCGCCGGCTTGAAACGCAGGCGATCGTCGGCCTGCAGCACAAGGCTCGCGGTGAAATCCTGGGCGGAGAAGCCGGCATTGAAATGGCCGAGCACGATCTCGTCGACATCTTCCGGCCCGACGCCCGCATGCGCCAGCGCCTCGGTGGCAACCTGCGTGATCAGGCTTTCCAGCGTCTCGCCTTCCAGCTTGCCGAAACGCGAATGCGCCCAGCCCACGATGCATGCGGTCATCTTCGTCTCCATCGTCATTGGTATGTTGCGCCATTTGGCGGGCGATTCCAACGCCCTTCAATTCCGTTCAAATATGAACAGTTTTCGACAACATTCAATGGTCCAGATGGGGGTTCCATGACGCATTCGAGACGACATGCGCCGTGATTTTTATTGATTGACGAGTCAATTAAAAATACTTTGGCCACTGGAGGATCCCGCATGCCCAAAGTCGGAATGGAGCCGCTGCGCCGCAAGGCGCTGATCGACGCGACGATCTCGGCGATCGGCGAGCGCGGCAACCTGGACGTGACCATGTCGGAGATCGCCGGACGCGCCGGCGTCTCCTCCGCGCTTGCCCATCACTATTTCGGCGCCAAGGACGAACTGCTTGCCGCGACCATGCGGCACCTTCTGTCCGAACTGCTGATCGACACGACCGTCGCACTTCGACAGGCTGAGACGGCGCGCGCCCGTGTCTCTGCCGTCATCGCGGTTAACTTCTCCGACAAGCAGTTCCGGTCGGAGACGATCGCCGCCTGGCTTGCCTTCTATGTCGAGGCGCAGAAATCGCCGGCGCTGCGCCGGCTGCTGCGTGTCTACGCCCATCGCCTGCATTCGAATCTGATGAGCGGCCTGACCCGGCTCCTGCAACGCCATGAGGCCGAGCGCGTCGCCGAGGCGACAGCGGCGCTGATCGACGGTCTCTACATTCGCCGGGCGTTGCGGGAGGGAATTCCCAATGCCGCCTCGGCCATAGCACTGGTCGAGGACTACCTCGAAACCAAGCTCTCGCAGGCGGGCAAGGCATGAAGACCAGGCAGCCCAACATCCTCATCGTCATGGTCGACCAGTTGGCCGGGACGTTCTTCCCCGACGGTCCAGCCGACTTCCTGCACACCCCGCACCTCAAGGCGCTCGCTGCGCGCTCGGCACGTTTCCGCAACAACTACACCGCCTCACCGCTCTGCGCGCCGGGCCGCGCCGCCTTCATGTCGGGGCAGTTGCCATCGCGCACCGGCGTCTATGACAACGCCGCCGAATTCACCTCGTCGGTCCCGACCTTTGCGCATCACCTGCGCGGTGCCGGCTACCACACCGTGCTGTCGGGCAAGATGCATTTCGTCGGCCCGGACCAGATGCACGGTTTCGAGGAGCGGCTGACAACCGACATCTATCCGGCCGATTTCGGCTGGACGCCGGACTATCGCAAGCCGGGCGAACGCATCGACTGGTGGTACCACAATCTCGGCTCGGTCACCGGCGCGGGCACTGCCGAAATTTCCAACCAGATGGAGTATGACGACGAGGTCGCTTTCCTGGCTGCCCAGAAGCTTTACGATTTCGCCCGCGTCTCCGATCAGGCCGAGCGCCGTCCCTGGTGCCTCACCGTCTCCTTCACCCATCCACACGACCCCTATGTCGCGCGCCGCCGGTATTGGGACCTCTATGAGGACTGCCCCGCCCTCGACCCCGAGGTCGGCTTCATCCCCGAGGACCAGCAGGACCCGCATTCGCAGCGCCTCTACCTCGCCAGCGACTATGCAAGCTTCGACATCACGCCGGAGCAGGTGCGCCGCTCGCGTCGCGGCTATTTCGCCAACATCTCCTATCTCGACGACAAGGTCGGCGAGCTGCTGTCGGTGCTCGAGCGCACGCGCATGGTCGACGACACCGTCATCCTGTTCTGCTCCGACCACGGCGACATGCTGGGCGAGCGCGGCCTGTGGTTCAAGATGTGCTTCTACGAAGGCTCGGCGCGTGTCCCCCTGATGGTCGCGGGCAAGGGCCTGCCGGCGGGCCTTATCGCCGCACCGACCTCCAACCTCGACGTGCTGCCGACGCTGTGCGACCTCGCCGGCATCGACCTCTCCGCTATCGCGCCCTGGACCGACGGGCAGTCTTTGCTGCCATTGGCGCGCGGCGAGCAGCGCAGCGCGCCGGTGCTCATGGAATACGCCGCCGAAGGCTCCTATGCGCCGCTGGTCGCCATCCGCGACGGCCGCTTCAAGTTCGTCCACTGCGAGATCGACCCGCCGCAGCTGTTTGATCTGGAATCGGACGCCAGCGAACTGCGCAACCTCGCAGTTGACCCCGCTTATGCCGATCTGGTCACCGACTTCATGGCAAAAGTCCGAGCCCGCTGGGACATGGCGGGCTTCGACGCCGCCGTGCGCGAGAGCCAGGCGCGGCGCTGGGTGATCTATCCCGCGCTGCGCAACGGCGCCTACTACCCATGGGATTTCCAGCCGCTGCAGAAAGCGTCGGAGCGCTACATGCGCAATCACATGGACCTCAACGTGCTCGAAGAGAGCAAGCGTTTCCCGAGGGGTGAATGATGAGCACCGAAGTTCCAGGTCTCGACCGGTTGCGAGAAGCCTATGCCGAGACATCGCAGGCGACGCAGCTGACGCCGCTGCTCGAATCTGCCGTCCTTGCCCGTGAGACTGGTGCTGCGCGTGTCTTCGTCAAGGCGGAGTCGCTGCAATGGTCCGGATCGTTCAAGGCGCGCGGCGCCTATTGGCGGCTGAAGCAGCTTTCACCTGAAGAAGCCAGACGCGGCGTTGTCGCCTTCTCCTCCGGCAATTTCGCCCAGGGCCTTGCCGCGGCCGGCCAGTCGCTCGGCATTCCCGTCACCATCGTCATGCCCATCGACGCTCCCGCCGCCAAACGCGAGGCGACCAAGGCCTATGGCGCACGCGTGGTCCTGACCGACCATGGCGACCGCGCCCGCGAAGAGGTCGCTGCCGCCAGGGCACGCGAAATCTCCGAGACCGAAGGGCTCGTCCTGCTCCATCCGTTCGACGATCCCGAGATCGTCGCCGGCCAGGCCGGCGCCGGCCTCGAAGCGCTCGACCAACTGGCAGCAAAGGGTGTGGTCGCCGACATCGTGCTCTGCCCCGTCGGCGGCGGCGGGCTGATCGGCGGCGTGGCTCTGGCCTTCCATCACCTTTCGCCGTCGACCGAAGTGTTCGCCGTGGAGCCCGAAGGCTTCAACGGGCTGGGCGCATCGCTCGCCAATGGCGCACTTTCCGCCGTGCCGCTGGCGGAGAAATCGATCTGCGACGGCCTGATGGCGCGCCGGCCGGGCGAAGCGCCCTTTGCCGCCATCACGACCACCAATGTTCGCGCGCTGACCGTCGACGATGCCTCCGTCCGCCGCGCGATGACCACGGCCTTCGAGCGGCTGAAACTCGTGCTCGAGCCGTCGGGCGCCTCGTCGCTGGCGGCACTTCTGGGAGGAAAGGTCGACGTGGCCGGCAAGACCGTGCTCGTCGTCGCAACCGGCGGCAACGTCTCGCTCGCCGATTTTTTGGTTCATGTGAACAATGCTTGAAGCAGATTACGTAATCGTCGGCTCCGGCTCGGCCGGCTCGGCAATGGCCTATCGCCTGTCGGAGGACGGCAAAAACTCGGTGATCGTCATCGAATATGGCGGCACCGATTTCGGCCCGCTGATCCAGATGCCGTCGGCACTGTCGATCCCGCTCAATATGAGCCGCTACGACTGGGGCTTTGCCAGCGAGCCGGAGCCGCATCTCGGCGGCCGCGTTCTCGCCACCCCACGCGGAAAGGTCCTCGGCGGCTCGTCCTCGATCAACGGCATGGTCTATGTCCGCGGCCATGCCCACGACTTCGACCACTGGGCAGAACAGGGTGCTGCCGGCTGGGGCTATGCCGACGTGCTGCCCTACTTCAAGCGCATGGAGCATTCGAATGGCGGCGAGGAAGGCTGGCGCGGTACATCGGGTCCGCTCAACGTGCAGCGCGGGCCGCGCAAGAACCCGCTCTACCAGGCCTTCGTCGAGGCCGGCCGCCAGGCCGGTTTCGAGCTGACCGAAGACTATAATGGCGCCAAGCAGGAAGGCTTTGGCGCGATGGAGCAGACCATACATGGCGGGCGCCGCTGGTCTGTCGCCAATGCCTATCTCAGGCCGGCGCTGAAACGCGGAAATGTCCGTGTCGTCAATGGCTTCGCCCGGCGCGTGGTGATCGAGAACCAACGTGCCACCGGCGTCGAGATCGAGACTCGCAGGAAGATTCAGGTCGTTAAGGCACGACGTGAGGTGATCGTCGCCGCCTCCTCCATCAACTCGCCGAAACTGCTGATGCTGTCGGGCATCGGACCGGCCGAGCATCTCAAGAAGCACGGCATAGCAGTTGTCGCCGACAGGCGCGGCGTCGGGCAGAATCTCCAGGACCACATGGAGCTCTATATCCAGCAGGAGGCGACCCAGCCGATTACCCTGCACTCGGTCTTCAACCCGTTCTCCAAGGCGCTGATCGGCGCGGAGTGGCTGCTGTTCAAGACCGGCCTCGGCGCCACCAACCATTTCGAAGCCGCAGCCTTCGTGCGCTCGAAATCAGGCGTCGACTACCCAGACATCCAGTTCCACTTCCTGCCGGCGGCCGTACGTTATGACGGCAAGGCGGCGGCCAAGTCGCATGGCTTCCAGGCCCATGTCGGGCCGATGCGGTCGAAGTCGCGCGGCGCGATCACGCTTCGCTCAAACGACCCGTGGGACAAGCCGGAGATCCGCTTCAACTACATGTCGCATCCCGACGACTGGGAAGACTTCCGCCACTGCATCCGCCTCACCCGCGAGATCTTCGGCCAGGCCGCCTTCGACCCGTTCCGCGGCAAGGAGATATCGCCCGGCAGCCATGTGCAGTCGGACGAGCAACTCGACGCCTTCATCCGCGAGCATTCGGAAAGCGCCTACCACCCTTGTGGCACCTGCCGCATGGGCCGGGCTGACGACCCGACCAGCGTCGTCGATCCCGAGTGCCGGGTGATCGGCGTGGACAGCCTGCGCGTTGCCGACTCCTCGATCTTCCCGCGCGTCACCAATGGCAACCTCAACAGCCCGTCGATCATGACTGGCGAAAAGGCGTCCGACCACATATTGGGGCGGACACCGCTCGCCCCGTCGAACCAGGAGCCGTGGATCAATCCGCGCTGGCAGGTCTCCGACAGATAAAGCATCATCCGGCCCACCCGCCGGACCATCGAATAGACAACTGGAGCAAACGCATGCGCGCCCAGCCCAAAGCCTCGCATTATGTCAACGGCCGCTACATCGACGACGAGCGTGGAGCATCGATCCCGGTCATCTATCCGGCAACCGGCGAGACCATTGCCGAGCTGCGGTCGGCAACACCCAACATCGTCGAGCTGGCGATCGAGGCCGCGCGCGAGGCGCAGCCGGCCTGGGCACGGCTGAAGCCCATCGAGCGCGGCCGCATCCTGCGCCGTGCCGCCGACATACTGCGCGCCCGCAATGAGCAGCTGTCGCGCATCGAGACGCTCGACACCGGCAAGGCGATCCAGGAAACGCTGGTGGCCGACGCCGCCTCCGCCGCCGACTGTCTCGAATATTTCGCCGGTGCGGTCGCTGCCTTCAACGGCGACTATGTCGATCTCGGCGGCCCCTTCGCCTACACCAGGCGCGAGGCGCTCGGCGTCTGCGTCGGCATCGGCGCCTGGAACTACCCGATCCAGATCGCCGGCTGGAAGTCGGCACCCGCGCTCGCCATGGGCAATGCCATGGTGTTCAAGCCCTCAGAGAACACCCCGCTGTCGGCGCTGGCGCTGGCCGAGATCTACACCGAGGCCGGCCTGCCCGATGGCTTGTTCAACGTCGTCCAGGGTTACGGCGATGTCGGCGCGGCACTCGCCGCGCATCCGGTCGTCGACAAGATTTCGCTCACCGGCTCGGTGCCGACGGGCAAGAAGGTGTTGTCGCTCGCCGGCTCGCATATGAAACACGCGACGATGGAGCTCGGCGGCAAGTCGCCGATCATCGTCTTCGACGACGCCGATCTCGAAAACGCCGTCGGCGGCGCGATGCTCGGCAATTTCTACTCGACCGGCCAGGTCTGCTCCAACGGCACCCGCGTCTTCGTCCAGAAAGGCCTGCACGACCGTTTCGTCGAACGGCTGGTCGAGCGCACCAAGTCGATCCGCATCGGCGACCCGCTCGACCCCGAGACGCAGATGGGCCCGCTGGTCAGCAAGGCCCAGCACGACAAGGTTCTCGATTACATCGGCGTCGGCAAAGGCGAAGGTGCCGAGTTGCGTTGTGGTGGTGGGGTGCCCTCACTGCAGGGCTTCGAAGGCGGCTTCTTCGTCGAACCGACCGTGTTCACCGGCGTCACCGACACCATGCGCATCGCCCGCGAAGAGATCTTCGGCCCGGTCATGAGCGTGCTGTCCTTCGACAGCGAGGACGAGGTCATCGCCCGCGCCAACGACACCGAATTCGGCCTCGCCGCCGGCGTCTTCACCAAGGACATTGCGCGCGGCCATCGCATCATCGGCGAACTCAAGGCCGGGACGTGCTGGATCAACGCCTACAATCTGACGCCGGTCGAAATCCCCTTCGGCGGCGCCAAGCAGTCGGGCATCGGCCGCGAGAACTCGCTCGCCGCCCTGTCGCACTATTCGCAGCTCAAGACGGTCTATGTCGAAACAGGCGACGTCGCGAGCCCGTACTGAGCTGACCGCATCGAGACAAAAAAGCCGGCCAATTGGCCGGCTTTTTTGTTGGTTCGAAGTCAGTGCGCGACGTCCTCGGTCTTGTCGAGATACTGCGTCAGCGCCGTCACCAGATGGTAGAAGATGCTGGCAGGCACTTCCTTGGCCAATGAGCGGCCGCGCTCGTCGATCTGGTCGATCCACAGGCCTTGCGGTGCGGGGTCGATGTGCCAGCGGAACAGGCGGCCGACACGTGCTTCGATCTCGGGCTTGAGATCGGGGCCGCCGGTGCCGTCGAGCGCGACAGCCGCCTTGATGGCTTCGGTCTGCGGCCAGCTGCGCGAGATGCTGTCGAGCGGCAGGCCCTGCCGCGACACCGCGCCATAGGCCAGCCCCGTCGCACGGTTGAGGCCGTTGGCGACCGCCGAGGCATAGAGCTTGCGGCCGAAGGCGACGAGATCCTTCTGGCCGCTCTTGTCGGCAAAATCGACAAGCAGCGAGGCCCATTCGAAATGATGCCCGGGTTCGGTCCACTGGCCCTTTTCGCCAGGTGCCGGATGCCAGTCGCGGTCGAAGAACTCGCCCAGCGTCCAGCTGTCGACCTCGAAGAAGTGGCTGCGGAACAGATCGATGATGCGCGCGGCGCGCCTGAGATAGGCGCGGTCGCCGGTCACCGCGTGCCAGGCGAGAAACGCCTCCAGTAGGTGCATGTGCGGGTTGGAGCGGCGCACGCCCTCGCCGTCAGGGCTTTCCATGAAGCCGGTCATGCGCTCGTCCTCGAGATGCTTGTCGAGGAAGGCGAATGTTTCGGTGGCGAGCGCCAGCGCCTCGGCGTTGCCGGAACGATGGGCATGGGCCAGCGCCAGCAGCACGCAGGCATGGTCGTAGGCGTCCTCGACCGGGTCGAGCACGCTGCCGTCAGGGTTCAGCGTCCGCACCCAGCCGCCGCGTTCGGTCCGGCCCTTGTCGGCCATGAAGCGGATACCGTGATCGATGAGCTGGTCGGCCCGGCCGTCCCAGCCGCGCTGCTTGGCGACCGCAAAGGCATAGACCTGGCGCGCCATGGTGCGCATGCGCTTGGGCTTGGCCAGAGGCCTGGCATCGAAGCCGAGCGCCTCGTAGAAGCCGCCGAACTGCTCGTCGACGCCCGAAGTCGACCAAAGCGGCAAGGTTTCATCCATCAGCCAGTGCTGCACCCGCCGACGCCAGGCGCCGTTGGCGATGACACGGCCATGCGCCGGCGTGAACTTCGTCTCCAGCCGGCCGCTCTTTTCGAGCTGCTCGACGATCTTCTTGACGTTCTGGCTGTGGCTGACCGGGGCGACGAAGGTCGCGTCCGAGGTCGAGACGATGGCGACGTCCTTCAGGCCGATGGCCGAAAGCAGGCGGCCTTCGCCGCGCAGATAGGAGTTCTCGCAATCGATGGCGACGACGTCGCCGACGATGACATTGCCATCCTTGTCGGACGGGCTGACGTCGAGCAGTGACTGCCACGAGCCGAGATCGTTCCAGCGGAAGCTGGCCGGCACCATGGCGATGCCGTCGACACGCTCCATGATGGCATAGTCGATCGAGTTGGACGGAATGGCCTGATAGAGGTCCAGCGGCATGTAGACGCCGGAGAGGTCGCTGGTCTGGGCTTGAAAGGCAGCGTCGGCCTTGTGCCAGATCTCCGGCTGGTGCTTCAGGAAAGCGTCGCGCATGGCGCTGGCCTTGAACAGGAAGATGCCGGCGTTCCAGAAGAAGTTACCGGCGGCGAGATAACCTTCGGCCGTCTTGAGGTCGGGCTTTTCGACAAAGCGGGTGACGTCGGACACGCCGCCGCCTTCGGCACCGGCCTCGATGTAGCCGTAACCCGTCTCGGGTGCGGTCGGGCGGATACCGAACACCACCATCCGGCCGGCCACGGCTGCCGGCACCCCGTTTTCGACGGTTTCCCAGAACTGGCGCTGCGTCGAGATTTCGTGGTCGGAGGGCACCACCAGCACGATGCCGTCGCCATAGGCCTTGAGCGTCTGCAAAGCGGCGACCGCCACGGCCGCCGCCGTGTTGCGGCCCGCAGGCTCGAAGATCGCGCCGCCGCCGGCAAGATCGATCGCCGCAAGATCGGCCCGCACCCGTTCGGCATGGCGCTCGGAGGCGATCAGATAGATCGGCGTTTCGCCTTCGTCGCGCGCGGCAAGCCGCTTCAGCGTCTTGACCAGCATCGAGCCGTCGCCCGACAGGTCATGGAACTGCTTGGGGTTGTCCTCGCGCGACAGCGGCCAGAGCCGCGAGCCGACGCCGCCGCTCATGACAAAACTGACGATCCTCTCGGCCATGCCCGCTCCCCTCAGAAAGTCTGGTTATAAGCGCCGACGGACGGATTGCGCCTCAACACTTCGTCAACCGCCTCGAACATCTCGCGCCGACGCTCCGACGAAACAGGGCTTTCGACCACCACGACGAGCTCCGGCTTGTTGGAGGATGCCCGAACGAGCCCCCAGGTGCCGTCCTCGGCAACGACACGCACGCCGTTGACGGTGACGAGGTCGACGATCTTCTGCCCGGCGAAGATCTCGCCATTGCGCTTCATCGCCTCGAAATCGGCGACGACCTTGTCGACGACGCCATATTTCAGTTCGTCGTCGCAATGCGGCGACATTGTCGGCGTGCCATAGGTCAGCGGCAGGTCGCGATAGAGGTCTGCCATCGACTTGCCGGGACTGCGGTCGAGCATCTGGCAGACGGCGATCGCGGTGACGATGCCGTCGTCATAACCGCGGCCGATCGGCGGGTTGAAGAAGAAGTGGCCCGACTTCTCGAAGCCGGCGATGGCTCCCAGTTCGGCGACGCGGCGCTTGAGATAGGAGTGGCCGGTCTTCCAGTAGTCGGTCTTGGCGCCGTTGGCGGCGAGCACCGTGTCGGTGTTGAACAGGCCCGTGGACTTGACGTCGACGACGAAGGTCGCGTTCGGATGGAGCGCCGAGATGTCGCGCGCGAGCATGACGCCGACCTTGTCGGCGAAGATTTCGTTGCCTTCGTTGTCGACCACGCCGCAGCGGTCGCCGTCGCCGTCGAAGCCGAGCCCGACATCGGCGCCTGTTTCCAGCACCTTGTCCCTGATCGCATGCAGCATCTGCATGTCCTCGGGGTTGGGGTTGTAGCGCGGGAACGAATGGTCGAGCTCGATATCGAGCGGGATGACCTCGCAGCCGATGCGCTCGAGCGCTTCCGGCGCAAACGCCCCTGCCGTGCCGTTGCCGCAGGCGGCGACGACGCGCAGCTTGCGGGTGATGCGTTTGCCGGCCACCAGGTCGTCGATATAGGTCTTGCGGAAATCGGGCACGAACTCATAGGAGCCGCCGCCGGTCAGGTCGAAGTCGCCATTGAGCACGATATCCCTGAGCGCCGACATCTCGTCCGGGCCGAAGGTCAGCGGCCGCTGCGCGCCCATCTTCACGCCGGTCCAGCCATTCTCGTTGTGCGAGGCGGTGACCATGGCGACCGACGGGGTGTCGAGCGCGAACTGGGCGAAATAGGCCATCGGCGACAGCGCCAGGCCGATATCCTTGACCCGTGCGCCCGCCGCCTGAAGACCTGACACAAGCGCCAGCTTGATCGACATCGAATAAGAGCGGAAATCGTGGCCGACGACGATGTCGGGTCCGGCGCCGAGACGCCGGATCAACGTGCCGATGCCCATGCCCAGCGCCTGGACGCCGATCAGGTTGAGCTCCGGCTCCTTGGACGAGCTCGGATGGCCGAACCACCAGCGCGCATCGTATTCGCGAAAGCCGGTCGGCTTGACCAGTGCGCGCGTTTCGAATTCGAACGTATTTGGAGATGCCTGGGCGACTGGCTTGAAATTCACTACTGCACTCCGGCGCCATGCTGCGCATAGATTCTGTTCGGCATCGAATACCGCAAGATCGGGTCACTGTCCCCTACCGCCACGGCAGCAAAAAGGCTCAAAAGCACAACAAGATTACTCACTTGCGAAAAATTGCGCCAGTCGAACCTTTGGCGCTTGCAGGAACCCGAACCGGCGGCTATAAGCCCGCCCACTGGTCACGGAGTGTAGCGCAGCCTGGTAGCGCACATCGTTCGGGACGATGGGGTCGCAGGTTCGAATCCTGCCACTCCGACCAGAAAAATCCCGAAATCACAATTCCTTAAGCCGAAGCGCCAGAGATCGGCTTTTCGCGTGCTTGCAACTTTTGGCAGCACTGCGCCAGAATACTCGACTGACGCTGGCAAGATTTCCGGAACCAGCGCGTACTATTCACAAGACGACAATCAAGAGTTGCACACTACCTGCCGCAAGAAGATGGACACGCGCCATCTACGTGTCACGTCTGACAATGCATCCGCACCTCATACGAATTGTTGATTGTTTTAAGCGGATTTTGGTATCGGCGTTGAACCATTCTTGATCATTCGTCACCGCGAAGCGCCATATTAGCAAATCGATAATCTTCTGCGCTCACTCTGTCTTTGATCTTGCTGATCTCTGATCATCGAGGCCGAAGATCTTGGCAAAAGCCAAACAGGTGGCATATGACTGGGCATAATTACTTTGTGTACAAACAAAATTTCAGGGAGCTAACGGCACGCAGGACGTCTGGGGCATGGCGCTCGTGCCGACTGCACTGCAAGCTCGGAGCAGACGGTTCGAGGCCGTTTACCGAACGGATTGGCCTGGGCAGATGGCAAAGGAACCTGCTTCGCGGACGACCGCCTGATAGAAGCAACTTCCTTCAGTCGAAATCCGGTACTTCGGCAATAGAGTTTGCAATTGTCGCACCGATCTTCATCCTTCTTGTTTTCGGGATGATTGCCTACGGCATCTACTTCGGCGCCCTGCATTCCGTCCAGCAGATGGCAGCCGACGCAGCCCGCACCGCCATCGGCGGGCTCAACGAAGCCGAGCGCAAAACGCTCGCACAGAGATACATCGATCTCAACGGCGACGGCTACGTCCTCATCGACAAGACAAAACTGACAGTGGACGCCAAGGACAGCGCCAATGACAGCGAACAGTTCGTCGTCTCCTTGAGCTACGACGCCCGCCAGCTTCCGATCTGGAATCTGCTGACAATGCTGCCGATGCCGGAGCAGACCATCAAACGCAGTTCGACAATTCGGGTGGGGGGCATCTGAATGTTTACGGCAATCCTGAACAGACTGTCCGAGTTCCGGCGCGCGCGAAAAGGCAACATGGCGACCATGTTCGCGCTGTCGCTGCCGATCGGCCTTGCCACGGCTGCACTGGCAGTCGACGAAGGCTCGCTTTATGTCGAGCGCCGCGAGGCCCAGTCGATTACCGATCTTGCAGCAATCTATGCCGCCGGCAACATCGCCAAGGCCGATGCCGCGGTGCTGAAGGTATTCAACAACAATCAGCAGAACAACGTCGTCCTGGTTGACGGCTCCACCCCTCAAACACTCACTGTCGGCTACAAGCGCGTGCTCGTCGAAAAGGGGCGCTATGCCGCCGACCCCACTGTCTCAGTCGACGCGCGCTTCGTCGTCGGTGCAACGCCGCCAAACGCCGTGCGCGTCACCTACTCCAAGGACGGCACGACCTTTTTCGCCAATGCGCTGATCGGTGAGCGCAAGATTGTCACCACGGCGGTCGCGACCGCGCCGGCGGAAGCCGCCTTCTCCGTGGGCTCCAGGCTTGCCAGCCTCAATGGCGGCCTGCTCAATAGCCTTCTTGGCGGCCTGCTGGGTACGACGCTTTCGCTCAATGTGATGGACTACAACGCGCTTCTGGGGGCCGACGTCAACGCGCTGCAGTTCATCGATGCGCTGAAGACCGGATTGAACCTGACGGCGGGTACCTACAATGAGGTGCTGCAAGCTGAAGCGAGCGTCGGGCAGATACTGTCGGCTCTGGCGACGGTCAACAAGGACAGGGACGCCGACATCGCCTTGAACAAGCTTCTGGGCTCTCACATCCCCGGTTCGCTCAAGGTGCCGCTCAAGAACTACATCGACCTCGGCGCGATCGGCAAACTGTCGACGGGTCGTGGCGCCGCCGGGCTGGACGCCGATGTCGGCATTATGGAACTGGTCAGCGCCGCAGCCGCCATCGCCAACGGCAAAAACCAGGTCGCCGTCGACCTTGGCGCCGGCGTGCCGGGCCTGCTCGGCGTCAAGCTGAACGTCGCCATCGGCGAACCACCGCAAGGATACAGCTGGTTTGCGGTCGGCGAGCCGGGCAAGATCGTGCGAACGGCGCAGACGAGGCTGCAACTCGTCGTCACCGTTGGCGGCACCGGGGGACTGGTCGACAGCGTGCTGGGTGGATCGGTCCGCGTGCCGCTCTATGTCGAGCTGGCCTATGCCGAGGCTCAGTTGAAAAGCGTTTCCTGTCCCACCGGCAAGCCGGCAAGCGCGATCGTCACGGTCGACGCCCAGCCCGGCGTCGCCGAGATCTGGCTCGGCGACATCAACCCGGCGGAACTCAGGGTCTTCACCAAGAGGCCCGTGGTGCAGCCCGCGCAGCTGGTCAAGCTCAACCCGGTCGGCCTCAACGTGCTGACCGTCGACGTCAAGGGTGCCGCGAATGTGCGGATCGGCAACATGACGCCGCAGGCCCTTACGTTCAACAAGAGCGACATCGACGCACGCCGGGTCAAGTCGGTGTCGACACGCAACCTGACGCAGTCGCTGACCGCCTCGCTGTTGAGCGGGCTGACGCTGGATGTCGATCTCAAGGTGCTGGGCCTTGGCCTCGGCCTGTTCGTGCCGACAGACGCCGCGGTCAAGACCGCCATCGTCGGCCTGCTGTCCGGCGTGACCGCCCCCATCGACGGGCTGCTTTACAACGTTCTGTCGCTGGTCGGCGTAAAGGTCGGCGAAGCCGATGTCCGGGTTCACGGCGTCAACTGCGGCCGCTCCGTTCTGGTGCTCTGAATGCGAACAGGCCCGGAGACTGGCGTCTCCGGGCCTGCTGCTGTTTTTCACCAGTGGCCTGCCAAAAGCCGTCAGGCTGACAAACCGTCAGGCTGCCAAACCGTCAGGCCGATTGGCGGAACTTCGTCTCGTCGATCGCCGCCGCCATCAAGGTCCTGGTGTAGGCTTCACGCGGCGCGCCGAAGATCTCCTCCGTCGGTCCCTCCTCGACGATCTTTCCCTGCTTCATCACGATGATGTAGTCCGACATGGCGCGCACCACGGCCAGATCGTGACTGATGAACAGGTAGGACAGATCGTGGTCGGCCTGCAGCTTGCGCAAAAGCTCGACGATCTGCTTCTGCACCGATCGGTCGAGCGCCGAGGTCGGCTCATCGAGCACGACGACCTTGGGCTTCAGGATCATCGCCCGCGCAATGGCGATGCGCTGGCGCTGGCCGCCGGAGAACTCGTGCGGATAGCGGTTGCGTGTTTCGGGGGATAGCCCGACTTCACGCAGGGCCTCCACCGCCCGGTTGTCGCGTTCCTTTGACGACAGCGACGGCTCGTGCACGAGCAGGCCTTCGGTGATGATCTGGCCCACCGTCATGCGCGGCGACAAGGAGCCGAACGGATCCTGGAAGACGAGCTGAAGCTCGCGGCGCAGCGGCCGCATCTCGGCGCGGTCGGCGTTGGACAGATCCTTGTTGCCGAAGCGGATCGTGCCCTGGCTCGGCAGTAGCCGGAGCAAGGCCCGGCCCAGCGTCGACTTGCCCGATCCCGATTCACCGACGATGCCGATCGTCTGGCGCTGCTTGAGCATGATCGAGATGCGGTCGACCGCCCGCAACAGCATCGGCGGGCCGGCAAGGAAGCCGCCGCCGATCTTGAACTCGACCTCGACATTGCGCCCTTCGAGCAGGATCGGCGCATTGGCGGCAGGCGGCGCCTTGCGGCCGGTCGGCTCGGCTGCCAGCAGCATCCTGGTGTAGTCGTGCTGCGGGTTGGCAAACAGCTCGTCGGCCTTGCCCTCCTCCACCACCTCGCCATAGCGCATGACATAGACACGGTCGGCAAAGCGCCGGACGATGCCGAGGTCATGGGTGATGAAGACGATGGCCATGCCGAGCTTGCGCTGCAGTTCGGCCAGCAGGGTCAGGATCTGCGCCTGGATCGTCACGTCGAGTGCAGTGGTCGGCTCGTCGGCGATCAGGATGTCGGGGTCGTTGGCAAGCGCCATGGCGATCATCACGCGCTGGCGCTGGCCACCCGACATTTCGTGCGGATAGGATTTCAGGCGCCGCTCGGGGTCGGGAATCTTGACCAGTTCGAGCAGCCTGAGGGCTTCGGCACGCGCTGCCGCACCACTCAACCCACGATGCTTGCGGATCGGCTCCATCAGCTGGTTGCCGATGGTGTAGAGCGGATCGAGCGAGGTCATAGGCTCCTGGAAGATCATGCTGATCTTGCGGCCACGGACCTTGTTGAGTTCCGATTTGCCGAGTGTCAGCAGGTTCTTGCCGCGGTAGTCGACAGCGCCAGTGGCCTCGCCATTGGAGGCCAAAAGGCTCATCGCCGCCATCATCGTCTGGCTCTTGCCGGAGCCGGACTCACCGACCACGGCAACAGTCTCGCCGGCGTCGACGTGAAGGTGGATGCCCTTCACCGCCTCCACCACGCCGTCCAGCGTGCGGAAACGGACGCGCAGGTCCTTGACCGAAAGTATTGTTTCTCCAGCCATCTCACCTGTCCTTCGGATCGAGAGCGTCACGCAGGCCGTCGCCGATGAAGTTCAGCGCAAACAGCGTCGAGACCAGGAAGAAGGCCGGGAACAACAGCAGCCAGTTGGCGGTGCCGATGTTCTTGGCGCCGACCGAGATGAGCACGCCCCAACTTGTCATCGGCTCCTGCACGCCGAGCCCCAGGAACGACAAGAAGCTCTCCAGGATGATGACCTGCGGCACCAGAAGGGTCATGTAGATGACCACCGGCCCGAGCAGATTGGGGATGACGTGGCGCTGGACGATGCCGCGCGAGCGCACGCCGAGCGCTTCGGCCGCCTGGACATATTCCTGCCGGCGGATCGACAGGGCCTGGCCACGCACGATGCGCGCCATGTCGAGCCACAACACCGCCCCCACAGCTAAGAACATCAGCACGAAGTTTCGCCCGAAGAAGACGACCAGCATGATGACGAAGAAGATGAAGGGAAGCGAATAGAGCACGTCGACGATGCGCATCATCACCTCGTCGGTCTTGCCGCCCATGAAGCCGGCAGTGGCGCCATAGATGACCCCGATGACCACGGCGACGATGCCGGCCAGAAGGCCGATCGCCAGCGAGATGCGGCCCGCCATCAGCGTTCGCGACAGCAGGTCGCGGCCGGTGTTGTCGGTGCCGAACAGGAAGTACTGCTGCTTGATCGAGGCGCTCATCACCGCCGTCAGCCCATCAGCAGAGGTGCTTTCGAGCTTGCCGTCGTCGAAGGTGTCGGAACGGTCGAGATAGCGGATGTTGCGCTCGTCGAGCGGTTTGCTCGACGTCACGGTGATGAACACCCGTTCGCCTTCCTGGCGCCATTCCTTGACGTCGACACGCATGCGCTTGACGGCGTCGTTCATGGCGGTCTCGATCATTTCCGGCTTGGGATAAGCCGAGAGACTTGGCGGCGTCCGGACATAGTCGGCATAGATCGTCGTGTACTGATGCGGCACGAAGAACGGTCCGACGATGCAGACGGTCGCCATGGCGATCAGGTAGAAAAGGCTGAACATCGCAGCCTTGTTGGCCTTGAGGCGTGCCCAGGCATCGCCCCAGAGCGATCGCCCGACGACGGGCGCTGAAATGGCTGTATCAGTCATAGCGCACCCGCGGATCGAAGAAGGCATAGAGGATGTCGACGATCAGGTTGAACGCGATCGTAAACAGCGCAATCACCACCACCGTTCCCATCACCAGCGTGTAGTCGCGGTTGAGTGCCGCATCGACGAAGTAGCGGCCGATTCCGGGAATGGCGAAGATCGTCTCGACGATGATCGAACCGGTGAGCAATGCCGCCGCCGCCGGGCCCGCATAAGACACGATGGGCAGGACAGCGCCACGCAGTGCGTGCTTGACCACCACCGACCAGTCGGACAGGCCAAGCGCACGCGCGGTCCGGATGTGGTTGGAACGCAGCGACTCGATCATCGAACCGCGCATCAGGCGCGCCACGATGGCGATCTGCGGCAGCGACAAAGTCAGGATCGGGCCGATCTTGTTGATCCATGCCCCATCGCCCCAGCCGCCGATCGGCAGCAGCTTCCAGGTCAGGCCGAACAGCAGCTGGATGACAGGCGCAATGACGAAGGTCGGGATCGTGCTGCCAGCGGTGGCAAGTGCGATGACCGAGTAGTCGCCAAGCTTGTTCTGGTTGAGCGCTGCGACGATGCCGAGCACTGTGCCGACGGCAAGCGCCAAGACGAGAGCCGACAGACCAAGCTGGACCGAGATGGGCAGGCCGTTGGCGAACAGCTCGGTGACGGTGAAATCGGGCAGGTTGTAGCTGGGCCCGAAATTACCGTGCAGCAGGTTCTTGAGATAGTTGACGTATTGAAGCCAGATCGGGTCGCTGAGACCGAATTGCGCTTCGAGATTGGCCTTGATCTCGGGACTGAGACCGCGCTCCTGATTGAATGGGCCGCCGGGGGCGACGCGGATCAGGAAGAAGGCCAGCGTGACGATGACGAACATCGTCGGAATGGCGGTCAGAAGCCGCCGGAATACATAGAGAAACATAGCTACCACGCCTTCGCAGGTTAGCCGGGACCGCCGCCCCCGTTTTCAGGAGGCGGCGGCAGAGCCGGGACTAGTCCTTGCTGACGAAGCGCGAAGGATGAACGTCCATGACGTTCTCGTCGAAGCCCTTGATCTTCGGCGAAACGAGGTTCTTGTAGCTATAGTAGAGCAGCGGGATCTGGCCGACATCGTCGATCAGGATGCGTTCTGCTTCTTCGAGGTCCTTGAGGCGGAGCTCCGGCTTGCCGCCATCGGCAGCAGCCTTGTTCATGGCCTCTTCAAACTTCGGGCTGTTGTAGTTCGAGTAGTTGTTGCCGGAAGCCTTGCGCGAAATGCCGAGGAAGCTTTCCGGATCCTTGTAATCGGCGATCCAGCCGGCGCGAGCGACGTCGAAGTCACCCTTCTGCTCGAGATGGCCGTAATGGGTCTTGGTGTCGGTGTTGAGCAGGGTCACCTCGATGCCGAGCGGCTTGAGCTGTTCCTGGATGGCGACCGCGGTGTTCTTGTGGTTTTCCGAGGTATTGTAGCGGATTTCCATCTTCAGCGGCTTGTCGGGACCGTAGCCGAGCTTTTCCAAGACCTTCTTGGCCTCGTCCTCACGGTCGATCTGCGACATCTCGGCGAACTTCGCCACCGACGACTTGTAGCCTTCGATGCCGGGAGGCACCATCGAGTAGCCGGGCAGCATCGAATTCTGCCAGACCTTCTCGGCCAGGAAGTCGCGGTCGATGGCCATCGAGACTGCGTTGCGCAGCTCGACATTGTCCCACGGCGCCTTGTCCGTCTTGATCGCGTAGTAGTAGGTGCCGAGATAGGCGCCGATACGCAGTTGGTCGCCGAACTTGGCCTTCAGGTCGGCCATCTGCTCGGTCGGGATATCGTCGTTGCTGTCGAGCTCGCCGGCCTCGAAGCGCTTGATGGCGGTCGAGCGGTCTTCGGTCGGGAAGTAGTTGACGGCGTCGAGCTTCACATTGGCGGCGTCATGGAACTTCGGGTTCTTGACGAGCTTGATGTGATCGTTCGGGACGAACTCAGCGAGCGTGAAGGCGCCGTTGGACACCAGGTTGCCCGGCTTGATCCAGTCGGCGCCGAGCTTCTCGATGGCAGCCTTGTTCACCGGATAGGTGGACTGGTGCGTCAGCATCTCGAGGAAATAGGGGGTCGGCGACTTCAGCGTCACTTCGAAGGTGTTGGCATCGACTGCCTTGACGCCGAGTTCTTCGGGCTTGGCCTTGCCGGTGTTCACTTCCTCGGCGTTCTTCACGACGTAGAGCATCGAGGCATACTCAGCGGCGGTGGCCGGGTCCTCGAGGCGACGGAAGGAGTAGACGAAATCGTCAGCGGTAACCGGGCTGCCGTCCGACCAGGTGCCGCCCTGGCGAAGCTTGAAGGTGTAGACGGTGCCGTCGTCCGAAACGGTCCAGCTCTCGGCTGCACCCGGAATGACTTCGGCATTCTGGTCCTGCATGACAAGACCTTCGAACAGGTCGCGCAGGATGTGGGCTTCATAGACCGTCGATGTCTTGTGCGGATCCAGCGATTCCGGATCGGCCGAATTGCCGCGATTAAAGACGACCTCCGCAAAAGCCGGAACGGACAACGCTCCAGCAGACAGCGCAAGCGTCGTAGCGAACACTGTCGCTTTCAGCATGTTCTTCAGCATGTGTACTTCTCCCAAATAGGCGTGTTCCCCGTAAACACGGCCTCGCCTGGTTAGCGCCCGAATGCCGGATGTTTCCGGTTTCGTTGAGCGAGCCGGCAGCTCCCTACCGCCAGCGGTGGCTGACACTAGACACGACAATTTTTATTTTCAACACGACTCGTGCTCACCTAAAGTCAACTTGAGCGAGTTCAAACTAAGCGCCCGATAAAGTAATCGAGCGGCGCCAAGGTGATACGGTCTTTTTCGAGTTCACCTGAAGCGCCGGGGAACGACACTTGGCTCACGCCGGCAAGCCTTGCCGGAACTGGCAATGAGGCCGCTTTCTCTGAAAAGTTGAAGACGCAGAGCACCCGTTCGGCCCCTTCCTCACGCAGGAAAGCGAGCACGTCGCCCTCGGTTTCCAGCAGCTCAATCGAGCCGTGGATAAGTGCCGGAAGCGTCCTGCGCGCCGCCAGCACCGCCCTGTAACGACACAGAACCGATTCCGCGTCGCCCTGCTGTCGATCGACCGCGAGCGCGCGATGGGCGGCCGGAATCGGCAGCCAGGGCTTGCCGTCGGAGAAACCGCCCTGCTCCGCCTGGGCCTCCCACACCATCGGCGTGCGGCAGCCGTCGCGACCCTTGTAGCCTGGCCAGAAGCGGATGCCGTAAGGATCGCGCAAGTCTTCGAAAGCAACGTCGGCTTCTTCAAGACCAAGTTCTTCGCCCTGGTAGATGCAGATCGAGCCGCGCAGGCAGGCAAGCAGGGCGATGGAAAACTTGGCCACCGCCTCGGGGTCGCCGCCGGGCCTGGTCCAGCGCGTCACATGACGGATCACGTCATGGTTGGAGAAGGCCCAGCAAACCCAGCCGTCGGTCACCGCCGCCTCGAAATCGGCAATGCATTTGTGGACGTGGGCGGCGGAGAATTTCGGGCCGAGCAGGTCGAATGTGTAGCACATATGCAGTTTGTCGCCGCCCGCCGTATAGGCCGCAACCGTCTGCAGCGAGCGCTCGCCGTCGCCGACCTCGCCCACCGAGCTGCGATTGTCATATTCGTCGAGCATCGCGCGAAAACGTTCGAGGAAGACGATGTTTTCCGGTCGCGTCTTGTCGAACAGATGGTCCTGATACTCGTAGGGGTTGGCTTCGTCGTTCTCGCCGGCAACGCTTTTCGCCAAGGGCGGGTTGTCGCGCAGCCACTTGTCGTGGACGTAGAAATTCACCGTGTCGAGCCGGAAGCCGTCGACGCCGCGGTCGAGCCAGAAACGCACCGTTTCCAGAAGCGCGTCCTGCACCTCGGGATTGTGGAAGTTGAGATCGGGCTGCGAGGCGAGGAAATTGTGCTGGTAGTACTGCTTGCGCGTCGAATCCCACTCCCAGCCTGGACCGCCGAAGATCGACAGCCAGTTGTTCGGCGCGGTGCCGTCGGGCTTGGGCTGGGCCCAGACATACCAGTCGGCCTTGGGATTGTCGCGGCTCATCCGGCTTTCGACGAACCAGGGATGCTTGTCGGACGAGTGCGACAGCACCTGGTCGATGATGATCTTCAGCCCGAGCCGGTGCGCCTCCGCTATCATCGCGTCGAAGTCGGCGAGCGTGCCGAACATCGGATCGACGTCACAATAATCGGAGACGTCGTAGCCCATGTCGGCCATCGGCGACTTGAAGAAGGGCGACAGCCAGACCGCATCGACGCCCAGCGAGGCGATATGTGGCAGACGCCTGGTGATGCCTGCGAGATCGCCGCTGCCGTCGCCGGTGCTGTCCTGGAACGAGCGCGGATAGACCTGGTAAATGACGCAGCCGCGCCACCAGTCGGCACCGGATTGCTGGGTCATGGCTGATCTCCTGGGCTTTCGGCCTGAGGCCGTTCGATCGCAAATGAAACACTTCGCGCCGGCACGCTGAAGCGCCCGCCGGCCGGATGTGCCCCGACCATCGCGTGTCGCCATTCGAAGGCCGAACGCGCCGGCAGGGCAAAATGGACATCGCGCCGCGCGCCGTTGATCATGACGGCAAGCCGGCCGCCCTCTGCGGCACCATTGCCCAGAAGCATCGTCAGGCGGTGACGGTCGGGTTCATACCAGTTGGCGTCGCTCATCGCCCGGCCGGCCTCGGTCAGCCATTCGACGTCCGCCACCTGCGCGCCATCAGGGACTGCGCCGCTGAGAAAGCCGAGTTGCGCCAGCGCCGGCACCTCTCGCCTCAGCTTGCCGAGTTCAGCGACGAAGTCCTCCAGGGCGACGTCACGCTCGGCCCAGTCGAGCCAGGTCAGTTCGTTGTCCTGGGCGTAGGCATTGTTGTTGCCGCGCTGGCTGCGGCCGAATTCGTCTCCCGCCGTCAGCATGATGGCGCCGCGCGAGGCAAACAGCGTCGCCAGCAAGGCGCTGATATCGCGACTGCGCTCCGCCGATATCTCGGGATCGCCGCTCTCGCCCTCGACGCCGTTGTTCCAGGAAAAGTTCTCGTTGTGGCCGTCGTGATTGTGTTCGCCATTGGCCTCGTTGTGCTTGCGCTCGTAGCGGACGAGGTCGGCGACCGTCATGCCGTCATGGGCAGCGATGAAGTTGACCGTCCGCGTCTGCGCCCCGCCGCCGAAGCTGTCGGACGATCCGGCAAGCCGCGTCGCCAGCGCCCCGACCAGGCCGCGGTCGCCGCGCCAGAAACGCCTGACGTCGTCGCGGTAGCGATCGTTCCATTCGAGAAACTCCGCGGGAAAGCCGCCGAGCCGGTAGCCGTTGTGGCCGATATCCCAGGGCTCGGCGATCAGGACACGGTCGCCGATGACGGGGTCGTGCCGCATCGCCTGCAACAGGGGCGCGTCGGTGCTGAACTCGCCGCCGACCCGCCCCAGCACCGGCGCGAGATCGAAGCGGAAGCCGTCGATGCCGGCATGGACGATGAAGTGTCTCAGACTGTCCAGCACGAGTTCCTGAACCACCGGATGGTCGCAAGCGAGCGTGTTGCCGGTTCCGGTGTCGTTGGCATAACGGCCGGGATCGTCGACGGCGGCGCGATAATAGGCGCCGTTGTCGAGGCCGCGCAGCGACAGGGTCGGTCCCAGTTCATCGCTTTCGGCGGTGTGGTTGAAGACCAGGTCGAGGATGACCCCGATGCCGGCGGCATGAAGTGCCGCCGTCGTCTCGCTGAGGTCGGCGATACCGCCAGGCGCCAGGCGCGGATCAAGCGCCATGAAGCTCACCGGATTGTAGCCCCAGGCATTGCTGAGGCCGAGGCGCGGCAAGTGGCGCTCGTCCATCACAGCCGTCACCGGCATCAGCTCGACCGCCGAGACGCCGATCTTCAGCAGATGGTCGATGATGACGGGCTCGGCCAGCGCCCGGATGGTGCCACGCAGGCGCTTGGGCACATCGGGATGGCGCATGGTGAAGGCGCGGACGGGAACCTCGTAGATCAGCCCGCCTGGTCTGAACGCCGGTGCCGCGTGCGGCGCGAGCGGCAACGTCGCGGCGATCGCCTTCGGCATCAGCGCGGCGCTGTCGCCGCCCTGCCCCCTGGGTGCGGCAAGCCGGGCGTCATAGCGGTAGGGTCGATCTATTCGCCGCGCATAAGGATCGACCAGCAGCTTGTCGGGATCGAACCACAAGCCATTGTCGGGCGCATATCGTCCGTCGGCGCGAAAGCCGTAGCGCGTGCCCTCGCCCAGCCCGGCGACATCAAGCGCAAAGACGCCGTCGTCACTGCGGGGCATTTCCAGCCGTGCGGTCTCCGCCTTGCCGTCGACGTCGTAGAGCGACACCCACATGCGCTCCGCTGCCCCGGACCAGACGGCAAACCGGATGCCGTCATCGCCGACGGTCGCGCCCAACGCTGGAACGGCGCGCGATGCTGTCATCGGGAAGGACACGTCCGGTTGGCCAATCTCCCCCCTTGCGGGGGAGATGTCCGGCAGGACAGAGGGGGGTGCGAAGGATCGCGACCTTTCAAGACCGGACGAGTATTTTGCCAGTGGAGCAGGCTCGTCCCGTGAACTTCAGAGGAAAGCGCTCGACGTTGCCCCCCTCTGTCCTGCCGGCCCCCGCAAGGGGGGAGATCAGGCGGCGTCACCCATCTCACGTAATCACGCTCGGCTTGTCGCGGCCGGTGTGGCTCCTGATGCCGGCGATGTCGTCGGCGGCCTTGATCAGGTCGGCAAGTGCGGCCTGCGTGTCCTGCCCGTGCCGCGCCGGATCGGGTTCGTAGCGCTCGATATAGACGCGCAAGGTGGCGCCCGAGGTGCCGGTGCCGGACAGGCGGAAGACGACACGCGAGCCGCCTTCGAACAGTACGCGGATGCCCTGGTTCTTGCTCACCGAGCCGTCGACAGGGTCGTTGTAGGCAAAGTCGTCGGCACTGGCGATCTTCATGCCCTGAACGCTGGTTCCCGGCAGCGACGCCAGCTTGCCGCGCAGTTCGTCGACCAGCGCATTGGCCTTGTCGGTCTCGACCTCTTCATAGTCATGGCGCGAATAATAGTTCTGGCCATAGGTCGCCCAATGCTTGGCGACGATGTCCTTGGCGCTCTCGCCGCGCACGGCGAGAATGTTGAGCCACAAAAGCACCGCCCACAGCCCGTCCTTCTCGCGGACATGGTCGGAACCGGTCCCGGCACTCTCCTCGCCGCAGATCGTCGCCATGCCGGCGTCGAGCAGATTGCCGAAGAACTTCCAGCCGGTCGGCGTCTCGTACATGCCGATGCCGAGCTTCTCGGCAACCCGGTCGGCGGCACCGCTGGTCGGCATCGAGCGGGCGATGCCCTTGAGGCCGGCATTGTAGCCGGGCGCGAGATGCGCATTGGCCGCCAGCATCGCCAGCGAGTCCGACGGCGTGATGAAGATGCCGCGGCCGATGATCAGGTTGCGGTCGCCGTCGCCGTCGGAGGCGGCGCCGAAGTCGGGCGCATCGGGCCCCATCATCTCGTCATAGAGATGCTTGGCGTGCACCAGGTTCGGGTCGGGATGGTGGCCGCCGAAATCCTCCAGCGGCACGAAGTTGCGGGCAGTGCCCTCGGCAGCGCCGAGGCGGCGCTCGAGGATCTCCTTGGCGTAAGGCCCCGTCACCGCATGCATGGCGTCGAAGCGCATGCGGAAGCCCGACTTGAACAGCGCACGCAAGGCGTCGAAATCGAACAAGGTCTCCATCAGCTCGGCATAGTCGGCGACGGGGTCGACGACCTCGACCTTCATGCCGCCGACTTCGAAGGTGCCTGTCTTGTCGAGATCGACGGCGCCGATATCGGCGATTTTGTAGGCTGATATGACCTTGCTGCGGGCGTAGATCGCATCGGTCATCTTCTCCGGCGCCGGACCGCCGTTTTCGGCATTGTACTTGATGCCGAAATCCTCGTGCGGGCCGCCAGGATTGTGGCTGGCCGACAGGATCAGCCCGCCGAAGGCCTTGCGCTTGCGGATCAGGTTGGAGGCCGCCGGCGTCGACAGGATGCCGCCCTGCCCGACCACGACGCGGCCGAAGCCATTGGCCACCGCCATGGCGATGACCTTCTGGATCACCTCCCGATTGTAGAAGCGGCCGTCGCCGCCGACGACCAGCGTCTTGCCGGCAAAGCCTTCGAGCGAATCGAACACCGACTGGATGAAGTTCTCGGCATAGTTCGGCTGCTGGAAGACCGGCACCTTCTTGCGCAGGCCCGACGTGCCGGGTTTCTGGTCGGTGTAGGGCGTGGTGGCGACGGTACGAATCATTCAGGCATCCCTTTTTGAGAGAAGCATGCGGTAAAGTGCGGCATATTTCTGGGCGCTGCGGTCCCAGGATACATCCGACTTCATGCCCTGCTTCTGGATTGCCGCCCAAGTCGCCGGTTCGGCATGCAGCGCATTGGCCCTCGAAATGGCGTGGTGGAAGGCGCCGGCGTCTTCGGGCGCGAACTGGAAACCGGTGGCGACGCCGGCCGCCACCGCCGCCTCATTGGCGTCGATGACGGTATCGGCCAGGCCGCCGGTGCGCGCGACGATCGGCACGCAGCCATAACGCAGGCCGTAAAGCTGGGTCAGGCCGCACGGCTCGAAGCGCGACGGGATCAGGATGCCGTCGGCGCCGCCCTGCAGCAGATGCGACAGGCCCTCGTCATAACCGATGACGACGCCGACACGGCCGCGATGGCGTGCGGCGGCAGCAAGAAGCGCGCCTTCCAGCCCGGCATCGCCCGAACCCAGTATCGCCAGCCGCGCGCCGGAGGCGATCACCGGATCGATGATGGTCGAAAGAATGTCGATGCCCTTCTGCCAGGTCAGGCGGCTGACGACGCAATAGATCGGACCGTCGTCGCGATCGAGCGTCATGCGCTCCTCGATCGCCCGCTTGTTGGCCTTGCGCGCCTTCAGCGTCTTTGCCGTGTAGGCAGCCGCAAGATGGCTGTCGGTCTCCGGGTTCCAGATGTCGTCGTCGATGCCGTTGACGATGCCGTGCAGGTCGGGCGAGCGCAGATTGATCAGCCCGTCGAGGCCCATGCCGAAGGCCGGGGTGCGGATTTCCTGGGCATAGGTCGGGCTGACGGTGGTGATCGCCCATGCCGCCTGCAGGCCGGCCTTGAGGAAGCCGACGCCGCCATAATATTCGACGCCGTCGAGCGCCATCGCCTGTTGCGGCAGGCCGAGCCCGGCAAAGATGCCGACGCCGAACTGGCCCTGGAAAGCGAGGTTGTGCACCGTCATGACAGACGGCACCTTGGCCGCCTCGCCGTAGCGCATATAGGCCAGCGTCATCGCCGACTGCCAGTCATGGGCATGGACGATGTCGGGCCTGTAGTCCTTGACAGCACCGGCGGCGATGTCGGCGCCGACACGGCCAAGTGCCGCAAAGCGCCGCCAATTGTCCTGCCAGTCGGCACCGGTTGCGTCGCCATAAGGACCGCCGGGGCGGTCGAACAGATGCGGCGCGTCGAGCACCAGCATGTCGAGGCCGGCGATTTCGGCTGAATGGAGTGCTGCCTTGCCGCCTTGCAGGGCCGCGTAGTGATGAACCGCTTTTTTCTTCTTCAGCGCATTCATCACCACGGGATAGCCGGGCACCAGGCTGCGTGTGGCGACGCCAAGCCCGGCGAGTGCCCCCGGCAACGCGCCGGTGACGTCGGCCAGCCCGCCGGTCTTGATCAGCGGGAAGATCTCGGGCGTGACCGAAAGCACCTGCACCAATTACGTCTCCAGCCTGTTGATCATGTCCTGGGTGATCAGGCAGATGCCTTTCTCCGAGACGCGGAAACGCTTGGCGTCGAGCACCGGGTCCTCACCGACGACAAGTCCCTCGGGTATCTGTACACCATGGTCGATGACAACCCGTTTAAGGCGGGCATTGCGGCCGACATAGCAGGCCGGCAGCATCACCACATCCTCGAGCGTCGAATAGGAATTGATGCGCGCGCCGGTGAAGATCAGGCTGCGCTTGAGCGAGGCGCCCGAGACGATGCAGTCGCCCGAGACCAAAGACGAAATGGCGGACCCGCGTCGGCCGTCCTCGTCATGGACGAATTTGGCTGGCGGGGTCAGTTCCGAATAGGTCCAGATCGGCCAGTCGCGATCATAGAGGTCGAGTTCGGGCGTGATGTCGGTCAAATCTATGTTGGCTTCCCAATAGGCGTCGACGGTCCCGACGTCACGCCAGTAGGCCTCGCCTTCCATGCTCGAGCGCACGCAGGACTTGGCGAAACGATGCGCCACGGCTTTGCCGTGCTGGACGATGTAGGGAATGATGTCCTTGCCGAAGTCGCGGCTCGATTCCGGCTCGTTGGCGTCGCGGCGCAACTGCTCCATCAGGAACTTGGTCTTGAAGACATAGATGCCCATCGAGGCCAGCGCAAAGTCCGGCTTGTCGGGAATGCCGGGCGGATCGGCCGGCTTTTCGATGAAGGAAATGATGTTGTCCTTCTTGTCGACATGCATCACGCCGAAGCCCGTGGCTTCCATGCGCGGCACTTCGAGGCAGCCGACGGTGACGTCGGCGCCGGCATCGACGTGCTGGCGCAGCATCAGCTCGTAATCCATCTTGTAGATGTGGTCGCCGGCGAGGATGACCATGTATTCGGGGCCGTAAGCCTCGATAATGTCGATGTTCTGGTAGACCGCATCGGCGGTGCCTTCATACCATTGCGTCTCCGAGACGCGCTGGCTCGCCGGCAGGATGTCGAAGCTCTCGTTGCGCTCCGGCCTGAGGAAGTTCCAGCCGCGCTGCAGGTGGCGGATCAGCGAATGCGCCTTGTACTGGGTGGCGACGCCAAGGCGGCGGATGCCGGAGTTCAAGGCATTGGACAGCGCAAAATCGATGATGCGGGTCTTGCCGCCGAAATAGACCGCGGGCTTGGCGCGCCGGTCGGTCAGTTCCTTGAGCCGGCTGCCGCGCCCGCCGGCAAGCACATAGGCCATGGCATCGCGCGCCAGCGGCTGGTTTCTCTTCAGTTCCATGCCATCCTCCCTGCTCAGTCCGCCACAAATTCGAGCATGATCGTCGCCAGCGGCGGCAGGACCAGCGTGGCCGCCGCCCCTCCTCCATCCGTCGATTGCGCGGTGACCATGCCGCCGTTGCCTTTGCCCGACCCGCCATAGTCCAGCGCGTCGGAGTTGAAGATTTCCCGCCATGTGCCTGCCTTTGGCAGCGGCACACGATAGCCGTCGCGCAGAACCGGCGTGAAGCTCGAGATGACGGCGATGGGTGCCGCGCCGGGCGCCTTGCGCAGCCAGGCGAAGACGGAATTCGCGGCATCGTCGACGATCAGCCACTCGAAGCCTTCGGGCTCGCAGTCGCGGGCATGCAGCGCCGGGCGCGCGCGGTAGAGGTGGTTGAGATCGCGCACCAGCTGCCAGACACCGCGATGCGGGGTGAAGTCGAGCAGGTTCCAGTCGAGCGCCCTTGCCTCGCTCCACTCGGCGCGCTGGGCAAACTCCTGGCCCATGAACAGGAGCTTCTTGCCGGGATAACCCCACATGAAGGCGTAATAGGCGCGCAAAGTCGCGAATTTCTGCCAGTCGTCGCCGGCCATCTTGTTGAGCAGCGTGCCTTTGCCATGCACGACCTCGTCATGCGACAGCGGCAGGACGAAATTTTCGCTGAAGGCGTAGAGCAGCCCGAAGGTGATTTCGTTGTGATGATGCTTGCGATGCACCGGCTCCTTGGCGAGGTACTCCAGCGTGTCGTGCATGAAGCCCATGTTCCATTTGAAGCCGAAGCCGAGCCCGCCTTCATGCACGGGCTGCGACACCTTGGGCCAGGATGTCGATTCCTCGGCGATGGTCATCACGCCGGGATGGGCGCCATAGACAGCCGCATTCATCTTCTGCAGGAAACGCACCGATTCCAGGTTCTCGCGGCCGCCGAACTCGTTGGGGATCCACTCGCCTTCCTTGCGCGAGTAGTCGAGATAGAGCATCGAGGCCACCGCATCCACGCGCAGCCCGTCGACATGGTATTTCTCGGCCCAGAACAGGGCATTGTTGACCAGGAACGACACCACTTCGCGCCGGCCGAAATTGTAGATCGCGGTGTTCCAGTCGGGATGGAAGCCCTGGCGGGGGTCGGCATGCTCGTAGAGTGCTGTGCCATCGAAATGCGCCAGTCCGTGTTCGTCGACGGGGAAATGTGCCGGCACCCAGTCGAGGATGACGCCGATGCCGGCACGATGGGCGCCGTCGACGAAGCGGGCAAAGCCCTCGGGTTCACCGAAGCGGGCGGACGGCGCATAAAGCCCCGTCGTCTGGTAGCCCCAGGACGGATCATAGGGATGTTCCGAGATCGGCAGGAACTCAATATGGGTGAAGCCGGTCTCGACGGCATAGGGGATCAGCCGGTCGGCCATCTCGTCCCACGACAGGAAGCCGCCGTCGTCGCGGCGCTGCCACGAGCCGGCATGGACCTCATAGATGCTGATCGGCTCGCGCCTGTGGTCGGCCGACTTCCAGTGGGCGCGATGCTCGGCATCGCCCCATTCATGCGCCGGCGGCGTGTCGGTCACAGAGGCGGTTGCCGGGCGCAGTTCCGAGCGGATGGCGAACGGATCGGCCTTGAGCGGCAGCCTGACGCCGCGGGACCCGATCAGCTCGAACTTGTAGGGCCGGCCCGGACCGATGTCGGGCACGAAGATCTCCCAGATGCCGGTGTCCTGGCGCAGGCGCATCGGATGCCTGCGGCCGTCCCAGTCGTTGAAGTCGCCGACCACCGAAACCCGGTGCGCGTTGGGCGCCCAGACGGCGAAATGCACGCCGTCAGCGCCTTCATGCGTAATCAGATGCGCGCCGAGCTTGTCGAACAGGCGGAGATGCGAGCCTTCAGAGATGAAGTAGTCGTCCATCGGCCCGAGCACCGGGCCGAAGCTGTAGGCATCGGTCACCCACCAGTCGCCGCCGGCATTTTTTGCCAGATAACGCAGCGGCTGGCGCTTGCGGATCGACAGCTTGCCTTCGAAGAAACCGGCATCGTTGCGGCGGGCAAGATCGCCGCACGCCTTGCCTTCAAGCGTATGGGCGGTGACGGTTTCGGCATGCGGCACGAAGCAGCGGGCGAGAAACCCCTTGCCCGACTGCTGGAGCCCGAGCACCGCGAACGGGTCGCCATGGGTGCCGTTCACGATCGCCTCGATATCGCCGTCCGTGGCTCTGTCGAGCTCCGGTTTCGTTTCGGCGGCCGCGCCGGGCTTCAGCATGTCTTGGTGTCCCCTCCCAGGGTTTCTTCGGCGAGGTCAGTTCATGCAATCACATCAGGCCGGTACGTTCCAGATTTCTTTGGCATATTGACGGATTGTCCGGTCGGACGAGAACCAGCCGACACGCGCGACGTTGCGAATGGCGCGCGCGTACCAGTCCGGGCTGTCGCGCCAGACAGTGTCGACCTGGCGCTGGGCAGCGGCATAGGAATCGAAATCGGCAGCGACCATGAACCAGTCGTGCTGGTAGAGCCCGTCCATCAGCTCGCGGTAACGGGCGGGATCGTCTGGCGAGAACACGCCTGACGAAATCGCCGCCACCGCCTGCTTGAGCTCGGGCGAACCGTCGATCACCGCCTGCGGCTGGTAACCGCTGCTGCGGCGCTGGGCGACCTCCTCGGTGGTCAGGCCGAAGATGAAGATGTTGTCGTCGCCGACATGCTCCTTGATCTCGACATTGGCGCCGTCGAGCGTGCCGATGGTCAAGGCGCCGTTCAGGGCGAACTTCATGTTGCCGGTGCCGGACGCTTCCATGCCCGCCGTCGAGATCTGTTCCGACAGGTCGGCCGCCGGCATCAGGATCTCGGCCGCGCTGACATTGTAGTTCGGAACGAAGACGACCTTGAGCAGCCCGCGCACCGACGGATCGCTGTTGATCACCCTGGCGACGTCATTGGCCAGTTTGATGATCAGCTTGGCGTTGTGGTAGCTGGGAGCGGCCTTGCCGCCGAAGAACTTCACCCGCGGCATCCATTCGCGCTCGGGATGCGAGCGGATCTGGTCGTAGAGCGCCACCGCCTCGATGATGTTGAGCAGCTGGCGCTTGTATTCGTGGATGCGCTTGATCTGGATGTCGAACAGCGCCGACGGATCGACCCGGATGCCCAGCCGCTCGGCGACGAGGTTCGACAGCCGCACCTTGTTGGCGCGCTTGACGGCGGCGAACTTGTCGCGGAACGCGGCATCTCCGGCAAAGCCGTCGAGCTCGCGGATCGCCTCGATGTCGTCGAGGAAGCGGTCGCCGATGGCTTCGCGCGCCAGGCCGGTCAAGCCGGGATTGCACTGGATCAGCCAGCGCCGCGGCGTGATGCCGTTGGTCTTGTTGTTGATGCGGTCGGGATAGAGGCTGTGCAGGTCGGCGAACACCGTTTCCTTCATCAGCTCGGTGTGCAGCGCCGACACGCCATTGACGCTGTGCGAGCCGGCAAAGGCCAGGTTGCCCATGCGGACGCGGCGCTCGCCATTCTCCTGGATCAGCGAAATGCGGCTGATCTGCTCGCCGCTGAAGCGGCCTGTCGCCCGCGCTTCGAGCAGCACTTCGGCATTGATGGCATAGACGATCTGCATGTGGCGCGGCAAAAGCCGCTCGAACAGCGGCACCGGCCAGCTTTCGAGCGCTTCGGGCAAAAGTGTGTGGTTGGTGTATGCAAAGGTCCGTTTGGTGATGTCCCAGGAGGTGTCGAAATCCATGCCATGGACGTCCATCAGCAGGCGCATCAATTCGGGTACGGCGACAGCGGGATGGGTGTCGTTGAGATGGATCGCCGCCTTGTCCGGCAGGGACAGCAGGTCGCCATATTTGCTGATGTGGCGCTGCAGGATGTCCTGCAGCGAGGCGGTCGAGAAGAAATACTCCTGCCGCAGCCTGAGCTCCTGGCCCTCCTTGTGCGAGTCGGCGGGATAGAGCACGCGCGACAGCGCGTCGGCCTTGTTGCTCTCGGCCAGCGCGCCGATGTGGTCGCCGGCATTGAACCTGTCGAGCAGGATCGGGTCGAGCGGCATGCCCGACCACAGCCTGAGCGTGTTGACGCGCGCGCCGCGCCAGCCCACGACCGGGGTGTCGTAGGCAACGGCGAGCACGCGGTCGGTGGGTTTCCAGACGTGGCGCTCGAGCCGTCCGTCAGGCGCGGTGACGGACTCGACCGAGCCGCCGAAGCCGACCTCGAAGGCACGTTCGCGGCGCTCGAATTCCCAGGGATTGCCGTGCTCCAGCCAGGTCTCGGGCAGTTCGACCTGCCAGCCGTCATGGACTTCCTGGCGGAACATGCCGTTGGCGTAACGAATGCCGTAGCCATGGGCCGGAATGTCGACGGTCGCCATGCTTTCCATGAAACAGGCGGCGAGCCGGCCGAGACCGCCATTGCCGAGTGCGGCATCGGGCTCGAGCCTGGCGATGACGTCGAACTCGACGCCGAGCGAGGCCAGCGCTTCGCGCATCGCATCCATCAGGCCGAGATTGGAGAAGGCGTCGCGCATCAGGCGACCGATCAAAAACTCCAGCGAGAGGTAATAGACCCGCTTGGCGCTCTGGTCATAGGCCTCCTTGGTTGAGGAAATCCACTCGTCGACGATGCGGTCGCGCACCACCTTGATCGAGGCCGTCAGCCAATCATAGTCGGTCGCAACCGTCGCGTCCTTGCCGAGCCGGTACTTCAGCGCGCTCAGGATTTCGGCGGCCAATGCCTCGGGGCTGGTATCGCCAAGCGGCGGCTGGGGGTTTTTGGGGGTCACTGCGCGGGTCATCTCGCCTCTCGCATGTTGTTCGGCCACCATTCTTTTGCCTCCCTTGCCGACACCTGTCCTCCCACACGCATGTTAGCCATTCCGAATGCGATCTCAATCGATTTAAATGACCGCGTCAATATCTCGCGACGCGGAGACAGGGGGATCTCGGAAGTCGAGACCCCGGGGATCCTGCGATGCCGAGACCCTGGGGATCTCCGCAACGCGGAGACCCTGGGATGTGGCCGGCCGGTCAGGCAGCGATTGCGGCTTCTGGCGGCGCCTTGGCGCCGGTCATGAAGGCAACCGCATCGGACATCGAATATTCCTTCGGATCGATGACCGTCAGCCGGCGGCCGAGGCGGTGAATATGGATGCGGTCGGCGACCTCGAAGACATGCGGCATGTTGTGCGAGATCAGCACGATCGGCAGGCCGCGCCGCTTCACGTCGAGGATCAGTTCGAGCACGCGGCGGCTTTCCTTGACGCCAAGGGCGGCCGTCGGCTCGTCCATGATCACCACCTTGGAGCCGAAGGCGGCGGCGCGTGCCACCGCCACGCCCTGGCGCTGGCCGCCGGACAGCGTTTCGACGGCCTGGCTGATGTTCTGGATGGTCATCAGGCCAAGTTCGGTCAGCTTTTCGCGCGCCCGCTTTTCCATCGCGCCCCGGTCGAGCATGCGGAACCAGTTGCCCATGATGCCCGGCTTGCGGATCTCGCGGCCGAGGAACATGTTGTCGGCGATCGACAGCGCCGGCGACAGAGCCAGGTTCTGGTAGACGGTCTCGATGCCGGCGTCGCGCGCCTCCATCGGCGCCTTGAAGTTCACCACCTTGCCTTCGAGGCGGATCTCGCCTTCGTCAGGGGTGATGGCACCCGAAATCGCCTTGATGAGTGACGACTTGCCGGCGCCGTTGTCGCCGATGACAGCAAGGATTTCGCCGGGATAAAGATCGAAGTCGGCCTGATCGAGGGCGGTGACGCGGCCGTAGCGCTTGACCAGCCCGCGTGCGGTGAGAAGAGGTTCGGTAGCCATCAGCCTGCAACCTTTCTGATCCACTGGTCGATTGCGACCGCGATGATGATGAGGGTGCCGATCAGCAGATAGGTCCATTGCGGGTCGGTGCCGATCAGGCGCAGGCCGAGCTGGAACACGCCGACGATCAGCGCACCGAACAGCATGCCGAGGATAGAGCCACGACCGCCGAACAGCGAGATGCCACCGATCACCACAGCGGTGATGGATTCGATGTTGGCGAACTGACCTGCCGTCGGCGAAACCGAGCCGATGCGACCAATGAGCATCCAGCCGCCGAGGGCGCAGATCAGGCCGGAGATGACATAGACTGAAATCAGCACCCTGTTGACGCGCACGCCGGAAAGCTGGGCGGCCTCGGGATCGTCGCCGATGGCATAGACATGGCGCCCCCAGGCAGTGTGGTTCAGGATGTACCAGAGCACCGCCACCAAGAGCACCATGGCGACGACGCCAAAGGTGAAGACCGCATTGCCGAGGCGGAAATTGGCACCGAAGAACTGGAGGATCGGCGCCTGCGTCTCGATATCCTGGGCCCGGATCGTCTCATTGGCCGAATAAAGGAAGTTCGTTGCCAGCACGATCTGCCAGGTGCCGAGCGTGACGATGAACGGCGGCAGCTTCATGTAGGAGACAAGCACGCCATTCAGCCAGCCGCAGAGCGCGCCGACGGCAAAGCCGCACAGGATCGCCAGCGACGGCGGCAGGCCGTAGCGGAAGGTGAATTGCCCCATCACTACCGACGACAGCACCATGATGGCACCGACGGACAGGTCGATGCCGGCGGTCAGGATGACGAGTGTCTGGGCGGCGCCGATGATGCCGGTGATCGCCACCTGCTGCAGGATCAGCGTCATCGAGAAGGCCGAGAAGAACTTGCCGCCGATGATCAGGCCGAAAAGTGCTACCGAGGCGACAAGCACGATCAGCGGGACTGCGGCCGGGTTGGAATGCAGGAAATGCTGGATCTTCTCGATCGACGACCTTGTATGCGTATCGAAGCTGGCCACTGAGGTGTCGCTGCCCGAGAGAACCTTCTCGAACTCCTGCGGCCGCCTGGCACCTGCCGAAGCGTCACTCATGTCGATTTCCTCCCATGAGGGATTTCATATCCCCCTTGTAGGAAGGGCGACCAAGGGGTCGCCCTTCGTCTGCAAGGAAGTGTCTCGCCGTCAGGCGGTCAGATCAACCCCAGCACTTTTCCAGGCCGGTCTTCACGTCGATCGATTCCACGCCGGTGGCCGGCTTGTCTGTCACCAGCGAAACGCCGGTGTCGAAGAAGTCCTTGCCTTCGGTCGGCTTGGGCTTCTCGCCGCTGTCGGCGAACTTCTTGATCGCCTCGATGCCGAGAGCGGCCATCATCAGAGGATACTGCTGCGAGGTCGCACCGATGACGCCATCCTGGACGTTCTTGACGCCCGGGCAGCCGCCGTCGACGGAGACGATCAGCACGTTCTTCTCCATTCCCACGGCCTTGAGTGCTTCATAGGCGCCGGCAGCGGCAGGCTCGTTGATGGTGTGGACGACGGTGATGCCCGGATCCTTCTGGAGCAGGTTCTCCATCGCCTTGCGGCCACCTTCTTCATTGCCGTTGGTGACGTCGTGGCCGACGATGCGCGCGTCATCCTCGTCGCCGATCTTGTTGGCGTCCTTCACGTCGATGCCGAAGCCCATCATGAAGCCCTGGTCGCGCAGCACGTCGACGGTCGGCTGCGACGGGGTCAGGTCGAGGAAGGCAACCTTGGCGTCCTTGGCCTTGTCGCCGAGCGTGGCGGCAGCCCACTGGCCGATCAGCTTGCCGGCAAGCAGATTGTCGGTGGCGAAGGTGGCATCGGCAGCATCTGCCGGCTCAAGCGGGGTGTCGAGCGCAATGACCAGGATGCCGGCGTCGCGCGCCTTCTTGATCGTCGGCACGATGCCCTTGGTGTCGGACGCGGTGATCAGGATGCCCTTGGCGCCGTCGGCGATGCAGGTCTCGATCGCCGCGACCTGGCTTTCCGAGTCGCCGTCGATCTTGCCGGCATAGCTCTTCAGCGTCACGCCGAGCTCAGTCGCCTTGGCGGTGGCACCTTCCTTCATCTTGACGAAGAAGGGGTTGGTGTCGGTCTTGGTGATCAGGCAGGCACCGACATCGGCAGCCGATGCAGGGGCTGCGATGGCAGCGAGCGCGGCGACGGCCGCACCAAAGACAGTCGTCTTCAGAACTGAAAATTTCATAGGGCACTCCTCCCAGAACCAAACCATGCGAGCCCATCAGCGGGCCGCGCTCCGGATACTCGTTCACTCTTCCCAGTCGAGTATCCGGCACTGACGAAACACCAATCGGGATCGTCTGTCAATAATTAAATCACTCTTATTTATTATTGACAGGATTGCAGTCACCGCACATTCTGTCCCAAAAGAGCATTGCGGATTTTCACGGAAAACCGCGGGCGGATCGTCAGAGACGACTGCGTGCGGATTTTCGAAGAAAACCGCGAAATGACGGGAGGAAGCCGGTGGAGGCCGGGAGTTTGAAGCACGGTTCGCCCGATGCTGCGGAAGCGCCGCAGCTGCGCGGCACCAATCAGAGCGGCATGCGCGACCAGAACGAGCGGCTGGTGCTGTCTCTGGTCAGGCAGAGCGGCGCGCTGGCCAAGTCCGACATTGCGCGCATGACCGGCCTGTCGGCGCAGACCGTTTCCGTCATCATGCGCGAACTCGAGGTCGAAGGGCTTCTGCTGCGCCAGGAACCGATCCGCGGCAAGATCGGCCAGCCCTCCATTCCGATGGCGCTCAACCCGGAAGGCGCCTTCTTCATCGGCCTCAAGATCGGTCGCCGCAGCGCCGAACTGGTGCTGATCGATTTTCTCGGCAGAACGCGGGCAATGCTGCAGAATTCCTATGGCTACCCGACGCCCCAGGACACCATTGAATTCGTGAAATCAGGCATCGCCCGGATGCGTGCCGGCCTGACGCGCGAGCAGGACAAGCGCATCGCCGGCCTCGGCGTTGCCATGCCGTTCGAGCTCTGGAGCTGGGTCGACACGGCGGGTGCTCCGCGAGAAATCATGGATGCCTGGCGCAACCGCGACATCCGCGCCGACCTGCAGGCGCTGTTTTCCTTCCCCGTCTATCTCCAGAACGATGCCACCTCCGCCTGCGGCGCCGAACTGGTGTTCGGCGACATCGGCGCGCTGCGCGACTTCGTCTATTTCTACATCGGCGCCTTTGCCGGCGGCGGCGTGGTGCTCAACGGCAGGCTCTACAGCGGGCCGACGGGCAATGCCGGCGCGCTCGGCTCGATGCCGGTACCGGGCCCCGGCGGCAGGCCAACCCAGCTCATCGACGTCGCCTCCATCGCCGTGCTCGAAAAGGCACTGAACGCCAGGGGTATCGAAGCGGCCTACCTCTGGACATCGCCCGAGGAATGGCAAGATCTCGGGCCCGACATGGCCCCCGACCTCGACAACTGGATTACGACTGCCTCGGAGGCGCTTGCCTATGCCATCGTGGCGTCGGCCTCGGTCATCGATTTCGAAAGTGCCGTCATCGACGGCTGGATGCCGGCGTCGATCCGCGCCCGCCTGGTGCAGGCAGTGCAATCGGCGATCGGCAGGATCGACGTCGAGGGCTTGCGTATCCCCTCCGTCCGCGAAGGCACCGTCGGCATCCATGCGCGCGCCATGGGCGGCGCCAGCCTGCCGCTGTCCGAGCGCTTCCTCATCGGCTCGACCGCACCGTCGCGAGGGGTCTGATCGTGCTCATCAACATTCCCGCCCTGCTCGGACCCGAACTGCTCTTCACCTTGCGCGCCATGGGCCATGGCGACGAGATCGCCATCGTCGACGGCAATTATCCCGCGCTCGAGCATGGCCGCCGCCTCATCCGCGCCGACGGGCTCGATCTGATCCCCATGCTCGACGCCGTGCTGCAGGTGCTGCCGGTCGACGATTTCGTGCCGCAGGCAATCTTCCGCTCCTCGGTCAAGGGCGACCCTGATGTGTCCGACCCCGTGCATGGCGAAATCGCAGAGGTCTGTGCCCATCGCGCACCCGGCTTCGCCGTCGTGCCGCTCGCCGGCGATGCCTTCTACGACAGGGTCAAGGCAGCCCACACCATCATTGCCACCAGCGAGCCAAGGCTCTACGCCAATGTCATCGTCCGCAAGGGCGTCATCTATCCCAAGGGAACCGGCAAATCATGATCCTGTGCTGCGGCGAAGCGCTCATCGACATGCTGCCACGGCAAAGTCCCGACGGCGAACCTGCCTTTGCGCCTTATGCCGGCGGGGCGATCTTCAATTCGGCGATCGCGCTCGGGCGCCTCGGCGTGCCGACCGAATTCTTCTCCGGCCTTTCGTCCGACCTGTTCGGCCAGCAGATCCGCGACGTGCTAGCCGCGAGCAATGTCGGCTCGCGTTACGCCAACCTGTCGGGGCGGCCGACGACGCTGGCCTTCGTCCGGCTCGACAATGGCCACGCCACCTACACCTTCTATGACGAAAACACCGCCGGCCGCATGCTGACCGAGGCCGACCTGCCCAGCCTTGGCGACGACATCGACGCCATGCTGTTCGGCGCGATCAGCCTCATTCCCGAGCCATGCGGTTCCGCCTATGAGGCGCTGATGAAGCGCGAGCACCAGCGCCGCGTGATGATGTTCGATCCCAATATCCGGCCCGGCTTCATCCAGGACAAGCATGCGCATCTTGGACGCATGCGCCGCATGCTTGCCATGGCCGACATCGTCAAGCTTTCGGACGAGGACCTCGCCTGGTTCGGCGAGACGGGCAGCCATGACGAGATCGCGGCGAACTGGCTGGGCAAGGGTCCGAAGCTGGTGATCATCACCAAGGGCAGCAAGGGCGCAACCGCCTACAGCGCCCGCCATACCGTCGCGGTGACGCCGGAACAGGTAACGGTGGTCGACACAGTCGGCGCCGGCGACACCTTCAATGCCGGCGTTCTCGCCTCGCTGCACGAACAGCAGATGCTGACCAAGGACGCTGTTACGGACCTGTCGGAATCAGCCATCGAAGCGGCACTTTCGCTCGGCGCGCGGGCCGCGGCGGTAACCGTATCCAGGGCAGGCGCAAACCCGCCATGGCGGCGCGAACTGGCCTGAATCGGGCGTTTACAGGCGGTTTCGCCGATCACTTTATGTTTCGCATCGCCAAGCCGGCTTAAACACGCCTGGCGGGAAAATCCCTGTTTTCCGCCATTTTCGGCGCGAAATCGCCGCAACCGAAAGTAACAGGAACTGCAGCCGCGCCCTGCATGCCGCAGGGTGCTCGGCTTTTTCGGACACCCCAACTCTGCTATCAGCGGCGCGAAGAAACGATTGGGTTTTGGGGCAATAATGCAGTTCATCGATCTCGGCGCGCAGCGCGAACGAATCCGCGACCGTCTGAAGGCGGCCATCGACAAGGTTGTCGATGAAGGACGCTACATCCTCGGTCCGGAAGTCACCGAATTCGAGAACCAGCTCGCCAAATATGTCGGCGTCAAGCATGTGGTCGCCTGCGCCAACGGCACCGACGCGCTGCTCTTGCCGCTGCTCGCCTCGGGCATCGGCCCCGGCGATGCGGTGTTCGTGCCGAGCTTCACCTTCGCGGCCACCGCCGAAGTGGTGGCGCTTGCCAAGGCCGAGCCTGTCTTCGTCGACATCGAGCCGGACACCTACAACATATCAATCGAGAGCCTCGAAGCCGCGATCGCCATGATCAAGGCCGAAGGCCGCCTGAAGCCCAAGGCGATCATCCCGGTCGACCTGTTCGGCATCGCCGCCGACTACGCGGCCATCGATGCGATTGCCAAGCGCGAGAACCTGCTGGTCATCGAGGACGCCGCCCAGTCGATCGGCGGCTCGCAGGACGGCAGGATGTGCGGCGCCTACGGCCATGTCGCCGCCACCAGCTTCTATCCGGCCAAGCCGCTCGGCTGCTATGGCGACGGCGGTGCGATGTTCACCAATGACGACGATTTCGCCGCCAAGCTGCGTTCCTTTGCCTTCCACGGCAAGGGCGAGACCCAGTACGACAACATCCATGTCGGCCTGAACTCGCGCCTCGACACGCTGCAGGCAGCGATCCTGATCGAAAAGCTGGCGATCCTGGAAGACGAAATGGAGGCGCGTGCGCGCGTCGCCCAGCGTTATGCCGACGGCCTCGGCGATGTGGTGAAAGCCTCGCGCGCGCCCTCGGGCGGCCGCTCGGCCTGGGCCCAATACGCCATCGAGACCGCCGACCGCGACGGCCTGAAGCAGCACCTGCAGGCCGAGGGCATTCCGTCGGTCATCTATTATGTGAAGCCGCTGCATGTGCAGGTGGCCTACAGCCACTACCCGCGCACGCCGGGCGGCCTGCCGGTATCCGATGCCGTGCCGGGCACCATCCTGTGCCTGCCGATGCATCCTTACCTCAGCGCAGCCGACCAGGACCGGATCATCTCGACGATCCGCAACTATGTCGGCTCCAACTCGGCCAAGATCGCGGCCGAGTAAGCAGCACGTCTCGAGCGTTTCCGCTTTTCTTCGAATCGCGGAATTGCTCCAGAGCTCAGAACATGAAGGCCGGGTCGATGATCCGGCCGCTCGAGACAAAATGCGGATTGGCGAAATCCGCATCATTGGCCTGGTTGCGCTTGCCGTAGACCAGCGGCGCACCATCCAGCGTATGCGTGGTGCCGCCTGCCGCGCGCAACACCGCATCGCCTGCCGCCGTATCCCACTCCATCGTCCTGCCGAAGCGCGGATAGAGGTCGGCCTCGCCTGAAGCCAGCAGGCAGAACTTCAGCGACGAGCCGACCGAGACGATCTCGGCGGCATGCACACGCTTGATGAAGGTTTCGGTCTCGGGGGTCAAATGCGACCGGCTGGCGACGATTGTCAGCGGCTCGCGGCCTTCTCGCACATGGATCTGGCGGCGGCCGGCGGCCACGCCGTCGACGATCTCGAAGGCTTCGGCCTTGCCAGGGCGGCCGGCAAAAAACCGGCCGGTGCAAGGTGCATAGACGACGCCGATTTCGGGAGCGCCGTCGCGGACGAGCGCGATATTGACGGTGAAGTCGGTTCGCCGCTTGACGAATTCCTTGGTGCCGTCGAGCGGGTCGATGACGAAGAAGGCGCGGCCGAGATCGGGCGCAATCACACCCTCCGACGTCTCTTCCTCGGCGACACATGGCACACCTGAGAAGGCCGCGCGCAATCCTTCGAGGATGATCTTTTCAGCAGCCCTGTCCGCCTGCGTGACGGGCGAGGCATCGGCCTTGTCCGTCACCGTGATCTCGGAATTGTAGACCTCCATGATCGCCCGCCCGGCCGCGATGGCCAGGCGTTCGAAGGTCTCGAGTATGGCTTCGTCAGATGCCGCCACCGTCGTCGTATTGATGCTCTGCAAGGTCTCGCTCATTCAGCCAGTTCTCGACGGTCTCGACCATCTCTTCAGCGGTCTTGCCGAGTGTCTGGAGATGAATCTCAGGATTCTCCGGCGTTTCATAGGGCGAATCGACACCGGTGAAGTTCTTTATCGCGCCGGCGAGCGCGCGGGCATACAGCCCCTTCGGATCGCGCCTGGCGCATTCCTCGAACGGCGTGTCGACAAAGACCTCGACGAACTCGCCCTGCCCCATCAATTCGCGCGCCATGCGGCGCTCGGCGCGAAACGGCGAGATGAAGGAGACGATGACGATCAGGCCGGCATCGGCCATCAGCTTGGCGACTTCGGCGACGCGGCGGATGTTCTCGACACGATCCTCGTCGGTGAAGCCGAGATCGCGGTTGAGGCCATGGCGGACATTGTCGCCATCGAGGATGTAGGTGTGGCGGCCGGCCGCGTGCAGCTTCTTTTCCAGCATGTTGGCGACGGTCGACTTGCCCGAACCGGACAGGCCGGTGAACCACAGCACCGCCGGGCGCTGGTTCTTGAGGTCGGCGCGGGCATGGCGGGTCACGTCGAGCGACTGCCAGTGGATGTTTTCAGAACGCCGCAGCGGATGCAGGATCATGCCGGCGCCGACGGTGGCGTTGCTGATCCGGTCGATCAGGATGAAGGCGCCGGTGGTGCGGTTTTCAGAGAAACTGTCGAAGGCGACAGGCGACTGGGTCGAGATGTTACAGACGCCGACTTCGTTCATCTCCAGCGACTTCGCCGCCTCATGGGCGAAGTCGTTGACGTTGATGCGGTACTTCAGCTCGGTGACGGTAGCGCTTGCCTGGTCGGTCTCGGTGCGCAGGATGTAGGAGCGCCCGGGCAGCAGCGCCTGCTCGTCGAACCAGACGACATTGGCGGCGAACTGGTCTGCGACATCGGGCCGGGCATCAGGCGAAACCAAAAGGTTGCCGCGCGACACCTCGACCTCGTCTTCGAGCACGAGGGTGATGGCCTGGCCGGCAACGGCGCTGCGCAGGTCGCCGCCATGGGCGACGATGCGCTTGACGGTCGACGGCTTGCCTGACTTGGCAACGACGATCTCGTCGCCCTGCGAGATCGATCCGGAGGCGATCGTGCCGGCAAAGCCGCGGAAATCGAGATTGGGCCGGTTGACATATTGCACCGGGAAGCGGAACGGCCGGTCGGTCGCCTCTTCCTCGACGACAACCGTCTCGAGATGCTCGATCAGGGTCGGGCCGGAATACCAGCCCATCTTGTCCGAGCGCCGCGTGACATTGTCGCCGAAGCGCGCAGACATCGGAATCGGCACGATCGACTTGAAGCCGAGGCTTTCGGCGAAGCTGGCATATTCTGCAGTGATGCGGTCGAACACGCCCTGGTCGAAGCCGACGAGGTCGATCTTGTTGATCGCGACGACGATGTTCCTGATGCCGAGCAGCGAGGCGATGATCGAATGCCGCCGCGTCTGGCGCAGCACGCCCTGGCGCGCATCGACGAGCACGATGGCGAGGTCGGCGGTCGAGGCGCCCGTCGCCATGTTGCGGGTGTATTGCTCGTGGCCGGGCGTGTCGGCGACGATGAACTTGCGCTTCGGCGTGGCAAAGAACCGGTAGGCGACATCGATGGTGATGCCCTGCTCGCGCTCGGCTTCGAGGCCGTCGACAAGCAGCGCGAAATCGACGTCCTCGCCTGTCGTGCCGTGCTTGCGCGAATCGCGCTCGAGGGCTGCGAGCTGGTCTTCGAAGATCTGCTTGGTGTCGGAGAGAAGCCGGCCGATCAGCGTCGACTTGCCGTCATCGACCGAGCCGCAGGTCAGGAAGCGCAGGAGCGACTTCTGCTCCTGGCCGGCGAGATATTCGCGGACGCTCTCGGCGGCCTCGATCTTGGTGGCCATGGCGTGGCGCATTCTCAGAAATACCCTTCGCGCTTCTTCTTTTCCATCGAGCCGGCTTCGTCGCGGTCGATGAGGCGTCCCTGCCGCTCGGAGGTGCGGGCGGTCAGCATCTCGCTGACGATGCCTTCGAGGCTGTCGGCGTCGGATTCGATCGCGCCGGTCAGCGGGTAGCAGCCCAGCGTGCGGAAGCGCACGAGCTTGTTTTCGACCACCTCGCCCGGCCTGAGCTTCATGCGGTCGTCGTCGCGCAGGATCAGCATGCCGTCACGCTCGACCACCGGCCTGTGCTTGGCGAAATAGAGCGGCACGATCGGGATGTTTTCCTGCAGGATGTACTGCCAGATATCGAGCTCGGTCCAGTTGGAGAGCGGGAAGACGCGGATCGATTCACCCTGGGCGACGCGGGTGTTGAAGATCTTCCACATTTCCGGACGCTGGTTCTTCGGGTCCCAGGCATGCTGGGCATTGCGGAAGGAGAAGATGCGCTCCTTGGCGCGCGACTTCTCCTCGTCGCGGCGGGCGCCGCCGAAGGCGGCGTCGAAGCCGTATTTGTCGAGCGCCTGGCGCAGGCCGACAGTCTTCATCACATGGGTGTGGGTGTTCGAGCCGTGATCGAACGGGTTGATGTTGTCGCGGACGCCGTCCGGATTGACATGGACCAGGAGGTCGAAGCCGAGCTCGCGCGCCATCGCGTCGCGGAACTCGATCATCTCGCGGAACTTCCACGTCGTGTCGACATGCAGGAACGGGAATGGCGGCTTGGCAGGATAGAAGGCCTTCATCGCCAGATGCAGCAGGACCGAGGAATCCTTGCCGACGGAATAGAGCATCACGGGCTTGGTGAAAGTGGCAGCGACCTCACGGAAAATGTGGATCGCCTCCGCCTCGAGACGGTCCAGGTGAGTCAGTCTGGCAAGCATTGAAAAGCCTTCGGAAATCGTTCCATGGCCGCGGTTTGAGTGCCGAAACGACCGATTGGCTGCAGTGTCGCACAAATTAGCAGTGTCGCAAGCAGGACACGACCAAAAACCACCGCCTGCACAGTCAGTTTTTGCCCATGTTCCACATCTTCTGGAATGCAATTCCCCCGCACGGTCGGGCAGGTGATCTTGGCGCGAAATTTGTCCTCGGACAGGGCATGCCGATCATGCGGCTGAGCATCAAGGACACAGGCCGGCGGGACAAGAGCTCAGACCGCCTGCCGTTGGTCCGCATCAGGCTGGCCGAGGGCCTGTTGCTGGCCAAGGGTGATGTGATCATGCGGCGGCCAAAGGTCAGGCAGCCCTGTGGTGCGGGTGACCGGCAGGCCCCAGGTCTTGGCAAAGCCAGAAGCGTCCCGGCGCGCACACGAAAGTCGGGATATCACCTGTCGATTACACCGGCACCGTTCATGTGAGCCCCTTCGGGTGTGCTGTGCTGCCGCTCGAACAATAGCGGCTCTCCGGTGCACTGCGCGACATCGAGGACGTAACTCAAGATATCCTCGAAGGCCACATTCTCCTGTGGGTTCTCGCTCTGAACCGTCTGCGCGATCTCGACGACGTTGATCGGGCTGGAGGATCTGGCGGCTGCGACGGCCGCCGATATGCTGTTCATCAAATCTCGGGATAGCAGGCGCATCTGGATTGTTCCTTTTGAAGCCCGATTATTGCTGGCAGACGAGCTTCCGGCAAGAGAAATCCAAAAATAAATTAATAAAATCATATAGTTAGTAGATTACGGCAAAAGGGTGGTGAGGGCAGAACTAGGGTTGGACGCCAAATGAAAATGCTGAGCAGGTTTAGACCATGGCAGTCTTGACTACGTTTGTGCCAAGAACCATATTTTATGCACTTACTCATTCAGCACATTTATGCCGAAAGATGGTGGTGTCGATGCCGGAGCTTGAGAGAGGCGAACGCCTGCAGATTATGCTCAATGCCGAGGAACTGGCGGCTGTCGAGGACTTCCGTTTCCAACGAAGAATGCCGAGCCGGGCTTCCGCGGTGCGCGAGTTGCTGCGTCGAGGATTGGCCGCAGAAGGCTTCATGGAGGCAACCGCCGGAGCGAAGTCGCAAGATTTTGGCGTTCTTGATCACAATGGAAGCGGCAATCCGGACAACGCCTGAACAGAGCCAGGCATTTTCGAGCCCCTGGACCAGATTGAAGCTTGCTTTCCCTGAACGGTCCGAAAGTGCCGCGTTCACAATCTTGACCTGGCGCATGCTCAAGGTCTTTCGCCAAAGGCACTAGGCAAGACGGCGGATAGGTTCGTAGGCGATCACCTGGCCATTACGCCCGACCAGTTCCGAGATGGGAAAGGTGTGGAGACCATGACTCCGGCATCGACAACATCACCAAGCCGAAGCCGATCTGAATAAATGGCCTGGATGATCTTTTCAAAGAAGATGCCGCCGAGATGAAACAAATCGTCGACTTGCATCCGATCAAACTCCAAACCGGCAGCGCGTCAATTGAAGACGTCTGCAATGTCGCCGATTGCAAACTTGCGCCCTGCCCACATCAGCATACCTCCGAGCCGACTGCCAGCCACCATCGTTGAACGTTGTCAGGTGCCGCCAGGACGCAAAAAGGCCCCGCCACCTTTCGGCAGTGGGGCGGGAGGAATGTCTGACAATATCATGAGTCGCTGCGGTGGCGGACGGCCAGCTTGCCTTGTGTCGCGGCCCGTGATAGCTACTGACGCATAACGCGAACGCTGCCCTGTTCGCTCGACCAGAGCTTGCAACCAGGGCACCGATCGATGACCTCCAGCTTCCCTCTTATCAACACATCGACTCTTTTTGCGCTGCTGTTGAGCGCGAGCTTGGCGAGTCCCGGTCTGGCACACGCCGGCGAAAGCAACTCCGCCGTGGACTGGTCCGGGATCTACCTGGGCGGCGTGGTCGGATATGGATCGGGCACTGCAAAAGCCATTGATGGTGAGTATGCAGCAGACGGAGTTCACATCTCCGGCGCGGCTGGCGGACTGACGCTCGGTTACAACAGACAGTTGGGCAATCTCGTCCTGGGCCTGGAAGGTGACGTTTCAGGGGCGAGCATATCGGGGTCGGGCGACGGCGGCGACGATTGGTATTGCGGCGGCAGCGAAGATATCTGCACCTTCAAGGTGGATTGGTCGGCCACGTTGAGAGCACGTCTGGGATATGCCGTCGGGCCCGTCCTGCCCTTTGTTTCCGCCGGTATCGCAGTTGGTCGCGTCAGCGGCGATTTGAACGAACAGTGTCCCGGCGACTATTGGTGCGGCAGCGACACCAAAGCCGGATGGACGGCCGGCGGCGGCCTCGAATGGGCATTCAACGACAAGTGGTCAGCCAAGGCTGAGTATCTGTTCGTCGACCTTGGAAAAGCCCGCTTTGGCGAGGGCAACGGCGACGGCTTCCACGGCGACTTCAGATTCCACACCGCACGGCTTGGGGTGAATTATCACTTCTGATCGCGGTTCTGGACAACAAAGCAGGCCCCAGTTCAGGAAGGTGGCGAAGCGGACTGGAACGCCTGGACGAGGCCGAAAGACGGCGTTTCGCTCGCTCGCGCGCCACCGGAGAGCGACGCTATCGATGCTCGTCAGCTCTGCCGGCGCGAGGCAACGGGTCAGCGCCTGCCCTTCGGAAAAGCAGGCGCCAAACAATCCAAGCAGACAGAAACAATAGAAGAACAAGGACAGGGGAATCGGTCATGAACGCGGCGCCATGAAGCAGGAATGACGCGACAACGATTGCGCCCCATTTTGCCAGCAGCAAAAAAGACGTTGAACGCCTTTCCCATCACGCTGCAGACGGCCCCTTGGACGGATATTTGCGATCTTAGGCCAGCATGGCCATACAGTTAGGCGTGCCGCTGACACCATCGATCTTCTTGGCGAGGTCGGTGAAGCCTCGGCGAGGAGACGTTTGATTGACGGCCCGCCCCTTTACTGGACGCGGTAGTATCGGCCGTACCAGTCGACGAAGCGGACAAGTCCCTCTTCGATTGGCGTGTGCGGCAGCTCGCCGATCAGGTTTTCGAGGTCGCTGACATCGGCCCAGGTGCTGAGCACATCACCGGGCTGCAGCGGCATGAAGTTCTTCACTGCCTCGCGGCCCGTCGCCCGTTCGAGGATGCGGATCATCTCCATCAGATGTTCCTTGCGACGGTTGCCGATGTTCATGACCCGATGCGGCGCCCAGCTGCCCGATGCCCCGCCGGCTGAAATGTCATAGTCAGGGTCGGGAATGGGCGGCAGGTCGATCAGGCGCACGATGCCTTCGACGATGTCGTCGATATAGGTGAAGTCGCGGTACATATCGCCATTGTTGTAGATGTCGATGGTGTCGCCGGCGAAGATCGCCCTGGTGAACTTGTAATAGGCCATGTCGGGCCGGCCCCATGGCCCATAGACGGTGAAGAAGCGCAGGCCCGTTGCCGGCACGCCGAACAGATGGCTGTAGGTATGCGCCATCAGCTCATTGGCCTTCTTGGTGGCGGCGTAAAGGCTGACCGGGTGGTCGACGCCGTCGCGCGGCGAATAGGGCTGCTTCTTGTTGCCGCCATAGACCGAACTCGACGAGGCATAGATCAGGTGTTTCGGCTGCGTTGCTCGGCAGTTCTCGAGGATGTTCAGAAAGCCGGTGACATTGGCATCGACATAGGCTTGCGGATTGTCGAGCGAATAACGCACGCCGGCCTGTGCGGCGAGGTTGATGACGATCTCGGGCCGGCATTCGAAAGCGGACTTCACCGCCGCCGCATCGGCCAGATCGGCCTGGATGAAGCGGAAATCGCCATGTTCAGCCAGAAGCTCCAGCCGTGCTGCCTTCAGCGACGTGTCGTAATAGTCGGTGACGCTGTCGAAGCCGACGACCTCGTGCCCATCGGCCAGAAGGCGGCGGGCGACGTGGAAACCGATGAAGCCGGCCGTGCCGGTGACGAGAACGGTCATGAATTCACTGCTCTTCAAATGCAAAACGCCCCGGCCTTTCTAAGGCCGGGGCGTCCATTAATCCATCGCCCGTCAATCCATCGCCCGTCAATCCATCGCCAAGCAAATCCACCGCCCGGCAGATCAGATGCCTGTGGAGGCGATCAGGCCTTCTTGGGCAGCAGCGCCCAGATCGCCGGAACGGCGGCGGCAGCCAGCGCCACCTTGATCAGGTCGGGCACGATGAACGGCACGACGCCGAACTGCCAGGACTTTTCCACGCCGATCAGCAGCGACAGCCAGGAGAAGCCGAGCGCCATCATGACGACCTCGGCGACCAGCATTGCGCCGAGCATCTTGACGATGCTGCGGCCCCAGCCACGGTCGACGGCCCAGCCGACGATCGCCGCCATGGCGACGAAGCCGAGCAGGTAGCCGCCGGTCGAACCAAGCATGTAGGCAAGACCGATGCCCTTTTCAGGCGTGCTCTGGAACACCGGATAACCCATCGCGCCCTGCGCCATGTAGAGCATCAGCGTCGCCACGCCGAGGCGCAGGCCATAGGCCGCGCCGATGCCGAGCACGGCCAGCGTCTGCAGCGACATGTCGACCGGTCCGAGCACGACCTTGGTCTTGGCCGAAGCGATGAGCAGCAGCGAACCTGCAACGGCCAGCAACAGCTGGGTCGCCAGGCGCGTCGCGCCCTTTTCGGGCAATGCCGCCGAGATGAGTGCTGTGGAACTGGATGCAGCGGCCATGTAAATCCCCTTGTGGTATGCGCGCCGAGGCACGCCTTGCATGCCCCTGAAAATCGAACTCGATTTTCGCTGGGGATCATGCACCGATTCAAAACTGCTACAGCGTCCTTTGCGCCTCAACGCGCGGCGCTGTAGTCATGGTTTTCCCTATATTGTCTTCCATGCTAAGCGGCAAACGAATTTGCCCAGGGCACCTCGAACCCACAGATATCGGCCGGTCATGTCTCTCGATTTCGACACACGCTTCGACCCTGCCTACGGCCAGCCTGTCACTGTTGCCGACAGCGTCATGCGGCTCACCGCCAACAACCCAAGCGCCTTCACCTTCCATGGCACCAACAGCTACATCATCGGCACCGACACGCTTGCCGTGCTCGATCCCGGGCCCAATGACGACGCGCATCTCGAGGCGCTGCTTTCAGCCATTGCCGGCCGCCCGGTCAGCCATATCTTCGTCAGCCATACCCATCGCGATCACTCGCCGCTGGCGGCCCGGCTGAAGGCTGCGACCGGTGCGATGACGGTTGCCGAGGGGCCGCACCGCTCGGCGCGTCCGCTGCGTATCGGCGAAGTGGCGCCGCTCGATGCCAGCAGCGACACCGACTTCGTCCCCGACGTCATTGTCGCCGACGGCCAGCTCGTCGATGGCGACGGCTGGCGCATGCGAACGGTACTGACGCCTGGCCATGCGGCGAATCACGCCGCTTTTGCGCTCGACGGCAGCGGCATCCTGTTTTCGGCCGACCATGTCATGGCCTGGTCGACCTCGATCGTGGCGCCGCCTGATGGTGCGATGTCGGATTACATGGCGTCGCTCGACAAGCTGATCGAACGCGACGACGCAACCTATCTGCCCGGTCATGGCGGCCCGGTCGCCTCGCCGCAGACATTCGTGCGCGGGCTGAAAGCCCACCGTCAGATGCGCGAAGCCGCGATCCTCGAACGCCTCGCTGCCGGCGACAGCTCGATCCCCGACATCGTGCGCGCCATCTATCGCAACACCGATCCCAGCCTCCATGGCGCGGCCGGGCTTTCGGTGCTCGCGCATCTCGAAGATCTCGTCGGCCGCGGCCAGGCCGTCAGCAACGAGGCACCGGCGATCGACAGTCTCTATTCCCCAGCCTGAAGAACATCTGGCCAGAATAAATCGATCGTGCCTGCCAGGCCTATTGTTCGGGCGTCGCCGTCGTCGCGGTTCCGGCCTGGTTGGCTATTTCCTGGTCGAGCTCGGCCAGGAAAGCCGTGATCCGCGCGGCGTTTTCGCCGAGGTCGTGGCGGCCGTAGCGCGAGGCTGAGCGCATGTCGACAAAGGTCGAATCGCCGTCATCGACCATCCGGATGGCCACGTCGGAGGGCAAGGCGAGGACGAAGGTCCGTGCCACAGCTTCGATGTCGACTTCACCAGTGGCCTTGTCGGCGGCCGGCGGCGGCACGACGACCTCCCAGCCCTGGCGGGCGAGCACGGCCGAGACACTCTGCAACACCTGGTCGAGCGACAGGTCGTAGCGCCGGCCGGCAACCAGCGGATAGGACTGGGTCTGCAGGGTGCGCTCGCCTGCGGTCGGGATTTCGAGCCTGTTCATGGCTGACGTTCTGAGCGAGACCGCCGCCATCAGCGCCGGCGGGTCTTCGACATCGGTCGAGATGTCGCGCAGCATCGGCAAGGTGGCGATCTGGTAGGCGACGAAACCGAACGGCGCCAGCACCACCAACGCCAGCAGGGCACCGAAGGTCAAATCGTGGCCGCCGCGATCGCCGAACTTCCACAGCCGCGAAAAGGCAAGACCCGACAAAAGCAGGGCAAAAGCGGCAAGCAGTGCGACGATGCCGAGCACCCAGAAGAACGCCGTGGTGTCGACGAGGCCGCGGCGATGGCCGAGAACCACCGTGACCAGCAGCACCGCCGCAAACGATGCCATGCCCCTGGACAGACCGGCCGAACGCGTGGTGCGCACCTCATGATATCTCGTCTGGAACTCAGCCATGGAACCCCGTTACCCACCCAGTCTATATGGCAGCACTGCCGTCCCCACGGCAGACGTCGCTGCCTGGTCAAACTAGAAGGTTTCCGGCTGCGGTTGAAGCGGAAAGGCGGCTCGTGCCCCCTTCCCGCACATGAACTTGTCTATGCCGCAGTGTCCGTCGGCAGGCGATAGTCCCTGAATTTATCGCGCAGCGCCGTCTTCAGGATCTTGCCGGTCGCGGTATGGGGGATTTCGTCGACGAAAGCGACGTCGTCGGGCATCCACCACTTGGCGACCTTGCCGTCGAGGAACGCCAATATGTCGGCTTTATCAGGCTCCTTGCCCTTTTTGCACACGATCACCATCAGCGGACGCTCTTCCCAGCGCGAGTGCTTGACCCCGATCACCGCTGCCTCCTGAACGTCGGGATGTCCGACCGCCAGGTTTTCGAGTTCGATCGAAGAAATCCACTCGCCGCCCGACTTGATCACGTCCTTGGAGCGGTCGGTGATCTGCATGTAGCCATGTTCATCGACATGGGCGACGTCGCCGGTGTCGAACCATTCGTCGGCGTCGAACTGCTCGGCGCTGGCGCCGCCAAAATAGGAGCCGGATACCGCAGGACCGCGCACCTTCAGCCGGCCGAAGGTCTTGCCATCCCAGGGCAGCTCGTTGTTGTCGTCGTCGGTGATCTTCATCTCGACGCCGAAAGGCGTGTAGCCCTGCTTCTGCTGCAGGTTCAGCCTGTCATCGCCTTCGAGCTCGTCATATTCGGGCTTGATGGTGCAGAGCGTGCCGAGTGGCGACATCTCGGTCATGCCCCAGGCGTGGATGACCTCGACGCCGTAATTGCGCTCGAACTTCTCCGTCACCATGCGCGGGCAGGCCGAGCCGCCGATCACCACCTTGTTGAGATGCGGCAGCTTCTTGCCGGTTTCCTCGAGGTGCTGCAGCAGCATCAGCCAGACGGTCGGCACGGCCGCGGTGAAGGTGACACGTTCGGTGTCGAGCAGTTCGTAGATCGAGGCGCCGTCCATCTTGCCCCCGGGCATGACCAGCTTGGCGCCGACTATCGGCACGCTCTGGGCCAGCCCCCAGGCATTGGCATGGAACATCGGCACCACCGGAAGGACGACGTCGCGCACCGAAATGCCCATGGCGTCAGGCATCACGGCGATCATCGCATGCAGCACGTTGGAGCGGTGGCTGTAGACGACGCCCTTGGGATCGCCCGTCGTGCCCGAGGTGTAGCACATGCCGGCCGCCGCATGTTCGTCGAGCGCCTTCCAGGCAAAGTCACCGTCGGCTTCGGCCAGCCACTCCTCATAAGCTATGACATTGGGCAGCGCCGTCGGCGGCAGATGGGCGGCATCGGTCAGGACGATGATCCGCTGCAGCGACGCGACCTGCGGCGCGATCTTTTCGACCAGCGGCATGAAGGTCAGGTCGACGAACAGCGCCTGGTCCTGGGCATGGTTCATGATCCAGACGAGCTGCTCGGGGAAAAGCCTGGGATTGAGCGTGTGATAGACGGCGCCGATGCCCATGATGCCGTACCAGGCCTCCATGTGCCGCGCCGAGTTCCAGGCCAGCGTGGCGATACGGTCGCCGAGCTTGTAGCCGTCACGCTCCAGCCGTTGCGCCACCTTGAGCGAGCGCGCGCGCAGCTCGGCAAAATTTGTGCGAACGATCGGCCCCTCGATCGAGCGCGACACGATCTCCCGGTTGGGATGCTGCCGTGCGGCGTGGTCAATGATCTTGTGGCACAAAAGCGGCCACTCCTGCATCAGTCCGAGCATGTGGATCCTCCCAGATCTTATCAGGCCATTCTGGGCGCAATGGCCGGATTGTCCAGTCTGACCAAGGGGAAAGCCAAGCCGGCAAATCCAGCGGCCATATTGCGGCCACGGTCCCGGTTAACCTTTGTTACCGGCTGGCGGGATTGGTAAGATATTGTGAGGCATCACATGGATACGCATCCCCGCGCGGAAGACGAAGGCCTGCCGCAGCACGAAGCGTCATCGCAGGAGCCAGAGGCTCAACTGGACAATGTTGCCGAAACGGTTCAGCCGGAGCTGATCGCAGCCCCGGAGCTTATCGCAAACGAAGAGATTTCGGCCGGCGACGAGGCTGCATCCGAATCGGTCGCGGAAGCTGCGGCCGATGTCGAGCTTTCGGCGGAGGAGCTGTCCACCGAAGCTGCCGTGGTTCCCGAGGCTGCGGTAGCGCCTGAGCTTGCGGCGGAAACATCAGACGAAACCGAAGTTGAGGCGGAAGCGCCGGCCGCCGAGGAAGCTGCGCCCGTCGTGCTTGGCCCCGAGGAGCTGACCGCGCAAGCGCCGGAGGATGCCGGACCGGCAAACATCGCCGCCCCCTCGATCGCTCCAGGCAGCGTCTCGGAATCGGAATTCGCCGTGATGGTGGACGATGCGCTCGAGGCCGTCGGCGGCATCCTGCTGTTCAAGATGCGTCTCGACGAGGCCGGCGAGGACAGGCATGTCGCGGCGGCATCGATCGGCGACGGCGCCAGGCGCCAGTTCCTGCTGCTGTCGCTGCCTGTCACCGGCGGCAAGCTCAAGGTCGAATCGGCCAGCCGCAGCAACAGTCCATTGGCAAAACTCGCCGAAGCCTATGTCGGCGTGGTCGAGGCTTTCCGCGCCGCAGCGTGAAGCGGCGGCGCGACGGCATCAGTTCGTCGTGTCGTCGGTACCGTCATCTTCGACATCGTCCAGCCGGACGAAGGTGTAGCCCTTTGCCTTCAGCGCCAGCAGGCCCTTGACCAGCCCGCCGCCTGCCGCGTGGGTAGGCTGGTTGATGTGGGCGATGATGACGTCGCCATCCCTGGCAGCTGACACGCGGCGCTCGGTTTCGCGCGCACCGAGCAACGAGCCGCCGTCGCCATTGATCGAATAGCCGGCGATCCTGAAGCCGAGGCTGCGGATCAGTGCGATCGAGCTCTTGCTGTATTGCGCGGTAGCGCCGCGGAACCATTTCGGCGCCGGCCCGCCGCGCTCGGTCAGGGCCAGAGCGCCGGCCACGACCTCTGCCTGCACGGCCTCGCTGCTGCCGGCGCTCTTCAGCCCATAGATGCTGTGTGGCGTGTCGACCGCCGGCACATGCTCGGCGCCGTGATTTTCCAGCTCGAACAGCTCGGGATGCGCCCGCATGACGGCGAGCGCCTCGGCGTTGCGCTTCAGCCACTTGCCGGTGACGAAGATCGTCGCCGGTATCCTGTTGTCGACGAGTGCCGAGAGGATGCGGGCATCGGTCTTGCCGCCGCAGGCGTCGAGCGTCAGCGCCACGCGGGGAGTGGCTTCGGTGGAAGGCCTGAGATGCAAACGCGGTTCGAGAAGTGTGGCCCAAGCTGAAGACCCCATCAGCGCCGCAAAACCAACGCCAATCAAAAACCTGCCGAGCATGCGCATGCGAATTTCCGGGAAATGCAGTCTGGAATCGCGGCCACTGGCACCCCAATCTTGGCGCGATGATGACCGTGGCGGCCATTTGGCGGAGGTCCCTGGAAAAGCCGATACCCCACACGAGTTGCTTGTGTAGGTTTTTTTTTCGACCGCCTGCTTCGCGAAACTACCTGATGCCGTCGGTTATGCCCAATTTGAAATGGGCATAACTGTCTACGTTTTCGCCCTAGCGCTGCGCCTTGACCGCCGACTGCGCGGCGGCAAGCCTGGCGATCGGCACGCGGAACGGCGAGCAGGAGACATAGTCCAGCCCGACGCTTTCGCAGAAATGGATCGAGGCCGGGTCGCCGCCATGCTCGCCGCAGATGCCGAGCTTGATTTCCGGCCGCGTCGCCCTGCCCTTTTCGGCGGCGATCTTGACCAGTTCGCCGACACCGTCGACGTCGAGCGAAACGAACGGGTCCTGCTCGATGATGCCCTTCTGGCGATAGGTCTCGAGGAAGGACGCGGCATCGTCACGCGAGATGCCGAAGGTCGTCTGCGTCAGATCGTTGGTGCCGAAGGAGAAGAATTCGGCCGCCTCGGCAATGACATGGGCGCGAATGGCCGCGCGCGGCAGCTCGATCATCGTGCCGACGAGATAATCGATATTGACGCCCGTTTCCTGCATCACGCTCTGGGCGACCTGGTCGATGCGCGCCTTGACGTAATCGAGCTCCTTCATCAGGCCGACCAGCGGCACCATGATCTCGGGAACGACCGGGCTGCCGGTCTTCTTGCCGGCCTCGACAGCCGCCTCGAAGATGGCGCGCGCCTGCATCTCGGCGATTTCAGGATAGGAGACGGCGAGACGGCAGCCGCGATGGCCGAGCATCGGGTTGAACTCGTGCAGCGCCTCGGTGCGCTGGCGCAGCTTGTCGGCCGAGACATTCATCGCGGTTGCGACCTCGGCGATCTCTTCTTCGGTCTTGGGCAGGAACTCGTGCAGCGGCGGGTCGAGCAGGCGGATCGTCACCGGCAGGCCGGCCATGATCTCGAACAGTTCGAGGAAGTCCGAACGCTGCATCGGCAACAGCTTGGCAAGAGCCGTGCGCCTGTCCTTTTCGGTGTCGGCGAGAATCATCTCGCGCATCGCAACGATGCGGTCGCCGTCGAAGAACATGTGCTCGGTGCGGCACAGGCCGATGCCTTCGGCGCCGAAGGAGCGCGCCATGCGCGCATCGGCCGGCGTTTCGGCATTGGTGCGCACCTTCATGCGGCGCGCCGCATCGGCCCATTCCATGATGGCGGCGAAATCGCCCGACAGTTCCGGTTGCAGCATCGGCACCGAGCCCTTCAGCACCTGGCCGTTGGAGCCGTCGATGGTGATGATGTCGCCCTTGCGGAAGGTGTGGCCCATGGCAACCAGCGTGCCGGCGCGATAGTCGACGCGCAGCGAACCGGCGCCGGAAACGCAGGGCTTGCCCATGCCGCGGGCAACCACCGCCGCGTGGCTGGTCATGCCGCCGCGCGTCGTCAGGATGCCTTCCGAGGCATGCATGCCGTGAATGTCCTCGGGGCTGGTCTCGATGCGCACCAGGATGACCTTGCGCCCCGCCGACTTCAGCTCTTCAGCCTCGTCGGAGGAGAACACGATCTCGCCGGTGGCAGCCCCCGGCGAGGCCGGCAGGCCGACGGCGATGACTTCGCGCTGCGCCTTGGGGTCGATGGTCGGGTGCAGCAGCTGGTCGAGCGCCGACGGATCGATCCGGCAGATCGCCTCTTCCTTCGATATCAGCCCTTCGCCGGCCATCTCGGCGGCGATCTTGAGGGCAGCCTTGGCGGTGCGCTTGCCCGAACGGGTCTGCAGCATCCACAGCTTGCCGCGCTCGATGGTGAATTCGAGGTCCTGCATGTCGCGGTAATGCTGTTCGAGGCGATTGGAGATCGCAACGAAGGTGTTGAACGCCTCCGGCATCAGCTTCTGCAGCGAGGGCTTGTCGGAGCCGGCGGCGATGCGCGCGGCTTCGGTGATGTTCTGCGGCGTGCGGATGCCGGCAACGACGTCCTCGCCCTGGGCGTTCACCAGGAACTCGCCATAGAGCATCTTCTCGCCGGTCGAGGGGTTGCGCGTGAAGGCGACCCCCGTCGCCGAGGTCTCGCCCATATTGCCGAACACCATGGCCTGGACGTTGACCGCCGTGCCCCAGCTCTCGGGAATGTCGTGCAGGCGGCGATAGGTGATGGCGCGGTGGTTCATCCAGCTCTGGAACACCGCACCGATGGCGCCCCAAAGCTGCTCGTGCGGATCCTGCGGGAAGGCGCGGCCGAGCTCTTCCTCGACCTTGGCCTTGTAGAGCTTGATGACGTCCTGCCACTGCGGCGCGGTGAACTCGGTGTCGAGCTCATAGCCGAGACGGCCCTTTTCGTCTTCGAGCAGTTCCTCGAAGACTTCATGATCGAGACCCAGCACCACGTCGGAATACATGGTGATGAAGCGGCGGTAGCTGTCATAGGCAAAACGTGCGTCGCCGGCATCCGCCGCCAGCGCCTCGACGGTGACGTCGTTGAGGCCGAGATTGAGCACTGTGTCCATCATGCCCGGCATCGAGGCCCGGGCGCCCGAGCGCACCGAGACGAGCAGCAGCTTTTCCGGATCGCCGAAACGGCGGCCGGTGATGGCGCCGACAGTCTCGAGGGCGGCGCGGACGTCGGCTTCGAGCGTCGCGGGATAGGCGCGGCCATTGGCATAAAACCAGTTGCAGGCTGCCGTGGTGATGGTGAAACCGGGCGGCACCGGCAGGCCGAGACTGCACATCTCGGCGAGATTCGCCCCCTTGCCGCCGAGCAGGTCGCGGTCGCTGGACCGTCCCTCCGCTGCACCGTCGCCAAAACTGTAAACCCACTTGGTCATGCCTTCTCCTCGCCGACTGAGTGTGGAGCCGGGCGGTGGCCGCCGCCTGCTTCTGCGGGGAGCGATAGGATGCTGCACTGCAAAAGGCAAGGCACTGTTCCGCCACGGAATGTCCTACAATCGATTAATGAACCGGGACTGCGACACCCTTGCGGCCACCCCTTGCCTCATATAGAACATATCAAGAACGAATATCGGAGACGACCATGCGCAAGACCGGCAAGCTCGACTACATCGAAATGGCGGCGGTTGGCGGCACGCTCGACCATGTGAAGTCCTTCTACAGCGCGGCTTTCGGCTGGACATTCACCGACTACGGCCCCGATTATTCAGCCTTCGCGGAAGGCCTCGACGGCGGTTTCCAGGCCGAAGTCCCGGCAAAACCGCTGCCTGTACTCTATTCCGAGGCATTGGAAGACAGCCTTGCCGCGGTCGAAGAGGCCGGCGGCACGATCGTCAAGCCGATCTTCTCCTTCCCCGGTGGCCGGCGATTCCATTTCGTCGATCCGGCCGGAAACGAGCTCGCCGTCTGGGGCGAATGACCGCCATCGCTCCGAGGGGGCAGCGTTGCAGAGGCTCGGCAATCATCGACACGTCGGCGCATGCGATTCGGTCGATACGAGCCTAAAGCGACCGGCCCCCGTAGCCGCTCAAACCTGACGCGAGCTGCCGCAAGATGATGCGGAAAGCAGCAAGGCTACGATTGTGCTTTTGCCGCGCGCTGCATATAAGGCGGCTGTCGATTGACTCGCTGCGGCGCATTTGCGGCTGAAGCGTGTTGGGGCGTCGCCAAGCGGTAAGGCATCGGTTTTTGGTACCGACATTCCCAGGTTCGAATCCTGGCGCCCCAGCCACAATTTTCGCAAATCGCTCGAAATCACCTCAGTTCGCAAGGTTGCCGACCGGCCTCGTGCGCGCGGCAGTCGCATCCTCGACAAAGCTGCACCTCACAGCGTCGGCAGAACCTGCCGGATATGATTGGCAAACGCCTCGACGGCCGGCGAGCGTTCGGTGTCGCCATAGGCGATCAGCATGCCGAGGCTTGAGAGCGGCGGCAGCGGCGCGTTGAGGATGTGGAGGTCGGACGGCACCGCCTCCTTGGTCATGACGCTGATCGCCAGGCCCGAGCGGGCAACCGCGATCAGGCCGGCCAGGCTGTTGCTGGCATAGGAGATCTTGTAGCGCAGGCCGGCATGGGCCATGGCATCGCAGGCAGCGCGGTGATCCATCGCATTGGAGGCCGGCAGCGCCATCGGGATGATTTCCCCGAATTCATGCTGTTCCAGCGTCGGCCGGCTGCCGACCCAGACCAGCGGCTCGGGGCGCACGACGTCTGGGGAATCACTCGCATTCGGCGTCGAGACCAGCGCCAGGTCGAGCTGGCGCTGGTGCAGCAGCCCGCGCAATTCGACCGTCGGCGCCGAGACGACCTTGATCTCGACATCGGGATAGAGGCTGCCGAAGGTCTTCAGGATCGCCGGGAAGAAGGCGATCAGATAGTCCTCCGGGCTGCCGAAGATGATCGAGCCGTGCAGGCCCTTGTCCGAAAGGGCCGAAACCGCGTCGTCCTGCAGCTTGAGGATGCGTTCGGCATAGGCGAGGAAACGGGCGCCGCTGGCCGTCAGGCTGACGCCGCTGCCCCGGCGGTGAAACAGGCTCTGGCCGAGCACCTCTTCCAGCCGCTGGATCTGCATCGTCACCGCCGACTGCGTCCGCCCGACCTGCACCGCGGTAGCGCTCAGCGTGCCCAGTTGGGCGGCGCGGACGAAGGTCGTCACCAATCTCAGGTCGAGCGGCGCCTGCATATCAAATCCCCTTATATCTGAATCCTAATATTATCAATTTTACTGCACAAGCGCCAATCCCTATCGTTCGACCGAGCATCATCAAAGGGGTGAGACATGTCGAACAACCGGGATCAGGCGTTTTGGGCTTCGGCGCGGAAGCATCTGATCCGCTATGGCGGCAGCTTCGAGCCGGCGATCATCGAGCGTGCTGCCGGCTCGTTCGTCTATGACGCCGACGACAGGCCGATCCTCGACTTCACCTCCGGCCAGATGAGCGCCCTGCTCGGCCATGCCCATCCGAGGATCGTCTCGACAGTCGCCCGACAGGTCGAAAAGGTCGCGCATCTGTTCAGCGGCATGCTGTCCCGCCCGGTCGTCGATCTCGCCGAGCGCCTGGCCGGGCTGGCGCCCGGTCTCGACAGGGCGCTATTGCTGTCGACGGGCGCCGAATCCAACGAAGCCGCCATCCGCATGGCCAAGCTGGTCACCGGCAAACACGAGATCGTCGCCTTCTCCAAGAGCTGGCACGGCATGACCGGTGTCGCGGCCTCGGCGACCTACAGCGCCGGCCGCAAGGGATATGGCCCTGCCGCCGTCGGATCGATCGCCATACCGGCGCCGAACAGCTTTCGCCCGCGCTTCCGGCATGCCGACGGCAGCCTCGACTGGCGCAGCGAGCTCGACGACGCCTTCACCCTGGTGGACAGCCAGTCGACGGGGAGCCTGGCGGCCTTCGTCGCCGAGCCGATCCTGTCGAGCGGCGGCATGCTGGAACTGCCCGAGGGGTATCTCGCCGCGCTCAAGCAGAAATGCCACGAGCGCGGCATGCTGCTCATCCTCGACGAGGCGCAGACCGGCATCGGCCGGACCGGAACGATGTTTGCCTTCCAGCGCGACGGCGTCACCCCCGACATTTTGACCCTGTCCAAGACCATCGGCGCCGGCCTGCCGCTTTCGGCCGTCATGACCACGGCGGAGATCGAGGAAGCGGCCTATGCCAAGGGCTTCCTGTTCTACACCACCCATGTCTCCGACCCGTTGCCGGCAGCCGTCGGCCTTGCCGTGCTCGACGTCGTCGAAGATGAAAAGCTGGTCGAACGCGCCCGGCAGCTCGGCGCCAGGCTGTTCGACGGCCTGTCGCAGCTCAAGCAGCGCCATGACTGTGTCGGCGACGTGCGCGGCCGCGGCCTGATGCTCGGGGTCGAAATCGTCAGGAACGGCAAGGACAGGGAACCCGACCATGAGCTCGGGGCGCGCATCGCTGCAGAGGCGTTCAATCGCGGCCTCAGCATGAACATCGTCAAGCTTCCCGGCATGGGCGGCGTGTTCCGCATCGCCCCTCCCCTGACGATCTCGGAGGCCGAACTCGACCTCGGCCTGAGCATCATTTCGGACTCGATCGAAGCCGGGCTGGCCGCCGGCACCGGCGGCTCCAGCATCGCCGCAGAGTGAAAGGCACTCCAGACATGACCGACATGAACAGCATCAGCCAGGGCGACGCCGCCCGGGCGGAGATCGACGTCAACTCGCCCGGCACCATCCGGGTGCTCGTCGCCAAGCTCGGCCTCGACGGCCATGACCGGGGCGCCAAGGTGGTCGCCCGGATCCTGCGCGAGGCCGGCATGGAGGTCGTCTATACCGGCCTCTACAAATCGCCCAAGGACGTCGTCACTGCCGCGATCCAGGAGGATGTCGACGTCATCGGCGTCAGCCTGCTGTCGGGCTCGCACCTGCCTTTGTTCCAGGAACTCGGCCGTTGCCTCCGGGAAAAGCAGGCCGAGCATATTTTCGTCGTCGCCGGCGGCGTTATTCCCGAGCATGACTATGCCGCTTTGTCGGACAGCGGCGTCGACGCCATCGTGCCGCAGGAAGCCAGGGGCGACCTGATCGTCACGACGATCAGGAAGCTGATCGCCGAACGTGGCCTGAAATGACGGCGTTTGCCTCATCCCGGCCCGCCCGGCGAACGGCCTATGTGCCTTCGGCGGACCTCGTGCCCGAAGTGCTCAAGGGCAGCGTGCTGGCGGTCGCCCGGATGATCAGCCGGGCTGAGGCAGGATATGCCGAAGCAGCCGAGGCGCTGGCCGAGATCTACCGCCACAGCGGCAAGGCCCATGTGCTCGGCATCACCGGTGTTCCCGGCGCCGGCAAGTCGACGCTTGTCGCGGCCCTGATCAAGGCCTTTGCCGCAGACGGGCACAAGGTCGGCGTGGTTGCCGTCGATCCGAGCAGCCCGTTTTCCGGCGGCGCGATCCTCGGCGACCGGGTGCGGATGAGCGAGGCGGCGCAGTCCTGCCAGGCCTTCGTGCGGAGCATGGCGACGCGCGGACATCTCGGCGGCCTCGCCCGCGCGACGCTTCAGGCAGTCGATGTGCTCGACGCCGCCGGTTATTCGCCGATCATCATCGAAACTGTCGGCGTCGGACAGGACGAGGTCGAAGTCGTCACCGCCGCCCACACCATCGTGGTGCTGTCGGCGCCGGGACTTGGCGACGACATCCAGGCGATCAAGGCCGGCATCCTCGAGATTGCCGACATCCATGCCGTCAGCAAGAGCGACAGGCCCGACGCATCGGCAACCGTCGCCGCCCTGCGCGGCATGATGAGCCTCGGACCTGCAAGACCCGGATCGGGCTGGCAGACGCCCGTCCTGCCGGTCAGCTCGCTGTCGGGCGAACGGATCAATGAGCTGAAGGACGCCATATCAAGGCACTGGGACCATCTCCGCGACAGCGGCGAGCTGCATGAGCGCGAGCGCAGCATCGGCCGGATGCGGATCCTCGGCACCGCCAGGCAGCTTTTCCAGGACAGGTTCAAACGCGACACGGACGAACTCGAGGCCCACCTTCAGGCGGTGGTTGACCGGACCATGGATCCGGCAGCCGCCGCCTGCCTTTTGCTGGGTTGGGACAATGAGGTGCTGGCATGAAGCTGTTCTCAGCCGAGGCGATCGAGGAGATCAGGGAAAAACAGGCCGAGTGGGAAGCCAACGAACTCGCGGCCACGCTGAAAAGCAGGCCCGAGGAGAAGGCGGAATATGAGACGGAGTGCGGCATTCCGTTGAAGCGGATCTACACCGCTGCCGACGTCGCCGGCATCCCGGCCAGCGATCTCGGATTTCCGGGCGCCTATCCCTTCACCCGCGGTGCCTATCCGACGATGTATCGCGGCCGCCCCTGGACCATCCGGCAGGTCGCCGGTTTCGGCAATCCCGAGGCGACCAACCAGCGCTACAAATACATGATCCAGACCGGCCAGACCGGGCTTTCGACCGACTTCGACCTGCCGACGCTGCTCGGCCTCGATTCGGACGATCCGATGGCCTTCGGCGAGGTCGGGCGCGTCGGCGTGGCGATCGATACCGTCGACGACGTCGACCGCCTCTTCGACGGCATCGACCTCGAAAAGATCTCGGTGTCGCTGACCATCAACCCCTCGGCCTGGGTGATCTACGCGATGTTCGTCGCGGTGGCGGAAAGGCGCGGCTACGACCTTCACAAGCTGACCGGCACATTGCAGGCCGATCCGCTCAAGGAATATGTCGCCCAGAAGGAATGGATCTATCCGGTGCGGCCTGCCGTCAGGCTGCTGCGCGACCTGATCATGCACAGCGCCAGGACGACGCCGAAGCTCAATCCGATCAGCCTCAGCGGCTACCATCTCTCCGATGTCGGCGGCAACGCGCTGCAGGAGATCGCCTTCATCATGGCCTTCACCATCGCTTATTGCGAGGAGGTCATCGCCGCCGGCATGGACATAGACGACTTCGCGCCCAGGCTGTCGTTCTTCTTCATCAGCCACCAGGATTTCTTCGAACAGATCTGCAAGTTCAGGGCGGCCCGGCGGGTCTACGCCAGGATCATGTCCGAGCAATTCCATGCCAAAAAGCCGGAATCGATGCGCCTCAGGGTGCATGTGCAGACGGCGGCGATGAGCCTGACCAAGGTCGAACACCACAACAACCTGATGCGCACGGCGATCCAGGCTTTGGGTGCGGTGCTCGGCGGCTGCCAGAGCATGCACACCAATGGCCTCGACGAGGCCTTCGCCATCCCGACCGAGGAGGCGATGAAGCTGGCGATCCGGACGCAGCAGATCATCCGCGACGAAATCAACGTGACGTCGGTGATCGATCCGCTCGGCGGCTCCTATTTCGTCGAGCGCCTGACGCATGACATGGAGACCGAAATCTGGAAGGTGCTGGACGAGGTCAAGGAGCGCGGCGGCGCCATCAAGCTGGTCGAGGAAGGCTGGTTCCAGCAGAAGCTGGCCGATTCCGCCTATGCCACCTTCAAGAAGATCGACAGCGGCGAAAAGGTCTCGGTCGGCGTCAACCGGCATGTCGACGAGACCAGCGGTTCCGCCGAGGTCCACATCCATCCCTATGACGACCAGTGCACTCAGTTGCAGATCGACCGCCTCAACGCGGTGCGGACCGAAAGGGACAACGGACTGGTCAAGCAGCTGCTGGCCGAACTCGCCGATCAGGCCCAGTCAGACGACATCAACCTGCTGCCCAAGACGATCGAGCTGGTCAAGGCGCGCGCGACGCTCGGCGAGATCTGCAGCGCGCTGAGAGACGTCTGGGGCTCCTACGCCGAACCGATGATCGTATGAGGACCCCATCATGACCAGAGCAGTCATTTCGACCGACGACGGCGTCATCAGCTGGATCAGGCTGAACCGGCCGGAACGGCTCAACGCCATGAATGGCGATCTCGTCAATGAGCTTTCGTCAGCACTGGCGGCAGCCGAGGCCAGGCCCGCCACCCGTGTCGTCATCCTGCATGGCGAAGGCCGCGCCTTCTGCTCTGGCGACGACCTCAAGGATCTCGACGCGCAGACGACGTCGGAAGCGGCGACGGAGGCCTGGGTCGAGTCCATCCAGCAGATCACGCTGCAGATCATGCAGTCGCGCAAGATCGTCATTGCCGCGGTGCATGGCTGGTGCGTCGGCGGCGCGCTGGAATGGGTGGTCAATTGCGACTTCCGGCTGTTTGCCGACACCACGCGCTGGTTCTTCCCCGAGGTCGGCTACGGCCTGTTCGTGACAGGCGGGGTGACAGCACTTCTGACCAAGCAGGTCGGGCCGCAGATCGCCAAGGAATTGATGATCCTCGGTGAACGCCACGATGCGGCCAGGGCGGTCGAGGTCGGCATCGCCTGGAAACTCGTTGCCGAGGCCGAGCTGCTCGAGGCGGCAAGGACGCTGGCGCTGGCGATCGCCGCGCGGCCCGAAGAGGCTGTCGCCGACATCAAGCACGCCATCAACGAAGGTTTCCACTCCTCGCTCGCCGCCGCCATGGCGCTCGAGACCAGGGCCACGGTCAGCGGCTTCATGTCCGCCGAGGCGCAGGCCCGGGCAAAAAGGTTCTGAACGCGCCATGACATCGAGCGTCTTTTCCCCCGCTTACATCCCCGGCAAAAGCGACGACGAACTGGAGAACCGGGTGCTGCCGCGGATCCTGCTGCGGCAGGCCGAGCGCTTCGGCAGCAAGCCGTTCATCGACGTCTGCGGGCGCAGCGCGAGCTTCGAGGAGATGCTGCTGGCGTCGAGCCGGCTGGCGCGCGGCCTGCGTCAATTGGGGGTCGTCAGGTCGGACCGCGTGGCGATGCTGTTGCCCAACTCGTTCGAACTCGTCGCGCTGTGGTTTGCGACGGCGAGCCTGGGGGCGATCGAGGTGCCGACCAATCCCGGCCTGAAGGGCGACCTGCTCTGCCACAATCTGAACAATTGCGGCGCCGAGGTGCTGGTAGCGGACGCCGGCGCGCTGGCGGAGCTGGCCAAGGTCCAGGACAATCTGCCCAGCCTGCGGACGCTGATCCTCGTCGGCACCGACCCGGCCGAGGCGCGGGCGGCGGGCATCAGGATCGACCGCATCGTCGCCTTCGACGACTGCATGGCACCGCAGCTGGGTTTCGACCTCGTCGACGTCCACTACGCCGACCCGATGGCGATCCTCTACACCTCGGGCACGACCGGTCCGGCCAAGGGGGCATTGATGTCGCACCATCACTGCTATGCCTGGGCGGCGGCGATGGCGGCCAACCTCGGCTACACCCAAGGCGACAGCTACTTCTCGGCCCTGCCCTTGTTTCACACCGACGCCCAGATGTTCGGCGTGCTGCTGCCTTTGATCTACGGCACCAAAACCACGCTTGTCGAAAGCTTCAGCGCCTCAAGGTTCTGGGACCAGCTCCGCGCCAGCGGCGCAACAGCGACCAATCTGCTCGGCGCGATGGCCGTCATCCTGATGCGTGCTGCGCCCTCCGACAACGACCGCAACAATCCGGTCCGGGTATGCCAGTGCATTCCGATGGTGCCGGACCGCGAGGCCTTCGAACGCCGCTTCGACATGCGGCTCGTCACCGGCTACGGCCAGACCGAAACCAGCTTCGTGACGCTGGACACGGTGGACGAGACCCGTCCCGGGTCCTGCGGCCGGCCGCATCCGGACTGGCAGGTGGCGATCGTCGACGAGGCCGACAGGCCGCTGCCGCCGGGCAGCGTCGGCGAGATCGTGTCGCGCCCGAACAAGAGCTGGAGCATGTTTTCCGGCTATTACAGGGCCGAGGCCAAGACGGTGCAGACGCTGCGCAACCTCTGGTACCATTCCGGCGACGCCGGCTACATGGACAAGGACGGCTGGCTCTATTTCAAGCATCGGCTGAACGAGGCGATCCGCCGCCGCGGCGAAAACATCTCCGCCTACGAGGTCGAGACGGTCGCCGAAAAACACCCCGACATTCTGGAAAGTGCTGCCTTCGGCATCCCTTCCGAATTCACCGAAGAAGACATCATGGTGGTGGCCCTGCGGCGCGCCGGCTCGTCGGTGGAGGCGGCCGACCTGCTCGACCATTTCAGGGAGCTCGCACCCCGTCACATGGTGCCGCGCTACATCGAGATCACCGACACGCCATTGCCGAGAACGCCGACGGAGAAGGTGGCGCGGAACAGCCTGCGCCAGCGCGGCGTCGGGCCGGCGACCTTCGACCGGGGTCAGCGCTAGCGCGGGAGCAGATGCGGTGGAACGTCGGATGGTCGCGCCCTGTTTCGTCGACGACACGCTCGACTGCCTTCGCCGCCATGACGTGCCCGTTGCCCCGCTGCTGGCCCGGCTGGGGCTGCCGCCCGAGATCACCGAACCGATCTCGGCACGGCAGTATGGCGCGCTCTGGCGGGCGGTGGCCGAGTCCATGGACGACGAGTTCTTCGGCGAAGGCGCACGGCCGATGCGCTCAGGCAGCTTTGCCCTTTTGTGCCACGCGGTGCTGACGACTGAGACTCTCGAGCATGCGCTGCGGCGCAGCCTGCGCTTCCTGCGCGTCGTGCTCGACGATCCGCATGGCGAACTGATCGTCAGGGACGGGCTCGCCGAAGTCACCCTGCGCGATGCCGGCCCGCTGCGCTCGGCCTTTGCCTACCGCACCTTCTGGATCATCGTCCACGGCCTGAACTGCTGGCTCGTCGGGCGACGCCTGCCGATCCGCTGGGTCGACTTCAAATGCAGCGCGCCGCCGACCGGAACCGACTACCGCCTGTTCTTCGGCGCCCCGGTGCGCTTCGACCAGCCCGAGACCCGGCTGGTCTTCGACGCCGACTTCCTCAAGCTGCCCGTCATCCGCGACAGCACCGCCCTGCGCGACTTCCTGCGCCAGGCGCCGGCCAACATATTGGTGCGCCATCGCCATGACGAAGGGCTTTCGGCGGCGATACGCGGACGCCTGCACAACATGCTGCCGTCGGCCTGGCCGAGCCTCGGCAACCTGGCCACCGGCATGCGCATGCAGGAGCCGACCTTGCGCCGCCGGCTGCAGTTGGAGGGCCAGACCTATCGCTCGATCAAGGACGAGATGCGCCGGGCGCTGGCGATGGAGGCGCTGCTGGGCGGTAGCCGCTCCGTCGCCGACGTGGCGGCCGATATCGGCTTTTCCGAACCGAGCGCCTTCCATCGCGCCTTCCACAAATGGACCGGCAAGAGCCCGGCTTCGTTTCGCCGCGAGGCCGGCGCCATGACGGACGCCGAGGACAGCCCGTCGCTCGGCCCGCTCGCTCCTTACGCCCGGTCCGGCGCGAGCGGCAAACATTGCAAAATCGATCACCAAATCTGAGCGCGGCGGTCATCGTCGGCCACCTGGCTTCGTTGCAACATGCCGGCGAGAACAACGGGCCCGAAAAATGCAGATCAAGGACAGGGTTTTTCTGGTAACCGGCGCAGGCTCGGGATTGGGAGCGGCGGTCGCCCGCATGCTTGCCGATGCGGGCGCCAGCCTGCTCGCCATCGATATCAACGCTGCCGCGGGAGAGAAGACGGCCGCGGAACTCGGCGGCAAGGCGCGTTTCTTTCGCGCCGACGTCACCAGCGAAGCCGACGGCATCGCCGCAGTGAGACATGCCGAAGAGATGTTCGGCGGCATCAACGGACTGGTCAACTGCGCCGGCATTGCGCCTGGCGAACGGGTCATCGGCCGCGACGGACCGCATGGCCTCGACAGCTTCGCCCGCACCGTCGCCGTCAATCTGGTGGGCACCTTCAACATGTTGCGGCTGGCGGCCAACATCATGGTCAAGGGCGAGCCCGACGCCGAGGGCGAGCGCGGCATCATCGTCAACACCGCCTCGATCGCTGCCTTCGACGGCCAGATCGGCCAGGCCGCCTATGCCGCATCGAAGGGCGGCGTCGCTGCGCTGACCCTGCCGGTGGCACGCGAACTCGCCCGCCATGGCGTGCGCGTCGCCACCATCGCGCCCGGCATCTTCGAGACGCCGATGATGGCGGCGATGCCGCAGGAAGTGCGCGACGCGCTCGGCGCCAGCGTGCCGTTTCCGCCGCGCCTCGGCCGCCCCGCCGAATATGCCGGGCTGGTCCGGCACATCTGCGAAAACACCATGCTGAACGGCGAGGTCATCCGCCTCGACGGTGCACTGCGCATGGCGCCGCGCTGAAGACATGCAGGAGGAAAGCTGGGTGAACAGTCGTGATCCGGTCGTCATAACAGGGGCAGCGCGGACGCCACTGGGCGGCTTCCTGGGAAGCCTGAAGGACGTCCCTGCCGCACAGCTCGGCGCGGCAGCCATCCGCGCCGCCCTTGAACGGTCGGGGCTCGGCGTCGTCGACCAGGTGCTGATGGGCTGCGTCCTGGCCGCCGGCCAGGGCCAGGCGCCGGCGCGCCAGGCAACGCTTGCCGCCGGGCTGCCGCTCGGCACCGGCGCCACCACGGTCAACAAGATGTGCGGCTCCGGCATGATGTCGGCGATGCTGGCGCATGACCTGATCGCCGCGGGTTCTGCCAGGACGGTCGTCGCCGGCGGCATGGAAAGCATGTCGAACGCGCCCTACCTGCTCGACCGCGCCCGCTCCGGCTACCGCATGGGGCATCATCGCCTCATCGACCACATGTATCTCGACGGGCTCGAGGACGCCTATGACAAGGGCCGCCTGATGGGCAGCTTCGCCGAAGACTGTGCCGAGGCCTACGGCTTCACGCGCGAGGCGCAGGACACATTCGCCCTGCAGTCGCTCGACAGGGCACGGCAGGCAGCGGCCGACGGGCGTTTTCGCGACGAGATCGTCCCTGTTACGGCAGCCGACGGCAAGGCCGAACGGCTGGTCGGCGACGACGAGCCGCCTGGGAAAGCGCGCCCCGACAGGATCGCCCTGCTGAAGCCGGCCTTCCGCGACGGCGGCACGGTGACGGCGGCCAATTCCTCGTCGATTTCGGATGGTGCCGCAGCACTAGCGCTGACCTGCCTGTCACAGGCGGACAAATCCGGCCTCGCCCCGCTCGCGGCCATTCGCGGCCACGTCAGCCATGCCCAGGCGCCGCATCTCTTCACCACGGCACCGGTCGGCGCCATGCGCAAGCTCTGCGAAAAAATCGGCTGGCGCCTGAAGGATGTCGATCTGTTCGAGATCAACGAGGCCTTCGCTGTGGTGCCGATGGTGGCGATGCGCGAGCTCGACCTGCCGCGCGACAAGGTCAACATCCATGGCGGCGCCTGCGCGCTCGGCCATCCGATCGGCGCCTCAGGCGCACGCATCCTCGTCACGCTGGTGTCTGCGCTGAGCCAATACCGGCTGCGGCGCGGCATCGCCGCTGTCTGCATCGGCGGCGGCGAGGCGACCGCGATTGCCGTGGAGCTGATGTCCTAGACGACCGTACACGACCCTAAGGACATGGCCGCCGTTCAACAAGGGAACATCGGCGGCAGGTCCGGAACGGCCAGCCCTGTCAGCGAGCGTGGGCATCGCGGCAAGGCATCAACCAACGCCCACAATGCCAATGGGAGTCTTCACATGAAAAAATCGCTGTTGTCAGCAGTTGCCTTGACCGCGCTGGTCGCCTTTGGCGGCACGGCCTGGGCCGACATCGTCATCGGCGTCGCCGGCCCGATCACCGGACCCAACGCCGCCTTCGGCGCGCAGTTCCAGAAGGGCGCCGAGCAGGCCGCCGCCGACATCAACGCCGCCGGCGGCGTGCTCGGCGAGCAGATCAGGATCCAGGTCGGTGACGACGTTTCCGATCCGAAGCAGGGCATTTCGGTGGCCAACAAATTCGTCGCCGACGGCGTCAAATATGTCGTCGGCCACTTCAATTCGGGCGTGTCGATCCCGGCCTCCGAGGTCTATGCCGAAAACGGCGTGCTCGAGATCTCGCCGGCTTCGACCAATCCGCAATATACCGAGCGCGGCCTGTGGAACACCTTCCGCACCTGCGGCCGCGACGACCAGCAGGGCAAGGTCGCCGGCGACTACATCGCCGCCAATTTCAAGGACGCCAAGATCGCGATGATCCACGACAAGAGCCCTTATGGCCAAGGGCTGGTCGACGTCGCCAAGGCGGTACTCAACGGCAACGGCATCAACGAGGTGCTGTATGAAGGCATCAATATCGGCGACAAGGATTTCTCGGCCCTGATCGGCAAGCTGAAGCAGGCCGGCGTCAGCCTGATCTATTTCGGCGGCCTGCACACCGAGGCCGGCCTGATCATGCGCCAGTCGGCCGACCAGGGCCTGAAGGCGATCCTGTTCTCGGGCGACGGCATGGTGTCGAACGAGCTCGCCTCGATCGCCGGCGACGCCGTTGTCGGCACGCTCAACACCTTCTCGCCCGATCCGCGCAAGAACCCGGCGGCAAAGGACCTCGTCGAGAACTTCCGGGCCAAGGGCTTCGAGCCGGAAGCCTATACGCTGTACTCCTACGCCGCCGTGCAGATCATCGCCGCCGCCATAACCAAGACGGGCGCGGCCGACGACGCCCAGAAGGTCGCCGAGACGATGCGGGCGAACGGGCCCTGGACGACGGCGATCGGCGACATCGGCTACGACGCCAAGGGCGACATCACCCGCCCCGACTACGTCATCTATGAATGGAAGCGAGGCGACGACGGCAAGCCGACCTATGCCCAGAAGCAGTAGCGTCTGAGGGAGGGATGCCCGGCTCCGCGGGGTCGGGCATTCCGCCGGTGTTGGCGCACAGGATTATGTGCCTGTCAGGGGCCAATCGATGCGGCGCGGCCGGATTTTCCTGCTAGAAGGATCCGCCACCGGATCCCCGCAATGAACCACACGATCACCGTCCTCGATAAGCCGTCTCCCGACGAGCTCGACATCATCGGCGAACGCCTCGCCACCTTCAACACGGGGGATGTCGGCCCGGCGGAAAAGCAAGCGCTGATCGTTGCCGTCCGCGACGAGGACGAAAAACTCCTTGCCGGCATTTCGGGCTACACCGCCTGGGGCTGGCTCTACATACAGTGGCTCTGGGTCGACGACAGCTTGCGCGGCCAGAACATGGCGTCACGCATGCTGCAGGCCGCCGAGGACGAGGCCGCCGCGCGCGGCTGCCACGGTGCCTATATCGACACCTTCAACCCGACGGCGCTGAAGGTCTATCAGCGCCAGGGCTACAAGCCCTTCGGCGAACTGCCCGATTTCCCGAAGGGGCGCACACGGACCTTCCTGTCCAAGCCGCTCCAGCCGGCGGCCTGAACCGGCGGCAAGTTGCTTGCCACCCCTCCTGTCGATGGACTGGCTGCCTTGCAGGTCGCAACCTGCAACCGATCAGCCGGCGATGCGGCCGCCGGTCATCGGCTGCGGCACGCCTGTCGTGCTCGGGAAGCTGATCGGCATGCCGCTCAGGACACGCACGGCGAGGAAGGCAAAACACTCGGCTTCCACCGCATCGCCGCGCCAGCCGATGGTATCGGCGGAAACCGCCTCGACGCCCGCCCGCTTGCCCAGCATCGCCATGAAGGTCGGGTTGTGGCGGCCGCCACCTGAGACGAACAGCCTCTTCGGCCGCTGCGGCAGAAGGTCGAGCGCCTTGCCGACACAGGACGCGCTGAAGGCGGTCAGGGTGGCGGCACCGTCCTCATTGCTCAGCCCGTCGGCCATAGCAGCGGTGAAATCGAAGCGGTCGAGCGACTTGGGATAGGCAGCCGTGAGATAGGGGTGTTCGAGCAGGCGCGCGAGCCTCGCCTCGTCGACGGTGCCGGCGGCAGCAAGCGCCCCGCCCCGGTCCATCTCGCCCAGCCCCCGCGCCTTAACGAAGTCGTTGATCGGCGCGTTGGCCGGGCCGGTGTCGAAAGCGACGAGATCGGAGCGGCCGTCCCACCAGGTGACGTTGCCGACGCCGCCGAGATTGAGGATGGCGCTGTCGCCGCTGGCGCCAGCCGTGCCCAGCAGGGCGGCGTGGTAGGCGGCGGCCAGCGGCGCACCCTGCCCGCCGGCGCGGATGTCGGCGGTGCGGAAGTCATAGACCACCTTGGTGCCGAGCAGCGACTGCATCAGCGCGCCATCGCCGAGCTGGCGGGTTTCGCCCGGCAATCCGCCCTTCTGCGGGCCGCGATGCAGCACGGTCTGGCCGTGGAAACCGACGACGCCGATGTCGCTCATCGCCATGCCGGCGCCCTCGACGACCTGGCGCACGGCAGCCGACTGGGCGCGGGTCAGGGCTTGCTCGGCCTCGGCGAAGATCGCCGGCTCCGGCCCCTCGAAGTTCCAGACACGGGCTTCGGCCTGCGCCTGCTCCAGCATTGGCCGGACCGAGGCTTCGTAAGGCACCAGCGCGTAAGGACCAAAGGCCTCGATGCGCTCGCCGTCGGTCTTGAGCAGGGCGACGTCGATATTGCCGTCGAGCACGGTTCCGGTCATCAGCCCGACCGACCAGATGGGTTGCATGTTCAAGCTCCTGTCATGATGTCGCCGACCTGGCGGCGCAGATCCGATATGCCGCTGTCGAAATGACGCGTCGGGTGGATGCGGTTGGTGAGCAGGGTCCAGGCGCGGCCGGCGTCGAAATCGATCCACAGGCCGGTGCCGGTAAAGCCGGTATGGCCGATGGTGGCTGCGCTGCAGCGGTCGCCGCCGGACCAGCTGGCATAGGCATGTTCCCAGCCATGGGTGCGCTTGTCCGAAAGCGGCGTGCGCATCAGCCCGATCGCGGCCGGCGACGCGCCGCTGCCGTCGAGCAGGCCGTGCGCGAAATCGAGCACCGAGGCCGCCGTGCCGAACAGGCCGGCATGGCCCGCACCCTGGAGCGCCGAGCAATTGTCGTCATGGACCTCGCCTGACAGCACGCGGTGGCGCCAGGTGCAGTCCTCGGTCGCTGCCGACTGGTCGGGATCGGCCGAAAAGGCAAAGCCCGGGCCGGCATCCATGCCGCGGATCCAGGTGCCCGACAGGCGCTCCATGGCAAAGCCGAGCAGGATGAAGTTGATGTCGGAATAGACAGGCGCCTCCAGCTTCCGCCATTGGCGCTGCAGGATGAAGGTCCGCAGCAGATCAGGATCGCGGCCATAGCTGTAGATTGGCTCGACGGCCGGGAACGGCGTCTGGTGGCCGAGACACTGGCGGAAGGTGACCTGCCGCTCCCAGGCGTCGGGGTCATACTGGCGCAGGTCGGGTAAAACAGTCGTCAGCCGCGCGTCGAGGTCGATGCTGCCGGCCTCGGCCAGCGCCAGGATGCGCGGCGTGGTGAAGATGACCTTGGTCAGCGACGCCAGGTCGAACCAGCAGTCTTCTCGCATCGGGCGCTCGGACGGCACCCGCTGCGCATGGCCGATGGCACGGGAGAAGCGCCGGCCGTCCTTGTCGACGACCCCCATCACACCGCCGGGAATCCGACCAGCGGCGACGGCCTGTTCGAGCGGGACGAATGCACGCTCGAAACGCTGGGCGATGTCGTGGCTGGCCATGTTCGCTTCCCTCAGGCCTCGGCGCGGACCTTGTGGTCGGCGCCGTATTGCATCCAGGTCGCGGCCGGCGGCTCGTAGCCGACCGGGCGCACCAGCGACGGCACCTGGCGGGTGTCGAGCTCGAAATGCTGCTTGCGGCGGTCGATTGTCGGCACGGCCTCGATGAGCTTCCTGGTATAGGGGTGCTGCGGGTCGGACAGCACCGATCTGGCATCGCCGATCTCGACGATCTGCCCGGCATACATCACCGCGACACGATGCGCGATGCGTTCGACGACCGCCATGTCGTGCGAGATGAACAGATAAGCGAGACCATATTCGTGCTGCAGGTCGACAAGCAGCTCGAGCACGCGCGCCTGGACCGAGACGTCGAGCGCCGAGACCGCCTCGTCGAGCACCACGACTGACGGATTGAGCATCAGCGCACGCGCGATGCACAGGCGCTGGCGCTGGCCGCCGGAGAACTGGTGCGGATAACGCGCAAGGCTGTCTTCGGGCAGGCCGACACGCTTGAGCAGTGCTGCCATCCTGTCGCGAACCGCCTTGTCGGCAGAAGCGCCGGTGGCGATCACCGGCTCGGCCAGGATCTGCTCGACGGTGAGGCGCGGATTGAGCGAGGCATAGGGGTTCTGGAACACCATCTGCACCGGCAGCCGGCTCTGGCCGGGGCGCGCCGCCTGGGCTTCGACGGCAAACGCTCCGCGCGTCGGCGACACCAGGCCGAGCACGGCGCGCGCGGTCGTCGACTTGCCGGACCCGCTTTCGCCGACGATCGCCAGCGTCTCGGCCGGCAGCAGGTCGAAGCCGACGCCGTCGACGGCATGCACCGCACCCACCGGCTTGCTGAACCAGCCGCCCTTCAGCGGATAGCGCACGACGAGGTCGTCGACTTCGAGCGTCGGCCTGGGCAGCGGCTCCGTCATGCGCGCGCCGTCGGTCCGTGCCGCGACGCCGCTGGAGAAATGCGGCACAGCGTGCAGCAGATGCTGCGTGTAGGGATGTTGCGGCTTGTCGAGGATCTCGCTCAGCTCGCCCTGCTCGACGACCCTGCCGTCCTGCATCACCATCACGCGGTCGGCGATGCCGGCGACAAGGCCGATGTCGTGGCTGATGAAGATCATCGACATGCCGGTCTCGCGCCTGAGTTCGGCCAGCAGCGCCATGATCTGCGCCTGCACGGTGACGTCGAGGGCGGTTGTCGGTTCGTCGGCGATCAAAAGGCGCGGATTGCAGGCGAGCGCCATGGCGATCATCACCCGCTGCAGCATGCCGCCGGAAAGCTCGTTCGGCGTCGCCTTGAGCCGGCGTTCGGCATCGGGGATGCGTACCCGCTCCAGCGCCTCGCGCGCAGCACTGCGCGCCTGCGCGCCGGTCAGGCCGCGATGCAGGCGGAACGATTCCTCGATCTGGGCGCCGATGGTCAGCACCGGATTGAGCGAGGTCATCGGCTCCTGGAAGATGACGCCGATCTCGGCGCCGCGAATGCCGGTCAGTTCCTGCCGGCCGGCACGGGTGACGTCGAGCACGCTGCCGTCGGCGCGCAGCAATTCGATCGTGCCGCTGGTGATGCGGCCGCCGGCATAATCGATCAGGCGGTTGGTCGACAGCGCCGTCACCGACTTGCCCGAGCCGCTCTCGCCGACGATCGCCAGCACCTCACCGACGCCGAGGTCGAAGCTGACGCCGTGGACGACCTCCTTGGCGCTGGCGGCCGGGCCGAAGCTGACATGCAGGTCGCGGACCGAAAGGATCGGCTTCATATCAGGCGCCATGGTCACGCCCTCCTCGTCTTGGGGTCGAGGATGTCGCGCAGCGCATCGCCGAGAAGGTTGAAACCGAGGATCGAGAGCATGATGGCGACGGCCGGAAAGGCCAGCAGCCACGGCGCCTGCTCCATCAGGTTGCGGGCATCGCTCAGCATCAGGCCGAGCGACGAGGCCGGCGGCTGGGTGCCGAGGCCGAGGAAGCTGAGGCCGGCTTCGGTCAGCAGCGCCCAGGCGAGCGCCAAAGTCACCTGCACGGTCAAAGGCGCCACCAGGTTGAGCAGCAGGTGCCGGGTCAGGATGTAGCTGCGGCTGGAGCCGAAGGTGCGGGCGGCATCGACGAAGTCGCGCGCCTTGAGCGACAGCGCCGGGCCGCGCACGACGCGGGTGAAGATCGGGGTGTAGACGATGCTGATGGCGGCGACGCTGGTCCAGGTGCCCGGGCCGACGATGGTGACGATGAGCAGCGCCAGCAAGATCGCCGGGAAGGCCAGTAGCACGTCCATGAAACGCATCATCACCGTGTCCCAGCGGCCGCCGAACCAGGCGGCGGTGAGGCCGAGCACGGTGCCGGCGAGCGTGGCAAGTGCTACGGAGAAGAACGCCACGGTGAAGGACTGGCCGATGCCCTTCATCAGGCGGCTCATGACGTCGCGGCCGAACAGATCGGTGCCCATCCAGTAGGACGATGTCGGCGCATGCAGGCGGTCGATGCGGTACTGCATCAGCGGGTCATGCGGGGTCAGGCCGGCAGCGCCGGCCAGGGCGACGAGCAGATAGACCAGCACGATGACGCCGCCGATGCGGCCGCTCGGATGCGAAAAGATGGCCTTCACGACACGCATCAACGGCCCTCCAGGCGAATACGGGGGTCGAGCGCGGCATAAGCGAGGTCGACGAGCAGATTGACGATCATGAAGTTGAGGGCGATGAACAGCACCGCACCCTGCACCAGCGCGTAGTCGCGCTGCAGGATGGCTTCCAGCACCATGCGGCCGAGGCCGGGCAAGGCATAGATCTGCTCGACGATGACGGCGCCGCCGAGCAGGTAGCCGAATTCGATGCCGCTCAGCGTCACCACCGGCACCAGCGCATTGGGCAGAGCGTGGCGCCAGATGACGCTGCGCTCGGAAGCGCCCTTGCTGCGCGCGGTGCGGACATAGTCGTCGCTCAGCACGTCGAGCATGGCCGAGCGGGTGACGCGGGTGACCGACGAGGCAAAGGCGCAGCCGAGCGTGATCGCCGGCAGGATCATCTGGCCGAGATTCTGCAGCGGGTCCTGCCAGAACGGGGTGAAGGCGCCCATCGTCGGCAGCACGCCGAAGCCGGCCGACAGGATGTAGATGATGACCAGGCCGACGACGAAGCTCGGCGTCGACTGGCCGATCATGGCGGCGATGCGGACGCCGAGATCGGCGGGACGCTCGTTGCGGGTGGCGGCGAAGACGCCGGCCGGCACGCCGATCGACAGCGCGATCAGCATCGCCAGAAGCGCCAGTTCGAGCGTCAGCGGAAAGCGTTCGAGGATGACCGACAGCACCGGCTTGCCATAGGTCACCGATATGCCGAGGTCGCCGCTGAACAGGCCGGTGAACCAGCGCCAGTACTGGACCGGCCAGGGTTGGTCGATGCCGAAATAGACGGCCAGCGAATCCCGCTGCTGCGGCGTCAGAAGCCCGGCCTCGGTGCCCAGCATGGCGGTTATGGAATCGCCCGGCACCAGCCGGATGGCGACGAAGACGATGATCGAGACGCCGATCAGCACCAGGGGAAAGGCCCGCAGGCGACGTATCACGTAACTCATGGCGTAAGGACCATCTGGAGTTGGGGAGCCGTTGCGGTTCCCGGGCCGGACCAGTCGATGCCGGTCCAGGGTTCAAGGGCGGTCGCCATCGGCTCAACGGCGACCGCCTTCGAGCGGCGGCAGGGAGAATTGCCGCCGCCCAAAACGCAGTTGCTACTGGATGGTGACCTTGCCGAGGCTGACCAGCGAACCGGTCGGCATCGGCACGAAGCCCTGCACGTTCTTCTGCTGCGCGGTGTAGCCATAGCCGGTATAGAGCCAGATCCACGGCGCCTTTTCGGCAAGCTGCTTGTCGAACTCGGCGAAGATCGCCTTGCGCTTTTCCGGATCGGTCTCGGCGCGGCCGTCCTGCAGCAGCTTGTCGAGCGTGTCGTCGGCGAAGTTGGAAACCTTCTGCAGGTTGCCGTTCTTGGTCCAGTAGCGGTTGTACATGGTGTAGGGGTCGGGACGACCGCCATTCAGCGCCACCGCCATGTCGAAGTCGCCCTTCAGCCAGGTGTCGACATAGACATTGAGCTCCATCATCTTGATGTCGAGCTTGACGCCGATCTCGGCCAACTGCGACTGCAGCACCTGGGCTTCGGCGGCAGCCGTCGGCGGCTCGCCGGTGGCGGCGATCACCGTGGCGCTGAAGCCGTCGGCAAAACCGGCATCGGCCATCAGCTTCTTGGCCTTCTCCAAGTCCTGCTTGTAGCAGAACAGCGAATTCGGATCCGAAGCGAAGAACGGTGCGGTGATCGGTCCGGTCACCTGGCCTTCGCCGAGGGACGCCGTGTCGAGCACCGCCTTGCGGTCGACGGCGCAGGAGATCGCTTGGCGCACGGCGAGCTCGTTCATCGGCTTGCGCGCCGGGTTGAGCTGAAGCACGTGATAGGCGAGCAGCGGCGCGCGGTTGAGCTGGAGCTTCGGCTCGTTGGGCACCAGCGTCGCGATCAGCGGATCGTTGAGCAGGGCGAAATCGATCTGGCCGGTGCGCATGGCCGCGAGGATCGCGGTTTCGTCGGGCAGGACGCTGATCTCGATGCCGTCGACGCCGGTAGCACCCCCGGCCCAGTCCTTGTTGGCGACGAGTGCCGCCTTGGAATTGGGATCCCACTTCTCGAGCTTGAACGGACCCGAGCCGACAGCCTTGGTGCCGATGGTGCCGGCCGCGATCTCGCTTGCCGGGACGATTGACGAATTGGTGTCGGTCATGGCGGTCAGGATCGGCGCGTCGGGCTGCTTCAGCTTGAACACCACGGTGCCGGCATCGGGCGCCTCGATGCTCTCGATGGAGAGGTAGTTGGCGCGGTTGGCGGCACCGGTCTTCTCGTCGAGGATGCGCTCGAACGAAGCCTTGACGTCGGCCGAGGTCACGGCCGCACCGTTCTGGAACTTGGCCTTGGGGTCGAGCTTGAAGGTGAGCTGCTTGCCGTCGGCGGCAAATTCCCACGAGGTGGCGATGCCGGGAATGATCTTGAGGTCGGCGTCGAGGCGCACCAGCGGCTCATAGATCAGCTCGAGCAGGCGCAGCGACGAGAACGCGGTCTGCTTGTGCGGGTCGAGGCCGGTGGCGTCCTGGGCCCAGGCCATGCGCAGGTTCGCTGCGTCGGCATGGCCGGCGACTGCCGACAGGCCGATCATCACGGCCGTCGTCGCGCCAAGGAAATACTTGAACTTGCTGGTCATTTCATCCTCCCTGTTACTCTTTCGCCGGTGCGGCCGGAATGGCCGCCCGGATCACTCACCTGTCCGGATCAGTGGCCCGGATCATATGGATGCCTGCTTCGCATCCTGGATTGCCTGCCGCAAGAAGCCTCTGGAACCGTCCAGCGCCGATCGCGCCGTGGCGACGTCCATCCCCGTCATGACGATGAGGATGGCGAGCTTCACGTCGTTGTCGGTCTGGGCGAGCGCTGCCTGCGCCTCTTCCAGCGTGCAGTCGGCTGCCTGCATGACGATGCGGGCCGCGCGGGCAACAAGCTTCTTGTTGGACGCCTTGAGATCGACCATCAGGTTTTCGTAGGTCTTGCCGATGCCGATCATGCTGGCGGTGGTCAGCATGTTGAGCACCAGCTTTTCGGCGGTGCCCGACTTCATCCGCGTCGAGCCGGTCAGCGCCTCGGGACCGACGACGGGCGAAATGGCGATGTCGGCGATGGCAGCGATGGCCGAATGCGGGTTGCACGACAGCGCGACCGCGGTGGCGCCGATCTTCCTGGCGTAGTTGAGACCACCGATGACGTAGGGCGTGCGACCGCTGGCGGCGATGCCGACGACGACGTCCTTCGACGTCAGATCGATTTCGGCCAGCGCCTCGGCGCCCTTTGTCTGGCTGTCCTCGGCCCCTTCGGTCGCCTTCAGCAGCGCGCTGTAGCCGCCGGCGATGAGGCCGACGACCATTGTCGGCGGGACACGGAAGGTCGGCGGACACTCGGAAGCGTCGAGCACGCCGATGCGGCCGCTGGTGCCGGCGCCCATATAGATCAGGCGCCCGCCCTGGCGGAAGGCGGCGACGGTGCGGTCGACCACGGCCGCGATCTCGGGGATCACACGCTCGACCGCATGGGCGACAAGCTTGTCTTCGTCATTGATTTTTTTGAGGACATCGACCGTCGGCAGCAGGTCGATGTCCATGGTGCGCGGGTTCCGCTCCTCGGAAACCAAACGCCCCAGCTCCGAAATCAAGGCTTGTTCTGACACTTGTCGCCACCTGCCCGGTTCTCAAAATGCAAAGAGCCACGCGGAGCCGGTTCTCCTAGGCTTTCGTTAACGTTTTAGAATGGCATATTCCTAATGTCAATAAATTTTGGAATGGATTATTCCTTGTCAACAGGCGACGGGTCGAGCTGCCGCGCCAGGATGATCGCCCCCGACACCGCATCGCCGTCCGCCGGCTTGAGGCGACGGCGAACATCGGGCGCAAGCCAGGGTTCGAGCGGGCTGGCGAGGCCGCCGAGCAGGGTGACGCGCGGCGCGCCCTTGTCGAACAGGGCGCGCACGATGGTGTCGATCTGCTCCGCCGCCGACTGCACGATGCGCCGTCCCGCGGCATCACCCTGGTCGGCGTGGCGCATGACTGTCGGCGCAAGTGCTGCGTAATCGGTGGCGGTCGCGCGGTCCATCCAGGCCACGGCTTCCATCGGATCGTTGTGGAAGCGCTGCATGATCTCGCCGAGCAGCGCCGAGCGGTCGTGGCGGTCGTCATGGGCGCGCAGCGCAAGCTGCACCGCCTTCAGGCCGAGATCGGCACCGCTGCCCTCGTCCGAGATCGGAAAACCATAGCCGCCGACCCTGAGGTCCCGCCCCTCGACGACGCCCAGCCCGATCGAACCGGTGCCGGCAATGACGATGGCGCCGTCCTTGCCCGAATGGGCGCCAAGGCAGGCGCCCATGCCGTCGCTGGTGAAGCCGATGGCGGCGAAGGGGTGTTCCAGCGCCTGCAGCGCCTCCAGCGCGCCCTTGCGGCCGATGCCGGCAAGGCCGATGCCGGCAAAGGTGCGCGCCAGCTCCGCTGGGCTGAAGCCGGCCTCCTCGACAGCCGCGCCATAGGCACGGGCGATTGAGGCCCAGGCGACGTCGATGCCGAGCCGCGTCGTCGCCGGACCGGAGAGCCCTTGGCCGAGCACATCGCCGGCCGCATCTACGATGCGGGCGCGGCAACCGGTGCCGCCGCCATCGACGCCGAGATAGAAACGGGGGAGCGCCACCGAACTCATCCGGGTAGCCGCTCGATCGTCGCTCCGCACATCTGGAGCTTGCGGTCGAGGCTCTCATAACCCCGGTCGAGGTGGTAGACGCGATTGACGATGCTCTCGCCCTCGGCGACCAGGGCTGCCAGCACCAGCGACACCGAGGCCCGGAGGTCGGTCGCCATGACCTGCGCCCCGCGCAGCGGCACACCGCCGCGCACCAGCGCCGTCGTGCCCTGCAAGGTGATGTTGGCGCCGAGGCGAACCAGCTCGGGCACATGCATGAAACGGTTTTCGAACACCGTCTCGCGCAGCAGCGAGGCGCCCGGCGCGCAGCACATCAGGGCCATGAACTGGGCCTGGAGATCGGTCGGAAAGCCGGGATAAGGCTCGGTGGTGATGTCGACCGGCGACAACGGACCATCGCGCGAGACGATCAGGCCACGGTCGCCGGGCCAGACGGTGACGCCCGCCGCCTCCAGTACCTGCACGACCGAGGCCATATGCTCGAGCCGGGCATTGGTCAGCTCGAGTTGACCGCCCGAAATCGCCGCCGCGATGGCATATGTCCCCGCCTCGATACGGTCGGGGATGGTGTGATGGCTGGCGGCGCGCCAGGACGTGCCGCCCTGGACGAGGATGCGGTGCGTGCCCGCCCCTTCGATGTTTGCGCCCATGGCGCCGAGGCAGGCGGCGAGGTCCATTACCTCGGGCTCGCGCGCGGCGTTGACGATCTCGGTCTCGCCCTTCGCCGTGGTCGCCGCCATCATCGCCGTCTCGGTCGCGCCGACAGACGGCGAGCCGAGCACGATCCGCGCCCCGGTCAGCCCGTTTGGCGCAGATGCGACGATCGCGCCGCCGCGAATGGCGATGTCGGCGCCGAGCTGGCCGAGCGCCTTGATGTGCATGTCGACCGGCCGCGCGCCGATGGCGCAGCCGCCGGGCAGCGACACCTCGGCCTTGCCGAAGCGGGCCAGCAGCGGCCCCAGCACCAGCACCGTGGCGCGCATCTTGCGCACCGTGTCGTAGCTGGTTTCGCGCGACGAGGCCTTGCTCGCGTCGACACGGACGGAACGGCCCTGGCGGCTGATCTCGGCGCCATGCTGGGTGATGACGCCGAGCATGTTCTCGACGTCGCTGACCGCAGGCAGGTTGGTCAGTTCGAGCGGTTCGGGGCTCAGCAGCGAGGCGGCGATCTGCGGCAATGCCGCGTTCTTGGCGCCTGAAATGGCGACCGCACCCTGCAGCCTCTGCCCGCCGACGATACGCAACTTGTCCATATCAAAGAATCCGTTCAGCAGCCGATCGAACCGGCAGAACTGACAAGAGAGTTGATCGCAATATTCTTCTCTGTCAACCTTGCCTGGAATATTCTATTCCTTGATGTCAGCTGGATGGGAGAGCCCCGAGGAGCTTCATGTCGGTTCTCACGAAAATCATTGCGACGCTCGACACCATGGCGCCGGCAGACCGGCAGATCGGCCAGTTCATCGTCGACAATCCTGACGAGATGCTGCGGCTGTCGTCGGTCGCGCTGGGCGAACAGACCGGCCGCAGCCAGTCCAGCGTGGTCAAGTTCGCCCAGAAGCTCGGTTATCCCAGCTACCAACAATTGAAACTCGCCGTCAGCGAGGCCAAGGCCCAGCAATGGCAGGCGCCGCCCGGCATGGTCCATGGCAGCATCGACCGTGCCGACGGCTACATCGCCGTGCAGCAGAAGCTGGTGGCCGGCAAGCTGGCGGCGATGCAGCAGACGATGTCGGTCAACAGCGAACAGACGGTGGAGCGGGTGCTGGACCTGCTCGACCGGGCCGACCGCATCCACCTCGCCGGCGTCAGCGCCTCGTCGCTGGTGGCGCGCGACTTCGCCATCAAGCTGATGAAGCTCGGCCGCAACGTGCTGCACGACAGCGACAGCCACGTCCAGCTCGCCAGCGCCGCATCGCTGGGATCGCGTGACGTGCTGCTGGCATTCTCGCATTCGGGCACCAGCATCGAGACGGTCCGCATCGCCGAACTCGCCAAAGAGCGGGGCGCTGCCGTCGTCGTCATCTCCTCGCTCAGGGACAATCCGCTCAGCGCCATTTCAGATGTCGTGCTGCACTCGGTGAGCGACGAGGACAATGTCCGCTCGTCGTCGATCACCGCCCGCGACGCGCAATTGGCGCTGACCGACCTGCTGTTCATCCTGCTGGTCCAGCGCCAGGACGACGCCAACGACCATATCCACCGCAGCGAGGCGGCGGTGGCGGCGCTCAAGATGCGGTGATAGCGACAGGCGCGGCTGTTCCCCTCGCCGGCTTCACTCGGCGGCCAGCAGGCGTGACGCCTCGAGCATCGTCTTGATCTCAGAGCGGCAGGAGCCGCAATTGGTGCCGGCTTTCAACACCTTGCCGATGTCGTCGAGGCTTTTGCTGCCGCCCGAGATCGCGCTGGCGAGCTGGTTCATGCCGACATTGAAGCAGGAGCAGACGATGCGGCCGACTGACGGGACCGGCACCGGCGCGCGCCCCGACAGCAGGGCGCGGCGATCGAGCGGCGACAGCGGCTCGGCCGCAGCGAGCAGCGACAGCAGCCAGTCGCGCTCGGGCAGATGGCCGTGCGGCGCGACCAGCAGCGCCTCGCTGAGCCTGCCCTCGCCGTCGGTCGCGGCAGCGCGGAAGGTCGAGCTGCGCCGGTCGGTGTATTCGAGCAGTTGGTCGGCCGGCACGACGTCGACCAACCGGCGGGCGAGCAGGATGCCCTGTTCGGGCGGTTCGGTGCCGGACAGTTCGTAGACCCAGCCGCCTGCCACCGCCGCGCGGCTCCAATGGACAAAGCCGGTCGGCCTGATGTCGCGGCGGGTCATCAGCACGCCGGCCCAGGCGACCGGCTCGCGCGATATCCGCACCGGCACGTGCTTGAGTTCCGGCTGGCCGGAAAATGGATCGGTGATCGGTGCCGACAACGAGCCTGCGGCGGCATTTGCGGCAAAGCGCCCGCTCCAATGCATCGGCAGGAACGCCTCGCCCCGCCGCTGGCCGGGACTGACAGCCACCTTGGCCCGGCCGCCGCCATAACGGCTTTCGATGCGGACGAGATCGCCGTCTGCGGCCCCCAGCGCAGCTGCGTCGGCAGCGTTGAGCTCGATCGCCGGCTCCGGCGCATTGGCCATCAGGCGCGGCACCCGGCCGGTGCGGGTCATGGTGTGCCACTGGTCGCGCAGACGGCCGGTGTTGAGAACAATTGGAAAAGCGGCATCGACCGGCAGTGCCGCACCTTCCTGGCGCACGGCGGCGAAACGGGCGCGGCCGTCTGAGGTGGGAAAGCGGCCATCGCCAAGCAAGCGTTGGGTCCCGGCTGAAACGCCCCGGGGAAAAGGCCAGTGCAGCGGCACAAGCGCGTCATAGGCGCTGTCCTCGATGTCGGCGAGGCCGCCAATGTCGAACAAGCGGGCGCCGTCATTCTCGAAGGCGGACAGTGCCGCGTGCTCGCGAAAGATCGCCGCCGGGTTGGCGTAGTCGAAGGCCTCGGCAAAACCCATGCGCCGGGCGACCTGCGAGACGATCCACCAGTCGGGCCTGACATCGCCCGGCATCGGCAGGAACGCTTTCTGGCGCGATATCAGACGCTCGGAATTTGTCACCGTGCCGTCCTTCTCGCCCCATGCGGCGGCAGGCAGCAGCACGTCGGCGAAATGGTTGGTGTCGGTGCGGGTGACGTCGGAGACGACGACGAATTCGCAGGCCTTCAGGGCAGCGCGCACCTTGGCGGCATCCGGCATGCTGACGGCCGGGTTGGTGCCCATGACCCAGAGCGCCTTGATGCGGCCGTCGCCGGCGGCCTCGAACATGTCGACCGCCTTCAGGCCCGGCTTGCGGGCGACCGCAGCCGTGCGCCAGAAGCGGCCGACGCGATCTGGGGCCTGGGGATCGTCGAAGCCCATATGCGCGGCAAGCTGGTTGGCCAGTCCGCCGACCTCCCGCCCGCCCATGGCGTTGGGCTGGCCGGTGACCGAGAACGGCCCCATGCCCGGCCTGCCGATGCGGCCGGTCGCCAAGTGGCAATTGAGGATGGCGTTGACCTTGTCGGTGCCATGCGCCGACTGGTTGACGCCCTGGCTGTAGACGGTGACAGTGCGCGCCGTCGCCGCGAACCAATCGTAGAAGGCGGCCACATCGGCCGCGTCGAGATCGCAGCTTTCGGCAACACGCCTCGGCGTCGGCGCATCGGCGCAAGCGAGACTGACCGCGGCATCGAAGCCAGACGTGTGGGCTGTGACATAGTTCCGGTCGATGGCGCCGCAGCCGGCGAGATGCGCCAAAAGGCCGTTGAACAGTGCCACGTCGGTGCCCGGCCTGAGTTGCAGGTGCAGGTCGCATTCGGTTGCGGTTGCCGTGCGGCGCGGATCGACGACGACGATCCTGGTTCCGCGCTCGGCGCGCGCGGCGAGCAGGCGCTGGTAGAGGATCGGATGGCACCAGGCGGTGTTGGACCCGACAAGCACGACAAGGTCGGCCTGTTCGAAATCTTCGTAGACGCCGGGCACGATGTCTTCGCCGAAGGCGCGCTTGTGGCCGGCGACGCTGGAGGCCATGCACAGCCGCGAATTGGTGTCGATGTTGGCCGAGCCGATGAAACCCTTCATCAGCTTGTTGGCGACGTAGTAGTCCTCGGTCAGCAATTGCCCCGAGACATAGAAGGCGACCGCATCCGGTCCATGCCGGGCGATGGTGTCGGAGAAGCGACTGGCCACCAGTTCGAGCGCCGCGTCCCAGGAGGCGCTGCGGCCGCCGATTTCTGGATGCAGCACGCGCCCGTCGAGGCCGAGCGTCTCGCCGAGCACCGAGCCCTTGGAACAAAGCTTGCCGGCGTTGGCGGGATGGCCGGGGTCGCCGCGCACGGACACTGTTTCGTCCGCGGCGACCCGCGCCTGCACGCCGCAACCCACCCCGCAATAGGGACAGGTGGTCCTCACCTCGCGTGCATCCGTCATGTCAGGCAGCCTTCGAAGCGCGAAGCTCGAGCGCGATGAACAGCCGCCCGTCCTCGACCTTGAGCGGAATGGTCCTGACCGCGCCTTCGTCGGCGCCCTGTGCCTTGCCGGTTGCCAGTGAAAACACCCAATTGTGCAGCGGGCAGGTCACCGACGCGCCATGGACGATGCCCTGGCTCAGCGGCCCGCCCTTGTGCGGGCAATGGTCCTCGATGGCGAAAACCTGGTCCTCGGCGGTGCGGAACACGCCGATCTTGCCCTGGGGTGTGTTGACGCAGCGCGCGCCGCGCAACGGTATGTCGGCGATCGTCCCGATCGCGATCCAGTCCATCCCGCTCATTCCGCTGCCTCCGCGAAGCCGACCGAGGCCATCGGGCGGAACTCGTGCTTGTCCTTGCCGGAGACGCGCTCCGACCATGGATCGACCTGGGCGAATTTCTGGGAAAAGACGAAACGCTCGTAATAGGCCTTGCGCTTGCCGGCATCGTCGAGGATCTGGCGCCTGATCTCGGCAATGCCGACACGCTTGGCCCATTTGTAGATGCGTTCGAGATAGCGGCCCTGCTCGCGATACATCTGCGTCAGCGCGACGATCACCTCGAGCGCCTCGTCCTCCGATTTCACAAGGCCGAGCACCTCGGTGCCCTTGATGTCGAGGCCGGCAGCACCGGCAAAATGGATCTCGAAACCGCTGTCGACGCAGATGACGCCGATGTCCTTGCAGGTCGCCTCGGCGCAGTTGCGCGGGCAGCCCGACACCGCCATCTTGAGCTTGGCCGGTGTCCACGAGCCCCACATGAACTTCTCGATGCGGATGCCGAGTCCGGTCGAATCCTGGGTGCCGAAACGGCACCAGTCGGAGCCGACGCAGGTCTTCACCGTGCGCAGGCCCTTGGCATAGGCATGACCCGAGACGAAACCGGCCTTGCCGAGATCGGACCAGACTTCAGGCAGGTCTTCCTTTTTGATGCCCAGCATGTCGATGCGCTGGCCGCCCGTCACCTTGACCAGCGGGATCTCGAACTTGTCGACGACATCGGCGATGGCGCGCAGTTCATTCGCATTGGTCACCCCGCCCCACATGCGCGGCACCACCGAATAGGTGCCGTCCTTCTGGATGTTGGCGTGGACGCGCTCGTTGATGAAACGCGACTGGTAGTCGTCGGCATATTCGTCGGGCCAGTCGCAGACGAGATAATAGTTGAGCGCCGGCCGGCATTTGGCGCAGCCGCAGGAGGTCTTCCACTGCAGCTCCTGCATCACCTCGGGGATCGTCTTCAGTCCCTTGGCCTTGATCAGCCGGCGCACGTCGTCATGGCCGAGCTCGGTGCATGTGCACATCGGCTGCACGGCTGTGGGGTTGTAGCTGTCGCCCAAAGTCAGCGACATCAGCTGCTCAACAAGCCCGGTGCAGGAACCGCATGAAGCCGACGCCTTGGTGTGCGCCCGGACGTCGTCGAGCGAGGTCAGGCCCTTTTCGGTGATGGTGCCGGTTATCTTGCCCTTGCAGACGCCGTTGCAGCCGCAGATTTCCGCATCATCCGCCAGTGCCGCAACGGCCGCCATAGGGTCCAGCGGCGATCCTCCCTGATAGGCCTGGCCGAAGATCAGCGTGTCACGCATCTCCGAGATATCGGCCTGCTTCTTCTTGAGGTCGTTGAACCAGGCCCCGTCACCCGTTTCGCCATAGAGCACCGTGCCGATGACACGATTGTCCCTGAGCACCAGCCGCTTGTAGATGCCGGCTGCGGCATCGCGCAGCACGATCTCCTCGCGGTCGTCGCCATCGGCGAAGTCGCCGAGCGAATAGAGGTCGATGCCGGTGACCTTGAGCTTTGTCGGCGTGTCGGAATGGACGAAGCCGGCCGTCTCGTCGCCGGCGAGATGGGCCGCTGCGACGCGTGCCATCTCGTAGAGCGGCGCGACGAGCCCGTAGACCTGGCCGCCGACCTCCGCGCATTCGCCGAGCGCAAGGATGTCGGGATCGGAGGTGCGCATGCCGTGGTCGACTGTTATGCCGCGATTGGTGTCGATGCCGGCATCCCTGGCGATCGAAGCATTGGGCCGGATGCCGACCGCCATCACCACCAGCGTCGCCGGGATGATGGTGCCGTCGGCGAGCTCCACGCCCTCGACCTTGCCATCGCCGACGATGGCCTTGGTGTTGGCCTTGGTCATCACCTTGATGCCACGCGCCTCGACCGCCTTCTGCAGGAGGTAGCCGGCGGCAGGGTCGAGCTGGCGCTCCATCAGCGTCGGCATGACGTGCAGCACCGTCACATCCATGCCCTGCTCCTTCAGTCCCGCAGCGGCCTCCAGGCCGAGCAGTCCGCCGCCGATCACGACGGCCCTGGCCCGCGACTGGGCGGCAAGCAGCATGGCATTGACGTCGTCGAGGTCGCGGTAGGTCAGCACGCCGGGCAAATCCGTGCCCGGCACCGGAATGATGAAGGGCACCGACCCGGTGGCGACGACCAGCTTGTCATAGGGCTCGGTCACGCCATGGTCCGATGTGACGGTCTTTGCCACGCGGTCGATGGCGACGATCCTGTGGCCCTTGTAGAGTGTGATGCCGTGCTTGATGTACCAGCCGTCGCCGTGGATCACGATCTCCTCGAAGGCCTTCTCGCCCGACAGGACCGGCGACAGCATGATGCGGTCGTAGTTCACGCGCGGCTCGGCGTTGAAGATGGTGACCTGGTAGCGGTCGGGTACTGCTTCCAGCAGATGTTCCAGCATGCGCCCGGGGGCCATGCCGTTGCCGATGATGACAAGTCTCTCGGTCATTGCGGTGCTCCTTGACGGTGTCACTGGGCAGCGAAGGTCAGCGGCTCGCCGGCGCCGTCGCGCGACATCCTGCGGACCGACAGGTGCATCCAGGCCAGCGACGCCAGGACGATGGCAAACAGCAGCATGAAGCAGCTCGACCACAGGCCGGTGAGGTCGTTGAGGGCACCGAAGGCGATGGGCAGGATGAAGCCGCCAAGGCCGCCGATCATGCCGACGAGGCCGCCGACGGCGCCGACATTGTCAGGATAGTAGGCCGGGATGTGCTTGTAGACGGCGGCCTTGCCCAGGCTCATGAAGAAGCCGAGCACGAAAGCGACGACCATGAAGGCGATCGGCCCGACCTCGAAGTGGAAGGACATCGGTCCGCTGATGCCGTGCACGACATAATCGGCCGTCGGCAAAGACAGGATCAGCGTGGCGATCGCCGAGACGCCGAAGGTCCAGTACATCACCGTGCGGGCGCCGACGCGGTCGGAGAGGATGCCGCCATAGGCGCGGAAGATGCTGGCCGGGATCGAATAGGCGGCACCGATCATGCCGGCGGTGACGATGTCGAAGCCATAGACGCCGATCAGGTAGCGCGGCAGCCACAGTGCCAGGGCGACGAAAGCGCCGAAGGAAAAGAAATAGTAGAGGCCGAAGCGCCAGACCTGGACGTTGCGGAGCGGCGCGAACTCGGCCCAGAAGCTCTTTGCCTGTCCGCCATGGACGCGGCGCTGGCGGATGACCGGATCGTCCTCGCTGCCGAACCAGAAGATGAAGGCCATGAAGCCGAGGCAGGCGGCCCAGATCAACGCCACTTCCTGCCAGCCGCCGGCGAGCAGCACGAAGGGTGCCAGGAACTTGGTGACGGCGGCGCCGACATTGCCGACGCCGAAGATGCCGAGTGCCGTGCCCTGCTTTGCGGCGGGGAAGAAGCGCGAGACATAAGCGACACCGACGGCGAAGGAGCCGCCGGCAAGGCCGACGCCGAGGGCGGCGATCAGCATCTGGGTGTAGGTCTGGGCGAAGGCCAGCGCAAAGGTGGCGATGGCCGCCGCCAGCATTGTCGCGGTGTAGACGAGACGCCCGCCGAAACGGTCGGTCCAGACGCCGAGCACGATGCGCACCAGCGAGCCGGTCAGGATCGGCGTGCCGATGAGCAGGCCGAACTGGGTCTCGGAGAGGCCGAGCTCCTGCTTGATGCGCACGCCGATGATCGAAAAGATCGTCCACACGGCAAAGCAGACGGTGAAGGCGATGGTGGAGATGGCAAGCGCCCTCACCGGAGCATTGTCCTGGCTGGGCGCGGCTGGGGGGTTGGTGGTCATTGTCGGCTCCGTTGGGCGGCGTGGGAGGCGCCGCGCTGATCTGGATCGCGAAAACAAAAAAAGCTGCCGGCCAGGGTCGCGCGTCCGTACATCCGGGATCGCGGTCATCTGGTCGGCAGCTTCGCCTGGGGCGCCCGCCATTGGACGCCGATATGTCTGGCCCTGCCGCATCGTGCTCACCGAAACTCGATCTCGAGTTTCAGGCCGATGCGGTGGCCTCGTCTATTGCAATGCACAAGCCGTGCCAGTTTGACTGATCACGGCTTTCCTTTTTTATTTTCAGATGCTTATGTAAAATCAGCCGCATCGGCTGCCGAATTACAGGCGATCAATCGATAGCCAACTCACGTCGGCATCTGCCCAATTTATGTGCAGTGCACAACAATTGACGACCGATCAGCCGGCCACGTTCCGCTGGGCAGCGATATAGCCGTCGAGATCGTCGGGATCGAACAGGCCGCCGTCAAAGAACCCGTCCGGCCCAAGCATCAGGCTGGCGCCGGCCGAGCCGACCGGCGTCGGCACCGGCAGCGCACCTTCGACCTTGGCATTGGCGCCTGGCAGTGCCGCCCCCAGCGGCTTGAGCGCGGTGCGGTAGAGGTCGGGACGGTAGGTGTCGCGGGCGATCGTGGCATTGGCGGTGGAATGCTCCACCTGGCCCCAGCGCACCATCTGGCTGTAGAACCACAAGGCATGGCTCTTCCACGGGAAGGTCGCGGCCTTGGCCTGCGGCACGAAGAAATCGTCGACGTCGACGACTTTGTCCACTGCCGTGCCGAGATGGCCTGACAATGCCGGCAGCATCCATTCGGCCGGGCGCCCGACATAGGCAGGCGCCGACATGATGCCGGCAAGCTCGGCGTGATTGGCCGGTTCCGCGCACCACTGCGCCGCATGATGGATGGCGCGAAGCAACGCCTGCAGCGCCTCGGGATTGGCCTCGCTCCAGCGCGCGTCGGCGCCGAGCACCTTTTCCGGGCTCGAACGCCAGATCTTGGCCTTGACCGTGGCGATACGGCCATGTCCGAGCAGGACGGCGGCGGTGTTCCAGGGTTCGCCGGCGCAGAAGCCGTCGAGCGAACCCGAGCCCAAGGCGTCGGCCATCAGCGGCGGCGGCAGGATCACGATCTCGACGTCGCGGTCGGGATCGATGCCGCAGCCGGCGAGCCAGTAGCGCAGTTCGTAGTTGTGGCCAGAATGCGGATGGACGACGCCGAGGCGCAGCGGCGCAGCATTGCTGCGGGCGCGCTCGGCGACCACGGCCCTGAACGCGTCGCCGGCGGCGCGTGGCGAAAGATCGCCGCTTGCGCCTTGGGCGGCCATGTCGCGCCAAAGCGCGTTCGACACGGTGACGGCATTGCCGCCGAGGCCGAGCGCCATCGGCACGACGGTTGTTGCCGCCAGCGGGGTCAGGCCGAGATTGCAGGCGATCGGCATCGGCGCCAGCATGTGCGCGACCTGGAAATGCCCGACGGCGAGCCGGTCGCGGATGTTGGCCCAGGAGGTCTCTCGCATCAGGGTGAGATCGATGCCTTCGGCTGCCGCAAATCCCTTCTCCCTGGCCGTGACTAGGAGCGCGCTGTCGAGCAGCGGCAGGAAACCGGCCGAGATTTCGAAGCGGGCATCGCTCATGCGTCGTCTCCCAAAAGCCCGGCGGCGGTGACGAGGCTCTGCGCGATCTCCGACAGCTTGCGGTTCTGGTTCATCGCCGCCTTGCGCATCAGCCCGTAGGCCTCTGTTTCGGAGATGCCGCGCGACTTCATCAGGATGCCCTTGGCGCGGTCGATCACCTTGCGGTCCTCGAGCTCGCTGCGCGCCTCCTCCAGCTCGCGCGCCAGCCGCGAAAACGCGTTGAAACGGCTGACGGCCATGTCGAGGATCGGCTTGACCCGCTCACGCTTCAGTCCGTCGACGACATAGGCGGAGACGCCGGCGTCGACGGCGGCCTCGATCGAGGCGCTGTCGGAGCGGTCGACGAACATGGCGATCGGCCGCTTCACCGCACGTGACAGCTGGAACATGTTTTCCAGCATGTCGCGGTTGGGGTTTTCGAGATCGATGACGATGACGTCGGGATTGGTCTCGGCGATGCGGCGCCCGATGCCCGCCACGTCATGGACCAGCGTGACGTCCTCATGCCCGGCCTCGCGCAGCCCCGCCTCGATGATCGAGGCGCGGATACGGTTTTCGTCGATGACGAGTACCCGGAGCGCGGCGGTCTTCATGCCCTTCTTCTTTGCGCGCCGGCTGCCATTGTGCAATGCAAAAATTCAGCAAACCGGCGCAGAGAGCCCGCCAAGGCAGAAGGCCCCGGATCGCTCCGGGGCCTTCTTCATTTCAGATCGTCCGCTCAGTGATGATGGGCGGGTTCCGCCATCTGCGCGGCATCGGGTTCCTCGACATGGGCGGCGAGGTCCTTGCGCGAGATGAAGGTGTAGAACATCGGCACCACGAACAAGGTGAAGATTGTGCCGACGATCACGCCGCAGAAGATCACCAGGCCCATCGAATAGCGCGCGGCGGCACCGGCGCCCGAAGCGATGATCAGCGGCACGACGCCGAGCGCCATCGCCGCCGTGGTCATCAGGATCGGCCGCAGGCGAACCTTGGCCGAAGCGATGATCGCCTCGCTGCGTGACAGCCCGTGCTCCTCACGTTGCTGGTTGGCGAATTCGACCAGCAGGATGCCGTGCTTGGTGATCAGTCCTATCAGTGTGATCAGACCGACCTGGGTGTAGATGTTGAGCGTGCCAAGCCCGAGATTGAGCGGCACGATGGCGCCGAAGATCGACAGCGGCACCGACATCATGATGATGAAGGGGTCGCGGAAGCTTTCGAACTGCGCCGCCAGAACTAGGTAGATCACCACGATGGCGAGGCCAAAGGCGATCAGGATGGTGCTGCCCTGCTCGCTCTCCAGGCGCGACTGGCCGGAATAGTCGATGAAGAAACCGGCCGGCAGCAATGGCCCGGCAATGTCTTCGATCACCTTCAGGCCATCGCCGGTGGTGACGCCGGGCACCGGCAGTGCCGAGATCGTCGCCGAGTTGAGCTGGTTGAACTGGTCGATGGAGGCCGGCGAGGAGTTGGTCTTGATCTCCACCACCGCCGACAGCGGCACCATCTGCCCGTTGACGCTGCGGACGAAGAACTCGCCGAGCTTCTCGGGATTGTTCCGGTATTCCTCCGGCACCTGCATTATGATGTCGTAGCTGTTGGAATCGCGGTCGAACTCGGCAATCGAACCGCCGCCGACGAGCAGGCTGAGTGTCGTGCCGATGTCGCGCACCGACAGGTTGAGCGCTGCCGCCCTGTCGCGGTCGATGGTCACGGTGACCTGCGGCGCATCGAAGGACAGCGAGTTCTGCACGACAATGAAGCGACCGGAGGCCTGCGCCTTCTGCTTGATCTGCTCCGCCACCTCGAAGACCTGGCTTGGATCGCCGGTCGACTGGATGACCATCGAGATCGGCAGGCCGCCGCCGGCGCCCGGCAGCGAGGGCGGTGCGAACACCAATGCCTCGACGCCGCTGACCTTGGACAGGCGCGCCTGGATATCCGCCTGAATCTCCTTCTGCGAGCGCGTGCGGTCGGCCCAGTCCTTGAGCACCCAGACGGAGAAGCCCGAATTGGTGCCGCCGCCCATGCCAACGATCGAGAAGCTGGTCTTGAGCTCCGGCAGGTCCTTGGTGAGGTCGCGGATCTGGTCGGTGTACATGCTGGTGTACTCGGTCGTCGCATAACGCGGCGCCGTCACCAGCGCAAACAGCGCACCCTGATCCTCTTCCGGCGCCAGTTCGTTCGACGTCTTGAAGAACATGAAGCCGGTGACGCCGACCAGCGCGACGACGATCAGCAATGTCACCGGGCGATACTTCAGCGAGCCGGCAACCAGCCGCTCGTAGCGGTTGGCGATGCGCTCGAAGGTGCGATCGACGGCCTGCGCGAAGCGGCTGTGGTTGCCGGCCTTGAGCATGCGCGCCGACATCATCGGCGTGATGGTCACGGCGATGAAGCCGGAGAGGACGACGGCACCGGCAAGGGTGACGGCGAACTCGCGGAACAACGAGCCTGTGAGGCCGCCGGTGAACATCAGCGGCGCGAACACCGCCGCAAGCGTAATGGTCATGGCGACCACCGGCCCGAAGATCTCACGCATGCCCTTGAATGCCGCCTGCATCGGCGACATGCCGTCCTCGATGTGGCGGTGGATGTTCTCCACCACCACGATGGCGTCGTCGACGACAAGGCCGATGGCAAGCACCATGGCGAGCAGCGACAACAGGTTGATCGAATAGCCCATCATCAACAGGATGAAGCAGACGCCGATCAGCGATAGCGGGATCGTCACCACAGGCATCAGCACCGAGCGGAACGAGCCCAGGAACAGCAAAATGACGACGACGACGATGGCCACCGCTTCGGCGATGGTCTTGAACACCTCATCGATCGAGGCGCTGATGGTCTCGGTCGAGTCATAGACCATGGTGATGGTCATGCCCTGCGGCAGGCTGGCGCTGATCGCCGGCAGTTCCTTGATGACGGCGGCCGCCGTGTTGAGCGGGTTGGCCGACGGCGTCGGGAAGATGCCGATAAAGGTGCCGGGCTGGCCGTTGAAGTTGACGACGGTGTCGGTGCTTTCGGCGGCGAGTTCGACATGGGCGACGTCACGCAGCCTGACGACATTGCCATTGTCCGACTTGAGCGGCAGTTCGCCGAAGGATTCCGGCGTCTGCAGCGTCGACTTCATGGTGATCGAATAAGCGACGTACTCGTTCTTGGTCTTGCCAGGGGCCGACAGGAAGTTGGACGCGTTGATCGCCTGGAGCACTTCGGCTGCGGTCAGGCCACGCGCGGCGAGCTTCACCGGATCGACCCAGACGCGCATCGAATAGTTGGCGGCACCGAGCACCTGGACTTCGGCAACGCCCTCGATCGTCGACATGCGCGGACGGATGACGCGCTGGATGTATTCGGTCAGTTCCTCCGAGCTCATGTTCGGGTTCTGCATCGCCAGATACATGATGGCGAATTGCTGGCCCGTGCCCTTGACGATGGTCGGGTCCTTGGCGTCGGACGGCAACTGGCCGCGCACCTGCTGGACCTTGGACATCACCTCGGTCAGAGCCGTGTCGGGATTGGAGCCAAGCTCCATCTGCACGGTCACCGTGCTCGACGACGGCCGGCTCTGCGACGTCACGTAGTCAATGTTTTCGGTCGTCGCCACGGCGGCGGCGATCGGTGCGGTGATGAAACCCTGGATCAGGTCGGCGCTGGCGCCGGGATAGACGGTGGTGATGGTGATCACCGTCTCCTCGACCTTGGGGTACTGGCGCACCGACAGGTTGAACAACCCCTGGAAGCCCAGGAGCAGGATCATGAAGGCGACCACCGTCGACAGGACGGGGCGGCGGATGAAGATGTCTGAAAAACTCATTTTGCGGCCGCCTTGGCGTCAGCAGAGGTGATCGGCGACACCGTGTTGTCGACCTTGACGGGGCTGCCATTGGTCAGCCTGTTCTGGCCGGCAATCACCAGTTCGTCGCCGGCCTTGACGCCTTCGATGATCTCGACGCGGCCTTGCGAACGGCGGCCGACCTTGACGAAGACCTGGCTGACGGCGAGCGCCGGTTCAGCCTTGGCGTTCGCAGCGGCAGCCGGTGCCTCGGCAGCCGCCGCCGGGGCGGCAGCACCCGCGGCAGCCTCAGGCTTGGCCTCGGCTGGCCGCACGACATAGACATAGTCGCCATAGAGGCTGGTGGTCAGTGCCGTCTGCGGCACGGCCAGCACGCCATCTTCTCTGGGCAGCTCGACACGCACGCGCACGAACTGGCCGGGGCTCAGCTTGCCGTCGGGATTGGTGATCTCGGCACGGACCGAAACGAGGCGGCTTTGCGGATCGACCTTGGGATCGATACCGGTAACAGCGCCCTTGAACGGCATGTCGTCGGCGGTCACGCCGAAGCCCACAGGCTGGCCCATCTTCAGCGAACCGAGCTGCTGCTCGGGAACGGAGAAGTCGGCCCGCATGGTGTCGAGGTCCTGCAGGGTGGCGACGATGGTGCCGGGAGCGAGATACTGGCCGTCATCGACCTTGGGAATGCCGATGGTGCCGGAGAACGGGGCACGCAGTTGCTTCTGGTCGAGCACGGCCTGCAGCTTCTGCACCTGCGACGCCGAGGTCGAAGCGGTGGCGCGGGCGGCATCGAGGGCCACTTCCGAACCGACGCCGCGGCGCTGAAGCTCGATGGCGCGGTCGAGCGACTGCTGGTCGAGCGCGGCCTGGGTCTTGGATGCGGCGAGGTCCGCCTGCTGGACGGTGTCGTCGAGTTGGATCAGCACGTCGCCCTTGTTGACGCGCTGGTTGGCGACGAAATTGATGTCCTTGATGATGCCGGCCTGCTCGACAGTCAGGTCGACGCCCTGCGAGGCATTGACCGTGCCGATGGTTTCGATACCCGGCGTCCACGGTGCCGGTTCGACCTTGGCGGTCGCCACCGTCACCGATGCCACCGGCATGTTGGCGAAGAACTGCTGGATCGCATTGTCGCGGAACATATTGAACCCGACGATACCGCCACAAACAAGGACAAGCAGAACGAGAGCGATGATGAGACGCTTGATCAAAGGAGACCCCAATCGATTTGGAACCGCATATCCCCGGATGGGTTGCGGTGCACAATGAACCCATTTTGGCGAAAACCCAAGGGCGGCGGGCTTACTGTACCGTCTGGACGGTATTGTCAACATACGATAAAGTGAACTTTCAGGAGGTAGCGCCGATGGCTGGTCATCGACCGAGTTCACGCGACAAGATTCTGGCCGCGGCCAGCGAGCTGGCCGACATCGTCGGCCCGGGCAACTTGTCGCTCGACGCGGTGGCCCAGCGCGCCGGCGTGTCGAAGGGCGGATTGCTGTATAATTTCCCGACCAAGGCCAAGCTCATGCAGGCGCTGGTCCAGGACTATCTCAAGAGCTTCGAGGACGCGCTGGAGGCAGAGGCGTCAAAGCACGGCGATGCCACCAAAAATAGTCTGACCGCCTACATTGAACTGTCGGCGCGGGAGTGCGAACAGAAGCAGCCGTCAGCGGCCGGAGTGCTCGCAGCACTTGCCGAAGACCCCGATTTTCTCAATCCTGTCAGGGACTTCAAGCGTCAGTTGCTCGACCGCCTGAAGTCGGAAACACCCGATACCGCCAAGCTGATGGTGGCGTTTCTGGTCATTGAAGGGCTGCGCAGCATGAAGCTGTTCGACATGGACATATTGAACGACGACGAGCGCAACATGGCGCTTTCCTACCTGCTCGGCGAAGCCGCGGCTTCGTAAGCCGGTCGCGTCAGGCGAAACGCTGCTTTTGCGACATTTGCCATTTTCCTACTATACGTTGCGTCGAGTTTATGAGATTCAACCACCGCACAAAATATCGTTGCATTCGAACGCGTGGCCATGTTGCCCAATGGTTGCGCGTAGTTTAGCGGTACACGCATATAAGCGAGCCACTATATGACTTCGTCGTTGCCGGTCACCTTTGTCGTGACAGTGGATGCCGAAGCTGGGCCCCGGCGCAAGTCGGCGAACGCACAGCTTTCAGCACTTTCGTGGCCCTTCGCGTTCGTCGAAGGCCTTACCCCTCAATGTGCTGAAACCATTCAGCTTTACGACGCCAGGCAGAACCGCAAGCATTCCAAGCGCCCGCTGGCGCCGGCCGAAGTGGCGGCCTATGCCAGCCATCGCAAGGCGATGCGCGCCTTCCTCGACACCGATGCGCCGACGGCTCTTATCCTCGAGGACGATTTCCGCCTGCTGGAGCCGGGAGCCTTTGCCGCCCGCATAGCGGCGCTGCAGCAAGCGCCTGTCGAATGGGACATCCTCAAGCTGTTCGATTTCCAGGATCGGCCGGTGGTGGACTCCGTCGCCGTCGCCGACATCGCCATCGTTTCGCATGGCAGCCCGACTGCCGGCATGGTCGGCTACCTCATCACGCGGCGTGGCGCGGAGAGTTTCCTGAGCCGGGCCACCGTCTACCGCCAGATCGACGAAGACATAAAGTTCTTCTGGGAACTCAAGCTGCGCGTGCTCTCGGTCAAGCCCAATCTGGTGACCGACGTCAGCGCCGAACTCGGCGGCAGCCTGATCGAGGCCGATCGCAACGAGGTCAAGCTGAGGCGGCATTGGACTGTGTCGGTCAAGGCGCTCGGCCAGACCGCGCTGCGCCAGATCAACTATCGGCGCCACCGCAAGCACTACAGCCTCAAGCTCAAGTAGCGGCGTTCGGACCAGCGCGCATCGTCGAGGAGTCAGAGCAGTTCGCTGCGCGAACGCAGATCAGCTCGCTGCGCGAGCGATCGGGAGCAGCTCGCTACGCGAGCGCTGGAGATCAACTCGCTTCGCGGAGAGATTCGGCAGCCTGAAGGTCGACCGAGACCAGCTGGCTCACCCCCTGCTCAGCCATGGTGACGCCGAACAGGCGGTCCATGCGCGCCATGGTGATGGGATTGTGGGTGATGACGACGAAACGCGTCTCGGTCGATGCCGACATCTCGTCCATCAGGTTGCAGAAGCGCTCGACATTGTGGTCGTCGAGCGGCGCGTCGACCTCGTCGAGCACGCAGATCGGCGCCGGATTGGTCAAAAACACCGCAAAGATCAGCGCCATCGCCGTCAGCGCCTGCTCGCCGCCGGACAAAAGCGTCATCGTCTGCGGCTTCTTGCCGGGCGGGCGGGCGAGAATTTCGAGACCGGCTTCGAGCGGATCTTCCGACTCGATCAGCTGCAACTCGGCGGTGCCGCCGCCGAACAGATGGGTGAACAGGCGCTTGAAGTGGCCGTTGACCAGATCGAAGGCGGCCAGCAGGCGCTCGCGGCCCTCGCGGTTCAGGCCCTGGATGCCCTGGCGCAGCTTGCGGATCGCCTCGATGATGTCCTCACGCTCGGAGACGATCGCCTCCAGCCGGTCGGACAGCTCCTTCTGCTCTTCTTCGGCGCGCAAATTGACCGCGCCCAGCCGCTCGCGCTCGATCTTCAGCCGCTCCAGCGTCCGCTCGACCTCGCCGGGATCGGGCATCTGATCGTCGGCTTCGAGACCCGTATGCTTGATCACCAGATGTGGCGGCGTCGCCAGCACTTCCTGAATCCGCGCCTCGACCTCGCGCCGACGTTCGTCGGCGGCGGTCAGGCGCTCCTCGGCGCGGGCTCTTGCTTCGCGCGCCTCGGCCAATCCCTGGATGGCAGCGGTTGCGGCCTTGTCGAGAACGGACTGCTTGTTCTCCGCCTCCTGCAGCCGGTCGGAGACTTCCTTGCGCGTGGCCTCGGCGCGCGTCAGCTCCGACATCAAGGTTCGGCGGCGGGCGTCGAGTTCGTCGGGCGCCTCGGCCAGCGTCTCGCGTTCGGCGGCTGCTTCCTCGCGCCGCTCAGCCAGCGCCTCGACCTGCTCGGCGGCACTTTCGGCGCGCAGCACCCAGCTCTGGCGCTCGGCGGCGATCGCGCTGAGACGGCGCCCCCTCGCCTCGGCTTCACGGTTGAGGCCGTCATGCACGGCGCGTGCATCGGCAACCGCGGAGCGATCGCGCGCCACCGCACCGGACAGCTGTTCGAGCCGCGCCTGCAGGTCGGCAAGATCAGGTGCCGAGCCCAGCATGTCCTCGGCTTCAACATAGCCGGCCTGCGCTTCCTCATGCGCATCGGCGACGCGCGCGCGGGCTTCATCCAGCGCCGCGCGACGGCTGGTCAGTTCGCCCGCGGCCTTTTCGGCCTGTGCAAGTGCGTCGCGCGCCGCACCGACATGGTGCTGGGCGTCGCGCCATGCCTGCCGCGCCTGGCGTTCGGCCTCGGTGTTTTCGCGAACGGCGTTTTCCGCCCGCGCCAGGGCCTCCTCGGCGGCGCGCACGACAAGCGTCGCCTGGACCGCTTCGGCGTCGAGCTCGGCGAGCCGGTTCTTCTGGGCGAGGCGCTGCGCTGCTGCGGTCGGCGCGTCGGCGCTGGCCGTCAGCCCGTCCCAGCGCCACAGCCCGCCCTGCCTGCTCACCAGCCTCTGGCCCGGCGCAAGCAGCGGCTGCAGCCTTGTCGCATCGGCGGCATCGACGACGCCGATCTGCGCGAGACGGCGGGCCAACTGATGCGGCGCGCGCACGACCTCGGCGAGGCTGCGCACGCCATCGGGCAGCTTCGGATCGCTCGGAGCCACCTTGGCATCACCCCAGTGTACGGGTGCTGCGCGGTCGAGCGCTGCTTCGAGATCGTCGCCAAGGGCAGCACCCAGGGCTGTCTCGAAGCCGCGCTCGACGCCGATCTGCTCCAGCACCGCCGGAAAGAGATCGCCAGACGCGGCGTTGATGATCTTGGCCAGCGTGCGTGCTTCGGTTTCGATCCCCGCCAGATCGGCCTTGGCTTCCTGCAGCGGCGTGCGCGACGAAGCCTCGGCCTGGCGTGCCTCGGTGACGGCGCGCTCGGCCTCGGTTGCCGTAAACTCGGCTTCCTCGAGCGCTTCCTGCGCCGCCTCGGCCAGCATCTGCTTTTCCGCCGGATCGGCCAGCGCCGAAATGCGCGCCGCAATCTCGCCGGCCTCGCGGTCGAGTTCGGCAAGCTGGCGGGCGAAGCGGTCGCGGCGTTCGGCAGCGTCGCGCATGGCGCGTTCGGCCTGGGTGCGGCCGGCAGCCGCCTCGGCGCGTTCGGCGGTCAGGCGGCCAAGCTCGGCCTCGGTCAGCGCCAGCGTCGCCATCGCCTCTTCGAAGGCAGCGCGCGTATGCGTCTCGCGGTCGGTCGCGCCGGCATTCTCGTCGTTGAGCGCCTTCTCCTCGGCATCGAGACGCGCCAGGATCGCCGCATTGTCGCCGATCATGCGCTGTTCGCGGGCGATGTCGGCATCGAGCTGCTGCAGGCGGCGGTCGAGCTCGCTCTGGCGTGAATTGATGCGGCCGGCTTCTTCCTCGAGCTGCGAGCGCGCAATAGAGAGGCGCTGGAAGGTTGCGGCGGCAGCAGCCGCGGCGTCGCGCATCTCGGGCAGTTTGTGGGCGCCGACGGCCTGGTCCTTGGCCGCCGCCATCTGCGAGGCGGCGCGGTCACCGACTACAGCGGTGGCGGTGGCCAGCGCCGATTGCGCCTCGCCCTCCTGCGCCTTGGCCAGCGTCCAGCGCAGATGCAGCAGCGTCGCTTCCGCCTTGCGAATGTCGGCCGACAGGTTCTTGAAGCGTGACGCCTGGCGCGCCTGCCGCTTCAGGCTTTCGATCTGGCTTTCCAGCTCGCCGACGACATCGTCGAGGCGCTCGAGATTCTGTTCGGCGGCGCGCAGGCGAAGCTCGGCTTCGTGGCGGCGGGTGTGCAGACCGGAAATGCCGGCGGCCTCTTCGAGCAGCGCGCGGCGTGCCTGCGGCTTTGCCTGGATCAGCTCGCCGATGCGGCCCTGCCCCACCATCGAGGGCGAGCGCGCGCCGGTCGACTGGTCGGCGAACAGCAGCTGCACGTCTTTGGCGCGGGCTTCCTTGCCGTTGATGCGATAGACGGAGCCGGCCTCGCGCTCGATGCGGCGCGACACCTGCAGCTCGTCGGCATCGTTGAAGGAGGCGGGCGCGGTACGGTCGCTATTGTCGAGGAACAGCGTCACTTCGGCGGTGTTGCGAGCCGGGCGCGTTCCGGAACCGGAAAAGATGACGTCGTCCATGCCGGAAGCGCGCATGTTCTTGTATGAGCTTTCGCCCATCACCCAGCGCAGCGCTTCGACGAGATTGGACTTGCCGCAGCCATTCGGCCCGACGATGCCGGTCAGCCCGCGTTCGATGACGAACTCGCCGGGCTCCACAAAGGATTTGAAACCGAGAAGGCGGAGGCGCGAAAACTTCATTCGCGCCAGTCCGCACGGAAGGGTGCACCGAAGCCGTGTCGCCTCGGTGCCATGGGCCTATCAGAGCATGCCGTCGATAACCGCCGACATTTCCTCAATCGTCATTGCCCCCTTGTAGACTTTCCCGTTGATGAAGAAGGTCGGCGTCGAGTCGACCTTGAAATCGTTCTCGCCGCGGGCGCGCACAGCCCTGATATCGTCCAGAAGCTTCTGGTCAGTCAAGCAGGCCTCGAACGACTCCTGTGTAAAGCCGGCGAGCTTGGAGATCTGCAGCAGCGCGTCCTTGGGGTTCTGCGAACCGGCCCAGCTCTGCTGCTGCTTGAACAGAACGTCGACCATCGGGAAGTAGTTGTCCTTCGAGCAGCGTGCCAGCATGAAGCCGGCCTCGGCCAGCGGGTCGAAGGGGAACTCGCGATAGATCAGGCGAGCCTTGCCGGTGTCGATGTATTTGGTCTTCAGCGCCGGCAGCGTCGTCTCGTGGAAATGCGCGCAGTGCGGGCAGGTCATCGAGGCGTATTCGACGATGGTGACGGGCGCATCGGCCTTGCCGAGCTGCATGTCAGGCAGGGTGCCGGCCTCCAGCAGCTTGGCCATGTCGACCGAGCCCTGTGCCTCGGGCACCTTCACCGCCTGAACAGGCGTTGCCGGTGCGGCCGGCGTGGCAGCCGGCGTCGCCGGCTCGGCAGGCTTGGGCGTCGCTGCGTTGGCCTGCTCGCCGGAGTCGCTGCAAGCGGAGAGCAGCGCCGCGGCCGAAACGGCTGCGAGCCCGGTAAGTGCGGTCCTGCGAGAAATCGAACGAAGCATACGAATCACCTGACGATGGTTGGATTTTGCAATGTGCGGTTACGTGAAAGCGATAGTTGGCGCGAATTAAGGCATGGCTGTCCCCAAACCAATCGCAATTTGCCGCAGTTTCAATCACGAAAGCGCGAGAAAGCCGGCATTTTCTACTTTCGGCTGCCCAGGATGCTCGCGCCCAGCTTTTCCAGCGACGCTCGCAGTCCTTCATCCTCGATGAGCCTTACTGCGCCGGTAAGCTTGCCCTGCTCCGCATCGGTCAGCTTGCGCAGGCGTGGACGCGGCTTGGCACCCGTGTTGGCCACCGGCTTCTGCACGATGCGGATGCGACCGATGGCGTTGAAGCCGAGAAAGGAATTGACCCTGCCGATGATCTCGCCGGTTTCATGCTGGAGATGGAGTGCTGCCGGCCCCGAACAGGCGACGATCAGCACCGCCGGCTCGAACGGATCATCCTCATGCATGCGCCGCGGCCACTGGATCTTCTCGGGCCGCGTGTTGTGGGCCAGGCGTGGGCCGACGATCTCTTCCCAGGACTGGACGAGCCCGACGGAGATGCCGGTGCGCTTGCGCAGGACGGGATCGAGGATGGCGCTTGCCAGATCGCTGACCGGAACGGGATTGCCCGTCCATCTTTTCCCTGCCATGTCGTTCTCCAGGTAACCTTGTCGACATGTAAAGCCGAAGGCAGTTCCGACCACCAATGGCATCCCCAGCACCGACCCGCAAGCATGCCGACGCCGCCGACAACAGGATCGCCGCCGATCTGCTCGGCTGGTACGATGCCAACCATCGCGAACTGCCCTGGCGGATGCCGCCGCGTGAGCTCGCCAAGGGCCTGAGACCCGATCCCTACCGCGTCTGGCTGTCGGAAATCATGCTCCAGCAGACGACCGTCGAGGCGGTGAAACCCTATTTCAGGGCCTTCCTGGAGAAATGGCCCGACGTGGCCGCGCTTGCATCAGCCGAAACCGAAGACGTCATGAAGGCCTGGGCCGGCCTCGGTTATTACTCCCGCGCCCGCAACCTCAAGCTTTGCGCCGAGACTGTCGCCGCCCTGCCCGGCGGCCAGTTTCCTGAAACGGAGGATGGTCTGCGCGCCCTGCCCGGCATCGGGCCGTACACGGCGGCTGCCATCGCTTCCATCGCCTTCATGCGGCCTGCGGCAGTGGTCGACGGCAATGTCGAGCGCGTGGTCACACGGCTGTTCTCGATCTCGACGCCGCTGCCGGAGGCCAAGCCGGAAATTCGCGCCCATGTCGAACGCATGCTGGCTGTCGCACGGCCCGGAGATTTCGCCCAGGCGATGATGGATCTCGGCGCCACCATCTGCACGCCGCGCCGGCCGCGCTGCATGTTGTGCCCGCTGCGCGCCGATTGCAGCGCGATCGTCAATGGCGACCCCGAGCTCTATCCGGTCAAGCCGCCCAAGGCCGAGAAGCCGATGCGACGCGGTGCTGCCTTCGTCGCCGTCACGCCTGATGGCTCCGTGTTGCTGCGCAAGCGATTGGGCAAGGGCTTGCTCGGCGGCATGACCGAAGTGCCAACGACAGGCTGGACCTCGCGCATCGACGGCGCGACGGACACAGACAGCGCGCCTTTTCCCGCCCAATGGCGACGCGCCGGCAGCATCAACCATGTCTTCACCCATTTTTCGCTCGACCTCGAGGTGTTCCGCGCCGACGTCGCATCGCGAACCGCGCTCGACGGCCACTTCTGGTCGGCGGCAGACGAGCTCAATGGCGAAGCCTTGCCAACGGTCATGAAAAAGGTCATCGAAGCTGCCATACCCGGCGCAACGAAACGAGCACACCAGGGAAAGTCATGAGCGAGATCCGCCATATCGTCTACGACATCGGCAAGGTTCTGATCCATTACGACCCAGATATCCCTTTCAGCCGTATCATTCCCGATGCAGTCGAGCGGCGCTGGTTCTTTGACAATGTCTGCACCAGCGAGTGGAATATCGAGCAGGACCGCGGCCGAAGCTGGGAAGAAGCCGAGGCATTGCTGATCGCCGACTTCCCCGAGCATGAAAAGAACATTCGTGCCTTCCGCCAGCACTGGCATGACATGGTGCCGCATCACTATGAAGACAGCGTCGCGCTGATGGAGGGTCTCGTCGCTGCCGGCCACGACGTCACCATGCTGACAAACTGGGCCTCGGACACGTTCCGCGAGGCGCGCGGCCGTTTCCCGTTCCTCGAAACGCCGCGCGGCGTGACGGTTTCAGGCGATGTCGGCCTGATCAAGCCGGACCGGCGCATCTATGACCTGCATGTCGAAACCTTCGGGCTCGACCCAAAGGCTTCGCTGTTCATCGACGACAGCCAGAAGAACGTGAATGCCGCCATCGACGCCGGCTGGCAGGCGGTGCTGTTCACAAATGCGAAAACGCTCGAGGCGGACCTCGAGCGTCTCGGGATCGGACGGTGACTGGAAACCGGCCGATCAGCGAACCCGGACTGGCTAGTTTGGCTGCCGGAATTCGATTGCTATGGCAGGCGCGGCGCGGTCGCTGAAGGTCCAGAACCGGCGACCGATGATGCCTGAACGCTCGCGCCGGACGATCCGGCGCGGCTGAAGCTTCAGGCGCCCGCCTTTTCCATGCCGACACGGACGATGCGGCGCAGCTCGTCGATCTGGGTCAGTCCGCCGGCACGCTCATAGTGCCAGAAGGTCCAGCCATTGCAGGCGTCGAGCCCCTGGACCGAAGCGCCGACGCGGTGGATCGAGCCGGCAGTGTCGCCGATCGCCAGCGTGCCGTCGGCGCGGACCTTTGCCGCCCAGCGTTTCTTGGCATCGTACAGCGTCGCTCCAGGTGCCAGCAGGCCCATGTCGAGCAGGCTGCCGAAAGCGACACGCGGCTCGGCGCGCTTGCCGGTCAGCACCGTCAGCGACGGGCCGTCGAGCGGACGCACCGAGGCGATGCGCTCGTTGGCGGCGTCGATATAGGCCTGTTCACGCTCGATGCCGACGAAGTGGCGGCCGAGACGCTTGGCAACGGCACCCGTCGTTCCCGAGCCGAAGAACGGATCGAGCACCACGTCGCCCGGCTTGGTCGAGGCCATCATGATGCGGGCCAGAAGCGCTTCCGGCTTCTGCGTCGGATGCAGCTTGTTGCCGTCGTCGTCCTTCAGGCGCTCGCCGCCGGTGCAGATCGGAAACAGCCAGTCCGAGCGCATCTGGACGTCGTCGTTGGAGGCCTTCAGCGCGTCGTAGTTGAAGGTGTAGTTCTTGCCCTTCTGGTCGCGCGAAGCCCAGATCATCGTCTCATGGGCGTTCTGGAAACGGCGGCCGCGGAAGTTCGGCATCGGGTTGGTCTTGCGCCAGACGACGTCGTTGAGGATCCAGAAGCCGAGATCCTGCATCGTCGCGCCGACGCGGAAGATGTTGTGATAGGAGCCGATGACCCAGATCGTGCCGTTGGGCTTCAGCACGCGGCGGGCGGCAAGCAGCCAGGCGCGGGTGAAGGCGTCGTAGGCGCCGAAGCTCTCGAACTGGTCCCAGTGGTCGTCGACCGCGTCGACCTTCGACTGGTCCGGACGATGCAGGTCACCGTCGAGCTGCAGGTTGTAGGGCGGATCGGCGAAGATGACGTCGATGGAGTTCGCCGGCAATTTGTCGAGCGCCGCCACGCAGTCGCCCTTGATGATGGTGTCGAGCCATTCGGACGGCTTTGGCGTGCGGGAAAGCTGGTCGAGAGGACGCACTGCTGACATTCTGATACCCGGGATGACGCGTTACTATTTACTCGCCGTTATGGTTACCGATCAGCGTAAACAATTGATGAAGCGAGCGTTCTAATTTGCGGATCGGGCTGGAATGGTGTAGTTGCCGCGCCTTGAACTTTTCCGTCCGCGCCCCGACGGCGCCCCAGCTTCCCGGACTGCCATGACCCAGCCAGACCTAGTGATATTCGATTGCGACGGCGTGCTCGTCGATTCCGAAATCATCGCCGCCCGCGTCGAAGCAGAACTGCTGACCGCAGCCGGTTTTGAGATATCTGCTGAAGAGATCGCCGAGAGTTATGCCGGCCTGACCTTCAAGGACATCATGCTGAAGATCGAGGAGAAGGCGGCCATCCCCTTCCAGGCCTCGCTGATCAGCCAGGCCGAGGAGCTTGTCGACCGCAAACTGAAGACCGACGTGCGCGCCATCGACGGCGTTCACGAGGCCGTTGCCGCCGTCACCGCGCCGCGCTGCATCTGCTCCAACTCGACCAGCGAACGCATCGAGATGATGCTCGACCGCACCCGCATCCTGCCGCTGTTCAACGGCCGCATCTTTTCGGCATTGGAAACGCCGAGCAAGAGGCCGAAGCCCGCGCCGGATGTCTTCCTGCACGCCGCAAAGACCTATGGCGCCGACCCGGCCAGGATCTTTGTCATCGAGGATTCGGTGCACGGCATTTCGGGCGCCGTCTCGGCCGGCATGCGTGTCATCGGCTTTACCGGCGGCGCCCACAGCTATCCCGGACATGCCGACATGTTGACCGAGGCGGGAGCCGAGACGGTGATTCGCCGCTGGGCCGACCTTGGCGGCGTGATCCAGGCACTCAGCATGTGGTCGGAACACGCCTGAGACACGCGGCCGCGCAATGAGCAAGCGGCTGCTGCTGATCAGCGAGAGCGTGGGGACGCCGACGCCGGCGCGCGGCATTCTCAACTACAGCGCCGGCCTGCTTGCCTGCTGCAAGCGCCTCGGTGTCGAAACGACGCTGCTCGTCGAGACGCAGCAAGCGGCCCCGTCGTCGCCTGACGAGATCATCCGCTTCCTCGTCGAAGGCACTGTCGATGGCGCTATCCGTCACAGGCCGCATTGGAAACATCTCTACGTAAAATACGTCCAGTCGCGGCGCCAACGTGGCCGATCTGCGGTCTCCTCTCGACTGCCGGTGCGCAAGCTGGTCCCTGCCGCGACGCCGGGCCGCCCCACGGAGATGGACAAGGCAGCGCCGCACCTTGCCTGGATCGATGCCTTCATGCCCGTCGCCGGCTTCTACAGCGACAGTACCTTGCGGGCGTCCTATGACTTGCCGCCTCCGGCTGTCGACGCACGCGGCTTCGACATCGTGCTGATGGACGCCTTCCACTACGTGCAACCGGTTACGGACCAAGGCGCGCGGGTCGTGCTGGTGATCCACGACCTCATCCCGCTCGACGAGCTCTCGGGACGCTACAGGTTCACTTTCGAGCAGAAATTCGGGACGGCTCTCGACGAGGCGACCGAGTTGATGTTCGTCTCGGCAGCAACCAGGGACGAATTCAACAGCCGCTTTCGCGACCACGCTGCAAGACTGCCTGCGTCGCTCTTCCCGCCGGTCATTCGGCCCGATCTTCAGTCGGCCGCACGGACTGCAAGCGCCACACCGAAACCAGAGCGGCCGAGATTCGTCTCGATCCTCTCCAACGAACCGCGCAAGAACATCGCCCTTCTGGTCGAAGCCTTCGCCGGCATGGCAGACCGTGCCGAGCTGGTGATCATAGGCAGCGTCCCGGCCAGCAATTTTCCACGCGCCGGCTCAAACGTCCGTTTCGTCGGCCAGATCAGCGATGACCACAAGGCCGAGCTGCTGCGCTCGGCCTCGGCCCTTGTCTTTCCAAGCCTGAGTGAAGGCTTCGGCATTCCCATCGTCGAAGGTGCCTTGTTCGGGCTACCGGTCATCTGCTCGGACCTGCCGGTCTTCCGCGAGATAGCAGGCGATCTGGCGATCTTCTTCGATCCGCGCAGCGTCGCAGATCTCGTCCGGCGGCTGGACGAGGTCGCCTCGAGCCCCGCCCTTGTCGGGCAGCAGGCGGCAGCCCTGCGTGACCGCTGCGTCGCCAGATATGGGGTGGAGGCCGCAACGGCGAGGCTGACAAAACTCCTCGCCTTGCAGTAGGGCGACTAGCTGCCGGACCACGTCCGATCGACAAAATCGGCGATCAGCGGCACGATTTCGGGCAGCTTCTCCTCCAGGGCGAAATGCCCGGTCTGAAACAGATGCAGTTCGGCCTCCGGCACGTCGCGAAGGAAGGCATGGGCGCCCGGCTCCGGGAAGAACGGATCGTCCTTGCCCCAGACGACCAGCGTCGGCGGCTGGTGCTGCCGCAGCCAGGCCTGCCATTCGCCGTAACGCGCGACGTTGCTGTGGTAGTCGAACGCCAGGTCGACCTGCGGCTGCTTGCGACCGGGCTGGTCGAGGAAATGCTGGTCGAGCGTCCAGCCGTCCGGCGCCAGCAGTTCCAACTGTCCGACACCGGTCTCGTACTGGAAGCGCGTACCTGAAAGCGTCAGCAGGTCTCGGATCTTCTGCTCCGCGTCGGGCTGATCCGGCCGCAAGGCGATGAAGTCGCGGGCACCGTCCGACAGGCCCTCTTCATAGGCATTGCCATTCTGGACAATCAGGCCGGCAAACCATTCGGGATGCCGCGTCGCCAGGCGAAAACCGACAGGCGCGCCAAAGTCGAAGAGATAAGCGACGAAGCGGTCCAGCCTCAGTCCCTTGACGAAGCCTTCCATCGTGTCGGCGAGGCGGTCGAAGCTGTAGCCGAACGTGCCGCCGGCGCTTGTCGGGAGCGGCGCGTCGCTGTGGCCAAACCCGGGATAATCGGGCGCGATGACCCGGTAGCTGTTGCCGATGGCGTCGATCAGTCGGCGGAACTGGTGCGAAGCCGAGGGAAAGCCGTGCAGCAACAGCAGTACCGGCGCGTCAGGGCTGGCTTGGGCCGGGATCGACTCGCGGTAGAAGACGCGGATGCCATCGACGTCGAGATAACGATGGGCCACGCGAGGAAAAGCCAGGATTGTCATTTCACATGCCTTCAATGTAGAACTACGCATTAGCAATCTTGGCCGAATTACCTAATGTGTCAATGGCAATTTTTGGAGTTAGCATGAGCGCCGACATCCCCCCTCTCACCGGCGAGCTGCTTGGGCTGGACCTGATCAACACGCGCGCACGCAGCGGCACGGACAGCATCGACCATCTGGCGACGCCTGACGGGTTGCGGACCTGGGTGGCGCTGCAGGGCGAGCAGCTGGCACAATATGGCGGGGATGTTCTGGCAGAGGCGTCGCAAGCCGACCTCGCCGCCATTCACGCGGTACGCAAAACTGCGAGCCAGCTCGTCGACGATATCAGGCACGGCAAGGCGCCTTCAGACGCCAGCCTGCGCGAACTCAACCGGACGCTGTCTGCTGCGCCGGTTCATCTCGAACTGCGATGGTCGGGGTCGTCAATGGCGGTGGCGCCAAGGCGCACCGGCTCGGTCATCGCCGATCTCGCCGCGCATCTTGCCGAAGCAGTGGCACTTGTGCTGACCGACCCCGGCGTCGGCACCATCCGCAAATGCGAAGCCGAGGATTGCACCATGCTTTTTCTGCCGGCGAGCAGTCGCCGCCGCTGGTGTGCTGCGGCGCGCTGCGGCAACCGCATGCGCGTCGCGCGCTACTACCAGCGCCACAAGGACAGCTGAACGTTCAGTGCCCGGAACCCAGCGCATCGAGCAGCCACTCGCTCAGCATGCGCACCTCCGGCCGCGGCGTCCTGGGATGGACGAGGTGGAAATCATAACCATCGATGGTCGGCCCGAACGGCTGGACCAGAACGCCTGACGCAAGATCGTCGGCGACGAGCACGAGGCTGAGCAGCGCCACTCCCTGCCCGGCCACCGCCGCCTGCACGGCATGGCCGTCGTCGTTGAAGCTGATGCCGGCATCGGCGTCGACGCCGTCAACCGCAGCCGCGTCGAACCAGCGCCGCCATGTCGGCGTGTCGGCATTCGGGTGCCTCCATCGCGAATGGAGCAGCGTGACATGGCGCATGTCGTCAAGCGTCTTCAAGCCCAGGCGGGCACTGCACACCGGAGCGAAGCGATTGGCCATCAGCCAGGTCGAACTGAGATCCGGAAAGGGCCCGCGACCATACCGCACCGCAGCGTCGGCGATGCCGGTGCGAAAATCGACAGGATCGTCCGACGCATGCAGGCTGAGGTCGACAGTTGGGTATCGCTCACGGAACGACGCCACCCGTGGCACCAGCCAGCGCGCGGTGAATGAGGTCGTGGCCGAAAGCGTGACCACGCTGCGGCGGCGCTCCGAGACACGGTCGAGCGCTTCGGCGAACGCGTCGAAACCGTCGCGCAGCACCGGGTAAAGCTCACGCCCCTCACGCGTCAGCACCACCTGCCGCGTGCGGCGATCGAACAGCCGCAAGGCCAGAGTTTGCTCCAGCAGCCTGATCTGGTGGCTGATGGCGGTTGGCGTAACCCCCAGTTCCCAAGCGGCCTGCTTGAAGCTCGCATGACGGGCGGCGGCCTCGAAGGCACGCAGCGTCGCAAGCGGAGGCAGTTGGCGATGCATGATTTCAGCTCATCCATTGCATGACGAATTCGATTTCGCCACGCACCATATCACCCATTATTTTCATATGGAACGCGAGCGGCACGCCAATGCACCGCGCGCACTCACATGAATTCCTCTATCTTATGGGAACCCCTGAAATGACCCGGATCCTGCATATCGACGCCAGCGCTCGGCCGCATTCTTCAGCCGAGACTCCGTTCGGATCGCACAGCCGGCGCCTAGGTGCGCGTTTTGCGCTGGCATGGCGCACTGCCCATGGCAGCGATGAAAACATCGTCTATCGCGACGTCGGCCAGCAGCCGCCACAGCCGGTGTCAGGTGCCTGGATCCACGCCGCGTTCACCAAGCCCGAGCAGCGCCTGCCTTGGATGAGCGAGACGCTTGCCGAAAGTGATGTCTTGATCGACGAGTTGCTTGCGGCCGACATCATCGTTGCCGGCGTGCCGATGTACAATTTCGCGCCGCCGGCACAATTCAAGGCGTGGATCGACAACATCGTGCGGGTCGGCCGCACCTTCGGCTTCGACCGGTCGCGGCCAGGCGATCCCTACTTTCCGCTGCTCGCCGGCGCCGAAAAGACACTCGTCATCCTGTCTTCGCGCGGCGACCACGGCTATGGCGAGGGCGGCAGGATCGAGGCGCTCAACCACGTCGAGGCCAGCATCTCGACCGCCTTCAACTACATCGGCATCACCGACATCAGGTCGGTGGCAATCGAGTTCGACGAATTCGCCGACCCCAGACTAAAGGCGTCGATCGAAAAGGCCGAAGCCGAGGTCGACGCGCTTGTCGAGACACTGGTCAGGGAACGACAGCAGCGAAACGCCGCTTGAGGCATTGCCGGCGCCTGCGTCCTCCTTTGGACGCGGGCGCTTCTGGCATGCGAACCGGTGCTGCGTGCTTCGCGACGGCTCCGGATCGTCTGGCCGAGACGTTACTGCTTGGCGGGCTTCTTCGCCGGACCTTCGTCGTAGCCGACATAGATCACGATGTCGCGCGCCGTCGGATTGGGGATGTTGATGTTCGGCACGGTGAACACCCACTGTGTCGCCACCGACGGATCGGTCACCTGCACGGCGTTCTTGTGCAGCTCGGAATAAAGTACCTCCTCGCCACGGGTCACCGCGACGCGGATCGGCATGGTGATCGTACCGGCACCGCCGGCAGGACCGACAACGACCTTGCCGGCAACGCCGACCTTGATGGTCATCGTGCCATCGGCGCGCGTACAGCTGCGGGTGACGTCGGTGATCGCCGACTGATGGACGAGCTTTGCCGGGTCGTCCTGACCGCCCTTGGCATAGCTGTTGAAGAAGGCAGTGCCGTCACGCAAGGTGATGTTGGGGCAGTAGGCGAGCAGCTCGCTGGCCAGGATCTTGCCCTCTTCGGCCGCGACCACCTTGGGATCCTTCGGGGCGGGAGGGCTAAAAAAGCCGCCGCTGCCGCCTGATTGGCAGCCTGTGACGGCGAGCATAAAGCCGGCGGTCGCCAAAGCCGTCAGAAAACGGCCGTCGATCAAACGAAACACCATGAACTGCACTTCCCTCTCGCAAAGCAGTCGTTCTATATCAACCGCGCGGCAAAAATGCGACTGACGGAGCGCAGTTTTCCCGTCCTGCCGACAGGCAGCAGGTCGCATAGCCTTGGATTGGATAGATATGCACTATGTGAGCACCCGTGGGGAAGCGCCCACGCTCGGATTTTCTGATGCTGTACTTGCCGGTCTGGCACGCGACGGCGGCCTTTACCTCCCGGCGCAATGGCCGACTTTCAGCCCCGCCGAAATCCGGGCGATGCGAGGCCTGAGCTATCCTGATCTCGCGATCAAACTGCTGACCCCGTTCCTCGGTGGCGAAATCAAGCCTGATGTCTTCGAGCGCCTGGTTCGCGAAGCCTATGGCACGTTCCGCCATGAAGCGGTCTGCCCGCTGGTCCAGACCGGCGCCAACAGCTTCGTGATCGAGCTGTTCCATGGTCCCACCCTCGCCTTCAAGGACGTCGCCATGCAGCTCCTGGCGCGGCTGATGGACCATGTGCTTGCCGAACGTGGCCAGCGCGCGACCATCGTCGGCGCAACCTCGGGCGATACGGGCGGCGCTGCGATCGAAGCCTTTGCCGGGCGCGAACGCACCGACATCTTCATCCTGTTTCCGCATGGCCGCGTCTCGCCGGTGCAGCAGCGCCAGATGACCACCTCCGACGCCGCCAACGTGCATGCGCTGTCGATCGAAGGAAACTTCGACGATTGCCAGGGCCTGGTGAAGGACATGTTCAACGACCACGGCTTCCGCGACCGTGTTCAGCTGTCGGGCGTGAATTCGATCAACTGGGCCCGCATCATGGCCCAGATCGTCTATTATTTCTCCTCCGCCATCTCGCTCGGCGCCCCCGACCGGCTGGTGTCGTTCACCGTGCCGACCGGCAATTTCGGCGACATCTTCGCCGGCTATGCCGCCAAGAAGATGGGGCTGCCGATCGACCAGCTGGTCATCGCCACCAACGACAACGACATTCTCGACCGCACGCTGAAGAGCGGCGAGTACCGCCAGACCGGGGTGGTGGCCACCACCTCGCCATCGATGGACATCCAGGTTTCGTCCAACTTCGAGCGCCTGCTGTTCGAGGCTTCCGACCGCGATCCAGCGGTGGTACGCCGCTACATGGCCAGCCTCAAGCAGTCCGGCGCCTTCACCATCGAGGCGCAGGCACTGGCTGCGATCCGCGGCGAGTTCGGCGCCGGGCGCGCCGACATGAGCGAGACCGCAGCGACCATCCGCGCGACGCTCGACAAGAGCGGCTACCTGCTCGACCCCCACACCGCGACCGCCGTGCATGTCGCGTCCAGCCTGCCGAAAAGCGATGTGCCAATGGTCGTACTCGCCACCGCGCACCCGGCAAAGTTCCCCGCCGCCGTACTTGCAGCCAGCGGCATCGAGCCCGCTTTGCCAAAATGGCTGTCGGGGCTGATGGAACGTAAGGAAAAGTTCACGGTACTTCCATCAGAGATAAAAATGGTGGAAGATTACATTAGCCGCCGCACACGAGTGGCGGATTAGGGAGTACGCGTAATATGGGTGTTGAGGTAAGCCGTCTGTCGAACGGCCTGACAGTGGCCACTGAAACACTTCCAAGCGTAGAGACAGTCGCTCTCGGCACATGGGTCAAGTCTGGCGCGCGCAACGAGCGTGATGACGAACATGGCATGGCCCACCTGCTCGAGCACATGGCTTTCAAGGGCACCAAGAACCGGACCGCCTTCCAGATTGCCTCCCAGATCGAAAATGTCGGCGGCGAAATCAACGCCGCCACATCGGTCGAAACGACCTCCTTCTACGCCCGCGTGCTGTCAGACGACGTGCCGCTGGCCGTCGACATCCTGTCCGACATTCTCCAGGATTCGGAGTTCGACCCGGACGAGCTCGAACGCGAGCAGCACGTCATCCTGCAGGAAATAGGTGCCGCGCACGACACGCCGGACGACATCGTCTTCGATCGCTTCACCGAAACGGCTTTCCGTCACCAGACCATCGGCCGTTCGATCCTCGGCACGCCGGAGACGGTGAAATCCTTCACCTCTGCCAATCTTCACGACTTCATGACCCGCCAGTACGGCGCCGAGCGGATGGTCGTGGTCGCTGCCGGCGACGTCAAGCATGACGAGTTCGTCCGCCACGTCGAAAAGCGTCTCGGCAATTTCCGCTCCAAGGCCGAAAGCGCCATTCCGCAATATGCGCAATATGTCGGCGGCGACTTCCGCGAAGACCGCGACCTGATGGACGCGCAGATCGTGCTCGGCTTCGAAGGCCGCGCCTACCATGTGCGCGACTTCTACGCCTCGCAGGTGCTGTCGATGATCCTCGGCGGCGGCATGTCCTCGCGACTGTTCCAGGAAGTGCGCGAGAAGCGCGGCCTCTGCTACTCGGTCTATGCCTTCCATTGGGGCTTTTCCGACACCGGCATCTTCGGCATCCATGCCGCCACCGGCCAGAGCGACATCGCCGAACTGATTCCCGTCATCATCAACGAGCTGCAGCGGACCGGCGAGAACATCCTGCTCGAAGAGCTGGACCGCGCCCGCGCGCAGTATCGCGCCGGCCTGATCATGTCGGCCGAGAGCTGCTCCAGCCGCGCCTCGCAGATCGCGCGCCAGCTCCTGCTGTTCGGCCGTCCGATCGCCAAGGAAGAGCTGATGGAACGGCTCGGCGCACTCACCGTCGACCGCCTGACCGACCTGTCGTCGCGGCTGTTCTCGACCCGCCCGACCATCACCGCGGTTGGTCCCGTCGGCACGCTGGCGCCTTACGAATCAATCCTGGACTCGCTGCCGGGCGCACAGGCAACCGCCCGCAAGCTCGCCGTCTGAGCAGCATTTGCACGCATGTTCTCGCTCTCGCTTTTTCGCCGCGATACCCCGGCACTGAGAGGCGAACGCGTCAATCTGCGCCTGCCAAACTGGCGCGACTATCACGAATGGGTCACGCTGCGCGGGGAAAGCCGCTCTTTCCTCGAACCGTGGGAGCCGCGCTGGGCGCCCGACGAACTCGACCGTTCAGCCTGGCGCATTCGCCTTGCGCGCTACCAGGATGAATTCATCCAGGGCACCGCGGCCGCCTTCTTCATCTATGAAAATGCGAGCGGCAAGCTCGTCGGCGGCATCACGCTTGGCAACATACGCTACGGCGTCGCCCAGACAGGGCATATCGGCTACTGGATCGGCGAGCGATATGCCGGCCGGGGCCTGATGGTCGATGCCCTCAAGCTGGTCGTGCGGCATGCCTTCGATACGCTTCGGTTGCACCGGATCGAGGCTGCCTGTATCCCCGACAACGCACGCTCCGTACGCGTGCTTGAAAAAGCCGGATTCCGGCGCGAAGGACTTTTGCGATCCTACCTCAGGATCAACGGCGAATGGCATGACCACTACCTCTACGCACTGATTGCGGACGACCCGCAAGCTGTCACCATGAAGGCCTGAACTTGTCGAAGCATTTCCTGCTGGCGCCGTTGTTTGCGCTCATCGTTTCCGTTGTCGCGAGCGTCTGCGCGGTGTCGCAGGCCTTGGCCGTGGAGCCGATCAAGATCTCCCGGGACGACGTCGCGCTCAATCTCACGGGCGCGGTCGAGATCTACAGGAATCAGGGCGAGAACTTCCAGGTTTCCACGGCCCCCGGCGCCGACGGCATCGTGCGCCGCATCGAGGTTGAAGCCAACGACCAGCGCTCCAGCGGCGACTGGGCCGTCTTCGCGCTCGCCAACACCACCGACCAGCAGCTCGATCGCCTGATCGTTGCGCCGCACTTCCGGCTTGTCGGCTCCGGCCTGTTCTGGCCCGACCTCGGCTCCAACCGCCTCACCGCCATCACGCCTTCCGAAGGCCTCGCTGTCGACCGCCAGGCGAGCCCCGACGCCGACGTCTTCCTGGTCACGCTCAACCCGGGTGCCGTCGTCACCTTCATCGCCGAGCTTGCTTCACCCAAGCTGCCGCAGGTCTATCTGTGGGATCCGGAATCCTACAAGGACACCGTCAATTCCTACACGCTGTTCCGCGGCATCGTCATCGGCATCGCCGGCCTGCTCGCGCTGTTCCTGACCATCCTGTTCGTGGTCAAGGGCACCTCGATGTTTCCTGCCACCGCAGCGCTTGCCTGGGCGGTGCTTGCCTATATCTGCGTCGACTTCGGCTTCCTCAACAAGGTCATCGAGGTATCCCCCGGCAACGAGCAGATATGGCGAGCGGGCACGGAGGTGGCGCTCGCCGGCACCTTCGTCGTGTTCCTGTTTGCCTATCTCAACCTCAACCGCTGGCATGGCCATTTCAGCTATGGCGCCTTCGTCTGGATCATCGGCCTGTTCCTGATCGCCGGCGTCGCCATCATCGATCCGGCCGTTGCCGCAGGCATCGCGCGCATCTCGTTTGCGGCAACCGCGCTCACCGGCCTCGGCCTGATCGTCTATCTCAGCATTCGCGGCTATGACCGCGCCATCATGCTGGTGCCCAGTTGGGCGATGGTGCTGATATGGCTCAGCGGCTCGTGGATGGCGATAACAGGCGTCCTCGACAACGACATCGTCCAGCCGGCGCTCGGCGGCGGCCTGATCCTGATCATCCTGTTGATCGGCTTCACCGTCATGCAGCACGCCTTCGCCGGCGGCGGCGCCCATCAGGGCCTGTTCAGCGACATGGAACGGCAGGCGCTCGCCATCTCCGGCTCCGGCGACATCGTCTGGGACTGGGACGTGCTGCGCGACCGCGTCGTCACCCGTCCCGACGTCTCGGTCCAGCTCGGCCTTGCGCCGAACAGCCTTGGCGGTGCTGCCCGCAACTGGCTGCCGGTGCTGCATTCCGACGACCGCGACACCTTCCGCACAACGCTCGACGTGGTGCTGGAGCACCGCCGCGGCCGCGTCTCGCAGAGCTTCCGCCTGCGCGGCGCCGACGGCCACTACCACTGGTTCCAGCTCAAGGCGCGGCCAGTCATCGGCTCCGATGGCGAGGTCATCCGCTGCGTCGGCACCATGGTCGACGTCACCGAACAGAAGAAATCCGAAGAGCGCCTGCTGCACGACGCCGTGCACGACAACCTGACCGGCCTGCCCAACCGCGAGCTGTTCATGAACCGGCTCGAGGCGATCATCTCGATCGCCCGCACCGAAGAGAAGGTCCGGCCGTCGGTGTTCGTCATCGACATCGACCGCTTCAAGCAGGTCAATGACGGCCTGGGCATTTCGGCCGGCGACACCATCCTTCTGACCATCGCGCGCCGCCTGCACCGGCTGCTCAAGCCCAAGGATTCGCTGTCGCGCTTTGCCGGCGACCAATTCGCGCTGATGCTGTTGTCGGAACAGGACCCGTCGCGCATCGCCGCCGTCGCCGACGCCATCAAGCAGGCGATCAAGGCGCCGATCACCTTCGCCAAGCGCGAGATCGTGCTGACCGCCTCCGTCGGCCTGATCACCTGGACAACCGCCCAGGCGACGGCCGAAGACATGGTCAAGGACGCCGAGCTTGCCATGCACCAGGCCAAGCGTTTCGGCGGCGACCGCATCGAACCGTTCCGTCCGGCCTTCCGCACCGTGGGCACCGACCGCCTGCAGCTCGAATCGGACCTCCGCCGCGCCATCGAGCGCAAGGAATTCACCCTCGCCTACCAGCCGATCGTGCGGCTGGAAGACGGCAGCGTCGCCGGCTTCGAGGCGCTGCTCAGATGGGACCACCCGCGTCGCGGCATGATCCCGCCGGGCGATTTCATCCCCGTAGCCGAGGGCTGCGGCCTGATCGTCCAGCTCGGCCTGTTCGCAATGCAGCGCGCCGCCGAGGATCTGGCCGACTGGCAGAAGCAGATCAGCGACGCGCCGCTGTCGGTGTCGGTCAATCTGTCGAGCCGCCAGCTCATCCGCCGCGACCTCGTCAGCGATGTCCGCTCGGTCATCGCACGGGCCAATCTCAAGCCGCGCTGCTTCCGCCTGGAGCTGACGGAATCGCTGGTCATGGACAATCCCGAGCAGACCAACCACGTGCTGACCAAGCTCAAGCAGCTGGGCATCGGCCTGTCGCTCGACGATTTCGGCACCGGCTATTCGTCACTCGCCTATCTCACCCGCTTCCCCTTCGACACCATCAAGATCGACAAGAGCTTCGTCGACGACACCTCACCCAAGCGCGCGGTGCTGCTCAAGTCGATGGTCAACATGGCGCATGAGCTCGGGCTATCGGTGGTCGCCGAAGGCATCTCCGACGAGAGCGACGCGCTCGAACTGCGGCAGATGGGCTGCGAATATGTGCAGAGCTTCATGTTCGGCGCGCCGGTTCCCGGCGACCAGGCCCTGAAGATGCTGAAAGAGCAGTATCCGCTTGCTCAGGCGTGACCGGCAGCGCTGCTGAGCCGCGCAAGGTCGATGCCGAGCGTGGCCAGGATGCGGTCGTATTTGCGGTCGATGTCGGTGTCGAACAGAAGCTCCGACGTCGCCGGGCAGGTCAGCCAGCCATTCTCGGCGATTTCGCTTTCGAGCTGGCCGGCGCCCCAGCCGGAATAGCCGAGCGCCATCAGCGCATGGCGCGGCCCGCGTCCGGCGGAAATGGCGCGCAGGATGTCGACGGTCGCCGTCAGGCAGATCTCTTCTGAGACAGGCAACGAGGACTCGACCTTGTAGTCGTCGCTGTGCAGCACGAAGCCGCGGCTGCGGTCGACCGGCCCGCCATTGCGGACGATGAAGTCCTTGGCCTTGCCAGGCAGCCGGATCGCCTCCTGCTCGTCGAGGATCCCGAGTTGCACAAGCAGATCAGGAAACAGCAGCGGCTGGACCTGGTTGATGATCAGACCCATGGCGCCTTCGTCGCTATGGGCACAGATGTAGATCACGGCACGCGAGAACCTGTCGTCCTTCATCCCCGGCATGGCGATGAGGAACTGATCGTCGAGAAAACCGCGCTGCGAAGCGCCCTTTTTCTGGCGTAAGAGGTCCATGGCTTGAAGGTAACGCGTTTCCTGCCGTCTTGAAAGATGGCGCACGGCGCGACGCATTCATCTTTTGACAGGCAACGTCACGCAAAAATGATGCGATGTGTTGGCGCCCCCTGTTGCGGACGCTGCGGGAGGCTATCAAATCACCGCCATGAAAATAGCGCTCCACTCCGCGATCGGCCTCTGCGCGGCATTGCTTGCCACTGCCCCGGCCCACGCCTCCTCGTCAGCCTGGTTCGAAGCCGATGGCGGCCGTTTCCGCCTGGTCACCTCGGGGGTGCCTGATGCATCCGGCAAGCTGCAGGGCGTGCTCGACATCGAGCTCAAGCGTGGCTGGAAAACCTATTGGCGTGACCCCGGCAATTCCGGCGTGCCGCCGCAGATCGACGTCTCGGCAAGCCGCAACGTATCGGGCATCGACCTGTCCTACCCGGCGCCGCGCCGTCATGACGACGGCTATGCCAAATGGGCCGGCTACGACCACTCCGTGCGCCTGCCCGTGAGCTTCACCGTTGCCGCCCCGGGCGAACCGGCGACCATCACCGCCAACGTGTTCCTCGGCGTCTGCGAGACGATCTGCGTGCCGGTGCAGGCCACGCTTGAGGTCGATCCCGCCGCCGACCCCGACAATCCAGGCGATGCCATCCTGGTGAAGACGGCGCTTGCCGCCCTCCCCGGTGCCGCACAACAGGACTTCGGCGCCACGCTGGAGCCGGCCGAAGGCGAGCACGTCTCGATCGTGGCCAAGGCACCCGGCCCTGCAGATGCGCTTGATGTCTTCGTCGCCGGCGTGGACGGCTACGTCCTCGGCACGCCCGAGCGGCACATAGAGGGCGGCAAGGCGGTGTTCACCGTCAAGCTGCTCGAACGCCCTGACACAAAGCCAGCCGGCAAGGGACTGCCCTACACGCTGACAAGTGCTGCAGGCGCCGTCGAGGGATTTTTGCCCTATCCCTGAAAAGGGCTGTCCAGCTTCCTATATCCAGCTGGCCATTGGACGCGGGCGACATCTGCGCTAGGTGATTGCCGCGTCCTTCCGATTTCAACTCGAACTCTATGCTTACGAGGAATTCATGACCATTTCGATCGGCGACAAGCTGCCAGCGGCCACGTTCAAGACGATGACCGCCGATGGCGCCAAGAGCATCAGCTCCGATGAAATCTTTGCCGGCAAGAAGGTCGTGCTGTTTGCGGTACCGGGCGCCTTCACGCCGACCTGCAGCAACAACCACCTGCCCGGCTATGTCGAGAACCATGACGCGATCATCGCGCGCGGCGTCGACACCATTGCGGTGGTTTCGGTCAACGACGTCCATGTCATGGGCGCCTGGGCCCGGTTCAGCGGCGGCGAAGGCAAGGTGCAGTTCCTCGCCGACGGCAGCGGCGATTTCGCCCGCGCCATCGGCCTCGACACCGACCTTTCGGCCGCCGGCATGGGCCTGCGCTCGAAGCGTTATTCGATGATTGTCGAAGACGGCAAGGTCGCCCAGCTCAACCTCGAGGGCGCACCCGGCCAGGCCGTCGATTCTGGCGCGGCCCGCATTCTCGAACAGCTCTGACTGACACAGCTCCAAGACTGAAAAGGGCGCGCGGCCTTACGGCGGCGCGCCCCACTCGGGCCTGGCAGAAGGCCTACGCCTTGCGGCCACTCTTGAACGGCGCCATGCCCTCACGCGCCAGCTCGTCGGCGCGTTCGTTCTCAGGATGGCCGGCATGGCCCTTGACCCAGTGCCACTTGACCTTGTGACGCCTGTTGGCCTCATCAAGCGCCTGCCACAGCTCGCCGTTCTTGACCGGCTTCTTGTCGGCGGTCTTCCAGCCGTTCTTCTTCCAGCCGTGGATCCATTTCGAGATCCCGTCCATGACGTATTTGCTGTCGGTGTGCAGGTCGATCTCGCACGGCTCCTTGAGGGAGTTCAGGGCAGATATCGCAGCCAGCAACTCCATACGGTTGTTGGTGGTCTCCGCCTCGCCGCCCGACAGCTCCTTGACCTTGGCCTTGTAGCGCATGAGCGCCCCCCAGCCACCCGGACCCGGATTGCCCGAGCAGGCGCCATCGGTGAAAATTTCAACTTGCTTCATTTCAGTCCGTATTCCTGGGCGGTCTTGATCGTCCGATGGAAGCGCATGCGGCGGATGTATTCCGACGGGTCACGCTTCATCACCAGTCCGCCGTCCGGCACCGTCAGCCAGTCGTAGAGCCGCGTCAGCATGAAGCGCAGGGCCGAGCCGCGCGCCAGGATCGGCAGCGCTGCCTTCTCGTCCGCGCTGAGCGGGCGGACGCTCTGATAGCCGTCCAGCAGGGCCGTGCCCTTGGTCAGGTTGAAGGAAAAATCCTTCTCGAAGCACCAGGCATTGAGGCAGGTGGCGAGGTCGTAGGCGTAGGCGTCGTTGCAGGCGAAATAGAAGTCGATCAGGCCCGACAGATTGTCGCCGAGGAAAAACACATTGTCCGGGAACAGGTCGGCGTGGATGACGCCCGACGGCAGGTTCTTTGGCCAGTTCTTCTCGAACTCGGCAAAGTCGGCGTCGACTTCGCGGGCGAGCCCGGGCTCGACTTCGTCGGCACGTGGATGTGCTGCATCCCAGAGCTTGCGCCAACCATCGATGGCGAGCGAATTCGGCCGCGTCATCGCAAAGTCCCTGCCGGCGATGTGCAGTTCGGCCAGCGCCCTGCCGACCTCGCGGCAATGCACGACCTGCGGCCGGCGCAGCCACATGCCCTCCAGGAAGGTGATGACGACGGCCGGACGGCCGGCCAGCGTGCCGATGACATTGCCGTCCTTGCCGTCGACCGGCAGGGGGCAGGAAATGCCCTTGTGGGCAAGATGCTGCATCAGGCCGAGGAAGAACGGCAGGTCCGCCTTGTCGACTCGCTTCTCATACAGCGTCAGGATGTATGACCCTGTCGTGGTGTGCAGCAGGAAGTTGGTGTTCTCGGTCCCCTCGGCAATGCCCTTGTAGGACAGCAACTCGCCAACCGGATAATTGCGCAGGAACGCTTCGAGTTCGCCCTCGCCGACGTCGGTATAGACAGCCATCAGCCGTTACCGTTGACGAAGGCCATGTCGGCCGGCGTCAGCTCGACGTCGCGCAATACCCGCATCACCGGAAATTCCTCCGTCTCGGTCGCCGTGATGGCGAGTTCCACGTTCACCTCGAAGCGTTCGCGGAAAGCGTTGATGATCTCGTCGACGATGATCTCGGGCGCCGAAGCACCCGCCGACAGACCCAGCGTAGCGATGCCGCCGATGTCGTTCCACGGGATCTCCGACGCGCGCTGAACCAGCAGCGACATCTTGGCCCCTGCCCGCTCGGCGACTTCGACGAGACGGCGCGAATTGGACGAGTTGGGGGCGCCGACGACCAGATAGAGGTCGGAGCCCGGCGCCGTCTCCTTCACCGCGTCCTGGCGGTTGGTGGTGGCGTAGCAGATCGATTCGGCGGCGGGCGCCTCCATCGCCGGGAACTTCTCCTGCAGCGCCTTGAGGATGCCCGCTGTGTCTTCCACCGAAAGCGTCGTCTGGGTGACGAAGCCGAGTGCTTCGGGGTCGGCCGGCGTGAAGTTGCGGACGTCGGCCTCGGTTTCGATCAGCGTGACAGCATCCTCGTCCAGCTGGCCCATGGTGCCGATCACCTCGGGGTGGCCGGCATGGCCGATGAGCAGCACGTGGCGGCCCTTGCGCTGGTGACGCATCGCCTGCTTGTGCACCTTGGAGACCAGCGGGCAGGTGGCGTCGAGATAGAACAGATTGCGCGCAACCGCATCCGCCGGCACCGATTTCGGCACGCCATGGGCGGAAAACACGACCGGCGCGTCCTGGTGTTCGGCCGGGATCTCGCTCAGCTCTTCAATGAAAACAGCGCCGAGGTTCTGAAGCCCTTCGACGACATAACGGTTGTGCACGATCTCGTGGCGGACATAAACCGGCGCGCCGTACTTCTTCAATGCCAGCACGACGATCTGGATCGCCCGGTCGACACCTGCGCAGAAGCCGCGCGGCTGGCAGAGCCTGATCGTCAGGGGCGGTTTGGCAATCGTCTGGAGCATCTAATCCGCTTCTTCGTTCAGTGCCGAAATGATGTCTGTGCCCCCTTGCTGTCAAGGGAGGCTATTGCGCTAAGCGTGCTATCGGACACGCAAAGGCTGCTGTCGTCCTCTGAAGCTGTGCACCATTCCAAAATCGATCGGATGGTTCATTTGCCTTCGGGCCGGCGCAGCAACCAGACCCCCATGACACCCAGCAGTGCCGCAGCCAGCCCATACCAGGTGACCGCGTATTGCAGGTGGTTGTTGGGCATGTCGACCATGGTCACCCCGCCGACCGGCAGGCCACCCGGATTGGGCGTCTTGTCGGCATCGACGAAGAACGGCAGCACGACCGCACCGGCAGGCAGCCCGGCGCTCGCCGCCATGGCGTCGCGGTCCTTCCAGTAGAAGACGTTCTTGGCCGTGTCGTTGTCCGGCACCAGCGAACCCGGCTTGCCCTCCAGCGGATTGCGCGCCAACCCGACGATGCTGACGGGGCCCGTCACCTGTCCGGTCGGCCGCTTGGTCGCATCCTTGAGGTCGTAGGGAACGAAGCCGCGGTTCACCAGAACGAAGCGGCCGTCATCCAGCTTCAGCGGCGTGTAGACGTAGAAGCCGGACTGGCCTTCCCATGTCGCCAGGAAATGCCGCTCGCCGTCATGCATGAAGGTGCCCGATAGCGCGACCGGCCAATAGTCGACGTCGGCGGTGGCGCGGTACTTCACTTCCATTTCAGCCAATGGCAATGGCTGCGACTTCGTCCGTTCGGCAATCTGCGCGATCAGTTCCTCTTTCCAATAGAGCCGCTGGACCTGCCAGCTGCCAAGCACGAGCAGCAGCGCAAAGGCAATCGTGCCGAGCACGAGCATCAACACGTGCCCGGAACGTCGCGCCGGGACCGTCATCGTCTTTTCCTGGATCATTCGCCCTTGTCCAAACGCCCTTCGGCTGCCTTGTTGCGATACTGCAGCGTTATCAGCACGCCCTTGATGAGGCGCAGCGAGCCGAGGCCGAGAATGACGGTCAGCGGAATCCACAACAGCAGATGGAGCCACAGCGGCGGCCCATAATTGACCTCGAGCCACAGTGCGAGGCCGACGACGACGAAGCCGATGATGAGGATGACGAACACCGCCGGCCCGTCGCCGGCATCGGCAAAGGAATAGTCGAGCCGGCAAAAGCCGCATTCCTTGCCCACCGACAGGAAGCTGGAGAACAGCCTGCCTTCGCCGCAACGCGGGCAGCGCCCCTTGAGCCCGGCCGCGACCGGTTCGACCGGCGGCCAGATCGCCTGGTCCTCGCTCGGCTTGTCCTCGCTCGCCTTGTAATCACTCATGGATTTATCTCGATGGGAGTGCCGTTTGCGACCATCTGCCAAATCTCCGCCATGTCCTCGTCGGTAACGGCGATGCAGCCATTCGTCCAGTCGAACATCTGCGTCAGCCAGGACCACCAGCCATACCTGTTCGGCTGCCCATGGATCATAATCATTCCGCCCGGTTCGACACCTGCCCTCTTTGCCGCAGCCACGTCGTCGGCATTGGGATAGGAGATGTGGATCGACCTGTAGTAGCCGCTCTGCGGGTTGCGCCAGTCGAGCACGTAGCGGCCTTCGGGCGTGCGTTCGTCGCCCTCCATCGCCTTGTGCCCCACCGGGTTCGCGCCGAGCGCCATGGCGTAGCTGCGCACCACCTTGTCGCCGGAGACAAGTTCCAGCCGGCGCTCGGACTTGTCGACGCGGACGAGATCGACCTCGCCGGCCTGCGCGGTCATCGTCAGGGCACACAGGGCAATCATGAGAACGGCGAAGCGTCTTGTCTGCATGCCGGATGATTGCACCGGGAAAGCGCCTAAAAAGAGAAGGCGGCCGCGTTGCCGCGACCGCCTTGCATCAGGAACCGGATCGATCAGTGGCCGTGGGCGATGGTGCCGCCGACCGAACCCCAGATGTAGATCGCGGCGAACAGGAACAGCCACACCACGTCGACGAAGTGCCAGTACCAGGCCGCTGCCTCGAAGCCGAAATGCTGCTTCGGGGTGAAGCCGCCGCGCATGGCGCGGAACAGGCAGACCAGCAGGAAGATGGTGCCGACGATGACGTGGAAGCCGTGGAAGCCCGTCGCCATGAAGAAGGTCGCGCCGTAGATCGAGTCCTTGAAGGCGAACGGAGCGTGGATGTACTCGTAGGCCTGCACGAACGAGAACAGGATGCCGAGGCCGACCGTCAGCGCGAGGCCGTTGACCAGGCCCTTGCGGTCGTTGTGCAGCAGCGCGTGGTGCGCCCAGGTCACGGCCGTGCCCGACAGAAGCAGGATGATCGTGTTGTAGAGCGGCAGGTGGAACGGATCGAGGATCTCGATGCCCTTCGGAGGCCAGACGCCGCCGGTGAATTCAGCGCGCATGACCTGGTGCGCTTCATTCGGGAACAGCGCCGCGTCGAAGAACGCCCAGAACCAGGCGACGAAGAACATCACCTCGGAGGCTATGAACATGATCATGCCATAGCGCAGGTGGAGCGAGACGACGCGGGTATGATGGCCCTCGTTGCCTTCCTTGATCGTATCCGACCACCAGCCGAACATGGTGTAGAGCACGATCAGAAGGCCGATCAAGAAGAGCCAATAGTTGGCGCCGGCCATGTTGTAACCGAAGACCGGGAAGTTGCCGCCCTTGAGGTGCTGCATCCAGGCAACGCCGCCGAATGCCATGATCAGCGCACCCAGCGAGGCGAGGAACGGCCACGGGCTGGGATCGATGATGTGATAGTCGTGTTGTGGTTTCGCGTGCGCGTCTGCCATATCAGCCCCCGGCTTTTCCGTCGGAATTAACATTTTTCGCTTCGCCGTCAACCTTGGGCGCGACAGCTACAGGCTTTTCCCCCGCAATGGGGAAGAAGGTATAGGACAGCGTGATCGTCTTGACGTCCTTCATTTCAGGCACGTTGACGATTTCCGGATCGACGAAGAACACCACCGGCATGTCGAGCGTTTCGCCCGGCTTCAACGTCGTGTCGGTGAAGCAGAAGCACTCGACCTTGTTGAAATAGGCGCCGGCGATCTCCGGTGTGACGTTGAAGGTCGCACGGCCCTGGGTCGGCGTGTCGAAGACGTTCTTCGCCGTGTAATGGATCTGCTTGGTCTCGCCGATCTTGATCTGGACGTCGCGGGCCACGGGCTGGAAATCCCACGGCAGGCCGCCCGACACATTGGCGTCGAAACGCACGGTGATCTCGCGGTCGAGGATCTTGTCGGAATATTGCTCGACGCGCTGCGTCGTGCCGCCATAACCGGTGATCTGGCAGAACATGGCGTAGAGCGGCACTGCGGCATATGCCATGCCGACCATGCCGCCGACGAAAGCGACGCACATGCCCGCAACCATCCGGTTGGAGCTCTGCTTCTTCAGGTCGACAGCCTTGGTGTCGTCGGTCATGCCGTTGCTCATAGCGGCCGGTCCAGAATGGCCGGGCCGAACTTGGCGATGGTGGCGAGATAGAAGATGATGACGAGTGCCGCCAGCGCCAGGCCGATGGCGACGTTGCGGCTGCGGCGCGCCTTCTTCTGCTTGTCGGTGAGCGTCACCAGGTCCTTGTCCGACATCATGCACCTCCAAGCGCAAAGACACGCTCGATGATGCTGTCGGCCAGATAGGCCGCAAAGATCACGAACAGATACAGCAGCGAATAGGCAAAGAGCTGCTTGGCGGGCTTCATCACGCGATCGCTGTCCGGCATCCGGAGAACCTTCCAGGCGTACCAGACAAAGCCTGCGCCCAGCGCCAGCGCAACCACGCCATAACCGATGGTGGTGTAGCCGAGCAGCCAGGGCGCCACGCCGACGGGGGCGAGCAGCAGTGAATAGGCGAAGATCTGGCGCCGCGTCGAGGCTTCGCCGGCGACGTTCGGCATCATCGGGATGCCGGCGCGCTCGTAGTCCTGCGACTTGAACAGCGCCAGCGCCCAGAAGTGCGGCGGCGTCCACAGGAAGGTGATGAGGAAGAGCACGACGCTCTCGAAACTGACCGAACCGGTCACGGCGGCCCAGCCGATCATCGGCGGCAGCGCACCGGCCGCGCCACCGATGACGATGTTCTGCGGCGTCCAGCGCTTGAGCCACATCGTGTAGATGACGGCATAGAAGAAGATGGTGAAGGCGAGCAGTGCTGCCGAAAGCCAGTTGACGAGGACGCCGAGCGTCATCACCGAAAGGACCGAGAGCACGAGGCCGAAGGTCAGCGCTTCATGCGGCGTCACCTTGCCCGACGGAACCGGCCGGCTGGCGGTCCGCGTCATGACGGCGTCGATGTCGGCGTCGTACCACATGTTGAGCGCACCCGAAGCGCCTGCGCCGATGGCGATCGCCAGGATCGCGACGATGGCGAGGAACGGGTTGATGGTGGCAGGCGCGGCAACCATGCCGACAAAGGCGGTGAAGACCACCAGCGACATGACGCGCGGCTTCAGCAGGGCGAAGAAATCGCCCGCCGTCGCTTCCGACATGCGGATGGTTTGATCGTCAAACCGGTTGTGGACAAGGGCCATGCGTACTTACGTCCAGTCGTTCCGTTTGGCCGAAGCCGCCGGTCTTGCCGGCGGCTTCGTAGTTCAATCAGTGCCTTACTTGATCTTCGGCAGCTGTTCCCACTGGTGGAAGGGCGGCGGCGAAGGCAGCTGCCATTCGAGCGTGGTCGCACCATCGCCCCAGGGGTTGGCACCGGCGACGCGCTTCTTGGAGAAGGCTTCGAAGACGCCGAACAGGAAGATCAGCACGCCGATGGCCGAGATGTAGGAGCCGTAGGACGACACCGCGTTCCAGCCGGCATAAGCATCCGGATAGTCGATGTAGCGGCGCGGCATGCCGGCGAGGCCGAGGAAGTGCTGCGGGAAGAAGATCAGGTTCACGCCGACGAACGTCACCCAGAAGTGGGTGTTGGCGATCGCCGCCGAGTACATGTAGCCGGTCATCTTCGGGAACCAGTAGTACCAGGCCGCAAAGATCGCGAACACGGCACCCAGCGACAGCACGTAGTGGAAGTGCGCCACGACATAGTAGGTGTCATGCAGCGAACGGTCGAGACCGGCATTGGCCAGCTGCACGCCGGTGACGCCACCGACGGTGAACAGGAAGATGAAGCCGATCGCCCAGATCATCGGCGTCTTCATGGTGATCGAGCCGCCCCACATGGTGGCGATCCACGAGAAGATCTTCACACCGGTCGGAACCGCGATGACCATCGTGGCGAACACGAAGTAGCGCTGCGTGTCGAGCGACAGGCCGGTGGTGTACATGTGGTGAGCCCACACGACGAAGCCGACGGCGCCGATGGCGACCATGGCGTAGGCCATGCCGAGGTAACCGAAGATCGGCTTGCGCGAGAAGGTCGACACGATGTGGCTGACAATGCCGAAGCCCGGCAGGATCAGGATGTACACTTCCGGGTGACCGAAGAACCAGAACAGGTGCTGGAACAGGATCGGGTCGCCGCCGCCTTCAGGCGCGAAGAAGGTCGTGCCGAAATTGCGGTCGGTCAGAAGCATGGTGATGCCACCTGCCAGGACCGGCAGCGACAGCAGCAGCAGGAAGGCGGTGATCAGCACCGACCAGGCAAACAGCGGCATCTTGTGCAGCGTCATGCCCGGAGCGCGCATGTTGAAGATGGTGGTGATGAAGTTGATCGCACCGAGGATCGACGACGCGCCGGCGATGTGCAGCGACAGGATCGCCAGATCCATCGCCGGACCGGGCTGGCCCGAGGTCGAGAGCGGCGGATAGATCGTCCAGCCGCCGCCGACGCCGTGGGCGCCGGGAGCGCTCGGCATGAAGGCCGAGAGGATCAGCAGGATGAAGGCGGGCGGAAGCAGCCAGAACGAGATGTTGTTCATGCGCGGGAACGCCATGTCAGGCGCGCCGATCATGATCGGAACCATCCAGTTGGCGAAGCCGCCGATCAGCGCGGGCATGACCATGAAGAAGATCATGACCAGGCCGTGGGCCGTCGTGAACGCGTTGAACATGCTCTTGCCGGCGTCGATCGCCGAGTCGCCTTCGACGCCATAGACCATCGAGGCCAGGCCGTGGAAGATCTGGATACCCGGCTCGGCGAGTTCCCAGCGCATCATGACGGACAGGAAGCCGCCGATGCAGCCTGCCATGATCGCGAAGATCAGGTAGAGCGTTCCAATATCTTTGTGGTTGGTCGAGTACACCCACCGAACCCAGCCCTTCGGCTTGTGGTCGTGATGGTCGTGAGCTGCAGCGCCTGCCATGTTCCGCTCCGTTCCCTGATCCCTATTCTACCGCGGCTCAGTTGCCAGCGGCCGCGACCTTGGCCGCACCGTCCGTCTCGGCCATCAGCGCCTTGTTGGCACCCGGCAGATCGGTCTTAGCGGCGGCAAGCCACGTATTGTACTGTGCGTCGGAGACGACGCGGATTGCGATCGGCATGTAGGCGTGGTCCTTGCCGCAAAGCTCGGAGCACTGGCCGTAATAGAGGCCTTCCTTCTCAGCCTTGAACCAGATCTCGTTGATACGACCCGGCACCGCGTCCGTCTTCACGCCGAAGGCCGGCATGGCGAAGGCGTGGATGACGTCGCTGGCGGTGACGAGCACGCGAACCAGCGTGTTGATCGGGACGACGATTTCGTTGTCGACGGCGAGAAGGCGCGGATACGCGGCCCTGTCTTCCTTGCCGGCCGCGGCGCGGTCAGCATCGGCGAGCATCGCCGAGTTGAAGGAGAGCGGCTCGGCGTTCTGGTACTCGTAGTCCCAGTTCCACTGGTTGGCGGTCGCCTTGATCGTCAGCTTGGCGTCTTCCGGCGGCGAATACTGCGCCGTCAGGAGCTGGAACGACGGAATGGCCAGGAACAGCAGGATGACGACCGGACCGACGGTCCAGATGACCTCGATCAGCGTGTTGTGGCTGGTGCGCGACGGCACCGGGTTGGCGCTCGCGCGGAACCTGAAGATACAATAGGCCAACAGGAAAAGAACGAACAGCGTGATCGGAACGATGAACCACAGCGTGTAGTGCTCGAACCAGGTGATCTGTTCCATGATGCCGGTCGCGGCCGGCTGGAAAGTGGTTTGCCAAGGCGTCGGCTGAGCCGCATAGGCCGCGACGCTGGCAAGGGAAGCAGTCGCCGCGACGGCGCTAGCAAAGATCTTTCTCATCGCCCTCTGTATCTCCCATTTCCGTGCGGGCGTAGCCGCAAGGACATCGTGCCGCTCCGGGACGGGAATCCCAGAGACGTTCGGAGGTTCAAACCATACTCTCTTTATAACCGCAAGGAAGCAGAGGCTTAACCCGTGCGGCATTTTTGCGCGCAGGCACAGAGGCTGGCGCCGCGACGCGTTTGGCGCTAGGTGAAGAACGCGCAGGCGACAGGCCAATCGCCCCGCTTGTGCTGCCATGCCATCAAAAGGCGTCGCAATTCGGGCCAAATTGGCTTCGAATGTCTGGAAAACCTGAGATTGCAGGATGGCGAACGTGCCGTCTTGTTATTTACTTGCTGCCTGCACGGCCTGATAGTCGTGATTCGCAATGGAGCCGTCATGAAGTCTGGGCTTTTGAAAACCGTGGCGAAGATGCTCGTCGCCGCCGCCTGCGTGGTTCCCATGCAAGCCGGCGCGCAGCAGAGCGGCACGGTCAAGTCCACCCATGGCGCATGGTCGATCATCTGCGACACGCCCGCTGGCGCCACCAACGAGCAATGCGTGATGATGCAGAACGTGATTGCCGAGGACCGCCCCGAGATGGGGCTTTCGGTGGTCATCCTGCGCACCGCCGACAACAAGGCCGAGATCCTGCGCGTGCTGGCGCCGCTCGGCGTGCTCTTGCCCAACGGCCTCGGCCTCAATGTCGACCAGAAGGACATCGGCCGCGCCTATTTCGTGCGCTGCTTCCAGGACGGCTGCTACGCCGAGGTGATCCTCGACAAGACGCTGCTCGACACGCTGAAGTCAGGCAAGTCGGCGACCTTCATCGTCTTCCAGACGCCCGAAGAAGGCATCGGCATCCCCGTCGACCTCAACGGCTTCGGCGAAGGCTTCGCCGCCCTGCCGTAAGCGTTTGGCACTGGACACATTGTCCGGAGCCTCTGCGTCGCCTACATCGGGGTGAACACACTCACCTTGGAATATGAGGCGACCCGCCATGACCAGCCTTCTCAGCCAGTTCGACATCACTGAAGACCGCGTGCGCAAGATCGTCGCCGAGACGATCGAGGGCGCCGACGATGGCGAGCTCTTCCTCGAATATCGCGAGGGCGAGGCGCTGATGTTCGACAACGGCCGGCTGAAGACGGCGAGCTTCAACACCGACCAGGGTTTCGGCCTGCGCGCCGTATCAGGCGAAGCCACCGGTTATGCGCATTCGAGCGACCTGTCCGAGCAGGCATTGCTGCGCGCCTCCGATGCGGTATCGGCTGTCAAGGGCGGCTATTCCGGCACGCTGGCCGCTGCCCCTGCCCGCACCAACACACATCTCTACGGCGAAGAGAACCCGATCTCGTCGCCGTCCTTCGAAGCCAAGGCCAAGCTGCTGCAGGAAATCGACGCCTGGCTGCGCGACAAGGATCCGCGCGTCCGCCAGGTGACCGCCTCGCTCGCCTCGTCGTGGCAGCATGTCGAGATCCTGCGCGGCGACGGCCAGATCGTGCGCGACATCCGCCCGCTGGTGCGGATGAACGTGTCCGTCATCGTCGGCGACGGCGACCGCCAGGAAAGCGGCTCCTATGGTGCCGGCGGCCGCAAGAATTTCGACGAATTCCTGACCGACGAAAGCTGGAAGGGTGCCGCGACCGAGGCCTTGCGCCAGGCGCTGGTCAATCTCGAAGCCATCCCCGCTCCTGCCGGCACTTTCGACATCGTGCTGTCGTCCGGCTGGCCGGGCGTGATGCTGCATGAAGCGGTCGGCCACGGCCTCGAAGGCGACTTCAACCGCAAGAAGACTTCTGCCTTCGCCGGTCTTCTCGGCCAGCAGGTCGCCGCCAAGGGCGTCACGGTCGTCGACGACGGCACCATCGCCGAACGCCGCGGCTCGATCACCGTCGACGACGAAGGCACGCCCAGCGCCCGCAACGTGCTGATCGAGGACGGCAAACTTGTCGGCTACATGCAGGACCGCCAGAACGCCCGGCTGATGGGCATGAAGGCGACCGGCAACGGCCGCCGAGAATCCTACGCCCACCAGCCGATGCCGCGCATGACCAACACCTACATGACCTCGGGCGACAAAACGCCGGAAGAGATCATCGCCTCGGTCAAGAACGGCATCTATGCCGTGTCCTTCGGCGGCGGCCAGGTCGACATCACCTCGGGCAAGTTCGTGTTCGGCTGCACCGAGGCCTACATGATCGAGGACGGCAAGGTGACCCAGCCGATCAAGGGCGCGATGCTGATCGGCAATGGACCCGATGCGATGCATCGCGTCACCATGGTCGGCAACGACATGAAGCTCGACAACGGCATCGGCATGTGCGGCAAAGCCGGCCAGGGCGTGCCCGTCGGCGTCGGCCAGCCGCATCTCAGGATGAACCAGATGACTGTCGGCGGCACACGGGTCTAGGCCGAGCGCCGACAGGACGAATGCCGATGCAACGCCCCACCTCGATCGTCGTGCTCACCGGGGCCGGAATCTCTGCCGAATCAGGTGTCGACACCTTTCGCGACAAGGACGGCATCTGGTCGAAGATCGACTACCGCGACGTGGCGACGCCGGAAGGTTTTGCCCGCAATCCGGAGCTGGTTGACGACTTCTACAACCAGCGCCGCGCGGGTCTTGCCGATGTCGCGCCGAATGCCGCGCATGTGGCATTGGCGCGGCTCGAACGGCAGTTCCGGGGCAAGTTCCTGCTCGTCACCCAGAACATCGACGACCTGCATGAGCGGGCCGGGTCGCAGCGGCTGATCCACATGCATGGCGAACTGACCAAGGCCTTGTGCGCCCATTGCCGTGCAAGGAACACGTGGCACGGCGACATGCTGCGCACGTCCCGCTGCCCGTCATGCCTGGAGGTCCGCCAGTTACGGCCTGATGTGGTCTGGTTCGGCGAGATGCCTTATCTGATGGACGAGATCGACGAGGCGCTGGCAAGTTGCGACCTCTTCGTCTCCATCGGCACCAGCGGCAACGTCTATCCCGCCGCCGGCTTCGTCGAGCAGGCGCGCCATGCAGGCGCCCGTACGGTCGAACTCAATCTCGAACCGTCGGAGGGCTACGACCTCTTCGAACAGGCCATAAATGGCCGCGCCACCGAAATCGTGCCCGAATTCGTCGAGCATATATTGGCCTAGCCGCCGGTCCGTCCATCCACGGATAGACCTGACGCGTCCGCCTACCGCCGCTTCTTCGGCTTCTCCAGCAAAGCCACCGCCTCGACATGGTGCGACCAGAGGAACTGGTCGATCGGCACAACACTTTTCAGCGCATAGCCGCCGTCGATGAGGATCCTGAGATCTCGCGCCAGCGTCGCCGGATTGCACGATACGGCTGCGACGTAAGGAACATCGGAGCGGGCGATCTGCTTGGACTGGTCTTCGGCGCCGGCGCGCGGCGGGTCGAAGACGATGCCGTCAAAGGCGTTGAGTTCCTTGAAGGTCAGCGGGCGGCGGTCGAGGTCACGGCGCTCGACGGTGACGCGCTTCAGGCCACTGGCAAAGCGGAAGCCGCGGTCGAGTGCGGCCAGCGCCGGCGCCTCACCTTCAACCGCATGAACCTCCGACCCCGCGGCAAGCCTGAGCGCGAAGGTGCCGCAGCCCGAGAACAGGTCGGCGACCTTCTTGGCCTTGCGCATATGGCCGGTGACGAGCGACACCATCGCGCCCTCCGCCTCGGCCACGGCCTGGACGAAAGCGCCCGGCGGCGGGCTGACCGTCGCCGCGCCAAAGGTCAGCATCGGCTTGACCGGCTCGACGATGATCTCGCCGTCGATGGACAGGCGGGCGATCTTCGACTTGATGGCAAAATCGGTCGCGGCACGGCGGATCGCTTCGGTCGGTTTACCGCAATCGCTGGCGGCCACGTCGAAGCCCGACTCGGTGGCCGTGACGAGGAAGCGGAACGGCTTCGAGGTATTGGCGATGATGCCGGCAAGGTGCCGCAAGGTCCCGGCCGCCTCGACGATGGCCGGCAGCAGGACAGGGCATTCCTCGATGTCGACCAGGGTATGGGAAAACGCCTTGTTGTAGCCGAGATGGAGCCCGGTCTCGGTGTTCCGGGCCGTAAACGCCGCACGCCTGCGGCTGTGCTGCGGGCACGCCACCAGATCGCCGACTGCAACGTCGATGCCCCTGCCCTTTAGCGCATGGGCGACAAGACCACGCTTCCACTCGCGATAGGCCTGGTCCTCAAGATGCTGGATCGCGCAGCCGCCACATTCGGTGAAATGGCGGCAGGCCGGATCGATGCGCTGCGGCGACGGCTCGAGAACCGAGATCAGCTGGGCGCGATCCTTGTCGCGCGCGGCTGTCACCGTCTCGCCCGGCAGCGCGAACGGGATGAAGATGTGCCCGCCATTGGCATCGACGACACCGTCGCCATGCGCGCCCAGCCGCGCAATTTCGAAACGTGTCGTCATTGTTCTTTCACTCCACCGAGCAGGTATTCACGATTTCCGTCACCACCTTCGAGCGGCGACGGGCAGATGCCGAGCGCACGCCAGCCGGGAACCGTGTCGAGCCAGGTGCGCAGCTCTTCAGCCATGCGCGGGCCGTCCTCGACATTCCTGAGCAGGCCGCCCTTGCCGATCGCCTCGCGCCCGGCCTCGAACTGCGGCTTGACCAGGAACACGCCCCTGGCGCCTGGTGCTGCCAGTTCGAGTGCATTGGGCAGAGCCAGCCTGAGCGAGATGAAGCTGACGTCGGAGACCAGCAGATCGGGTGTCCGGCCGCCGAGATCATCCGACGTCAGATTGCGGGCGTTGAGGCCCTCCAGGCAGGTGACGCGCGGATCCGACTTCAGCCTCTCGTCCATCTGGCCATGGCCGACATCGATCGCGACGACATGCGCCGCGCCGCGTTCGAGCAGCACCTGGGTGAAGCCGCCGGTCGACGCGCCGATGTCCAGCGCCGTGGCTCCAGCCGGATCGAAGCCGAAATGGTCGAGCCCGGCGATCAGCTTGAGTGCGGCGCGCGAGACATAGGCCTGCGCCGGGTCGTCGACGGCGATTTCGGCGCTCGCCGGCACCATCTGTCCGGGCTTCTTCGCCGGTTGGCCTGCGACGGACACGGCCCCGCGCGCCACCGCGTCGCGGGCCCGCGAACGGCTGGCGAAGAAACCGCGGCTGACGAGCAATTCGTCGAGCCTCAGGCTGGCTTGTTTTGTCTGCGCATCGTGCTTTCCGAAAACCGACTTCGATTTTCGGGCCGACGCGGGGGCTTGCCCAGAGTTTTCCATGGCTTTCAATGGCGAATGCGCGCCTGCAAGGCAAGCGCCCGCGCGATCATGTCAGGCGCGGACGGCCTGGGCCGACTTGCCAAGGGCTGCGAAGACGGCACGCACGATGCCGGCGGAATCGAGCCCGGCGTCGACATGCATCTTGTCGGGGCTGGCATGGTCGACGAAGCTGTCCGGCATGGTCAGTGGCCGCACCTTGAGGCCGTTGTCGAGCAGGCCGTTGCGGGCGAGGAAGTCGAGCACCTGGCTGGTGAAACCGCCGACAGAACCTTCCTCGACCATGACGAGCACTTCGTGCGAGCGCGCCAGGCGACGGATCAGGTCCTCGTCCAGCGGCTTGGCGAAACGGGCGTCGGCGACCGTCGTCGACAGGCCGGCAGCACCAAGTTCCTCGGCGGCGAGCAGGCAGTCCTTGAGGCGTGTGCCGAAGGACAGCAGCGCCACCTTGGTGCCCTCGCGCACGATCCGGCCCTTGCCGATCTCCAGCGCCTGGCCACGCTCGGGCATGTCGACACCGACGCCGTTGCCGCGCGGATAGCGGAAGGAGATCGGTCCGTCGTCATATTCGACGGCGGTGCGCACCATATGGCGCAGTTCCGCCTCGTCGGCCGCCGCCATGACGACGAAACCGGGCAGCGAGGCAAGATAGGCAGTGTCGAAGGCGCCGCAATGGGTGGCGCCGTCCGCGCCGACGAAGCCGGCGCGGTCGATGGGAAAACGCACCGGCAGGTTCTGGATGGCGACGTCGTGCACGACCTGATCATAGGCGCGCTGCAGGAAGGTCGAGTAGATCGCGACGAACGGCTTGTAGCCTTCGGTCGCGAGGCCCGCGGCAAAGGTCACGGCATGCTGCTCTGCAATGCCGACGTCGAAGCTGCGCGACGGAAACGCTTCGCCGAACAGATCGAGGCCGGTGCCCGACGGCATGGCGGCGGTGACGGCAACGATCTTGTCGTCGTCGCGCGCTTCCTGCATCAGGCTTTCCGCAAACACCTTGGTGTAGGCAGGCGCGTTGGCAGGCGCCTTGGCCTGGGCGCCGGTGATGACGTCGAACTTGTTGACGCCGTGATATTTGTCGGCAGCCGCTTCGGCCGGGGCATAACCCTTGCCCTTCTGGGTCACGACATGGATCAGCACCGGGCCGGTGCCATTGTCGCGCACGTTCTTCAGCACCGGCACGAGATGCTCGAGATTGTGGCCGTCGATCGGGCCGATATGGAAGAAGCCCATCTCCTCGAACAGCGTGCCGCCGGTGACGAAACCGCGCGCATGCTCGACGGCGCGGGTGATGGCGCGGTCGACGCGGCGGCCGAGATAGGAGGTCAGCTTCTTGCCGAGCTCGCGCACGCCGGCATAGGTGCGGCCCGAGGCAAGGCGCGCCAGATAGGCGCTCATCGCACCGGCCGGCGGAGCGATCGACATGTCGTTGTCATTGAGGATGACGATCAGGCGGGCATCGAGCGCACCGGCATTGTTCATCGCCTCATAGGCCATGCCGGCCGACATGGCGCCGTCTCCGATGACGGCGATGACGTTGTTCCTGCCGCCGTCGAGGTCGCGTGCCACCGCCATGCCGAGGCCGGCGGAAATGGAGGTCGAGGAGTGCGCGGCGCCAAACGGGTCGTACTCGCTTTCCGAGCGCTTGGTGAAACCGGAGAGCCCGCCTTCCTGGCGCAGCGTGCGCATGCGGTCGCGGCGGCCGGTCAGGATCTTGTGCGGATAGGCCTGGTGGCCGACATCCCAGATGATGCGGTCGTCGGGCGTATCGAAGACATAATGCAGCGCCACCGTCAGTTCGACGACGCCAAGGCCGGCGCCGAGATGCCCGCCGGTCTGCGACACCACGTCGATAAGCTCGGCGCGCAGTTCGCTTGCCAGCTGCGGCAGCTGGGCCTCGTCGAGCGTGCGCAGGTCGGAGGGCACGCGGACCTTGTCCAGCAGGGGCGTTTCAGGTTTCGCGTTCATCAATCCGCACTAACTCGGTTAACCACCCGGCAGATACGACCGCATGCTTGGAAAGTAAATGCGTGGCGGTGACGCGGGCCGGCCTCACGCCTGCCCGTCAGCTCTCAGGCAACGGGATGAACTCCTCCTCGTCACCGGGAACGATATCGAAGCGGCCGGTCTTCCATTCGTTCTTCGCCTCTTCGATGCGCTCCTTCGACGACGAGACGAAATTCCACCAGATGTAGCGCTTGGAGCCGAGCGAGGCGCCGCCGAACAGCATGAAATGCGCACCCATCTCCGAACCCACGACGATCTCGTCGCCGGGCCTGAAGACCAAAAGCCGCTCGATCGGGAAACGATCGCCAAGGATGTCGATCTCGCCGCCCAGCGTGTAGATGGCACGCTCCTCGGCGTCGGCCGGAATCTTGATCCTGGCACCGGGCGCCAGCCTGATGTCGGCATAGAGCGTGTCGGAGGCCTGGCGCACCGGCGACGTCAGGCCCTTGAACGCGCCGATCACCAGCCGCCCGCTGACCCCGTCGGCCTCGAAGGTCGGCAGCGCGGCCGCAGCCGTGTTCTCGAACAGCGGCGCGACCTCTTCCTTGCCGTCGGGCAGCGCCAGCCACGTCTGCAGCCCGGACACCGACATCGGCGCGCCGCGCAACTCTTCCGGCGTACGCTCGGAATGGACGATGCCGCGGCCCGCCGTCATCAGGTTCACGTCGCCGGGCGCAATGACCATCTCGGTGCCGAGCGAATCCCGGTGGCGGATCTTGCCGTCGAACAGATAGGTGACGGTCGCAAGCCCGATATGGGGGTGTGGACGCACATCCAGCGCATGCCCTGCCCTGAGGATTGCCGGGCCCATGCGGTCGAAGAAGATGAACGGCCCGACCAGGCGACGCTTTGCCGTCGGCAATGCCCGGCGCACCTGGAAGCCGTCGATATCCTTGGCGTTGGGGATGACCATCAGTTCGAGCTGGTCGCAGGAAAAGGCATCGCCCGGCGTCGGGTCTTCGGCGGGAAAGAAGCTCATGGTCGTATCCTGGGTCGCATTCTGGAGTGTGTTTGCCGAGCTGATGTCACCAGAGCCGGCGCTCAGGCAAATCGCAGCGCCGAACGGGCCTTGGCCTTGGCGGCCTCTTCCTCGCGGTTGCGCGGGTGCTGGTGCGTTTCCATCGCATGCAGCATCTCATGCGCTGCCTCGGCGATCGTGTCGACGGCGCGGTTGAAGGCCTCTTCGTTCTTCTTCGAAGGTTTGGTCGTTCCGCTCAGCTTGCGCACGAACTGCAAGGCTGCGTCGCGGATCTCGTCATGCGTCGCCGGCGGGTCGAAATTGAACAATGTCTTGATGTTGCGGCACATCGCCTGCTCCCGGGTTTTCACCAACGGTATGGGTTTTCCATAACTGGGCGCAACGTGCCGCTAGGTCAAGCCGTTCGGTCGCCAGCGATCATCCCAGGACCAGGGTGGCCGCTCCGACGAGCAAGGCGCCATAGGTGCCGACCATTCCGGGCGCGCTCAACGGCGTCCGCGCGGTCAATATGCCTGCAAGGTGGAGGCTACGGCCGATGATCAGCAGTCCGGCGATCGTCCACAGCATCGCCGCCGGCGCCTGGCGGTATTCGGCAAGGGCGAGCAGGATCAGGGCGAGCGGCACATATTCGATGAAATTGCCCTGGGCGCGGATGCGCCGCATCAGGACGACATCCTCGCTGTGGCCGAGCTTCACGCCGACTGTCTTGCGGCGCAGGCTGACCCGGATGCTGAGAACGACGAGAGCCACGGCGGCGAGTGCTGAAGTCATCGACGTTATCTGCAACATGACAGGTCCTCCCCGACGAGCATTGCCGCAGCTAATCACTTCTTACTTGCATTTTGCAAGTTAAAAATCCAAAGTGCCGCCATGACCCAGTTTCGCTCCGGCTGCCCCATCGCGTCAGCGCTCGACATCATCGGCGACAAGTGGTCGCTGGTGATCGTCAGGGCGATGGTGATGGGGGCGACCAGCTATTCGGACCTGTTGTCCACGCCGGAAAAGATCTCGACCAACATCCTGGCCGAAAGGCTGCGCCGGCTGGAAGATGCCGGTCTCATCAGGCAATCCTTGCCGCGCCAGGGCTCCATCCGCGGCGCCTATGCATTGACTGCCAGAGGGGCTGCACTCATTCCCGTGGTGCAGGAACTGGCCCGCTGGGGCGAAAGCCAGCTGCCAGACCGCTGGACACCGCCGGATCGCTTCTACGCGGCCCGGCCCGGCGATTTCGACGTCCGCGACGGCGATGCCGCCGCGGACTGAACTGGACGGCTCTACTCGCTGTCGAGCGGCTCCGTGCCGACCGGCTTGCCATCGCGCGACAGGCGGATCTTCTCGACCTTGTCCTCGGCGGCCTTCAGCAGGCGGTCGCAATGCGCCTTCAGCGCCTCACCGCGCTCATAGATCTTGATCGACTGGTCGAGCGGCACGTCGCCACGCTCGAGATCGTCGACGATCTTCTCCAGTGCCGCGAGTGCCTGCTCGAAGCTCAGCGCCTTGATTTCGTCGTTGGGCTCGGCGGCCATGGCTTATCCTTTCATGAGGCGAGAAACGTGGGCGGCCACGGAGAAGGCCAGCCCGTGCAGGTCGTAGCCGCCCTCGAGCAGGCTGACCAGACGGTTCGATGAGTGGCGTGCCGCACTGTCCATCAATTGCCCGGTTGCCCAGTCGAAATCGGCTTCGGTGAGGTTGATCTCGGCCAGCGGGTCGCGATGGTGGGCGTCGAAACCGGCCGAGATGATGATCAGGTCGGGCACGAATCGGGTGAGCGCCGGCAAAACGCGCGAGCGGAATGCCTCGCGGAAATGATCACTGCCGGTGTCGGGCGCCAGCGGCGCGTTGACGATGTTGCCGACACCTGTCTCGCTTTTTGCCCCCGTGCCGGGAAACAGCGGCATCTGGTGCGTCGAGCAGTAGAGCACGCTCGGATCGTCCCAGAAGATGTCCTGGGTGCCGTTGCCATGATGCACGTCCCAATCGACGATCGCCACGCGCTCGGCGCCATGAGCGCGCTGGGCATGGCGCGCCGCGATTGCCGCATTGTTGAACAGGCAGAAGCCCATCGCCGTGGTCTTTTCGGCATGGTGGCCGGGCGGTCGCGACGCGACGAAGACATTGGCTGCCCTGCCGACAAAGACGTCGTCGACGGCGGCATTGGCAGCGCCGATGGCGGTCAGTGCCGCCTGCCAGCTTTTCGGGCTGAGCGTGGTGTCGCCGTCGATCCTGGCGAAGCCTTCCACCGGCACCTGGCGGCGGACGCTTTCGACAAACCCTTCGGGGTGGGCATAGAGGATCGTGCGCTCGTCGCCCATCGGCGCCTCGACGCGATCGAGCATCTCGAAAGCTTCGTCGTCGAGGGCGCGCTCGATGGCGCGCAACCTGTCGGGCCGCTCGGGATGTCCTGGCGTCGTCAGGTGTTCGAGGTAGATCGGGTGCGTGTAGAGCCGCGTGGTCATCGCCGCACCTTATCAGCAATGGCCGGACAGACCACGCATAGCTGTCAAAGCCCTGGGGAAAACGGCAGTCTGCCGGCCGACGACCCCGATGGCCGGGCCGGCAGGAACGAGCCGGGGAACGCTGCGCCCGGCATGTCCAGCCGCGGCCGAAAAGATCAGATGGTCGGCTTGCCGGCCACGAGCAGCCCTTCCATCAGGGCGCGAAACGCCTTCACCGCCTTGATCGAGGTCGCGTCGGGATCTTCCGAATTGGCGATCCACTGGGCGGCATAAAGCGAAGCGCCGCTGATCAGCCGCGCCATCGCTTCCGCATCGATGTCGCGGATAAGGCCTTCCGCCTTGAGCGCGACGAGGTTCGCCGCGATCGCCGAGATACAGGCATTGGCGTTGGGCCATTGCGCCGGATCGCCGAGGACCGCCGGCCCGTCGCGCAGGACGATGCGCTGGATTTCCGGCTCGAGCGCCATTTCGACGTAAGCGATGTTTTCGTCAAGAAAGCCCTGCCAGCGCGTCTCGGCCCTGGCCGAAATCTCGTTGAGGCGTGCCCACATTTCCTTGTCGATCTGGGCGAGCACGGCTTCGAATAGCCCCTTCTTGTCGCCGAAATGGTGATACAGCGCGCCGCGCGTCAGCCCGACTTCGGCGGTGAAATCGTCCATCGATGCGTTCGTATAGCCCGTCGTCGCAAAGGCCCGCCGCGCGGCCGCGATCAGCTTGGCGCGCGTTTCGGCAATCATTTCGCTGCGGGGTTTGTGTGCCGCCTTCATGGTGTTTTTCCTGTCGCGCCGTCCTTCACATACGCCGCGTATATTTTTCTCGACCTGACGTCCATGGTAATTGACATACGCCGCGTATGCAATTATCTCATTGACATACGCCACGTATGTAAGTGGCGCACCCTCGAAATTCCAGGAGTGCTCCGATGCACAATCCTTATGCTGAGATCTTCAGAGTTCCCGGGACCAAAGGCTTCGCGGCGGCGGCATTCATCGCCCGTCTGCCGATCGCCATGGCACCTATCGGCATCGTCGCGATGCTGTCGCAGACGCGCGGCGAATATTGGCTGGCCGGTGCGGTGTCTGCCACTTTCGCTTTGACCAACGCCTTCGCTGCGCCGCAGATTTCGCGCCGGATCGACAGGCTCGGCCAGACATCGGTGGCTCTGCCCACCACCATCATCTCCATCCTCGCCTTTGCCGTCCTGCTCATTGCCACCCGCTATGACTGGCCGGTCTGGACCCTGTTCGTCTTGGCCTTCATCGCCGCCGCCATGCCCAGCATGCCGGCCATGGTGCGGGCCCGCTGGACCGAGATCTTCCGCGACCGTCCCGAACTCAATACCGCCTTCGCCTTTGAATCCGTCGCCGACGAAATGGTCTACATCGCCGGTGCCTCGCTTTCGGTCGGCCTGAGCGTCGCCTTGTTCCCGGAAGCCGGCATGCTGGTCAGCACGCTGTTCTTGGCCGTCGGCATGGCAGCTTTCCTGCTGCAGCGGTCGAGCGAGCCCAAGGTCAGGGCGCCTGAACTTGCAAGTGTCGGTTCGGCGATCGCACTGCGCCCGGTTCAGATCATCACCCTGGCGCTCATCTTCGTCGGTGCAATCTTCGCCACTGCCGAGGTCAGCGCCGTGGCGATCACCAAGGAACTCGGCCAGCCCACCGCGGCAAGCCTCGTCATCGGCGTCTATGCCGCCGGTTCGCTCATTGTTGGCCTGATCGTCGGCGCGCTGAACCTCAAGGCCCCGAAGCAGCGCCTGCTTGCCATGTCGATCGCCATCGTGGCGCTGACCACGCTGCCCCTGTTGGTCGCCGACACGGTGCCGCTGCTGGCGCTTGCCATCTTCGTCAGCGGCGTTGCGATCTCGCCCACCTTCATCATGGCCTTCGGCCTGATCGAGCGGCGGGTGCCGGAAGCCATGCTGACCGAAGGCATCACCTGGGTGATGACCGGCATCGGCATCGGCATGGCGCTGGGGGCCTTCGTGGCGGGCTGGGTGGTCGACACTTTCGGCGCGCAGAACGGCTTCTGGGTGTCGGTGGCCGCGGGCACGATCTCCCTACTCGTCGTCCTTCTCGGTCAGAAAGCACTCGCCGGCGAGCACGAAGTCGAGTTGCCGCAAGCGAGACCACAAGCGGCGGAATGAGGCAGCACATCCCCCGTCAAAGCCTCTCCCATCTGTGCCAACGAGCCGCCTCTTCAGGCGGCTCGACTGTATATGAAATTTCAGATATCTGCCCTCCCGGTGATCCAAATGCGTAATCCCTACAACGAAATCTTCAAGGCGCCCGGCGCCAAGGCGTTCTCCGCCACAGGCTTCATCGCACGGCTGCCGCTGTCGATGATCACGCTCGGCATTGTCACGATGCTCTCGGAAACCCACGGCGAGTATTGGCTCGCCGGCGCGGTGGCAGCGACATTTGCGTTTTCCAATGCGTTGATCGCGCCTCAGGTGTCGCGCCTCGTCGATCGCTACGGCCAGCGCCGCATCCTGATCCCCGGCACCATCGTCGCCGTCGTGGCGCTCTCGAGCCTGATGCTTGCGACCCACTATCGCGCGCCAAGCTGGACGCTGTTCCTGTTTGCCGTGCTTGCCGGCACCATGCCGAGCATGAGCGCATTCGTGCGCGCACGCTGGACGCATATCTACCGTGGTTCGCCGAAGCTGCACACCGCCTTTGCCTTCGAATCCGTCGTCGACGAGGTCATCTTCATGACCGGTCCGATCGTCGCCATCGGTCTCAGCGTCGGGTTCTTTCCGGAAGCGGGTCCACTTGTCGCCACGACGCTTCTTGCCATCGGCAATTTCCTCTTTGCGGCCCAGACGTCGACGGAGCCGCCGGTCCACGCCCAGGATAAATCGGGCGGCAAGTCGGTCATCTGGCTCGGCTCGATGCAGATACTGGTGCTGACGCTGATCGCCATCGGCGCCATCTTCGGCACCGCCGAGGTGACTGCCGTCGCCTTTGCCGAAGCCCAGGGCGACAAGGCCTCCGCCGGTTTTGCGCTGTCGGCCTATGCCGCCGGCTCGCTTGTCGCCGGTCTCGCCTTCGGCGCGCTGAAGCTCAAGCTTGCCTTGCCGCGCCAGTTGCTGCTGGCGATCGCACTGGCCGCCCTCACCACCTTGCCGCTGATGATGGTCGCCAGCATCCCGACACTGGCCGTGGTGCTGTTCGTCGCCGGCGTCGCCGTCTCGCCGACCATCATCATCTCGATGGCGCTGGTGGAAAAGATCGTTCCGTCGTCCAAGCTCACCGAAGGCATGACCTGGGCAATCACCGGCATCGGCATCGGCATGGCCGCAGGGTCCTCGGCATCGGGCTGGTTCATCGACAATCTCGGCCCGACCAGCGGCTTCTTCGTCTCGATGCTCGCCGGCTTCATCGCCCTTGCCGTCACCCTTGTCGGCCAAGCCAGCTTCCGGCGTTCGACGTCGCGCCTCGTCCCGGCTCCGGCCGAATAGACTGTTCACGGCACGGCACGCACCAGCGGGCCGTGCCTTTTTGCCTTCAGACGTTCTTTGCCGACCCGTCCCAGCGCGACGCTTCGCCTGAGCCAAAAGCCTTTTCCTTGAGCTCGCGGAACTTCGACGACGCCTCTTCCAGCTTCCGGTCCCATTCCGGATTGGGCACCTGGCCTTCGATCACCTTGAAATAGACCTGCATCAGCGAGGCCACGGCAAAAGGTTCGATCAGCGCCGATTTGAACGCCCAGGCAAAGACGATCGCCAGCACGAATGCCCAGCCGCCCATTTCTCCCGGCATGAAGTAGAGAATGGCGCCTGCGGGTGCCAGCATGAACAGGAAGATGAACAGCGACACGACCCAGACGACGAGCGACAGCCAGACCGCGTTCTTGATCATGGTCGAGCCGTTCTGGGCATAAAGCACCACGCCCTGCCGCGCGCTCTGCCAGGGCGAGTTGCTGCCGATGCGGATGTTGTAGCCGAGGATGATCTCGTCGACATAGGTCAGCGACATGCGGACGATGGTGTTGAGCAACCGCACCAGCCCGTCGAGGCCGGGGATCGGCAGGAAAGCGGCGATGCCGCCGATCAGCCCGGTGATGGTGCGGATCACGCCCTTCACCAGCTGGTCGAGCACAAACAGCACGCTCGCCTCGGTGAAGCGTTCGGTGACGACCTCGCGGGCATAGGAAATCTGGTTCTGGCCGCCGGGAATCTCGCGCCCGTCGATCAGGTGGACCATGACGGCGATGTGGCCGGCCTTGACGATGTAGAGAATGTATTCGCGGATCCAGTAGACCGCGACCGAGACCACGCCGAAGCCGGCGATGCCGCCCCAGACGGCGAATGAGACCGGCCCTTCAGGGTCGGTTGCGATATGGCCGACGCCGTAGCCGACGCCAGCGCCCGCTCCCATTGCCACTATGTAGGCGAGCGTGATGCCGAAATAGACGACCATGCGCAGCACGATGAACGGCCAGGTGCGCGCCATGATCGCCAGGCTCTGGCCGATGCTGAAATCCCACATAGCCGACTCTCCCCTAAGAGATGGACAGGAGGATGCGCCGCATCAGGCGGATGTCAATCGCCCCGGGGGATGAGCTGATCACCCCGAGGGGGATGACACGGTCACCCCTAGGGATGACGCAATCACCCCGGGGTCGAGCCAGTCAGCCCCGGGGACGGGGCATCTTCCCGCGTCGCTGCGCGGAAATCAGCGGATTTCGGTCTTGGCGATGCGGATGCCGAAACCTTCGAGGCCGACATAGTGGCGCTCGCGCGAGGCGACCAGGTTGATCGACGAGATGCCGAGATCCTTGAGGATCTGCGCGCCGAGGCCGATCTGGCGCCATTCGTCCTCGCGGCGGCGCGCCTCTTCATGGTCCTCGCGCTCCGCCGACGGACGGTTGCGGCCGAGATTGGAGACGCCGACCGAGCCCTCGCGCAGATAGACGATGACGCCGCGCTTGCATTCGCCAAAGGTCTTCATGATGTCGGCAAGCTTGTTGCTGGTGCCGAACACGTCGGTGACGACGTCCTCGGTGTGCAGGCGCACCGGCACTTCCTCGCCGTCGCGGATGTCGCCGAAGACGATGGCGAGATGATGCATCGAATCCCACGGCAGCGTGTAGGTGATGGCCTTGGCCTTGCCGGCCGGGGTGTCGATGTCGAAGACGTTGACCCGCTCGATCAGCGTCTCCTGGCGCTGGCGATAGGCGATGAGATCGGCAACCGAGACCTGCTGCAGCCCGTTCTTTTCGGCGAAGGCCGCGACCTGCGGGCCGCGCATGACGGTGCCGTCGTCATTGACCAGTTCCGAGATCACGCCGACCGGCGGCAGACCGGCAAGCTTGCACAGGTCGACGGCGGCCTCGGTATGGCCCGAACGCATCAGCACGCCGCCCTCGCGCGCGATCAGCGGGAAGATGTGGCCCGGGCGGACGAAGTCGCCGCCGCCGGCATTGGGATTGGCCAGGTTGCGCACGGTCAGCGTGCGGTCGTCGGCCGAGATGCCCGTCGTGGTGCCGTGCTTGAAGTCGACGCTGACGGTAAAGGCGGTGGTGTGGGCGGAATCGTTGTCGGCGACCATCGGCGCCAGGTTGAGGCGCCTGGCGTCTTCCTTGAGCATCGGCGTGCAGACGATGCCGGAGGTGTGGCGCACGATGAAGGCCATCTTTTCCGCCGTGCAGTGGACGGCGGCAACGATCAGGTCGCCCTCGTTCTCGCGCCCGTCATCGTCCATGACGACCACGATCTCGCCGCGCTCGAAAGCGCGCAGCGCTTCGACAACTTTCTTCTGGTCGTATGGCATGGCGTGGTCACTCGGTGCGTGTGGTTGTTGGGGCAGATTAGGGCATTAAGGCAGTGAGGAAGTAGGCTTTTTTGCAGGCAGGGCGAATTGCCTGCCGACGTCGTGCCCTACGCGCCTAGATTCTGCCCGTCTGTCCGCGATGGCGCAGATAATGATCGGCGATGGCGCAGGCAACCATGGCCTCGCCGATCGGCACGGCACGGATGCCGACGCAGGGATCGTGGCGGCCCTTGGTCATGACATCGACGTCCTTGCCGTCTTTGTCGATCGACTTGCGCGGCGTCAGGATCGAGGATGTCGGCTTGACGGCGAAACGGGCGATCACGTCCTGTCCGGTCGAAATGCCGCCCAGAATGCCGCCGGCATTGTTGGAAAGGAACAGCGGTGTGCCGTCATTGCCCATGCGCATCTCATCGGCATTCTCTTCGCCCGTTATGCGCGCCGCCTCGAAGCCGTTGCCGATCTCGACGCCCTTGACGGCGTTGATCGACATCAGGTTGGAGGCGATGTCCTGGTCGAGCTTGGCATAGATCGGCGCGCCAAGGCCGGCCGGCACGCCCTCGGCGACGATCTCGATCACCGCACCGACCGAGGAGCCGGCTTTGCGGATGCCGTCGAGATAGTCGGCGAAGAGCTGGACCGAGGCGGGGTCCGGCGTGAAGAACGGGTTTTCGGCGCTGCCGATGAAATCCCAGTTCCAGTTGGCCCGGTCGATCGACCTGGTGCCCATCGCCACCAGCGCGCCGCGCACCACCAGTCCCGGCACGATCTTGCGGGCAATGGCGCCGGCAGCGACACGCGCCGCCGTCTCGCGGGCCGACGAGCGGCCGCCGCCGCGGTGGTCGCGCAGGCCATATTTGACGTCATAGGCATAGTCGGCATGGCCGGGGCGATACTGCCGCGCGATCTCGCCATAATCCTTGGAGCGCTGGTCGACATTCTCGATCAGCATCGAGATCGGCGTGCCGGTCGAGATCAGCGTCTCGCCGTCCTCGTCTGTAATCACGCCCGACAGCACCTTGACCTCGTCGGGCTCGCGGCGCTGGGTGACGAAGCGCGACTGGCCGGGCTTGCGCTTGTCGAGCTCGTCCTGGATGTCCTTCAGCGTGAAGCGGATGCCGGGCGGGCAGCCGTCGACGACACAGCCAAGCGCCGGCCCATGGCTCTCACCCCATGTGGTGACGCGAAACAGATGGCCGAAGGTGTTGTGCGACATGCAAGCGGGCCTTTCCGGATATGGCCGCGTTCTAACGCATGCCCCTGAAAAGTAAAATTGCTTTTCGGCCCCGAACCCTCCAATGGCGGGCATCTTTTGTGCATCGGCATGGGCCCGAAGCGGTCAATTGGCTGCATTAACAGTGGTCAAACCGTGATCGCAGCAGATTTAGTTTTGACACATTCGGTTGGTTTCTGCTTCCTTCCAACCGCTCGTTAACATTTTTGCCTCGCCTTGCGGGGCGCAGAAAAAAGAGGACGACAATGCGTACCCTTATTGGCGCCGTTGCCGCCGTGCTCATGATGTCTGGCGCTGCGCTCGCTGCCGAAGCCGAAGGTCAGGTCAAGTCGGTCGACAAGGAAAAGTCCACCATCACGCTCTCCAACGGCAAGTCGTACAAGCTGCCGGGCGAGTTCGACGTCGAGAACATCAAGCCGGGCATGGACATCCTGCTCGCTTATGACGTGGTCGAGGGCGAGAACCTGATCACCGACATGGAACTGCCGCAGTAACAGAAATCGCGCCTCGGGCTTTACAGCCAGTCGAGGCGGCCATCCTGCACTCTCAGCACGCGGTCTTGGGGGATATCCAAGGCCGCGGCTTTGTTTTTGGGCAGGGCTTCGACAAGCCGGAAAATCGCCCGCATCACGCCGCCATGGGTGACGCAGACCGTCGGCTGCGCAAGCTCGACGAGCCACGGACGGATGCGGCAGGCCAGCATCTCGTAGCTCTCGGCGTCCTCTCCGGGCGGAACAAAATCCCACTTGTCGTGTTTGCGCGCCGTGCTGGCGCCCGGCAGGCGTGCCTCGAGCTCGGCGAAGGTATAACCCTGCCAGTCGCCGAAATTGACTTCGACGAGGCGCAAATCGGTGCGGTAGGCCATGGGATCGAGCCCCATCACTGTCCGTGCCCGCTCCATGGTCTCGCGGGTGCGCCGCATCGGGCTCGCGATGAAATCGAAGGCCTCGGGATCTGCGATCAGTTCGGCGAGCCGGTGGCCGTTGCGGTCGGCCTGCTCGCGCCCGACCGCATCAATGTCGATGTCGGCCTGCCCTTGCAGCCGCTGCTCGGCGTTCCATGGCGTCTGGCCATGGCGCACGACATAGAGGAGCGGGATCATGGCGATGCTGTTCGGGAAGGATCAGTCCTTCACGGCGGCGATGTCAGGCGCATCGACGGCCTTCATGCCGACGACGTGGTAGCCGGAATCGACGTGGTGCACTTCGCCGGTGACGCCGCGCGACAGGTTCGACAGGAAGTAGAGCGCGGAATCGCCGACCTCCTCGATCGAAACGGTGCGGCGCAGCGGCGCGTTGTACTCGTTCCACTTCAGGATGTAGCGGAAGTCGTCGATGCCGGAGGCGGCAAGCGTCTTGATCGGGCCGGCGGAGATCGCATTGACGCGGATCGCCTTCGGGCCGAGGTCGACGGCGAGATACTTCACGCTCGCCTCGAGTGCCGCCTTGGCAACGCCCATGACGTTGTAGTTCGGCATCACCTTTTCGGCGCCGTAATAGGTCATGGTCAGCATCGAGCCGCCATCGGTCATCAGCTTCTCGGCGCGCTGGGCGACAGCCGTGAAGGAATAGACCGAGATGTCCATGGTGCGCAGGAAGTTGGCATGGCTGGTGTCGACATAGCGGCCGGTCAGCTCGTCCTTGTCGGAGAAGCCGATGGCGTGGACGACGAAGTCGAGCTTGCCCCACTTCTTTTCCAGCGTCTCGAAGCAGGCGTCGATGGTCGCCATGTCGGTGACGTCGCAATGTCCGCAGACGAACGCGCCGATTTCGGCGGCCAGCGGCTCGACACGCTTCTTCAGCGCATCGCCCTGATAGGTGAAGGCAAGCTCCGCGCCCTGGTCGGCGCAGGCCTTGGCAATGCCCCAGGCAATCGATCTGTTGTTGGCGACGCCGAGAATAAGGCCGCGCTTGCCGGCCATCAGGCCCTGTCCACCCGCCATATGAGCGCTCTCCAATGCTTTGACTGTTTTGCAGAGCCTATCGCATAGGCAACCTGCACCTTCAAGCTTTCATGCGACCTTCGTCGCAAGGCCAGGCCCATGGACTGCGAAGATGACGCAAGCCTTGCGTCAGTCGGCAGACTTGCGCAGCAATTCCTCGAGTGCCGCATCGCCGCCTTCCGGCAGCATGACGCGGACATGGGCATAAAGGTCGCCATGGCCGCCTGCCTTTTCCGGCAGGCCGCGGCCCTTGAGGCGCAGCACCTTGTCGGAACTCGACCATTCGGGGATCTTCACCGCCAGCCGGCCGGTCGGCGTCTCCACCGCCGCCTTGGTGCCGAGCACCGCCTCCTTGAGGCTCACCGGCAGGTCGACATGCAGGTCGCGGCCCTCGACGCGGTAGCGCGGATGGCGGCGGAACCTGATCTTGACCAGCGCGTCGCCGGCGCCACCAAGGCCCTGCTCGCCCTGGCCCTTGAGCCTGATCGTCTGGCCGTCCTCGACGAATTCCGGCAGCTTCACCGCCATCTTGCGGCCATCGGGGAACATCGCCGTCACCTTGGGTGCGGTCGCTGCCTCTTCGATGGTGACGTCGAGCGTGACATTGACGTCGCCGCCCGGCTGCGCGCGCTGGGCTCCCGCGCCTCCGCCCATGCCGGCACCATGACCAGCACCGGGGCCACGCTGGCCGAAGGAATCGCCGAAGATCTGGCTGAAGATGTCGCCGGCGTCGAAGGACGCGCCGCCCGGACCGCCGGAGCGGAACTCGAAGCGCGAGCCGCCGGGTCCCGCCTGCTGGCGGCGGAAGCCGCCGAACGGGTCGCCACCGCCCGCACCTTCGAAGCCATGGAAGCGCGGCTTACCCTCGGCGTCGATCTCGCCATGGTCGAAAGCCGTCTTCTTCTTCTCGTCGCCGAGAATCTCATAGGCCTGGTTTGCCGCGGCAAAACGTTCCTTGGCCTTGGGATCGTCCGGATTCTGGTCCGGATGGTGCTTCTTGGCGAGCTTGCGGAAAGCCGCCTTGATGTCCTTGGCCGAGGCGTTCTTGGCAACGCCCAGCACCTCATAGGGGTCGCGCATTACGTCAATCCACAACAGAGAAAAAGGGTTTGTTGCTTCCTATATGCGCTCGGCTAGGAAGAAATTCCAGAGGCGGAACGCCGCAACCGTCAGGCGGGCGCGAAAGACAGCATCTGCCAGGTGCCCGAACCGGCGGCGCAGACCTCGCCCTTGAACAGGCTCACCCCGTCGAAGCTCTCGCGCGAGACGGCGAATTCGCGGCACAGCACCCCGCGTTCCTTGCTTTCGACAAGCGCCGTGATCGCGCCGCGCGAACCGGTTTCGGCATTGGCCCAGGGAATCGGTTGGCCTTTCAGCTCGTCGACGTCGACGGATGAAACCGCGTTGCGGATCGTCGTCTCGTCGGACAGTCGATTCGCGTCGGTGGTCCTGTTTGCGTCGTCGGGAACCTTGCTGGTGACGAGGCTGCGGTCGACCTCCGCCTTTTCGAGGCTGAAGCCGCCCGCGCCACACCCGCTGATCGTCGTCAGGCCGAGCAGCAGCAACACCTTGAAGGAGCGGAACCCGAATTGTGGGAGGCAATGGCCCTCAAAGGCTTGCGCGAAGCGCGACAATAGGCATTCTCCCGGTCGGAAATGGCAGGTCGAGTAAAAGCTATGACGGACACAGAGTTAACAACGGGTGACTTCACGGAGGCTGCGGAGCCTTTCCAGCTCTTTGCCTCCTGGCTGAAGGACGCCACGGCCAGCGAACCCAACGACCCCACCGCATTGGCGCTGGCCACCGTCGATACCGACGGACTGCCTGACGTGCGCATGGTGCTGCTCAAGGGATTCGACGAACATGGCTTCGTCTTCTACACCAATTTCGAAAGCGCCAAGGGCCGCGAAATCCTCGCCACCATGAAAGCGGCGATGTGTTTCCACTGGAAATCGCTGCGCCGCCAGGTCCGCGTGCGCGGTCCGGTCGAGATCGTCACCGATGCAGAGGCGGACGAGTATTTCGCCTCGCGCCCACGCGGCAGCCGCATCGGCGCCTGGGCCTCGAAGCAGTCGCGCCCGCTCGAAAGCCGTTTCGCGCTGGAAAAGGCCGTCGCCGAATACACCGCCCGGCACGTCATCGGTGAAATCCCGCGTCCGCCGCACTGGTCGGGTTTCCGCATCGTGCCGAGCCAGATCGAATTCTGGCACGACCGCCCCTTCCGCCTGCACGACCGTGTCGTCTTCACGCGCACAGCAGACGGTGGCTGGGACAAGGATCGGCTCTATCCGTGATTCTCACCCTCCCCTTGTGGGGAGGGTCGCTCCTGAAGCGGAGGGGCTGGGGGTGATGAAGCGCGCTCCAGCCATTCGCCCTGCTTCGGTTCGCCGGCCCTGACGGGTAAGGGGTCAGCCCTTCTTGCGCGTCATGAAGGCGACGAGTGCGGCACGCGCCTCGTCGGACTTCAGCCGGGCGCGGAAATGCGCGCCCTCTTCCTTGATGCGCGCGACGAGTTTGGTCCGGTCGCCGCGCATCAGGTCGCGTGCGATCTTGAGCGCCTCGGGCGGTTTGGCCGCGATTTCACCGGCAGCTGTCAATGTCGCTGCTTCGAGCTCGTCTTCCGCCACGACCTTGTAGATCAGCCCGGCAGCGAGCGCGCGTTCGGCCGGGAAGGCCTCGCCCAGACCGAGCAGGGCAAAGGCGCCCTGCAGGCCGAGCAACTGTGGCGCGAGCAGGCTCGAGCCGGCCTCGGGCACCAGCCCGAGATCGACGAAAGGCGTGCGGAACACCGTGCGCGGCGTGGCGAAGGTCAGGTCGCAATGCAGGTTGATCGTCGTGCCGATGCCCACCGCAATGCCGTCGACGCCCGAGACGACGGGCTTTTCGGTGCCGGCCAAAGCGAGCAGGAACTCCCACACCTCGCCGCCGCCCTCACCGCCCGTGGCGATCGCCATGAAGTCGGCGAGGTCATTGCCCGACGAAAATGCGCCCGGCACGCCCAGGAAGACGTGGCAGCGCACGGCCGGATCTTTGTCGCCGGCGACGAGTGCCGCCGCCATCTCGGCATACATCGCGCGGGTGATGGCGTTCTTCTTGTCCGGACGGTTCATCCGGATGATCTGCACGGCGCCCTGGCGCTCGATGAGAATGTGGTCGGTCACGTCGGTCCTCGTCCAAGAAGCTACGCCGAGATCAGCGCTTTGGCGGCGGCGGCAAGGCTTGCCGTGCCGCCGGTGATGCGGTCCTTGAGTGCTGCGGTCTCGCCGAGCAGGTTTTCGGCAAAGAAGCGGCACAGCGCGATACGGCGCTCGTCGCCGTCGGCGAGTGCGGCGCGCGCCAGATAAGCGCCGCCGGCAACCAAGGAGAACAGCCTGAGATAGGGCGTGGCGCCGGCCAGCACATCGTCCGTTCGGCCGTCGCCAAGCTGCCTCTGCAGATGGCGGGTGACGCTCTGGAGATCGTCGAGCGCCTGTTCGAGAATGAGCGCCGTGCGGCCATAGGCGTCGCTGTTCATGGCGGCAACGGCAATGGCGATGCCGTCGAGTTCGCCGATATAACCGAAGACATGCTCGCCATTGCCGAGCGGCAGCTTGCGGGTGACGAGGTCGATCGCCTGGATGCCGTTGGTGCCCTCATAGATCGGGGCGATGCGGGCATCGCGCAAAAGGGCAGCCGCACCCGTTTCCTCGATGAAGCCCATGCCGCCGTGGATCTGCACGCCGAGCGAGGCGACGTCGACGCCGACATCGGTGGAGAATGCCTTGGCCAGCGGCGTCAGCAGATTGGCGCGGTCCTGCCAATGCGCCTTGTCGGCGCCGGTCGACACCCGCGCCATGTCGATGGCATGGGCGCAGGAATAGGCGATGGCGCGTGCTGCCTGGGTCAGCGCCTTCATCGTCAGAAGATTGCGCTGCACGTCGGGGTGATGGACGATCGGCGCCATGCCTTCGCCCGAATAGGACGACGCCTTGCCCTGGCGGCGCTCATTGGCATAAGCGAGCGCCTTCTGGAACGCCGTCTCGGCAACCGCCACGCCCTGAATGCCGACCAGCAGGCGGGCATTGTTCATCATCGTGAACATGCAGGCGAGCCCGCGGTTTTCCTCGCCGATCAGCCAGCCGACAGCACCTGGTTCGCGGCCCTTGGCGAAACCGTCGCCATAGATCATCGTGCAGGTCGGCGAGGCGTGGATGCCGAGCTTTTCCTCGATACCAGAGCAGAACACGTCGTTGCGCGCCCCCGGCGTGCCGTCCTCGTTAAGCAGGAACTTCGGCACCAAAAACAGCGAGATGCCGCGTGTGCCGGCCGGGGCATCGGGTAACCGCGCCAGCACGAGATGGACGATGTTGTCGGTGAAGTCGTGCTCGCCATAGGTGATGAAGATCTTCTGGCCGAAAATGCGGTAGGTGCCGTCGCCCGACCGTTCGGCACGGGTGCGCAGCGCCGCAAGGTCGGAACCGGCCTGCGGTTCGGTCAGGTTCATCGTGCCCATCCACTCGCCGGAGACGAGCTTGGCGAGATAGGCCGACTTCAGATCCTCGGAGGCATGCTTTTCCAGCGCCTCGACCGCGCCCATCGACAGCGTCGGGCCGATGCCGAAGGCCATCGAGGCCGAGTTCCACATTTCGAGCGTCGCCACGCCCATCATCGTCGGCAGGCCCTGCCCGCCATACTCCTCGGGGCCGTTCAGGCTGTTCCAGCCACCTTCGGTCCAGTGCCTGTAAAGCTCCTTCCAGCCCGGCGGCATGGTGACGGCCCCATCGCGGAGCTTGGCGCCGGTGCGGTCGCCGACCTTGTAGAGCGGCGCGACCTCCTCGCTGGCGAAACGCCCGGCCTCGCCAAGAATGGCGTCGACCAGATCCTCGCCAAGGTCGCCGAAAGTGCCGGCATCCATGGCGGCCTTGAGGCCGGCAACATGCTTCAGCGCGAACGCTATCTCTTCCACCGGGGCGCGGTACATGATGCTTCCTCCTGCACCTGACGATCTGCTTGCGGCCTCACCACCGCTTGGCCTCCACACTAGCCGCCTTCCCGAGCCGAGGGGAAGTGACTTTTTACGTAAACGTCAAATTTCATCACGCTTTGCGCCAAGGCCTTCGGCTTGGTAGAACCGGCAAAAATCATCGAGGACGCCATGCTCGCCCGGCCCGACACCTTCACCTGCATCGAATGCGGCCTGCCCTACCGTTCCGAGGGCTTCTGGTATCACGGCGGCAAGATCGAAGACGGCGCCGCCTACTGGACCGATCGCGGCATACTGTGTTCGCCGAAATGCTCGCTTGCCCATCACAGCAAGCGCGCGGCCGAAGGCACGCTGCCGACCAAACCCGCCCCCGATCCGTTCGAATAACGCCTCAATCGGCCCCAAAAGCGCTTGCTTTCAACCTGCAGGCGGTGGAGCCGCATCAGCATTTCCTTAACCATGGCGGTCCACGATCTGATATCGATCACCGAGGATCGCCTTTTGAGGGGACTGGCGTCTAGATTTCATCGCCTCGCGCTCGCAGCGCTGACCGCCGCTTGGGTAAACCACATCCCCGCGCCGGCCGCGGCCTCCGACTTCTCCGAACCATGGAAGAAGGCCGACCGAGCGCTGGTCATCGACGCCTACGAATACAATTCCATCGACTGGCAGAAGCTGTCGGGCGACAAGCGCATCGTCGGCTTCATCAACAAGGCCTCCGACGGACTGCCCCCGGCCTATTCCTGCACCGGCGACGAAACCGCCTACAGGCTGTGCAAGGCGCTGTGGAAACGACATGCGGTTGCCCGCGAGCTGTTCCACACGCGCAAGGTCGTCGCCAAGGCGCTCGGGCTGAAATGGGGTGCCTACCACCTTGCCCGTCCCGGCAACCCGATCGAGCAGGCCGAGAACTTCCTCGATTTCGCCGAGCCCGGCCCCGACGATCTGATGGCGATCGACATCGAGGAAAACGACCCGACCAAATGGATGTCGCTCGAGGACGCCGAACTGTTCGTGCGCCACATCTTCCTGCGCACCGGCCGCTACCCGATCCTCTACACCAACGGAACGACCTCGCGGTACATCGCCGACAACCGCTATCGCTACCGGCTGCTGTCCCGGCTGCCGCTCTGGTATGCGCGCTACAAGCCGGAAATCGGCATCCATTTCCCGAAGGGCAACTGGCAGCGTTATTCGCTGTGGCAGTTCTCGGCCCAGGCCAATTGCGGCGAACGCCGCTGCCCCTACCGCGTCGCCGGCACGCCCAACGACATCGACGTCAATGTCGCGCCGATGGACGCCGAAGGCCTGCGCCAGGTCTGGCCGTTCGGCCAGCTTGTCGAAACGACAGACGACTTCATGCTCAATGTGCCGCTGCCGATCGCAAGGGATGACGGGCTGAAAGGCGAAAGCCGCATCACCTATGCCTCGGTCGCCTATCCGGTGCGGCTCGACCTGCTTGCCGAGACGCTGCGCTCGAGCTGGGACAAGGCCGTGCTCGGCGCGCTGCCGGCGTTCAGGCCGGCACCGAGCCGCTACATCAACGGCATGGCGGAATTCGCAGCACTGAGGCGTGACGAAATGGTGCGCGTGGCCAGCCAGAACGCCGCAAGGCTCGATCCTGTCGCCACCGCCTCGACCGAGAGCGACCGCGCCGAACGCTAGTCGGTCGCCCCGGCGTCCAGCCGATTATTTCTGCTGTTCGCGCTCGACGGCGCGCCAGCCGATGTCGCGGCGGCAGAACCCTTCCGGCCAGTCGAGCCCGTCGACGGCCGCATAGGCTTTCTGCTGCGCTTCGCTGACATTGCTGCCGGTGGCGGTGACGTTCAGCACGCGGCCGCCATAGGCGACGATCTTGCCGTCGCTGACTGCCGTGCCGGCGTGGAAGACCTGCGCGCCGGCGGCTTCCGCCCTGTCGATGCCCGAAATGACCGAGCCCTTTTCCGGCGTGCCCGGATAACCCTTGGCCGCCATCACCACGGTCAGTGCCGCCTCGTCGCGCCAGCGCGCCGAGACATGGGCAAGCTGACCGTCGGCGGCGGCGTTGAGCAGCACGAGAAGGTCCTCCTTCAGGCGCATCATCAGCACCTGGCATTCGGGATCACCGAAGCGGGTGTTGTATTCGATCAGCTTCGGGCCCTGGTCGGTCAGCATCAGGCCGGCAAACAGCACGCCCGAGAACGGCGCACCCATTTCGGCCATGCCGCGCATCGTCGGCTCGATGATTTCGCGCATGGTCTGTTCGATCAGTTCGGGCGTCATGACGGGCGCCGGCGAATAGGCGCCCATGCCGCCAGTGTTCGGTCCGACATCACCGTCGCCGACACGCTTGTGATCCTGCGCCGTGCCGAAGGGCAGCGCCGTCTTGCCGTCGCACAGGCAGAAGAAGCTCGCCTCCTCGCCGGTCATGAATTCTTCCACCACGACAGATGCGCCGGCACCACCGAAGGCACCCTCGAAACAGGCGTCGACAGCTTCCAACGCTTCGTCCAGCGTCATCGCAACCGTCACGCCCTTGCCGGCGGCGAGGCCGTCGGCCTTGATGACGATCGGCGCGCCCGTCTTCTCGACATAGGCACGGGCGTCGCCGGCATTGTCGAAACGGCCATAGGCAGCTGTCGGAATGCCGTAGCGGGCACAAAGATCCTTGGTGAAGCCCTTCGACCCCTCGAGCTGCGCCGCCGCCTTGGAGGGACCGAAGACACGAATGCCGGCTGCCCGCAGGTCGTCGCCGATGCCGGCGACCAGCGGCCCTTCGGGGCCGACGACGACGAGGTCGATCGCCTTGTCCTTGCAGAAGGCTGCGACGGCGGCGTGGTCGGCAATATCGAGCGCCACCAGTTCGGCTTCGCGGGCGATGCCCGGATTGCCTGGCGCGGCATAAAGCCTGGTCAGCATCGGCGATGCCGCAAGCTTCCAGGCCAGTGCGTGTTCGCGGCCGCCGGAACCGATGAGCAGGATGTTCATGCGCTTGACCTCTTGCCGATGCTTGACGTGATGCACCCGCTAGTGGCCGGGAGGGACGAGGTCAAGCTGCAGCGCTGCCAAACACGGACAAATCGTCGGCTTGACGCCTGCCCACGCCGCTGGCACTCCCATGGCATGGAACAGATCCAATCAAAAGCCGGCCAGGGCCGGGTCGCCGATGCTCCCAGCGGTCACTGGGTCTACCGTGCCTTGCCACGTGGGCTGTGGCCTTACGCCCAGCTCGCGCGCTGGGACCGGCCGATCGGCTGGGTGCTGCTTCTGTGGCCATGCTGGTGGTCGGCGGCGATGGCGGCCAGCGCTTATGCGCGGCCGGGCGACAGCCTGATGTCGCTTTTGCCTTCGCCTTCGTTCCTGGTGCTGTTCCTCATCGGAGCGGTGGCGATGCGCGGCGCCGGCTGCACCTACAACGACATCGTCGACGAAGGCATCGACGCCCAGGTCGAGCGCACGCGTTCGCGCCCCCTGCCCTCGGGCCAGGTCAGCCGCCGCCAGGCTTGGGTGTTCCTGGTGCTGCAAGCGCTTGTCGGACTGGTCGTGCTGTTGCAGTTCAACAGCTTCACCATTCTGCTCGGCATCTCGTCGCTGGCGATTGTTGCGATCTACCCGTTCATGAAGCGCATCACCAACTGGCCGCAATTCGTGCTTGGCCTCGCCTTTTCCTGGGGCGCGCTGATGGGCTGGGCAGCCGAATTCGGCGACATAGACGGCCCGGCCGTGCTGCTCTATTTCGGTTCGATCATGTGGGTGATCGGCTATGACACGATCTACGCCCACCAGGACAAGGAAGACGACGCGCTTGTCGGCGTGAAGTCGACCGCACGCTTCTTCGGCGAAAACACCAAGTCATGGCTGTTCGGGCTTTATGCCGGGGCGTTGATGCTGTTTGCGACGGCCTTTGCCATCGCCCAGGTGCCGATGCCGGCACTCGCCGGCCTTGTCGCCGCCGGCGCACATATGATCAGGCAGATCGTCGTGCTCGACATCGACAATCCCGACCAGTGCCTCAGGCTGTTCAGGTCGAACGGCCAGGTCGGTTGGATCATCTTCATCGGCCTGATCTGCGGCGGCGCCTGGGTGGCGCTGAAGCCGCTGATCTAGAAGTGTCGTCCTACGCCCGGGCGATGATCTCTTCGCCGTCGATGACGAGGCGGACACCGAGCGCGCCCGACTTGCGGCGGGCGAGGAAACGCGGCCTGCGCATCCTGGAGACGCGGCCCTTGCGTCGGTCCTGCGCCGGCAGGGTCTTGATCGCCGCGCCGAGCGACTCCTCGAGCGTGCGGGCCACGCCGTCCGCCTCGATCAGCAGCATGGGCAGGCTGTAATAGTCCGCCCAGGCGCGCCAGTCGGCGGCAACGTCGTCGAGATCGTCGGCGACCAAAAGCGGCACAGACAGCATCGGATCGTTGTGCAGCAGTTCCAGCGTCACCGTGACGTTCAGGTCCTCGTCTTCCATCGCACGAGCCGCAACGCCGCGGAACGCGCGCGCCGGCAGCGCAATCGTCGCCGGCAGCCCGCTGAGCGCCAGCAGGCGGCGGATCACCGCGCCGCGGTGATCGATGGTGAAGGTGACGTCGCCAAGGTCGTCACGCGTCGCGTAGCTGACCATCTGCGGCAAGCGGAACGGGTCGAGGCGCATGTTGCGTCCCGCCCAGACTGGCTTCAGTCCGGTGTTCATGGTGTGCCTTCCTGTTATCTCCTGAGAGCCGGTTTCCGGTCTCTCCGGACCAGTTTTCCCGGTCTCGTTAGGAAGGACACTAGCGGGGTGACCTTACCGCCCCGCTTAAGAAATTGGGTTAAATTTTGCTGATCTCGGCGATGGTTATCGGAATACCACCAGAGACGTTCAAATCGTCTTGCCGGGGTTCATGATGCCGGCGGGATCGAACGCCGCCTTGACGCGGCGCATCAGCTCGATGGCGATCGGCGGCGCCGTGGCAATGAGCTCATCGCGCTTGAGCTGGCCGATGCCATGTTCGGCCGAGATCGAGCCGTTCATGGCGCGTACGACGTCGTGCACCGCCTTGTTCATGTCGCGGTAGAGCGCCAGGAACGGGTCGGCCGCCATGCCGACCGGCTGCGAGACGTTGTAGTGCAGATTGCCGTCGCCCATGTGGCCGAAGCAGACAACGCGCGCCTCCGGACAGACGCTGGCAACCGCGACGGCACCCTGTGCGATGAAGGCAGGGATACTGGCGATCGGCACAGAGATGTCGTGCTTGATCGACGCGCCTTCCACCTTCTGCGTTTCCGGCAGCATCTCGCGCAGGCGCCAGAACTCGTTGGCATGAGCAACGCTTGCGGCAATCGCCGCATCGCCGACCTGCTCGGCCTCGAAGCCGGCCGAGAGGATGTCCTCGATCAGCGCGCGCGCGTCCTCGGCCGAACGGCCCGAGGAGATTTCCATCAGCACCTGCCAGGGCCAGTCGCCTTCCAGCGGCGGCCGCGCATCGGGAATGTGGCGCATGGCAAATTCCATCGGCAGGTGGCCGATCAGCTCGAACGCCGTCAGCGCGCTGCCGGCCATGTCCTGGGCGCGATCGAACAAGGCGAGCGCTGCCTCTGGCGATGCCAGTCCGACCCAGGCGACTTCGCGGCCCTTGGGCTTGGGATAGAGCTTCAGCACCGCTGCCGTAATGACCCCGAGCGTGCCTTCGGCGCCGACGAACAGGTTCTTGAGGTCGTAGCCGGTGTTGTCCTTCTTGAGCTTGCGCAGGTCGTCGAGCACCTCGCCCGTCGGCAGCACCACCTCGACGCCAAGGCACAGCTCGCGCGCATTGCCATAGGCCACCACGCCGGTGCCGCCGGCATTGGACGACAGATTGCCGCCAATCTGGCAGGAGCCCTGCGATGCTAGCGACAGGGGATAGAGCCGGTCGACCTCGTCGGCTGCCTTGTGCAGCACGTCAAGCACGACGCCGGCCTCGGCAATGACGGTGTTGGAGACCGGATCGATCTCGCGGATGCGGTTGAGGCGCGACAGCGACAGCACGATCTGGCCGCCCGAACGATCCGGCACCTGGCCGCCGACGAGGCCGGTATTGCCGCCCTGCGGCACGATCGGCGTCCCCGTTTCGGTGGCGAGCCTCATGATCGCGCTCACCTCCTCGACATTTGCCGGGCGCAGCACCAGCGAGCTGGCGCCGGTGAACAGGCCACGCGGCTCATGCACGTATGGTTCGATTTCGCCTTCTGCGCGCACAGCATAACGCGCGCCGACGATGGCAGCGAAGCGCTCGGCAAGCGCGGGATCGAGGCCGGGAAGATTCTGGGTCATGTGACGAAAGCTAAGTTCAGACGTGAGGATTGTCACGGGGGGCAGCGGCGCGCGCCAGTCTGTCGTTGATCGCCTCGCCGAGTTCGTCGAACGGTATCGGCTCGACGGCGATCAGCTCGGCGCCGCTGCGGTCGAGCGCCTGGAGATGTGCGAAGAGATTTGTCGCCGCTTCGCGCAGGTCGCCTGTCTCGGACAGATTGAGAAAGGCGCGGGCCTGTTGCCAGCCATCGGCACGGCGCCGGCCAAAACCCAGCAGCGCCTCGCCTGCCGCGACAGCGTCGGCATTGAGCCGCAGCGCAGCGCCCGGCGCGTAGTGCGAGGCAAGCATGCCGGGCGCTTCGATGCCGGCGGTCATGCCGCGCAGCAGCGGCGCACCGGCCACCTCTTCGATGTCACCTGCCGGAACGCCGCCGGGGCGCAGCAGCCGCACGCGGCCGTCCTCGACCTTGACGATCGTCGATTCCAGCCCGACCGGCGTCGAACCACCGTCGACGACGAGCGGGATGCGCGCCCCGAGATCGCTGGCCACCGCCTCGCCGCTGGTCGAGCTGATCTTGCCCGAGCTGTTGGCGCTGGGGGCTGCCAGCGGCCGGCCGAGCCGTGATATCAACGTGCCGCCAAAACCCTTGGGCATGCGCAGCGCAATGGTGTCGAGCCCAGCTGTCACCAGCGGATGAATGCCCGAACCGGGGCGAAGGGGCACGACGAGGGTCAGCGGGCCTGGCCAGAACTTTTCGGCGAGCTTGCGCGACAGCGGGTCGAACACGCCGATGCGCTCGGCCATGGCCATGTCGGCGACATGGGCGATCAAAGGGTTGAAACGCGGGCGGCCCTTGGCCTCGAAGATGCGGGCGACGGCCTCGCCATTGGTCGCGTCACCTGCCAGGCCATAGACGGTCTCGGTTGGAATGGCCACCACCTCGCCGGCGTCGAGCAATGCCAGTGCCGCATCCATCGCCTTGTCGGCTGCGATCAGTTCCGCCACGTCTCAGCTTCCTGTTGCATGCCCGGTCCCTACTCCGCGCGGCCTCATGCGACAAGTGCGCCACCGCCAAGATTTCCGGCATTGCCTAAAATGCACCGCAACTTCGAAATCGGGCTGCAACCGCCCAGCTGTTACATTGCGCCTTGAAGTTGATTCAACTCCGAGGGTCAAATGCGCCTTTGTGCTGCGTTTCTTGTTGCCGGCATCGCCGCGTCCGGTACGGCTCACGCATCTTCGATCGTTATCGTCGACGCCAGTGCGGCCAGCCCGTCATCGGTCAGCGTCGACGCCCCGAAATCGGCCAGCAGGTCGATCGTCGCGCTCGGCGCTGCCCAGGTCGACGCCGGCAAGGTCGCGGCGATCGAAGCCGAACCGACAAGCACCAACCATAAGATGGGGCCTGAGCTGATGGTCATCCGCGGCGGCGAGGTTGGTTCAGCGTCGCCTGATACGTCGGCTGGCGCGCCTGTTGCCGCGGAAGCCGTGCCCGCCCAGCAGGCCGCGACCGGCGACCAGTCGCCCTTGCCTGTTGCGCCCGACGGGACCCCGATCGACCCAGCGCCAGCCCATGTCAAAACCGAATAGGCCGGCTTGACCGTCACGCCGTCGTTGTGCACCGTCGCGGCAACATATCGGCAATCTGGGCAAGGGGTTGATCCATGAAGGCAGGTCGCAGCATCGCAGCGGGGCTCCTGGCCATGCTGCTTTCCGGCACAGGCGCGGCACAGGCCGATCAGCTGCTCGGCACCTATGTCGCGCGGATCTCGGAGAAGGACCATCAGGCCAGCGATGGCTATGCCCTGGACAGTGCCGCCCAGGTCGTGCGGCAGGACCGCGCCAATGTACATCGGCACATCCAGACCGACGAGGAAGACGACCTCGACGACTGGTTCACCAGCAATGCCAAGCGTGCGCGCTTCGAGCAGCTGTTGAACAAGCCTGGCGCGATGAGCAACTCGACGCGCAGCGCCATCCTCCACGGCGAGCCGCTGATCGAGGTCCAGGTCTATCGCCAGAGCGTCAAGGTTCGCCTGCTCGACTGAGTGAGGGCGGCTTTGCGCCGCCCATCCTTATCCTGCGATCCCACTCTATCCCGAAATCTTCGAGAAATCGGCGACCTGGTCGGTCGCCGCACGGATGCGCGCGAGCAGCGCCAGGCGGTTGGCACGCACGGCGACGTCGTCGTCGTTGACGAGAACTTTCTCGAAGAATGAATCGACGGGTTCACGCAACACGGAGAGGGCGCGCATGGCGCCGGAAAAGTCTTCGTTCCGAATCGCCTGGCCGGCTTCGCTGACAGCCTGATTCATCGGCGCGAACAACGCCTTTTCCGCCTCTTCGCGGAAGAGAGCCGGGTCGACGGCGTCGGCAACCGCGGTCCCCTTCTTCTCTTCGGCGGCCAGGATGTTGGCGGCGCGCTTGGTGCCGGCGAGCAGGTTCTTGCCATCCTCGCTGTCGACGAAGTGACCCAGCGCTTCGACACGCCGGGTGATGGTCAACAGGTCGTCGGCCTCCGGCGTGATGACGGCGTCGATAAGATCGTGGCGGGCGCCAAGCTCGCGCAGATAGACCTTGAGACGGTCATGGAAGAAGGCGATCAGGTCGGCCTTGAGCGGCGCGGCACGGCCGATCGTTTCCTTGCGCAGCTCCGCCTCATAGGCAGCCAGCGCATTGTCGACATCCTGTTCGCCGTCGACATCGCCGCTGTCGATCGCGTCCTGCTTTGCCTCGAACGCGGCGAGCTTCTTGGCGATGGAGCTCTCATTGAGCTGACGCAGCGCCGCATCGAACAATGCCTGCAGCGGCAGCTTGCCCCGCGCCGACAGGATGATCCTGACGATGCCGAGTGCGGCACGACGAAGCGCATAGGGGTCTTTCGACCCCGTCGGCTTTTCGTCGATGGTCCAGAAGCCGACAAGCGTGTCGAGCTTGTCGGCCAGCGCTACCGACACCGAAACCGGGTCGGCCGGCACGCGGTCGGACGGCCCCTGCGGCTTATAGTGCTCTTCGAGCGCGGCAGCCACCGACGGGCTCTCGCCCTGCAGCAGCGCATATTTGCGGCCCATGGCGCCTTGCAGTTCGGGGAACTCGCCGACGACCTCGGTCTGCAGGTCTGCCTTGGCGAGCACTGCGGCGCGGTCGGCCAGCTTCGGCTCGGCACCGACAAGCGGCGCGATCTCACGGGCGAGCCCGCGGATGCGCTGGACGCGCTGCCCTTGCGTGCCGAGCTTGGCATGGAAGGTCACGCCAAGATGGTCGAGGCGGGCCATGCGCTGGTCGAGCGGCTTGTGGATATCGAGGCCGAAGGCTTCGGCCGACTGCTTCAGCGTATCGAGATCGGGCAGGTCGCCCTGGTCCGTCTTCCAGAAATAGAGCGCGTCCGAAAGGCGGGCGCGCACAACCTTGCCGTTGCCATGCGCGATCTCCTTGCCGCCATCCTTGGCCTCGATGTTCGAGGTCAGGATGAAGTGGTTGGAGAGCGCGTCCTCGCTGCCCTGCGGCCGCGTGACGAAACACTTCTGGTTGGCGCGGATGGTCAGCCGGATGACTTCAGCCGGGATCTCGAGGAACGTATCCTCGAAGGTGCCCATCAGCACCACCGGCCATTCGACGAGGCCGGAAACCTCTTCGAGCAGCCCTTCGTCCTCGACGAGATCAAGGCCATTGGCGAAGGCGAGGTTGCGCGCATCGGCGGAGATCATCTCCTTGCGGCGCTCGGCGTCGATGACGACCTTGGCGGCCTCGAGCTTGGCGGCATAGTCGTCGAAGCGGCGCACGGTGATTGCCTCGGGCGCATGGAAGCGATGGCCAAAGGTGACGCTGCCGGAACGGATGCCGTCGACCTCGAAGTCGACGACCACCGGCTCCTCGGTCTCGGGGCCGAAGGTGCAGACGATCGACTGCAGCGGGCGCACCCAGCGCAGGCTGCCCGGCTTGGCCGAGGCCGGGCCCCAACGCATCGACTTGGGCCAGGGGAAGGTCTTGACGATCGCCGGCACCAGCTCGGCGATGATCTCCTCCGCCGAGCGGCCGGGCTTGGAAATATGGGCGACGTAGAAATCGCCCTTCTTTGGGTCGCTGTGGACATGCGCCTGGGATATCGAGCTCAGGCCGGCGCTGCGCAGAAAACCCTGGATCGCCGCTTCCGGCGCCTTGGTGCTCGGGCCCTTGCGGTCTTCATGGATGTCCTTGGAGCGGGCCGTCAGCCCCCTGATGTCGAGCGTCAGCCGGCGCGGCGTCCAGTATTCGCGCGCCGCCTCATAGGTCAGACCCGCCTCGACAAGACCGTCGGTCAGCATCTTCCTGAGGTCACCCGCCGCCTTGCGCTGCATGCGCGCGGGGATTTCTTCGGAACGCAACTCTAAAAGCAGATCGGGCATCGGACGGGCTCACGCGGAAATGGTCCGCGCGGCATAGCAAGTCAGCCGCCCGCTGTCACTTCCCGAACGCGATCGGCCCGAACGCGATCGGCAAATCCGTCGAGCTGTCGGACCGTCGCCGGGACAATCGTCCTAGGGATGAAGATTTCCATGAACCGGATGCTGCGCTGGAGCGACCCACGCTCAGACAGACACCTATTGGCCGAACGACAATGAAAACCGCCTCTGCCCTGCTCCAGATCTTCAGCCTCAGTGCCCTGCTCGCCATGCATGTGGCGGCCCCGGCCGAATTCCGGATGCCCGGCGTGCGCAAGGCTTTGCAGACGATCAATGGCGAAACGCTGCAACCCCGCCTTCCGGAGGGGCTGGAACTCGCCGCCGTGTAACGCTGATGGATTTCGATGCCGCACACATCTGGCGAAGGGCTGAGGTCGCGCGATCTTACCCTCCCCTCGATGGGGAGGGTCGGCGCGAAGCGCCGGGGTGGGGTGCTTTCCAGTCAGGAAACGTCGCTGGACAGGTCTCTGCGACGTTCGTCAACAACCGCAAAGATAGTGTCCAGAACTGCTTCCAGTTCCTGTTTCACTTCATGATTCCAGAAGCGAAGTACGCAATATCCTTGGCTCTCGAGCCACAGGGTTCGCGTATGATCATGCCGCCTTTGATCATCAAGGCCATGATGGGCGCCGTCGACCTCGATGATCAACTTCAGTCGATGCGAGACGAAGTCAGGGAAATAGACGCCTAGTGAAGCTTGTCTGCGGAAATGCGTTCCTTCAACGGGAATGCGCCAAATGTGCTTTCACAAGATGCGTTCCTCGTCGGTCATTGCCGAGCGAAGGCGACGCGCTGACGCCAGTCGGAAACGATCGAGTTTGGGCACTTAGCCCTCCTCCTCATCACCCCCACCCGCCGCTCCGCGGCGACCTCCCCCATCGAGGGGGAGGTAAAAGCCGTCAAGCCGCCAGACCGCCGGCTTCCGTAAGCAAAAATGCCTCGCCGCAGGCCTTGGACAGGTTGCGGACACGCAGGATGTAGCTCTGGCGCTCGGTGACCGAGATCACGCCGCGCGCGTCGAGCAGGTTGAAGACGTGGCTCGCCTTGATGCACTGGTCATAGGCCGGGAAGACCATCCTGTGCTGGGCCAGATTGCCGCCATCGGCCGGCGCGCCGGCAGCGAGCAGCGCCCTGCATTCGGCTTCGGCATCCTCGAAATGCTTGAGCAGCATCGCCGTGTTGGCATGCTCGAAATTGTGCCTGGAATATTCCTGCTCGGCCTGCAGGAAGACGTCGCCATAGGTGACCTTGTCGTCGCCTTCGAGGCCGTTGAAGTTGAGGTCGTAGACATTGTCGACGCCCTGCACATACATCGCCAGGCGTTCGAGACCATAGGTCAACTCGCCGGCGACGGGCGCGCATTCGATGCCGCAGACCTGCTGGAAATAGGTGAACTGCGACACTTCCATGCCGTCGCACCAGCACTCCCAGCCGAGGCCCCAGGCGCCCAGCGTCGGGCTTTCCCAGTCGTCCTCGACGAAGCGGATGTCATGGACAAGCGGATCGATGCCGATCGCCTTGAGCGAGCCGAGGTAGAGCTCCTGAAGGTTGGACGGGTTCGGCTTCAGGATGACCTGGTACTGGTAATAGTGCTGCAGCCGGTTCGGGTTCTCGCCGTAGCGGCCGTCCTTGGGGCGACGCGAAGGCTGCACATAGGCTGCGTTCCAGCGCTTGGGTCCAAGCGCACGCAACGTCGTTGCCGGGTGGAACGTGCCCGCGCCCACTTCCATGTCGTAGGGCTGCAGGATGATGCAACCGTGTTCGGCCCAGTAATTGTGCAGCGTCAGGATCAGGCCCTGGAAGGAGCGGCTGGGGTGCATGTGGGCAGGCATCTGGTCGGTCACGGGCAAAGCTCGATCATTGGCGCGCGCCCCGCAAGAAAACGGGGCCACAGAAGGCCCCGTCCTATTCCGCCCGATTGTTAGGGTCAAGCTGCGGTGCAAAGACGACCGCCGCGCAATCGGCTCACTTGCCCGGCAGCTGGAGTTCCTGGCCCGGTGCCAGCCGCGCGGGATCGCCGCGCAGCTGCGGGTTGAGATCGAGAATCTCGCGATAGCGGTCACCATTGCCGAGCACGTCATTGGCGATCGACCACAGCGATTGCCCACGCTGCACCTTGTAGGCGGCTGGGATCACCTGGGCGGCCGGTGCGACTACTGGCGTTTCCAGTTCGCTCTTCTTCTGGCTGTCCTGGGCAGGGGCTGCCGGCTTGACCGAGATCGGCTTGGCCGGCGCCTCAAGTGCTGTCGGCTTCTCCGGCAGGTCCGGCAGGCCCTTGGCGAGCTTCTGCTCTACATCGGCCAGGATCTTCGGCTCCGGCTTCATGTCGCGGGCATGGCTCCACTGGAATGTCGCTTCGAGCTTGCGCCCGACACGCCAGTAAGCGTCGCCGAGATGGTCGTTCAGCACCGGATCGTCCGGCTTCAGTGACACCGCGCGCTCGAGCTCGCGCACCGCGTCCTCGAACTTGCCGAGGCGGTAATAGGCCCAGCCCAGCGAATCGATGATGTAGCCGTCGCTCGGGCGCAGGTCGGCGGCCTGCTTGATCATCCCGAGGCCTTCCTCGAGATTCATGTTCATGTCGACCCAGGAATAGCCGAGATAGTTCAGAACCTGCGGCTGGTTGGGGAACAGCTTCAGCGCTTCACGGAAATTCGGCTCTGCCTTGGGCCATTCCTTCAGCCGCTCATAGGCGATGCCGCGCTGGTAGAAGACGTTCCAGTTGGTGTTGGTCGGCGTCTTCAGCACGCCGACTGCCTTGTCATAGACATCGGCGGCGGCGCGGTAATTGTCGGTCGAGGCATAGACCCCGCCAAGCGCGAGATAGCCGCGCATGTCGTCGGGGTTGGCTTCGACCAGTGCCTTGAGATGCTTGATCGCCTCGTCATGGCGCTTGAGATCGGCGAGGTTGAGGCCGAGCTGCAATTCCGACAGCCGCTTGAGCGGCGAGGCTGCGGGCACGCGGCGGTAAAGCGCGATCGCCTCTTCGCCATTCTGCTGCTGCTCGGCAATCGCGGCGAGCTGCACCAAGAGTTCGTCGCTCTCCGGCTTCAGCGCCAGCGCATATTGCAGATAGAGCCTGACGAAAGGCTCGCCCCCGCCGCGGTTCAGTGCCGTCGACAGGTTGAGCAGGATTTCGGCAGCACCATCCTGCGGGTTGCCGACCAGTGGGCTGATCTTCTCGCCCTTGGTGATTTTTTCGCGCAAGGAAGCGATCGGCAGCTTGCCGGGAGCAAACTCGTCGGCGCGGTCGAGGATGGCCAGCGCCTCGGTCTTCTTGCCGGTGCGGGCCAGGAAACCGGCATAGGATTCGGCGGCGCGCATCCAGGTCTCGGGTGCCGCACTGCCGGCGCCGAGATTGTCGATGGTAGCGCGATAGATCTCGTCCGCCTTGTCCTTCTGGCCGGCGGTCTCGGCGATCAAAGCGCGGTGGTAGGTCTTGAACAGCTCGTACCATTCCGGGCCTTCGAGCTTGTCGAGGAACTGCAGGCCGTCGCCGGCCTTGCCCTCGCCCTGCTTGGCCCAGGCGGTCATGACGCCTGTGATCAGCCGGTCGAGGTCGGATTCGAGCGCCAGCTTGAGCCACTTCTCCGCGCCCTCGTAATCCTTCTTGCGGAAGGTATCGACGGCAAGCGCCAGGCGCGAGAAACGCTCCACGTCGGGAACTGTCTTCAGCATCTCGGCATAAGGCAGCGATTCATCGAAGCGGCCTTGAGCGATCAGCGCCAGCATCAGGCTCTGCTGCAGGGCGGCATCTTCGGGATCGAAGGCCAAAGCGCGCTTGTAATAAGCAATTGCGCTATCCAGGTCGTCGTCGGCCTCGGCGGTGCGGGCCGCGAGATAGGCGCCGGAAAACGAACTGATCTCGACCGGTTCGGTGAGCTGTTTGGCATATCCAGGCTGGGTCAGGGCGGTAAAGCCCGCCAGAGCCGCAAGGCCCAACAGCCAGATCGCGCGTCGCTGCCGCATGAAAATCCTTCCTACCAAGGTCCTACGGTCGTCCAGCCGGTGGCCGGGTCGCAACCGCTTGTCGGTGCCAAGCATGGCCTTTTTGGGGTCACGCTTCAATCCGCACCGGCTTCACAATACGACAGGCGGCTCAACGAATTCACAATGTTGAACCAACGGCAGGTGGAATCCTGCCTCAAACGACGCGGCTGATGCAGAAATCGATGACGTCGATGAGGGCCGACTTCTGCGGCGTCTGCTCCAGCGGGGCCAGCGCATCGCGGGCGATCTCGCCGAAATGGCTGGCGCGGCCGATCGTGTCGGCGATGGCGCCGTGGCGCACCATCAGGCCGACGGCCTTCTCCAGCGCCGCATCGTCGGTCTTGCCCTCCTCGATCGCACTCTTCCAGAAGGCGCGTTCGGCAGTGGTGCCGCGGCGATAGCTCAGGATCACCGGCAGCGTGACCTTGCCCTCGCGAAAGTCGTCGCCGACATTCTTGCCGAGGTCCTTGCTCGACCCGCCATAGTCGAGCGCATCGTCGATGAGCTGGAAGGCAAGGCCGAGATTCATGCCGTAGGAGCGCAGTGCTGCCTTGTCGTTCTTCGACGCGCCGGCAATGACCGGGCCGACTTCGGCGGCAGCCGAGAACAGGGCAGCGGTCTTTGCCTTGATGACGGCGAAATGTTCGTCCTCGGTGGTGTCGAGGTTCTTGGCGGCGGCCAGCTGCATCACCTCGCCCTCGGCGATGATCGAGGCAGCGGAGGACAGGATGTCGAGCGCTTCCAGCGAACCGACCTCGACCATCATGCGGAAGGCCTGGCCGAGCAGGAAGTCGCCGACGAGCACGCTCGCCTGGTTGCCCCAGATGGTGCGCGCCGTCTTCTTGCCGCGGCGCAGGTCGCTTTCGTCGACGACGTCGTCATGCAAAAGCGTAGCTGTGTGCATGAACTCGACGGAGGTCGCGAGCCTGACGTGGTTTTCACCGGCGTAGCCGAACATCTGCGCGGCAGCGAGCGTCAGCATCGGGCGCAGGCGCTTGCCGCCGGAAGAGATCAGGTGGTTGGCCACCTCGGGGATCATCTCGACGTCGGAGCCGGCCTTGGACAGGATCAGCTCGTTGACCCGCCCCATGTCGGCGGACGTCAGGTCGATCAGGTCCTTGATCGACGCAGCGTCCCGCTTTCCCTTCTCGATGTTGAGAACGACACCCAAGGCCAACACTCCCAAATTACACAGGCGCGTGGTCGCGCGCGTAGCTCTTAGGCGATTCTAGGGCGGCATGCACCGTGCCCGCAAGTGGCGAATTGGCGCGGTGCAACAGGCAGCGTTTACTTCGCCGCTCCAAACTGCGAATTTCCTGAGATGATCGAACTCATCCGCACCAATGACGCCGTCATCATCTCCTTCGTCGAGGCACTGCTGCGCGACGCCGGCATCGGCAGCTTCACCGCCGACGAGAACATGAGCGTGCTCGACGGTTCGATCGGCATCCTGCCGCGCCGGATCATGATCGATGCCGACGACGCCGACGAAGCACGGCAATTGCTGACCGACGCCGGCATCGAGCACGAAATTCGCCGGAAGTGACAGCCGAACCGCCACCCGCAAAACATCTGGACTTGCCACCCCATACGGTGGACGCATTCCATCGCGGCGACTTCTGGCTGGTGCAGCCCAGCGACAGCGGCCACCGCGCCGGCATGGACGCCTTGATGCTGGCAGCCGCCGTGCCGGGCACATTCGCCGGCCGGCTTGCCGATTTCGGCGCAGGTGCGGGTGCTGCCGGCCTTGCGGTTGCGTCGCGCTGCAGGCAGGCCAGGGTACAACTTGTCGAGCTCACCACGGATATGGCGCGCTTCGCCGAGGCGACGCTCGCTTATCCCGGCAACGCCTCGCTGCGCGAGCGCGCGTCGGTGCTCGTCGCCGATGTCGGCCTTTCCGGCAAGGCACGCACCGAGGCAGGCCTTGCCGACGCCTCGCTCGACTTCGTCATCATGAACCCGCCCTTCAATCCTGCGCATCACCGGCCGACGCCGGACGCGCTGAAGCGGCAGGCGCATGTCATGGAGGACGGGCTGTTCGAAAACTGGCTCCGGAGTGCTGCCGCCATGGTCAAGCCGCGCGGCGGCTTCGCCATCATCGCCCGGCCGGAGCAGCTCGCAGCGATCCTTACGGCCCTCGAGGGCCGCTTCGGCAAGGCCGAAATCGTACCGGTGCATCCGCGCGCCGACGCGGCCGCGATCCGTATCATCGTGCGGGCGGTTCGCGCCTCGCGGGCGCCGTTGACGCTCTGCCCGCCGCTGGTCCTGCGCGATCCCGGCGACAGCTTCTCGCAACGCGCCGACGACATAAGCAACGGCCGCGCGTCGCTTTTCGGCGATTGAAGCTTTTCGGCGATAGAACTGGGCCGAAGCATTGCGGTTGTCGCGGGAATACATACATCCGCATGACCAGAGACCGGAGAGATTACGTGAAGAACCTGTTCCGCCGCCTGCTGCCGAGATCTATGCGAGGCGGCGAGATCGTCATCCCCGTCATCAGGCTGCAAGGCGCGATCATGTCGGGCGGCAGCCAGTTCCGGCCGACGCTTTCACTGGCAAGCACAGCCGGGCTGATCGAAAAGGCCTTCTCGATTTCCAGCGCGCCCGCCGTCGCCATCTCGATCAATTCGCCGGGCGGTTCGCCGGTACAGTCGCGCCTGATCTTCAAGCGCATCCGCGACCTTGCCGCCGAGAAGAACAAGAAGGTGCTGGTCTTCGTCGAGGACGTCGCCGCATCGGGCGGCTACATGATCGCCATTGCCGGCGACGAGATCTTCGCCGACCCCTCCTCCATTGTCGGCTCGATCGGCGTGGTATCGGCCTCGTTCGGCTTCACCGACCTGATCAAGAAGATCGGCGTCGAGCGCCGCGTCTACACCGCCGGCGCCAACAAGGCGACGCTCGATCCGTTCCAGCCGGAAAAGGCCGAAGACGTCGAGCGGCTGAAGAAGCTGCAGCGCGAAGTGCACGAGACCTTCATCGAGATGGTCAAGGAGCGCCGCCGCGGCAAGCTCAAAGACGACCCGGACCTGTTTACCGGCCTGTTCTGGTCGGGCAAGAAGGGCCTCGAACTCGGCCTCGTCGACGCGCTCGGCGACATGCGCACCGTGCTCAAGGACCGCTATGGCCCCAAGGCCGAGCTTAAGCTGATCACAGCACCGCGCGGCCTGTTCGGCCGCAGGCTCGGCCTTGGCTCATCCCTCGGCTTCACGCCTGAGGCAGCCGGCGCGGTTGCCACCGGCCTGGTGGATGCGGCGGAAGAACGCGCATTGTGGAGCCGGTTCGGCCTTTGAAAAAGCCGAAACGGCGGATTATCATGTGGGGACAGCCCCGGCCGGCCGGAAACGGCACCGAAGGGAGGAGAATGAAATGCCGCAGCTCATCTTTTTCGCGCTTGTCGGCGTGGTCGCCTATATCGGCTACCGCTCCTTCATCAAGGAGGCCGAACGGGTGACTGCCAAGGTGCGGCGCAACGAAAAGCAGCGCCAGACCGGCGCCAACGGGACGCTGGTCAAGGACCCCGAAACCGGCGAGTACCGGCTCGAGAAAGACTGACGCCCCGCCCGTGACCTTCAACAGCGTTCCGCTCGCCGAACTCGCCCCGGCCAAGATCAATCTGGCGCTGCATGTCACCGGGCGGCGCGATGACGGCTACCATCTGCTCGAAAGCCTCGTCGTCTTTGCCGATCTTGGCGACCGCATCACCGTTGCGGCGGCAACAGAGGACAGTTTCGTCGTCGATGGCCGCTTTGCCGCCGATGTGCCGGTCGATGGCGGCAACCTGGTGCTCAAGGCCCGGGACGCGCTGCGCGCTGCCTTTCCCCACCACACCACCCAGCCGGTCGCCATAGCGCTCGAAAAGAACCTGCCGGTCGCCTCGGGCATCGGCGGCGGTTCGAGCGACGCGGCTGCCGCGTTGCGCGCCCTGAGCCGCCTTTGGCGCCTGCCGACCGATGCTGCAACCCTTGCCCGCCTCGCCTTGCCGCTTGGCGCCGACCTGCCGATGTGCCTGGCTGGGCATCCGCTGATCGCCCGCGGCATCGGCGAGCAGCTCGCCCCGGTCAGGCATTTTCCTTCGCTACCGATGGTGCTGGTCAATCCCGGCATCGCGGTGGCGACACCGAGCGTCTTCCGGGCGCTGGCCTCACGTGAAAATCCCCCGCTCGCGCCGCTCGACAGCGCCGATACCGTGCTCGACTGGCTGGCAACCAGCCGCAACGACCTCGAGCCTGCAGCAATGTCGATCGAACCCTCGATTGTCGCGGTGCTGACCACCCTTCGCAATTCGGGTGCCGCCTTCGCCCGCATGTCGGGATCGGGTGCCACCTGTTTCGGCATCTTCGACAGCAACGCTGCCGCCGCGCACGCGGCGACGGCGATCTCGGCAGAGCGCCCCGGCTGGTTCAGCGCCGCCACAACGACCCGGACCTAGGAGCCCAACATAATGGCCAGCGAGCCCCGCCCCTTCGTTCCCGTCCGCATCGCGGTGCTGACCGTCTCCGACACCCGCACGCTGGCCGAGGACAAGTCAGGCCAGACGCTAGCCGACCGCATCACCGAAGCCGGGCACGTGCTCAAGGCGCGCGACATCGTCACCGACGACAGGGACAAGATCCGCGACCGCGTCACCGCCTGGTCGCTCGATGCCGAAATCGACGTGATCATCACCACCGGCGGTACCGGCTTCACCGGCCGCGACGTCACGCCGGACGCGCTGGAGCCGATCTTCGAAAAGCGCATGGACGGCTTCTCGGAGGTGTTCCACCGCATTTCCTACGACAAGATCGGCACGTCGACGATCCAGTCGCGTGCCACCGGCGGCGTGCTCAACGCCACCTTCGTCTTCGTGCTGCCGGGGTCGCCAGGGGCGTGCCGCGACGCCTGGGACGGCATTCTCAAGGCGCAGCTCGATTACCGCCACATGCCGTGCAATTTCGTCGAGATCATGCCGCGGCTCGACGAGCACCTCAGGCGTGGCGGCACCAAGTCAGCCTGAAGCCAGGGCGTCTTTCGCAATTTCCGACGAAATGGCGCTGCTGGAATTGCCCTAGCGCGGCGCAACGACGATTTCGGCATCCAGCGTCTTCATGGCAAGTCCGCGCGCGATGCCTTCGGCGTCCGCCCCGTTGCGACCCAGAATAGCTGCCTGCTTCCTGGTGATGACCAGCCCCTGCTCCAGAGCGCGCGGCCGCGACGTCACCCGTTCCCAGAACGGCCGGTTGCTCGCCCGCGACCGGGTGAAGCGCGCCGCCATGGTCAGCCGGCTCATGTGGCGAACAGCATCCTCGGTCCAGCCTTCGGCCAGCCGCGCGCCCGGCTCGAGCAGCAGCAGCCAGTCGCTCCTGGCCTGCGCGATGCCCGCCTGGATGCCGCCCTTGGCGAGATAGGCGCAGCCGGCATGTTCGGCGACATAGTGAGTCTGGTCGGTGGAGCCGAGGTCACAGACGATCACCTCGCGCACGACACCCTCGACGGCGCCGCCGACCAGCGCCGCCAGCGTGCGGGCCAGCCCCTCCTCGTCGTCCCTGGTCTCGATCAGAACGCTCAGCATATCCAGCCGCATATCGGAAAGCCGGCCGAAGCGCCAGCCTTGCGGCCCGGAGAACAAAGTTCTTGCTTTGTTCTCATTTCCAAAATAGGAATAGTTTCATGCCGACCGAATCGACGGACGGTCATTTTCCCTCTGGGAGATAGCGAAATGGAACCCATCGCACGGGCCGATATTGCCGCTTTCAAGGGTGGCGGAGCCGGAATGGCCAATGCCATGATCGAGGAAAGCGGCCTGCGCATCAACCATGAGCGTCGGCGCGGCCGCGGTGCCGGCGTCAACCCGTCGGGGCGTTACGAGCCGGTCAGCCGCCATGTCTTCGACGACGGCTGGAGCACAATCGAGGAGCTGCCGCCGTTCAAGACCGAGGTTCAGGTCGAGAAGCCGCGCACCATCATCACCCGCAACGAGTCGCCCGACATCTCCTTCGACCGCTCGATCAATCCCTATCGTGGTTGCGAGCATGGTTGTGTCTACTGTTTCGCCCGCCCCACCCACAGCTATATGGGCCTGTCGGCCGGGCTCGATTTCGAATCCAAGCTGTTTGCCAAGCCGGATGCGGCGCGGCTGCTCGACCGCGAACTGTCGAAGGACGGTTACCAGCCGCGCACCATCGCCATCGGCACCAACACCGATCCCTATCAGCCGATCGAGAAGCACTGGCGCATCATGCGCGAGGTGCTCGAGGTGCTGGAGGCGCGCAGCCATCCTGTCGGCATCGTCACCAAGTCGGCAATGGTCACACGCGACATCGATATCCTCACCCGCATGGCCGAAAAGGGCCTGGCCAAGGTGGCGCTGTCGGTGACGACGCTCGACCGCATGCTGGCACGGACCATGGAACCGCGGGCAGCGACGCCGACCAAGCGGCTGGAAGCGGTCAGGCAGCTCTCCGATGCCGGCATTCCGGTTTCGGTGATGGTGGCGCCGATCATCCCAGGCCTCACCGACCAGGAGATCGAGCGCATTCTCGATTCGGCCAAAGCCGCAGGTGCCACCAGCGCCGGCTACGTCATCCTGCGCCTGCCGCTGGAAGTCAGCCCGATCTTCAAGGACTGGCTGCTGCGCCATTATCCCGACAGCTATCGCCACGTGCTGTCGTTGATCCGCTCGATGCGCGACGGCAAGGACTACGATTCGGAATGGGGCAAGCGCATGAAGGGCAAGGGGCCCTATGCCTGGCAGATCGGCCGCCGCTTCGAGATCGCGGCACAGCGCCTCGGCCTCAACTCGGTGCGCACCCCGCTCCGCACCGACCTTTTCGAAGCCGGCCCCAAGGATCAGCTGCAACTGACGCTGCTTTGAACATCCGGGCGGGCAGCTTCGTCCGCCCGTGCAAGAAATTCCGTCCGGCCGTTCCCCGTGGCCAGTTGACGGTGCCTTCCCGAGCCGCCGCCCTAATCGGCCGGGAAGGTCTTGCGGAGGATCGGGGCCGATGCGAGCATCGCCGCACCATGGCTCGCGCGCGCTCCGATTCTCCGCCCCTCTTCGAATTCATCGACAAGCCTGACTTCGCCTTCGAAACGAAAGCGATATCGGGTGGCCTATGGCCATGCGCGGGCCTCGACGAAGCCGGACGCGGCCCCCTCGCCGGCCCGGTTGTCGCTGCCGCCGTGGTGCTCGACCCCGGCAACATTCCATCAGGGTTGGACGATTCCAAGCGCCTTACAGCCGCCCAGCGCGACGCGCTGTTCGACGAGGTGCTGTGCAAGGCCCTTGGCGTCGCCGTGGCGTCGGTTTCGGCCGACAGCATCGACCGCAGCGATATCCGCAAGGCGAGCCTGGAAGCAATGCGCCGGGCGCTTGCCGGCCTGCCGGTGGCGGCGAAGTCGGCGCTGGCCGACGGCCGCGACGTGCCGCCCGGCCTCGGCTGCACCTGCCGCGCTTTGGTCAAGGGCGACCAGCGCTCGCAATCCATCGCCGCCGCCTCGATCGTCGCCAAGGTGACGCGCGACCGCATGATGTCTGTCTGCGGCTCGAACGACAACCGCTACGGTTTCGAAGTCCATATGGGCTACGCCACCGCCCGCCACCGGGCGGCGATCATCGAGCACGGCGCATCGCTTCGGCTGCACCGCATTTCCTTTGCCCCGTTCAGGGACTAGCCACGGCAGAAACGCCTGGCGCCTAACCCTGCCTACTCTGAAGCGGCGACGTCCCGAGCCTGATGTCAAGTTCGGCAAGATCGGCAACGAACCAGATCGACTTGCCCTTGTTGGTTTCGCGCACGAAGTCACGCAGCGCGCCGCTTGCCTCGAGCGCCTGCGTGATGTCGCCGACAATGGCGCAGCCCAGGCCATAATTCACGAACTTCTGAAACACCTCACCGGCAACGCCGGTGCTGAGCTTGAGAAAATCCGGGCCAAGCCTTTCCACGGGGATGGCGAGGACATCGGCCTCGTTCGACCACGCCTCGCTGATGAAGTCATTGGCGTCGCCGGGCGCGCGCAGCAACGCACCGCTCCGGCTGAAAAAAAGCACGCGGGATTTGCCGATTTCGACGATCTGGGTCATGTGACCCGGCTAGCAGCGGCCGCGGCAAGGTGCAAGCCGCACCGGAGCAGCTCCTGCCAAACGAAAGACAGTCGCCCTTGGCTGTCCTGAAAACAAAAAAGCCGCCGGAAATTCCAGCGGCTTCTTCAAATCTACCCGGCTGCCCAACTTAATTGGCTGCGTGACTTAAGTGGCGGCTCGACTTAGTTGAGCTTGGCCTTCAGTTCCTGAACCGAGCCCTTGAACAGGTCGGCATTGGTCTTGGCGTCGGCCTTGCCGGCGAAGATCTGGCGAGCTGCCTCGACCGCGAGGTCGACAGCGTTGGCGCGAACTTCGTTGACGGCGTCGCGTTCGGCCTGGCCGATCTTGAGCTCGGCAAGTGCAGTCCGGCGAGCAACGTACTCTTCGGTCTTCTTATGCGCTTCTTCGGCGAGAAGGCCGGCTTCGCGCTTGGCCAGATCGACGATGTCGGCGGCCTCCTTCTCGGCTTCCTTGCGCTTGCGCTGGTACTCGGCGAGCAGCTGCTGGGCTTCTTCACGAAGCTTGCGTGCGTCTTCGAGTTCGGCGCGGATGCGTTCGGCGCGCTCGTCGAGCGACTTCGAAAGCATGCCCGGCACCTTCAGGTACAGGACGACACCGACGAAGATGACGAGAGCGACTGTGGCCCAGAATGTTGCGTCCATGGCCCCTCTCCTACTTGCTCGCTGCCTTGACGGCGGCGGCGATGTCAGCCTTGTCGACCTTGCCTGCGCCCAGTGCCTGGACGATCGCGGCAGCGGTGTCCTCGGCGATGGTGCCCACTTCCTTCATGGCATTGGCCTTGATGGTAGCGATGCGTGCTTCCGCAGCGGTCAGCTTCTGGTCGAGCCCGGCTTCGACTTCCTTGCGCTTGGCTTCGGCTTCCGCCTTGGCCTCGTCGCGTGCTTCCTGGCCGATGGCGTTTGCCCTGGCCTTGGCCTCGGCAAGCTCCTGCTCGTATGCGGCAACCGCCGCATCCGCCTCGGACTTCATCCGGGCAGCCTGGTCGAGATCCCCGGCGATGCGATCGCGGCGCACCTCGAGGATGCCGCCGACACGCGGCAGCACGACGTTCTTCAGGAAGAGATAGAACAGGCCGAAGGTGATCGCGAGCCAGAGCAGCTGCGACGGATAGTTCGACGTATCGAAAGGCGGAAACAACCCACCACCGCCATGCTCCGCACCCGTTTCGGTGTGCGCAGCGGTAGCGTCGGTAGAATGAGCTTCCCCGGCCGCAGGTGCGACTTCCTCGGCGTAACCCAGCGTGACAAACATCTCTATCCCCTGTCATCCCACCGGCCGCGACACGCGGCCGGTCAACTCGCTTGCGCGGCTCTTATGCGAAGAGCAGGAGCAGAGCGACGAGGAGCGAGAAGATGCCCAGAGCTTCGGTAACGGCGAAGCCGAAGATCAGGCGGCCGAACTGGCCGTCAGCTGCCGACGGGTTGCGCAGGGCGCCCGACAGGTAGTTACCGAAAATGGTGCCCAGGCCGATGCCTGCGCCGCCCATGCCGAGACAAGCGATGCCTGCGCCGATTGCCTTTGCTGCTTCAACTTCCATTGTCCAACTCCTTGTGGATCGAAATTTAGTTGCGGTATCCAAGACGGCGGCAGCCGCCGTCGAATTAGTGGCCCGGGTGCAGGGCGTCGTTGAGGTACATGCAGGTCAGCACCGCAAACACATAGGCCTGCAGGAACGCGACCAGGACTTCCAGGCCGGTGATCGCGACCGTCATGAACAGCGGCAGGATCGAGCCGACGACGCCGACAGCACCGAATGCGCTGAGCGAAGTGACGAAACCAGCGAAAACCTTGAGCGTGATGTGGCCGGCCAGCATGTTGGCGAACAGACGAACCGACAGGCTGATCGGACGCGACAGGAACGAGATCACTTCGATCAGGACGACCAGCGGCACCAGGATGCCAGGCACACCGTGCGGGACGAAGAGTTTCAGGAAGCCGAAACCGTGCTTCATGAAGCCGTAGACGATGACCGTACCGATGACCAGCAGCGCCAGCGCGAAGGTGACGATGAGATGGCTGGTGACGGTGAAGAAGTAAGGGAACAGGCCGATCAGGTTGGCGACGAGCACGAACATGAACAGCGAAAACACCAGCGGGAAGAAACGCATGCCCTGGGAACCCGCCGCGTCTCGTAGCATCGAGGCGACAAATTCATAGGACATCTCCGAAACCGACTGCAGGCGGCTCGGCACCAGGCCGCGGCTCGACGTCGTCAGGAACAGGAAGGCGCTGGCGGCGATCACGGTGGCGACCATGAAGGCCGACGAGTTGGTGAAGGAGAAGTCGAGGCCGCCGATCTCGATCGGAATCAATTTCGCGATCTGAAACTGATGAATTGGATCGTTGGCCACGCTGGCCCCCCTTCGCCTAAATTGCGCCTCGCAGCGCTGCTATTTCTTTTCCGGTTCGTCCGACTGCTTGTCGGGCGACCTGATACCGGCATCAGTAACCATTCCTGCCGAACGCAGGACATTGAGCACGCCGGCGCCGAAGCCGAGCAGCAGAAACACAATCAAGCCCCAGGGCGACGTGCCTGCCAGCCGATCGATGATCCACCCCAGACCAACACCAACCGCGATCCCGGCGATGAACTCGCTGGACAGCTTGAGTGCCTGGCCGTAGCCGGTCACACCATTCGACCCCGTACTCTTTTCCCCCTCGCGGGCAGTCTGGCGTCTTGTCGCAAGCGTTGCTTCAAGCTGTTGCCGACGGCGCTCGAGTTCGTCGTCGCGGTGATCGTTCTCGGCTCGATTTTCAGGCCGGGAGTTTCCATTTCCGCCTGGGCCCGAAGGCTTGGCCATTGCAAACTCCCACCCGGTCCGAGCGTATCCGTTCGTCCGCTTCAAAGTCGCCGGCAACATAGTTAGAGGGCCTCTGCCCGTCAAGCCACGGGGAGGCCCATCTAACTAAGTATTTTATGTAAGAAAATCAGCTAGTTGTCGAAGTGCGACATCCTGCCCGCGGCTCCGCTCCGTGATCACCCGCCGAATCCGCGTGCAATCCGGCGGCTGGCCGACTCCATGAGCCCGTGCCAGATGCGTTCAGCTCCAGCCGCCGCCATAGGTGCGGTAGAAGATGTGCAGGCCGATCTTGGTCATCTTCTTCATGCCACGCGCCCAGCCGGGATTGACGTAGTTGGCGTAGTAGTGGGTCGAGGAGCCGACTTCCGGGATGAAGATCTTGCCGGCGGTCACCGCCATGGCGACGTCCTGGGCGGTCTTGTAGTGCGACGGGCTGGTGACGCGGTCCTTGATGCCGTCGCAGGCAAACGAGAACTGGCAGCGGTTGAACCAGCCATCATTCTGGTAGACGACGCCGCAGATGGTGCCTGGATAGGCCGGGTTGCGGACACGGTTGAGGATGACCTGGGCGACGGCCGCCTGGCCGCGCACCGCTTCGCCGCGCGCCTCGAAGTAGATACCGTTGGCGAGGCAGGCCTGCTCGGCCTTGGAGAAGACGCCTGCCGGCAGCGGATTGGCCAGCCACCAGTGGTCGCCCTTGCCCATCGGCGGGATGAAGCGGCCGTTCGCCTCGTCGTCGTCGCGCAGCAGCGCCTCGAAGGGCGAGGCCTTGGCGTAGTCGGGCGCAGCCGGTGCGTAAGCCGTGGCGAGGATGTCGGCCTTGTCGTTGTTGACCAGCGAGGCCAGCATTGCCGGAACCCCGCGCGCAGAACGCTTTTCGGTCTCCTTGACGTGGAAGGCAGCGGCGATCTCGACTTCCTTGCCCTTGATGTCGGGCTTGGCGAAGGTCAGCTTGAGGCCGCTGTCGAGGGCGGGGCGCAGAAGCGAACTGGTGCGCTCGAACACCGAGCCGGCGGTGAAGTTCTTCGGCGGACTGACCCTTGAGATGTTGACGATGCGGGCCTTCTTGTCGACGCGGACAATGCGGTCCTCGTCAGGCAGGTCGGACGACCCGAACTTCTTGCCGCGAAACGCGACGGTGCCGACACCGGCGATCTTGACGCCCGAGCCCGAGATCGGACCGGTGATGATGCCGTCGACGAACGGCATTTCGGCGGCATGGACCGAGCCGGCGGCAGCTTTCTCGACATAAGCGCCCCAGCGCGTGTCCTTGTTCTCAAGGCCGGAGACGAGGCTGGTCATGTCCTGATAGGCAGCAACGGTGGGAAAGCCGAGCCAGATGCCGAGGCCGATCACGGCCGGCGCCAGGAACGAACGTCTTCCCTCGCGGGCAGCAGCAAACCGCCGCTTCACAACACCTCGATGCACGGAAACTCTCCAGGACGCAACACACCCTACTGGAGAGGAAAATGATGCATTAACCTTGATGGAGCGTTAACGGGCGCAACGTTGGTGCAATGCAAGAAGGGAGGGGCGCAATGCAAAAAAGGGCCCGCTTGCGCGAGCCCTTCGGTGTTTCATTTCTTCTTCTTGGCCCGCCCGGCGAACGGGTTGTCCGAGGCGCGCAGCGCCATGCGGATCGGCACGCCGGGCATGTTGAAGGCGTCGCGCAGATTGTTGACGAGATAGCGCACATAGGACTGCGGCATCGCATCGGGGCGCGAGCAGGACAGGACGAAGCCAGGCGGCCGGGTCTTTGCCTGGGTGATGTACTTGATCTTGAGCCGGCGGCCGGCGACGGCGGGCGGCGGATGATGGGCAAGTATGCCTTCGAGCCAGCGGTTGAGCTTGCCGGTCGAGACGCGGCTGTTCCAGACCCGGTGCGTCTTCATCACCGCGTCCATCAGCTTTTCCAGCCCGCGGCCGGTCTCCGCCGACATCGGCACTGCCTGCAGGCCACGCGCCTGCGGCAACAGCCGCTCGGTCTTCTCGCGCAGCTCGGCCAGCGTTTCCTGCGGGTTGTCGATGAGATCCCACTTGTTGAAGGCGATGACCGGCGCCCTGCCCTCGCGGATGATCAGGTCGGCGATCTGCAGATCCTGCTTCTCGAACGGGATCGTCGCATCGAGCACGATGATGACGATCTCGGCAAAGCGGATGGCGCGCAGTCCGTCCTGCACCGACAGCTTCTCGAGCTTCTCCTGGACCTTGGCCTTGCGGCGCATGCCGGCCGTATCGAACATCTTGATGCTGCGGCCCTGCCAGTCCCAGTCGACCGAAATCGAATCGCGGGTGATGCCGGCCTCGGGCCCGGTGAGCAGGCGCTCCTCGCCGATCAGCGCATTGATCAGCGTCGACTTGCCGGCATTCGGCCGGCCGACGACGGCGATGCGCAGCGGCTTGGTCTCGTCATAGGCGGGCGCCTCTTCGGCGTCGGGATCGGCGATGTCCTCGCCGATCAGCACGTCGCTTTCGGCGATGTCGCCGGCCTCGTCCTCGTCATCGGCAAAGACGACTTCCTTGCCGAGCGCCTCGACGACGGCGTCGCGCAGGTCGGGCATGCCAAGACCGTGCTCGGCCGAGATCTGCACCGGTTCGCCGATGCCGAGCTCCCACGCTTCGAGCGCGCCGCCCTGGGCACCGCGCGCCTCGGATTTGTTGGCGACGAGCACGACAGGCTTGCCGGAACGGCGCACGATCTCGACGAAGGTGCGGTCGTCTGGCGTGAGACCCGCCTTGGCGTCGACCATGAAGAAGATGAGATCGGCTTCCTTGATGGCGATCTCGGTCTGCGCCCGCATGCGGCCTTGGAGGGTTGCCGCACCCGCATCCTCGAAGCCGGCCGTGTCGATGACGTCGAAGACGAGATCGTAGAGCTTGGCCGCATGCACACGGCGGTCGCGCGTCACGCCGGGCGTGTCGTCGACAAGGGCGATCTTCTTTCCAACCAGGCGGTTGAAAAGGGTGGATTTGCCGACGTTGGGCCGGCCGATTATCGCGATCTTGAAAGCCATCGGGCCCGCATCACGACGCGTTGCCGGAACCGCGGATCAGTTCGGCCAGGAGGTTGGAGCGCTGACGCGCATTGCGCGGCGCGCCTTCGTCGGAGGAAATCTGCTCGAACAGCTTCTGCGCATCGGCGAGCTTGCCTTCCTTCCAGGCGGCAAGGCCGAGCGCCTCGCGGGCCGAATGGCGCAGCGGGTTGGTGTCGTTGGTCAGCGCTTCGACGCGGGCAGAGACATCGGCATAGCTGCCGTTGTCGACGAGCAGCAGTGCCGCGCGCAGGCGGGCGACATCACGAATGACATTGGGGATCGAGCTGTCGGCAGCCACTTCGTCGAAGCCGGCGATGGCCGCCTTGAAGTCACCCTTGTCGGCCTGGACGGTGGCGGCACGCATGCGGGCGAGCAGCGGATAAGCGCCGTAGCCGTCCTTTTCGAGCGCATCGAATGCGGCAAGCGCCTCGTCGGCCTTGCCGGAATTGGCGAGCGTCAGCGCCTGCGAGAAGCGGTCGCCGGAGCTGTTGGCCTTGGTCTCGACCCAGTATTCCCAGACCACGAACAGGCCGGTGCCGATGACGATCAGCACGGCGATGACGATGGCTGCGGGGCCATAGCTGTCCCACAGGGCCTTCGCCTTCTCCTGGCGAATTTCCTCGTTTACTTCACGAAAGAAACTGTCGTCCGACATGCTATCCAATCACCTCTGCCCCTCGGGGGCCGTTTGAGCCTGCGTTTTAGCGTAATTTCGCCGCCATGGAAGGGGGCGGGGCGGAAATTCGGTGGGAGAGATCCCTCGCCTCGTTTGCACCTTCCGCGGCCGTGGAGAGTTTGGCGCGGTCATACAAACGGGGAATAATGGCCGAACTGCCGACACGGGATATGGCCGGCTTGGCCGTACCTACGACGCAACCCTTCGGCGTAGCGATCCTTCGCACCCCCCTCTGGCCTGCCGGCCATCTCCCCCACAAGGAGGGAGATCAGGCCGTCATCGACGTCTCGCTCGATCGCCAACGTCGCAAAGCTTGTCCTCACGACATCGCAGGATGGGCGCTGCCGGCGGCGCGACTAATCTCCCCCCTTGTGGGGGAGATGGCCGGCAGGCCAGAGGGGGGTGCGAAGGAATGAGAGAGTGCAGAAGGTTCCTCCACCCACTAGCCCAAATGGACGCATAGGCGGCGGGACGCATCCGTGCCACATTTCGGCCCTACCGGCAGATGTCGCCCCCTCCGACAGGCTCCCCGAAATTGCATCGAAGTTCGACATGATCAAAGCGTTCCCAGTCAGTGCTCTTGTATCCGCGTCATTGGTCGCGTCCGCCGCGATGGCCGGGCCAGCGCCCAAGGTCGAGGACGTCAGGAAGCCGCAGATCGTGCTGATCTCGTTCGACGGCGCCCATGACCTCGCGCAATGGCAGCGCAGCCGGGAGCTTGCGGCGCGGACAGGGGCGCGCTTCACCTATTTCCTGTCCTGCGTGTTCCTGTTGTCGCGCGAGACGCGCAGCAGCTACCAGGCGCCGGGACGATCGGCCGGAAAGTCGAATGTCGGCTTTGCCATGACCAGGCAGGAGGTTGCCGACCGCCTCGAGCAGATCAACCTCGCCGCATCCGAGGGTCACGACATCGCCAGCCACGCCTGCGGCCATTTCGACGGCGGCAAGTGGAGCAAGGCCGAGTGGACCAAGGAGTTCGACGCGTTTTCGACAATCATGCGCGACGCCTACAGGATCAACGGCATCTCGCCCGAGCCGGCGGGCTGGGCCGGGATCGCGGCCCAGGTGAAGGGTTTTCGCGCGCCCTATCTCTCCGACAGCAAGGGACTGACGGCAGCACTGCGCGACAAGGGTTTTGCCTACAACGCCAGCGGCGTGTCACGTGGGCCGGAGGAACCCAGGCTCGACGGCTCGATGATGGATTTTGCCCTGCCGCAGATTCCGGAGGGCCCTTCGGAGCGGCGCATCATCGCCATGGACTACAACCTGTTCGTCCGCCATTCCGGCGGCGTCGACAAGCCCGCGGAAGCGGCCAAATACGAAAGCCGCGCCTACGGCGCATTCCGCAAGGCCTTCGACACGCAATATGAACGCGGCCGCATTCCTTTGCAGATCGGCTTCCACTTCACGCTGATGAATGACGGCGCCTATTGGCGTGCGCTGGAGCGCTTCGCCGGCGAGGTCTGCGTGAAGGCGGATGTCGAGTGCATCAGCTATGCCGACTATGTCGGCATGCGCAAGGACGCGGCGCCGGTGCAGACCGGCGGGTAAGCTGGACGCGCGGGTAGGCCCACTCGCGCGAGCTTACGCCCTACCCGTCGCGACCTGGCCATGCATGATGATGACCCTGCACCGTGCAGGTGCCATCAGCGTTGCGGCAAGGCAACTGTGTTCATGCCAAGCCGCCAGAGGGTGCAGAACTCGCACACACCCTCAGTTACTTGCCGATAACTGGCTCCGGCGATCCAATGCCGATATCTGGCTCCGGCGATTGCGCTGGCCAGGGCGCCGGCACTCAGGCCGGCTCGCTCTCCGGTTCGGAACCGGTCTTCTTCTGGTCGAGATAGCGCTGGTCGATGTCGGGCAGCGCTTCACCAGACAGCGTCGCTTCGAAGGCGCGCAGGCGCTTGTGCACCGACTGCAGCTCGACGATCGTCGACCATGAGTTGAGCAGGAACTGCAGCGATCCCGTCACGCGGCCGAAGGCATTCGAGATCTGATTCATCGGCCCGAGCGTGATCTTGTGCGCGACGATCGACGGCCCCAGGATGATGAAGGAGAAGATGTTGTCGGCCTGCAGGTAGGTGTAGCGGACGACGTTGAAGTAGATGTAGTGGGCATAAAGTCGGAAGTAATTGCGCCGCACGTTGGTGAAAAGCTCGGTGGTGGTCGCCGGCTGGGCACGCTCGGCGTGGTCCTCGCCATAGACCAGCTCCTTGCGGTAGGCGGCCTCGACGCGCTGGTTGCGGAACTGCAGGCCGGGCAGCTTCACACCGGCGAGCATGACCGACAGCGTGCCGAGCAGACACCAGCCGATGGCAGCGATAATAAGCGGCTGCGGGACGGCGCCGATGATCGGCAGCTCGGTGATGTGCTTCTGCAATTCGATCAGAACAGGCAGGAAGGCGATCAGCGTCATGATCGACGCCACGAAGCTGGAGCCCAGGTCTTCCATGATCTGGGCGAAGCGCATGGTGTCTTCCTGAATACGCTGCGAGGCACCTTCGATGTGGCGCAGCTTGCTCCAGTTCTGCATGAAATAGTCGTTCATGGCGGTGCGCCAACGGAAGATCCAGTGCTGCACGACATAGGCGTTGACGACCGAAACGTTCATGCCGATCAGCGCCAGCCAGGCAAAGCTGGCGGAGCCGGCATAGAATTCTGCATTGGTCGAATTGGTGGTCCCACCCATCAGGCCCTGGACGTAATCGAAGAACGGGCCGTACCAGTTGTTCACGGCGACGCTGACCTGAACGTTGAAGTAGATCAGGAACAGGATGACCGAGGTGACGAGGATCGACCATTGCTGCCAGGGATGGGGCGAATACCAGCGCCAGAAGGCATAGAAAAGCAGGACCCCGGCGACGTAGTAGATGTAGAACCAGATGAACGGCGCCGACAGGAACACAGTGATGCCGATGATCGGCGGCGTACCTGCGGCGGCCGGAGGCAGGCCGAACAGCGCGCCAAGTTGCGCCCCGCCAAAGAACCAGAACAGCACAAGCGCCAGGCTCCAGACGGCAGCCGAGGTGAAGAACAGCTTCGGCTGCGGGAAGAACGATATGAACACGGTTCCGGGTTCCTTTCGGGGGCATTGCCTGTTGGCCGCATGAAGTCACACTTCGTGGCACAAGGGAATCCCTTGCGGCGACCGCCTGTTGCAATGCAGGCCGGATCGTGGCGATTTTCCGCGCCGGAATATTACAGTTTGGTCATTTAGCCAGTTCGGGGATCGCATGAACCAGTCAGCCCTTGCCGCAGCCGGACTTTATGCCGGGCTGAACGCGCTGATCCTGTTGTGGCTGACGGTGGCGACAGCGCTGGTCAGGCGTCGCCATATGGTGGTGATCGGCGACGGCGGCGTGGCGCATCTCCGCCGCACGATGCGCGGCCATGCCAACGCCATCGAGAACATCCCCGTCATGCTGGTGTTGCTGGGATTTGCGGCAGCGCTCGGCGCGCCGGTCATGGCGATCCATCTGCTGGGTGCTGCCTTCACCTTGGGCCGCACGCTGCATGCCTGGCACTTCAGCAATGCCGAGGCGGCGCAGTGGCAGCGGGCGACGGGCTTCGGGCTCAGCGTGCTGACGCTTGGCGCGGCCGCTCTCGGCGTGCTCGGCCACGCCCTGCTCTTGCTCTAGGCGCGGCACTCGCCCGGTACCGGCAAAGCGGGGCGGAAACCGCGGCCGAGCGGCAGGTCGGCGAGCTCGCGCTCGTCCATGCGGGCGATATCGGGATGCGAGAGCGGATCGCGCAGCCAGGCGAGGAAACGCTCGCTGTCGATGCCGTGGTTGTCATGCTGGCCTTGCAGCAGGGTGATGAGGCTTGAGAAAATCTTCATCCGACTTCTCCTGGGAGTTGATCCTTTCACGCTATTTTCGCTACAAACGCTGACGCTACAATCAAGAATGCCGAAGCCGGAGTTTAGAAAATCTCAAGTCTGGCACTCAATCGTATTCATCTCAACGGGCTCCGTGCGGTGGAGAGCGTCGCGCGCTGCGGTTCGCTGGTCAAGGCGGCAGAGGAGCTGGGCGTGTCGGCCAGCGCGGTCAGCCAGCAGATCGGCCGCACCGAGGCGCAACTTGGCCGCGCCGTCTTCCAGCGCACCGGCGCGGGCCTGGCATTGACCGCCTTCGGGGCGGAGTTCTGCGCACGGCTGACCAGCGGCTTCCAGGAACTGGGCCGCGCCGTGGCGCTGGCCGACGAGGCAGCCACCAACGTGCTGGTGGTATCGGTGGCGCCCGCTTTCGCCTCGCGCTTCCTCGTGCCTCGGCTGAACCGCTTCAACCAGCGCCATCCCGAGATCAAGCTCAGGATCGACGCCTCTACCGGGCTTGTCGATCTCGACCATTCCGACGTCGACCTGGCGATCCGCATGGGCGACGGCGCATGGCCCGGCGTGCGGGCAGAGCTTTTGCTGGCCCAGGAGGTGTTCCCGGTCTGCGCCCCGGCGCTTGCCGCAAAGCTCGGGCAACCCACCGATCTCGCGCATCTGCCTGTGATCGCCGACGAAAGCACGATGATCAGCTGGGAGCGCTGGTTCGAGGCGGCGGGGCTGGAAAAGCCGTTTCCGGTGCAGCCGGCCGGGCCGTCCTTCACCGACCCGATCCTCGGCATCGACGCGGCGGTGGCCGGCCAGGGCGTGGCGCTGGCCTGGCAGCTCCTGTCGGCCGATGCGCTTGCCGACGGACGGCTGGTGGCGCCCTTCGGCATCACTGTCGCCAGCGGGCTCGGCTATTATCTTGTCAGTTCGAAGCTGGAGCGGCCGAGCCGCAAGCTGCGCGACTTCTCGACCTGGCTGCGCGAGGAAGTGGCAACGACGATGGCAAGGTTCGGTACCAGGGCGAAGTAGCCGGCGGAGGTTCGGCATGGGGACCGCGGCCCGGCGACCAGGTCGCGGAACAAATCAGTGCGGGAATGCGGCCTCGTAGGCCTCGGGCTTGAAGCCGGCGAGGCGGCGGCTGCCGAGGTCGAGCATCGGGCGCTTGATCATCGAAGGCTGGGCGAGCATCAGTGAAATCGCCTTGTCAGCGTCGAGGCCTTCCTTCTCAGTGTCGGGCAGCTTCTTGAATGTCGTGCCGGCGCGGTTGAGCACGGTCTCCCAGCCGAATTCCTTGACCCAGTTTTCCAGACTCTTGCGGTCTATGCCCGAGGCCTTGTAGTCATGGAAGTCGTAGGCGACGCCATGGCCTTCGAGCCAGGTACGAGCCTTCTTGATCGTGTCGCAGTTCTTGATGCCGTACATTCTGATCGACAAGACCGGGCCTCCGCAAGCGCGGCCGGCCGGGCGGACCCGACTCGGCCAGTTTCCATGCGGCTAGGTTCTACACCACAGGCGGTTTGGCAAGCGCGTGACGCCAGGCGACGGCCTCGACCTCGACCATGATCTCGGGCAGGACCAGTGCCGTGACGACCATGGCGCTGGCGGCCGGCGGGTTGTCGGCGAAGATCCGGTTCTTGACCGCGGCATAGGCCTGGTAGGCGTCGGTGCTGGTCAGATAGCAGCGCAGCGACACGACATGGCCGAGCGTAAGCCCGGCTTCGGCCAGCACCGCCGCGATGTTGCGGAACACCTGCTCAGTCTGCCCGGCGGGATCGCCGACCGCGATGATCTGCTTGTCCTTCAGCGCCACCTGGCCGGAGACGAGCACGAAATCACCGCAGCCGACGGCCTGGCTCATGCCGGGAAACGCCATGCCTGGAAGATTGAGACGTTCGACGTTGCTCATGGCCGTCCTGCTCCCGATGCTGGCGCGCGGACGACGTCGATGCGCCCTCCCCTGAGCTTGGCGGTGACGTTGGGGTCATGATGCGGGGCGACGCAGATGTAGAGGTCGCGGCCATCAGTGCCGCCGAGCATGCAGGCATAAGGGTTGGCATCTGATATGACGACGCGGTCGACGATCTCGCCGGCCGGGCTGATGCGCAGCACCGTCTTTTCATAAGGCGAGGCAGCCCAGACATGGCCCTCGGCGTCGAGGCAGATGCCGTCGGGCACATGGCCGTCGACCGCTGCGAACAGCCGGCGGTTGGACAGGCTGCCATCGGCTGAGATGTCGAAAGCGGTGAGACGTGCGGCCATCGACTCGGCGATGATCAAGGTGCGGCCGTCCGACGTCATAACTGCGCCGTTGGGGCACATCAGGCCGTCGGCGGCGATGCCAACCGCGCCATCCGGCGCGACAGCGGCCAGCACCGTCGGCGCCGGCGGCTGGCCGGCATAGAAGTCGAAGCCGATATTGCCGACATAGGCGCGGCCTTCACCGTCGACGACCATGTCGTTGGAGTGGAACGGGTGGACGCCGGCGAGATCGGCGTGAAGCGCGAGCTTTCCGTCCTTATGCCGCCGGAACAGCTTGCGGTCGTTCATCGAAACGACGAGCAGGTCGCCATCCGGCAGCCAGCCCATGCCTGACGGGCCGCCGGGAACGGCGAAACTGTCGCGCCTGGCGCCGTCGCCGTCCAGCACGTGGACGAGGCCGTCATGCTGGTCGGCGAACCACAGCCCCCCGTCATGCCAGCGGGGGCACTCGGGATAGACGAATCCCCTCGCAATCGTGCGCACAACCATCGTCATGCCGGAACCCGGGCGCACGCGCTGAGGATCTCGCCGAGCTTCTTAATGCCGCGCTCGATGATGTCTTCGCTGACATGGCTGTAGGCAAGGCGCAGGAACTGGCGGCCGTCGCTTTCGCCCATGAAACGCTCGCCGGGGCGGAAGAAGATGCCTTCCTTGGCCGACAGTTCGGCGGCGCGCTGCCAGTCGACGCGCTCGTCGATTTCGAGCCAGAGATAGAACGAACCCTGCGGCATGCGGAAGGTGACGTAGTTGCCGCAATAGTCGCGCACCGCGCGCGCCGCCGTCTCGGCCTTGCTCTTGTAGACTTTGTTGACCTCGGCGATATGGTCGTCGAGCAGGCCGTCGGCCATGAACGAGGCCATGACGCGGGAATACCACTGGCTGACACCAAGGTCCTGGCGCACGGCAGCAATGGGCTCGATGGCCGCGGCCGGGCCGGCGATCCAGCCGAGCCGCAGCGCGGGCGCCACGATCTTGGAGAAGCTGCCGCACTGGATGACACGCTCGTCGGTGTCGAGGCTGAGCAGGGTCGGCAGTTCCTCGCCGGCGAAACGCAGGTCGCCATAGACATTGTCCTCGATGATGAGGAAGTCGTGCTCGCCGGCGAGGCGCAGCAACTGCTTGCGGCGCGGCACCGACATTTCGGTGCAGGTCGGGGTCTGGAAGGTCGGGATGGTGTAGACGACCTTGACCTTCTTGCCCTCTGATTTGACCTTCTTCAGCAGCGCTTCGAGCGCGTCGATGTCCATGCCGTGGTCGTCGACCGGCACCGTGCGCAGGTCACCGCCGGCCATCTGCATGAAGCGCAGCGCATAGGGAAAGGAGGCGGCTTCGGCGACGACGACGTCGCCCGGATTGACGTAGCCGTTGGCGGCAAGGGCGATGCCCTGCACCGAGCCCGAGGTCAGGATGACGCCCAGCGTGCCGAGCTGCTTGCCCTGGGTGCGCTCGATGCGGTCCGCTATCTCCTCGCGCAGGCCCTTGAAGCCGAAGACCAGCTCCTCATAACCGGTGGCCGGGTCGAAATAGTCGAGCACCTTGGCGCCATGCTCGTCGAGTGCCTTGCGGGCGAGGCGGACGAGGTCCTCGGTCGGAAAGGTCTCGGGCGCGGCCAGTCCCTGGTCGAAATTGAAGACCGCGGGAACCTCGGGATCGGGGAAGAAAAGGGCCGGACCTGAGCCGGAGAGCTTGGCGCGCAGATGATCGACAGACATGGTTTCCTCCTTGGTGATCGTTGTCAGCTTGTCTTGGTGTCCGGGACGAAGGTCCCCGAGGTGATCGGGCTCTCGCGGTTGCGGCGCTTGAGCGAACGGGCAAGCGTGCCGCAGAAGGCTGTCCAGCGTTCGCGCCAGCTGGCGGCAAGGCCTGCCTGCACCACCCTGAGCGCGCCGTAGTCGGGGAACGGCTGGCCGGTCAAAGCGAGAGCGGCGAGCCGCCACAGCACCGAACGCTTCTTGGTGCCGTGGTCGTCATGCATGGCTTCGAGCTCGGCGACCGAAAACGCCTGCTCATGAATGTAGCCGGCGACGACCGCATCCTCGATCAGCTGCCTGCCGCGCTCGGTGCGGGCGATGTGCATGTTCCAGCCGTCGCCGGCCTCGCGGTGGCTTGGCCTGCCGTCCTCCATGACCCAGCAATCGCCGGCGACGACGTCGGCGTGCTCGCCTGTGCCGTCAGCGCAAATCTTGCAGCGGAACATCAGCTCGTAGGTGAGATTAGAGAACCATGTCTCGTCATAACTCTGGCTGTACGCCCTGCCCTGCCGCGTGTGCAGATAGGTCGGACCGGGCCAGCCATGGCCGCGATAGCGGAACTCGTCGACGTCGCGGTGGTCCTCGCCGAAACGCCTGACGATGTTGTAGGTCGCGGCGATGCTGGGATTGCCGCCGCAGACCATCGCCAGCATGTAGGGGATCTGCAGGTCGACGCGCGGATCGACAAGCGCCAGGTTGCGCAAGGTGGCGACGTCGCAGGGCTTGCCGACGAACGCGAAGCGGCGGCCGCTGTCGAGCAGGGCTGCGACGTCCTTCAGCGGCGCCGACGGGCCGTAGCGGGACCCCGCCGAAGCGACGATCTGCGCGCGGGTGGTGTTGAACCTCGGTTCGTTGAGCAGCGGATTGTCACCGGCGACGCCGAGCTGGAGGACGCCGTCGACCTCGCCGCTCTCGACGAGATAGACCGCAAGCGCGGTCAGCACGCCGCCCGTCGCGCTCCTGAAGCGGATCTCGGGATCGGTCGCATGCCCCTTGGCGAGATGCAGCATGGCGCCGAAGATGCGGTGCGGCGCGAGCCCGACTGGGGCTGCGCCCAGTTGCGCGCGGCCGGCGCAAACCTCGAGCACCGCCTGCTGTTCGGCCTTCTCGAGCCGGCGCCAGCGACGCGGCCGCATGAAACCTTCCGGCGACAGGTCCATGCTGAGCGCCTCACGGCCGAGCAGGCTCGCGCAAGCGCCGCAGCCGGTGCAAAGCCCACGCTCGACAATCTCCTCGATGCTTGCAGCAGCACGCATGCGCCATCCTCCCGGCGACAGCCTCGCGGCCGTCGCCCCAGCGACAGGTTTTCGATCTCAGATGTTGGCTCGAGTTATAGGTCGGCGGTGTTTGCCCGTGCAAATTGCCAATCCGAATGACCGACATCAGCCTGAGTGATCCCGGCAGGCGTCCGGAAAACAATCGTCGAGCACGCCGCGAACCCAATCATGCGCCGGGCTGCCTTCAGAGGCCGGGTGCCAGTAGAGCCAGGTCTGAAGCGGCGGCATGCGGAAAGGCCGGGGCAGCGCAACGAAGGCATCTTCGGGCAGGAAGTGCCGGACGAAGGAGGTCGGAATGGTGAGGCAGAGGTCGCTGCGCGACAGGATGGCGGCAGCGGCCAGGCAATGTTCGAGATGCACCGCCACCTGCCGCTTCAGCTTCATCCGGGCCAGCGCGCCGTCGACCAGATTGGCAAAGCGCGGGCGATTGGAGATGTGCAGGTGGCTGAGCGCCATGTAGCGATCGATGGTGAAGGGTTCGGTCGCCGCCGGATGGCCCCGGCGCATGACACAGACGAATTCGTCACTGAACAGCAAGCGCTGGCCGAAACCATCCTCGGCCAGCGGATGCGACTCTACGGCGAAGTCGATCTCGCCCGAGGCCAGGCCGGGAAACAGGTCGCGCTCGGCAAGGAAGCGGTTGCGCACCGTCAGCCTCGAGCCCAGCCGGTTCAACTCGCCGACAAACGGCGCCAGCACGACCGCCTCGGCATAGTCGCTCATGCTGAAGGAGACGATGCGCTCGGAGGCGAGCGGGTCGAAGCGCTCATGCCGTGCGAGCGTACGGTCGAGCGCGGTGAGCGCTTCACGGACAGGGCCGATCAGCGTTTCGGCGAGCGGCGTCGGCGCGATGCCCTGCCGGGCACGGACGAAAAGCTGGTCGCCGAAGATGTCGCGCAGGCGCGCCAGGCTGTTGGAGACGGCGGGCTGGGTGACGTTGAGCGTTTCGGCGGCACGGGTGATGCTGGCCTCGCCGTAGACGGCCTCGAAGACATGCAACAGGTTGAGGTCGAGCTTTGCCAGATTGCGCAGGACCACACCCTACCTCCTCCGTCCCCGGCTGCGCCGCTCCATTGGCGAGAATGGACATTACCTACGCTGATCGAAGCCGCAGCCTCGTCCGAAGGGACTAGGAGGATGGTTCTTGCCGGAGATATTGCCGCGAATTACATAGGTATCTAATGATAATCAAAAGAACAAAAGGGGGATCGATATGAGCAGCGCCGAGCTGAAGAGCGCGTTTTTTGACGAATTGCTGAAGGTCAACCGCAAGCTCAGGACGATGTTCGACGCGCGGGTGAAGGAGCGCGGCCTGACGCTGGCGCGCGCCCGACTGATGATGCAGATCGCCAAATGCGAGGGCAAGACGCAGGCCGAGCTGGCAGAGCAGATGCAGATCGAGCAGCCGTCGCTGGTCGGGCTCATCGACGGGCTGGAGAAGAAGGGGCTGGTGGTGCGCTGCACCACCGACGGCGACCGGCGCACCAAACGCATCTTTCTGACGCCGACGGCGCGGCGCGAGGCCGACAGCATGTTCGCCGACGTCGCCGAGCTGCGCTGCCTAGTGCTTACCGGTGTTGACGACGCCGACATCGAAAGCGCGACCCGCGTGCTGCGCGTGCTGAGCGAGAACATTGGCGCTGCGGCCGAGGACTGACGCCCAAACAGAAAGGACGCCCGAAACGAGCGCCCTTCCCATGCAAGGTCGTCGGGGGCTTACGCCTTGCGGTGGAGCGGGTGGGCCGACAAGGCTCTAGCCTCAGCCGATGACCTTTTCCGACTTCGGGGCGGCATTGGCGGCTTTATCCTCTTGAGGAAAAAGCTCGGCCGGGCGCTTGAGCACGAACTGGTCGGCGGCAACGATGTAGTTGTCGGCGTGGAGACGGGCGATCGGCTGGTAGACCTCGGGCCGGACATAGCGGCCGCGCTCATCGAGGCAGTCGTCGCGAACATACATCTGCACGACCTCGCCAATGACGATGGTGCGGCGGCCATAATCGAGGATCTGCGACACACGGCACTCCATGGCGCAGGGCGATTCCTCGATGCGGGGTGCCGCGACCTTTTTCGACGGCGTGCTGGTCAGGCCGGCGAGCTCGATCTCGTCGACGTCGGCGGGGAAATTGATGCCGGTGACGATCATCTCGCTGGCAATCGCCATGTCGACCATGTGGACGACGAACTCGCCGGAGCGGCGGATGTTGGCGACGGTGTCCTTGGCGGTGCCGTCGGGACGGGTCTGCATGCCGAGGATGAGCAGCGGCGGCTCATGTGAGAAGACGTTGAAGAAGCTCATCGGCGCGGCGTTGTTGCAGCCATGCGCGTCGATGGTGGTGACGAGCGCGATGGGGCGTGGTCCGACGAAGTTGGTGAGCAGCCGGTAGCGGTCCATTTCGGGCAGCTCGGCGAAATCAAAATCCATCTTTTCTCCTTCGGACCGCATTTCGAGGCGCATGGACGGCGCTGATCGACCAATCATACACCCGAAGCGCCGGCGCCTCATGGCTTCGACGGCGGCCCCATCCTGCCACGTACAGGGCGCTTTCGGGCTCCTTCCAGCTCACGCTGACATCGTATCCAATTATTGTCAACAATTGCTGTCGACAGATTTGTTGACTTAGCGTCCATTTAGGTTTGAATAGGCTGGAGCCGCATATCGGGACGAACGGGGGAGGATTGGATGGACGCTGAAGCAGGCATGCGGCATGCCACCGATCAGGAAATCTACGAGAAGATCTGGAGCGCCATCGCCGAGCGGCAGATCGGCCCCGGCACGCGGCTGAAAGAAGAGCAGCTTGCCGACATCTTCGGCGCCAGCCGGGCACGCATCCGCCATGTGCTGCAGAACCTCGCCCGCGACGGCCTGATCACACTGGTTCCCAATCGCGGTGCGTTCGTATCCAAACCGTCGATCGAGGAAGCGCGCGATGTGTTCTTCGCCCGCCGCACCATCGAGGAACGGCTGGTCGAGCGGCTGTGCGCGACCATCGACGCCGCCGGAATCGCCCGGCTGGGCGAACATGTCGACCAGGAACGCAAGGCCCACCAGGGCGGCGACCTCGCCGGTGCGATCAGGCTCTCGGGCGCGTTCCACATGCTGATCGCCGAGCTGGCGCAATCGCAGATCCTCGCCACCCTGCTGCGCGATCTGGTTTCGCGGACGTCGCTGATCATGGCGATGTACCAGCAGAAGGAAATCCAGAACTGCGGCCCCGACGAGCATGCGGCGATCGTGCAGAGCATCACCGCGCGCGACGCCAAGGCGGCACTTGCCGTCATGCACCACCACCTCGCCCATATCGAAAACCAGCTCGATCTCGAAAGCGAACGCGTGCTCGCGCGCGACCTGGAAGACATTCTGGGGCTGTAGCCCCGGTTTGACATGGCTTGCGGAAGGCCGGCCGGGACCTTCCGCGACCATGCGGTATCGACCGCCGACATTTGGAAAGCAGTGACATGACGCAGCCAGACATCCTCGTGCGCCCAGACATCCTCATGCGTAACGTGACGGCGATCACCGTCGACCCGGAACGCCGGGTGATCGATCGCGCCTGGATCGCTGTCGCCGGCGACCGCATCAGCGCCATCGGTGGCGACGGCGACGCCGAGCCTGTCGGCGCCAGGGACATCATCGACGGCACAGGCATGGTGGCGATGCCCGGCTTGATCGACAGCCATTCGCATGCCGGCCACGGGCTGGTGCGCAATGCCGGCGCCGGGCTCGACAGCTGGTTCGACGCCTGCGAGGAGATCTACGCCCGCGGCTCGACGCCGGCATTCTGGCGCGCCGAGGCACGCATGACCCAGCTCGAGCGCCTGCGCGGCGGCATCACCACCGGTATGACGCTGCTCGGCGGCGGCGCCGACATCTACCGCACCGACGATCCCATCTATGGCGACGCGCATTGCGGTGCGACCGCCGAATCCGGGCTGCGCACCTTCATGGCTGTCGGCCCCGGCCGGACGCCCTTCCCGAAAAACTACCGCCAGTTTTCGGAGACCGGTCAGGCGCGCGACGTATCCGTCGGCTTCGAGCGCCAGCTCGAGGTCAGCGAAATTCTGATCGACCGCTGGAACGACCTGCTCGGCCGCGGCACCGGTGTATGCCTTGTCATGCCGGTCTATTATGCCGCCCAGGTGGCGGATGCCGATGCCCGCCGGCAGGTCGTCGAGATGGGCGAAGCAATCATGGATCTGCGCCGTCGCAAGGGCGTGCTGTTCACCCAGGACGGCCACCGCGACGGGTCGATCGCGCTGGCGCGCGATCTTGGTGTCCTCGGTGAGTTCGCGCTTCTGGGTCATAGCGTCGACCTCACCGAGGATGATTTTGCAGCGCTCAAGGAGACGGGCGCATCGATCATCCACAATCCGAGCGCCATCATGTCGGTCTATGGTCGCTGCCCGGTGCCGGAGCTGATCGAGGCCGGCATCACTGTCTGCCTGGGTTCTGACGCGGCAGCACCCGACCGCGGCTACGACATGTTCCGCCACATGGCGCAATGCATGCACTATCACCGCCGCCACTTCCGCGACCCGGCCTACCTGCCGCCCGGCAAGACCATTGAGATGGCGACGATCGACGCCGCCAGGGCGCTTGGCCTGGAAAACGAACTGGGCTCGCTGGAAACAGGCAAGAAGGCCGACATCGTGCTGGTCGACATGCGCAAGCCGCATCTCTACCCGCCCGTCATGCCGGTGACGCGCATCGCCCATTTCGCCAACGCCGCCGACGTCGACACCGTCATCGTCAACGGCAAGGTGTTGATGCGCGGCCGCAAGACCGACCACCTCGACGCCGACGACATCCTCGCCGATGCCGCCGAACAGGCGGCACTCGCCTTCGAGCGTGTCGGGCTGACACATCTGCTGGAAGAACCTCAGGAGTTCTGGCGCTTGGCGCGGCAGCCGTTGCCGGGCTAACATCTAGGCCCAACAGAGACCAGTTGCCGATCTTCCGGCTGCGGGCGGAGAAGGTCTGGCTGTCTTGATCCACGCCTATTTTGACGAGAGCGCTGAAGAGAAGGTCGGCCACGGAGTGCTAACCGTGGCCGGTTACATCTTCGAGGAGGACGGACTTCGCGGCTTAGAGGGCGAATGGGCGAAGCTGCTCGAAACCTACCGACTGCCCTACTTCCACATGACGGAGTGCAATGCGGACGATCCGCTATCGTCTGAAAATGTATTCTCTCACCTCACCAAGCCAGAACGCATTGAGGCCGCAAAAGGTGCGATTGCTATTGCCCGAAAGCACCCTCTTCACGGCGCAGCGTATGTGGTTTGGCAGGAAGAGTACCGCGAGATTTTGGAGGACGGCGGCTTTGGCTGTGACGCGTACAGCTTCCTACTGTGGAGCGCCTTACTTCAAGTATCCAAATGGTGCATCACCAACAGGCCACAATCTCTATCCCTCTATTTCGAGCAAGGCTACAAGACGCAATCTAGAGCAAACGATCTGCTTCAGTTCGCAATCCAAGATGAGGCCGTCTGGCGGAACAAAGGGCGCCCTCCAGTAATCCGCCACTCTTTCTTTGACAAGGACGCTTCATATCCCGGACAGGCCGCAGACCTGCTTGCGTGGCACGTTCGCAAAGGAAACGCGAACGTCTCATCTGGTAAGCCAGTCAGAAGGGACAGCACCGCCCTCTTTGAAGATCGTAGCATCAAGACCGTTCACTATCCGAGAGAGCGGTTGGTCGAGATTAGGGATCACTTCATCCTAAAGGGCGGCACGCTAGAACGCGCCGCGCAGATTCTTTTCACGCCTATCGACCCGTTCCTTGCCGACGAAGGGGCAGGTTCTCGATAGCCGAAATAGCTCTCTGCGTTGATCAACGCCAAGCGCCCGAGCGGACCATACGTTCGCCTCAGCTGGCGTGACGCCACCGGCGTTTCAGACGTATCCGCGTGGTAGGAAGGCATTTCAGACGCCGCCGCTTCTGGCGGCACGGTATCAAAATGGACGGCGTGCGCTTCCTGATCGGCTGATCGGTTCCACAGGTAACTAGCCTCGCTCTCTCAACCAATCTGCCAACGATGGCCGGAAATGCCCGGCGCGGCCATGCATGACCTCGGCTGCACACATCGAGTTCACCACGGCCTCCTCGGTTGCTTCAGCCGCGGCGCGGAACAGGCGGTCGATGCGGTTTTCGTTGACGGCGGAGATGGAAACGAAGTCGGCACGCTCGTCATGGTCGAAGGTCTGGGTGGTCGAGAAGCCGAGCGCGATGTCGCCGCTGCCATGCCCCCAATAGGCGCCGAGCCTGGCGAGACCGGCGCCGCAGCGGCGGACGACGCGCTTGAGCTGTCGGTGTTCCATCGCGATGTCAGTGGCAAGGATGACGATGACCGAGCCCTTCTCGGCCTCTCGCCTGCTGCGCGGATCGGGGCGGCGGCCGTCGGGCAGGATGAGATCGCCGGCGCGGCCGAAATTGGTCAGCACCAGCACGCCGACATGATGCGTGCTGCCGGCCAGCTCGATGCGGCGCGAAGCAGTGCCGATGCCACCCTTGTAACCGAAACAGCTCATGCCCGTGCCGGCGCCGACATTGCCTTCGGCGACCGGCCCGGACGCGGCTGCCGCAAGTGCGGCGCGGGCATCGTCCTCGGTGACGGCAAGCGCCTGGATGTCGCTGAGATGGCCGTCATTGCACTCCATGACCACCGGATTGACCGTCGACGTCTCGCGGCCGATGTCAGGATTCTCCAGAACCGCCGCGCGGATCAGCGCGTTGGCGCAGGTGCCGACACCAAAGGTGTTGGTGAGCAGGATCGGCGTCTCGATCGTGCCGAGCTCGTCGACCTGCATCAGGCCGGCGCTCTTGCCGAAACCGTTGATGACATCGCAGGCGGCCAGCACCTTCCTGCGATACAGGTTGCCGCCATGGGGCAGGATCGCGCTCACGCCGGTGTTGAGGTCGCCCGAGCGGATGGTGCGGTGGCCGATGGCCACGCCAGGCACGTCGGTGATGGCGTTGAGCGGTCCGGTCGGCGACGTGCCAAAGGAGATGCCGAGCTCGCGGGCGATGGTCGACATCGGCGCTAGGCTCCGCGCAAAAGGTGAAGGGCCGCATATTGCAGCAGCATGATGGTCTTGGCGTCGCAGATGCGGCCGTCGGCGACCATGGCCAGCGCCACGTCGATGCCGACTTCGAGCACCTCGATGTCCTCGCCCTCGCCTTCGTGGCCGCCGCCTTCGGAGATGCGGTCGCCGGGCTCGTAGCGGCCGACGAAGAAAAAGATCCGCTCGGTGACGGCGCCGGGGCTCATGAAGGCCTCGAAGACGCGGCGGACGTCGCGGACGCGGAAGCCCGTTTCTTCCTCGGTCTCGGCCCGAATGCGCTCCTCCGGGCTGGCATTGTCGAGCAGGCCTGCCGGCGTCTCGATCAGCATGTCGTCATAGCCACTGACGAAGGCGGGATAACGGAACTGCCGGACCAAAACGACAGTGCGGCGGGTCGGATCGTAGAGCAGAATGGTGGCGCCGTTGCCGCGGTCGTAGGTCTCGCGGCTCTGGAGCTGCCATTCGCCGTCGTTGCGACGGTATTCGAAGACCGTCTTCTTCAACAGGTACCAGTCATCGGAGAGGACTTTGACATCCTTGACGCGGACGCGGTCGGCTATGCTCATCAATGCACCCATGCTGCGGCCCGACGAACGTGCCGGGAATCTCGCGAGGCAGCATAGGCGGGGCCGCGCTGACGCGCGACTTGGAAATTCTGGCGGGAAGATAAGGGGCCGCGCTGACGTGCGACTTGGAAGTTCTGGCGGGAAGATAAGGGGCCGCGCTGACGCGCGACTTGGAAGTTCTTGCGGGAAGAAAAGGGGCCGCGCTGACGCGCGACCCCGGGGGGAGGAAAGCTGTCAGCGCACCGGTGGGGCGTACATCAGGCCGCCGGCATTCCACAGCGCATTGATGCCGCGGTCGATCTTGAGCTCGCTCGACTGGCCGAGATTGCGCTCGAAGATCTCGCCGAAATTGCCGACCTTGGAGATGATGTTGTAGCTCCAACGCGGATCGAGACCGAGCTGCTGGCCGCTGTCACCCTCAGCGCCGAGGAAGCGCTTGATGGCAGGATTTTCCGAGGACAGGCCGGCTTCGGCATTGTCCTTGGTGATGCCGAGCTCCTCGGCTTCGAGCAGCGCGAACAGCGTCCAGCGCACGATGTTGAACCACTTGTCGTCGCCCTGTCGAACGGCAGGCCCGAGCGGTTCCTTGGAAATGATCTCCGGCAGGACGACATAGGCAGCCGGATCGGTAAGCTTCAGCCGCTGGGCATAGAGTGCCGAGGCATCCGTCGTGTAGACGTCGCAACGGCCGGTGTCGAAGGCCTTGATGATGCCGTCGGCGGAATCGATGACCACCGGCTCGTATTTCATCTTGTGGGCGGAGAAGTAGTCGGCGACGTTCTGCTCGGTGGTCGTGCCCTGCTCGGTACAGACGGTGGCGCCGTCGAGCTTGAGCGCACTGTCGACGCCAAGAGCCTTGCGCGTCATGAAGCCCTGGCCGTCATAATAGGCGGTGCCGACGAAACGAATGCCGAGGCTGGAATCGCGCGACAGCGTCCAGGTGGTCTGGCGCGACAGCACGTCGACACCACCGGACTGCAGCGCGGTGAAACGCTCCTTGGTCGACAGCGGCACGTAGCTGACCTTCTCCGGATCGCCGAGCACGGCGGCGGCTACGGCGCGACAGAAGTCGATGTCGAAGCCTGACCATTTGCCGGCATCGTCAGGCGCCGAGAAACCGGCGACGCCCTGGCTCACGCCGCAGGTGAGCTTGTCACGCTGCTTGACGATGTCGAAGGTGTCGGCCACTGCCGGAATGGTCATCGCGGCCGAGCCCAGCAATAGTGCCGTTGCAAAAATTGTCCTCATCATTTCCTCCCTCTGGTGTTGAGGCAAAGCCTCTGCTTGCCGCCGGCGCGAAAGCGCCGGAAGTCGGTGAATTCCCTTGTCGTAAATTCCCTCCGCGCGAGATTTTCCGCGCGGGTCCTGAGCTATGCGCCTTCGACCGAGACCGCGGCGAACGCCTCCTCGAGCACGCCGACGAGATGGTCGGCATCGGCGCGACTGAAGATCATCGGCGGGCGCATCTTGAGCACGTTGTCGTGGGGGCCCTCGGTGCCGATCAACACGCCGCGGGCGCGTGCCCCGTCATTGACCTTGCGGGCGAAGGCGGTCGCCGGCTGCTTGGTCCTGCGGTCGGTGACCAATTCGATGCCGAGGAACAGGCCCCGACCCCTGACGTCGCCGATGACCTCGTAGCGCTGCTGCATCTCCCTGAAGCGCGCGACGAGATAGGCGCCGACATCGGCGGCATTGTCGCGCAGGCGGTCGCGCTCGATGACGTCGAGCACGGCGAGGCCCGCGGCACAGGACACCGGGTTGCCGCCGAAGGTGTTGAAATACTCCATGCCGTTGTTGAAGCGGTCGGCGATCTCGCGCGTGGTGACCAGCGCCGACATCGGGTGGCCGTTGCCGATCGGCTTGCCCATGGTGACGATGTCGGGGGTAACACCTTGCGTCTCGAAGGCCCACCAGTGGCTGCCGACACGGCCGAAGCCGACCTGTACTTCGTCGGCGATGCAGAAGCCGCCGGCGGCACGGACCATGGCGTAGACTTCCTTGAGATATCCCTCGGGGAGAAACACCTGGCCGGCGACGCTGGGGATGGATTCGGCGATGAAGAAGGCCGGCGCGCGACCCTTTGTGCGCATCGTCTCGATCTGCTCGGCTATGCTTTCGGCGAAGCGCCTGGCATGCTCTTCGACCGGCCAATCATCCGGCGCGTGGTAGCTGTCGGGGATGGTCGCTTCAAAGACATGGGCCGGCCGGCCCTTGCCGCCCTTGCGTTTGTATTTGTAGGGACTGAGGTCGATCAGCTCCTGGGTGGTGCCATGATAGGCCCAGTCGAGCACCAGCGCGTCGTTGCTGCCGGTCAAGGTGCGCGACATGCGCAGCGCAAGTGAATTGGCCTCGCTGCCGGAACAGGCGAAGGAGGCGACCGACAGGCCCTCGGGCAAGGTCGCAGTCAGTCGCTCGGCATAGGTGACGATGGCGTCGTGCAGGTAGCGCGTGTTGGTGTTGAGTTTTGCTGCCTGGGTGGCGATCGCCTCGACGACGTCGGGATGGGCGTGGCCGAGGTGGCAGACATTGTTGAAGCAATCGAGATAGGCGCGGCCGTGGTCATCGATCAGCCAGGCGCCCTCGCCGCGCACGAACTTGATCGGCTCGGAATAGGAGATCGACAGGTTGGGCAGCAGCGAGGCTTTCCGCGCGGCGACGATCTCGGGGCGGGGGCGGCCGGTCTGGTGAAAGGTCTCGGGCGGGATGCCGGCAAGCGTTGCGGCATCCGGGAACAGCTCGGCCCAGACGTCGAGATAACGCGCCTCGCCGACGCCGAGGATGTCACGAGCGGCGAGTTCGGGGTCGGTCGAGATCTGGAAATGCAGATGCGGCGCCCAGCCGCCGTTCTCGCTCGGTGCACCCATTTCGCCGACGAGCGCGCCGGCTTCGAGCGTCTCGCCCGGCTTCAGGCGGGCCATCGCCTCATGCGCCATGTGACCCCACAGCGTGACGAAGGGCGGGCAGCCTTCAGGCGTGTGCTCCAGCGCGATCAGGCAGCCATAACCGAGCGGGTCTTCCTCGATCTCGACGCTTTTGACCGTGGCTGCGAGCGGCGTGTAGACCTTGGTGCCTGCCGGCAAAAACAGGTCGAGGCCAAGATGGTGGACCCGGCGGGCGCCTTCGACGAAGCGCGACCAGAAGATGTCGGAGGTGTAGACCGTGCGTGCCTCGCCCCAGGGGCCGATGCCGAGCTCGACACCGTGCTCGGCGCACCAGGCATCCCACCAGGCGGTGGCCTTGTCGGGCTCCTGGCCGGCCGAAGTGGTCGTCATCGGATGAGCCGGATCGCCATAAGGCACCAGCGCCTTGACCAGGGTTGCCGGGTGACGATCAAGCACCGGTGCAAAGCTCTTCCTGTTGGCCTCGATCCAGGCGGTGACGGCGCGGGCGCCTGGTGTCGCGTCGAAACCGCAGGCGTGGCGCAGGATGGCGGTGGCGAAACGGCGGTTCATCGCGCCGAGGCGGCGCAGCAGCCGCCAGGCCGGCGCCTCCGAGATGGCGAGATAAGGATTGTCGCCGGTCTTGTCCTTGCGCTGCGCCGACAGCGTGACCGAAATGACCAGGCGCATGGCGATGAGGTCGAACAGGAGGTCGAGCTCTTCTTCGCGCAGCGGATATTCGGCATGGAAGCCGGCGGCCAGCGTCGCGGCGGCGCCGATCGGGTCCTCGACATCGAGGATCGAATAGGCGCAGGCGACCGCGACTTCGGCGATCACAGGCGAATGGAGCGCGTCGCCGAAATCGATGATGCCGGCAACCCGGTCGTGGTCGTCCCCGTCGACGAGCACGTTCCAGTCATTAGCGTCATTGTGGATGACCTGGGCACGCAGGCCGGCGAGACGGGGTGCCACGGCAGCGTCGAAATGGTCGAGCAGGCGTCGCAAAAGCGCGCGGTCGGCGACATCGGGAACATGGTGCAGGCGCAGGCGCGCGGCGCCGGCCTGGCGGATATCCCAGTCGAAGCTCCTGATCGCGCCGGGATGGATGAAGCCCTGCAGCGCGCCGTCGAGCCGGCCGAGCGCGCGGCCGAGATTTTCGAGCAGCTTCGGGGTGCGCGTCGCTTCGGCCAGCGGCAGGCCCGGCAGCCAGGACACCAGCCGCAGCGCATGGCGCTCGCCCGAGGCACCGGTCGCTTCCGAGAGCGCCGCACCGTCGGCGGACGGCTTGAGGCGGGGAGCGGCGACGCCCGAGCGCGCGAGATGATCAAGCAAGGCGACCTGGAATTCGCTTTCGGAGGCCGGCTCGCTGGCATTGACGATTTTGAGGATCCACTCAGCGCCGTCGTCGGCCGAGAGCTTGAAGTTCTGGTCGCGCTCGCTGTCGAGGGATGCCACGCGACCGCTGACGCCGAACCGGCTCGACGCCAGCTCGGCGGCCTCGCCAAAGGAGAATGCAGGCGCGGGGTGGGTCACGTCGGTCATGGTCTATCCGGATTTGCAGTTGACGGAGCTTGGCACGGGCCGAAAAATCGGGCATCCGGCAAAGCGCCGGTTGCACCGGCACTATGACTGCATGGACCGGCACTTTAACGGCGCAGATCGGAAGCGGGAAATGAAGGAACTCGACGCCAAGGACAGGGACATTCTGGGCATCCTGTCGAAGGAAGCGCGCATCCCGCTGAAGACGCTTGCCGGGCGCATCGGGCTCTCCCGCAGTGCGACCAGCGAACGCGTCGCGGCGCTGGAAAAGAGCGGCGTCATCCGCGGCTATCGCGCCGATATCGGCCAGATGGATTCGAACCTGGTCTCGGCCTTCCTGATGGTGACGCTGGTCTCGACGCCGTCGATGGGTGTGCTCGACCAGTTGGCACGCTATTCGGAGGTGCGGCGGGTATCGTCGGTAACAGGCCAGCTCGACCTGATGGTCGAGGTCGAGGTGCCGTCGATCGACCGGCTGAACACGCTGCGCGACATCATCGCCACACATCCGAGCGTGCAGGACCTGACGACGCTGATCGTGCTGCGCCGCGACATCGAGCGGCGCGAGTAGCCGGCGGCAGCGGCTGCCGCCGGACGCCGCAGCCGGTCAGTCGGCCTGGAGGGCACGCCCCAGCGCCGATCTCCAGCCGGCGATGAAGGTCGCTGAGACGCGCGCGGCTGGAACCATGGTGTCGAAGCCATGATAGGCGCCGGGCACGACCGACAGCTCGACCGGCACGCCTGCTTCGACGAGGCGGGTGGCGAAAGCCATCGATTCCCTGGCGAACAGATCGAGCGTGCCGACACCGATCCAGGTTGCGGGAAGGCCGTGCAGGCTTTTTGCCCGCGCCGGAACGGCACCTTCGGGTGCGGCATCCATCACCGGCTTGCGCCCCAGCACCGCGGCCCAGCCGAACGCGTTGGACTGCCAGTTCCAGATGAAGGTGCCGATATGAGCCGGCGGCTTCCGCAGGGCGGTGCGGTCGTCGAGCATCGGGTAGCGCAAGGCCTGGAAGCGGATTGGCAGTTCTCCACGGTCGCGCGCCCGCAGCGAAACGGCTGCGGCAAGGCCGGCGCCGGCACTCTCGCCGAGCAGGGCAACGCGGGCGGGGTCGATGCCGAGTTCGTCGGCCGAGGCATGCATCCATTCGAGCGCGGCATAGGCATCGTCAAGGCCGGCCGGGAACGGATGCTCGGGCGCCAGGCGGTAGTCGACCGACACGATAACGGCGCCGAGATCGGCGGCGAGCTGCTGCAGTTCGGCAATGGCCACTTCGGGCCTGCCGACGACGAGGCCGCCGCCATGGATGTGCAGGATCGCCGGCTTGGCAGCCGCCTGCGGCGCTGGGTCGAGCAGGACGACGCGCAGGCGCGGATTTCCGGCGCCGCCTGGTATGAGCCGGTCCCGCGGCTGGACCACCGGCACTGGCAGCGCCGGCGGGAACTGGGCACCGCGCACCGCCTGGAGATTGCCCATGCCAAGATCGAGCGGCGGGATGTGATCGAGGATCGGGCGAAGCTCGGGATCGACAAGGGTCAGCGGGTCGATGGCCGAACCCGCCGGTTCGGCGGTCGGCGGGGCGGCTTCGGCACGTGCTCCCGACGCCGGCATGAAGGGGGAAAAAGACATGAGCGCGGTAAAAGACATGGCGGCAAGGTCCCTGCGGTTGAGGCGCATTTTGATCTCCTGGGATGTGGCGTGGATTAGCGGCCGGCCGAAGCGGCCTGGCGCGGTGCGGCGGAAAAGAGGAACAGGCCGGCGACAGCACCGGCGAGCAGGATGACGGCGGCGGCGGAGAAGGTGGTCGCGTGAGCTGCGGCGCCGGCAGGCAGCGAGGCGGTGACTGATATCAGCAAAGCGAGGATCGAGGCGCCGCCCATCTGCAGCGAGGTGTTGGTCAGCCCCGAAACCATGCCGGCTTCGCCCTTGCGGGCGGAGGCGGTGGCTGCCTCGGTGAGACTGACGAAGGAGAATGAGGAACCGAAACCGCCTGCCACAAAGGCCGTGACGGTGAGCAACAGGTAAGGCTCGCCGGCAGCGACAGGTAGGAATGACAGGGCAAAAGCCGACAGGCTCATCAAGGCAAAGCCCAGGGCGGCGATGAGGCGCGGCGCCATGTAGCCCATCGCCACGGGTGCCAGGCGGGCACCGACGATCGAGGCGAGTGCGAAGGGCAGGAACAGCAGCCCCGTTTCGAGCGCATCAAGGCCGCGCAACTGCTGGAAGTAGAGCGAGCCGAAGAACAGCGAGGTCAGCGGGCCGGCGGAGTGAATGAAGATCAGGGCATTGGCGACGGCGACCGGGCGGTTTCCCAGGATTGCGAGGTCGAGCAACGGTGCTGCGCTGCGGCGCTCGATGAGGACGAAGAGGACCAGCAGAACGGCGGCGGCGAGCCACAGGACAAGGGTGATTGGCGTCGGGTGTGATGTCTGCGCGATGGCAAGCGTGAGCGCGCCGAAGCCAAGGGTTGCCGTGATGGCTCCGGCCCAGTCCATGGGGGCGGCCGGGGCCTGGCCGTCGCCGGCCGCGCCGCCGGCGCGCCTTGTGGCCCAGGCCATGACCAGCCCGAGCGGGACATTGATCAGCAGCGCCGACGACCAGCCGAAGGTGCTGGTGAGCAGGCCGCCGAGCAAAGTTCCCGAGGCGACACCGACGGTGGCCGAGGAGGCAAACAGGCCGAGCGCCCGCAGCCGCGCCGGACCGGAAGGGTAATACAAGGTCAGCAGGGCCAGCGAGTTGGCGGCGAGCAAGGCGGCACCCGCACCTTGCAGGGCGCGGGCGGCAATCAGCATCGGCATCGAGACGCTGCATGCGCCGATGAGCGAGGACAGCGCGAAGACGACGGCGCCGGCAGCGAACATGGCGCGGTGGCCGAGACGGTCGCCGGCCCTGCCGGCGAGCAGCAGCAAGCCGCCGAATGCCAGGGCATAAGCGTTGAAGACCCATTGCAGGTCGCGCTCGGTGGCTCCGAACGCCTGCGCCAGCGCGGGGCCGGCAACCATGAGGACGACGGCATCGATGACCACCAGGAACTGGGCGCCGCAGATGATGAGCAGCAGCAGCGACGCGGGTTGTGCCGGCGTGCCGGCTTCGGGTGAGGAGTGGGGAAACATCTGGTTCATGGCGACAAGATAGATTATCCCTGTATGGTCGATAATTTGCCGAATCTGGAATGACTATCCATGATCAGAGACAATAAAGCGGGCGCTCCCAGGGAAACGGGTGCTCCCGGGGAAGCGGGTGCCCCCAGGGATGAAAGGCTGCCGCCGGTCGAGGCCGTGGTGATCTTCACCCGCGTGGCTGAAACCGGCAGCTTCACCGCCGCGGCGCGGGCGATGGGACTGCCGCTGGCAACCGTCAGCAAAAGGGTGGCCGAACTCGAGGAGCATCTCGGCGTCAGGCTGATTGCGCGGACGACGAGGCGATCCTCGCTGACCGAGCCGGGCAAGCGGTTCCTGACCCACGGCCGGCTGATCGTTGATGCCTTGCAACGCGCCGCCGACGAAGCAGCGCAGGCGGTCGCGGAACCGTCGGGGCGGCTGCGGCTGACGATGTCGTCAGTGCTGGTCGAAGCCGGGCTGGGACGGCTGATCGCGCGCTTCGTCGCCGCCAACCCGAAGCTGCGCTGCGAGATCGACGTCTCCGACCGTTATGTCGACCTGGTCGCGGAGGGCTACGATCTCGCCATCCGGGTCGGCAGGCTCAAGGACTCGACGCTGATCGCCAGAAAGATCGGCAGCACCGAAGCCTCGATGTTTGCCGCACCGTCGCTGGTCGCCGAGCACGGCCTGCCGTCAGACCCCAAGTCGCTCCAATCCTATCCGCTGATCGGCGAGCAGATTTCGCCGTCGGACACGCAGCAATGGCTGCTGCATCATGCGACGCAGAAACCGGCGAAGATTGAGTTCAAGCCGCGCATGTCGGCCAACAATGTACGTGCCATCGCCGAGGCAATCGAGGCGGGACTTGGCATCGGGCGGCTGCCGACATTCGTCGGACGGAGGATGGTCGAGCATGGCCTGGCCGTGCCGGTGCTGCCGGAATGGGCCGGACCCGGGCTCGACATTTCGCTGGTTTACGCCGCGCATCGGGGCATGTTGCCGGGCGTGCGGCTGTTGATCGACCAGTTGAGCCGCGAGGCGGGCTCGCTGCTCCAAGGCCACGCGGCGCTGGCCGCGCGGTGACTTTCGCGCTATGCGGCTGCCGAGCGCTGCCCGAGGGAGACCTGACGTGACGACCCGGCCAATCGTGAAATTTCCCGACCCGCGCCTCAAGCTCGTCGCCGCGCCGGTGACGGTCTTTGACGACGAATTGCGCGCGCTGGCGTCCGACCTGCTCGACACGATGCGCGCGGCACCCGGCATCGGCATCACCGCCCCGCATATCGGCATCGCCAGGCGCCTGGTGGTGCTCGAGCTCGAAGGCCCTGGCAGTGCCAGGACCTACGTCAACCCGCAGATACTCTCGGCCTCGGAGGAGACGATGCTCCACACCGAAGGCAGCGTCTCGATGCCTGGTGTGACCGATGAGATCAGGCGGCATGCACGCGTGCGCATCGGCTATCAGGATCTCCAGGGCATCGAGCGCACCGAGGAAGCGGAGGGCCTGCTCGCCGTCTGCCATCAGCACGAGATCGACCAACTGGACGGCATGTTCTGGATCCAGCGGCTATCGAAGCTGAAGCGGGACCGGCTGATCAAGCGCTACGAAAAGCTGCAGCGGGCGATCTGAATCCCCCGCTGTTCCAGCCCGGCTACGCGGTCACCGGCCATTTCGGCAGCTTGATCCTGGTGTAGGGCAAGCTGGCGAGATTGGAGGTGACGGTGCCTTCCGAGGCAGCATAGATCACGGCGCTGGCAACCTTCTCGTAGGACGCGCGGAAATGCTGCGTCGACTTGACCACCACGATCCGCTTGTCGGCGAGGTCGCAGCCGATATTGCTGAACAGGTCGGTGTCGATCGCCTGCGACCGCTCGGAGGCCAGGAGCACCTCGACGCCGCCGCAGTCGATCAGGGCGCAATCGCCCATCGGCGACGGTACGCCGCCGAGGCCGGTCATGACGAGGCCGCGCTTGAGGGCTTTGACGCGGCAGGTGACATCGACGGGATCGCCGGAGCGCGGGCCGACCTTGCCGCCGACGCGCAGCTGCAGCACCGCCCCCTCACCCGCCTCGAACACCAGGCGAACGGCGATCGGATCCCACAACGGGCCGATCACGGCATCCGAGACGCCGCGCGCGATCATGCGGGCGAGGAAGAAGGTCGAGTCGCTGGCGGCACCGCCGCCGGCATTGTCGGCGGTGTCGGCAATGACGACCGTGCCTGCGGGTGCAACAAGGGCCTGATCGAGCGCCTCGTCGATCGAGGGCATCGGCGGCACGATCTCGGAGCGCATGACGTAAAGATCGTTGGCCAGCCGCTGGGCCAGCGACTGCGCCAGGTCCTGGTTGTCGTCTGTGTAGACGACGACGCGTGTACCCATCTCAGGCACGTCGGCCCAGGGGAAACCTTGCGCGATCGACACCGACAGCACCTTGTCCTTCTGCTCCAAGGCGCGGATGCCGTTGATGATCGAGAGCCCGGGTTCGGTGGTGGTCCGGATGAAGGTGACCATGCCGGTGTCGACGAGAGCCGCCGTCGGCTTGATCTGGCCGGTGGCGATGCGATGGCAGAGGTCGACGAGCTGAACGCCGCATTCATAGACGTCGGTGTGGGGGTATTCCTTGTAGGTCAGGAGTATGTCGACGCTGTCGACCATCTCTGAAGTCATGTGGCAGTGCGGATCGAGCTCACAGCCGACGACCGTGTCTGGGCCGACGATCGCGCGGATGCGGGCGAGGATGTCGCCTTCACAATCGTCATAGCCATCGGCGACCATGGCGCCGTGCAGCGACATCAAGACCATGTCGACCGGCAGGACGGCACGGAGGTCGTCGAGCAGCTGGTCGCGCAGCGTTTCATAAGCGTGCCGGGTCGTCGTGCCGCCTGGCTCGGCCGAGGCGCTCAGCCCTTCGAACAAGGTCCAGCCCTCGCGGCGGCCACGTTCGCGTGCCGCCCAGAGCTGGCCGCCATAAAGCGTCATGTGGTCCGGATGCTTCCCGGCAGGATAGTAGTCGCCGCCATTCATGAAGGCGCCGAGGCCGGTGGGGATGGGCGAGAAGGTATTGGTCTCGGTCGCAAGGACGGCACTGAACACACGCATGATGGATAACTCCGCTTGCGAATTAAGAGGCAGTGATTTCGGCGAGGCCGGCATGCGCCGCCGCGGCGTCGAGGACGCTGGCCTCGGCGATCAGGACGAGGCGGCAATCGGGCTCGAATTTCGGGAACGGGCGCAAGGTGGCGCGGCGACCGACGAGTTGCAGCAGGAAGCTCTGCCCCGGTCGCTCGACGAAACTGACGATACCCTTGGCGCGGATGAGCTTGGGCGCAAGCCGGTCGATGGCAGCCTGGAAGCGGTCGAGCGTGACCGGCCCTGACGACTGCCATTCGATCGAGGTGAAGCGCGATGCACCGACCTTGGCCTGGCCCGGTACCGGCTGCGGCCGGTCGATGACGAAAAGCGCCTCGATCGGCAAGGCATCGCCATCGGTTTCGAAGACCAGCGTCTTGTTGAGCCAGACGAGTTCCGCCCGCAGTGCCTCATCGGAGCTTTCCCTCGTCTTGGACAGGGCGATGAAATCGGCCGCCTCGACCTGGGCGCGCCAGAGCTCGTCGCGAAGGCGGGCCGGATTGGCGGCGACCTCGTCGGCGTCGACCACGGCAACGACAGCATCGAGCCGGATATCGTGCCACAGGATCGGGTCCATCAGCGTTTCGGTGATGCCCCTGGGGTCAGCGACGCCACTGGCTTCGATGACGATATGGTCCGGCTTGACGGGCTGGGACAGCACCAGCTTGAGGGTACGCAGAAGGTCGCCCTGCAACGAGCAGCAGATGCAGCCGTTCTTCAGCCCGACGACGGTGTCGGCGGCATCCGCGATCAGCTCGGCGTCGATGTTTATGGCGCCGAAGTCGTTGACGATGGCGCTGATGCGACGGCCGTCGGCACGCTGCAGCAACTGGTTGATGAAGGTCGTCTTGCCGGCACCGAGAAAGCCGGTGACGACGAGGACTGGAACGCTCACCGGTCACCCCGCCTGATCGGGCGCCCGGGTGCCGCCGCCTGGTCGAGGACACCGTCCGAGATCACCGCCTGGCCGTTGACCAGCACGTGGCGCATGCCCTGGGCGGGCAGGTTCATCTCCGCGAAGGTGGCGCGGTCGGTGACGGTGACGAGATCGAAGACGACGATGTCGGCATCGCAGCCCGGCTGCAGCCGTCCCTTGCGCCTGAACAGCGGCGCGCAGCTCTCGACGATTTGCGCCGGAATGAGCGTGCATTTGGCAATCGCCTGGGCAAGCGGGATGGCATCGCGCTCGCGCACCCACTGGCTGAGAAAGCGGGTGAAGGTGCCCGAGGATCTGGGGTGCGCCGTCTTGTCGGCTCCGAGCGGCCACTCGTCGCCTTCGTAAGGAGTGCCGTCGGGCTGGCTCCATGGCATGGCGTCGGAGGCGATGGCGCCGCCGGGATAGGTGACGGAGACGTCGAGCAGCGCGCGATGGCGCGGATTGTCCTCGGTGTCGAGGAAGTGCCAGAGCACCAGCGCCGAGGGATCGGCCTGCCTGACCTGCTTGAGATCGTCGATGCCGTCGAGGCGGCGATGGGTGGCGACAAGCTCGATGGCGTCGTAGCCGGTGCCGGTGCGGGCGGAAAAGGCCGGATCGACGAAGAAGCCGGCGCTGACGACGGTCGAGCCGGTGCCGTAGGGATAGGCTTCGGTGGTGATCCTGAGCCCTTGCGCCTGCGCTTTGGCGATGATCGCCGCGGCGCGCTCGACGTCCTGAAGGCTGGTCGAGTTGAGGTGGCAGATGTGCATATGCGCACCGGTTGCCCCGGCCAGTCCGATCAAGGTGACGTAGGCCTCGATCGAGCTCTTGGGGTCGATGTTCGACATCTGTGCGATGTGGGTATAGGTCGGCGTGTCGGTTTCGGCGGCAAGATCGCAGATCAGGCTCATTTCCTTGGCGCCTGCGCCGGGCGCATAGCCGGCGGGAATGCCGATGCCGAGGCCGCCCTCCTCTATGCCCTGGCGGGTACGTGCCACGATCTCGTCTGCCTGCGCTTCGGTCGCAGCGTCCGTCGACCAGCGCGGATCGTCGAAGCCGCGGCCCATGACCCTGATCGGCGCTTCGCCCGGCTTGAGCTCCAGTCCGATCATCACCGCCTTGCGGGCAAAGATCCAGGCTGACGCGGTGCCGTAGTTGAGCAGGCGCGCGGTCCTTGACTGCGCCTCGTACCAGCCGGCGACCGGCAAGGCGCCGACTTCGAGTTCGAGCGCGGTGGTGACGCCATCGAAGGCCTGCATGCGGTCGGCAGGCACGGACTGGCCATGCGCATGGAGGTCGATGAAGCCGGGGGCAACGACCAGGCCGCTTGCGTCGATGACTTCAAGCGCCGGGCCGAGGTCGGCACCGATGGCAGCGATGCGGCCGCCCGAAATGGCGACGTCGGCAATGCCGTCGCGCCCGGTTTCGGGATCGATGACGCGCCCGCCGGTGATTACGATGTCATGCATGGACAGCCCTTTCGGCGGCGCGGCGCTTCTTGCCCGGGACGGCGTCGATCAGCCGGCGGGTGTAATCGGTTCCAGGCGTGCGGAAGATTTCCGACGTCGCGCCGACCTCTTCGAGCACGCCGTGGTTCAGCACGCCGACACGCTGGCACAGATGATCGACGACCGACAGGTCATGTGAAATGAACAGCATCGCCAGCCCCTGTTCGCTGCATATCTTGCGCAACAGCTGCAGCACCTGCGCCTGGCTGGAGACGTCGAGTGCCGACACCGGCTCGTCGGCGATCAGGAGCTTCGGCCCCGATGCCAGGGCACGGGCGATGGCAATGCGCTGGCGCTGGCCGCCGGAGAACTGGTGCGGGAAACGCTCGATCCAGTCCGGGTTGAGGCCGACCTGCTGCATCAGTTCGGCCGCGCGCGCCACAAGCGCCGCGCCCCTGAGGCCGGTGTAGGATTTGAGCGGTTCGGCCAGGATGTCGCGCACGCGCCAGCGCGGATCGAGCGAGGCATAGGGGCTCTGGAACACCATCTGCACGTCGCGGCGCTTGTCGCGCAGGGCCTTGCCGCGCAAAGCCAGCCAGTCGACGCCGTCGAAGGTTGCCGCGCCGGCGCTCGGGTCGGTCAGCCGGGCGATGATGCGGCCGATCGTCGACTTGCCCGAGCCGCTTTCGCCGACGAGCCCGAAGGCTTCGCCGCGCCGGATGGTGAAGCTGACGTCGTTGACGGCGGTGAGCTGGCGCGGCTTCTCGAATAGCCGGCCTGACAGGGTGAAATGGCGGACAAGGCCGCTGACTTCGAGCAGAACGTCATCAGCCATGGGCGGCCTCCGCCTGCATGTGGCCGGCGCCGAAGCTTGGCCGCGCATTGAGCAATTGCATGGTGTAGGCATGTTTCGGATGGCTCAGCACGTCGTCGACATGACCGGCCTCGACAACGACACCGTCCTTCATCACCACGACGTCCTCGCAGACGTCGCCGACGACGTCGAGGTCATGGCTGACCAGGATCATCGCCATGCCCTGCTCGCGGCTCAACTCCTGCATCAGCCCGAGGATCTGCGCCTGCACGGTGACGTCGAGCGCGGTGGTCGGCTCGTCGGCGATCAGCAATGCCGGCTTCAGCGCGATCGCCGCAGCGATGACGACGCGCTGGCGCATGCCGCCCGACAATTGATGCGGATAGGCATCGATGCGGCGGCCAGCGTCCTGGATGCCAACGCGTTCGAGCAGCTCCAGGCTGGCCGCGCGGATCGCCTTGCGCGACATGTCGGGGCGATGGAAACGGAACACCTCGCCGATCTGGTCGCCGACCGGCATGACGGGGTTCAACGTCGCCATCGCATCCTGGAACACCATGGCGATACGGTTGCCGCGCAACTGGCGCCAGTCGCGCCGGGACATGGCAAGCAGGTCGCGGCCTTCGAAGGTGACCGCACCGCCCAGAATGGCATGCGACGCGTCGGTCAGGCCCATCAGCGCATAGCCGATCGAGGATTTCCCCGACCCGCTTTCGCCGACGACGCCGAGCACCGAGCCGGGCGCGACGTCGAAACTGACGCCGGCCACGGCGCGCACCGGGCCGCTGCGGCTGGGATAGTCGACGGTCAGGTCGCGGACGGAGAGCAAAAGAGAGGCCGTCATGGTCACATCCGCTCCAGCCGAGGATCGAAATAGTCGCGCAGGAAATCACCGAACAGATTGATGCCGACCGAGGAGATCAGCACGGCGATGCCGGGCGCAATGACGATCCATGGCTGCTCGTAGAGGAAGTCGCGACCTTCCGAGATCATGACGCCCCAGGATGCCGTGGGCGGCTGGACGCCGAGGCCAAGGAAGGACAACGCTGCCTCCGAGATGATGACCAGCGCGATGTCGAGGGTGGCAACGACAAGCACCGCCGGCAGCACATTGGGCAGGACGTGGGTGAAGATGATGCGAAGCTGCGACACGCCCATGGTGATCGCCGCATCGACATAATCGAGCGTGCGGATGCGCATGGTTTCGCTGCGCACGATGCGGGCGAAATTGATCCACAGCGCAAAGGCCAGCGCCATGACCAGCGTGGTGAAACCGGCGCCCAGAACGGCCATGAAGATCAGCGCCAGCAGCAGGAACGGAAAGGCGAGCTGGAAATCGACGATGCGCATGATGATGGTGTCGACGATGCCGCCGAAATAACCGGCAAGCGCCCCGAGCGTCGAGCCGACGACAAGGGCGATCGAGACAACGATGAGCGCCACCTGGATCGACACCTGCGCGCCCATGACGGTGCGGCTGAGGATATCGCGGCCCATATTGTCGCCGCCGAGCAGATTGGTGGTCGAGCCGCCCACCTGCCAGACAACAGGGGCGTAGCGCCATTCGATGACTTGCTGGGCATGATCGTGCGGGGCGATGGATTTCGCAAACAGCGCACAGAGCACGACGATGGCGATCAGGAACAGGCCGGTCAGGCCCTTGGCGCTGCGGCCGAGGCTGCCGAGGAAGCGGCGCTCAGTGGCAGGCCGCGCTGCAGCGGGGACGATCACGGCCTCAGTCATTGCGCACCCTCGGGTCGATGAAGCGGTACAGGATGTCGACGATCAGGTTGAGCGAGATGAACAGCGCCGCCGACACCAGCACAACCGCTTGAATGATCGGATAGTCGCGGACATGGATGGAATCGACGGCGAGGCGGCCGATGCCGGGCCAGGCGAAGACCGTCTCGATGACAACAGTACCCGACAGCAAAGCGCCCATCTGCAGGCCGGCCAAAGTGACGATGGGCAACAGCGCGTTGCGCAGCGCATGGCGCAGGATGATGGTGAGGCGCGGCGCGCCCTTGGCGACGGCAAAGGTGATGTAGTCCTGTTGCAGCACTTCCAGCATGGCCGAGCGGATCAGCCGCGCATTGACCGCCACCAGCACGAAGGCGAGCGAGATCGACGGCAGGATGAAATAGCGGAAGGCATTCCAGAAGATGCCGATGTCGCGTTCGACGACGGCGCGTCCGATGCTGGCAAGAGCCGAGCCGCGGTAACCCGAAGCGGGCAGCCAGCGCAGTTCGATCGAGAACCACAGGATCATCAGCACGGCGAGCAGGAAGCCCGGCATCGACACGCCGAGCACGGCGATGAAGGTGCCGGCATAATCCAGCCAGCTGTCGCGCCTGAGTGCGGTGACGATGCCGAGCGGAATGGCGATGACGAAGGCCAGAAGCAGCGTCCAGAAGGCTAGCTCGCCGGTCGCCGGCAGGCGGTCGGCGATCAGGCTGGTGACCGGAACGCCCTGGCGGATCGAGGTGCCGAGGTCGCCCCGCACGGCATTGCCGAGATAGGCGACGAACTGCTCGGGGACGGAGCGCGTCAGCCCCATCTTCTCGCGCAGCATGTCCATGTCCTGAACGCTCATGCCGGGATTGCCGGCGGCAATCACGTCGACCGGATCGCCCGGCACGAGCTTGACCAGCGAGGCCACAACAAGGATGACCCCGAGCAGGATGACGGCCGCATAGAGCAGCCTCGATACGACCAGCCTCAGCATCCGTCGGCGCGGGTCACGAGGCCATGCCGAGCAGGTCGACGCGCAGCTCTCCGCCGGGATTCATCCGGGCATCGACGACGTCCTTGGCGACGACGGCAAAGTTGAGCGGCTCGAACAGCGGCTTCCAGTAGGCCTCGGTGACGACCTTGGCCTGGATCTTGTCGAGGATGACTTGCCTTGCCGCCGGATCGGACGTCACGCGCTGCTCGGCGATCATGCCGTCGAGTTCGGCATTTTCATGGAAGGCCCGGTTGAGCGCGCCCTTGGTGTGCAGCACCGGGTAGACGATGTCGGCATCGGTGTAGGAATAGGTCGAGATGACCATGTCCTGACCGCCTTGTGCGGTGATGGCCGCCCATTGCGCGATCGGCAGGGTTTCGATGGTGATGTCGACGCCGATCTCGCGCAGCTGCGCCTGGACCACCTCGGCGGTGCGGCGGATGACCGGCGTGTCGTTGGCGACGAGCTTGACCTTGAGGCCCTTGTCGACGCCGGCTTCGGCCAGAAGCGCCTTGGCCTTTTCGGGATCGTAGCCGTAGGACAGTTCGGCTGTCTTGGGCGAATAGCCTGAGATGGAGCTTGCGATCGGCGAGGTCGCCGGCACGGCGAAGCCGTCGAGCGCAAAGGCGATCAGCCGCTTCTGGTCGATGGCGTGCGCAAAGGCCTGGCGCACCTTCGGATTGTCGAAAGGCGGTCGCTTCTGGTTGAACACCAGCGCCCGCATCATCTGGGCCGGGCGCTCGAGCATGACGGCATCGGGATTGCCGCGCAGGCGCCGCACGCTGTCGAGCGGCACCGAGGCACCGCCATACATGGCGTTGATCTCACCGGTTTCGAAGGCGGCGATGCGTGTCGAATCCTCGGGATAGTGGAACAGCTCGACGGCTTCGACACGCGCCGGCGCGGCGACGGGCGCGTAGTCGTCGTTGCGCTCGAGGCGCATGCCGCGATCTGTCGACCAGGACACGAACCTGAACGGACCTGCGCCGACCGGCTTGCGGCCGAACTGGTCGCCTGCCGCCTCGGCGGCGGCGCGCGAGATCGGCGCGGAATAGCCGAGCGTCAGGCCGACCCAGACGGCGACGAAGGGCTCCTTGAAGTGGTAGGCGACGGTGACCGGATCGACGGCTTCGGCGCGCTCGAGCGGGCCGAGGAAGAAGGCGCTGGGCGAAGCGGCCTCGGGCGCCAGATGGCGCGCGACGGTCCAGGCGACGGCTTCGGCGTCGCAGGGCGTGCCGTCGTGGAACTTGACGCCGGGCTTGAGCTTGAAGGTCAGCGTCTTGTTGTCATTGCTGAAGGCCCAGCTCTCGGCGAGGCCCGGCAGCACCTCGCCGTCGAATCCGGCGCGTGCCAGCGGCTCGTAGATCATATCCATCGTCGTCGACGACACCGACAGCGTGGTCTTATGCGGATCGAGCGTGTCGGGCTCTTCCGAGCGGCCGACGCGCAACGTGCCACCGGTCTGCTCGGCCAGTGCCTTGCCGGGCATGCCGAGCATGGCCGTGGCCGTGAGCGCTGCGGCGCCACCGAGGAAGGCGCGGCGCGTCAGCGTCGCCTGCTTGAGATAGGAACGCGCCAGCGCGTCGAACTGTTCAGGGGTGAGAGTGCGTAGGGACATGGTGGACCTCGCCGTAAAGTGGTTGATCAGGCTCGCTTGAAGGCCAGTTTCTTGATGCGGTCGGAGTTCATTTCGAAGCCGTCTGCTGTGACCGCCAAAGTGGCGTTCCACGGCAGGCCGGGCCGCATGTCGGTGCCGGGCTGGAGCAGGAACCACAGGTCGGCATCGGCAGCGACAATGGGGGCTGCCATGGCGCCGAGCCCGGAACGCAGGCGGAACTCGCCCTTCGAGGCGTCGCCCGTAATCTCGACCTCGAGGTCCTGCGCCTTGTTGACATAACGCCCGGCCAGCGGCCGCGCCGCCACGGCGGTGGCCTGAAGCGGCGCATAGAGGCGCGGCGTGCCGCAGAAGACACCGTCGACCTTGCCGTCGGCGCGCGGGCTGAGCACCAGGTCGGTGATGGCGCGCTCGGGCTTGGCGCCGCCCCGATGGCCGAAATCGAAGCCGCCGACACCGCCGGAATTGAGGAAGGTCGGCACGCCGTCCCTGGCAACGATTTCGAAGACGTCGGGACCGCCTTCCTGCCGGTAGCGGCCGGGCGCAAGCGCGATCGGCGCCGGCTGCGTGTCGCCGAAATAGATGTCGGCGATGCGCCGGCCGAGCGCGAAGGAGGCGACCTGGTCGTTGTTGGCGATGATGACGACGCCGAAGCCATCATCGACGAAGCGGGTCGATTCCGACTTGCCGCCGGCAACCGTGCCGCCATGGCCGACGGCGCGGCGGCCGCGATAGACGTCGGTGACGAGGCCGAGGCCGTAGAAGCCGGTGGCGCCATTGTCGAAGACGCAAGCCGTGCCCATGCGCTCGTACATCTCAGGCGTGCCGACCTTGGGATCGAACATGTTCTGCTGCCAGACGATCATGTCGTCGAGGGTCGAGATCATGCCGCCCTCGCCGCCGAGATCGAGCCCCCAGTTGAGGTTGGCCCAACCCTCCTCACGTTTTGTGTAGTGCGCGGCCAGCCGGTTCATCGCCGCGCCGTCGCGGATCAGAAGCGAAGTGTCGTCCATACCGAGCGGGCCGGTGATGCGCTTGCGCAGCACCTCGTTGAAGGTCGCGCCTTCGATCTGCTCGATGATTTCCGACAGCATGAAGAAGCCGGCATTGCAGTAGGTCATGGCGCTGCCGGGCTTGAAGTTCAGCGCGTCCTGGCGAGCGATGACGTCACGACCGGTCTGGCGGTCGGAGGGCGTGAAAATGGACAGGCCGGCGAAGATCATCGCTTCGAGATGGTCGCGGAAACCCGAAGTGTTGGAGGCCAGATGCGCGAGCGTCACCGGCTGCTCGAGACGCGGCACGTAAGGCAGGTGCTTCTGCACCTCGTCGGACAGGCTGAGCTTGCCTTCGGCCTCCAGCATCAGGATCAGCAGGACGGTGAACTGCTTGGTCTGCGAGCCGATCCGGATGATCGTCTTGCGCCCCATCGGCACGGCATTGTTGATATTGGCGAGGCCGTAGGCGTTGGCGAAGATCTCGCTGCCGTTTTCGGTGACCGCGACGACGGCGCCCGGGCTGCCGGGGCCGGTGAAATCCTGAAACAGCGCATCGATGCGCGCGGCGAAATCGGCCGGTGCCTTGGTCATGCCGGTCACTCCCTTACAGTTTTTGGATCGCCGGCGGCGCTGGGCGCTGCGCCGGATGTGCGTGGAAAGACGTTGCCGCAGCGCATCTCGACTGGCGTCGATGCCGTGCCGTCCTGATGCCTGTCGCAACGCATGGTCCTGCCCTCCCACAGTGGCCGTGGCAGTCCGCCTGGGGCGTGCTGCAGCGCAGGAGCTACCCTGCAAAAAATCAAAACTTTTGCCGTTCCCGCTTTTTTGTGATGCAATCGGTAAGATTTCTTTTTTGATACGTCAAGTCGTTTGCGTAAACGCTAAATCCCTGCCATTTTCAGAAAATGAACCCGCTCACGCCGCGAAGACCGGAGGCCATGTGACCCACCAACCGCGACTGAGCGAATGCTTGCGCGCCATGCGCCAACGCCATGGGCTGAAGCTGCAGGAAGTCAGCGAGCGCACCGGGCTGGCGCTGTCGACGCTGTCCAAGGTCGAGAACGACCTGATGTCGCTGACCTACGACAAGATCCTGCAGATATGCACAGGGCTCGATATCCCTGTTACAGAGCTGCTGAACGTCGAGCCGGCAAAGGGTGTGGAGCGAACGCGGCGCTCGATCGTGTCAGGCACCAACACACTGCAACTGGCGACGCGGAACTACGACTACCGCTATCTGTGCACCGATCTCACCAACAAGCGCATGGTGCCGATCATCGCCAGGATCCATGCGCGTTCGCTCGACGAATTCGGCCCGCTGGTCCGCCACGTCGGCGAGGAGTTCGCCTATGTGGTCGACGGCGAGATCGAGATCCACACCGACCACTATGCGCCGACACGGCTCGCCGCCGGCGACGGCGTCTACATCGATTCGACCATGGGCCATGGCTACGTCTCGGTCGGCGACGGCGAGGCGACGATCCTGTGCATCTGCTCGGCGCCCGAATCCGGGCTGGAACAGGTTCTTATCGACCAGGCTTAGCCCGGCGGCGGATGCTGACCTTCTCCGCAGCGGCCGGTCAACGGTCGCGCGGCGCGACAGGCTCCAGACCACCGTCATATCGCTGAAGGCCAGCCCTCCGACCGGTGAGGCGCACGACGCGAAGCGCCACCAGCACACAGACCCCGGGAGCGACGGCGAAGATCGCGCCCAACCAGACGGCGGCGTTGGCAGCGCCCTCAGCTCCGCCCGGTTCGGCGATGCCGGCGAAGTTGGCAACCATGCCGGCGCAGGCGGTGCCGAGGGCCATGGAGAACAGCTGCACTGTCGTCATTCCTCCGGCGGCGAGGTCCTGCTCGGCGGGCGGAGCGTTCTGGAAGATGCGGGTGACGAGCCCCGGCCAGGTGACGCCGATGCCGAAGCCGACCAGTAGCAGGCCAAGACAGATGGGCAGCAGGCCAAGCCAGATCGGCAGCAGCAGCAAGCGGTTGCCGGCGCTGTTGATAGGCATGAACAGCGCAAACAACACGAGGCCGGCCAGCACGAGCAGCGGACCGAGCACCATCAGGCGGTCGGCATGCGCCTGCCAGCGCGAACTCATGAACGACGCGACACTCCACCCCAGCGACATGACGGCCGCGATGTAGCCGGACCAGAGCGGCGACTGGCCATGAAGGTTCTGCAGCAGGTAGGGCACGAAGATCTCGGGCTGTATGGCCAGCATCAACAGCGCGATGGTGAGATAAAGCGCGCCCAGCGGCGTCGAGACATTGAAGGCTCCGCGCGGCAGGAGCCGTGCGCCGGCCCGTGCATCGACACCGGATATCAGCACGACAAGAGCAAGGCCGGCGCCGAGCCCGGCGAGGTTCCATGCCAACTGCGCCGACAGGCTGCCGGCAGACACCGCGAGCACGGCCACCGTCAGCATGACGAGCTGCAGGAACGGCACGGCGACGTGTTCGTTGGTGTCCCAACTCTTCTTCGGCAAGGTGACGAAGGCGACGATGGCGAAGGCAACGCAGAACGGCAGCAACGAGACGAAGCCGAGCCGCCATGCACCATATTCGGCAAAGATGCCGCCGATGGCGGGGCCGACCAGCGTAGCGATGCCAAACATTGCCGAGGTGAGGCCGATGGCCCGTGCCCAGAGATGCTCCGGCAGGACGATGCGGGTGAGGGCGTAGGCGAGCGCGAACAGGAAGCCGCCGCCGAGTCCCTGGATGGCGCGGCCGACGAGCATGGTCGGCATGCTGGGGGCGAGCGTGCAGGTGAGCGTGCCCAGAGCGAAGATCGACGTGGCCAGCACATAGGCGCCGCGCGGACCGCTGCCGTTGAGCAGCTTGGCCGTCAGCGCCGAGCCGAGGATCGATGCGACCACGAAGAGGGTCGTTGCCCAGGCATAGAAATCGAGCCCGCCGATGTCGGCGATGACCGACGGCATGGCCGTCGTTGCGATGTATATGTTGACGGCGTGCAGGGTGACGCCGCCGGCGAGCGCAAAGGTGTAGATGCCGTGCCTGCCGCTGAAGAGATCGCCCCAGCCGACGGGCTTGGTCGCAACCGCTGCGGTCGTCGTGCCGGCCAGGGGCGCCGGCTGTTCAAGATCGAAGTCCATGTCGGCCTTTCCATTTTTCGAGCCGACACGACCCATAAAACCTCAAGTGCAATTGAGGTCAACAGAAGAAAAAACAAATCGATGCGGCATGTTGGCAGGCAAGAGCCCGTCAGGCGAGCCCGAGATGGGCAGCAAGCTCGCGCGCGGCTGCCCCGCCGGCCCTGTTGGCGCCGATTGTCGAAGCTGACGGGCCATAGCCGACGAGGTGGATGCGCGGATCCCTTGAAACCTGTGTCGCCAGCTTGCCGGCCATGACTATGCCGCCACCCTCCTCGCGAATCTGCAGCGGCGCCAGATGGTCGAGCGAGCTGCGGAAGCCGGTGTTCCACAAGATGACGTCGATGCGCTGCTCGCTGCCGTCGGGCCAGCGCACGCCGTCCTCGGTGATCTCGCTGAACATCGGCAGGCGGTTGAGCACACCGCGATCGCGGGCGGCCTTGAGGGCCGGCGTCCAAGGGATACCGGTGACCGAGACGACCGAGCCTGGGACGAGACCTCGCCGCACCCTGTCCTCGACGATCGCAACGGCGGCGCGACCGTCGTCCGGCGTGAACGCTCGGTCGCGGAACTGCGGCTCGCGCCGTGTCACCCAGATCGTGGAGGCGACGCGCGCGATCTCGTCGAGCAGCTGCAGCGCTGAAATGCCGCCGCCGACGATGACGACACGTTGGCCGGCAAACTCCTCGGCGCTGCGGTAGTCGCGGGTGTGGAGCTGCCGCCCCTTGAAGCGCTCAGCACCTGGATAGGCTGGGATGACGGGCGTTTCCCAGGTGCCGGTGGCGTTGACTATGCCCCGGGCCGAGAAGGTCTCGCGATCGGTCTCGACACGCAGCCTGTCGCCACGGTCGCAGACGACCTTGACCGTCACCGGGCGATAGACCGGCAGGTCGAACTCGCGCTCATAGGCGGCAAAGTACTTCGGCACCGCGACCGACGCCCTGACCTCGGTGGCGCCCTCCTCGACGACGTCGGCGAACTGCATGCCGGGCAGGTCGTGGATGCGGTTGACGGTCGAGAGCGTCAGCGACGGCCAGCGATACTGCCAGGCGCCGCCTGCCTCGGGCGACTTGTCGAGGACGATGAAATTGCGCCCGGGTTGAAGGCCGAGCTTCCTCAGATTGTAGGCGGTGGACAGCCCGGCCTGGCCGGCGCCGATGACGACGATGTCGGTCTTGTAGGCAGCACGAAGATCGCCCCTGGCGGGCGGCGGTTCGGATCCGGGGCTATCGGCTTCTTGATCGGGCATGGCCTGGCAGAAATAAGCAGCCGAAGCCAACGGCGCAACGGGTCGGGCATCGACGCTTGGACGACAACGCGATGCTTCCAGCATATGGCGAGTACCCGACCGATGCGACAACCATCGCTGGCGCGTCATTATTTCGCATGTGATTTCAATGTGTTGGCGGAAACCAATTGTGAACCATTTGGAGCCTAGCGAGCGGTACAGCATTCGCCGGCAGCGGGTTCGCGCAAGCGCTCAACCGAAAACTGCCCGCCATCCGAAGGAAAGAAAAATGTCCGATCACGCCGTCGCCACGGACGCCGCAATTGCCCGCCGCCTCGCCTTCGTCCGCTTCGATGGCGAGGCGCGCGCCGCGCTGAACGCAGTGCGGCCGGCGATCGAGGCAGCGCTGCCCAAGGTGATGGACAGCTTCTACGGCCATATCGCCTGTTACGAGGAGGCGCGGCGTTTTTTCGGACTAGGTGACGGCAGCAAACAGCGGATGCAGGCCGCCGGCGGGCGCCAGATGAAGCACTGGTCGGCCATCGCCACCGCCGATTTCGGCGACGACTATGCCCAATCGGCGCAGCGCATCGGCCGCATCCATGCCGACATCGGGCTCGAGCCGCGCTGGTATGTCGGCGGCTACACGCTGATCATCGACGAGCTGGTATCGGTCATCCTCGAGCAGTCCTGGCCGAAGGCGCTCGGCATTCAGGCGCCGGGTCTGGCCAGGGCCAGGCAGGCCATGAGCGCCCTGCTCAAGGCCTCCTTGTTCGACATGGAGCTGGTGATCTCGACCTACCTCGAAACCGCCGAGCAGCGCCGGCTTTCGGCCGAAGCCGCGCGCGATGCTGCCGAAAGGGAGCAGCGCACCGCACTGGCCTCGCTGGCTGAGGCCATCGACCAGCTGGCCAAGGGCCGCCTGAACCACCGTATCGACGAGCTCGACGCGCCGAACTACGCGCAAATCCGGGACGACTTCAACCGCGCCATGGAGCTGCTGGAGGAAGCCGTCGGGCGCATCCATGGCAATGCCGGTGCGATCCGCGACGGCTCGGCCCAGCTGGTGCAGGCGGCCGACGACCTGGCCCGCCGCACCGAGCACCAGGCGGCGAGCCTGGAAGAGACGGCCGCAGCACTCGTCGAGATTTCGGAGGCGACGGCACAGACGACCAGCGGGGCGACGCGCGCCGACAGCGTGGCGCAGGATGCCAGGGCCAGCGCCCAGTCGAGCAGCCAGGCGATGCGCGACATGATCGTCGCCATGGGCCAGATCGACAGCTCGGCCAGGCAGATCGGCCAGATCGTCTCGGTCATCGACGAGATCGCCTTCCAGACCAATCTCCTGGCGCTGAATGCTGGGGTGGAGGCGGCGCGCGCAGGGGACGCCGGCAAGGGATTTGCCGTGGTCGCCGCCGAAGTGCGCAGCCTGGCGCTGCGCTCGGCCGATGCGGCACGCGAGATCAAGACGCTGATCGCCTCGTCGGGCGAACGCGTCGCCGCCGGCGTGCGGCTGGTCGGCCAGACCGGCGAGGTGCTGGAGGTACTGACCGGCAAGGTGACCGAGATCAGCGTGCTGGTCGCCGATATCGCCAACTCGGCCAAGGAGCAGTCGGTCGGACTTTCGGGCATCAACAACGCCGTCAATCAGCTCGACCAGGTAACCCAGCAGAACGCCGCGATGGTCGAGGAATCGACAGCCGCCTCGCACGCGCTGGCCGAGGAAGCGTCGGCACTTGCGACCAGCGTCGCGCATTTCGAGATTGGCGCGCGGACACCGCTCAGGGTTCACGCCGAAAAACACGTGCGCCGGCCGCAACCGTCGCTCCGGGTCGTCAAACCGGCCAAGCCGGTTCCCACTGCGCAGAAAGGATGGGCGGAGTTCTGAGCCAAAAAAGAACAGCACCAGTCCTGCAATTGGAAATTGCTGACCTTCGCTTGCTCCGGTCAAACGTTTCGATGAGGCTATCGGGATGGTTGAGGTCAGGGAAACAAGAATATCAGTATCGGGCGTGCGCTCGCTCGTCTGGCACGGTGACGTGCTTGTCGATTGGGTGGCTGGGGGCCGCCAGTTCACTCTCGACGGCAAGATCCAGGATAGCCGTATTGACTGCGGCTACCTTTTCGATGCCTCGGTCACGTCGCCGAGCGGCGAGTTTTCTGCGATTTACACCCGGCTCGGAACCAAAGGCCTGATCCTGCGCCGGGGCGAGGTCCTGCGCGAAATCAATCGCAGCTATCACCACGCCGACCTCTACGAATTTCCTGTCGCGCTGATCCGGCTCGAGGATGGGCGAGAGATGATCGTTCACTGTCCAAGTGCCTACAACCAACTGGAAATTGAAGATCTTGCAACGGGCCAGAGCTTGGCTGGCCCAAATGGACGAACCCCTGCGGATTGTTTTCATTCGCGACTCTCGGGCTCTCCGGATGGGAAGTACCTTGCGAGCGCAGGTGGTTGTGGCACCCGATGGATGTCGTGCGGCTCTACAATCTTGCCGATGCGATCGCCGACCCCCGTCATCTCGATGGTGAAGGGGCTTGACATCGACGCCTGGGCGGACGACGGCATCAGCGCCGCTTTCCTGGCGATGGGCGAACTCGCCGTGGATCTGGTTGGACTGGAACGCGACGAAGAGGAGCCCGACCCTTGGACGGCGGAGCTACGCCTGTTCGATCCCAGCCTGCCGGCGACGCCAAAGATGATCCGCCGTCCGGAGCGGCTCGGGACCATGATGGCCATCGGCGACCATCACATGCTCAGCTTGTATGAACATCCGAAACTGATTGACCTGAGAACCGGAGACATCACTCGGCGCTGGCTGGGCATCGATTCCGGCGTCCAGAAAAGCAGCATCGTGGCGCAGGATCACCCGACGCCGCCGATCGCGCTCGACCACGCCGGCCAGCGGTGCGCGATCGCCAATACCGATGGGATTGACGTGTTGGAGTTTCAGCCGGGTTGAGGCCTCTCCAACGCACACACTGATCGACCAGGCACCAAAGCTCCGCCACAGCGCTGGCGAGCAGTGTGGCGCATTTCGAAATGAACTGGCGGGCTAACGTCTAGCCAGCGCAGAAAGTAAAATGGCGAGTGCCTGACCAGGCACTTGCCACAGTGGGGCGCCTAGCGCCCTGAAATCATTCCCACTCTATTGTCTTTTGACCCTGCTAGACGATTGATCTAGCAGGGCTTTTTCTTGTTGTCAGCGCAAAGAGCCGACGCTTAGGTCGCCAAAAAGCTACGGTATTGATATTAAGGGGAAGATCACCGTAAAAATATTCCTGACGTTTCATCAACTATCGGGGACGGTCGGACGATTTATGCTTCCCACGTCGCCGTGCGCCTAACGCGACGCGCCTCGAAAAGTACCGTCACCCAACGCGCATCATGAGCTAGGATCCTTGCCGTCAGCCGTCGGCGCGCCAATCTCGGCTTCAGTTGGTCCCGCCGGGCTGGCGATCGTGTTTCGGCAGCCTTCATGAACATTCCGTCGGCGGGAGAAGCATCATAACGGTGTCGGTTGCGAGCTTTCCCTCCTCAGTTGTCTACATCTTCTTCAATGCCGCCTTATTGCTTGTCGGCAAAGAAGCGGTCGATCTCCTTGGCCACTGCTTCGGGCCGCTCCATTTGCAACCAATGGCCGACGTTCAGCATAATCCTGTGAGGGATCGGGCGCGTCGCGAAGAATGCCGTGGGAGTGTCGGTCTCTGGTCAACAGGATTTTGACTAGGGCGAAAGGGCCTTGGTTCCGGCCAAGCCTGGCGCGTCCGGCGGCAACTTGTAGCCGTGCGATTTGATGAGTGTGAGGATTGACGGCGTCACCTTGCGGCAACTGCAGTTGAGGGCATGCCCATGGTGCCATTCGGCCCGCTGCTGTTCTGTGGGATTGTCTGGCATCTTGTGGCTTTCGTGCCAGGCGACGTTAATCTTCCCCATAATTGTCTCCATGAGATTTCGCGTGCGTCCAGTACGCCCGGCGGCTTGGGCCGGGTCGGACCGTCATCCCTTCGGCGCAACAAAGACCGGCCGGCTCCTGACCGCACTTCGATCTTCTTCGCGTCGACGGCAACAAGTGCCACGCAGCCTTGCATGGGACTTGAGCCGGATCAAACGCGCGTCCGATGCATCGATCACTTTGAGCGCATCAGCGATACGAGACTGGATTGCCGACGGCGTCCGGAACGTCGTCGCCGGCGCAAGCGCGATTGATCTCAAGCGAGGTCTCAATCGCGGTCGGATGCCCGATGAGGAGCGCCAGTGGAAGCATCGTATCGCTCGCCTCCCTCCGATCCAAGAATTCATCGACAGCCGCCCCCGTTGTCAGTCGGCTGGAACTTCTAGCAGCGAGCGCCGGGTTCTTTTTGATCTGCATCAACGCCCGCAGTGCCATCTTCGCGAGCGCCGACCTGCCTATGTGCGCGAAGTTCTACGCCACGGCCCTCTCGCTCGCCGACAGTGCTTCACTCGCCCAAGGATCGGACGCAGATCGGACAGAACAAATTTCGAAAGAAGGCCAGTGCGGCTCAATGCGGGTCAGGGACACAAGGAAATGGCCGCAAAACGGCAACGTACATCGTCGCCGAAACCACGCAATTGCCGCCGTTTCCCCTCTACTCCCACTCGATGGTTTGTAGTACCTCTAACATATTGAAATTTATTATATAAAAAAATTCACCCCCGAAGACTACCGTCAACTGTACCGTCCCGAAAAGCCCGCTGTTGATTTCGTTGATAAATTTCAGCGTTTCCGAACAACACAACCTTCGCCATCTATCGAGACCAGCGAGCATTTGATGTCGCTTCTGCGCTGAGAACCGCAGCCCTCTCCACCATTCGATATATCACCGCCTTTGGCGGACGTTAGTAATGGCACTTCGCCAACTAAGCGTCCACCACGGCGTGCAGCTGGGCGCCACAGGCCATGGCTGAGAGACGAGATGCCAAGAGCAACGTGCTCAGCTGCTTCATCCGGAGCAACCTGTTATTGCCCTTGGCAAGGGTGTCACAGGCTGTGACTTCGGACTGCGTCAGCCGAGGCTGGACTACCACGGCGACTTTCTTGTAACGATCAGGAAGCTGTTCGATGGCTTTGAGAAAATCGTCGCGGTTCTTCTGACGGACGCCATCCTTCCACACAGCCGACCCGATCTTCTTGCCCTTTCCCTTGGTCAACTCCGTCCCGAGGGGGCGCCGCTCAAGGTGGCGCAGGTTTTTAACGGCTTGAGAGACGACAATCTCGAAATCAGAGACCGAGGCCTGGCGGTTGGCCTTCGCACTGCCGGAGGCCTTCACATGGACCAGAGTGACGACCTTCTTCGTGGGATCCAGGTGGATGAAGTCGGCCAGTTCCATTGATCCATCGTCGCACGCGAGCCAACCTACCGGCTTTCCAGCGGGGTCGACGAACAGCTTTTCCAAGACGAATGCGAACAACGAGTTGTCCCCGCCCACGCCGATCGCGCTCGCCAGCGACTGTCCTTTAGCGAGAGCTGGCTTCTCCTTCTCCACATCGAAGCCGTGGAAAGATTGGAACGTCCAATCAAACGGCTGATCCGTGTACTGGCTGGAGTAGCAACGGCCCTGCGCAATCGCATGGCCGCTCTCGTAGTGGATCTTGATCATGTCCACATCGGTCAGCGCGCGTCGGCACTCTTCGTGGTCCGTCGTGGTGGCCGTCGCAGGGTTCTTCCAAGTCAAGGCGAGACCTACCACACCGTCGGTAAAGGTCACCTCGATGTCTGCCTGACCAAGAGCTACACCCAGAAGGGTGCATTCGACCGCGAACGAGAGCCCTGGCACAGCTCCTTTGGCTGGGAGGACTACTTCGAAGGCGGCGTCATAGGCCCATTTACGGGCGAAGGCGTAGTCGGTCGGATCGATTACGTCTTCAGACAGAAGATCCTTGGGCGTCAGGCTGATCTCGTAGGCGTCCTGCACGGCCGAGATATCGGTGATCTGCTGAGCCAGCATTGCAAAGCGCGGCGAGGCGGACGCTGTTTGCGCGTGGAGGAAGACGCGCTCCATCGTCTCCACAAACTCGTCCAGAGACTTCTGGCGTCCGACCCAAATCCGCCCGCCGCCGGGAGCGGCGCCAATCGAGGCCGGACGATTCTTTGCGTCCGTAAGCCCCTTGACACCCGGCCGGCTTCGGACAGCTGAAAGGATGAAGGTCTGGTCGCCGAGTGGATCTAAGGCATGTTCCAGAGCCGACCCAGTCAACGACTTGCTGTTCGGCTTGACCGCAGTCGGGGTGTGGACGCCGCTAAGATGCAGGACCGACGCTTCATCGCCGACAAAGGGTTCGATGACGGCACGCGGCACGGGCCGGGCCGGTTTCAACCCCTTCAAAATGCGGTCACGCATCGCGCCGTCCGAGGCGTTCAGGGCCGCCCGCGCGCCTTGAACGGCAATGATGATGAGCTGGTGAGTCTTGTCGATTAGAGCGTTCGCCGGAGCCCATGCCGGCGAACGCACCTCTTCGTAGATGATGGTCCGCAGATAGAAGTCGCGCACCTGATCATCGCTGTCGCTGATCACCCGACGGGTGACGCCATCGGCCCCTTTAATCTTCGCCTTCGCCGCCTTACCGAGCTTATCAAGCAGGACCGCGTCAGCGGATTTGTCGGCGCTGTCCAACAAGGCCGGCGCAAGAAAGGGTGTCAGTTTTTTGGTGTCTAACGTTGCTTTTGCCATTGCCGTAGTCCGTCTGAGCGACGCCCTCTTGTATAGCCCTACTGAAAATCCTGTAATCGCGCTGCAGTTGAGTGTCCAGAGCGGCTGCGAATTTGCTTTGTGTTAAGATTTGCTTGGGTGTTTCAAACAAAATTCCGCCTCTTTTGCTTAATAACAGCGGCGCACCTGCCGTCCGAGGAGGCCCCTACGGCCGGGCGCTTACTCATCATCGGGTGGTTCAGCTGAAACAACCGGCCAGCTGCGAAGATACTGCAGGAGTGCCTTATTCACCCAAATGTCGCGCGCCGAGGGCCTTCAACGCACCGTGTAAATTTGAATACATCCAGTGGGCCTTCGTATCCTGCGTTAGAAAGCCGTCGAAGTAGGTCGCGTAAATCGCAAAGCTGAGATCAATGAAATCGTTTCGCGCCTTATCGAGGCGCTTGGGAAGCTGGCTACCGTTCCGGATCCACCACAACGAATAGATGATGATTGCTAGCCCGTGCCGATAGAGATAAGCGTCGTAGTAGTGGCGCGGCGACACATGCCCCGCCGACACCTCGTAGCCCTTTATGAATTCTTCGTAGAGCTGCTCGGCGGCGCCGAAGATTTTCTCCATCATGGCCGGGGTATATTTGTAGCTCGTTCTACAGAGTCGCTTCTCTTCAGCGGTAAAGATGTCTGCAACTTCGGGAAGCGATTGGACAATATCGACCGCGCCCTCAAGCATTCCATCCATGTGCGCGGAGGCGGCGGACCAACGCTCCACCAACTGTTCCAAGACCCAAGGCGTGCCCTGTTCAGCGAGGGCCACGGCCTCGAAGGTCGATCGCATCTTTTCGGGGACATTCTGGTAGAGCATTCGCTCGACCAAATCAGCGCCTCTGGGATCAAGGATCGCCAACTCGCCCGCCGATCGCAAGCCAACGAGGCGATCCGGAAAGTCACGGATCACCGAGAAGGCGGCCGCCAGGCCCGCGATCGATTGCTGCTTGTAGATTTCGGCCCAAAGAAAATCCGGCAGTACAACAAAGTTGTCAGGCGCTTCCAGAAAATATGCGCGTAAAGCCCGCTCTTGAAGCATGTTACTGTCTACAATCACACGCTGCGGCAATCTTACCCTCCAAATCGGCTCTTATGCTTTTCGCGCGACGGCGCTGCGGTCACCCCGCTCAAAGTGATAGGCGTCGGTCGCACGAAATCCGAGGATCAGGCGCCGTCCAAGTTTTGGCGCTCAATACGCGCCGCGACGGCCCTAATAAAAATTGTTCGCGTATCGTTGCCGTCGGGACCCTTTGGATCGACGAGCGCGGCCATATCGTCGACCAGATCGCTTCCTTGTGGTTCCGGGAACACCAACTGTTCAGCCCCACACCTGAATTCGCCGGCAGTCATGCGCATGAGGGTCGTCCGGTCGAGGGGCTCAAGCTCGCGCTTTAGGTAGTGCAACTTCACGTCCGGGCCGAAGCCAGACACGTCGCTATATCCCGCAGGCAAACCGATCGCCCTCTCCGCATCCTCTATAGTGTATCCGAGGTGGGCCATTCCTTCGACGGTGAAAGCCTCGACGGGACAAGACTCGAACGGGAAAGTACCTGCGCAATCGGCAACCACGCCTGCAACTTTACGAAGTTGCTCGGCACAGCAGCTACCGATGTCCTTACCTCGCAGCACTTCTGGCACGCGCTCTGCGCCATGAGTAAATCTGTAGGTCCAACCGCCACCGAGAAGGGCCGCGCCCACATAGGAGACGGGACCGGCCTTCTGGGAAAGGTTTCGCAGTTTTAGGAAGAATCCCATCGCCTTATCGGCGGACATTTCCGCCCGGCGCTGCTTATACCATTCGGAGAAGCCGGGAACGTCCGAAAAAGAGGACTGCAGGAGGAAGGTCACGCTGCGGCAGGCTGATAGGAAGGCGTTAAGTTCGAACTGAAAAACAATCCCGTCAGCCCGCGTCATGCGCGCTAAGAAGTGCTCGGCCTCAAGAAGCTTCTCCAGAGGATGACGCAGTGTCGTGAAGATGTGCGTCATCTTCAACCTCCTACAAACGGGTTCGGATCAGCGGACGCACATGTTTCGCGAACAAGGCGGGCAAAAATAAACGACGTTGCCGCCCAAATCTCAAGCTTTAGTTACAGAGAAGTCATCTATGGCGTTAAAAACACCCCAAAGATTATCCAGCTTCTCATGCGCTTCTAGATAGTCCGCATAGGAGCGTTGGGCATTTTCAAGCAACTGATTGTAGAATACAATCCGCGCATTTACGCCGGCTAATGCTAATTCAACGCCTTGTGGGCCAGTGCCGTCTACATCGTAATATTCTGGCGGCGCTTTGCCGACGAGGCAGACAATCTCGATTGGCCACCCTTTGTTTTGAGTAGTCGCCAGAACCTTTCTCGCACCATCGCGATATTTCCGGACTTGAGCTACAAGAATATCAAGCGGAGTTGCGACATCAGCACGTTTCATTTCAACAATGATGTGCTTGCCTGTAGCGGTGCGATAGCCGATATCGATCCGGCCCTTCTTTTCTTTTGCCGTCAGAGACGCGGTATTGGAAGCAAGATATGTCTGAACAAGCGTCTCCACATGTTCGCTTCCTTTTGCTCGCTCCCAAGAAGGATCCAATAGCCACAGGTGTTCAAATACGTATGCTTGGAGGAGCTTTTCCTTCTCGTTGTCGCTGACCTTCTTCTGAAGGGTCTCGATAACTTTCACGCGCCCTCGAACGATCTGGCCATAATAACTGACTTCCAGGTCGTCGATGCTTTCGAAAATCGGCAGTATTTCAGCGAGATTCGAGTCGCTGATCGTATCCAGCCGATCCAGGTCCTCGCGTCGACGATAGCTTTCAAAAGCGAGGATTGATGCTTTCAGCAGCTCGCGCCTATCGCCTTCATCGTTCGCTCTAATCGTGTTCAGGCGCCCGATCCAGCGCTCAGCCTTCTTCTTCGTGTCGCCCTGCAGACCGTTGAGCCACGTAGCCACGGCAGGAACGCCAGCCGCAGCCTTCGCCCCATCTGATCGCCTCCAATCACTCCATTTGCTTGCTATATATCGCAGTTCTGAAAGTACGATTTTCCGCAGAGCTTCAAATCTTGGATCGTCTTCTTTCAGAGATTGGCGGCTACTGGTGGCGATATCGCCATGATCGTCCAAATCCAACTCTTCGCAATGAAGCTCGCCGATGAGATAGTCAGCATAGATTTCCTTCTGTCCAAATTCGTCCAGAATATCCTCTTGCGCCATCTTACCGCGCATGAAGATCGCCAAGCGGTTTAGATTGTCGCCTTCTTCGTCCTTCAGTTGGTCCGGCTTCGCCACGCTACCAAGCCATCCCGTGAGAGTCAGGCCGGCCTTCTTCAATTCATCCGATATGTTTGCTAAGCGCGCCTCTGCCGGCCGCTCAAGCTTCTTGCACTGGCTAACGAATTCAGTCTGGTCGCCGTAGGTCCATATATACTGAAGGGAGTTGTGGTAAGCGCGATCTTCTGGGCCGATCTCACTGTCGTTCACAATGACTTTAAAATTGTACTTTGGCCCGATTACCGAGAAGCGGCGGGCCACCCTGCGTTTCAGGCCCTCCACGGTCATTCCCGACAATGACTTCGAGATTTTTGACAAAACGATCCTGGTGCCCTTCGTCAGGCCAGCAGGCCATGTCGTCAATTCAGTCGGTTCATATTCCTGCTGACCTTTGCCGGAAATTGCCTTCCTGATTACCTCCCGGTCCATGCTGAAGGCGGTGTTCTGGCCGTTGACGGTGGTGTATACTTCAGCGACTTGGGCAATCGAAAAGATTGAAAGTTTTCCGATCCCCTTGCGTCCCATCGGCCGACGCCCGTATGCCGTTTCCTCTCCGAGTTCATCCCGGCGCTTGAAGCCAACGGTCAGAAAGCGATCGATTACGCCATCCCGGTCCATCCCGGTTCCGTCGTCCTCAATCGTGATCGTTTCCGCGAGCTTGTCGATTATGACGGTGACCACTTCCGCGTCAGCGTCCCAAGCATTAGCAACGACTTCTGACAGAACAGCAGGGATGTTGCTGTATAGATTGATCCCTAAGTGTTCGAGAGCATTGAGGCTAATACGCATGACAAGCTTGCGAGGAGTGGTCATTTGTACTGCCCCAGATGTGATTTGACAGCTTTCGCGATTGCATTCGCAAGCTTTACAGGGACCGCGTTGCCTATAAGGCGCCCGACGGCCTTGAAGTGAATGCGATCGCCTGGGGGGACAAACTCGTAGTCACGAGGGAAGCCTTGTAACATCGCACCTTCGCGCAATGAGAGGGCACGCTTCTGTTCGGGATGTCCGAACCGGCCGTTTCCGAAGCCGAAGAACTGCGTGGTGATCGTTGGTGACGGCGAATCCCATGCCATCCGCCCATACACCGACGAGTACCCTTTGCCCGTCGTCATTGTATGGCAGCGGGCGACAAGCTCCGTGGGCCAATCGCGCCAAGTGCCGCCGGGCTTTGACGCTTCCAGGCGCTGGACGTTGATTTCGGACAGCCGGCTTGCGCAATGCAGATGGTCGGTGGGGTCGATCATGCCGTGTGAGAGCGCCGGCAAATCCCCGATTTCATCTCTGACAGTCCGGTAGCCGTCGGTATGGGTCGGGACGGGCAACTCAATTTTTCCGAGCCTTGAGGCTAGGAGAACTAGCCGGGACCTAGTCTGGGCCATCCCAAAATCTGGGCCATATAAGACCTTCCAGACGACATCATACTCGGCGTTGCGCAGCGTTGCGACGAAGTCCGTGAAGAGCTTCCCGCCCTTGAATTCCAACAAGCGGGGAACGTTCTCCATGGATACGACGTCAGGACGCACCTGGTCGATCAGCTTGGCGAATTGGGAGAGCAACTCCCACTTTGGATCATCGTTTTTCTGGTTGTAGGTCGAGAAGGGCTGACAGGGCGCGCAGCCGATAAGGACGCGTCGCTGACCAGGTAGGAACAAACCCTCGATTTCGCGTGCTTTAAGCTTTGCAACATCCCGTCGAATAAACGGCGCGTCGTTGTTCGCCTCGAAGGCGTATCGGCAGTTTTCATCGAAATCGACGCCGCCAACGATCCTGAAGCCTTCCTGATAAAAGCCATGAGACAGGCCGCCCGCCCCGCAGAACAGATCGACCACCGACGCGTCGGGGCCTGTCGGTTCCGTCATCGGCCCGGCCTGGGTACGTTCACCGGCTACCGCGCCCTGAATCACTTATTCTTCCTCCGGTCCTGCAACTCCTCATCCGGCACTTGAATACCGGCCTTCGCCAAAGCCCGAAGAACGATGACCCTCATGGGATCTCCGCTCTCAGCAGCGCGAATTTTGAGGCTTTTCTTCGTCACGCTTGGGACCGTGATTTGAAGGCTTTCTTCTCCGTCCGGTGTCGTCGCCCGCATCGGCCCCTCCGCGTTTCATGAAATCATGATAGCAAGCTTTCATGATTTAGCAACGGGAGGGGTTGATGGATGGCTCAGTGACGGGTTGCTTTTCGCCTGAACCAGACAATTACTTTTCTCGAGATTCGGGCACCGTAACATCCTCGGCGGGGCCGACAGGGTTGCGTCTGCTTAATGATCTCATCCGGGGTCGTGCCGTTTCAGGGTAAAGGTTAAGCGGCCGGCCGCAAACCTAGCTCCCTGCAAGACTTTCATGTGCGAGCGAACGCGAGCAAGGGGCCGTAGTCGGCCGCATCGGCGGCCTTGAGCGCCGCGATATACGCCTTCCGGGTTTCGGACGGATCGACGAGATTGATCTGCCCCCACGTGAAGCGCGGCTGACCGAGTTCGGCCGCGAGCAGATCGCCGATCATGCGCGAGAAGCGGCCGTTCCCGTTGGGGTATGGGTGGATCGCAACAACCCGATGGCTGAAACGGATGGCGATTTCATCCGGCGGAAACGTGGAGTGCTCGACCCAATATTTCGCATCGTCGATCGCCTGATAATACTCGACCCCGATGCGATAGGCTTCAATGCCGATGTTGCGCGCCGTCGTGCGATAGGTGCCGGCCCACTTCCAGACATCCCCATACATCCGCTTGTGCAACTCGTTCAAAAAGTCCTGGTCCAGCACGTTGCGCTTTCGCCGGCCGACCCAGCGAAGGCCGTCGGCGATGTTGGCAAGCTCCGCTTCGTTCAACTCGTCGCGCGTGGTGATATAGGATGGAATGAGCTGCTCGCGCTCTTCGGCTTCAAGCGGCGTGTTGGCGTCGTCGTCGTCCTCGAAAAGCGGATCGCTCATTCCTTGTCCCACAGCTTGCGCGAGAAATGCGCTAGATAGTCAGCGACGATGCGGCGCTTTTGCCCCTCAAGATCTTCGGCGTTCACCGCCTGATTTTCGAGGCGCATCGTATGATTGAGATGCACAAGTTCGCTCCTCACCTTGCGCTCGGCCTGATCGAAGAGAATGTCGTCAAGGGGCTTGGTCGGGACAAAGGCATAGACGAGTTGACAATCCAGCGCTTGGGCCGTTTCGCGTAAGGTCTTGAGGGTGATCGCGCCCGTGGCCTCTGCCTTCTCGATCGCGGACACGCGGGATGGAGCCACGCTCATACGCTCCGCGAGCTGGCGCGTCGTCATGCTCAGGGCCTCCCGAATCGCTTTCGTCCAACCGCGAGAAGGCGTCAAAATGCGCTCGGCCCGCAGGGGAGTAAGCCGCTTGTCGAGGTTCTTTCTGGCGAGTTTAGCTTGCTTTTCGCTCATATATATGTGTCCATTTCTGGCATTATCTAACATATATATATGAGCAAAGCAATTAACATCGCTCATCTATGTATGAGCAAGTTTCCAGGTTTCGCTCATAGACGCATGAGCAAGATGCGGAGGGAGGGGAAAGGCTTCCCCTAGCGGCCGAGCCAAGGTCTCGTCCGCCCCCTTCAGCGGGGAGACCCCGCAACGCCCCCTTGTCAAATCGTCATCCGGCGCGATCTTCGAACTCCGAGATGACTAGCGAGGTGGCGGACATATGCGGTTCCTGTTCCCTCATAGCCACGCCTTTCGCAGAGGCCGCGTCACCGTCGAGGACGATGGGAATGCGGAGCCCGGTCGAATTTGGCGATGGCGTGACCGTCATCGCGGCGTGGCACCCCGACGGCGATGCCATCCGTCTCGCCGTCCCCTACTATCGCACCGCACGCGGCACGCTTGTAACGGCGCGGACGTGGCGGCTCGCCAAAGGCAAGGAGGGTACTGGCGGTCGGAGCGTATCGCCTGACCGCGCGCCCGTTTCGACTTGGCCACGTCGAGCCGGTCTAAGCGAAGCACGCACGCGACGTTGGGCGGATCATCACCGATTGAACCGTCGTTATCGCGCCCCGCCTGCGAGCTGCAGGCGGGGCGCTTTCGCATATTCGCGTTCCGGCACCACAAAAAGGCGATCAGGATTCACAAGGGCCAGGCCCATCGGCCTTCACATCCTGATCCCGTCCTTGTGCCCGGCCGCCGCTCCGCTCCGCTTCGGCCGCGCCGGTTGCTTGGGGACTCTGCCCCCTGGCGCGGCGCAAGGGATCGCTGGCGCTCGACCGGGATGGTCTCCCCAGCCTTCCGCGCGGATGCATGTTTCTCACTCTCGCCAAGAGCTTCGATCCGCTTGTGCAGGCCGGGTGATCCCCCTCCGTCCCGGTCGCCCTTGCACCTTGCACCCCCCGGTCTCGCCGACGGGCAGGGTTGCAGCGCAGCGCTGCGCTCCAACCCAAGCCCATGAGGAGAAAGACCATGTATCATCAGCTTGCCACCCGGTTCGGCCGCAACGCCCACCAGATCAGCGGGCGCGAGCCGCTGGATAACGAGGCGCTTTATCGGCATGTCCCGTCGATCTTCGCCAGCGAAGCCCATGAGAGCCGTTCCGAGCGTTACGTCTATGTCCCCACCATCGACATCGTGGAGGGTCTGCGCCGGGAAGGATGGTTCCCGTTCTTCGCCGTGCAGTCGGTTCCGCGCGATAGTTCGCGCCACGGCCACGCCAAGCACATGCTGCGTTTGCGCCGGGATGGCGGTATCGGCAAGCCGGAGGCGGCGGAAGTCATCATCGTCAACAGCCATGACGGGACCAGCGCCTATCAGATGTTCGCCGGGATGCTCCGTTTCGTCTGCACCAACAGCATGATCGCGGGCGAGCGGTTTGAGGAAATCCGCGTGCCCCACAAGGGCGGCATTCAGGACCAGATCATTGAAGGTGTCTTCACCGTTGCGGAAGACTTCCCGCGCCTCATCGACGCGAGCGAGACCATGAAGGAAATCCGCATTTCAGCAGACGAGCGCCGTGTGCTGGCCAAGTCGAGCCTTGTTGCCCGCTATGGCGAGGAGGAAAGCCCTCTGCGCCCGGAACAGATCATCGAGCCGCGCCGCCGCGAGGATATGGGCGGGAGCCTCTGGAGCACGTTCAACGTCATTCAGGAGCATTTGACCAAGGGCGGGTTGCAAGGCCGCAAGGAGAATGCCGAAGGCCGCATTCGCCGCAGCCAGACCCGCGCCATCAACGGCATCGACCAGAATGTGACGCTCAATCGCGCGCTCTGGACGCTGGCGGAAGGAATGCAGCGCTTGAAGGGCCATTGACCCCGAACGCGACAGGGCCGCGACTCCGGCGGTCCTGCCTTTCCTCGGCCGAGCAGAGCCGAAAAATTTCGCGCCGATCCGGCATTGCGGATCGGCGGTGCGGCCACGCGCCGAACATGGCCGCGCTCGCCGGGCTATGCCCGGCTCGCAGAAACACGTAAGCATTGTTAAGAAGAAAATAACCTAGAGATTGATCGCGTTACCCGCTCCATTTATCTGGATAGCGCGGCTACAACTATTTCGAATTATATCGGACGCTCTTTATCCGGGCATTGTTCTGCGTGTTCGGCATAGAGAGGGTAACGCCATGCTGAACATCGACTGGCGTTCACCGGCGGCTTATCAATATGCCAAGGGCATACCCGCTGCCGGTTTCGCTTGGGAATATCTTCGTCGCCACGACGATTATCGTCGCGAGTTTCAGATCATAGCTGGATCAAGTGAGCTAGACCCGGAGCGTCTGGAAGCTTTCGGGCAGCGCTGGGGGTTGCGATTTTCCGACCGACCCTGAAACTCCATCCGATCAGCAATCTCTATTCTGGATTCCGAGCCTTCAGCCGCAAGCCGTGCTGCTCTCTCCAGTCCAGCATCGGCATGACGATACGGAGCCGATCGTGACGCTGGCGCATCTCGATGGCCTCGATTTGCGTCAAGCATCCGATGGCTGGCACGGCATTTGGCAGGTCGATGGCGTTGCCCACCAGTTCTGGCTCCCGCAAGCCGTTCCCGACGCTGCCGCCTTCTACGCCGCGTCCCTGCCGATGGATTCCTTCATGGAACTGCGCGCCCATGCTGCTCGCCGTTTTTGGCGCGCAATCAATGGCCGCCCACCGGGCCGCGATTTCCGCGCGATGCCGGCCCAACTTCGACAGGGGCATATCCTGTCATTGCGCGCGCTAGACGCGCGGCAGCGCGGCGAGAGTTATCGCGCCATTGCCGAAGTGCTACTCGGATTTGAGGGCACGAAAGAGGATTGGGAGATCGGACCGCAAAAGAACAAGGCCCGTCGCCTTGTCGCCCACGGCATCAAAATGATGCGCGGAGGCTATCGGCTGCTGCTTCGCTATCCGATCAAATCACCGAAGGAATGACATTCCGCGGCCATGCATGGCGCTGGCAACGGCCTGTTCCAGAATGCGCCGGTAGCCTGCTTTCGACAGCCATTGCGCACGGGCTAGATGAGTTTCCCAGCAATGCCTGCTGCGCGTTTCCTCGGCGACAGGATCACGGTGCAGGACGATCCGCGCCACTTCTCGCCAATCCGCACCGTCGCGGCTCGCATCCAGCAGGCGCAGATAGGTGACGTAATGCTGTTCGTCATAGGCCGTTACATCGGGACCCGTAGGAGCTTCATCATCGACATCTGGATCGAGCTGGAGCCGATGTTTCATGAAATCTTCCCTTGTCGGCGTATCGACGTGGGCGCGACAGAGCGCTTCCAGCAATTAGAACGAATAGCATGGCTCGACACGAATAGGAATGATCGTTCCTAGAATGATCGTTCCTATGCTGGTTCCCCTCAGGTCATGGATCTCAAAGAGGTCATGGCGAGGAACCTGCGTCGGGCACGTCATGATAAGAAACTGACGCAGGAAGAACTCGCCGACCGTGCGGGCCTGAGTATGCGTTATATCGGCGCCATAGAACGCGGCGACGTTTCCGCCAGTGTAACCGTTCTTGGCCAGATCGCCGATGCCCTTGAGATCGATCCTAGCGATCTGCTGAAAGAATCCAGCAAGCCGGGGTAATCGCCAGACTGCGCAGCGCTGGCCCTGACGCCGCGCACTTCCACGCAAGATCATATAGGGGTGCCGCCTGCGCATAGGCGCAAATGCGGCACGCTACCCGCCGCCGATCCCTCGCCATGGTTCGACATAGCCCGCCGCCACGACGGCAGCGCGCATCAACCGACGAACCAGAGGTGATCTATGGCCATCCGCCCGAACGCGGAGATGCCGCCGCGTCTGCTGCGCACACAGGAGGCCGCGCGCTTCCTCGGCATTTCCATCCGCACTCTTGAGAAGCATCGCACCCACGGCACCGGGCCGACCTATCGCAAGGTCGGCGGCCGCGTCCTCTACACCGTGCGCGATCTCGAAGCCTGGACCGAAATCGGCACCCGCAAATCCACTCGCGACCCTAACGCCGGCACGGTCTTTCCGGCCCGCCCTCTGACGCCGCAAGAGCGGGGTGAGTGCTGAATGCTGCGCGACGACGATCATAGCCCCGCCGCTGCGCAAGGCCACGAGGCCAGCGAACGCGCCCGCCTCGCCCCCTTCGTGGTCGCGACTGGCGATGCGCCGCCCCGCGATCAACGCGACCTGATGGAACGGCCGTTCTTCTCGCTCGCCAAGGCGAAGCGGACAGCGCCGATCCTCTACGAATCCGCCGGCGTTCGCGTCGAGGTGTTCGGCATGGCGGACTACGGCATAGCGACCATCTGGGACGCCGACGTGCTGATTTGGGCCGCCTCGCAGATCGTCGCGGCCGAGAACAACGGCCTCACCACGTCGCGCTTCTTCCGCTTCACGCCCTACCAGCTCCTCATGTCGGTCGGCCGCGGCACCGGCGCCCGCGAATACCGGCTGCTGAAGAATGCTCTCATCCGCCTGCAATCGACATCCATCCGCACGACGATCCGGCAGGGCGAGCATTGGCGGCGGCATCAATTCTCCTGGATCAACGAATGGGAGGAACTGACCACCCACGACGGCCGTGTCGAGGGCATGGAATTCGTCCTGCCGGACTGGTTCTATCGCGGCGTCACCGACCGCTCGCTCGTGCTCGCGATCGACCCCGCTTACTTCCGGCTGACCGGCGGCATCGAACGCTGGCTCTATCGCGTCGCCCGCAAACACGCCGGCCACCAGCCGCACGGCTGGCTGTTCGAAGTCACGCACCTTCATCAGAAATCCGGCTCCATGGCGCGGATTTCGGATTTCGCGCTCGACCTGCGCCGCATCGCCGCGAAGCAATCGCTGCTCGGATACCGCCTCGAAATCTACCGCGAGGGCCGTCGCGAGCTGCTGCAAATCCGGCCTCTCGGAACGTCCACAGTGCCTGTTGAAAAGGGTGTGGAAATGCTCGTGACTTCGGGCGCAAAGGGTATCGGGACTTCGGGCGCAGCAGTATCGGGACTTCGGGCGCACGAACCGCAGTTAAGCCTTTGGCCTACCAAGCGGAATCCGACCGCTAACTTAGAGTCTAACAGAGAATCTAACTTTTCTTCTGAGGCGCACGCGCACGCGAGGCGTGGTGCCAGTGCCGCAAGGTCCGTCGCCGACGTGCTGCGCGACCTGTTCACGCCTGACCCATCCGACAGCAACGGAGGGCGGCGCTCATGAGCGGCAAGGCATCGCGCCACGCGCACGGCCGTCCGCAGCCGGACGGGACTGCGCCCTTCACAACGCTGGTCGAGCTGACCTTCGAGAAACGCCGGATCGAGCATTGGATCAAATTCGGCCACAAGAGCTACGAACAGATCCTCGACCGACGCCGCAGCGTCGTCGGCTTTGCGCCCGGTAGTCTCTTTGCCTTCGTCCGCTGGGCGGCCGGCGACCATGGCACCGTCATCTCGCGCATCGACATCGTGCGGGCCATCCGGCACGGCGAGCCGTTCCAGACGCTGCCCTTCGTCCGCCCTGGCGGTGACATCCTGCTCAGGCTCGACGGCTGGCCCAAGGTCCAGCGCGCGCTTGTCGCGATCGACGCCGTGGAAGCGCTCAGCGTCGATCCGGCCGACGCATCGCCCGATCATTGGCGACACGTCCATAACCGGCTCAGCGCCGGGCTGGAGCCGAACGCCTACACGCCCGAGCGCCATGCCGCGTGGATCGGCCGCCGGAGGATCGAGCCATGAGCCGCCGCCGCATCCTCGGCGTCGCACTGCTCGCCGTCGTCGCCATCGCCGTGCCCATCGCCGTCGACATGCCGATGAAACTGCTCTGGAACGCCACGGCGAGCGCGCCGATCGGCTTCTATGCGATCGAGCCGGCCGACCGCCTGACCACACCCGAGCTGGTCGCGGTCATGCCGCCCAAACCGCTCGCCGCCTTCATGGTCCAGCGCGGCTATATCGGCGACGGCGTGCCGCTCCTGAAGCGTGTCGCCGGTCTTCCCGGCCAGCTGGTTTGCCGGATCGGCCGCGCCATCACCGTTGACCGTGTGGCGATGGGCGCTGCGCTCGACCGCGACCGGATAGGCCGCGAGCTGCCCGTCTGGCAGGGCTGCCGCGTCATCGCGCACGGCGAACTCTTCCTCATGAACAGCGGCGTCCGCGACAGCCTGGACGGCCGCTATTTCGGCCCGCTTCCAGCGAGCGCCGTCGTCGGCCGCGCGCTGGCGCTCTGGACCGACGAGGACGGCCGCGGCCGCTTCGTCTGGCTGGCGCCGACCCGCTGACCGCTTCCCGATGGCGGGAGCGGTGCCCGCCGACGGATTTCCCAACGCCACCGCACAGAGACTAGACATGCCCCAGATCGGTCAATTCGCGCGCGAGGCTTCCGGCTTCACTGGGCGCGTTCACACCCTGACCCTCTACCGCGAACTCACCATCGCTCCGGCCGAGCATTCCGACGCGGAGAACGCGCCGGACTACCGCGTCCATCACGGGGCCGACGACGGCCCGGAGATCGGCGCGGCGTGGAAACGTACCGGCGACAAGGCCGGCGAGTATCTGTCCGTGCTGCTCGACGACCCCGCCTTGCCACAGCCGATCCGCGCGAACCTGTTCCGCGACGACGACGCGGGATCGTCATGGTCGCTGCACTGGACGCGCCCGAAGCCGCGTGAAGAGCGAGATTGAAGCCATGCGCGATCCCATCACCCGCGCGCTCGAAGCCCTTATTCCTTTGTTCGCGAAAAGGCCGTCTCATTCCTCCGTCCCACTCGACCGAAGGACGGCCGGCGGGCGCAGCGAAGGTCAGGGGCGGCCATCGGCCGGCGCTTCGCGCGCACCCCTGACCGCAGCGAGCACGCTGGCACGCTGGCGTCGTGGCGGAGACAGGTCCGCCCGGCGCTATGCCGTGCTCCTGTCTCTGGCGCTGCTGGCGATCACGTCCGAACCGGGCGTGACGATCGCGCAATCGGCCGTCGTCACGCGGCCCGTCAGCGATCCCCATGGCGCGCATATCGCCGAGGCGTCGCAGCGCTTCGGCATCCCCGAGCACTGGATCCGCGCGGTGCTGCGCGCCGAGAGCGCGGGCGACGTGCGCGCGATCTCGACGGCCGGCGCGCTCGGTCTGATGCAGGTCATGCCCGACACCTGGGCCGGCTTGCGCGTGCGCTACCGGCTCGGCCGCGATCCCTATGACCCTCGCGACAACATCCTCGCAGGCACCGCCTATCTGCGCGAGATGTGGGACCGCTACGGCAATGTCGCCGCGATGCTCGCCGCCTACAACGCCGGTCCCGGCCGGTATGGCGATCATCGCGCGACGGGCCGCCCGCTGCCCGCCGAGACCCGCGCCTATGTCGCTTCGCTCCTGCCGCTGATCGGCGGGGCCGCGCCCGTCGAAGCGCCGGAGAAACGCGCCGAGTCTCCTCCCGATTGGCGCGAGGCTCCGCTGTTCATCCTGCGCGCGAGCGGCGTCCGAACCGCCGCCGAAACCTCAACCGGGGCGCGGCCGAGCGGACAATCTGCGCAATCCGGTGCGCAGTCCGGCGAACGATCGGGCGAGCAAAAGAGCGACGGTCGCGCTGCCGGTCCGGTGCGCGATCCCGTCGATGCGGAGCCGCAGCGCGGCACGATGTTCGTCGCCCGCGCGAACGGCGGGTGAATGCGATGAGCATCGCGTCCCCGCGTTCTTGCGTGCTTGATCCGGTGTGCAGTCAGGTCGGGGGTCGCCTGGCTGCATATCTGGATCGAAGGGAAGAAAGGGCGGAGGGCAAGATAAAGGAAACCGGCACTCCGTTGGCGCGGTTTCGGGGCAAGCCCTTGTCTGCACACTGTTTTGGGGCGGCGCTGGCAGCACCTTGGTTTTGGACGCCGCGTGCCGCGACATGGCGCAAAGCCTTGGCTTTGCTGGGTTTCGAGCGGCACCTTAGCCCGGAATCGGCGGTTTTCCTTGGTTTTGCTCCGGAGGCGCTGGCTTGAGCGACGACGAGGAATTCCGCTTCCGCCCGAGGCCGGGCCGCGTGCGCGCTGATGCGCCCAAGCTCGGCAAGGCCAAGAGCTTCTTGACCCAGGCAAAGAAGATAGCCCGCCAGCATAGCAACAGCCCGTTGCGGGGCTCGTCATCGTCATCATCGTCGCAGCGGTCTCGCTCGCATGGCTCCGGCAAGGGCGCGAAGGAATCGCGGGCGAGCCGCGGGCCGGGCCTGAAACGGGGACGCGGCGCGGCCTTCGTGCGCGCCCGCACCCTGTCGGGCGGCTGGCGGCACAGCGCGCCCGGAGCCCGCCGCGTCGTCGTCAAAACCCGCTACCTCCAGGGTGCGGGCAAGAACGGCAAGTCCGCCGCCCATCTGCGCTACATCCAGCGCGACGGCACTTCGCGCGAGGGCGAGCGCGGCCAGCTCTATTCGGCCGGCGAGGACCGCGCCGATGGCGATGCCTTCGTTGAGCGAGGCGCCGATGATCGCCACCAGTTCCGCTTCATCGTTTCGCCCGAGGACAGCGCTGATCTCTCCGACCTTACGGCCTATACGCGCGACCTCATGGCCCAGGTCGAAACCGATCTCGGCACCCGGCTCGATTGGGTCGCGGTCAACCACCACAACACCGGCCACCCCCATGTCCATGTCATCGTGCGCGGCATGGACGAGCTGGGCGAGAACCTTGTCATCAACGGCGACTATCTCGCCAAGGGCATCCGCGAACGGGCGGGCGATTTGGCGACGCTGGAGCTTGGTCCCGTCACCGAGATCGAGCAGAGCCGCAAGCTCACCGCTGAAATCGGCCAGGACCGCTTCACCCGCATCGACCGCGCCATGGCCGGGGAAGTCGAGGACCGCTTCCTCGACCTGCGTAACGAGCCCGCCGATCCTCAGCGCCAGCGCGACCGGACCTTGCGCCTGCGCCGTCTCTCCAAGCTGGAAAAGATGGGCCTCGCCACCGAGCACGCGCCCGGCGTCTGGGAATTGAGCGAGCGGATGGAACCGGCGCTGCGCGAGCTGGGCGAACGCGGCGATATCATCCGCAATATGCACAAGGCGCTGAAGGCCGATGGGTTCGACCGAGATCCGACGACATTCCAGCTTCACGACGCCGCGCCCGAAGTCCCGATCGTCGGCCGCGTGGTCGACAAATATCTGACGGACGAGTTGGGCGAGAACCTGACCGTCGTGGTCGACGGCATCGACGGACGCACCCATCATCTGCCTGGCATCGACCCGGCCCGCATCGAGGACGCCCGGATCGGCAGCGTCGTCGAGATCAGTCCGGCCGAAACCGCGAGCCGGCCATCGGATCGAACCATTGCGACCATCGCCGAGGGCGGCGTCTATCGGCCGAGCCGCCATCTCGAACAGGCGAGGTTCGAGGGCCGTGTGCCCCGCGGTGACTATGACGGCTTTGTCGATGCGCATGTGCGCCGGCTGGAGGCGCTGCGCCGTGCCGGGGTCGCCGAACGGATCGACGCGGATCAATGGCGCATCCCCGACGATTTCGAGAGCCGCGCCGCCGCCTATGACGCGGGCCGCAACAAGCAGGCCAATATCCGCATCCTCTCGGCCGCCCGGCTCGAACAGCAGATCGGCGCGGACGGCGCGACCTGGCTCGACCGACGACTCATGTCGGCGGAAACTTCCGACCTTGCTCCGACCGGCTTCGGCCAGCAGGTTCGCGAGGCGATCGACCGCCGCCGCGAGCATCATATCGACCGGGGCGACGCCACGCCGGGCCCAAACGGCGGGACGCTCTACCGGCGCAATCTTCTCGCCACGCTGCAAGCTCGAGAGATCGAGCGCATCGGCGGCGAGATGGCAGCGACCAAGAACCTGCCATTCCGCGCCGCGGCCGACGGCGAAACCTTCAGCGGAAAGTTCACCGGGACCGTCCAGCTATCGAGCACCAAGTTCGCCGTGGTCGAACAGAGCCATGAGTTCACCCTTGTCCCTTGGCGGCCGGTCATCGACCGGCAGCTTGGCCGCCAGGTCAGCGGCATTGTGCAGAGCGGATCGGTGTCGTGGCATTTGGGCCGAAAAGTTGGGATTGTGCTATGATCGTGGGCCGATTGCATCTAGGGGATGGCTGCGATCGTCGATCGAATAGAGCCAGAGTTACGCGTTACGGGTAGCCTCTTTTAACCGGTGCGTAGCGGCGACCCTATTGCAGCGCGAGTGGGCAGTCGGAAACGATCCACCATTCGTCTGGTCGTTCCACGCAACCATACCAATGAGAGCGGCCGCTAGCCGCCCTCTTCGCCTTTGTGACTTGGCTAATGTTGATGTCGCCGCCACGCTGGCAGGGCGGCAATCGTTACCGCGCGCAGCAGCCACTCGGCAGGACCATAAGCGAAGCGCCGCATCCAAAGCCAACTCGCACCCAGCTGCAAAGCGAAGATAAGAAAAGCCATGCCCGCCGCAACCAGCGGCGATACCTGGCCCATCAGTCCCAGACCGTATCCTAGGAAAACAAACGCACAAATCGCCGATTGCACTAGGTAGTTGGTTAATGCCATCCGCCCCGTTGGCGCCAGTAGATCGCTCAGTACTCGACCTATGCGAGTCTGAAACAGCAATAGGATGGCCGCTGCGTAGGCACCAGCCAGCAAAGGCGCAGTCGCGAGGCTCAGCGCCAGTCCGAAGAGGTCTATCGGGCTGCCCACCAAGTAGACACTGCCCCAGCCGTAAAGCACAGCAGCGGGCAACCCGATGCTCAGGCCGCACAAAACGATCCGCCGTAGCAATGGGCTGTATGTCTCTGCCTGTACGAAGATTTTGCGCCTACCCGCCACCAACCCCACCAGGAACATGGCTAGCGCACATGGCGCCTGCATAAGACCGGTTACCACCCATACGTTGCTCAGTTCGCGAAGGTGCTGGCCGATTATGCCGGCAGGCGCCCTGGCATAGGCTACACGCGTCGCTGCCGCTTCGGTGAGTAGTGCTGCTCGATTCACTGGCGCCGGATCGAGCAGTTGCAGCAGGGCAACTCCTCCCCAATGCGCTGCTCGCCGAGGTGGCGAAGACGGAGGATCGCGTCGTCATGATTGAGGACACGCGCGAGCTGCAATGCGCCGCGCCCAACCTCGTTTCCATGCGAACCAAGGAGGGCGTCGTCACGCTCTCCGATCTTGTGCGGTCCTCGCTGCGCCTGCGCCCCGACCGCATCCCGATCGGCGAGGTGCGCGGTTCCGAGGCGCTCGACCTCCTCAAAGCCTGGGGCACCGGCCATCCGGGCGGCGTCGGCACGATCCACGCTGGCACCGGCATCGGCGCGCTGCGCCGGCTCGAACAGCTCATTCAAGAGGCCGTCGTCACCGTCCCGCGCGCGCTGATCGCCGAGACGATCGACCTCGTGGCTGTCCTCTCCGGCCGCGGTTCCGCGCGCCGGCTCGTCGAACTCGCCCGCGTCGACGGCCTCGGCCCGAACGGGGATTACCGCGTCAAACATCCCGACGCCTTGGCCACCCCCACCAGCACAGGAGAACCTTCATGATCCGCATTCCCATGCGCGTCCGTCGCACCGTCGCGACCGTCGCCGCCGTCGCCTACGTCAATCTCGTCCTGGCGCCCGCCGCCCATGCCTCCGGCTCCTCGATGCCGTGGGAAGCGCCGCTCCAGAAAATCCTCCAGTCGATCGAAGGCCCCGTCGCCAAGATCGTCGCGGTCATCATCATCATCGCGACGGGCCTGGCGCTCGCCTTCGGCGACACGTCGGGCGGCTTCCGCAAGCTGATCCAGATCGTGTTCGGCCTGTCGATCGCGTTTGCGGCATCGAGCTTCTTCCTGTCGTTTTTCTCGTTCGGCGGCGGGGCGCTCGTCTGATGGCGGTCGCCTTCGAGCAACTCGACGTGCCGGGATTCACCGTCCCGGTCCACCTCGCACTGACCGAGCACATCCTGCTCGGCGGTGCGCCGCGGTCTATCGCGATCCTCAACGGGACGCTGGCCGGGGCCGTGGGCCTCGGGCTGCGCCTTTGGCTGGTCGGCCTCCTCATCTGGGCCGTCGGGCACTTCGCGGCGGTGTGGGCGGCCAAACGCGATCCGCTCTTCGTGGAAGTCGGGCGCAGGCATCTGCGCATCCCCGGCCATCTTTCGGCGTGAGGGCGCGGCCATGATGAACCTTGCCGAATATCGCCGCACCGCCAGCCGTCTTGCCGATTATCTGCCTTGGGTCGCGCTCGCCACTGAGGGCGTCGTGCTCAACAAGGACGGCAGCTTCCAGCGCACGGCACGCTTTCGCGGTCCCGATCTTGATAGCGCCGTCGCGGCCGAGCTGGTTGCGGTCGCTGGCCGCATCAACAACGCCTTCCGTCGTCTCGGCTCGGGCTGGAGCATCTTTGTCGAGGCGCAGCGCTATGAGGCCGCGACCTATCCCGCGAGCCAGTTTCCCGATCCGGCCTCCGGCCTGGTCGATGCCGAGCGCAAGGCCGATTTCGAGGAAGCAGGCGCGCATTTCGTGTCGGCCTATTTCCTGACCTTCCTCTATCTGCCGCCGGCCGAGGAAGCCGCGCGCGCGGAAACCTGGCTCTACGAGGGCCGCGAGCGCACCGGCATCGATCCGCAAGAAATTCTGCGCACCTTCACCGATCGCACCGACCGCGTGCTGGCGCTGCTCGACGGCTTCATGCCGGACTGCGCCTGGCTCGATGACGCCGAGACGCTGACCTATCTGCATTCCTGCGTTTCCACGAAATGCCACCGCGTCCGCGTTCCCGAAACCCCGGTCTATCTCGATGCGCTGCTTGCCGACCAGCCGCTGACCGGCGGGCTGGAGCCGCGCCTTGGCAATCAGCATCTGCGCGTCCTCACCGTCATCGGCTTCCCGACCGCGACGACGCCGGGTCTGCTCGACGATCTCAACCGCCTCGCCTTCCCGTATCGGTGGAGCACCCGCGCGATCCTGCTCGACAAGACCGACGCGACCAAGCTCCTCACCAAAATCCGCCGCCAATGGTTCGCCAAGCGCAAGTCGATCGCTGCTATCCTTAAGGAAGTAATGACCAACGAGGCGTCCGCACTCGTGGACACGGACGCTGCGAACAAGGCGGCCGACGCCGACATGGCCCTGCAGGAGCTGGGGGCCGACGTTGCCGGCATGGCCTATGTCACCGCGACGATCGTGGTGTGGGACGCCGATCCGCGACTCGCCGACGAGAAGCTGCGCCTTGTCGAGAAGGTGATCCAGGGCCGCGACTTCACAGCTATGGTCGAGACCGTCAATGCCGTGGATGCCTGGCTCGGCAGTTTACCCGGCCACGCCTACGCCAACGTCCGCCAGCCCCCCATCAGCACTTTGAATCTCGCCCACATGATCCCGCTTTCGGCGCTGTGGGCGGGGCCGGAACGGGACGAGCATTTCGGTGCGCCCCCCTTGCTTTACGGCAAGACCGAAGGCTCGACCCCGTTCCGGTTATCCCTTCATGTCGGCGATGTCGGCCACACGCTCGTCGTCGGCCCGACCGGCGCGGGCAAGTCCGTCCTGCTCGCGCTCATGGCCTTGCAGTTCCGGCGCTACGAGCGGTCCCAGGTCTTCGCCTTCGATTTTGGCGGCAGCATCCGCGCCGCGTCGCTCGCCATGGGCGGCGACTGGCACGATCTCGGCGGCGGGCTCACCGAAGGTTCCGACGCCTCGGTCTCGCTTCAGCCGCTCGCCCGCATCCACGACAACTACGAGCGCGCCTGGGCGGCCGACTGGATCGTCGCGATCCTGACCCGCGAAGGCATCCCGATCACGCCGGAGGTGAAGGAGCATATCTGGACGGCGCTGACCTCGCTGGCGTCCGCGCCGGTCGAGGAACGCACCATCACAGGCTTCGCGGTCCTACTCCAGTCCAACGACATCAAGCAGGCGCTCCGGCCTTATTGCGTCGGCGGGGCCTATGGCCGGCTGCTCGACGCCGAGGCCGAACATCTCGGCTCCGCCGCCGTGCAGGCGTTCGAGATCGAGGGCCTGGTCGGCACGGGAGCCGCACCCGCGGTGCTTTCCTATCTCTTCCATCGCATCGGCGACCGGCTCGACGGGCGGCCGACCTTGCTCATCATCGACGAGGGCTGGCTTGCGCTGGACGATGAAGGCTTCGCCGGCCAGCTCCGCGAATGGCTGAAAACGCTCAGAAAGAAAAATGCGTCGGTCATCTTCGCCACGCAGTCGCTCAGCGACATCGACAATTCGAGCATCGCGCCGGCGATCATCGAGAGCTGCCCGACCCGATTGCTCCTGCCGAACGAGCGCGCGATCGAGCCTCAGATCACGGCCATCTATCGCCGCTTCGGCCTCAATGACCGGCAGATCGAAATCCTCGCGCGGGCCGTCCCTAAGCGCGACTATTACTGCCAGTCGCGGCGCGGCAACCGCCTGTTCGAGCTGGGCCTGTCCGAAGTTGGCCTCGCGCTCTGCGCCGCATCCTCAAAATCCGACCAGACCCTGATCGCGAACCTCGTCGCCGAACATGGCCGCGACGGCTTCCTCGCCGCGTGGCTGCGTGCCCGCGACGCCGGATGGGCGGCCGACCTCATCCCGACTTTCCCGATCCCCCAAGCTGCAACGGAGTCCTGAACCATGACCATTCGCCTTTTCCGCTCGCGCGCCATCGCGCTCGCCGCAACCATGCTGGCGGCCGCGCCGCTCGCACTCTCGCCGATGGTGGCCACGCCCGCCCACGCCATCATCGTCTTCGATCCCTCCAACTTGCGCAAAACGTGCTCACCGCCGCGCGCACGCTGGAGCAGATCACTCACCAGATCACCAGCCTTCAGAACGAAGCGCAGATGCTCATCAATCAGGCCCGCAATCTCGCGAGCCTGCCTTACAACGCGCTCCAGCAGCTCCAGCAGAACGTGCAACGCACCCAGCAGCTTCTTCAGCAGGCGCAGGGCATCGCGTTCAACGTCCAGCAGATCGACCAGATGTTCAGCCAGAAGTACGGCAACGTCTCGATGTCGGCGAGCAACCAGCAGCTCGTCGCCAATGCGCGCGATCGTTGGAAGACCACCGTGGGCGGGCTTCAGGACGCGATGCGTGTGCAGGCCGGCGTCGTAGGCAATATAGACACCAACCGCACGCAGATGTCGGCGCTGGTCAGCCAGAGCCAGGGTGCGACCGGCGCGCTTCAGGCGGCGCAGGCCGGCAATCAGATCCTCGCACTGCAATCGCAGCAGCTTTCGGATCTCGTGGCGCTTCTCGCCTCCAATGGCCGCGCCAGCGCGCTCACCGAGGCCGAACGCACCGCCGCCGCCGAACAGGGCCGGGAACAGCGTCGCCGCTTCCTGACGCCGGGCTCGGGCTACACGCCCGGCAACGCCCAGATGTTCAACAGCAGCAAGTAACCGCCAGTAGGAGCATTCTCATGGACGGCAAGATGCTGGCCCGCCTCGGCGCTATCGTGTTCGTCGCCATCGCCATCACCGCGACGGTCATCGAACTGAACCGCAAGGAGGACGCGCCGGCATCTTCGCCGGCCGCACTTCATTTCCCCGACCGCGATCCGCTGCGCGAAGGCCAACGCCGATGCCAGCGACTCGGCCAACAGGCCGCCCGCGACAGCCAGTGCATGGCGGTATGGGCCGAGACCCGTGACCGCTTCCTTGGCCGCGCGCCCGCGCCGGCCGCCCCCGAAGGGCGGTGAACCATGGGCGGTGCAGGCGTCATCGACAACTTCCTCGGCGTATTCACCAAATACATCGACAGCGGATGCGGCCTTCTCGGAGGCGAGGTCGGCTTCATCGCAACCACCCTGATCGTCATCGACGTGACGCTCGCCGCGCTCTTCTGGTCCTGGGCGGCCGATGACGACATCATTGCGCGCCTCGTCAAGAAGACGCTGTTCGTCGGCGTCTTCGCCTATCTCATTTCCAATTGGAACAACCTCGCCAAGATCGTCTTCGAGAGCTTCGCCGGCCTCGGTCTCAAGGCATCGGGCACCGGCTTCTCGACCGCCGACCTGATGCGCCCCGGCAAGGTCGCACAAACCGGCCTCGACGCCGCCCGGCCGCTGCTCGAATCCATCTCCGACCTGATGGGTTGGGTCGCCTTTTTCGAGAACTTCATACAGATCGCGTGCCTGCTCTTCGCCTGGGCGCTGGTCATCCTCGCCTTCTTTATCCTGGCGATTCAGCTCTTCGTCACCCTGATCGAATTCAAGCTGGCGACGCTCGCCGGCTTCGTCCTGATCCCGTTTGGCCTGTTTGGCAAGACCGCCTTCATGGCGGAAAAAGTGCTCGGCAACATCATCTCGTCCGGCATCAAGGTTCTCGTGCTGGCCGTCATCATCGGCATCGGCTCGACGCTGTTCAGTGAATTCACCAAGGGCTTCGGCGGACAGACCCCGAGCATCGACGACGCCATGGCCGTCGTGCTCGCCGCGCTTTCGCTAGTCGCACTCGGCATCTCCGGCCCCGGCATCGCCAACGGCCTCGTCTCCGGCGGCCCGCAGCTCGGCGCTGGCGCGGCGGTCGGCGGCGCGGCCATGGCCGTCGGCGGCGGTGCGATGATGGCCGCCAAGGGCGGCTCCGCCATGCTCTCCGGCGGGGCCGCCGCCGCGCGCGGCGGTGCGACCGCGGCAGGCGCAGCCTCGTCGGCCTATTCGCTCGGCTCGCTCGGAAAGTCCGGCGCATCGGGCGTTGCCTCGGGCGTGGGCGGGGTCACGCGTGCTGCCGGATCGGCGGTAACGTCGCCGCTCCGCCGCGCCGCATCGCGTGCCGCCGACTCCATGAAGTCCAGCTTCTCCGACGGCGCGAAGGCCGGCTTCGGCGCGACTGGCGGCTCCTCGACCATGGGAACGATCGGCGGTGAAGCCGCCGAGGCCGCTTCGACCCCGACCGCCACCGGCGGCGCTCCCGATTGGGCCAAGCGCATGAAGCGCAACCAGACCGTCAGCCACGGCGTCACCGCCGCCGCCCACGCCATCCGCTCCGGCGACAGCCACGGCTCCGGTTCTTCCGTCAACCTCTCTGAAAGTGACCGCTGATGAACCTCTTCAAAAGACCCGCCGCGCACTACGGCAAGACCCCTCAACCCGAGACGCCCTATCAGCGCGCCGCGCAGGTCTGGGACGACCGGATCGGCTCGGCCCGCGTGCAGGCCAAGAACTGGCGCTATATGGCCTTCGGCTCGCTCCTTCTCTCGGCGGGCTTCGCCGGCGCGCTCGTCATCCAGTCGGCGCGCGGGACCGTCGTGCCGTGGGTCGTTCAGGTCGACAAGCTCGGCCAGGCGCAGACGCTCGCGCCGGCCGTCGCCGACTTCCGCCCGACCGATCCGCAAATCGCCTGGCACCTCGGCCGCTTCATCGAGCAGGTCAGGTCCATCCCCGCCGATCCGATCATCGTCCGCCAGAATTGGCTTCGCGCCTATGAATGGACGACCGATCGCGGCGCGGGCGCGCTCAACGACTATGCTCGCACCAACGACCCGTTCGCCAAGGTCGGCAAACAGCAGATCGCCGTCGACGTCTCCAGCGTCATCCGCGCCTCGCCGGACTCGTTCCGCGTCGCTTGGACGGAGCGGCAATTCGAGAACGGCGCGCTCGCCTCGACCCAGCGCTGGACCGCGATCCTGACCGTCACGCTTCAGCCGCCGCGCGACGCCGAGCGTCTGAAAACCAATCCGCTTGGCATCTACGTCAACGCTATCAACTGGTCGCGGGAGATGGGCCAATGATCCCGGCAATCCGTAAATCCACCGCCGTCCTGATGTTGCTGTCCGCGAGCGCCTTAGGGGGCTGCGCCACCTTCAAGCCCCCCGAAATCAGCTACGACGCCACCGTGCCGCCGCTGCCGGCTGTCCCGGCCGCCGTCACGGACGATCGGCCGAAGCCCCTCAACGTGCCGCCCGCCTGGACCGTGGCGCGCGGCGGCGAGACCGCAGGCACGCCCACGGGCCGCGTCGAGAACGCCAACGCCGCCGCCCGCGTGCAGCCGCGCCGCGAGGGCTACTACAACGCCATCCAGGTCTATCCGTGGTCGGAAGGGGCGCTCTATCAGGTCTATGCCGCGCCCGGTCAGATCACCAGCATCGCGCTCGAACCCGGCGAGGCCCTGACGGGCGCCGGGCCGATCGCGGCGGGCGACACGGCCCGCTGGATCATCGGCGATACCGAATCCGGCTCCGGCGTCGGTCGCCGCGTGCTGGTCCTCGTGAAGCCGTCGCGGGCCGACATCACCACGAACCTCGTCATCACGACCGACCGGCGCACCTACATGATCGAGCTGCGCTCCGGCGAGAAGCCCTATATGCCCGCCGTCTCCTGGGCCTATCCGCCGCCGCCGAGCGGCGGCCAGCAGGCTCTTCCGGCAACGCCGGTCATTCCGGCCGTGGCCGCGCGCAACTACCGCTATGGCCTGACCGGCAGCAGTAATCCGCCATGGAAGCCCGTCGCTGTCTATGACGACGGCCGCGGCGTCTATGTCGAGTTTCCGCGCGGCATCGTTCAGGGCGAAATGCCGCCGATCTTCGTTCTCGGCGCGAGTGGCGAGACGCAGATCGTCAACAGCCGCATCTATCAACACATCCTGATCGTCGATCGCCTGTTCGGCGCGGCCGAGCTGCGCCTTGGCGCGGGCGACAAGCAGCAAACCGTCAGGATCGTCCGCACCGACGGGAGGCCGCAATCGTGAGTGAGACCGAAACCGCAGCAGAAACCAACGCCGCCCCGATGCGCCTGCGCGCCGAGGCTCCCCGCGTCACGCGCCTGTCTCGCAAGATGCTCGCCAGCGTCGCCGCTGTCGCCCTGGTCGGCATCGGCGGATCGCTCATCTACGCGCTCCAGACGCGCGGGCCGGACGATGGCGGGACCGAACTCTATTCCACCAACAACCGCCAGACCGCCGATGGCCTTGCCGGCTTGCCAAAGGACTATACCGGCCCGGTCCTCGGCCCGGCGCTGCCCGGCGATCTCGGCCGCCCGATCCTCGACGCGCAGAACAACGGCCAGCCCGTCGCCGCGCCCGTGGTCGCTACGCCCGGCGTCAGCGAGGCCGAGCAACGCCGCCGTGCCGAAGAGGAAGCCGCCCGGCTCAGCACGGTCTTCTTCCAGTCGCGGCAGGGCTCGACAGCCGCCGGCACGGGCGCGACGCCCGGCCTTGCGGGACTCGACCTTGCCGGCGCTGGCGGACAGGCCGCCACCGGCCAGGATAAGCAGGTCGCCTTCCTCAATGCGGCGGCGGACAGGCGCACGGTCACGCCCGACCGCGTGACGCCGCCGGCGTCGCCCTTCGTGCTTCAGGCCGGGGCGGTCATCTCGGCCGCGCTCATCACCGGCATCCGCTCCAATCTCCCCGGCCAGATCACCGCGCAAGTCACGGAGAACATCTATGACAGCCCGACGGGGCGCATGCTGCTCGTACCGCAGGGAACGCGCATCATCGGCCAGTACGATAACAATGTGCAGTTCGGCCAGCGCAGGGTCTTGCTCGTCTGGAATCGTCTGATCCTCCCCAACGGCCGCTCCATCGTTCTTGAGCGTCAGCCGGGCGCGGACACGCAGGGCTATGCCGGTCTTGAGGATGGCGTCGATTACCACTGGTGGGATCTCGCCAAGGCCGCCGCGCTCTCGACGCTCCTCGGCGTCGGCGCCGAACTCGCCACCGACGACAACGACCGGCTGCTTCGCGCCATCCGGGGCGGCGCGCAGGATACGGTGAATCAGGCCGGTCAGCAGATGATCCAGCGCCAATTGCAGGTCGCCCCGACGCTGACCATCCGGCCCGGCTATCCCGTCAGGGTGATCGTCACCCGCGACATCGTATTCGAGCCCTACAGGAACTGATCCATGACCAAGCTGAAACTCGGCCCCATCGCCGACGACAAACCCGTGAAGGTAGCGCTGGAACTGCCCGCAGCGCTCCACCTCGACCTCATCGACTATGGCCGCCTGCTGGCCGATGGCGGTGCGCCGATCGAGCCCGCCAAGCTCATCGTGCCGATGCTCGAACGCTTCATCTCGACCGACCGCGGCTTCGCCAAGGCCCGGCGCACGACGGGCTGACCGCTTTTATCGATGATGTCTTCAGGGGCGTTAATCGCTGCATCTTTTGGGGCGATTAACGCCCCTATCTACTGCATCGTGGGGAACGACGGATTGGGCGGGGTGCCGCCCGAGCGTGAGCGTGAATCCGGCACGCTACCGGCCAGCGATCTTTCGCCATGGATCACCAGACGCCGGGAATGAAGCCAAGTCGCTGGCCCGGCCGAGTTCAACGAACGAGGTTTGGCATGAACAGAGTAAATGGCGGGATCGCACGCGGCGGGGCTAAATCATGAGCCAGTCGCCGCCCCCTCTCAGCAAGCGCACCATCCGCAGGGACCAGCTTCGCGAGATAGTCCCCCTGGCCGACACCACCATCTACGACATGGAGCAGCGCGGCGAGTTTCCACAGCGCTTCTACCTGACCTCTCGGACGGTCGTGTGGGATCTCGCCGAAGTGGAGGCTTGGCTCGAAGAACGACGCCGAGCCTCTAGAGCGAAGACGGCCAAGCGTGCGCCGGCACCCGACGTCACGCTCAGGAGAACCCGTCCGGTCAAAGGCTAGGCTCCGGGGCCAGAAGGCCCATGGAAGCCGGATAGAGCGTCGGGGCGTATTTCTGGCCGCCGACCCATGCATCGATCAGATTGCCCCATTCCTGCATCATGTGGCGGCGCTGGTGCTCATATTCGGCCTTGTTATAGACGCCGCGCGAAGAGCGCCCGTCCTCGTGGGCCAAGCACTTCTCGATCCAGTCGCTGTTGAAGCCCAGCTCGTTGAGCAGCGTCGAGCCCGTGCGGCGAAGGTCATGCACGGTGAACGGCTCCAGCGGCAGTCCCGCCAGCTTGGCCTGCACGACGACCGCCGTGGTGACGCGGTTGAAGGTCGCGCGCGACATCGGCGCATCCGCGTCGTAGCGCGACGGCAGCAGGTAGCGCGAATTGCCGGCACAGGTCTTGAGCGCGACGAGGATGTCGAGCGACTGTTCGCACAGATAGACGTTGTGCGGCTTGGAACGCTTCATCCGCTCCTTCGGGATCGACCACACCGCATTCTCGAAGTCGACCTCATCCCACACCGCGTCCTGCAGCTCGCTCTTGCGGACCATCGTGAGCAGGATCAGCTTCAGGCCGAGCCGGATGGTCGGCAGCGTCGCCACATGCTCAAGCTGGCCGAGCATGACCCGGATTTCGGCGGGCGAAAGCGAACGGTCCTTCGGAACGAACGTCGCGATCGAGGCCGGCCCGACCTCTTCGGCGGGGTTCGGCACCTTCTCGCCGTGCAGCTTCGCGAAGGCGAAAACCAGCTTCACGATGTCACGGACATGGACGGCCGTGGCCGGTGCCCCCCGCTTCTTCACTTTGTCGCACATCGCCCGGAGATCCTCGGGCGTGATCTCCGTCAGCAGCCGGTTGCGGAACGTCGGGAGGATGTCCCGCTCGTAGATCGAGCGCCGCATCGCGCGGGTGCTCTCCGCCATCCGGTGCTCTTGCAGCCAGCGTTCGCCAAACTCGCCGAAGCTCTTTGCTTCTTTGATGCGGCGCTTCTCGCGCTGCTTCTCCTGGGCGGGCGACCGCCCCTCCTGAATCGAGCGCTGCGCGTCGATCAACTTCTCCCGCGCGCGGGCCAGAGAGAGGCCCGCCGCCCCGTAGCGGCCAAGGGTCAACGTCTCGCGTCGACCGTGCATACGGTAGTCATAGCGGAATACCACGGCGCCCGACGGGTTCACGACGACATACATACCGTCACGGTCAGAGACCTTGTATAATTTGTCTTTTGGTTTCAGCGACTTGATCGCGGCATCAGTAAGCATTGGACCCTCCGAATTCGTTCAAGAAACGTCAGAGAGCCCCTAAAAATACCGTCAGGCTAAAATGGACCATTCCTGACGGCAAATTTCCTTTTATTCTCAATGGAATAAGGTCTAAAAAAATACCGTCACAAGCTCTCTAAGCCATGACGGTATATGCAATTCTGCGATGTCACAAGACGCCCCCTACCGTCAGCTCCGCCGTCGATCGCGAGGCTTGCCCGGCGATTGACGGCGAAAGGTGGCGGAAGGAAAGTTATTTATTTTCAGCGTGTTATGGAGGGTTATCGGCGGCAATCGGCGGCGTTTGGGTAGGCCCGAATTATTCCCACTCGATCGTGCCGGGCGGCTTCGAGGTGACGTCATAAACGACGCGGTTGATGCCGCGGACCTCGTTGATGATGCGGGTGGCGGCCTGGCCGAGGAAGTTCATGTCGTAATGGTAGAAGTCGGCGGTCATGCCGTCGACGGAGGTCACCGCGCGGAGCGCGCAGACGAACTCGTAGGTACGGCCGTCGCCCATGACGCCGACGGTCTGGACCGGCAACAGCACGGCGAAAGCCTGCCAGATGGCGTCGTAGAGGCCGGCCTTGCGGATCTCGTCGAGATAGATCGCATCGGCCTCGCGCAGGATCTCGAGCTTCTCGCGGGTGATGCCGCCCGGGCAACGGATGGCGAGGCCTGGTCCGGGGAACGGATGGCGGCCGATAAAGCTGTCCGGCAGGCCGAGTTCCTTGCCGAGCACACGGACCTCGTCCTTGAACAGCTCGCGCAGCGGCTCGACCAGCTTCATGTTCATGCGGTCGGGCAGACCGCCGACATTGTGGTGCGACTTGATGGTAACGGAGGGGCCGCCGGTGAAGGAGACGCTCTCGATGACATCGGGATAGAGCGTGCCCTGGGCGAGGAAATCGGCGCCGCCGAGCTTCTTGGCCTCTTCCTCGAACACCTCGATGAACAGGCGACCGATGGTCTTGCGCTTCTTTTCCGGGTCGGACTCGCCCTCGAGCGCCGAGATGAAGCGATCCGAGGCATCGACGAGGATCAGCGGCAGGTTGTAGTGCTCGCGGAACATGGCGACGACATCGGCCGCCTCGTTCTTGCGCATCAGGCCGTGGTCGACGAGGATGCAGGTGAGCTGGTCGCCGACGGCCTCGTGGATCAAGAGTGCCGCGACCGAGGAGTCGACGCCGCCCGAAAGCGCGCAGATGACCTTCTTGTCGCCGACCTGCTGGCGGATCGCATCGACGGCATGCGCGCGATAGGCGTGCATGGTCCAGTCGCCCTCGATGCCGGCGATGTTGTGGACGAAATTGCGCAACAGCTTGGCGCCATCGGGCGTGTGCACGACCTCGGGGTGGAACTGGACGGCGTAGAAATTGCGACTCTCATCGGCGATGGCGGCGAATGGCGCGCCATTCGAGGTGCCGATGACACGGAAGCCCTCGGGAATCTCGGTGACGCGGTCGCCGTGGCTCATCCACACCTGATGGCGGGTGCCCTTGGCCCAGACGCCCTCGAACAGCGGGCTGTCGTCCTGTATCTCAAGAAATGCGCGGCCGAATTCGCGGTGATGGCCTGCCTCGACCTTGCCGCCGAGCTGGGCGCACATGGTCTGCTCGCCATAGCAGATGCCGAGCACCGGGATGCCGGCCGAAAACACGGCTTCAGGGGCGCGCGGGCTGCCGATGTCGACGGTGGAATGCGGGCTGCCCGAAAGGATCACCGCCTTGGGGTTGATCCGCTTGAAGGCTTCTGCGGCCGACTGGAAGGGCACGATCTCGGAATAGACCCCGGCCTCTCGCACGCGACGCGCAATGAGCTGCGTCACCTGGCTGCCGAAGTCGATGATGAGGACGGTTTCGGGGTGCTCGGAGTTCTTCATGGCGGGCGTTTAAAGAAAGAATCACGTCTGTGCAATGGGCTCGATTGCATGGGTGACAAGTGCGCTGTGCAATGCCCGGCCCAGCTCGCCGAGCCTATCATCGGGCTTGCGGTTCAGCGAGAGCGCGCAACGCTGCCATCAAGGCATCGAAGCCGCCCTCGCCCAGATGCTGCCGGTAACGCTTTTCGATGTCGAGCTTGATAGCGTCGCCGTCGTCGAGCGCGGCAAGGCCTTTTGCGGTGTAGAGAACCAGCTTGCCGCGCTTGTCCTCAAGATCGGGCGCGCGCTCGATGACGCCCTCCGCCTCCAGCCCGTCGAGCAGTTGCTGCACCGCCTGCTTGGAGATGCCGGCACGTTCGATCAGTGCCGCCTGTTTGGTGCCGCGGCGCGCGATGTGGCCGAGCAGGCCGGCGCGGCTTTCGCTGAACCAGCCATGGCCGGCCGCGCGCATCGCTTCAGTGAACTCGGCCTGCCAGGCGCGGCTCGCCTGCCACAGGCGCAAGCCGACATGGTCTGGCAGTGGTTTTTCCGCGTTTTCGTCAAGCTGCTTGACCATTTTTCCAATCACGCATATCGTCAAGATACTTGACCAACTGGATAGCAAGAGGAAACGACGATGGCAATTCTCGATCAGGCCGCCCTGAAGGTGCTGATTGCAGGCACGACCCATGTGCTCGACCGCAACGGCAAGGAGGCCTATGTCTATTTCGACACCGGCGACCGGGCGCACATGCTGCTCGACGACGGCGAGACACGGACGGGAACATGGGCGCTCGCCGAGGGCGGCTATGTCGTCGACTGGGACAATGGGGTGACCGGCCGCTGGGCGCTCGACCACGAGGCCGGCGAAATCACCTATGTGAACAGGGACCGCGACATCAGAGTGCGGCTTGCGGGCATCCTGTTCGGCAACGCCAAGGACCTGCCGCGGGCTGCCTAAGGTCTCAGCTCGCCGCTCGAGATGGCGCGGCCGAGCAGATTGACGGCATGCGCCAGCTTCTCGTCAACGACGTGGAGATATTCGGTCCAGTCGCCGACATGGCTGATGTCGGCGGCACCGTCGGAGATGCCGCGCAGGCCGATGAGCGGCACGCCGAACATCTGGCAGGCGCGCAGCACGGCAAAGGTCTCCATGTCGACCATGTCCTCCGGGATCACATCATAGGCGCTGCCCGAAATGATGGTGCCGCCGGTGGAGAGGGTCGCCTCCCGGACACCGGGAATGCGCAGCGGCAAGGCCAGGGTGGCCGGCAGATCGAGGAAGGGCGTGGCGCCCTTTTCGAAGCCGAGCGCCGAGGCATCCATGTCGCGATAGGCAACAGACACGGCCTGGTAGACCTCGGTCTGCTCCAGCCTGCGGCTGCCGGCAGAACCAAGGCAGACGACGAGATCGGGCAAGCCGTTGCGGGCAGCGAGCCGGGACAATTCGGCGCCGACAACGATGCCTGATTCAACCGGGCCGACGCCGGTCATCAGCGGTTCGAACAGCGTGCGCAGATGCGGCCCGTATTCGGCATCGACGGCCATGACGAACAGCACGTTGCGGCCGGCGAACTGGGTTATCGGCATGGTCTCAGCCCTCGATGCCGTCGCGGCCGGCAACGGCCATCATCGTTCCGGTCATGGTGGCGATCAGCTTGGCCTCGCCGTCGGCCGCAATGGCATAGGCCTGGCCGTCGGCGACGACGATCGTGCGGCCCGGCTTGGTGACGGAGCCGCGGAACAGGAAGCGCTCGCCCTTGCCGGGCGCCAGCAGGTTCACCTTGAACTCGATGGTCAGCACGCTGGCGTTTTCAGGCATCAGCGAAAAGGCGGCGTAGCCGCAGGCGGAATCGAGCGCCGTCGAAATGACGCCGGCATGGAGGAAACCATGCTGCTGGGTCAGCTCGCCGGAATAAGGCATCTCGATCTCGACAATACCCGGGGTGACCAGCGTCAGCTCGGCGCCGATGGTGCGCATCGCGCTCTGGCGCGCGAAGGATGACCTGACGCGCTCGTCATAGTCGGCCGCGGGTACGATCTTGGCTGCCATATCTGATATCCTCTTGGCTTCGCTTATCGCAAAGCCGGCAAAGGCTGGCAATCGGAAATGCTGCAGTGCAAAAGGCAATCAGTTGAGCCACCACAGCGAGGCGTTGAGCAGGCTGGCGAAGGCGACCCAGACGGCATAAGGCGCAAACAGCCAGGCAGCGACTCGGTCCGGTTTGGCGGCGGTCGCCATGAAGCCGAGGATGGCGACAAGCAGGGCCAGGATAACGAGCAGTGCAAGGCCCATCTGCTGCAGCCCGAAGAAGGTCGGCGACCACAGGAAGTTGAGCACCAGCTGGGCGACCCACAGGCGCATGGCGGTGCCGTGCGGATCTTTCGACCAGATGCGCCAGCCGGCGATGGCGATCAGCACGTACAGCACCGACCAGACCGGACCGAAAATCCAGTTTGGCGGGTTGAAGAATGGCTTGGCGAGCCCGGCATACCATTCGCCCGGCAGCGTCAGATAGCCTATGAGCAAGCCGCCGCCGAAGACGACGACGATGAAACCGAGCAAGGCGACGTATCTGTTCATGCGACCTCCTGCACTGCGCACCCGAGGCGCAGAACGCCAAAGGCCGGATCTGGTTGCACATTTCGCCCTGCCGCATGGCAGAGCGGCGTGCCGCGCGGATCAGGCAGCCTTGCGCATGGCGGCGAAATAAAAGCCGTCGGTGCCGCTGCGGGCCGGGGTCAGCGACAGGCCCTGCGCGCCAAAACGGACGGCCTGGTTGTTTGCGGGAAAATGCTGCGACCAGAGCGCCTTGTGGTCGACGGTCGTGAAGCGTGCGTTGCGTTCGACGAAAGCTGCGACCTGGTCGGCATTCTCCTCGTCGAAGACCGAGCAGGTGATGTAGACGACCAGCCCGCCCGGCTTCACATAGGCGCTGGCGGCGTCGAGGATGGCCGACTGTTCGGCCTTGCGCACGTCGAGCTGGCGCTGGGTCAGCCGCCATTTGGCGTCGGGCCGGCGGCGCCAGGTGCCGCTGCCGGTGCAGGGCGCGTCGATCAGCACGAGGTCCATGTGGCCGGTCAGGCCCGCGAGCTCGGACGGCTTCGACACGACCTGGACGTTGCGGTTGTCGGAGCGGCGCAGGCGGTCGAACATCGGCGCGAGCCGCGACTTCTCGGAATCATGGGCGAAGATCTGGCCGCGATTGTCCATCGCCGCCGAGAGCGCGAGCGTCTTGCCGCCGGCGCCGGCGCAATAGTCGAGAACCTGCATGCCGGGCAAGGCGCCGGCCAGTTCGGCGGCGAGCTGCGAGCCCTCGTCCTGGATCTCGAACCAGCCTTTCTGGAATGCCGGTTCGGCCTGGACATTGGGATGGCGGCCGCTGCCGTCGATGGGCGGAATGCGGACGCCATGCGGGGCAAGAGCGGTTGGTGCTGCCTGGGTGCCTTCGAGTTCGGCGATGACGCGGTCGCGATCGGCCTTCAGCGTGTTGGCACGGATGTCGAGCGGCGGACGCGCGGCAAGGGCAGCGCCCTCGGCCACCCACTCCGCGCCAAAGGCGCGTTCGAGCAGCGGCGCGCACCAGTCGGGGCAATCGGCGCGGACGGCGTCGGGCGCCTCGTTGAGCTTGTGGCCGGCAATCGTCGCGAGTTCGCTGGCACTCAGCGGCTCGGGCGCGAACTTGTCGCCGTCGAGCGTCTGGTTGAGCGCTTCGGCGGACTGGTCCCATTCGAGCAACAGGGCGCCGAAGCCGAGCGCACGTGAGGTCTCGTCGCCGACCAGCCAGCCGGCGGAACGCTTGCGGCGCAAGGCGTCGTAGACGATGTTGCCGATCGCGGCACGGTCGCCGGCGCCGGCGAAGCGATGGGACAGGCCCCAATCCTTCAGTGCATCCGCGGCGGGCCTGTGCCGCCTCTCGATATCGTCCAGCACTTCAATGGCCGCAGCCAGTCTTCCGCCAAGTCGCATGTTCGGTTTTCCGCTTTCGGTTGACCCGTATCAGGCCTAGCTAAACAGCAGCGGCGGAATGCACAAGCACCAGCCAGCCTTGTCGGGGTAAAAACTTCCGGCAAAGACGGACGCCGCAAAATGAAACAGGCGCGGATCGCTCCGCGCCTGCCTTGTTCGAGCGGACCGGCTTCTTATGCGAAGCGGTCGGCGTTCATCACCTTGTTCCATGCGGCGACGAAGTCCCGGGCGAACTTCGCACCGGCATCAGTCGAACCATAGACCTCGGCCAGGGCGCGCAGCTGCGAGTGCGAGCCAAACAGCAGATCGACGCGGGTCGCCGTCCACCTGGCTTCACCGCTGTTGCGGTCGCGACCCTCGAACACATCCTTTGCGTCCGACGTCGCCTTCCACTCCGTGCCCATGTCGAGCAGGTTGACGAAGAAGTCGTTGGACAGCGTACCGGGACGGGCGGTGAAGACGCCGTGGGTCGTCTCGCCTGTATTGGCGCCAAGCACGCGCAGGCCGCCGACCAGCACGGTGAGTTCGGGTGCGGTCAGCTTCAGCAACTGCGCACGGTCGACAAGGTTCTCCTCGGCGCTCAGGCGCTGACGGCCGCTGGTGTAGTTGCGGAAGCCGTCGGCGGTGGGTTCGAGCGGGGCGAAGGACTCGACGTCGGTCTGCTCCTGTGAGGCGTCCATGCGGCCGGGCGTGAAGGCCACCGAGACGTCGTTGCCGGCATCCTTGGCCGCCTTCTCGACGGCAGCGGCACCGCCGAGCACGATCAGGTCGGCCAGCGACACCTTCTTGTTGCCGGCCTGCGCCGCATTGAACTCGCTCTGGATCGCTTCGAGCTTCTCCAGCACCGAGGCCAGCTGCGCCGGCTGGTTGACGGCCCAGTCCTTCTGCGGGGCCAGGCGGATGCGCGCGCCATTGGCGCCGCCGCGCATGTCCGAACCGCGGAAGGTCGAGGCCGAGGCCCAGGCGGTCGAGACCAGCTGCGACACGGTCAGGCCGGAACCGAGGATCTTGGCCTTGAGTGCCGCAATGTCGGCATCACTGACCAGGACGTGGTCGGCCGCGGGGATCGGATCCTGCCAGATCAGCTCTTCCTTCGGCACCAGCGGGCCGCGATAGCGGGCGCGCGGGCCCATGTCGCGGTGGGTCAGCTTGAACCAGGCGCGGGCGAAGGCATCGGCGAACTGGTCCGGGTTTTCCAGGAAGCGGCGCGAGATCTTCTCGTATGCGGGATCGAAGCGCAGCGCGAGGTCGGTGGTCAGCATCGCCGGCGCGTGACGCTTGGACTTGTCATGCGCGTCCGGCACGGTGCCGGCACCCATATTGTGCTTGGGCGTCCACTGGTGCGCGCCGGCCGGGCTCTTGGTCAGTTCCCACTCATAGCCGAACAGGTTCCAGAAGAAGTTGTTCGTCCACTTGGTCGGCGTCGTCGTCCAGGTCACTTCGAGCCCCGAACCGATGGCGTCGCCGCCCTTGCCGGTGCCGAAGCTGTTGTGCCAGCCAAGCCCCTGCAGCTCGAGATCAGCAGCTTCAGGCTCGACGCCGACATTGGCGGCGTCGCCGGCGCCATGGGTCTTGCCGAAGGTGTGACCACCGGCGATCAGGGCGACGGTTTCCTCGTCGTTCATCGCCATGCGGGCAAAGGTGTCGCGAATGTCGCGGGCCGCTGCCAGCGGATCGGGATTGCCGTTCGGGCCTTCCGGATTGACGTAGATCAGACCCATCTGCACGGCGGCCAGCGGTCCTTCGAGCTCGCGGTCGCCGCTGTAGCGTTCGTCGGCCAGCCACTTGCCTTCCTTGCCCCAATAGATGTCCTGCTCCGGCTCCCAGACGTCGGCGCGGCCGCCGGCGAAGCCGAAGGTCTTGAAGCCCATTGTCTCAAGCGCGACGTTGCCGGTCAGGATCATCAGGTCGGCCCAGGAGATCTTGCGGCCATATTTCTGCTTGATCGGCCACAAAAGGCGGCGCGCCTTGTCGAGATTTACGTTGTCAGGCCAGCTGTTGAGCGGAGCAAAACGCTGCTGGCCCGCACCGGCGCCGCCGCGGCCGTCGCCGATGCGGTAGGTGCCGGCGCTGTGCCAGGCCATGCGGATGAAGAGCGGGCCGTAATGGCCGAAGTCGGCCGGCCACCAGTCCTGCGAATCCGTCATCAGCGCGGTCAGGTCCTTGATCATCGCATCGAGGTCGAGGGTCTCGAATTCCTTGGCATAGTCGAAGGCTTCGCCCATCGGATCGGACAGGGCGGAGTGCTGGTGCAGGACGCTGAGGTCCAGCATGTTCGGCCACCAGTCGCGATTGCCGGTGCCGGTGGGCTTGTGGGCGACAGGGCACTTGCCCGCGCTCGTCTCAGTCTTGGTATCCATGATGAAATCTCTCTCAGAACGTCTTTGCGTGATTGTGTCTGCGGCCTGCCGGACAGCCTGCGGTCGAGGCAATCCCGGGCCGAAGGCGGTCAGGCCGATGCGGCCACGGCAGGGTCGGGCACGGGTACCCCCGCGCTCCTGAAGATCGTCAACAACGTCATGGCTTGCGCCCTCCCTCTGGACAAAACTTGCTAGACCGTTTTAGGCGCCAAACTGAATACTGTATACCGCCTTGATTGGAATAGTTCTAGTCTAGGATGCGATTCCGATAAAGCCAAATTGCCTTTTCTAAGAAGTTTGATAGCTTTTGATTATGATCCGCCTCACGATCCGACAGATGGAATATTTCTCCGCGCTGGCGCAGACGCTGCATTTCAGCCGCGCCGCCGAATATGCCGGCGTGAGCCAGCCGGCGCTGTCGACGCAGATCGCCGAGATGGAGGAACGGCTCGGCTGCACGCTGTTCGAGCGCGGCGGCAAGGCCGTGCGCCTGACCGAGGATGCGCTGGACCTGCTGCCGCGCATCGACAGGATTCTTGGCGAAATCCGCGAGGTCGAGGCCATGGCGCGGCGCGGTCGGCTGGCGATGGAAGGGCGGATGCGGCTCGGCATCATTCCCACGGTCGCGCCCTATCTTCTGCCGCACATACTGCCGGCGCTGAAGGACGAATACCCAAAGCTCCGGCTCGAACTGCGCGAGGCGATCACCGGGGCGCTGGTCGAGGACGCGCTGAACGGGCGCATCGACGCCTTCGTGGCCGCCCTGCCGCTCGACCATGCCGGGCTGACGACGCAGGAGCTGTTTTCCGACCGCTTCTATCTCGCCGTGCCGGCCAACGACCCCGATTTCGGTTCACCGCCGGTGCCGCCGGAAAGCCCGGCGTTGGAACGGCTGATGCTGCTCGAGGAAGGACACTGCCTGCGCGAACAGGCTCTGGCCGTGTGCGGCAGCGTCAAGCCGGTGGCGATGGCCAACTATGGCGCAACCAGCCTGACGACGCTGCTGCAGATGGTGGCGCATGGCCTCGGCGTCACACTGATACCGGAGATGGCGGCTGGTCCGGCGGGCGACCAGCGCGACCTGAAGATCGTGCCCTTCGCCGAACCGGTGCCGGAGCGGCGCATCTGTCTTGCCTGGCGCCGCAACAGCCCGCGGCACAATGAGTGCCTGGAGCTGGCGCGGATCGTCAGCGGACTGCAGCCGCTACTGCGGCATTGAACGCGGCAAGCGTTGCCTCGTCGGCGGCGCTGCGGGCTTTGAGCGACTGCACCAGGCAGGCCTGCGAACGCAGGATGACGCCGTCCGACAGGATCTTCAGATGATTGGCGCGCAACGTCGAGCCGGTCGAGGTGATGTCGACGATGACGTCGGCGGAGCCCGCGGCCGGCGCGCCTTCGGTGGCGCCGAGGCTTTCGACGATGCGATAGACCTGGATGCCATGCATCTGGGAAAAGAACTGCTGCGTCAGCCGCCAGTATTTGGTGGCGATACGCAGGCGGCGGCCATGGCGCTGGCGGAAATCGGCAGCGACGTCGTCGAGGTCGGCCATGGTGTCGACGTCGAGCCAGATGTCGGGCACGGCAACGACGACATCGGCATGGCCGAAGCCGAGACGGGCCGATATCGCCGCCTTGCGCTCCCAGTCGGCGAGATTTTCGCGGATCAGATCCTCGCCCGTTATGCCGAGGTCGACATTGCCCTGGCCGATCTCGCCCGCGATCTCCGACGCCGACAGGAAGGCGATTTCGATGTCGGCGCGGCCTTCGATGGTGGCGCGATAACGACGGTCGTCGTCGGGCAGGTTAACGGTGAAGCCTGCCCTGGCCAGAACGTCGAGCGCCTGCTCCTTGAGCCGGCCCTTGGAGGGAAGTGCGATCGAAATGGCCATCAGCGCGTCTCCCTCAAGGCTTCGATGCGGTCGAGCCAGACGGAGAAGCCGACGCCGGGAATGGGCTTGCCGGCGCCGAGCAAGGTCAGCAGGCGGTCGTAACGGCCGCCGCCGGCCAGCGGCCGGTCGGCGTCGGGACCGGAAATCTCGAACACAAGGCCGGTGTAATAATCGAGCGGACGGCCGAAGGCGGCGTCGTAACGGACGGAGCCGGTGGTGAGACCGTGATCTGCTATCGCCTTGGCGCGTGCGACGAAATTGTCGAGCGCAGCCCCCAAAGTCAGGCCGGCACCTGCGGCGAACTCCTTGAGTGCTGCCGGCGCCTCATCAAGCGCCACATCGATGGCGAGGAAGCGTTCGAGCGCCTCGAAGGCGTCGCCCGACAGCCGCACGCTGCGCAGCTCGGCCTTTTCGATCAGACGGCGGGCGATGTCGTTGGGCGTACGGCCTGCAGACGGCGAAAGACCGGCCTGCTCCATGCCGGCGGCGATGTGGGCGGCAAGCGCATCGTGATCGCCATCGGCGACGAGCGATGCTGCGGGCTCAGCAAGGGCCGAGGTGCGGGTGGGCGCTGCGAGATCGCCGAGGGCGGCAGCCAGAAGCTCGGCCGAGCCGAAGGCGCGGGCAAGACGCATGCGCCAGCCCCTGGGCAGGCCGAGTGCTGCCAGCACCGCCTCGAAGATCGCCTGGTCGCCGAGCGTGACGGTGAGCTCGCGTCCCGGCAGGCACAGCGACAGCAGCGCATGCGCATCGGCCACCGAGCGGGCATCGGCCGCAGCGATGTCCTTGTCGCCGAGGTCTTCGACGCCAGCCTGGAAGAATTCGTTGCCGCCCTCACGGCGCTGGCGGAACACTTCGCCGAGATAGGAATAGCGGCGCGGCGTGCCGGACTGGGTGTGGATGTGGTCGAGGCAGACCGGAATGGTGAATTCCGGCCGCAGGCAGAGCGACGCGCCGGTCTCGCTTTCGGTCAGGAAGATGCGGCGGCGCAGGTCTTCGCCGGCCATGTCGAGAAACGGATCGGCCGGCTGCAGCACCGGCACATCGACGGCATCGGCCCCGCGCGCGGCGAAGAGCTTCAGGATGTCGGATGCAATCGCCGGATAACGCGCGTTCATGGCCTTACTGCTTTGCCCGCTCTTCCGCCTGGGCGGCCAGGACCTTCTTCACTTCGGCGACCAGCTCGGCCTCGGGCACGGTGATCTGGGCCGGACGCGCGGCGCGCCATTCGGCGTTGTCGGTGATCTCGGCCGACAAACGCGCGCCCTCGATCAGATCCTTGATCTGGATTTCCCCACGAGCGCGCTCGTCGCCGCCCTGGATGATCACGACGCCCGAGCCCCTGCGGTCGGCATATTTGATCTGCGCCTTCATGCCGGCGCCGCCGAGGTACATTTCGGCGCGCACGCCGGCGCGGCGCAGCTCGGCGACCATCTTCTGGTAACGGCCGAGGCTTTCGGTGTCCTTGTCCATGACCAGAACGACCACGGGCGCAACCACGTCGGAGGTGTCGAGCTTGCCGAGGTTCTTCAGCGCGGTCATCAGGCGTGACACGCCGATGGAGAAGCCGGTCGCCGGCACCGGCTCGCCGCGGAAGCGCGAGACGAGGCCATCGTAGCGGCCGCCGCCGCCGACGGAACCGAAGCGCACGACCTGGCCGTCGTCATTGGGAATCTCGGCCAGCAACTCGGCTTCGAAGACCGGACCGGTGTAATATTCAAGGCCGCGCACGACCGAAGGATCGACCTTGACGCGACCGTCGTCATAACCGGCTGCGGCGGCAAGCGCACCGATCTGGGCGAGTTCCTCGACGCCTTCGGTGCCCCTGGCATTGCCGGCGACGATGGCGCGCAAATTCTCGGCGGTGGTCGCCGCATCGGCGGCACCCGCCTCGGTGAAGGCGATGACGGTGGCGATCGCCGCCTCGTCGAGCCCGGCGCCCTTGGTGAAGTCGCCCTCGCCTTCCGCACCACCATCCCAGCGCCCCTTGCCGAGCAGCAGGCGCACGCCTTCGGGGCCGAACTTGTCGAGCTTGTCGATGGCGCGCAGCACGGTGAGCCGGCGATTGACGTTGTCGTCGCCGCCGAGGCCGATGGCCTCGAGCACGCCGTCGAGCACCTTGCGGTTGTTGACGCGGATGACGTAGTCGCCGCGCTTGATGCCGAGCGCTTCCATCACGTCGGCCATCATCATGGTCATCTCGGCATCGGCGGCGACGCCAGGCGTGCCGACGGTGTCGGCGTCGAACTGCATGAACTGGCGGAAGCGGCCGGGGCCGGGCTTCTCATTGCGGAACACCCAGCCGGAGCGGTAGCTGCGGTAGGGCTTGGGCAGCTTCTCGTAGTTTTCGGCAACGAAGCGCGCCATCGGCGCGGTCAGGTCGTAGCGCAGCGACAGCCACTGCTCGTCATCGTCCTGGAAGGAGAAGACGCCTTCATTGGGCCGGTCCTGGTCGGGCAGGAATTTGCCCAGAGCGTCGGTGTATTCGATCAGCGGCTGGTCGACCGGCTCGAAGCCATAGAGTTCGTAGACCTCGCGAATCCTGGCCATCATCTTCTCGACGATCCGGATGTCGTCCGCGCTGCGGTCGACGAAGCCGCGCGGCAGTCGCGCTTTCATCTTTTCCGATTTGTCGGCCATGGCGAGAATTCCGCTGTTTTCCAGAAATTTTGGCCGCGATCACGGCGCGGCGTGTCGTAACCGAAATGGGATGGAGCGGCAAGCGTTTGGCTTGCCGCCGACAAGCCGAAACATTTCCACAATTTGACCGACATCGTGCCGATACAGCTTGAAGCGACAAGGCGCAGCATTGAATGCCAGGACGAACACGATGCCCACGATCGCAGCAGAACTCGACAAGACCGCAACGCAGCCGCTGCCGGCGCGGCGCGAAGAAGCCGCCCCGAAGCGGGCGTCGTCGTTCGGGGATACGCTGCTTGCAGTGGGGCTCGTGCTCTATCCGGCGCTTGCCGCCGTCGGTGCCATCGCAGCCGGCATGATGTTTTCCGCATAGGACCCTTATCGGTCCCGAAAGGCACTGCCATGCCACGGATCGTCTCAACCGCAGCGCTTTGCGCGCTGTCGCTTGCCGCAGGGCTTGCAACGGCTGCAGCCTGTTCACCCGGCGACCCCAGGCTCGCCGGACATTACTATCTCAACGGCGTCATGGAAGTCGGCTCCGAACTGCTGCTCCGGCCGAACGGAAGCTTCGAGTTCATGCTCGCTTATGGAGCCAACGACCAATACGGCAAGGGCTGCTGGGTCAAGCGCGGCGCGACCGTCGAGGTCATCCCTGCCGGCCGGAGTGCGGCCTCGCGCCGCCACACGCCCGACGACCGCGGCTTCGGCGGTCTGGTGCTGACGGTTTCCGGCCGGTCGCTGGTCTGGAACATCGCCGGCAGCGGCTACAAGGGCCGTTACGAGCGTTAGGTTCCTTCCCCCTTTGAAAAAGGAACCGCGCCCCCTTACCGCGGCCGCTTGAACGCCTTGCGCTCGGCTTCGATCTTGCCGCGGCACATGCAGCCTTCGATATGATCGTTGACCATGCCCATCGCCTGCATGAAGGCATAGACGGTGGTCGGGCCGACGAAGCTCCAGCCGCGCTTCTTCAATTCCTTGGAAATGCGCGTCGAGGTGGGCGTCGTCGGGTTGGCGATCAGCGTCGGATAGTCGACCACCTCAGGCCGCTCGTCGGCGCCGGGCTCGAACTTCCAGAACCACGCCGCGAGCGATCCGGCCTCATCGGCCAGCTCGCGAGCCCGTTTGGCATTGTTGATGGTCGAGACGATCTTGCCGCGATGGCGGACGATACCGGGATTGCCCAGTAACCGCTCGATATCGGTTTCGCCATATTCGGCGACCGTGTCGAAGTCGAAGCCGGAAAATGCCTCGCGAAAGCTCTCGCGCTTGCGCAGGATGGTCAGCCAGGACAGGCCGGACTGGAACCCTTCGAGGCAGATCTTTTCGAACAGCCTGACGTCGTTGACGACCGGCCGGCCCCATTCATTGTCGTGGTAGTGCAGATAGTCGGGCAGCGTGCCCGGCCAGAAGCAACGTGTCGCCCCATCCGCACCGACCATCAGGCCCGTCTTTTTCTCGTCCATGTCCATTCCGTTCGTTAACAGCAAGAAGCATGACCCCTCAAAATCGCAACCGATTTTTCGGAAAGGATCATGCACAAAACTTAAGTGTTACGGCGTCCTTTGCGCGTCCAAGAGGACGCGCGGCGCCGTAGTTGTTTACTCGTGCTTTACCAGACTCCTGAACCGGCCGGTAACCACACTGAAAGCTTTCCTGACAATCTCGCATTTTAAGCAACCCGATTCATGTTTCGGTGGGAAGGCCCGGACAACATGGCCCCGAAAAGGGAATGGGCCGTGCCCTGCCCCGCTGACGATCGAGTTGAGAGCACGTCATGAGAAAACCTCTGATCCTTCTGGCATCGGCCGCCATGCTGGCCGAACTTGTTTCGCCGGCTGTGGCCTATGACCGCTACGCCGAGCGGCCGCCCGTGGTGGTGAGCCCCGACCTGTCGGCACCCTGGGTGCTGCAACTCGGGCGCAATCCCGGCGAGGTGATGCCCAGGCAGCAGCGGCGCCAGCAGCGTGCCCAGGTCCAGGTCAGGCCGGCGGCACCGCGCGAGGCACCGCGCACCGCCCAGCGCCAGAAGGTCCGTCCCGACGGTGTGCAGACGGCAGCCCTGCGCGCGCCTGAAAAGCGCAGCGTCAAGCCGCAGATCAACCCGATCTACCTGCCGCAGACGGTCGCCTATGACGGCGGCGAAAAGGCCGGCACCATCATCATCGATACGACGGAGAACTTCCTCTATCTCGTCGGGACCGATGGGCAGGCCCGGCGCTACGGCGTCGGCACCGGCAAGCCGGGCTTCGAATGGTCGGGCACGCACAAGGTGACGTCGAAGCGCGAATGGCCGGAATGGAGGCCGCCGGCGGAGATGATCGCACGCGAACGCGCCAAGGGCCGCGTGCTGCCGGCGATGATGACCGGCGGTCCGGAAAACCCGCTCGGCGCGCGCGCGCTCTATCTCGGCTCGACGCTCTACCGCATCCACGGCACCAACCAGCCCTGGACGATCGGCGGGGCGGTGTCGTCGGGTTGCATCCGCATGCGCAACGAAGACGTCATGGACCTCTACGAACGCGTCGCGGTCGGCACCACCGTCATCGTTAGATAATCACCAGTTACGGGGGCGGAGCCGGTCGCAAGACCTGGCTCCCATGCAAAAGGGCAGCGCGGCGGAAGACCGAGCTGCCCTTTTCGCATTGCCCGGCATGGACCTGGAATCTCACGCTGCGGCAATTTTCAGGAAAAATTGTTTAACATGGATAAAAATTGATCGGACCGGCCCTTTCCTTCACGGGCGCGCCGAAGTATCCCGTTTCAAGCCGATGATGACCTGCGAAGGAAGACATATGCCGCCGCTCGACGACAACCGCTATCTCAAAGGCGGCCCAGTGGCCGCCCGCATCATCGCCGAAGTCCGCGCCGCCGCGCAGCAGGCGACGGATGAAGGGTTCCGCCCCAAGCTCGTTTCGATCACCGTCGGCGACGTCGCCGCTGTCGATGTCTATGTCCGCAACCAGCGCGCCAAGGCCGAGCTCGCCGGCATCGACTTCGAGGAAAGGCGGTTTCCTGCGGAGCTGACGGCAGGCGAACTGGAAGCGGCGATCCATGGCATGAACGCCGACCCGCGCATCACCGGCATCATCATCCAGCGGCCGGTTCCGGCGCACATCCCGATCAAGGCGATCCAGGCGGCGGTGCATCCGCTGAAGGACGTCGAGGGCATGCACCCGGCTTCGATCGGCAACATCGTCTACAACCAGCTCGACCTGGCGCCCTGCACGGCCGCTGCCTCTGTCGAACTGTTGAAGGCCACCGGACTCGACCTCAAGGGCCTCGAGGTGGTGGTCGTCGGGCACTCGGAGATCGTCGGCAAGCCGATCGCCTTCCTGTTGATGAGCGAAGGCGCAACCGTGACCGTGTGCCATCACATGACACGCTCGCTGGCCGCCCACGCGCGCCGCGCCGACGCGCTGTTTGTTGCCGTCGGCAAGCCCAGGCTGATCAAGGCCGACATGGTGAAGCCCGGGGCCGCAGTGATCGACATCGGCATCAATGCCGAGACGCTGCCGGACGGTTCGAGCCGCATCGTCGGCGACGTCGACACCGAAAGTGTCAAGGAAGTAGCGTCGTGGATCACGCCGGTGCCGGGCGGCGTCGGGCCGGTGACGGTGGCGATCCTGCTGCGCAACACCATGGTGGCGCTCAACCGCCAGCGCGCCGTCTATCGCGCCACGTTCGGAACCGCCGAGGCAACACTGGCCGCCGAATAGGGTGTGTGCCTGCTCAGGCCGGCGCGCCCCACCCTGCGGGCGCTAGAGCCGCCAGCTGTCCTGCTGGATCGGCTGCTGCGCCACCGGATTGGCGACCATCTGCAGCCCGTTGGTGACGACGATCGGCGTGCCGTCGGGCACGCGGCCATAGAGGTCGATGACGTCCTGGTTGATCAGGCGGACGCAGCCCGACGATACCGACTTGCCGATCGACGCCCATTCGGGCGAGCCGTGCAGGCGATAGAGCGTGTCCTTGCCATCCTGGAAGATGTAGAGCGCGCGTGCGCCGAGCGGGTTCTGCACGCCGGGCTGCATGCCGCCTTCCCACTCGTTCTTGCCCGGGATCTGGCGGGCGCGGTACTTTTCCAGCTCGGGCTGGCGGTCGATCATCTCGTTTGGCGGGAACCAGCGCGGCCAGGTCTGCTTCCATTCGATGACACCGCGGCCGGCCCATTCGAAGCCGGCGCGCCCCAGGCCGACACCGTAGCGGATCGCCTCGCCATTGTCGGCGACTACATAGAGGAAATGGCCTGCCGTATCGATGACCACCGTGCCCGGCGCTTCGCCGGTCGGATCGATCACGACCTGGCGGTAGTAGCGCGGATCGATCTTCTTGAACGGCACGCCCGGAATGTCAAAGCCGTTGTCGTTGACCGGCGCGTACATCATCTCAGGGTCGGCGAATGACGGATCGTTGCGCATTGTCGGCGGCGGCGGCGCGGCAGGGAAAGCCGGCGCCGGCCGCTGGCTGGTCGTCGTCGAACAGGCCGACAGGACGGCCGAAGCTGCGCCGGTCGCGGCCAAGGCCAGCAATCGGCGGCGGGTGAATGTCGACATAGAAGCTTCCAATGCGATTTCGATCTGCTGCAACGCACGGAGCATTCGCATGTTCCACCCGCCCAGTTCAATCCCGGGCGACGCCTGGTCTGGTCAACTCTGGTTGTAGTCGCTGCGCATTGGCTGCCACATCGAGATGTCGCGCGGCGCCGCCAGCAGTTCGTCCAGTGCCGCGTGCCATTCCTCGCGATAGGGCCGCTTGAGCTGCACATCCAGCACATCCTGATGATCGGCCCAGGTTTCGTGCAGCAGGAACCGGTTTTCGTCGGCTGGATCGCCATGCAGCGTCGCGCTGACGAACATCGGCTCATGGCGCATCGCGTCGAGCACGCCATTGATCAGCCTGAGGTAGCGGCTGCGCTGTTCGGGGCGGACGTTGAAGCCGATGATGTAGGTGACGCTCATTTCCAGTTCCTCTGAATTGTCCGGCAGGGCGCCGTTCGCATGAGGAGGAAAATGCCAGAGCCGCGCGCAGCTTCAATGACCTCGGAGGTAATAGTTTCGATTTACCGGGTGGCGGGCCGGTCGGTGCTCACTCGGCTGCTGCCAGGCTCGGCTCGGGCAAGCCGGCAGGTCTTTCGCCGCCATAGGCCCAGTCGAGCAGCTTCACCGTGTGGACGACGGGCATGTTCGCAGCCGACGCGATCTGGGTGATGCAGCCGATATTGCCGGTGGCGACCAGCGCCGCCCCCGTGGCCTCGATGTTCCTGACCTTGCGCTCGCGCAGCTTTGCCGAAATCTCCGGCTGTATGATGTTGTAGGTGCCGGCCGAGCCGCAGCAGAGATGGCCTTCGCGCGGCTCTTTGACGACGAAGCCGGCGCGGGCGAGCAGGTCCTTGGGCTGGCGCGTGATCTTCTGGCCGTGCTGCATCGAACAGGCCGAGTGATAGGCAACCGTCAGGCCGGGCTTGCGGGCCGGTTCGGGAAGATCGAGGGTAACAAGATATTCGGTGATGTCCTTGGCCAGTGCCGACACCCGCGCCGCCTTGTCGGCATAGGCCGGGTCGAGGCGGAGCATGAAACCGTAGTCCTTGATGGTGGTGCCGCAGCCCGAGGCGGTGATGACGATGGCGTCGAGCCCGCTATTCTCGATCTCGCGGGTCCAGGCATCGACATTCTGCCGGGCCTGATCAAGTGCTGCCTGCTCGCGACCCATGTGATGGACGAGCGCGCCGCAGCAGCCCTCGCCCCTGGGCACCACCACCTCGATGCCGAGCCGGTTGAGCAGCGACACCGTCGCCTCGTTGATGCCGGGTTCGAGCACCGGCTGGGCGCAGCCGGTGAGGATGGCGACACGTCCGCGCCGGACGGCCATCGGTGTGTGCACGCCCGGCTTTTCCAGTGGCGAGGTCGCCGGCACCGAAGCAGGCGCCAGGCGAAGCATCGCGGCCACAGGTTTCAGCGCCACCACCTTGTCGAAGGCACCTGCAAAGGGCCGGCCGAGCTTCGCCAGCCTGAGTGCTGCGCGGAAGCGGCCGCGATGAGGCAGCACGAATGCCAGCAGTGCGCGCGTCAGCCGGTTGGCCAGCGGACGCCTGTAAGTCTTCTCGATATGGGCACGGGCATGATCGACCAGATGCATGTAGTTCACGCCGGAGGGGCATGTGGTCATGCAGGCAAGGCAGGACAGGCAGCGGTCGATATGGGTGACGATCTCCTTGTCCGCCGGACGGCCGTTCTCCAGCATATCCTTGATCAGGTAGATTCTTCCCCGCGGGCTGTCCAACTCGTTGCCCAAGGTGACATAGGTCGGGCAGGTCGCCGTGCAGAAACCGCAATGCACGCATTTGCGCAGGATCTTCTCCGATTCCTGGACATGCGGATCGGCAAGCTGGGCTGTGGTGAAATTGGTCTGCACGGCGTTATCGCACTCTTTCGATTGGCTAGATCAGCCAGCTTTCGGGGTTCTTGATCGGCTCGCCGCGTCCCAGCGCCTGCAGGCCCATGATGCAGCGGACGATGAACCAGACGGCAACCGCAAACATCAGGATGAAGCCGATGAAGACCATCATCAGCACGAAGGATACGAGCGCATAGCAAAGGCCGATCCAGAAGGTGCGGATCAGCCAGGTGTAGTGGCTCTCGACAAAACCGCCTGCCTTGCCGCGGTTCATGTAGGCGAGCACGATGCCGACGATGCCGCTGATGCCGATCACCAGGCCGGCGAGATAGAGAATGTAGATGATCTGGGCATTGGTCTGGCCCGGATCGAGCCAGCGGTCGGTCTGGCGCGGGGTGAAGTTGGGCGGTGTTTCGCTCATTGTGCGGCTCCCTCTGTGGCAGCCGCCAAGCTAGCAGAGTCTGGGGAATGCACCATGCGGCCCGGATTGAGGATCGCCTTCGGGTCGAACTCGGCCTTGAGCCGCGCCGAAAGTGCCGCAAGTGCGGCCGGTTGCGGCTCGAAGACGGGCACGGAGGCGCGCCAGGCGGGCGTGGCACGGACCAAAGTGGCATGACCGCCGCCGAACTGCCTGATCAGGCCGCGCAGCAGATCCGCCTCCGGCTCGCCTTCCATGCTGAGCCAGACGAGGCCGCCCTGCCAGTCATAGAAGGCATCACACGCCGCCTGCATGCGCAGCGCCAGTACCATGTGGTGGGCATTGGCGGGCGGCATCGAGACGCGCCAGACAGGTTTGTCGCTGCCGTCGACGAAGGGCCTGACATCGCGGACATCACGCCAGAGTGCGCGCGAGGCATCCTCTGCGACCTCCTCCAATGGGCCGGCATTGCCGAGCATCTGCCTGAGCTGTCCCAAGCGATAGGCAACCGAAGGGCCGAAACCCTCGACCCGCAACAAGGTTGCCGGGTCGCCGCCGAGCTTGCCGTCAAGCACGCGTGCCGCCATGCGCTCGGGCAAGTGCGCCGCGGACGAAACCTCGGCACTGGAGCCCATGGCGATCGACATGGCGGCAGCGGCGTTGTCGTCGAGCAGGCCGCGGATGATCAGCGTGGTCTCGGTCTCGGCCGCGGGCAACACCTTGAAGGTGACGTCGGTCGCCACCGCCAGCGTGCCCCAGGAACCGGCCATGGCCTTGGACAGGTCGTAGCCGGTGACGTTCTTGACCACGCGCCCGCCCGACTTGAAAGCCTCGCCGCGTCCTGAGACGGCGTGGATGCCGAGGATGTGGTCGCGGGCAGCCCCCGCCTTGAGCCGGCGCGGTCCCGCGAGGTTGGCCGCCAGCACGCCGCCGATGGTGCCCCGACCCGGCACCTGGCCCAGCAGCGGGCCATAATCCATGGGCTCGAAATCGAAGCGCTGGCCATTGTCGGCGAGCAGCTTCTCGATCTCGGCCAGCGGCGTGCCCGCCCGGGCCGACAGCACCAGTTCGGCCGGCTCGTAAAGCGTGACGCCGGTAAGCTTCGAGAGATCCAAAGTGTGCTCGGCCTGCTGCGGCCTGCCGACGGCCCGCTTGGAGCCATGGCCAACGATTTCGAGCGGCGCCTCTTCGGCGGCGGCCCATTGGACGGCGGCAAGGACGTCGGCTGGCGTGGTGGGGGTGAAGGTGGTCATGACCTGCCAAACCTTGGGTTCCTCGCCCCCGCAAAGCGGGGGAGAGGTGCCGAGCGCAGCGAGGCGGAGAGGGGGAATGCGATCATTCGCCTGCCTCGCCTGATCGCCTTGCCGGCGCAAAGACAAACTTCATCTCGGACGCGTCCACGCTCTCGGCAAGCCGACCGTCGAGTGCTGCGAGAACCGTCTCGCACACCGCACCGATCTCCTTCAGTGCATCAGCGCTCCAGAATCGCAGGACCGAATATCCATTGGCGCGCAAGTAGTCATCGCGGCGGCGATCGTAGCTACTATCGGCATGTTGGCTGCCGTCGAGCTCCACGACCAACTTCGCCTGCCGGCAGACGAAGTCCGCGTAATAGGGACCGAGCGGCACCTGCCTGCTGAACTTGTGACCACCGAGCTTCTTGGCCTTCAGTTCGTTCCAAAGGGTAGCTTCGGCGATGTTGTCGCCGTGGCGCAGTTGACGCGCCCTGGCGATGTGGCTCGGCGAACGGCGGGATGGAATGGAGGAAAGTGAGGCCCCCCTCTCCGTCTCGGGCTTTGCCCGAGCCACCTCTCCCCCGCCTTGCGGGGGCGAGGAACCCAAGTCCTGCAAACGACCCATCACAACCGATGCTCCCGCAGCTTTTCGAGGGCTGCCGCGCCGCGCGGGGACAGGCGGTAGCCGATGTCGAGGCTTTCGGTCAGGCCGAGTTCCTTGAGCTTGCGAACGTCCTGCTTGAATTTCAGCTTCTCGACGCCGAGGCGTTCGGCAAGAGTGGCGGCTGCCACCTCGGGGCATTGGCCGATGAGGCGGAGGATCGAGGGGAAATAGCCTGGTAAAGTGCTGTCCCATTTGGCGAAGCGGGCGGCGAGCGCGTGCCAGTCGCCATCGCTGAGGTCGGCCGCCGCGCGCAGCGCCAGCCTGTTGTCCGGCTCGATGCCATCGAAGGCGATGCGGTAGAGGGTGCCGTCGCTGCGCAGGTCGTCGATCAATGCGGCACGATCGGCGTAGCCGGCGGCGCGGGCGTGACCGTCGGAGATGGTCGCTTCATCGACAGGCTCGACCGCGCCGATACGGACGACGCCGATGGCCGTGCGCAGGCCGGTGCCGGCCTTGACCGTCGGCCGCTGCCAGCGGCGGAAGGCGAGCGTGACGTCGCCGCGCCGGATGCCTTCGAGGGTCGCCTGCTTCAGAAGCATCAGAACCTCGGAATGTCGGGAAACGCCACCTGCCCGCGGTGGACATGCATGCGGCCAAGCTCGGCGCAGCGGCGCAGTTGCGGGAACACCTTTCCCGGGTTGAGCAGGTGGTTGGGATCGAAGGCGCATTTGACCCGCATCTGCTGGTCGAGGTCGATGTCGTTGAACATCTCCGGCATCAGGTCGCGCTTTTCGACACCGACGCCATGCTCGCCGGTCAGTACGCCGCCGACCTTGACGCAGAGGCGCAGGATGTCGGCGCCGAAGGCCTCGGCCTTTTCGAGCTCGCCCGGCTTGTTGGCATCGTAGAGAATAAGCGGGTGCAGATTGCCGTCGCCGGCGTGAAAGACGTTGGCGACGCCGAGGCCATAGTGCTCCGACAGCTCGCGCATGCCGGCCAGCACGCGCGGCAGTTCCTTGCGCGGGATGGTACCGTCCATGCAGTAATAGTCGGGCGAAATGCGGCCGACGGCGGGGAATGCCGCCTTGCGACCGGCCCAGAAGGTCAGCCGCTCCTGCTCCGACTGCGAGATGCGGCAAGTGGTGGCGCCATTGCGGTTGGCGATCGCCTCGACGAGGCCGATCAGGTGGTCGACCTCGACGGCGGGTCCATCGAGTTCGACGATCAGCAGCGCCTCGGATTCGAGCGGATAGCCGGCATGGACAAAATCTTCGGCGGCGCGGATCGCGGGACCATCCATCATCTCCATGCCGCCGGGAATGATGCCGGCGCCGATGATGTCGGCGACACACTGGCCGCCCTCTTCGCTTGAGGGAAAGCCGATCAGCAGGGCGCGCGCCGTCTCGGGCTTCTTGAGGATGCGGACTGTGACCTCGGTGACGACGCCGAGCAGGCCTTCGGACCCGGTCATGACGCCGAGCAGGTCGTAGCCCTCGGCGTCAAGATGCTTGCCGCCGAGGCGCACGACCTCGCCGTTCATCAGCACCATCTCGATGCCGAGCACATTGTTGGCGGTCAGCCCGTATTTCAGGCAGTGCACGCCGCCGGAATTTTCGGCGACATTGCCGCCGATGGAGCAGGCAATCTGCGAGGAAGGATCGGGCGCGTAATAGAAACCGTCCAGTTCCACTGCCGTGGTGATGCCGAGATTGGTGACGCCGGGCTGGGCGGTGACGGTGCGGTTGGGATAGTCGATCTCGAGGATGCGGTTGAAGCGGCTCATCACCAGCAGAACCGCATCTTCCAGCGGCAGCGCGCCGCCCGACAGCGAGGTGCCGGAACCGCGCGGCACGACGCGGATGTTGCGATCGTTGCAGTATTTGAGCAGGCGCGACACCTGGGCGACCGTTTCGGGCAGGACCACGACCAGCGGCAATTGGCGATAGGCGGTCAGCCCGTCGCTTTCGAAGGCGCGCATCTCGTTGATCGTCTCGACCACACCCTCGCCCGGCACGATGATGCGCATGTCGGCGACGATCTCGGCGCGGCGGGCAAGCGTTGCCGCATCGGGCTTGGGCATCAAAATGCCGGACATCGGTCACCTCGGTCGACAACTGGTAAAAAGCTTTTACCAGTTGGTGCCGATGCATGCAAATCGAACGAAAGTCGTTAGCCGGGAGGCACGAGCGCGCAGCGTTCGCAGCGTCAATCTGCCGCTGGCCTTACCTTCCGCTGTGGCTCTAGGCGCTTGCCGCCGGGCGCGGCTACTCGCCGGCGTGCAGCTTGGATTCGCTGTGGGCGCGGCGGACACGGCGGACACCCCACCAGACCAGCAGCACGGCGAGCGGCACCGCGGCGGCCGTAACGATTTCCGGCGCAAAGGCGTGGTCGATGGCGGAGGCGCCCTTGGCGATATAGCCGACGAGGCCGACGACATAATAGGAGACGGCGGCGACCGAAAGGCCCTCGACCGTCTGCTGCAGGCGCAGTTGCAGGCGGGCGCGATTGTTCATCGACGCCAGCAGGTCGCGATTCTGCTTCTCGACCTCGACGTCGACCCAGGTGCGCAAGAGTGTGGTGGCGCGGGTGAGCTTACGCGACAGGTTGGCCTGGCGCTCCTCGACCGAACGGCAGGTGCGCATGGCGGGTGCGACGCGGCGCTTGAGGAAACCGGCCCAGGTGTCGTAGCCGGTGACGACCTCCTCCTCGAGCGCTTCGAGGCGCTCGCGGACGATGCCGTCATAGGCCTTGCTGGCGCCGAAGCGGTAGAGGCTCGAAGCGGCATCCGCCTCGAGCTCGGCGGCGAGTTCGGTGAGGTCGGCTAGCAGCGCCTGGCTGTCGCGCGTCTCGGTCGCCTTCATTTCGCGGGTCGCCTGGGCAAGCCGGTCCTCGATGCGACGGACGCGGCCGGACAGCGACAGCGCCATCGGCAGGCCGAGCATCGCCAGCGTGCGGTAGGTCTCGATGTCGATCAGGCGCTGCGACAGCGCACCGGTCCGCGCCGGCGTCAGGCCACGGTCAAGGATGAGGATGCGGGTCATGCCGTCGCCGTCCTGGCGGAAATCGGTAACGATGCCGGCGGCGCCTCCTTCGACAAGCGAGTAGCACAGGCTGGTCGGATCGAAGGTGGCGATCAGCTTTCCGTTGGCCGGCGTCCACTTGCGGATCTCCAGCCGGATGCCCGAGATGACCGTGCCGGGCGGGCTGAAACCGTTGCCGAAGGGCGACTCTTCGTGTGAGCGGTCGCCTTCGTCCAGCGGACCTTCCCACAGATAGGTCGAGAACTCGGTGTGGCGCTCCCAGCGCAACGTGCCCTGCCCCCACTTCATGGCGTGGTGGCGAGCCTGGCGGTCGGGTGCGGCGATGCCGAGGCGCCGGGACAGTTCAGACAGCACGGCATGGTCGACAGCGGATCCGCCCTCGGTCATGAAGGACAGCTGGACCAGCACGCGCGGGCTTTCGACAAGTGGATGCGGCCGCGAATGGACCTCGCCAAGCGCACCGGGACGCCCCTCATGGGCCGGAAAGCCCAGGACGCTGCCGGTCGAACGCGGCAGGAACTCCAGTGATGACGGCTCGGCTGTCACTTCAGGCTCCCTTGATGCCAGACCTCCTGCCTCTAGGTAAGTTTGCCGCCAGTGGCAAACGCCAACTTCAGGGGTAGCTGATACTGTGCCTCACAGGGCACCAAGCTGGGAACCGCTGGACTGGATAAATAATTTGACCAGTCGGGGGGCGCGCTCCTATCCTTGCGGACAGGACAGAGCTTCCGGACAGCAGCATTGAGCGACATTTTTTCCAGGATCGAGCATTCGCGCACGGCCGACGAGGTGGTGCAGCAGATCGAAAGCCTGATCCTCGAAGGTGTCCTGCGCGCCGGAGACAGGCTGCCGGGCGAGCGCGAGATGGCCAAGCAGTTCGACGTCTCCAGGCCGATCCTGCGCGATGCGCTGAAGACGCTCGAAGCGCGCGGGCTGATGGTGACGCGTCATGGCGGCGGCACCTATGTCGCCGACGTGATCGGCGAAGTGTTTTCCAAGCCTGTCATGGAACTGATCGTCAACCACCGCAAGGCAGCAGCCGACTATCTCGAATATCGCCGCGAGATCGAGGGGCTGGCCGCCGAATATGCGGCGCAGCGGGCGACGGCGGAGGACCTCGCCTTGCTCGACGGCATCGTGGCGCGGATGGAGGCGGCGCATATGCGCGCCGACCCGGCGGAAGAAGGCGCGATCGACGTCGAGTTCCATCATGCTGTCGGCGAATGCGCCCACAACATCATCCTGCTGCACACATTGCGCTCGTGCTACAGGCTGCTGTCGGATGGCGTGTTCACCAACCGCCTCGTGGTGTTCACCGTCAGCGGCACGCGCGACGTGCTGCTCGAGCAGCACAAGGCGATCCATCGCGCCGTCGTCGCTGGCGATCCCGCTGCGGCGCGCAAGGCGGCGATGGACCACATCACCTATCTGGAGCGTGCAATGGCCGAGGCCGAGCGCAGCGGGGACTGGCAGCGCATCTCACGGCTCAGGCTCCGGCAGCGCACCGACAGCATCGAAACGAGCAGAAAGTCGTGACTGGAATACATTACCTCGACGCCCGCGGCCCGGACGGTATCCGCATCTACGCCATCGGTGACATTCACGGCCATCTCGACCTGCTGCGCGACATGCATGAGCGCATTGCCGGCGAGATCGCGCGCGACAAGCCGGCGGACTGGCGCATCGTCCATCTCGGTGACCTCGTTGACCGTGGGCCAGACAGCGCTGGCGTGATCGGGTTCCTGATGGCAGCTGTTGAGCGCGACCCGCGCAACATCGTGCTGGCAGGAAATCACGACGTCGGCTTCCTCGATTTCCTCACCGAGCCGGATCCGGCCGGCCTGTTCGCCTGCCATGGTGGTCGCGACACCGCCCGGTCATATGGCGTGGATCTGCATGTCGACGACGCCTCCTCACTCGCGCGCGGCCATCGCGAACTGGCGGCGGCCGTGCCGGACGGCCACCAACGCTTCCTGCGCGCCCTGCCGCGGTCGGCGTCGTTCGGCGATTTCTTCTTCTGCCACGCCGGCATTCGCCCTGGTGTCGCCTTGGATCGGCAGGATCCGGAAGACCTCATCTGGATCCGCAACGAATTCCTGCGTCATCCCGGGCTGCACCCGAAGGTCGTCGTGCACGGGCACACACCGCAGGCCGAGCCCGAAGTGCTGGCCAACCGTGTCAATGTCGACACCGGCGTGTTCCACTCAGGCGTGTTGACCGCGCTCGTCATCGACGGCGCGGAAAAACGACTGATATCGCTGCGAATGGCCTGACTTAGCGGGCGGCTGCGGTGACGCCGTAGCCGTCGACCGCATGATGGTCGGCCGCGGCATCCGCGGCATAAATCCCGAAGCCGCCGAGCACGATTGCCGACAGCATGGCGAAGGACAGAAGCGCTGCTTTCAAGGGAGTCATCTCAGGTTGAGCTTCCTGCATCCTGCACGAACGGAGTTACGAATAAGTTTCCGAAAAGTTTATGCTTCACCGCAGTCGCGCAGCATCACGGCCGTGCTTCTAGGGTGGTTCTGTATCGGGCTTGTGTCGCGCTGCACTCGGAGATGGTTCATTCGCGATACCATCGCCAGCTGGCGCCGGGCTGTCTTTAGAAAGGCTTCCGGGCACAATCCAGCCGGCATATGACTATGCACAGCGGATTTTGTCCGACGTGCCAAAAATGTCACTGAATTTGGTCAGATGGCGGCGACCCAGGCGCGAGCCAGTGCCAGGCCAACCGCATCGGCTTCGGGGCCGTCGCGGGCGGCTTCGACTTCGTGCCGCTCGCTCCAGTCAGGATGGCGCCGGGCTATGGTCTCGGCAAAGGCCTCGTTCCACTGGCGCACCAGCGACCGGTCGGCCTCGAAATGGAACTGAATGCCATAACCGGCGCGGCCGACGCGGAAAGCCTGATTGCCGGTGACCGAACTGCCGGCGAGGCGCACCGCATCCTCGGGTAGCGTGAAGGTGTCGTCGTGCCACTGGAAGATCGGGAAGCGCTGCGGCAGTTCGCTGAACACGAGATCGTCCTGGGCCTCATCGGTCAAGGTAATGCCGTGCCAGCCGAACTCGGTAGAGCCGCCGATCCGGTTGTGACCGCCATAGGCGCGCGCCAGCAACTGGCCGCCGAGGCAGATGCCGAGCACCGCCTTGTCCCGTTCGACGAAGTCGCGCGCCAGTTCGAGCAATTGGGGAAAGTAGGGTGAATGCGCATCGTCGCGGGCATTCTGGCCGCCACCAAGCATGATTATCGCATCATGGCCGTCGGCGTTTGCCGGCAAGGCATCGCCGAGATGGGCGTTGCACTGATCGATCTTGGCCTCGACTTCGGCAAGGGCATCGCCAAGCTGGCCGAGGCCGGTGCCTGCATAATTCTGGACGACGAGGACGCGCATCTCGGGTTTCCGGCGGTGACAAAGTTGCGGCGAGCCCTATCATGCGGCTTGCCACGCAGCCAAGAAGGATCGGCTATGCCACTGCAGAACCGGGTCGACCCTTTCGGCGAAATTCACGCCACACCAGAGCGCGGCATGTTCACCGGCAATCGCGGCATCATTCACGACCCCGATACGAGGAGCTTGCTCAGCCGGCGCTGGGCGACCAAGGCGTGGCTCACCTGCGCGCTCGACTTCAAGAATGTTCGACGCGTGCCGATGGGGCGCAACCGTCCCGGCGGCAAGACCGGCTGGACCGAACTGTTCTTTCTCGACGAAGTGACGGCGCTGGCCGCCGGGCACCGGCCCTGCTTCTATTGCCGGCGCCAGCGCGCCAAGGCCTTTGCCGCAGCCTATTCCAGCGCCTTTGGCACCGACGATCCGAAGGTCGGCGAGATGGATGGGCGACTTCACCGGGAGCGGCTGGCTTCGGGTGGCCAGCCGGTCGAGCTGGACCGGCACGGGCTGCACCTGTTGCCCGAAGGGGCGATGTTTTCGGACGGCGCCTCCGACTACGCCGTGCGCGGCGGCAAGGCGCTGCGCTGGAGCTTTGGCGGCTACGATGCCGCACTCGGCTTCGACGAGATTGCCGACACCGACATGTGCATCGTCACGCCGGCGACGACGCTGGAGGTGCTGCGCCAGGGCTATGCCCCGGAATGGCACCCGAGCGCCGAACAGCTTTCGGCAGAAGCTGTCCCTTGACCGTTGCCGCCGCCTGCCGCATTGCTCGGCCATGCGCGCAAACTACAAGATGCAACGGCTGTTCGTGGCTGATGACCTCGCTTCCGGCGCGGCCTTCGACGCCGATCCTCAGCAGAGCCACTATCTTGCCCATGTACTTCGCCTCGGCGAAGGCGCTGAGGTGTTGCTGTTCAATGGCCGCGACGGCGAGTGGTCGGCAAGGATAGCCGGCAAGACCAAGAAGGCGGTGCGGCTCGAGGTTCTCGAGATACAGCGGCCGCAGCCAGTGCATCCCGACCTGGTCTACTGCTTTGCGCCGCTCAAGGTCGGACGGCTCGACTATCTCGTGCAGAAGGCCGTCGAGATGGGCGCCGGCACGATGGTGCCCGTCATCACCCAGCACACGCAGATGAAGCCAGGCATCGACCGCCTGCGGGCGAACGCCGTGGAAGCCGCCGAACAATGTGGCATCCTGGCCATTCCCGAGGTGCGCGAGGCGGTGAAGCTGGAGCAGCTGCTCTCAGGCTGGGACAAGGAACGGCGGCTGATCTTCTGCGACGAGGACGCTTCGACCAACAACCCCATGGCTGCGCTGCGGGGCATCGAAGAGCGCAAGCTCGCCCTGCTGGTCGGGCCGGAGGGCGGCTTCTCCGACGACGAGCGCCGCATGCTGCGCGCTTTGCCCTTTGTCACGGCCATTCCGCTGGGGCCGCGCATCCTGCGCGCCGACACGGCGGCGGTGGCGGCCCTTGCCGTCATCCAGGCAACGATCGGCGACTGGTAGTCGTCACAGAACCTTGCCCGGCCATGGGTTGATGCCGTCGCGCAGCCACAAAAGCGTGTCGAGCCAGAAATCAGGCGCGTGGCGGCTATGGAACAGGCCGAAATGGCCGATCGCCGGTCGATCGAAATCTCCAGGCGACAGCAGTAGCTGGGTCGGCTTCGCCCCGGTGTAATAGCCGAGGGCACGTCTGATGGCCTGCGGCGTGCCTATCTCGTCGTCGGTAAGGCCAACGGCCAGGATGGGCGCGGTAACCGAAGCAAAGCGACGGAGGACATCGCCTCGTTCCGCCTCGGGGTGGCTCAGCTCGATGCGCGCACCACGAAAGCTCCACTCGTTGGCGACCCCTTTGGGCAGATCCTCCAGCCAGCCGAGCCGCTTGCCAGGGAAGTAACCGCAGAGGGCAGTGATGACGGGCATGGCCGCGTGCCATTTGAGAAACAGCCGCAGGCGACGGTCCGCGGCGTAGTCGCGCCAATAGGCATATTGCGCACCGACGGTGAGCATGCGCGTCACGCCGGACACGGACTTGGCCAGACCGGGCAGGACGCCGCCGATGCTGTGTCCCACCACCATCAGAGGCGCGGCGGGATCGAGGCGCCTGGCCAGACGCAGCACCGCTTCGAAATCGCGTTCGCCCCAGTCGCGCCAGAGATGGCCGCAGCCGCGCAGGCGCGTCATGCGCGAAGCACCGATGCCGCGATAGTCATAGGTGACGACGTCGAAGCCGCGACCGGCGAGAAACATGGCATAACGATGATAGTAGCTGGCAAGCACGCCGGTCGCTGGATTGACGATGACGGTCCCGGCCTTGTCGCCTCGCGCGTGCGGCCAGATGTGGCCGCGCAGCACGACGCCATCGGCGCAGACGACCTCGATCGTCCTGGGCTCACTCACCAAAACCGCAATCGACATGGTGGACCTCGCTTTCCGCCCTTCAGCGCTAGCGAATTCGTCTTTCCAATTACACTCACTAGTCGGTATACATCCATGATGAAAACCTCAGGGAAGCCAACGCGCGAGCGCATCGTCGATGCGGCATCGAAGCTGTTTTATGGCGAGGGCATCCGTGCCGTCAGCGTCGATGCCGTGGCCGAGAAGGCGGGCCTCACCAAGCGCACGCTCTATTATCACTTCCAGAGCAAGGACGAGTTGATCGCTGCTTATCTCGACGGCCGCGACCAGCCCAATCTGGCGCTGTTCCAGCGCTGGTTCGGCGAGGCCGAGGGCGGGATCGATCAGAAAATTCGGGCGATCTTCCAAAACCTCGCCAAGGCCGCGCGGCATCCCAGATGGAAGGGCTGCGGCTATCTGCGCACGGCGGCAGAACTGGCCGACATGCCCGGACACCCGGCGATCCAGACCGGGATCGCGCACAAGAAGCGCGTCGAGGCCTGGCTGGCCAGCGCCTTCGCCGCCGAGGGCGTCCGCTCGCCGGGGCTTTTGGCGCGCCAGATCATTCTGTTGCTGGACGGCTGTTTTGCCGTCGTCCTGCTCAACCGCGACGCCTCCTATATGGAAACAGCCGGGGAGGCAGCGGCGACGCTGGTGATATCAGAGCTAGCCCAAACCGGTCGCGAAAACCGCTGATTTGGGACGTGCGGTCCGCAACGGGACAATTCCAAGCATCAACATTTCACTATCGCCACCCGAAACGATCAATTCCTGTTGACGAAGGCTCAGGATTTTTCGCTTGATCGGCGAGCGCTGGATCGTCCATCAAGCGCCCGCGGTCCTTCCGCCTTCAGGAGAAGCATACATGGCGCGCGACACCACCGATTTCCGGCCTATCGAGGGGATGGACGAACTCGTCGACTATCTCGCAGCCGGCAACAAGCCGCGCGACAAATGGCGGATCGGCACCGAGCACGAAAAATTCCCGTTCTATGTCGACGGCAACGCACCTGTTCCCTATGGCGGCGACCGCGGCATCCGCGCGCTGCTCGAAGGTATGCAGAAGACGCTCGGCTGGGATCCGATCATCGATGCCGGGCGCATCATCGGCCTCGTCGAGCCGACCGGCCAGGGCGCGATCTCGCTCGAGCCGGGCGGACAGTTCGAGCTTTCCGGCGCGCCGCTGGAGACGATCCACCAGACCTGTCGCGAGGGCAACGCCCATCTGGCGCAATTGCGCGAAATCGCCGAGCCGCTCGGCATCCGCTTCCTCGGCCTCGGCGGCAGCCCGAAATGGACGCTGACCGATACGCCGCGCATGCCGAAATCGCGCTACGACATCATGACCGCCTACATGCCCAAGGTCGGCACCAAGGGCCTCGACATGATGTACCGGACCTGCACCATCCAGGTGAATCTCGATTTCGAGAGCGAAGCCGACATGCGCCGCAAGATGCAGGTCTCGCTCAAGCTGCAGCCGCTGTCGACGGCGCTGTTCGCCAACTCGCCCTTCACCGACGGCCGTCCCAATGGCATGCAGAGCTGGCGCGGCGACATCTGGCGCGACACCGACAATCAGCGCTCCGGCCTGCTCGAATTCTGCTTCTCGCCCGAGTTCGGCTTTGCCGACTATGTCGAATGGGCGCTCGACGTGCCGATGTATTTCGTCATCCGCGACGAGCAGTACCGCGACATGACCCACATCACCTTCCGCCAGTTCATGAATGGCGCGGCGCGCAACGAGATCCCCCAGGGGATGCCGACGATGGGCGACTGGGCCAACCACCTGTCGACGCTGTTCCCTGATGTACGCCTCAAGCGCTTCCTCGAAATGCGCGGCGCCGATGGCGGCCCGTGGCGCCGCATCTGCGCCCTTCCCGCTTTCTGGGTCGGGCTGCTCTACGATCCGGCAACGCTCGATGCCGCCGAAGAACTCACCCGCAACTGGACCTACGCCGAAGTCTTGGCGATGCGCGACGCCGTGCCTGAGCAGGGCATCGGCGCACCGTTCCGCAATGCCACGCTGCGCGAGATCGGCCGTGAGGTATTGGCGCTGTCGCGCCAGGGGCTGGTCAATCGCGGCCGCAAGAACCGCGAAGGCGTCGACGAATCCGGCTTCATCAACACGCTCGACGAGGTGATCGCGCGTGGCACGACGAGTGCCGAGGAAATGCTCAACGCCTACAACACCCGCTGGGGCGGTTCGATCGAACCGGCGTTCCTGGAGTATGCCTACTAGGGGTTCCGATAACCCCTTCAATAGACGCTGGAAACGCTCTACGTTTCTCCTCGGCTCAAGCTCCTGAGGAGGAAGAAATGCTGCCACTGTTCGAGATGTTGGCCAATGCCCAGAACGGCAACGGCATGGAGGCGCTGTCGCGCCAGTTCGGGCTGAGCCAGCAGCAGACACAATCGGCGATCGAAGCGCTGATGCCGGCATTCAGCCAGGGGCTGAAGCGCAATGCCTCCGATCCCTATGGCTTGGGTTCCTTCCTGCAGGCGATGGCGAGCGGCCAGCATGCCAAATATTTCGAGGACGCATCCCGCGCCTTCTCGCCCCAGGGCGTCGATGAAGGCAACGGCATCCTCGGTCACCTGTTCGGCTCCAAGGAGCTGTCGCGCGCGGTCGCCGGCCAGGCGGCGCAGGCGACGGGAATCGGCCAGGAGGTGCTCAAGCAGATGCTGCCTGTCATCGCCTCGATGATCATGGGCGGACTGTTCAAGCAGTCGACCGGGCAGATGCAGGCGGCGAGCGGCATGGGCGGCAGCAACAACCCGCTCGGCGAGATCATCGAGCAGATGATGAGGCAGGGTGGGGGCATGATGGGCGGCGGGCAGCAGCCTCGCCAGGCACCGCAGCAGACCCAGGCGCCCGATCCCTTCGACAACCCATTCGGCAAGGTGCTGAAAGACATGTTCGGTGGCGGCCAGGCACAGCCGCAACCATCGCCGCGCCAGCAGGCGCCGCAGCAGAGCCCCTATGGCGACAACCCGCTCGGCAAGATCTTCGAGGAGATGCTGGGCGGAGGCCGCGCCCAGCCGGACCCGCAACCACAGGCGCGACAGCCGCAGCCGCAGGCCAATCCGAGCGGCCGGCCGCGCAATCCCTATGACGACCTGTTCGGCAAGATGTTCGAAACCGGCAGCCAGCAGCGCGACGACTACCAGAAGGGCGTCGAGTCGATCTTCGAGCAGTTCTCGCGCGGCATGGACAGGTATCGCTGACACGACAAGGGCTCGATGTGCATGCGGACCTCGCCTGAAACGGCAGCAGGTGGCAGCGCGAACAAGTCGGCGGCGCCGGTGCTTGCCAATTGCCTCGGGCATTATAACGAGCAGGCTCCGATGCCGGACCTCGACGCGCATTTCCAATGCGTATGGACCAACGCCATCCCTGACGATCATGTCGGCCCGGTCGCGGTCGTTCCGGACGGCTGCGTCGACCTGTTGTGGAAAGACGGACGGCTGATGGTGGTCGGGCCCGACATCGTTGCCGCCAGTCCCGAGTTGCATGGCGGAACGACGGTGCTCGGCATCCGCTTCCGGCCAGGCGCGGCGCTGCGCTGGCTGCGCACGCCGTTGAGTGCAATGGTCGGCCAGTCGGTCGACCTCGCCGACATCTGGGATCCCGCCACTGTCGACGAGCTTTGCCAGCGGATCGCAGAAACACCATCCGTCGAACTTCGGGCTACCGTGCTGCAGCAACAGTTGCTCAGGCGGCTTCCGGCACTGGAGCGCCCGGCGCCGGACGCCGGCGCGATCTTCGCCGCGATGGCGTCGGGATCCGATGAAATCGGCAGCCGGGTTGCCTCGCTGGTGGACCGGCTCGAGATCAGCGAGCGCACGCTCCGGCGGCGCAGCCACGACTATTTCGGCTATGGACCCAAGACGCTGGACCGCATCCTGCGTTTCCAGAATTTCCTGTCCCTGGTGCGGTCGCAGGGCAAGCAGCGCATGGCCGGCCTGGCCTACGAGGCCGGTTATGCCGACCAGGCGCATCTCGGCCGCGAAATCCAGGCCTTGTGTGGCATGACCGCCGGAAGCTTCGTGCGCCAGATCACTGGTTGACTGGGGCCGACTGGCCGTTTCGTTCAAGATTCCCGCCGCCCCGTCAGCTATCGGCGGCTATCCCACGAAACGCAGGAGAATTGCCATGGGTAGGAGCGGAAACGATCGCCGGATCGACAACATCGAATTCAACGTCAGTGACATTGCGCGGTCGCGTGAGTTCTACGGCAAGGCCTTCGGCTGGAGCTTCACCGACTACGGTCCGACCTATTGCGAGTTCACCGACGGCCGCCTGACCGGGGGACTGACGACAGGCGGTCCGATCAGACCAGGCGGGCCGCTGGTCATCCTGTATGCCGACGACCTCGCCGCAACCCAGAGCCGGCTGGAAGCCGCCGGCGCCAGGATCGTCAAGCCGGTCTTCGAATTCCCCGGCGGACGGCGTTTCCACTTTGCCGATCCCGACGGCTACGAACTGGCGGTGTGGTCGGCGAACTGACATGGCGACGATGGCCGCAAGCCTCGGCTTCATCCTGCTGGGCGGCGTCTTCGTCTGGGCCGGCACCGAGCATTTCTGGAATTTCCGCAAGGTTAGCGGTTACCTGACCGACAGGGGTCTGCCCGTCGCGGCAGTTCTGCTTGCCCTGGGCGCGATCGTCGAGATCGTCGCCGGCCTGTGCCTGGCGTTCGGTGTCATGCGTCCTTACGCGGCGACAGCGCTGATCCTGTTCACCATCGCCGCGTCACTGATGGCGCTCGACTTCTGGCGTTATTCGGGTGCGGAGAGACAAGGGATGCGCTCAGCTTTCATCATCAATTTCGCCGTCGTCGGCGGTCTCCTCCTCGCCGCGACAGCCTAGCGGCGCAGCACGGCGCATCGGATGCGGAAGCTGTCGCCAAATACGAAAAAGCCCGGTCCTTGGGAGGACCGGGCAGCGTGCAGGCGAGGCCGGCGGGGACCGGCTGGGAGTGGGGAGCCTGCAAAAGCAGATTTCGGCTATGCGACGCGACGCGCCATCACTTCGATATTTTCGCTGCGCGCCTGCCTGATCGAGCGAAGACGCACGGTCGGGTCGGTGGCGAATGGCAGGTCGACAGCCACGCACAGGTCGCCGCGGGTCAGGCCGACATCGGCAAGCTCGGTGTCGCTCAATTCGCCGAGGCGATAGAAGGCGCGGCGATTTTTCCAGGCACGGAAGAGATCGGCGGTGTAGTTGACGATACGCATCGCATTCACCGGCCGCGCCGCGGAATGCGTCGTCTCAGTGGAATGGTCGAGCGTGGTCATGACGATCTCCTCTCAGATCAGGGACAAACGGGTCCCGTTCCGGTCGACGCTCCTTCAGCCGCCGCCCCGGTTCCGATTCACATGCCTCATGTGGACGATGCGAGATTGCCATCGCCGTATTGATTAATCCAACGAATGTTTCTAATCTTTACCATCAATGTTCATGATGGAAACGTCGATGGCCGCTCCTCTCGATCTTGACCAGCTCCACACCTTCATCTCCATCGTCGACACCGGCAGCTTCACGCGCGCCGCCGACGAAGTGCATCGCACGCAGTCAGCTGTGTCGATGCAGATGCGCCGTCTCGAGGACCGCATCGGCAAGGCGCTCTTCGAAAAGGAAGGGCGCATGAACAAGCTGACCGAGGAAGGCGAGCGCCTGCTCACCTATGCCAGGCGGCTGCTGCACCTCAACCGCGAGACGCTCGCTGCCTTCGACGACAAGGCGCTGGAGGGCACGGTCCGCATCGGTGTGCCGGACGATTATGCCGACCGTTTCCTGCCCGAGATCATGGCGCGCTTCTCGCGCTCCAACCCGCGCGTCGAACTGTCGGTGCTGTGCGAGCCCACCGTCAATCTCGCCGACCAGATTCGCCGCGGCAATCTCGACATCGCACTTGTGACCGAGTGCGTGGACACCCGACCGAGCGAGATCGTGCGCAACGAACCGCTGCTGTGGGTCTCGTCGGCCAGCCATATGGTGCATGAGGAGACGATCCTGCCGATGGCTTTCGGCCGCCCGACCTGCCAGTGGCGGCAGATGGCGACGGACCTGCTCCAGGCCAGCGGCCGCGAGTACCGCGTGCTGTTCACCAGTTGGTCGGCCAATGTCATCACCGCCGCCGTGCTGGCTGGCCTCGCCGTATCAGTGCTGCCCGAATGCGCGCTCAGGCCGGGCATGCGCGTGCTTGGCGAAGCCGACGGCTTCGGCGCCCTGCCCGACTGCAAGATCGGCATCCTGCGCGGCCACTCCAGCCGGCCGGAGATCGTCGATGCGCTTGCGCGGCACATCTCGGAGAGCCTCGACAACATCTCTGTGCCGCTGACCGAGGAGAGCGGCACGTTCGATTTCGCTGCCCTTGCCGCCGCGCGTGGCCGGCGGCTCAAGCCGAGCCACATCATGCCGGGATGGTAGGCTGCGATTGACCGGCAAAGCTTGACGAGGAGGGCCACGCGGCCCTCAATCGCGCGATGAACGAACTTGCTACCGAATCACGCACCAATGCTGCCGAATACACCGTCAGCGAGATTTCCGGCGCGCTGAAGCGCACCGTCGAGGACGCCTTCGGCAATGTGCGCGTGCGCGGCGAAATCTCGGGTTATCGCGGCCCGCATTCGTCGGGCCATGCCTATTTCTCGCTGAAGGACGATCGTTCACGCATCGAGGCGGTGGTGTGGAAAGGCACGATGAGCCGGCTGAAATTCCGTCCCGAGGAAGGGATGGAGGTGATCGCCACCGGCAAGCTGACCACCTATCCCGGCTCGTCGAAATACCAGATCGTCATCGACAATCTCGAGCCCGCCGGCGCCGGCGCGCTGATGGCGCTGCTGGAAGAGCGCAAGCGCAGGCTGGCCGCCGAGGGCCTGTTCGACGACAGTCGCAAGCAGCTGTTGCCGTTCATGCCGCTGGTGATCGGCGTCGTCACCTCGCCGACCGGTGCGGTCATCCGCGACATCATCCACCGCATCAAGGACCGCTTCCCGCTGCATGTTCTGGTCTGGCCGGTGCGGGTTCAGGGCGAGACGTCGGGGGCGGAAGTGGCCGCCGCGGTCAACGGCTTCAACGAACTGTCCGAACTCGGCGCGATCAGGCGCCCCGACCTTTTGATCGTGGCGCGCGGCGGCGGCAGCCTCGAAGACCTCTGGGGCTTCAACGACGAAGGGCTTGTCCGCGCCGTTGCCGCTTCGCACATCCCGGTCATCTCGGCCGTCGGCCACGAAACCGACTGGACGCTGATCGACCTCGCCGCCGACAGGCGGGCGCCGACGCCGACGGGTGCCGCCGAGCTTGCCGTGCCTGTCAAAGCCGAACTCGAGGCCGTGCTCGCCAATCTCGGCGCACGGCTGCGCGGCGCGGTATCGCGCATGATCGACCGGCGCAGCCAGGCTGTTCGCGCAGCCGCACGCGCCTTGCCCACTCCGGACCAGTTGCTGGCGCTACCCCGCCGCCGCTTCGACGAGGCGACAAGCCGGCTCGGCCGGGCGCTGACCGTCACCACCGAGCGCAAGCGCGCCCGGCTGTCGGCGGTGCGCCTGTCGCCGGCGACGTTGGCGCGCCGCATCAGCGAAACGCGCCGCCATCTCGACCGTGACATGCTGCGCGCCGATGCAGCGTTGCGGGCGATGGTGCGCGAAAGGCGCATCCGGTTCGATCGCACCAAAGGCCGGCTGTCGCCGGAACCACTGGTCCGCCGCCAGGAGGCATTTGGCCAGCAGCTCACGGCGCTGGAACGCCGCGCCGTGCTTGCGGTCGGGCGTAGGCTCGAACGCGCGCGGACGAACCTGTCACAGGCGGACCGGCTGATGGCGACGCTGTCGCACAAGGCGGTGCTGGCACGCGGCTTCGCGCTTGTTCGCAATGCCGACGGCACGGTGCTCAAGCGCGCCGCCGAAGTGGCCGCGGGTGCGGCGCTGTCGATCGAATTCGCCGACGGCACAACCAATGCGATCGCCACCAATGGCAGCGCGATTGCGGCAAGCGGCGAGGCCAAGCCAAAGCCGGTGGCCAGACCAGCAGCCAAGGTCCAGGAACCTGGCAATCAGGGCAGCCTGTTCTAAAGCGACAGGGGTCAGTCGCCCGTAGGCGACGAGATAACGGGCGCCACCAGCGGCGAAATGAACGGTGCGCTCCACGAGCCGCCGACGAAGAATGCCGTTGGCCGCGCCGCCGGTGCAACAGGGGTTGTCGTCGTCGAGGTGGAGGCGGTGATCTCCTTGGCCTCGATCGCACCCGAGAGCGCGAGCCCACGACCGACATAAGGCACGATGCCGGTCAGCCAGATGCGGCTCGTCGGCGTGCGTGCCTCCGCCTTGTCGATCTTGGCAACACCGTTGGAGATGGTCGCCTTGAGCTCGACACCATCGACCGGCAGCGTACCGCCCGAGACTTCGTCGAGCGAGAAGAAACCGCGATCGGCGGTACGCTTGAGGAAGGCCGGCATGTCGAGCCCGGCAATCGCGCCGACGCCGAAGGTGGCGGCGATCGAGCCGTTGGCATTCTCCAGCAGCGTGTTCCAGTTCAGACCCGGGCCCTGGAGGATAACCGACACGGTGCCGCGGCCGATCGGCACGATGTGGCTCATGCCCGCCGCGGTGCCGAAGGCGCCGCCGTCGATGTCGGACGCAAGCAACCGCATCTCCGCCTGTGTGCCGGCCGGCTTACGGTCGAAGCGGATGCTGGCCTGGACATTGCCGCCAAAGGCTTCCGCATCGGAAATGTCGAATGCCGCCAGCCCACCCTTGACCTGTGCCGTTGCCGCGACCTCGGCGAGCGCGATGGAACCAGCCGTCGCCTTCGTCGCCGACAGCCTGAGATCGAGATTGATGCGGTCGGAAAAGCTGGTGTCGATCTCGGCCGTCGTGGGCCCGTTTGCCGGGGTCATGGGCGCGAAGGACGAGGCAAACGTCATCAGGTCGAGCGTGTCGAAAGCCAGTGTGCCCGAAAGCGCCGGCACGGGCCCATCGAGCGACAGATCGAGGATGCCCATGCCGGGATTGCCGTCGAGCGTGACTTGCGCGTTCTCGATCTTGAGGCGGGACAGATCGCCCGTAATCTTGGAGGCGAGCGAAATCGATCCGACAGGGCTTCCCGGCAGGATGCCCGGCTTGGACCATTCCAGCATGCGCCGGAAGGACGGCGATACGATCTTGGCCTGGCCGTCGACATGCGCATCGGGGCCCATGTCGATGGTGCCGTCGAACGAGGCTTCGACAGGCGCCGATTTCAGCGAAGCAACAATCGGTGCCTCACCACCGGCAAACAGCATCAGCGGACGCGGCGACGACAATTCGATCGCCACCTGCTCGCCATGCCAGACACCGGTTGCCGTGAGCTTCCCGGCTTTGTTCAGCGCCGGCAGGCTGGCCTTGCCGGTGAGGTCGCTCAGGAGTTCGTCCTCGCCCTCGTCGGAAACGGCCACGACACGGCCATCGATGAACTCGACGGCGCCGAATTCGTCATCAGGCAGCGCACTGAGGTCAGGTTCGGCAGGGTTCGACGCGACGGTGGCGCGGGCACGCTCGATGGCGCGGCTGAGGCGCCCGCCGGTCGAATGCGGCATCTCCACGCCGCCGTCGGCAAGCCGCTTCAGGCGCAAAGTCGGCCGGATGAAATGCGCGTCGGAGAAATCGACATTGCCGCTGAGCGCCGAAAGCGCCGACAGCTCGATTTCAACGCGTTCGGCCTCGATGACCGGCGAACCCTTCTCGTCATCCCAGTCGGTCAGGGTGACGTCGGTCAGGGTTGCGCGGAACACCGGCCAGATCTCGATGTCGGGCGTGCCTTCGATCGACACGCGGAAGCCGCTCCACGCGCTCATCTCGAAGGCGATGCGGTCCTTGACGATCTGGGTGGAAGCGATGAACGGCACGGCGGCAACGGTGGCGGCGATCAGGATGATGAGTCCTGTGATCGCCCAGATGCTGCGCCTGAACAGTGGTGATGGCATGTTGCCCTTGTGCCGCCCGTGCTGCGCCGTTGTGGCTAACGGGTGTAACCGAGTAACGCGGCATTTCAAGTCTTTGTGGCCATGCGATGACGTTTGCGCACAGCGCAATGGCGCTAATCGACATTTCCTTGATCTGCTGCAGTGCGACATGCATAACCATGCGCGTTCTGGGAGAGATGCTGATGACTGTCGAAAAGCCACTTTGGACGCCCTCGTCAACGCAGGTGGCGGAAGCGCCCCTCACGGCGTTCATGACCGTGGCAGGCGAACGCGCCGGCCAGTCATTCGCGAGTTACGCCGAACTGCATGCCTGGTCGATCAGCGAGCGCGAGGCGTTCTGGGACCTGGTCTGGGACTTCTGCGGCGTCATTGGTGACAAGGGCGAACGTGTGCTCGTCGACGGCGACAAGATGCCGGGGGCACAGTTCTTCCCCGATGCCAGCCTGAATTTCGCGCAGAACCTCCTGCGTGGCTCGGGCAATGACGAGGCGATCATCTTCCGTGGCGAGGACAAGGTCGAGCGCCGGCTCACCTGGGGCGAGCTTGCGGCACTGGTATCGAGGCTGCAGCAGTTGTTCGTGTCGCTTGGCGTTGCCAAGGGCGACCGCATCGCCGCGATGATGCCGAACATGCCGGAGACGGTGGCCGCAATGCTGGCAACCGCCTCGCTGGGCGCCGTCTGGTCGTCATGCTCGCCCGACTTCGGCGAACAGGGCGTGCTCGACCGCTTCGGCCAGATCGAGCCAAAGCTGTTCATCGCACCCGACGGCTACTGGTATGCCGGCAAGCATATCGAGGTCGGATCGAAGATCGCAGCCGTCGCCGGCAAGCTCGGGAGTGTGACCAAGGTGCTGGTCGTCGACTATCTCGGCACTGCGACAGACGTTGCCGCGACCATCGGCAAGGCCGCCGCACTCGACGATGCGCTGGCGCCATTCGCGGCAAAGGCTGTGACGTTCGAGCCCCTGCCCTTTTCGCATCCGCTCTATATCCTGTTCTCTTCGGGCACGACGGGCATCCCGAAATGCATCGTGCACTCGGCCGGCGGCACGCTGATCCAGCACGTCAAGGAACTGCGCCTGCATGCCGGGCTCAAGCCGGGCGACCGCTTCTTCTACTTCACTACCTGCGGCTGGATGATGTGGAACTGGCTGGTCTCGGGCCTCGCTGCGGAAGCGACGCTGCTGCTCTATGACGGCTCACCGTTCCATCCCGACGGCAATGTGCTGTTCGATTTCACCGATGCCGAGAAGATGACCTATTTCGGCACATCGGCGAAATTCATCGATTCCGTGCGCAAGGCCGGTCTCAGGCCCATCGACAGCCACGACCTCGGCAGCGTGCGCACCATCTCGTCGACCGGCTCGCCGCTGTCGCCGGAGGGCTTTGATTTCGTCTATGACGGCATCAAGAAGGACATCCACCTCGCCTCGATCTCGGGCGGCACCGACATCGTGTCGTGCTTCGTGCTCGGCGTGCCGACCGAACCGGTCTGGACCGGCGAGATCCAGGGCGCCGGCCTCGGCCTCGCGGTCGACGTCTGGAACGATGACGGCAAGCCGGTGCGCCAGGAAAAAGGCGAACTGGTCTGTGCCAAGTCGTTTCCGGCGATGCCGATCGGCTTCTGGAACGATGCCGACGGCAAGAAGTACCACGCCGCCTATTTCGAGCGTTTCGACAATGTCTGGTGCCATGGCGACTTCGCCGAATGGACAGCGCATGGCGGCATGATCATCCATGGCCGCTCGGACGCGACGCTGAACCCCGGCGGCGTGCGCATCGGCACCGCCGAGATCTACAACCAGGTCGAGCAGATGCCGGAGATCGCCGAGGCGATCTGCATCGGACAGGACTGGGACGGCGACGTGCGCGTCGTGCTGTTCGTTCGCCTCGCGCCCGGGGTCACCCTCGACGAGAACCTGGAGAAGCGCATTCGGACCAAGATCCGCACCGGCGCCAGCCCGCGCCACGTGCCGGCCAAAATCGTGGCGGTCACCGATATCCCGCGCACCAAGTCGGGCAAGATCACCGAACTCGCCGTCCGCGACATCGTCCATGGCCGCCCCGTCAAGAACAAGGAGGCGCTCGCCAACCCCGAGGCGCTCGATCTCTACAGCGACATCGAGCAGCTCAGGAGCTGAGCCGGAGCGGCATGCTTAACAAGAGGTAACCGCCAAATTTACCTAGACTTCAGGAGTGGTACACATTCGTAAATTTTTCATCACCTGAGTAAGGTGCTGTTAAGGTTCGACCGCGATAGTCGTCGTCAACTTGAGGGAGAAATCCCATTCCTCGTCCCTGAGGATAGCCAGTTCAGCTCAAGTCCCCGTTGAAACAGCATCTACCTTCAAGGCGCCACAGAGGCGCCTTTTTCTTTAGCCTGATCTAAAGGAGAACTTAGAGCGATGCCTCGGCGTCGCGCACCAGCGCGCCCGAAAGCAACACCACCGGTACCATGGCGGTAATGATGATGACGATTGCCGCCACCGCCCCTTCTTCCGGGACGCCGCGTGAGGCGTTTTCATAGACATGCGTCGCCAGCGTGCTGAAGCCGAAGGGCCTGAGCAGGATGGTCGCCGACAGTTCCTTGACGGTGTCGACGAAGACGAGAACCGCAGCTGTCAGGATCGCCGGCTTGAGCAATGGCAGAAGCACGCTGGCAGCACTTTGCGCCGGCGTCTTGCCGAGGCTGCGCGCAGCTTCGTCGAGGCTGCCAGGCAGCTTCTCCATGCCGGAGCGGACCGCGCCCTCGGCCAGGGCAACGAAGCGGATGGTGCAGGCAATGATCACCGCAGCGGCCGAGCCGGTGAGCAGCAGCCCGGTCGAGGCGCCGAGCCAGGCGCGCGCAAAGGCATCGAGCGAATTGTCGAAACGTGCCAGCACGAACAGTAGGCCGAGCCCGAGGATGCCTCCTGGAAGGGCGTAGCCGACCGAGGCGAGACGCACGGTGGCGGCCATGGCCCGGCCTTTCGACAGGCGCTGGGCATTGAGCAGGAACAGCGCAATGACGACGGTGAAGATGGCCGTCAGCGACGCCGTCATAAGGCTGTTGACGAAGGCGCTGGCCACGTCGGGCGAGACGAACTGCTCGAGCCGGCGCGAGGCATATTGGCCGAAGATGGTGATCGGCACGCCGAAGCCGCTGAGGATCGGCAACGACACGGCGGCAGGCAGGGCAAAGCGCCTCCAGCCCTTGAGGGCTGTGCGAGGCGGATGAACCTTGAGATGGGTGCCGCGCCCGGAATGGAAGCGCTGACGCCGGCGCGCCCATTGCTCGGCGACGAGCAGGAGCAGCACAAGCACCAGCATCAGGATGGCGATCTGCGCGCCGCCCTCCAGGCTGCCGCGGTTGAGCCAGGTAGTGTAGACGGCGACCGTCAGCGTGCGGACGCCGAAATATTCGGCGGCACCGATGTCGTTGATCGTCTCCATCAGCACCAGGGCGACACCGGCAACGATGGCTGGCCGCGCGACGGGCAGAAGCACCCGCCAGAACACGCGCGCCGGCGACGCGCCGAGCGTGCGCGCAACGTCGGCGATGTTGCGGCCCTGCATCAGGAAGACGATGCGGGTGGTGAGGTAGACATAGGGGTAAAGCACCGAGGCGAGTACGAAGGCCGTGCCCCAGGTCGAGCGGATATCGGGAAACCAGTAGTCGCGGATCGTCTCGAAACCGAAAGTTGCGCGGACCAGGCTCTGCATCGGCCCCTGGTAATGGAAGAACTCGCCAAAGGCGTAGGCCGCGAGATAGGGCGGCACGGCCAGCGGCAGCACCAGCGCCCAGGACAGGATGCGGCGGAATGGAAAATCATAAGCGACGACCGCCCAGGCGCAGGCGACACCGGCAATCGATGTAAGTGCCGCCACCATCGCCAGCAGCGCCAGCGTCGTGCGCGTGGCTCCTGGCAGCACATTGGCGATCAGATGCGGCCAGTCCTCGCCCGTACCGGAAAGCGCGACGAAGGCGAGCGACAGAACCGGCAGGATGACGACGATGCCGAGGGCCAGCGCCAGCGTGCCGATCAGCGGATGGCGCGGACGCCTGACGGGCAAGGGTCGGGCGTTCGCGGCCGACGCCACGCCTGATGCTCCCGCCTCTGCTCCGCCTGTCGTCGGCAAAGATCAATCCTCTCTGCGGCGTCGCGCGCCCGGATGGACACGATGACGCTCCGTCGAATCTGCGCTTCGATCCCGCAATCGATGCCGTTTTCGGGGCGCTGCGCCAATGCAGAAAAGCCGGACCGATCATCGCCCGGCCCGGCTTTTCCTCAGTTCATGTCGCTGCCTATCAGCTGCTCGGGCCGTCGTCGAGGCCGACGCGATCGACCATCTCGGACGCGGCCTTGCGGCCCTTGGCCACGTCGACCAGCGGCAAGGTGTCGGCATTGAGCGTGCCGAACGCCTTGACCGTCTCGGACGGCTCGAGGCCCGGCTCGACCGGATATTCGTAGTTCTTCTCGGCGTAGACCTGCTGGGCCTTGTGGCTGGCCAGGAAGCGGATCAGCTTGACCGCGTTGTCACGGTTCGGCGCGTTCTTGGCGAGCGCTGCGCCCGAGATGTTGACGTGGGTCAGGCCGTTCTCGAAGGTCGGGAACAGCACGTTGATGCCGTTGCCCCATTCCTTTTCCTTCGGGTCCTTCTCGTTGTTGCGCATCAGGCCGACATAATAGGTGTTGCCGATGGCGATGTCGCACTCGCCGGCAGCAATCGCGCCGGCCTGCGGACGGTCGCCGCCGTCAGGCTTCTTGGCGAGGTTGGCCTTGAGGCCCTTCATCCACTCTTCGGTCTTTTCCGGCCCCCAATGGGCGATGGCGGCCGAGAACAAAGCGAGGTTGTAGTCGTGCTGGCCCGAACGCATGCAGATCTTGCCCTTCCACTTGGGATCGGCAAGCTCGGCATAGGTGATCGCCGTGTCCTTGACGCGCTCCTTCGAGGCGTAGATGACGCGGGCGCGCTTGGTGACGCCGAACCAGTTGCCATCCGGATCGCGATACTCGGCCGGCAGCAGCTTGTTGACTTCCTCGTCGACCAGCGGCTGGGTGACACCTTTTTCCTTGGCCGAGGTGAGACGGGCGATGTCGACGGTCATGATGACGTCGGCGGGCGAGTTGGCGCCCTCTGCCAGGACGCGTTCCTCAAGACCCTTGTCGAGGAACAGCACTTCGGTCTTGATGCCCGTCTCGGCCGTGAAGGCCTCGAGAACCGGCTTGATCAGATCGGGCTGGCGATAGGTGTAGATGTTCACGACGCCATCGGCGAGCGCCGACGTGGTGAAGAGTGCGGCAATGGCAAGCGCGCCGCCTGCGACGGCCGACCTGGCGTTTCCAATCTTCATTTTTCTCTCCTGGCCAAAGGGGGCAAATTCCCTCAGGGAACATATGGCAGCCTCGATTTCGAGACTGCTTCCCCTATGGTCATCGTGACTCTTCCGGTCAAGTTTAAAGGTCAGCCATATCAATAGTTTAGAAGAATTCTAAACTGGAGCATTTCATACCGGATTCAAGGACTTGTTCGACAATTTCTAACAAGCGCATGGCTTGTTCACGAAAATGTGCGAAAATGTCGCACCTCACTAACAAGCCACTACTCGGCAAGCACCCGCGTCGAGGGGAACGTCACCTCGACAAGCGTGCCCTCGCCGGGCGTCGATGCGATGGCAAACCGGGCGCGATTGGCCTCGACCATCGCCTTGGTCAGCGGCAGTCCGAGGCCCGTTCCGTCGCCGCGCGATCGCTTCAGCGAGTTGATCTGCTTGAACGGCTTCAGCGCCTGCTCGATCTCGGCCTGGCTCATGCCGATGCCGGTGTCGCGCACCCGCATGACGATGTCGCCCGAGGTCTCATAGGAGGTCGAGACGATGACCTGACCGCCGGCCTGGGTATAGCGCACGGCGTTGGACAGCACATTGAGCGCGATCTGGCGGATCGAGCGTCGGTCGGCGACGATCTCGGGCAGGCGCGAGGCAAAGCTGGAGCGGATGATGACGCGCTCGCGATTGGCCTGCGGCTGCATCATCGCCACGGTCTCGGCAAGGGTGTCGTTGAGCGACACCGCCTCGTAATCCATCTCCTGCTGGCCGGCCTCGATCTTGGAAATGTCGAGCAGGTCGTTGACCAGCGACAGCACATGGTTGCCGGAGCGGTTGATGTCGCGGAGATAGTCGCGATAGCGGTCATTGGCGACCGGGCCGAACTTCTCGTCGACCATCAGTTCGGAAAAACCGATGATGGCGTTGAGCGGCGTGCGGATCTCGTGGCTGATGCGGGCGAGAAAATCGGTCTTCTGGGACGACGACCGCTCGGCCACGGCGCGCGCCTGGGTCAGTTCCTCCTCGGCGCGCTTCCACTGGGTGATGTCGCGGACCACGGCGCAGAAGCCGCTGTCGTTGGGCAGGCGTCCGATGGTCATGAACAACGGGATGAACCGACCTTGCGCCTCGCGGCCGATGACCTCGCGGCCATCGTTCAGCACGCTTGCCACGCCATGTTCGGACAGCCCGACGAGATAGTCGCGCGCGGCGCGCTGGCTCTCGATGGCGAACAGCGAATAGAACGGCTTGCCGGTAACCTCGTCGCTGTCGAAACCGAACAGGGCCTCGGCCGGACGGCTGATCGAGCGGATGGCACCGTCGCGGTCGATCAGCACAACGCCGTCCGTGGCGGTGTCGATGATCGTGCGCATCTCGGCAAGACGCTCTTCGAGTTCGGCGACCTGTTCGACGGCATCCTCGACCTCGTCGTCGGCACTGATGCGGCGGACGACCAGCATCAGCGCCTTGCCGTCCTGCCACGGCACCGAGCGCAACACAGCTTCGATTGGGAACTCGTCGCCGTCGCGGGTCTTCAGTTTCAGGTCGTGGTCGGAACCGGGCTGGTCGCCGTAGCTCTCGGCGAACAGGGCATCGAGACCGCCTGCCCGCGCCAGTTCGTCGACCGAGCCGTAGCCGGTCAGGTCGAGGAACTCGGCATTGGCGTAGTGCAGCACGTCACCGGCATGGATCAGCACCGGCACCGGCAGTTGCTCGAGGATAGGTGCATCGACGGGTGTGTCGCGCCCAGCGGCCAGGGACGGGATGATTTCTTCGGCGCGCAGCGGCGGCTTTTCCGGCTCATCGCGCGTGACATCGACGGCTTCGATGACAGGCTCGACCGGCCGCACCGAAGCCAGCGAGACGATTTCCGCACTCTCGACGGCAGGCTGTTCGACGGGTGCGGGCAGAGCCGCGTCGGAAGTCGCAGGCTCCTCGGCATCCGCCGCTCCATTTGGCTCCGGCTTTTCGCCGACAGCATGCTCGGGGGATTCATCGGCCACCAGCTGATGCCCGGCCGTTTCAGCAGCCGCGGCTTCAGCATAGGCCGCGATCTCGGCCGAGGCGGCTTCGCCGTTCTTTTCCGAAACTGGCTTTTCCGCCGCGGACGTCGCCTCAGGCTTCTCAGCTGTTGGAATCTCGACCGCCTCAGTGGCTGTCGCCTGCTGTCTTGTCGCGACGATCTCGTGTGCGCGCTTCAGCTTCTCGCCGATCTCGCGGAATGCGCTGCGCTCGGTACTGGAGAGGCCCTTGCCATTGGCGGGTTCTTCAGCCGCCGTCGGCCGGTGCTCGGCCAGGCGGATCACCTTGTCGGAATAGCGCCGATCATGCTTGCGATCGATCTCGAGAGCCGGAACTTCGCCGGCGAAAGGGTCATCAGCGTTGTTCGGCTCGGCGGCTTGCCGGGGTTCAACGGAAGGTGTTTCAGCAACCTCCGGTGCCAGCTGCCTGGCTTCGGTCGGACTGGCTTCCGGCGCCAGTACAGCAGGCTCGACAGCTACGGGATTCGCCGATTCAACGGCGATGGCTTCGGCTGTAGGCTGCACTTCGCCTGCGCCCGGCTGTGGCTCGGCCTGTTCCGGATGCTTGCCGTTGGGAACCAGCGCCAGTCCGATGCGCTCGTGGTCGACGACAGCCTCGCCGGGGCGCGCAACGCCGAAACCGCGAAAGCCTTCAAAGCTGCGATCGCGGCCATAGACCGGCAATGCGGCGAGATCGACCGGAATACGCCTGTCGGTGCCGGCGACCGGCCAGAGCACCGAGCGACCGGACCAGGTGTCGCGGCGCTGCAGCAGACCCGCGATCTCGCCCGACGGGTCGAGTTCGAAGGTGGTCGAGACATCCTGGAAACGGCGGCCGACGACATCGGCCGCATGGTCGCCGACAACCGCGGCGAATTCCGGTGAGATGGCGCTGAAACGGCCGTCGGCGTCAGTGCGCCAGACGAAGCGGACGGGAGCAGCCGAGCGATCCAGTACCGGCCTGGGTGGCGCCACCTGCGACGGCGCGGGCTGAGCGGCCATAGCGGGCTCTGCCGCGTCGACAGGCTCTTCCAGAGGCTGCGAAACGTCAGCCGATCCGGCAACATGCTCCGGCGCGGACGCCGGCTGGGCGGTCCGCTCTGACGGCGCGGCCGACCAGGCGACCGGCTCCGGCGCTGAGACCGGCTCGTTGGTTGGAACGTCACCTGCGGCAGGCCCGCTGACAGCCGCCTCGGTGACTTCGGCAACGACAGGCGCCGCAACCGCCCTGTCGGCCATTGCCGCCCGAACGGTGGCGCCGGCCCGGCTCTCGCGTTCCTCGGGGCTGAAATACCAGTGGTCGTGATCGGCATGGTCCTGCGACTGCGCCGTCGCCGGTGCAGAAACTGGCGCAGGCGCCGGATCACCTGTCGGCCCACCATGCAGTGCCTCGACGCGCGCGGCGCCGGCCGGGGTTGCGTCCTGTTGCTCGCCGGCTTCGGCGTCTTCCATGACCTCCAGGCGCTCGTCGACAACGACCAGCAGGTGACGCGCCGGCTCGTCGGTCAGACGTGCCAGGCCGGCCGGCAGATAGCCTCCGGTCGAGGGAATGGCACGCTTGATGATGCGGTCGCGCTCACGGCCAACCGCCGACACCAGCCCGGCCAGCGTCGATGGCGCGATGCCGAGCCTGGCAAAACCGTCGGTTGCGGCCTCGACCTCCCCTTGGGCGTCGAGGAAAGCCAGGAAATGTCCCTGCTCGGTGAAACCGCTGATGGCGTTGGCGGCGATGGCTTTGGCGCCCCGCGCGCTGGCGGGAACGGCGAGCATGATGGCGGCCGCGCCACCAGGCAGCCGGACGGAACTCGCGACGAAGGCAACCGCGGTGCTCGTCAGGCCCGACGCCACGCGCACCATGATGGAGCGGTCGCGGCCGATGTCGGGAAAGCCCGACGTTGCAGCGATCTGGCGGCGGGCGATCGGCCCCAGGCGCGACGGCGCGCCGATCACCGCATCGATGTCGTCATAGCCGAGCACGGCGGCGCCCGGACCATTGGCCCAGAGCACGTCCTCGAGATCGACCGACAGCACGACGATGGCATCGCCGGCAGCAAAACGCTGCCTGACACGATCAACGACCGCGACGTCGATAAAGGAATAGGCTGCTGACGGCATTCACATATCCCGCAAGGCGCGCATTCTCACAATTAACGCTTTGTTAATAAAAGCCGTCATCGCCAAGGTCTAGCAAACAGCTGTCATGGAGCGAGATTATTCTCGTCACGTGGTTAACCTGCGCCAAGCCGAATGGTGCACTGCAACATAGATATTGCAATGCACAATAAAATGCCCTATATGAGAGTTGCGAATAAACGAGACGGGTGACACCACCCCGTCCAGTCCACAGGGTGAGACAATGTCCAAGACCAAGACCGCAGAATTCGCAGATACCGTTGAACTGCCGAGCTTCGACGTTTCCAAGGCCTCCGACCAGTTCCGCGCCTTCGCAGAAAAGGGCGTCGAGCAGTCCAAGGACGCTTACACCAAGCTCAAGACCGGTGCCGAAGAAGCCCAGAAGACCATCGAGTCGAGCTACGAGACCGCCCGCAGCGTGACCAACGAGCTGTCGCTCAAGGCGATTGCCGCGCTCCGCACCAATGCCGAGGCCGGCTTCTCGCATCTCGAAGCTCTCGCCGCCGCCAAGACGCTGTCGGAGATCGTCGAGCTGCAGACCTCTTATCTGCGCAGCCGCGTCGAGCAGACCGTCGAGCAGGCCAAGGAATTCCAGGCCGTTGCCTCGAAGGCCGCCGAAGACGTCTCGAAGCCGGTCAAGACCGCTTTCGAAAAGGCGCTGAAAGACCTCAAGGCCGCCTGATAGCGACCAACAAGACACCCGGCGGGCGGTTCCTCCTCCCTCTGCCTGCCGGGCGAAGCGGCCAGCACCTCCTCCTCCCGCTGGTCACATAAAGGAAAAGGCCGGCACCTCCTCCCGCCGGCCTTTTTCTTTTTTTGCAGGCGCCGGAAGGCCTGATTTCAACGACTTCCCACAGGCAGCGCAAATCGCCGCAGTGGAATATGCGCAAAGCTCTTGAAATGCGTCCGAAGAGTCCGTATTGACGCCGCACCAACAGGTACGCGGTTGTAGCTCAGTTGGTTAGAGCGCCGGATTGTGGATCCGGAGGTCGGTGGTTCGAGCCCACCCAACCGTACCATTTTCCTCCCCCAAGACAGCTTCTAGCATCGATGACAGGCAGCGTGGCCTTGCATAGTGCAGCCGCATTCCGGCCCGATCGTCTGCTGAAACTGCGAATCAAAGGAACATGGCCATGATCGACCTGCGTGTTGCCGCCGGCATTGCCACGACGATGATCATCCTCGCCGGATGCCAGAAAGAGCCTGTGGCAGCACAGCCGACGTCGGGGATCTGCGATCGCGGTGCGGCAGAATCACTCGCCGGCAAGGACCGGATCGCCGACGACGAGGTCAAGCGGCTGACCGGTGCAACCATCGTTCGCCAGCACAAGCCGGGCGATCCGGCGACGATGGATTTCCGCCAGGAGCGCGTCACGGTCGAAACCGATCCCACGACCGGCAAGATCGTCCGCGCGTTCTGCGGCTGATCTCGATCCCGGACGCAGGCGGCCGACCATGCCCGATCCGAAGCCCCTGGATCTTTCTTGGCTGCGCGCCATCGGCTGGTCAACCTGGGACCCTATCGGCCTGCGTGAGCCCGGTGCCGACTGGCGCGACCAGCCCTTCACGGATGAATATGACAGCTACCTGATCGAGGCAGCGTCCGGGCTTGGGGAGGGCTGGTCGGTGGAAAAGGCCAGGGATTATCTGCTGTCGATTGCCAGCGACCACATGGGGCTGCCGCAGGTTTCGCGTGACACTGCCGAGGCAACGGCAAAGGCCATTGCGGACTACCTGCACGAATAGAAAAACCATTGCACGGCGCAAGCAGACCTTGGCCAAACGACACTCGGTGGAAAACGCAGAACGGCGCGCTTCGGATGAAGCGCGCCGTTTTCGATGTCCCTGAAGGACGAAAATGTACCGCGATGGCGGAGGTGCTTACTGGCAGGGCGCCAGATAGGTCACCGGCTTGCCGTAGCGGTCGTACATCGGCCGGCCACGGTTGTCGTACTGGTGGTAGCGGCATTCGCCGGGCGCCGTCCCCGCGCCGATCATCGCGCCGGCAAGGCCGCCGATGACAGCGCCCGCGACGGTTGCGCCGGTGTTGCCGCCGATGGCCTGGCCAACGAGGGCACCGCCCACGGCACCGACGGCGCCGCCGCCGACCGCGCGCTCCTGCGGGGTGTTACAGGCCGTAGCGGCCAATGCGACGAAAGACAAAGCTGCTGCTGTGGCTAGAAAACGCGTCATCAACCCTACTCCTTGAAACAATCGCCAAGACGCTATCATGGCGACTTTTGCTTATCCAGTGGCATACCCTTGGAAACTCTCGCCTTTTCGGCCGCTCCAAGCCCGCTTTCCTGGTGCCCCATAGATCCCGTTGTGGCAGTTGCCGGCAACGACACGGGACGCCAGATCACCCTCGCTGTGCTGCCTGCTCGTCGCGCAGGCGCTGGACCTCGCGCCGCTTGTTGACCAGCGAAGCGGCAATGACGCCGCAGGCGACGATGCCAATCAGGATTGTACAGGCGGCATTGATCTCGGGTGTCACGCCGAGGCGCACCTGGCTGTAGATCTTCATCGGCAGCGTCGTCGCACCCGGCCCCGAGGTGAAGCTCGAAATCACCAGGTCGTCGATCGACAGCGTGAAGGCCAGCATCCAGCCGGAAATGATCGCCGGCAGGATGACCGGCAAGGTGATCTGGAAGAAGGTTTTGACAGGCGGAGCGCCGAGATCCATCGCCGCTTCCTCGAGCGAGCGGTCGAAGGTGACAAGCCGCGACTGCACCACGACGGCCACGAAGCACATCGAGAAGGTGATGTGGGCGAGCGTCAGGGTGAAGAAGCCGCGATCGAGCCCGACGGCGACGAACAGCAGCAGCAGCGACAGGCCGGTGATTACCTCGGGCATGACCAGCGGCGCAAACACCATGCCCGAAAACAGCACCCTGCCCCGGAATCTGGTGTAGCGGGTCAGCGCAAGTGCTGCGAGCGTCCCGAGAACTGTGGCCATCGTCGCCGAGATCAGGCCGACGCGGATGGTCACCCACGCCGCGTCCATCAGGCCCTGATTGTGGAACAAGGAGACGTACCATTTGGTCGAGAACCCGCCCCAGACAGTGACGAGCTTGGACTCGTTGAAGGAGAAGACGACCAAAAGCACGATGGGCAGATAGAGGAAGGCAAAGCCCAGTACGATGGCCGTGATGTTGAAGCGGCTCCAGCTCGCGTTCATCTCAGCGCCCCTGTTCCTGGGCGCGTGCCTGCGCCTGCTGGAAGAACATGATCGGTACGACAAGCAGCAGAAGCAGGATCACCGCCACTGCAGAGGAAACCGGCCAGTCGCGGTTGGCGAAGAACTCGTTCCACAGCGTCTTGCCGATCATCAGCGTCTGCGAACCACCGAGCAGGTCGGGGATGACGAACTCGCCGACGGCAGGGATGAACACCAGCAGGCAACCGGCGATGACGCCAGGCAGCGACAGCGGGAAGGTGATCTTCCAGAACGCGGTGGCTGGCGGGCAGCCGAGGTCCTGCGCCGCCTCGATCAGCGAATAGTCCATCTTCTCCAGCGCCGAATAGAGCGGCAGGATCATGAACGGCAGGTAGGAATAGACGATGCCGATGAAGATCGCCGTATGCGTGTTGAGGATCACCAGCGGCTGGTCGATGACGCCGGTGGCAAGCAGCAGTTGGTTGAGCAGGCCCTCGGGCTTGAGGATGCCGATCCAGGCGTAGACGCGGATCAGGAAGCTGGTCCAGAACGGCAGGATCACCAGCATCAGCAGCGTCGGACGGATCGTCGCCGGCGCGCGCGCCATGCCATAAGCGATGGGATAGCCGACAAGCAGCGCGAGAAACGTCGAAATCCCGGCGATGATGACGCTTGAGACATAGGCGTTGAAGTAGAGTGCGTCCTGCGTCAGCCAGAGGTAGTTGTCGAAGCTGAACTCGCCAATCTGCGACATCAGGCCGGACACGCCGTCCGAAAGCCCGAGCACGGGCGTATAGGGCGGCATGGCGATCGCCGTCGTCGACAGGGAGATCTTGAAGACGATGAAGAACGGAATGAGGAAGAAGAACAGCAGCCAGAGATAGGGGATGAGGATGACGAGGCGGTCGGTGATGGCGGAGAGCGGATGTTTCATCTCCCCACCTATCGCGTCAGAACGACGCCGGCGTCGTTTCGGAATGAGATCCAGGCCTTGTCGTCCCAGCTCAGCGGGTCCTCGGTGGCGCGCGTCGCGTTGAGCGAGCTCGCCTTGACCACCTGGCCGTTGCCGAGCTGGACGTGGAAGATGGTCATGTCGCCGAGATAGGCGATGTCATAGATTTCGCCCTCCATGACATTGTCGCCGCCTTCCGGCTTCTTCGACGAAACCTTGATCTTTTCCGGCCGGATGGCGAAGGCGACTTCGCTGCCTGCGGCGGCGTCGCCGGCATTGGCCGTGCGGATGGTGACGCCATTGGCGCTGGCGATTGTCGCGCCGGCGCCGTCGCGGTCGGCGACCTTGCCTTCGAACATGTTGATGTTGCCGACGAAGTCGGCGACGAAACGCGAGCCCGGTGCTTCATAGACCTCGGCGGGCGTCGCCACCTGCATCACCTCGCCCTTGTCGAGGATGGCGATGCGGTCGGCCATGGTCATGGCCTCTTCCTGATCATGGGTGACGACGACAAATGTCAGGCCCAGCGTCTGCTGCAGGTCCATCAGCTCGAACTGGGTTTCCTCGCGCAGCTTCTTGTCGAGCGCACCGAGGGGCTCGTCCAGCAGCAGAACCTTGGGCCGCTTGGCCACTGCGCGGGCCAGTGCGACGCGCTGGCGCTGGCCGCCTGAAAGCTGGTGCGGCTTGCGTTTGGCGAACTGGCTGAGCTTGACCAGCTTGAGCATCTCGGCAACGCGGGTGTCGATATCGGCTTTGGGCATGCCGTCCTGCTTGAGGCCGAAGGCGATGTTCTGCTCGACCGTCATGTGCGGGAACAGCGCGTAGGACTGGAACATCATGTTGACCGGCCGCCGGTAGGGCGGGATGCCGCGCAGGTCCTGACCATCGAGCATGATCTGGCCGGAGGTCGGTTCTTCGAAGCCGGCCAGCATGCGCAGCAGCGTCGACTTTCCGCAGCCCGAGGCGCCGAGCAGCGCGAAGAACTCGCGCTCGTAGATCGACAGAGACAGGTTGTTGACGGCGGTGAAGTCGCCGAACCGCTTGGTGACGTCCTTGAATTGAATGTAGGGCTTGGCGTCTGGCTTGTTCCAGGGCGCAAATTCCCTGCGGATATTGCCGAGCGATTTCATTTCCCTCTCCCACCTGCCCCTGATGCGAAGCCCGGCGCCGATGGCGCCGGGCTCGTATGGCTGAATTATTGTCCGGTGACGATCTTGGTCCAGCTGCGGGTCACCGCGCGCTGGGTCTTGGGATCGTAAGGCGGCACGGTGAAGAGCTTGGCGAGCGTCGCTTCGTCAGGATAGATCGCCGGATCGCTAGTGATCTCCTTGTCGATGAACTGCTGCGATGCCTTGTTGCCGTTGGCGTAGAAGATGTAGTTCGAGGCCTTGGCCGCGACTTCCGGCTTCAGCATGTAGTTGATGAATTCGTGCGCCTCGGCGACATGCTGGGCATCGGCCGGGATCGCCATCTGGTCGAACCACATCTCCGCGCCTTCCTTGGGGATGACGTAGTCGACGACGACGCCCTGATCCGCCTCCGCGGCGCGGTCGCGCGCCTGGAAGACGTCACCCGACCAGCCGACGGCCAGGCAGATGTCGCCATTGGCGAGCGCGTTGATGTATTCCGACGAATGGAACTTGCGGATCGACGGCCGCACCGCGAGCAACGTCTCTTCCGCCTTGGACAGGTCGCCGAGTTCGGTCGACTGCGGCTTGAGACCGAGATAGTTCAGCGTGGTCGGGAAGATGTCGGTTGGCGAATCCAGAACGTAGACGCCGCAATCGGCAAGCTTGGCCAATTGTTCCGGCTTGAAGACGACGTCCCAGCTGTCGATCTTGTCGATGCCGAGCGCTTCCTTGATCTTCTTCTGATTGTAGCCGATGCCCACCGTGCCCCACATGTAGTTGACCGAGTATTCGTTATCAGGGTCGTAGGCGGCGGTACGCGAGCTCACCACATCCCAGACATTCGTCAGGTTGGGCAGCTTGGACTTGTCGAGCTTCTGGTAGACGCCGGCCTGGATCTGGCGCGCCAGGAAGGGGCTGGCAGTCGGCACGACGACATCGTAGCCGCTGCCGCCGGCAAGCAGCTTGGTCTCGAGGATCTCGTTCGAATCGTAGACGTCATAGACGACCTTGATGCCGGTCTCCCTGGTGAAGTCCTCGATGATCGTCGAATCGATGTAGTCAGACCAGTTGTAGACGTTGACGACGCGCTCCTGGGCGTTGGCGGGCATCGTGAAAGCGGCGATAAGGGCTGACGCGGCGGTCAGCCAAAGCGCTCTACGGTTCATGGCAGTCTCCCGTTGTGGACGCACCCGTCCCGGCGCATCCTGATCCTGTACAAAAATCGAGTGACGAAGGTAGCGCGCTCCCGCCGGCTCGCGGCCCGGCGCAAACGTTACGGCGATTTACATCTGCGGACACCGAAGCCCCGGCAGTGGAACCTGGCAAGATACGCCTGTGTTGTTGTTACCCTCGACGCTCAGCCTGCCCGCCCGACGGTAGTATTGTCAATGGTAAACGACCAATTGATCAATCGGGCATCGGCATGCCGGTGACACCGGGTCTTTGCGGTTGCGCCTGGCGCCTGAACTCGAGCCCGAGATGCACGAGCAAGGCGACAAAAATCACCGCGCCGCCTGATATGGTGCGGAGCGACGGCACTTCGGAATGGACGAGCCAGACCCAGATCGGCCCGAGCATCGGCTCGAAGGTGCCGATCAGCGCGGCGACGGCCGCCGGGATCAACCGTGCCCCGGTGGCGAAGAAGGCGAGGCCCAGACCGAGATTGACGACGCCGAAGGCAAACAGAAAACCCATCTCGCGCGGCGAGACGGCAAAGGCCGAGGCTTGCGAGGCGGCAAAAGCCGCCGCGATCATGGTGCCGAGGCAGGTGGCCGGCGTCATGCGAACATGGGAGAAGCGGCGGGTGATGACGGTAGCGATCGAAAACACCACTGCTATCAGCAAGGCGAGGCCGTCACCGATCGGCGAAACCTTGCCGGTGAGAGACTCCGAAACCATGATCGCCACGCCGACGATCACCGCCAGAATCGCCGCCCATGTCGCCAGCGCCACCCGCTCGCGAAACAGCACCCAGGCAAACAGCGCCGCAAGCAACGGCACGCCAGCCTGCATCAAAAGGACATTGGCGACGGTGGTGTAGGCAAGGGCGATGACGAAAGACGTCGAGGCGGTGGCAAAGCAGATTGCCACCAGCAGACCGGGCAGCCCCATGCCGCGGAACAATTGCAGCGTTCCGCGGAAGCCGTCACGCCAAACCATGAATGCCAGCAGAAAGGCTGCCGCCCAGAACGAGCGCCAGAACACCACGGTCCAGATGTCGTCGATCTCGATGAAGCGGCCGATGGCGCCACCCAGGCTCCACATCAGCGCCGACAGGAACACCAGGGCGATGCCCAAGCGCTCGTCGCGCCGCGAAACCTGCGGCGCAGTTGCGTCGGATAGCGGAACTGCCGGGTCTGTCATGGCCTCAGTATCGATGACGTTGGGGTGGCTGGATATGCTCAAAACGACTTGAAACGGTCCAATTCGCTACCTCATCGCTCAAGCTACTGCGTGGTCCAGTCCATGACGATGGTTGTGGCAAACCGCGCTGCATTCGAACAATCCCCCAGCGATGTCGAAGCGAACAATCCGACGGCGCTCAATTTTCTTCTTGACCTAAATATTAGTTGAGGTTTTACAGAAGCGGCTCCAACACCGATACCGAAATGGAGCCCCCTGAAATGCCCCAGAAAATAAAGCTCGCCATCATCTATGGCAGCGCCCGTGAGGGCCGTTTCTGCGATACCGTGGTCAACTGGGTTGCCGCCGAAATTGCGGGCCACCAGCAGTTTGCCATCGATTTTATCGACCCGCGCGACCTCGGCCGAAACCGTGCCGATGTCGCCCGCCGCCTTGGCGATGCCGATGCCTTCCTGGTGGTGACGCCGGAGTACAATCACGGCTACACCGCCGACCTCAAGGCACTGATCGACGCCCACAGCATCCAGTGGCAGGCAAAGCCGCTGGCCTTCGTCTCCTATGGCGGCATTTCGGGCGGGTTGCGGGCGATCGAACAGTTGCGCCTGGTGTTTGCCGAACTGCATGTCGTGGCAATCCGCGACACGGTGAGTTTTGCCAGCGCCTGGAGCAAGTTCGACCGCAACGGCACGCTGATGGACCCGCGCGATGCGCGCAAGGCGATGTCGGCGCTGCTCGCCCGCCTGCAATGGTGGGCAATCAACCTGCGCGAGGCACGTGCCAACACGCCCTATCTCGAGGTGGCCGCATGAGCGCGCTGCAACCGGTTCGGGTCGCGGAAGCGGCGGACCTGCCCGACCGGCATGCCGGTCGCAACTTGACACTGCTTTTGATCAGCACATTGACGATCATGTCGGGCGCGACCATTTCGCCGTCGCTGCCGGCCATTGAAAGTCATTTCGTCGGCAGTCCCAACGTCGAGATCCTGACGAGGCTGGTGCTGACGCTGCCGGCGCTGTCCATCGTCATCTGCGCCCCATTCGCCGGCGGACTGGCCGACCGCTTCGGTCGCCGGCCGCTGCTGATCGCCGCGGCCCTGCTCTATGGGCTCGGTGGCATGTCGGGGCTGCTGGCCGATAGCTTGCCCGCGCTTCTGGTCGGACGCGCGCTGCTCGGCGTCGCCGTTGCCGGCGTGATGACGACGGCAACGGCCCTTGTCGGCGACTACTTCAGCGGCCCGGCGCGTGATCGTTTCATGGGCTATCAATCGGCATTTGTCGGCTTTGGCGGGCTGATCTTCCTAACCGGCGGCGGCATGCTTGCCGAAATGCACTGGCGTGCACCCTTCGCTGTCTACGGCCTGTCGCTGCTGCTGATCCCGGCTGTCATTGCGTTCATCGACGAACCGGTCCGCAACCGTATTGCGTCGGCGACCGTTGCCGCCCAAGCCGCTGCCGGCACGGCATGGCTCGCGGTCTTCGCCGTCTACAGCGCGGCGGCGCTCAACAGCGTCGCCTTCTACCTGTTGCCGGTCCAGCTGCCTTTCCATCTCAACGCCATGGGCATCGGCTCACCGACACTGGCCGGCCTCGCCATCGGGCTCAGCAGCCTGATCGGAGCGGTTGCCGCTTTGGCCTATGCGCGCCTGCGCGCCAGATTCGGCGTGGTCGGCGTGTTCAGTCTCGCCTTCGGCCTGATGGGTACAGGCTACGTCCTGCTGGGGTTTGCCAGTGCGCTTGTCATGGTCCTGCTGGCCGCAATAGTTGTCGGCCTGGGCCTTGGCATGATGATGCCCAACATCGCAGCGGCGGCGATGGCGGCGGCGGCACCCGAAATGCGGGGACGCGTTGCCGGCGGCATGACCGCCAGCATCTTCGCGGGACACTTCATCTCGCCCTTCGCCAGCCAACCGATGATCGCGGCCTTCGGCTTCGCCGACACCTACCTCTACACCGGGCTCGTTGTCGGCGGCGTCGCCATGCTTGCCGCAGCAGCGGCCGCCTTCCGCGCAAGCACCGACCGGACTAACAGAGCAGGCCACCGCAGCTAACGGAAGCCTGCTCGGCTTCTTATTTGGCCTGTTTCGCCAGCTTCCGCACTTCCGACAGGACGGCGTCGTCGCCGGAAACGTAGCTGGCGAAGGTCTGGGCGACGGGGACCGTGGGCCGCAGGGAACCCGCGGCGGTGCCGTAGACATAGTTCGGCAGGAAACAGGTGGTCAGCTGCGACAGCCGGCAGCCGTTCTCCCAGTCGTGATAGGCGGTGGTGTAGCGAAACGCGATTTTGGAATTGGGCATGATCGTCGTGCCGCCCTCGCCCCACATCTGGCCGGCGTCACCCATCTCCTCGCCGACCAGCGCAGCACGCTCGCCGGCATAATATTTCAGCCGTGACGCGATGCTGATCGCCGCCGAAAACGTGTTGCCGCTGGTCAGGATGAAGATGCGGCCATTGGGCACGGCCTCCGGCAGCAGGCGCGAGAAGTCGGTGCCGAGCATGTAGTTGCCGCCCGGGCTGAACCTGAGGTCGACGACGGCATGCCTGACGTCGCGTTTGCCGGCCTCCTCCAGCACGCCAGCCAGATAGTCGGCCATCGGCGCCCCGTCCGCATCGCGGAAGCGGTTGATCTGGACGTAGAGGATACCATCTTCTTCGAGATAGCTGTGCCACGCGTTCTGATCGGGACGCGAAAGATAGGGCGGCGTGACGCCATCCAGAACATGGACCCAACCGGCGCCACCCTTGTCAGGCGCAACCGGACTGAGGTCGCGCTTCGGCCAGACGGTTCTCGTCGAAGGCTCGCCTTTCTCCGGCCCGACGCCAAGCGTGCGCACGATCTCGGAACCGTCGGCCTTGCGGAAACGAAACGCGCTCTCGTCCGCTTTGGCGGCCAGTTGGGCCGCGTGGAGCAGCTCCGGCGAAATCATGAAATTCGGCGACAGCTCGCGCACGTATGTTTCGGTGCCGCCGACATAGGGCCGCAATGCCGCGACCAGTTCGTCCGGGGTCCTTCCGTTCGCCATGAGCACTTGCGCCCCGAGAAGATCGCGATGCTCCACTGTGGCGCGAACAACGAAAAGCCCGTCGGCAAACCAGCCCAGCCGCAGCGGGATGGCGTTGAAGCCCTGCCCGCCGGCAAGACCGAGAACGTTGGTGTGGCCGTTATGGGCAAGGGCGACCGCCTTGGCCGCGCCCATCGCCAGCGCAGGCCGGTCGAGTTCTGAGGCGCGGGCCGTCAGTTCATCGACTTCCTTAACAAATGCGGCACTGGTTTCAGCCGTCAAGCTGCGCTCGACCAGCTGCATGTTGCGAAGATGAGCCAAATCCTGAGCGTTCTCGTCAGCCTGCGAACTGCCGGCAGATGAAGCCGCGGCCGGATAGGACTTGAATACCGGATACAAGATGACGCCGAGCGACAGCACAACGACGATCAGCAATGCCAGAACAGCAAGCGCCACACGCTTCGGCCACCGCCTCGACTTGGGTCGGACATCAGAACTACTCATGTGAACGTCTCCAAATACTGGGTCACCGCCCTGGTTCGGACAGCACATGGGTGCGGCGCACGCGACCTTCAATTACCTGCCAAGTCAACCACGTGCCGTGGCCCAATGGGGTGAAACGGATCGGCAAGGTTTGTCTCGGATAAAGCCGGCCAAACTCTGGAACTGCGCGTCGCGCTTTCCGAAAACGTCCCGAGTTTCGGCCGACGCGCAAGGAACCGTTCATGCTGACCGTACTCAACTGCCTCGTCACCGCCCACGACTATCGTTTTGTTGCCGCTGCCCTGGCCATCTGCGCGCTCGGCTGCGTGGTGTCGATGCGCTTGTTCTCCCGTGCCCGCAACGTCCGGCGCGCCAAGCACGTGGCCTTCGTCGTCATGGCCGGCCTGGCCGGCGGCATGACGATCTGGACGACGCATTTCCTGGCGATGCTCGGCTTCATTCCCAATGTCGAGCACGGCTTCGAGCCCAATTTCACCGTGCTGTCGTTGGCCTTTGCCATCGCCACCTCGATGGCTGGCTTCATGATCGCCGCCAGCCGCGAACGTGACTGGATGATCGAGGCCGGTGGCGGCGTGATCGGCGCCGGCATCGCGCTGATGCATTTCACCGGAATGCGCGGTTTCGTCGTCGCCGGCACGATCAGCTACGATCCGTCCTTCGTTGCCTTTTCCATTGCAGCCGGTGCGGCGCTCGGCGTGCTCGCCACCAACCGTGTGGCACGCGGCACCACCCGCACCAGCCACTATGCCGGCATGGCAGCCCTGATCCTGGGCATCGGCATCATGCACTTCACCGCCATGGGCGCGGTGCAGATCACGCCCGACCCACGCGTCGCAGTCCCCAGCCAGCTGATGTCCGACAGCGTGCTGGCGATCCTGGTCGTCCTGGTGACCGTACTTGTGGTGATGCTCGGCGCGGTGACCCACCTGGCCGAAGAGCAGGGTCAGCAGGACGCCGTCGCGCATTTCCGGCACCTGGCCATGCACGATCCGCTGACCGGCCTGCCCAACCGCGCCGCGGTTCGCGACGAGCTGCCGATGCGGCTGAAGCAGGCAGCGGGCACCTCGTTGGCGATCATTGCCGTCGACCTCAACCGCTTCAAGGAAATCAATGACGTCTACGGCCATGCCGCCGGCGACGCAGTGCTGGTCCAGACCACGGCAAGGATGCGTGCAGCGCTGATCGAGGGCGAGTTTTTTGCCCGGATCGGCGGCGACGAGTTCATCGCAGTCAAGCCGTTCACCCGCGAGAACGAGGTGGAGGAGTTCGCCGCCCGCATCAGCGACGCCTTCTCGCGCCCCAACGAACTGGGCAAGGGCCGCTTCTCGATCAGCGCCAGTATCGGCATTTCGGTCTGTCCCAAGGACGGCGACAGCGTCGACGAACTGACGACTCGCGCCGACCTTGCCATGTACCGGTCCAAGAAGCTGCAGGACGGCAGTTGGTGCTGGTATGATGCCGACGCCGACGAGGACGGCCGCCGCCGCGGCCAGATCGCCATCGGCCTGCGCAGCGCCATCGCCGACAACGCACTGCGTCTCGTGTTCCAGCCGCAGATCTCGATGAAGAAACGCCAACTGCTCGGCTTCGAGGCGCTGCTGCGCTGGTCCAGCCCGCAGCTTGGCGAGGTCTCGCCTGCCGACTTCATTCCGGTTGCCGAGCAGACCGGCATCATCGTCGAGATCGGCGACTGGGTGCTGATGCAGGCCTGCCGCGAGGCGACGTTGTGGCCAACACCCATGGGCGTTGCGGTCAACGTGTCGCCGGTGCAGCTGATGCGTCCCAACTTCGCCGAGCGGCTGACCGAGATCCTAACCGAGACTGGCCTGGAGCCGACGCGGCTCGAGATCGAGATCACCGAGACCATGCTGATCGACAATCCGGGCCAGGCGCTGCTTGTGCTGCGCAAGATCAAGGCTCTTGGTGTCCGCGTCGCCATGGACGATTTCGGCACCGGCTATTCGTCGCTGTCGACGCTGTTTTCCTTCCCCTTCGACAAGATCAAGGTCGACCGCAGCTTCCTCAACGCGCTCGGCCGCCAGGCCCAGGCGACCAGTGTCATCGAAACGGTCATCGAGCTCGGCCACAAGCTGTCGATCCCGGTCCTCGCCGAGGGCGTCGAGACCGACTTCCAGGCCGCCTTCCTGAAGGACCGGCGCTGCGACGAGGCGCAAGGTTTTCTCTACGGCCGGCCGGTGGATTCCTCCACCGCACATGCGCTCGCCCAGTCGGGCACATGGCAGGACGAAAACGCCGGCAAGCTGAGCGCCTGATCCAGCGCTTACTGGAAATCGAAGGCTGACAGGCCAGTCACCATCTCGTCGAGACCGAGCGGCCGGGTGATCGGCGGCTCGGCGCGCGACAGGCAGCCGGACCGCTCGCAAAGCCGGCAGGCCGGGCCGACTGGGGTCGCGGCCACCAGGCCGGGCTTGGCGCCAACGGCAAGTGCTGGAAGGGCGGCGCCATAGACGATCTCGTCACGGAAGGCGATGTCGCAGCCGAGAAGGATCGCCGTGCGCCGGGGGCGTTCACTGAAGGCGCCTTGTGGCCCTTCGAGGGTGCGCGCGACGCAGAGGAACTCGGCGCCATCGGGCATTTCCACCGCCTCGACGAAGATCTGCCCCGGCTGAGTGAAGGCGGCATGGACCGGAAGTTTGGGGCAGCCGCCGCCGAAACGGCTCTGCGGAAAACCTTGTGCGCCTGCCTTACGGAAGCGGTTGCCGGCATTGTCGACCTCGAGCATGAAGAACGGAACCGCAGCACTGCCTGAGCGCTGCAGCATGGTCAGACGGTTCGCCGCCTGTTCGAACGACACGCCGAAGCGCGAGCGCAGAACGTCAACGTCGTAGCGCGCCCGCTGGGCGGCCGAATGAAACGCCTGATAAGGCATCATCAGCGCATGGGCGGCGTAGCGGCCGAGCTCGAAGCGGGCGAGACGCTTGGCTTCGTCGGAGGAGAGTTTCAGCGCCTGGATTTCGGCGGCGACGGCGACCTGCATGCGGATCAGGCTCGCCTCCATCGCCACCTCGCGCAGCTGGTCGAAGGGCGACAGGCGCTCGGACAGGAACAGGCGCTGCGAATGGCGGTCGTAGCGACGGCGCCAGTTGGGCATGGTGGCGACCGGCAGCACCTTGACGACGATGCCATGCTCACGCCGCAACCAGCCCTTCAGCGCGCCCAACAGGTCGTCGCCGGGATCGAGCAGCGAGGTGAACGCTTCAGCTTCTTCTTCCAGCGAAGTGAAGTGGTTGGGTCGGCGCTCGAACACCTCGTGCACTTCGTCGATCGGCAGCCGGGCACCCGACAGGGCCGTGGTGTGCCCCTCGCGCGCCAAGAGCTCGGTCAGGTCGGACAGGCGCTCGGCCTGCTCGCGATAGGCGCGGAACAGCTTGATCACCGCCGCAGCAGCGTTGGGTGCGGCCTCGGCGATCTCGACCAGTTCCTGGTCGCCGGGCAATTCGCCCGACAGAAGCGGGTCGGCGAAAACCTCTCGAAGTGCTGCGATCGAGCCCCTCGCCTCACCCTGCAGCTCATCCGGATCGACCTTGTAGACCGAGGCCAGCTTGAGGATGAGCTGCACCGTCAGCGGGCGCTGATTGCGCTCGATGAGATTGAGATAGGACGGCGAGATGCCTAGGCCCTCGGCCATCGCCGTCTGGGTCAGGCCCTTCTGGTTACGGATGCGCCGGATGCGCGGTCCGGCGAAGATTTTCTGCTCGGCCATGGCTTTTACACCGAATTTACAACGAAAGTAGGGGGATTAGCCTACCCGACCTTTTACATTCTTTACAAATTTACAGCGGCGTTCTGTCAAACACAACACAGGTTTTCCCTATTATTTGCTGCATTTCGTTGAATTTTCTGGCTGCTTCGGCGCTGCAATGTCAAACAAGTCACATAGAAATCGCCGCAAACAAACCCAAGACGCGGTGGCCGCCCCCAGACCTAAGTGACCAGACGGAGTCGACAATGACCGATTTTTACAACCTCGTCCCTTCAGCCCCGGAAGGCCGTTTCGACGGCATCGAGCGCCCCTACTCGCCGGAGGACGTGAAGCGGCTGCGCGGCTCCGTCCAGATCAAGCAGACCCTGGCCGAAATGGGCGCCAACCGCTTGTGGAAGCTGATCCACGAGGAGAACTTCGTCAACGCGCTCGGCGCCATGTCCGGCAACCAGGCGATGCAGCAGGTCCGCGCCGGCCTGAAGGCGATTTACCTCTCGGGCTGGCAGGTCGCCGCCGACGCCAACACTGCTTCGGCAATGTATCCCGACCAGTCGCTCTACCCGGCCAACGCTGCGCCCGAACTGGTCAAGCGCATCAACCGCACGCTGCAGCGCGCCGACCAGATCGAGACCTCGGAAGGCAAGGGTCTTTCGGTCGACACCTGGTTCGCCCCGATCGTGGCTGACGCGGAAGCCGGCTTCGGCGGCCCGCTCAACGCCTTCGAGATCATGAAGGCCTTCATCGAGGCAGGTGCTGCCGGCGTCCACTTCGAGGACCAGCTGGCTTCGGAAAAGAAGTGCGGCCACCTCGGCGGCAAGGTGCTGATCCCGACTGCGGCGCACATCCGCAACCTCAACGCCGCGCGTCTCGCCGCCGACGTAATGGGCACTTCGACGCTGATCGTCGCCCGCACCGACGCCGAAGCCGCCAAGCTGCTGACCTCCGACATCGACGAGCGTGACCAGCCCTTCGTCGACTACGACGCCGGCCGGACCGTGGAAGGCTTCTACCAGGTGCGCAACGGCATCGAGCCCTGCATTGCCCGTGCCATCGCCTACGCTCCGTTCTGCGACCTGATCTGGATGGAAACCGGCAAGCCGGACCTCGAGCAGGCGAGGAAGTTCGCCGAGGCCGTGCACAAGGCGCATCCGGGCAAGAAGCTGGCCTACAACTGCTCGCCGTCGTTCAACTGGAAGAAGAACCTCGACGACGCGACGATCGCCAAGTTCCAGCGCGAGCTGGGCGCGATGGGCTACAAGTTCCAGTTCATCACGCTGGCTGGTTTCCACCAGCTCAACTTCGGTATGTTCGAGCTGGCCCGCGGCTACAAGGATCGCCAGATGGCGGCCTATTCGGAGCTGCAGGAAGCGGAATTCGCAGCCGAAGTGAACGGCTACACCGCGACCAAGCACCAGCGCGAAGTCGGCACCGGCTACTTCGACGCCGTCTCGATGGCGATCACCGGCGGCAAGTCGTCGACGACCGCGATGCACGAATCGACCGAACACGAACAGTTCCGCCCGGCCGCCGAATAGGCCTGGCTCCAGCTACCCCGGAGGCACAAGGCCTCCGGGCACCGCCCGAGGCAACGCCCGCAAGGGCAAAGGCAACCACCGAGGAGAACCACAATGGCACCGCGTACCCGTGTCAAGGAACGAGCCGAAGAACAGGCGACCACCATGAGCGCCGACCAGCAGGCCGTGATCCGCATCGTCGCCAACGACCTGCACCGCCTGAACCAGTCGGTCATGAAGGCAGTCGAGGCCGGCGTGTCGGTGGAACTGGTCCGCTCGGCCCGTCACCATGGCGGCGACGGAAACTGGGGTGACCTGCTGATACCCGTCATCGTCACCCAGCAGCCACACGGCTGACAAGCGTTCCCTCTGCCCCCACGGATCCCGTCCGCAGCCCCTGCTGCGGGCGGGATTTGTCTTTTAGCCACGGCTCATTTGACTACGACCCATCTGTCGAGTTTCTATTGCCTGCGACTAAAGTCGAATGTCGTTTCCAGCGTATTACTTGACACTTCCCGCAGTTGACGCGAACGTAAGGGACCGAACGCAACCCGATTGAACAGACGCCCTCAGCTGTCGGCTAAGCCAATGAAATGGAATGACCCAGATTCGGGCGGCAGCCCGGATGATAGTGCGCGCACCCTTGGAGGCTGTGTCGCAGACCTGAGCAAGGTGCTCGTCGTCGGACGCTCCCCGATCAACCGCGTCGTCGTTGCCAAGATCGTCGAACGCTCCGGGCTGAAGACGATCTCGGAAGCGCCTGAGACGGCAGCTGAGATGCTGCACGCGCTGGCTCCGGGCACGATCATCCTCGACGGCGGCAGCGACAACCGGGATTGCGACGGGCTGATGCAGTCGATCCTGTCGCTCAGGCTGGCTTCGGGCAGCAAGCTGCCGTCGGTGATCCTGTTGTCAAATCGGGCCGGCACGGCGGAAAGCCTGTCGCTGTCGAGCGCCGTCGACATGGTCGTCGCCAAACCGATCACCCCGGAGCGGCTGCAGCCCGTCGTCGAAAAGCTGCTCGGCCGCTGCTGAATCTCAGTCGAGGTTTTTCAACAGCTTCGACAGCTCGCCGAGATGCTGCAGCTTGCGGAAACGTGCGGCTGCTGTCGGTTCGTCGACATGCTCGTAGGCCCAGGTCAGGTCGTGGGGGATGTAGACGCCCCAGCTGCCGGCCTCGATCGCCGGCACGACGTCGGACTTGAGCGAATTGCCGATCATCATGCTATGCGCCGGGCCGTCGCCGTGGCTGCTGAAAATGCGCTCGTAGGTCGGCCGCGACTTGTCACTGACGATCTCGACGGCATTGAAGAAATCGCCGAGGCCCGACTGCGCCAGCTTGCGCTCCTGGTCGAACAGGTCGCCCTTGGTGATCAGCACCAGCCGGTAGCGGCCGGCCAGCGCCTCGAGCGTGTCATGGACATGCGGCAGCGTCTCGACAGGATGGCTGAGCATCTCGCGGCCGGCGGCCAGGATCTTCTCGATCACAGAAGCCGGAACCCGGCCTTCCGTCACCTCGATCGCGGTCTCGATCATCGACAGGGTAAAACCCTTGATGCCGAAGCCATAGGTGCCGAGGTTGCGCTTTTCGGCCTCCAGCAGGCGTGACTTCAACTGCTCTGCCTCGCCATGCTCGGCGAGCAATTCGGCGAAGTGTTCTTCCGTCATGCGGAAGAACTGTTCGTTCTGCCAGAGCGTGTCATCGGCATCGAATCCGATGGTGGTGAGGGAGGGCAAAGCAGATGTCATGGCGGCTCTCTAGGCCGAAAATCGGACCGAAACCAGCTGATTTCAGTTCGAACCCAAGCAGAATCGCCTGATTGCCCCCCTTTTCTTATTTCATGGCGCCCGGCTATACTCGGCAATCTGCAACGACAATCTGGTGAATGATGCCGCCTGCAAAGAAGGAAGTCCGTCCGACCACTCGGGGGGCTCGCGCCCGCACGCCCGCATTTGTGAAAAACAAGCGTGGTGTGAAGAACTGGAAGGAAGCCTCCGAATGGCTCGAATGGCGCGGTATCGAGGACATAGAGTGCATCACGCCTGACCAGGCCGGTGTTGCTCGCGGCAAGATGATGCCGTCCAGCAAGTTCACCTCCAACACCTCGCTGGCCTTGCCGTCGGCACCGTTCATGATGACGATCTCGGGCGTCTATCCCGAAGATGGCAACGGCTTCGAATATCCGGAGGATGACGGCGACCTGAAGCTGGTGCCAGATCTCTCGACGCTTTCAGTGGTGCCGTGGGAAGACGATCCGACCGCCCAGGTGATCTGCGATCTCGTCCACCAGGACGGCCGCCCCGTCGAATTCACGCCGCGCAACGTGCTGAAGCGCGTGGTGGCGGCCTACGAAAAGGTCGGCCTCAGGCCGGTTGTCGCGCCCGAAATCGAATTCTACCTCGTCCGCAAGAACCCCGATCCGGATTACCCGCTGACCCCGCCCGTCGGACGCTCCGGCCGCCCGATCGGCGGCGGTGCCGGCTATTCGATCGCCGGCGTCAACGAGTTCGACGAACTCATCGACGACATCTACCATTTCTCCGAGGCGCAGGGCCTGGAGATCGACACGCTGATCCACGAGGAAGGTGCCGGCCAGCTTGAGATCAACCTGCGTCATGGCGACCCGATCGAGCTCGCCGACCAGGTGTTCCTGTTCAAGCGCACGATCCGCGAGGCGGCGCTGAAGCACGACACCTACGCCACCTTCATGGCCAAGCCGATCCAGGGCCAGCCGGGTTCGGCGATGCACATCCACCAGTCGATCGTCGACAGGAAGTCCGGCAAGAACATCTTCACCGGCGAGGATGGCGCGGAAACCGATGCGTTTTTCCACTTCATCGGCGGCATGCAGCAGCATGTGCCGAACGCGCTGGTGATGCTGGCGCCTTACGTGAACTCGTATCGCCGCCTGACGCAGGCGGCCTCGGCGCCGGTCAACAACAAGTGGGGCTACGACAACCGCACCACGGCCTTCCGCGTGCCGCGCTCCGACCCGGCTGGGCGGCGTGTCGAAAACCGCATCCCGTCCTCGGACGCCAACCCCTATCTGGCGCTTGCGGCGTCGCTCGCTTGCGGCCTGATCGGCATGAACAACAAGCTTGTGGCCGAGCCGCCGATCCTGACCACTGCCAACGAGGATGAGATCGATCTGCCGCGCGGCCTGCTCGAAGCCGTCGACCTGTTCGAAAGCGATGACGAACTGGCAACGATGCTCGGCAAGTCCTTCGCCTCGACCTACGCAGCGATCAAGCGCGCCGAGTTCGAAACCTTCATGGAAGTGATCAGCCCGTGGGAGCGGGAATATCTGTTGCTGAACGTCTGAAGAAGCAAACGAATAGCGCTTAGCGAACAGAGAGGGGCTCCGCCCCTTTCACTACTCGCTACTCGCTATCGCTCCTCGTTGTTCGCTCCCTGAAATTTCCGGAGCCCTCTCCGCATCATGACCTACAACTCCCCCATCTCTCCCGGCCTGTCCTGGTACGAAGATACCGCCGGGCCGCGACCTGAATACCCTGCCCTCGACGGTGACAGGCTGGCAGATGTCGTCATTATCGGCGGCGGCTTCACCGGGCTTTCGGCAGCGACGCATCTTGCCAAGGCGGGCGCCAATGTCGCTCTGATCGAGGCGCATCGCTTCGGCGACGGCGCCTCGGGGCGCAATGGCGGCCAGCTCGGCACCGGCCAGCGCGCCTGGGCCGAGGAGCTCGAAAGTGAGCTTGGCTTCACCCGGGCCAAGGCGCTGTTCGACCTGGCCGAGGAGGCCAAGGCGCACCTGCTCGATTTCACCGCCGCCAACGGCATCGACATCGACTATATGCCGGGCCAGATGTCGGTGGCGCACAAGCCGCGTTATGTCGACGACTACAAGGCCCATGCCGAGATCATGGCCAGCCGCTTCAACTATGCGCATGTCAGCTTCATGGACGCGAGCGAAACCGCCGAGCGGCTTGGCTCGACGCACTACTATGGCGGCACGCGCGACACCGGCACCGGCCACATTCATCCGCTCAAGCTGGTGATCGGCACGGGGCGCGCCGCGGCCGCCGCCGGCGCCCACCTCTTCGAAAACACGCCATCGACCGGCATCACCTCACAGGGCGGCAAGGTCAGGGTGACGACGCCGCGCGGCACGATCACGGCACAGAAATGCCTGATCGCGGTCAACGCCTATGGCGGCAAGCTGGAGCCGGTGAGTGCCGCCCATATCATGCCGATCGGCTCGTTCATCGGCGCCACGGTGCCGCTGGGCGCGGATTCGAAGGTCATCCCCGGCGGCGAGTCGGTCGACGATTCCCGCTTCGTCGTGCGTTACTTCCGCAAGTCGCGGGACGGGCGGCTGCTGTTCGGCGGGCGCGAGATCTACGGCGTCAACGACCCCAAGGACATCCACATCCACATCCGCAAGCAGATCACCGAGATTTACCCAGCACTGAAGGATGTCGAGATCACCCATGGCTGGGGCGGCTATGTCGGCATCACCGTGCCGCGCAAGCCGTTCGTGCGCGAGGTGATGCCGAATGTCATCTCGATGGGCGGCTATTCCGGCCACGGCGTCATGCTGTCGAATTTCTTCGGCAAGCTTTATGCTGAAACGGTGGCCGGCAATCGCGACCGGCTGAAGTTGATTGAGGAGCTGAAGATACCGCCCTTTCCCGGTGGCCGGCGTTTCCGCACGCCGCTTCTGTTCCTCGCCCTCAATTGGTTCGCACTGAGGGACAGGATATAGCGCATGGCGGACGAACTGGTCGATCGCATCTACGAAGCGGCCTTCGTCCCGGAAGTCTGGTCGTCGGCGCTTGAGGCGATGATCGCCGCCTCCGGCCCGGCTTCCGGCGGCATGCTGATGTTCGACGGCGAGAACCGCCACCGCAAACCGTTGAGGTCTAGGCAAAGTCCAAATCGTGAGCCTCTTCGGTGTCACAGGGCGACTGCCGAACAGCTTAGCTGACCTGCCTTGCGGCATCCGGTTTCAGCCCTGATGCCGTCGCCTGCCACAGCGGCAGCTGCAGCCTGATGCGGGCGCCGCGCCACGGGCCAACCAGGATTTCAACGCCGCCACCATGCAGCCGGGCGATCTCGCGGACAAGATTGAGCCCGAGGCCGGCGCCGCTGTTGCGGGGGCGCAGGCGATAGAACGGCTGGAACACGCGCTCATGTTCGTCGTCGGGAATGCCCGGACCTTCGTCGTGGATCTCAAGCCCGCCTTTGGCGTCCACCACCACCGAAATGATGCCCTCGCCGCCGCCATGGTCGATGGCATTGCGCAAGAGATTGGTGACGGCCTGCTGGATTTGCGACGGCTGGATGTTGACCAGCACGCTCGACGCCGCCGGCTCGAAGGAAAAGTCATAGCCGGCCGAAAGCGCCAGCGGCGCGAAATCGGCGGCGAGATGACGGGCGAACCCGACGAGGTCGACGACCTCGCGGGCGCCTGCGGTCTGGTCGAGCACCTGGCGGTCGAGCAGTTGCTGCGCCAGATGCGACAGGCGTTCGATGTCCTTCAGCAGCCGCGCGCTTTCGGGGTCTTCGCGCAAGAGTTCGGCGCGGGTGCGCAGGATGGCGATCGGCGTGCGCAGCTCGTGCGCCGCATCGGTCAGGAAGCGGTTGCGCTGGTCGTACCCCTGGCCGAGGCGCAACAAGGCATTGTTGAAGGCCTGCACCATCGGCTCGATCTCGGTCGGCACGTTGGCGGTCGGCAGTTGCACGCCGCGATTGTCGATGTCGATGCGCCCGGCCTGCCTTGCGGTGGCGACGAGGCCGGCGAGCGCCCGGCGTACGACCGTCGGCGTGACGACGAGGGTCGTGCCGCCCATGACGACAAAGAAGGGCGCCAGAAACGCGACGATGATCAGCGCAACCGTCGGGCCGATCTTCATCCACTCGATCTCGCCGTCGGGATTGCGGGTTCCGTCGAGACTGAGCTGGAATGTAACGTCGACGCCGTTGGTCTCGGTGCGGGACAGAATTGTCGAGGTCAAAATCTGCACCGCGCCGGCCGCGGTCTGCCGGTTAGCCAGGATCGAATCCGGCCTGATGTCATAGACCGGGAAGCGCAGGAACGCGTATTCGATGCCCCATGGGATTCTCAGCTCTTCCCCGACATAGGCGTCCGGTACCTGGCCCAGCCGTAAGGTCTTGCCCGCCTCGTCACGAACGACCAGCCAGAGGTTGGGATAGTTCTTTCGCGCCGCGAGCATCTCCTCGGTGTCGCGCAAGACGAGGTTGCCGCCGGCATCCCTGCCGACAGCGCCCGATACTGCATCAACGGCGGTTTCGTTGTCGCTAAGCAGCCGTGGCTCGAGCAGGAACAGCACCAGCCAGATCAGACCGACGAAGGTGAACAGGGTCGCGGCCTGGAGCAGGATCAGCCGGCGCACGAGCTGCCATTGCAGCGAAATGGGACGCAGCTTCTTCATGCCACGGCGCGCAGCAGGTAGCCGAGATTGCGGATCGCCCTGATCTCGACCCCGGCCGAGACATCGTCGAGCTTGCGGCGCAGGCGCGAGAGGTGGGAATCGAGCGCGTTGGAACCGATCTCGTCGTCCATGGCGTAAACCGACTCTTCGAGCGTCGCGCGCAGCACCGTGCGGCCAGGCCGGCGGAGCAGCGCTTCAAGCGCCAGTTGCTCGCGCCGCAACAGCTCCAGCGGCGTGTTGCCGACGCTCGCCTCGCGATGATGGAAATCATAGGTCAGGCGGCCGACCACCGTCTGCTCGGACCGCAGCGCGACGGGACGGCGGTGCAGCGCGCGCAGCCGCGCCATCAGTTCTTCCATGGCAAACGGCTTGACCAGATAGTCGTCGGCGCCGGCATCGAGGCCGGCGACACGATCGTTGAGGCCGCCGAGCGCCGTCAGCATCAGGATCGGCGCATCGACACGCAGCGCGCGCAACCTGGGGATCAGGTCGAGACCTTCGCCATCCGGCACGCGGCGATCGAGCACGATGGCATCGTAAGGGCCGAACTCAGCCGCCGCCTCGGCGTCCGCAAGGGTGGCGACGTGATCGACGATGACGTTGCGGCGTGCCAGCGCCGATTTCAGCACCGAGGCCATCTCCGGCTCGTCCTCGAGCAGCAAAATGCGCATGCACGTCTTCCTTCAGTCAATCATCGGGCCAGGCCGGAACCGGCGGCGGCATTGGTCCTCCACCGGTACGGCAAGACCTCAAGCAGTTACTCGCATTCCAGCTTCGGCTTGCGGAAGTTGGTGATGTACCAACGACCTTCGGACCTGGTGGCGTAGAATGTGTAGAAGCACTCCTGCTCCTCGACATAGCCCGGCGTCGTCATCTCCTCATAACGCGTGCCGCGCCTGGTTTCCCGGTACTCGCCGCTGGTCGAACCCGCAACGGCATTTGTCGTGATCTTGCTCCATTGATAGGCGCGCTGGCCACGGCCGAGCTCGATCACCGCCGTGGGCGGACCATAGTCGACGAGGACCGACTCGAGCGGCTGACCGATATAGCCCTTCATGACGTCCGACTGGCAGCCGGCCAGGAAGATGGCGGCGGCGACTGCAAGTGCGCCGACAGCGCGGCGGGCAATGCTGAGAGACATGTCTGATCCCGGATCTGGATGATGTTCCCGGGCAGCTACGCCGCAAAGATTGCATCTACATTGCAGGAGCCCGGGCGATCGCGGCCGGGATCGGGAATCTCCCTTGTCCTTGGAATTTTACGCGATGCGTTCCCCGAGCATCATCGATGACGACTTCTGCCTTCACCATGAACGTCAACTCCAATGTCAGGCCGGAGCGCGCGAGCAACTGGGAGATCGGCACCAACCTGCGCCGGGACAATCTGTTGACCGACGACGACAGCGCGATGCTTAAGTTCGGCTATTTCGACTGGTCGGTGAAGGACTACATCGCGCGCGAGTGGGGCACGACGCCTCAGGGGTGGTCCGGCATGCGCATCCACAACATCGACAGCGCGCATTTCGCCGGCCTCGAAATTTCGGGTCGCTACGAGGTCGGCGGCTTCGCGGCGGAACTGGCTGCGAATTACTACACCGATGTCGAGTTCTGCCGCACGGCGGCGAGTTGCGAGAACAAGTCGCTTTATGCCGACTACGCCACCAACCAGGTGCCGCCGCGCTACTCGGTCGACCTGACGCTGACGCAGAAGCTGATGGACGACGCGCTGACCATTGGCGGCAGGGTCTCGCATGTCGGGCGGCGCGCCATCGGCCATGGCGACGTCACCGCGCAGGGCGCATCGCAGTTCATCGCGCTGGTCAACTGGACGCCCTACACGCTTGTCGACGTGTTCGCCGAGTACAAGTTCAACGACAGGCTGACCGGCACCGTCCAGAACCTGACCGACACCTATTATGTCGAACCGCTCAGCCTGGTGGTGCAGCCGGGACCCGGCCGTACCTTCTATGGCTCGCTGACGGCCAGCTTCTAAGCGGGGGGCGGGCCGCCTGCCGGCGGGGGCTGGGCAGGCGGCCGCAATTCAACGGGAACCTTTTTCGAGCGCCGGCATCCAATGACTGAAGCCACCGTAGCGTGCGGTGGCCCAGCAGGAGATGCCCCATGAAACTGGTTTCCGCCGCACTTACCATCGTGCTCGCCAGCGCGCTTCCCGCGCTCGCCCATGACATTCCCGCCGACGTCGCCAAGTCGCCGCCTGCCGGCGCCTTCAAGGCGGTGAGCAGCCTGGTCAAGCTGCCCGACTTCCTCCCCGGCATGGGCCAACTGTTCGTCGATCCCGCGTCGCTGCCGGCGGGGCCTTTCCTCGCCTATGACCATGACGGCAAGCTGGTCAGCACGATCTACATGCTGCCGATCAAGGATCTCAACCCCGACAAGCGCTTCGACGACCTCGCCGCACCGGGCGGTAATGTCGACCATGTCAGCGTCTACTACAATGCCGGCCATCCCGGGGTGGAAGAGCCGCATGCCCATGTCGTGCTGTGGCATGTGGCCAAGGCCGACGAGGCACGGGTGGCGAAATGATCGTCACGCGCAGGCGCATGATCGAAGCCGGCGGGGGATTTTTCCTCGCCGCGCTTCTCACCAGGCCGGCGCTGCCGGCCGGCGCCGTCGTCGATATCGAGATGCATGGCAGGGACGATGGCGCACATGTCTGGTTCGACCCGATCGGCATCCATGTCGAGCCCGGCCAGACCATCCGCTGGACCAACCGCGACCCCGGCAATTCGCATACCGTGACGGCCTATCACCCCGATATCCTCGACCGGCCGCTGCGCATTCCCGCAAACGCCAAGCCTTGGGATTCCGACTATCTGATGCCGGGCCAGAGCTTCTCGGTGACGCTGACCATGCCTGGGGTATATGACTATTATTGCGTGCCGCACGAGCATGCCGGCATGGTCGGGCGGATCGTGGTCGGCTCGCCGCCTGCGTCGGTCGAGACGGTGGCAAAGCCGGACCAAACCTTGACGCAGCTGCCTGACATTGCGGTGCGCGGGTTTCCGCCGGTGGACGAGATCGTCGCCAAGGGCGTCGTCCGCAAGGCGTGAACAGTGGGCCTAAAAGTGGAGGCGTCGACATGCAACTGGCAATCTTGCCGCAACAGGTCGATCTCGACGGACACCGCGACGAGGAACTGGTGGCACTCGCGCGCCAGGGCGCCGAGAACGCCATCCGCGCGCTCATCAAACGCAACAACCAGCGGCTTTTCCGCATTGCCCGTGCCGTCACGCGCGACGACGCAGAGGCGGAGGACGTGGTGCAGGAGGCCTATGTCAGGGCCTTCACCCGGCTCGACAGCTTCAAGGGCGAGGCGCTGTTTTCGACATGGCTCACGAAGATCGCGCTCAACGAGGCGATCACGCGTATCCGCAAGCGACGGCCTTCCGCCGAGTTGGACGAACTGGACAATGCTGCTGCGGGCAATGGAGGCCAGGTGATCATGTTCCCGACATCGCTGACACCGCCGGGGGCGGATGCCGAGCTTGGTCGCGGGCAGGTACGCGCTCTGCTCGAACAGGCGATCGACGAATTGCCGGCGGCCTTTCGCATCGTCTTCATCTTGCGCGACGTCGAGGAGATGAGCATCGACGAGACCGCAGCACAGCTGGGGCTCAAGCCGGAGACGGTCAAGACGCGGCTGTTCCGCGCCCGCAAGCTGATGCGGGCGGCAATCGAAAAGCGCCTGTCGAGCGGCTTTGCCGAGTTGTTCCCGTTCAACGGCTGGCGCTGCGAACGCATGGCCGACCGGGTGGTCGAGCGGCTGCGCGGCGAGGCTTAAAGCTTCCTGACGATGACGCTGCCGGCGGAATAGCCGGCGCCGAAAGAGCAGATGACGCCGAGGCTGCCCGCAGGCAGGTCGTCGGAGAATTTCGAGAACGCGATGATCGAGCCGGCGGACGAGGTGTTGGCGTAGTCCTGCAGCACGTTGGGCTGCTCCTCGCGGCTCGGCTCGCGGCCCAGCACCTTCGAGCCGATCAGGTCGTTCATGCCCTTGTTTGCCTGGTGCAGCCACAGCCGCGACAGGTTTTGCGGCTCGATGCCCTGCTCGGCGAGATGAGCAAGCATCAGCTCCGCCACCATCGGCACCACCTGCTTGAACACCTTGCGGCCTTCCTGGTGGAACTGCATGTCGCGTCGGTCGACCATTTGGCCTTCGCGGGTGCGGCGCAGGAAGCCATTGTTGTTGCGGATGTTGTTGGAGAATTCGGTGAGGCAGCGCGTGGCCAGCACCTCATAGGCGCTGTCCGCCTTCACCTCGTCGGCGCGCTGCAGCACCACGGCCGTGCAGACATCGCCGAAGATGAAGTGGCAATCGCGGTCGCGCCATTCCTGATGGCCGGAAGTGATCTCCGGATTGACCATCAGGATCGCCCGGGCCGAGCCGGTGCGGATCATGTCTGATGCAAGCTGGATGCCGAAGGTCGCCGACGAACAGGCGACGTTCATGTCGAAGGCGAACCCCTTGATGCCGAGGGCCTGCTGCACCTCGATGGCGATGGCGGGATAGGCGCGCTCGTGGTTGGAGGCGGCGCATATGACGGCGTCGACGTCGGCTGCGGTCAGGCCCGCCTTCTTCATCGCCTTGTCGGCTGCCTTGACCGAAATCTCGGCCATCAGCGACAGCTCGTCCTCGGCGCGCTCGGGCAGCACCGGATGCATGATGCCGGGATCGAGAATGCCGAATTTTGAGATGACATGGCGGCGCTCGATACCCGACGCCTTGACGATGAACTCTTCCGAGGACATCGCCATCGGCTCGCGCTCGCCGGCCTCGATGGCATCGGCGTGCAGTCTGTTCTGGCGGTGGGCATATTCATTGTAGGAGGCCACCAACTCGGCATTGGTGATGACTTCCTCCGGCGTGAAGATGCCGGTACCGCTGATCGCAACCCTGTGCATGGCGTTTCCCATTGGTTTTGAGCCATTGGAATAGGGTTCAGGCAGCAGCGGTCAAGCTTTGCACCCACGATTTCAGGTCGAAAGCGCGGTTACCTCGCGGCAGAAATGCTCAAATGCAGCGCCCGCCATCCACTTCCATGGCCACGCCTGTTATCAGCGACGCCTCGTCGGAGACCAGGAACAGGGCGGCGTTGGCAATGTCGAGCGGGGTCGAGAAACGGCCGAGTGGGATCGACGCCTTGAACTTTTCGCGGATCTCGGGCGTGTCCTTGCCCATGAACTTTTCCAGCATGCCTGTCTCGCCAGCGACCGGGCAGAGGCAGTTGACGCGGATGTTCCTGGGCGCGAGCTCGACCGCCATCGACTTGGTGGCGGTGATTGCCCAGCCCTTGGAGGCATTGTACCAGGTCAGGCCCGGGCGCGGTCTCAGGCCTGCGGTCGAGGCAGTGGTCAGGATCGAACCCCCGCCCTGGCGCTCCATGATCGGCACGACCGCGCGCGCGGCATGGTAGATCGCCTTCATGTTGACTGCGGTGATCAGGTCGAAGACGTCTTCCTCGACATTGACGAGGTCGCCATTGCGGTGGGTGTAGCCGGCGTTGTTGACCATGATGTCGATGCGGCCGAAGGCACTTTTGGTGGCGTAGACCAGCTCGTCGAATTCGGAGCGCTGCGACACGTCGGTTGTGATTGCGATCGCGCCATTGCCGATCTCGGCGGCGACGCGCTCGGCCGCCTTGGCATTCAGATCGGCGACGACGACCTTTGCGCCCTCCTCGGCAAAACGCCTGGCCATGCCTTCGCCAAAACCGGCGGCACCGCCGGTGATGATCGCGACCTTGTCCTTCAGCCTATCCGCCACGTTACGCCCCTTTCGAATCGAACCCTGTCACCAGCCCGTCATCGAAAACGAAAACGCTTCGGTCAGCAACAGACAAGCGACTGGCTGATGGCGCGCGGCTTGCGGCACACTTCAAACAATTCTAAAGTAAAAGTCTGCCTCTGGGTGGGGGACGCAAGCATGACACTTCGTTTCTTATTTGCATTGTTTTCAGCAAGTGCAGGTCTGTTCATCGGCTTCCAGCAAGCAGCGAATGCCGCCTGCATGGTGCCGAGCTACAACCAGAAGCGCGGCATACCGCCCGGCTTCACCGAGGCGCAGGGCTTCAAGGGCCGCTTCGACTTCCCCGCAAGCACCAGTGAACCACTTCCGGCCTTCCTGTCGATCGACTTCACCCAGGACTGGCGCGCCTATATCCAGGCGGTTCTCGACTATTCGTTCGAAGGCAACATCTCGGTCGACTTCAAGGTCGAAAACAACAACACCCGCAACTGGTACCATGCATTGTGGATGCATCCCGGCAATTCGGGACGGGAATTCCTGCACGGCTTGACCAAGGAACGCGCCACCGACCCGGAACAGCTCGCCGAGGGCGTGACCAAGTCCTTCGACACATGGGCGGTCGGCTTCTACAACGCGCTCGGCGCCACCACCTTCGCCAAGGTGTGGAGCGATCCGTGCAGCCCCAAGATCGACGACGTCTATTTTCCGGTGGGCACGACTTCGTTCAAGCTGCTGTTCACCACCGCAACTGCAGCCGACATCCCCTATCTCGCCGGCGCACCGGAATGGGAGGGCGACATCGGCCGCGCGCCCAACCGCATCGGCAAGCTGCATCTCTACCAGATCGACATTGCCGTGCGTGATCCGCGCTCGCTGCAAACCGGATGGGTGTTCGGCACCTTCGTCTACCAGGGCAGCGAGCCCGGCAGCGATCCGTGGAAAAAGCTGGTGCCGGTCGGGCTGAGCTGGGGCAACGACCGCTTCGTGCCGCCGCCCGGACAATTGCGCCAGAACGTGCTCAACGACACACTCGAGGGCAAGATCTATGGCTGGGCCGCGCGCAAGGAGCTCGGCTGGGGCGGCCGCGTCAACGGCCCGGCCGACAACCAGATCAGCTCCTGCGTGTCGTGCCACGGCTCGGCGCAATATCCGCGCAGCGACGATTTCGGCAACCTGCCGCGGCAGCCGGCGACGCCCGTCGATTACCAGCGCCGGCTCTTGGAGTATTTCCGCGACATCTTCGCCGGCGGCGTGTTCGACGGCGAGTCGCGTTACTTCGGCACGCAGACAGCTGTCCTGGCGCGGCCGCTCGACTATTCGCTGCAGTTGCAGGTCGGCATCGAACGCATGTGCGCCACGGTCACCGCACGCGAGGCGCCGTTCAATGACGGCACGGTCCCGGTCCCGCCAGTTTGCCCGACACCGCCGGCCGTGGTGGCGGGCGGCCCGGAAAGCCTGACGGCCGGGCCGGCGCTTGCCGATCGGGACGACACGATCGACGCGCTTTTGGAGCCGATCAGGTAGAGTTGCAAGGGATCGGACTTCATGGCCATACGCGGCCGGCTGGGGATGCATGTCGCCATCCCCAGGGGCGCTCTCGCCCTGCTGCGGCAAAACTGCCGATATCCGGCTGGCGCCACGGCTTCGTCTGGACCACTATCAAATCTTCGCGTGTGACACAGTGGCGCCGGCTTTTGGGCTGGCGATTTTAAATCGATTAGATTATATCAGGCGACGACGCGACGACCGTCTTGAAATTGGAACGATCATGACCAGCCAGATCATCCCCGTCGATCCTTTCGACTTCATCATTTTCGGGGGCACCGGCGACCTGTCGGAACGCAAGCTGTTGCCGGCGCTCTATCACCGCCAGCGCGACCACCAGTTTTCCGAGCCGACCCGCATCATCGGGGCGTCGCGCACAAAGATGGACGACAAGGAATTCCGCGCCTTCGCCAAGAAGGCGATCTCGGATCACGTGAAGCCCGAATATATCGAGGAAAAGGAACTCGCGACCTTCCTCGACCGGCTGAGCTACGTCACCGTCGATGCCAAGTCGGGCGACGGTTTTGCCGAACTCAAGAAGTCGCTTGCCGACAGCAAGCGCATCCGCGTCTTCTATCTCGCGGTGGCGCCGAGCCTGTTCGGCGACATCTCCGACCATCTCAAGGCGCACAAGCTGGTCACACCGGATTCTCGCATCGTCGTGGAAAAGCCGATCGGCCGCGACCTTGAATCGGCCATGGCGCTGAACGACATCATCGGCGACGACTTCGGCGAACACCAGATTTTCCGCATCGACCACTATCTCGGCAAGGAGACGGTGCAGAACCTGATGGCGCTGCGTTTTGCCAACGCGCTCTACGAGCCGCTGTGGAATTCGGCCCATATCGACCACGTGCAGATCACCGTCGCCGAGACCGTCGGCCTGGAAGACCGCGTCACCTATTACGACAAGGCGGGCGCGTTGCGCGACATGGTGCAGAACCACATGCTGCAGCTGCTCTGCCTTGTCGCCATGGAGGCGCCGGCCTCGATGGAGGCCAATGCGGTCCGCGACGAAAAGCTCAAGGTCCTCAACGCGCTGAAGCGCGTCAACGGCAACGAGGCGCCGAAGCAGACGGTGCGCGGCCAGTACCGCGCCGGCGCATCGGCCGGCGGCCCGGTCAAGGGCTACATCGAGGAGCTGGGTGCGGAGAGCAACACCGAGACCTTCGTCGCCATCAAGGCCGAGATCGCCAACTGGCGCTGGGCCGGCGTGCCGTTCTACCTGCGCACCGGCAAAAGGTTGGCCTCGCGCGTTTCTGAGATCGTGATCGAGTTCAAACCGATCCCGCACTCGATCTTCGGCGAAAGCGCCGGGCCGATCTTCAACAACCAGCTGGTCATCCGCCTGCAGCCCGACGAGGGCGTCAAGCAGTTCATCATGATCAAGGACCCGGGCCCGGGCGGCATGCGCCTGCGCCAGATCCCGCTCGACATGAGCTTCGCCCAGTCCTTCGACGGGCGCGCGCCGGATGCCTATGAGCGCCTGATCATGGACGTGGTGCGCGGCAACCAGACGCTGTTCATGCGCCGCGACGAGGTCGAGGCGGCATGGAAGTGGATCGACCCGATCCAGCACGCGTGGGAAGGCAGCCGCCAGGAAGCCCAGGGCTATACCGCCGGCACCTGGGGTCCGTCGGCGTCGATCGCGCTGATCGAGCGTGACGGCCGCACCTGGCATGAGAGCAATTGAGCGCCATGGCATCCCCGCGCTGGAACGCGTTCGAGACACGGGACGTACTGGCGGCAACCCTTGCCGCCAGGGTGGCTGACGCGCTGAAGGCGGCCATCACCCGCCGAGGCGTGGCCTTCCTCGCCGTCTCGGGCGGCACCACGCCCGGCCGCTTTTTCGCTGCGCTGTCGCGGGAAGCCCTGGAGTGGAGCAAGGTGACGGTGACGCTGGTCGACGAGCGTTTCGTGCCGGAAAGCTCGCCGCGCTCGAACGCAGCACTGGCCAAGGCCAGCCTGCTGCAGAACGAGGCGTCGGCCGCCGCTTTCGCACCGCTGTTCCATGAGGCTGCCACCGTCGAACAAGGTGCCGAGCTCGCCGACTCCAAGCTGCGCGCCCTGCCCTGGCCGCTCGACGTGTCCGTGCTCGGCATGGGCGGCGATGGCCATACGGCCTCCTTCTTCCCCGACGCCGCCGGGCTCGACGCCCTGCTCGACCCGGCTTCGACCCGATTCGTCATGCCTGTGCATGCAGAGACCGCTGGCGAGCCAAGGCTGACGCTGACGCTCCCTGCTCTGGTCAATGCCGGGCTGGTCGTCGTCCATATCGAGGGCGCGGAAAAGCGCAACGTCATCGAGGCGGCACTGGCCACCGACAAGGCCTTGCCGATCCGCACCGTGATCGACCGGGCGCCGCGCGCCGCCGAGATCTACTGGGCCCCCTGATCGGGACCCGGCCGCGCCGAGCTCCTCCAGGGGCCGCGGCGCCGCGAATGCCGAAATCGAGCATGGTCCGGCGCAATCGGCTGCGCCGTCTGCCGGTCCATGCCAGCCCGAAACTCCTCCCGGTTCGGGCCCCGCGTTGAAAGGACTGAGGCCATGACAGCCAGGAACGACATCCAAGCCATCACCGAGCGCATCCGCGAACGTTCGAAGGTCGGCCGCGAAATCTATCTCGACCGTGTCGACGCGGCAGCCGGAAAAACCGCCAATCGCGGCGTGCTCTCCTGCGGCAACCTCGCCCACGGCTTTGCCGTCTGCAGCCCTTCGGAGAAGGTCGCGCTCGGCGGCGACAAGGTCGCCAATCTCGGCATCATCACCTCCTACAACGACATGCTGTCGGCGCATCAGCCGTTCGAGACCTATCCGCAGCTGATCAAGGACGCGGCGCGCGAAGCCGGCGGCATCGCCCAGGTGGCCGGCGGCGTTCCGGCGATGTGCGACGGCGTCACGCAAGGGCAGCCCGGCATGGAGCTGTCGCTGTTTTCGCGCGATGTCATCGCCATGTCGGCCGCAATCGGCCTCAGCCACAACATGTTCGACGCCGCCGTCTATCTCGGCGTCTGCGACAAGATCGTGCCGGGCCTGGTGATCGCGGCGCTGACCTTCGGCCACCTGCCGGCAGTGTTCGTGCCGGCCGGACCGATGACGTCAGGCTTGCCGAACGATGAGAAGGCCAAGGTTCGCCAGCTCTATGCCGAAGGCAAGGTCGGCCGCGCCGAGCTGCTCGAAGCCGAGTCCAAGTCCTATCATGGACCGGGCACCTGCACCTTCTACGGCACCGCCAACTCCAACCAGATGCTGATGGAAATCATGGGCCTGCACACGCCGGGCGCCTCCTTCGTCAATCCTGGAACGCCGCTGCGCGATGCGTTGACACGCGAGGCGACAAGGCGGGCACTCGCCATCACCCATCTCGGCAACGCCTATACACCGGTCGGCCGCATGATCGACGAACGCTCGGTGGTCAACGGTGTCGTCGGCCTGCACGCCACGGGCGGATCGACCAACCACACCATCCACCTGATCGCCATGGCCGCCGCTGCCGGCATCCGCCTGACCTGGCAGGACATCTCCGACCTGTCGGATGCGGTGCCGCTGCTTGCCCGCGTCTACCCGAACGGCCTGTCCGACGTGAACCACTTCCAGGCAGCCGGTGGCATGGGCTTCCTGATCCGCGAACTGCTCGACGCCGGCCTGCTGCATGAGGACGTACAGACTGTGTGGGGCGAAGGCCTGCGCCCGTATGCCGTCGAAGCCAAGCTCGGCGCCGACGGCGCCGTCGTCCGCGAGGCGGCACCCAAGGTCAGCGGCGACGAGAAGGTGCTGGCGCCCGCCGCCAAGGCATTCCAGCCGAGCGGCGGCCTCAAGGTGCTCGGCGGCAATCTCGGCCATGCCATCATCAAGACCTCGGCCGTGAAGCCGGAACGCCGCATCGTCGAGGCGCCGGCACTGGTCTTCGACAGCCAGCAGGGGCTGAACGACGCCTTCAAGGCCGGCCTGCTCGACCGCGACTTCATCGCCGTCATCCGTTTCCAGGGCCCCAAGGCCAACGGCATGCCGGAACTGCACAAGCTGACCACCGTGCTCGGCATCCTGCAGGACCGCGGCCACAAGGTGGCGCTGGTCACCGACGGCCGCATGTCGGGTGCCTCGGGCAAGGTTCCGGCAGCGATCCATGTTACGCCGGAAGCGCTCGAAGGCGGGCCGATCGGCCGCGTCCATGACGGCGACATCGTCAGGCTCGACGCCGAGGCCGGCACGCTCGAGGTGCTGGTTCCCGCCGGCGATCTGGCGCTGCGTCCTGAACCGGTCTGCGACCTCTCAGGCAATGAGCACGGCATGGGCCGCGAGCTGTTCGCCGGCTTCCGCCAGATGGCCGGTCGCGCCGACCACGGCGCGAGTGCCTTCGGCACGGCCTGACTTCGGCTTGAAAGTAAGGCAAATCTGCCTTACTTTTTGCAGCAGAGGTATGCCATGACCATTCTGACCGTCACGGCCAAGGGCCAAGTCACGCTCCGCAAGGACGTGCTACTGCATCTGGGCGTCAAGCCTGGAGACAAGATTGCCGTCGACGTTTTGCCCGACGGCAAGGCGAGCCTCAGCGCAGTCAAGCCAAAGGATGCGCTCAAGGGGTTCATCGGCAGCTTGCACCGGCCCGGCGAGCCCGCCTTGTCCCTGGAAGAAATAGACAAGGCTATCCGTGACGGCTGGGCCGGCAAGCGGTGAGGATCACGCCCGACACGAACGTGCTCCTGCGGATCGCGGTGATGGATGACGAGATCCAGACCGCAGCTGCATTGCAGGCTCTGGAAAGGGCCGAAGGCATTGTCGTGCCGCTGCCCACACTCTGCGAATTCGTTTGGGTTCTGAGGCAGGGCTACAAGCGCCCAGCGGCGGAAGTCGCCGCTTCGCTGCGGCAACTCCTTGCCTCCAGCATCGTCGAAACGAACCGGCCTGCCGCAGACGCCGGCATTGCGGTGTTGCTCGCCGGCGGCGATTTTGCCGATGGCGTCATTGCCTTCGAGGGTGCGCAGACTGGCGGCTCAACGTTCCTGACGTTTGACAAGAAGGCGGCGAACCTGGTTAGAAAGATCGGTGTCGAAGCAGAGCTTCTTGCCTGAACGCCACTACTTCACCACCTCGCACGACATCACCGCCGGTGCATCCTCGCCCTTGGTCAGGTCGTAGAGATCGGCGTTGCTGCCCTTGGTCCACCAGACATAGTTCTGGCCGGCATATTTGGCACCGCTGGCGCTCAGCACGGTGACGGCCACGACCGTCCGGTCACCGAGCGTGAGCACGGCGATCGAATTGTCGCCGGCATTGACGTATTCGGCCTTCACCGTCTGGTCGCCGCATCCATAGTCGACCGCGTTGCGCTCGACCTTTGCATCCCCCGGCAGCTCCAGCGTCACGGTCGAAGCCGCCGCCGCAGTGGTTGCGGCAGCAAGGATGATGGCGGTGAGGTACAAGCGCATGACGGCCTCCTGAATCGCTCATGCAGACGATAGCACGGCGAACAGGCCTGCCGAAGCCGAGGCCCCGGCAGGTCTGTTCACATCAGAGGCTAGGCGCCGTTTTTCGCCACATCGGCAAAGAAACCTTCCGGGCTCTCCACTTCGACCAGCCGCTTCTTCTCGATCAGCCAGAAACGGTTGCCTGTGGCGCGGACGAAGCTGCGGTCGTGCGAGACGAGCAGGCAGCTCGCCTCGTGCTTCAACAGCTCATCCTCGAGCGCCTCCTGCCCATCGATGTCGAGATGGTTGGTCGGCTCGTCGAGCAGGTAGAAGTTCGGGTTTGTCAGCCTGAGCACCAGCATGCCGAGCCGCGCCTTCTGGCCGCCGGACAGGCGGCCGATCGGATTGCCCTGCATCTCGACGGTCAGGCCGGCGCCGGCGAGCAAGGTTCGGGCACGCTGCTCGCCGAGCTCGAAGCGACGCGTCAGCATCGGCAGCGGCGCGTCCTTGTCCCTGAGATCGGACAGGCCCTGGTCGCCATACCCCAGCACCAGCGACGGCGTCGCCTTGACCACGTCCTTGGCGTTTTCCGGCGCGCCGATGGCCTGCCTGACCATATTGACCAGCCGTGTCTTGCCGGTGCCGTTGCGGCCCAACAGGACGACGCGGTCGCCCTGGCGAAGCCACAGCTTGCCGGTACGGAACAGCAGCGTTCCATCTGGCGTGGTGACGGGCGCGTCGTCGAAGGTGACCAGCACCTTGGCGTGCGTGCCACGATTGGCGAGCCTGATGGCGCCAGCCGAACGCTCCTGATGGGCCGGTCGCGCTGCATCCTCCAGCCGCTCTGCGCGCTCCTTCAGCTGCTTGGTCTTCACCACCAGAAGGTCACTGCCCGAGTTGATGCCGATGTTGTTGAGCTTGGCCGCCTGGCGGCGCAATTGCTGCGCCGTCTTCATGTCCTTCTCGAAGCGGCGCGCTTCCGAGGCGTCGATCTCGTCGAGCGCTTCGCGCGCCCTGGAATAGGGCAGAGAGAAGACCTGCGAGTTCTCCGGTCTGAGGAACAGCGTCCGGTTGGTGACGGCGTCGAGGAAGGCGCGATCGTGGCTGCAGATCACCACCGGCACATCGCGCGGCAGCGCGTTCAGCCAGGTCTCAAGCTGGGCGATGCGCGCCAGGTCGAGATGGTTGGTGGGCTCGTCGAGCAGCAGCAAGTCGGGCTCGGTCACCCAGACGCGGGCAAGCAGGGCCAACCGCTGCCAGCCGCCACTCAGCTTCGACAAGGGCCGCTGCCGCATCTCCTCGGGCACGTCGAGATCGTCGAGTACGATGTCGACGCGCCAGCTCTCGCTCTCAGCCTGATCGGCGGGAAGCGCTGCAAGGACGGCGTCATGGAATGCCATGTCGACCAGGCTTGCCGGCACGTCCTGCTCGACATGGCCGACCCGCAGGCCGCGTGAACGGGTAATGTCGCCTGATGTCGGCTCGAAGGCGCCCGTAATCGCGCGCAGCAGCGTGGACTTGCCGCGACCATTGGCGGCGACGATGCCAAGCCGGTCACCCGGTTCGACGGACAGGTTGAGATTGGAGAAGAGCGGTGCACCGAGCGTGACGCCGAGCGACCTCAGATTGATCAAAGCCATATCAGTTCTCTGGTCTGGCCGGACCTTCGCCCGCATCCGATCATGCGAGATGCTTTTGGGAAACCGGGGCCGGTGATTGTCCAGATGCGGACGAGCCCAAGGCTCGAGGCCGCATCACCACTGAGGGCAGACCGGGAGAGAGATACGCAACATCGAATGCCGCATCATACTGTCCAAAAATCGTAACTGATCGTTGGGGTCGATGCTGTTGGCGCGTCGTCCGAGGTCAGCCCTGCAAACGCATCTGCAGGGCGTGGACAGGGCCGCGCTGACGGTGGTGACGAAAAAACGTGTGCACGCAGCCCTCCTTTGTTGTTCGAGTTGCGCGCTCTAAATAGCCGCGACCTCGCCCGGTTGCAAGCCTGCTGGATCGTCAGCTCGCTGCGCTCCAGCTTATTGGATCGTCAGCTCGCTGCGCTCCGGCCTATTGGATTGTCAGCTCGCTGCGCTCCGGCCTATTGGATTGTCAGCTCGCTGCGCTCGCCGGCCTTGACGGTCGCCGAACCTTCCTTCTTGCCGGCATCGCCGCGATCGACCTCGACGACATAGTCGCCAGCCGGCAAGGTCGTCTGGTGCTTCTGGTCGTAGGCGTAGCCAAAACCCTGGCGATTGCCCTGGATGTCCTTCTTGGCCGCAAAGACGCGGATTTCCTTGGCGCCGGGCGCATCGATCGCCAGCACGCCGGCGCCGAGCACGGCGGTCACCTGGCCTTGCTCGCCGACCCGGACATTGAAGGGCTGTTCGGCCTCGGCCTGGTCCATGCGAGCGACCAGGACATAGTCGCCGGCGGGCAGGTCGAACTTGTTGTCCGGACCGTAGCCATAGGTGACCTGGTCGCGCGTGCCGTCGATCTTTTTCTTCGCCTTGTAGACCCTGACGTCGAGACCTCCGGCGTCGACCTTGTCGGCGCCCTCGGCATAGATCGCATTGACCACGACATGGCCGACGCCGACGATGATGTCCTTTTCGACGGTCTGGCCGGCAGCAAGCTGGATCGTCTCATTGGCCTCGCCCTGGCCGATTGTGACCTTCAGCTTGGTTTCGCCGGCAGGCAGCACCACCTTGGTCTGGCCGTAATAGGTCGCCGGGTGGTCACCACCAGGGAAGTCGAGCACGACGGCGGCACCGTCGACGATGTCGGCGCCTTCGCTGGGGCGTGGCCTGACGACGAGCGTGCCGGCATTGAGCACGAAAAGCGGCTTGTAGGCCTGGCCGGCCTCGACCTTCAGCGGCTGTTCGACCGCCGCCTCGCCCAGCGTCGCACGGATGACGTAGTCACCGGCTTCAAGCGATCCCTTGTAGTTGTTGTATTCGGTGGTGAGGCGTTCGCCCTTGGACCCGTCGGCATTGGCCTTGTAGATTTCCCAGGCGTTGCCGGCGTCCTTCAGCGGCGCTCCGCCTTCGGCCAGCGTCAGTTCGGGAACGAAGTTGAACTCCGGCTTGGCCGGTTCCGGCGCAGGCGCAGGTTCCGGGGCCGCTGCCGGCGCGGCAACGGTCTGCACAAGCGCATCTTCCAGACCCTTGGCGTCGGTTGCCTGGATGTATTTGCCGCCGGTGTTTTCGGCGAGGCAGGCGACCTGCCTGCCCTCTTCCGCCGTCAGGCCGAAGCCGACGACATGGGCGGTGAAATCGACACCCGACTGTTCCAGCTCCTTGCCCAAAGCGCAAGGGTCGGCGTTGCAGGTTTCGAGCCCGTCGGTGATCAGGATCACCGTCGCCTTGTCCTCGGTGTATTTGAGGTCTTCGGCAGCCTGTTTGACGGCGGCGGACAATGGCGTCTTGCCGAGGAACTTCATGCTGTCTGCGGCAGCGGTGATCGCCGATGCCGAGCCGGATGCCGGCGGCACCACCAGTTCGATGTCGGTGCAGCTGCCCTTTTCGCGATGGCCATAGGCCATCAGCCCGAGTTCGGTATCGGCCGGAATGGTGGTCAGCACCGAACGCAGCGCCTCGCGGGCGATTTCCAGCTTCGGCTTGCCGTCGATCTGGCCCCACATCGAGCCGGAGGCATCGAGTACGATGATGGCGCGGTCGGCGGCATTGGCACTTGCCAGTCCCGACAGCATGAGGACAGACGCCAGGATGCCTCGTGTAAACGCCTTCATGCTGCCCCTCGCCGATTCAGTTTTGAATGCCGCGAAGCTAAACAACGGCCATTGGGCTGACAACCCTGAGGCTGATCAATAGGTGGTGCGGCGTTCTTCGCTCGGCGGACGGCCGAACTGCAACCGATAGCTTTGCGCGAAATAGGAGTGCGAGGTGAAGCCGGTGGCGATCGCCACGTCGAGGATCGGCATGTTGGTCTGGCGCAGCAATTCGCGCGCGCGCTCGAGCCTGAGCCGCATGTAATAACGGCCAGGCGTCACATTGAGATGGCGCAGGAACAGGCGCTCGACCTGGCGAACCGACAGCCCGGCCGTCTTTGCCAGTTGCACCGCCGACAGGGGCTCGTCGAGATGGTCGGCCATCAGTTCGACGATGCGCTTGAGCTTGTCCGACTTGCCGGTGAGGTCACGTTCGGGGCCAACGCGCTGGCGGTCGCCGGCCGAACGGATGCGCTCGTGCTGGAACTGGTTGGCAACCTCGTTGGCGAGGTTGGCGCCGAAATCGCGCTTGATGATCTCGAGCATCAGGTCGATCGAGGTGGTGACGCCGGCACAGGTGTAGCGCTTGCGGTCGATCTCGAAGACGTTGTTGGTGCACTCGATGTCAGGGAACTTCTCCATGAAACCGGCGCGGTTTTCCCAGTGGATGGTGCAGCGGTAGCCGTCGAGCTGGCCGGCTTCGGCCAACAGATAGGAGCCGACCGACAGCGCGCCCAGAGCAGCGCCGCGCCGGCCCCAGGAACGAAGCGCGCCGAGCACCTTGCTCTTGCCAGGAAATTCGGTGGCGACGCCGACGCAGACGAACATGATGTCGACCGCCGGCACGTCAGCGACGGAATAGTCGACCTTGAGCGGCAGGCCATTGGAGGCGATCACCGCCTCGCCGTCGGCCGACACCGTGGTCCAGCCATAGACGTCGCGGCCAAGCAGACGATTGGCCGACCGACATGTGTCGATGGCGGCAACCAGCGAGAACATCGAGAACTTGTCGACCAGCAGGAAAGCGAACTGGCGGCCTTCGGGGTGGGGCTCTGACATCGCGACCAAATCTACAGAACGCGCCGGGTTGAGCAAGGAAGCGGCGCCGGTTTCAACAACGCCGCGATCATTCAGAAGCCCGGTTGTTCGAGGCCGGCGTGGCGATAGGCCGACACCAGCGTGTTGGCCATCAGCATGGCGATGGTCATCGGACCGACGCCCCCGGGAACCGGCGTGATGGCGCCCGCGCTCTTTTCCGCCGAGGCGAACTCGACGTCGCCGACCAGCCTGGACTTGCCTTCGCCCTTGTCGGGTGCGGGAATGCGGTTGATGCCGACGTCGATGACGGTGGCGCCCGGCTTGACCCAGTCGCCCTTGACCATCTCGGGCCGGCCGACGGCAGCGACGAGAATGTCGGCAGTGCGGCACAGAGCCGGCAGATCCTTGGTGCGGCTGTGGGCGATCGTCACGGTGGCGTTGGCCGCGAGCAGCAGATTGGCCATCGGCTTGCCGACGATGTTGGACCGTCCGACGACGACGGCGCTGAGCCCGGACAGATCCTTGCCGTGCTTGCGTTCGATCAACAGCATCGAGCCGAACGGCGTGCAGGGCACCAGTGCTGTGTCGAGCTCACCTGTGGCGAGCTTGCCGACATTGATGAAGTGGAAGCCGTCGACGTCCTTGTCGGGCGCGATCGTCTGGATGATCTTGCCGGCGTCGATATGGCCGGGCAGCGGCAGTTGGACGAGGATGCCGTGGATCGCGGGGTCGGCGTTGAGCTTCTCGACGAGGGCGACGAGATCGGCTTCGGAGGTCTCGGCGGCAAGCGTGTGCTGGACCGAATGGAAGCCGCATTCCTTTGATGTGCGCGACTTGTTGGCGACATAGACCTGGCTCGCCGGATCCTCGCCGACAATGACCACCGCCAGTCCCGGCTTCACGCCATGCGCGGCAAGCGTGGCCGCTGACTTCTTGACGCCTTCGACGACCTCGGCTGCGACACTCTTTCCGTCAATGATCTCAGCCATGGCTTTACTCCGTCTGCGGCATGCTTCGGGCGGCATTGTCATCAAATTTTCGACCCGCAACCTCGCCATTGCGGCGTCCGGTGCCGTAAACTCGAAACCGCATGGAAGAATTTCAGAAGTAGCGGCGCGAGCGCCGCTCCCTGAGAAGGTTCAATTCCTTGCGAACCTCGCGCAGGCTTTCGCTGATCTCGTCGATCTGGCTCTGCGGCGCGGGCGCATCGGCTCGGGGCGCTGCCGGCGGCGTGGAGTAATGTTCCGGCGGCCGCTGCCGATAGGACGGGCGGTACTGCTGAGCAGCGGCGTAGTCCGGTTGCTGCTGTGGCTGTTCGTAATAACCAGGCCGCGGTTGCGGCACATAGGATGGGTCAAGATCGCCCTGCGGCGCCTGGTACCCGGGCTGCTGCTGCATCGGCTGCGCCTGCCACGACTGCGGCGGCTGCCGGTTGTCGACGATCGGATCTGCGGCGGCGACAGGACCGGTCGCCGACGGCATCACCGGGGTCGCATCGACCCTTGCGGCGGTCGCCTCGACGCGGTTGTCCGGCTGGTTGTTCGCGGCTGCCGGTTCGTGGCGCATTTCGGGCTTCGCCCGGTTGCGTCGCCTCGCCGTGGTGCGCAGGCTCTGCAGCGCCCCGCGCATGGCACCGAAGCCTATGCCGGAGGCAAAACCGAGCAGCATGCCGCCCAGCGCAATCATCGCCCGCGACGGACCGGTCGACTGCAGCGGCGGCGATGCCGGCGATATGATTGTCACATTGCCCGAATTGATGTCCCTCTGCTCGCCGGTCTCGCGTGCCCGCAGCAGCGTTGCCTCGTAGACGGCGCGCTTGGCGGCAACGTCGCGATCGAGCTCGCGCAGCGTGACCATTTCGCCGCCGACATCGCTCTGGCGCACCTTGAGCTGGGCAAGGCGGGCCGCGAGCTCCTGTTCCGTCTGGACAGCGCGCTTGAGGTCGACCTGGATGGAGCCGGCGACCCGGCGCAGTTCGTTGGCGATACGCTCGCGTGCCCCGCTGAGCTGTGCATCGACAGCCAAACGCTCGGGATGGCGCGGGCCAAGCCTGACGGCGGCCCGGTCCGCTTCCTGGGTCAGCGCCGCATATTGCGCGCGCAATTCGGTAATTGCCGGCGAGCCGATCGCTTCGGGCAACGCGCCTGCAAGCACCGAATCGACACCGAGGTCGCGGGTCGAGGAGGCGCGCGCGTTGAGTTCGAGCGTGCGGGCTCGTGCCGCGGTCAGCTGGTCGTTGACGCGCTGGATCTCATCGTCGGTGATCAGGCGCCCTTGCGGATTGATGAGTTCGTTCTCGGCCTTGAACGCCTCGACCTTGCGCTCGGCTGTCTCAACCGACTTGCGCAGGTCGTCGAGGCGGCGGGTCAGCTCGTCGGTCGCGCGTCCGGCCGTTCCGGCCTGCAACTCGCCGAAAGTCTGGATGAAGACATCCGTCATCGTGTTGGCGATCAGCGCCGACTTCTCGGGATCTTGCGTCTTTGCCCCGACCGAGATGACGAAGGTGTTGGTGTCACGCTGGATGGACAACGCTTCATAGAGATGTTCGGCGGCCAGCGCATGCCGCCGCCCGGGGTCGTCGCCCGTCTGCTGGTTGGAAGAGATCAGCGAACTCACAAAACCGCGAATGCTGAAGCCGCCGCCAGCCTTGCCGTTGAATTCCGGGTCCTCGGCCAGATTGAGCTTGTCGACAACCTTGACCAGAACGGAGCCGGAGGTCAGCCGGCGCACCTGGGTTTCGACCACCGCCAGCGTCGCGTCCGATGGCAAGTCGCCGACCGTCAGTTCCTTGTCCGAAAGCCTGAGGTTGCGCGGATCGACGATCATCTCGGTCCACGCTTCGTATTTCTTGGGCGTCGACAGAGCGAGTGCGACACCCAGCAGCGCGCCGGCGAGCGTCGTCGAGGCGATCAGCAGTTTCGAACGGGTGATGCCGCCGATCACCGCCATCGGGTCGATCAGCGGTTGCCAGCGGACGTCGTCGTGATCGCCATGCTGTGCGGATGGCTCGACAGAGGGCTGAGGCATGGCAGCAAGCGGCGCCGGAGCGACTGAGCCGATCGCCCTGTCGCGCCAGGTGCCGATCATCGAAGACTGTGTCGGTGCAGGCTTGTCGCTTGCGAATGCGGACACAGCTTCCATCGGCTGTGCGGCAACCGGCTGTGCCTCCGGTGCGGCCGGCTTTTCGGCCAGTTGCTCGCGGGCAGCACGTTCGGCCTCGCGCCGGAAACGCGCCATGCGATGGCGGGTCGCGGGATCCTGGAAATCTTCCTGGCCAATGTCGTCTTCCGCTGACATCGACAGCAGCGACGAGCCTCGCGGCTTCGGATCGGCGTCGTCCCGGTCCAGCGCAAGCAACGAGCGCTTGCGCCTCCAGTCCTCGCGGTTTCCAGATTCGGCCATGCGGGCAACTTCCAAAAGTCTATTCCGGATCACCTGTCCGGTCGTTAAGCCACGCTAAACAGACATGGGTAACAAAACGTTAATTCCTGCTTTGCGGCAGTATATAGAGCTTCATCGCAGAACGGCACATTAAGCTTTGGCTTTTATCGTTCAACTGGATCATGACCAAGGCGAACGACATATCGCGCACGACGCTGCGCCAGCGGATCGGCAGTTTCGTCGTGCAGCGGCAGGCGGTCCTGCGCGACTACTTCTCGGCGATCAGCGGCTCGATGGGCCGGCTGGTGTTTTCGCTGATCTATTTCATCGCGCTCGCCAACACGCTGTCGATCGCCGATTTCGGCCTGTTTGCTACCGCCTCCGCCGCTGGCGTCATGCTGTCGCGAACGCTGGCCTTCGGTTTCATCTCGGCGCTCTACCGCACGGCAACGATAAGGCCCCGCCTGATCGGCAGCTACACCGCCGGTTTCCTGATGCTCGCCGCGCTGTCGCTGCCGGTGCTGGTGGCCGCCTCGGCGCTGACATGGTTCCTGTTCTTTTCGACATCCATGCCGGCCGCCATCTTTGCCGCCGTCATCTTTGCCGAGGCGCTGTTGTGGAGACCGGTCGAAGTGGCGATGATCGTCAACAACGGCCTCGGCCGCTTCGGCCGGGCGGCTGTCCTGGCGATCCTGACCGCCGCGATCAAGGCGGCCGCTGCTGCCCTGTTCATCTTCTGGCCAAGCCATACGGTCGGCGCCTGGGCCGGGTTCTACATCGGCTCGAACCTTGTCTCCCTCGCGCTCGCCTTCGGCTTCTTCTATCCGCGCCAGCGGCTCAGGCTGACACCTGACCTTTACTGGCGTCGGCTGTCGGATTCGATCTATGTCGCCGGTGCCGAAGTGCTGTTCTACCTGCAGATGGAGTTCGACAAGCTGCTGGTGCTGGCCATGGGCGGCCCGCATCTCGCCGGGATCTATGCCATCGTCATGCGGCTGGTCGACCTGACCGCCATCCCGATCCGCACTTTCTCGATGATGCTGGTCCAGCGCATGATGCGCATGCCCGAAATGCTTGCCAGGCTGAAGGTCAAGATTGGCATCGAGGCGGGCATTTTGATCGTCTCGACCTCGGCCCTGCTGTTCCTCGCCGTGGTACTGTACTTTTATCCCAACTTCCTCGGCCGCAACGTCGCCGAGGCGGCCCCGCTGGTCGGACTGGCGCTGTTCGTGCCGGCCCTGCGCAATCTCGTCGAGTATCACGCCGAGCTTCTGTTCGCGCGCGGCCAGACGCTGATCCGCGCCGCCAATCTCGCCATGCTGGCAGGCCTCAAGGCAGCGTTGCTGTCGCTGTTGCTGATGCGTGTCGCCGACACCGAAACGCTGGTGTGGATGCTGAACGGCATGTTCTCGCTGCTTTACCTGGCGTCGGCCGCCGTCACCTACACGGCGCTGCGGCGGCGGGCCAAGGCGATCTAGGGAGGCACCGCGCATCTTCGAATCGCGGTGTCTCTCCTTCTCTCTGCGTCTACGCAATTCCGGACGGAAAACCGCTGCGCACTTTTCCTGGAATTGCTTCTTGCTTTACGCAATTCCGGACGGAAAACCGCTGCGCACTTTTCCTGGAATTGCTTCTTGCTTTACGCAATTCCGGACGGAAAACCGCTGCGCACTTTTCCTGGAATTGCTTTGGGCCTCAGGCAGCAACAAGCCTGCGGATACGGCCGAGATCGGTGCCGATGAATGACTGCATGCCGATCGCCACCTGCTCCGGCGACATGGCGGCGACGAAGGCCTCGAACTGCACATCGGTCAGCGGCGTGCCTGTCCAGTGGACACGGCAGAACTCTTCCGCACCGACATAATGTCCGGCGCCATCGGCGACCTCGTCGACGAAGCGGCCATAGATCATGCATTCGGAGAACTTGCGCCGCGCGCTCACCGCCTCGACCCAATGCCGTCCGCTGACCTGTTCGATGCGGGCCAGCATGTCGCGCACCGACGACCGGCGCCAGGCGATCAGCGTCGAGATGTAGTCATGCGGCGAAATCTCGGGCGCGGCGATGCCGAGCACAGCGGCAGCGTTGGCCGACCAGACGCGATGGTTGTCATGACCGGGTTTCAGCAGCACGCCATCGCGCCGGAACAGCCTGAGCTTGCCGCCCAGCCAGAACCGGGCGCAATCGAAAGGCCTGAGGAAAGCCACGTCGGAATCGACGTAAACGAGGGTTTCCTGCTCGATGCTTTCAGCGATCGCCATGCGCCTGAGCTGCTGCACATGCCAGCCACGCAGCGGCGGCGCCTTGAGGCTGAGCCAGATGCGGCGCTTGAACAGGCTCGTCGGATCGGGAATGTCGCGCAGCCAGGACGGCAAGAGCTCCCGCTCGTCGATGACCGTGCGGCGCTTGCCCTCGAGCTGCTGGAACAGCGCGACGTCGCGGTGCTCGACCAGGAGATAGTGATGCGAGGCGCCGGTGACATGGCGATCGACGGTCTCGCACAGCAGGCGGCAGCGTTCAAAATCGGCGGCGTAGCTCGCCGTGATCAGTGCAGCGTCCGGGGCTGGAGACATGGCCTTGGCGTTCAAGACTGCCCTCCCCCACGGATCTTCTGGCGCAGCACGCGAAACAGGAACAGCGGGTTGCCGACGACATAGCGCCGCCACAGCCGGCCCGGTTCGATGAGCAGGCGGAACAGCCACTCCAGGCGGAGCCGGCGCATCCAGGCCGGCGCGCGCGGAACCGAGCCACTGAGGAAATCCAGCAGCGCGCCGACGGCAATCGGCAATGTGCAATGTTCAGGGCGCATGTGCCGCGCGATCCACATTTCCTGGCGCGGCACCCCCATGGCAACAAGCAGGATGTCAGGGCGAAGGCTGCCGATGGCAGCGACGATCCCAGGCTCTTCCTGAGGCGTGAAGAAGCCGTCATGGACGACGACGATCTTGTGATGCGGGGCGATCTGGCCCAGCCGCGCCGCCGCCCGCTCGGCATTGGCACGCTTGGCGCCCAGGAGTGCCACGGTCAGCGGCTTGTCGCTCGCCTTCAAGAGGTCGGGGACGAAATCCGTGCCGTTGAGATTGTCAGGGAACGGCGCGCCATAGAGCCAGCGCGCGGCGATGTCGACACCGATGCCGTCGGCCAGCACGAGAAAATCGTTCAGGACGGCGGCGAAATCCTTGTCGGAACAGGCGATATTGGCGTTGTGGGCATTGAGGAAGCTGACCTTGGTGAAGCTCCTGCCCCTGATCTTCTCAATCAGCAGCGAGATCGCCTCGTCGCGCCGCAAGCTGGCAACCCGGATACCAAGAATGCTGCGGTAGGATGCGGCCGCTTTCGAAATCGTCATGCTCACGCCGCCACCTCGTGTACGCCTGTGCCGAAGCTGGCGAGGCCACGTGCCACAGCCAGGTCGAGAGCGGCGATCTGCCGGCGATGGAAGTCCGAACCGTCGACTTCAGCGACCTTCTGATCGACGGTTCGTTCAAGCGCCCTGGCGAAGGCTACGGGATCGTCGGTCATGGTGCAATTGGCTGGCTTGTAGGCGATGCCGCGCAGCGAATGCGCGGTTGCCACCGACGGCAGGCCGAGTTCGAACGTCTCAATCGTCTTGAGCTGGACGCCGCTGCCCGAGGTGCTGATGAGCGGGATGACGGCGGCGCTGCGCACAAAGGCCTGGGCATCCGGCACGCGGCCGACAAATGTGACGCCGGGATGTGGCGTGGACACCCCTGCGGGAACACTGCCGGCGATACGGATGCGGAAATCGTTGCGCAGGTGCGGCACGACCTTGCCGAGGAACCAGTCGAGGCCGATGCGATTCGGCTCCCAGGTCCAGGTACCGATGAGTGCTGCATCGCAGTCGATGTCGCGCTTGCCCTGGTGTGCCGGAAGCTGTGACCGGGTGACCAGCGGCAGCGCCACCGAGCGTGTGTCGGAGGCAACGCCCAATTCGGCGCGATCCTCTTCGGCGAGTGTGAAGACGAAGCGCGCATTGCGACACAGACGCCTTTCAATGACTTCGAGCAGCCTTGCCTCGCGGCGGAACAACAGGCGCTGGAAGGCGCCGTTGGCGGCACGCGCGTTCTCGGCGGCGGAGCGGAATTCGACATTGTGCGCGACGAAGATCGAAGGCCGGTCCCGAAACAGGCTTTCGAACGCCGCCGCCATCTGGACCGAATTGAGGATGTAGCCGTCGAACGGGCCTGCCGACGCGATCGCCTGGCGCACCGTTTCGTCCGAAACGATGCGCAGCTTGGCCGAAGCGAAAGTCAGCCCGGAGGCAACCGCATTCGCCAGCCAGCCCAGCTTGCGCTGCAAGGGGGCGGCATCGGTGCGCACGTCGAGCGCGCCGAGCAAGATCGTGTTTTCGGGGTCTGACGGCGGTTTGCCCGGCCAGCCGAAGCCAAGCACGGTTACACGCACGCCGGCCCGGCGCAGCGCATCGATGATCGCCTGGTTGGCGATCTCGTAGCCCGATGAGAGTGCTCCGTCAGGCACGATGGATGTGGCAAACAGCAGATGCATCACGACAGTTCCTGCCTATGCCCTAACAAAGCGCGGTGAAGTCTTCATTAAGCAATTTCAGCCGCTTGTGGAACCTGCCCGGCAATCCGCAGTTTGCTTCCGGCGTGTTTAACTGACCGTTATGGCGCCCATGATAGCGAAGAGGCATCAATAACCGGCAGCTTGTCATGAATGCTATACCTCCACTCAAGTCCGTGACCATTGCCGGCACTTCGCCTGCACTGGCAGTGGACGACGTCGAGGTGGTGGTCACGCTGCCAACCTTTCGCCGGCCACAGCAAGTGCTGGCAACGCTCGATTCGCTGGCCCGGCAAAAGACCACGCGCCGGTTCGCCGTCATCGTCATGGAGAATGACGACGAAGGCAACGAAGGCATGCACGCGGCCTTGCCGCTGTTTGAAAGCGGGGCGATGCCCGGGCTGGTCATCGTCGCGCATGAACGCGGCAATTGCAGCGCCTACAATGCCGGCTGGCACACCGCCTTGCTGCGCTTTCCGAATTTCTCGCGGCTGCTGGTCATTGACGACGACGAGCTGGCCGATCCGATGTGGCTCGAAACCATGTGCCTGGCTGCCGAACGCCTCGGCGTCGACATCGTCGGTGGGCCGCAGGTGCCAGTCTTTTCAGATCCCGGGCATCAGGTCTGGGCGAGACATCCGGTGTTTGCCCCGCCCTATTCCGTCACCGCTGAGGTCGGCGCGCTCTACTCCTCGGGAAACCTGCTGGTCAGCCGCAACGTGCTTCTGGCCATGGGCCCGCCCCATCTCGACCTGCGCTTCAACTTCATGGGCGGCGGCGACTCGGATTTCCTGAGCCGCTCGTCACAGAAGGGTTTCAAGCTCGGCTGGTGCGCGGAAGCGAAGCTGTTCGAGACGGTTCCGGCACGGCGCACCGAGGCCGACTGGATCCGGGCACGCGGCCTGCGCAACGGCGTCATCTCGACGCTCGTCGCCAAGAAGAAATATGCCGGCACGCCGTTCGCCAACACACGCGTCTTCCTGAAAAGCCTGGCGCTGCTTGGCGCCTCGCCATTACGTGCAATGAAGCGCCTTATCGAGACCGGATCGCCATCGGTCGCCGTGTACCCGATCCATGTGGCGCTTGGCCGTGTGATGGCCGAATTTGGTTATGCCAATGAGCAGTATCGTCAGCCCGAGAAGAACTGATGCGCCGCCGCTGACGGCGGCGTTCACGGCATCGGGCGTCGCCACCGCGATCGCGACGACGGTGCTGACCATCGTCATCGTTTCGTTCAGGCCGTTCCAGCCGGCGGGCGCTGGTGCGATCGAAGGCGGCGACATCGTCAACCAGTTGGGCTTCGGATCGCTCGGCGCCTTCGCCATGTTTGCGTTGGTGACCATGGCCAATCCGTCCCGGTTGCGCGCCATTGTCGGGCTGCCTTGGGTCGTCCTGCTGTGCTTCTTCCTGATATCGGTCGGTGAAGCCGCCGACCCAAATGCGGCGTTCCGGGCGGCAAGTTTCACTCTCATCGGCATCACCGCCATGGCAACCGTGCTTGCCTTGCCGCGCGATGGCGATTCCTTCTCGACCGTGCTGGTTGTCGCCGGCTTCCTCATCGTCGGGCTGAGCTACGCCGGCGTCATCCTTTATCCCAGCGTGGCGATCCACGGCGCCGACGGCTTCGAGCCCGAGCATTCCGGCTTGTGGCGCGGCGCCTTCAGCCACAAGAACATTGCAGCGCCCGTCATGGCCTGCTTCAGCTTCGCCGGCATCTACCTGATCCGAAGGCATTGGCGCTGGTCGGGCTACATGCTTTTGGCCATGTCGATGTTCTTCATGGTGCACACCGGATCGAAGACGACAGCCGGGCTGGTGCCGCTGTCGATCATGCTCGTGCTTCTGCCCGGAATGATCGGCATGCGGCTCGGCACGCCGCTGCTGTTTGCGCTGGCCGTCGTCGGCACGGCATTCGCAACGCTCGGCATCGTCTTCATCGAACCGCTGCAGCAGCTTGCCGCGCACCATTTTCCCGAACTCACCTACACCGGGCGCACGACGGTCTGGGCCTTCGCTGGCGAGATGATCGCCAAGAAACCGTGGTTCGGATATGGCTATGAAAGCTTCTGGCGCACGCCGCTGGTGACCGGAATCGGCCATGCCTACGACCAGGGCTGGGACATCCGCTTCATCGTGCACGGCCACAACGGCTATATCGACATCGCGGTGACCATGGGCCTGCCGGCACTTGCCGTCGCCGTCTATGTCTTCCTGATCGCGCCGCTGCGCGACTACATGCGCATCCCGCTCTACAAGGAGAACGTCTTCCTCGGCGACTTCTTCATGATGGTGGTGCTGTTCACCGCGCTCAATGCCTTCCTCGAAAGCTTCTTCTTCCGCCGCATCGACCCGGTCTGGATGTTCTTCGTCTTCGGTGTCCTGGGGCTGCGGATGGTCTCGCGCATGGTCATCCACAAGAGCATCGGCTGACAGAACGCGCTTGCTCCGCCCCGGCGGCCGCGCCATTCTCGGGCATGGCCACCCTGGTTTCACGACGCCGGATGCTCGCCCAGACGCTGGGTTTCGGCTTGGCTTCGCTGCTCGGAACGTCTGCGGGGCGCAGCGCCAGTCGGCCGCGAACCGATGCGACATTCCTGTTTGCTGCCGACATCCACGCTTGCCGCATGGCCAGCGGTCTCAGTCCGAATTGCCAGACCGAAGGCAAGACCGACCAGAACCTGCGCCGGCATATCGCGGCGTTGAACGAGATCAGTGCGTTCGTCTGGCCGCGCCAGATCGGCGGCGTGGCGAGCAGTCTGGCAAGTGCGGGGCAAAAGATCGGGCGACCGCTCGGCCTCGTCGTCGGCGGCGACATGACCGACGATGGCGGCGGCCAGGTGACCCAGCCGCATGAAGGCACGCAACTGCTCCAGTTCAGCCAGCGCTACCAGGAGGGCGCCGGACCGGACCGCGTGCATGTGCCCGTCTATGTCGGCCTCGGCAACCACGACCTCGACCAGGACGGCCCGCCGCCGCATGTCGACTGGTACCGGCGCGAGATGCGCGACTATGTCGAGATCAACCATCGGCCCAGCGTGTTCTTCAAGCCGCCGGTGCCGGCGGCCAACTACGACATGCTGTCCGACTGCTACTCCTGGGATTGGGGCGGCCTGCACCTGGTGCAGACGCACCGCTTCGCCGGCGACATCGCCAAGGGCGCCGTCAGTGCGCTCGACTGGCTGAAGCGGGACCTGGACGACAACGCCGGCGACGGGCGGCCGGTGATCCTGTTCCAGCACTATGGCTGGGATGCGTTCTCGACCGAGCGCTGGGACGCGGACGCCCATACATTCGACGACACCGGCAGCGGCAAGCCGCACTGGTGGAGCGACGACGACCGCCGCGCGCTGCGCTCGGCGATCGCCGGCCACAACGTGATCGGCGTCTTCCACGGCCACCAGCACGAGACGCCGATGATCTACAAGCGCGACGGGCTCGACCTGTTCAAGCCGAAGGCCGCCTACATGGGCGGCTTCGCACTTGCGCGCGTCACCGACGCCTTCATGGACGTGGCCCTCGCCGAAGCCGGCCCGCATGGCGGCGTCACCTTCACCAATGCCTTCACCAGGGTGCTGGACCACACACGCTGAAGTGGCGTTGCACCCTTCCGCATGGCTCCAAGACGGTCTATGTCAGTTGTGTTCGGAGGCTTTGCATGACCATCAGACTGATCCTCGCCGGCTGCGGCAACATGGGCTACGCCATGCTCACGGGCTGGCTCAACTCGGGTAAGCTCGCGCCCGAGGAAACTTTCGTTGTCGAGCCCAACGCGGAGCTGCGCGCCCGTGCCGCCGATCTCGGCAGCCGTGTCGCCTCGGAAGTCGGCGGCATCCCGGCCGATGCAGACCCCGAGATCGTCGTCATCGCTGTCAAGCCGCAGGTCATCCGCGAGGTCATCTCGGGCTATCGCCGCTTCGGCAACGGCAAGGCGACCTTCGTCTCGGTCGCCGCGGGTACACCGGTCGCCACCTTCGCCGACATCCTCGGCAGCCATACGCCGATCGCGCGCTGCATGCCAAATACGCCGGCAGCCATCGGCAAGGGCATGATGGTTGTCTATTCCAACGAGCACGTCTCGGAAGCGGCCAAGGAGGTTGTCGGCGACCTTCTGTCGGCCAGCGGCGAAGTCGCCACCATCGCCGACGAGGGCCTGATGGATGCGGTCACCGCCGTCTCAGGTTCGGGCCCGGCCTATATCTTCCATTTCATCGAGTGCCTGACGGCAGCGGCTGAAAATGCCGGCCTGCCACCGAAGACGGCAGCGCTTCTGGCCATGCAGACCGTCTATGGCGCGGCGAACCTGGCCGCCGAAAGCCGCGAGGATCCGGCCGTGCTGCGCCGCCAGGTGACCAGCCCGAACGGCACGACGGCGGCAGCCCTTGGCGTGCTGATGGGTGACGATCGCCTCAAGACCCTGCTCATCGAAGCCGTCGAAGCGGCCCGGCTGCGCTCGATCGAACTCGGCAAGTAGCTACTTCGTATCGGCTTCGGCCTGCAGCGCCTCGACGTAAGGCGCTGCCGCCGCGTGGACCGCGCGCTCCATGTCGCGGAACCGGCGCACGACGTCTTCGCCGACAGGTGTCAGCTCGGCTCCACCGCCATGCTTGCCGCCGGTCTTGGCAGCCACCAGCGGCTTGCCGAACATGTCCTTCATCTCTTCGACCAGGTCCCAGGCGCGCTTGTAGGACATCTCCATCGCGCGCGCTGCAGCCGAGATCGAGCCGGTAGCGGCGATCTGCTCGAGCAGTTCGACCTTGCCCGGACCGAGACGTCCCGTCGGGTCGAGATAAAGTCGCAAGGTCAGAGATGGCATCGGCTCGCTCCAGTCAGTCGCTGGTTAGCACAAGCGGCGCCCCTGGAGAAAGATTGGCGCGGTCGAAAGCAACTGTCTTGATGACGGCGTACACCTCGCGCCCGACGGCAAGATGCAGCGCCTCGAAGGACTGGCGGGTGATGCGCGACACCAGGATGTCGCCATGGCAGTCGAGCTTGAGGTCGACCTGGGTACCATCGACCTGGCTGATCTCGGCGATACGCCCCGGCAGGATGTTGAGCGCGCTGAGACCCTGCGGCCGTTCGGTTCCGATCATCACGTCGCGGGCGCGGATGCGGACACGCACGGCGGCACCAAGCGGCCTGTCGATGCGCGGCACGCGCATTTCGCCGGCACTGGTGCCGAGCACTGTCATGCCGAAGGCTTCGTCGTGGCCGAGCACTTTCATGTCGAGCACGGCGCCGCCCTCGCCCACCTCTTCCGGCGGCAACAGGTCGAGCCTTCGCATGATCTCGCCGGTCGGGCCGCTGGCTGCCAGCTTGCCGTTGGCCATTACGACGATGTCGGTGGCAAGCCGCGCCACCTCGGCGATGGAATGGCTGACATAGACGATCGGAATCTTCGTCTCGTCGCGCAGCCGTTCGAGATAAGGCATGATCTCAGACTTGCGTGCGTCATCGAGCGAAGCCAGTGGCTCATCCATGAGCAGCAGCTTCGGGCTTGCCAGCAGCGCACGGCCAATGGCGACGCGCTGCTTTTCACCGCCCGACAGCAGCGCCGGACGCCGCGCCAGGAGGTGGCCGATGCCGAGCATCTCGACGACCCGGTCGAACTCGGCGTAACGCCCGGCAGCCGGCGTGAACCAGCGGCCATAGAGCAGGTTCGAGCGCACGCTGAGATGCGGAAACAGCCTTGCGTCCTGGAAGACGAAGCCGACGCGGCGCTTGTAAACGGGCACGAAGCTGCGCTGCGCGGTGTCGACCAGCGTCTTTCCGTCGATGACGATGCGCCCGCTGTCCGGGCGGATCAGCCCGGCGATGATGTTGATGATCGAGGTCTTGCCCGAGCCTGACGGCCCGAACAGAGCAGTCAGGCGGCCGGCGCTTTGGAAGCTTGCCTCGAGGTCGAACGCGCCGAGGCGATGGTGGATGTCGACGAACAGCATCAGCCGGCATCCACGCGTTGCCCGATGCGGCGGGCGAAAATTTCGGAGACGACCAGCGCGATCATCGAAATGGCGATCGAGATCAGCGTCAGCCGCATCGCCCCTGCATCGCCGCCGGGAACCTGGGTAAAGGTGTAGATCGCCGAGGGCAGCGTCTGGGTCTCGCCGGGGATGTTGGAAACGAAGGTGATGGTGGCGCCGAACTCGCCCATCGCCTTGGCAAAGGACAGGATCATGCCTGCAACGACCCCGGGCAGGATCAGCGGCAGCGTCACAGTCGCAAACACCCAGAGCGGGCTGGCGCCCAGCGTGCCGGCAGCCGATTCTAGACGACGGTCGACGGCTTCGATGGACAGGCGGATGGCCCGCACCATCAAGGGGAAGCCCATGATCGCGCAGGCAAGTGCGGCACCGGTCCAGCGGAACGAAAAGACGATGCCGAAATACTGGTCGAGCAAGGAGCCGATCGGCCCCCGGCGCCCGAAGCTCAGCAGCAGCAGATAGCCGGTGACGACGGGGGGCAGAACCAGCGGCAGATGGACGACGCCGTTGAGCAGCGACTTGCCCCAGAAATTGCCGCGCGCCAGCAACAGCGCGATGCCGATGCCGAATGGCAGGCTGGCAGCCATCGCCCACAGCCCGACCTTGATCGACAAGTGGACCGCGTTCCATTCGTCAGGCGTGAGGTCCAGCATTCCCCGCTCGCATCCCCTCAAAAAATCCGTCCCACCCCGCGATGCGGAATGGGACGTCAGTCACAAGATAGAGCCTAACCGACAGGGGTAAACCAGTCGCTATTGGACCGGCGCCAGCACGGTGAAGCCCTGGGCCTCGAACAGCTCCTTGGCCTTGGCGGACTGAAGATATTTCACATACGCCTCGGCGTCTGCGTTCTTCGAGCCCGCCGTCACGCCAACCGGATAGACGATGGGAGGATGCGTCTCTTCCGGGAAAAGGCCGACGATCTTGACGCCCGGCTCGGCGGTGGCGTCGGTCTGGTAGACGATGCCGAGCGGGGCTTCGCCGGTCGACACCAGCTTGAGGGCGGCGCGCACGTTCTCGGCCTGGGCGATCTTGCCTTCGACCGAGCCCCAGACGCCGAGCTTCTCGAGCGCTGCCTTGCCATACTTGCCGGCAGGAACTGCCTTGACGTCGCCCATGGCGAGGCGGCCTTCGCCGAGCAGGCCGGCGAGGTCGAAATTCGCCGCGATGTCAGCCTTGGCAGCCGAATCCTTCGGCGCCACCAGCACGATGCGGTTGCCGAGCAGCTTCACCTCGGAGCCGTCCTTGATGAGCTTCTTGTCGGCGAGATACTTCATCCAGTCGAGGTCGGCCGAGATGAACACATCGGCCGGCGCACCCTCTTCGATCTGCTTGGCCAGCGCCGAGCTCGCGGCATAAGACGCGGTGGCAGTCTTGCCGCCCTCGGCCTTCCAGGCCGTGTCGACGGCGTCGAGCGCGTTCTTGAGGCTGGCGGCCGCAAACACCACGACGTCGCCATCGGCGCGCGCCGCCGGTAGGCCAAGCGCCAGTATGGCGGCGAGACCACCGGCCATCGCGGCAAGCCGCACCCCAAAACTCCTACGCGTGAACATCAGAATTTCCTCCACCACTAGCCCAGCCCGTCGCGGGCCACCGATTCGTTATATTCATACGGATACAACACTTGGCAGGCAACTACCCATCCAGGTGGTTTTGCGCGAAACAGTTCCGTCATTTCGCCCGAGATCGGCCCAGCCGCTGGCCCTGTTTTCAGGGGGAGACTGGTCCGGCTCTTCATGTCATATGTCGCAACGTCATTCGCGAGGGGAGCCGGGGCAGTTCATGCCGAGGCCCCTCCTCGCACCTTCCGCACTTGCCAAGAGATCCCCTACATGGCCGGCATATCGACGTTTGAAATCATCTGGCTCGCCGTAGCCCTGCTCGGCGCCGGAGCCATCACCGGCCTGCTCGCGGGCGTCTTCGGCGTCGGCGGAGGCACCGTCATCGTGCCGGTGCTGTACGAATTGTTCCAGACCGTCGGCGTGCCGGAAGAGGTGCGCATGCCGCTCTGCGTCGGCACCTCGCTTGCGATCATCATCCCGACCTCGATCCGCTCGTTCAACGCGCATCGCGCGAAGGGCGCGGTCGACATGGCGATCCTGAAGCAGTGGGCTGTTCCCGTCATTGTCGGCGTCGTCATGGGCAGCGTGATCGCCCGCTACGCGCCGGCCGACCTGTTCAAGGCGGTGTTCGTGGTGGTTGCAGGCATTTCGGCGATCCGACTGCTGTTCGGCAAGGATTCGTGGCGCCTCGGGCTCGACATGCCGGGCAAGATCGTCATGAACATCTATGGCTGGGTCATCGGCGTGCTGTCGAGCCTGATGGGCATCGGCGGCGGCCAGCTCTCCAACCTGTTCATGACCTTCTATGGCCGGCCGATCCACCAGGCGGTCGCCACCTCTTCAGGCCTCGGCGTGCTGATCTCGATCCCCGGCGCGATCGGCTACATCTATGCCGGCTGGCCGCGGGCCGCCGAATATCCCGATGTCGCGGCGCTGCAGTTCCCGCTGTCGCTCGGCTATGTCTCGCTCGTCGGGCTGATCCTGTTCGTGCCGACCAGCGTGCTGACCGCGCCTTTGGGAGCCAAGCTCGCCCATGCCCTGTCAAAGCGGAAGCTGGAGGTCGCCTTCGGCATCTTCCTGTTGCTGATCAGCCTGCGATTCCTGTTCAGCCTGATTGGCTAAGCAAACAAAAATGCCCGGCAATGCCGGGCGTTTTCATAGGCGGCGGACGCAGGCCTCAGCCATCCTTCGATCCTTGCCTCGCGCCGACAGCCGCGCCCTTGTGGGCGGCGCCGCTGCTGCGGGCCTTGAGGTCACGCAACGTCGTCAATTCCAGTTCGGTCGGTTCGGGCGTTTGCTCGAGCGTGTCGGCAAACTTGACCGTCCAGCCGCAGGTCTCCTGCACCTTGTTGCGGGTGACGCCCGGATGCAGCGAAACGACGGTGAATTCTTTGGTGACGGGGTCTGGTTTCCAGATCGCCAGGTCGGTGATCAGCAACGTCGGCCCCTTGGTGTCGATGCCCAGGCGTTGACGGTGGTCGCCGCCGTCGCCGTGGCCGAACGAGGTGTAGAAGTCGATCTTCTCGACCATGGCGCGCCTGGACTGGGCCATGGTGATGTAGATTTCCTTCGACGACGTCGCGATCTCGGGGGCACCGCCGCCGCCGGGCAGGCGGGTTTTCGGATGAGCGTAATCGCCGATGACCGTCGTGTTGATGTTGCCGAACTTGTCGAGCTGGGCTGCACCCAGGAAGCCGATCGAGATGCGCCCGCCCTGCAGCCAGTAGCGGAACATTTCCGGCACCGAGACTGTGGTGACGGCGGTGTCGCACAATTCGCCGTCGCCGATCGACAGCGGCAGCACGTGGGGTGCCGTGCCGATGGTGCCGGATTCGTAAATCAGCGTGATGTCGGGTGCATGGGTCAGCCTGGCGACATTGCAGGCCGCCGAGGGCGCGCCGATGCCGACGAAGCAGACATCGTCGCCCTTGAGCGCACGCGACGCGGCAATTGTCATCATTTCGTTGGGGCTGAAGCCTGTCACGCTCATGCGACGATCCTCAGATGTTCGACGCGGGCCGCGAAATCGTCGCTGGTCTTTTCGATGACGTTCGTCTGCATCCACTCGCGGAAACGGTCGCGGTCGGCTGAGATCTCGTCCCATTCCAGATAAGACGCGTTGTCCCTGACATAATAGCCATGCGCGTAGGACGGGTGCGCCCCACCCGGCACGACCGAGATCGCCGTCACCGACCAGCTGGGCAGTACTGTCAGGTTGGGGTGCAGGTCGTCGAAATTGTCGACCACCTCCTCGACGGTCACCACAGCGCGCCTGGCGGCAAGGGCCGCTTCCTTCTGGATGCCGATGATGCCCTCGACCAGCACGTCGCCGCGCCGGTTGGCCTTCTGGGCGTGGATGAAGGTGACGTCGGGCCGAACCGACGGAACCGCCGCCAGCACCTCGCCTGAAAACGGGCAGGTCACCGACCTGATGTTCGGATTGACCTTGGTGAGCTCGGCACCGCGATAACCGCGGAAGATGGCGCAAGGCAGGCCGGCGGCGCCCGCCTCATAGGCATTGGCCATGGCGGCGTGGCTGTGCTCCTCGATCTCGAGCGCATGCGGAAAACCGTTCTCGACAGCGTCACGCAGGCGGCGCAGCAGGCCGACGCCGGGATTGCCGGCGTAGGAGAAGATGGCCTTCTTCGCCATGCCCATGCCGATCATCTGGTCGTAGATCAAGTCGGGCGTCATGCGCACCAGCGTCAGGTCCTTGAAGCCCTGGCGGATCGCCTCATGTGCGGCGGCGGTGGGAATGAGATGCGTGAACCCTTCAAAGGCCACGGTGTCGCCACTGTTGAGATTGTCGGCGACCGCCCGCGACAGGGGCAGGAATTGGGCCATGCGCTTCGTCCCTGACGTCGAAACTTCATTTTGCAGGCATCTGTCCCTACATCATGTAGCGCACGCGTCCCGGTCGCGCATCATCGGCGTCGACAGCAGGTCTTGCCGGCTTGTGCCGGCGCTGCCGTCAGGGGCTGCCGACAGGCAACGTCAAGGCAAAGGACGATCGCCCGGAGCAGGTCGACAACAGGCGGCGCGGATCAGCGATTGCTTCGTCGGGCAGTGATCAGGCGGCCTCGGCGAGGCCGTTGCCCTTGGCGTTTAGCCGAATGACCGCCTTGATCGGCAGGTGATCCGAGGCGATGCGCGCCAGTGCCGTGTCATGCGCTTCGAGCTCGGTGAGCAGGCTGTGCGGCCGCGCCATGACGCGGTCCAGCGCCAGCACCGGGAAACGCGAGGGAAAGCTCGGAACGATGGCATGCATCGGCCCGAAAGCCGGTTGCAGGCTGCGCAGCGACGAGCGCTTGCCCAACCGCCATTCGTTGAGGTCACCGACAAGAACCGTCGGTTTGTCGCTGTGCAGTTCGGCTGCGGTCAGAAGCGTTCCGGCCTGCAGCTTGCGCGAATGGCGCAACAGGCCGAAATGCGCCGCGATGATCCGGAGCGGCCCGGCTTCGAGCTCGAGATCGACGACCACGGCACCGCGTGGCTCCGCACCGGGCAACACGATCTGCCGCGCCGAACTGACTGAACCTTTGCGAAACATGACCACGTTGCCGTGCCAGCCATGGCTCTTGCGCCGGCCGGCCAGCGGCACCGGAACAAGCCCGGTCTCGCGCTCGACCGCTTCCAGGTCGAGCAGGCCTGCCCGGTCGCCAAAGCGCTGGTCGGCTTCCTGCAAGGCGATGACGTCGGCGCCGATCTCGGAAATGACCTGCATCGTGCGCTGCGGATCGAAACGGCGGTCGAGGCCAACACATTTGTGGACGTTGTAGGAGGCGACGACGATCTCGCTGTGCGCGCCGGCCTCAGGCGGCAACGACGTATCGCCCTGCTCCAGCGTCGAGGACCGGTGCGCGGCACCTGCTTCTGCTGAAATCTCAAAGCCTGGTCTGCTAGCCATCACTCGTCTGGAATCTCTGGGAAATTCGTGTTCAGTTGCGACAGGCGTTTCGCCAACAGTAACCTATATGGTCGAGCTATTCGAGGTTTACCACATGCGTCACGATGGCCTTCCACCGAAATGCTGTCGTCGGCACAAGGTTCCCATCGAAAGGTCTTGGGCCGCCTGACACATGAAACTCGTCGCCGTCGTCATAGCAGTTGTCGGGCTCCTGGTCATTGCCTCGCTGCTGGCGGTCTATGCCTATGGCCGCTTCGCCAAGCGCGCCCAGGGCATTTCTTCCCGCGCATCGCCGACGGCTGACAGCGACACCCCGTTCGACCGGCTGATCACCCCGCTGCTTGCCGACCATCCCGGCCAGAGCGGACTGGCGCTTTTGTCGTCCAACCTGCATGCCTTCGCCATCAGGGCCTACACCGCGCGCCACGCCCAGCGCAGCCTCGACCTGCAATATTACTACTGGAAGGACGACCTGACCGGCAGCCTGCTCGCCCGCGAGGTCCTCGCTGCCGCCGACCGCGGCGTGCGCGTGCGGCTGATCCTCGACGACATCAACGCCAAGGGCTACGACCCGAACTATCTCGCCCTCGACAGCCACGCCAACATCGAGGTTCGCCTGTTCAACCCGAGCTGGGCACGCGCCTTTGGCCTGCAGCGCGGGCTGGAGCTTGTGCTGCGCGTCATGCGCAGCACAAGGCGTATGCACAACAAGGCCTGGGTCGCCGACGGCAGGCTGGCGATCGTCGGCGGGCGCAATGTCGGCGACGCCTATTTCGATGCCTCGGAAGACGCCAATTTCCGCGACATGGACCTTTTGCTCGCTGGTCCTGTTGTCGACCAGACGGAGGCCATCTTCGACCGCTTCTGGAACAGCGAGGCGGTGCTGCCGATCCGTCACGTCACCGGCATGGCAAGGGGCGACCTTCCCGCCCTGCGCAAGCGGCTGGAGCGCACGGCAACGACCGGCCTGGCGGAGCCCTACATCCATCGCGTTGCCGAGGAGAGCCGGGAATGGTCGTCGTCAGGCATGGGCAGGCTGCGCTGGACCAGCGAGGCGACGGTTGCCTCCGATCCGCCGGAAAAGGCATCGGGTGCCGGCCAGGACAGCTGGCTGATGACGGCAATCCGGCCGATCCTGACCTCGGCCCGGCGGCAACTGCGCATCGTCTCGCCCTATTTCATTCCCGGCGAGACCGGCACCCGCGAGCTGACGGCGCTGGCCCGCAAAGGTGTCGAGGTCACGGTGCTGACCAATTCACTGGCCGCAACCGATGTCGCCGCCGTCCACGGCGCCTATGTCCGCTACCGCAAGCCGCTGCTGGAGAACGGCGTCGGCATCTACGAACTGAAGCCCGACGAGGACCGCACCGACATGTCGCTGTTCGGCTCCAAGGGTGCCAGCCTGCACACCAAGGCATTCATATCGGACGGCGAGGCCGGTTTCGTCGGTTCTTTCAATTTCGACCCACGCTCGGCCGCGCTCAACACCGAGATGGGCGTGCTGTTCAGGCAGGAGGAACTGGCGCGCGAGGTCGAGGCGGTGATCTCGGCGCAGACATCGCCGCGCAGCGCCTTCCGCCTGTCCCTGCACGGCGACAGGCTGGTCTGGACCGACAGCGCCGACAGCGGGCCGCGCGAACTCAGGCACGAACCGCAGGCCAGCCTGCGGCGGCGCCTGGTGGCCAAGGTGATCAGCTACCTGCCGATCGAATCACAGCTTTAGGCTGGACGCCAAGCGGTCCGCGATTTCGACGGCTTTCCGTCAATCCTGCAACAGAACCCTACTACTCACCTACAATTCCTGACGTTTCCGGCCGTTTCCCGCGAAGATTTCGAATCAGCGCGGCCGGCACACGCCTGTCTTGCAATGCAGGCGCAATGCGCAGCGCCCCTTAGATCGCTCCGCCAGCCCACTGTTCCGGGCCGGCAGACGCAGTCTGAAGGAGCTGTCACGTGCGACACGAATGGAAACCGGAACTGGACCAGCGCAGCCTGCTGCCCGCCCGGTCGCCGACGAGGTGCGAAAGCCGCCGATCATCGGTTTTCCTGCAGATGCTCAGCCTCGGCGCCCGCATCTCGCTCAAGCGCTCGGCGGTGTTCTGCTTGCGGTTCGCCTGTCGGCCGGTCAGCACCTTCGGCTGGGTCAGCTTTCTCGGCGATTTTTCCCTGAAACAGGCGCTGGGCCGGCCGCATGACGACCTTTTGCGCAAGTCGCTCGACGTCTTTTTCGTCACCGGTATTTCGAGTCCTGTTCGCCTCGGCCTGATGAAGACGCATTTCCAGGTAGCTGCCGAATTGTTGCGCCATGACGACCTCGCCGCCCTCTGGCGCGGCGAACGCCTCGACATGGGCGCTGTTTTCGGTCGCCATGAAACCTACAATATGCAGATGCTTTTGGCCGACCACTGCGGCTGCCGCCACGAGGGCGTCTTTGCCATCAAGCTGTCGCGGGCGAGCGACGACTACACATTGTGGACGGCCAGCTTTGTCTTCGTCCGCGGCGAGGACGGCAGACCAAGCCTGGCGATCGGCGGCATGCAGGGGCCGAAAGGCACCGACGCCAAACGCGCCGTCATATCAGCCACCCGCTGCCTCGGCGGCCTGCGCCCCAAGGACGCCATGCTGCTCGCCCTGCACGGACTGGTGTCCGCCCCTGATATTTTGGCGGTGTCCAATACCACCCATGTCATCAACCAGCGCCGCCGCAAGCGAAGGAAGCTGATGCAGGCCGACCTCGACGGTTACTGGAGCGAACGCGGTGGCCTGCCGGCCGGACCATTCGGCTTCCGGCTGCCCGCGCCGCCGGCGCCTCAAATCGACAGCCCAAATCGCAGGGAGCAGAGCAAACGGGCGTTCTGGGATTTGGGCAGTGGATTTTGTCGGCTGCCAGGTAGAAATGGGAGAACCGAGTATAATTTGATGTGCCGTCGGCGGGTATCTGCGGACAAGTCCACTTATTTGTCCGCGCCCGATTGCCCAACGCTCTTCCCAAAATAGAAGCCAAGAATGAGCAAGAATCCGCTTGTTAGAAACTCCGGGAACACTTGCGGAGTGCCTCTCACCAAGTTTGCGATCGACAGCCCAATCAGAAGCAAAGTAATTCCGATAGCTATTATTGCCGCGACAGTCTTTGGTTCGACAATCTTGTCGAAAACTCCTATATCGTGCGTTGCTCCGACAATTGCAAGCAACTGCTCATCAAAGCCGTACACATCAATACTTCTCCCATGAACATAGACCCTATTGATAAAAGAACCCTCAACGCCAGCGGCTCCCACAGACGTAAAAGAGATTGTATATAAGCTACCCTTCAAGAATTTACTTTGCACGGAAACGATCTTGAAATTATCTGCGTCTGGCGTCCTGCCTTTCACACGCGCAAATATGGCGGCCTCTAAGGTTCCGTTTTGAGCAATAGGCGTGTCCATCATGCCCCCCCACCGTCAGAGATTCGCATGTCTTGCGCATGGGTCAACCCGGCCAATGGATAGGTGCGAGAGCGGTCGCAACGACTGGAATACCGAACCGCGCGCAAGCAAAGGCTCATGAACTGCCAAGGCCGGACAAGCTCCATCTAAAAAGGAATTTCGTCGTCCAGCGCTCGACTGCCTTTCTTATCGGAATAGTCGACTTCCGGAGCACGTGGAGGAATGAGGGCAAATCGTTCTGGAGCAGCCGGAAGCTTACGCTGTTCGTCTTCTTCTGCTTTCGCCTCAGCGACAGTCTGATTGATGTTGTGGATGAGTTTACTGACCACCTCTGCCGATCCCCACAGGGCACCCGGAATCGCGAGAATTTCAATAGTGAGTCGGGCGACGGCTAGTAGGTTGACTCGATTTTTCTCAAGGGCGGTTTCAAAGTCTCCCACCTTCTTAAGCAGAGTTTCTTTTTTTGCATCAGTAAGGTTCGCCTCGCTGATTGCCTGCCTTAGATGGTGAAGGTGTGTCTTTATGCGGTCCTTCGACTTCTCCGGAATACGTGTGGAATCCTGCTTGCTGCGAATGCTGTGATCGATTGCCAATTGCGTCATGTAGTGGTCGAGGTCAGCAACAAGCTGACGATAATCGTCACTGTCGAACCTGTTGACGCGAGGCACATCGATCGACTTGAAGGCATCGATTTGGAAGCGCTTGGCAGCGGCCAGGACGACGTTAGTAAAGCCGTGTCGTGCATCCTGAATTAGACGCCAATTCCCTTCATCATCATCGTTAAGTGAGGCCGTCGCTTCCCGAAGTCGGCGCTGCGCATGCTTCACAAAAACGGAAAAAGCTTGCTCGCCATCCTCAGGCAAGTCGTTCAATTCATCTTCTGTGATGAAGTCGAAGACGTTCATAGCTGATAGATAACTGCTGATCCTCAATCTGCAATGTCCGAGCAGAGTTCATACGCTCGTGTTCACAGCATTCTTCCAGAAGATTGCCGCCGCTGTGAGCGGCGACCTTAGCAGGTCACGGCGGATCAGACGCCCTATGCTGCCTTCCGCATTGCGTCATCGAACCTGTCTCTGCCGATCCGAAGGTAGACGCTCCGAAACTTCCCGAAATCGGCACCAAGGCACTGCTCCACGTCGAGCGGTCGACCTGGAAGAGCCTGCGCGGCACCCGCCGAAATGCTCGCGATCTCATTGATGCTCGCGCCGATTTTCGATGAACTGCGCGCAGGGTCTGTCCCTCGTTTTTCCAGCCATCGGGAAGAATGAGCGGGCTCGCCGTTCGCATCCGCAAAATGTCAGGATGGACAGCAAGCCTTGCAGGCCAAGAGCTTCAACGATTTCAATGGAAAAAGAAATGGTGCTGCCAGAGAGGATTGAACTCTCGACCTCTCCCTTACCAAGGGAGTGCTCTACCACTGAGCTACGGCAGCATTCCGTGAACGGGGCGGCTTGTGCCACATGATTCCCGGGAGCGCAAGTTATCAATTGCCCGAAATCGTGTATCATTTTCCACAGGCCCGCTTACGCCACAATACTGGCCATTTCGGTTGCCAAGCCGCTATGAAGGATCGGCAAGCGGGGACCACCACATGTCGTCGACCAAGAAAACGCCCTCAAGCGGTGCCGAACAGCGTCAGGCGCGGCTGGCGGCCGAGCTGCGCGCCAACCTGATGAAACGCAAGGCGCAGGCGCGCTCGCGCCGCACAGGCGAGGCCGACACCAGGCCGGAAGGCCTGGCGGCAGCGGAGGGGGAGACGGAGAAACCTGAGAAAGCCTGACCGGCGACGGCAGGCGCTTGGCGCCAAAGACCGCAAAATGCGCCTTTCTTGAACCGGAAAGCGCGATGGTCTAGACGGGCGGCAAGAAAATTTCTCGCCAGAACCGGGATCGCCCGGAGAAACGACGGCCAATGGATCGCATCAGAATTGTCGGCGGCAACGAGCTGACCGGAACCATCCCGATCTCGGGCGCGAAGAACGCAGCCCTTCCCCTGATGATCGCCTCGCTGCTGACAGACGATACGCTGACGCTGGAAAACGTGCCGCACCTGGCCGACGTCGAGCAGCTGATCCGCATCCTCGGCAATCACGGCGTCGACTATTCCGTCTCGGGCCGCCGCGAGCGCCAGGGCGAAGGCTATTCGCGCACCATCTCTTTCACCGCACGCAACATCGTCGACACGACAGCCCCTTATGAGCTCGTCTCCAAGATGCGCGCCAGCTTCTGGGTCATCGGCCCGCTGCTCGCCCGCATGGGCGAAGCCAAGGTGTCGCTGCCGGGCGGCTGCGCCATCGGCACGCGACCTGTCGACCTGTTCATCGACGGCCTGCAGGCGCTGGGCGCCGACATCGACGTCGAGAACGGCTATGCCGTGGCCAAGGCCAGGAACAAGCGCCTCACGGGCAACCGTTATGTGTTCCCGAAGATTTCCGTCGGCGCCACCCACGTGCTGATGATGGCGGCGACGCTCGCTCGCGGCGAGACGGTGCTCGAAAACGCCGCCCGCGAGCCTGAGGTCGTCAACCTCGCCGAGTGCCTCAACGCCATGGGCGCCAGGATCACCGGCCAGGGCACCTCGACCATCACCATCGAAGGCGTCGATTCGCTGTCGGGTGCACGTCACCGCGTCATTCCCGACCGCATCGAGACCGGTACCTATGCCATGGCGGTCGCCATGACCGGCGGCGACGTGCTGCTCGAAGGCGCGCGCGCCGACCTGTTGCAGGGCGCGCTCGACGTGTTGTCGCGCACCGGCGCCGAGATCATCCCGACCAATTCCGGCATCCGAGTCCTGCGCAACGGCTCGGGCATCACCCCGGTCGATGTCGTCACCGAGCCCTTCCCCGGCTTCCCGACCGATCTGCAGGCGCAGTTCATGGGCCTGATGACCATGTCGAAAGGCAAATCGAAGATCACCGAGACGATCTTCGAAAACCGCTTCATGCATGTGCAGGAACTTGCCCGCCTCGGCGCCCACATCACGCTGTCGGGCCAGACGGCGATCGTCGAGGGCGTCTCCAAGCTCAAGGGCGCGCCCGTCATGGCGACCGACCTGCGCGCTTCGGTGTCGCTGGTCATCGCCGGCCTCGCCGCCGAAGGCGAGACGGTGGTCAACCGCGTCTACCATCTCGACCGCGGCTTTGAGCGCCTGGAAGAAAAACTGTCGCGTTGCGGCGCGGTGATCGAGCGCATCAGCGGATGAAGGGAGGGGAGTAGGGGAATAAGGGAGTAAGGGAACAGGAACCTCCCCTACTCCCCTACTCCCCTACTCCCCTACTCCCCCACTCCCTATTCCCTTCCCCCGCGGTGCGCGCTGCATCAAGACCGCCTAACAAAGCCGGAAGCATTACCGTTCCGTACAGGCAGCCGACCGAACATGAACCTGCTCAAACTAGTCGCCCTCGACGAAGAAGATCTGGAGATCGTTTCGGCGCATGTGCAGGATGCGGTGATCAGGGTCGGCGACATCGCCTTCGATGCGCCGGCGAAGCGCTTTGCGCTGGCGATGAACCGCTTCGCCTGGGAAACCAGGAAAGGTTTCTTCCGACCGAAATATGAGCGGCGCAGGTCGATCCTGCATTTCGACCGCGTGCTGTCGGCGCAACTGCACGGCATTTCGCGCGCCAAGACCGAAGACGTGCTGGAGCTTCTGGCGATCGGCTTCGCGCAGGAGGAAGGTCCGACCGGCACGATCGAGCTTCTGTTTGCCGGCGACGCCGCCATCCGCCTCGATGTCGAAGTCATCGAGGCACGGCTGACCGACACCGGCGCTGCATGGCAGGCCTCTTCCCGCCCCATCCACAATACCTGAGCATTTCCAGACAATGGCCATCACGCTTCGCCAATCCGACGCAGACTTCGAGAAGCGCTTCGCCGCCTTCCTGACCACGAAGCGCGAGATTTCGCCCGACGTCGATGCGACGGTGCGCGCGATCATCGACGACGTGCGCAGCCGCGGCGATGCGGCACTGATCGACTACAGCAGGAAATTCGACCGCGCCGACCTCGGCACACTCGGCATCGCGGTGAGCCGCGCCGACATCGACCAGGCCTACAGGGATGCCGATCCGGCGACCGTCGAGGCGCTGCGCTTTGCCCGCGACCGCATCCATTCGCACCATGCCCGGCAGATGCCCAGGGACGACCGCTATGTCGATCCGATCGGCGTCGAGCTCGGCTCGCGCTGGACCGCCGTCGAGGCGGTCGGGCTCTATGTTCCAGGCGGCACGGCGAGCTATCCCAGCTCGGTGCTGATGAATGCCGTGCCGGCCAAGGTTGCCGGCGTCGAGCGCATCGTCATCGTGGTGCCGGCAACAGGCGGCGTCATCAATCCGCTGGTGCTGGTCGCAGCCGACATCGCCGGCGTGTCGGAAATCTACCGCGTCGGCGGCGCCCAGGCAGTCGCCGCCCTTGCCTATGGCACCGCGACCATCCGTCCCGTCGCCAAGATCGTCGGCCCCGGAAACGCCTATGTCGCGGCCGCCAAGCGCCAGGTGTTCGGCACGGTCGGCATCGACATGATCGCCGGTCCCTCCGAGGTGCTGATCGTCGCCGACAGCGACAACGACCCCGACTGGCTTGCCGCCGACCTGCTGGCCCAGGCGGAGCATGACGTCTCCGCACAGTCGATCCTGGTCACCAATGACGCCGCCTTCGGCAAGTCGGTTGAAGCAGCGGTCGAACGCCAGATCAAGCTCCTGCCGCGCACGGAGACCGCCGCCGCAAGCTGGCGCGACTTTGGCGCGGTCATCGTCGTCGACGACTTCGACGTGGCCGTCCCGCTGATCGACCGCATCGCCGCCGAGCATCTCGAACTCGCCGTCGCCGATGCCGAGACCCTGCTCGGCCGCATCCGCAATGCGGGTGCGATATTCGTCGGCAAGCACACGCCCGAAGTCATCGGCGACTATGTCGGCGGCTCCAACCACGTGCTGCCGACGGCACGCTCGGCGCGTTTCTCCTCTGGCCTGACGGTGCTCGACTTCGTCAAGCGCAGCTCGATCCTGAAGCTTGGCCCCGACCAGTTGCGCGAGCTTGCTCCCGCGGCGATCGCGCTGGCCAAGGCCGAGGGTCTCGACGCGCATGCGCGCTCCGTCGCCATCAGATTGAACATGTAGGCGGCGATGTCCGACAAAGGCCACGCACGCTCCCGCCTGGTCGACGTCGAACTCGACGAATCGATCGGCCGTTCGACGCCCGACGTCGAGCACGAACGGGCGGTCGCGATCTTCGACCTGATCGAGGAAAACAGCTTCCACCCGATCAATGACGACGGCCACGGCCCCTACCGGCTCAAGCTGTCGCTTGTCGATGCGCGGCTGGTCTTCGCCATCTCGCGTGAACACGGCGAAGCGGTCGTCACCCACATCCTGTCGCTGACGCCGTTCCGCAGGATCGTGAAGGACTACTTCATGATCTGCGAAAGCTACTACGAGGCGATCCGCTCATCGACGCCGAGCCAGATCGAGGCGATCGACATGGGCAGGCGCGGCCTGCACAATGAGGGTTCGCAAACCCTGCTCGACCGGCTCTCCGGCAAGATCGAGATCGATTTCGACACCGCGCGCCGCCTGTTCACGCTGATCTGCGTATTGCACTGGCGCGGATAAGGATGGCGGCAAACGGCAGCTCTCCACGCTCTATCCTGTTCATGTGCCGGATGAATTCGGTCCGCTCGCCAATGGCCGAGGCGATCGCCCGCCACCATCTGCCGGCATCGGTGTTCGTGACGTCGGCCGGCGTGCGCGCCGGCGATCGCGACCCGTTCGTCGATGCCGTGCTGGCCGAAGAAGGCATGAGGCTCGACGAACACCAGCCACGCACCGTCGATGATCTCGAGGACGACTATTTCGACCTCATCGTCACACTCGCGCCCGAGGCGCATCACGCCGCGCTCGAATTCACCCGCTCGATGGCTGTGGACGTCGAATACTGGCCGACGCCCGATCCGACCGCCGTCACCGGCACGCGCGACCAGATCATGCACGCCTACCGCGACGTGCGCGAACGGCTGAAGCACAGAATGGCCAATCGATTTGCCGCCGAGGCTCAAGGAAACGACGCCGATTAAGCGTGTTCACAAAGCGTGGATTATCATATAGGTTCCGCCCAAATTCCGGCCGGGTCGCCGGAAAGTCATCCAAACCAAAGGTACCGAATGCCGAAGGAAGAAGTCCTCGAGTTCCCGGGCGTTGTTACGGAATTGTTGCCGAATGCGATGTTCCGGGTCAAGCTCGAAAACGAACACGAAATCATCGCCCATACCGCTGGCCGCATGCGCAAGAACCGCATCCGCGTCCTCACCGGCGACAAGGTCCTCGTCGAAATGACGCCTTACGACCTGACCAAGGGCCGTATCACCTACCGCTTCAAGTAAGCCGCCTGCTGCAAGCACGCCGGCCGGTCTCAGCCTACAGGATCAACGATTGAGCGATCTGCAAAAGCTTGTGCTTGCCTCGGGTTCGCCCCGCCGTGTCGAGCTGTTGCAGCAGGCCGGCATCGAGCCTGACCGCCTGTTCCCGGCAGATGTCGACGAACGTCCGATGCGCGCCGAGCATCCGCGCTCGCTGGCCAAGCGCCTGTCGGTGACCAAGGCGCAGAAGGCGCATGACGTCCTTTCCAAGGAAGCGGAACCCGCTTCCGGCTTCATTCTTGCTGCCGACACGGTCGTTGCCGTGGGACGGCGTATCCTGCCCAAGGCCGAGAGCTCTGATGAGGCGCTGCATTGCCTGCAGTTGCTGTCGGGCCGCTCGCACCGGGTCTATACCGGCCTCGCGCTGGTGACGCCTGCGGGCAAGCTGCGCCAGCGGCTGGTCGAGACGCGCGTGCGCTTCAAGCGCCTGTCGAAGCAGGACATGGAAAACTACCTCGCCTCGGGCGAATGGCGCGGCAAGGCAGGCGGCTATGGCATCCAGGGCCTCGCCGGCACCTTCGTGGTCAAGCTCGTCGGCTCCTATACCAATGTGGTCGGCCTGCCGCTCTACGAGACCACGTCGCTGCTGTCGGGCGAAGGTTATCAGGTCCAGCTCAACTGGCAGGCCGGCGCGCGCGTATGACCGACAAGCCAGCCGCCGTCGTCACGCCGCTGCGTGCCAAGATCTCCTGCCCGGAATGCAGCAAGCCGTCGGCGCGCGAGACCTATCCGTTCTGCTCGCCGCGCTGCAAGGCGGTCGATCTCAACCGCTGGCTTTCGGGCAGCTACGCCATTCCGGTCCGTGACGACGAAGACGAGGATTCGGACGGAAACAGCGAAGCCGGCTGACAACGCCGAGCCGCATTTGCAGCTTACGCAACGGCCTGTGATTTCTTCCAGAAAAACATCTCGCAGGCGCTGGACAGCGGCAAATCTCGTGTTATAACCCACCCGCTTTCAGGGTGCAGCGCACCACTCAAGGCATCCGGATCAAGGCTCTCGCCCGATCCTGGAACTAGGCCCAGATAGCTCAGTTGGTAGAGCAGCGGATTGAAAATCCGCGTGTCCGTGGTTCGAATCCGCGTCTGGGCACCATCCCCTCTTCTCCCGACAGTCTCTTTCGCCGAAGCCTCTACGCTTCCATCTCGTCAACTAGCTGAAATCCTTACTGATTTCGGCGCGCAAAGCGCGGATGGTCGGGTTTTGTGGAATTTCGGCGCAGTTGGTCCAACGAGGCGGGGGGCTGGTATTTTCGCTGGTATTGGAGATCCTGATGGTATCGATGCAGCCAAATGGAGGTCCCGAAAATGGCCCTTTCCGACGTAAAATGCCGAAATGCCCGACCCATTTCTAAGCTCGTAAAATTGTCTGACGGTGGCGGGCTCCAGCTTTGGGTGCAGCCTACCGGATCTCGCCTATGGCGCCTCGCCTATCGTTTTGGCGGCAAGCAGAAGCTTCTGGCGTTGGGCAGCTATCCCCTCATCTCCCTCGCTGAGGCACGAGAGGCGCGCGATACCGCCAAACGTCTCCTCCTACGTGGCATCGACCCCGCACAGGAGCGTAAGTCGCAAAAGACTTCGGCGGAGGACACCTTTCGCTCAATCGCGGAGGACTATGTCGACAAGCTGAAGAAGGAGGGACGTGCCGACCGGACCATCACCAAGGTCAAATGGTTGCTCGACTTTGCCTATCCAACGTTTGGGGACAAAAGCGTTCGGGAGATCGATCCGGCCACAATTCTTGCCGCTCTCCGCAGCGTGGAGGTTCGCGGTCGATACGAGTCGGCAAGGCGAATGCGCTCCACCATCGGCAGCGTGTTTCGATATGCAATCGCAACCGCACGCGCCGATGTAGATCCGACGATCGCCCTGAGGGGCGCACTCGTCGGTCCGACGGTCACGCCGCGTGCCGCGGTTACCGATCCTAAGGCCTTGGGAGGCTTGCTGAGGGCGATTAATGCATTTGACGGACAGCCGACAACCCGAGCCGCTCTGAGGCTGATGGCCCTGCTGTTCCCCCGCCCCGGCGAGCTGCGCGCGGCCGGATGGGACGAGTTCGATTTCGAGAGCTCCGTGTGGAGCATCCCTGAAGGACGCATGAAGATGCGACGGCCGCACCGCGTACCTCTTTCCAGGCAGGCCGTCAGCGTCCTGACCTCACTTAGAGAAATCTCTGGTGGTGGATCGCTGTCGTTTCCTAGTGTTAGATCGGGTTCGCGTCCGATTTCCGACAACACGCTTAACGCCGCCCTTCGCCGTATGGGCTATGGCAAAGAAGAAGCTACCGCGCACGGCTTTCGAGCAACGGCATCAACTTTGCTAAACGAATGCGGCAAGTGGCACCCGGACGCCGTAGAGCGGCAGCTGGCCCACATTGAGAACAACGACGTTCGGCGCGCCTACGCCCGGGCAGAGCACTGGGAAGAGCGCGTCAGGATGATGCAATGGTGGGCCGACTATCTGGATGAACTCGAGAGCAAAAACTCGCGGGTGATCTCAATCGGGGGACGCGAGGCAAGCCTGCTGTCCATACATCCTCGCGAGGGTCTAGTTTGGAAGCCAACAGCGACGGTTCGCCAAACGACGAGACGAACCTCCAACCTCCGAAAATCACACTGAACCCCGTCGAAAACACCGAAACTGGGCAACCAATGTTGCAGGCCCGGAGGGTCATCGTTTTCCACAGGAAATCAATACGTTATGTTGGCCACGCATTTCCTTCGTATTCTCTCGTATGGTCTGGCGAACCTAAGGACCAGGAGGAGGACTAAATTAGTATTCCCTCCGCGGTGTCTCGTCGTCCCACAAGAAGGGTCGATTAACCCGTGACGAACGTGGCTGGTTTGGGCCGACACCGGACCGGTCGCTTCAGACATCCAAAATGCGAACGCGGACACTCGGACGGTGCAACCCCGTAGTGTCTAAACGAAGTAGCGGAACGAGGTTTCGGCAAGATCATCGTCGCCGTACTCGTCCAGAATGCCGCCTACACGGCGGGCGAAAGACAAGGACACCGGCCATTTTCCCCTGATGTCGGCTGTGTTCCAGTTCATCCGGGTGAGGTTGAGAACGTCCTGCGCGGCGGCGACAGCGTTCTCGGCGCCAAGACAGCGAACTTCGAATGGCTGGGGCACATGCGGTCCTGGGTAGGTGCCGAGCTCCGGCATGAACCCGGAAGTGAATAGGAACGATCGGTCGTTATTGACTGTGCAGACCGTTCCGACTTTCGGAGGATAGGCGCCGTACCGGAGCAGCCGGAAGAGGCTGGGAACAAGGGTGACCATCGATACGATGGGCGTGTTCTTGAGCGCAGCAGCGAAGCCCGTCTGTTCGGCGGGATCGAAATAGGACGTCTTGTGAAGCACGACTCGGAGCGGCGCTCCCCCAGTGCGCAGCTCATATTCGGCAAGGACGTTCTGCGTCAGCTCGAACGCCTGCTGTTCGGAGAGGTGAACGTTCCGACCCTGTTCGGGCTCGACGGGAACGCCTTCCCCGCGGATCGCGAACCCTTCACCATCACTCGAGAAGGCCTGAGCAAGGCTGGACCGGACAATCGCGCGCCGCGTCGTGCGAAAGTGGTGAAAACTGATGCCGACGAAGCAGGTTTCTGGCCCCGTGGGCGGTAATCGCCAAGGGACGCCGCCGGCCTTGTAATAGAGGCCGACGGCAAAATTCCAGGCGCGGGTGGCTGGGTCTTGGTTTCTCGCCGTGTCGCTGAGCAGGACTTCTGTGACCAGCTGGATCGGCAATCGGCTCCGTAGAGCCCGCGCCTTCAGGGCCAGCCTGAGGTCCCGTCTCAAGAAATCCTCGGGTGTCTGCTCGACCTCATCGAGGGTGTCGAACAGGTCCAGCTGATTGCTCGGGCGGGCGCGCCGGATCTCCTTGGCGCGCTTGCGTTCACTTTCGGTCGCTTTGCGCTCGACTGAGCTAACCTTGTTGAAGATGTCGTCGGGGATACACATCAGGACGATGTCGGGACGGTTTAGGTCACGGGACGCGAGTCGCAAATGCGCGTCAGCGTACAAGTCGACCACGCGCTGGAACGCCTGGTAGGCGTCGCCCTGCAACGCACGAGCAAGCTCGTCGTGGCTATCCGAGCTGAGTGCGATCGAGGACGCGTCCGGGGCGACCAATCGTTTATGAAACGCCTCCTTAAAGCCGGGAAAGGCCTTCTTGAGCAGGCTTGGCTCGCCCAGAATCGGGATTTCCCCACTGCATCGCTCCAGCCACCGCCGCGCCGCCGCTACCTGCTGGGCCGGGCCAATGACCCCGACATGAATATTGTCCTTCCGAGCCGACCCGAACCGAAGGTCAAAAGGACCCGCAGACAGGAGCCCGACTTTGGGATCGGTATGTGTGCTCGCGCCGCCGAACTGAAGTCGCGGCGGGGACAACTCGACGATGGCTAGCTCAATCGACATCGTCGGGCTCGCTTGGGCCTAGATCATCCGCGTCGCGGCGGGACCCATCTCTGTCCTCGTCGTCAGGCTCAAGCGCAAGCGCTTCCAGTTCGGCGTCCAACTTCTGGAGATCCTCGTCGATCTCAGAGTCGCGCTGGGCCAACTCGTCGAACGCCGACACGTTGAACGAAATCGTCGGCGTGCGATGGGATAGGAGCACGGAAGGAGCGAACCGCGTGAGGTCGTTATCCCGGCGTTGCTCAAGTGCGAACAGGCCCTCAGTTTCGCCGGACAGGACCGCGAGCCAGAAAGAGACGTCCTGCAGAACGCTCGGATTGAAATCACGCGCCGCGCGCCGTGTAGAGAGGGCGTTCGTTCGCTCCCGACTGATTGGGTTACGCACGCCGTCCCGGGTGAATGCGTACCCGGGGGTCAGAACAACCGCCCAGTCGCTACCGAAGCGCAGAACGGAGAAGCTGACCGCCTTGTGCTCGAAGTAGACGATGTCGGCGGATTCGCGCTTGGTGCGCGCCTTAACCACGGTTCGGGTAGCCTTGCGAAGGCGGCCTTGATAGCTAACCTTAAGCTCAGGCTCGTCGCCGCGCGCGAAGTAGGCGCGCCGTCGATCATACTCGATCTGGAGATCCTTGGCCTTCAGGTGCTCGAACAGCAGCTCATGAAGCAGCTTCAGCGCGATCGATTCACCTCCCGGCAATCGGATGAGTTCGTCGAAGTCCAAGGCCTCGATCTCCCCTGGGTCGAACGGCGTGACCATCGACTCGGCGAGCCCCTCCAGGTCATAGAGAGAATAGAAGCGGCCGTCGCTCACATGGCCCGGTGGGACTGCGAGACCCTCCGCGTCGCGATAGAAGGTTCGGTTAGAACCAGCGCTGGTGGCGGCGTGCCAGACCTTCGCCGGCATGATCTCGATTGGGACGAGGTTGGACGAGTAGCGGACGGTCTCCTCAGCGATTGGCAATGCGGTGTTGGTGATCTCGTCGACGGCTTCCGGCCGCGCCTCGATCATGACCGTGAACTGAGCGTTGTCGGCAGAAGGCCCGAATGACACCGACCCATTGTTGTTCACGGTGGCGAGGACCATGTCGGAGAGGCCTGATCCCCGCCGGTCCATCTGGCCGCCGCCGTAGAAAAGGTCCGATATGGCGGGATTCCGGTAACCCTTGATCGGGCTGGTTCGTTCCGCGATCGCGTCTTGGAACGACTGCCCGCCGACTAGAACGGCGATTTCCTCGATAAGGCCGCCAGGGCTCGTGACAGCAATCGATTTTGGCTCAACGATGACTTGGACGGCCTCGTCTCGATCGTAGTCGCGGTGCACGATCGCATTGACGAGCATCTCCTTGATGGCGATTGCATTGTACGCATTGACCGTACGCGAAACCTCGGCCTTCAGCCGGAACTGGAAGTTCACAAGGGCAAGAAGGTCGATAAGATCGTCTAGTTGGCTCCAAAGATTGCCGGTGATCGTACGCCGGACCGTGAACTCGCCTTCACGAGAAGTCGGCTCAAGTTCGATGTCCTCGCCGAAGCGGCCCCGCAGCCAGTGGCCGGGTCCTGTCGCACGGAACTCGACCCGGGCTTGAGGGAATTCGACAGAAGGATTACGCGAGAACAGTAGCCAACCCGCGAGCGTCGGACAGACGCTCCCGCCGACCGGCCGCACCAGATCGAGCCGGTCGGTCATCTCCTCGACCCAGGCGGCATCAACGTCTCCCGGTCTCCAGAGGTCGGTTCGGTCCGCATATTGCCGCAGGCGGGCTTGCAGAAGCGGCTGTTCGAAGCCGGAGACATCAAGCTCATTGAGCGGGCGCATGTCTGCGGGCATGCCGCCGACGCTGTAGCCGGAAGGCCGGCGCGTTGGCCGTGCTCCTGCAGCGATCATGCTGGCCAGTAGATCCTTCTCGAAGAGGTCGTCGAACCCTCGAATTGGTACGAGCTGGAAGTTGGAGCCAATTGCGCCCGCCAACTGCTCGACCCAAGGCGAATGAGGGCCGACCAGATCGTCCTCTAAGACGCACCAGTAGACGCCGTGGAGGAAGCCGCCGGACATGGCTTGTGCCAAGAAAAGGTCTTTCATCACGGACGCTTCGGCACCCCGATAACCGACCGCGATAACCGGATGGTCGCGAAACAGAGGTCGCAGGCGTTCGGCCAGCGATGGGTCGAGGGATTGAACCTCGTCGGCCAAGTTCCTATCGGTGTAGTGCTTCACTGACCCATGCAGGAAGACCAATTGCGGATCGTGCGGCGCGGAGCTGAACATCACGTAGTCAGCCGGCGTGCTGATGCTGACCAGTCGGTGGGGTCGGTTCTGCTGAATCGCCGCCCGTTCAAGGCATTGATCGAAGTTGGTTGTCAGGACGGTGGATATCCATCCCTGGTGCAGGATTTGCGTCAAGGCAACGTAGCCGCGCGAGGGCGGTACCTCAGGCGGGTTGATGAGCTTTTCAAAGAACTCGCGTCGATCGCTCTTCACCCCTAGCAGGTTGTCGATTGCTTCGGGGTAGAGATCGGCGGCGGAGAGCTCTGTTTTGTACCAAGGCTGGGCGGCCAACCAGGGCCAATAATCAGACCGGCGAATGGTGAAGTCGTCCGGGTGACGGCCGTTCTCCTTGCACCATGCCCACCGTGCGGCCTTCTCAACCGTTTTGGCCGCTGCAGGGATCCCGGAGGTAATCGAGGCGCCGGCGCCCAAGAGAAGAACCGGCTCGGAGTTGTCCATCAGGAGCGATCTCAATCGTCCAGGCGAAGACGTCCGCATGGCGAACGTCGAACTATCAATGCTGAGTACTCCCGCCTGGGTCATTCATCAGCCCTAGTCATCGCCATCTCTCTGCCAACCGCCGACAAGTGCGGTACAACCTCAAGATTCGCTCGAGTCTTATCAATTAGCAGAACGGAACGTGAATTCGAAGTGAGGCCGTCCGTTTATCAACCAGCATCGGGATAATCCCGGCTGCAGTAACATGGCCTCTCTCGGTGACGCGTACAGCGACCCAGCGCGGGTTATCGGACATAAACTATCTATCGGGTACCAGCCGGGGGTCTTTCATCGGGCTGGTAGTTCCTCTGTGTGTGGAGAATCGCCCTTGTCTCTGGCGGCCGATCGGAAGAGCAGATAAGGGCCAGATTGGTAGGAGTGGAAACAATGGCATTCAAAAGCGCGACACCGACAGAGATTGTTCCAACAAGCCCGGAGGAAATTCTTCTCACGCTTCCGCGCCGTACGATCCCGGGCGTCCTGCTGCATCAGGGCGAGATTATGCGGAGCTACGCCGCTCAGGCAGTCTCTGACTCGGATGTAGCATTGCAGCTTCCAACGGGGAGCGGAAAAACTCTGGTCGGGCTCATGATTGCCGAGTGGCGCCGCCGCAAGTTCGAAGAGCGGGTAGTCTATCTCTGCCCCACCAAGCAGCTGGTGAACCAGGCAGTGGAACAGGCCCGGACACAGTACGGGCTGACGGTGAACGGCTTTACGGGAAGCAATCGGGATTACGACCCACAGGCCCGCGCCGAGTATCAGAACGCCGACCGGGTGGCTGTGACGACCTACAACTCGCTTTTCAACACCAATCCGTTTTTCTCGAACCCGGACGTCGTCATCATAGATGATGCCCATGCCGCCGAGAACTATATCGGTGAGATGTGGACTGTCCGCATCCAGCGGACCAAGCAGCAGCACCGAGCGCTGTTCGAAGCACTGAGTGGAGTGCTGCAGCCGCACCTGGACGCCCACGATTTTTCGCGACTTACGGGCCGTTGGGACAGCAATCCGGAGGACCGACGCTGGGTCGATAAGCTGCCCACGCCCGTCTTCGCTGAGATTAAGGACGAGCTCACGGCGGTGATCGACGCCCATGCCGAAGAACTGGACATTCGGTGGGCGTGGTCGATGATCCGAAGCCATCTCGTTGCGTGCCACCTCTACATTTCGGCGACCGAAATTCTCATCCGCCCCTTGTTGGCACCGACATGGCAGCATCCGCCGTATCAGAATGCGCGGCAGCGCATCTTTATGTCGGCCACACTCGGGGCGGGCGGCGACCTGGAGCGCCTCACAGGCCGCCGCAGGATCAAGCGCCTCCAAGTGCCCGACGGCTGGGATCGCCAAGGGATTGGGCGCAGGTTCTTTATCTTTCCTGACAGCTCGCTCGAGGTCCATGACGTAGTGACGCTGCGCCACCAGCTGATGCAACGCGCCGGGCGGAGCCTGGTCCTCGTGCCCAGCGATCAACAGGCTGAGTCGGTCCGAGAGGATGTCAAGGCCAATCTTGGCTTCGCGACCTTCGGCGCAGAGGCCATCGAGGAGTCGAAGCAGCCGTTCGTTACCACGCCCCAGGCGGTGGCTGTGATAGCTAACCGCTATGACGGCATCGACTTTCCGGGCAATGATTGCCGTCTGCTGTTCATCGAAGGCTTGCCTCGCGCTGCCAACCTCCAAGAGCGGTTCATCATGCTTCGAATGGGGGCGTCGCAACTGTTCAACGATCGGGTGCAGACGCGCGTGCTGCAAGCGATCGGCCGCTGCACGCGGTCGCTGCAGGACTATTCCGCGGTGATAGTCTCCGGCGAGGAGCTGCCTGACTATCTCGCCGACAGGCGGCGACGCGTTCACCTTCACCCGGAATTGCAGGCCGAACTCGAATTCGGCAACGAGCAGTCGGTCGGCACGACGATGGCCGACATCATCGAGAATTTCGAGATATTCCTAGCGAACGACGCCCGCTGGGATGCGGTGAACAACGATATCCTTCGCAAGCGGGCGGCGGCAGTGCAACAGCCCTTCCCAGCGCTGGGCGAGTTGCAGGCGATTGTCGGCCAGGAGATCGAATTTCAGAGCAGGCTCTGGCAGAGCGATTTCGAAGGCGCTGTGGAAGCAGCGGAGGGAGTGCTGGGTGGACTCACCGACCCGGACCTCCGAGGTTATCGAGCGCTGTGGCACTACCTCGCCGGCTCAGCCGCTTGGTATGGAGGACGCGCCGGCATCGCCTCGCTGGACGTCAAGGCGCGCGGCCATTTTAATCATGCAAAGCGCGCCGCCACCGATCTGCCTTGGTTGGTCAAGCTGGCCCGCTATCACGCGGACATGGAAGCTCCTCTTGGCCGCAGTCCCCGTCTGCTGCGACAGATCGAGCGCGTTGAGGGCGTGCTGGAGCGGCTCGGCACCGTGACCGACCGGGAGTTCAACAAGCGCGAGCGGGAGATTCTGGAAGGTCTCGCCTCGAAGAACGGTTTTGAGCAGGCGCAGGTACGCCTAGGCGAGATTCTCGGCTTCCACGCGGGGAAACGCGAAGTCGACGCGTCGCCGGATCCCTGGTGGGCGGCGGATGATCTGTGTTTCGTGTTCGAAGATCATGCCGGAGCAACAAACGATGTGCTGGACGCTACCAAGGCGCGACAGGCCTTCTCGCATCCCAACTGGATTCGCGACCACGTTGCTTTGCCCGATAATGCCATTATCCTGCCGGTACTGGTCACGCCGGTGACCAAGGCGAAGTCGGGGGCGGTTCCGCATCTCCACACCGTGTCGCTATGGGAAATCGACGAGTTTCGGGAATGGGCAGGTCAGGCGTTGCGGACATTGCGGCAACTGAGACGTACCTTTAGTCAGGCCGGTGACCTAGTCTGGCGTGCGGAAGCTGCTGAGCGCTTCGAACAAGACGGGATGGGTGCCGACCAGATCTACAAGTGGCTGAAAGGACGTATCGCGAGCGGTATCTTACAGAGTATCCCATAAGAATGGGAGAATACCCACTCACCGCGAAATTGGACTATAGGTTGCCCGAGCGGGCCTCAGGCAGGTGCAACGTCCGCTTCTAAGGAACCAACGATCACATAGCAACGGCCGACATGAGGCGCGTTTCAGACAGACACAATGGGGTAGCATGCAGAATGACATTCCGGCCACCGCGGTGATATCAGACGTTGAGGTACGTCCCGGGCGGGCAGCCTGCCTTCTTTTCACTCTCACCAGCCGAACTGCCACCGCCTTGCCGCCGTTAGGGAGTCTGCGGACGAACAGGCGGCCACAAACTGAGCTTGCGTTGACGGGTGACCTCGAACTTGGCGAAGTCGACCCGTGCCAGCATCACCTCGACGCCCATCCCCTTCACCATCTCCCGCATCTGCTCGTAGGAACGCTCGCGGAACTTCGGACCTGCAATGATTTTCTTCAACCGCAGGTCAGGCCCGAATGGCTGGAAGTAGTGCGTCTGGCCTTGGATGACCTCGGGGTTCACCAGTGGCAGTAGCCAGCGCCACTCGTCTTCATACGCCCAACCGTCAGACTTTATCCGCGCCAACTCTTTAAGGTGCTCAGGCCCTATTTCGGCATACGACGACAGTCCGAGGTCGACCAGGCGCGGCCTCGTTTTGCGGTAACGGACCTTGAAGAAGTCCCCTTCCGAAACGTCAAACCCAAGCACCATCCCGCGAAATTTCGCCATAGTGCCCCCACATCTGCGGCTTCGACCACGTTTCGCTCATACAGATGAGGCCCTGCTCCTGGTCTAGCCGGCGGCGGTACGAGGACAGGTGGATGCGGTCGCGCTTGTCGTCGAGCACGATGCCTATGAATTCGAAGGCGTCATTGAGGTCTTCGATGCGGGAGATCCGTAGGCACCGCTTCTTGATGGCAGCGACCGCGTACCGGGCCTTCAGGACGCAACGGAGCTACAACTGCCGGCATCCAACGCCGGTGAATATATTGCCGGCGAGCCGCCGCATGTCTGACGCCTCGCAGAATTGTTGACTGAACTGCCCACGCTGCCTAACTGCATCACCTGAGCAGAAGACAGAGCGTGAATCTGCCGAACATTATTTGCGAAAACGCGCTTGCCAAGAGCTTCTTCGAGCGCTGCGCGGAGTCGCTACCGAAATTCCACAATCCGTTCATCGGCGCGCTCTATGACTGGCAGACGTTGCTTACAGGTGTATTTGCTCTTGTCGGGTCGTTCGAGTCCTCGCGCAGCCTGGTCGCAGCGTCGCCTGCTTCCGCAGTCTCTGGAGAATCATTTGGAGTCGCCTGTATTTTCCTGGTCATATGTCCCTAGTCAGCGCGACCGGCGAAGTTCGGCCAAGCGATCGGCCAAATCGACCTACCGATCGCAAATTTGTACATACTATCAATGCGCTAAGCATAGCGAATATCGGCCATCATCGGCATCGGCATTGGCGTCGTCGATCAACCGTCTCGGTGAAGCTGAGGTAGCGGCTAACATCGGCCAAATGATCGGCCAGTTATGGGCGCTCAGCTAAAATTTCTGTTGACATATACGTACTTAGCGCGATCTAACATCGGCCAATCATGGAAGAGACCGTACAGCGCATCGAGCCGGCGCGCCTGGAAGACGTTGCGGAGCCTATCTCCGACGCGCTGGCTGAGCTGTCAGCAAGCTCGGCGGTTCTCGGCGCCAAGCTGCATCCGCGCACGGCTGCGAACCTGGCGGATCTCGTGCGCATCATGAACACCTATTACAGCAACCTGATCGAGGGCCACAACACGCGCCCCCGCGACATCGAACGCGCCCTCGCCGGCGAATTCGACAAAGACCAGGAACGACGCAACCTGCAGGTGGAAGCCGCGGCCCATGTTCGACTGCAGGGGGAAATCGATCGCCTGGCAGCGGAGGGTCAGCTCCCAGAACCGGCTTCGCTTGATTTTTTGCGCTGGCTGCATGCGGAATTCTACCGTGACGCCGATGAGGCGATGTTGCGCATTCGCGGCGCAGACAGAGAATTCTTGATGGTTCCGGGTCGGTGGCGATCACAGCCCGAACATGATGTTACTGTCGGCCGCCACCAGCCGCCGTCAAGCGATCGCGTCGAAGCGTTCATGGAGCATTTCGCTAGCCGGTACCGCTTCCAACGTACGGGCAAAGCGGCTAGGATATTGGCGATTCCGGCCGCGCATCATCGGTTCAATTACATTCATCCCTTCCCAGACGGCAATGGACGCGTCAGTCGCTTGATGAGTCACGCCATGGCCCATGAGGCAGGAATCGCCGCGCACGGGCTGTGGTCGATTTCCCGAGGCCTGGCGCGGGGTCTGGAAAGCCGCGGCGACTATAAACGCATGATGGATCACGCCGACATGCCACGCCAAGGCGATCGCGACGGCCGCGGTAATCTTTCTATGCGGGCGCTGGCAGATTTTACCTTATGGTTTCTACGCGTATGCATCGACCAGGTCAGTTTCATGTCCAGCCTGTTCGATTTGAACCAACTTGCCCGGCGCCTGCAGCGGTTCGTTCAACGCTACGACCTGAAGCCGGAAGCTTTCCGGCTGCTCGAAGAGGCGCTTCTGCGCGGCGAGTTCGATCGCGGTGAGGCCTCACGTATCGCTGGCTTGCCGGAACGTACGGCCCGCCGCGTGTTTACCGAGGTGCTCGAGCTTGGCCTGCTTGCGTCCGATACCCCGAAAGGACCGGTATCGCTACGCTTCCCGGTCGACACGTTGGACGAACTGTTTCCTAAGCTATTTCCGGAAACTTAGCGTCGCATAACTGCGCCTACTGTTTCCCCGCCCGGGCGAGTTGCGAGCCGCCGGATGGGAAGAGTTCGACTTCAAAGGCTCGGTGTGGACCATCCCGGAAGCAGGCAAGAAAATGCGGCGGCCGCGCCGCGTTGCACTTTCGAGGCAGGCCATCAAAATCCTGACCGATCTCAGAGACATTTCCGAGGGCGAGGCGCTGCTGTTTCCAACTGCGCGATCGGGTTCTCGTCCGATTTCCGACAATACCCTTAACGCCGCCCTGCGTCGCATGGGTTACAGCAAGAAAGAAGCAACGGCTCACGGTTCCCGAGCAACGGCATCAACTCTGTTGAATGAATGCGGCAAGTGGCATCCAGACGCAAGAGAGACAGCTGGCCCATATTGAAAAGAACGACGTTCGGCGCGCTTACGCCAGGGCGGAGCACTGGGAAAAGCGCGTCAGTATGATGCAGTTGGTGGGCCGATTATCTGGAACGAAATTGAGAGCACGAAACCTGCAGTTGAACCCAACCAAGTGTAACTGCAACCCCGTGTCCGCACCTATCGTGAACATGAACATCAGCTTTGCGTACGTTATGACATTGGCCGCGTCTATGTTGGGGCGGAACCGGCGACGCAGTCCTTCGAGGGACAGGGGCTTTTCACAAATCTACGTCAAGCGGCTTAATTGGTTGTGGAGCTTCATTCGTTATTCCGAGTCGGCGTCAGCACAGCGTCGGGAACAGCGGTCTGGCTCAGCGTTCCGGCTTGTCGTCCCGGAGGATGCGCTCAGCGGCTCCGTCAAGATCCTCATATTGGCCACTCTTCAATGCCCACAGAAAGCCAGTCAGCCCCAGTGCGCCAAGAAATAGGGCGACTGGCATGAGGTAGACGAGTATCGTCATGATGACCGCGCTGATGGGTGAATGCCAGAATGCGTTGCCGAAGAAGCCCTCGTCAGCTCGGCGAGCATAAAGCCCTGCAGCCTCAGCCCGTTTCCGATCACCAGCAGCGATGAGGCGGACATCGCCACCGCCGCGATCAACGGCGTGACGTGGCCGAAGATGGCGATCGGCACGGCAACGGCGTTGTAGATGATCGCGATGGCTATGTTCTGGCGCATCAACCGCCCTGCCTTCCGCGAGACGTCCAGCGCAAGGGGTACTGCCGAAAGGCTTTCACGCAGAAACACGAAATCGGCCGCGTTGCGGCCAATATCGGCGGCGGTGGCGGGAGCGATCGAGACGTGCGCCGCGCCCAGCGCTGGTGTGTCGTTGAGTCCGTCGCCCACCATCAGGACCTTGTGGCCGGCCTTGGTCAGCATTTCGATCCGCTCAACCTTCCCGGATGGCGGCAGCGCCGGAACAAAACGGTCGATGCCCAATATTCTTGCGACATCGCCACAGACGTCCGCGGTATCGCCCGACAGCATTTCGACCGAGACCCCTGCATCGTTCAATTGCGCCATGACGCTCCCGGCATCGGCCCGCAACGCATCCTCGAAAGCGAAGGAAGCGACAATCATCCCGTTCTTCGTGAGAACCGTTCCGCCGTAGCCATGTTTGCCTTCGCCGCCGGTTCGAGCCTTCCATCCAGCCCATCCGCGTCGACCCAGCCGCCAGGTATTTCCGGCGTCAGTTGCTTCGATTCCAAATCCCGGATGCTCGGTGACGGCACGGAATTTGTGTTGCCCGCCAGGCGTGGCAAAACCGGCTATGGCCTTTGAAAACGGATGCCGCGAGTGCGCTGCCAGGTCGGCTGCAACTGCCAGCATGGCGGGATCGATCGATGACGCGTTGACGAGCCGGGGCTGGCCAAGCGTGAGCGTTCCGGTCTTGTCGAACACCGCTATATCAATCGTCGCCAGGCGTTCCATGGCCGAACCGTCCTTGACCATGATGCCGTTCTCGAACAGGCGCCGTGCGGCGACCACCTGTACGATCGGCACCGCGAGGCCAAGCGCGCACGGACACGTGATGATGAGAACAGCGATGGCGATCGTCATCGCCCGGTGCCAGTCGCCGGTCGCCGCCATCCAGCCCAGGAATGTTACCAACGCGGTGAGATGAACCACGGGCGCATAGAGTGCCGACACGCGGTCGGCGATACGACGATAGCGGGCACGACCGCCCTCGGCGGCTTCCATCAGTCGAACCATTTCGGCGAGGAACGAATCCTTGGCGGCAGCCGTCGCCTCGATCGTCAGCGGGCCGGTAAGATTGAGCACGCCGGCCTGTACTGCTGCGCCCGGGGCCACGTTTTTTGGCGTGCTTTCGCCTGAGGCCAGTGAGCAGTCGAGATCCGACGCCCCCTGAATGATCTTGCCGTCGACGGGGATTCTTTCACCGGCTGCGATCAACAACCGCATGCCTGGTTCGATCTCGCCGACCGGCAGATAGTCGCGCGCGCCGTCGCCGCGCTGCACCATGGCGCCACGCGCGGCCAGCTGAGACAGGCCTTTCACCGCGGTGCGGGCACGTTCGCGCATCACGTGATCGAGGGTCCTGCCGATCAAAAGGAAAAACAGCAGTGATACCGACGCGTCAAAATAGGCATGGTCGCCATGGTTGATCGTCTCATAGAGGCTCATGGCATAAGCGAGCGACACCCCAACCGCGATCGGCACGTCCATGTTCATGCGGCCGTGGCGCAGTGCATTCCAGGCCGAGCGGAAGAAGATGCCGCCGGCGAAGGCGAGCGCCGGGATGGCGATCAATGCGGAGACCCAGTGAAACAAGTCGCGGGTTGCACCTTCGGCGCCGGACCAGACCGAGACCGAAAGCAGCATGATGTTGCCTGCCGCGAAGCCGGCAACAGCGACGGCGCGGATCAACTCGGCAAGCGTCTTGTCCTTCTTATCAGCGTCGGCTTCGAACAGGTGCGCCTGAAAGCCCAGCCGTCCCAGCGCGGCGACAAACGGAGGCACAGAGTCCCCACGCCACCGGATCGCGACCCGTTTCGTCGACAGGTTGACACGAGCGCCTTCGACGCGATCGAGCCTTCCGAGAGCCGTCTCGATGGCCTGGATGCAGGCCGCGCAGTGAACCGTCGGCACTGAAAGGTCGGTCTGCCAAAGATTGTCGCCAAGCGATCGGCTCGCCAACCTGATCTCCTGGCTAGACGGCAGGACCGATGTGGTACTGGTCAGATCCAGCGCCAGTTCCGCGCTGGGTGCACAACAGCTCATTGCAGCGCTCCTTGCGAAATCATGATCCGGCGAACGTCGCGATAGGGCTCTGTCAGACCGGCATCGGCGTCGACTTCGACGATCCAGACGCCATCCCTTGGCAAGTGCTGCGCGGCAAATTCCTGGTCCGAGACGAGGGCGAGAGTGACGGCCTTGTCCCCAGCCTCGTAGGCGGGATGACGAAACAGTATCTTGACGCCATGCAAGGGGACCGGCTTGCCGGTGGTATCGCTCAAGCTGTAGCGGACCTCACCCCGAGCGATCGTCAGTTTGCCGGTCCAGCCGAGTGCCGCCTGCGCGCGCCCTTCCTCGGCCTTTCGGTTGAATTGCTGGCTGGCCACATAGGTGTTCTCGACGACAAGGCCGGTCCAGCTCGTGCTGGCGAGTGTCGCCATCGTGAGATTGACCGCGATGATCACGCCGAAAAAGCCGAGAATGGTGAGCAGCATGTGCCTGCCGGTGAACTCACGCGTCTTTTGCGTATTGGTGCTCATCTGGCGATCTCCGGGGCGTTGAAGGTGGCGGTGTATTCGTCCGATTCGAAGCTCGCTCTGTCCTCGACGCGGAACTTGAAGGTTTGTGCAGCGTGCCGAACCTCACCCGCTGGCTGGCGCACGAAGACCTTGAGCATGTTCAGCCGGTCGGGTTGGACCGCGATGGCGAAGAAGCGAGCTGCCGGCAGATCACTGCCGACGACGCTCATTTCGGCTCCCTGCAAGCCCTGCATCGTGACGACGATCGTCCTTGGCTCGGGGATCATGTTAAGCAGCTTGACGGTGTAACCGTTGCGGATCGAGCCGTCGGACAGGGTCACGAATTGCGGATTGCGGTCGTGCAGGACGTTGATCTCGAGTCGGTCGCGCGTCAGCAGCGAATAGATCAAGGCAAGCCCGACCGCCGTCCACGCGCCCATGTAGAAGAAGGTCCTCGGCCGGAAGATCTTGCGAATATGGAAATGCGCCAACCTGGCGGAGAATGTGCTGTCGGCCGTTCTGACGAGTGAAGGGTTCACGGGACCGGAGCCGCCTGCGGTCGCCACCGCCATGTTGGCGTTGTAGTCGGACAGCGTCGCATAGGAGATCAGCCCGCGCTCCTTGCCGAGCTTGTTCATGACGCCGTCGCAGGCATTAAGGCACAGCGCGCAAGTGATGCATTCGAGTTGCTGGCCGTCGCGAATGTCGATCCCCATCGGGCAGACTGCGACACAGGCATTGCAGTCGACGCAGTCACCGACCGGCTGCCCCGCAGCCTGGACCTTCTTGGCGTGCCGCGAACGAGGTTCGCCACGCCAGTCATTGTAGGTCACAGTGAGCGAATTCTCGTCGAGCATGGCAGCCTGGATGCGCGGCCACGGGCACATGTAGGTGCAGACTTGCTCGCGCATCAGCCCGCCGAATGTGTAGGTGGTGGCCGTCAGCACCGCGATGGTGACGTAGGCGACCGAAGCGGCGGTGCCGTTGAATACGTCGCCGATCAGCGTCGGCGCATCGGCTAAATAGAGGATCCAGGCGCCGCCGGTAGCTGCCGCTATGACCAGCCAGATGGCGTGTTTCGACACACGCAGCACCAGTTTGCGCGCGGTCCAGCGGCCGGCGTCGAGCTTCATGCGAGCGTTGCGATCGCCTTCGATCGCCCGCTCGACAACTAGGAAAAGATCGACCCATACCGTCTGCGGGCAGGTATAGCCGCACCAGGCGCGGCCGACGGTGGACGTGATCAGGAAGAGGCCGATGCCGGCCATCATCAAAAGGCCGGCGACATAGTAGAATTCCTGCGGCCATATCTCGATGAAGAAGACGTAGAAACGGCGGTTGGCAAGATCGATCAGCACGGCCTGATCAGGAGCAAACGGACCTCGATCCCAGCGCAACCAGGGCATCAGATAATAGATGCCCAGCGTGACCGCCATCACCAGCCATTTGAAGCGGCGAAAGCTGCCCGAGGCGCGTTTAGGGAAGATTTTCTTGCGCGGAGCATAGAGCGGCTGTCGTGTCTTGGCGGAGTTGACCGCTTTTGCCTCGAGCCGCTCCATCTGCGTTTTATCCAGCACGTGCATCTCCACTCGCGCGCGGCCTATGACATCGTTGTGCGACGGACTGCTTCGACAGACGTCCGGTCTGCAGTGAGCCCGCTTCGCCGTGTGGGCCGCGCCGCCTTGCTGCAGGTCAATCGCCGCATGCCGGAATGGTGTCGGGGCCCGACTCGTGCCGGGCCCCGTCGCTTGGCGGGGAGGGCCGAGAATAGGCTTCCGTTCCTATTCTCCGCCGCCAAGCGAATGGACATAAACCGCAAGTTCCTTAACCTTGGTCTCGCCGAGACGCCCGATCCAGGCCGGCATGACACCGTGCTTCGGCGCGCGGACTTGGACGGCGATGGCTGTCTCGCCGGGTGCGTAGAGCCAGATCGCATCGGTCAGATTGGGCGCGCCGAGCTCTTTGTTGCCTTTCGCATTATCGCCATGACAGGCGACGCAGTTTTCCGCGAATACCTTGGCGCCGGGCTCGATAAGACTTGCATCCTGGACCTTGCCCGAGAGGCTGGCGACATAGGCGCCGACCTGTGCGATCTGTTCGGGCGTGATGATGTCACCGAAGGGGGGCATTTCCGACTGCCGAGTATCCGGGTCGGATGCGAAACGGATGCCGTGCGCGATCGTTTGCTGGATCTGCTCGGTCGTGCCGCCCCACAGCCAGTCATCGTCGTTCAGGTTTGGAAATCCCTTCGACCCTTGGGCGCCCGAGCCGTGGCATTGCACGCAATTGACCTTGAAGGTAGCTCCGCCGGCCGCTACCGCGAATTCACGCAGCGCGTCGTCGGCTGCAATCTCGGATACGGTCTTCTGCTGGATGGCCGCGACATATTTGCCCTTGGCGGCTTCGGCAGCCGCCAGCTCAATCTTGACAGCGTTGCGGCTGGAATAGCCAAGCACACCCTTGGTCGCGGAAGACAGCATCGGCCAAGCCGGATACGCAATTGTATAAGCCACCGCCCAAGCGACGGTGATGTAGAAGGTTATCACCCACCATCGGGGCAATGGGTTGTTGAGCTCCCTTATCCCGTCCCATTCATGACCGGTCGTTGAGATGCCCGAGACTTCATCGATATGCTCGCTGCTCATGATCAGTCGTCCTTGAGTGGAATCTGGGCGGCTTGATCGGCCTGTGTTTTGCCGCCGGGACGCAAGGCAAAGGCAATGCAGCCGACGAAGAAGAGCGCCATGGCAAGCAGACCCCAGCTGTCCGCGAATTCCCGCATCAAATTATAGCTCATTGCGTCCCCCTCAGCGGTAGCCGGCTGCATCGTCATAGGTCTTGAAATCGACCAGTGTTCCCAGCATTTGCAGATAGGCGACGAGGGCATCCATCTCGGTCACCTGCTGCGGATTGCCGTCCAGATCACCGACTTTGGCTTTCGGATAGCGTTTCTCGACGCCGGAGGCATCGGCATTCGGGTCGGCCTGGGCCATCAGATCGGCATTGGCGTGCGCGATCATGTCATCGGAGTACGGGACGCCAACACGCGCGTTCGCAACCAGATGCGTCGAGAAGTCCTTCACCTCGATCGGAGCGTCCTTCAGGAAGGCATAGCGAGGCATGATAGATTCCGGCACCACCGAACGTGGATCCATAAGGTGCTGAACGTGCCATTCGTTGGAATAGCGGTTGCCGACTCGTGCAAGGTCAGGGCCGGTGCGCTTCGAGCCCCACTGGAAGGGGTGGTCGTACATGGACTCGGCGGCCAGGCTGTAGTGGCCGTAGCGCTCGACCTCGTCCCGGAAAGGCCTGATCATCTGGCTGTGGCAGAGGTAGCAGCCCTCGCGCACATAGATGTTGCGTCCGGCGAGTTCCAGTGGCGAGTAGGGCCGCATGCCTTCGACTTTCTCGATCGTGTTGTCGAGATAGAAAAGCGGCGCAATCTCGACGATGCCGCCGACGGTCACGACAAGAAGAGAGCCAACGAGAAGAAGCGTGGCGTTCTTCTCGATGATCGCGTGTTTGTCCATCAAGCCCATTGTCTGGCTCCCTATTCGGCAGGCCGGAGGGCGGGCTCGGAACCTGGCATTGGTTGCTCTTCGCGCTGGTGGCCAAGAATGGTCATGGTCACGTTCCAGGCCATGAGCAGGGCGCCGGTGAGGTACATCGCACCGCCGATGGCACGCATGACGTAGAAGGGATGCATGGCGGCGACGGTTTCGGCGAAGGAGTAGACGAGGAAACCCTGCTCGTCGTATTCGCGCCACATCAGGCCCTGCATGATGCCGGAAACCCACATCACCGCGGCGTAGACGACGATTCCGAGCGTCGCCAGCCAGAAGTGCCAGGTGACGAGCCGCAGCGAATAGAGACGTTCACGGTTCCACAGTTTCGGCACCATGTAGTAGATTGCGCCGAACGAGATCATGCCAACCCAGCCGAGCGCGCCGGAATGGACATGGCCGATGGTCCAGTCCGTGTAGTGCGACAGCGAATTGACCGTCTTGATCGACATAATCGGACCTTCGAAGGTCGACATGCCGTAGAAGGCGACTGCCATCACCATCATGCGGATGATCGGATCGGTGCGCAGCTTGTCCCAGGCGCCAGACAGCGTCATCAGGCCATTGATCATACCGCCCCATGAGGGCATCCACAGCATGATCGAGAACGCCATGCCGAGCGTCTGCGCCCAGTCGGGTAAGGCGGTGTAATGCAGGTGGTGCGGGCCGGCCCAGATGTAGAGAAAGATGATCGCCCAGAAGTGGACGATCGACAGGCGGTAGGAATAGACCGGCCGGTTCGCCTGCTTGGGCACGAAATAATACATCATGCCGAGGAACCCGGCGGTGAGGAAGAAACCGACGGCGTTGTGGCCATACCACCATTGCGTCAAGGCGTCCTGGACGCCGGAGAAGGCGGAGTAGCTCTTCGAGCCCAGGAACGACGCCGGCATCGACAGATTGTTGACCACATGCAGCATCGCGATTGTCACGATGAAGGACAGGTAGAACCAGTTGGCGACGTAGATATGCGGTTCCTTGCGCTTCAGGATCGTGCCGAGGAACAGGATGAGATAGGCGACCCAGACGATGGTCAGCCAGAGATCCACATACCATTCGGGTTCGGCGTATTCGCGGGCTTCGGTGATGCCGAGCAGGTAGCCGGTCGCGGCCATGACGATGAACAGCTGGTAACCCCAGAACACAAACCAGGCCAGTTTGCCGCCAAACAGCCGGGCGCGGCACGTGCGCTGCACGACATAGAGAGACGTGCAAAGCAAAGCGTTGCCGCCGAAGGCGAAGACGACGCCGGATGTGTGCAGCGGCCGCAGCCGGCCGAAATTGAACCAGGGTTGGATGTTGAGGTGAGGGTATGCCAGCTGCAGGGCAATGATCACACCGACGAGCATGCCGACGACGCCCCAGAATACCGTTGCAATGGCTCCGTAGCGGATCGGGCCATCCATGTAGGCGGAGGTGTCGATCGGAGCCGCCGGCTTGAAATCTGTGTTGCGCAGCAGGATCGCGGTAAAGCCAGCCACGGCGAAGAACAAAACCCCCATATGCTGGCGAAAAGGTCCTTCTACGCCGAAGCCGGCAGCCACCAGGGCCGCAAAAGCAAACAGGCTTAGAACGACGATCTCCGTGCCGAATTTCATGACATGTCCCCGACCAGGATTCCAATGCGCGGACGCCAAATCCGCGGTGCATTAATTCCGTAGTTGCCGCCTGCTCGCCCTGATCCATGTCAGAGCCGCACGATTTTGCTTCGGGCAGCATCGAGTTCGGTGCAATCAGAAGGTGGCGATTTGAACAAGGAAACGCAGCACGGGCCAACCCGCTCATGGACAAGTGCGGCTTTCTCGCGCCAGGTCGGCACAGAGGCGATTCCGGGCGAGGTCATGAAGCTTGCCCATCGGGAAAAGCTGGAGCTCTGCTTCTCGCTGGAAAGCATTGCCGATGCACTGCCGAACGTCGACCGCCTCAAATGTCTTGGAACGGCCAAGAAGATCGTTCCGCTGCTCCGTGACATTCATGGGTTTGAGGAGAGGGTGATTTTCCCTGCGTATGAGGCGCACTTGACTCCGGCCGAGGCCAAACTTGCCTCTACCAGCCGGTTGCGCATCGAGCACCTTGAGGATCAATGCTTCGCTGGCGAGGTGGCCGAAACGCTCCTAGCGATCGGTCATGGTGATCCGATAGAGAGCGCGGAAGCTGTCGGATTCATGCTACGCGGCTTCTTCGAAGGCTTGCGGCGACACATCGCTTTCGAACGCGAGCATGTCCTGCCGCGGATCGTAATAAGCGACGAAGGCCCCGACGCTTAGGTCTCATTCAAAGGCCGGTTGCCGCGCGCCTCGGCCGCCGCAGTGCTGCTCCAGCCGGCTCATGCTGTCGACCGTTACATGGCGTTTGTTCTCGATCCGGATCACGTCGTCAGCCCGCAATCGCGTAAGCTGGCGGCTCACGGTCTCGTTCGTCAGTCCAAGGAAATCAGAGATGTCGGCACGTGTCAGCGGCAGATCGAAGCATGCCGACCCAGCCGCCGGGTCGATACTGGAATCCATATTCCGGGCGATCATGAGGAGAAAGCTCGCCACCTTCTCCGGTGCGGTCTTGCGCCCGAGAGTCACCATCCATTCAAGTGCCTCGTCGAGTTCGTCCAGCGTCTGCTTGAGCAGGCGATGCTCGAGTCCCGGTGATTCCTTTATTATCCGTTCAACGGCCGCCTTCGGAAACGAGCACAGCGAGACGGAGGTTGCCGCTTCCACATTGATCGTGCTTTTCACCTTGAAGGGCCGTCCCAGAAAATCCGGTGCGAACCGAAGACCGACAATCTGCTGGCGGCCGTCCGAAAGGCACTTCGTCAGCTTCACAACGCCTGAAAGCAAGTTTGAATAGCTGTCGACGGCCTCGGCGTCGGCGATCAGTTCGACCCCCGGCTCGAGCTTGTGCCGCGACGAAGTTTTGGCGAGCCCAACCAAATGGTTTGGATCGAGCGCACCGCAGACGCCGCGATGTCGTGCTGCGCAAGACAGGCAAAGAACGGGAATGCCGGAGCTGTGAATGTCTTGCCGTACTGTCATTACGCTCGCGCTACCGATCCCAAGTTTCGGCAGGATAGCAAGCGATGGCAGAGAAATCCTTGCGGCAGTTTGTCCGTGCTGGAGGCTGACCGAAATCAGGGCATTGGCTCTTCGACGCGTCCAGACTTCGGCGAGGCAAAAACGGCGGACCACCAAATGAGACCGAATTTAGCTGCCAGGCTTGGCGAGAACGTCCCGCGTTATACCAGTTACCCGACCGCGCCGCATTTCCATCCTGGCGTCGACGCTGATGTCTATCGAAGCTGGTTGAAGGCGCTCGAAAGCGGTGACGAGGTCTCGCTCTACCTGCACATCCCTTATTGCGACCGGCTGTGCTGGTTCTGTGCGTGCCATACAAAGCAGACCCGCCGCTACGAGCCGGTGGCTTCGTATCTCCGCTCGCTTCACGCGGAGATCGCGACTGTCGCCGGTCTTGTCGGCGGCAAGGCCCATGTCCGCGCCGTGCATTTCGGCGGCGGCTCGCCGACCATGCTGAAGCCCGAGGATATGATAGCCTTGGGAACTGTCCTGCGGGATAGCTTCGATTTTCTTGCCGATGCGAAGATCAGCGTCGAAATCGAACCCAACGACATGGACGAAGCCCGCCTTGATACACTTGCCGAGATCGGCATGGCGCGGGCGAGCCTCGGCGTTCAGGATTTCGATCCGAAGGTGCAGAAGGCGATCAACCGCGAGCAGAGCTTTTTGCAGACCAAGGCGGTTGTCGACGGCATTCGCTCTCGCGGCGTAGGGTCCGTGAACCTCGATTTGCTTTACGGCCTGCCGCATCAGACCAGGGAGAGCGTCTGTTCCACCGTGGCGCAGGCGCTGACTCTGGAGCCGGACCGGATGGCGCTGTTCGGCTACGCGCATGTGCCTTGGTTCAAGAAGCATCAGACTATGATCGACGAGGCATGGTTGCCAGGTCCGGCCGAACGGTTCGCTCAGTGGCAAATTGCCGCCCGTCTGATCATGGGCGCCGGATACGAGGCGATTGGAATAGACCATTTCGCCAAGCCGGATGATGCGCTTGCAGTCTCGGCTCGCGCGGGAACAATCCGCCGCAATTTCCAGGGCTACACCGAGGATCGCTGCGAAACACTGATCGGGCTCGGGCCGTCATCGATCAGCCGGTTTCGACAGGGCTATTCGCAGAACATGCCGTCGACAGCCGAATATGGACGCATGGTCGAGGGGGGACATCTGGCCACGGTCCGCGGCATCGCGTTTTCCGAAGATGACCGTGTTCGCGGCTGGATCATCGAGCGCTTGATGTGCGATTTCGGCTTTTCAGCAGCCGATCTGGTGGAACGCTTCGGGGAAGCCGGACAAAAGCTTCTTTTCCAAGCAAGCTCCATCGCCATTGGCGACCCTGCTCGACCGCTTGAACTCCAAGGTGACAGTTACGTCGTATCGGCGGAAAGTCGTCCCTTTGTAAGGAGCATTGCAGCGAAGTTCGACAAATATTTCGAAAGTGGAACGGCCAGGCACTCAGTGGCAGTCTGAGTGCCACAGACGAACGTCACCGTCTTCAGTCGATCGCGAACCTCCTCAAAATCCCCGAAACCAGCAGCTAACAATTCGATAGTGCATATGACGCCACTTTACGATGGTGTGACGACACGGGTATTTCCCAAAGGGGGTCGCATGGCAGAGGGCTGGGACCCGCCGGAACCCTGCAGGCAGGGCTCCACTTAAAGCAGGTTGGATTGTTCGGCCCAGTCTTTCACTGAATGTCAGCGACGCACCCCATTGCGGCTTCCGCTACTCAGCGCTGCGGCTCTTGAATACCCCTTTGAGATGAGCTCATTCTGAGTAACAACCACACGGCGTTCCCACGTGTCTGAAACCATGCATGAGTGCGGCTAGCACGCCCTGCGCCTTGTTCGCGGTTTCCGGGCCGCCCCGGCACTTACTTGACCTCCAGCTGCTCGAAGTTCGCGCATAGGCCTTACATGACGGATCGGTAGGCCGCGACCGCCGGGAAATTAGGCACCCGGGCGGCTGCGCCAATTGACCAACTTTATGCTTCGATTACTCGGAATCTGAACCTGACATGCGTCGCGATTTCTCTGACATGCCGGCGGCAGGCAAGCTTTCCTTTCTGGCCTTGGCAAACGCTCTGTCACCTTCCAGAAACCCTGCCAGCATGAACGGTATGAGTTCCGCTACCGTTTCAGACTCGCCATAGGTCTGGCGGTAAAGCGCCGCATAGTCCTTGAGTGCTTGGTTCAGGTCCGCGCTAACGGTGATGGTCATCTTCGAAGGTGTCCGGTCTGGAAGCTTTCCAAGTTTCAGATCTGCCATGATTACTCCTGTTCAAGTCGGGTATGGGCGCAGCACAAGATCCTTGTGTACAATCACGCGTAGGGGCCAACCGGGGCGGACGATAATGGTGGGTTGAATATTCAGGTTTTTTTCGGTGATGCGCTGGCCGGCTTGACTGATGTTTTGCTGAGTGGATTCCCGGATCGCCTTAACTAGGTCGCTTTCGTTTTCCCCAAAGCTCAACTCGGTACCAACGCCCAGTAGCGTCGCTAGAGCAACTCCCTTGATCAGCTGCCAGGTGTGAAAATCGACCTTGTCTTCAAGCCCGGCATAGCCGGCAGTATCCGTCGCTGGCAGATTGTCGATTTCGATCGAGGAACCGTCGGGCAGGATTATTCGCTGCCAGACCAGCAATGCGCGCCTCTGCCCAAAAGCCACGACGCTGTCATAAGTGCCGATGAGGCGTGAGCCTTGCGGAATGAGCACAATGCTGCCGGTGACTGTGTCGTGCACATTCTCGGTGACCTGCGCGACGACAAGGCCAGGCAAGTCGGAATTTATGCCGGTGACGAGACTGGCCGCGATCACGCTGCCGGCCATCAGTTGGTAGGGCGAGGCCGGCGTCTGCAGCGCGTGCTGATTGTAGATCCCGCTTGTGTTTCGCTGACTGATAAAATCGAGCTTGCGCTGTTGGTTGTTCTGGTCACCCTCGGCTGGGGCAACGGAAGCTGACACGCGCGTCGCTCCGGATTGCGGAAGCGCCTCAGACGGCTGCTGCGCACTCGGCCCGCCGCCGGCGACATCTGTCTGTCTGGGTCGATTGTCGATCCGGAACAAGACTTGCGACTCGCGCGCCTCAATTGCTTGCTGGGCAAGGCGCTGCTCCTCGGCGGAGATATCCTGCCCTGGCGCGATGCCGAGCTGACGTTGGCGTTCAAGGATGGGGCGACCGAGGTCGCCGGGCAGTGGCGGTCCGAGCACAGGGGCCTTCGGCATGATCCCGGAATAGTCCTTGGGAAGCGCTTCTAGTCCCTCGGCGGGTGGCTTGCGCTCGGTGTTATAGCGGTCCTCTGCCTGGTGCTTGATACGCCATGCCGGTCCTTGAAGCGCCATCATCGTGACGCCCAGAATGGCACCGGATCCGACTGCAGCGATGGCGACGATCAGACCGCGCCTGAATCGGACAGCGCGGCGGGGCGAGGCTCGCAATTGCAGCTGCTCGGGATCGAGTTTCGGCGGCGCATCGGATCGGGAAGTATCGGTCATGAGCGCTCCCCTCACCTGCTGGGCCGCGCAAAGAGCGGAATCCGCCGCGGCGGTTGCCGGCCGTCAGTCCTGGTGATGCGCACCACTTGCTGCTGTTTGGCGCCGAGGCGCAGTTCGGCGGCAGCAAAGAGGCGATCGACGATGTAATAGTTGCCGCGCATACGGAAGTTGACGAGCTGGTCATTGCCATCGGCGCCGACGATGAAGAGAGGAGGCGCTTCACCCTGATCAATGCGACGGGGGAATTCGATATAGACCTTGCTGCCATCGTCGAAAGCGCGCATCGGCCTCCAGGGTGGTGTGTCGCCGGTGATTGAATACCGGAAGCGGATATTCTCGAGCGCCACATTCGAAGCTACCGGCATGGCAGCCTCGGCTTGAGCGTTGCGCTGGCGTAGCGCGATGATCTGGTCCTCGCTATAGCTCCAGGAGATCGCCGCCATTGAGGTTTTCTCGGTGCTTTGAAGCTGCAAATGGTAGGTGCGTCGTTCTGTGGTGATCACCAGATTGGTGGTAAGCCCCGGCGCGAAGGGTTTTACCAGCACATGGGTGCGCTGATTGTCACCGGTGCCGCTGACGGTATCGCCGATCACCCAACGCACCGTGTCGCCGGCCGACACGGCTGTTAGCTTCTCGCCCGGCTGGAGTGCGATATCGGTAACGCGCTCCGGTGCGGCGTAGAGCTGATAGAGCGCGCCATCGGCGAATGGATAGACCTGAACCGCATTCATGTACCCATACCTGGTGGGTTGCTGCGTCGCTGCTTTATTGGCATCGGAGACCCGTTCTTCAGGAGAGCGCTTGTCTTCGGCCACCCTGCCCGGATTGGGCTGTAACTGACCGGGTAGCGGCAGCGGCTTTGGCACCTCGACTATCTTGACCGGCTTCTCCGGCGGCTTCTCGATTGCGGCTGGTTTGAAATCGGCAGCATCATAGTAAATCTCAGGCGGCGGTACCGGCTTCGACGCGCAGGCGGAGAGGACCGCTGTAGAGGCCGACAGGATCAGCACGGCACGGACCGGCGACATTCTATTCTTCATTGGTGGACTCCTTTTGGGGAAACGGACGTCGGCGCAGCACTGTCGAGCTCGCGCGACCAGTCGATGGCGTTGATGAAGACGCCGAGCGGGTTGTTGCGCAGTTGGTCAGTATTGCTTGGCGGGCGGATCACGATGGTGAGGATCGCGGTCCAGCGCGTCGTGCTGGCAAGGCTGCCGCGCTCAAAAACCTGCTCGGCCCATTTGACCTGGAACGAGCTGTCGGAAGCCCTGACCACGCTGGTCACTTGCACCGACACGCTGCGTGTGCCGATCTGGCCGAAAGGATCGTTCGCCTTGGCGTACTCGTTGAGAAAGAGCGCCGCGCGGTCGGTGGCGAAGTCATAGGCCGAAAGCCAGTTCTGCCGCACCAGCACCGGATCGGTGGAAACGGAACGGACATTCTGAATGAAGCGGCCGAGATGCCACGCGATCTGGGCATCGGAGGGCTCGTAGTCCCGGATTGCCGGTGCAACGGCGCGTGCCTCGCCGAAGCCGTCGACCTCGACGACGTAAGGCACGACGCGGCTCTGGATCGACTGCCACACGAGTCCGCCGGAAAGTCCGGCCGCCAAGGTCAGACAGCCAAGAGCCATGAACCGCCAGTTGCGGGCCTGCACTCGAGATGAGCCTATGCGCTCGTCCCAGAGCTGCGCGGCCTTCTGATACGGCGTGACCGGCTCGGGCGTCTTGCCGTAACGTTGAATGGGTCGCTTGAATAGCATTTAGTCGTCCTTGTCGTTGAGAGAGGGATTGGCGCTGCCTCCCGGCCTGTCGCCTTCACGGACGGCCTGCATGGCGGCGTGACGGTGGGCACGGGCTGTCTGTTCGGAACGCAGGCGCCTGGCCCAGCCGGGCGCGGCATCAGCGACCGGACCAGTAGGGCTTCCGGTCATGGATGCGGTCGGCGCACCACCGGTCGCGGTCCAGGCAGCTTCGCGCCCGGCATCAACGCTGCGCCCGAAGCCTCCTGCGGCAGATCGTGCCGCCCGCATTGCGGCGCCGCCGGCGGCGCTGGTCACACCATGCATTCCAGCAGCTACACCGGGCAGGCCGGACTCGGGCGATGTTGCGCGCCCCATCTGCCAGGCCGTAGAAGCCGCTGACCCCATGGTCGTGCCGGCACGGAGTGCGGTGAGACCGCTGCCGGTTGCCATGCGCGCGCCGGCAAATGCTGCGCCTGCGGCAACGAGCGATGCACCGGCTGCGGCTGCCGTGGTTCCAAGTGCGGCGCCCGCGCCAAGCTGCGGCGCGCCCGAGACAAGACCGGAGGCTATCCCAGGTCCGAAAATGCCGAGACCAAGGAGCGCCAAGGCGCCCAGGACCTGTGACATGGCGGCGGCCAGATCCGGCTCCTTGCCTTGCAGCGCGGAAGCGAACTCGCCAAAGAGCGTGGAGCCGATGCCGATGATGACGGCCAACACCATCACCTTGATGCCCGACGAGATGACATTGCCGAGCACGCGCTCGGCGAGAAACGCGGACCGGTTCCAAAGCGCGAAGGGCACAAGAATGAATCCGGCCAGAGTGGTGAGTTTGAATTCGAGGATGGTGATGAAGAGTTGGATGGAGAGGATGAAGAAGGCGATGATGACCAGGAACCAGGCCACGAGCAGCACGAAGATGGTGAGCGCGTTGCCGAAGATTTCTGGGAAGCCGAGAAGCTGGCTTGCCTGATCGAGAAGCGGCCAGGCGCCCTCGAAACCGGTTGCGGCAATGCGGCCCGGATGCAGGAGATTGTCGGCAGATAGGTTGCCGGATGACGCATTGATGCCGAGACCGGCAAAGGACCGATAAATGATGTCGGCGAGGTTCTTGAAGTTATTCAAGATGAAGGCAAAGACGCCGACATAGAGCACTTTGCGGATGAGCCGGCCGAATATGTTGGGTTCGCCGCCGAATGCCCAGGCGAGGCCGGCAAGTGTGACGTCGATGCCGATCAGGGTCGTGGTAAGGAAGGCGACATCGCCCGAGAGCAGACCGAACCCGCTATCGATGTAGCGGATGAAGGTCTCCATGAAGCGATCAATGACCCCAAGGTCGTTCATGCCGCCTTCCTCGTCGTCAGAGATTGGTGATCAGTTGCCGGGATAGGCCCTGCCTGTGCCGAGGAAGCGCTTTGTTGTCTCGCGCGCGGCCTCCTCGGACTGCGCCTTGCGCGCCGCATCCTCGGCCTCAGCGCGGAACTGCGTTGCGAGCAGCGTCTGGATCTGCATCTGCTGCTTGGTCGAAAGCGCAAGGAGCTGGTTAGTGGCCTGACTTGCCTGAAGCGCACCGGCCGCGCCTTGGCTGCGGTTGACGAGATCGGCAAGCAGGTCACCATCACCGCGAACATTCTCGACGATCTGCGACTGGACACCCATGGTCTGACAGAATGCCTGCATTGCGCTTTGCCAGCGGTCACGTGCGGCGCTCGCCACATCGCTGACCTTGATCGTGGCGTCGTAGCTTTCCGGATATTGATTACGCCACTGGTCCTGAAGCTTGTTGAGATCAAAGCTCAGGCCACTCGCCTGGTCCATCAGACCGTCGATCCGTTGGAGCGAGCCGGTAAGCTGACCCACGGAAGAAAAATCCAGACTCTGAAGATTGCGTGCCATGTTCTGCAGCACGGTCGCCTGGTTCTGGAGCGACTGGATCTGGTTGTTGATCTGCTCCAGCGAGCGCGCCGCCGTGAGCACGTTCTGTGCGTAGTTCGACGGATCGAACACGATGAGCGCGTAGGCCGGCTGCACGTAGTCGGCCATCGGCTTGGCGATCAACGAAAGGGTGATCAGGCCCGAGAGAAAGCGGCGCCGCATCATGACGATTGCTCCTTGGTTGGTTGAGGGAATTGCTGGAGAAGCTCGGCCGCCCAATCCAGGCCGCGGGCGCCGAGGAAGCGAAAGACAAAGCTGTCCTGCCCGTGCTTGGACAGGACCCTGTCGATCAGGCTTTGCGCGGCTGGACCCGAGGCGCCGCAAAGTGCAAGCGCGATGGGGCCGAGCCCGAGCTCGAAGAGACGGTTGCCGCAGCGCGACTGCAAATAGTAGTGCCGCTTCGGCGTGGCCCGGGCGATCAGTTCAATCTGCCGGTCGTTGAGACCGAAGCGCTCATAGGCAGTCCGTGCCTGCGGTTCCACGGCACGATCATTGGGGAGAAAAATGCGCTGTGGGCAGCTCTCGATGATCGCCGGCGCTATTGCAGAGCCGGCGATGTCGGCAAGCGACTGCGTGGCGAAGATCACCGATACGTTCTTCTTTCGCAGCACCTTCAGCCATTCGCGGATGCGGGCAGCAAAAAGCGGATTGTCGAGATAGACCCAGGCCTCATCGAGCATGAGCAGCGTCGGTCGCCCGTCGAACCGCTCCTCAAGGCGATGGAAGAGATAGGTGAGCACAGGCAGCACAGCGCTTTGGCTATGCATCAGCTCCTCGGTCTCGAAGCACTGCACATCCGACAAGGCCAGCCGATCGTCGTCGGCATCGAGCAATCGGCCGAAGGGACCGTCGAGCGTGTAGGGCATTAAGGCGGACTTCAGTGCATTGGACTGAAGCAGGACCGACAGACCGGTCAGCGTGCGCTCCTGCGCCGGCGCGGTGGCGAGGCTGTTGAGCGCCGACCAGATCGCCTCCTTCACCTCCGGCGTGAGGGTGACGTTCTCATGGGCAATCAGGCCGGCGATCCATTCAGCTGCCCAGCTGCGCCTACCCTGATCACCGATATTGCGCAGTGGCTGGAAGGCAAGCGCACCGTCCGAACCCAATACATGATGCTCTCCACCCATGGCGAGCGTTGCCGCGCGCGCCGAATTGCCTTTGTCGAAGACATAGACCTGCGCGGCGGCATAGCGACGAAACTGCAGGGCGATCAGGGCAAGCAGCACCGATTTTCCGGCGCCGGTCGGTCCAACGATCAGCATGTGGCCGACATCTTCGACATGGGAAGAAAGCCGGAACGGAGTCGACCCGCTGGTTTCGGCGATGAGGAGCGGCGGGGCCTCTCGTCCAGTGAATTCAGCCAGATGCTCGTTCGCCGCAGGACCGGCCCACACCGAGGAAAGCGGCATGAGATGGGCAAGGTTCAGCGTGTGAACGAGCGGCTGACGAACGTTGGCATAGACATGACCCGGCAGCGAGCCGAGCCAGGCTTCGACCGCATTGACGCTTTCGCGGATGGTGGTGAACCCGAGCCCATTGATGATGCGCTCGACCGCGCGAAGTTTCTCAGCGGCGGCTTGGCGATCCTCGTCCCATACCGTCACCGTTGCAGTGAGATACCCGAAGCCGACATGATCGCCGCCCAACGCCTGAAGTGCTTCATCGGCGTCGAGCGCCTTATTGTCGGCGTCGCTGTCGATGAGCGGAACGGGTTCGTTGCTTACAACCTCGCGCAGGATTGCGACGATCGATTTGCGCTTGGCAAACCACTGCCGGCGCAAGCGGGTCAGCGTCTTGGTGGCCTCGGTCTTGCCGAGCGGAATGAAGCGCGTCATCCAGCGATAGGCGAAATCCTGATGATTGAGGGCATCGAGGATTCCGGGCCGGGTGAGGTTCGGAAAGCCGAGGATGGTAAGTGTGCGAAGATGTTGCTCACCCAGCATCGGCTCCAAGCCGCCGGTAAGCGGCACATCGACCAGGATGCCGTCCAGATACATTGGCGTTTCCGGCACGGCGACCGGATGGCGGCGGGTCGAGATCGTGTCGTGCAGGTATGTCAGCGTCTCGGCGTCATCGAGCGGACGCACTTCGGGCATGAAGCCCGACAGAAGATCCAGCACACGGTCGGTCTCGTCACGGAACCGCGCCATCTCCTGGCGCCAGTCTCTTTCGCCTTCTGAATGATGCTTGTCGACGAGCGCGCTTTCCGCCCGCGCCTGGGCGTCCGGTGGCGGCATGGACAGCAAGGTCAGGTGATAGCGGCTCTCGAAATGCGCGACCTTGCCTTCGAAGGCAGCACGCCGTTCTTCATCAACCAGCCATGACGCCGCGTCCGGGAAACGCGAGGACGGATAGCCCAGCGCTTCGATGCGCTCGGCCTCGAAAAACAATGTCCAGCCGGAGCCAAGGCGTCTAAGCGCATCGTTGGCCCGGGCGCAGATGCCGATGAGTTCGGCTTCGGTCGAGCTTTCCAGATCGGGCCCGCGAAACCGAAGAGTCCGCTGAACGCTGCCGTCCTTGTTGAGCACGATGCCGGGCGCCACCAGTGCTGCCCAGGGCAGATGGTCGGCAAGCCGGTCGGCCTTGCCGCGATATTCCGAAAGGTTCAGCATGCGAGCCATCCCCTCAGGCGAAGGTGACGGACAAGCACGCTGGCAAAGTCGGGATCGCGCCTTGCGGCAAAGACCGCGAGCGTGTGGCCGCCAAGCCAGAGCACTAGCCCGGCAATCCATTGCTGCAAGCCTAGTCCGATGGCCGCAGCCACCGTGCCGTTGAGGATCGCCACCGCCCGCGGCGCGCCGCCAAGCAGGATCGGTTCAGTCAATGCCCGGTGAACGGGAACCTCGAAGCCCTCGATATGTTGCACTCCGGCGGCCATCAGACGAGCGCCCCGCCGCCAAAGGAGAAGAACGAGAGGAAGAAGCTCGATGCGGCGAAGGCGATCGACAGGCCGAAGACGATCTGAATCAGCCGGCGGAAACCGCCTGCAGTATCGCCGAAGGCAAGGGTCAGGCCGGTGGTGATGATGATGATCACCGCGACGATTTTGGCGACCGGTCCCTGCACCGATTCCAGGATCTGCTGCAGCGGCTGTTCCCAAGGCATGCCGGAGCCGGCAGCGTGCGCCGGAACTGTGAGAAGAAACGCGAGCGCGGCAAACGAAAGAAAGCGGAGCTTCTTGCGCATAAGGGGGCCTTTCAGAGTTGCTGGAGTTGCGGAGGCGTGAGTGGGGTGACGGCGTAGTCGCCGCTGCCGTCGAGACCTGTGACCTCAGCGATTGCATCGATGCGGCGCGACGAGCCGCGCCCCGCGATGAAGACGATGAGATCGATGGCATCGGCGATGAGGCGGCGCGGCACGGTGACGACAGCTTCCTGTGCAAGCTGCTCGATGCGATAGAGGGCAGAGCGCGCCGAATTGGCATGAACCGTGGCGATGCCGCCGGGGTGCCCGGTGTTCCATGCCTTGAGCATGTCCAGCGCTTCCGCGCCCCTGACTTCACCGACGATGATGCGGTCGGGGCGGAGCCGGAGCGTCGAGCGCACGAGATCGGCGAGTGTGACCGAGCCCCGCCTGGTTCTCAGGGCAACGCAGTCCTTTGCTGCGCATTGCAGTTCGCGGGTGTCCTCGATGAGGATCACTCGCTCGTCGCATTCGGCGACTTCGGCCAGCAGCGCATTGGCAAGCGTCGTCTTACCCGACGACGTGCCTCCGGCGACAAGGATGTTGCGCCGTTCTCGGACTGCCTTTATCAACGCATCGGCCTGCAGCGGCAACATGATGCGATCCGCAACATAGTTGGCCAGCGTGTAGAGCTTTGCGGCTGGTTTGCGGATGGCAAAGCAAGGCGCCAGCACGACAGGCGGCAGCAGTCCCTCGAAGCGTTCGCCCGATGGCAATTCGGCGCTGACAATCGGATTGTCCGCATGCGCCTCGGCACGCACGTGGGAAGCGACTAGGCGGATGATGCGTTCCGCCTCGGAAGGATGCATATGCACGGCCGTATCGATTCGGCCTTCTCCCAGCCGGTCGAGCCGCAGCGCGCCATCGGGATTGACCATCACCTCGATGACCAATGGATCGGCCAGCGCCTCAGTGATCGTCGGACCCATGGCGGTGCGCAGCATGGCGCGGCGTCGGTGGTCGGCCTCTGGATGAGCGCTCATCCTTCCCCTCCTCCGCCATTGTCTTTGCCAAGCGAGCGTTTCCCCGATGCGATCTGGCGACCGACCTGCTCGACGAATTTGTCGAAACGCTCCTGAGCAATCGCCTGTGTCGCCTTGTCCGGAACAGGCGTGTGGGCATGAAGCGTGATCGAAAAGCGGATGAAGAGCGCCAAGCTTTCCAATGTCATGTCGACATCGCGCCTGACGTGACTGAGGTCGCGGGAAAGACGGTCCAGCCTCATGCCATAGCGCCGATCGAGTTCATTCTCGCCACGCCGCTCGATGAAAGCTTCTACGGCCTTCGCGACGACCGCGGATTTTGTGGTCGAGGGATCGCGGCTGAGGTTGTCCAGCTTCTCGCTCAATTCCGGTTCGAGCAGAAACTGGTGACGAATGCGGTGGGGCTTCATGCGCTTGTTCCAACTGGCCGGCGCTGGCGGGCCGGCGGCGGAACAAGCATTATCGAGATGCCCAAAATTGCTTACGGCCGTTATCTACGCTGAGATACGCTCGAGCTGCGGAAAGCGTTCAGAAGCCGGGGACGATATCCTTATCATCGCCCCTTCCCTCGTTGATGCCATAGGCACCTGCGACGGTGGAGATCCGGTCCATGACGCGCTTGTCCGCCATCGCCTCGCTATCATCGTCTGCGGGTCTGGACAGATCGTCCTGGTCCGGTTCCTGCGTGACGGCGGTATGTTCTTCGGGTAGGCCAGGATGGCGCTGCTGCTGAACACCTCCCTCGTCCGCATGCGCGGCGCCAGCGCTTTCATCGTCGGACGCAAGACGACGGTCGACGCCGCGTACTTGCCCAGTCCAATCGTCCGGCCGCGACATCGGGCAGTCCGCGTAGGGTCCGTCGCGCAACACCGGCGAAGGCAGCACCCGCTCGGTGAAATTGTGATCCTCATAGTATCGCAGCTTTTTGGCCCGGATGGGGGGCAATCCCGAAACCAGCACCAGTTCGTCCGCGGGCGGCAATTGCATCACCTCGCCCGGTGTCAGCAGCGGGCGGGCGGTTTCCTGGCGGCTCACCATGACATGCGAGAGCCAAGGTGCCAGCCGGTGGCCCGCATAGTTGCGCATGGATCTGAGTTCCGTGGCCGTGCCAAGCGCGTCCGAGATTCGCTTGGCCGTGCGCTCATCATTGGAGGAAAAGGCAATTCGCAAATGGCAGTTGTCCAGAATAGCGTTGTTGTCGCCATACGCTTTGGAGATCTGGTTCAACGATTGCGCGATCAAGTAGGCACGAATTCCGTAACCGGCCATAAACGCGAGCGCGGTCTCAAAGAAGTCGAGGCGACCGAGCGCCGGAAACTCATCCAGCATCATCAGCAGTTGATGCTTGCGGCTCTTCTTTGGGTCACCCTCGAGGCGCTCCGTCAGCCGCCTGCCGATCTGGTTCAGGATCAGTCGCACCAAGGGCTTGGTGCGCGAGATGTCCGATGGCGGCACGACCAGATAGAGCGACATCGGCCACTCCGCATCCATCAGATCGGCAATGCGCCAGTCGCAGTCCGATGTTACCGCCGCCACGGTCGGATCACGGTAGAGGCCGAGAAAAGACATGGCGGTCGAGAGGACGCCTGAACGTTCGTTCTCCGATTTGTTCAACACCTCTCGTGCCGCCGAGGCCACGACGGGATGGACCTGAGGCTTATTGGCCGCGCCGAGATGGTTGGTCGTCATCATTCGCCGCAAAGTCGCGGCAAACGAGCGTTGCGGGTCCGAGAGAAAGGTGGCGACGCGGGCAAGAGTCTTTTCCTCTTCGGCGTAGAGCACGTGCAAGATAGCGCCCACCAGGAGTGAATGACTGGTCTTCTCCCAATGATTCCGCCGCTCCAGCGCGCCTTCCGGATCGACTAGAATGTCGGCGATGTTTTGGACATCGCGAATCTCGTCCGAACCTTTGCGTACCTCCAGCAGCGGGTTGTAGCGGGCCGATCGCGGATCAGTCGGATTGAACAAAAGGCAATGCGAGAACCTCGACCGCCAGCCGGAGCTCAGCTGCCAGTTCTCGCCTTTGATGTCGTGAATGACGGCCGAGCCGGACCAGGAGAGAAGGGTTGGGACAACCAGTCCGACGCCCTTGCCGGAACGTGTCGGCGCAAAGGCCATGACGTGCTCAGGCCCGTCATGACGCAGATACCGGTCCTTCAGTTTGCCGAGGAAGACGCCTGCCGGCTGAAACAGCCCTGCTTTCTCGATCTCCCGCGTCGCCGCCCATCGAGAGGAGCCATAGGTGGTGACCAAGCCGCGCTGGCGCGCGCGCCAGAGGGAACCAGCGATCGCAGCGGCACAGCCCATGAATCCACTGGTGCCCGCAAGCATGCCCGCCTTGTCGAATACCTCGGGCGCATAGGCATCGAATTGGAACCACCATTCCAACAGTTTCCACGGCTCGTAGATCGGCCAGCCAGCCGCGACAAACCATGGCGCGCCGAGTTGTTCCTGAAAGGCTAGCATATGAGCGCACCATTGCGTGGCAGCCCACACGCCGAGGAGAACGATGGCGAACACAATGGCGATCTGCCCAATCAGAAGCTTCGTGGGCGTCACTGGCTTGCTCCGCTGTTCTGGAGAGATGGATCGAGCATCGCCCGGGACGGCCGGAACAGGAATGCGCCCTATGTACGACTTGGTGCGATGAGAGGCTGTTTGGCGCGCCGTTGCTCTCCTTCGAGGTGTATCAATATTCGCGCATTCCCGAGGACTGCTAAGTCGGAGGGGACTATCGGTCGTGCCTATCGTGAGCACGTGGTCGGGGAGCGGCGGTGGCGTGCGGGCAAGCCGCTGAGGAAATTCTGAACATCGAGTCCGGTCTGAGGTACAACAAGCCTATCGAGATCGGATCGCGAGGTAGCCCTGCCCGCCATGGGAATTCCTCAGGCGAGTACCGACATATTGGGCGCTGCCTTATAAGTGGAAGGCGCCTTCCCGTTGCCTCTATCGCAGATAAGTTACCTTCCGGCCTTCGCGCTGGGTTTCCCAGCTGGACTGCGTTTCAGTCTCAATTCGCTGTGCTTCTTGTGAGCCAGACACCATTTCTCGGACGGTGAATTGACGACATTCATTGTCCGACAAGCCCTCGCCGGCGATCTGTTGGGCAGAGGCGGCTATCACCCCGGCCGTGGCACATCCGCGCGCTGCAGAACCTCGATGAGCCGCCGGCTCAAACGCCCAGGCGGATGCAAAGATCCACAGATGCGTTCCGCCAGCCCTAGTTGCCAAGCATATGACCGGCATTTCGCAACGCGCCTAGGAAGAGGCCGGCATGGTGAGTGACATCGATTTTGGCCTGCATTGACACCGGCATGCTGGTCCAATTCTCCAACGGTGCAATGAAGCGGGAGAAGGTATCGTCGACGACGCAGTAGCGGCTAATAAGGCCTTGTCTGTCCAACGCCAGCACACCAATCTGCCCGCCTCGATATCGGATGGCTGCGAGCCGTTGGACCTCGGCGTCATCATCGATCCGCACATCGAAAAGCAGGTTTCCGCGGCTCCTCGCGGCTATCTCCGCCGCTTTGTCATTGAAGCTCAAGCAGAGTGAGCGGACGCTTTCCACTGCCATCTGGAAAACCAACAAATCCAGTTCATTCACGGCCATGTGGGCAGTTGAGCCAATAAATGGATGATTGCAATGTCGCACACGGCTTGTTCACAGGTGTCGGCGACTGATCGTTCGTGGCTTTCTTCGAGGGCGGGAAGCCGCTTGAGGCCTGCTACGCCGGCGAAGGCTGTGAAATCGTGACCTCGAAGAAAGGAAACCGCATGGGCGTCAAATTTCGCTTCGGCGTCGCCTTGGCCTCCTCACACTTATTTGGCTGACTCAGCGGGCAACCCGGTCGAGAAAAGCGTCGAATGCGGCAGCGACAACGCGCATCGCAAAGCGATGCTGCCGCCGTACGCGGACAAAACCCTTTTCGATGTCCACAATCCCGTCCTTGGCAAGCATCGCCAAGCGTTCGGCTGAATCGAGAAAATGGATCGGATCAGATCCGTGGGCGGCACAGATTGCCGGCACATCGGCCTCGAGATCGCACATTAGTCGCTCGATGATTGCGGCTCGCGCGCGGTCTTCCTCGGTGAGACGGTAGCCCTTTGACGTCGCCAGACGGCCAGCTGCGATGTGCCGGCAGTAGGAATCCCGTGTAACCTCGTTCTGGACGTAGCCCTCGCCGACACGCCCGATAGCCGACGCGCCGAAACCGATCAGGGTTTTGCAGGTGTCGGCCGAGTAGCCCAGCGAGTTGCGCCGCAGGCGACCGGTTTTCTGTGCCAGCGCGAGATCGTCGTCCGGCAAGGCGAAATGGTCGAGCCCGATCTCTCGGTAGCCGGCGGCAATCAGCGTCACGGCAATGGCCGCATCCTGTTCGGCGCGGGCAGCGCTGCCCGGAAGCGATGCCTCCTGGATGAGGCGCTGATTCTTAATAAAGGACGGAATGTGCGAGTAGCCGAACACCGCAAGCCGGTTGGGGCGCATGGCGACCGCCGCCCTCGTGGTCTCGACGCAAGACTGCACCGTTTGATGCGGGAGACCAAAGATGAGGTCGAAGTTGATGCTTGTCACTCCATGCCGACGCAGCATTTCGACGGCAGCCGCCGTCTGCGCCTCACTCTGGACCCGGTTGATCGCTTTTTGAACAATGGGATCGAAGCTCTGCACGCCGAGGCTCGCGCGGTTCACGCCGGCTGCTTGCAAGGCTTCGGCCATATCGGCCGTGAACGTGCGTGGATCGATCTCGACGGCGATCGTAGCTGTTTCCGCAAGCGCAAAGTGGCGGCGCAGGAATTCCGTCAGGGCGAGGAACTCAACTGGCCCCATGAGAGTTGGCGTTCCGCCGCCGAAATGCACATCGCTCACGGGCAGCGCCTGCGGCGCGTGCTCCGAGACCAAACGTATCTCGTCACGCAGCGCCGCCAGATAATTAACGATCGGCGCATCATGGCGGGTGATGGTGGTGGGGAAGCCGCAATACCAGCACTTTGATCGGCAGAACGGAACGTGCAAGTAGAGTGACGCCGGATCGTTAGCCGGTAGGTTCCTGAGCCATTCCTCATAAGCGTCGGCGCCGACCGCCCCAGAGAACTCCGCGACAGTCGGATAGATGGTGTACCAAGGCAGGCGGGCTTCGCGATGTTTTGTGGTCTGCAACAGTTACCGTCCCATGTTGTTGCCTTCCATCCTTACCACTGCGCTCTCCTGTGTCTTTGCGCTATATCAGTCCGGTCCGCTTTGGGCCCGATTATTTCGCAGCGATAGCTCCATTCAGCCTTGGCTGGACAGCGATGGTATGAGCACGCGCTGGTCAGCGACAAGCGCCATGGGTTTCCCGTCGAGACTTTCCCGCACACCGTTTGGTGCTACTATCCTATCCTATCCCCTCCCTTCAGCGTCCGATGGAACGCAGCATGCCCCATCCGACCAGTCGATTCGGCGTTGGGACCAGACTTTTGCTCGCCGGCTGGTGCGTAAGACGGCGTCACGTAGCGATACCTGGCATCTCGATGAGTTCGTCGTATTAATTGCCGGCACGAGGCTTTGCCTGTGGCGCACCGTCTGTCAGAGCGGGAATTGTGCTCGAGGAGACCGTCCAGGTCCGCCCCTGCCAAGGCTGCAAGCCTGATGAACCAATTTAGAAAGTAGCGCTACGCCAGGCGCATGATCACCGACAAATCGCGCTCCTGTGGCCCGGCAAAGCGCCGGAGTAAAGCGCAACTCAAGCATCGCTCGCAACTGACAATCGAGCGAATTCGCATGTGCTTCCGTAAAAACAAAAATGGCCCATGCACGGCTTCCGATTCAGAGAGGGGCTTACAACGGCTCGTCTCGACCTTCCCGCCTTTCCGAACCACTTTGTCCGGACTAGCTGGAAAGCTGGTGCACCTCGCCACCGCCGAGGTTGGCCCTTCGCCCTAACGAGGACGCTTACGCCTAGGCATGTCGGCATCAGTGGGGCATCTCGGCTGACGTACCGAGCGGTGCACTCGCATGATGTCAACAATGTCGAGGCTCAAAACAAACAAAAGATATCGCCATTGAACGATACTGTCGCGAAGCGAACAGACGAACCATGTCCGAACATTTGCTTTTCGTGCTCAGCTTGACCCTCAGAGCAAAAAAGGAAACGCAAACCAAGGTCCGACGGCAAACTTGAGTGTCAATCGTAGCTTGGTCGTGAGGTTGGCACGTCACTTGCGGGGTGATTTTCGAAGCCGTTGTGACGGTACGCCCGCAGCTATCGGAGATAATCATGGCGATCGAATCGGAAGTGTTTGATTCCTCCCCGGGCATTTCAAGCAGGTGATATGAGAACAACAACTTATCGTGTGGAAGTATGATTTCAGCTTCATCGCCCCTGTTGTTGAATAATTATTATGATCCGCGTGTCACACTGCGATAGGCGCAGCGCGATGTGAATCGTTTTCGATTCTGGGGACAGGAAGGGCTGGCTCGTTCGTTGACGTCCCCTTCTTCAATATTTGAACGGAGATCAAGAATGAACATCAGGAGCCTCCTGCTCGGCTCAGCTGCGGCCCTGATCGCCGTTTCCTGTGCCCGAGCCGCCGACGCCATCGTCCTGGCCGAGCCTGAGCCCGTTGAATACGTCAAGATCTGCGACGTTTACGGCGCTGGTTACTACTACATCCCCGGCACCGAGACCTGCCTGCGCATCGGCGGCTATGTCCGTTACGACATCGGCCTCGGCGATGTCGTATCGTATGACCAAGCCAGAACCACGGATGTGAAGACTGGCGAGGCCCAGGGCATATGGCAAAACCACACGCGCTTCACATTCAAAACTTGGACAGGGCAAGAGACCGAACTCGGTACATTGCAGACCTACATCGAGACCCGCATGACCTACGGCAAGCACACCGCCTATTCCGGTTCGGACAGTCCTCGATACTATGCCTTCAGCCAAGGCATCACGTTGACTTTCGCCTGGGTTCAGCTTGGTGGCCTCCGAGTTGGCAAGGACTGGTCCGCCTTCGACATGTTTATTGGCTACGCGGGCGACGTGCTCAATCAGATGCTTATCCCGTACGGCGCCTTCGATACTAATGTGGTTCAGTACTACTTTGACGCCGGTAACGGCTTTTCGGCTGTGGTTTCACTCGAAGAAGGCTCGGGCCTGGTCGGCACCATCGACAGCTACGTTCCGCACCTAGTCGGCGGAGTGAAATACACACAACACTGGGGCGCGATCACCGGCGTTGTCGCTTATGATAGCAACTACGAATCGGTCGCCGGCAAGGTCCGCATCGACGTCGATGTTACCGACCAACTCTCGCTATTCGGAATGTTCGGCTACGGCTCCAGCGGCAAGCTCAACGATGACGTCACTAACGCAATCGACGCTCATGGTCGCGGGTTCTACAAAAGTTGGGGCGGTAACTGGGCTTTCTGGGCCGGCGCCACTTACAAGCTCAATGAGACAACTTCGTTGAATCTTCAGCTCTCAGGTGATCATCTCAGGAACTATGGTGTCGCTGCAAACGTTGCCTATGCGTTTCTTGCAGATTTCACAATTACAGCCGAACTCGACTACGACCGCTACGGCGACTTCGCCGTCGGCAAGGTCGACCCTTCCATTAGCTGGGCTAATGCCAACAAAAAGAGCAGTGTCGGCGGCATCCTCCGTTTCGAACGTTCATTCTAACGGGAGGAAGAGCTTCATCTCGGTGGCCTCAGGCGGCGAATGACGATTATGCGGGGGACCTGCCACGCCTGCGGCAGATAAGCCCTGACACGTTTGCAATCGGATACAGCTGCGATTAGGGCGCCGCCGATGCCCCGCTTGCCGGGAGTGACAGCTGGTAAAGCGTTGCGGCAGGTTTGCTGGCGGTCCCGGCGCTTGCGCTGACGCGTGCGGCGCAGTCCGGCGACACGGTGGAGGCCGCCGGCAGATTGGTGGGCGCGTGATCGCCGAAGCAATCGCCGAACTCGCCCAGTATCCCAGCTTCGATAACGACTGAATCGGCGGCGACTCAATGCAACCTTGGCTTCCGGAGACCGCGCTGACCGCCGCCGGCCTGACCGCGCTCGCCGCGCAGGATGCTTCGGACAAGCAAATCACCTGCGTCAAGGCGCCCTTCAAGTCGCTGATCGACCATGTCTTTATCTCGCCCAATCTATTTCATGATCCTCGCGCTCGACCGAACCATCGAGCGGTTCCTGGAAGTGTCCGATCATCGCCCGGTCCTCTTGCGACTGGCCGGGCCTATCGGTGAGCGTTAGATCTAGAACGAGGTTACACGGGATTCCTACAGCCCGCACATCGCAGCTGGCCGCCTGGCAAAGTCAAAGGGCAACCGTCTCACCGACGAAGACCGCGGCGAGCCGCAATCATCGAGCGAGGACGAAGTAGTGGACAGCGAAGGGTTTTATCCGCATGCGGCAGGAGGATCGCTTTGTGGTTAGCGCTATTGCTGCGTATTCGATGCTTTTCTCGACCGGGTTTGCCCGTAGGCACAGCCAAGCAGTGTGAGGGGAGGCCAAAGGGATAACCAATCGTCGCTAAACGGCATGCTCCAGCAAATAACGGCAAGGCGGTAGCGGCGCGCTTGAGCGCCGGTTGAAGTGCTTGGAGTTTTTTCCGAATGGGCGAGCGTTGCGACTAATGAAGGCGTAACATCATTCGACGGTGACTGATTTTGCCAGGTTGCGTGGCTGGTCGAGATCTGTGCCCATGAAGAGCGCCGTGTGGTACGCAAGAAGCTGTATCGGCAGCGAGAAGATCATCGGCGCGATAATCTCGTCGGTGGCCGGCAGCACGATCGTGTGCATCGTATCGAGTTTCGATGCGGATGCCCCTTTTCCATCGGTGATAAGGATAATGCGCCCTCCGCGGGCGGCCACTTCCTGCATGTTGGAGACGGTCTTGTCGAAAAAGCGATCATATGGCGCGATGACGATCACTGGCATGTTCTCGTCTATCAATGCGATAGGACCGTGCTTCAATTCACCCGCCGCATAGCCTTCGGCGTGGATGTAGGAGATCTCCTTGAGCTTCAGCGCACCCTCCATCGCCAGTGGGAAATTTGTGCCACGGCCGAGATAAAGGACATGATGACACTTTGACAGTTCGCGCGACAGAAGCTCAATCTCCGGCTGGATGCTGTCCAGTACCTGCCTCATGAGGCGCGGCATTTCGGTGAGGCTCTCGACGAGCGCCTGCACCTCATCTTCGGTCACGGTTCCGCGGGCCTTGGCTGCGTGGATGGCGAGTGCGGCAAGAGCGGCTAGCTGGCAGGTGAAGGCCTTGGTGGAGGCGACGCCGATCTCTGGGCCGGCAAGGATCGGAAAGACCACATCGGCCTCCCGAGCGATGGTCGATTCGCGCGCATTGACGACAGCGCCAATTTTCAGCCCAAGCTGCTTGCAGTACCTCAGCGATGCCAGCGTATCGGCGGTTTCGCCCGACTGTGAAATGAACAGAGCCGCAGACTGCGGCGACAACGGAATCTCGCGATAGCGGAATTCGGATGCAACATCTATTTCGACCGGCAGGCGCGCATAGCGCTCGAACCAGTATTTTCCGATCAGCCCGGCGAGATATGCGGTGCCGCAGGCAGAGATCGCCAAGCTCGGGATCTTGGCGAAGTCGATGCCAAAAACCGCATCGGCACCATTTTCGATGAAATTGATATAATGACCGAGCGCATCGGCGATGACCTCGGGCTGCTCGAGGATTTCCTTCTCCATGAAGTGGCGATGGCTGCCCTTGTTGGCCAGAGTGGCCACGGCCACGGAGGTCTGGCGCGGACGCGCGACGGGGTGGCCGTCGTAATCAAAGATATCAGCGCCCGTCCTGCCGACAACGGCCCAGTCACCGTCAATGAGATAGGTGATTTCATTCGTGAATGGAGCAAGCGCGATCGCGTCGGAGCCCAGGAACATCTCGCCGTCGCCGTGACCGATCGCCAGCGGTGGTCCATTGCGCGCCGCAATGATGGTCGACGGATCATCCTCAAAGAGGATGGCAAGCGCGTAGGCACCCCTGACGCTTTTCAGCATGGCATGCACCGCCTCACCACGCCTCATGCCCTCCCGGCGGTGCCTTGCCAAGAGATGCGCAAGGACCTCAGTGTCGGTGTCGGTCTGGAACTCGGCTCCCGTCGCCGCCAATTCGTCCTTCAGTTCGGCGAAATTCTCGATGATGCCGTTATGGACGACGGCCACACCATCCGTGAAGTGCGGGTGTGCATTGCGTTCCGTCGGTGGCCCATGGGTTGCCCAGCGGGTGTGGGCGATGCCGATGGTACCACCCAGCGGCTCTTCCTTGAGCCTCCTCTCGAGATTGACGAGCTTGCCCTCCGCGCGCCGGCGGTGCAAGGTGCCCTCGGTGATCGTCGCAATGCCGGCCGAGTCATAGCCGCGGTATTCCAGACGCTTCAATGCGTCGACCAGGCGTTCCGACACCGGCTGTTGCCCAACGATGCCAACAATTCCGCACATGTTCTTCTCCGAATTCTTCCCGGCAGCCTTAGCCGACGCAGACGAGGGACGCCGCCCGGCATGCGCTCAGTTAGATTCTTCTAATGGAATCCAGTCAGTTCGGTAAAATTGATTGTTGGGATAGCCATCATCCACGCCATGGATGAACTAAACCTCAGTCCAATGCGGGTGATGTGAACCGGGGCGTACGCTTCCGCCTTCAACGGGCTGCGCATATCATGGCCGGCGCCCTCACCTGCGTTAATAGCATGCAAGCCGGCCGGAGGAGACGGGGAATACTTGGGCCGAGTGCGAATGGGTAGTCCCAGCGCACTCTTTGATCTCGCCGTTCAATTGTGCGGACGCTGCTTCATGCATCATTCCTCGGTTTGCTTCTCCAGGCCGGACGCAATGACTCCTTTCGGCGACGAGAAGCAAACCCTCTTCCGATCCCTGGGGCCACGCACCACGTCTTAGCTATCCGCATGGGCCGTGCGGCAGGCCGAGAATCGGTCGCCACAGTACCGGCCCATTCAGACGTCCCCTCCAGCGGATGCGCAACAGGCTGGCGTGAGAGATCTCGAGAAACCCGGCCACCGCCTCCGTTTTGCCGACGGGCTGCGGCTTTCCGATACGCGACAATGGCCACGTTGCGAGGCGAAGGATCCGTTCCATACGCGTATCGGTCACCGTCACGATCCGGGTGAGATTGTTAGCCAAGCCGAATTCGATCATGCCGGCGAAGAGCTCGTAGGTTGCTTGGGCAAGGCCGCCTGCCGCCTTGGGCGTTGATGGGGGCAAATCGAGCGCGAAACGGCTGCTTTCCCATATGTCGGGACTCGCGGGCGCCACAGCTTCACCCAGCAGCGCCGGGAATGTGTCGCGCAACATGGTCGGCCCAGTGGTTGGCAAGAGGCGCACGCAGCCACGAATTCGCCAATCGGATCCCTTGAGCAGCAGATAGACAGGCTTCAAGTCGTCAAAGGTGTCTGTTTCCATTTCGCCTCCGGTCTGAACTTCCCAATCGAGCCTCTCCTTGAAAACCCGATATCTGAGCCCGTGCATCTCTTTGAGCTCGCCTGCGAATTCGCTGTAGAGGCCAGGTGTGATCAGCTGAATCATTCGTCGCCTCCGTGCGGGTTGTGTTCCCGCCATCGAAGGGCAAAGCGCACAGCGATGCAGCCTGTGGACGTTTACAGCTATCCTCGCGGAAGGATCCGGATCTCGCCTGACCGGAGGCAGCCAGCCTGGCAACCGCATGGATCGTCCGAACGCGAGCTTTGCTTGGCATTTTCCAGATGGAAGGCCCCCTTGCCCTTTGAGACCTGCTTTCCAAGGCGTATTCGCGCGTTTTATCCATGCCTTTATGGTCTTGGAGAGCGTGGCGGGCAGGCTACACAGTGGGTGGCCGAGAGGTCGGGAATCAGTTGGAATGGAGGAATTCGTCTCGCCAAAGAGGGGATCCTTTGCAATGCACTGCCTGCCCGACATTCCCGCTTCAACGTTACGCGCCACATACCGCCGAGTAACAGCCGGACCGGCGACGCCGGCTGTGCTGGTTGTTGGCCTGATCAGCGGCGGCACGGTGAATCTGAGCCACGTCGCCAGCCATTTCCACGGACCGGCGAGCGTAGCCTCCAACGATCGCCGGCGGCGACGCTTCTTCCAGTTTACCAGTTCGACGAGGACTGGCTGGCGTGTACGCTGGTGGCGCGGCTCAACCTACGCCCGCCCTTGCGGCTGTGCCTTGACTGCACCAATTGGAAGCAAGGACATAAGGTTCGCATCAAGGAGCGAGGCAATATGCATCGTCGTAACCTGATTAGAGCATTCATCGCGCTGGGCGTGTGCCCGATCTGCGCCCAGACCGCGCGTGCGGCCAGCGCCCATTGGGGATATGGCGGCTCGGTCGGGCCGGAGCATTGGGCCGATCTGGACACGAGAAATTTCGCCTGTTCGGCGGGCAGGCAGCAGTCACCCATCGACATCGCCGGCACGGTAAAGGCGGATATACCGCGCATCGACATCAGTTGGCTCAAGGGCGGCGGCAGGATGGTGAACAACGGCCACACCATTCAAATCAACATGCCGGAAGGCAGCACCTTGACCCGCGGGGATCGCGTCTACCAACTGGCACAGTTGCATTTCCACGCGCCGAGCGAGCATCACGTGGCGGGCATGAGCTTCCCGATGGAAGCGCATTTTGTCCATAAAGACACAAAGAGCGATACTCTGGGTGTGCTGAGCGCCCTTCTTACGCCTGGCGCGACAAATATCAGCTTTGCCGGTCTCGCCAAGGTCTTTCCGGCCCGGCCCGGCGAGGAGATGGCAGTTGACGAGTTCGATCCCAACGGGCTTTTGCCAGCCTCGCTCGGCTACTGGACCTATGAGGGATCATTAACGACTCCGCCCTGCACCGAAAACGTGGAGTGGATGGTTGCAATGGAACCGGTCGAGGTCGACACCGCAGACATCAAGCGGTTTACGACGCTTTACGCATCTAACGCGCGGTCGATCCGTCCCTCCAATCGGCGCTTCATCCTAGGCCTCAGCTAAGGTCATCGCGCGCGTCAAGCAAAACCGCGGTAACAATCGGGGGGTTTCAAACAGTACGACGCCACCATGGTGGCGCTGGCATCACGATAATGCCCTAGGGTTCACAACAGCATGACCGGATCATGGGAACTTGTGGGCCGCTTGCTTGCGGAGAACTGGGTGGCGTCACCGACACCCGTACACTCCGGCCTGGATCTGCTTGATCAGGGATTGATAAATTCGACGCGTCGCTCCCGTGCTGCGAGAACCCTCCTTATACTGGACCAATTAAAATCTCCAAAAGTGGCAGTTTAGTTTGGACCAGTGAACTGCAATATTGGCTTGCAGTCAGGGAAGCGATCGTGACTGGTCGCGCCGGTCATGGATTGCTTGCGCTCGAACTGATGGAGTTGCCTGGATGTTTGAGGGTCCCATCATCGACGGTCGAATTAAGAATATTGCATCGGGATTTAGAGCCGTGAGCGTCTACGTCGATGCCACTTCAGCTGGAGAAGGACGTTTCGATCCCCGATTGCTTGGTGAAGCCTGCGATTGCGCGTTGGCGGATGGCCCGGCTTGGGCAGAAGCTCATCTGGCGAGTTGGTCCGACGCCTACGTCGTCTTTGGCGCGAAGCCTAACCGTACGCCGTGCTCAGCCCAGGCCCTCAGAAAGCGGGTTCTGAAAGACGGCACTCTTTCGACGATCAACCCGATCGTCGATCTCTACAACGCCATCAGCCTGAAATACGCAGTCCCGGTGGGTGGAGAGAATTTTGACGCCTATGTCGGAAGACCCCACCTGACGATCGCTGACGGGAGTGAGACGTTCGACACCATGATGAATGGAGAGGCGGTCAACGATCCTCCCTTGCCCGGTGAGGTCATCTGGCGCGACGACATTGGCGTCACCTGCCGACGCTGGAACTGGCGACAGGGCACTCGAACCCGCCTGAAGACCCTAACAGGCCGGATGTGGTTCGTACTGGAGGCGTTGGAGACCATGCCGGACGATGCATTGGCAGAGGCGACGGATGCCATGGTCGGAGGGCTGAATGCCTTGATGCCTGGCTGCAAAATCGCGAGCCAAGAAATTGCCATCGCCGGATGAGGTTTCCGGTCGAGCGAGCGGATCGCTGGCCGCCCGGGGCATCCGGCGCGATCGATCCGATCGAGATTATCAAGGGCTGAGAGAATGAATGTCGATCTCCATCAGTTGCTCATCGTCTTTGCTGCATATGTCATTGCCGCGGGGAGCCCCGGCCCGAGCAACATGCGCATTATGGGGGTTGCGATGGCGCGCGGCAGAGGTGCTGCGCTCATGCTTGCCTCCGGCGTCGTCAGTGGCTCGATCTTTTGGGGTTTTATGGCCTCCACCGGCATCTCCGCCCTGTTGGCCAGGTACGCCCAGGCACTGCTCGTTCTGCAGGTTTTCGGGGGGCTTTACCTGCTATTCCTCGCCTTCAGGGCGGGACGGTCGGCGCTTACGTCGGACGAGAAGCTGGCGGTGCGCGCATCGACCGACCAAGTCGCTCTTTCGCGGGGTGAGCTCTATAGGAAGGGCCTCTTGATGCATTTGGCGAACCCAAAATCCGTGCTGGCATGGATCGCGCTCGTCACGCTGGGGATCGGCCCGAATTCATCGTGGCAAAGCATCGCGGCGATATTGGGTGGCTGCGCCATCCTAAGTGTCACGATATTCTGCGGCTACGCCATTGTCTTCTCCACACCGCCTATGGTGGCTCTATATCGCCGCTGCCGCCGCTGGATCGAAAGTCTGTTGGCGATGTTCTTCGCGTTCGCCGGGCTGCGTATGCTGCTTTCCCGTATGTAGTTTCGAAAGGAATGGATGATGACTTTGTTTCGCGGCCTGTCGGCGTTCCCCCTTACGCCAACCGATGCGGAAGGGCATGTCGACACCGAGGGTCTGGCTCGTTTTCTCGAGCGTATTCAACGCGCCGGAGCGGACTCCATCGGCCTTCTGGGGAGCACGGGCGGTTATGCTTACCTCACCAGGGAAGAACGCAAGCGTGCCGTTCAGGCTGCCGTGGAATGCATCGGCGGCAAAACGCCTCTTGTCGTGGGTGTGGGTGCATTGCGTACCGATGAAGCTCAGGCTTTGGCGCGCGATGCCAAATCCGCTGGCGCTGACGGCCTGCTCCTGGCACCCATGTCCTACGTTCCCCTGAACGAGGACGAAGTCTTCCAGCACTTCGTCGCGGTGGCCGAGGCGGGGGAATTGCCTTTGTGCATATATAACAATCCAAGCACCACGCGCTTCACATTCAGCGACGCATTGATCGCCCGGCTGTCGGAGGTGTCCAACATCGTCGCGGTGAAAATGCCTCTGGCGGCAAATGACGATTACGCGGGGGAACTGGCACGTTTGCGGTCGATGACGCCTGACACGTTCACAATCGGATACAGCGGCGATTGGGGCGCGGCGGATGCCCTGCTTGCCGGATGTGACACCTGGTACAGCGTTGCGGCAGGTCTGCTGCCGGTCCCGGCGCTTGCGCTGACGCGTGCAGCGCAGTCCGGCGACGCGGTGGAGTCCAGTCGGTTGAACCGCGCTTTCGGGCCGCTCTGGACCTTGTTCAAACACTACGGCAGCTTCCGCGTTATGTTCGTCATCGCCGACTACCTCGGTCTGGCGCACGTCCAGCCACCGCGCCCTATTTTGCCGTTGCCGGAGGACGCCGGAGATGACATTAGGCAGGCATTGGAGAAGCTCGAATAGCCGAGCACAGGGCATGCCCAGTGCCACTGCTAGTTAGGCACCCGGCGCGCGGGCGTTCCGCGCACCGTTCGAGATGGAAGTTAGGCGGCGCAGAATTGGATCGGGTTGGTCGCGCTTTGGCTTTGCGGTCTCTTCGGTGGTGAAATGGTCGCAACGTTATCGTGCTCCGGTAGCGCCGGGAAGATGGGCGGCCATCGCAAACGCGTTCTGCAGCCGCATCGAACTTTCATCCGCGACCAAACGACCGGAAGTAGAATTTCGAGCTGATCGTAGGCCGCTCGCTGCCTGAAGAGGGTGCTCCGCGCTACATCGGTTTCGTCTATGGCTATGATCGCGAGCCGCAACGGCGCATTCTCGACCATCTCAAGAAGCAGCCCGTCCAAGCCAATCAGGATATCACCCTCATCACCGACGGTGGGGAAGAATCGCCGACTGGTTCCATATCACCGTGCGCATCAGGGTCCTTCGGCAGTTCGTGCAAGGGCTCGAAAACCAGGACGAGCAGACCGGACAGGACCTGCTCGAAACTCTGCGCAGGATCAAATGGCATCTCTGGCATGTTGACGTCTATCGGGCCCGTCACGAAATCGCCGACCTGCAATTCGACGCGGAAGGTCTCGAAACAGGCTAGCCGAACATGCGCAAGTTCCTGACCGCCATCGGCGAGTTCACCAGGCCTACATCGCCTCCGACAGTGCCAGCCTGATTAATTACGGCGAGCGTTAGCGGTCCGGAGATCGCATCTCTTCGGCCCTCGTCAAGGCCACCGTCAACGCCGTTCCAAGCGGGTCGCCAACAAGCGGCAGATGCAGTGGAGCAGGATCGGCGCACATCTTCTGCTGCAAACCCGCACGCAGATCCTCGATGACCGTCCCGACGCGCTTGGCGTGCAGCCCCTCACCTCGCCCGCGCCCCGCGGTGGTTCTTGCCAAGAGACGCTCGCTCGCATCTAACGAAAACCGCCGCTGCATTTAGCTGCATCCATTGTTCGGATGCGTGCGATCCAAACAATCAATTTGTTCAATCAGCTTCTTGAAAGCTAACCCTTGTTTGGTGGAACATGGGCTCTGGTCGTCGACGCTGGCTTAATGCAGGGGCTGCACGCAGGAGATACAATGCACAGAGATCGCAAGCGGGTTAGCGGCATAATGGCTGGCCGACCGGTGTCATCCCCAGGCTGCTGCAGCGTGCGGCTTGTCTGTCCCTCCATGATCTCTCGGAAGACAGTTCCGAATACTGCGACCGGTTGCCCGCCTTGTGTGTCGCCTCGATCTCATAACCGATGGTGAGCTGCTCAATGGGCTATCCTTCACCGGATAAGAGATGAAGTGCGAACGCTCCTCGGGGATCATGCCGATCGTACGTACGTCCTGCTTACTCTGGTCAGGCATAGAGCGCAATTTGTTGGCCCAGCTATGAAACTCTTGCCGGAAGTTAGCTCTGCCGCGTGCGTGATGGCTTGAGCGGACTGACGCAACGAAGGCTCACGAGTATTCGGTTCCTGCCGTCATTATGACGAGACTCAACGGTACCTTCAACATCGGCGTGGTTCGACTCGCCGCGCGAAAACAGGCAAATCTCGATTGAATCCGTCACGCGGTGTCAGCCTGGCATTGGTGCCTTCCCTTCTCAACAACTATCAAATCAGCATTCACGGATAGCCCAGTTTCTCACGTGCCGTAACGCCGTGCCTTCAGTTTCCACGTTCGCGTCGAGCTCGCGAGTGGCCAGAGTTCGGAGAACGGTCGAAGTCTAATCGCCGCGAAATTCAACGGAGGGTCAGCGGGGCCACGGGGGCAAAGTGCGACGGTGTCTAAGCCGTCTTTATGAGGGGAGAGGTACACATGGTTTTCCTGTTCCAGCAGCATCCGGCCGCACACCGAAGCAATGAGGAGCTAGAATTCAGATCGGACTTTCGCAAGGCGCGCACCGCGCATCAAACGCCGTTTCGTTGTGAAAAAAGGCTCAGTACCGACAACGTTTTTGTAATCGCCCTGGCGGCCTCGTTTGCGCTCTTGTTCGGGATACAGAGGCAGGACCCACAGGTCGACGAGGCGGTCCTAAGTGAACTGCGAACGATTCAGATCAACTACGCATTGCTCCAGCGCGATGTCGCCCGCGCTCGAACCGACATGGTATTGGACTTCCGCCCCGTTGATTCTACCCTCCAAGCATTGCAAAGGAACGTTACAAACTTGCAACGCCTTGCCGAGATTTCGCCCGATGAGAGCTCCGGAGCGCACTCCAGGTTGCTTGCACAGCTCAAAAAGTCCGTCGAGAACACGGAGGCTGCCATCTCGGCAGCGGCTGCGCAAAATGAGCTTCTGCAAAGCTCTCTCGTACGGTTTGCTCGCTCGGTTAATCGCCTTGAGGGGGCGCCGTCCAACAGGCTTGAACTCTCCAATTTGATCCTTCAGTTTTCGGCCAGACTACCGGGATTCAGCCTCGCATCACAGATCGATCAGTCTCTCAGCCGACTTCCTCCGAGCCAGGACCAAGCCACCCACGATGTTGTCCGCAACGGCCGCGCTATCCTGTCCGCGTTGTCGAGAGTGGACCGCGCAGCCGATCGGATCGCATCCTTTAACACGTTCGCCAAGGCCGCCGAACTGGAGCGCGAATATCTGAAAGACTACAGCTTGGCCAGCGCGCAAGCGCAGCGCACACGACTTTTCTTTGGCTCGGTGTCCATATGCCTCTGCTTGTTTGCGATCATTCGGGCCTTCAGGCTGCATGTGCGGACGAACCGGTTGGAAAGGCGGCTGGAGCTTGAAGAGGCAATGCGTGAGATCGAAGCTCGCTTCAACGAAAGTAAAGCAAAGAACGGGTCGCCGCGCTTTTCAACGGAAGCAGCGCTTAGACTTGTTCAACGCGCTTTCGACGCGGATCACTGCGCGCTTGCTCAGGTGGATCCGAGTCTCAGCAGGCATACCGAGTGCTTTGTGACGAACACGTGCATGCGTGTCTGGAACGTCGCGCTTCTTGATGAAGTCGTTTCACTTGTCCGCGCCGGACGGCCAGTGTTTCGCGTCGTTCCGGCGGCGGAAATGGTTCGCACCGCCCTAGACACTTCCGGTGTTTGTCAAATTGTTGCTTGCAGGGCCTCCGATCAGCAGGCTGTGGTTTGCATCCTTGTTTTTGAACGAGATCGCTCACTCCCCTCAGCAGGCGACCTGTGGGTTCTTGCCAGTGCCATTGTGCGTTTGAGCAACCATCTTGAAATGCAACGTGTAAATGCCGAACGCGACCTTCTGGTGAGTCGATGGGAGCAGGTGGAAAGGCTGAGGACCGTCGGCACGATCGCAAGCGGCGCCACACATGAGTTCAACAATATTTTAGGCGCAATAATCGGATATTCAGAAATTGCCCAAGGTCTGGTGCGTCGCCCCTCCAGAATACGGAACCACATCGACCAAATCATCTTAGCTGGACACCGCGCCAAGCTGATCGTTGACCAGATCTTGTCACTCAGCCGAAACCGCAAGCGCGTTGCAGTGCCTTTCAACGTCTCCGAAATTGTCATGGATCTTGCGCCATTGCTGCGGGTTACAGTTCGTGCGGGTGTTCAGTTGAACTTCAAGATCAACGAGTGGCAAACGGTGGTCGAGGGCAGCCCAACCGAGATGCAGCAGATTCTCATGAACCTGTGCAAGAACGCGTCGGAGGCTGTCTTGAACGAGGGCCGCGTCGAGGTTAGCGTTTCTCGCGCCCAGGTGTGCCAAACCAAGCCGCTGGCTCAGGGCACCTTGAGACCTGGAGATTACGTTCTCCTCTCCATCAGCGACGATGGCCCAGGAATCGCAAGTTCGATACTTCCGCATGTCTTTGAGCCCTTTTTTACCACGCGCTCTCTCGTCGGCGGGACCGGGCTAGGTCTTGCTGCAGTTGACAGGCACGTGAGCGCGCTCGCAGGATACCTAGACGTCACCTCGGTTGTTGGCCGAGGTACGCGCTTTGATATCTACTTGCCAGCCTCCGAGGAGGAGCCAGTCAGCGCTGACGTCACTTTCGGCCCATACAGCGGATCACCGGCCAACGGCGGAATCATTGCAGTCGTGGAGCCCGATCCAGCAGAGTTGGAGATTCACAAGGACAATATCGCCGCGCTGGGTTATGAGCCGATCGGCTTCGCGACCTTCGAAAGTCTTTGCGGCTGGATCGAGAGCGGGAAGGCAGCTGACCTGCTGATTTTGGCGAAGACGCCTTTCCTCGAGCGAGGACGGGCAGAGTCCGTATGCCCGGCCATCATGACGGTGCCTTTCATAGTCATCGGTGACATCGACCCCACGCCGGTCACATCTGACAATCAGGCCTTCGTCCTTCGGCTAGCGAGACCGGTCTCGTCCAGGACAATAGAGCATGCGATTCGTATAATGATGATGGCGTGATGCCGCCGACTCGCTCATTCTATGCAAGTGTGAGAAGGCCTGGCAAAAGACATCGAAGCAGAACAAAACGACGCGTCGCATCATAATGGACTTATCGATCCCGAGACGTTGTTCTAGCCTTAGTGCTTGTTAAGGAGGTCGGCTACTGTCTCTCCCCGTCGCCGGGCATCGGCGGCGAGCCATACCTCTCCCACCTCGTACAGGTCACCTTGGGTGTGGAACGGCACAATGACGTCAACGGCAGCCGACAGCATGTCAAGAAGCGTTCGATCTTCCACAGCGGCTCCTTGCGGGCTGCTCTTGACGAGGGAAAAGAGCTTTTTGAAGCCCTGGACCGGATCAGCCCCATGGATCGTTGATATTGATCCCGCATGGCCGGAGACGACTTCGCTAAGGTAGGCCCATGCAGCATCATCGCGCATCTCGCCGAGCAATATTCGGTCAGGGCGCATGCGCAAGCTCGCTTGCAGCAGTTGCTCGGCTGTCACCGCACCTACGCCTGCTCGGTCCTTCGGATAGAGTAACCGGACATGGTTCTCGTGCGGGATTACAAGCTCCAGCGTGTCCTCGATACTTATCAGTCTCTCTTGCGGGGGTATAGCGTTGATCAAAGTCTTGCTCATTGTCGTTTTGCCGCTTCCAGTAGGTCCGCAAAGCAGCATCGTGAGCCGTCCCGAAACACACGCTTGCAAAAACTTCTCCAAGTCACCATCGTCGTATTGCTGAAGAATAGTTTGGTCCTGCCGCTCTTGGCGCTGTTTTCGTGACCGCCATTGATTCCAGCGTGAGTATTCGTAGCGAGAAGAAACTTCCTTCAGTTCGGTCACACGACTTGAAGGACGCCGTATCGTCAGGCTTACTGTTCCTGAGGGAACAGCGGGCGGCAAACAGATCTGCAGCCGCTCTCCGTTCGGCAGCTCAGTCGCACAGAGGGGGCTTTGCGGTCCGACATCTTGCTTGCGCAGCGCTCCAGCGAGAATCGCGATGTCCTCCAGATCGTTATAACCTAGTGGTAGCGGATGTTTCGTGAAGACGCCGGCTTGTCGCACAAACGCTTCCCCAGGCCGGTTGATAGCGACCTCTTCGGTCCTCGGCTCCTCAAGCCATTTCAGAACGGGGTCGAGAAGCAAACGCAATTGAGGGTCAGCCTCCGATCGCATTGTTGTCTCTCCGGCGTTGGCGATGTTGGGGGGCTGGCGCCACGACGGTTGCCGTGAGACCGTATACATCCGAGAAATCGAGGTCGCGAGCCACAAAGATGGATACAGCATCTCCCTGGTTTTTCTTCAGGGTTGGCGGGATGTTGACCGTCGCTCTCAGTGTCGTCTCGACGGCTTGTCCGCCATTGCTCTGGAAGCTGTTGATGCCGCTTCCTCCGCCAGAGCTCGCCGCGTATTGACCGGCCGCCTGGAACGCGCCTTGAAGGACGCTCATCAGCATTGCTCCGCCAAAGCGTTCCCGGAAGTGATTATCCACCGTGCCAGGCACTCCGGAGCGGCCGAGCTCGTCAGCGCCCGGCGATGCTATCGAAACGAGGGCATGGTCAGGTGTTTCGATGCGCGTCCACAGCACGAAGACACGCGCATCCCCCTGTTCGAGACCATGCTGGATCTCGCCAATCACGGTCGTCCCACGATCCAAGAGCACGACATTGTTGGTGGCGCCGCGGACGTCTTTAGGTAAGACGCACTTCACATAACCGGGTAAATTTGTGTCGACTGCCGTTTGCAAAAGGCAAGGAATGATCGTTCCCTGAGTAATCACGAGATCAGGGTGCGGCAAAAGTGTGGCCCGGCTCGGCTCCTGTATGTCTGGCTTCAATCGGCCCGACAGGTCGCCACCGATCGAAATCTCATCCGCGGTCGCGGGAGCATCCTTGTGGTCGTCTTCGCTCCGCTGAGCCACGTCGGGCTTTTGACTGCTGCTGCTGTAGGCGAAAATTGGTGACTCCTCGGGCGGCGGTTCAGCTGCCGCGGGTTGCGGCGTGGATGGCGCAGGATCTGCCGCCTGCGCCGCCTTTGCGGGTGCTGGAGGTTCGGGAGCAAGCTCAATAGGCACGGGGCGGAACGGCTCGGCGTTCGGGGAAATTGGCGGGTTTGGCTGAGATGGTTCGTCTTGTGTGCTGGGACGACTTCCGAGCCAGATGAGCGACAGAGATGAGATGAGAACAAGACCGGCGACGGCCAATTTCTGTGATCCCGAAACATGCCGGCGGGCCGGCTCCGAGACCAACGATCCGGATGCATTTACATCGTGTCCCGACTGTGGGCCGGTTTCATTCATCGGCCCGAGCCTTTCAAAACGCGCCACACGTCGGGTCTCACTGTACCGGTCCCCGGCGCTTGTCCAACAGGATCATATGCCCTGTTGAAAATCGACAATACCGTATTGCCATCTCTCAGACGCCATTCCCGGGCGACTGCGGATACTTCAACATAGTCGCCTTTGACTGTGAAGTTGGCAGCGGCTTCCTTGCCGTCGGGATTGATAATGTAGAGGGAGGGTATACGGGAATTGCTTGCGAAGCCAAATACGGTGGTAAAGCCATTGTCGAAAACCTGCAGCGGCGCCAGCGATCGATCGCCCTTTGCGACGTAGTGAAAATTGCTTTCGTCGGAACTGGCAGTTGTACCGGGCCGATTCAACAAATCCTGAACCCTCTGTTCCTGCAGCACCTTTGCCCGGGCCTGACCAAGAATCGAGCGCTTTTCTGCTGCCTGTCTCAAAGCAGCGGCCTCATCACCGGGATAAGTGAACTGCACACTGTAGTATAAGTCAGGTTGCTGCTCATCTAGTTTTGGCATCGCTCTCGTTGAAATGCTGAAGACATATCTGCGGGTACCGGACTCACTGTCGGCCAGAACGACGACCGGCTGCGGCGGCAGGATCCGGCTGGCCTTAAAGAACAGGTAGTTGGCGCGTGGGAGCGCAGCCAAGTCTTTGCTATTGGAAACGGCCACGGCTGCGACGGTCTCGTTGGCCGCGAATGTGACGACCAGCGTTGCCCCCACCGCGGTCGACAGGCGCACCACTTCGTCGGGACGGTAAGCCAAGTAGCGCATCCGCGCATCATGCTTGCCGGCAAGCGGGGTGTCTTCCGCGGAAGCCTCCAGCGTTAAGAGTAGTGAACAGGCCAGGGCGAGAAACGCTCTTTTTGTCATGGCTGCACGTCACCCAGGTTCGACACGCTATCTTCCGAGGTTTGATAGGAAGTGACGAGTAGACCTCCCGGATTGGTGAGCCTTGATTGGGCAGGCAGATCTGTCAGGCGCTCGTAGCGGATGGTTGCTGTCCAGGTGGTCACCAGCGGCATCTGCCCATCGATGGAAAGGGTGCGTTTGTATCGGATCTGTTGAACGTCCGGACTGATGTCGTTTGAGGAAATATGCCCGACTTCGAGCTTGCCGAGCTTGCCGACTGTGACTTGCGGCGAGGTGGGATTCGGATAATTGAAGAAATCTTGATATTGCTGCCGCACAGCCGGTGCGCTGAAACTGGATACGAGGTCATAGCCGTATTGGGCGGAATCGGCTGTGTAGCTCTCGCGTAGGCGTACATATTCCCACAGCGAAGCATTTATGACGGCTCGCTCTTGGGTTGCCGGCAGTCGAGAGACTGACACTTCGCTGTCAACTGTTCCATCCGGGCGTACCCAGAGGAACACAGGTACGAGCTTGGCCAACGGGACCATGGCAGCGATGGTAAATGCCTGCGCAACATTTCCTAGGACCGCCGCTGCCGCAAAGGCTATGAGGGCCTTTGACAGGCGCCGCGCAGACTTCGCTCGTGAAGTTTGAAACGCTTCCACCTTCTTATAGTGGGCGGCTAGCGTTTCTCTCTCCACCAGAAGGGCATGTTCAGGAAATTTCACTTGGGCTCTTTCGCACATTCGACTTGAAGATCTTCAGGGGAGGTTTCCCATTGTCCCACGTTCAGTTGGAATGGCGAACCCGTGCAGGTCGCAAGCTTATCGGTTGTCTTGCAGGCCGCCAAAGCCAGTATTGACAAAAGTAGATAGTATTTCATGTTGAGGTACCGCGCTTGTCGATTGATTAACCACCTGCCGTTTTGGCAATGCGGCGATTGAGGCTGCTAAGAGATTGGTTCGCACCTGCCCAAGAACCGCCGGCTATGCTGCTGGCGATCGTCGGAAGCGCGACGATCAAAGCGTCACCAGCTAGGAAAAGCATATCGAGCTCGTAAAGCCCGATGATCTTGGCTGCTGTCGTACCCTTGTATTTGATCACCGCAAGCATGACTCCCAGCGCGACTGATTCGGCCGCGATAACTATCGTTGCAACGATGTTGAGGAGGACAAGCAGCAGCCCGTATGAGAGCAGTTGGCCGATCCATCTGGTAGCCATGTCTCGAGTGTGATCAAAAAGATAGCCTACAAGAACGAGGGGGCCGATCGCCAGGAGCACCTTCGTCAGAATTCCAACGGCATCATAGATCTCGAACGCTGTCCAGAGCGAGCCGTACAAAATCCATTGCGCTCCCTGGAAGGCAAGTATGTCCTGCTGATTCATTGGCCCAATTTCGGAAGCAATCCGCTGAAAGGCACTCTGACTTGCAGCGAACATTACGTCGAGCTTCTGGGGGATACCGATGAAGGGCAAGGTGCTTCCGCTGATCTGGTGGGCAAGCTTTGGAATCGTGTCGTCGAAGACCGATTCAATGTACAGCTGATAGTTGGCCTGCCCTAAGATGAGGGCGACGACAATCGATACCGTGACTACGCGCGAGATACCTCCGCGCGCGTCGACTTGACCGCGCATGACCAGAAAGCCTTGGATTATGATCCAGAGCGTGACGCACGCAACCAGAGGCGCACTGACCGCCTCTTGGACGTTTCCAATCACTTTGTGCAGCCCCACCGTAAAGGCCCCATGAAAGATCGCGTGTATGGCCGTGAATGGCGCAGGAATTCTGAAAACCATTGCGTGAACCTTATTTGCCCCTGATCAGCGCAGATGAGCCGGATGAACTAAGCGTCGCTACTCAAACATTCTGGCGGTGTCCTGGCGTTCGCGACGCTGCATCGCGGCCTCCTCTGCGGCGTGAAGGCTCGCTTGTGCAGTGGCCATCGTCAGCAGACTCGTGGCCTGGACATTTTGGATAATCGCATCATGAATCTGCTTGAGGACCAGACCGTTGGTGACGGTGGCCTGCACAATATTTCCCGAGCGGGAAAGCTGACCAAGCGTGTTGTCATTGGCCTTAAGGCGCTTGTCCATTACGCCCAGAGTGTCGGCTGCAAGAGCTGCGGCATTGATGGCACCAGCGATTTGTCCCTGTAACAGTTTCGCTTCCGAATCCGTGCCGTCGACTTTCCGGTTTGGGTTGTCCGCAATTGCACGCGCTTTAATCGAAGTTGGCGCCTGACCCTCAAACATCTGCCTCTCAAGCTGATTGCCCGACGGGTAGTGATTTCCTTGGTTCAGTGAACTTAGCAGCCCCGTGACACCGAATGACGAACTTAGTATCTCCACCATTTCCATCGTGGAAGCGAGCGTCTGGGCTGACTTTATCAGGATCTGCGCGGTGGAAACCGCTGTTAAGCCCGCTTGTGTTACTACCGCCGGGTCGATGACGACAAATTGCGACCGGGCCTGTCCGCTAAGTAGAAAGGAAGCGGCAAGCGTCGTTGCTGCAAGCGTGGGAAATCTCATGAATATTCCTCCGTCAGTCTTGAATTTCGTGGTAACGAGTCATGAACTTGTTGAGCCACGCACTTGGGGCATCTCCGTGCTGGTCACGAAGCTGGTCGACAAAGCGCACGGTGTTGGCCCGCCCCGAGAGTACGGCTACATACTCGCGCATCTGGCCAAGATCGAATTCGCAAACAACACTCCCGCTCTCGCGCTTGAGCAAAAACTTGCGGCTGCCAATTGCCATTCCCTGGCGGATTGCCTCGAACTCCTGCGTGGTGCACTTCAAGCCATCGACATACGCGGCCCGGTCGGCCGTCGGTGATGGGTAGAAGATCTTGGTCATGCATTGTGCAACGAGACTGGCTCCGAGGGGCGATTCAAGCACGTGTTCAGGCTGCTGCGTTGCGAGTATCAACATGCCGTTGTTCTTGCGGACGGTGAGCAGGAACTTGTCGATAACAGCCGAGAACTGCGGGTTGAGCAGATAGAAGCGAAATTCGTCGCAGCTCATGACGAACCGACGGCCATCGACAACAGCGCCCACGCGGTGAAGAAGATATGCGGCGGCCGGCGCACAAACCTCCTCAAATTCCAGGAGCTGCGTCATGTCGAAGCCGGTAATGGAGGCATCCAGCCTGACTTCGTCCTCATCGCCGTCAAAGGCCCATCCAAGCGCATTCCCTCTACACCACCGCTGCAGCCGTGCTCCCGCGCCCTCCGAGGGGCTGTGCAGCAGGAATTCGCGCAGGCCCGCAAGTGAGCGCATGGCGGGTTCGAACGAAAGTTGACGAAGAATGCCACGTTCCAGTCGACGGCTTTCCTCCGGCGAGATCGGACCACGGCCGTCACTCTCGATGAGGGCCATCAGCCATTCGCGCAGAAAGTCCAACGAGGCGGAGGTGTTGTCCAGTCCGCGCAGAGGGGCCAAGCCGCTCGGAGCGCCTCTGCGCAACGCAAGGTATGTCCCTCCCGTGGCTCGCACCAGCAGTTCACCACCCCGGTCTTTATCGAAAAAGACGATGGCACCATTGCGATCGACCACGCTTTGCTCAAGCATCGCGAGGATAAAGGTCATCAGCGTCGTCTTGCCTTTGCCGACGGGTCCGAATATCGCCGTCATGCCGACGTCATTCTCATGGGGGATGTAGTCGAAAGACGTTCCACCGTTTGTGCGAAAGCGCGCAACAGCTTTGCCCCAGTGGCCGGAGCTGGAACCGCTGGGGAAGTTCTCAAATGAGACAAGCCCGGCAAAATTGTACGAGGTGATCGCCCCGGGGCGCGTGCGCCACCTGTTGTTCCCCGGGAGTTGGGACCAGTACGCGGCCTCCATGCCGATACCCTCTTGGACGATAACGGCGCCTGTGTCGGCCAGCCTTGCGCGCGCATTTGCTGCGCGATCTGCAAGGCTATTGAGGCTGTCGCCATAGACGCACAGGCTCAGATGATGCGAACCCATGACGAACTCGTTGCTTGCCAGTGCGTCCTCTGCCTCGGCAAGTTCATTGATCTGGGTGAGAGCCTTGTCGCCGGCGCTCGTCATCTGGCTGGATTTAAGGCTAAGCTTCGCATGAGCTTGTGGCCGAGTGAGGAAGGAAAAGCTCTGGCTCAGGACAAGCGGGAAGTTGGCGGACAGTAAGGGATTTAGCATGCCTGGCCGCGTCGTCGCCGGATATTCACGGAACGAAAACAATGATCCCACGGAGCTATCCCCGGGTCTTCGAATCTCAAGCGCCCGCTTCCCGCAGATGACCCGATCAGTGTAGATCGAGGCGCCAAGCGAGCCGGTAACCATCGGAACCGGAAGAAACCGGCAAGTCATTATCAACCGAAGCGCCTCACCAATTTCCGTGAAGAGCACGTTGCCTTTCTCGCGAATACCCAACCGGCGCAGACCGTAACCGCCGAGTGAGCCAGCAATGATCTGCCAGAGGTCCTCCAGGCTTCGCATTTGTGTGGCCAGATCGTTGTCATTCCGTCTGGGGGATTTGGCAATGCGCCAGCCTATCTTGCCGATTGCGGTGCGGGGGGACACGACGATAGTGAGGAAGTGATCGTTGCGAAAGAGCTTGCCCGACAGCACATGGCGCTCATAGGCCTCGCTCAGACTGCCAGCAAATGCACTTTGAAACTGGCGCGATGCCGGCTCCGGCACATCGTTATTGCGCACAAGATGAGCGTATAGCGTGACATTGTCATCCGCGATGTTGCGCAAGAGAGTGTTGAACGCGCGGCAGCGCGAATTGCGCATCTCTGCGTCTTCCAAATCAAAGGGCAGGCCGTTCACGTGTGCCATGGCCATGATCGATCCGTCTTCCAGCAGGACAACCTGATCGCTGAGATGACCGACATACGGAAGATAGATCTCGCCAGATCTCTCGGTCCGGCCACTGGCGCCAAACATTACACCATTCCTCTTCCGCGTTTCGGCACTCTGATCGGATTGGCGCTGACGCTCGCGCCACCCCAGACCGGCCCGTCCACGCTTCTGCCGGCAGTCTGCAAATAGAGGAGCGCGACGCTTGCGGCGTTATAGTCACGCTCAACCACCAGCCGTGCCCCGAACCAGAGTGGCACGAGCACGATTTCATAAAGTGGGTTTTGAAGGACAATGATGACGAGACCAGCCAACATCATCAGCAATCCGGCCAGCGTCAGCGGCACCCCCAGAAACAGTGCGGGGCGTGTCGCCGCCACATAGAGGGTGCTCACTTCCAACCGGTCGCTCATCAGCCACCGCCTATGAGCGCCTTGCCCAGGAAGCTGGCGCCGAACATGATGACGATCCCTCCAACGACACCCGCAACCAAGCCAAGTGAAGCACGACCGAACATCCAAGAGATGCCGATGGCCACGAGTCCGAGCACGGCCAGTGATTGTCCGAAGGGGCCAAGTATGAAGGTGCAGATATTCTGGACCATCTTGGCGGGATCCGTCCCTCCGGTCACCTGAGCCGAGGCTGGCCCGATGGAGAAGACCGTCCACGCGGCGCCTGCAGCAGCGGCCGGTACATATTCAGCCGCCGTGCGCAGCATGGAAAAAGGCGAAGGAACACGCGTTTTAAGCGCACGAAGTATTTTGAGTGGCGTCATCATTGTATCTCCATGGTTCAATCGAATACGAGTTTGTTCGGGTTCGAGGATTCCCGCTCTTCCGCAGCCTGGCTGCCTGTCGGACCGGAGGGATCGGCCCCGGAGCGGTTTGACTCATACGAGCCCCAGATGTCCCAAGAATTTCGTTTGGGCTGCTTTCCATTGGCCTGTTGGCTCTGTTGGAGCAGAGGCGGCACGGCTTTCCGACCGGGTGCCTCAAGGTGTGGCGCATCTTGAGCGGTCGGCTCCAGGGTTGGCTCGGGGTGACTCGAGATGTCCTTTGCGGCTGACTCGACCTTGCGTACATAACCGTTGGTGAAGCCACGCGTGACGTCGCCCGTGTTGTAGGCCGAGATGGCACGGCGAAGCGCCAGTTGCTGCGCCGGAGCAGTCGTGCCGCCGGCATACCGGCTTTCAAGCAAGTGGGCGGCGGCCGATAGCGAGGCGCAGGGCTCGAAAGCCTTTTCCGGCGTGAGATTGAGGAAGGAAAAGTTCTTGCTGTTTATCTGCATCAATCCGACATCGACAGAATGTTGTGCTTCGAGGCGGTTCTTGATGCCCCGCGTCGCTTCCAGGCGGTCTATCCAGCGAAGCTGCTCACCTGTGGTGTTGTCATGAGCCACCAGCGTTTCAAAGCCACTTTCAATTTTGGCAATCGCGGCGAGCGTGGACGGCGCAACCCAGGGAGCGCATTTGCGCGACAGGCGGTGGAATTCACGGGGCGAAAGTGGCGCGGGCTCGGCGGGGAATGACATGGATGTCAACAGGGCGATGGCCAGCGGCCAAGCTGCAATAAACATTCCTATCCCCTACCTTTCCAAGCGTCCGGACCGGTTCTGGCCCTGTCCGGCACGCGCTTATCGGGCAGGTTTGTTACTGCGTGATGTTCAAGTTCAGCTTTTCGGTTTCAACTGAAGCAAAGAGCTTGTTCATGTCCGGGTGCATGGGCACCTTGCGCATGCGCGGGTTGCGCGGGCGCGATCAGCCGGCACATCTCGACCATCGTGGTGGACCATTCCTGCGCGGGATTGCCCGCCCCGGCCGTCCGTTGCTCCTGCAGCGTCAACTGCGACTTGGCATGGGCGGTGATGGAATCTTGTGTCAGCGCCTGGCCGAAGGACAAAATGGGGAGCTTGGCGGGTTCATCTCAGGCTGCGGAAGCTTGGGTCGATCGAACGCGAGAACCGACTAGGGCGCCGAGCTGCCCAATGTTGCGGCATGCTGCCGTTGTTGCAAGAGACAGCCATGCGCCCTGCATACTCAGGCATTGGTTGAAACCGCGAGTTCGTCCGCGAAGCTCGTCGGAGGCGCAAAATACGCGGGGACGAGGGTCAACTGGGAAGACGTGGCGGCGCAGCCGGCCTGGTGCGAGACCTGGTTCAGCTGTTCGGCCGCGCCGCGAACTGGTGGGTCACGCACAGTCCCATCGGCAGAAACCGCAGGCGGATTGACGCAGTCCGACAGCGCTCTCGACAAGTACAGTGACAGGCTCAAAAGGAAGGTATTGCATCAACTGAGAAATGTTAGCTCGCAAGGTAACCGTAACCGTAACCGGACCTGCCGATCGCCGGGAACAGGATTGGCGCCGCCGGCCACCTCCCAATGACCTGCCTTGGGCAGGAGACATACCGGTGGCACAAGGCCACTATAGCGAATCACGGCCGTTCTTCGGCCAACCGCCTCTGCGATCAGTCAACCGCCGCGGTGCTCCACCGCGTCGGAGCCGCACGCACGAGCGGGAGGATTTCGAGGTGATCCAGGTCCGCAAGCGCCAGAAACGCGAAGAAGATGCAAGGACATGGCAAGCGACCGGGCGTCCGTGCCGTCGTAATCAAGTGGTGTTGGCAGGCCTACACCAACGGCGGAGCTCGCGAATAAGCGAAGGACCACTCGGCAGGGTCATACCGGCGCTTGCAGCTGTGTGGTGGCCACCGGCTGCCTGGATGCGGTCAATTCGCTGTGGATGAAAAGACCAGGCCGAGCAACGGCCTCACATTGGCCGCACGCACCGGCGAGTGGTAGCAAGGGGCAGCTGTCCTGCGTCGGTGCCCCAAGGGTTGCTCGGCAACAGCTTTAGACAAGGGGATTCAAGATTGAAGGTGAGCCGTTGAAACATGTTCTTGTCATTGACGATGATGCCGCAATGCGACGCCTCATCTCCCAGTATCTCATGATGCATGCCTTGAAGGTGACCGCAGTCAACGATAGCAAGCAGTTTAACTACGTTCTATCGCATGAGCCAGTCGATCTCGTGGTTGTTGACCTCAACCTCGGCCGGGAGGATGGGCTTGCCATCGTCCGCAACCTCGCGACGAAATCGGATTTACCCATCATAGTGATCAGCGGCGACCGGCTTGATGAGGCGGAAAAAGTCGTTGCGCTGGAGCTCGGCGCAACCGATTTCATTCCCAAGCCTTTCGGGCTGCGCGAGTTCTTGGCCCGCATTCGAGTAGGGCTACGCCAGCGCATTTCCAGTCCGCGAACGAAAGATCATCGCTCATTTCGGTTCGGAGCCTGGAAGCTCAGCGTCAAGCAGCGGCGACTGATCTGTGCGGAGCGTGGCGAAGTCAAGCTTACCGCATGTGAGTTCAACCTGCTGATCGCGTTCCTGGAGAACCCCCGCAATGTCCTATCCAGAGAACGGCTTTTGCTCGCGAGCCGTGTGCGTGGAGAAGAGGTCTACGATCGAAGTATCGATGTCCTAATCTTGCGCTTGCGCCGAAAGCTGGAGGCTGATGCGGCCAATCCAAGGCTAGTCAAGACATGCCGTGGTGCAGGGTATTTCTTCAACGCTGACGTAGACGTTAGCTACGGAGGCACCTTGGCCGCGTGACAGGAGCTATTCTGGAGATTGGCTGATGAAGCGTGGCGGTGTTTTCTGGCGGCCCTTAGCTCGGCGCCTGGATGTCTGACCCAAGGCAGCATCTCGTCGATCTGGCTGGGATGGCTGTTGACGATCCTGGTGGTGAGGACGTCGGCGAGATAACCGAGTGACTCGACACCATCGAGCCTGCAGCTTTCGATCAACGACGCAATGACCGCCCAGTGTTCGGCACCGCCGTTCGAGCCGGCGAAGAGCGCGTTCTTGCGGACGGATTGAGCGCTCGACGGTGTTGTTGTCGATCTCGGTGCGACCGTCGTCAACGAAGCGCGAGAGGCCTTCGCAGCGTGAGAGCGTGTAGCGGATTGCCTTGGCGACCTTGGTCTTCTGACCGATCAGGCCGAGCTTTCACGCAGCCAAGGTTCAAGATGGCGACAATAGCGCGGCTATTTTCCCGACGCGTCGCACGGCGTTCATCGGCCGGTCGGCCGCGGATATCGTCCTCGATCTTATTGAGGTGGGCGATCGTCTCAGCGCCTCGCTGGCGATCGGCGAGTTCCAGGCCTACATCGCCTTCCAACAGTGCCAGTCTGATCAATTGCGGCGAGAGCTACCGGTCCGGAGATCGCATCAGCCTCTCCGTCGCCAAAAGAGCTGTTCTGCTTAGCCGTCGAGCTCAACGCCCAGCGTCGGAGCGCTCTCTGCTCCTGAAGGAAGCCAGGAGGTCCGCTCGGGCTTGATCGGAGGCTTGGCCGATGGACGTTGTGTTTGCGTCGCTCGGCTGCCGCCCGATGGCGAGGCTTTGCGAATTGTCAGTCCTCTGCCTTTTCGCCGGTCTCAACGGCGCTGTGTAACGTTCAGTGTTGATGATGACGCCCCCGCTGTTCACGCGGTTGCTCCTGTGCAGTGTACTCGTCAGCTTGTCCTCGGCCTCGCGCGTCTGGCCCAAGTGCCGTTCCAACGGCGCTGGCGCGACCTGTCTGGCTTGCTGCTCTTGCAACGCGGCGTGTTGCACCTGCGACCCGGCTGCTGCCAAAGCTTCGGCGGGGCTTGCGGCAAGCTCGTGCGGCAAGCGGCCCTCTCTCAGTCGGTTTTGCAGCGCCTGCCGATCGGCGACGAGGTAGTTGAGGTGCAGCGGCAGCTGCTGGTCTGGCCGCTCTTCGTTCGCCAATCGACGAACCAGCTCGCGCGTGCCGTCCACCACGAAGACGCCGCAGTCAACAGCGTTTTTCTGCTGCGCCATGTCGGGTGTTACCAGGGTCGCGTCCAGTCTTGTAGCGAGCTTTCGTGCAGGCGCGTCGTTGTATCGCTGTTCATTTTGCTGGATGGAGTCGTAGTGATAGGCGACCGCTCTTTCCGGATCGCGGCGATCTACGAGGAGCAGCGACCAATGGGTGCCGTGGTCAATACCCACCCCATCGTTCACTGGCACGAACAGGAAGTCGGATGGGCCGGCGTTTCGATTATAAATCGACTGCAATGTGCCTCGCGCGTCTTGCTGCTCCATGTGGCGCAGCAGATGGGAGACCGACGGATCGACCAGCCGCGTCCGGGCGGCGAGCGCTGGATCGGCCTGCTGCAGCTGCTGCTCGAGGAATTCGTAATCCCTCTGGATATGTTCGTCGCCCAGCAGTTGGGTGGCCCCGAGCACCGCCCCCCGGGGGAGATTGGACGAGCCTGACGGAAGGGCTTCGATGTGTGCATCGGAGGAGGTGGTCAGATCGACCAACGGAACCCCGAGATGGGTGTCTGAGAGCCTGGCGGTCGCTGGCAAGGCGGGTCCCGGAGCCCTTGCCGGTACTGCTGCCGCTCCAGCTTCCCTTATCGCTCCGCGATGGAGGAGCCAAACGTCGTTGCCCCCCTCCGGCCTCCGGGCGGTGTAGCCGTGACCATTAATATCGAAGTGCCATTCCGGCTTTTCCGCATCTGGCAAGAGGCCATGGCGGTCCAAGAAAGAGAGCATTGCGTCTGGGACGCGTTGAGTCCCATGGGAGAAGTCTTTGGGGACGGCGAACGAAACGTTTATGGAGTCCTCGATCGCAGCCGGGGGCGCCTCGGACCTTGCTGAGGGCGCGGCTCCCGCATGCAGGCTTCCAATGTGTTCGGACCCTGTCCCTTGAACCGGTACCCCTTGCAATGGCAATTCACCCAACTGCCGCATGGGGGGCTGCATCGGCACGCGGCCGCCTTCGCTCGGCGGCTGCTGAATGGCGATGCTTTGCGGATTATCAGTCCCCTGCCTCTCCGCCGGCCGCAACGGCGCCGTCGAATGTTCATTGTTGATGATGAACCGCTCGGGTGGCAGGAGGTTGCCCTGGTCAAGCGCATCCGGCCAGGGCCGGATCTGCTGTTGGCTGGCAGCCAAGACTGGCGGGGCGGCGGCCTCAACTCCGGCGTGCCCAGAGCCGGCCGCTGCCAAAGCGTCCGCCACGATCCTGTCTGACGCAGGCTTCGCATCGCGAACCCGTTCAAGCGCCAAGCGGAGAAAATCGTTGCCTGGAAACAACGCCTCGGCGAATTTGATCCGTGAATCATGATCCAGCCCAGAGATCGTCTGGCCCCGCCTCTCAAGCGCCTCAGAAAATCTGCGAAGACTACGACCATAGGCAACACGGGTGCTTGGGGCCAAGCTGCTGTCACTGGTCACTTGTTCTAAGACATGCGCATCTGCCTTTGAAGGCACCGCCACTGGCCACCGGCCAGTCGCTGAATAGCCCGGCTCATGATACGCACGCAGGACGTTCAACGCCGGCCTTATATCCTTTATGTCAGTGTTTTTTGGAAAGAAGGTATCGAGGTGATCGACCAGGGATTGGTGATTTTTTAGATCAGTCGCTTGGCCACGAGCGCCGAGATCATTCGCCAATCGGCGAAGCGCATACGAGTATATTCGGAGCGTCGGCGCGCTATGGTGTTGCTGAGCCTCAGCATGGGCGATCGCCTTATCAATCACGTCCCGGTGTTCGTCGGACAAGTGGGGATAGCGGTTAGCCGGGGCACCAACAGACGCTGAATAGCCCGGCTCATGATACGCACGCAGGACGTGCAACGCGCTCTTCATATCATCGCTTTTCGGAAAGAAAGCATCGAGGTGATCGACCAGGGATTGGTGATTTTTTAGATCGGTCGCTTGGCCACGAGCGCCGAGATCATTTGCCAACCGGCGAAGTGCATACCTGTATTTTAGGACCGTGCTCTCGCTATATTTTTGCTGAGCCGCAGCGTGGGCGATCGCCTTATCGATAAGGTCCCGGTGTTCGTCGGACAAATGGGGATAGCCGGTGGCACGGGCGCCACTCGCGACAGGTTCGGCTCGGCGCGGCTCGGCCACATGCTGCTCAAAACCCGCTTGCCGCGCTTGGCCAGCATCCGGCAAGGGGCCAGGGCGGTTCAAGGAAGAGAGCATCGCGTCTGGGACGCGTTGGGTCCCATGGGAGAAGCCTTGGGGGACGGCGAATGAGACGTTTATGGAGTTCTCGATGGCAGCGGGGGGTGCCTCAGCCCTTGCGGAGGGCGCGGCCTCCGCATGCAGCCTTCCGATGTGTTCGGACCCTGTCCCTTGAACCGGTACCCCTTGCAATGGCAATTCACCCAATTGCCGCATGGGGGGCTGCATCGGCACGCGGCCGCCTGAATTGCCGATTTCGCGCGGCTGCTGCTGAATGGCGGCGGCTTGCGGCGTATTCAGGGCCCTCTGCCTCTTCGCTGGCCGGAACAGCGCTGTGGAATGTTCGTTGTTGATGATGTCCCCCTGGGGTGGCAGGTGGTTGCCCTGGTCAAGCGCATCCGGCGAGGGCCGGATCTGCTGTTGGCTGGCAGCCAAGACTGGCGGAGCGGCGGCCTGAACTCCGGCGTGCCCAGATGTTGCGAAAGCGTCCGACACGCTTCTATTGGGGTCCTCCGGTCCAGCACGCATCCCTGGGTTGCTGAGCGAAGACGAGGCGGCTTGATCATCCTGCCGCTGCTGAAGCACTTCGCGGAACTCCTGTTCCAGTCGCAGAAGCTCCTCTGGATTGGTTGGCGGCTTGTGAGCTCGATTATCGAACAGCGGCCGCAAGGCCTCGGGAATCTCCGCATTGTGAACCCGCTGCAGCGCCAAGCGGAGTTTCTTGTTGCCTGGAAACAACGCCTCGGCGAGTTCGGTCCGCGAATTGTGATCCAGCCCAGAGATCGTCTGGCCCCGACTCTCAAGCTGCTCAGAAAATCTGCGAAGAAGACGACCATAGACGACACGGGTGCTTAAGGCCAACTCGCTGTCACTGCTTAATTTTTCCAAGATACGCGCATCTGGCTTTGAAGGCACCGCCGCTGGCCACCAGCCAGTCGCTGCATAGCCCGGATCATGATACGCACGTAGGACGTTCAACGCCGTTTTAATGCTCTGGTCATTCGGAAAGAAAGTATCGAGGTGATCGACCAGGGATTGGTGATTTTTTAGATCAGTCGCTTGGCCACGAGCGCCGAGATCATTCGCCAATCGGCGAAGCGCATTCGAGTATATTCGCAGCGTGTCCGCGCTCTGGTTTTGCTGAGCCGCAGCGCGGTCGATCGCCTTATCAATAACATCCCGGTGTTCGGCGGACAGATGGGGATAGCTGGCAGCAGGGCCGCCAGCAGTCGCTGAATAGCCCGGCTCATGATACGCACGCAGGGCCTTCAACGCGCTCTTCATATCAACGTCTTTCGGAAAGAAGGCACCGACGTGATCGACCAGGGATTTGTGATTTCTTAGATCGGTCGCTTGGCCACGAGCGCTGAGATCATTCGCCAACCGGCGAAGTGCAAACGTGTATTTTCGGGCCGTGGTCTCGCCATATTTTTCCTGGGAGTGGGCGATCGCTCTATCAATAAGGTCCCGGTGTTCGTCGGACAGATGGTGATAGCGGGAAGCACGGGCGCCACTCGCAAAAGGGTCGGCTCGGCGCGGCTCGGCCACGTGCTGCTCAAAGCCCGCTTGCCGCGCTTGGCTAGCATCCGGCAAGGGGCCAGGGCGGTCCAAGAAAGAGAGCATTGCGTCTGGGACGCGTTGAGTCCCATGGGAGAAGTCTTTGGGGACGGCGAACGAAACGTTTATGGAGTCCTCGATCGCAGCCGGGGGCGCCTCGGACCTTGCTGAGGGCGCGGCTCCCGCATGCAGCCTTCCGATGTGTTCGGACCCTGTCCCTTGAACCGGTACCCCTTGCAATGGCAATTCACCCAATTGCTGCATGGGGGGCTGCATCGGCATGCGGCCGCCTGAATTGCCGATTTCGCTCGGCTGCTGCTGAATGGCGACGGCTTGCGGCCTATCCACGGCCCTCTGCCTCTCCGCTGGCCGCAACAGCGGTGTGGAATGTTCATTGTTGATGATGCCCCCCTGGGGTGGCAGGTGGTTGCCCTGGTCGAGCGCATCCGGCGAGGGCCGGATCTGCTGTTGGCTGGCAGCCAAGACTGGCGGGGCGGCGGCCTGAACTCCGGCGTGCCCAGATGTTGCGAAAGCCTCCGACACGCTTCTATTGGGGTCCTCCGGTCCAGCACGCATCCCTGGGTTGCTGAGCGAAGACGAGGCGGCTTGATCATCCTGCCGCTGCTGAAGCACTTCGCGGAACCCCTGTTCCAGTCGCAGAAGCTCCTCTGCATTGGTTGGCGGCTGGTGAGCTCGATCATCGAACAGCGGCCGGAGCGCCTCGGGAACCTCAGCGCTGAAAGAAGGCGAGGCGGCTTGCTCATCCTGCCATTGCTGAAGCACTTCGCGGAGCCCCTGGTCCAGTCGCTGAAGCTCCTCTGGATTTGTTGGCGACTCGTCAGCTTGATCGAACAGCCTCCGGGCCTCGGCAAGGTGCTGCTCAACGCCCACTTGCCTGGCCTGGACCGCTTGATCCTCTTCCAAGCCGGCGTCCTGCACCTGCGGCAAAGCTGTTACACGGGATGGATTACTATTTCGCGGGTCCACACTAGCCTCACATCAAACTGTATCGTCAAAAATCCTGCGCCAATTCACGCAGCGGGTCATCGAGTTGAGATTCTGCCGAGAGCCCCTCGTCCGCTATCGTCTAGGGTACCGGCTCCGGGAGGGCGCCTGTCTGGCTTTCGAAGATGCGTTTAAGGATGCGGTCCGAAAAATATCGCACCTTCCTCAATTGCAATGGTGGCAGGCCTTTGATGAGAACAATCTCGTAGTCTTCATCGAGCAGCCGAACCTGTTCGGGACGCAGCAGCGGTGCACCTTGATGCGAATTCTGAATGTTCCAATCGAACGTTCGCGCCTGGCTGGCAAGGCCGTGAACGGGATTCGAGGAGAAACCGTCACTTACCATGGCCGAGACCTCAACGGCCGGAGCGATCTCTGCTTCTGGAGGCAGCCATTAGATCCTCGCGGGCGTGATTATAGGGGTGACTTAGGGACTGCCCGATTTCACCACCCCGCCGCAGCTGTTGACGGGAGGTTTGCGGGCCTACTGTATCACGGACTGAAGCCGCAATACCTGCTATGTGGTCGTCCAAATTCGCATTCCGTTCCTCTACTGCATGCTGCGGCGGAGGCATGTGCGGCAAGATATCTTGCATGCCGGGAACTGCGTGAGCTTGGGCCTGTTGATTTGCGTCGAACTGGTGATACACCGCCAATTCCGGCGGCTCGACAGGTGGCCGGGGCAGCGAGTCCAGTTGGTTGGCGGCCACCAGAACTGATTCCACTGCGTCTTGGTGCGTGCGCGAGGAAGGATCCATTCCGTAGGCTCCCTGAATCATCAGTGATGCGATTTCCTTTTGTTGGTCTTCAGGAATACGGGACAATGCGTTGCGTACACTATCAGCGAACTCGGGTGAGATCACTTGTACTTCTGCATATTTTTTCCACGATACCGGTGCGTTTTGCTTCTGGCGCAAATCGTTGGCAGTCTGTTCATTTGTGTCCGGATGCACGAACGGAATCAACCCCTCAACACGGTTTTTCAGGAATTCGGCGGTGCTTTTGTCCATCGACCAATGACCTTCCTTGACCGGCACTCCGCTCCATGCGCTGTCTTTCAACCGAACAGCGGGACCGTTGGCCCAGGCATCCATAACCACGGTCGACCTCGGGTCGCGGCTTCCGCGCCGCAGTTCGTTCCAAATGTGACCCGTCTTGACTGGGATCTCATCACTTTCGTCGGTTATCTCTTTCATTGACACGGAAGCACTAGAGGTCGTACTCCGCTCGTCGGCCGCCATGTGTGGGGCGTGGACGATAGCGGAAAGGGGAGCGGTCTGATTGCAGCACGCCGCTCCCATGACTACGGCCACTGCAACCTTAATGTTGTCGTCTGCTCCCATCATTGCAACCGACGATCCGATGCTGTTGTGGCCGTGAGAGGGAATGTCGTCCACCTTAACGTTTCCCCGGCCATGCTTGAGCAGCAGGCGAACGTCGTGAACTGTTTGCCCCGCTGTCGCGAGTCTTATCGGGCTGGTGACGTCGTCACCGACGACACACGCTCCCATATGATAGGCGGCCTGCTGGATCTGATGTGGCTCCAGAGGCGCATCTCCGCCCCGTCGCAACCTGTCGGCAGGCGTGCCCACGGAGACCCTCAGCGCTGCCGTGGATTCTCGCGGCGACTCTTCCGTGTCATATGTGGCATGTCGAGTCGATCCGGAGGATTTGGAGATGCAAATTCCCATAGCCGTTCACCTGTAGTGGAGTTTCTGATCGCCGAGGGACGGATACGCGAGACGGGCGCTTAACCGTCAGTGTCATCTGGATGAGCTTCCATCAAGGGTGCCGGCTCCGGGAGGGCGCCTGTCTGGCTTTCAAAGATGCGTTTAAGGATCCGGTCCGAAAAATATCGCACCTTCCTCAGTTGCAATGGCGGCAGACCTTTGATGAGAACAATCTCGTACTCGTCATTGAGCAGCCGAACCTGTTCGGGACGCAGCAGCGGCGCACCTTGAAACGAATTCTGAATGTTCCGGTCGAACGCTCGCGACTGGCTGTAGGAAATCGATTTGGCTTCAAACGTGTATTCACCGATGGCTTTGGAAATGTAGGTTGGAGTCTCGTCATCGGCCGTGGCCATGAACACTTGCAGTCCGGTATTGCTGAGAAAATTCTGCTTACCAGCCTCTCCATAAGCCCCCGTTAGTGCCGAAAGGCTTTGGATGATGAGCATGAAACGCCCCTTGTAGCCCGCGATAGTCGTAATTGCGGTCTCGATCGCCTCCAGCTTCCCCAAGTGCTTGAACTCATCGAGCAGAAAGAGAACCTCGTGCTTTTCGTCCTGGCGGGGCAGCGACCGCTGTAGAATTGAAACGGTTTGCTGAAAAAATAAGCGTATCAAAGGCGCGATCACCTCAAGGTCGTTCGGACCAACGCAAAGATAGATGCACGTTCTGCGACGGCGAAGATCATAGACCGAAAAGTCCGAGCGACTTGTAGCCGCCTTGACAGCCGGATCCGCCCACAAGTTGAGCCCGCCATCGCCGAGCACGGACGTGTAGGAGGTTAGGATTTTTGTATCGTTCCCCGCCATGTCGTCGAAGATGCGTTGTGCCTCTTTGTTCCGGGTCTCCATGGCGAGCTGCGCGAAGAGCTTAAACTTCTCCCCCGGCTGAGCGAACAGATCATAGACGGCGCCGATTGTTGGCGTGCCCCGCTCGATGCAGGCAAGGATCCCCGCGACAAAGATATCTCGCGCGCCGCTGACGAAACCTTCCGCCCCCTCCCCCTTGGCCGTGATCAGGTTTGCGGCCAAGCGGCGGGCTTCGGTGAATTGCAGCTGCGGAGGCAGCGCTATAAGGTCCAACAGCGGATTGTAGCAGTTGGTGCGCCGCTCCGAATCCAGCGGCGCGAATTTGAACACTTCGTGGCCTGCGGCTTTGCGCGCCCTAGAGGTGAGCTCAAAGAGCTCCCCCTTGACGTCCAGAGCTATCACTGAGCCTTTGAATGTAAGGAGCGTTGGAATGACTATGCCGACGCCCTTGCCAGCGCGGGTCGGCGCAACGATGAGGCTGTGAGGCTGCTCGCCATTGGTCAGGTAATAGCCAGGCCAGAAAGGACCACTCGTCTTCCCGAAGACCGGCCCTGTCACGCCACGGTATCGTCGCAGATATCCCGTGCGTCGCATTTCATCCACTCGAGCCCAACGAGCGGTCCCGTGGTGTTCGAGCTTGCGGCGCAATACGAACTGCTGAATCAGCAAGACAACCGCGGATGTCGAGAGCACGATAGCCGCGCCCTGATAGAAAACGGGGGTTGCGAAACCCAAATAGAAGGGCGTCTCAAACCAAAAGGCACGGACATCAAACGCCATCAGAGCCTCGCCGCTACCCCCGTGGCGGAAGGTTGCGTACAGACTCGCCGCACAGAACCCCAAGGCGAGTGAGCACGCGATGCTAATGGCTATGTTGGGGGACGTCGTTTTTGTAGAAGACATTGTTCCATGGCCGAATTAGCCGTGCTGATGCTGCGCTTGCTTTTGACACCGAACCGAGGTCGCGATGCCGACGCTCGACAGATCGATGCCGCAGCGGGTGGTGCGATGCTTGCATCGCGCCACCCGGCAGACGTGGATTTTGAAAGTTTCACTAAGCAGATACGTCGACGGCCAGGGAATTGGAAACAGCAAGGCCGTGAACGGAATTCGGGAGAGGAAGCGTTACTGCCATGGCCGAGACCTCAACGGCCGGTGCGATCTCTGCTTCTCCTAGCCTCCATTAGATCCTCTCGGGCGTGATTGTAGGAGTGGCTTATGTCCCGGCCGACTTGACCACCCCGCTGCAGCTGTTCGTGGGAGGTTTGAGGGCCAACTGTATCACGGACTGCAGCCCCAATACCTGCTATGTGGGCGTCCAGATCCGCACTGCGTTCCTCTGCTGCATGCCGCGGAGGAGGCATCTGCGGCAAGATGTCTTGCATGCCGGGAATTGAGTGAGCTTGGGCCTGTTGATTTGGATCTAACTGGTGATACATCGCGTACATAGCATTGGATGCTGTCGACCTGACGTGGCCATCCGGATCGGTAGCCAATTCAGCGGCCTGATCAAAAATGCGAGCTTTATTTTCAGCGTTAAACTTGCTGAAGTTTTGCGCAGCGTAAAGCGCTCCGATAGCTTGCGAAGGTGGGTCCATGTTGCCAATGCGATTAACAATACTATCTTGTGTCTCTGGCCGAAGGTAATGAGACACATTACTGACTGCTCTGAATTGCTCCAATGCTACTTCATCCGAGGTGTGTCCCAACCCGGCAGTCAATTTATCCCCCAGATCGACGGCTGATCGTCCAAGCTGATTGGTCCGCGTTTCAAATCTCGCGAGGTCAGTTTCTGGCTCGGTTCGAGTGCCCCGAACGGCTATGCGCTCTCGCCTCCCGAGTTCTTTGAAGGTCCCAAGATTTCGCGCTGTATCGCGCGGGTTAGCGCTTACCAGCCGTTCTGCAACATCGGTCAATGGTCCGTATGGAAGGTCACGGAGGGTACTGCGATTCCCCACGTCTTGGGATGAACTTGCAGCTGCGCGTGCCCGTTTGTTATCGCGATCCATTGCTCGGCCTCCAAAGTGGTTAAGTTACCCAATCAGGGTACCACCGACGCTTGACCTGCTAAACCGATATGAGGTTACAGTTGTAGTCTGGCAGAAGCTTCTCCCAACTCTGGGATACGCCGAGAGCCGTAACCGGGGCAGATTTCCGGGCGGAAGGGGTTTGCGGCGAGAGCGTTCGTGATTCACCGTTTGCGTGACGCATCAGGATCGTCTCGTATAAGAGAGTCCGTCGCGATACGCCCCGCGAATGACGATGGTACCTTCGGCTTGACTTATCCTTCGCGCTCTGCGGGTCCGACGAGAAAATCAGCCTACCTTGCTGAGACTACCTGCGGAGGACTTGCCGCTACGGCGGTCCTGCTCGATCTCGTACTTGATCTTCTGCCCGTCAACGAGGTTTGAAAGTCCAGCCCGTTCTACAGCTGAAATATGGACGAAAACGTCCTGACCGCCGTCATCGGGCTGGATGAAGCCAAAACCTTTGGTGCTGTAACCACTTCACTGTTCCGGTCGCCATATCTGTGTATTCCTTTGTGGCCAGTGCGAACCAGACGGGCCGTGAAGCCGATCCTGTTCATATTTCGTAGAGTTAAACCCAGCAAAAACCAGAATTACCCACCTCGGGGTTGCGGCGCGAAAAGCCATTGCTCTGTTTGGGAACGCACCGAACAGGTGCCGGTGAGCTTGAGCGCAACGCGCTGCAAGACGCTCGAGTGCCGAGGAATCTCTCCGACAAGGATACGTCTGAGCCGCCCAGTATGCCGGCTCGGCAACCACCCGAATGGATCGAAGCCGATCTGCAAAACGGATGGTGAGAGCGTTGGCTCGTTTCCAACCCATCCTGTCTCACCAGCGCGGACGCCTGGACGGATGTCAACGCCGGAAAAAGAACCGCATCGATTGGTCCCGCTTGCGGCCAGCTCCAGTCGGCCGCTCGATCGCAAGCGTGGTTCGAGGAGGAAGCTCTCCCAGGTGCAATGCGAGGAGACGCTGGTCCAACTCCTTGTCGGCTGCCGTAAGGCGGTGGTTCAGGCGAAGGTAGTCCATCCAGGTCGGGGTGCGGAAGGTTTCTGTCCAACGCGAAGGCTGCTGGAGGTCGCGCTGGAGATTCCAGTGTCGCGCACCAACGCCGCTTTGTACTCGCCGCCGTTCCCGCATCTGCTCCAGGAACGCTTCGACATTTGCTTCGGGTATTGAATATTCGATCTTGGCGACGATCGGCCCGCTTCGGGGCTTCAAATCCAGGGCAACCTGAGGCGTTTCGAAGCCAAGAGGAGCCTGATCGGAATCTTTCCATTGACGGATGGGCAGCAGGAAGCCGGTGCCAGCGACCAGCAGCAGCGCGCCACCTGAAAGCTCCAGAGCCGAGCTCAGCGAATAGCTCTCGGCCACCGTACCCCACAGCCAGCTGCCAGCCGCGATGCCGCCGGATGAAAGGGCATAATAGATCGAGAGCGTGCGACCAACGACCCACCTTGGACTCGCCAACTGGACGCTTACGTCCAGCCCGGTCCAGGTCACGACCCAGCCCGCGCCGCCGAGCGCCAGCGCGATAGCCGCCACCGCCACCGAGGGGGTGAAAGCAAGCGATAGACAACAAGCCGCACAGGCGATGCACGACAGTGTCGTCAAACGTTCCTGGGACAGCCTCCGTCTCAGAATGTTGTTGCAGATGCCGGCGAACAAGGCGCCGGTCCCGAAGCCGGCCATCAGGATGCCGTAAACGACTGGCCCTCCCCCCAGCTGATCGCGGGCGACGAGAGGCAAGAGCGCTAGTATAGAGATGCTCGTCAGCCCAAAGAGGGCACCGCGGGCAATTGCTGCCTTGATTTCGGATGACAGGGCAGTGAAGCGCGCTCCGTCATGGATCGCCGTGGTCAATGGTTCACTCGGCAGCGGTGACGAGCGAACATGCCATTTGCAGCGCCCTATGGTCCACAGCAGCATCAGATATGTAAGTGTCGCCACTGCGAAAGCCGTCAAAGGGCCAAAGGAAGCAACGACGACGCCACCGAGAGCGGGGCCGATGCTTCGGACGGCGTTATATCCGACCGAGATAAGCGTGACGGCGGCCGGAACATCGCGCTTTCGCAGGATATCGCCAACCGACGCGTGCCAGGCGGGGTCGGTGAAAGCGGCGCCTACTCCGGCCAAACAGCTGAATGCAAGAACCATCCATGGATTGAAAATTCCGAGACCTGCAAGAACAGTCAGCATCGTCGAGGACAATGCTATCACGCACCAGCCAGCGAACATGAGATTGCGGCGGCTGTAATTGTCCGCTAGGGCGCCGGCGATAATTGACAGGAGGAATGTGGGCAAGGTTGTCGAAGCCTGCACCAAGGCGACCATCACATCCGATGTCGAAATGGTCGCCATCAGCCAACTGATGGCAACCATTTGAATCAGCCACCCTAGACTGGATACCTGTGTGGCAATCCAGATCGGACGGAAAGTTGAATTCTCGAGCGGCGCGAACGTTGCCGATGACACCGGATTAACTTCTTCACGCGCCACCCCGCTCATTGGGCCGAGCCTCCCTTCGCTGCCAGTTGTATGAGATTTCTCCCCGCCCACGTGCCCATGGAGGAATGGCAGGATCAGGGCATTTTATCTGCGCAACGCAAGTTATTTTTGCCTGGCCGATGCTGTGGCAGAACCGAATGCTTCCGGTGGAGCTATCGTTCCGCTATGCGGGACGAGACCGGTTCGATCCTGTCGTTGTCGATCCCCGACCACGTTACAAGAATCGTCAGTTTGACGTTCCTTAGCGTCTCCAACCAAGCCACGTCCTGGGCATCGACTTCCCTTCTGGTGATCACGAGCTCCCGCGCATTGAACCGCCTCGCCAAGGTGGATCAGTAGTCTATCTTTGGCGTAGGTATTCAGCAGCCTGCTAGGCGCCCGCCGCCACGTGCGGGCGACGCCGGCATCAACCGGCGGGCAGATGCGCCGAGGGCAACAACCGCGCCTGACGCAACGCCGCCAGATCAGCCGAGCCGGTGCAGAAGCAGGCAACGGCCAACTGGCGGATGACGATCTCGAAATGCGCGACAACCGCCTCGGTGGACACCGTCGCCGCGCGCAGCACGCCGGCCGCCTGCCCGGCGATGTCCGCGCCCAGGCGGATGGCCTTGGCCACGTCGACGCCGTCGCGGATCCCGCCCGACGCGATCAGCTTCACAGTTGGCAGCGCCCGACGTACCGCCTGCACGCTGGCCGGGGTCGGAATCCCCCAGTCGGCGAACGCCATCGCCACTGCACGGTCGGCGGCATCGCGGGCGCGCTCGCCCTCCACCGCGGCCCAACTGGTGCCGCCGGCGCCGGCGACATCGATGACCGCCACGCCCGCCTTGACGAGCGCGCAGGCCACCGAGGCGGACAGGCCCGACCCCACTTCCTTGGCCACAATCGGCACGTCCACGCTGCGCGCGGCGCGAGCGATCTGCGCCAGGACGCCGCGCCAGTCGCGGTCGCCCTCCGGCTGTACCGCTTCCTGCAGCGCATTGAGATGGACGATGAGTCCATCGGCCTCCAGCGCATCCACCGCCCGGCGCGCCAGGTCCAGGCCGTCGGCCTCGCGCAGTTGCGCGGCGCCGATATTAGCCAGCAAGGGAATGTCTGGGGCCATGCGGCGCAGCGCGCGCGTCAGCCCCTGGGAGTTGCGGGATTGCAGGCTCACGCGCTGCGAACCGACGCACATGGCGATCCCCAAGGCTTGTGCTGCCTCGCTCAGATGCCGGTTGATGGCCTCGGCGCGTGGCACGCCGCCGGTCATGGAGCTGATCAGCAGCGGCGCGCGCATGGTCTTGCCCAGCAGCGAGGCGCGCAGGTCGATCTGCGTCAGGTCCAACTCGGGCAATGCGCAGTGTTCGAAACGGATGTACTCCCAGCCGGCGGCGACCGTGGCCGGCGCCGTTCGCCGATCCAGCACGATGTCCAGATGGTCGTCCTTGCGCCGGCTCGGGATGTTGTCGCTATCGCTCATGCTCGCTCCATCCGTCGCATCGGGGGACGGCGTTGCATCGGATCGGACCGACGGCAGCGCACGCACGCAGCCGCATCCCGCCGTTCAGGCGGGCGCACGCTGGCCTCCCCCCGCAGCGTCGCTGCGGTAGCGGCTGGTCGAGGTCTGGTAGTACTGCGCGCGGATGGCCGCCATGGCCTCGATCAACGCTCCCCACGGCGCGGGAAAGCGTTCTTCCGCCATCACCCGGTGCAGCATTCGCGTATGGCCGGCCAACTCGTCGTTGAGGAACTCCACCACAGGCATAGCCGGATAGCGCTGCCGCAGCAGGATCGCCGCGTTGTCGGCCTCGCCCGCCGACCTGTCCTTGTCGCGTCCATGCAGATCGTTCTGCAGGCGCCCTATCGCGGAGATGAGCCGCAGGACCTGGCGAAACGCCGGACGCGCGCGCAAGGTCGCCATGTCCAGCCCCCACAGCAACGACAGGCAACAGAACACGTTCGTGTAGGCGATCGAATCGATGCCGTTGTGCAGGTACTCGGCGTAAGACCAGCGTTCCGCCCCTACCGCCTGCGCGTGTCCGGCGCGCAGCGCCGCGCAGTAGCACCGGGTGTCGTCGAGCAGCCGAGCATAGTCGCGACGATCGTAGGCGAGCGCGGCCAGCGAAGCGCGCAGCACAGCGCAGCCCTCGAATCCGGGAAGCGCGCACGGCACGCCCTGCCCCAGCGCCTGCTCCACCGCAGCGAGTTCCTCCGGCGCGATCAGGCCAAGATCGTTGCAATCGTCGAGCCAGAACAGCAGCGCCAGTTCGCGATAGAACGCCACGATCAGCGTTTCGTCCTGCGGATCGCGGCCAGTGCGGGCGCTGGTGTCGTGCAGGCTCGGGTGGATGCGCTGCAGGATGTACTGGCCGCCCCTGACCGCTTCCACGGCATGCTCGTCGGCGAACCCTGTCAGGGAACGCCCCCACTCCAGCACCTGCTGCAGCGCGCTTTCGGTCTGGATCATAGCGCCGCTCCTGCTCCCTCGGCCAGGACGCGCCGCCCCCAACGAAGCGCCAGCCACAACCCGGCGAGTTCGGCCACGCGCACGACCCGGGTGGGGCAATACAGTTCCTTGCCGATCCACAGCGGCGTCTGCGGCAATGCATGCGCCACATGGCGAGCGAGCATCCACTCCAGCGCACGCGCCACCGCCTGCGCGATGCGCCGGCGCCCTGTCGGCTCTTCGCTCCCGTCCATGACGTGCAACGCGAACAGCGCATAGGCGGTTTCTTCAAATGAGGACGCGCGACCGGCGCCCCAGCCGCCGTCATCGCGCTGCGCCTGCAGCAGCGCCGCCAGCGCGCGCTCGTCGCGCCACTGGGGCTTGCCTTGCGCCAGCGCAGCGACCGCATGCGCGGTGGGATACAGCCACGAAACGTGCCATTTTTCGTTGTCCCATAGACCGTGCGGGTTGCGATTGGCCTCGACGTAGTAGCTGGTGCCGGCGGCGGGCTTTCCCAACAGTCGCAACGCATGCAGGGCATGGATGTTAGTCGACACCGAGGCATTGCGCTCGCCGGGGAAGGTGACGAATAGCTCGCCGATTTCGAAATCGCGCAACGCATCGACCGGCGGGTCGCGACCTGCAAGGTGCAGGACGCACAACGCAACGGAGGTGTCGTCGGCATCGGCTGCGAAGTGCAAGGCCGGGCCCAGACCGCGCACGCCCATGCGGGCGTCGAGCTGCGCGACGATCACGCGCACGGCATCGGCGAACGCGGGATGCGCGAACAGCCCGGCCAGATGCAGGGTGTACAGCGACCAGCATGGCTCGAATATATTGATCGGCCAGACGTTGGGAACGACACCTTCGATGCCGCTGCGCGTCGCCCGCGATGCCGCCTGCAGATACGCGTCGGTGCGCCCGACCTGCGGCGTGCTCCCATGTGTTACGGCTTGCGCACGCCACGCGGCGGTGGCCGCCGGACTGATGCCAATGCTGCCGTCGTCGTCCGGGCATGCGGTGGTCGGCGACGTTCCCCAGGCTTCCCAGGAGTGCAGCAACGGATGGCCGCTCGGCAACGTCGCCACCGCCCCCAACTTGACAAGGCACGCCTGCCGCAACGGCAACAGCGCCGGGTGGCGCGGAAACCCCACGCCGCCCAGCAAGGATGCGGCCTCGCCGCACAACTGCGGCAGGATCAGCTCCGCGCCGATCGGCGCGTCTTCCGGCACCGAATGCGCGTAGGGATCGGGCTGGCGCTCGAGGAACCGGGTTGCAGCCTGGACTGCGTCGGCAGCGCCGGGAAGAGGATCGGCACGCTGCAATGTCAGCAACGCCGCCCAGGTGGGCGCATGGCGGAACAGCGGGAAGTCCGCGCTTCCCCATCCGCCATCGGCCTGTTGTTGCGCGATGAGCCACGCGTATGCGTCCTGCCGACCGGCGACGTTGCCGTGGAACTGCAGAGCTCGCGCCGTGTCGTAGACGGACGGACCGACGCTGCCGCCGTCGCTCATCTCGATCAGCAGGTGGCGCAATTCGGAAAGGATCTGTTGGGACAGCGCGTTCACGCGGTATGTTCCTTCTGCAGACAGTTGACGGGAACCAGGATCGGGCAGACGCCGCGCACGTCGCCGCAGGCCCGTCGCGGCCCGGCGCACGGGCAGCGCCGGACGGCGCCCTGCTCCGGCGCGGCGACGCGCCCCATGCTGGGGCCGGTCCACCGCATAGGCTTGGGCGCAGCGCGCCGCGTGCGCCGCGGCTGTGCTGGGCAACCGCTGCGATCGCCGCCGCCGACTTGGACACAGTGCAGCATGCACCGCTCACGCCGGCCGATCGATCGCAGCGGCACAGGGGCGACTCCATGCGGACGGGCGCGCTCATGCGCATGGCGCGTGCTTGAACAGATACGCGTTGGCCCGCTGCAGCATCTGCGCCAACCGTTCCGCACGCGTTCCCAGCGGGGCGATGGCCTCCCCGGCGTCGCGCAACAGATCCAGCGCCAACTGGCGCGCTGCCTGCAGCCCCATGATCGACGCACAGGTCGGCTTCTGCGCCGCCGCGTCCTTGCCGGGGGTCTTGCCCAACGTCGCGGTATCCGCTGTCGCGTCGAGAATGTCGTCGACCACCTGCAACGCCAGGCCGAAACAGGCGGAGTAGCGATCGAGCGCACAGTACAGCGCAGCGTGGGCGGCATCCTCCGCGATGGCGCATAGCGCGCCCATGCGAACGGACGCGCGCACTAGTGCTCCGCTCTTCATCCGGTGCATCGCCACGATCCTGTCCAGCTCGACGTGCTTTCCGACCAGCGACAGATCCATGGCCTGCCCGCCTGCGGCACCCTCGGCGGACACCGCCTGCGCCAGTTCGCGCACGAGCGCGATACGGTTGTCGCCCGGCGCATCCAGGCTCGCCAGGGTCAGGAAGGCGTGCGCCTGCAGCGCATCGCCGACCAGGATCGCAGTGGCTTCGCCGAACTTGACGTGCACGGTCGGAAGGCCGCGGCGAAGCACGTCATCGTCCATTGCGGGCAGGTCGTCGTGGACCAGGGTACAGGCGTGCATCATCTCGATGGCGGCGCCGACATCGTCGAGCATGTGCGCCGGCGTGTCGGCCAGTGCGCCGGTAGCCAGACAGAGCAAGGCGCGGGTGCGCTTTCCGCCATGCAAGGTGGCGTAGCGCATCGCCGCCATCAGCTCGGTCTCACCGTCGTCTTCGGCGCAGAGAAGACGCGCCAGCGCCTGTTCGACCCGCCTTGCGCCGTCCTGCATCCAGATCTCCGGCGGCAGCCTGCCGGATGCGCCGCGCGCCTGCGCGTCGTCGTGTAGCGTAGAAGCGGTCTGCATGTCGTTCATGTCCTTGTACCTGGCACGGCCACGGCGAGCGTCCGAGCCGCCGCGGTGTTGGCGGCGTCGCACCGAGCGCGCGCGCCGAGTGCAGCATTGCCGCGCGTCGCCGGCGCAGTTGCCTCGCCACACGGGGCATGCGATGCCAGCTCATGAGAATCCGATGCGGATTTTCATGGACGGATGTGCTGTCGGGAAATAGCGCCGACCTTTTTCGACGGCGCTCAGCAACCGCGGCCGCACCCCGGCCTTGTGCATGGTCAGTGCCAAGGCGATGCAGAACTGCACCATTTCCAGCCATACCAGGTGGTAACCGATGCAGACGTGTGGGCCGGTACCGAACTGCAGCATGTCCACCGGCCGGATCGGCTCCGTGCGTTGCAGCCACCGTGCCAGGCGGAACTGATCAGGCGCCTCGTGCAGCAGCGCAGAGGTCGACAAATGCAGCAGCGGGATGCACAGATGGGTGCCCGCAGGAATGCGCCGTTGGCCGAGTTGCAATTCCTGCAGCGCGCGACGCGGCAGGAGCGTGGTCGCCGGATGCACGCGCAGCGTCTCGCGGAACAGCGCCTCGGCGACCGGACACTGCGCCAGGTCCGCGTGCCGGGTCGGCACCGCGCCCACGCGTTGCGCCTCCTCGACCAGGGCGTCCCACAGCCCAGGCTGCCGCGCCAGCTCGATCACCATCCAGGCCATCGTCGAGGCGGTGGTGTCGTGGCCGGCAAGCAGCAGCAAGCGGATATTGGCGACCAGGACGTCGTCGGAGAGCGCATCGTCGCCGCGATCGAAGGCGCTCACCATGTCATTGATCAACCCAGTGCGCGCGGCATGCGCGCGCGCGTCGCGGACGAACTGGCGCAACTGCGCGTCGATCCAGTCGCGGGCGGCGCGGCCGCGCCGCAAGGGGAGTCCGGGCAGGTCGACCGGGGGCGCGACGATCAACTGCAGCAGTTGCCGGTATTTGCGATGCCATCCCGGCAAATCCTGCGCTGGGATTCCCATGAGGCTGAAGATGAGCTTGAGCATCAGGTCGCCGGTCTCGCGCAGGATGGTCACGTCGCCGCGGTCGCGCCACGCCTGCACCCGCGCCTGGATGACGGGCGCGAACAGGTTGCCGATGCCGGCCTGGGTCAGCCCCTTGGGCAGGAAGGCCGCCTTGATCGCGTCGCGCGCCTGCCGGTGCGCGCCGCCGTCCTGGGCGACCAACGTTCCGCCAAGCAATTCGGGCGCGATCTCTTCGATCAGAGCCGAGGACACGTCCTTGTGCCGGAGCAGTGCGAACGCATCTGGATCCACGCAGGTCATCAGGTGTCCGGCAGGGCCGAAATCCAGCCAGAAGTGGCTGCCCAGCGTCCGTTCCGCGCGCCGCAGCAGGCGCGGCAGGTCGCAGACGATGGCGGGAAGATGCCCGACCAGGGGGAAAGCGCCGGGCACGACCGGGATGTCGTCCCGCAGCCGGTGCCGACGGTCCAGCGGGTTGAGCAGCATGTCCATCAGCAGCGCGGCGCCGCGGCCGCTTCGGCGGTGTCGCCGGCAGGCCGCGCGGCGCGGCTGTTGCCACCGTCGGCGTACGTCGGCACATGCGCCAGCATGCCGCCGTCGATGCACAGGACCTGGCCGGTGATGAACGCAGCATCGTCGGAGAGCAGGAACGCCACCAGCGCGGCCACGTCCTCGGGGCGGCCGACGCGCTGCAGGAGCTGGTGCCGGCTCAGATGCCGTTGCATGCACTCGTCCAGCTTGGCGAGGAGACGCTCGGTCATGATGAGACCCGGCGCAACCGCGTTGCAGCGGATCTGCGCATGACCGTACTGGGTCGCGAGCGAGGTCGATAGCATGTTCATCGCCGCCTTCGACGCGGCGTAGGACGTCTGCGCGGTGTCACCGCTGAGCCCTTGGCACGACGACATGTTGACGATCGCGCCACCGCCGCGGGCGATCATTCGTGGGATGGCCTCCCGGCAGCAGAGCAGCGTGCCGCGCAGATTGGTCGCCATGGTCTGATCCCAGACCGCCAGGTCCAGGTCGAGGATCGGGCGGTCGCGCGGTGTCAGATGCATGGCGCTCGCGTTGTTCACCAGCAGGTCGACCCCACCGAAGTGCCGCTCCGCCGTCTCGAACAGCGCTGCCACCGCCTGCGCATCGGCGATGTCCATGGCCAGGGCCAGCGCGTGGCCCGCTTCGGCCGCGATCTGCGCGGTGCAGGCGACGGCCGCCGAGCCATCAATGTCGGCCACCACCACTCTGCCGCCCTCGCGCGCGATAGCGAGGGCGCATGCCTTGCCGATGCCGGCGCCGGCGCCGGTCACCACGGCCACCTTGCCTTCAAACCGTCCTCCTGGGTTGCGTTGGTCTTTCGCGGCATGCCGCTCAGCCTGCGCCGGAGAAGGCGCAGGGTCGGCGCTGGCGCGCTCGTCATCGCCAGCCTCGCTTTCGATGACCCGAATAGCGGCGACCGGGCACTGGCTGGCCGCGAGCCGCACGGCGGCGTGCAGCGCCTGCGAGACCGTCGCCACGCACACTTCCGCCACGCCGTCCGGTTCGCGCTGGCGAAAGGTGCCCGGCAGCGTCAGCACGCACTGCCCGGTGGTTCCGCACAGATCCTGATCGATCACGACGCGCATCTCAGCCCCCCTGCGCATGCAGCCGCACCGGCAGCGCGCGGAACGTCCTAAGGAACGCGGAGGGTTCCCGGGTCGGCTGCTCGGCCAATGCCAGCGTGGGGAAGCGCGCCTGGATCCGCGGCAGGCTCTCGGCCAACTGCACCCGGGCCAGTTGCGCACCGAGGCAGAAGTGGATGCCGTGGCCGAAGCTCAGCATGATCTTCCCGTCGGTCGACATGCCAGGAGTGGTGCCGTAGAACCGCGCGGGATTGAAGCGGTCGGGGTCGGCGAAGGCGTCCGGGTCGCGATTGCCGGCCGCGATCAGCACGCGCACGTCCGCGTTCTTCGGGATCACCACGCCGCCCAGTTCGATGTCGCGCTGGGCGATACGCGGAATGGAGCTGAACATGGCAGGCGCGTCGCAGCGCAAGACTTCTTCGACGAATGCCTTCACCCCCACGGCGTCTCGCTGCAGCCAGTGCCGCTGTTCGGGATACGCCAGCATCGCCAGGACCGCATGGTCGATGGTTGCAGCAGTGGTGGCGAAGCCGCCCAGCAGCATGCCCCACAGCATGCTGATCAACTCCGCATCCGACAGCGTGTCAGCATCGTCGTCGTGTACGCCGACCACCATCGACACGATGTCGTTGCAGGGATCGGTGCGCTTGCGCTGTATGAGGTCGCTAAAGTAGGCCTGCACCCTGGCGCTGGCCGCGTCCGCCGCGGCGAGCTGGGGATCGCTGGCGTGTGGGCTCAGGCCTTCCAGAATGGCGCCGATGCCGGCGGCAAGCCCGAACATGTCGTCCTGGGGCATGCCGAACAGTTCGGCGAAGACCAGCATGGGCAAGGCCAGCGCGAATTCCCAATGCAGGTCCACCGCCTCCCCGCGCTCCAGCGCGGGCGCCATGCCGTCCAGGCGCGCTGCGACGATGCGCGCGATGCTCGGCCGCAGGTTGTCGATCTGGCGCATGGTGAAATCGCGCGAGATCAGCCGGCGCAGACGCGTATGCGTCGGTGGGTCCTTCATCGCTAGCGTGGACGCCAGCAGATTGAGTGACAGGCTGGTCGCCGCACGCGGGAAATAGCGCGCCAGTTCGCCCGGCGCCGGTCCCCGAAACACATCGCCCGTGGCCTTGAGCGCCCAGTAGATGTCGGCGTGGCGGCTCAACAGAAAAAGGCCCGACGCCGCACGATGCACCGGATCGTGCTCGCGCAACCACCGCATGAACGGATACGGGTCTTGGATACACGCTGGCGACGCAAGTTCGGCGAAGGCGTCCCGGCATGCTGCCGTGGTTTCTTGCACGTCCATCTTGGTTACCTGTTGGCTGGCTGATCTGACCGGCGCGTGCCAGGCGCGTTGGCAAATTGCGGAGTAGATCGCGATTCCGGGCGGCGTCCGCGCATCACCAGAGCACCGGGAACTCCTCGAACCCGCCAGTGATGATCTCCTTGCGCAACTTTAGTTCTTCGGGCGCCACGGCCAGGCGCAGCGCGGGAAAGCGCTGGAAGATCGAACCGACCACCACCTTGAGTTCCAGCCTGGCCAGCGCCATGCCGATGCAGTAGTGCGGCCCGTGCGAAAACGTCAGGTGCGGATTTTCGTCGCGTCCGATGTCGAAGGTTTCCGGGTCGTCGAAATGGCGCGGATCGAACGACGTCGCCGGCAGGCCGACCAGCACCTTGCTCTCCGCGGGAATATGCACGCCCGCGATAGTCACGTCGGTCCTCGGATAGCGCATGATGCCGTCCCAGCCCGCGCCCGGCGGGTACATGCGCAGGATTTCCTCCACCGCCTTGTCCACCAGGGATGGATCGCCGACTAGGCGTTCGCGCTGTTGCGGATGGCGGAACATGGCCAGCAGGCCGAATTCGATCTGCGCGACGGTGCTCTCGTGCCCCGCCACCAGCATCCCCGCCGCCAGGCCGATCGCCTCTTCCTCGGTCGCATTGCCCTGCTCGACCGCCGCGAGCAGATCCGTCAGCAGGTTGTCGCCCGGATCCTGGCGCTTGTCCCACATCTTGCCGCGAATGTAGGCGCGCAGTTCTTCCCAGGCCAGGCGCGACGCGCTGCGCGGGCCGCTTTCATGCTGGTGCGTCATCACCTCGTCGGACAGCCCGGCGAAAAAGGCGTGATCCTCGTAAGGCACGCCCATCAGCGCGCTGATGACCATGGCCGGCAGCGGAAAGGAGAGGTGGCGCTTCAGGTCGGCGGGCTGGGGCTGGGCCGCCAGCGTCTCGAACAGCTGCGCGGCGATCGCCTCGACCTGCTGCGCGAGCAGCTTCACCCTGCGGTTGCTGAAGGCAGGCGCCACGATCGTGCGTAACCGGGCATGCTCGCCCCCCTCATGCGAGACCAGCCACCCCGGCGAACCGAGAATCACCGAATCCGGGGTGAATGCCGCCGGCGGCATTCCCGCCGGCCGGAACGCCGCGTCGGACAGCGCCGCCTTGGCTTCGTCGTAGCCTGTCACCCACCAGCCTTTGTGCCCGGAGGGGAAGCGCACGCGGTGGATCGGACCGTTGGCGCGTAGCGCCAACATCTCGGGCGAGGGCTCGATGTGGTCGACGCGCCACATCGGCAGCGTCGGCAAGGGTTGTTCGGACATGGTGGCACTTCACTCTCTAGCGATGGAAGGGCGGAAGGCGCTGCGGGCAGCGAATGACGATGGCATGTAGACGTCCTCCGCGGCGTAGCCAGACTCGATTATCAAGATCGGCCAACGTGTAACTGCCTAGGCATACGCGCGGCGAGATGCAGAACTTTATCCTGCGCCTTCGAGTTCAGGATAAGACGAGTGTGGTGGGCCTTTTGAGTCGCAGCCGGCCATCAAGATTTCCTGCGCAAGGGTTCGACAAGGCGGCAGCCTGTTTGGGCACGGGGCGGTTTCGGCGAGGCCCCTTGCATAGAATGCTATCTGATGCGGATTTGACATTTTGCTTTTCTTTCTCCGTTTCATCGATCGCGGTGTCATCCACGAAATGAAGGTCGGTCGGCGGCTCCCGGCTCCCAACGAAGGAGTTTCAAAACTCGTGCCAATTTGGCCGACCCAGCAGAAGAAAAACATTGTGATTACTTTTCAGCGGATTAGCCTGAGGCCAGACAAGAGCTCGGCGAAATAGGCCGGTGTCGCGGACCCAACAAAGACGACAGAAGAGTGTCGGATAGGCGACACCTTCTTTGTCAGTTGTCCTGTCCTGGAATGATGGCAGGCCACCTGACCCTATTGACCCATAGGAGGTTGGCTCAGGGGTTCACGTGCTTGCTTAGGGGCGCGTTCGAGGCGGCTTGCGGGCGCGTTGCCAATGCAACACTTTGGCTATCCGCAACACCGCCATCTGGGGCGAAGCCGGGACGGCCTGCGCGTCGGAGTCCAAGAAGTTCGGCGCTTGGGACGGCAACCTGATGACGGAATGGCATGTCCGCTATGGCGGTCGCGGCGTGATGACCTACTGGCATGTCGAAAAGGGCTCGACCTGCATTTTCTCGCAACTCGAGCGCTGTTCGTCTTCGGAGGTCGCCGCGATGATCAAGGGCGTGCTGCGACGCTGCACCAACGTGGAGATTCAGGGCCAATATTCGACAGCCATGGCCAGAGCGCCGTTGGCGTCGCTTTTTGCCGCCTGCTCGGGTTCACCTGCCGCCACGCCTGAAGCGATCGCCCGGCAGAAGCTGGCGCCGTCAGGCCTGCGCGCTGAATTTCCCAATCTGCTTCCCATTCTTTCCAACGTCATCAACTGAGAGGAGGTTGAGCAGCAGTATGGCCACAGTCAATCTGGGCCGGCATCGATCTGACTGCCATCCCGAAATATCACGGTCGCAGCGGTAGCCAGAACGACCATCGGAATAGCCTCCGGCCTTCGTTCATCCCGAAGAAGGGATGACCGACCAGTCCGTTTTTCGCGCGCGAATGCGGCAGCTCCATTGCGATCGCGGCAATTCGGATTGGCGCGGGCGCCATGTGCTCCGACCCTGAGGGCTGTCCCGGTCGGCGCGAGCTATCGCTCAGCGGCGATCAAGTCATCGGCTTTCGGAATGACCGGCGACGCTTCGTCTCAACGATTATGCCGGTCGGGCTGTCGGCCGTATTCTTCGCCTTGGACACGGCGGTTCGCTTCGGTTTTGGTTTGGGTGGCGCTTGAGGCTCTACCCTTGGCTCCGGCGTTTGCTTGCCCTTTTGTTTGTCCTTGCGGGAGCAAAGCAAAGCCTTGGCGGTCGCCGCGTCCGCATCCGAGACCACGCCGGCCGGTTTGCCATCGAGATTGACCCGTGCGGCGCCGGCATCCAGTCTCGCCAAGTATTTGGCCATCTTGGTATACGCCAGCAGGGCTCTCCTCAATTCATCATCGGACAGTTCGCCGTCGAGCACCCGAATGTCATGATGGATGCCGATCTTGAGCGGCCTGGGCGCTTTCGGATTGAACGCCGCAGGCCACTTGGCCGATAGATAGCGGAAAAGCTGTGCAGGCGATTTGCCTCGGCTACAGCTCAACATCATAAGCCTCGCCCCATTGTTTTCGTTTCCAATTCGGACCTTCCTAGCACTGATATATGCAATGATTATGGAAAAATGAGCATTCGCTCCGCAGGGCAAAGACCTCCTCATTCGGACAAGCGAGGTGCCTGGTGAGCCGAGCAGGATCGGCACCAATCACGCCGAGCCGTCCCGTTAGAGTTCACAGCCATACATCAGGGTCGTGGAATGCTGTTCCCCCATATCTCCGCCAGCTCATTGACCCTTGGCAGCGCATCTCAAACGCCGGCAGCGAAAAAGACTCGACGGCCCTCCGCGGAGGGCCGTCAGCCAGTAGGACCCGAAACCGTCGCGGCTCCTCTCACCCGTTCGGCCGTTCCGTCGTACCAGGGGGTCGCGTAGCGCGAAAGCTACTCAGGCGACCGTTCCGTGATCTCGGCCGGATCGACGCCGTCCTGGGACAGGAAGGCAGGCGAATGGCTGGCAAAAAGCGTTCCGCCACAACCCGGCACCTGGCGCGGGCGCGGCGGAACTGCCGGGCGGCGGCCATTCCGGAATAGCTGCCGCCGATGACAATAGGCGCAGCGAAATTCAGAAGGTTGTGGGCGACAGGCTTCGGACTCCCATTCGATTGCCGACTCGGCTCATGCCTTGACGGGCAATATTCGGCCTCAGAAGCGGCGCCCAATCGGAAACATTAGCACCTCCGCGTTTTGGCTCGGCTGCTTGAACTCCTCGACGGCAACTGCCTCAATTAGCAGATCCAAGGCTTCGCGCCCTCTCTGGCTGATCGGGTCATCGCCTCGCAGGTAATGATATGCTCGATCTAGATGCACTCGCGCGGCGGAAAAATCGCTTGTCATATGACCCTCTCAGTTGCCGCCCGCGTTAGCCGTCTACGAGGTGAGGGTCACGCAATCGTCAATATCCACAGACAGATTTGATTTAAATCGCAGATGACCCGGGAGAACCAAACACCGGCTTGTCCTATGCGAGAGCTCCTTGATTATGTCGCCGGCGGGCCCGGTGGACTCTGCAATAGGGTTGCTTGGCAGGACGCCACTACGGCTTTTCTGCGTTCTGTCTTATCGCTGTGACATTTCCCGCACAGGATGACGTTAACGACACTCTTTCCCGCGTGAGGTGAGGTGATGAGAGCAGGTTAGAGTGACGCGCGGCAGGGAGGACAGGAGGCGATGGCAAAGGCTGAAACTCGGTAAGACAGCGCAGACCGTCACGCTTGCTACAAAGAGAATGTTCTTCGAAGAGTATCGTTATGATCGATCCGGCGTCGCGAGGCTCGGCCGGCTGAAGGAGGACGCTGGCAATGATGCGGTCAGGGGATGGTTGGCACGATCCACGCCAGGCACCTGCACGGATCACCCCGCAAAAGTGGCGGACGGGACCTGGAATCGAGCCGACATTGCGAGATTTTCGCGGCCGTGGCGGCTTCGCTGTCTGCTGTCCGCAGGGCGAAGCGCGCATCAGATGAGGGCCAGCGGTGGGTGCATCGCCGCCGGAACCGCGGGGATGACGAACACGATCTTCGCCGGCTAGGACAGCGGCACTGCGAACTCAATGTTGGAGGCGCTACGCCGCTCGATCTAGCGGAGGCGTGGCGAGTCGATGCGGCCGGCCGGCAAGACCCGCGCTGCCGCTCGATTTCGGGAAGGATCCCTTGCCGCTTAAATATGATTCACCGATGAAGCTTAGGGTGTCGACCATCTCGAGGTGTTCGTCGCCAATGATTATCCGGGCGGCAACTGGAGATGCCAATTATTCGGGACATCACTCCCAATTCGATAATGCCATTTATGCGACTTTCGAAGCACAAAAAGCGAACATCGTGTTCGCGGTATAAACATTCAATCGTCCGGTGGCCAAGCCGCCGGAAGTTCTAATATGTCCGCAAGCTGCGTGCCGCCTTTGCGCACATATTCTGCTTCGCTATCGAGATCGTAGCCAGGCAACGGCAACAGTCCCCTAGAAAGCGGGTTGGCTTCAAACGGATTGTAAGCGATGAGTGGTTGCCAACGTTCGTCGCGCAGTTTCCAAAGATTGGGCTCTGGAAATATGACGACGGCGCTCACATTGCGATTGCGCGGAGCGCCGTGGCGTCCCCAGTAGCCGTCATTTGTCCGGTCATTTTCGGTATCAAATCCGCCGTCGGGCCGGCGGCGAAAATGAACGCAGGGACTTCCAAACAAGGCGTCAATCAGTGCGTCGGCAACATGGTCGCCTACGGGAATCGATCCTTTGCAGTCGGCAACAACGATTAGATACGGTGTTTCGGAAATTCGGTACCTTTGTCCCTTGATCTCAAGGGCCTGGCGGAGGTCAAGATGCGGCGCAACCGATCGCACACCGCTCATGGCAGCCGCAATCTTGCGCTCATACAGCTTCTCCTTGTCGTACCCACCATGAAGTGTGAGTTCGATCTTCCAGTCAGTAGCGTCGAAAATGCGACTGGGCATGTGCTGAACATTGTCGCCACACTCCTGTGCCCCCCACGCTTCGACTTCAGACCTGAGCTTGCCAAGACTGGGTGATGATTTGCCGTGCTTTTCGACGCTGTAACCCATCAGCCATCCGGCTGGCAGCTTCACCGTTTCCAAAGCATTATAAATTGCTGCCTCACGGTTGTCGCGGCCCACTGTCTCCAAGTCCGGCCCGAATGTCGTGACTTCTACGAAGGCCAAAGGACCTCCGTTCGCATCCTTGACCAAGAAGTCTGGTCTACGTGTTGGATGCGGACAGAAAGGATGAATTTCCACGTTATGCCCGAGTCGGCGCAATGCTGCGTGAACAACAATTTCGGCCATTGTCGCTTGATATTGAACGTTCGAACCGCCGCGTAATCGTTTGACCAAGTCGGCCTGTTCCGTTTGCGGGAACTCCGCCAACCATCCGTTTACGAGCTGACGATAAAGGGCAAAAGGCTTGCGAGCTGAGCTGTCGTAAAACGCAAAATCGTCTTCACCTGCTTTCTTTGGCGACGTCCTATCCCTTTTCTTGTCTTCAAATAGGGCGGGCATGGGTACCTCTTTTGACGAGTCCTCAGAAATGATCCGGCGGAATTTCGCCAGATAGCGCCGGATCGATGTGCCGAACGACATTGCGGGTCTTTGTCCGAGCGCCATGTGCCGCCGGCTCCAGGTACTTTTGTGGGAGCGCTTCTACTGAGCCGAGAAAGACAGCGCAACGATTTGGGCATATGTGCTGTAGATACTCTACTGCAATACGTGAATGGTGGGTCGGATTGGATTACTTGCGTCAAACTGATGCGGCAAGCATGCGGGGAAGGACGATGGCGGCTTCTTTGGGGATGTTGGTTTCGGATGACGAACTGCGCGTTGCGTCCGTCGTGCGAGCGAAGAAGGTGGACGAGAAGACGGTGTCGGCCGGTTCAGCCGCCGCGCTAGACATGAAGCTTGCGGCAGAAGAGGCGGACGGGTGGACGCTCGCGAAGCGAAACAAGCGGTCGCTTCGCCTTGAGCGTGCCAAGCCTATCGATCGGCAGCTCGAGGATGATGTTTGGACGCTGCTTTACCGGATGGGCTTCAAGGCGCTAAACCCTGATCGAAATTTCTACATCATGGGGAAGGATGGGTCACGGCGGCAGCTCGATGTTTTTGCGAAGGACGATGAGACGGTTTTCGTCGTCGAATGCACACATGCACAGGATACTGCAACCAAGTCCGTAAAGCAGTTGCTCGACAAGATTGGGGCGATCAGAGAAGACGTCGTCACCGCGGTGCATTCGACGTTTGGCCGGGATCCAAAGCTGAAAGTCAAAATCGCGATCGCAACACGAAACGTCGACATCCGCACTGCCGACCGGCAACGTGCCGCGGCAGCAGGCGTGCCGATTATCACAGAGGCCGACGTCGCGTATTTTTTTAAGCTCACCAGCATTCTGAAATCGGCGGCGCGATACCAGTTTCTCGGCCGTTATCTCAAGGGTGAAAAAGTTGAGGGCCTGCGTACGCGCGTCCCGGCGAACCGCGGCAAAGTCGGCAATACGACCTTCTACAGCTTCCTGATGTCGCCCCACGACCTGTTGCGCATCGCGTACATCAGTCATATGGGCGCTACATCCAACGAAGACCTCGAGACGTACCAGCGCATGGTGAAGCCTACGCGGCTCCGATCAATCGGCGCCTATCTCGATCGCGGCGGCACGTTCCCAACCAACATCGTCGTCAACGTTAAGCTCGATGGCCTGAATTTCAACAGCCAGGAAACGTTCGGAGATACCGCGACTGGCACTCTCGATCTTCCCGGCCAATACGGGTCCGCATGGGTCATCGATGGGCAGCATCGGCTCTATGGCTACGCGTACGCAGGCCGCGATGCCGATGAGGATCGGTCCGTCGTCTCCGTTCTGGCTTACCAGAACCTGCCGGTCCGGCAGGAAATAGAGATGTTCGTTGACATCAATACGCAGCAGGTCAAGGTTCAGCGCAATCTCGTGAATGAAATCATCTCGTCGCTCAACATCGATGATGAGGACCCCCGCAAGCGGCTGGACGCGATGTGCGCGCGCATCGTGCTGAAGTTGGACGAGGAAAAGCAGTCACCGGTCCGTGACCGCATACTCACAGTCGGTCAGCAGAAGGACAATTTCCAGTGTCTGACCCTCACCTCTCTCGCGGATGGCATCGAGGGCAACAGTCTCCTCGGATCGGTTCACAAGTCGGGTGGCAAGAAGGGTAGTGTCAGGCTGATCCCGGGCCCGCTGGGTACGTTGTCAGATGACTCGGCCGCCATGATGAAAAAGGCGACTTCCACCTTGTCGGGCTACTTCGCCATTTTTGCGGATGGCGTGCCGGAACACTGGGCACTGGGCGATGCCAAGGGCGGCTATCTCTGCACAAACCTGGGTCTGCGGGCACTGCTTGTTCTTCTCCGCAAGCTCATCGTCTTCATCGAGCGCGACGGAACGCGCGTGGTGTCGCTTGAAGCCGACGATATCGTCGAGCTCGTCAGACCGCTGGCGCAACACGTAGTCACCTATTTTCATGATGCGTCGCCATCTGACATCGCCCGCTTTCGCAACCGCGGCAGCTCGCTTGCCAGCGTCGATCAAAACGCCCTGCAGATGATGGCAATCATCCATACCGCTGATCCCTCATTCGATCTCCCCGAGGTCAAACGCTACCTGGAGAACCAGGATGCCGAGGGAACCCGACAGGCTCGCATCATGATCGATGAGATCAACCAAATTCTTTTCGACGATGTCCTGACCACGCTGAAGGCCAAGTTTGGTGAGGAGAAAGATGCGTGGTGGCTATCCGGCGTGCCAAAGGCAATCCGGATTGAAGCCGACAAGAACTATAACAACGACAATGGCGAGCACGAGCGTTGGCGCTATCTGTATCTGATCGACTATCTTGGCATTGTGCTTCATGACAGCAATTGGGAGCTTTTCAAGGATCGCTACAATTTCTACGGCAAAGGCGCCAAGTCGACGCTTGTCCGGTGGATCGGCAAAGTCAACAAGGCGCGCACCGTCACGCACCATGCAGAAAAAGGCCCGCTGTCGAAGGACAAGGTCGAATATGTGAGACGTGTGCATGAACTTGTGAAGCGCCACATCCTTGGGGGAGAGCCCGTCGACGGCCGCAAACAGCTGCTCTTCGACGATTCTTCAAGTGACAGCGCCGGCTAACAGTCACGCGTTTTACCAATATTCGAATTTGGCTGTCAGCATGGAGTTGGGCAATTAGGCTCCGCCAGGCTCGCTGTCAGGCTGAACTCTCGTTGCGCGCATGAGGGGTTCGAGTACCCAGACGCTCCAGGCATCTTGAAGGCGCTCACTAACCTTTGATGCCGTCTGGCGCACGCCCTCGGTTGTTTCAAACCAATTGCGCCACGCGGCCGTGATGTCGCGTTTGTACCCGGCCCCTTGGCCGTAACGTTCCGCCGTCTGTGTCCAGATATCCGCGTCCGACAACAGTTCACCATAGGCGTCGCGGCCGATGGTGCGCGCCGCCGCCAGAAACTCCTGTCGGCTCTCACTTAGCCGCGCCCGAAGTGCCCTCAGATTCTGGCCGATCGCTTCAAGATCCTCATACTTGCTTTCGAGGTCCATCAGCTTGTGCTCGATACGTTGCACGAGAGCTTGCGAACGCAAATTGGCATCGACCCGGACCCCCGTACCCAAGATGTGATCAACCTGGAAATTCTCCCAATCGCCTCGCCGATAGATCGAGGCGGCAATTGAACTGTGATGCCCCACCGCAAGCTGGTCGATGAGGTTCTGGTAGGCGGGGCGTACTGTTTCTGGAAGGTCGCCGACCGCGTGCAGGACGCGCGCCAGATCCTGCTCGATTTCCCGACGTGCTTCGCTCGTGCGAACGACATCGACATTCTCGATCAAGTTTCGAACGCCGTCTGCCGCATTCACGCCGCGAGCGGCATAGGCAGCCCGCATGCGAGCGATTTGACCGCGAAGAGCCGTCCAGATCTTGCCGGCGTCGTCGTTTTTTGCATCGAAGAAGTTAACCGGTGTCGGTGGTAGGCCCACATTGGCCAGAGCCTGTTCAATCTCCTTGCGCCGAAGGCCGTAGCCCTGCTGACGGGAGATAACAGGACCATCAAGGCCAGGCATTTCAAGGGCTTCGTCGCCGCGCGGCAAGACAAGGATGCATTGCCGATAGCGCTCAGCCGCGTCGGATGCCGCGTCCTGCGATTCCTGAAGATGACGTTGGACGGTCGTGTTCGGGGCATCTGCGAATTTGGTGCAGAGTACTAGGAGAGTCCGGGAGTCCTCTGCGTACGCGGTGATATCAGGACGCTGGGTTACGCCTTCCACGCCGCGAGTATCGATGACGGATAGGGTCTGACCATCAGCACTAAGATTGTTCGAAGGCATCAGGACGGTGATGCGTCGAGGGATACTGAAGCGCGGTTCCGCACCACTATTGATCGCCGATACCAGATTTGACACCCAAAGCAGGCCATCCTCTCGCCCCTCCGGAAGAATCATCTGGCGTTCCTTTCGAGCGGCCAGACTCATTCCGCCCACAATTCGATCGGTAACCTCGTCGATGCCAAGGCCCTCTTTCAGAAGGTCAACGATTGGGTCCTTGGTAATCGGCTCATCATTTTCCATGTGACTGACCGGCCTCATGCCAGCCATATTGCGGATCAGACGGCCTAGTTCGGCTGACAGCCCGCCGCCACTCGCCCCAGGCACGAGACTGGCGACCAATTGTTTCGTCAGTCTAACGACTTCCTCCTCCGTAACGGTATCGACAAGAACACCAAATGTAGGTGCGACGCGTATGGCCGTTTCGCAGACCGTGGTACGTCCAGGCCCCACCGGGAACGCAGGCCGGCGTCCGCTGCGGCCATCGCCAACCAGGAGTCCAACTGCATAGGTAAGCGCCATGGTTTTTCCGACGCCGATATCCCCTACCCAGGCCATAATGTGGTCACGACGGTCCAGATAGGCTTCCGTTATCTGAAGTTCATTCCGAAGCAGATCGATCGGTCCGCGCAGAATCGGGTCCGTCATTTGTTCCTGGAACGCAAGGAGGTCTCGGGCGGCCCTATCGATCGTCCAAAGCGCCTCTCGGTCGGGATGCAGGAAGGATGGTGGCTTTGCGCGCAGCCAGTTTCGCGCGTAGTGTTCGCTCACTTCGGTCGCGGTCTGGGTACCGATTGCGGCCAAATAGCGTTCAGCAATTTCCGGCTCGACCTCATCTGCCTTCTCCAATTTGGAGAGCACGCTGGGAACAGTGTTCATCGCGCGTGCGAGAGTCGCCTGACTCATGCCACTGGCGTCTCTAACATGTTTGAGCACGTCGGCTGGGATGGAGTGGACCACGATCTTTCTCCTTTCCACTCTTTGATGACACAAGTCGCGAATATTCGCAAACTGTCCCATCAGGAAATGAGATTTTACGCGATCATAAGACCTTTGAGGGCTTTTCAGGAACATTCTCGCTGACAGACGGGCGAATCCGGTATAACTTTCGCGTATCTGAAAAACGGGAAAGTCATGCCGCTCCATCTCGTCGGTGAAAATCTCGACAGGCACCGAGCCTATATGGCCGCGCAGGCCGGCTCGCTCGTGAGCTTGCTGCGCGGCGTCTATGTGGACGCCAACGACGACGTAAACAAGACGGTAATGGACCACGCCGTCCGCATCGCTGCCTACCTTTACCCTCACGCCTTTTTGTCGGGCCCGAGTGCATTCCAGCTCGCGCCTACAGTGGACGGCCGCCTCTTCCTAAGTGGGCGTCGTAACCAGCGAAGCCGAATCCGGGGTCTCGAAATCATACAGAACCAGGCGCCTGACAACCCCTCGACGGTACCGGTCATCGTTGGCGACGACATGGGCGAGTTCCATATCACGGCCTCATCACCCGGCCAGCGTTTTCTGGAAGCTTTCCGTCTACGAAGCGAACATGCAAGTGCAATCGACCCTGCTATGCGCCGAAGCATGGCAGACCGGTTGATCGAAGAGTATGGGAATGCAAGCTCTGCGGCCGATGCCATTTGGGCTCTGGCGCGCGCCAACAGATGGACTCGCGAGGCCGAAGCCGCAGAAGCCTTTCTCAACGCGGCTCGACCGGTCCAGGCACCCGTCAACAGGGCGCAAATTGATCTCGTCGTAGCTTGGCACGGGGAACCTGTCGGCCGACTGATCCATGATGGTGTGGAATGGCGCTGGACGGCGGCCGCGGGTCGACAGCCGCCATTGATCCGCCCGACACGCCCAGGCAGCCTACCCCCTTTTATCGAATCGCTGCTTCCGGAAGGCTGGCTAGCACACGTTCTCGATGATCGCGATGAACGGGAAACTCTCCGGACGAGCCGTCGCTACATGTCCAACATAACGATCGTCGACGGTTCCGTCGACTTGGCAACTGTCCCGCAGGATGTTCTGCAGGGGCGTCTTGCTCACTTCCAGGCTGGCGGACTCTTCACTGGCCAATACAAAGGGCCGACCCGACGTTCTCTCGAGGATACCTTCCAGGATAACCTTGCGCGCCTGTTCGCGGACGCAAACACACCGCGGCTGTCCGGCGTACAGATCAAGGCGCCGATGTGCCTCAGGCAGGACGGTGATCTGGTTCCAGCAATCACCGAGCCTTTCACCCATATCCTGAAGCCTGCCGGGACGAGCGGTTTTGACGACCTGCCCATCGTGGAATGGATCTGCCTGATGCTGGCGCGCGAGGCCGCGTTCGATGTTCCGGAGGCGGTCCTCGTGCGCATGCCCGACCAGATGCCACCTGCCCTACTGATCGAACGGTTCGACATTCGCCGTTCCCATAACGACATCCATCGAATTGCACTTGAGGATTTCTGCTCGATCCTCGAACTCCCGGCGGCCCGCAAATACGATGGCACCGTGGAGCGAATGGCGCGCGGCCTGCGCCCCTTGTCCACCGATCCCGTTGCCGACATAGAAATCCTGTTCCAACGTGCTGTCTTCGCCTGGCTGATCGCTGATGGCGACATGCATCTGAAAAACTTGGCACTGCTCAAAATTGCCGAAGACGGCGCCGATGGCTTCACGCAAGTCCGGTTCGCCCCCGTCTACGATGCGGTAACCACCCGGCTTTTCCCGGGCCTCGAACACGACCGGATGGCGTTAAAGCTCAATGGCAAGGACGACCGTTTGACCCCCGATGATTTTCTCGCGCTTGCGCGGACGATCGAACTGCCGGTTTCCCGTGCCGCGCAACTGATGGCAAACTGCGCTCGACGGACCTTCGACTCGGCTCCCCATGTTGCTATACCTCTGGAGGCGGCTCCCAACGGAGATCTTATTCGGGATCGTATTGTCGCAATCGTGCAGCATCGCGCCGAACCTTTTCTCTGATCGAATCCGTGCCTTAGCCTCGACCCAAAAACATTGCTCCGCACTGAGCGCGAGCGAACTTTTAGGGGGAATAGCAAAACGGCTTGTTGGATTGCCCGCAAAAGTTGCCGTGCAGACAAAATTCCGCCTTGACCTGCAGTTCCAGACTGCAGAATGTGCAGTCTGGAACTGCAATTTGTCGTCGGATTCGAACAGTGACAACCGCTATTGTTATCGACTGCCTGAAAGGCCAATCGGCGCATAGGCCTGTGTTGCTCGGCTTCGCGCCGGCAGACGTTCTTTATCGCTTGAGCTTTGCCGACATCCTCGATGAGGATAGCCGCCGCGGGTATCAACGTCCTTTCAACGACCGTCACAGCCAGGACTTTCGGCGCTACATCAAGGAACCCGAAAGTTCGACGATCCCGCTGACGCTGAACCTGCGGCCGGCCTTAAATGACGAATGGCGGATCGAAGAGCTTCCGGACGGTCGCATTCGCTTGGAGATCTCGGCCGGCGCCCAGAAGATCATGGCACAGGTCGACTGCCAGCACCGCCTCGGTCACCTGGGCGACCTGCCGATTCCCCTCCCATTCATGTGCTTTATCGAGCTTTCCGAGCGCGAGGAAATGGAGGTCTTCAGCATCATCAACAGCAAAGCCAAGGGACTGAGCACCAGTCTGCTCGACTACCACGAAGCACAACTTGCCGAGGATCTGGCCCTCGAACGTCCCGAGCTTTTCATTGCATTCAAGCTGAACAACCAAGAAGACTCGCCGTGGCATCGGCGCCTGAACCTAGGCGGCAAGACGACCTCCGGACTGAAAAGGATCGTTTCGCTGCGAATGATGCAGCAAGCCATCCACGCGTTCCTGAAGGCGACCAAACTGTCTTCGAAGGACTCGGTCGAGGAAGCGCTGCGTATCGTGCTGGATTTCTGGCGTGCGGTTGGCGTGGTGCTCCCGCAGGAGTGGGCCAGTCCACGCAAGCATATGCTGACAAAGGGTGTGGGGGTCTATGCGCTTTTTCGCATCGCGGCGGATATTGTCAACGAATGCCGCGACGCTGGACGATCATGTGACAAGCGGGCGTTCATCACCGCACTTTCTGATTTCGCCGGAACGATCGATTGGTCCACCTCCGGCCCCCTCAAGGGCTTTGGCGGCCAAGGCGGCGTCAAGCAGGCGGTAGAATTTATTCGCGAAGTTCGGAAGCGCGCTCGTTATAAGGTGGTCAATGGCTAACAAGAATATTCTGCTGATCGAGCCCGGCTACAAGAATAAGTATCCACCGCTCGGCCTTATGAAAATTGCCCAATATCATGGACCGCGAGGGAAACGAGATCGCGTCCGATTCATCAAAGGGGAAGATCGCTCAGTTCTGAACCAGGCGTGGGACCGAATTTACATCACGACACTTTTCTCTTTCGAGTACCCGAAGATTGCGCAGACGATCGATTTCGCGCTGGAGGTTGCCAACGGTCAAGCCGACAAAGTTTTCGTCGGCGGGATTGCCGCCTCATTGATGCACGAGCGCTTCATTGAGGAGAGACGCTGGCAGGGCATACGCTTCATCAAAGGGCTGCTTTCGGATCCGCCGGCCGTTGCGCTCCAGTTGGATGAGTTCTCAGAGGAGCTTTACGCCGAGGACACCGGTGGCCGCCCGATCGAGGATCTGGTCCCCGACTACGGCATCCTCGATCAGATCGACTACAAGTATCCGGTTCGTGATGCCTACTTCGCGTACACCTCCCGCGGCTGTATTCGAAAATGTCACTTCTGCGGAGTGCCAAAACTGGAGGGCGCGCAGCGGGACACGGAGTCACTGACGGCGCTCATTAAGGCCATCGACGCGCTCTACGGTCCGAAGAAGGACCTGACCCTTATGGACAACAATGTCGTCGCAAGCCCGCGCTTCAAGGAGATCATCGCCGAAATCCGCGATCTCGGGTTCACGCCAGGCGCCAAGCTCCAGCGCGAAGGGATGCGGGTGCCTGTCCAGCGCCGGGTCGACTTTAATCAGGGTGTTGATGCCCGGATCCTCTGCAAGGATCCCATGTACCTGCGCGAACTGGCGACCATCTGCCTCAAGCCGCTGAGGATCGCGTTTGACCATCTCGGTGTGAGGAAGCCGTACGAACAGGCGGTGCGGTACGCCGCCGAATACGGCCTCACCGAGCTCTCGAACTACATGCTCTATAACTTCCATGACAACCCTGCGGACTTGTTTGAGCGGATGCGGCTCAACGTGACTCTCAACGAGGAGTTAGGCGTACGCATCTGGTCGTTTCCAATGCGCTTCCAGCCGACCGACCGGCCCGACCGTGGTCACATCGGCAGCAAGTGGACCCGTTACCAGCTCCGCTCGATGCAGCTCATCCTGCAGGCGACCCACGGCATCGTCAGCGGCGAACCCACCTTTTTTAAGCGGGCCTTCGGCAACACGTTCGAGGAGTACGAGCGTATCCTGGCTCTCCCGCACGACTTCATCTTCAATCGCGATTGGTACGAACGTTTCGATCCCGAGGAGCGGCTCGCTGCGTACCGGGCCGAGTTCAACAGGCTCGATGGCTATGAACGACGCGAGCTGCTGGAGTTACTGTCGTCGTGCGATCCTCGACAGTTTGCGGGGCTGGCGGAGCAGGCCACAACGGCGGCACTGAAGCGGGTTCTTCGCTTCTACGTGCCAGTGCCTAAAGACGAACTGTTTGCAATTTGGGCGAAGCAGAAGGAGCTTACCAGGGGCGAGCCAACTGCCGAAACAGGTCTGGCGGAGGATGAACGGGTCGAGGACGCAGGCCTTGACCATGAAGAACCGGAGCCCTCGCCGGTCTGCAAATCGAAGACGCAGGAAGGGATCGCCGCATGAACGCGACGGCTGCAATCAAGCTCGCCCGGGCGGCGTCAACAAGTCGCGGGACGGCCGAACGCCACGAGTTGCCGGAGATCGTGATCGGCAAGGATGTTCTCGAGCTCGTCTCGAGCGCGATGTACGTCGACCCTATGACCGTGTACCGCGAATACATTCAGAACGCAGCTGACGCGGTCGATGCGGCTCGCGCGGCTGGCCAGCTCGCTGCCAGCGAGCTTGGCCGTGTCGAGATTTCGGTAGAGCCTGGTAGCCGGACGGTCCGAATTCGAGACAACGGCTGCGGCGTTCCTTTCCAGGAATTCGGTCGCAAGTTGACCGCACTTGGTGGCAGTGCCAAGCGTGGGACACCGGCCCGTGGATTTCGCGGCGTAGGCCGGCTCGCAGGGCTCGCATACGCGCAGGAGCTGATCTTCCGTTCGCGCGTTCCGGGTGAGGCCAAAATTTCCGAACTGCGTTGGGATTGCCGCCAACTGAAGGTAGCTCTGCGCGCATTGGAAGAGGATACAGGTATCGCGGAGCTGATCCGCCAAGTGACCACGCTGCAACGCGTCGAAATCTCCGACGCACCGGAGCGATTTTTCGAAGTTGAAATGAGGGGCATTGTCAGACTGCGGAACGATCGCTTGATGAGCCCGACGGCGATTGGCGACTATCTGAGCCAGGTCGCTCCCCTGCCGTTCTCACCAGATTTCCGTTTCGGCGGGCAAATCACCGACGCACTTTCACGTCATTTGGGTCTCGGTGTGTTGGACATTCGCATCGACGGCGCCGAAGAGCCGCTTTGTCGTCCGCACCGCGATCGATTTGTTTTGGACAACAAGGCGGATATTACCTTCGATGATGTGACCCTAATCGAAATACCCGGCATCGACGGCGTCGTCGCGGCCGTCGGCTGGGTGCTGCATCACGAGTACGAAGGGGCGGTGCCGACCGGAACGCTTGTGAAAGGTCTCCGGCTTCGCGCCGGCAACGTCCAGGTCGGTGACCACACGCTTCTTGAAGATCTGTTTCCGGAACCGCGGTTCAACGTCTGGTCTGTGGGCGAGGTGCACGTGCTCGACAGGAAGGTCGTCCCGAACGGGCGGCGTGATCATTTCGAACAGAACGCGCACTACCACAATCTGTTGAACCATCTCACACCGACTGCCCGAGACATTGCTCGGCGCTGTCGGACGAGTTCGGTACGCAGAAAATGGGCGCGGGAATTCGACCTGCAGGCCCAATCAGCCGAGGACACGCTGTCGGTTATCAGCCAAGGCGGTGTCAGCGCGGCGGAACGGGAACGCCTCGCACTCTTGACCGATCAGATGCTGTTGCGCCTTACCAAGATAGCGAGCATGGACATACTAAAAGACGCTGCGGATACGCATGCTGCCGCGATTGGAAGAATTCGTGCTCGACTTGGCGAACTGATGGAGGACCTTTCCCCGGTAGCCAGTCCTCTGATGCGCCTCCCGCCGAAGCAGCGGGCAATTTACCAGAACTTTTTTGATCTAGTGTATGAATGCTCTGCAAATCGGGTTGCAGCCAAGTCTCTGATTGATCGAATGATGATGCGCCTTGATCAGTAGTTAGGTGGCGCCAGTTCGAAGGCGCTACGTCCCTCGGTCGAGCTCGACCCGAAGGATGTCTTGGTTCTCTTGTTTGCCTTCCACGTTCTCGTGTCCTAACGACACTGGGCGCTGACAAGGTGATCTGCGGTGGAAAGACCTGTCAAGTCGGCCTCGATTAACGAAAATAGGTCAACCGGCGTTAGAATATCTCGACGCGTCTGGTCGAGCCGAAACCAATCGTTGAGTTTTCGCCAGCCCTCTACTTGGAAAGCCAGCTGGTCGATCGTATGACGAGGTGCTTCCAGAAGGCGGCCGGGGAGGGCGGATGCTGACGATCTACCAATCGCGCCAACGTGCGCACCAATGTTGATACCGGTCGAGGTCGAACCGGCTGAGGGTTTCATCGCTCGTGCGCAGGTCGCGCTCGCCGATTCGAAGACGCATGTGTACGTAGATACCTCGCTGCTCATGTGGTTAGCGGCTGTTGGCCCTTCATCGCGCGCGGTGTTCATTGACTGGGCGTCCACGCTGAACGGGCGCATCCACGTCCCGGCGTGGAGTGTCCACGAGTTTTACCGCCATCACCAGCGCAAGACACAGGTCAACGAGATTGCCGAGAAGTGCTCGGCCGTCGAGAAAGCTCTGAAGGACCTAAAATCCCTTATGCGCGTATATGCCGACGGACCCCTGGTGCCAGACAAGCCAGAGATGTCCTTTGTCGGCGACCTTGAAGCCGCGGCCGCAAATGTCGAAAGCGCGATGAGGATCGCGCAAGGCTGGAACTACGAGGCAGCCGCTTTCGAGGTTATCAAATGGATGAACACTCATGCATTGGCGGCGACGCGTGCCTTCGATGCATTCGCGAGCCTTAAGCAACGCGGTGGTGCACGCTACGGCCACGAGGTGCCGCCAGGCTTCGAGGATGGGCATAAGGTCACCAACCGTTTCGGGGACCTGATTTTCTGGGAGGACGTCATTGCCGACGCCAGCACAAGGGCGGCAGCCACCGTCGTCGTGCTGACGCGTGACCGGAAGGAGGATTGGTTCTCCTCGGGGCTAGAACGAGAGCCTTCCGAGGACCTTCGCCGACTAAGGGGGAGGTGGAATCCGGTTCCCGTCCCGCATCCCATGCTCACCCTAGAGATGCGTACCACTGCCAACGCCGCCCTCATACTACTTGACGAACTGTATATGGGCGGAGTGATGTGGCTGGCTGACAAGAACCGCTTCGGCCGGCTTGCAGCCGTCACGTTTGGAATGGATCTTGCGCGTCTAGAGGCAGCAACCCGCCCTCCACCAGGCATCGCCGAAAGGGCAGCGAAACGCGATGCCGTCGACACCCTCGGACTTTTAGAGGCCAACCGTATAATCAAGGCCGCGCGAGCGGATGAGGATAGGGCGGCGGTGCTTAAGACCATCGCTGATCTCCAGGGCCAAGCGCCGGAAGTCGAAGCCACAATTGACAGCTTCACCGCCGAAAGCATCTCGGCAATGGACCCGGCTGACCTCACTGTGCTCGCGAAGCGACTTTACGACAACGCCCACCTCGGGCCTTCGGCCGCAGCGACCCTCGCTCGGCGCCTGCTCGACGGAATCGATAAGGTGAATTCACTTCATGCATCGGCAATCGTCGGAGGCATGCTCGTGGCCGCCTACTTCGAGGAAGGGGTCGCACGCGCCACGCCCGTCGGCCAGCTCCTTCAGGAACTGCTGGAATGGCGTGTAGACAAGGGTGTCGATCGAACCATCGGCGCTGTGTCGCGCGAACTCAAGCGCGTGCGATCACCGGCGCTCTACCGTCCATCCGCCTCCACGGATTGGATCGACGTCCGCATCGACGCCTCAGAGTCTGTCACAACAACTCCCGTAGCTGTCGGCCAGATCTACGTGGGACCGCAAGGTGTACTTACCGATCCTCCCATCCAGCCTGAACTCGCGCTCTCCAAAATGTTAGGCGGCGCAAAAAAGGCCACTGTTTCTGAGCTTGTCTCAGTGATTGGGCGTCATCACGGGATCCCGCTCTCCATACTACGAGTTGTTGATGCAGAAGGAGACGAGGAGCGGACCATCCTCTCTAGCACCGGCGTCGATCGGTTCGAACCCTTAAGACAACCCAAACGAGTTGAGGACGAGCCCTTGCCCGAGAACGCCCCCATGGCCAATGCAGACGCCCAGCCCGTGGCGGAAGTCACGATCGACGTTGATCCGGGTGGTGGTGTTGCGCCGGTCGAAACTGTTTCAGCGGCCGAAGCTCCACGCGCAGCCCGCCCGCCAACCGCGAAACATCCTGGTGGCGAGACCGACGAAGTGCCGGATGAGGACGATGATCTCGTTGACAACGATGACCTGACCGACGGAGAGGACCTAGAATGACCGAAACTATTGTCCCCTTCGAGCCGCGCTTTGGGGCCTTCGTGATCGAATCTCTGACCTTCGGAATGTATGGAGAGAGTCGAAACGCTATCCGCGAGTATGTTCAAAACGGCTTCGATTCGCTTCGCCAAGCCATTGAAGACGGGCTTATCCAACCAGACGAGGCCCGTGTGGATGTGGAGATGGACGCCGACCGCAAGGGGCTTACTATCCTTGACAATGGCGGCGGCCTCCGGACGGAGAACGCTGCAAGTGTGCTTGCGGCGATCGGCGCCTCTAACAAAGACTACCGCAACAATGCGGGTTTCCGCGGCATTGGCCGACTCGCCGGCATCGTCTTCTGTGACAAGCTGATCTTTACAACAAAGGCGCCGGGTCAAAAGCAGTATACGAAGGTCGTCTTCGACGCCGCGATGCTCCGTGCAAAGTTGTCTCCGGATGGGACCTACGAGAAGGACGCTGCCGAGACGCTCGCAGAATGCGTCACCGCTACACGCCACGACGCGGAGGACACAAATAAGCACTATTTTAAGGTCCGGCTGGAGGGACTCTATAACCCGCCAGACGAGTGCCTGGACGTAGATGCCATGCGAACCTACCTTAGTCAGGTTGCGCCGCTTCCATACGACCCCGCATTTCAGTTCGCGGAGCAGATCCAGCAGAGAGCAAGGGATGCGGGCTTCAACCTCGAGAGCATTCGCCTTTTCGTGAAGGACGGCGAGGGACTGCCAGTCGAGCTTTTCAAGCCCTACGTCGACACGCTTGCCGTGAAGCACACACGTGCTCCAATGACCGGGGTCGATTACCCTGTCTCTCCCACAGGCCGGTGGTGGGGTTGGACGAGCAGGAAACGTGCATCGGGTGCCGTCAAGGATCCCTGGAAAGGCATCCGTGTGCGCATTCGCAACATTCAAATCGACGATACCAAAGTCATGCGGGAAATCTTTGCCGAGTCACATCTCGTCGACACACCGCGCTCCTCCTACTCAAGATTCGCCGACTGGTATGTCGGCGAGATCTTTGTTGACCCAAGGGCTGCGATTCCGAACGCCCGTCGAGACGGGTTTGAGGAGAACCAGGCATGGGAGAGTATGCGCAACGAACTCGATGAGAAGATTGCAACGCCGCTAGGCAAGCAAGCCTACCGGACGTCGAAAGCCAATCAGCTTTCCGTCGAGAACATCACCAAGGCGCTAACGGCGCTGGGTGAAGCGGTCGCTCTGCTCGAAGTGGAGGACGCTCCCACTGCTGCAATTGTCGAACCCCTTATGGAGGAAACAGCATTGCTTCGGAAACGGATCGCATCCGCGATCACGATCGCCGAACCGGAAGAGATTAACGCGCTCGAGGCGCTAGCTGTGAGGCGCGGTGAGTTACAGCGGCGGCTCGAGATAATTTACGCCAAGGTGCCTGCCCACTCGTGCGACGAGGAGATCGGGCAGGCAATCGAGGATACAATGGGGCTGCTGTACAAGGCATTTCGGGAGCGACTGGCCCCGCACGAGTGGCAGCGGGTCAAGGCAATCGTTTCTGAGATCACAGGTGTACGATCCGATTGATGTCGGCAGCGGATTAGCTGGGATCGGGTCAGCAATTTCCAGACATCTACATGTCGCCACGTAAATTCGTTGCGCCTGCTAGCCAGGGTCCAGCACGAAGCAAACGTTTGCACTGGTCCGAGATGGCGGCTGGCCTATGGTTCAGTTGCCTCATCACTTTTCTCACCGGGTCTGACGAGAATTTGTATCCGGCGCTTGGGGCTTCTCCCGCCATACGGCTTGCCCTTCCTATCAAACCCGGCCTTCTCAAGCGTGCTCAGCATCCGTGCATTGTCGGTACGTGCTGTCGCGAACAAGCCTCGGCCTGCTGCAAGACGGATCGCTTCGTCCACCAACTGGTGGGACAGGCCTTTGCCTTGCGCCTTCAGCGTTACGAACACATAGCCGAGTTCGAAAGGAAATGCCTTCGCGTCGATGTTGAACCCCGCCTTCTCGCTGATGCGCTCTCTGTAACTCGCGAGAGGATTCTTGAGCGCCGCGATGCCCTTGGGACCCCGCCCTGCGAAAACGAGCGCTTCCGCTTGCTTGACGTTTTTGGCGACAACAGCCTCGCCCACTTCTCCACCCTCGTGCACAAGGCGCGTGAAGGTGGCGCGGCGCTTCGGGGTAAACTTGCCAGGTTTGCCCGAACTGAGCTTCTCAGTCATGCCGGAACTCCAGTCTCGCGGTCGAGCGCGCCTAAAAGATACGCGTCAACGCATTCATAGTGCCAGTTGGTCCGGGTGCTCGTCATGAACCGCACGGCTCGCCCGTTCCCGATCTGCGGCTCGCTCGCCGAATTGTAGAAGACAATGCGCGGTCCCTGGTTGCCGCCCGTGAGACGGTCGAACAGCGGAAGGTAGTCTTTGCCGCCGAAGAATAGGACCGGCTCCGTCTTGCCTTGCGGCAGCATCGAAAAATCCTGACAGCGTTCGCTTTTGCGCCTGCGCTTGTACGCATTCGCATGCGCCGTGAAAGTGATGTCGTAGCAGGGCGTAAGAAACGCCGCCGCGATAAGGCCCCATCCCGCCGACAGGATGAACAGGTTCGAGACGCCGACCTTCGCCGCGAGCCTCCGGTAGGCTTCGTTCTGGTAGAGTTCGAACGCCGGCAGCAGACATAGCGGGTTCCCCTTCGGGTTCCGATTATAGGCGACAAGCTCCTCCCGCCATGTGCGCCCGCTCTTCGCTACATCGTCAGGCCGCGCAAACAGCACGCCGCCCAGAGCAGGCGCCGCCGCGGGGTCGGCCACGAACACGACGCGCCGTCCGTCGCTGGTCCTAAGGTATCCAGCATCCGACCTCTTGCGCGCCGCACATTGGATCACGACGATCATGCAGTCTGTCCCATCACCAGCACCTGGTCTTCGAGGCAGCTCAGGAAATTGCGGTCATACATCTCATCGACGTGATTGGAATTCCATAGGCCCGATTTCCTCACCCTTTCCCTATCGCAATGATGCCCGAGCCAGCCTGCCGATGGCATGTCAGCCGCCTGCCTCCCGTAGTTGCTGAGGAGCGCGATAGCGTTGCGCTCGATATAGCCGCGGAGGCTACCGGGTCCCGGCTCGTCATTGACGCCCATCGACACGAGCGGCATCGCGCCGATGAACCGACTCACCTCGCGTTCGAGCGCAAGCTCGGCCGCCCGGATTTTAGGGTTCGCCGACTTCTCAACATCCCAGGTCGCGCAGGCATGCCCGTTGCGGGCGATGAGTGCCGTCCCGACGATCAGGCGGAAGATTGATCCGCGGTGATTGCCGCCACCGCTCTGCGCCTGGCCCCGATGCTGCGAAAGGCGCGTCCACAGCTTCGTGCCTGAGTTCGGTCTGAGCGCATGCGTGCCGACCCTGACGACGCGCGGACCCGCTCCGGTATCCGAACGGACCTCGCCGTCCTCCATGAAGAAATACACGCCGCGCTGTGGCCAGTCGAGCCTGCCGCTGCCGCTCGCAAGGGTTCTTGCACCGCCCGGGCAAGTGCTGAGCCGGTCGATTGCAGAATAAAACCTCTTTAGATCTTCGATGCGCTGCGAATCCATCCTTTGATCATACCCCGCAGCGCAGCAGTCTCACATCTTCGATTGATGCGAAACTCCTCCTTTATGTTGCCTATGTTGCCGTTGTACGGCGATGCGGCCGTCCAGCAGCCTCAGGCCGGCTGCGCAGCTAGTCTTCTGTCTCGACATCGCCGCTTTGCTGGATTGAAAACTCTGGCATGATGTCGCCCGCCAGCAGCTTCTCCTTGCTCAGCAATCCGGCATCCTCGAGCGCCTCGAAATCCGGCAGGTCGCGCAGCGTGTCGAGCCCGAACTCCAGCAGGAATTCTTTTGTCGTCACATAGGTGTAGGGCGCGCCCGCCGTCGGGCTACGCGGACCGGAAGCGATCAGGCCGGCACCGCGCAGATGACCAATAAAATCGCGACTGATCTCCTTGCCGAAGAAAGACGACAGTTCGGCGCGGGTGATCGGCTGGAAGTAGCCGATGCACATCAGCACCAAAACCTCCGACTGCGTAAGGTCGGCCGTCTTCCCATTTCCACCTACAGCAGCGCGGATGGCGTCTGCATAGGCAGGCCGGGTCAAATGTTTCCAGCCGCCGGCGACCGAAACCAGATCGTAAGGGCGGCCGCGCAGCTCCTCGCGGATGTCGTCGATGAGAAGATCAATGCTGCAGCTTTTCCCGACGATGCGGGCGAGCATTTCGCGGTCGACCGGCTCGCTAGCGGCGAAGATCGTTGCTTCGACCCGGTGCATCCATTCACGCCAACGCGCTTCCGGCGGCAGATGATCCAGTTCCCGGTCAAACAGCTGGTCAGCTGATCGACGGTCATCTGGCCGGCTCCCTCCTCGCCTACGTGCACTCTCCGCCATTGTCTTCACAGCCCGTAGATGCGGAAGGTGGCGCGGCCGGACAGCTCGCGGACGGCGCCGAGCTCGACCAGCCGGTCGAACAGGCGGCGCAATCCGCGGTCGCTCATGCCAGCGATGTTTTCCGAGGCAACGATCGCGTCGTCAGAGAGCAGCTTTTCGACAACACTATCCGCCGCCTTGGCCCGGAGTTTCGGCGCAACCGCAAGCAGCCGGTCCGCGCGGCGCTCGAGTTCGGCGAAAAGATCAATGGCGCGCAGCGCAGCGCGCGCCTGCGCGGCCAGCAGGCTTTTGGCCCAATCGGCTTCCGTTTCGGCGCCGGCAGCCAGAGCGGCAGTCACTGGTCGACGCGCCCGGCCCGTACCCACAACGAAGGTCGCTTCGGCGCCCAACAAAGGGATTGCATGTGTCCAGCCTAGCCGCTGCGCGAGCAAGACATCGGCAAGCCAGGCTCCGAGAACGCGCCGGAAGCCGTAACGCTCCGCGGCCGCGAAGGCCCCGACCAGCGTTTCGACCTTGCCGGTGTTGGCGGCAAGCTGTCGCAGATCGTCCGTCAGATCGCTGACCGCCTCATCGTTGAGCGTGAGACCTAGATCTTCCAGCACCGCCGCGACATTTTTCTCCGTCAGCAGATCGTCCGCTGGGCGAGATGCCAGCCGCCGCCAAGCAAGAAGGAAAAGGCCGGCGGGACCGACATTGTCGCCCGGTCTTGTGAGCAATACGGCATCGCGCAAGGCAGCTTCGTCCTCGACGCGGCCGGCCTGCTTTGCCGTTGCCGCGGCGGCCGAAAGCGCCAGCCGCTGCCGCCAGGCGCCGGCCCACCGCTCCTGCCGGCGGACCACAGCATCGAGCGCGGCGATGGCGGCGCCGGCGGCGAACGCGACGTCGTCAACATCTTTTCCCGCAAGGCCTTGCGCATCAGGGACGGACCGGCGCAGCCAAGTCGGGACGGGGACCGGTGGAGTAACGGCTACCGCGCCAAGAAGCGTGCCGGGGTGGCGCGAGAGAGATTTGGGGCGCAGAATCATCGAAAGCACGATGAATCACGGCGGCGCTTTTAGCAACAAAAATGGACAAAAAGCGCTGCACCTGTCATGCCGACGAAACGAATGATAATCTTGCATTATCAGCCGTTTAAATCGTCACGATATCCATACCTCTAAGTAAGCCGGCTAACCATGCAGCTCTCGACGGAGCGCGCTTTCTGCTGCGCGGACGAAGATTCCGTGCAGCCATGTCACGAAACACTCGGCCCGCTCCTCTGCCGCCCGATGGTCCATGAAACCCCCTCCCCGCGCATGATCCCGGACACCTCCTTTCCGATGTACCGATCAAGCACCGGCCTCCATGGCACGAGCGTGAACTCGCGCGACTTATCGATCACGGCATATTTGCCGCTGGCAAGCTCGACCGATCGGCGCAGCGTGCCTTCTATTCGTTCTCCAGGCTGCGCTTCGGCATACGAGAGACCGAGCTGATCCGACAGCTGGCCGGCGACACGGTTCAGCTCGCGCTGGCGCAGGATCGAAATCATGTTGGCACGATAGACGACCCGGTCCTGTTCTTCGTGCGCGAGGCCTTGCGCGATCAGCCACTGCCGCCGACGGGCATGCGCCTCCCGCACCTCATGCCCGAAGCCTGAGTTGCGCAACGGCTCCGGTCTCTCGGCAACCAGGTTCCGGTCGAGCCAGGTGGCGCCTTCGAAGCTGACTTGGCGTTCCAGCGGCATTGATGAGAGCTTCTCGACTATCACAGGCTCGACCCTGGCCCGCAGGCGCTCGTATTCCGCGACACGATCGAGATGATCCGGCGCGATGATCCAGGTGCCATTCGGCTCGCGCTCCACGCCGCCGGTGGAGCGCCGGATCGCCTCCAGCCGGCGGATATGCGTCTCGGCAAAGCTTTCGGTGGCGAACGCATCATGCTTGAGGTGCATATCGACGCTGTAACGGCCGCCGTGTGCGGTAGCGATGTCGGCGATTGTACGGTCGACTTGCCTGGGCTTGGTATCCCTCGACGTGACACGCACGATGCAGCCGTCGGGCGTCGGTTCTGTCAACTCGCCTTTGCCGATGTCTATCCAATGGCTTTTGCCGTCAACGCCGTCGACGATGAGGTAATGCCGATCGTTGATTTCGTCGGCGAGCCCGCGCGCGACGAGGCGGCCGACGACCGGTGGGGAGGGCTCTTCACGTCGATCGTGGACAAGGTAATCGGCGGCACTGCGAGCGAGCCCCTTGCCAGTCAGTTCGCGGTGCATGGTCTTGATGATGTCGCCGCGTTCGCCGGTGCGGCGCAGCGTGGCTTCCAGCTCATCATCCAGGCGCCAGCGGACCGGGTCGACCTCCTCGGCTAAGCCCATCCGCTCGAGCTTGCGCAGACGGCCTTGATGCAGCGTCTGGCGAAAGGCGTCGCGGCCGTCCGTAGAAACAAGTCGGTCCTCATCGCGCATGCGCAGCAGCTGCCGGTCGATGCTGGTGAAGCGTTCCTGCTCCATTTCCTGGCGCAAGCGCTGTTCAATCTCGCGGTCGGTGCGGGGACCGAGGTCGAGGCTCACCAGTTCGGCCGCCCGTTCGCGGATGCCGCTCGAAATATACTCCCGCGCGATGACGAGGTTTTCGCCGCGATCATCCTTGCCGCGGACAATGATATGGGTGTGCGGATGGCCGGTGTTGAAATGGTCGACGGCAACCCAGTCGAGCCTGGTGCCGAGATCCTCCTCCATCTGCGCCATGAGCCGCCGCGTCAGCGGCTTGAGGTCGTCATACTCAATGCCGTCTTCCGGTGCGACGATAAAGCGGAATTGATGCCGGTCGCTATCCGCGCGATCGACGAAGGCCTTACTGTCGATGCGATCACTGCCGGGGCCATAGAGTTTGCCGGGTTCGCCTTCCCTGGTGACGCCATCGCGCTGGATGTAGCGCAGATGCGCACGCGCCCCGTCCGCACCCTTGCCGGCCAGCTTCACAATCCGCGCCTTGACCATCACCCGCCGCTGCCGGAAGGCGGCATACCGGTCGCGTGACTTGAGCAGCGCGGCCGCCGCCCCGCCGCGGCCTGTCCGGCTCCCCGTGAAGCGACCGCCGTGCTGGAGGCGGCCGCCGGCTCGGTTGATCGCTGCCTTGACCTGGCCGGCATAGCGCTTGCCTGCATTCGAGCCGCGCGAGCCGATCTTGCCGAGCTTCGGCCTGAACTCATCGTCCTGCATATCAGCCTCCGGGCAAATTCAAGCGAAACCTGAGTCTCGCTGGCCCACCCTCCTGGCGCCGCCGGCAGCCTCCGGCAAAAACGATGTGCAGACAAAGGCCTCGCCGCCTCATGGAGGCGGTGCCTTTATCTTGCCTTACGCGCCCCTCGCCTTAAGCGTCCCCGGCCCCTCCCGGATGCCCTCAACAACGCTAGCCATTGTGCTTCCTTGGCCGCGCGCGATCCCTGCCGAGCGGCACGAAAAGGCCGCCATTCGTTTCACCGGCGCGAACACCGTCGCGAAGGAAGAACAAAGAGCGTCCGGAGGGAGCGTTCCGCCCCTTTGAAGTTGTGGATTGGCCTTTGAATTCGTTCATGTCGGCCGCCGAAATCCCCGTCGCCTCAAGCTGTTTCAGATAGGCAACGGTCTCTTTCGGCAGCGGCCTTCGAAGCTTCAAATGGCCTTGATAGCGCTCGGGTCCAGCGTTGTAGGCGGCAAACAGGCCGGGGAATCCGAAACGCTTATACATGGCGCTGAGATAGGCGGTTCCGGCCAAGATGTTGTCGCGCGGATCGTGCGGGTCGGCTCCCAGACCGTGCTCGACGCGCATCTCCTGATAGGTGCCGGGCATCACCTGCATGAGGCCCATGGCGCCGGCGCGGGAGGTGATGGGACGGCCATCGAGGACGGTCTTGCCGCGGCTTTCGGCATCGATGACGGCGCAAATCCAGGCCTGGGGAATGTGGAAGCGTGCGCTTGCTTCCGATACGAAGTGCTGCCATCGTTGCAGCTGCGGACTTTGGGAGATGACGGCTGGCTCAGCGCCGGTCGAGGCGGAACAGGCGCATGGCGCGACGGCGATCATGCCGAGCATCAGGAGGGTCATTCGGTCCATAGCGGCACCAGCCTCCCGATGATGTTTTCGGCCGGCACCGGCCCGAAATATCGACTGTCGAAGGAGTGATTTTTCTCGTTGCCGAGCAGGAAAACCTCGTCATGGGCGAGCGCTCGGCAGCCGTTCCACCAGGGCAGCGGACGGCCTTGCGTGTCGATTTTGAGCCGACGGGCGACGATCTCGCCGCCGATGATGATGGCATTACTAAAGGCGCAGACATGCTCGTCCGGCAGCGCGGCGAGACGCTTCACCAGCGGTATATTGCGAGGCAGATAGCCGCGTTGGTCGGCGAGATAGGCAACGAAGCCAGGCGGGCGGGCGAGCACAAGATCGCCGCGCGCAGGCGTGCCAGACCCAACGCGATAGAGACCGACCGGCGCGCTAGCCGAGGCGTTCCAGACCAGCAAGGGAGACGGCTTTGGGAGCGCCGTGAAGCCTGTCAGGCTCAGGCCAATCGCGGCGATGGCGATTGCCTTGCGCGCCCGAACGCGCCGCAAACGGCTGCCGATCAGATGGATGGAAGGCCGCCGGCTCATGAGCGGTCTCCCTCGTCGGCTGAGCCGGAACCGCCCTTGTCATCGTCGGAGCCAGGTTCTGGCGGGCGGCCTTTCGACCAGTCGTCGAGTTCGTCGATGTGGTAGCGGACATAGCGGCCGTGCTTGCGGTATTTCGGGCCGCCGCCGGTCAGCCGCATCTTTTCCAGGGTGCGCTGGGACAGGCCGATATAGAAGGCAGCCTGCGCGGTGTTCAGAAACGGACTGCCCTTCTTGGCGCGGGCCGCGCGGTCGTTTTCGTCGTCCATGATGGTCCTCGTTTCGCTTCGGACAAGCGACCGCGAGGATCGGCGAACGAGGTCGTCGTGGGGACGGGCGAAGAGTCGGGTGGGAGTTTTCGCCGCCCCTTCGGGCGAGCGTCGGCGGGAAACCCCCGCGCCGAGTTGCGGCGCGAGGGCTTGAGCCGGCCGGTCAGTCGGCCGGGTTCCAGATGACGGCGTAGGTGTCTTGATCGTCTTGGCCGGCGGCGCGGCCGAGATTGGCGTAGAGCTTGCGCGGACCGAACTCCGGTGCGGCGATGGACAAGCTCACATAGTCGTTGCCGGAAGTCTCCCCGGTTCGGATCCAGCCGGCGCCGACCTCCACGCCCTGCGTCAGCACCCGGAAGTCGGGATGGTTGTCGGCGGACTTGCTCCGATTGGGCACGATGTCGATGTCGGCGCGGACGCTGAGTGTCCTGAGCTGGCCTTTGTAGCTGCCGTTTTCCTGCTTGTTGACGTAACCGATCGCGGTCATTTTCCTGTCTCCTTTTGCTGTCGCCGGGGACCATTCCCCTGCGATGGCGGACCGTGATGGGCGCGTCCGGACCGCCCGAACCCCGCAGGGCCGCAGCGGCAGCGAAGGACCCGAGCGGGCAGCTTTTTTGAAGCGAAGCGCGCGCGAGGAAGCCGCGTCATGCGGCGGGGAAAAAAGCTGGTGGCGAGGGTTTCGGGCGGGCTGGAACCGCCCATAGGTCAATGAGCCAGCCGCAGGGGAATGGTCCTCAAGACGTGTGGGGACAGGTCGCGTGATCGGGTGAGCACAACAAGCGATCGGAACGCGTGCGGCGGGTTCCGCGCGCTCAACACCGTGCCGAATCGATAAATGTGCCCGTGCACCGGGAGCCCCAGCAGGCATCTCGGCGTGGTAATCGAGCACTGACAAGGGCGAGCTTTGGCGGCCGGATGTTGTTGCCGGAAGGGGGTCCAAGGGGCGGAACGTGCAGCCAACGCGCCCCGGAGAGGCGCCAACCCGCGGCTATCGACGAGCCGCCTCGGCATGGCGGACTCATTCGAGGGTAACAGCGACCGGGCCTTGGCCCATTGATCGGCGGTCGGAAGCCGCCGCGTTTCGTGTGTTTTCGGTTGGGAACTTGGTCGAATCCGCGCCAGCAGGTTCCATTGGAGCGAAACCGATCGTCTCGGCGTGATCGAGGAATTCGACCACATTGATACCGATGGCCTTCGCGAGGTCCGCCTGGCTGAGACCAGACGCTTTTCTTTTATCGACGCGGACATACCCGGGTGATCGGCCAGCCGCCATCCGCCAAGGTTAGGTCGTTCCTAGCGGCGCGGCGGGCACGGCTGAGCCGCGTCCGAAGTCGACGAGGAAAGGGTATTGCTCCCCCGATTTCCGAAGAAGGCCACTGGTCGCAATTGCCCCTGTGGGCCGTGGCGATCTTTTGGTCGCGCTTGCGACATTCTTGTCAGCCTTCGGGACACAACAATGTTTTCGGATAGGCGCGCACGAGGGGGCAAATCAAGGAATCTCAATCATGCAAACGCCGTGACGCCCAGCCGGACTCGATCCTCACGGCGTGGAGACCGGCGCGCCGTGCTGAAGAGCTCGAAGGTGTCAAAGGCCTTCCTCGACAGGGGGAGCAGCAACAGCGCGATCGTAGGCGCGACGGCCGCGTCTTCGCAGATCGCAGCCTGCGCACGCAATTACACGCTAGAGACAAAGCCTTACGCGGTCGATGCCGGCGTGCGGCAATGCATCGGCTCGGCCCGTCCGGAACGGTTTTCGTCTTCCCTAGCCGGTGCGGAAGTTCTGACTACTCCGACAGTATAGCACCTTTGCGGTCCGGGTGACCAAGCGATTGTGCGGCGCGCGCCGTCTCGGTCAAGGCACGGCGCCCTGCTCAAGCCGACAGGGCTTCGGCAAAAGATAGTCCGATTCGGTGCCCCCAAATGAAATGGCATAGCGCTTGCTGTTATCCGTTAGAGCCCATCAAAGCACGTCGAAAGCGATGAACAGAACCCTGGCAAAAACGCGAAGTTCCATACCAGCGCCCAAGGAGACCGTGCACGTTTGCGCCGAACGTCCCCTCCAGACGTCCCTGCTCCGGTATCTGATTTGCGATGGCTGGTTCGAGACTGACGGAGCCGTGGCGCTCGCCCAATTGTCGCTTACCCGCCTCCGGCAGGAGGATGCCTTTTTGGAACACGGCGTCGACCAAGTGCGGCCTCTCGGTCTCAGGACTGTCGCCGACGCGATCAACGTGCATCAGGCGACGGTAAGCCGGGTGACGTCGAACACATACATGCAGACCCCCCGCGAAGTGTTCGAACTGAAGTATTTTTTCACCGTCGCGAGCGCGTCCTCCCAAGGTGGCGACGCGCGGTCCCCCCGAAGCTGTCCGCCATCGGATCATGGCGACAATCGCCGACGAATCGCAAGATGACGTGCTTTCCGACGACGACATCGTCGTCCGGCCCAAGGAAAGGGCGATCGATTTGCACGCCGCACCGTCACAAAAAATCGCGAAGCGATGAACATCCCCTCGTCCGTGCAATGCCGCAGGGAATGGCGCTTCTGGCGTTAATGCGGGTCAACGCAGCCACCCGAGTTTACAGCACATCCAAACTGGAGACCCTGTTGATGACCGAATCCGCTACGGGCTTCATGGACGGAGTTCTGCATGACCCAGAACAGCCAGATCAACGGTCTGGTCCCGCATGGGGTGCAGTCATTTCGCTTGCCTTAGGCACCTTCGGGCTTGTGACGGCAGAGTTTCTGCCTGCCTCCGTGCTGACGCCGCTCGCACATGATCTCTCTATCACCGAGGGTGCAGTTGGACAGGCGCTGACAACGACCGCCATCGTGGGGGCGATCTCGGCGCCGACGATGGCCGTCATCACAAGGCCCCTGGACCGCAGGATTGTCATATGGGCGATGACGCTGCTGCTGATCCTGTCGAACGTTCTATCGGCCGTCGCGGGGTCGCTGCCGGTTCTCCTGGCCGCCCGCGTCGTGCTCGGCATAGCGCTCGGAGGGTTCTGGTCGATTTCGGCAGCGCTGGCGATGCGGCTCGTTCCAAGTCACCTCCTGCGGCGCGCCATGTCGATCATCCTCACCGGCGTTACCGGCGCTACCGTTTGCGCGGCTCCAATCGGCGCCTATGTCGGCGACATCTGGGGATGGCGAACCGCCTTCATGATCGCTGCAGTCGTCGGCGCCGTTACGCTGGTAGTGCAACTCATAACCATTCCGAGGCTGCCTCCGATTGGAGTGACGAGCTTCCGCAGTCTGCTGGATGTGGCCAAGAATCCGATGATCAAAGTCGCGATCTTGGTCGTCCTGTTGGTCGCTTCCGGGCATTTCGCCAGCTTCACCTATATCCGCGCCTTCCTTGAGAAGTTTCCCGCGCTTGATATCGAGACGATCTCGCTCGTGTTGCTCGCCTTTGGCATCGGCGGCTTCTTCGGCAATTTGGCCGGCGCATTCCTGGCCGAGCACAGCCTCAAGGCAGCCGCGGCGCTGCCGCCCCTGCTCATAGCGATGGCCACTGTCTCGCTGCTGACGCTGGGAGCATCGGCTTGGGCCACGGCGATTGCGGTTACCGTATGGGGCTTTGCCTTCGGCGCGGTGCCGGTGGGACTGCAGACATGGATGGTGCTGCACGCCGCTCCCGAACAGGCCGAAAGCGCCGGTGGGCTGATGGCCGCAACGTTCCAGGTGGCCATCGCAGCGGGCGCGATTTTCGGCGGACTGCTGATGGACAATGCCGGCGTCGCCAGTGCCCTTGCGTACAGCGCCGTTGCCTCGTTCCTCGCCGCCCTGACAGTGTTCTTGCTCGGCCCGAAGCGCGAACCTCAGACCACCTGACAGAGAGGCCATCAGTGCAGCGCGGGAAAGATGCAATCATCAGCCGCGCTGTGCGATCCTACGCACGATTTTTGGCGGTTGCAGGCCTCGTCTCCGGGTGATCGGACGCTGTTGTCCGGTCGATTTCGACCGGCGGGGGCGTTTCGAATGATGGTGCCGACGAGAGAAACTAAGAGAGTGCCGAACCGGACCGCCTCGCCGTCGACCGCTCTGGCACGGCGACAATGTCGCTGCAGTGTAGGTATAACCACCTGAATTTTGAAAGATCCTCCAACAGGCGAGAACACGCTACGTGGCCACACGGCCGCTGCTAACCGTCAGAGCGTGCGGTCTATGCAGCTTTGTCTTGCGGCGAGCATCGGGCGGATCGCGCGCCTGATCTCTTACATGAAGCTCGGGGCCGAATATGCCCCGCGGCTTCTGATTCGGCCCGAAATAGTAGGATCGTTCGGCGATATCGTAGTTGTATTCACCAACTGTGATCCAGCCGCGATTGAACGTCGACAGACCCGCGCGGCGGCTTTCCAGCGGCGGAATCTCAAGCGCCGCCTGCCCTTGGTAAGGCGGCTTACCGGAATTCGGCAGGACGACGAGATGAGTTATCTCACGCTCAGGATCCCCGCAATTCGGTGCGGCGCATGGCGAAAACCTTCAGCCTCGCACAGCTTGCGGTAAAAGTACTTCTTCCACTTCACGTTTTTGGTGTTGCCGGCTGCCAGCGTGGGGAAACACGTGGCACGCGTCATGCAAAATCATCGAATTTGCGTCAGACCCAATTTTACACGCCGGTTCGCACCCGTATGAGGCGCTGAGTAAATCGAGACTAAGACCAGGAGTGCCCGCGACTTCACATGCGGGATGCCTCCTGCAACATTATCTGCCGCATCCAGATGCTTGCCGGATCACTGTTGTGAAGGGTGGGCCATTGGACGGCCTCGGTGAACGTGGGTAGTGGCCGCGGAAGTTCGATGATCCGCAGGGGAAAGGTTTTTTTGAAATGCTGAACCAGCCGGAAGGGCATGGTCGCTATACGAGCTGTGCCTGAGACCATCGGCGGAATCATGCTAAAGGCCTGCACGACGATCTCGACACGTCTCTTGAGACCATGCTCAAGCAAAAACTGTTCCTCGATGGAGGGCATCTGGGCACCGCCGACCCTGAACGCAATGTGCTTCATCGATACGTATCTCTCGAATGTAAGCTGCCGTGGCAACTCCTTGTTCGTGGGGCAGCCCACGCACACGAATGTCTCGTCGAACAGCGCCGCTCTTGGATGGGCGCTTGACATGAAAAATTCCGGAAGAATCAGAAAATCGACGTCACCGCGCCGGAGAAGCTCATCGGGGTCGTGGTCGAGCGGCCGCAATTCGAAGCTGACGGCGGGTGCTTCGCGTGCAACCCGCTCCACGACCTTTTCAAAAAACACGAGTGTGGCGAAATCGGAAAGAATGATCCTGAAGCGGCGATCGGATTGAGCCGGATTAAACGGATCCCAAGAAATAATCGAGCATTGGATGTGCAAGAGTGCGCCACGAACCGCGGGAGCGAGTGTTTCCGCACGCGGGGTTAGAACACGTTCGCGGCCGCTCATCGTAAACAGTTCATCGTTGAAATAGTTGCGCAGCCGGGCGACGGCCGCGCTCATGGCCGGCTGACTAAGGTTGATGCTGCTTGCCGCCGCCGTGAGGTTGCGCGCGGTCAGCAGTGCGTCGAGCACGACGAGAAGGTTCAGATCAAGGCCTTTGAAACGCATGCCTCATCTGTCCGTAACGTGGTTGTTTGTCATCGTGACCATTATGGGCGCTCGTTTACGGTCCCACTCAGAGGTGTTGTGTCCCGACCTGCCGCCCGCGCGCGTGGAGGACGTGCTCGTCGTAGTTATGGGGATAGCGCGGCCGATGAGCGAATGGCCGACCGGTACAACAGTCGATCGGATAGGTCCGGAGCTATGAAACATGTCGATTACAGATGCGAATTTTTCACGTGGCTAATCGATTACAGATTGAGATTTGAGCGGACTTGGGTGCGGCGGCGCTCCGACAACGATCCGCGACACATATCCGAGGTTGCGCGCAATACTGCGAATTGCCATCGCTATGACGACAATCGCCACTCCAAGCACAGTTGCGAAGGCGATTCTGGTCGTGAGATTCCAGACTTCTCCAAACTGTATCAAATCCATGAGGCGAAACACGGCACCCTGGACCAGGTAAAGCAGCAGCGTGCTCTGACCAAGCTGCACCGCGACAAAGCGAGCTACTCTAGTCGAATAGACAAGTCTCCAGCATTGGAACATAGACTGCATTGCTACCGCAGAAGCCGCCAAAGAGCCAGAGAACATCAGAAAAACTCGTTTAGCTGACTGTTCATCATGAATTAAAACGAGATTGTTGTAGGCATAAGTCTCCTTGCCCCATCCGAGGAAGCATATGAAAGCCGCTATCGAAAATAAGACAACAAAAATCGATTTGTAACGCCAGATGACACCATTCTGCCATCCGATCGGCTGGGCAAACAGGAACCCTAAACAATAAAATGGGTAAGTGTATTTTAACAACGGGGTTATTGATAACGTGATGGGTGCGAATGCGACCGCAATTGCAGATGCGCTTATGATCCACATCGATAGACGGTTGAACGTTGTAAGAACTCTAATCAGAATGAACGAAATAAATGCGGCCCATATGAACCAGTAAGTTCCAATAACTTCCGTCAACAAATCTAACAGAGTACCAGTCAAACTCTTCGTAGGAAAAATAACTGCGGACTTTAACGTCCAAATCAACGTACACCAAAATAGCATTGGCAGTAGTAGCTGCATTGCCCGCTCACCGACACCCTGGGTGAACGATTTTCGCAAAATTGCCCCAGAAGAAAGGTATCCGCTTATCGCCATAAATAGAGGCATATGAAACATGTAGATCGACTTGAAATACGGCGACAGCCAGAAAGCGTCGGTGCCCTGGTAGATTAAATATTGTAACAAGTGCCCAATTATCACCAAAGTAATGAGTATGCCTTTGGCGAAATCAAAGCTTAGGTCTCGGTTGTTTGTCCCTGCTGGGCACGAGCCGCGTCCCTTCGCTCCGGCTCTTATGTGATCAAGCATCAGACTCCAGCCTATCTGTTGCAGTTGCTACTTGCCGTTTCTGGGCACGGCGAGCGCGGTGCAAAGGATCGAAAATCACGCGGATCGCGGCGTGGTATGGAGGGCCGATTGGCTGCAACCGAGCGGACAAAATCCCAGTGCCTGATCGCAAACCTCGAGCGCATTGGCGGTCGCATGTGTGGCGATGCGAACGCCCGGCACTATGGTCGTCTGGCCGTCTCTGCAGAACCTCTCAAGATGGTTTCGCAACGGGTGCCGAACCATGCCAAAAGCGAATGGAATGCCACGCTGCTGCAGCACCGGCCGCATGATGCGGATAGAATGACTCATTCCGAGTCTCTCAAGATCCGGATGCATCCTGTACGATCCGAGCTCGCCTACCAAGAAATCAACCTCGCCAACCGTGAAGAAATGGCGCAGCAGGTCCTAGTGAGCTGCTACGCCGTGCACATCAGAGCCGATTGCGCGAACCTTCGGCCCTGCACCGGCCCAGCTACAACCGCCTGAAAGCCCCTGTCGCCCATAGGCCTTTTGGAAGAAGGCGGAGAGTTCGACATGATCGGCTACTTACAAGTCATTTCCCGGCACACGCTGCAGAAGCAGTGGCGTGATCGGGCGCATGTCAAGTGCGGTCATCTATGCAGCGCCCTGGAAGTTTGGTAAAATCGATTGTTTAGATCGCGAGCATCCACGCTATGGATAAGTGAAAGATGCGCTTCAAGGGCCTTGATCTGAACCTTCTCGTCGTGCTCGACGCACTGCTGACCGAGCGGACCCTCACGGCGGCGGCAAGCAGCATCAACCTTAGTCAGCCGGCCATGAGCGCGGCCGTCGCCCGGCTGCGCGACTATTTCAACGATGAACTGTTTACGACGAGCGGCCGCGAACGTGTTCTAACCCCGCGTGCGGAAACACTCGCCCCCGCGGTTCGCAGCGCACTGCTGAACATCCAGTGCTCGATTATCTCTTGGGATCCGTTTAATCCGGCTCAATCCGATCGCCGTTTCAGGATCATTCTTTCCGATTTCGCCACACTCGTGTTTTTTGAAAAGGTCGTGGAGCGGGTTGCACGCGAAGCACCCGCCGTCAGCTTCGAATTGTTGCCTATCGACGACGACCCCGATGAGCTTCTCCGGCGCGGTGACGTCGATTTTCTGATTTTTCCAGAATTGTTCATGTCAAGCGCCCATCCAAGAGCGGCGCTGTTCGACGAGACGCTCGTGTGCGTGGGCTGCTCCACGAACAAGCAGCTGCCACGGCAGCTTACATTCGAGAGATACATGTCGATGAGGCACGTTGCGGTCAAGTTCGGGCGGACGCTGAAGCCCTCAATCGAGGAACGGTTTTTTCTTGAGCATGGTCTCAAGAGACGTGTCGAGATCGTTGTGCAGGCCTTTAGCATGATCCCGCCGATGGTCTCAGGCACAGCTCGTATAGCGACCATGCCCTTCCGGCTGGTTCAGCATTTCAAAAAAACCTTCCCCCTGCGGATCATCGACCTTCCGCTGCCACTACCCACGTTCACCGAGGCCCTTCAATGGCCCGCCCTTCACAACAGTGATCCGGCAAGCATCTGGCTGCGAGAGATATTGCTACAGGAGGCGTCTCGAATGACTTCTCCGGGGGACGCCAAAAGGCGCCCCAGGCAGCCCTAATTTACTCCCGCGTCTCACGCCGGCACTCGCGTCAATAGCCCGTGTCGGAAGAGAGCGATGCTCGCGGCAAGTGCGCCTGCGAGGTCGTCCAGCGGGTGGGCTGCGTCGACAAACGGTGCGAATGAGAAGGGCCCCCCATAGCCGCCATCAAGCAGCGCCCGGATCTGGCTGCCATTGTCGGAACCGACTAGGACGCGATCCGGGTAAATCCAGTGGATCGGATCGTTCACGCTTGAAATGTGGACGAGACCGGTCAGCTCGGAGGAGAAGAACGTCTCCCCGGCAAGCGTGTGGTGGAACGTGTCGTGCACGAGGCGGAAGACGGATTGGCCATCAATGGCGGCAATGGCCTTAGCCGCTTCGTTCTTCGATCGAAGCGAGCAGGTCCGGAAGCCCAGCGGCTCGATGAGACCGATCAGACCGCGCGACTGGAGGATCGGCTTGAGCGCCTTCAAGGCGACGCGGAGATCGCCGCGGCGCTCGACATTGGCGGGCCAGGAGCCGTCGTTGACCGGCACCAGCATGAGCGTCTTGGCTCCGCAGGCCGCTGCATAATCGGCGAGCTTGCTCGCCTCGGCCCTGCGGGCGGGGGTCCACTCATTGAAGCGCTGGAGGGCATTGACGGAAATAATCCCAACGCCTGTGTCGGCGGCCGCAGACCGGACGTCCGCCGCCGGCATGCCGCGTGCAATAGCATTGCTGCCCGGTTGGCTGCGGATCTGGACATCGGTTAGGCCCTGGTCGCGGGCAAAAGCGAAAAGTGCCCTGACGTCAAGTCCGGGCGTCGCCAAATAATCGAGTGCAAAGCGGGGCGATGCTTGGCGCATGGCTTGGCTTTCCTTCCATGAAACGGGCGTCATTCTCGGCTGACTGGCTTCTACCGTGCGTTGATTCGCGAGGGCCGAAATGATGGGCATGAGCGAGGCGAGGCAGTCGTACTCACGTTTCTCTCACGCTATGTTTTTCTCTCATTTATGAGCCGACGTTCACCCAAACGGCGGTGCCGCGCCTCCTGAGACATGACTTGAATAGGTGCAATGACCGAACTGGCTCGCAGCCATCCAACTGCTTCCGCAAGGTACCCGCCAACCCTGAAGGATGCCCAACCGATCAGATTCAAAGTCAGGCAGCAGGGTGTTTCGCCAGAGCGAGGCCGACGCCCAGCGCGATCATCGCGCCGCCTGACGCCTCCCTCAGGCGGCGGATCAACCCGGGACGCGCTGCCGCGCCGTCTTTAATGCCGCTGGCCACGACGGCAACCACGATGTCGGCGAGCGTGTTGAGCGCAATGGACACGGAGCCAAGCACCACGAATTGCAGAGCTACGAGCCCTGCGCTCGGATTCACGAACTGCGGAATGAAGGCGAGGAAGAAGATTGCCGTCTTCGGGTTGAACGCCTCGACCAGTACCCCTTCACGAAACGCCCGCCGGGGTCCGACTGGACCCACTGCGGCGCCGTCATCGCCGCCAGTCGCTCCCGTGAGGCGGGCGGCTTGAAAGGTGCGAAAGCCGAGCCAGACGAGGTAGACCGCGCCGAACAGCTTTAATGCGGAGAACAGTTCCGAGCTCTCGAGCACGATCGCGGAAACACCTAAGCTTGCGGCGAGGACGTGGATCATGCCCCCCAACCCCGTGCCGAAGCTGGAAGCGATACCTTCCCGACGACCACCGGCGAGCGTGCGCGCGGCAACGTAGAAGATGCCCGGACCGGGGGTGATGGCGAGCACGGAGGCCGCGGCGAGGTACAGGGCGAATGGGGTCAGTTCTGGCATGATGGTCGATTCCGACGAAGATTATTTTGGGATGAGAGCGGCGACGTCGCGGTCAGATGCCCGCTCGCTCGCCGCAAGGCCCGCCGCCACGCCAGCGCGGTCGGCCGCGTTCCGGTTCTGGCTCATTTTGCGCTTGCCCTCCAGCCTCGTGATTGGCATGCGCAGGCCGACGATTCCCCGGAGTTGCGCCTGTACAAAATCCGGCGGCGCGTCCGACACGGCCCAAGGCGAGGCGCGCTCGCCCTCGTGGTGGTCGGTCAGCCGATTCACGACGTCCAGCAGTCTTCCCGCATCCTCGAAGAACTCGACCGGGCCATAGGCGTGGACGGCGACGTAATTCCAGGTCGGGACGACCTTCCCGGTTTCCCGCTTGGTCGCATACCATGCCGGCGTCACGTAAGCGTCCGGCCCCATGAAGATGGCCAAGCCGTCGCCCAGCGGCGGAACACGGCACTGGGGATTGGCCTTCGCCAGGTGCCCGTAGATCACGCCGTGCTCGCCCTCGCTCTCGTCAAGGAAGAGGGGCAGTGGCGTTGCGAGCGGCCCTTCCGCCGTGACGGTAACGAAGTTCGCCAGCAGCGCCGCGCGAATGGTCGCGCGCAGGCATTCCTTGTCGTCATCGCGGAAAGCGGGAGGGATGTACATCGCGAAACTCCTTGCGTTACCAGGTCAGATACTGGCAAGCTGGCATATTGGAAACAGCCAGTCAGAAGCTTTTGAGGCGGTCCAGTTGGGGAAAGTTGGCATCGCGCGCCGCATCGGAGCACCGGAATCCCCCGGTGCCGGTCACGGTATGCGAATTGCTTGCCAAACCTTTTGGACGCAGCCAGTGATCCCGCTTGGTCGCGCTATGTGAGCCTGCGACACGACCCAATGAAATTGATCCAACGCAAAGTGAACCACATTCAAACAATCGTCGAAAAGTGAACCTACCGGCGATGCTGGGCCATGCCGAGAGCCTGCGCGGGTTTTCACTGTAGCAGGTGACAACACTACCTTTAGCCAACGTTCGGAGCCGACCAGTTCGTCCGATGTCGACGAAGTGCTTGTTGGCAGGGCGTAAACGGCCTGTAAGCCTTCATAAGCGAGACCACACAGGTGCTGGCTGGGAAAGCAGGTCCATGCGATCTCGCATTTCAGTGATGTTCTGGAAGCGAGCGAATTTCATATCCGCAGGCATCTAATGCAGGAATCAGATTGGACAGCGCCATAACGGTCTGGTTGCGCAGACTGGCTTCAGTGCTCCGTGTCGACTCGTCGGGAGGGCATCCGTCGTGCAAGAGCACGATTGCGCCGGGGCGTACCGAGGCGAGCACTGCATCGACGATCGCGTCGGTGCCGGGGCGCGACCAGTCTCTTGGGTCGATCGACCAATGAAGGGCCGCCAGCCCCGCGATCTCTGAGGCAGTGAACACTTCTTCGCTCCAGGCGCCGTATGGCGCGCGAATGTAGCGGATCGAGGCCTGCGGGCATGCTAGCATGATGGCCTGGTTCGCCTCAAATACCTCACGTTGCACTTCGCCCAAGCCGCATTTGGACAGGTCCGGATGAGACATCGTGTGGTTGCCTACCTCATGCCCTTCTGCGATCATTCGCTGGATGAGATCCGGATGCTCTGCGGCGTAAGCACCAATGACGAAGAATGTCGCTGGCACCCGATTTTGCGCCAGCACATCGAGTATCTGTGGTGTGAAACATGGATTGGGACCGTCGTCAAACGTCAGATAAACGCTTCGACGCCCGGTGCCGTCAGCGCATTCACTCTGCACCTCCCATCTGTCATCGAGACGTCTCATAGCTGCGAACCCTTGCGGTCAATTGTTGTACCGGTCGGCCATTCGCAATCGGCATAACCCCGATCCTTGAGGCAGGGGCCTACGCTATCGGGGAGAGCTTGTCGCGAAGAGCCGACGCGATGCAGCTTGCGCCGATCACCGATGTACCTGGTCGAAAAGGGGATCGGCTCGCTTGATGTTCGGCGCAGACCAGGAGGGACACACCAGAAAATGCTCCTCGGAGCCAACGCTTGCATCGACAATCTCGTTAGGGCTGCATCCTTGAATTCTTCCTATGGGACGTTCTGTCGAATCGGCAAAATCGATTGTTTCGATGACAAGCATCCACGTTGCGGATAGATGAGACAAAGGCTTGGATCGCGCGCAACCTCACGGCGGCAGCAGGTCAGCCGGCCATGAGCGCGGCCGTCGCCCGGCCGCGCGACTATTTCAACGATGAACTGTTTATGATGAGCGGCCGCGAATGCGTTCTAACCCGCGTGCGGAACCGTCAGCGTCTCAGAGTCGAGCGACGACGTCCCGCAGCATCTCGACGCCTTTTTCGATCTGCCGGATGCTCAGGGCGGAATAGCCCATGACAAGCCCGACGCGGTCGGCTTCGCCTGCTCCCGACTGCCGATGATAAAGCGGCGAAATCGGGTGCAGACCCAGACCCGCGGATTGGGCAGCTTCGACCAACGCCGTTTCACGCGATCGCGGCAGGTCGTTGAACCATATGACGACGTGCAGTCCAGCCTCTGCCCCCTGGACGGCGATCCGACCTTGAAAACTCCGCTTCAGGGCGGTCAGTAATGCCTCCCGGCGCTCGCCGTTGATGCGGCGCACGCGGCGCACATGGCTTTCATAGCCACCGCTCTCGATCAGAGAGGCCAATGACTCCTGCCCCGCCATCGGAGAGTGCCGGTCGGCAAGCTGCTTGGCGGTTTCGAAAACCTGCAGGAATTCCGCCGGGACGACGAGATAACCGATCCGCAGCATCGGCGAGAGCGTCTTGGAGATGGTGCCGAGGTAGATGACGGCCCCATGATCCTCGAGGCTATGCAGCGGGGGAACGGGGCTGATATCGTAGCGATATTCGCTGTCGTAGTCGTCCTCGATGACATAGGCGCCCTGCTCCCGCGCCCATTCCAGAAGCTGATGCCGCCGCGGGATCGGCATGACGCCGCCGAGCGGAAACTGATGCGAGGGCGTCACATAGGCCAGCCGGGCCGCGACCCCCGCCAGTTGCTCCGTTTGCATGCCGTGATCGTCAACCTCGACGGGAACGGGCGTGGCACCTGTACTGGCAAAGACCTGGCGCGCCATCCTGTAGCAGGGGTCCTCGATGACGAAGCTGTCCCCGGGGTCGAGCAGCAGGCGCGCGCAGAGATCGAGGCCCTGCTGCGAACCATTGACGATGACGATCTGCTCGGGGTCGCAGCGCACAGTACGGGCGCGCCAGAGATAGCCCTGAAGCGCTTGGCGGAGCCGGCTCGAACCGCACGGATCGTCATAGGCGAGCCGTGCCGGCCGCTGCGCCATCGCCGCGTTCATCGCGCGCTTCCAAACCGATGCGGGGAAATCTGAGGGCGCCAGGACGCCATAGCGGAAATCAACCTTCAGCGTGTTCGGCAGGTAATCCGGCCAGCGCAGAGTGCCACGCAGCCGTTCGCCATAGCTTGACAAGTGAACCGGGCCGAACCGTTTTGGGGGATTGGCGGTCAGCTCCTGTCCCAGCAGTGAGGATGCGACACGAGGGCGCGCGCCTTGACGGATGTCGATGAAACCTTCCGCGGCCAGCTGCTCGTAGGCGACGGTGACGGTTGTTCGCGAGACTCCAAGTTCCTCGGCGAGACCACGGGAGGACGGCAGCTGGCTGCCGGTGCCGTAAACGCCTCTGAGGATCTGCTCGCGAAGCGCTTCGTAGATCTGGCGCGCGCCCATGCCACGCGAGCGGGTTGAAGCACCGGGACCTGGAGACTGGACCATTTCTTTTCCTGCCAACTGGGCATTCCATATCAACCAGTTTGCAGCCACTCCTTCCGAAAGCCAAGAGCACGTCTGAAGCCGATGCCCGAGACCGCAATCCAGGACCGGAAAGTGGCACATCTGCGAACGATGCCAAATTCGGCTTCGCTACCCGCGCCATCCATCACGGCTACGATCCGGCTGGTTTTCCCAATGCCGTTCAACCACGCGTCTTCCTGAACTCGACCTACGATTGAAAGTGTTGCGGCGAATGAGGCCACAGCCTTGGCGGCGCAATCCTCGGCGACGCGGAAGCCCCTCCACACGCTGTACGAAACGGCCTTGCGCTACATCACCGGCGCGGCGCTCCCGACCATGTCGGCCTTCCTGGTTCTGCGCGGGCTGAAAAGGACTCTCACGCTTCGCTTGGAATGGCACAGCACCACGGCGCTTGCGATCGCGCAGGTGCGCGACGGGCATTCGGCCGTGGGTTGAGTGAGCTCCCCTTCCTCGACTCGCATCCCGATCAGGCGATTGCCCGAAAGCAGATGTCGGGCATCGCCAATGCTAACCGCGCGGGTGGCCTTGACCAACAGATCTCGAGTCCTGAAGAAAGCGCCTGGCGAAATCCGCAATGGCGTCATAATTGGAGGGCGAAGGGTCAAGCCGCGCTAAGACATGATCGTCGCCCCACCAACGCATTTGGCCAAAAAGCATCTCAACGACGAATATGCCGGCTTGGCGCGCCGTAGGGCCGCCGCCTTATCCCGCGAGCGGCGCAGCCCGCTCGCACGTCCCGTCCGCTATGCGTAACACCAGGCTGTTGCCGGAGACCATAGGCAGTCACCGAACCGGGTCCGCCGTCGAGAAACGACAAATTGGTGCTGTTTTGGGCCACCGGCAAGCAAATCCATTACTGATCCTCGACTGCCATAAGGGTTAAGATGGGTTGAACATGACATGCTCGCGAGCAGATGCAATCTTCAGGATCCTTGCCTCAGCCGATGGATTGGGCACAGTCATATGAAGATGCTTGGACAGACCGGTGTTTCGGCAACTGCTATCTGTCGTCCAGCGATTGGCATCAGTTTTGATCGACGCGAGCAGCTTGCGAGGGACGCATGCGAACGCGGCGCTGCTCCCACAACCGTCGCAGTTCTCCTGTGAGAGCCTCGCGCTGGGCCTGATCCAGCGTAATTGTATCGAGGAGATCCGCGAGCACGGCTTCGCCTTCGATCCGCGTCAGCAGATCGAACAAGTCATGTGAAATACGCGCACAGTCACGGCTGGAGTGATCCGTTCGGATTTCGCAGACGGTCTGCTGGCGATCCAGCGCTGTGTGGGCGCGGACCTTATACAGGGATACATAAGGCGGCAATGAAACCGCGAGCGCAGTCCAATCCTCCAGCGTTGCGGCCCGTTTTTTGACGAGGAACGGCCCGACCACAAGTCCATCCAACCCTGTCGTCAGGAACGTGGCAATCGAGTCTGCAACTGAATCCACGATCGGCTCGGCATTGTTGTTAAAGGACGTATTGAGCAGAATTGGGATGCCAGTGCGCTGCTTGAAGGCATTGATGACGTCCCAGTAGGCCGGACTGGCCTTGCGCGATACTGTTTGCAGCCGAGCCGTACCGTCGACGTGGGTAATGGCGCCGAGCAAACCACGCTTGGAGTCGCGCACACGGACCACGAAATTCATGAAGGGAAATTCGCACGCACTGCCTGGGAGGTCGAAAAATTCGCGCGCATCCTCCTCCAGCACTGATGGGGCGAACGGGCGATACCCTTCCCGCTTCTTGACCATGGCGTTGATCCGGTCCTTGTTTGTGGCGGGCCTGGGGTCGGCAAGAATGCTGCGATTTCCGAGCGCGCGCGGCCCGAACTCCGAACGACCTTGCACCCAGCCGATCACGGCGCCACCGGCCATCCACTCGGCTGCCCTATCCGCCACCGCCTCAGTGCGTTCAAACTCCAGGTGCCCCGCCCATGCCTTGAGTTCTTCTTCGACAGCGTGATCGCTCGCGAGATCCGGCCCCCAATAAACCTCCTGCAATCGCGCACGCGGCGCGGGGCGGCCCAGCTCACCAGACACGATTAGTGCGGCGCCTAATGCGCAGCCAGCGTCATGCGATGCGGGCTGCACGAAAATGTCTTCGAAAAGTCCTGAATAGAGCAGCTTGCCGTTCACGGAGCAATTGTGCGCAACGCCGCCGGCCAGGCACAACCGCGTCATCCCGGTGGCCTCACGATGATGCCGAAGAATGTGAAACACGATGCGTTCGAGCGCTTCCTGCAACGACGCACTCACATCTTTATGCTGCTGGGTGAATGGCATTCCCTTTTGCCGGACCTGAATGCTGCGGAGCAAAGTCGGACCGATGCGGTCCAGGTGGACCCGATACTCGCCGTTTGCAGACAGTTCATAGAACTGCTCGAAAAGCTCGCGATAGGGAACGGGATCGCCGTAGGGGGCAAGCCCCATTACCTTATATTCATCGAACAAGCCGTAGCCGAGATACCGGATCACCTCGAGATAAAATAGCCCAAGGGAATTGCTCTCTGGGAAAGTCGCGAGTTGCGAAATTTCAGTACCAGATCCTACCGCCACGAGGCCCGACAGGAAATCACCAGAGCCATCGATCGCGAAAATCAGACTTTGCTCGAAGCCCGACATTGCAAAAGCGCTCACGGCGTGCGCCTGATGATGACTTACGAATGAGATACGCGAAGGGTCGAGTTCGGTACCGAACTCCTGCGCCAACAGCTGCTGCACCAAAAGTTTGGCATCCAACGGAATGGAGGCGTCAGGCTCGGAAGCAAGCATGTTTTCGAGCATGGCGTTGCAATAGGCTTCGGTAGCGTAGTACGCCACATGATCGATTTCGCTGAGCTGAACCCCAGCGGCTGAAAGACAGTATTGAACCGAGCCAATCGGGAGCTTGTTGGAGTGTTTGATCCGATTGAGGCGTTCCTCTTCTACGGCCGCAATGACCTGTCCGTCTCGGACGAGTACCGCAGCGCCATCGTGCATGAATGAGTTCGGAACCTGGAATCTGTTTTCATAGACTTTGTCTAATCCGCCGCTCAATCCTAGACACAGCATCTCGCTCTCCATTGTCGTACAGGAAGACTGAATTGGCCTGTCTCAAGGCCGTTTGATCAAAAACACAGGCTGCGTTGTCGTTCGCCGGCGCGAACGCCAGTCAGACATCGCCAACCTCAAAGAAATTCTCTTCCGCCGGGGATCAACATGAGATCCTGTGATCGAGGTGCCGGGCGGCCCATAACGTTGATAGATTGAGTGGATGCCACCGAAGACCCTGGGTGGCATGCCGATTTCTGTTGGCGATGTCGTTTATTGGCAGCACGAAGTCCGTTGCGCATTGCTTATCTCCCTCTCTTTCGCGTCAGCGCATGAGTCGGCGGCGCAACAGCGCCATCGAGAGGAAGAATGGCAACAGCGCGTACAGGCCGAGCACACCGACATGCAGGGCAATGCCGCCAATCGGGCGATCAAGCATAACCGGACGAATGAGGTCGATCGCATGTGACAGCGGCATGCATCGCGCTATCTGCTGAAACGCGTGAGGCAGCTGATCCGATGGGAAAACGGCGCCCGACAGGAACATCATAGGTGTGAGGACAAGCGTCTGGTAAAACACGAAGTAATCGTAGCTGGGCGAAAGCGCGGTGACGACCATCGCGAGGCTCGCAAACACGCACCCAGTGAGAGCAATGATTGGCAGCGCATAGAGGATGGACGGCCAGGCTGCATAACCCAACGTTGCGGTGACAATGGTGATTGCCGTACCGGCCAAGAAGGCCTTGGTGGCTGCCCACGCCAGTTCACCCAGAACGATGTCGCCGAGGGTAACGTGCGTATACAGCATTGCTTCCCAAGTGCGCTGAGAGTGCATGCGAGCGAAAGCCGCGTACAATGTTTCCATGGTAGAGGCGGTCATCGCACTTACCGCGACCATGCCAGCCGCCAAAAAGGCAATATAGGACGCACCGTCGACGCGGCCGACCATTATGCCGAGGCCGGTGCCGAGTCCGAAAAGATAGATCATAGGATCGGCAAGGTTACCGAGAATCGTCACGAGTGAGACTTTCTTCCATGCCAGATAGTTGCGGCGCCACACCGCAACCCAGTTCCACGCATTGGCCGGCAACGCCGCCGCAAAATCTTCAATCATCGTTCACTCCTCCATCTCGCGCCCGGTCAGCCGCAAGAAAACATCCTCGAGATTGGCTGGACGCAAAAGAAGCCGTAGACCTGCTCGCCCGTGCAGTTGCGTGCGCACCTGCTCAGGGTCTGGCGCGTAGCAATAAAGGGTTTCGCCGCTGACCTCGATGCGCTGGGAATGTGGCTTGACCAGCGAAAGCAACTCGTGCGGATCGCCGCCGTAAATCTCCATGACCTGGCATCCGATATGCTCGTCGATCAGCGCCTGCGGGCGGCCTTCGGCGATATTGCGACCCCTTTCGAGCACGCACAGCCGATCGCATAATCGCTCAGCCTCTTCCATGAAATGCGTCGTCAGGATAATCGTCTTGCCACGTGCCAACAGGGCGCGCAGCCGCTCCCAGATCAGGTGGCGCGCGTGCGGATCGAGGCCGGTGGTCGGCTCGTCCATCACAATGAGCTGGGGGTCGTTGATCAACGCCCGCGCCATTGTCAGGCATCGCTTCATGCCGCCGGACAGTTCCGAGACGCGCGCATTCGCCTTGCGCTCGAGGCGAGCGAACTCGAGAAGCGACGGTATGACCGCTTCGCTCTGACGAGTGCTCATGCCGAAGTAGCGTCCGAACACCAGCAAGTTCTCGCGTACGGTCAATTCCTGGTCAAGATTGTCGAATTGCGGGACCACGCCAATGCCCCTGCGTGCCAGCCGAGCGCGCGCCGGCACCGGGACGCCGAGCACCGTGATCGCGCCCGCGTCAGGGCATGTCATGCCGAGGAGCATACGCGCAATCGTGCTTTTGCCCGCCCCGTTTGGTCCGAGGAGGCCGAAACACTCTCCCGACGCAACGGAGAACGACAGTTCGTCGACAACGATCTTGTTCCCATAGGACTTGGTTACGCCGGCAAAATCGACTGCCACGGTCGACAGAGAGTCAGGCACGGAGCTTTTCGCGCTTGTTTGCCCGTGAGACTCCCGTTCGATCGCAGGAGTCTCGAATCGCCGCAAATCCTCTGGGCCCAACTTACGCTTCAACACTTGATGTTTCTGGTCCTGGCTCAAAACTCTTCCACCTAAGGTCACGTGACTATTGCTGTTCGCTGTAAGCTGCGTCAGATCCAACCAAGTCGGGCTTTGGAATGCTGCCGCCGGTGTCTGGCACGTTGGCCGCAGAGCTTCGCGACAACCAATCGCTATTGCTCAAAGTACACAGCGCGTATGCTTTCAAAGGGAGCAGGAGAAAGATGTTGATGAGTGTGTGGAGCGAGAACCCGAGAAATCGAAGTTGGCGCGCACGAAACGCTGCCACGCTGCAGCGAACCATAGTCATGACCGCAATCGTCAGGCATGCCGTCCAGGGCACAGTACCTGTCGTTGCGAATTGCGCGAGCCCAGCCAGGAGCGACAAAGAGAGCAATAATGGGCCAATATTCTGCCCAATCACGTCCAATGTGAGATAAATATTAAGGCCGCGCAGCAGTTGGAACGCCAGCAACGTGTCACGGAACGTGCTCCGGGCCCAGCGGAGCTGTTGGCGCAGATAGGGACCCATCCTGTTGGGAACGACTGTTGCCGCGACGGCCTCCGGGACATACTCTGTTCGAAAGCCTGCTTTCAGCATCAGGATCGTAAGGTGGCGGTCCTCGCCGAAGTCGCTCGGCTTCCCTCGAAAGCGCTGCGTCTCGTACTGATCCAGCAGCGAAACAAGCGCGGATCGCCGGTACATGGCACACGGACCGCAGCAACACATGACGGCACCGAACCGAGCCTGCGCTGCCCGCTCTTCGTTGCAGGCGAGCCAGTATTCCATATCAATCAACCGCGTCAGCCAAGTTTCACTGCGATTGCTAGCCGCCAACTGGCCCATGGCGGCGCCGACCGCTTGATCTTGCATCTTTAGCGCAAGCCTGGTGATGACGTCCGGCGCGAGGATCGTGTCCGAATCTACATTGAGCACCAAATCTCCGCACGAGCGGCGAATGGCGGCAATCTGCGCCTTGCGCTTTCCGACATTCTTTGGGAGCGCAATGAAGTTGAACCTCGGGTCGCCCGCGTATTTCTCGTGTACACCCACGAGGGCATCGCGGTTTGCAGAACCGTCATCAACAACATAGACCTGCAGTTTGCCGGCGTATTCCTGACTTGCAATGGAAGCCAGGCAGTCCGAGAGGGTGCGAGGCGCCTCGTTGTAGCACGGGATAATGACATCGACGCTCGGCCAAGGCTCACCGCCGGGCGGGTCGCCCGAGGTCGGCGCTACGTTTGTAGGCAGGGTATAAAACACCTGCGCGGTTTTGTAGACGGTCGACAGCAGCGCATAAGAGCAGATGGCAACAGTACTGGCTGTGGCAAACAGGGTCATGAGATGTCAGATTCTTCAGTGGATTTGAGGGAAGCGGGCGGATAACAGATCCGCGGTCATAGCTCTGGACCGTTCCGATCGATCAAAGTGCCGGCCGGCCACTCGCTCATCGAGCGTCCAATTGGGAGCACCATGAGGAGTACGTCGTCGTCGACTCGCGTCGTGTAAGGCAGATCGGGGTACACATCCGGGAGGGTTGAACGCACGCGAACGCCCGTCAGAATGTTCGCCAAGCCTTTGCGGCAGAACCTCCCAACATGGTTCCGGAGCGCTTGCCGAACCGTGCCGAAAGCGAATGGAACGCCAAGCTGCTGCAGCACTGGATACATGACGCTAATCGAATGGCCGATTCCCAGCCCCTCAAGATCCGGACGCACCCCGTATAGACCGAGTTCAGCGACCAGCAGATCAACGTCGCCAACTTTGATGCATCGGCGCAGCACGCCCATGTGAGCCGCGACCCCGTGCACATCATAGCCGATTGCGCGGACCTCCGGCCTTGCACCGGCCCAACTTCGACCGCCTTCGAATTGCTTTCCATTGAAGGCTCCGGTCGGCTCATAGGTCTTCCGGAAGAACTCAGAGAGTTCGAGGTGATCGGAAAGCTGCAACTCATTTTCCCAGCACAACCTCCACTGCACGTTATTGCGCATGCGAAGACTTCCTCTTTTTTTGCGTTCTTTTGTGCACCTCACGCGGTAGAGCAACGGCGGCGCATGTCATGTGGAGGTCTATGAACGACCCCCCCAGATTGGTAAAATTGATTGTTTAGATCGAGAGCATCCACGCTATGGATGCTGAAACCATGCGTTTCAAAGGCCTTGATCTGAACCTTCTGGTGGTGCTCGATTGGCCCCGATAGCGGCGACGCACCGATGGCAGCTGGCGGTGACACAACCTGCCTCAAGAGCGGCCGCCAGCGGCGTGGCTGCGCCTCGTGGCGAAGCAGCGATCAAGTGGAGGATGGGCCCGATAGGCGTCAGCAAACGCGGCGACCGTTGACGCACGATCGCGCAGCTCTGGATCGCCGTCGGCAAACAGGTTTCGCGAAGCCTCTGGCTCGACAAGTGCGGCAAGGCGGCATGCCAATGACGCGATGGTCGCGCTCGCCAACAGGAATCGTCTGGTCAATGCTCTCGAGTGTCGCCTGTCAACCGGACTGTCGGCGAAAGCACCTGGAGCGGGAAGGAGGGCGCGCCCGGATGGCGCTACTTCGAACGAATTATTTGAGGTTTTGGCCGACTGAAGTGCGCGAAGGGGCTGGCCCCAAACTCTTCATTCAGCGCCCCATGAAAGATCGCCGCACACAGAGAAGGCAGCCTAAGGAGCGTCAGCACTTGCGCCGGCCGAAGGGCCGGGACGCGGGACTGACTGCAACGCAGCTACACCGTGACCTGCTGCGTTCAGCAACAAGGATGAGCTCATCGCGGCGCCTACAAGACATTCGCAAACAATGTGAGTGCGTTCGATGCCGACGGGAACGAGATCGGCGTCATCTTCGAAACGGCGACGCCTTTCGAAACGCCGAAGCGGATGAAGGAACTTATCGAGTGGACGCGTGGTACACTCAACGAGCAAAGCCTGCATCCCTTGCTCGTGGTGGCGATTTTCATCGTGGTTTTTTTGGAAATCCACCCATTCCAGGACGGCAATGGAAGGCTGTCGCGCGTTCTGACGCCGCTCCTGCTGATGCGCAGCGACCCTACTCTTCACTCGAAAGCGTGATTGAGAACAGCAAGGAGGGTTATTATCTGGCGCTTCGTTTCATCAGGAAGCGGAAATCGGCTTTTGGAAGCGGGCCAGCAGGCAGTCTTCATTGATCGACGCGCCCCGGCACTCGATGCACTCGATCTCGGTCAACGATTCGTTCAGCATGGCGATAGTGGTCTCTGCACCAGCAGCGTGCCCCCAGCGTTGGCAATTGGCGTCACGTGCCGACCCGAAGACCAGCTGCCCACCTGGCGCAAGCAGGCCTACCAGGTTGCGGACTGCCGCGCCGATCTGAACGAGGCCTCCGACGTAGTAAAGAACTTCCGCCACGACGATCAGGTCGAACAGTTCATCACTCGAAAATTGTTGAACATCGGAGATTATCCAGCTGATGTGCGGCGGCTCCTTCACGCGTAAACGTGCTCGCGTAATCGCTGGCTCGACGACATCGATCACAGTGAGCCGCTGGCAAATGGGGGCTAGCCGTTCCGTAAAAGCGCCAGCAGCGCACCCGACTTCGAGCGCATTTGCGACTCGACCTTGCGCAAGTGACAAAAGGAGAATTTGCGTGTGGCGCTCCCGCTCGAACGGGTTGCCATCGAGCCGCCATGGATCGTCTGCGGCCATTTCTCGATTCAGCATTTCATGATCGATTTTATGGGTCAAATTCCCACCTCGCTAAGGCAGCAATCACCGGCGCTGCAAATGCCGTCAGATGTCGCTAGCGTCGGGACCCGGGCACACCAATTCTGAGAAGCGGGGCCGCTTCCTGCACCGGGCAGACCTGCGGGCCGAGGCACTTGATTTCGGTCACGCTCCTAATAGGGTCCGCAGGATTGGCAAATTGATTGTTTGGATGTAACCATCCACGCCGTAAACACATTGAGGGCCGAATTGGGCGTGGCTGGGTCCGCGTCTGGTTGGCGCCGGCCGACACACTGCTCACATCGAACCAAATTCGCCAGTCTGTTACGACGCCAGCACGCTGACGATGATCCTATGATGACTGCGGTTCACCGTCTCAGCATGGCCGCAATGCCATGACGGACAAAGGGAAGATGTTGGCCGAGGCGCAGCCCCAGATGCCTTGCAAGCCGTGCCGCCGGATGCTCGCTTGAGTAGAGCCCGACGAGAATATTCGTAGCATGGTAGAGCGGCGCCGCCGACAGGCGCAGTCGGCTTTCATATCTGTGGAGCATGTCGGGATCGGCAATGTCGCGACGGTCGCGCCATGCTGTCTGGATACCACGGGCGAGCTGCTTCTGGCCGCCGAGGCCGATGTTGAAGCCATGCGCGGTCACCGGGTGCATGCCGATGGCAGCGTCGCCGATCAATGCGGCACTCGGCGCCCGGAACCTGTGCGCCCAGGTCGTCGCCAACGGATAGATATAGCGTTGGCTTGCCAGGCTCATGGTGCCGAGGCGCCCTCGACAGCGCTTTGTCAACTCCCTCAGGAACAACTCGTCGTCGAGGGCAAGCAGTCCGTCGGCCTCGTTTGAGGGCAAAGTCAAAAGCAGCGACGACACGCCTGGCGCGAGGGGCAACATCGCCACCGTCTGATGGTGATCGAACCATTCGATCGCGATCTGGTGGTGGGGGCGCTCGTGCCTCACCCGGCAAATCAGCATGGAGTTGCCAAGCCGATTGATATCGGCGCCGATGCCGAGCAGATTGCGGGTGGCGGAAAAACGCGAATCGGCTGCAACGAGAAGCCGAGCGCTCAGCTGCCTGCCATTGGAGAGCGTTATCACTGCTCTTTGACGGCTGTTTGTTGCACGCACGACCGAGTGGCCGCACAGCAGCCGGGCGTGGCCCTGCAAGCGGATGATCTTGAACAGGGCATCGCGGATCTGGCAATTCGGGACCAGAACGCCCAGTGGTTCCGCGGATCCGCCGGGGGAATCGAAACGCAACGCAAACGGGCTCGATCCGTTGAGGACGCGTGCGCCTTGAAGCGGTGACTTGTCCGAAGCGGAGATAACATCCCAGGCGCCGAGCTCGCGAAGGATTCCAATCGAGGCGTGGGTGAGCGCGATCTCGCGGCCGTCGAAAGCCGGACTTGCCAGTCTTTCCAGGGACTGCCCTTCCACAACCGCCAGTTTGAGCTGGCTATGGGCAAGCGATGCGGCGAAGGAAAGTCCGACCGGCCCGGCGCCCACGACAATAATGTCGAAGCTGTCGTCACAGCCGGCCATCAGCGTGCCGCCAGCGCGTCGGTTCTCTTCGTGAGATGTTGGGGGAGCCGAGCCGCATGTCGTGCATCGATTGCGCTGTGATCTATTGCCCGCCTCGCCTCAAGCGCGTTTCTCACGTCGGTTCCTGGCTGGTGAAGCGTCATTTGCCCGCCGTATGGTTTTCAAGACGTTGGGAGCGACGACCAGGCTCTTGGTCAGCCCATGCGTTTTTCCCCTGAAGGACTGGGCGATCAAACCACGCCGACAAGGGCGTGGCCTTGATCTGAGTCAGTCGAGGCGGAACCGGCGTCAGATGACATCGATCCAATCCAGTCATGCGCCAGCTGATCCCATGACGACGCCATGGCACCAGCCAGCGCAAGGGACAACCAGGCGTCTGATCTGGGCAAGGCTGTTTTAAGGACTTTTGCGAGATCAGCGAATGACCGGCTCGCCATGGAAGCGCCGGCGCGAGGGCGGCGAGACACCGAAGCCGACTTCCATCATCAGCCGGGGCGTGCGCGAAGGCACGGTGCCCATATGGAAGCCGAACGGGTCCTCGACGAAGCCGAGACCGGCTTCGCCGGTCAGCGTGACGGGGCTGTCATCGCCATAGACCTTGAGAACCTCCTGCGCCGGATGGCCGACAAGCAGCGTCAGCTGATGCTTGATGGCGCGGCGGTTATGACTGCCACGGACATAGACATGCGGGCCGGTGCCTTCGTCGACCGGCGTCAGGTAGAAGAAGAATTTCAGCATCCTCCAGTCATCGAGATCGAAATGATACTTGCCAAGCGACGCACGGTTCTTGTCGGCGTCGGAAGCCTCGCTGGTTGGGAAGCTCCACCACACGCGTGTGGTGATCAATTTCGCCTGAGCGCCCAGATAATGCGCGGCGATGTCGAGCAGCAGCGGGTCGTTCTGGATGGCGACCGCTGCCTTGCAGCCGAGGATGTGTTCGAAAAAGTGGCCGCTGAGCAAGGAGCGGCCGAAACGCTTCTCGGCCTCGGCATGGTCCTCAGCCATGAATTCGAGACGGCGATCGAAATTGCCGAAACAAGGCGTGTACCGGGCGAAGGCGGCGATCTCCTTATGGATGAAAGTCGGCAGGACGAGCCCGCAAAACAGCCCGTCCGTGCGCAGCGCCTCGACAATTTCCTGGCGATTGACGCCGGCAAACATGGTGTCGTAGGCATTTTGCGACACCCGAACCGGCTTTGCCCCACGCCAGTGCATCCTGCGGGCCGGCATGGTGCGGGCGAGCACGAACATCGGCAGCCATGCCGGGTTCTCGCGAATGTCCGACAGATAGGTCGGAATGCGCACGGCGATGCGGCGCAGCACGCCGCCGTTTCGCGCGATGGCCTCGAGACTGGCGGCGCCGGATTTGTCAGGGCTCGAAAGGGTCATGAAGGTCCTCAGCTAAATGCGATATCGACGAAGCATCGATTCTCACTGCCTCGCCGCTGGTCCAAGCCCGATTCCCGCTGCGGAAGGACGTTTAGGCGCGCGTCGGATTTTGTGCAATGCACAATAGCCTTGCGCATGGCAAATGCTGTTCGGACCGCCGTGCGCATCAGCCAATATTCCAGCGGCAGGCAAAGGGGGCGGCGGCACCCGCAAGAGCCGCCGCCCGGATCGGCACCTATTGGCGGACGAACAGCGGCTGGACGCTCGCCCATTGATCGGCGGTGCGGAAGCCGCCGCGTTTCGTGTAGCTTTCGACCGGGAATTTCATCCAGTTGGGCAGCCAGTTGTCGATTTTCTCGCGGCCGTTCTCGCCCGCGAGGCAATCGCGGATGATCTTCTTTTGCGTCTTGACCTTCTCGGCGACATTGCCGTCGGCGACAGGCTTGCCGGCGAGGTCGGCCAGCATTGCATTGGCGATCTCCTTGTCGCGCAGCAGATCGAAGAAGGCGTCGTCCGCTTGCCACCACGCACCCATGTCGATGCCCAGATGGTTGCCGAGCGCCTCGACGGCGGCGCTGCCGGCTTCGAGCGTCTCGGCCATGACAAGGCCGAGAACGCGCATGACGTCGTCGTCGCAAAGTGCCAGCAAACGGGCAAAGACGGCGGCAAGCGCAAAGGCGTCGCCATTGCCGCCGGTTATCGCACCCTCCTCGTCGGCCTGCCCAAGCAGGACAAGAACCGCGCGCCGTTTTTCGGCGAATGCGACTTCGGCCCTGGACGCGGCAATACTTGCCGCCACCGCTTCATTGGCGGTGCGCTGCGGCTCGCGGCGAACCTGCCACAGGCCCGAACCTGTGATGGCATGCGCCACCATCAGGCGCAGCGCGACACAAGGATGGTCGAGCATGGCGGTACGCACGGCACCGTGGCGGTGCAGATCGACATAGTTCTGCATCGGCCCGGTGAGTTCCGGCCGCGACGGCTTGGCGGGGGTTTCTTCGGGCTCGCCGCCCTCGCCTAGCGCGCGGGCGCGGCGGGCCTCCTTGCGCGACGCCAGCCCTCGTGGCATTCGACCGCACCGCGATGCGAGACTGATATGAAGACCTTGCCGCCCTTCTTCCTCGGCGTCTTTTCGTGGTCCCATGACTGGAAATGCTGCCCCGGTTCCAGCACGGCCACCTCGGGCCAGCCGGCTTCCAGATAGGCATCGCGTTTGGCGGCAATGGCCTCGTTCTGCTTTTGCCAGAACAGGTCGGCATCGGCGAAATAGCTGTCCTCGCCGAACAGGTCGCAGACGATCAGGCCCGGATAGTCCTCGATGGCGAACAGCGCCACCTTGGTGGAAATCGACTGGCCGCCGAACAGCCATTGCTTCAGTTGGTGGCCGCGCGGCGCGTATTGCTCGGGATCGGCATAAAGCGCCAGCCAATCCTTCTGCTGCGCCTTGGAGGCCATGGTCAGATGGCGCGCCGTCTCGGCGTCGATGTCCTCGCGCCGATAGGCTTCGCGGATTTTGGGCAGAAGATCGCCGAGCGCCAGAATGCGTTTGACCAGAAGCTCGGTGACGCCGAAGGTTGCGGCGATATCTGGAATGGTGCGGCCTTCCCTGATCAGCCGCGAAAACGTCTCCCACTGCGACACCTCGTCGGGATCGAGCCGGGCGAAGTTTTCGATCAGCGAGGCCTCGAGTGCGTCGGCGTCGTCACCGTCTTCGATGATGGCGCAGGGCAAGGCATTGCCCTCGCCTCGCTCGTCGGCGAGCGATTTCGCGGCGAAATAGCGGCGCCGGCCGGCGACGATCTCGAAGCTTTCCGGCGTGCCGTTGGGCCGCACCAGAAGCGGCACCAGGACGCCGCGCGCGCGAACCGACGGCAGGATGTCCGACACGTCGGGCGCGCGTTTGGAATGGCGCATGTTGAGCGCGGAAATGTTGAGCTTATCAAGCGGAATGTGGGCAAGTTGCATGGTTTGTCTCCTTCGTTTCAGGGGTGGGATTGCCCCGCCGCAGAGGCTGCAAGCCGGCGCGGCGGGACGGTTTTCGCGCCTAGCGGCGCGTGTGTTCCGCCGTGTCGGGCGGAAGCTTGGAATGGGCGTTGCCAAGGGCTTCTGCCGCCTGTCGCAGCAGCCGCTCGGCTTCGGTGATGTGGCCGGCGCTGCACGCTGCCTGGGCGTAGACGGAGAGCGGAAAGCGCGGCTTGAACCAGAGGTCGCGCTCGATGCCGAGGCCAAGCCGCCCCTTGACGCTTGCAAGCTCGGCAAGGCTGACGCTGCCGAGTTCGGGGAAGCCGAAGCCGAGGTCGCAAAGCCCGAACAGTGTGTCGCCGTCGGCGTCGAGTTCGGTGAGAAGCCAGGTCGCTGGCCCGGTCGGATCGAAAAGTTTTACCACCGGAAAATGGTCGGTTTCGGTGTCGGTTGCGCCATTGGCGAGCAGCCGGGCGCAAAGGTCGTCGGTGATCAGGATCATGGGAAAACTCCTCTCAAAACAAGTCGCGTTGATTTCTGGCGTCATCGAACAGCCCGATATCGAGCGGCTTTTGCGCCGCGCGCGGGCGCGTCGGCCAAAGGGCGAGGCGGTCGCGCGTGGTGACCGGCCGGACACCGGGAATGAGCGTCTGCTCGCCTTGCGGCGTTGGCTCGGTCTGCAGGGTGTGGCGATCGCGCGCGCTCATGCCGCGATCTCGTTTTGTTGCGCGCCTTCGGCCTCGGCGTTGAAGCCCAGAAGAAAATCGGCGGCCTTGGAGGCAAGGCTGGCGGCGCGGAAGATGGCGCGATTGTCCTCGCGCAGCACCTTCAGCCATGTGCCGATATAGTCGGCATGGCGCACGGTCGGCTCGATGCCGAGTGTCGAGCAGACAAAGGCAGCAGTGATTTCGGCAACCAATTCCTCGCGCGCATAGGTCTTGGAACCGAAGGCGCCGGAGAGGTCGCGCGCCAGCCGCGCCGGGTGGCCGGTCCAGTGGCCAAGCTCGTGGAAGCAGGTGCGGTAATAGTCGATCTGCTGAAAGAACGCCGGCTGCGGCGGCACCTGAATGGTATCGGTGCCCGGCATGTAGAAAGCGCGATCGCCGCCGATGCGGAAATCCGCGCCGCTTGCTCGAATAAGCCCTTCGGCTTGGGGTACGATCTGGCGTTCTGGCAGCGGCTCGGCCTTGCGGTAAAGGTGCTCGGGCAGGCCGTCGCACTGCGCGACGTTGAAGACGGTGAAGCGCTTCAAATACGGCACGGCCTGCGGCTCGTCGCCGTCTGTCTTGGCGCGCTCCTTCTCGTTTTTGGGGACAAAGCGGTCGGCATGCACGATGGTGGTGCCGCGCTCGCCCTTCCTGACATTGCCGCCAAGGACAAGCGCCTGCCGGAAGGTCAGCCAGTTCTGGCTGGGATAGCTGCGCTCGATGACGGCGCCCCACAGGATGAGGATGTTGATGCCGGAATAGCGGCGCCCGGTGGCCGCGTTGCTGGGCAGGCCGAGGTCGGCCTTTGCGCTGCCCCATGGCTTGACCCATGGCACGGTGCCGCGCTCCAGTTCGGCAATGATGCGGTCCGTGATTTCCTGATAAAGGCTGGCGCCCGTGCGCCCGCCCCTGCCCGCGCCAGCCTCTGCGCTGCCGGAACGCTGGTTTTTTGCACGCATCGTCTGGTCCTCCGCTCTTCAATCCCGCGCCTTTCCCCGGAAGCGGGGTGGGCGGCGAGACGCGACCGGAAAGGCCCGCCGTCGGAGGCGGACCGCATCCGAAGGACCGGAACGAAGAGGAGGACCCGAAGCGAAGCGAAGGGTTGCGGGATGCCGCGGCGGGCCTAGAAGGGAGTGCCGCCCACCCCGCGCCGCCGGGAACGGCCAACGAACAAACCGCGCCGGCCGAAGGCCGGCGACCGTCAGCAGCCGACAGGCTGCCCGCGCCAGGGGGCGAAGCCGGATGGCCGAGACCGCCTGAGCCTGGCGAAGAAAAAGCGGGCTCGGTTCACGAGCACCGGGCACGCGCCGTCAGGCGCGCGGGCGCCGTCAAAGCTTAGGCCAAATTGCCGCTTCCCGCGGATGCGTGGATGCCATGCCTTGCGCTGCGGTTATCAGGTCGCAGGGCATCGGTGCCCCCGCCAGGCGTGCGGGCGAGAAAGGCGCTGAACAGGTTCTCGTTCCAGGAACGGTCGTTCCTGTTCCATAACGCGGTCGGCAGGTCGCCAGGGCCCCGCCGCTCGAGGTCCTATGCGAAGTGCGGCTACACATCCTGACGCAGCCAATAGAAAACATCCGCCGTTTTGAAGAGAAAGCCGGGATGCCTCTGTGCCAGCCGCTGCGCCATCTGAAACTCCCCGACCTGTTCGGCGCTATCGACCGGATGCCGACGCTTTGGCACGTTGTTGGGTGCGCGAAAGTTCGAGGGTCTTTAATCGATCCACTGGCGAAGTGTTGGCAGAGCTACCCGACATGGGCGCTGAGACGCGCACGGCGATCGACAAGGCTTATACGGCGCAGGCTGGATGGGCGGCGTTGACTGCCCGGGATCGCAGGGACATGCTCTGGCGCTGGCATCAGCTGATCAAGACCATACCGACGACCTCGCTGCCATCCTCACAGCTGGGATGGGCAAGCCGCTTGCCGAAGCCAAAGTCGGAAGTCTCGCATGCGGCGGCATATCTGCAATGGTATGCCAAAGAGGCCAACCGCATCCATGGCGAGACGATCCCCCCGCCCTCGACTGACCGGGGCATGCCGGTGATCAAGCAGCCAATCGGCGTTGTTGGCACGATCACGCTATGGAATTTTCTCGGGTTCAATGGTGGCGCGCAAGATCTCTGGCGGCGGGCTGCACCGTGATCTTGAAACCTGCCGAACAGACGCCGCTTGTTGCAGGCGCAATGTGCGCGGCCGGCTTTCGCAACCGTCGTCAACCTGATCCATGCTTGCAAAGGCGATGCCGTCGGCCGCACGCTGATCAGCCGAAGAACTTGATCCACAGGCGCTTGAACCATGCGACGATGGCCTTGAGCCCCTTCGGCTGGGCGCCGCGCTTGAGAAGGCGGTCATAGGCACGGGCCGGCTTCGATCTGCTCGCGAGACATGTTGCCGGCCCAATGGATCGATGATGACTGCCTGCAGGAACTGCGCTGGATTTTCCAAAGTGCGGCGCGACCTCGCCCAATGGCTGGCCAAGTGGGAGACGCGCGCTGCCCCAAACTGTGCCAGTGGGTGGAGGACAACATCGAGGAGACGCTCACCTTCACCCGGCTGCCACGCCAGCATCACAAGCGCCTGAAGAGCACCAACATCCTGGAGCGGCTCATTCAGGAGATCAAGCGGCGCACCCATGTGGTGCGCATCTTTCCCAGCGCCGAGCGCTGCCTGCGGCTCGTCCGCGCGCTCGCCGTCGAAACACACGAAAACTGGCTGGAGGCCATGCGTCTCAACATGGAGCGCCTGGCCGAGCACAAGAAGGAGATGCTGCGCAAGCTGGAGCAGCCCAAGGCCGCGGTTACTTGAAGACGCCGCGCCTGACCCGCCAACACCGGCGACCGTGATCGCAAATTTGCAGAAGACTCTGGACAGAACTCCCAAACTGCATCAAAAAATAGTCAGAGCTAAATTATGGAAGCCGATTGAGATGGAGGAGGAGGGCTTACAAGCCTTTGTACAGCTCTCCCAAACTTTTCGATATCGATGGGTTTACCTGCGGACCGTTTGGCCATCGATTCCGATCGTTTTAGCTTCATCTCACGACGGGAATAGGCGCAGAGAGGTCTGGCCCTCGTGCAGAAATTACTGCCGGTACCACCGAAGTGAAGGAGTCGAACTGCTTTGTGTAGCGCCAAATTGCTGACGGAACGTCCGGCGCCCATTGTTGCTGCATGCCTCGATTCTTGGGGCGGTCTGGAAGACGCAATCCACCATCTCACTCCAAAGGGCAGTGGAATCTGGAACAATGTCGCTTTTGTACGCAAGACGTCCTTCACGCCGGATTGGCATATAATCTTTAACTCTCCTTCTGTTTTTGGACTTCCTGTTGATATCGAGGCGAGCCCGAACAGGACCATTTTTGCAATCGGCGAACCGCCGACGAAAGCGCATCGCGCCCTCCATCTTGGGCAGGGGGAAAATACCATCGTTCTGACGTCTGACGCAGAGCTGGTAGCTCGGCAGAATGCAGGGCGTCGATTCGTCTTGTCTCCACCTATCACTCGGTCTTGGTCTGTAAGAAAGACGTATGACCAACTTCTGCTCAGCGAAGTCGTTGACAAGCCGCGTCGGCTCTCATGGATTACCAGCAACATCGCCATGCTTAAAGGACATCGATATCGGCTGGCGTTTTTGGAACGGCTGAGAGGGGAGCTCGAGTTCGACCTGTTCGGCCGAGGTTTTCAACTGATTGGAGATAAATGGGACGCACTTGCACCTTACCGCTACAGTATAGCTTTCGAGAATACTAGAGCTGATTACTATTTTACAGAGAAGCTTATGGACTGCTTCGTTGCTGAAGCAATGCCCATCTATTACGGCAGCCCGGCAATCACGAGGTTCTTTCCGCCGGACTCAATGGTTCTGATCGATCCCGAGGACAAGAACGTAATTCAAAAGATCCGAGAAATCATCGACTCGGACCTCTGGAAGGAACGTCGCGATGCAATACGAGAGGCGAAGCGGTTGGTACTTGAGAAGTACAATACATTTGCTTATCTCGCGGGCTTCATCGAAAGCGTTCAGGATAAGCCTTTGCCGCCTAAAGTTATGCACATCGGTACGCCTGCAGTCGATTTTGGGGTAGACGAATGAACTCCAAAGTTCATTCGCTTTGCGCGCCCGGCGGTTGGTGGTCTGGCAGGGTCCGTACGGAACACTCGGCGGAGAATGCCTCGAGCATCTTTGATGAACACAAGAATCGGCCGATAGGTCCTGCCTGATTCACTGTCCCGGTGATTTGCGAGGAGGTGATGATGACGAGGAGCCTAAGGGCGGACCTTCGTGGGCGCGTGATTGCGGCCACTTAAGGCGGGGTTTCGACGCGGGAGGCGACGCGTCGCTTCCGGATCGGTATTTCGACGGCCGGGAGTTGGTATCGCCGCTATCACGAGACCGGCCAGATGGAAGCGCGCAAGCAGGGCCAGCCGTCGCGTTCGAAGCTCGATGCGCATGAGGCCTTCATTCTTGGTCTCATCGAGGACGCGCCGGACATCACGCTTGCTGAGATCGGGGAGCGCCTTGCCGCCGAGCGTGGCGTGCGGGCAGCGTCGTCCACGGTCCGGCTGTACCTCGACCGGCGCGGCATCACGTTTCAAAAGAAGACGGCGCACGCCGCCGAACAGCAGCGCCCCAATGTCCTGCGCCGCCGCAGAAGCTGGTTCGATGGCCAGCTCGATCTCGACTCCGAGAGGCTGATTTTCATCGATGAGACCGCAGCATCCACAAAGATGGCGCGGTTTGCGTGGCCGCAGCCTGCGCGGCGAACGATTGTCGGGCGGCCGTTCCTCACGGCCATTGGAAGACCACCACATTCACGGCCGGCCTGCGGCTGGGCGGCTTGGCGGCGCCAATGCTGCTCGATGGCCCTATCAATGGTTCTGCCTTCCTCGCCTAGGCGCAGCAGGTCCGCGCACCCGAGCTTCGCCCCGGCGACATCGTGGTCAAGGACAACCTGCCCGCCCACAAGATCAGCGGCGCGCGCGAGGTGATCGAGCAGGTTGGCGCGGCTCCTGTTCCTGCCGCCATACTCGCCCGACTTCAAACCGATCGAGATGGCTTTCTCGAAGCTCCAGGCTCTCCTGAGAAAGGCTGCAACCCGAACCATCGACGACCTCTGGTCGTCGCGGCCAACTGCCTCGCAGCTTTCACAGCCTAGGAATGCAGGCACTATGTCGAGGCAGACGGCAATGACCCGGAATAAGTCGAATCTGCTCTAGCTGCGCAAGAGGGCCGAGACGGGCGCACGACATCGTACGCCACCCGGCTGCTGCTGATCAGGCGAACTGGGGAAGGCCGGGAATGGAATTGAGGACCTCGTCCACGAGTTCGTCGCCGGCATGTTCCTTGGCCAAGGCGATCGTCTCGTTAGCAAGGCCGGCGATATTTCCCAGGCTGAGACCCTCGTTCATCAATTGCTGGCCGAAACCCACCACGCCGCCTCCGGCGAGGACGCTGCCGCCCTCTGCGTCCTCACCATCATGCTTCGCCACTAATTCCGAAGCTCCGGGAATGGCCTCGATCATGCGCGTAGCGGGACCGTCGGCTGCCTCGCGTTGCAGGAAACCCAGCATCATGCTAACGGCCTTGTCTGCGAGAGCCGGGTCGACGCCAACATTGGTGGCGATGCGTGATACGAATTCTTCCAAGGAAGGGCACCTTTCGTTTTATTAAGGTCAGAATGATTAAGCGCAGCGCCAGTCTACGCCTCCGCAGTCTTACGCAAAAAACCTCTCAGGTATTGGTCCACCCTCTTGGCTATTTCCATGGACTTCACGTCTACAAGGCGCTGAAAAGGCACCGCAGCAATGATGGTGGTTACAAGTACAATGAGGACAGTGCTACTAGCCGCAATGGCATGCCCCCACTGGATAGTCCAGAGATAGACAAAGCACCCGAGGGAGCAAAGGATAGGGAAATGAAGAAGGTAGACCGAGAACGACAATCGACCCAGGAGTGGGAAAAAGTATGACGAGAAGGCTCGCTGAAGCGATGGAAGCGCGAGAACGCTAGCGACAAGGAAGGTTGCACCGACGCAGTGCATTGCGTCCTTCAGGGGATTAAAGTCGATTGGGGAGAGTTTGATGATCGGCTCATACAAGATGTCGTTTGAGAAGCCGCCAAGATAGATGGCAGCAAGTAAGATTGCGATCTTGGCTTTGTGAGGCCATTTCGCTGGAGAAACGCGAGTCAGAAGGACGCCGACCCCGAACGACAAGGCGAAGGGCAGGTAAGCTATATGGATCGCAAAAGAGAGAGCCGCGGCAAAAACTGTGACGAGGGCGAAGGTGAACCACCTCGCAGCGAAGGCGAACATGAAGGCTAAGTATGAACCGACGAGCTCAATGGACATCGTCCAGAGTGGTGAATTGAGTTTGTTCTTACCGAGAAATAAGGACTCATATAGGGCCTCCTGGGCGATGGTCGCGGCCGTAATTGAGCTAGGGTAATACCATGTCAGCCAGATCGAGCCCGTGAGTGGGGCAACTTCAAGATTTCTCATGAGCCCCATGGCAAAAATGGTACCGGCAAAAACGATTGAAGCCGCGATTGGAATGCCGAGGCGGGGTATCCGTCGGATTGCCCTGGATACAAGCACCGACGCATTTCCAGTGTCAGCATAAGACTTGGTAAGGACGAAGCCGCTTAGAACGAAGAATACACAAACCGCAAAGCTTCCGTTGATAAGCATGCTGAATGGGGGGAGAGTTAGAAGCTGAGCAGGCCATCCGATTTCTGGCCACGCTGCTTGCGCCAGCGGGTACATGGTTTTGAATATAGCTGGCTCGACAGCAAAGAGGGCGTGAGACAAGAGGACGCCAACTGCAGCCAGCCCCCTCAACCCCTCTAAAGCAATAAAACGCCCAGATCCGGCCTGCTCCGCCGCCATTGCGTTCATGGATACTCTGCCCCTTATGATGCGCCGGTTTCGACTTGGTCTTCCTACAAAGTCCACGCTCGTGAACGTGAGCTGGAAAGCACGGGACATTGGCTTTCCTGCGCTATGCAGCATCATGACGGATGGGTAAACTTGATTGTTTGGATATAATGCATCCATGGGATGAATATGCGGGCCATGCCCAGCGGCGACAGCCGGTCCTGGATCTGAAACTCGGCCTGATCGTGCGAGAGACAGTAGAGCGCCCGAAGCACCATGATCTTCAACATCATCACCGTATCAAAGGGCGCCGTCCGCCCTTGGCGCTTCGGAGGCGGCGAAGCCGGTTGGCCAGGCCGCCTGAGCCTTGCGAAGAAAAAGCGGGCTCGGTTCACGAGCACCCGGCACGCGCCGTCAGGCGCGCGGGCGTCATCAAGTGCCGGCAGGCTGCCGCTTGCCGGATGCCTGGACGCCATGCCTTGCGCTGCGGTTTTATCAGCTCGCAGGGCTTAACGCCGGTGCCCCCGCGAGGCGTGCCTCTGTGCCAACCGCTTGCACCTGAAATCTGCTTAGCTGTTCGGCGCTATCGACCGCATGCCGCCACTCGGCACGCCGTCTGGCGAGCGAATTTTCGAGGTCTTGATCCATCCACTGGCGAAAGTGCTGGCGGAAACGTCCCGACATGGGATCGAGGAGACGCGCGCAGCGATCGACAAGGCATATATGGCGCAGGCTGGATGGGCGGCCATGACCGCCCGGGAGCGCAGCGACATGCTGTGGCGCTGGCATCAGCTGATCATCGACCATGCCGACGACCTTGCTGCATCATACGGCGGAGATGGGCAAGCCGCTTGCGAGCCAGTTCGGAAGTCTCTCACGCGGCTGCGCATCTGCAGTGGTTCGCCGAAGGCCAATCGCGTCTATGGCGAGACGATCTCCCCGCCCTCGACGAGCCGGCGCATGCTGGCTGTCAAGCAGCCGACCGGCGTTGTTGGCACGATCACGCCGTGGAATTTTCTCGGCCTCGAGGGTTGCGCGCAAGAGCTCGCCGGCGCTGGCGGCCCGCTGCGCGGTCATCCTCAAACCTGCCGAGCAGACGCCGCTTGTTGCAGGCGCAATGGTTGCACTCGGCGCGGAGGCCGGCTTTCCCGAAGGCGTCGGCAACCTGATCTGTGCCTGCAAAGGCGATGCCGTCGGCCGCACGCTGATTAGCCGATGAACTTGATCCACAGGCGCTTGAACCATGCGACGATGGCCTTGAGCCCCTTCGGCCGGGTGCCGCGCTTGAGAAGGCGGTCATAGGCGCGGCCGGCTTCGATCTGCTTTTGATGAGGTGTAACGGAAATGACTGGAATGGGTCTATCATCGGTCTTGGAGCAAGGGCGTCTCGCACAATTTGGCTGACCTGGGTCAGCTTGTTCGGCGTTTGGTGTTTCGCGGACGCTCTGCTGACGTCGGCTGGTTTTCGCGATCTTCGGTGGTCAATTGCTGCGGACCGACAACGGACTTGCGGCCACCTGCAATGGGCAACTTCATCTGCGGGGCACGTCGAACCTCTTCCGGCGTCGGACGACGACGTGGCTTTCTTGTCTTCAGACCGGATTTGGCGTGCTCGTTGAATGCCTCACGCGCCAGATTGAGTTCTAGGAGATTCGCCAGAGCTTGATCTTCAGAGATATCTGTAGGCCACCCGTAGGCTCCGGCAACGGCGGCATCCAGGTCCGAGTGAGCGTCGACCAACCACTGCGGACGCCGGTTGTAGAGGTTGGTCAGGGCACGCTCGCGGAGGATCGCGTGCGACACGATGTCCTTCGGAAGGATTTGATCCGGATAGCCGGGCACGACCTCGGGCTTGATCTGGACAAGGTCGCTCGGGTTGAGCCACGCGTTTCGTAAGTCATCAAGCCTCTTGGCCACCTGTGATATGGCGATGGCTCGTGAATCCTTTTCATATCGGACTGCTGGGATATCCGGCGTGAGGCCCTCGGGGAACGGGAAGGTCTCGAATACCCCCGCACTATTGTAGGTTGGATCATTGCCGACGCCGTGCCACGAGCAAGTTCCGAAGCTCCAAGCCTCATGAAATCGGGAGTGAAGAATCCCGAAAAAGACATCATCTGACCGAGAAAACGCGAAGATGCGGGAGTCGGGCACTATCGCTTGATCAAGCCACACGAATGTCCGATGCTTTGCGACGCGAGGTGTTGCCATGTAACGCGAGTGGCCCTGCAAGGAAGCGTGAAAAGCCGGTCTCGGCTCCACGTGTCGCCACCAACGCTCGCGGTAGGCATCACGCCTGTTCTTTGAGCGCTCCGGAAACACATGCTCTCTAATGTGCTGGAACGGCGCCTCGTAGAGGGCAGCCTCCTGCTCGGACATCTCCCAGCCGAAATCCACAATCCACATGTCGCGGCCGCGGCGAGTGACGTCCATTCCATTGCGCCATGGACGGAGCACATCTGAGTTTGGCCTACCGTTGGGATTCATCGGCATCGAGAGCCAGGCCCGCGCCAAGCTACCCGGGACGTCGAAGCACCGCCTCTCGTGTCGCCCATGAACGCTATGTTCTGGTTTTCAGACAGCCTGCGCGCCTTGGTCAAGTCGGTTACGCCGGCGGTAAGATCTGCGTTTATCTGTGCAACCGTCCTCCCATCGAGGCACAACGGGTCCTCGCCGTGGCCGAAGCAGATTAGGGATACTCGTACGGCTGCGCCATCGACGACCCACGGCTCGTCACTCCAGGCTTCGAATAGCCGGCTTTCGGCGATGATCCGATCCAACACCCTTCTGTTCGCTCCACCGCGTATGGAATTCGTCGTGACCAGACCCACTCGACGCGTTCGATCTGCTGCGACAGCGGCGCGGGATTTCTCCACCCAATAGCAGACGAGATCAGCCTCGCGAGAGACGCGCCCATCGTACACATCGAAAAGGCGATCAACCGTTGGATCGCCCAAGGCTTGCCGCATCAAACGCACGCCGACAAACGGCGGATTTCCTACGATGAATTCTGCTTCTGGCCATTCTGCTTCAGCATCTTCCGAGACTGGTTGCAGTGCAGCAAGAAGGTCTCCTTGTGCGTCACGAGCTGTATCAACGTCTTGGGCCTGCCTGACCAAGGCGTCTCGCCTTTCGATTGCATCTAGCTTGCGTAGGATTGGTATCGATTTCGAGCGTATCCCATTCTTGATCTGCCACTGAATGTCTCCGATCCAAATGGTCGTGCGTGCAAGCTCGGCCGCCATCATGTTGATTTCGATGCCGCGCAGGATTTCAGGCCCTACGAGCGGAAGCTGAGCGGGCATGCCGAGCAGTCGAGGTTGGCGCGGTGTTCGATATCCTTCACACCCTGGAGAGCGAGGTATAGGAAGTTCCCAGACCCGCATGCCGGATCCAGGATGCGGAGCTTTCGCAGCCGTTCCGTGAACCGGGACCGTACTTCGGCGGCCGCTTCCTCCCGCGTCATCCGGCGGGATTGCTGCCTGCGCATTGGCGGCTTGCGATTGCCATTCAGGAGTTCGACAATCTCCCGCCTTGCTTGTTCCCATTCCTGTCTCAGAGGCCTCAGGATGACCGGATCGACAAGACGCATAATTTTTTCTGGATCGGTGTAGTGCGCGCCGATCTGGGCGCGTTTTTCCGGGTCCAGAAACCGCTCGAACAGAGTTCCGAAAATCGTCGGATCGATGAGGCCCCAATCGAGGCTGTCTGCGGCGACAAGCAAACCAATGTCACCGTCATCGAGCCGTAGCGCTCGGCGACCATCAAACAGGCCGCCGTTGAACCATGTGATGTCGGTCAGGTCGAACTCGCCGCCGCGCTCCATTGCTTCAAACAGCTTGTCGAGGTAGCTCATGGCTCGTTCAGGAGCACGGGCCGATCGCTTCAGGAGCTTCGTGAACAGGCCATCAGGCAGCAGGCTGACACTCTGGGCGAAAAAGCAGAAGACCAGCTGATTTACGAAATGAGCAATCTCATCTGGTGTGCCTCGCCCCTGAACGCGGAGTGCGATCGTGGAAAACTTGTCTGCTGCCTCCTTGGTGACCGCCGCGCGTGTTCGGGTCGGCCTCAGCTTTTCCGGGCTGAAGAAGACGTTGTGCAACATCTCACGCGCTGAAGGTTCCGCCAGGTCATCTAGGGTGATCACGTATGTGGACGGAACGGTGTTCGTCCAAGCGGTATGGATGCGAAGGCGTTCGATGTCGCAAACGATGAGTAGCGGCGGGCTCAAAAGCGCCGGCGCGTATCGCATCAACTGGAGGAGGGCCTCGTCGAGGTTTCCCCTCTTACGCTTGTACTCCCATGCGAAGTGACCCTTCTTCCAGACGTCAGCAAAACCTTTACCCCCTCCGAGCTTGTTCGCACCTTTCTCGAACGCGAAGAACGCGCCGGTCGGGTCCTCATCGCTCGGAGACGGATGGCCGACCAGCGAGCAGATATCGAGGAAGTGTTCTTGAGCTGCCTGCCGCTCGCCAGGTTCCGACTTCCTCCACTTCTTGATGAAGGCAGCAGGCGTTATGGGCGTGAGCCCTGCGGCACCCAGACTCATTACACATCCCCTCCGACACAGTCATCGGACCCGGCAGAAGAGGTTGCCAATAAAACTCTGATTATTGGTTAATATTAGTCACCGATGCATCAATAATTGCCTCGCCCTGACCTATTATTGTGTAGCATCAGAAATAGGGGACACCATGCATTGTGGCAGCGGTGATCACACGACTGGAATGCATTTCCTGGTTTCCTGAAGCGCTTTCCATTCGACTTCCGGCGCGGAAAAAACGCGTCAGCGAGCGCCCGACCAATTAAAGCGCGGCGCGCTGGCACTGGACCGCGGCAGTTTGCGGGCTTTCTACTCGTGTTCCGGTGGATGGCAACCCACGCTTTGGCTCAACATGGTTTGCCTATTAATTGCCTTCGTGATGCCCCTCGGCGGCCAGCTTCTGCTTGCTCTTGCGTACTCGGATCTCGATACGACGCCTTTCTGGAGCGTCGCCTGACTGAGCTCCATCCGTGAGGCGATCATCCGGCAGGATCAGTTGGCCGCCTGACATGGGTAGGATGTTCAAATGATCAAACGCCGGTATCTTTTTCAGAACGGACGCGACGGATATCGCTCGCGCGAGGCCTAGCCCGGCATTATCACCCGGCTCCATTTCGCTGACGCTCTCATCCCCAGAGAGTACGCGCCCCAGAACGAAGTCCATGTTCGACTGCCTCGACAATCGCTGCTCGTCAGTGTGGCCAATGACCTCGACGACATCGACATCGTATTTTGCGACGATATCGGCAATCTGCTCGGCAATAGCGCCCTCAAGCTTGGCCTTAAAGGCCGGTTTGAGTTCGGCACTGCTGACTTCGAAGGAATAGCCCTTGGCTTCGCTCAGATTGATGATCGGTGGCAGATCCTTAGGCTGCCGTGTCGTTTCAGCGAGTTCCTTTTCGGCTTCAGCCAGCTTCCGTTCGGCTTCGGTCGCACGCTGATCTGCTGAGACTAGCTTGCGTACGTCGTCGGCTGAGAGATTGTTGTCTCGGACCGCGACTGTGGCTTCCGCCAGCTGAACTGCTTCGTCGGCCGACAGTCCCTTTTGCTCGATCTGCTCGATCGCTTTTTTGGCGAGGACGAGCTTTCGCCATTCCTCATCAGGCACTTTGTGCCCAGTGAAGCGCTCCATGAGCTTGGCAACCTGGGCCAGCAGGTTCTTGTTCTCCTGCTTGAGTTGCTGAATCACTGCTTCGCTGCGGGATACCCTTTCAAGGGCAGTTTCCAATTCGGCCTTCTTCTTTGCGACAATGGCGCCTGCAACCAACAGCAGGCAGAAGACGAGCAGGAGCATCGTTTCGGCCATGGTGAGCCCGAGGATCAAGCCGCGGGCATAGCCTTTCTTTTCGTAGCCGACCGAAGCTCCGCCGGGTTCGTTCAGCGCCACCATCTCGGCCTCGGCTGGACTTTCTCCACGATCGGCTGGGAGGCCTGCTGCCCGGCATCAGCGCCGTTGGCTGTTGCCGTTGCGCCTGGCTTCTCACCCTGCGCAGTTGCCGCCGAAATGGGGATGAAGATGGGAGGTTCAACAGACGGTTCATTGGCGTGCACAGGTGCAACCGGAGGAATTTCGTTCGGGACGGACACACGATCGCGATCGAGGATGCGGGATAGCAGGTTCGTCGTACTGGCGTTTTGCTCAGCCTGCTTCTCAAGCCTCTCCAGGAGGAGCTTCTGATGCGCCGCCATCCTCAAGACGGTATCCGAAAGCTTGTCGGTCCTTTCCCCCTGCTCTTTGGAAAGCGCCTCAGCCCGCTCGGTGAACCTTCCGACAGACGCTGCAAGCACCTTGAGAACTGTGACGACATCCGTCTTGAGGACCTCGTCCGGAATAACCACGTTGGCGAGCTTCCCGGCAACTATGTCGGCCTGCGCCTCGAACTTCGAGATCGTGCCAGCCATGGAGGCATTCGCCGTGTCGAGCGACGCTGCGACTGTGTCGACCTTTTCAGCGACACCTGAAAACCTGCTTTCGATACGGCCGAACGTGTCATCGAGGCTTTTGGCTATCTTCTCCGAAGTCTCCTGGACGGGCTTTATCGCTTTGGCGGCCATACCCTCGAAGGCCTGTCGGACCTGATCGCCGTTCTTCTCCGCCTGTCGGGCTATTTCGTCGAAGCCTTCTTCCAACATCTGATTGCAAACCCGGCGGAAGTCGGCGAACTCACGCGCTACGCTTTCCATCTCGGTGCGCACGCGACGTGTCATGTCCGCGAGCTCGTGACGGGCAGCCCGTTCCACGTCGGCGGGGTCGCGTCGGACCTGATTGTGGAAGATGCGCAGCGCGATGCCTGTGATGGTCGACGTCACGGCAATGCCGAAATTCCTGACGATTTCGTCGGTCGATGCGTCTGTGCCGAACTGGTAAAGCGAGGTGCCCAGGCTGGAGAGCGTGAACAGGAAGCCCATGTAATAGAGGTTGTCACCTGTCTGCTCGTCGTGAACGCGCAACTTCCCGACGTACCAGGAAAACGCGAAGTAGCCGATCATGATGCCGATCGGCACCGTTGACGAGATAACGGGACTTATGCCGGCGGTCTTTGTGACGGCGATGAAAACGCACCCGCCTACCGTCAGCGCGATATAGAAAGCCTGCGGGAAGATCCACGTATCGAGGAAGGATTGTCTACGCGCGGCCATGGGTTACATCCCCTCCAGCTTTGTAAAGTCGCTGAGATTGCCCCCGTTCTCCGAAAACCACTGCGTCCAAAAATTGGCGTGGTCGACGGACGGGAACTTCCTTTCCGGCCTGTTGAAATAGAGAATGGTTACGTCGGCGCCGAGAAGATCGGTCCTGAAGCGCGAATTCGCTGGGCTTTTCTTGAAGGCGTTGTAGTCGGCGCCCGCTTTGTATTGGGAATAGGCGGGCGTGTTCTCCATCATGTCCGACACGAGGACCAACCGTTTTGGAACATTGTCGAACATGCCGTTGTCGAACAGGCTGAGCTTCAGTTTCTGGATGCCAGCCATGATCGGCGACTGATCAGCCTGGCTATCCGCCGGCAAGTGCTCCGGCAGTTCCTTGAGGGGCTTGTCGAAGGCCTCTTCCCAGATTCTCTGATGCTTTCCGGGATTGCTGGTCCAGACGTCAACCGTTGAGCCGTCTCCCGGATTGCATCGCGCGTACAGCTCTTTCAGGTCGCCAGGTACCGCTGTCAAGGTGCCAACCCAGAGGTAGCCGCCTTGCTTGATTGAGCCGGCAATCTGCCTGAATTTGTTGGCAAGATCCTCCATGGTCGCCTGCGGGACGGGATCAGAGGTGTCAAAAAGAACAGCGGTGACGCTGTTCGGTCCCGCCTTTGTCGGGCAGCCCGTCTTTGCGTCTGTTTCCACCACGTCCCGGGCCTTTACGTTAAGCCAGACGTAGCCGGAAAACATTGCGAGCGAGGCAAGTCCAAGCAGGATTGCTCCGACAATCGCTCCAACGCCTTTCCCGCGCGAGCTCCCTGCCCTGCGACGGCTTCTAGGCCTGGCCATCGAGCGTCTCCGGATACAGCTTGTCGAGGTCGCGATACTTTTCGATCCCGGACTCGCATTCCTTGCCCACCTGCAGCATCTGCTCGTTCAGCGCCTGCTGGGCCGCGGCAATTGATGAAGCAAGATCGCTATCCTTGATCTCACCATCGTTTTGGACAATGGGCTTGGTCTTTTGGAGTTTAAAGGGCTGGGAGAAGTGTTTTGGAGCGGGAGTTTTGCGCGCCCGAATGTTTGCTTCGCGGTATTTTGAAAGCAGCTGGTTGCAACTCCTCTCGAGCTGCTCTTGATGTTCATTGAACAGAGCCAAAAGCCGCGCACGGCTGGATAGGATTGCAGCGTGTTCTCTTCTACGGCTGCTTAGCCCCTTCAAGATGTCTTCGACCTTGGTATTGTGGTCGTCGCGCAATTCGATGAGGCGGTCTATGAGGTCGGCTTTGGTATCGGTGTAATCCTGCCGCCTCTCCCGGCGCCTTTTTTCCACGCCGGCATAACCTGGATATGGATCGAGAACGAACCAGCCGTCGATGAAGGCGATGATAGAAAAGAGCAGACCGACCAGGAAGAGCATCCACGATCTCACCTCCTCAAGCCCGAGCGGGTTATGGAGCATTCTCTGGACCGCAATGTTGCCAGCTCCGTCGGCGAGCGTTCCGCTGACCTCACGATAGTGCGCAAGCAGCAAGTTGATCCCGAGTGCAATAGCGGCATAGAGCAGGATGAAAACGGTTCCGACAAGCTTCCCTCCCCAAGACCGATGGGTCACCCAGCGCACGCAGAAGATGGCGAAAATCAACGCGGACACGATATTCACGAAGGAAAAGGCGAATGCTTCCGTGGCACCACCGAGGAAGCCTTGGTCGTTGCCCTTGGCCAGAAAGGATCCGTTGAGATACGTCTCGACCAGCAGGAGGAAAATAAGGAGCGCCACCCTGAAAAGATGGGCTGTTCCTTGCTGCAGTCTGGCAACACGGTCCAGGCGGTGGTTCTTGCGGAAGCTGGAAAGCTCTCTGGTGGCCTCATGAAGGTCGGTTCGCTTGGCGTGAAGGGTATCCAAACCGACCGCTATTTCTCCCTTGAAGTCGGACAGGCTTGAAGAATTGGCCTGCTGAAGGAGGCCGAACTGCTCCTCAAGGCCCAGGTTCGCAACGCGGCCGGAGAAGAGGTGAAGCTGATCCTCCAGGATCTGGTGGGCCGCCTTTTTCTCATCCTGCACCCTTTCGACGATGGAGTGTTCGATCTCGTCGAAGGTCTTCGACGAGGACGATGGCTGGTCTTTTTCGCCATGCGCCGTTCCCTGACCGTCGAGGTCCATGTCCCGGGCAATCTTGTCGACGTTGAGACTCGGGAAAATGTCTGCCCCCACCCTATAGTCGTGGTTCGCTTCCATTATCCGATTGCGCAGCTTCTCGAGCGCTTCAAACCTCGCAGCCAACGTCTTTACCCCTACGATCGAACCCCGGAAAAAACATGCTTGCAGCACGCCGCGCGCTTCATCGCGCAGCAGTCCCGCAATCGGCGTCTGTCATATCCGGCTTGCCCCACCCAGCAGAATGCAAAAAACCCATTCTGAATGTGCTCGATAGTACATCGACGCGCTGCGTGCAAACTAAAGAAGTGGTTCGGCCTCCGGAGCGATTCCTTGCAATCAGCGCGGCCGGCCATGGTCTTTCGCATCGCGTACTTTGAGGCCGCTACCTTTTGCTCCAGTTCGCAAGAGTTATTGACACACTGTGTTGACGCGATCGATCAGCTCCCGGCCATACAGAAAGATTCTCAACCCTTGTCACCCGCCAAACCTAGACCAGCGCCAAATTTGATAGCATTCTAGTGATGGGGAGAATGGCTTGGACAAATCTCGCTACAAAAATCACTCGCGTCAGGGGCGCAAGGGCAATGGCGTGGGTCGATCACGCGCCTGGCGTCGCGCAAGCGTGCCGTTGGGCCTGGTCTTTCTGACAGTGGCTGCCGCTGCCGCCCTAGCCACGCAATCAGCCATGCAGCACACCGACCGAATACCAGACATTGGCGTTTCGAACTGGTTCGGGTCGAAGCCGGAGCCGATCGCTGGCGTCGCGTCCGTTATCGATGGGGACACGATCGAAGTCCATGGCCAGCGGATCCGCTTTAACGGCATCGACGCGCCGGAGAGCAAGCAGTACTGCAGCGACGCCAAGGGATTCGACTATCCCTGCGGGCGCCGCTCAGCCGACGCACTGGACGCATTTCTAGCGGCCTCCAGGCCGGTGCACTGCACCTTCGTAACTTGGGACCGATATCACCGGTTTGTCGGTGATTGCCAGCGCGCGGATGGCGTCAGCGTCGCCTCCTGGATGGTCGAGCACGGCCAGGCTCTGGATTGGCCCCGCTTCAGCCACGGGGCGTATTCAGCGCAGCAGGGGAAGGCGGAGGCCGCGAAACTCGGTCTTTGGGTCGGAACGTTTCAGGCACCCTGGGAATGGCGGGCTTTGCACGCCGGCGATGCGAGGCCGTCGAGCCAGCCGCTTGGCATCATCAGCCGCTCACAGGTAGCGCAAAGCTTTTCATGCCAACCGCGGCGGACATGCTCGCAAATCAGCTCTTGCGACGAAGCCCAATGGTATCTCAATAACTGTCCATGGGGTGGCAAGCTGGATCGCGATGGCGACGGAATTGCTTGCGAGACACTCTGTTGATGGCGCTGGATAAGAAGCGGCCACAGATGCAAACGCCGTAAAGGCGGAGGGATGAGAGAGATGGTGTTCTTTGCAACAATCGGACTTCTTATCATCGCTGTGAGCATCCCCATTGCCGCCATGTACGCCTGCGGACAGTTTGTCGGACAGAAACCGCCACACGCGCTGTTTAAGATGGCCGTGATGTTGGCGGTGGGGTTAGGCCTGTTCTCAGCCGTGGTAGGCGCAATGCTCTACGCGCGCGCCGGCGGCATGACTGTTTCCGAGTGGGTGATGCTGGCGTGGGTTGCCGGATCTGCCGTTACCGGCCAGGTCGCCTTGCAGGAATTGCTTGGCCGCAAGCCTCTTTCGTCGCCCGCAACTGACTGACAGTTTCAATCCGCTGACTCCTACTTGCCGTGGGTCGTGATCGGTGAGGCCTGATGCCGTTGACCCATCGCCACAGCACGCCAGTGCATCGCGAGCGCAATAAAGCCCGCGAGGGTTAGCGCGCCAAAGATTGTTGGCTCAAGGCCCGGCAGCACCGTCGCGCTGCCGATACACGGCTTGTCGAGCCCCTTGTCAAATTCAGTGCAGATACGAGCGGGATCGTTCAGCGTCCGGAGTTCCGACCAATCCCAAAGGCTCGCGCCTGGGTCCTTCTTGCCGTCGTTCAGCATTACCGTCGCGGAGAGAAACGTACACCAGAAATAGACCAGCGCGATCGCGGGCAGCACAGAGAAGACCACAATCATCGCGCCTTGATAGACGCGGCCTTCTCGCGAGCCCGTCTCGATCGCGTCGAAGCCGACAACCGGTATCCGCGCATGCCAGTGCGAGCCGCTGCGTTGGGCATAGACCCGTCCGATGAGTGAGGTTAGGGCGAGCAAAATCGAACATATCGGGATTGCGATCATTACTGCAGGCACCCTCGCCTTCATGACCAGCTTTGCACCGAAAATCTCTTCCCCGCCTTGCGCGACCACCCAAGAATTCAGGGCGTAATAGAGAACAAGCGCACTGACCACAAACCAAACCTTGCTAAGCTGGGATTGCGTCATTGGCACCCTCTTGTTCGTTATGAATGGCCGCGGCTCGCTTGGCAGATAGGCTACTGACCTACCAAATCAGCTGATAGCGCCATATCGAAATTCATTTTGAGGCGGGCACTGGCAATCAGATTTTCCGGCCCGACAGTGATATCCAGAAGTTCAATCGACGGAGTGTCAGCGGAAATCTTCAACCCCGGAACGTTGGTATTGTGAACGGCCTTCAAGATCTCATCGGACGCGTCGTTGATCTGCTTGTTGAGATCGGCTTTCGAATGAACCTCTAAATCTGCCAGGATCTGGGTTTCGAACAGGGATTGTGCAGCCTTCCAGAAGGCGTTGTCCAGGACGGTCGCGAAATGCAATTCATTGATCGAGATCGCTGTGCCAGTTTTCTCGACGCGGGGTACCCCTGAGAGGTAAACCCAGCCGGTCGTATTCAGGAACTCGCCCGGCAGCTTTGCCTGTACCTTCAAGCCAACCACGACAGAGCCAGCGCTCGGATAGAGGTCAACATCCTCGACCTTCACATCGACGGCGTCTGCTGCTGGAAGTCGTGACCCTTAAGGTTCTTTGACAGCTCGTCCAACAGTAATCCATAGGGAGCAGCTGCTTGCACGGTGATGTCGGCCTGACTTCGATCAGCTGCTGTTTTGCCCAATGGCGGCAGAGACAGGGACTGTGTGGCAACTGGCTCTGCGGCAAGACTGGTCTTTGCCGCGACACGCACGGTCATCTTCATGCCTTGCGCTTCACCGACCATGCCCGAAAAGCTCGCCGCTGTGGGGACGATGTTGAGATAGACAGGCGTGTTGTCCGGGCGGTCGATCTTGATCGCAATGGCGTGCCATTGGGCCTCAACTTTTGACCGAAGCGCATCACAAGGCAGAGCTTTGGCGATGGCATCCTGTATCTTGGCGCGGTGGTCATTGATCTGGCCGTTCAACACGTCAGCCAATCCCAGATTGATTGGCCCTGCGCAGACTTGGGGGTGCCCCAGGTTTCCAAAATCAAAGCCGAGACAGTTTTTGCCCACGACTTCCACCGAAGCACTGCTCACCCATCTGCCGGTCGGGGTTCCCGAGAGCACGGGGCACCACTTATCGTTCATGTCGAACTGCAGATCGACGCCGGGGACCAGCCGAGCTTCGAAGTTCTTTCCGGAAAGCGAAAGCAGTTTGGCAAGGTCGCCACCTACGCCGGCCTGACCGCTGACAAACAGCGGCTGTTCGACGTGAACGCCATTGCCCGCCTGGGCCACAACAAGAGGGCCATCTCTTGCGATGTCAGCATGCCAATGAAAGTCGGCGCATTGGTTCGTAGTGCCAAGGCTCGGAGCGGTAATATCCGGCACCTCAGCGCAAACACGGACACCGATCCAACGGCATTCAGTATGATGTCCCACGTGTCCGGGATTAATATGAGGAATACCGACACATCCGATTTGACCATCTCCTTGCACTGGAACGGATTGCGGTATCTTCGATTGGGCTGCTTGCACTAGCGTCTCATACGGGATTTGCGCCACCAGCGTGAGAACGCTGTCCGACACGGGTGCCGGCGGCACATCGGCAGTGCCACCATGGATTGGCGCCTGGAAGAGATTTTTTTCGCAGCCCGAAACGCCAACCAAAATGAGAAGGACCGGAACGAACCGACGAGCGGCGGCAGCAAAGTGAGCGACACGCAACTTCGTGTCCGGTCTGGTACGCGCTGTCATGGACGTCTCCCCCAAGAATGCTCTGCACCCGTTGAAGCGGCGGCACTGAAAATCACCGCTTTGTGATCTCTACGTGATCGAATGACCTTCAGGCGCCCCTATGCGCAGGCAGGCGCCGAAGCTCCTGCCGCTAAAGACAACCGAACAAGCGATCCCGCCCTAGGAACTTCGTTGAGAACTCTATTCTTCACATTGACCGCACATTACTCTTTGTTGCATAGTGACGTAAGAGGCTGTTTGGATTCTTTTTAGAAATTGATAGAGGAATAGCGGGTCAGAATGGCCTGCGTTTGCAAATATGTTAGCCGCTTAAATATGACGCATTTGAACTATTCACTCGCCTTGAGATTAAATCGTTTAATGTCAAATCTCTCAATCCCTATCGTCAAATAGAATCTCATAGACTGTCTTATTCCTTGGAGGGAGGAATCTACATGGTTGCGACTAATTTGTTCGACGAGCGCCGCCGCGCGGTAATGATTGCGGCTGCAAAACGATGGAAAGCGCAGCCGCCAACGCCTGCGACGACGCAAGTGACGCCATCGGAACAGGCGCGCTACGACGCTCGCCGTTCGAGCTTTGATCAGGCGAGCGAACTGAAGGCACAAGGCCGTCTTCCGGTGTTCGTCGAGCGGAAGATGGGCCCTACCCTTGACTGGTACACCTTGCCGCCAGACGATGCTGCCCGAGCCGCTGGCCGGCCGGTCGCCCGCATCGTGGCCAACGTCGATCCGAAGGTCGACCCGGTCGGGTTTGCGACCGGGTTCATGGTTTCACCTAACGTTCTTCTGACAAACTGGCATGTGTTTCCGGATCCCGGCTCGGTACGAGGAACCGGCGCAAATTTTCTTCATGATGAGACGGCATCAGGTGTCGCCCGCGGCATCATTTTCGAGTTTGATCCGGACGCCCTTTTCTTCTCGGCGGAGGATCTCGATTTCGCGCTCGTCGCGATGAAGCCGAAGGCAATCACCGGCGAGCTTCTCTCCTCTGTCAACTTCCTGGCGATCAATGGATCGCGGTCAAAGATCCTGCCCGGAATGCCTATCCGGATGATCGAATATCCTGATGGCGGGCCAAAACGCTATGCGATGGAGAATTGCCGGCTGCTCGAGCTGCGGGAGGACGGTTTCCTCCGGTACGAGACCGACACCGAGGAAGGATCGTCGGGCTCGGCCTGCTATTCGGAAATGTGGGAGGTCGTCGGTTTGCACCACGCCTCCATTCCAAAAATGCGTGGCAATACTATTCTCAATAAGGACGGTTCGGCATGGTCACCTGGCCAGCCGGATGACGGGATAGACTGGATCGCGAATGAGGGTGTGCGCATAAGTGCGTTGGTAAAGGCCTTCGGCGGGCTTGTACCGACCACGCCCGCCTCCAAGCATCTTTTGGACGAATTGCTGGCCAACACGACCGATCCTACCGATGAGGTCGCGAAGCTAGCGACGCCTCGCGCGCCAGAAGCCCTTAGTCCTGTGTTACCTGATCCCTCCAAAATTTTCGCAAACACGAAAGGAAACGTGATGGGCGGCGTTACCATGAATTTTTCCGGACCAGTGACGATTTTCGTTGGTAGCGGTGTGCCGGCATCACAGCTTCCACAGGCGACGGCCGCGGTCGCGGCAGACGAGGCGCTCGAGAAAGCACTGCGCTTCGACCCCAATTACGACGATCGAGAAGGCTACAACCCTGACTTTCTCGAAAACGATATCACCGTGCCGCTGCCTCGCATTTCGCAGGAGCGGGACCAGGAGATGTATAAGGAGAATGGCCAGATCGTCGTGCTCAAGTACCATCACTTCAGCCTGGCGATGAACGCTTCCCGGCGCATGCAGATGTGGTCGGCGGTGAATGTCGATTACGATGCATCGAAAAGGACCTCCAGCGGCCGCGCCTTCTTCGGTCAAGATCGTTGGGTGGTTGACCCGCGAATTCCCCAGAAATACCAGTTGGGCGATCCCGACATCTACGCGCCCGCCAAACAGATCGACCGGGGTCATATCGTGCGGAGGGAAGACAATGCCTGGGGTGATACGCCGACGGAAATCGAGTTTGCCAATTCCGACACGTTTCACTTCTCAAATTGCACGCCGCAGCACGCGGCCTTCAACCGCTCCCAACCGGGAAAGCAATGGCCGGGAGTTCAAGGCTTGTGGGGCGGTTTCGAAAACCACATTCAACGCGACTTGCAATCAGGTGACACGCGCGCCTGCATCATAGCGGGTCCGATCTTGAACCCGAACGATCCATCCGAAGATTTCGGGACCGGCCCGGTGCAGTATCCTCTTGTCTTTTGGAAAGTGGTTGCGGTCACGACGCGCGATACCAATGGGCGCCGGTCGCTACGCACCTACGGCTTCAGGCTTTCCCAAAAGGATGTCGTCGACCGGTTCGGAGTGGAATTCGCGCCCGGCGAGTATGCACGCTATCAAGTCGCCCTGTCAGCCATAAGCGATGAGGCCGGCGTTATTTTTGACGATGTTCTCTTGCGCGCCGATACCCACGCCGACGCGTAACGTGACACTCGGCGTGGCAGCGACGGCCAGCCGTCGCATGCTGTAGACGCTTCGGTCCAGAAGGCCGCCGCTCACGCGGCGGCTGCTTCGGAGGCGCTGAAGCGCAACAGATAGTCTACGGCGCGTTGCGCGTGCGCGGCGGCGGCGAAGATCGCCCGTTTATCGTCCTTCAGCGCGGCCGACTTCGACGCCCTCGCCTTCGAGCTCGACATCGGCAAATGGGAGATGAATCGCACGCACTGGGCGATCAAGGACGTCAACCTGCCGAAAGAACTGCATGCTGCGCGGGGCATTGCCTTGCCCTCGTGGACGCGGCAGGCCAGCCGCGCCGTCGACATCACCCAGCACCATTTCGATGTTGGTCTCTCGTTTCCCGGCGAAGCCCGCGGGCTGGTCGAGCAGGTGGCCCGCGAGCTCGAGGCGAGTCTCGGCCCCGACGCCTATTTCTATGACAACAACTACGTCTCCCAGCTTGCCCGGCCATCGCTCGACACCCTGCTGCAGGACATCTATCGCAACCGCTCCAAGCTCATCGTAGCCTTCATCGGCGCCGACTATCAGCGCAAGGACTGGTGCGGCGTCGAGTTCCGCGCGATCCGCGAAATCATCATGGCTCGGGACGAGCAGCGCGTCATGTACGTGCGCGTCGACGACGGCGCCGTCGATGGCGTGTTCCGCACCGACGGCTACGTCGACGCGCGACGCTTCAATCCCGCCGAGATCGCCCAGTTCATCACCGAGCGCCTCGCCCTCATCCCCTAATCGTCGGTGAGCCAGCCCGACCGTCCGGCGGTCGACCATGACGTGACGACGCCTCGGCGCGCCGGGATCGGTGAGGCGCGGCGTCACCGAGACAATGGCGACGTTCCAGTCCGGCATGCCCGGCTGAGGCGCGGCCATGACACCGGACAGGACCGTCAGCCCGCGGCGCTCCAGCTCGGACACCGCGGCAAGAATGTCATTGTAGAGCTGGCGCCGCCCTCGCCCCGACGACAATGGCTCCTCGACGATGTCGGAGAGGATGAACGAGGCGAGATCGAGCCATTCGCCGAGATTAGCGATGTGGTCGTCATGGGTGTCGGGCACGCCGGGACGGTGGATGAGATAGGCGTCGCACTTCGCGGCATCGCGGATGGCCTTGTGCGTCTTCATCGGCGACACCGCCACCGGTTCGAGATGGCCATACGCCTCGACGAGGTGTTCGGCCGCCTTGTCCGGACCGATCGGCAGGCGCGGCGTGGTGAACGCGCCCGGCGCGTGGCCGAGCGCTTGGGCGATGCGGTCGAGCGCCTCGTCGCTCACCTTCTCCGCGTGTTCGACGCGCTCGACCCTCGACAGCGAGACACGCGCGAAGTCGGCGAGCGTGGTGGCTTTCCACTGCTTGAGATGGCGACCCCAGCGCACCACCATGGCGACGAGCTCGATCGCCGGCGGCGTGGGCACATCGACCGGCTTGTTGGGCAATTCCTTAATCTTGTCGAGAAGTTCCTGGGCATTCATGGACGAGGTCTCCTTTCGTGCCCGCGAACATGCCTCAACTCCGCCGAGCAAAAGAGGTCGAAACGCCCTTCAGCACGCATCAGCTCCCGACGCATCCCCGCCGCCCGCGCACCTGTCGGTTCAATCCCGCCGTTCTGTGCCACGCTTGTCAGCGCGTTGCCCCAATCCGGCCGAGCCCGCGCGCTCCGTCAGCGAGACGATGATTCTGTCGAGGCGGCGGAGCAGATCGTCGTAGGTGACGATGTCCATCATATTCACATATTTCCGCTTGATCACCTCCAGGTCGAACGATTGGTTCTCGGTGAGCCCGCCAGCGCCGTCCGTTCGGCGATCGCGGCCGAGCAGAAGCAGCGCCTTGGGATTGGTCACCCGGATCTGGAGGCCGGCGGGAAGTGCTGACCCGTATCGCTTCGACAGTTCGCGCTCCCCCTCAACGCCCCATTTGGAGAGGTGGAACAGGTATTTCTCGGCCTGCATGATGGTGCCTGACAGCTCCTTGGTCGGAACGCTGTTGCCACGATAAATTCCTCTGCTCAGCAGAATGTCGTCAAAAGGCTTCTTGATCTCGATGACGTCGATGTTGCCGTTGGCGTCGACCACGCAAAGGTCGACGTATCGGTTCTTTCGCTTGTCCGGCCTCGAATAGAAGTCGGCGATCCGAACATTCTCCAACACCGCCACATATTTCGGGAACAGCAGTAGGATGACGCCGACGACCATCTTCTGCCACTCCTTCTCGGAGTAGCTTGCCGCCCTGGCGAGCCAGGAGGAGAGGGTCTCGCGCAGATAGACGAACTTGTCGATCTCGGCACGAAGCAGCTCATCCCGTCGCAAGGCCCGGCCGCGCGCACCGGCGTTCCGGCGATTCAGGTAGCTTTCGTAGTGATCGCGCGCGCTGGTCGCGCCGTCGAAGAATTCGCCGAGGATGGTCTCCACGCGCGCCGCGGCATAGCGGTCGACCTCGATGCTGTTCGGGAACCTCTCGAGCAGCTCGCCGAAGGCCTCGACGGCGATGCTGTCGACCCGGTCGCCGCCAACGACGATTTCGCTGCCGGGCTTCAGCTTTGCAATGCGCCGAAAGATGCTGATATTGCGCTCGGCGACAAAGACCTTCCGGTCCAGCGCGATCCCCTCCGCGACGATCAGCACATCGTTGTCGATCCCCAGGATCCGCCCGGGAATGCGGTGATATCCGTTTTTTGTGGTCGCGAACCGAAACCGATAGAGCGGTCGATCGTCCTCGTCCGCCTCGTCGTCGTGAGCGGCACCGTGCGCCGTCTCCGCCACGAGGTCGGAACTGCGGAAGAAGAAGACCCGGCTCAGCGTCACCTTGCCCGCCGCCTTGAGCTCCCGCGTCACCCAGGCATTGCCACCGAAGTGCGGTTCGTATTCGAGCGTCACGCCCTTGCTGCCGACCTCAACGAAATCATCACACGTGCTCCTGCACTGGCTGCCACCATCCTCTTCACCCGGCGCCACGACTAATGGCGACAAACCGGTCTCGCACTATATCGGTCCGCCCTGCCGGGCCGCGGACATTTCCCTCAAGGAAATACTCGAAGTCGCCGTTCTGAAGCAGGACTGTGAACTGTTCGGCGATGAACCGGTGGACTTCGGCCTCTGCAGCAAGAATCTCGTCCACGATCTCCGGCCGCCCGTCGACGATGAGGAGGATATCTTCCATGTCACGGCTCATGAACAGATCACCTGCGCCGCGCCCGAGATAAGCTTCCAGCTTTGTCGCGACAAATAGCTCCGGGGAAAGCTTTTTGATCCTGAGCGTATCGGTCAATTCATGGGTTACTGCCGTTTCGATCCCAGCTGCGTACCAGTGGTTAGTGAAGCCGAGTATGCCGGCATCGTCCGGCATAAAGTCGACCTTGAGGTCCCGCAGCCGCATCCGGCAGATGACGTTGTCCTCGGGGGACTCAGCGAAACCTCGCTGCCTCAATTCTTCCCGCAACTGCGCCCACTCTCCATAACCGGCAAGATCGACGATGAGGTCGACGTCGTCAGTCGCCCTCACATCCTCAAGGGTCACTTCGTCTGTTATAAAAAGAGCGGTTGTGCACCCGCCGACAAAGACCAGCCGTTCCCGGAAGTCTTCCCCCAAAGCTTCCGCCACCGTCTGCAGCATCAGGAGCAATTGGCCTCGGACCGTCATTTTTTCAGGAACCTCTCTGAAAGCCGCTGTCCCGCCAGGCCCGCTTCGCGCTGATTGCCGAGCCGGATGGCATCAACGAGAGCAAGATATTCGTAGAGCCGTTCATCTTTCTGGACTGCTTCAGGCACACTCTTGAACAAAGGTTCAACCGACTGCCCCATGTCCCGCCCTTGGGCATAGGGCCATATGTGTATGTACTCGCCTCCGCTGACCAATAGCCCCTTCAGCATCGGCGCGGCGAACGCCGTCGGAATACCGCGCGTCATCGCGCCTGCCTTCGCGGGAAACACGAACTTCAGGCCGTGGACGATAAATTCATAGAGATTGCGGCGGTGAGGATTGGCCCGTCCCGTATCCCGGTCTTTAATGGCCAACCCCGATGAGAGACTGCGCTTTAAGGAGGCGTTGATCTCCGTCTTGCTGATACCTGTTAGGGATTCCAGCCCGCGAACAGAGAAGGGGTCCTCGCCCGCAAAGCCCCTACGCTGTTCCCCATGGCCCGCGAACTCTCCTTGCTCCTGCAAGCTCACGAGCTTCAGAAGCACCACGATATCCTGACTTTTCATTCCAATCATTGCAGCTTGTCCTCTGTCCTAGGACCAAGGACATTCCATCATTCGATGTCTCTCCTGTCAATGAGAACGCCAGGAGGGCGCCGCGGAAAGTCCAAAATACGTCGTTTTGAGCCGCCGGTAGGTGGTTCGCCGGCAGCATGATGATTGGCTCAGGGCGCTCACCCTAGCTAAAGAGCATTCAAACCTCATCGTACGACTGGCGAGCGCCGCCGGCAGCATTGAAGCGGTCAATATCGTCGGCAGAAGAGCGTCCGAAAAGGGCTGTCGGTTGCTTCATGGTGGGAACGAAAAAGCGAGAGAAGCAGAACTTTCGTGTGCGATCTTTGCACCAGGCCCGTAACTGGCTGATTTTCCTTAAGTATCTGTCCAATCCAGTCGCGCGGGCGCGTCAGATTTCTGCGCGGTGCGGACATCGGTTTGGCGTTCCGGTCGAACTCGTTCAATCAGAACGAGGTCTTGATGCCGACCATCACCGTTGCCGCGGCAAAATCGCCGCCGATCCAGTCGTCTTCGCCGCCAGTCTCTGCGCTGGTCGCAATGTCATAGGTGTTGTAGTCGCCGCGAGCGGTGAACACCTTTTCGTAGGAACCGGAGACGAAGAAGCTGGTCCGCTCGTTGTACTGGTAGCCGACGCTGCCGCCGACCATCAGAACCGGCGCCAATTCGAAATCATCCTCGAAGCGCAGGTCACGCATCCAGTGATGATCGGTATCGCCGGCCGAGAAGGTCGTGCCGCCCTTCAGCGCAAAGCCGAAGTTCCAGCGATCCTGGACATAGGTCGCATCGATGCCGGCGAAGGCGACCGGCAATTTCTGCTGGTAGCTGATGGCCTTTGCGTCTCCTGGGAAGTCGCCAACCGAATCCCGGAAGCCGGCAACGCTGTAGACATAGGAGCCGCCATAGGCAGTCCACTTGACCGAGGTGTACTTGAAACCACCGTTGACGTTGATCAGCAGCTGGTCGCTGAACTGGAAATCGTGGCCGAGCGCGACGGTTGCCGAATAGAAGTAATCAAGATCGGTGTCGGAATGGCGCGAACGGTTGCTCCAGTCGTTCCAGCCATCATTGGTCGAGAATGACGGGTTCCAGTCATAGTCTTCCATGTAGCTGTCGCCGCTGAAGGCGATCTGGCCGGAAAGCTTGGCGGTCCAGCCGGCCTCGCTGCGCGCCGTCATCTCGGCTGAAATGACCGCAGAGGTGTTTTCCCAGATAAGGTGGCTCAGCTTCGAGCCGCTGCCGGGAGCCTGATAGACCAGCTCGTTGGCCTGGATGTCGATGACGCCGACGCCGCCAACGAAAGAGAAATTGGGATTGTAGGGCGCCGGTTCGCTCGCCACCGCGTCGCTGGCCATCGCCGGCCAGGCAGCGAGCAACGCTGCCGCTCCACCAAAGACTTTCGCGTGCAATTTCATAGGACTACCCCCATAGGAATCATCCGCCATTCGGCTATACGCAGCGTAACCGGGTGCAAGTCAGGTGCGGTCGTCTATGCAGCGCCCCTGTAGGTTGGCAAAATTGCCGCCCTCGGCTCTGTTCCTCAACACTCAAGGAAACGCCGCTAGCGTGACCCGATTGACGGCGGTTTGCCGATGCGTTCCGGGCGGCCGGCGTGACGGGAACCGTGCATTATCTGAGGCACACATTTGCGATGACGATGCTGGTACGATTGCAGCGTCAGGCAGCGACCACGCCGGACCTCAACCCGCTGAGATCGTGCAGGTTGCTTTGAGCAGCCCATAGCAAACTCTGAGTCTAGATAATCCGACAGAGCCGAGGGCCGAGTTCCTCGAACCCGTTGCGCAGATAGAAATCGAGCGTGCGCTTCCATTTTGGTTGCCTGGGCGCTGCAAGCTCAAGTCGCTTCCAACCACGCGCACGGCCTTCCCGCGAGGCGACCTCAAGCAGATGAGGGGCAATCCCTTTGGAGCGCTTTTCGGGTCGAACATACAGCTCCGAAATATAGCCGAACTTGCCTCCTGCATAGATCGCCGTGCATTCATTCAGCACCATGATGCCGACCGGCTCGTCATCTGCACTTGCGATCACTGCGACCACGCCAGCGTCGGCAAGCATTATCTGCGCGCTTTGTCTGACGTCGTCGGGCGCGGGCGCTTTCCCGCCAGTGAGTTCATCGAGTAGCGCGTGAATAAAACGGACGACCGTCCCTGCGTCCGTTGCGTTGGCGCGGCGCGTAGATATGGAAGGCATATTTTCTCCTGCTAGTGCTCAAATCCCGATTCATGCTGCCATCCGCGCAGATCCGACTCACTCTTTTAAGTAACTCGGACGAGTGAACAGCATTTTTCATCAAAAATATGATAAAAAAATGCAAAATAAATATTACAAGCATGCAGTATTCCGGGATGACTTGAGGTCAATTGCGCAGATAGGGTACCTTCTTACAGAAAATTAACCCGGTCACATCGCTACTGCACGGTGAAGCCGCCTTGCCGAGGTAAGATGAAGCTGCAAGTCTAAAAGGGCCTGGGACAAACGATACAGCCTGAGATGCTCGTGCGGCCAGAACGCTCGGACAATGCATTCGAGCAAAGAGGGACATCCGTGACGGGCGGCGAGAGCGCTCGACGGTCGCCACAACTCATTCGGCGCCAGCCGGAACACGAGCCGAGCCGACCGGTGCGCAGAGGCTGGTTGCCGCGCCGATCAAGTCGGACACGTCCGCCTCGGTCGTCGCGAAAGAGGTGACGAACCTCACGATTCCGGGCTCCCAGCGATCATGGTAGAAGCGGAATCCCATGTCGAGCAGCCCTCGGATCAGGGGCGTGGGAAGTCGGCAGAACAGGATGTTGGCCTCGGGGCGCTGCTGGATTTTCACGCCCGGCACCAGGGCCAACCCCCGCACGAGCGCCGATGCCATCGAATTGGCATGGGTCGCGTTGCGAAGCCAGACGCCGTCCCTCAGATAACCGTCCATTTGCGCCGCCATGAAGCGCATCTTGGAACTCAACTGGCCGGCTCGCTTTTGGCGAAAAGCTATCGTGCTCGCGAGATCTCTGCGGAACGAGACGACCGCATCGACCCCAAACGTTCCATTCTTGGTGGCGCCAAATGACACAAGGTCGACGCCGGCCTTCCACGTCATCTCGGCCGGCGAGCAGCGCAGAGTGACGAGGGCGTTGGCGAAGCGAGCACCGTCCATGTGGAGCGGCAGGTTCGCTGACCGGCAGATATGTCCGATCGCCTTGATTTCGTCGAGCGCGTAGACCGATCCCATCTCGGTCGCCTGCGTGATGCTGACGCTGGAGGGCTGGACCGAGTGGATATCGCCCGCCATACGCGTTGCATTGGCCGCCAAGGCGTCGATGTCGATTTTGCCGGCCCCGCCTGGAAGCTGCACCAACTTCGCACCGGCGGTGTAGAACTCCGGCGCGCCGCACTCGTCGCGGTTGATGTGCGCGTCGGCGTGCGAGAGGATGCTGCCCCATGGCGGGGTAATCGCCGCGAGCGCCAGCGCGTTCGCCGCCGACCCCGTCGAAACGAGGAACACGTCGACCGCATGCTCGAACAGCTCGGCGAGCTGGCGCTCGACGGTATGCGTCAGCTCATCGTTGCCGTAGGGAGCCGCCTGACCCGACGCGCATGCGGTGATGGCTGCGATCACCTCGGGGGAGACGCCGGCGATGTTGTCGCTGGTGAAGCCGCGGGGGCGGGTCTGCTTGCTTTCGTTCATGGTCTTGACGCTCTTTTCTGCCATTGAGCGTCCAAGCTAGACGGTTCGCCACGCGCTATATTGAACGATATTCAAACCGAGAGGTAACGTGCCGGCGTCACCCCCAACACGGCCTTGAAATGCCGGGTCAGGTGGCTCTGGTCCGCGAACCCGACCGCGACGGCGACCTCGGCGACCTGCTGACCTCGCCTCAGCAGCCGTCGCGCCTCGTCGATGCGAACCTGGATCAGGTAGCGGGTGGGGGGCAACCCGAAATGCGCCTTGAAGCCATCGATCAACGTCGCCTTGGAGCATCCGGCGAGGGCGGCCAGGGCGGCGAGCTGCAGAACTTCGTCAAAGTGGGCATGGATGAAGTCACGCACGTCGCGGAACCTCGACGGCACGAATTTTGGCCCAGCAACGCGCGATCCGCCGGCCTGTGCGAAGACGTGGGGCAGGAAACGGATCAGATACTCCTCGATCTCCAGTGCCGAGCTATGCCCATGTTCAAGCAGGCGCCAAAACGCGCTGAGGCCGTGTGCAACTGGGGCATTCTCCTGGAACGGGCTTTTGAAGTCGATCATTCCGGGTTCATTTTGGCCGCTGCCCTCAAGGACTTGCCGTATAAGGCCTTCGGGCATGTAGAAGATTTTCTGGCTCCAGCCAAGATCGTCACCAGCACCCCCGAAATGCGGTTCGCCGGGCGCGAAGGTCGCGATGGTGCCGCTACCGGCGTGCCAAACCTCACCTCGGCACCAGACATTATGGACGCCTCGCTCGATCAGCCCGATTAGATACTCGTTGTGGACATGCTTGGAGAAATCCTGCCGGTGATAGTCCGCCGCCAGGTAATCGAGCCCGCCAAGGACATCGGTGTGCTTCATCACCGCACGATTGCGCGGCGGCCGGCCCGGGGGTTCAGAACGGCCACGCGCCTTTTCGTCGCATTCTATGGCGGTATCGGCCACTTGATGGTCAATCCAGGTCGGTCATCACAACGATATCGTGCTCTCGTAGCGAATTTCAAACCGAAGCAGGATTAATTGCCGCCCGAAGAGGGGCCTGCTGCGGGGGGCAGCGATTGGCGGGATTAATCGTGTTTCAAGCTTGGGATGTGGACCCGAGCGACGCGTGGCCGGATGGCCGATATCGAGAAGGAGACCAAGCGCTATCCCCCTCCGATCTGACGCATGAGGAATGGTCGCGGATAAACCGTTCCTGCCGGGCGCGGCCAAGACCGGGCGGCGCGTGGTGACGGACCTGCGCGAGGTCTTGAACGCGATCCGCTACATGGCCCGATCGGATGGCGGCTGGCGCATGCTGCCAAAGGATTTCCCGCCCATATCGGTCGCGGTCGAGACGCCTTACGGACATGCCCACGGACTGCGCCAAATGGCTGGAACGTTCCCCGGCCTGACGGCGAAGCAGCAGGCGCCGATCAAGGCGCTGAACGCAGAATACGCCAAAACTCGAAGCCGAGGACGAGCGTGCCAACGAACTGCCGGCCGGTGTTGACGAACGGCTACCCGGGGCGGCTACAGCTGCACTCATTGTCGGATCTTCGACGAAGTCGGACATGAGACACAGCGCTATCAGAATGATCGCGTTGTTTTGCAATGATTTTCTCATTTGGCACGACACATGCGGGGGCTATCGCGCATGAGCGCTCCGTCAATCTCGATTGATGCGAGCAGGATTCAATCAAGGCGCAGTGCGTCGCTTCTGAAGATCAAGGAGAGAAAAGTATGGCGAGAGCGCGAATTGGCGTGGCGCGGGCAATGACAGCGGCTGTCGTCCTCATCGTTGCGGGACAGGCCGGCGCGGCAGATGTTCATCAAGCCGCGAGCGTCCCGCAGGCAGAAGCCTGCGTCGCGGAAGCGCCAAGCCCCTGGCAGATCCGCCTGCGTGCGTTGGGGGTGATCACCGAGGATTCGGGCTATGTCAATGCGGTGCCCGGCTCCGGTCTTTCGTATTCGAACACCGTGACGCCGGAACTCGATATCTCATATTTCTTCACGGACAACATCGCCGCCGAACTCATACTCGGCACTACCTATGCCAACATCGATGGCCAAGGTGCGATCGGCGGGCTGGGCAAGGTCGGCAAGGTTTGGCTGCTGCCGCCCACGCTCACATTGCAGTATCATTTTACCGATTTCGGCGCCTTCAAGCCCTATGTCGGCGCCGGCGTGAACTATACGATCTTCTATCATCAGCAAGTCGGCAGCGCCGATGATCTCAAGGTCAAGAACACATTCGGCGCCGCGCTGCAGGTTGGATTCGACTACATGGTAGATCAGCACTGGGGCGTCAATTTCGACGTGAAGAAGCTTTTCCTTGAGCCCGACTTCGACGTCACTGTCGCCGGCACCAAGCTCACAGGCAAGGCCAAGCTCGATCCCTGGTTGATAGGCGCAGGTCTGACCTACCGCTTCTAAGGACGAACCACGCTGAAAGGGGCACTTTTCGAAGTCCGCGCGCGGATCATCCGTGCCGAGAAGTGGACCCGCGCTGGTCTTGAAGGAGTTGTTGGCATGCGCGTAGAAAACGATCATTGCGACGTGATCGGTGTGCCGGCCGCTCCCACGCAACTTGATCGTCTTTCTTCTGCGATTCTGCAGCAGGGGGGGATGGCGCGAGTGTCGCTGCCAGGCGATGTGGTGACCTGGGCGGCAGGCCGTCACCAGACGCTCAGGCAGATGCTTTCCGACCAGCATTTCAACAAGGACTGGCGACAGTGGCGGGCGCTGCAGGACGGCGAGATTCCCGAGGATCATCCGCTGATCGGGATATGCAAAGTGGACAACATGACCACGGCGCACGGCGCCGATCACCGGCGCTTGCGCGGCCTGCTGTCCAGCAGCTTCGCGCCCAGTCGTATCGCCTTGCTGGCGCCACGGATCGAACAATGCGTCGATCGACTCCTGGCCGAGATGGCGCAGCGCGGCGGCAGTGCCGATCTGATGTGCGAGTTCGCCGCTCCGCTGCCCACCAACGTGATCGCCGAACTGTTCGGTTTGCCGGACGAACAGCGCGAAGAGATCGTCGCGCTCACCTACAGCCTGGCAAACACCTCCGCCACAGCCGAAGAGGTGCGACAGACGCGGCAGCGCATCCCGGAGTTCTTCCGTCGCCTGATCGCGCTCAAGCGGGGCCAGCTCGGCGATGATCTGGCTTCGGCCCTGATCGTCGCGCGTGACAATGGCGAGCTCGTTTCCGACACCGAGCTCATCGACATGCTGTTCATGGTGCTCTCTGCGGGCTTCGTGACCACCGCCGGCGTCATCGGCAATGGCGTGCTGGCATTGCTGACGCATCCGCAGCAACTGCACCTGGTGCGCAGCGGCCAAGTTCCGTGGTCACAGGCGATCGAGGAGATCCTGCGCTGGGGCAGCTCAGCGGCCAATCTGCCGTTCCGCTATGCCACCCGGGACGTGGAGATCGACGGATGCATGGTCCGCCGCGGCGATGCCGTCCTGATGGCGTTCCATGCGGCGAACCGGGACGAAAAGGCCTTCGGTCCCGGCGGCGACAGGTTCGATGTCACCCGGCGGCACAACCCGCATTTGTCGTTCGGCGAGGGGCCGCATTCCTGCCTGGGCGCTGCGCTGGCGCGCCTGGAATTGCGCTGCGCCTTCCCCGCGCTGTTCGGGCGACTGGAGGATCTGGCGCTGGCCATCGCCGCAGAGGACGTCGTCTACATGCCGTCTTATGTCATTCGCTGCCCGCAGCGCCTGCCGGTCACCTTCCGCCCTTCCGTCGCTTAGCGAGTGCGGCATTCACCCCGGATTCGGTGATTCTCGGTTCGCCGAGGCGGCTGGTCTCGCACGAGGGGGGCGAGCATGCCCGGTTACGCACGATCGTGGCGCCCGCCTTCAGCAACCACAGGGTGAAGGTGCTCGCGCGGCAGGTCGAGGCGATCGCCACACAGTTGTTCGAGACGCTGGCGGCCCAGCCCCAGCCCGGCCGACCTGAGGCGCCACCTCTCCTTTCGCTGCCGGCCATGGTCATCAGCGCGCTGGAATGCGCAAGCACGCCGAGCGAAGCCGAGCGGGGAACAAATACCGGGATTCCCGGCGGACCGTGACGACCTGGCCCGACTTTACGCCCTTGAGCCCGGCAACCTCGATCTTATCCGGCGTCGCCGATGGGGACGAGGACCTCTCCGAGCCTGCATTGATGAGAGGCCGCATCGTATGCAGCTTTGGGCGAAAGAGACCGATCAGCGCAAGGGCATTATTCGCATCATCACATAAACATCTCGTTATATGTATTGACAAGGAGCGAAGCTGCTGTGATTGTGCGCATGTCGTGGTTCTCCGCGCGGCACTGCCGTAGCGGAGCTAAGAGGGAAGCCGGTGCGATGCCGGCGCTGCCCCCGCAACTGTTAGCGGCGAGCCAAGCCCATTGGTGTCACTGAGGCGAACGGCCTCGGGAAGACGGGCAGAGGCTTTGACCCGCGAGCCAGGAGACCTGCCACGACGAACAACGTCCACGGGCGGGGTGTCTCGGAGGTCGCGGTAGCCCGGCTTCGTGCCGCCTACTCGCGCGTTCCTTGTCCCCACGCCCCAACCATCGGGGTATGGCATGACTGTCTCTCAACAAATTCCAGTGGCAACGCTCGGCGTACCGCGTATCGGTCGACGGCGGGAACTGAAATTCGCGCTTGAAAGCTACTGGTCCGGAAAATCTCCCGCAGCCGACCTGCTCGCGACGGCGAAGGCGCTACGCGCCGCTAGCTGGAGGGAGCAGCACGATCGCGGCGTGTCGAAAATCCCGTCCAACGATTTCTCGCTTTACGACCATGTGCTCGACACCGTCACCATGGTCGGCGCCGTGCCGGCACGATACGCCTGGACTGACGGCGAGGTCCCACTCGATACCTATTTCGCCATGGCGCGCGGTAACCAAGGTCAGGCCGCGGATTGTGGACATGCCGGTGACGAGCATGCGGCCAACGGGCATGGCCTTGCCGCAATGGAAATGACCAAATGGTTCGACACCAACTATCACTACATTGTGCCGGAACTCACGGACGATCAGAGCTTTGCCCTCTCGTCGGCGAAACCGGTCGATCATTTCCTCGAGGCCAAGGCGCTCGGCATCCACACTCGCCCGGTCCTGCTTGGACCGGTTACCCTTCTCAAGTTGGCGAAGTCACCTGAGGAAGGTTTCAACCCTATCGCGCTCCTGCCACGGCTGCTGCCCGTCTACGAGGAGCTCCTGCGGAGGCTGAAGCTCGCGGGAGCCGATTGGGTGCAGATCGATGAGCCGGCGCTCGTGGTCGATCTGGTTCCCAACGAACGGGATGCGCTCCAATTCGCCTACTGCCGGCTGTCAAAAGCAGCACCCGAGTTGAAGATCATGGTCGCTACCTATTTCGGATCGCTGGGAGACAATCTCGAGACCGCAATTTCTCTGCCCGTGGCGGGACTGCACGTCGATCTCGTGCGCGCTCCAGAGCAGTTGGAGACCGTCGGCCGGCTCGCGCAGAAGGAACTTGTGCTCTCGCTCGGGCTGATCGACGGCCGCAACGTCTGGCGCGCGAACCTGCCTGCCATACTTGACCGCATCAAGCCGATCGTCGCCGGCTGGCCGTTGGACCGCGTGGAGATCGCCCCGTCCTGCTCGATGCTGCATGTGCCGGTCGACCTGGACATGGAGACGACACTCGATGCGGACGTGAAATCGTGGCTCGCCTTCGCGGCGCAAAAAACCGACGAGCTGGTCGTGCTCGCCCGTGCCCTGGCTGAAGGCCGGGACGCGGTCGCCGCCGAACTAGAGGCGTCGGCTGAGGCTGCCGCCGCTCGCGCGACATCCGCTAAGGTGCATGATCCGCTCGTCGAAGGTCGGGTCGCCAGCATCAAGGTCGCCATGACGCGGCGGAAGAGCGCATTCGACGTGCGCTCCAAGCTTCAGGGCGACACGTTTGGCTTGCCATCCTTCCCCACCACGACGATCGGCTCCTTCCCGCAAACAGCCGAGGTTCGCAAGGCGCGGGCAGCCCATGCCAAGGGCGAGCTGAGTTACGTCGACTATGAGGCCTTCCTGAAAAAAGAGATAGAAGCCGCCGTTCGCTGGCAAGAAGAGATCGGACTCGACGTGCTGGTCCACGGCGAATTCGAGCGCAACGACATGGTGCAGTATTTCGCTGAGCAGCTCCGCGGCTTCGCCTTCACGCAACACGGCTGGGTGCAGAGCTATGGCTCGCGCTTTGTGCGCCCCCCGATCATCATTGGCGATGTGTCGCGACAACAGCCGATGACGGTACACTGGTGGCGATATGCCCAGTCGCTGACGCCGAAGCCGGTGAAGGGCATGCTTACCGGCCCGGTGACGATCCTCAACTGGTCCTTCGTCCGGGACGACCTTCCGCGCTCAGCCGTCTGCCGCCAGGTCGCGCTCGCCATTCGCGATGAAGTGAGCGACCTCGAAAAGGCCGGCGCCAGGATGATCCAGATCGACGAAGCCGCACTGCGCGAGGGCTTGCCGCTGCGCGAGGCCGACTGGCAGGCCTATCTCGACTGGGCCGTCGAATGCTTCCGGCTGGCGTCAACAGCGGTCGGCGATGCGACCCAGATCCACACCCATATGTGCTACTCCGAGTTCGGCGATATTGTGGACGCGATTGCCGCAATGGATGCCGATGTGATCTCGATTGAAACCTCGCGCTCGCAGATGGAACTGCTCGATACGCTCCGAACCTTCAAATATCCGAACGAGATCGGTCCTGGTGTCTATGACATTCACTCGCCGAGGGTCCCGGAAGTGGGCGAAATTTCCAAACTCATCATGCTTGCGCGCGATCGATTGCTGGATGGCCAACTGTGGGTGAATCCCGACTGCGGTCTCAAGACGCGCAGATGGGAGGAGGTCCGCCCTGCCCTGATGAACATGGTGGCTGCGGCACGCGCAATTCGGGAAAAAGCGCAGACCGCGTAGGGCTCGGTGCCCCTCGCCGGCGGTGAGCGGCAACGCCACACACCGGGCAATCTTGGGGTGAGTCCATCCGGCGCACCCAAGGCAATCGAGCTGCCCGTGACGAAGCGCCTCGGCAACCTTGGCCTGGCCGGGGCCCTTGTCATGGCGCGTCGAAGTCAGCTGTTCCAGAGGCCGCCGTTGGCGGGCGATCGAAGGAGGCTTGGGCCTCAAATGAGCCGGCCAGAAACGAGAAGGCTCTCCGCCAGCCCGTTTCGGATTATTCCGGATTGGGATAATCGAAATCACTATCGTCTCCCCGACCTTGATCGCCGAAACCCCGTTCCCGACCATCGGGAGAGGCATCGGCGATCACGCGGCGCCGGTCCGCGGAGCGTGTTCGGGAGATCGGATGCAGGGCCAAGCTGGGGGAAGGTTCATACGGTACTTCCGGAGACTGTTGAAGCGGCATCGACGCTCCGCCATCTGCACCGGGCCAATTCCCGCTCGATGGCTCTGTCTGCCTCTGGCTGCAATCACGATCACCGCGACGGCGAAGCCGAGCGGCCGCAGCTGGCACGCGGACCCCTTCTGTTTTGATGGTCAAGATCCGGCGCCGGACCAGGAAAGCCGTCGCGGAAATTGCGGGGTTAGCTTGCTCCTGGCCGATGCCGGCAAAGGTGTTCGGACCGCGCTCAATAGCGATGTGCAGACGGCCGAAATTCACGAGCGGCGTCCCAAGTCTCAATCACTGCGCAGAATGCGTGCTTCGAGTGCGGCTGCGACGAAAGCTCGTCGAGCGGCTGGGGGATGGGTCTTACCGCGTAAAACCTGCAGACAGGTGTCCATCGCTATTCTGCGTTTATCGGTCTCATGATGCAGATCCCGCAGCAAGATAGCGGCCGCGTCGTTGACGTCGAACACGATACGCTCCGAGCTGCGGCGGCTAACCTGAACAACGACTGGCCTCTCAAATCTGATCAACCCGGTCATCCCCCTCCTCCACAGCCACTATGCGGCAAATAGCCCGGATCGCATTTCTTGACTCAGCCGAACGCGACCGCTGCACCTGCGCCATTGAGCCTGGCCATTGGCGGGCAAGCGATCGCCATGAGCTGCGTCCGGCCATGGTCAGCTTGCGTGCGATCTGCGGTTGTGCAGTCGATGGTGAGGAACTGCTTCTCATTCGCGCGGTCTAGCTGTGAAACCTGGACATAGTGCACTGTTTGACGCGCCTCGCCAGTCTCAAACATGTCGTCGAAGTCTACACCTGCACTTTTCCACTGCCCGATCTGCAGGCGGCGATCCACTGCATCGCGGAGGTTGGATCTTCCAATATGGCGACCCGCTTCGCAAAGCCGAAAAAGGCATTGCGCGCCGTGCTTACCGGCTTGCGCCCATCGTATGCATCGTAGCATGCCCTCAGGGCGGCTTCGTGGATCAGGTCTCTGCGGTCTTCCGGCCATTCGTTGAGAAAATCGATTGCATCCGCAAGGCCGGCAATCTCTTGGATGATGTGGGTTGCGCGCCTCACAAAAAGGGGGCTGCTGAAAGCCTCAGCGTTCATTGGTTTCTCCCAACTTTTCAAATAGCCAATTTGCGGTGAAGAGGCGCCGCATCGACACGGCGACCATGGCACAATGTGTTGTCAGGGCGATGACGGTTCAAGAGGAAGATCCGTAACTGCGGCCGGGTGTGTAGCGATCCGCCAACACGTCATGCAATGGCTTGGTTGCCATCAAACGCGGTCGTCACTATTAAGCTATGAAGTGATTCTTAACCGGCTAGTCTAATTCCGCAGGAGCGTTTTCATGACCGAAGAAACCGAGAGCAAAGCTGACAACCTCATCGAACTCACCGCCCATGTCGTCTCAGCCTATGTTTCGAACAATCCGGTTCCCGTCGGTGAACTGCCTGGGCTTATCGGCCAGATCCACATCGCATTGAAAGGCACTGCTGGTGGTGCCGCGCCAGAAAAGCCGGAAGCTCTCAAGCCTGCCGTGCCGATCAGAAAATCGGTTATGCCCGATTACATCGTCAGCCTTGAGGACGGTAAGAAGTTCAAGTCGCTCAAGCGTCACCTAGCCACCCACTATGGCCTCACGCCCGACGAATATCGCGTGAAATGGGGGCTGGCGGCGGACTATCCCATGGTGGCGCCGAACTACGCTGCGGCGCGCTCGGCATTGGCCAAGACCATGGGTCTGGGCCGCAAGCCGAAGGAACCGGAAACGCTGGCACCTGCCAAGCGTGCCCGCAAGAAAGCCGCAGCCTAACAGCAATTTTTCAGGATCGGCTAAGCGGATCCGGCATCATTTCGCACTCGCGAGATAAAATTTGTGCGTTGCAATATCCGCGGCAATCGGTATGATCATGGTGTCGGCCATCTACTCCTCCCAGATGTGGTGCCGACGCTGAATGGGGCGCACCTCCTCCCGCGTCTCATTCTAAATCGAGCCCGCTGCCACCTCCTCCCGGTAGCGGGCTTTTTCTTTGTCTGAGGCGCGATTTCGGTAGGGTCAACGCATTTGGCTCTAAGCGAGGCGAATGCTCCGAACTTCCAGGCCTTTCTTGCCCTGCCCGCATTGGACAAACACCTTCTGACCCTCCGTCAGCATGCTCAGTCCTGAGCGGGTCAGCGCGGTGGCATGAACGAAGATGTCCTTCTCGCCGTTTTCAGGAGCAATGAAGCCGAAGCCCTTTTGGGGATTGTACCACTTGACCGTGCCCTCGCTCTCCACCTGGGCACTCGTCCCGGCGGTGGACTCTCCAGTGCGACGCGTATGTAGCTGAGTTCTCGCGGTCTGATCGCTGACCTCCAGCACTTGCGCGACCTGATGACCTCTTGGACTTTCTTCCGTTGTGACCTTCAGACGCGTTCCCTCGGAAACACCGCGGCTCCCGGCCGCCTCCAGCACCCGGATGTGCAGATAGGCCTGGGTGCCCTCCGGCAGTTTGACAAAGCCAAAACCTTTACTGGTGTTGAACCACACCACTTCGGCGTCGACAGGGTCCGCGGTTACGATCGACGAACGCTGAAAGTAGCTTGGCTCGGCAGATCGTTCGGAAAAAGAAACCACGTCATCGTCATGGTAATGCCGGCGTGGCTCACGATGCTCTTTATATTTGCCCATGATCGTCTCGGCTTGCTTGAACAACGTACTGCGCTCCCGGCAGGATAATCTCAATCGGGCGATGCGTTGAAGTCAATTCACCAGTTGGCCGCTTAGCCGCTCGATCGAATCATGGCCCGGCCGACCTGTTGCCGCACGAGGTCGACGATGGCCGGTGAGCAATACATGCCACAGGTCGAGCGGCTGATCCGAACGCTTCTCTACATCTCACGGCAGAAGGTTCGCACCGGAGGGCGCCATCGACCGTTCTATCGTGACATTCAGCGGCTGCGTCTCACACGGATGCGCATCCGACATTTCGATTTACATGCGCTTTCCCCGCACAGCTTGCACGAGGCAGACGGGCAGCTCGTCGTTGAATCGTCCGGCTAGATCAACCCCGCCTGCTCGGCCTCGCGGCGCAAATTCTGGCGCGGCCTTGGGCCGATCTGCTGGATCACCAATCCGGCCGCCAGTGAGCCAAGGTCGCCGCAGGTCTTGAGGTCGCGGCCTTGCGTGTAGCCATACAGGAAACCAGCGGCATAGAGATCGCCGGCGCCAGTCGTGTCGACCAGTTCGCGGATTGTCGTCGCCTTGATGGTGACGGTTTCGTCGCCGCGCACGATGACCGAGCCCTTTTCAGAGCGGGTGACGGCGGCGATCTTGCAGTCCTTGCGGATGGCGGCCAGCGCTTCGTCGAAGGAGGCGGTCTGGTAGAGCGATTTGATCTCGTGGCTGTTGGCGAAGACGATGTCGACGGTGCCCGATCGCATCAGGTCGAGGAACTCGTCGCGGTAGCGGTCGACGCAGAACGAATCCGACAGCGTCATCGACACTTCGCGCCCGGCGGCATGCGCCAGCCGCGCAGTCTGCCTGATCGCCTCCTTGGCGCGCGGCGGGTCCCAAAGATAGCCCTCGAAATAGGTGACCTTGGCCCCGGCGGCCTTGTCGGCCTCGACGTCCTCTGGGCCAAGCTCGACGCAGGCGCCGAGATAGGTGTTCATCGAGCGCTCGCCATCCGGCGTGACGAAGATCATCGAACGCGCCGTCGGCGGCTCACCCTTGAGCGGCCTGGTGTCGAAGGCGACGCCCTGCGCGTGGATGTCGTGGGCGTAGATTTCGCCGAGCGCATCGTTGGAAACCTTGCCGAAGAAGGCGGCGCGGCCGCCAAAGGAGGCGACGCCTGCGGCCGTGTTGCCGGCGCTGCCGCCGGAGGCTTCGATCGCCGGCCCCATGCGGCTGTAGAGCAGTTCGGCGCGCTGCGTGTCGATGAGGTTCATCGCGCCCTTGATGATGCCGTTGGTCTCGAGGAATTCCTCCTCGCACTGGGCGATGATGTCGACAATGGCATTGCCGATGCAAAGCACGTCATAATCCGGCATCAATGTCTCCGCCAAAAACCGGAGCCGGCTTCCTGCCATGCCGGCTGGGCGCGGGTCTAGCGAGTTGAAATGGGTTGCCGCATGCGCTTGATCCAGCGGCCCTCACGCAGCTGCCGGTCCTGCTTCACGCAGCAAGTCGTCGGCTTTGTCCGTCTTCTCCCAGGTGAACTCAGGCTCTTCACGGCCGAAGTGTCCGTATGTCGCGGTCTTGCGGTATATCGGGCGCAAGAGATCAAGCATCTTGATGATGCCTTTCGGTCGGAGATCGAAAAGCTCAAGAACAAGGCACTCGATCCTTTTTTCCTCGATTCTTGCGGTTCCGAAGGTGTTGACCATCACAGAAACCGGACTGGCCACGCCGATCGCGTAGGCAAGCTGAACCTCGCAGACCTCCGCAAGTCCGCTGGCAACGATATTCTTTGCGACATACCGCGCCGCATAGGCGGCCGAGCGGTCAACCTTGGATGGGTCCTTGCCCGAAAAGGCGCCGCCGCCGTGACGCCCCGTTCCACCGTAGGTATCGACGATGATCTTACGTCCAGTGAGGCCGCAGTCGCCAGCAGGCCCACCGACCACGAACCGCCCTGTCGGGTTGACCAGAAATCTGATCCCCGAAGTATCCAGGTGGGTGGGCAGGACCGGTTTTATGATCTCCTCAATGACGCCTTCGCGGACTGTTTCTTGGGATACCGCCTCGTCATGCTGCGTCGACAGGACTATGGTATCCAGCGCCACCGGGCGCAAACCCTCGTAGCGTACGGACACTTGAGATTTCACGTCCGGACGCAGCCAGCCAAGCTGTCCCGTTTTCCGAACCTCTGCCTGTTTTTTCGTCAAGTGGTGAGCGAGTTGGATCGGCAAGGGCATCAATGTATCCGTCTCGTTGCATGCGAATCCAAACATGAGGCCCTGATCCCCCGCCCCCTGCTCGAGATCCTGCCCTCGTCCTTCATCAACGCCCTGGCTTATGTCGGGCGACTGCTCGGAGAGAGCGAGAACGACGGCGCAACGTCGACCATCAAAGCCGATGGCATCGTCGTCGTACCCAATATCGAGGATCGTATCGCGGGCAACTTGGCTGTAATCGATCTCCGCGTGGCTGGTGATCTCGCCAGCCAGAACGACCATCCCTGTCTTCACCAACGTTTCACAGGCGACGCGCGCCTTCGGGTCGGTGCGGAGGATCGCATCGAGGATGGCATCGGAGATGTTGTCTGCCATCTTGTCGGGGTGTCCCGCGCCGACGGATTCGGAAGAGAACACGAACTGCCTGGTCATGGAATGTCCTCGCTGCAAGTGTTGGAAGGTGGGGAGTTTCTGGATTGAGGTGGCTTACCGGTCGGGGATGCCGGGGACGTCGAATGCAGTGCAGAAGTCGGCAACGTCTCTTCGTACGCTCGCATGAACTTCTGGGTCGTCGGGCTGGCGGCAGACCAAATCAATAAAAGCGGCGATCTGCACCATTTCCCCCTCACGCATGCCCATGGACGTCACTGCCGGCGACCCTAACCGGATCCCGCTTGTAACCGCTGGATCGCGCGGGTCGCCCGGCACCATGTTGAAGTTCGTAATGATGCCTGCCTTGGCCAGGCGCTCGGCATAGGCTTTGCCTGATAGCGGCCGGTCCCGCAGATCAAGGATCAGCATGTGATTGTCAGTCCCGCCGGTGACCAGGTCGTAACCACGGTCCAGAAGCGCCTGGGCCAGAGCCTTGGCGTTGTTGACGATCTGCTGACCGTAGACACGAAAGGACGGGTTTGCTGCTTCCTGCAAAGCGACGGCAAGCGCGGCGATCGTATTCATATGCGGCCCACCTTGCAGTTGAGGAAACACCGCGCGATCAATCCGTCTGGCGAGATTGTGTTTGCTCGTGGGATGATAGAGCGCCTGATAGCGATCTTCATTCTTCGACAAAATAAAGCCTCCACGGGGGCCGCGGATCGACTTGTGAGATGTGCTGGTGACGACGTCGCAATGAGCCACGGGATTCGGATGCGCTCCAGCGACAATCAGGCCGCTGATGTGCGCAATATCGGCCACGAGATAGGACTTCGCTTCCGAAGCAATTTCTGCCATTGCCGCGTAGTCAAAGACACGCGGATAGGCAGTTCCGCCGACCCAGATCAGTTTTGGCCGTTCCCGCCTGGCTGTCTCGCGTAGGCGGTCATAGTCGATTTGCTGCGTCCTTTTGTGCAGCCCATAGGGAACGCGTTGATAATCAGTGCCGGAAAAGTTGACGGACCAACCATGAGTCAGATGGCCGCCTTCAGGTAAAGGCAAGCCCATGACTTTGTCACCGGGGCTCAAAAGCGCACGATAGACAGCCTGGTTGGCTGGCGAGCCCGAATAAGGCTGGACGTTGGCGTGCTCACTGCCAAAGAGCGCTTTCAGGCGCTCGATCGCGAGGGTCTCAAGCTCATCGACGATCTCGTTTCCCGCGTAGTAGCGCGCACTCGGGTACCCTTCGGCATACTTGTTCGTGAATATGGAGCCGGTCGCTTCCAGTACGGCCGAAGAGGCAAAGTTCTCGGATGCGATGAGTTTGAGCGTTGTCCGCTCCTGCCGCTCCTGTCTTAGAAGCAGTTCGTGAACGCGGCAATCGACGTGGACCAAGGAAGACCGTCCGTATGTGCCGGGCTCTGCGATGGCTGCGTCAGCGGAGTTGTCCATGGTAGTCGCGCTCCATTGGCTTAATCTATTCCACGATCAAGCAGCAGTCCCCTTCGACCACGCGTCTTGTGCCGCCTCGAGCCGCTCCAGGTCGCGCTTATGATACCCATCGTCGTGGGGCAGGAGATCGACCAGGAATTGAACCAACCCTCCGTCCTTGCCTCCTGCATTGAGATGATATGAGCACCAAGGACCTTGTCGATTGCGGCAAAGAAAGTCAGCTCTGGCCAGCATCTGGACGTGTCGCGCAACGCGCTCCCGACGAAGATCGAGAATCTCCGCCAGTTCGCGGACAGTGAGGTCGGCATGTGCGCAAAGGCCCAGGATCCGAAGGCGATCAGGATGCGCTGCTGTCATCAGGCGATCGACAAGTATCTTCATTGGTCGGCACGACGCCAAATAGAAGAACCGAACCCTCGTCCTGCTGACTTTGTCATTTCGCGCTCTCCGCAGATGCTGTCCGGCGGCGGAACATTAAACGACACCAGGTTTCTGCCGCCACTGAACTTGAAAGTTGTGGTGAGCGTACCATTGACAGCGGTTTGTGGTCGCAAAGATTCCATAAATTTCCTTGAAGGATCTGTTGCAAGGCCTAAACAAGAACGCAACGAGACTGGCGAGGTGCTGGTAATTCGGCAAGCTGGCAAACTGCTTGGCCAACAGGGAAGCGATCGGCGCCACTTCCCCCAGGCGACAGCGCTAACCTGCATGGTGCACTTCATCCGCCATTTACTTGATTTCATGTCACAGAAGGATTGCAAAGCCGTCGTGCCGATGCTCAGCGTCATCTGCCGGGGCGCGAACGCCAAGCCGGCATGCAGGGTCTGGAGGACTTCGAGGCCGGCGACTGGGCCGGCGATACCCGGCGATCACTCAAAGCTGGCGGCGCGACTGGCACCACGTCGTGCCTCTTCGCCTATCCGAGTGTGCGCAGCATCATCTGCGGTCGCAATGTCCGCGGCGAGTCAGTCAGGTCGCACCAGATCGATATGACTGACACGGAGGGCTTGTGCCAGTTCATAAAGCGTGACGATGGTGGGGTTCCTTTTACCCTTCTCCAGCCCGCTGATGTACTGCTGGCTGAAGCCGGAGATCTCGGCAAGCTGCTCCTGCGTCAAGCCGGCCTTCTCCCTGATCCTGCGTGCATTTCGTCCGACCAACTTGCGCATATCCATGCGCGGATGGTCAGCGGATCACGGGCCTTGAGTTTATCAACTATAATATGTAATCCACATTGTCATCGATGTGCCCAAACCATCTGCCGCGAGGGGCAGGAAATCCAGGGATGCGATTTTGATGACGTTGGCCGCTCCAGCCAAGCACAGCACAAGCTATCGGTCACGCAGGCGGCGCACATGTGCGAGAACCTCGCAAGGGTCGATTTCGAGCGCCTCCGCTACGTCGAGAAACTCGATGACGTCTATGCGACGTTCACCGCTCTCATACTTGGCCACGAAAGACTGCGGGCGGCGAAGCGCTTCGGCAACCTTGGCCTGGCTCAAGCCCTTGTTCTTGCGCGCCGCTATCATCTATTCCAGCAGCCTGCGTTGGCGGGGCGATCGAAGAGATGCCGGCGTCAGACTGTGCTTAAGTCTATTCAGATCGCGGATCGAGCAGCGTTGCCGGCTCAACCTCCAGCACCATAGCGAGCTTCTCGACCATGTCGATGCTAGCAGCATATACACTGCGCTCAAGAGCGCTGATGTAGGTTCGATCAACACCAGCTTCATGTGCCAGCGCCTCCTGCGACAGCTTCTTTTTCTCGCGAAGCCTACGCAGATTGCGGGCAAAGACCTCTCGGATTCCCATACGCGAGAGGCCACCCTCTTGTTGAGGATTTCACCACGGAGTATACTCTACAAACTTAAGGAGCAACTCGCACGAGCATCGACTTTGCCCGAACTACCTGCTGTTAGGGATCGCGACTTCGCGGATGCAATCTGACGATGATTATCGCTCAAGGTCAGCGCTGTAGGTCACCAAAGCTGCGCCAGGGGGCGAAGCCGAATGGTCTAGGCCCATGTCGAAGAAAGCGGGCTCAGTTCACCGGCGGCCGGCTGCGCGCCATCAAAATCGATTGCGGCAATCCGGGATGGGCCGGATCGCCTTTGTTACTGCGGCCTAATCAACTCACAAGGATCAACGTCAAGCGCTTTTGCGAGCTGGCCAAGCACACTGACGCTTGCGGAAACCCGAGCACGCTCGATCGAGCCCACATAGCGCATGCTCAGCTCTGCGCGAGCAGCCAATTCTTCCTGCGTCAGGTCCTGATCATGGCGCAAACGACGCATGTTGATCGCCATGACCTCTTTGAGGTCCATGGCAAGAAGGGACCAGAACCGGAACTATCGTTCTAGGAACGATCGTTCCTATTCGATATGATTAGCCTAACGAGAGATGTCTTGCCCTATCCGATGACGACAAACCCGAACCCCAGGAGGTCGCGATGAAACCCAAAGTTCAAGACGAAGTCCCATGGTCGGACCGCCTGACCGCCTACGACAACGAGCACTTCACTCTCTATATGAGGCTCCTGGACGCGTCCGCCGACGATGCCAGCGAGGATGAGATGGCGCAGATCGTCCTCGGCATCGATCCGGTGCGAGAACCTGAGCGCGCTCGAATGGCGGTTCGCAGCCATCTCGGTCGGGCAAACTGGATGGTTACGACTGGATACAAAGAACTGTTCGCGCGCTGAGCGGCTCCAGGTGAGCTATTGCAATCACCTTCAGGCGAGGAAATCCTGATAGCCGCGATCCATGAGCATGTGACCGCGCCGGACGGCACGGCGAATGCGATCGCGAAGGTGGTTGCGCGGATCCGTCCAGTCGGCCTGGACGCGTTGTCGGCCCAACAGGGCCAGTGCGATTTGGCGGTGCGATGCCCCGCCCAGCGAGCCGTCAAGCGCCTGGAGGACAAAGCGCAGACGGCTGGCGCGCGCTTCGGGCGGAAACAGCCTGTCGGGAAGTTGCCCGGTCGCGTGAAGAGCATTGAGGCATTCGAGCGCATTCAGGTGATGTCTCATCCGATCGGCGGGCCAGATCGCGTCGACGGAAAGTCGAACGGGGCGCAAAACGTCCGCGCCCTCCACAGCCAGTTGTAAATCCCGGTGAGCATTTCGCAGCATGACATGCTGGGAACCGTCCGACGTGATCACGAGTGCCGCCCGACATGGCAATGCAGCGAGATCAAACGAAAGCGTTTCGGCCGACACTGCCTTTTCCGCAATGAGCGGCAGAACATGCGGGCATTGGCGGAAGCACCAGAAAACAGCCGCATCGCGCCTCAACGAGCCTGCGAAAAAGGAGCCCCCACTGCGTGAGATCGAGCGACGATCTCACCACTTCTACCTCGAACCACCTTTCTGCAAATTCTGCCTGCTCAAGCGAGAGCCGGCAGTCACGCTGAAAGGCCGGATTGCGCCGCAGGAATTCCCAGGCCCAGCCGCGTCGCGTCAGGTGCCGCGTGTAGCGATAGGATTTCTCATCCTGCCAGTCCGGCCAGTCGGCGTCATTACCTATCATAACCATGTCAGGCGCCCGTGCAGAGCACCGGGGCCCACAGTACGGGACCGCCAAGACCGCCACTGTGGCGGACCGCAGCAAGGCTCTCCTCTGAGACATCCAAAAAGCCGGCAACGGCTCGCGTGGTGCCGACTGTCCGGGGCGGCCCGATGCGGGCCAGCGGCCATCCGGCGCGACGCAGGATGCGCTCCATGCGCAAATCCGTAACCGTGAGGATATGGGTGAGCTGCCGCGACAAACCGAACTCGATCATGCCAGCAAGAAGTTGATAGGTCGCAACAGCAATACTCCCACTGCCCTTCGGTGCAGACGGTGGAAGATCAAGGGCGAAACGGCTGCTTTCCCAGACACTCGGTTCCTCGGGTGCCGTTCTTCCCTCCAACAGCCTCGAAAAGACGTCTCGCAACATCGTCGGCCCCGTCGAGGGCAGAAGGCGTACGCCGCCCCCGACACGACCGCCGGCATCGCGCAACACAAGATAGTGCGGTTTCAGGAAATCGAATGAATCGATCTCGAAGCCGCCGGTCATGCGCACGTTCCAGTCGAGCCGCTCCTTGAAGATGCGGTAGCGCAGGCGGTGCATTTCGTGAAGTTCGTCGGCAAAGGCGCCGTACCAGCCGGGCGCAATAAGCTCAATCATGATGGTCTCCTCGCAGGTATGACCCTGCCATTGGAGGCGAACCTTCATGCCGCGACTGCCTGTGCATTTGCACAGGTAGATCAAAGAGGGATTCTGTCCCTCAGAGAATTGATGATCGTGAGGAGGCCAGCAGTGTCACTGCCTGATTTTTGGTGCGCACGCCGAGCTTCTTCTTGGCATTGTCCAGATGGAAAGCGGCCGTGCGCTCCTTGATCCCCAAGATACAGCCGATCTCCCAGGCGGACTTGCCCTTCGCCGTCCACTCCAGGCATTCGTACTCACGGGGCGTCAGCGAAACACCATCCACCGCCAGACCACCCGAAAGCTTGCGGCGAACGCCAATGTGAAAGCACATCGCCATAATCTCGAGCGCCTGCTCATACTGCTCGGCGACGCGCAGGAAGGTCGGATCGAGCCTGTCTGCCGCGAAGGTCATCGCAGCGACACCGCCGCGGCGATCAACAAGTGGTATCGTCAGTCCGCAGCAGATGCCGAATTCGGCAGCCTCATCGAAAAGCTGTTGCTGTCGCGTTGAAATGCCGGCATGGCCGAATCCCGGTCCCCACTGAAAGGGACATTCGCTGCACCTTGCCCATTCTATGACCGGGTCGATCCTTTCGTATTGGTGGCGCAAGTAGTGCGACGTCCAGCCGGAATGATAGTTCGATATAAGTCTGGGTTTTGTGACGCGATCAGACACCAGAGACAGATAGGCGAATGCGGGAATGTCGAAGGCGCCGGCGGCGCTGGCCAGTGCGTTATGGAAGTCGACTTCATCAACGCTCAAAGACAACTGTTCCAGCAAAGTTTCGAAGACGAGCTGCATTTTCTCCAGCGGCTTTTTTCAATTAGACATGGGACTTTCTGGCTTCTTGGCAGCTACGGCGAGAAGACTCGCCCCCCAAGTTATTCGACGCTGGAGAAAATTCACCGCGGTGACTACTCCCGGGACCTTCGATCATATGAAAGGAGGTGCACGCGACCTCGATGCCGGCTGCCGTAAGCCGCGGGTCCGAAGCTGCGATTGTGGGCGGTTGCCATGGTGTAATAGAAATATCGAAGCTCGATGTGCCATCCGGGTATGCAGATGACCTCCTTCTCGAACTGTCGATTGCGGATGCGCTACAATCACGCAGGTCCAGCGGGGCATCCAGATCCAGCGGGTCAAAAAAGGCGCCCTGCCGGCGGGGAGGTACACCGGCAGGGCGCGCCGCACAAACACCCTGGTCGTTGGGCAACAGGACAGCGGCGGCAGAACTGATTTTGTTATCGCTTGCGATCGAAGTTATCCGAAGCATGCTTATAATCTGACGGCTTCCAGTTTAGCAGTTTCGGTCGGCTCGGCGCGAAATGCGCTGTCAACCCGTCTTCACCAATGGCGACCAGCCCTAACGACAGGCTGACGCCAAAGCGTCTTGTCCGTGGGAAAGTTCCTCCCAGGGACCACTTTACCCGGGACGGCGTCGAACCCGGGGGCTCGCTCCCGTCGGCGCTCGCTATGTTCATATCGCATCCTCGGCCTTCAGCGCGCGATAGGTCGTCTCGACTGATTTTGCGGTTGCGTCGACGATTATATCGATCTCCTTCCGGGTGATGATCAAAGGCGGGGCAAAGCCGAGGATATCGCCGTGCGGCATGGCGCGGCCGATGACACCGTTCTCGAATAGAGCAGCGGCAGCGCGAACGCCGACCTGGAGATCGGATTCAAACGGTATTCTCTGCTTCGGATCTCGCATCAGCTCTACGGCGGAGAGGATTCCGACACCACGAACCTCGCCAACGATGGGGTGTCCCGCCAGTTCGGCATTCATGCGGGCATGCCAATACGGGCCGACATCGCGGACATGCTCCAGGATATTTCTTTCCTTTAGGAGTCGAATATTGGCGAGCGCGGCCGCAGCGCAAAGCGTGTGACCCGAATATGTCCAGCCATGGCCGAGGGCGCCATGCTTCTCTGTTCCTTGTTCCAAGACCGACCAGACGCGGTCGCCAATGATTGACCCGGAGATGGGCAGGTAGGCGGAACTCAAACCCTTGGCGATGGTCACGAAGTCCGGCCGCATGCCATAGAGGTGGGAACCGAATTTCTCACCGGTTCGTCCAAACCCGCAGACGACTTCGTCGGCGATCAGCAGGATATCGTACTTGTCGAGCACGCTTTGGATCGCGGTCCAGTATCCTTTTGGGGGCGGAACGATACCGCCTGTCCCAAGCACCGGCTCTCCGATAAAAGCTGCAACGGTCTCCGGGCCTTCAGCGAGGATAAGGGCTTCAAGTACATCCGCGCAGCGCTCCGAGAACGCTTGCTCACTTTCGCCGTCATGCGCCTGGCGATAGTGGTGCGGCGTCGTGGTATGGCGCACCAGATCCAACGGCAGGTCGAAGAAATTATGGAAGAAGGCAAGGCCCGTCAGGCTCCCGGTGACCAGCCCAGACCCGTGATAGCCGCGATGTCGCGAGATGATTTTCTTCTTTTCGGGGCGGCCCAGAATGTTGTTGTAGTACCAGACCAGCTTGATGTTGGTTTCGTTGGCGTCGGAGCCGGAAAGGCCGAAAAAGACCCTTCGCATGTTCTGACCAAAATACTCGACCACGGCCTCTGCCAAGAGGGCGACTGGCTCCGTACCTTGACTTGCATAGACATGGGCGAACGGCAATTCGTGTGCTTGCCGGGCAATGGCATCGGCAATTTCCGTGCAACCATATCCCATATTGACGCAGTAAAGCCCGCCGAAACCGTCGAGGCTCTTTCGGCCTTCGGTATCCCAGATGTACACGCCTTCCGCACCGGCCATGATTCGATTTGGGGTCTCGCCTCGGCTGTGCTTGGCCAGATGCGTAGACGGATGAAAGACGAAGCTTCGATCCTTTTCTCTGAGTTGCTCGGTTCCCAGATTGCTCAACCGCATAGTCCTCTCCTCGCGATGGATTGGCGGAGGGCACTCGGCCGGCCGCCTCCTTAGCAATTACCATACCGCAAACGCCTCTCCAGTTTCGCGGGAATGCGCGTCCTTCGCCGACGAATTCGCGGAATCGGGACAGTAAGCCGTGGAAACGAAGGCGTCGGCGTTTACCGTCGCCTTAGTGCGGACAAGGGGATTGGTGAATTGGACTTGATTGGTTTGGTCACGACAAGACTGTAATATTGATCGATCCCCAAGCCTGCCTGCAGCAGTCTCTCCATGAAATCCTGATACGCAGCCATAGAAGGAGATGCGACGCGCATCAGATAATCGATCCGCCCGCCGATAGCCCAGCAATCCAGGATTTCCGGAAATTCTCCGACCGCAGTCTCGAAGTGTCTTTGGTCCTCGAGGCGATGACGTTCCAGCACGACCTCCACCATGACAAAGACCATGCCGCCGATGAGGGCCGGACTCAACCGCGCGTAGAACCCCTCAATAATCCCGGCGACCTCCAGTGCACGGAGCCGCTCCGAGCAGGCCGACGCCGAAAGATGAACGCGTTTTGCAAGCTCGCTTTTTGAAATCCGGCCGTCTGACTGAATCTCTGAGAGAATCCGGAAGTCCCAAGCGTCCAGGCGCGCAGGATTGGGTTTCGAGTTCATGACCTTCTGCTCTTAGCCGTTGTCGACAATGGAATTGATGCCGACCAACCGAGCTTGGTCGGAAGGCTCAAACGCCGATGCTGCGTGCGATGCTGTCGGCCGCCATGCGCTTACGCCACTCAAGAGGCCCGGAATTGTGAATGGAGTTTCCCTCAACATCGACAGCCATGATGACAGGCATATCCTGGACCTCGAATTCATAGACTGCTTCCATGCCCAGATCTTCGAAGGCAATCAGCCGCGCTGACTTGATTGATTTTGATATCAGGTAGGCAGCCCCGCCCACTGCGATGAGATACGGCGCTTTGTGTCTTACAATAGACTCGATGGCAGCCCGTCCCCTCTCCGCTTTGCCCACCATCGCGAAAAGCCCGGTTTCGGCGAGCACCTTGTCCGTAAAATCGTCCAAGCGGCTGGAGGTTGTTGGGCCAGCCGGTCCGACGACCTCATCTCTCACGGCGCGGACGGGTCCAACGTAGTAGATAACGCGCCCCTGCAGATCGAACGGAAGTGGCTTGCCGGCGTCTATCAACTCGACCATTCGCTTGTGCGCGGCGTCCCGGCCTGTCAGCATCTTTCCGGACAGAAGAAGCGTTTCACCGCACCGCCACGATGCCGTCTCGTCCTTCGTAAGTGCATCGAGGTTGACCCTTCGCACGCCGGCTGAACTCAATTCGTCGGTTCCCATGTCGGGCCATTCGCGCAAATCGGGCGGCTCCAACCTGATTGGTCCAGAGCCATCCAAGGTAAACTTCAGGTGCCGGTTGGCGGCGCATTGCGGAATGAGCGCCACGGGCTTGGACGCGGCATGAGTAGGATAGGTCGCAACCTTGACGTCGATGACTGTCGTCAGGCCACCAAGGCCCTGCGCGCCGATGCCCAGCGCGTTAATCCGTTCATAAAGCTCGATCCGCAGTGCCTCCTCTGCGCCTGAAGGGCCCCTGGCGATCAATTCCGCCATATCGATGGGCTGGTTCATGGCCTCCTTGGCCAGCAGCATCGCCTTTTCAGCGCTACCACCGATGCCAACGGAGATCAGGCCGGGCGGACACCACCCACTGCCAAGCGTCGATACTGTGTCAATCACCCAGTCGGAAACGGAGGCGCTGGGGTTCAAGGTGGTAAAACGTGCTTTGTTCTCTGACCCGCCGCCTTTTGCGGCAATGGTGATTTCAATCTGGTTACCTCGTACAAGGTCAACGTGGACGACCGCCGGCGTGTTGTCACGAGTATTGACCCGTCCGGCGAGCGGATCGGCAACGATCGAGGCCCGAAGGGGATTGTCCTGGTCGAGATATGCCTGACGGACGCCCTCATTCACGAGGTCTGCGAAACTGATCGTTGATTTGATGCGGGTATCCATGCCGACCTTCGCGAAGACCACCACAAGGCCGGTGTCCTGGCAGATCGGCCGACGCCCGAAGGCCGCCATGCGGGAGTTCAGCAGAATCTGCCCTATCGCATTCTTCGCCGCTGGACTCTGTTCGCGCGCGTAGGCCTGCGAAAGAGACCGGATGTAATCTGGAGGATGGTAGTACGAGATGTACTGAAGGGCGTCGGCCACGCTCCTTATGATGTCCTTGCCGGCGATGGTCCGTGTTCTATTTCCCACTGGATCTCATCCAAATGAGCCGAGGCCGTTGACCATTTTCAAGATCTGGAAGCTCCGCACTCCCTGCTCGCCTCCTTCATATCCATAGCCGCTCTGTTTGACGCCCCCATAGGGCGCATCCGCGGAAACCCCTTTCAGGTAATTCACACTGACAGCGCCTGCTGAAAGACTGTTGGTCAGCTTTTGTTGCGTATCGGCAGCGTCAGTGAACAAGTAGGCGGCCAGGCCATACTCAGTATCGTTAGCTTCTTCGATGGCCTCCTCGAGCTTGTCGAACGGCGCCACGGTGAGGATCGGCCCGAACGGCTCCTCATGAAGCACTCTCGCTTGCTTCGGCACACCTGTCAGGATGGTTGGCGGCCAGTAAAAGCCCGGTGCGTCGAGGCGGGTTCCACCAGTCTCGATGCGGGCGCCACGATCGACTGCATCCTTTGTCAGACGCTGCATGGCCTCGATTCGCCGCGCGTTTGCCATCGGTCCCATCTCCGTTGCAGGGTCGTCCGGTGGGCCGATCCTGATCTTGCGGACAGCTTCCGTCATCCGGGACAGGAATTCCCCATAGAGAGGCCGAGCGACGAGAATCCTGCTGGGCGCATTGCAGCTCTGGCCCGCGCACTCGAACTTGTATTCCGAAATAGCCGGTATAGCCTTTGCCAGGTCGGCATCCTCACACACAACAACCGGCGAGTGTCCACCCAGTTCAAGGATACAACGCTGCAAATTATTTGCGGCGAGAGTGGCCAGCTGTTTTCCAACCGCGGTTGAACCCGTGAACGTCAGGACCTTCACGATTGGCGAACTGAGCAGATGCCGCGATATATGCACAGGAACACCGAAAACAAGATTGACCACGCCGTCGGGGATGCCTGCTTGGCGCAACGATTCAACGATATGGACAGCCACGCTCGGTGTCTCTTCAGCCCCTTTGAGGATCACCGGGCAGCCCGCCGCCAACGCGGGGGCGAGCTTGCGGGCGATGAGCACGGCCGGATAATTCCATGGCGTGAACGCAGCAACGACACCGAGCGGCTCCGGGACGATCATCCGGTTCGGACCCAACGGAATAGGCGTGGACAGCTCTTCGGCGTGCGTACCGTTCCACTCCAGTGTTTCGACCGCGCGTGCGTATTCGCCCGTCGCTTCGGCAATCGTCTTTCCCTGTTCGGACGACAGGTCCCTGGCTGCTGCTTCAATCTTCGTTGCCAAGGTTCTTGCGGCTGCTACCAGCATTTCGGCACGTTCTTTTGCAGGCCGTGAAGACCAGGCCTTGCGGCTGCGCTCTGCCGAAGCGAGGGCCTCATCCAGATCCGACGCCGTCGCCGAGGCCACCGAGGCAAATACTTTCTCCGTTGCCGGATTAATCACCGGCAATGTGGCTCCGCTACCACCGGCTCGCCATTTGCCGTTGATGAAGAGCTCGTAGCTCCTAGCCTCGAACATCGCGTGCTCCACATAAGTGAATTCTCTTGCCATACGAGCGTCGTTCGATCTCGAAACCGCTAAACGCGCTTGAGCCAGTTTCATCGCGAGTGTCGCGTCAGGTCAAATATCGAATATTGACGAAATCCATCTGGAATCCAGATCGATCTGATCCTGATTGCCGCAAGAAGACATAGCGTTGCCAAATAGGTCGAAGAGTCCAGGCCGCGTCAGGAGCCGCGGCTGCCCAGGCCCCTCTCGATTAATTCTCTGGCGACATTGGGGATGAGCTTGCGGACGGCGGAGACGGCCGCAGAACGCTCATCTTTCGGATTTACGGCAAGCACGACGGAACGGGCATTCACCGGATCGACGATTTTGACCGTCCGAACCAGCCCTTGAGTGGCTTCTTTTTGAACGGCTGAGGGGGCGAGAATAGAATGGGCTTTTCCTCCTATAACCATATTGATGATCGTTGAGAGCGAGTCCACTTCAAACTTGACGTCCGGCGCGCAAGCGTGTTGTGTGACGACGTCAGCGACCGAACGTCTGACATTGTTATTGCGCATGGGAACCGCCAGCGGGAACGCGTGTAGATCCGCCAGAGATATCGAATCTTCGAAAGGCGGTTCACCTGACGGCACCAGGAGACAGAGCTCTTCGTGCGCCAAGATTGTCATTCGAGCCACACTATCCGCGGGGCGGTAGAGAACTGCCAGATTGAAGCGGCCAGCAGCCATCCACTCCTCCAGCGGTCCCGTCATACCCTCGATCATCTTTAGTGAGACTCTCGGCAGTTCGGCTCTCACTGATTCAAGCAAGGGGCCGGTCAGCACGCGAGCGGCTCCTGACGGAATGCCAATGGTCACCCCCCGGCAGGGGAAGCGGCTGTATTGGTCAATTCCGCCTCGGTGAGTCGAATTTCCCTGAGAATCGCCCGCGCTCGCTCGAGCAGTTTGGCTCCTGACGCCGTCACGCTCACGCCGGTCCTGTCGCGTATCAGCAGCTGAGTGCCGAAGCCTTCCTCCAACTGACGCACATGCAAGCTCAGAGCGCTCTGCGGCCTTCGTGAAGCTGCCTGCTTCGACTACGCCGACGAAGTATTTTAACTGCCTAATTTCCATGGCTTGAGAGCCGAACTGATGCACTTTCCCCAGCTTCCCTATCTATCTCGAAAAGTGATGGCGAGAAAGCAACAATTGTGCCGCGCTGCAGCAATCGCCGTGGCAATCCACGGCCAAGGCAAGTTGGAGCACCTTGGTGTCGAATCGTCCCAGCGAAGCAGCGCGAGGACGCCGCACAGCAGGCGGCGGGAAAAGAGCAGGCGACGAGCGTTTCAGGGTGGGCCGGAACCGCTGCTGTGGTCGCATCAGCAGGTCCAGATCTCTGCCTGCACGACGACGTCGAGCCAAGGATTGGCTCGGCCACGCACTAGCCGTGTCTTGTTTAACCCTTCCTCAAAAAGGTCGCCCGTGCGAAACAAGTGTTAGACGCACAACCAGCGCAGCTTGGTGATGTTAATGCCGGCGCAACGTATTGGCGCTACGCCGGCATTGCAATCCTGAAAAGTCAGCAATTTACCAGCAGGTCACGGGACATGGTGCTTAGCGACTTCGCGCCGTTCTCGGTCACTCTGACAGTCTCACTGAAGACGTAGCCGTCATCCTTCTCAAAAATGCCGATGAGGACGTGGAAGGTCATGTTGGGTTCAATCACGGTGTGGTCGTCCTCCTGGAAGCTGATTCCGCTGTCGACCCAACCGTGGCCGATGGAGTAACCGCTCCGGGATTCCTTACGCACACCGTATGGTTTAAAGGCGCGCTGGAACGCTTGCGAAACTTCAGAGCACGTAACTCCCGGCCGTATCGTTTCGACCTCTGCGAGGAAACCGTCCAAAGCGGCTTGATGTAAGTGCCGAGCCCGAGCGGTCGGCTCACCCAAAAAAACCGTCCGTGACAAGGCGCAGGCATAGCGGTGTCGGAAAGCGCCAATTTCGAAATTAGTCTGACAGCCCATCTTATAGTTTGCGTCGGACCACGAAAGGTGCGGTGCGTTGGCGGGAGAGCCAACCGGCATAGTTGGAAAGGCGCAAACACCCCCGGGAATTTCTGGAGTGCCTTTGACCAAAGCACTCACTATAGCGGCGCCCACGTCACATTCGCGCGCTCCAGAAGCAATCTCGAGCCGGCCCACCTGCATGGCCCTGTCCACAATCTTTCCGGCCTGCTCCATGTACGCAAGCTCGGCTGGTGATTTTACCTTCTTCAGCTTAGCAATCATTCCATCGGCATCGATAAACTTCGATGCGTCCAAGCTGTTACCGAGGGCGGCATGGTCTTTCACTCCAAACGTCTTGGCCGTCAGTTCGACCCCGATTCGGCTCGACTTAGTGCGCTCGCGGATTAGATCGCCAATCGGCTCCCATGCCGTTCGCTGGCTCGACCCAATGTACTTCTCTGGATAACTGAGAATGCGCGACTGCGGTAGGTATGAGGTGGGCGTTGCACACAAAGTGTCGATTTCGCGCAAAATCAGCCACGGATCTTCATCTTCTTGACACACGAGAGCGAGCTGCGGAACGTACTCCGAGTATCCGTCATAACCGGTGAGGTAGTTCATATTATTCTCGTTCATGACAAGCAGCGCATCCATTCCGCGCGCCGCCATTTGCTGTCGCAGCCGAGCAGTGCGCTCGCGGTATTCCTGCTGACTAAATCCAGGTACGCGTCCCTGTTGACTAGATGTGGGCATGAGCAGCTTTCTCCTATCTTGGTAAATGGCGATCGCAGGAGGCACTGGATTGGCTTTGTTTTCTCAAAGGCGTAACGATGTGCTACTGTTCAAAGTCGGAACAAGCCCGAGAGTTTTGCCGCAATCCTCTAGGATGGGGCGAGTGACACGGGATTGCGCCGCGTGCCCCACGAGGATTTTTCGGACACGCGGCTAAGCCAGTAGTTTCCAACAAGGGCGAAGCCAGAAATCTGGCGCATGGACTGGTCGGAGTGACCCTGACGGTGCGCTTCCTCCTGCCGATTCCTGGCATCCCTCAAGCTTGGGCACGACACGGATAAGATACAGATTAACATCTGAAAGAGTTGCCCGCGGGAAATTCGCCCGTCCGGATTTGTGAGGACAAAAGCCAAATGGCTGGGCTACTCGACTACGACGCGCTCTGCGCCAGCCGCCATTATTTGTATGCGACAACCACGAGGCGCGAGCTATCGGATGTAAAAGCTCCACCTTCCTCTCCATAAGCTTCAACAGTCTCGAATCCCGCGCTTCGCAACATGCGAACATAGTCAGAAAAGCCATATTGTCTGTAAGAAAGATGGGTCCGTCTAACGCATCCATCGCGGACGATAATCCGTTCGAGGTTCGACCGCTCGCTAAGCACATCGTTGCTAAATATATCGATACGTGCATCGTTCTTATGCTGCGTAATATAGCAGACAGGAAACTTGTAGCGCAGGGAATCGAAATGATTGGGATGATCGATTAACAGGAGCCCGCCCTTTCTAAGCGAAGAAGCGGCTTCACCAAGAACTCTCTCATTGTCCGCGTCATCGAAATAACCAAACGTCGTGTACCACAGAAAAGCCGCGTCAAATTGATCTCGCCAGGGAAGTGAGCGCATGTCGCCCAGAACATACTCAACATCTACTCCGCGTTCAGCCGCATCCGCTTCGGCTTTTTTTAGCAAGATCGGCGAGATATCAAGTCCGGCTACCCGCGCGCCTTTTTCGGCCAACCGGTTGGAAATTCGCCCATAGCCGCATCCTAGTTCAAGAACTGAGCTACCGTGCCTAAGAGAAAGTAGCTCCCAAATTACTCCTGCTTGGTGATCGCTTGTTTCCGACGGATTTACTATATCCCCAAAGTGGATGTAGTCATCACAGAAATATGATTCAATGTCTGACAATGAAACTGCACCATTAATACTGTCACTCATTTGCGCTATCCTTCTAGTTCTCTGAATATTTTGGTCGATTTTTCGCATGTAATCGCCAATATTGAAAGAAAATTTTGATGAATTTTTCATGTCGTTGTTAAAGATTTTTTTATAATCACCTCGTTCAGTCGCCCGTCCCTCCTCGCACACAACTCAGAATGCGCATTTTTTGACGTCCAGGCGGATTACCTCATGGTGGTGCCGCCGCCGATTAGCTCCGCTCCCGCGCGAAAGGAGTGTGCCGCCGTCCGCGGTCCAAGCAACCACCCAACCCGCCTTGAGCCCCGTAAGTGGTGCGCCAAGGCACCTTGCAATAGACTGATGACATCGAGCTTTCGGGCCATGACATTGGAACATGCGAGGGGCGATCTGGTCGCCGAGTCCTGGCGAGCGCGGCGGGGTCCTCGGTGACCGAGGTCGCGGAAGCGTTCGGGGTAGCTCCGTCACAGCTCTGTGCGTGGCGCAAGCAGATAGCCGGCGGCGAGCTTGATGCCGAAGGCGATGGCGACCTTCGCGCGCATCGACGTGAGCGATCTGCCCGGTGTCGAACGCCCCGTCGCCGATTGCCCCGGACCCGGCCGGCAGGATAGTCGTGGCCTTTCCGAGCGTCGCGCGTCTCCGGATTGAAGGGACCGTCGATCCGACACCGCTGCGTATCGTCCAGCGGAGTTGACAAATTACCACGGTGGTGCCGACCGACCGGATTTATCTGTGCTACGGCGCGACCGATATGCGCCGCGGGATCAACAGCCTGGCGCGGATGGTGCAGCAGATGCTCGCGCTCGACCCGCACTTATGCATCGGGTGATATTCTGTGGAGCCGTCCTCGCGCCAGCCGGGGTCTGCCAAATCTGGAATCCTCCGCCACATAATGTTTCAGCTTAAATGCTGTTCAGCAGTTGCAGAACGGCATCGGTGGGCCGCAGCGTGTCCCGTAATCGCCCTCGATGCCCGCCTTTTCGAGTCCGTTGCGCATCATCTCCACATCCGCGGCGGCATAGCGGTGGGTGGTGGCGACCTGTGCGTGCCCGAGCCAAGCTTGAATCTCAAAAGATCCACGCCGGACTGGACAAGCTTCATGGCGAGGGAGTGCCGGAAGATGTATGGCGATATGGGCTTTTCGGCCAAGTCCGCCCTTATGGCCACAGCCTTGGCCGCCGCTCGTCGTACAATGTGGATCGCCCCGAAGCGCGTCAGGCGCTCATTGTGGCGCGGGTTGGCCACCGCCTGGTCCGGAATTGGCGTGAGCGTGCAGCTGGCGAGCCCGAGATGGGCCGTGGGTCGCACCATTTCGATCTATTATGCATTCATAGATGGCGGCATCGCGGCCGGCGGTTGGGTCTGGGGCACTCGTGGCGCAGAACCATTCCTTTGCCTGAGCGCCGGAGGCTCTGCGAATGGCCAGCCGAGCAGCACCGTCATCCGCTGCCCGATCATGATCGCCATCATCAGGGTCTGGGGGCCGCCCACGAGGGCCGGCGAGCGCCTGGTCGAGCCATTTTTTGGGTATGGGCCTCTCTAAGGGCGACGTTCGGACGATCGCCATTCGCAGCCTTGCCGCACAGAAACGGGCATGGACCAACATCCCGCCCAAGAAGAACAGAACCGGCGGTTTCTCGGATAGCCTCCGAACCCGCAACTGACACGTTTGTCAGGTTTGTCGAGCCCACGACGTAGCGGGTCCTGCCTGATTGCTGCTGCATCCTGATCAAGTGGTTGACAGACAAGAACAAGATTTAGTTCAGCCTCCCTTCTGCAAAGTTGGCACGACTTTTGATGGGACACATTGGCTTCGTGGGCGGGGTTGCCGATGATGACAAGCGTAAATTATTCTTTGATGGAGAGTCATGTGGACAAGCAGAGATTTCGTGATCTTGCGAGCGTAATTGAGAAGTCCGGACCAGATTTCGACTATGCGTACTCCAAAGGAATAATGACACTGTATGCCCGCTCGCTTGAGCAGCGACACGTGGAGCTCGAGCCCGGGCGATCGGTTATAGAATTCGCGAGAGGGAGTTATCTCGGGCTTGATAACCATCCGATGATCGTGGACGCTGCGATAGCAGCATTAGCGTCATATCGCTCGATACAGTGGTCCGGTGCACGCACGAGATTGAATTTCTCGCTAACCCGAGATCTCGAATACAGCTTATCTGAACTTTTCGATGCACGGGTTGTCGTATACTCGTTGGTTCTGACGGCGAACATGAGCGCGCTCCCGTTACTCGCATGCGGGGCTTTCACCAGAGGACGCAAGCCGGTACTTGTGTTCGACCGATTTGCCCATGCCACTTTGGCATACCACAAGGCTGTCATGGCCGAAGATGCAGAGGTTCTGCAAATTGGGCACAACGACATTGAGGAACTGGAGGGTATTTGTCGGAAACACACGTGCGTCGCCTACATATGCGATGGTGTGTATTCAATGGGCGGAAATGCCCCAATTCGTGAGCTTTTGCGTCTCCAAGAACGCTACGGGCTATTCATCTACATCGATGATGCGCATGGCATCTCAATCCGGGGAAGGCATGGCCAAGGATATGCCAAATCCCAAATCACGGATCTAGGCGAAAACACAATCATCGCGGCTTCTTTGAGCAAAGGCTTCGGAGTGACCGGCGGTGTTCTCATGCTTGGGACGGAAGAGCAGGAGAAACTGCTTAGACGTTATGCCGTCCCGCATGCATTCTCAATGGGGCCAGACTTGGCCGGAATTGCAGGAGCCTTAGCATCAGCAGAGATTCATCGGTCTGCAGAGCTGGGTGAGCGCCAGGCCCGTCTGAGTAGGGTTGTTCAATGTTTTGACGAGAAAATGCCGACGCAATCGTCAGGTGACGGAATGCCAATCCGGATGGTCCCGATTGGTGCGCCTCGGGCAGCGGTGGATACGGCGGCAGAGCTATTGCGGCGTGGCTTTTATGTGGCCGCAGCATTTTATCCGACGGTGCCCCGCGACAAGGCTGCTTTGCGCGTATGCCTGACCGCAGACCATAGTCTGGAAGAGATCACCCAGCTTTGTGAGTCAATCCGAGACATAGCTAGTCTGGGCAGTAGACTCATTAGCGCGCAGCCAAAGCCGGATTGAGGCGAGCTGCACCATGGCGAGGAAGTTGGCGGCGAGCTTGTCGTAGCGGGTTGCGATGCGGCCGAAATGCTTCTGCTCGGAGAAGAAGCGTTCGATCAGGGTTGCGCTCTCGGTAAAGGCGGTTGCTGAAAACAGTGCATGCCGGCCTGGCGCGCTCTGGCATCGCGCAATCCGGAAAAGGCTTTTGCTCAATTGCGCCGACAACAGCCCTTCGGCAGCGTGCTGGGAGAAGTCATGGCTGAGCACATCGCGCTGATGCGCAATCGGGGGTACAAATACACCTCGCAGTCTGCGCGGATGTTGAGGTTCGACCACTTCTTGCAGTTGAACCCGGGGCTCCAGGATCGACCGATCGGGGTGATGCTCGAACATTGGCCGCGGCGAAAGCCACGCGCAATCACGCTGATGAATGCGAAAATCTCAAGCCCCTCGGCAGTTTCTCTCGATTCATTATCGCGAAGCAGCTCAGTCATAGCAAATCACCATCCTCCGCCAGATCAGTGGACGGGGAGCCTTTGCCAACATCCCGCCCGAGGCCAATCGCATCTGGATCGCCGGCACGTCAGCTTCTGGTTATGAATCCGGACCCTAATGGGGCCCGGCCAGGGACGAGACCCCTTGTTGAAGGGCCGAATTTCTTCCAGTGATTGCGTCATCATGGAACCTGCAACTGGCCACGCTGTGAACTCCGCCGCACTCTGATCCATTTCGCCTTCTCCGCGAACGGAACATCGGACAGCCCGCCTCTATTTTTTAACAGGAATTATGACGATACGGCCATGTTTATTAAATTTTCGACGAAGAATTCTTAATCGTAATTCACATACTATTACTACTTGTCGTGGTATTACTGGGTAAATCTCGGCAGCAACCACTTCGTATAACGCAACGAGCCAAGTCTTATCAAAGCTTACGTGTGAAGGACCCCCGTACGTCTGCTAGGTCGTTCGGCTCGCCGCCGTACCCGTCGCAACAGTGTAAGAGGAAGTAGATCGTGGACCAAACTTCACAGGCAACCACATTCGCCGGCAAGGTGGCTCTGGTGACAGGCGCGGCGCGCGGCATTGGATTTGCGATTGCCACGCGATTTCTCAACGCCGGTGCAGATGTGGTGCTGGCGGACCTCTCCGAGAGCGACCTGAACGCCAGCATTTCGACCCTGTCTTCGGACTATACTGGCCGGGCCTTGGCGGTGCGTGCGAATGTGTCCAAAGACACTGATATCACGCGAATGGTCGAGGCCGCAGCGACCCGATTCGGGCGGGTCGACATCTTGGTCAACAACGCTGGAATCTCTCCGAAACACGGCGGACGGAAGGCAAGGGTTGAAGAGATGCTCGCTGCGGAGTGGCGTCAGGTTCTAGAAGTTAACCTGACAGGCGCCTTCCTTTGCTGCCGGGCCTGCCTTCCCCACATGCGGGCGGCGAAATGGGGCCGGATCATCAACATCGCATCGGTAGCCGGCCGAACGAAAACCGAGATTGCAGGAGCCCACTATGCCGCGTCCAAGGCCGGCATGATGGCCCTTGCCCGCACCCTTGCGGTTGAAGTTGGCTCAGCGAACATCACGGTGAATTCCATTGCGCCGGGCCGCATCGAAACACCAATGGCTATCGCAGCTGGTGCCGAGCTTAACCAGGCCTACGTCGCCCGCATTCCTGTTGGCCGACTTGGCACCGGCGAAGAAATCGCCGCCGCGGTCGCCTACCTGGCATCGGAAGACGCTGCCTTCCTCACTGGTGTGACGCTAGATGTTAACGGCGGCTCGTTCATGATCTGATCCGCCTAGCCGCTGAAACTACAAGACGTGAAAGTTTGGAGTTCTAGGTATGAGTGGACCTATCGGGCTGACGGCGTATCCGTAGGTTATCGGGACCAACGCAACGAGCAGGTCCGGTCAAAGCGACGTCCGCCCGAAATCTGCTCGCCCGCGATATAGGCGCGTTCGATCACAACCCGCCCGTCGGCGCTTGCGTTCGACGCCGCGCACCGCGCAACGGGAATGAGTCGGCACGTGCACTATCGGCGCGAAGACAATTCGAGGGGTCACGCCTCCCTTCCGACTTAATGCGGAAGAAGAGACATCAGGCGCGCAAATGCTACTGAGTTCGGTCTCGCGTCCTCCATCTAGAACCGACTCTCAGACATACCGACCAGACGTATTTTCGGCCATATTCTGCCATCCGCGAATGACTCCGCCATATCGCAAACGATCGTGATGCAGACATGCGGCTGATTTGCTGCGTGGAAAAAACCACGACGTCGCCGGGAAGCCATCTGGCTTCAAGACGGCTACACAGGCCTCCGAATCCAAGTGACCTTGCCCTAGTTTCTATCCAGTTCTGAGTTCGCTTCCGGCGTGGGTTGTGCCCTGCTGGGCGGGTGACGCGATGGGCGCTGGCGCTGAGCCTTTGGCATAGCGCAGCGCTAGCAACCGTCGCGGATTGAAAGTGCTGGCGAACTCGGCCGGTGTCTGCCAGGCGATTTGGGAGTGCGGCCGCGCGGTGTTGCAGTCGGCGCGCCACAGGGCGATGGCTGCGCGCGCCTGAGCCAGCGAGGTAAACAGCGTCTCGTGGAGCAGTTCATCGCCCAGTCGGCCGTTGAAGCTCTCGATGAAGCTCCATTCTGCATCGGCTTGCCAGGCGCAATGTAATGCCATTCGACGCGGTTCTGATCCGCCTAGGAGAGGATGGCGTTCGAGGTGAACTCGCTGCCATTGTCGCTGACGATCATCCTCGCCGGCCGCGCTCGGTGATGAGCCGGTCCAATTCGCGGGCAACCCGCATGCCCGAGAGAGACGTATCAACGATGGGTGCCAGGCACTCTCTCGTGCAATAGTCGACGACGGCCATAATGTGGAAGCGGCGCCCGTCGGTGAGCTGGTCCGATACGAAGTCAAGCGACCAGCGCTCGTCGGGCCTTCAGCGGCACCAGCATCGGCGCCCTGGTCCCGATCGCCCGTTTAGCTTCTCCTCCCGATAGAGCCGGAACAGCTTCTTGTGGTTCACGACTAAATTAGGGAGGTCGCAGCGATCGCAGACCGAGAAGATGTGGCCCGCCGGCTTCTCCGGTCGAGTATTCTCGAGGGACCAGCCCCAGCTCTGCGGCCAGGTCGCGAGCCTTCTGGAACTGGCATTCGGTGCCGACGGCCGCCAGTAGCGCGGCTCCCAATGCTCGGATTCTGGGGATCGTCATGAGCACGCGGCATTGTCGAGCATGGCGTCGGCCAGAAGCCGCTTCAGCCGCGTGTTCACGTCCTCCAGCGCCTTCAGTCGCCGAGCCTCGGAGACATCCATCCCGCCGAAACGGGCCTTCCAGTTGTAGATCGAGGCGTTGCGGACCCCGTGCTTGCGCCAAAGATCGGCAACCGATACCCCGGCCTCGTGTTCCTTCAAAATTCCGATGATCTGCTCCGTTTCATGTCCTGCTCCTCTCGATTGGCCAGAACGAACTTCAAACCGGATTACATCGGAGGGGCAAGGTCAACAGAGACGTCAAAAAGAATTTACAGAACCTTTGCGAGCATAAATCGCCGACGATGATAAATTAATCACAAGGTCTGAGACCGGGGTCGGCTGCCAAAGCTGATGCCGATTTGTCTCGGCTGTCGTCCAGCAGGCAACGTAGGAGTCAACAAACTAATGGCAAGAAGAGCTCTTATCCTGATTGAAGGCCATAGGGGTAATGGTCTAGCATACGTCCAAGCAGCCCGGCGTCTCGGCCTTCATCCAATTACTCTGTCTTCTGATCCAGCTCAGTACGACTACGTCGCGACGGAAAGTGTTCAGGCAATCCGTGTCGAAACAGACAATCTTCACGCAATGATCCACGAATGTTTGCAGCTACGCACCGGGTATGACATTGCCGGCATAACTGGCTTCTCGGGCGACGACGAGTTAGTGTATGTGGCAGTTGCCAAGCTCTGCCGACATTTCGATCTACCGGGGCCGAACCCCGCATCGATTGAACGGTGCTGCGACAAGTTCGTTCAACGTCAGATCTTAACGGAGGCCGGCGTTCCAATGCCTGCTTATCGCTTGGCAGCAAATGCGACGGAAATAGAAACTTTTGCCGCTGAGATTGGCTTGCCGGTAATTCTCAAGCCTGCCGAAGGGAGCGGAAGCAAGGGTGTCCGATTGTGCCGTGGGGTCGATGAGTTGGTCGAACACACGACCTATCTGCTGAAGGGCAAGTACATATGGCGGTCGTCGCCAAGGATACTAATCGAAGAATTCGCACAAGGCCCCCTTTATAATGCTCAGATAATGGGCAGTGAGATTATTGGAATTTCCGAGAGTGAGTTCGGTCCCCCGCCGCACTTCGTCTCTCGGGAGTTGACCTTTCCGATCCTCCTACCTGATCAGGAACGTGAACGTATTTCCGATGTTTCGCTAACTTGCTTGCAAGCTCTAGGCCTCGGGTGGGGGCCAACAAACATTGAATTCCGATGGACGAAGCGCGGCCCAGCCATGATTGAGGTCAATCCGCGTCTTGGCGGTGCTCCAGACCCACAACTGGTCCAGCTCGCTTGCGGCGTCGATCTTATCACGGAGCACGTCAAGCTTGTCATCGGCGACGAATGGCATTTGGTCAAGAGTCATTCGCACACTGCGACTGCCCGAAAGCTGATCGCTGATCGCGATGGCATCCTTGAACGGATCAATGGCCAGGGTCGGGCGGCTGCTATTCCAGGTGTCGCCGAGGTTAGATTCTATGTACAGCCCGAGACGCCGATCATCACAAAAGGCGATTCTCGAGACTGCATCGGATATGTCATCGCCGCTTCACCGAGTCGTGCCCGGACCAAAGCGACACTCCAGCGTGCCGTCGACTTACTCGATTGGCCGATCACGCCCTTTGCGACTCCAGGCGAACGGGAACAATTTGCGGCTTCTGATTTCCCGGACCGATGACGGGAGGTGGTTTGCAAAGGCAGGGTGGCCAGCGGAATCGCTGTCCGCGAATGACTGAAAGGGTGTCCGGGAATTACCGAAACGCGCAGTCATCATTCCGGTCGTTCGATCCAGGCTCTTGGACAGGACCCTTCTTTACACGGCCAGCACGCGGGCCGTCGAAACCGTGGTGCTGGTCGGGGACGCAAACCACCTATGCGAAGTCATCTCCATGGCGCCGAGAAGCCTCGATCGTCAGAGCAATCTCGACTTTGCTTCGTTGATAAACTGAAGCAACACTGACCATGAATGGCCAAGCAACAAGGCAGCGGGCTGTTGCCGTATCTGCCATTTGCCGCCGCAACAAACCGCACAAAATCGTTGTTGCAACGGGCCTTGCAGGCCCCTGCTCCCAACGGCCCATATCCAATTGGGCCCTTCCACACTCACTCACTCAGCTCCAGTGACGAAACCGCACTATTTGGAACTTAGAGGCCGTTCCACATCTGTTGCAGATTGGCGTCTGTATGATCGACACATCCGTTGCCTTTTTTCCGGAAGGAAACTGCTTCGTCAATGCCAATCATAGCGTTGAATGAGGAGTTTTTACCTTTGAGGCATGCCGTGTTTGAAGCGGCGCGCAAGCCAGCGGCAGCATCTCCACCTCCTGACAGCGAGTGTCCTGCCGCCCTGCTCCGCCAATGACCGCGAGCGTTTCGTACGTCCTGGCCGCCGTTTTCGGAGGTCAAAATACTCCGCTTTGCTTTCTTCCCTGTCGAGTGAAAATCAGACGGTCGCAACGCCGGTCACCGGTGCGCCAACCGCACCGGTCAGGCGGATGGGCGGCGCAGTCAGCAGGAAGCGCGTCCGCCCGTGCAGGCGAAGCCATTCGGCCAGCGGGCTGAGGTGCCACAACTCGGCCAAGGGGATACCGAGCTTGAACAGGCAATGTTCGTGCAGCGGCATCCCGGCAACATGCCCCTGGAGGTCGTCATAGGGTCCGCCTTCCACGGCGTAGTTGTCCGCGACGATCGCAGCTAGGCCCGACCTGTCGATCCAGTCCAGCAACGCCCTGTCGCGCCCGTCAAGCGCGACGCAGCTTTCATGCAGCGTCCTGTGATCGGGGTTGAGGCCGCTTTCGATCACCCTCTGCGCGAAACCCGTGTGTAGACAAAGGATGTCGCCCTCCTCGACCTGCACATTCTGCATGCGCATGATCCGTAAGAGCGTTTCATATCCGACAAGCGTTTTTTCATCCCCAAGGACGGCGCGTAGATCGACGAGAACGCCCCTGCCCTGCACGCCGCTCGCAGCGATGTTTTCCACACCGAGCGCGAGTGCGCGCATCTGTCTGGTCGGCGAGGCGTCATCCGCCTGGGTGACGATTGTATCCAAACCTGGGAACCCGTTATAGTAGACGATTTCCGCAATGCCATCGCCGTCGGCATCGAACAGCGATCCGTAGTGGGAGAAGGCGTCCCAGTGCGACGAGTACTGGAGGCTCAGTATAGCGACGTCGTCGTTGACGACATCGGTACCATCATGCCTGCCTTCACTCATGATGAAATTGCAGGTCAGGCAACCGTTTTCACGGACCGTCGGAAAGATCCTCGGCGGCTTCCGCCGCGGATTTAGCTTGCTGCCGCCCGGATATTCGAGAGGAAGGCTCAGGCAGAAGGTGCGGCCCTCCCACACCTCTTCCATGGCCTTGAGCACCCGCCCTGGCGTCAGCAGATTGAGCCGCCCGAGTTGGTCGTCGGCGCCAAAATCCCCCCAGTTCGAACCGGGGGGCCGATGACGCCAGCGATTTGACGAAGACAATCCTCAGGCCCCTTTTTCGTTCCACGGATAGGGCGTTCAGAACGCCCGGCAACGAACTGCGGTAGGCGGTCTTGTTGAAGAAGATGCCGAGCGGAATGGTCGGGGCGTTGCGAAAGCTGATTTCCTGCGTCTGCAGTAGCGCCTTCTTTTGCGGTTCATCATCACTCCCAACCCACCTAGTCACTTCGCTGGAGATTTCTAACGTTTAAAAGGCCAGGCCCAGCCTTCAGGTCGACGAGTTCGTAGGTCACACTGAACCCTGGCATTGCGTCAGAGCTTTCTTGAACGTGACGGTGGATTTAGAATGATCGACCAGCGGGTTCATGACATTTCTCGTTCCTTGGCCCACATGCAGGAAGTGCGTCGAGGAGAGGCGGCTGGCTATGTCGCAATGCTGCTCAGCTCACCGGACGATAGGAAAATTCGGCCGGCCGGCACGTGAGGATGCGCCGACGATCTCTCAGCGAACATGTCGTACGACTCTGTGTCATCTCATCGGAGCACGGTTTGGCCACGCGGTTGCCGTCTCATAAGCCTGCGCGATCCCGAAGAGAAAAGGCTCGGCTCCCAGCCTGCCGACGATCTGCATGCCAAGCGGCAGGCCATCGCCAGAAAAGCCGCATGTCATGGCAAGCGCCGGATGCCCCGTCAGGTTGAACGCAACCGTGGGATAGCGCGTCTGCCAATAGGCATCATTGCCGTCTTCTTCGAGTAGCGGGGCCTGGCCGAGGGCCGAGGCTGTCAAAATGACATCGCATTGCGCGAACGCATTCTCAACGGCCGCTCGTAGCACGTGTCGCACGCGCTGCGCCTGGATGTAGTCCTTTGCCGAAAGCAAGCGTCCGGCCATAACCCTGTCACGTGTCCAGCGCCCAAATCGCCCAGGCGTCGCTTCCAGATCCTCAAAGTGGAGAGCATAAGCTTCGCTGAGCACAATGATCCGGCCGCATGCGACAAAGTCTCTGATGTCGGGCAACTGAATGTCCACCGTGGTGCATCCGAGATGGCGGAACGTCTCCGCCGCTGCATCAAGAGCTGCACGCATTTCGTCACTGGCGCCCCCTTCATAGTCATAGAATGAGCGAAGGACTCCGATGCGACCGTTCCTGGCTGGCTGGCCAAGTGCAGAGGTGAAGTCCTTGCCCGGACCTTGGTCTGGATTCGCCATCGCATTCAGCATTATGGCACAATCGGCCACGGTGCTGGCGATCGGCCCGCAGTGATCAAGGCTAAACGCAAGTGGTATTATTCCGGATGTGTCGACGAGGCCCCAGGTCGGCTTGATGCCGACCCCGCCGCAATACGATACCGGATTGCGGATCGAACCGCCGGTGTCGGTGCCAAGTGCGCCAAGACATAACCCGGCAGCAACGGCCGCCGCAGATCCGCTGCTCGAGCCCCCGGTGTCGCGACGCGTGTCCCACGGATTGCGAGCCGCTCCATAGGGAAGATCGGCCGGAGGACCGGCATAGGCGAATTCATGCGTGACCACCTTGCCCAGAATGACGGCGCCGGTCTCGCGAAGTTGTCTGACGACCGGCGCGTCGTGCTCGGCGAGCCTTCGAGACGTGACGTGCGAGTTGGCTGTTGTCGCCATGCCGGCCACGTCGATGATGTCCTTGATCGCTAGCGGGATACCGTGAAGAGGTCCCCGCAGCGCGCCGTTGCGCGCCTCATCCGTCAATCGCCTCGCCGCATCAACAGCCCCGGCCTCATCGACAAGAACAAAGGAGTTGATGCCATCGTCCAGCGAACGGATGCGCTGAATGAAAGTCTGTGTCAGCTCTAGCGGCGAGCACGACCCATCACGTATCGCCTGCGCCGCCTCGGCGATGGTTCGCGGCAGGAAACCGGTCATCGTTTGATGTCGCTCTTGGAACTGGCTGGAATATGCAGTGGACTGACAGAATATGGCATTCGGCGTCGGATACTCAGTGCAAGTTCGGCAACACTGCCAGGCAAGTCCAGCGGCGATGTCGTCTTCGTGGCTGTGTGCCGTGCAACGTGCCCTAGTTCGCCTGATCCGCTGACGCTGGCAGCTTCAACAAGAGGCCAGACCGGACGCCTGACGCGCTGGTATGGGAGGCGCGACAGGTGCGGTGTGCAGATTCCCCCTGAGTCGACATAGATAAGACCACGAGAAATGGGGCCGAGATCGGCGCGAAAGTGATTCATCGCCTTGCAGGCAAGATAATCGAATGCCTCCGGCTCAATGCCGAAGATGCGAAACTGCTCCCGCTCTTCTGTCTGATTTGCATAGGTGCAGACAATGACCTTGATCCCATTGACGTCGACGAGCGCGCTTGGTCCAAGGTTGGCTTCGACGCCATTGAAGTAAGGGCCTTTGCGGACATAGCGGCCGTCAGAAAGTGCTTTGACTGTGCAGTGGATACCGATTGGGCCGCCACCAAGATCGGGATTGGCGCGACCGCCAAGTTGAAGTTCAACTTTGGCCCCGGCCCCCGCCTGCCAGCAAATCTGAACAGCAATCGGGTCCGCGATGGAAAAGAAGGCAACGTTGCGAATGTCCGCATCGATCATCGCCTTGAGAAGCGCGGTGCCATCGCCGGCTGCACCGCCACCCGGATTGTCAGTGTAGTCGCCAATCAGCAACGGCGCGCGCCCGTTTTGATCCGCCCTCAGCGCCGCGATTGTCTCGTCTATCGATAACATGGCGATCGTCTTTGTCGCACGTGTCGCCCAGATGAAACTTGAGAGTCGCTGGGCGACCAATTCAAGGCCGGACGCCCCGGCAAGCCCGGTCACCGCGACGCTTGGTCCGGCATTCTCAATGTCAGAAAAGACGAAACCAGCCTGGATGCTGATCGTCAGGATGCCGGCCTCGTGCTCCATGGCCGCACTAGCCATGCGCAATATATCCACCATCGGACCAAATCCGGAGATTGTGCGGCCGCGATCCAGCCCGTCAATTGTGGGTGGCTGTGCCAAGACGATCCGAGTGCGCAGGCGCTTTTCGCTGATCTCCTTCAAAAGCTCGCAAGCTCTCTGCGTCGTCTCGTACTGGTCGACGTGGGGTGTCGTTCGATAGGCGGTCAACGCGCTTGCCGCCGCGGCCATCGCTTGTGACACATTGCCGTGTGGGTCGAGCGTCACCACGATCGGTGCACCTTCAGGCAACAAAGCCCGCAGGCGGTTAAGCAATTCCCCTTCGCAATCATCGAAGGAAGCCGCTACCATCGAGCCGTGCAGCATCAAAAACGCAGCGTCTGGCTTCCCGCTCTCAGCGGCTTCCAGGATAGGTGCGCAAAGCTGTTCAAAGGTTTCGTCCGTCACCACACCTGAGGGGACCGCGTTTGCGTGAATCGTCGTGATCAGGCTCCAACCAAAATCGCCGGCCTTCTCGAACAGGCAACCCCAATCCGTATGTGTTCCACGAAACGTCTTGGCGATCTCATCGTCCCGCAGGATACCCGATTTCGCGAAGTGATCGAGCGTGGTTGGGCGACGGTTGAACGTGTTCGTCTCATGCTGAAGTTGGGCGCAGAGAACCTTCATGGGTGTGCCTCTGATGCTGGGGCTCTTGGATTGTAATCCGCGTTTGCGGTGTACCGATGGGAAGATGCCATCCAATACCTCGAATGCGCTCGCACTCCATCTCGTCGGCACGGCAGTTGTGGCATTCTCCCGAAATCACCTGCGCAGCTTCATTTTCAGAATGTGATCACATGATTTCGATCGTTGCAAGGGCTCCATGGCCCAATCTCAACGAAAACGCTACGGTAACCGGTGGGCCAGCCTGTTAGATCCATAGTCGGCATCATATGTCTCTATTTCGTCCATTCCAGCCAGACTTCAGGTCCGCCGATGGATCGACTGAAAACGCAGATTGCGCTTGCCAAAAAAGGTGATCACATTATACAAATTGCATTAGTCATCCGAGATCATTTGCGAGGAATGGAATGTCGAACATTGAGCACAATCGGCGCGGGTTGCCTAAAAGAGGCATCGAGTGGTCCACGCTGCGAGTTGAGCTCAAGGAACTGAAAGGCGGCGACTTCAAATGGCGGGAAGGGCGCGTGCCGTCTTATACCTACTTTTTCAATGACGAGACTCTGAGGGTTCAAAAGGAGGCCTATTGCGAATTCATGTCCGAGAACGGACTGGGCGCCGGAAGGGCCTTTCCGAGCCTATCGCGCATGATCGACGACATCTTTGCGATCGGGCGGGGGCTATTCAACGCACCGGATGGGTCGGGGGCATCCTTCACCTCAGGCGGCACAGAGAGCGTTTTTCAGGCGGTCAAAACCGCTCGAGATCAGGCGCGCGCGGTGCGGGAGGAAAAATTTGGCCGCTACAACGTCGTCACACCGCTTACAGCTCATCCTTGCCTAAGCAAGGCTGCCGAGATACTCGATGTCACGGTGAAACGGGTTGACCTCGATGCCGAGCGACGTGGCGACCTCGCGGCGTTGGAGCAGGCGATAGACGAGCATACAATAATGCTCTATGGGTCCGCCCCCTGTTATCCGTACGGCGTTTTTGATCCGATCGCTGATATGGGCCGGCTGGCCCAGAAGTGTCAGCTCTGGCTCCATGTCGACGCGTGCTGGGGCGGGTTCGTTTCGCCTTTTGCAAAGAAGCTCGGCTATCCAATTCCCGAATGGGATTTTAATGTGCCGGGGGTTACCAGCCTCTCAGCAGACATTCACAAGTTTGGTTACGGGGCCAAAGGCGCGAGCCTGATCCTCTATCGAGACGCTCAAGTGCAAAAGTACGAACGCTTCGAGTTCAGCGACTGGCCGCGCGGAACATACGTTACGCCGACCTTCATGGGTACAAAGCCAGGCGGAGCCGTCGCCGCAGCTTGGGCTGTGATGCAATATCTTGGCGAGGAAGGTTATTTACAAGCAACTCGAGAGACCATGGATGCAACAATGCGTTTGATTCGAGGCATCAACAAGGTACCGGGGTTGGCCTGCCTTGAACCAACAGGTGAAGCAAATCTCATCACCTTTGTCGCCACCGATCCGGCCATAGACATCATGGCCGTTGCCGATCGCCTCGAAAAGAGAGGATGGTTCCGTGGCCGCATGCGCGAACCACTGGGGATTCATCAGGGCGTGAACCCGGCTCACCTGCCCGTCGTAGACGACTATCTTTCGGAAGTTTCAGCAGCCGTCGATTTCGTGACGACCCGCAGGCTGTCAGCCAAATACGATGAGCATTCTTATTGATCGGTCGCGGCTTGTCAGGTCGTCGATTGTGTAAAGTCCAGATGAGTTAAACCAAGCCTCCCAAGGCGCCGTGCTCCACAGACTCGATTGCGTGTCCGTGGAGCACGGGACACAACACTGTCATACTTGATCGGCGGCGGGCTTGAACGTCGACCGCAGGTCGGAATATGGCAGCCAGGACGTGCGAAGCCGGCTGTTCACAAGTCCATCTGTTTGAGCCACCATCTGCACGCAGCTTGTAGGACTGTGATCACAACGCTATTGAATCGATCTGGCGAATTGCGAAGGCGACTCGAAGGAACGGCTTAAATGAACGCGCGATCCCAATCCGTGCACACACCCTTCGAGGGTATGGGGGTGGTAAGTAAGCTCTCGCTTCCGGAGCAAGTTTACGCCTCCTTGCGAGAGGGGGTGATGAGTGGGCGCTTTGCTCCCGGTCAGCGGGTCCCGCTGAGGGCGATCGCGACAGCAATGGGCACCAGCACGATGCCGGTACGAGAAGCCGTCAACCGCCTGGTCGCGACCGGCGCCCTGGAGTTGCTTCCGAATCGGCGCGTGAGTGTGCCGAAACTATCGGAAGATAGATACAAAGACCTCACCAAGGCCAAAGTTCTCATCGAATCGGCAGCCGCCGAGGCAAGCGTCCCGTTCCTCACCAATGAGATTCTGGAGCGTCTTACGACGCTTCATGTGCAAATGTGCGAGGTTACCAGCTTGCCGCACAACGTCGCCAACGTTCAGAAATATCTCAAACTGAACAAAGATTTTCACTTCACGATCTACTCGATCTCGGACTCATCGGCGCTGATGAACGTAATCGAGTCGCTTTGGCTCCAGGTCGGGCCATATTTTAATCTGCTGCACTCCGAGACCACAGGATGGCGTGGCAACGATCGGCATGAAGAAATCCTAAGGGCTCTCGTCGCTAGGGACCCGCGGTGGGTGAAGGCGGCAGTCCGTGCCGATCTGGAAGGGGCGGCGGACTATATTCTGGATAATGGCCTGCTTTCGCAGCAACTCGTTGGCTGAGGCGGCGTGGCCGCCGGCATGTTGGCAGAATGTCGCACTGCACCTAAATGTGAGATTGCGCTCACGTCGCTCAACCTCCGCACCTAATCATGAGATGAGACCGGTAATTTCTCTGGGGTTAGGCGGCGCGCAGGAGAGGCGGTTTCGGCTTGAATAGTGGTGGCACGTTCGGCTCTGGCAGTCGGAACGGCGCCCGCAATCGATCGCGAAGCTCGCCGTTGAGATCTGCCGTGCGGACCTGCAAGAGCATGTGAGCGCCGTGAGGTGACCACCGCATGACGATCGCGCCGCGGTTCGAACGGATATAGGTCAGGAGCTGCAAGCCGAGGCTTTGAAGTCGGGCGATGGGGAGAACTTGCCGTCTCCGCTCCAGATCGGAGATCGCGCGATCGCCCCGCGGGTCACTTCAGATTCCACCGGGGTAGGGTCAGTCAAACTCCCCCACCCGCACGACAGGACAGAGGTGGATTTGTTAGTTTGACTTTGTTTCCCGAGCAAGGGCTTCAGCGGCTTCTTTGAGGCGATAGCTGCGTCCATCGAACTCAAGCAGTGCGTGTTTCGCGGAATGTGGGCGGCGATTTCACGCGATCTCGGGCACGTGTTCACGCCATCGTGGGCAGCCATTTCGCGGTCGCGGGCAAGGCTGGTCGACGCTTGCGTGGGGTCAGGCCTGGCCGGTTTGGTCAAGTGGTTTCGTGATTGCACCGTGCCGCCGCAGGCTTTCACTTGAGAGGGTGAGGCGGTGGGCATTGTGGACGAGCCGGTCGAGGATGGCATCGGCGAGGGTCGGGTCGCCGATGGCTTCGTGCCAGTGATCTATGGGCAACTGGCTGGTGACAATAGTCTAGCCGCGTTCATGGCGATCTTCGAGGATTTCCAGCCGGTCGCGTCGTTCCGTGGCGGTCAGGACCGATAGCCCCCAGTCGTCCAGGATCAGCACCTCCACGCGGGCGATGGCCTTGAGCATGCGGGCATGCCGCCCGTCGCCTCTGGCGATGGCGAGCGCCTCGAACAGGCGCGGCATGCGGTGGTAGGCGGCAGAGCGGCCATCGCGGCAGGCCTTGTGGCCGAGCGCGCAGGCGATCCAGCTTTTGCCGAGGCCGGTCGGGCCGGTGATGAGCAGGTTCTCGTTTGCCGTCGATCAGATGGGCCATGACGGCGCGGTTAATGCCGCGCGCGGTGCGCAAATCGAGATCCTCGACGCAGGCCGACTGCCGGAGGGCTGCGAACTTCAGCCGAGCGATCAGGCGCTTGGCATCGCGGTCCGCGGCGTCACGGTCGACCAGGAGGCCGAGCCGGTCTTCGAAGCCGAGCGGCTCGAAGGTGGTCTGGGCCTGACGCTGTTCATCCAGCGCCTTGGGCAGGTCAGGCCGAGCGTCATCAGTTGTTCGGAGGTGGGGTGAGTCAGCAAGGGTCAGTCTCCTTTTAAGATAGTAACCTTGGCCACGGATATTGGCATGTTGCAGAGGGCGCTCCTCGGGGGCCTCGTCCAGGAAGGCCCGGTCGAGAATCGAGCGAATCGAAGCGGCGGAGCGCGCGCGGATCTACAGCCCCCGCCGGCAGGCGGCATCGAGGCGCGCCACATCATAGCTCCTGGTCAGGGCCAGAACACCAAGGCAGGTGCGGAATCCTTGCTCCGGGTGAGGACGATCAGCCATCACCGCCTCGCAGAAGGCATGACGGACGGGCCAAGTCTTGCGGCTGTCGCCAGTACCCGGGCCGGGGTCCATTCGGCATGACGCCGATGCGCCGAGGCATGCGCTCGGGCAGCGTTACATGACTGCGCCGTCCGGGGCAGCGGGGATGGCTGGCCACCCGGCGGCCGCCATGGAATATCTCGACGATGGCCCCGCGGACCCGGACATCCACCTCCTGGCGGATCAGACCGAAGGGGACGGAATACCACGAACTGTCCACCTCGACGTGGTAATCAGGTGCGACGCGCAGCGACGTGGTCGGGCGGGTAGGATCGCAGTTCCGTAATGCGCCGCCATCTCGGCATAGGTGCGGTTTAGCCCGGGATCGAAGCGGTCGGCCTTGACCACCGCCGCCTTGAGGTTGTCAGGGTTTTGTTCCCAGCCCGGTTATGTGGCCTACCGTCGGTAAGGTACTGACGTTAGACATTCCTGTGGGCTAAAGACGGCACATCTCTTTGCGGCAGCAACAGAAGCGCATCCTCCGGTTCCCTACTTTGGAATGGAGGTTGCCATGTTGGAACGCTTTTTCGTCAAGCCGCAGACTGTCGGGTTCCGATCCTGACGAAGTTTGCAGCATTCACCGCGGCCCGCAATGTTGATCAGATCGAACAAGCCGAGGCGCTCATCGAGCCATTCATCGAGGATTGGCTGTTCACTCATCGCGCCGATCGATCCGCTGATGCGTGTCGACGCGATCGCAACTTCGTCGGGGGCATTGTGCGGCATTTCTTCAGCCAGGTCGTCTCGAACTCGGATAACACCAGCCGTAGAACAGCTTGGCCGATCCCTTTCGCTACCCAGGTGCCGGGATTCTTTGATTACCTTCACGAAGAGCGGGGCCTGCGCCCGACCTCCATCCATCACTACCGGCACTATCTGCGCGGGTTCGAGCGATATCTCAGGGATGTTGGATGCGAGGTGACCACGCTTTCGTTGCCTGTGGTGACGGGGTTCGTCACGACGCAGGCTCAGCACTTCGGGCCCAGATCAATGATCGGTCTTGCAAGCACATTGCGGGTTTTTCTCCGATATGTGCATCGAGAAGGTCTTCTCCAACGCGACATCAGCAAGCTGGTCGAGGTGCCCCAGCATTACAGGTTGGCCGACATTCCCCGATCGATCGGTTGGGATTCCGTCCAGAAGATGCTCGACCAGGTCGATCGCCGCACCGTCGTTGGCCGACGGGATTACGCCATGCTGTTGCTGATGATCACATATGGCCTGCGCGCCCGCGAGGTCGCGATGTTGACGCTCGACGACCTCGATTGGAAGCGTGACCGCCTGCATGTGCGCGAGCGCAAGGCCGAGCATAGCACGACCTATCCGCTTGCGCCCGTCGTCGGCGAGGCGATCGTGGATTATCTCAAGAACGGGCGACCCGAGGTGGCAAGCCGGCTGCTTTTCTGGCGACACCTGGCACCACGATCGCCGCTGACGCAGTCGGCAGTGTCGGCCACGGCCACCAGATATCTGCATAGAGCAGGCATTCCCGTATCCCGCCCTGGTTCCCATACGCTCCGACATGCGTGCGTTCAGCGGCTGGTGGATAGTGGCTTTCCGCTCAAGACCATCGGCGATTATGTCGGACATCGCGCAGCTTCGTCGACGATGATCTACGCCAAGGTCCAGGTGGACGGCTTGCGTGAAGTCGCTCTTGGCGACGGGGAGGATCTGCAATGAGCCCCCGTCTTCCCGAGCCTTCAAGTCCGATCGCGCCGCATATCATGGCCTTCGTCTGTCACAAGCGCGCCCTCAACCGGCGCTACGACGTCGAGAATAAGGCATTGCGGATGTTCGACGGCTATCTGAACGCGCAGGGCATCAAGACCCTCGCGGAGATCACCCCGGCGCTCCTCGATGCCTTTTTCCTCAGTCGTCCGCGTCTGCGGCCACGAAGCTTCAACCAACTGGTAGGAATCGTCGGCCGGCTGTTCGAGTGGATGGTCGAACACGACGTTATCGATCGCTCCCCCGTCACGATGAAGCCGCGCCGCCGAGGTAATCCAAGACCGCCCTGCATCCTGGATCTGCGGACTGCCCAACAACTCGTCGATCGCGCCGCCGAACTCGCGGATCGGAACAACGCTCCGCTTCGCGGTCCCGCCTATGCCACCATCTTCAGCCTGCTGTTCGGGCTTGGTCTGCGCGTCGGCGAGGTTGCGCGCCTGCGCTGGCGGGATGTCGATCGCAATCGTGACGTCCTCACCATCCGCGAGACGAAGTTTTCCAAGTCGAGGCTCATTCCCATGGGACCGCAACTGGCACAGCGACTCTATGCGTTCATGGCGTTGCGATCGCAGCACCTGGTTTCGGTTGCGGCCGACACACCGCTGTTTTCTTTCATGAAAGGTCGGCCTGTGAACCCGGGCACGATCAGCATCATTTTCCGCTCGCTGGCCGATCAGCTGGACATCGCGATCCCGCCAGGAGGAACGCCGGCTCACGTGCATGATCTACGGCACAGCTTTGCGGTCGGGCGACTTCTGCGGTGGTATCGCAACGGTAGCAATCCCACCGACAAGCTGGTCAAGCTGTCGACCTTCATGGGGCACGTGGATCCGGCCTCCACCGCGGTTTATCTCACCGTTACCGCCGATCTCCTGGAAGCCGCCGGTCAGCGCTTCGAACGCTTTGCGGCGCCGCTTTCGCGTGGAGGTCGGCCATGAGGACCGTCGGCAGTCTCGTTTATCAGTTCTTCGAGCTCCATCTCAAAGCCGAGAAGGGTCTGGCGTCCACCTCGATCCGGAGCTACCGCGACGGGATTCGGGTGTTCCTTCTCTTCCTGGCCAGGGAGAACCGACGCCCGATCAGCAAGCTCGGGCTGAGCGATCTCAGCGCCGACAATGTACGGGCCTTTCTCGCCCATCTTGAAGCTGAGCGCGGCAACAGCATCCGATCACGGAACCACCGGCTCGCAATGCTACACACCTTCTTCGCCTATGCCGGTGGCCAGGAACCGATGGTGCTGCCGGAGGCCGAACGCGTCGCCGCCATCCCGAGGAAGCGCACGCAGCCGGCGGCCACCTATTATCTCGAGCGCGATGAGGTCGAACGGCTCTTCGACGGACTGCCGCGCGACGGGAAGCTGGCCACCCGCGACAAGGCGCTGCTCATGTTCCTGTACAATACTGGCGCCCGCGCAACGGAAGTCATCGGACTGACCGTCGATCAGCTGGTTTTGACCTCCTCGCCGCGGGTGAACCTGCACGGCAAGGGTGATAAGTGGCGGACCTGCCCACTATGGCCCGAGACCGCCCGCCTCCTTGGCGAGATGCTGCGTGACCGACGCCAGCCGGCCACGCCGGAAAGTCCGGTATTCCTCAGCAACATCGGCAAGTCGCTGACGCGATTCGGCCTCTACAAGCTCGTCCGGCGTCATGGTTCGGACATTCGCATCGGCAACGGACACAGGTCCATTTCTCCGCATGTTTGGAGACACACCACGGCCGTGCATCTGCTCGAATCCGGTATCGACGTGAACGTCATAAGAGGTTGGCTTGGCCACGTCAGCCTGGATACGACCAACCGATATGCCGAGATCAACATCAAGATGAAGCAGGAGGCGCTTGAGGCCTGTCAGGTGCCTTCGACTTCTTCGGTGGGACCGCCCCGAAAGCCAGTCTGGCAGAGCGAGCCAAAACTTCTCGAATGGCTCGCCGGCCTCTGATCGTTATGTGCCTCGATGTCGTTGAGAACGCTTGGATCAACAGGCTGCGGGGCACATAACCGGGCTGGGAACAAAACTACGATTACGTGCCCGGGCACGTAATCGCACACCACCACCTTCGGCATGCCGCCGAGGAAGGCGAACATCCGGACATGGGCGCCGATCCAGTCCTCCAGCCCCTCGGTCGCGAGGGCCTCGGCATAGGTGTGGTTCGAGGCCCCCATCGCCGCAACGAACAGCTTCATAGCCCGCGCCGCGCCGTCACGTCGATCGTGTCCCCGGCGAAGTCGACGAAAACCTTCTCGCCACCCACATGCGTCTGCCGCATCGTCGGGCGGACGCGGCCCTTCCAGGCATCGAAGTGGACGCAGAAGCAGGTATAGGCAAAGCCAGTGGGATGGGCCGCCCGGTATTCTTCCCACAACAGCATCCGGGTTACCCCGTGGCGCCGCAGTCTCGATCGATCATTGTCCAATCCGGGATTGGGCGATGCGGATCTGGCACCGTCGGCGACGCCGGAAACAGAAGGAGCTCCAGACCGTCGTCATCAAGACCGCCCGGCAAGGGCCAGCCCAGTCCGGCCGCCGCGCCCGCAGGACATAGGCGCCGACGCTTCCCTTGCCGAGACCAAGAGACGCGGCAATCGCCCGATCGCTCAGCCCCTGGCCAAACTTCAATCGCAAAACACCCCGTATTCGGCGCATGGTCAGTCGTTCCGTCGGCATCTCGCCCCTCCCTCATTCCAGAAGGGGCTTCTATCGTTAGTCTGCCGACCAGACCCGCCTACAATCCTGCAAAAATGCTGCCCATCATCGCGCGAAACGCGCGCCCATCATCCTCCGAAATCACGGCCCGCCATCACCCGAAACACGCACTGCTTGAGTTCGATGGACGCAGCTATCGCCTCAAAGAACCCGCTGAAGCCCTTGCTCGAGAAACAAAGTCAAACTAACAAATCCACCTCTGTGCGGGTGGGGGAGTTTGACTGACCCTACCCCGGGGGAATTTGAAGTGACCTGCGGAGATGCCCGACGGACGCCTTCATTCACGAGGTCTGCGAAACCGGCCGCGGACTTGATACGAACGCCCATTCCGACCTTGGCGAAAACCACCACGAGACCAGTGTCCTGGCAAATCGGTCGCCGCCCCTGCGCAGGCCCTGCTCGCCACCTACACAGCCATAGCCGCTCTGTTTGACGCCTCCATACGGCGCGTCGGCGGAAACCCCTTTCAAGTAATTTACACTGACAGCGCCCGCCGAAACACCGCCGATCAGCGCCCGTTTCGCATCAGTGGCCCCGATGAAGAAATAGACGGCCAAGCCATATTCGGTGGCATTGGCTTCTTCGATATCCTCGATCGTGTCGAAAGGCGCCACGGTCAGGATCGGCCCAAACGGCTCGTCATAGTCGCATGCGGTCAAATATCGAATGTCGCCCAAAACCATCTCGAAATCAGATGGATACCACTCGCGCAGCCGCGAAGTGCGAAAGCGATGAAATAATTTGGCTTGGATTTTCTAGACCCGGTCCGGAACCGTGGCTGACCAGTGCTTGCCCTCGATCAAAGTCTTTATGACCTTGGGGATCAGCTTGCGGACCGCAGACACGGCTGGAGAGCGCTCATCTTTCGGGTTCACGGCAAGCACAACGGAACGGGTGATCACTGGATCAATGATTTTGACCGTCCGGACCAGGCCTTGAGACGCCTCTTTTTGAATGGCCGACGGGGTAAGGATGGAATACGCTTTTCCTTCCATGACCATATTGATGATCGTGGAAAGGGAGTCGACTTCGAACCTGACGTCCAGAACACAACCGTGCTGGGCAACGACATCAGCCACCGAACGCCTGACATTGTTGTTGCGCATAGGAACCGCCAGGGGAAATGCGTGCAGGTTGGCGAGCGCTATTGAATCTTCGAAGGGCGGTTGAGCAGGCGGCACCACAAGGCAAAATTCTTCGCGAGCCAGCACCGCCATTTGCCCAACGCTCTCGGCAGTGCGGTAGAGAACAGCCAGATTGAAACGGCCAGCAGCCATCCACTCCTCCAGCGGTCCGGTCATCCCCTCAATCATCTTGAGCGAGATCCTCGGCAATTCGCTTCTTACCGATTCAAGCAGGGGGCCGCTAAGGACGCGAGCGGCTCCGGACGGAATGCCAATGGTCACCTCTCCGGAAGGAGCAGCCACCGAGTTGGTCAGTTCGGCCTCAGTGAGCTGAATTTCCTTCAGGATGATCCGCGCGCGCTCGAGCAACTTGTCTCCGGACGCCGTGACGCTGACACCGGTCCTGTCGCGAACGAGCAGCTGGGTGCCGAATCCTTCCTCCAGTTGACGCACATGCAGGCTTAGAGCGCTTTGAGCAACGTTGAGGGTTGCAGCTGCCTTCGTGAAACTGCCGGCTTCGACGACGCCGACAAAGTATCTTAACTGCCTGATGTCCACGATGAAGAAATCCACCCGGGGCATGTTCCCCAGTGCTCTTATATCTATCTCGAAACGAGATGGCAGGCAAGCCACAAAACTGTCGCACTAGTTCGAAAACGGCCTATTCGGCCGCTACTTAACGGCTCAGCTATTGCTGGCAAGAGCCAGGATTTCGTGGGCGCGCCGCACCACTGGCGGATCGATCATCTTGCCATTCAACGAGAATGCTGAGAGGCCACGCGTGGTGGCATCATTTTCCGCCGCGACGACCTTATGGGCCCACTCGAGTTCCTGGGCGCTTGGCGAGAAAGCCTCATTGAATATGGCCACCTGTGTCGGATGGATCGCCAAGGCTCCAGCAAAGCCTAGCCGCCGCGCATGCACCGCGGCTTCAAGAAGTTTATGCGTGTCCGAGAACTCACCGATGCTTCCTATGAAGCCAAGCGGGAGCAAGCCGGCCGCACGGGCGGCAAACAGAACAGAAAGGTTCGGCGCCAACAGTAGGTCGAACTCCGGGACGCCGCCAACAGCGGCACTGAAGTCTTCAGGACCAAGCGCCATTGCGACCATCCTTGGATGCGCTGACGCAATGGCCGCGAGCCTTTGCAAGGCGCCCGGAGTCTCGATCTGAGCGAGGAACCGGATGCGTCCCGGCGCAAGATTTCTTTCCCGTTCAAGTTCTGAAACCGCATTCGCGATCTCCAATACCCACTCTGCCGAATCCGTCTTCGGAAGAACAAGCGCGTCAACACCCGCTATCACTGCTGCATCGAGATCGGCCGCCAAAGCGCGCAAACCATGATTAACGCGGACCAAAACAGATGCGCCTTTCCGGCCCACCTTTGCCACGCATTCAGGAAGCTGCCGCCGTGCCTCTCCCTTCTGATCCTGGGGAACGGAATCCTCCAGGTCGAGTATGACGCCATCCGCACCCCGCTCATGGGCCGTCTCCACAAAGCGCGGTACGTGAGCGGGTACGAAGAGCAGGGATCTCCAGCGAGATACAGACATCGCGCTTTCAACGACCCGAAAGGTGTCCTTGATCATGGAGTCGCCTCTGCAATCAGTCTTAGCGAGCGTGACGGCAGTGGGCTTGCTGGATGGCCGATGCGTTGAGATGCCCCGAGGTCCACAGGCTTTTCGCAAACCGCGAGCGCACTCCCCTTACTCAGACGCGCGCTCACGCTGACGCGGCTCTTTCGCGCAAAAGCCCCAGAACCTCCTCGCGGACAGCGTCGGTATGAGCACCAAGAGCCGGGACTGGGCGCAGCAAGGGGCGCTCAGAGTTGAAGATTGCCGCTGGCGCTATCGTCTCGACCGTTCCCTCAGGTGTGTCGACCTCAACCCTGCGAATGTGTGGATGCTTTGAAACATCCGCCACTTCGTTCAGTCGGCCATATGCCAAGCCGGCCGCCTCAAGCTCGTGCATTGCTTCGTGGCAGGATAGTTGAGAAAACCGCCTTTCAATGATCTCATCGAGTTGCGCACGGTGACCGAGGCGCTCCATATTATCGGCAAAACCAAGTGCGCGTGTAAGCCCCGGCTGCTTCAGGAACTTCTCGCAGAAATTCACCCATTCACGGTCATTCTGAACCGAAAAGATGACCTCTTTGCCATCGGCGCAACGATAGGCGCCATACGGCGCCAGCGAAGGGTGTTTTACGCCCGCGCGTTCCGTCTGGTACCCGCTATAGTCGTTTTGTAGGATTGGCACGTTCATCCAATCGGCGACGGCATCGAATAGTGACACCTGAATGCTCGTGCCGTCACCGGTGACCTCGCGGTGATACAGCGCCTGAAGAATAGCGCTGTGCGCTGTCATGCCCGCTGAGATGTCACAAACAGAGACCCCTACACGCGCGGGTCCTTGCTGGTTGCCTGTGATCGCGCACAGACCAGTTTCGGCTTGGACGATGAGATCATAGGCCTTTAGGTGGGAAAATGGCCCCCCCTCCCCAAACCCCGAAATGTCGCATGTGATCAGCCGCGGAAAGCGTCGGCGGAGATCGGCAGACCCGAAACCCAGTTTCTCAATGCTGCCCGGCTTGAGATTCTGGATAAAGACGTCGGCAGAGGCGATAAGCGAGTCCAGCACAGTACGGTCTGTCTCCGACCTCAAGTCCAAGCAGACTGACTCCTTACCCCGGTTGAGCCACACGAAATAGGCGCTTTGCCCCCGCACCAACTTATCGTAATTCCGGGCAAAGTCTCCCTCAGGCCTCTCAACCTTGATCACACGGGCGCCTGCATCGGCAAGGCGAGATGATGCATACGGTGCAGCAACGGCCTGCTCCACCGCAACGACGGTGATCCCCTCAAGACAGTTCTGCATGGCTACACACCGCGCTATTCATCTAACATTTCGTTTTGAGCCCGACGACGATTCAGCATCGCCAGTAGCCGGTTCTGTTCATTGCCGACGATCGAGAATGCCTCGTCGACTCCCATTCCAGGCTTCGCAAGCATCATGTCTGCCTGGGTGGCCACCGATATGTGAACAGAAGCCTGGGCAGAGAGATCTGTCTCGGTACAGCTTCCTCCAACGTACGCGCCGACCTTGTTCTCCTTGCACAGGAGCACGGCACGTGCCGTGTCAGCCAATGAGCCGACATCGGGCGTCTTGATTTGAACTAGATGCGCAGCCTTCGCTTCGGCAAAGAGCCGGACGTCCTCGAGCGTATTGCACCTCTCATCCACGACAATGCGCGCCTTAGAACCGCGGCTATCCAAAATCGATACGATCCGGGCGTAGTTCTCAATCTGAGCTTGAGTACAGCCAAAGTCGGCCGGCGACTCGATGTTGAGTGTGAAATCGGGAACGGTGTCTGCAACCCTGCAGATAAAGTCGGCAATTCGCTGGGGCTCCAGGCCGATTTCCTGACCGATCCAGCCATACACATCGAAATGTAGCACCGGATGATACCCCGGGCCGCCGAGTTGGTGCGTACGCGTTGCAACCCATCTCACGAACTCCATAAAGGTCTGGCCGTCGACGCCAAATTTCTGCCGGGAGTTAAACAAGCCGTGGGGAAGCACATCCACGGCCTTCAAGATCATCTTATCAACGTTGATTTCGCGAGCATCGCCGCTCTGGCAGTAAATCGGGACCCTGCGCGTCGGCAGCGGTAAGTCAAATTCACTGCATACGATCTCCGCCATAGTCGTACGTTGAAGGTGGGCTGCTGCGCGTAGGAGCGCCTGGCTGATCCCGTACTCAATCGCGAGAGGTAACCGCTTGTGTCCGATGGGCTCGAAAACCTTGGCGCAGGCATCAAGGTAACGAGACGCATCGACATCGATAAGCCGAGGCACCACAACCCGCGACGTCAAATCCGAGATCTGAGCAGTTTCAAACAAAGCATCGCGTCCACCGGCACCAGAATACTGAACGCTCATCATATCGCCCCAAACGACAGTGTCGTCGGCAAGGACGAGCCCGACACTCAGCGAAGATGCCGGAACGCGAATGGATTTGAAGTCGGGCGTGACGGGTTCGCCCACATAGATAAAACCATCCTGCGAGGCACCGGCTCTTATGGCTGCCTGATCGTCGTAGAAAAACGCGCCGTTTCCTGGCGCGAGGAGCACGTCTTTGATCTGCACTTCAGTTCGCTCGATTTCTGTCGGACGGCGTTGACGGGCGGATGCAGTTCGATCCGCTACCCGCCAAGTATGTGCCACTTGGCATTGGGTCCGCCAATATAATGTTCCGGACAGTGCCATCGCGTTTTGAGATGGCTGGCACCTGCTTTTAGCACGGTCGTCCACTTTATTAAGTAAAAAGCCAGAATAACTAGGGTAGTACACTGAAACCCATGCGAGGCGCCTCATGAGCAGTCAGACGCCAAGAAAAGTGCTCAGCGGACGTGAGGGTTTGCTCGAACCCTGAACTACGCGCCGGTAGCGGCCAAAACAGGCGATTGTTCGCTCAATGCTCAATTACCCAGCGGCTTGGCTCCAAAGGCCGCAGCGCCATTCGGCCGAATGACGATCTCGCGCACGAAGCTTTCGAACCTTCTTGAGCCCACCGTTCAGCTTCGGCTCCGCATAACCGCGTCAACGAAGGCATCCTTAGCGAAAAAAATATTGGAAATGGAGCCTGCTCAATTACCTGAATAGTTTGCTCACACAGATTCGAGGTTATTGATCGCTGCAAGTAGCTGTTGGTATATAGGTGCTTGTCGACGCGGCCTTGCCGGCGAAGAGATAATCCTCATGAAGCGGAATGAGTTCGGCACTAGCATCATTCTGTCGTTGTCAATCCGGGGATACTTCGGATCGCCAACAGCGCTTCCCATCATCAGTAATGGATCTGCATTTGCGTCCCGCTTTATAAACTTCTTAAGTGCTAGTGAAAGTGTACAGGCATAGATCCTTGATAATTTGCGCAACATCTTCTCTATCCATGTCCGTGCGCATATCAAATGTGTTCCTCAGCGCCTTCCAAGATAGAATCAGCGGATCAACAATCATCCTGGATGGATCAACCCATATCTGCCCATCCAGTACTTCGCTCAGTCTGCCAATATAAATTATTTCGAAATCGTCAAACGTGATATCGAGCCGGAAAGGCTTTCCTTGCACTTGCTCGCCGAGCGTATCGTAGTGCCTCCATCGAAGAGAGTGCCATCGTCGCGCAACATTACACCGTAACGCGCGCGACCGATCGGCAGCTTGGTAAAGCCATTAAAATAGACCTGCCGAGGAATTCAACCGCGTCCGGTCCCTCGACCTCGTCTTGAGGCGTGGAGATGGCCATTGGCCGGGCCGTTCGCGACATTTGCATCGCCGCGACATAGGCCTCGCTCAAGTCGCAGCCGGGAAGCACGTTCTTCTCGTCGTATTATTTCAGGTACCAAACGTGGATCATCGCCGCAGTCGCGGATCGAGCGCATCTCTGAGGCCGTCGCCGACATAGGCGACGCTGAGTACGGTAAGCGAAATCGCAATGCCCGGCCACAGCACTAGTTGCGGGTAATCCTGAATGTACTCGATTCCGTCAAAGAGCAACCGCCCCCAAGTCGGGAAATCCGGAGGAAAACCGAGGCCAAGAAACGACAGTAAGCTTTCCGAAATCACGGCATCGGCTATTTGGAGAGTGCTTGAGACAATGATCGGCGACATAATGTTGGGCAGCACATGACGACGGATAATCCGGCGCGGGGGCGCGCCGATGCTTCGCGATGCTAACACGAATTCGCGCCGCTTAACGGCCAGAACTTCGCCGCGAACGACGCGCGCAGTTTGCATCCAACTCGTCAATCCGATGGCCGACACGATAAGGATGAAATTCCCCATCTCGACTCCGAAAATGTTTGCCACCGCCTCGCGGAACAGCATCACTGCGATCAATAGCAGTGGCAGCACCGGCAATGATAGAAAAAGATCAGTGAGCCGCATCAGCGGGCCATCAAGGGACTTGAAATAACCGGCAACGATACCGATAAAAGTGCCGAGAAAAATCGAGATGACCATCGCCGTCAGGCCGACGGCGACTGATATCCGACCGCCTGTCATCACCCGCGCGAGCAGATCGCGCCCAAGCTGGTCGGTGCCCAACGGATGGACCCAGCTTGATCCCGCGTTCAAAGTCGTGAAGTCGATATAGGTGGGGCTCACGCGCCAAACGAAGGGGCCCAAGACGACACCGACGACAATCAAGAAGAAGACAGCAGCCCCGGCGAGCGCGCCCTTGTGGGCCTTGAACTGGTCCCATACGTCCCACCACTGATTGCGCGACGGCGTCGCCAGCAACACAGGGTCCACGCCGGCGCTGGGATCGATAGCTCGTGTTTGCGAAACGAGCGCCTCGGCGATTTCTTTCGGGTCGGTGTCGCGAAGCAACTCAGTCATAGCGAATCCTGGGATCGAGCAAGCCGTAGAGCAGATCAGCGATCAAGTTGAAGCCGACGATTAGCACTGCGAAGATGAAAGCCAATGTCTGCACCATCGGCACGTCATTGGCGTATATGGCGGCGATGAGAAGCTGGCCGATTCCGTTTACCTTGAATATCTGTTCGGTCACGATGGCGCCGCCGAAAACGCTAGGCAGGCCAAGCGCAACTACGGTCACGACGGGGATCATGGAATTGCGCAACACGTGGATGAACACGACCGCGACCTCGCCCATGCCCTTGGCGCGAGCCGTGCGAACATAGTCCTGGTTGAGATTGTCGAGCATTGACGAGCGTAGATAGCGGCTGACGGAGGCGGTGGTCTGAACCGCCAGCACCATCACTGGCATCGCCATCTGCCGAAGCTGCTCCATGAAACTGCTCCAGCTGGTGACGACGAGATTGGTGTTGTAGATGGTCGGAAGCCAGTCGAAATAGACGGCGAAAATCAGTATTGCCAGAACGCCTGAGAAGAACGGCGGCACGGCCAGACCGAGCATCGAAATGAAGGTGCCAATCTGATCGAACACAGAATACTGTTTGTAGGCTGAGATGATGCCAATCGGCAGAGCAACCAGCACCCCAACTATATAGGCAAGACCAACGACTAACAGCGTCTGCGGAAGCCGCTCGGCGATGACGCTGAAGACCGGGCCGCGTGATTGCCACGAGATAATACGCTGCATACCGTCCGAAAAATGCGTCCCGAACAGAACGTCGAAGCCATGCAGCGGCTCGATTACGAAGAATAGCTTCAGCCAAAGAAGATATTGCACAATCAGGGGCTCGTCGATTCCAAGAGCGGCGCGCATGTTCGCGCGCACTTCAGGTGGAATGGTAGGTGGCAACTGCGATAACGGATCGCCCGGCGCCATTTTGAGCAGCGAGAATATCACGAGACTGATCAAGAACAGTGTCGGGACCGCGACAAGCATTCGTCGGATGGCATAGTTAAGCATGCGCCGGACCTATTGGTGCCGGCCGGGCAATAAATATCCGCGGCCGGCATGGGAGATGGAAAGGCAAGCGCCCTTACAAGAACGCGGGCAAGCCTACTTTTTACGATGCCAGTCCTGGGCGTTCCACAACTCGGAGTCCCAGGCGTTCATGGCATGGCCGCCCAGCGTGTTGGAGATCGCCGAGACGTTGGCACGCCAGACCAGCGGCATGATCGCGTAGCTGTCTACGAGCATGGTATCGAGCTTCTTCACTATCTCGCTGCGCTTCCCGACGTCAGCAGTACGGGCGAGTTCTGTCACTAGCGTCTCGTAGTCCTTGTCGCAGTAGCGAGGCATGTTCCAGCCTTGCCACTGGTTGTCCGGGCCCGGAGCTTGGCTGCAGGTGTACGTTTTTACATATGAGCCGAGATCGGTACCGCTAGCGTAGTTGGTCCACATCTGGACGTCGGCATAGAATTTCTGGGCTGTGTCCGGGCTGGTTGAATCGCTGCTGAACATGACAGAAGTGTCGAGGCTCTTTAATTCGACGTCGACGCCGATCTCGTGCCACCACTGCTTGATGATCGCTTGGAACTGGTTGCGGATAGAGTTGGTCGTCGTCACGAGGGTGAGCTTCAGTTTCTTGCCATCTTTCTCCCGGATTCCATCGGGGCCAAGCTTCCAGCCCGCGTCGTCGAGAAGCTTTTCAGCACCCGGAATATCCTGCGTCAGGCACTCAGCATTGCCGGCAGCGAAGTTTGCCGGGGCCGGAATCCAGTCACAGGTGGGTTTGCCCGTTGAGCCGTAGCCGATCTCGCTCAACCTGCCGCGGTCCAGTGCGATCGACAAAGCCTTGCGCACGCGTACATCGCTAAGGATTGGGTTGGGATGCTTGGCCGTCGAACGCTCGTCTGGCAGGAGACTGGGCGAGGGATCGGTCAGGTTCACGAATAAGGTTTCGACCCACGTCCCGTAGGACGAGAGCACCTTGCCCTTGCCCGCTTTCTCCATTTTGCGCAGCACCTCCGGAGCGAGCTGCACGTTCAAGGCATAGTCATATTCGCCCGTCTGCAGCACTGCACGGGCCGCCCCGAGCGCATCGCCTCCGCCCTTGTAGTTGACTTCGGCGACTGCGGGCTTGTTCGAATCGCGGTAGTTCGGGTTGGCCTTGAGCTGGACCGCGTCGCTCGGTTTGAAGTTAATGACCACAAACGGCCCGGTGCCGACAGGAGAGAAATTGGCTCCCGTGCAGGTCGGGGCCTTGGCGCCGAGGCAGTCCGCGAACTGCCTGGCCTGGATAATTGGAGAGCTCGCGCTGACAAAGAGAGTATAGGGGACTGCTGTCGGCTCCTTGAAGGTCACTTTGACGGTCAGGTCTCCCACCGCCTCGAGCTTGTCGACGCCCTGGAATCTAGAAAGTTGGGCGCAGCCGCCCTTTGGGTCCATGCAGTAGTTGGCGGTGAAGACCACGTCCTTCGCAGTAACGGGCGTGCCATCCGACCATTTTAGACCAGGCTTCAGTGTCCAGGTGATCGACTTCAGATCCTTGGAGACGCCGCCGTTCTCGATGGTCGGGATATCCGCCGCAAGCCGCGAGAAAAGCTCGCCATTCTCATCATAGCCGGCCAGCGGCTCGAGCACCAGCGAGGCAGGAATGGTGTCATTGTCGCTTCCCGAGAGGTAAGGATTCATCATCGACGGCGCCTGCCAATTCAGGATGTTGACGACGCCGTCTGCGCCGCGTTCGGCAAACGCAGATGTAACGAGTAGGGGCACTACGACCCCCGCTGTTAGAAGTGGTTTCAATCTAGACATTTTGTTGTTCTCCTCTTTTTCAGACCTCGGCCTGGCTTATTCCGGCCTTGAAACCGTCCTCTTTGCGATCGTGGACGCGCTAGACTTCCTGCGAGGGATCTCGCTTCCCTGCTTCACTCGGCTTTATGGCAAGCGACCCACCGATCGCCAGCCACCTTTTGCCAGACCGGTTGCTCTACCGTGCACCGGTCGAACGCGACCGGGCAGCGAGTGCGAAATCGACACCCCGAAGGCGGATTGGCGGGGCTCGGCACGTCACCCGTCAGGATGGTGCGGTGGCGCGCACGTTCGACCCTCGGATCCGGGACCGGGACCGCGGAGAGCAACGCCTTCGTGTAGGGGTGCATTGGATCTTTGTAGACAAGCCCGCGTGGGCCGAGTTCCATCACCTTGCCCAGATACATCACCGCGACATCGTCACAGAGGTGACGGACCATTGAAAGATCGTGGCTGATAAAGAGGTATGTCAGCGAGAACTGTTCCTGAAGGTCTTTGAGGAGATTGACCACCTGCGCTTGGATGGAGACATCCAAGGCGGCAATGGGCTCATCGCAGACTATGAAGTCGGGATTGAGCGCGAGCGCCCTGGCGATCCCAATGCGCTGGCGCTGGCCGCCAGAAAATTCGTGCGGATAGCGGTTGGCGAACCTCGGATTAAGACCGACGGAATCGAGCAACTCACGAATCCGCCTCTCCTTTTCCGCGCCTTTCAGCACACCGTGCTCATTGAGCGGTTCGGCGATGATCGAGCCGACGGTCATGCGCGGATTGAGACACGCCTGCGGATCCTGGAAGATCATCTGCATGCGCGGGCGGATCCGGCGCAGTTTGTTGCCCTTCAGATGCGTGATGTCTTCGTCATCAAACACGATGCGGCCTCCGGTACTGTCGCAAAGGCGCAAGATGGCAAGCCCTGTCGTCGACTTGCCGCACCCGCTCTCGCCCACCAGTCCGAGCGTCTGGCCGCGCCTGACTTCCAGGTTCACACCGTCCAGCGCTCTGATAGCGCTAGCTTGGCGCCCGAAGACACCCTGATAAGTCGGGTAGTGCACGGCCAGGTCATTGACGCGGAGCAGGACGTCGTCCCGGCCAGGCTGTGCTTCTCTTGTGAGCATGCTTGGCTCAGACATCGTCGCGCGGCCTCTGCTCGGTCATGTCCCACCAGCAGGCCGCTTTGTGACCTTCTCGCACAGGCATCAGCGGCGGCCTCTCGACGCGGCAGCGATCGAAGACATGCGTACATCGTGGTGCGAAAGGGCAGCCCGTCGGAAAGGCGGTAAGGTGCGGCGGTTGGCCGACGACACTCTTCAATCGCTCCTGTCCCGCCTGGTCGGGCCTCGGTAACGTCTCTAGAAGTGCGCGTGTATAGGGATGACGGGGATTAGCGTAGAGATCGTCGACAGCGGCGCACTCGACAACGAGTCCGCCGTACATGACCATCACCCGATCGGCGATCCCGGCTACCACACCGAGATCATGCGTAATCCAGATGATGCTCATGCCGATTTCCTGGCGGAGCTTCTTAACGAGCTCCAGGATCTGAGCCTGGATCGTCACGTCAAGCGCTGTCGTCGGCTCATCCGCGATGAGCACCTTTGGCTCGCAGGCAAGTGCAATAGCGATCATCACCCGCTGGCGCATCCCGCCGGAGAACTGGTGGGGATAGTCGCTTATCCTGTCCTGTGGCGAGGGTATGCCGACCAGGGAGAGAAGCCCGATCGCACGCTTGCGCGCCTCGCCACGGCTGAGACCCAAATGCTTCCTTAACGGCTCCATCAGCTGGTAGCCGACCGTCAAGACCGGGTTGAGCGACGTCATCGGGTCCTGGAAGATGAACCCAACCTCTCCGCCACGGACCTTACGCAATTCGCTCTGGTCGAGCGATAGAAGATCCCGGCACCCGAGACGCACCCTTCCAGAAACGATTTCGGCAGGCGGCGACGGCAGAAGCTTCATGAGCGACATCATCGTAACGCTCTTGCCAGAGCCGCTTTCTCCGACGACGCCAAGCAGTTCGCTGGGCTGAAGTTCAAGGCTGATGCCGTTAACGGCGTGGATCGTGGTTCCGCGGGTCCTGAAAACAATCCGCAGGTCCGACACCTGCAAGACCGGCGCGTCGTTTATTCTGTGCGATGTCGACTCCACCAAAGCTACCCCCTCGGTTCACCGAAAGCCCCCCACCCGAATCCCGGATAGCTCGCCCGTATCGGTCTCAAACTGGACCACGTGCGTTTCACGCAGAACAGGCAACCGAATCGATCGGTAATCCTGCCCTTTTCTTTTCGATTATTGGCGGGGTTGTGTTTTCGATTATGGCAGGACGAGCGAACGCCGTTCGCGTCTTTCGTTGACAGTCAACCGTCGGGCGGGTTGCGTCAATTACAGATTCTATATTGTCATCATCTAGAAGCGAGATGGGCCAAGCCTGATTGGATAAGCGCGATTAGGCTGTGGCGAGGTGAGCGTGCCGCTGGTGCAGTTCGCCCTTGATGATTGCGGTCGAGCTCGTCGCGGATGGGGGTGAGCTTCCTCAGCTTCGTTTCTAGTGACAAGCGTCAGCGATCGATCAGTTCATCGATCGCCTTATCGGACGCTGAGCGTCTTGGGCTGGCACTTCCATGCAGCATTTCCTGCTTGGTCACGTAGCCGATCGCGATCATTTTCCCGTCACTTCTTCGCTGTCGCGGAGCACGATCCCCCGCGAGGCCGACCGTGACGGGACGCGTCCGGGCCGGCCGAACCGCTAGGCCGCAGCTGCAGCCAAGGACGCGAGCGGACGCTCCTGTGAAGCCAAGCAGCGCGAGGACGCCGCACAGCAGGCGGCGGGAAAAGAGCAGGCGACGAGCGTTTCAGGGTGGGCCGGAACCGCTGCTGTGGTCGCATCAGCAGGTCCAGATCTCTGCCTGCACGACGACGTCGAGCCAAGGATTGGCTCGGCCACGCACTAGCCGTGTCTTGTTTAACCCTTCCTCAAAAAGGTCGCCCGTGCGAAACAAGTGTTAGACGCACAACCAGCGCAGCTTGGTGATGTTAATGCCGGCGCAACGTATTGGCGCTACGCCGGCATTGCAATCCTGAAAAGTCAGCAATTTACCAGCAGGTCACGGGACATGGTGCTTAGCGACTTCGCGCCGTTCTCGGTCACTCTGACAGTCTCACTGAAGACGTAGCCGTCATCCTTCTCAAAAATGCCGATGAGGACGTGGAAGGTCATGTTGGGTTCAATCACGGTGTGGTCGTCCTCCTGGAAGCTGATTCCGCTGTCGACCCAACCGTGGCCGATGGAGTAACCGCTCCGGGATTCCTTACGCACACCGTATGGTTTAAAGGCGCGCTGGAACGCTTGCGAAACTTCAGAGCACGTAACTCCCGGCCGTATCGTTTCGACCTCTGCGAGGAAACCGTCCAAAGCGGCTTGATGTAAGTGCCGAGCCCGAGCGGTCGGCTCACCCAAAAAAACCGTCCGTGACAAGGCGCAGGCATAGCGGTGTCGGAAAGCGCCAATTTCGAAATTAGTCTGACAGCCCATCTTATAGTTTGCGTCGGACCACGAAAGGTGCGGTGCGTTGGCGGGAGAGCCAACCGGCATAGTTGGAAAGGCGCAAACACCCCCGGGAATTTCTGGAGTGCCTTTGACCAAAGCACTCACTATAGCGGCGCCCACGTCACATTCGCGCGCTCCAGAAGCAATCTCGAGCCGGCCCACCTGCATGGCCCTGTCCACAATCTTTCCGGCCTGCTCCATGTACGCAAGCTCGGCTGGTGATTTTACCTTCTTCAGCTTAGCAATCATTCCATCGGCATCGATAAACTTCGATGCGTCCAAGCTGTTACCGAGGGCGGCATGGTCTTTCACTCCAAACGTCTTGGCCGTCAGTTCGACCCCGATTCGGCTCGACTTAGTGCGCTCGCGGATTAGATCGCCAATCGGCTCCCATGCCGTTCGCTGGCTCGACCCAATGTACTTCTCTGGATAACTGAGAATGCGCGACTGCGGTAGGTATGAGGTGGGCGTTGCACACAAAGTGTCGATTTCGCGCAAAATCAGCCACGGATCTTCATCTTCTTGACACACGAGAGCGAGCTGCGGAACGTACTCCGAGTATCCGTCATAACCGGTGAGGTAGTTCATATTATTCTCGTTCATGACAAGCAGCGCATCCATTCCGCGCGCCGCCATTTGCTGTCGCAGCCGAGCAGTGCGCTCGCGGTATTCCTGCTGACTAAATCCAGGTACGCGTCCCTGTTGACTAGATGTGGGCATGAGCAGCTTTCTCCTATCTTGGTAAATGGCGATCGCAGGAGGCGATCAATTGGTTTTGCTTTCTTCAAAGGCGCCTAGAACCCCGATTGTTCATTTGGCTAGGTGGGCAGCCCACGTCGCCCGGTTCGAGGCGGTAAGTCAGGTACCGGCCGCGGAGGCGTCGGCAATCCACTCCATCAAGCCCTTGCTGAGGCTGCGCGGGACGAGGAGGTCGCATTCGAACCCGCTCCTGCGCAGCAGCAGCACCGGCATGCGATCGAGACCGACCTGGACTGCCCGTCCATCTCCCAGTGTCTCCCAATCCGCCGTGACGCACCGCTCCAGCACCTGTTTAAGGCCCCTGCCGGAAAGCCGGACCCGAACCCTGCCCTCGCCGAGCGGGAGTGCGCAGCCGCGTTCCATGTCGACGTCGATAACAGGCGGCGGGCCGTCGCAAAGCAGCCAGAACCGGCGCGGCGCAATGCGGATGACGAGCCACTCATCATGACGAGCAGTGTCGCCGACCTTGTTCGGCAGCGGCCCGCCCAGTATCCTATTCAGGACCACCTCAAATTGTGCCATCGCGCCATCCCATCCCTCGAGTTGGAGGATAGAGCAGTCATAAGCCGCCATTTCGAACCCGGCCATGTTCGAACCATCAGTCATGCAGCCGCTCCCCATTCGGGTCGAGGAATATAGGCGAGACTATCCGGGCCCGAACCGTCTGGCCCTTCATGGGATAAGTTGCGACGATCTCGGTGCCCTCCTCCGCGGCATTCCGGGCAAGCAGTCCCAGCCCGACCCACGCGTCCAACGTGGGGCTGTAGGTCACCGAGGTGATACGGCCGAGACCGTGGCCATGGATCGGCTCGCCAGGCCTGAACAGGATCGAGCCGCCGCGCAATGGCTTGCCCGGTTCGAGGCTGCGCAGCCCGACAAGCCGCGGGCGCGCCTGGTCGCTGAAGGCTTCGCGGCGGCCAAGCACATCGCCCACATAGCCGCTGCGCTTGCCCGCCATGCGGCTGAGTCCGAGGTCGTCGAGCGTCGTCCTGCCGTCGATCTCCGGTCCCGCGACATGCCCCTTCTCGACGCGCAGGGCGCCCAGGGCCTCGACGCCGTAAGGCTTCTGGCCAAAAGGCGCGCCGGCCTCTATTAGCCGGCACCACACCTCCTTGCCCACGCTCGCGCCGGCATAGATCTCGTAAGCCCGCTCGCCGGAAAAGCTGAGGCGGATGATGCGCAAGGGCCGGCCGTTATACTTTGCCTCGATCAGTCCCATATGCGGCAGCGCCGCGTTGGAGACGTCGAGGTCGGGAAACGCTGCGGCGACGATATCGCGGCTCTTCGGACCGGCAACTGACATCGCAGCCCATTCGTCGCTGACCGAGGTCACCGACACGCGCAGGTCTGGCCAGGCGGTATCGAGCAGGAATTCGAGCCGGGCCATTACGTCCGCGGCCTTCGCGGTCGATGTCGTCATAAGAAAGTGCCGCTGGCCGAGCCGGGTCGTTGTGCCATCGTCGAAGACGATGCCGTCGTCGCGCAGCATGATGCCGTAGCGCGCGCGGCCGATCGGCAGTTTGGCAAAACCATTGACATAGACGCGTTCGAGGAAGGTAGCCGCGTCCGGCCCTTGTATGTCGATCTTGCCGAGCGTGGAGATGTCCATCAGCCCTGCCGCCTCGCGCACCATCCGCATCTCCGCGACATAGGCCTCATCCACATCGCGGCCGGAAGCACGGTAGAACCAGGGCCGTATCCAGGCACCGGTCTCAAGCATCTGCGCACCGTTGGCGACATGCCAGTCATGCATTGGCGTGCGCCGGAACGGCTTGTAAAGATGGCTCTGGCTGCGCCCAGCCAGCGCACCAACGGCAACTGGTGTATAGGGAGGCCGAAATGTAGTCGTGCCAACGTCCGGAACCGCCATCCCCCGCAGACCGGCCATGGCGGAAATCGCGCTGAGATTGCTTGTCTTGCCCTGATCGGTGCCCATCCCAAGCGTCGTATAGCGCTTCAGATGCTCGACCGACTCATACCCCTCACGATGCGCCAGCGCGACGTCACTTACGGTTACGTCCATCTGCAGGTCGATAAAGGCCTTGCCTTTGATAAGTTCCGCCTTTGGGTTCCCGAACCCCCTCTGCGCCGATCGAAGGGGGAAACTATGCTCCGGCCGCCCAGCCTGGCTACCATCCTTTCCCCCCACGAAGTGAGGCGCGAGGAGCGGGCTATCATTAGGTCCAGCGTCATCGAGGCTAAAGGGCGGCTGGACGGATTTCGTTGCGCCGCACAACGCAGCTGCCTCTGCCCCCGCGCGATGTCCCTCCTCGATGGCGCCGGCTATGATGAAGCCTCCTGTCATAGCGCCGGCCACGAACTGCCCCGCTCCGAGCTTTCCGGGAACGAAAGCGTTTATGTCCTCGCGATATACCGGCCTTACCCCAAGATGGGAGGTCAGATGCATCGTCGGCGACCAACCGCCCGAGACCACGACCAAGTCGCATTTCAGCGTAATCGTACCGCCCGGTTCGGAAAGCGTAACAGCGCGTACAGCATAACGCCCCAAAGCATTGGAGATCAGCGATTTCCTGCGGACGGCAATGCCACAGTGGCGCGCCTGTTCCAAAAGTTCATGTGTCGGTTCCGCGCGGCTGTCAGCTATCGTCACTTCGGCCCCGGCTGCCGCGAGGTCAAAGGCTGCGGAATAGGCGCTGTCGTTGCCGGTTGCGACCATCACCCTCGTACCCGCAACTACGGCAAAGCGGTTCAGATAGGTCCGCGCCGCGGAGGCCAGCATGATGCCGGGCCGGTCATTGTTGGCGAAGGTAAGCGGCCGCTCGATCGACCCCGTAGCGTAGACGATCGTTTTCGCCCGCAAAAGCGCCATTATCTGGCGCGCCTCGCCTTTCGCCGGATCGGTGGTTGCTGAGCTGTGCCGCTCCACGAGCCCGAGCACATTGCTGTCATAGGCACCGAACGCGGTGGTGCGCGTCATCATCGAAACATTTGGCATGTCGGCGAGCCGTGCGAGCGTTACGGAAAGCCAGGCCCGGGCCTCGCCGTCCGCCGGCTCCGACAGAAGACAGCCCCCCTCCATAAAATCCTGCTCAACGAGAACCACCCTGGCGCCCGCCTCGCCCGCAGCAAGCGCGGCCGAAAGTCCCGCCGGTCCGGCCCCGATCACCGCCACATCGGCGAACAGATGACGGATTTCGTAGCGGTCAGGATCGGGCTCTTTCCCCGCGCGGCCGAGCCCCGCCGCCTTGCGGATGAAGTGCTCGTAAAACATCCAGGCCCGCCGGGTCGGACCCATGAAGGTCTTGTAGTAGAAGCCCGCCGACAGGAACGGCGAGAACAAGCCGTTGATGCCTTGGACGTCGAACTTGAGAGATGGCCAGCGGTTTTGGCTTTCGGCAACCAGGCCGTCCGCCAGTTCCACCGTGGTCGCAGGCAGATTCGGTTCGCGCCGCCCGCCGGTTCCTAAAGTCATGAGCGCATTCGGCTCCTCGGGCCCGGCCGAATAGATTCCGCGCGGGCGGTGATACTTGAAACTGCGGCCGACGAGGCTCACGCCGTTCGCCAGCAGCGCCGACGCGAGCGTGTCGCCGCGGAAACCAGCCATCGCCTTTCCGTCGAAGGTGAACGCAACCGGCTGCGAACGATCAATCTGACCGCCATCCTTGAGCCGCCTCATGCGCGCGCCTCCCGTGCGGACCGGGCCAAGGAAATCTCGTGGTTGCGTGTATCGCGCCCGACCACCAACCATTGACGGCAGCCCATCACGTGCTGCCAGTACTCGCGATGCGGGCCGGCCGGGTTCTCGCGCACGAAGACGTAACGGTACCAGGCCTCGAAATCCGCGTCGTCGTGGACAGGACGGATGACCGACGCGTCACCGCCGTAGCGGAACTCGTCGTGGTCGCGCGGACCGCAGTAGGGACATTCGATGCGTAGCATGGTCTTGGGTCTCTCGGTTATTGCAGCCAGGCGAACGGCCCGACGCCGGCCTCGTCGATCGTGCGGCCGGTGCGGAAACGGTCCAGGCTGTAGCCGGCGCTGAGCGGATGCGCCTTTCCGGTGGCGATGGTATGCGCGAAGCACCATCCTGAGGCCGGGGTGGCCTTGAAGCCGCCATAGCACCAGCCACCGTTTAGGTAGAGCCCGTCGACTGGCGTTGAGCAGATGATGGGGCTGGCGTCCGGCGTCATGTCCATCACCCCGCCCCAGTGGCGCAAAATGCGCAGGCGAGAAATGCAGGGCATTAGCGCGACTGCCGCCTCCGCGACTTCGCGGACCATCCCGAGATTGCCGCGCTGAGCATAAGAATTATAACCGTCAAGACCGCCGCCGAAGACCAGCCCACCCTTGTCGGACTGGCTGACGTAGAAATGCTCGGTGCCGTGGGCCACGATCTGGTGGACAAGGGGCTTGATCGGCTCCGTCACGAAAGCCTGCAGGACATGGCTCTCGATCGGCAGGTCGAGGCCCGCCTTCCGGCCGAGGACCGATGTGTGACCCGCCACCGCAAGCCCTACTTTCCCGGCCCCAATCCGGCCCTTTGTCGTCTCCACGCCGACGATGCGCTCGCCGTCACGGACGAAACCCGTTACCTCGCAGCCCTGGATGATGTCGACACCATGGTCGTCGGCGGCGCGCGCGTAGCCCCAGGCCACCGCGTCATGACGTGCCGTGCCGGCGCGGCCCTGCAAGATCGCGCCATGGATCGGGGAACGCGCCGTTTCGGAAAAATCGAGGTAGGGGACGAGCCGCCGCACCTCGTCGCGGTCGAGAATGTCGGCGTCGATGCCGTTCAGCCGCATGATATTGGCGCGGTGGCCGAAGCCATCGAGCTGGTCGGCCGAATGGGCCGTGATGAGCATGCCGCGCTGCGAGAACATGACATTGAAATTCAGCGCCTGCGACATGCCCTCCCAGAGCTTCATCGAGAACTCGTAGAACTGGGTGTTGCCGTCGAGCAGGTAGTTAGAGCGAATGACAGTGGTGTTGCGGCCGACATTGCCGCCGCCGACGTAGCCCTTCTCTAGCACGGCGACGTTGCGTATGCCGTGGTTCTCGGCGAGGTAGAATGCGGTCGCGAGGCCGTGTCCGCCGCCGCCTACAATGACAACATCATAGGCCGGCTTCGGATCGGGAGCGCGCCAGGCGCGCCGCCAGTACCTTTGGCCGGCGAGCCCATTGCGCAGGATGGAAAAAACCGAATAGCCGCGCATGCCGGGCCCTCTATTTGACGTACAGGAGTTGCACGAAATTGCCGAAAGTTCCCGCGCGCCGCCCGGTAATTCGGATCGGTTCGTACACCGCGTGGCCCCGATCCTTCAGCCAGATAGCTGGCGCGCGGTGCGGCTACGCCTCCGCAGCAACCCACATGGAACGGGGAAGCGCCCTGTCCCGTAGTCGAGGTGGGGTAGCAATCTACAATTTTCAGGCGCGAGAAGGACGTCTTTGATCTGCACTGCACTGCACTTCACTTTGCGTTGACGGGCGGATGCAGTTCTAATCACTGCGCGTCAAGTATGCGCCACTTGGTCTTGAATTCACCAACATAAAGTCACGATCGGTACCATCGCGTTTTCAGATGACAGATGACGATACCCTTGCATGCCGCTTGGCTGGAAGTGGACCCCGTCGAAAGGTGGACGGCTGTAGATCGCCCCGAATGACATCCCCGCCGCCAGCGCCGAATTGAGGCCTTTAGATCCTTGTCCTGATGCATGGATCGAGAGCAGCTTCACGCTACAGTCTACCCACCTCTGACACTGAAGGCGCTATCTCAAGCCGCAGCTGCTGGACCCGCGCGCTGAAGGCTAGGCGTCGATCGCCACCCCGCGACGTAGAGGACGATTAGACAGAGTACCGGGATGAGGATCAATAGCGATGACACAGCGGCAATTGTAGGATCGATCTGGTTGCGAATATTCTCCCACATCTTCAATGGCAATGTGCGGATTGAGAATCCGGCTACCAGAGATGTGACGACGACCTCGTCGAAGGAGGCGAGGAACGCGAACACTGCGCCACCAATAATACCAGGCCTGATCAAAGGCAACGTTACCCTAATGAAAGTCCGCAAAGGATTTGCCCGCATGCTCATGGCCGCCCGTTCCAGCGCGGGATCGAAATTCGCCAGCGTGGCGGACACGATCACGACGACATAGCCGATAGCGCCGATGGTATGCGCTAAGACGATGCCAGTCATCGAGCCGAGCAGCCCGAGTTTGAGCAGCCCGAGATAGGTCGCTATTGCCACGACGATAACCGGAAAGGTGATAGGCGTCAGGATCACCATGGTCAAGATACTGCGCAGCCGCGGAAGACTGCGATTGAGGCCGTAAGCCGCAAGCGTGCCAAGGATGGTGGATAGGATAGTAGTCACAATGCCGATCTGGATGCTGGTCCAGGCGGCGCCATACCACGACGGATCGCTGAAGAAGGCGCGATACCACTGCAGCGAAAGGCCTGGGGGCGGAAATTGCAAAAACTGTCCCGCGCTAAACGACATGATGACGACGAGTAGTTCCGGAACCAGCAAGTAGAAAATGACCAACACTAGGAATATAATGCCGACAATCTTCGACCAATTGTTTTGACCGGCAGCTTGGTAGAGATGCGTCGTCCAACGTTTCGCACGACGCGGAGTAAAAATCTCGTCTAGATGGCGTTTAAAACCGCCGAAAACCGGCAGTCGATTGGTCCAAGACTTTCGCGCCGGTTGCGCCGCTCGTCCCTGTGTGCCAGAAAGATCAAGACCGAACGTGGAGAGCACGACGATAGCGACCGCCAAGAGGATAAAGGCCGATGCGGCGACACGCCCCATGTCAAAGAAAGTCTGGACCTGCGACGCGATGAAGGTGGAAAGCATGGCGTCACCCAACCCGCCAAGGGCTGCGGGCGTGATGTAGAAGCCGAGGCAGATCACAAAGACCAACAGACAGCCGCTGCGCACGCCCGGCATGCTGAGCGGGAAGAATACCCGCCAGAAGGCGGTGAACGGGCGCGCGCCCATGCTACGGGCGGCTGTCATGAGCGACTTATCGATACCCATCATGACGCTAACCAGTGCCAGGATCATCATCGGCAGCATGATGTGTACCATACCGATATACAAGGCTAAGCGGTTATAGATGAGTTCGAGAGGACTGGAGATCAGTCCAAGTTCGAGCAGCAGATTGTTGATCAAGCCATTGTCGCCGAGGATCACGATCCACGCATAGGTGCGCGCTAGCAGACTGGTCAGATAGGGGATGACGACGACCAAGATGAGAGCCATGCGCAGCCTCTTCGATGCCGCCACGATCAGATAGGCCGTAGGGTAGCCGACGAGGAGGCAGATTGCCGTGGCCAACCCGCTGATCTCGAGGGTCTGGTAGAGCACACGGATGTTCGCCGGCTGGCTGAAAAACGACCGGTAGTTGGCAAGCGAGAAGGCGGGCGCTTTGAGGCTGGTCAGGAAGAGCAGGATGATCGGAATGCCGAATACGACGAGCAGCACAGCGATGGCGGGGGCCGTGAGCACGATGGGCATTCGGCCCAGTTTCTGAAACGTCTTCATCCCGATTTCCCTTTTCGGCGCCTCACGCACTGACAAAGCGAACGTCTGAGCGCAACCAGTCGAGACGTACCTCATCGCCAGCTCGAAAGATCTGTTGGCCCGCGGCAACGTGTTCGCGCACAATCAGCACACTGTTCCCGGCGCGCACATAGTATTTCCGCAACGGGCCGGCATAAATCATGTCTGCGACAGTGCCGGCGACAGACTGTCTTTGGTCAGAGTCGGCTCGCATAGGAGCCGCGCGAGCGGCTACGCAGATACGTTCTGGCCGAAGCATCGCGACGGCGCCGGCAGGCGGCACGGCATCGGAGTCGACTTTGAACCCACAATTTTCGAGAATGTTGGCGTCGCCTAGAAAATTTGCCACGAACTGCGTCGCGGGTCGGTCATAGAGAGCCTCTGGTGCACCGGTTTGCTCGATTCGACCGTCGCGCATGACGACGATGCGGTCCGACAGCGTCAGCGCCTCCTCCTGATCGTGCGTGACGCATACAGTGGTTTTGGCAAACTCTCTGTGCAGGCTCTTGATCTCGCCCTGCATCTGCTCACGAAGATTGCGGTCAAGGGCGCCCAGTGGCTCGTCGAGCAGGAGGATCGGCGGATCGGCTATCAGCGCTCGCGCAAGCGCTACGCGCTGCTGCTGGCCCCCGCTTAGTTGCGATGGCATCCGGCCGCCATAATCCTTAAGGTGTACGCGCTCAAGCATTCGATCGACATGCGTTGCCCTCTCGGCGGCCCTGACGCCGCGCATTTCGAGCGGGAATTCCAGATTCCGGCGCACTGTGAGGTGCGGAAACAATGCATAGCTCTGAAAGACGATGCCCTGGTCGCGCCGGTAGGACGGTACCGAGGCGACCGAATTCCCACCAATCAGGATGTCTCCTTCCGTAGGCGCTACGAACCCGGCGAGCAGCATCAACGCAGTGGTCTTGCCCGAACCGCTTGGCCCGAGAATAGTCAAAAACTCGCCGCGACGAACCTCAAGTGACAAGTTCTTCACCGCAGCGACCGCGCCATACATCTTGGTCACGTTGCAGAACTCAATCTGCGCCGAAGCCGAACTCATTTCCAATGCTTCATCCTTGGCCATTGGCAGGGGGGTGCTTTTGAGATGCAAGGTCATGATTGATCCTCCAACACGCGACACGAAAGCGGCGGCCTGGCACATTGCTTCGAAGCAGGATGCCGGCCGAGGCGGCTCAATCCATTCCTCAGTCAGGAAGGCGACCATCTGGCCGCCTTCCCCAGACACTCATTGATCGGCGATCACTGAAGAATCCACTCGTTCCAACGCTGGACAAGCCGCTCCTCGTTTGTCACGCCGTCTGATCCTGCCGCAGTATACCACTTGGAGTCCATCACTATGCTAGACTTCAGGTAATCAGGGTTGCTGGCGAATTTTCGTCCGACATCGACCGGAAGCAGTTTATACGCATTTCGGTTCGCCGGGCCATAAGGTATGAGCAGCGCAAATGCGGCCTGCCTATCGGCGCGTGTGATGAATTCAATGAATTTCTGTGCGTTCTGCAGATTTTTGGCGCCCTTTGGAATCCCCCAACTTTCCCAAGTCACCTTTTGTTGGTTTCGATTGACCTCAACTGGCGCGCCCTGATCCACCAATGCAACCGCCCGGCCGTCGTAGGATTGCGCGAGATCGACAACCTTGTCGTGCAGCAACTGCTGGTTTTCGGATCCGGTAACAAACCATTTGCGGATGTGCGGCTTAATCTTGTTCAAGCTGGCGAAAGCCCGGTCGATATCCAAGGGATAAAGGGCATCAGCAGGCACACCGTCCGCCAGCAGAGCTTCTTCCCATGGGCCCCCTGAACCGTACACGCCGGATGACAACGTGCGAACCCCGGGATACCTGCTGACATCCCAAAATTCTGCCCAGGTGGTCGGCCGCGGTTTGCCAACTGGGTACTTCTCGGTATTGTAAACCATACAGAATGCGTAGACGATCGACCCAACCGTATAGTCATTCTTGGTGAAGTCTATAATCGCATCCAACTCGTCTTTCTTGTATATGGAATAATCGATCTTCTCCAGGAGCTGCTTCTCAGGAGCTTTGACAGCTGTGTTCGCGGACACAGGGATCACGTCCACAGAAACGCTATTGGTCGACACCATCAGCTCAAGCGTGGCTGTGGGGACTTCTTCAGCAACCGCAGTCACCTTTATTCCCGTCTCGGCTTCGAAAGGCTTTACATAGGCTTCGATGCACGCCTTTGCGTAATCGCCACCATTGAGCGCGACCTTCAGTTCGCCCGAGGACTGAGCAGCAGCGCGGCGGGACTGGTAAGACATCGCACCTACCGCGATAGCGGATGCTCCATGCATGAAACGTCTGCGGTTAATTGGCATGCTCATTGTTCGTTCCTCCTCAAAATGCCGTCGCTGGACGGGATTCCTTCTTTGTTTCGCAATTCAGTGGTACGGCCTTAATCACGGGCCGCCAGCGTCGTATCGACCAGGTTCACCCAATAGCCGATGCCATAGGGCAGCGCTTCGTCATTGAAGTCATACGCCGGGTTGTGCAATGCAGCGGTCGGGCCATTGCCGAGCTCAATGTAAGATCCGGGCCGAGCCTCAAGCATGTAAGCGAAATCCTCACCTCCCATGCTGGGTCGCAGCCTATCGTTAACGGACTCAGATCCGACGAGACCGCATGCCGCCTTTATCGCCACGTTAGTCGCTTCCGTGTGGTTTACCATGCAGGGTTCGAGCCGCCGATGCTTAAACTCAATTTCCGCGCCGTATCCTTGCGCTATGCCTTCGGCGCATTTTCTGATCTGTCGTTCAGCATATTCTCTGAGTTCGGATGCGAAGGACCGCACGGTCCCGGATATATTAACATATTCTGGTATAATGTTGTATGCTGTGCCGGCTTCTAGCTTGGTGACAGAAATAACGAGGGAATCGAGCGGGTCCGTGCCCCGCGAGATCAAAGTCTGGAGGCCGAGGACGATTTGTGCGGCAATAACGATTGGATCGATGGTCCGATGCGGACTGGCTGCATGCCCCCCCCTGCCCTTGACGATTATGTCGAACTCATCAAGAGCGGCAGCGGTAGGGCCATCGCAAATCGCGAACTTGCCAACGTCTAGGCCCGGCGAGTTGTGCATCCCAAAAACCTGGGAAATCTCGAACCGCTCCATGATGCCTTCCTGGACCATCCTTTGACCGCCCAGTCCATCTTCTTCCGCCGGCTGAAAGATCAGGGCCACGGAGCCCTTGAAGTTGCGCGTCTTTGCCAGGTATTTCGCCGCACCCAGCAACATGGCCGTGTGACCGTCATGGCCGCACGCGTGCATCTTGCCCGGTATTTGAGAAGACCAGGGCTTGCTTGAGGCTTCTAGGATCGGCAGGGCGTCCATGTCGGCTCTCAGCCCGATCGTCGGTCCGTCTCCGCCTTCGCCCTGAATGATTGCGACAATACCGGTTTCTGCGATCGCCGTTTCGATATGATTGATGCCGAATGAAGCTAGTTTCTCGGCGACGAAGCTAGCCGTGTTGTGAACTCCATAGCCGAGCTCGGGATTCTGGTGGAGGTAGCGGCGCCACTCGGCTGCCTCGCCCTGCAAATCCCGGAAAGTCTCAACGCTGTGCATCTGTTGTTCCCAAATTATCGGCGAGGCGACTTAGCGCCTTCATCAAAATCAATCGCCCGGCGCCTTCCGTCAAATGCAGTTTGTATATCGGCCTCATCTAAGACCGAGATGGCTGTCTGAGTAGTCACTGGGAAGATTATGATGTGGGGGTCATTGCGTCCGTCGACCCTGATGCCGCGATGCTGGCACGATCGATGCTGGGGCGGTGTCCTGTCCTTATGAGGTATCCGGCTGCGGTCGTGACGGCCCAAAAATACGCCATCGCGCTAGCGTGGCGGTGTGCGCAGAATGCCGCCACAGCAGGGTCAGACCGGTGGGTCAAAGCGCTGGAGCCTCCTTGGTGGTCTCGCCGGCTGCGGCTGTCGGAGCGGCCTTCATCGCCACCGCGAGTTGCCGGATGATGACGTGTCGGGTCGGGACGGCATCCATTGGCGAGGAAGCCATAATGTAGATATAGCGGCCGAGATAGGCGAGGACTTGCTCGGGGGAGCCGAACGGCGGCTTGGCATAGACGATCCAGTTGTTGCGACGAAGCTGCCGGATCGCGGCCGTGAAGGCATGGGCCTGACCGATCCCGTCGAGCGTGCCGGAGAAGCGTAGTCGCCCACCCGCATAGGCCGCATGGAGCCGCCAGAGGAACAGCCGCTGGAATAGACGGGAGAGGACATGGATCGCTCCTGCCGCAACCGGCATTGTCCCAAGTGTCAGAGCGCGACGCGCGAACAGTGACTCGCCGACCGTCAGGCCGATCTTCGCCGGTGCCTTACCTTCCACGTCGTGTTCACGGTGCCGGCCGAAGTCGCCGAGATCGCCTTCACGATTAGGCTGTCGTCTATGCCATCCTGTTCGACGCCGTCGCCGCAACGCTCAAGACCATCGCCGCCGATCCGCTGTACCTCGGCGGTAAGATCGGGTTCCTGGCCATTCTTCACACATGGGGCCAGGCGCTCACCCATCATCCGCACCTTCATTGCCTCGTCCCCGGCGGCGCTCTCTCCCGATGGGGACTGGCTTAGCTGCCAGACGCTTCTTCCGAAAGCAATAGGAGACGCAGGCGTGTGCGCAGTCCTCACAGGCCTCGACATGACCCCGAAGCGCCGCAGCTCGGCAGAGCTCTTTCGCGGACATAGCGCGACGCTCGACGCGGCCGAGATGGCCGTCATGGGCAACACGATAGGCATGATCGTGGCGACGGAAGATATCCGCTACCTAGCTCGGAGCTCGGAGCGCTTCGCTGGGACTCGGGCGGGCGGCACCAACTCCAGCGTCAGGCGGTCGAGCGGGCTTTGCGTCCTGGCGATCGTGCCTGTTGCCACATGGGTATAGCGCGCCGTCGTCGAGAGGTTTGTTGCCGACGAAGCAGACTTCGTCGCGCACAGTGGGGCTTTTTAAACAGCCAGCTCACTAATCTAAGAGGCACCGGCATCTTATCTCCTTTTCCTGCTGATTCAGTCAGGAGTTCGATGCGCGTCCGACACTCAGAGTTTGAGCGGCCGCGCAACGAGCGCTACTGCCTCGTTGACGTCGACATGCGCCCCCGATCTTATGCCTAAGACGATGGATGGCCCTGGTGCGCGAATGTCAATGGACTCCGTTGATAGCGAATCCATCGGATGCAGGACGCCTACGAGATCTCCCTGCTTCACTTCATCCAGCACCGAGCAGCGAGGTTCGAAGATGCCCGGTGCAGGCGATTTCAACTCATCGGACGGACGCGTTTCGAGTGTTTGGGTGGACTTCTGTTGACGGAACGTTGGACACTCGGCTTTACCGTCGACCAGCCCGAGCGCCATGAGCGCGTTGCGTACTCCAGCCTCGTAGATCGCGAGATTGTCCGCGCCGACCGTGCCCCCTCCGAATTCAGTGCAAACAAATACCTTGCCCTCGTTTTGGGCCGTGATATCAAACATTCCAGCCGTGTCGTTGTGTTGCCAGACCAATGTCAAAGGCAAGTTGAACGCTTCCGCCATTCTCACCGTCCTGGCCATGAGATCGAGATCGGCAATGGGGTGCGTCGTGGCCGCCGGTGGAAAATGCCAAGTTGGTCCGAAGCTGTGCAGGTCAAATACGGTGTCGGCCATTGGCAACAATACGCGCGAAACCGCGTCCGCGATTCGTTCGGTCACTGATCCATCGGCACGGCCCGGAAAGACGCGATTGAGATTCAACCCGTCGAGCGGAGTATTGCGGCTCCACGCCTGCACGGCCAATGGATTGAGCACCGGTAAGACGATAACCCTTCCACAGGTTTGTGCTTCCGCCAGCCAATCAATAATCCGTCGCGCGACAATTGGCCCCTCCAATTCATTGCCATGATTTCCACCGGTTACAAGAAGGCGCGGTCCCTCTCCTCGATTGAGACTGAAGACCGGGAGCGAAAGCTCCCCACGGTCGGCACCTCCCGGGACAACAAGATGCCCCCTGCTCACGCCGTACTCATGCAGATCAAACGTGAGATGTGGTGCCTTGCTCATTGTTCAGCCTATTGTGGGTATCGGACGACCTTGGCGCCGGAATTGCGTTTCTCCGCTCTGCAAATATGCGCCAACCAGTCTTCAATTCGCCAATATAATGTCCCGGACGGTGCCATCGCGTTTTGAGATGGCCAGCGCCTGCTTTGTTGAACAGCCACTGCTTCGACATTCACAAGGAAGAACCGCAAACGTTGGAAATAGGCCTCCCTTCCACGCGGATCCACTTTTTCCTTAGGCCGGTACGAAATAGGAGGCGTTTTTGCTTCGCAATATATTTTTGCATAGTGCAATGTTATGCTGGCCTGAAGGACATCCTCAACGTCCACGGCCGCTGCGGTGGTACCCCAGGTTAATCGCCGCAACGAGCGTTTCGATGACCTCCTGGGCCAAGTCGTGCAGGGATTCGGTCTCCGGACATTACTCCTAAGATCCTAGCCGATAAGACGTCGTTCCTCTACGAGCGCGGTAGGCAGCCGAAGCCGACGATCGGAACCTGGCAGGACCAGCTTGATGCCCTGCTGCCTCAACCAAGACAAGCCCGAGCGTGAGCGGCTGACGCTCCGCGCGAGACGCATGAGATTGTGTTCGACGCGCATGACAAGGCGTTTGCCTTCTTCGGTGCGCCTGCACGCACGAACATCTACGCTGCACGCCGGCATCAGCCTCAGGTCGCAGCACATTCCGTGGGAGATCGAGGTCGCGGGCAGCCTTGGCCATCGCTACGCCCCGATCCTTGATCAATCTCACCGCCTCAAGCTTGAACTCGCGGCGGATTTCCTTCTCTGCATTCCAACTCTCCAGTTCCGCTAAACACCTTATCTCGGTGTCCACGAAACCGGCAGCAGGCCACTCCCCCCTTGGACTCCGGGCTACCGCGAGAGGGTGAAGAGCGAACCAGTTCGCTTTGTGGGACGCGGGGCGCAGGTGTGCAACCGTGCAACCTGCCCTTGACCGTCCATCAAAATTCGCATCGCTGGATATGGAACGGCCAGGCCATGCATCTCGACCGGTACATAGAACCTATAAGTGTCTCAGGTATCAGTGCGCTGCAGAATGGTCGCGTGCCGTCAATAGCGTCGCGGCGCTCACCCAACTGCATGCTGCTGACTCAAGAGTGGGAGCGCGAAATAGCTCCAGGTGAGCCCAGAAGACTCAGATTCCGAGAAATCGAGGTACGCGATGCCTGGTACAAAGTCCTTCAAGCATGCTCGGAGGACATTCTCGGAGAGCCGCACCGCGGCCACGCATTCATCATTCGCCTTGATTCGACTAGCCTAAGCGTCATGCGCGATAGAGCGTGGGGGGCGTTTGACTCAGTAGTTCCGCACCACGCTCTGTCACCAGCACGTGAGCGCCAGCCCCGAATAAGTAGCCGTTTTCGCTGCACAATATATTTGGCATGTGCAAGGTCATGCCGGCCTTAAGCATATCCTCTGCGCCCGGCTCCAAGCTCAGGTCACCGCGTTGAGTCCAATTGATGCCAGTCTGGTATCCCGTTCGTTGGCGAAAGACACCCTTGCGCCCAGATCGCTTCAGCACCTCACGGCCGGCAGCGTCCACTGCCGCCGCGGAGATACCCGGCTTAACTGCGGCAACCAGGGCGTCAATGACCTCCTCGGCCAAGGTGTGTAGAGACTCAGCCTCAGGATGCCGCCCAAGCACGGCGCACCGGACCATCCCTACCGTGTACCCGTGTTTCGATGCACCGATTTCCAGAAAAGCCGGCTCGTTGTTACTAATTGGATGCCGAGATGGGGGGCCATGCGGCAACTTCGTCCGTTCCCCGAACAAAATGGTAGCGGGAGCAAGCCCAACTTCCCCGCCAGCGTTGCTGGCCTCTGCGCTGATGGCCGCCGCCATGGTCGCTGCAATCTCCAGTTCAGTAACACCTTTCCGTAGCGAGCTTTGGAAGGTTCGGACTGCTAGGTCAGTCATGTGCATTGCGTCCCGCATGCACTCCAGTTCTAGCTCGCTCTTCACCGCTGCCACCGAAGACACTAGCCGAGTCGCGTCAGCGATCTTTAAGTCGGGAAGCTGCGTCTGAAGCGCAGTGACATCTGCCAGCGCGAGGTTCCAGCAACCAAGCTCCAAACCGATCCTCTTGCTTTGCAAGCCATACCGACGAATGACGTCCGCACACACTTTTCCAAAATCTTGCTGGTGGGTATAAGTAACTATCTCATCAATGCAACTATAGGCACGAACCGCTTGCTCGTCATACTGTCGTACCACATATATTGGCGACCGACCGGGCACCATGATCAAAGGAAACGGTGCGAAGTACCCACCACTGCCATCGTATCCGCTGAGATAGCGAAGATGGCCATGGGCTGTCACTACAAGAGCGTCTAGCCCCGCGCTCGCCACTGCCGCCAGCACGTTGAGCTGCCTGCGCTCGTACTCGGATCTCGGGAACGGGACACCCGTCAGAGGAATAGCTGAGGACATCGTCGCCATATCTCACCTCAATGATTTGCCATGTAGTGGTTTGGTTGCGCAACAGCACGCATCGGACCGATGTTAGAAGCTGTCGCTTAGCGTTCCGGGCTTTGGTTCAGGCAGACATTCAACCGTCCTAGCGGTTTGCGTCAAATGCAGTTTCTATATCGTCGTCATCTGGCGGCGAGATGCAGCAAAGGCATAGCGATCGATGAGGACAATTCCTGCTCCGCCACGCATTCAGTTCGCGGTGAAGTGCTTGCCAACTAAGACTCCAAGAACCGTCAGAGAGTGAATGTTGAAAATCGCGCGAACGAGGCATCCTGCGGCGGGTCGGATGCGATTGCAACCGTAGGGCAGTGTGCGGGAGAAAGCGACGGATGAGCTTGTGCGAGTCGAGCGTCACGACCCTCGCTTGCCGAGATGGCGCTCGTCCCGCCAGCGGAACGCGACCGATCGTCCTAATCCTCGACTGGCAACAGGCGGTGGTGGTCAAACCAGTCGAGATGATGTTCGTCCAAAACCTTTGCGTTGCAGTCATCCTCGGCCCCGGTGCGCAGTGGCTCGCCGTCGCGCTGCTGACCAATCTCCGGGGTGACCGCGCTGTCGGTTGCCGGGCAATTCATGATGACTTCGTATTAGAGTATAAGGAACTTTTTTGATTCAGGCTCTAAGAGCCGGCGGGATTTCGATTTTTCTGCACTGAAGTTGACGTTAGCTGAAATTAGCCTAGGCGAAATCAGGTCATCGGGTAAGTCATGGTCCGGATTGTGCAGCGCCGGGTGCCGCTCGCCTGCACCAAGAAAGAACATCGCCGAAGCTGCTTTGCGGCCAAACACGCCGAAGTCTTCTGATGCGCGCATCGGCAGGTTTTCCTCAGAGCCAGCCGCAGATGCTCCACCGCCTGGCAAAGAAGATTTCTGGTAGTCCCAGTGAGCAGCAAGGCGATGCTGGCTGGCGATCCTGTGGCCAGCGCCTCGGCGGCGGCGCACAGGTCCGCCATGCGATGCCGAACACCGCCTCGCCCATCGTAGTATGGGTGACGGTCACCATGCCGAAATCGTCGTCGGCAAAGGTTTCGCGTTCGAGCGCAGGCAGGGCCGGCATCAACTGGATGATCGCAATCATTGGCGACACGCCGGTCTCGGGCATGGGCGATTGCCCTCCAGCTCGATGCGCATGCCGCGTGACGCACAGTTGACCACACCGGTCCTGAGGCGCACCTCGCCGAACGGCACGCCGGGCAGATTGTGCAATGAGAAAGATCCGGCGCGATCTCGCCGAAGCGAGGATCGGCGACGACGCTGGCTGCCCCATGGCTGGTTTCTTTAGGTGGCAGCGAGTTCTCGACCTCCGTGGTCTTGCGACCAAGCATGCGTTCCAGATGGCGCACGCGTTCTCGATCTCCCGAATACGGACTTCGCCACCGCATCGATGTAGACCTGCACCGCAGTCGCGTCACCTCGGGCATGCGACGCTTACAGGCAAAGAGTTAGGATGTAAGAACGGATCGTTCATAGTTTAAACATAGGCGCAAGCCTATGTCCTATCCCCTACGCTGCCTGTCCAATCAAAACGGGTACGTTGCAGGTTGCGTATCGCGTCACTGTTGCGGCCGATTGTCTACCCGGGGCCATCTCGCTGCCAGATGACCACAATACAAAGACTGCATTTGACGCATCCGACCGGTAATTGAATCATGTCCCGCCAAGTGGTGTAGGCTCGGCGGAACACAATCGGTCGGAGCAATGAGCAGAGCGGCGGGCGCAGATGCGGATGGAGTTTCTCCAGCAACGTTTGCGCCGCTCAGGAATCCGACGTTTCGCTCGATCTGGCTGGCCTCTCAAGTCTCCTCCCTCGGCTGGCTGATGCAGACTGTTGCCATCAGTTGGCTGATGGCCACAGTCTCGACCTCCGATCTGATGGTTGCGCTGGTGCAGGCGTCATCTAACCTGCCCGCTTTCGTTTTGTCCGTTTTCGCCGGAGTTCTCGCTGACAATTTCAGCCGTCGCAGGGTCATGTTCGCCGGCCGATGCCTCATGGTGATAGCCTCTGCAATGCTCACCGCGTCCGTGGCGCTGGGCTTTGTCAGTCCGTGGATGATCCTCGGCTTCAGCTTCTTGATTGCAAGTGGTACCGCGCTCAACGATCCCGCCTGGCAGGCCTCGGTTGGCGATATGGTGGACCGACGCGATGTTCCCGCTGCCGTCACCCTCCTGTCCGTCGGCTTCAACACTGTCCGAACCGTGGGCCCAGCGCTCGGCGGCATCGTGGTTGCCTCGTTCGGGCTTCTGGCGGCTTTCGCCGTAACCACACTCACCTATCTGGTCCCTTTGGTCACCATATGGCGCTGCAAGTGGAAGGTTCGCTCCTCACCTCTTTCGCGTGAATCGATGACACGGCGATCCATGACGGTCTGCGCTTCACGGCGATGTCATCGGAAATCAAGGCGGCGATCGCGCGCGGAACCCTCCTTGGCCTGACGGGCATTTCCATACTTGCGCTACTGCCGCTGGTTGTCCGCAATCAGTTGGAGGGCGGGCCGCTCGCCTATGGCGCGCTGATGGCGGGATTCGGGACAGGGGCTGTCATCGCCGGTATCTCCAACAGCCTGTTCAGACGGAACTTGTCTCAAGAGCGGCTGATGACCCTCGCGTGCGTCGCCTGCGCGGCGTGCTCCCTCTCCCTTGCGCTGACCTCTTCGATCGCAGTGGCGGCAGTTGCACTCGCCTTGGGCGGCGCGGGTTGGGTCAACGCCTGGTCCGGGGTCGGGGTGAGCGTGCAGATGGCAAGCCCGCGCTGGGTCGTAGGGCGCACCATCTCGATTTATTATGCATTGATAGACGGCGGCATCGCGGCCGGCAGCTGGATATGGGGCACGGTGGCGCAGAACCATTCCCTGACCCTGGCACTGGAAGGTTCAGCTGGTGCTTTGTTGCTCGTAGCTGCAGCCGGTTTTTTGTTTCCTCTTCGCGACCGCCACGAATCCGAGCCCGATCCTTTGGAGCAATTCGACGCCCCGGCGGTCGCGCTTAATCTGAAGCCGAGAAGCGGCCCCATCGTGGTCAAGGTTGAGTATTTGGTACCTGCGGAAAATCTCGAAGCCTTCCTGGACCTCATGCGCCAGCGCCGACATGTGCACAGCCACGTCGGTGCTCGGCACTGGACGCTCGAGCGCAACCTGCAGAAGCCTTTACGATGGACAGAGACATTCCGCACGCCGACCTGGACCGACTACATCCGCTTGAATCATCGTCTTACCGAGGCAGACAAGAAACTGGACGATAAGATCCTCCTTCTGCACAAAGGAAAGCATGCACCGCAAACAACGCTGTCAATCGAGCGGCCGACAAGTGCCCCTCGCAAGGCCGAGCAATCGACACCTTTTTTCCCTCGCCATTGAACGGAGGACCAAGCGTCTCAGGTCGAATTGATGCGCACTGCAGACTGAATAAAAATAGATAAGAAGGAACGTCATTGCAGCATAACAAAATCGAGAAGGCCACAAGCAATGATTGCCATCATGAGTCTGACAAACATAATATAGCGCACCTTGTAAAATGAAGAGTCGTTCACCCGTGCCAACATCTCTTGGCGATCTGACGGCATGCGAGTGCCTCGAGCTATATCGAACGCGGCAGGTCTCGCCGATTGAAGTCATTGATGACTGTCTCAGTCGCATCGACGCAAACAACCCGACGCTGAACGCATTTTGCCTCGTCGATCACCGAGGGGCGAGGTTTGTTGCCCGGGCTTCGGAAGGCGCTGGATGAAGGGCGAGCCCGCCGGAGTTCTCGATGGAATTCCGGCCACCATCAAAGATCTACCTTGACGCGGGCTGGCCGACAAGGCGTGGATCACTGTCCAGAAGCGCCGACGAGGCTTGGACAGACGATGCGCCCGTTACAGCTCGCATTCGCGAGGCCGGTGCCGTTATCCTATTTTAGGTAAGACAACCACCCCGGAGTTTGGCTGGAAAGGTGTTACAGATAGCCCCCTCTTGGCATCACCCGCAACCCTGGGATCCTGACCTGACGCCTGGCGGATCCTCAGGCGGCGCGGCAGTCGCGGCGGCCCTCAACCTCGGCCTTCTTCATCAAGGTAGCGATGGTGGGGGATCAATCCGCATACCGGCGAGCTTCACAGGATTCGGCCTCAAGCCGAGCTTCGGCATCGTTCCGCAATGGCCTGCTAGCGCTATGACCACGCTGTCTCACTTGGGGCCGATGACCCGCACGGTTACGGATTCGATCCTGATGATGAATGTCATCGCACGAAAGGACGCTCGCTACGGTTATGCGGGACCCGCTTATCCCGGTATCGAGGTCGATCCACCAAAAACCCTCAAGGGTCTGCGCATCGGCTACAGTCGAGACCTTGGGTATGTGAAAGTGGCGCACGACATTCAAAGAGTTACCGACAAGGCGGTCGACCAGCTTCGGGCTCTTGGAGCCGAGGTGATCGAAGTCAATCCGGTATTTACCACATTTTGGTTCGCCGGCGCAGCCCGTATTCTGTCGCGAATGAAGAGAAAGCAAAGGCAGCTCTTAGATCCCGGCTTTCTGGAAGGTGCCGAACGCGACATGACGATCCCGCTTGCCGAATTTTAGGGAGCGGAGGCGACAAGGTTCGAGCTTTGCGCTGTCATGGCGAAGTTCCACGAAGACGGGGACCTCCTGGTCACACCGACAATTCCTATCGCCCGTTCCCGGCGAAATGTCCCAGATGATAGTTACACTGGGTGGGTGGACTGGACCCCATTCACCTATCCGTTCAACCTCACACAGCAGCCTGCGGCATCTGTACTCTGGCCTGGATGATCACGGGCTCCCCGTTGGGCTCCAACTGGTCGGTGCGCGTTATTCCGACACCTCCGTTCTTGCGGCGGCATATGCGATCGAAAGCCGCCTGGGACATCTTTCTTTGGAGAACAGCTTCACCGCTGCCGTCCCTTGAAACATCGATCCGGAGCTTGGGACGAGAATCCTCGAGATCATCCGCTAGCATGGCTGGCGGATGCTGCCGATCCATTTCGGCGCCTGGCAGACGGTTTACGGCTGGTTTCGCGAGGTGGCGCGGCGATTTCTGTCCAGATCATTCACGACGTGGCGCCGATGCTGGATCGCGAGCGAGCCGGGCGCGAGGCCGGTCCAACGGCGGGCGTGATCGACCGAGGAAGCCACGCGATAAGGCGACAGTCGAGCCCGTGTCGGCATTGTCGAACGCTGGGTCCTGGGCCGCTTGCGCAACCGGATGTTCTACAGCCTGGCCGAGGTGAACGCGGCGGTCGCCGAGTGCATAACCGATCTCAACGACACACGGGTGCTTTGCTAGTTCAGCAAAACGCGGCGCCAGCTGTTCCAGGAGATCGACGCGCCGAACCTCAAGCCGCTGCCGGTGGGACGGTGAGTCCACGCTGAGTGGAAGCGCTGCCGAGTCGGACTCGATTACCACATCGCGATTGAGCACCACCTTTACTCGGTGCCCTGGCGCTTCGCCCGCCGCGAGGTCGAGGCTTGAATTACGGCACACACCGTCGAAATCTTCCTCGATGGCGAACGCATCGCAGCCCACATGCGTGGCAGCGGCAACGGGCGGCATACGACGATCCTCGAACATATGCCGTCGAGCCATCGGCGCTACCGTGAATGGACGCCCGTGGAGATCCGGGAGGAAGCGGCGCGGATCGGGCCGATGCTGTCGTTGCTGGTCGAAAAGATCATCGAGGATCGGCCACATCCCGAGCAGGATTACCGTGCATGCCTCGGCATCATCGGCCTGGAGAAGCGCTTCGGCGCCCAACGCCTGGAAGCGGCCGGGCGGCGCGCACTGGAGGTCCAGGCGCGCAACTATCCCTCGGTCAAATCGATCCTCAAGAAGGGGCTCGACAAGATTCCGGTGCGCGAAACCCCGGACCACACGCCGATCTTCCACACCAACATCGGGGGCTCCGGATATTACCACTGAAGGGACTACAATGCTCAAACATCCGACACTCGAACTGCTGGGGCACTCGGTCTGGCCGGCATGGCCTGAAAGCAATAGCGATGCCGCCAACCTCAGCCACGCCGAATGGCTTGCCCTGTTGCTCGATCACGAGGGGACCTACCGCAATGACCGGCGCCTTGCGCTTCGCTTTCGTCATGCGCGGCCACGCCCCCATGCTCGTGCCCCGAGGATGTCGATTACCGTGCTGCGCCGCGGTCTCGATCGCCGGCTGTTCGACAAGCTGCTGAAGGGCGACTGGATCGCTGCCCATGAGAGCTTGGCCATCGTCGGGCCGGCCGTGGCCGGGAAGAGCTGGTTGGCCTGCGCCATCGGTCACAAGGCCTGCCGTGACAACCGTTCGGTCCTCTACACCCGACTGCCGCGGCTCATCGATGACCTGTCCCTGGCCAAGGGCGACGGCCGCATCGCCGCGCGCATGAAAGCCTCGCCAGGGTCGATCTCCTCATCCTCGACGATTGACCACCTGCTCGAAATCCTCGAAGACCGGTACGGGCGTCGCACAACGCTGGTGACCAGCCAACTCCCGGTGACCCGCTGGTTCGATCTGATCGGAGATCCCACCTACGCCGATACCATCCTCGACCGCCTCGTTCACAGCGCTCACCGGCTCGGACTCACCCGTGAATCCATGCGCAGATCCATCATCTCCGCTGCCGCTTGACCGAGCCACAAATGCAGTGACATCTTCCCCGACGATCAGGTGCTGCACCTACGCACGATCAGATCGGAATGCTGCGCGGCATCAGATCGGAATACAGGCGCGCCATCATCGAAATGCGCAGGAGATTGACGGCAAGGTGAAGGCTTTCCTTGAGCGGCCGATCGAGGGTGACTTGCCGTATTTGTGGATCGATGCGACCTACCTGAAGGCGCGCCGCGGCGGCCGCATCTTGTCGGTCGCCATCATCATTGCCGTCGGCGTCAGCAGTGGCGGACGGCGCGAGGTTCGGGCATGGAAATCGGCACCTCGGAGGCCCGAACCTAACTGGACTGAGTATGCAACTTAACCATCAAGACGATTCGGGAAAGGTGCCTAGACGCAATCGCTTACCCTCGAGGCGCACTCTTCTGCACGAACAAGATATCCTCCTGACCCGCAAGCGTTTCGACTTCGGCGCCGTCCGCTCCCCGACAACGTCGGACACCCAACTTAGATGAGCCAAATCTATCCCTTTGCCTCGAAACGGTTTCTCATTTGGCATGGCGCATGCGTGCTCATCGGCAAACCACCTCATGGATTCGACATTTACCCAGGCAAGGAGTCAAAATATGTGCGGCATCTGTGGATGGATTGATTTCGATCGTGACCTAGGAAGTCCTGACGCGCGAAGGGAGCTTGCCGATATGACGGCCACCATGGCCTGTCGTGGTCCGGACGACGAGGGGACTTGGATCGACGGGCCTGCGGCACTGGGACACCGCCGCCTGGCTATCATCGATTTCCAGGGCGGCCGTCAGCCGATAACGCACCAGGAGGAGGGCCGACCGGCTTTGGTGCTCGTCTACACCGGCGAGACTTACAACCACCGCGAGCTGCGTCAACGGCTTGCCTCCCAGGGCCATCGGTTCGACACGAGCAGTGACACCGAGGTGGTGCTGCGCGCCCACCGCGAGTGGGGCCAGCGTGACCCCCGCAGAGCCGTGAGCGAACTCAACGGGATGTTTGCCTATGCACTGTGGGACTCCGGCAAGCGCGAACTGCTTCTCATACGCGACCGGCTGGGCATCAAGCCGCTTTACTACTATCCCACCCAGCATGGAGTGTTGTTCGGCTCCGAGCCAAAGGCGATCCTCGCCAATAGTCTCGCCGAGCGGGCCATGGACGCCGACGGGCTTCGGCGAACACTATCTCTCGTCGCCGACCCGCATAACACCGTGTTCCGTGGTATGCGTGAGGTGCGGCCCGGCCACATCGTCCGGGTGACCCGCGAAGGCATCAAGGAGATGAGCTACTGGCAGCTCGCCGACAGCGGACACACCGACGACGTGCCTACCACGGTTCGGCGCGTCCGAGAGTTGCTCGAGGACACGATCCAGCGGCAGCTCATCGCCGACGTGCCGCTGTGCACACTCTTATCGGGCGGGCTTGATTCCTCGGCTATGACCGCCCTGGCTGCGCGCTTCAGCGACGAACGGATCCGATCCTTCGCCCTCGACTTCGTCGGCTACACTGACAACTTCATTGCTGGCCCGGCGCGCCCCACACCCGACGGGCCATACGTGCAGGATGTCGCGAAGTTCGTCGGTACCGACCACACGGACATTACGTTGTCGGCGGACGAACTCATGGACTCGAACGTGCGGGCGGCCACCCTCCACGCCCGCGACCTGCCGTTGACCTACGGGAACGAAGATAGCTCCGTTTACCTGCTGTTCCGGGCCATCCGGCAACACTCGTCGGTGGCCCTGTCTGGGGAGGGTGCCGACGAGCTTTTCGGCGGCTACCGGTTTTTCCACGATCCCTCGTACGTTCAGGCCGACACGTTTCCCTGGATCGATGACAGCGACGATATCGTACGGCGGTGCTTAGACCCTGGCCTTGTCGAGAAACTCGACCTCCCCGGCTACCTCGACGAGCAGTACCGCAGGGCACTTGCGGAAGTGCCGGCCCTGACCGGGCCGGCCTCGGCCGATCCGCACGAGCGTCGCATGCGCGAGATCTCCTACCTCTTCCTGACGCGGTACCTACCGATGGAGCTCGACCACAAGGACCGGATGAGCATGGCGTTGGGTCTTGAGGTAAGGGTCCCTTACTGCGATCACCGTCTGGTTGAGTACGTGTTCGGCACCCAATGGGCCCAGAAGGCCTTCGACGGGCGCGAGAAGAGTCTGCTGCGGGCCGCCACGATGGACCTGCTCCCGCAGTCGGTGGTCCAGCGTGTGAAGAGCGCGTATCCGATTATCCAGGATGCCACCTATGACAGAATGCTGCGCACGCGGTTCACCGCGCTGCTGAATGACCGTAATGCGGCAGTGGCCCCGCTGTTGTCTCTCGACCAGTCCCGAGCATTGCTCGATGCGACCGACAACTTCAGGCGGGTTGAGGAAATCCTGACCCTGCAGGATTTCCTGACGGATTACAACGTGAGTCTCACGATTTGAGACTACAGAAGACGCAAAATGATAGCAAAGGGGCGTTGGTGCACAGATCGTTATTGGTGTGGGTTCAGGCAAGCGGCAACGGCAGTAGCGGAGCTGATGTCTTTCAAAACGCAGCCGCGGGCCAAACACAAGGCCCAGTATCAAGGTGATCTGACGTCGAGGCCTTGGTTGCGCTCACCTATCGCTCGGCGGTGGACGACCCGATGCACGTGGAGCCGCCAATCGAGCTGATCGCGCATTGATGGTATCCCAACCTAGGGGAACATTATGGTGAGGCAACGGAAAGATCGTTCGGGAGCATTCCAGGGTGAGGCAATACGGAGTCTCACCTTGTTTGTCGCCGGGCGCCGATCGGTTGATCCTGAAGTGCCGGAGTCAAACCTAACAATCTCTCCGACTGCGTGGAGTATTTGTATCCCCAATTCCGCATCCGCGCGACGCGCTCAGCCATGACTTCTTCCCGCACGCTGCCGAAGGCTGTGGTCGACGCAATTGAGCAAAAGCCTTTTCCGGATTGCGCGACGCCAGAGCGCGCCAGACCGGCATGGACTGCTTGATATTGCACGCATCGCGCAGGACAGTGATGGGATGGCGGTCAATCGACGTCGCTGCCCAGCATTCGGCCGATGCCCGCCGCCACACGATCAGCACGTCCTATCGAGTTTGCCGTGGCGCTCGACGACATCCTGGAAGCCTGACGGTAGCAGATTTGGCTTTTGATGCTGCGTTGATCAAAGCTCGCGAGGTAGCGGTCAATGGTCGTGCGATCGCGATCGGGCCAACCAGTGGTCATGCCAGCACCTCCGCGCCCGGCACATCGAGCGCGATGGCCCTAGGATCCTCGATGGCAAGCTTGAGGTAGGGGACCGTCGATGAGGTTAAGCGATGCCCCAAGAGGTCGCCGATGACCTTCTGCGGAACTGACGCGCGCAGCATCTCGACTGCACGCGCATGACGGAAGATGTGTGGTCCACATTGAGGCGGCCCGCGTGGCGGACCCCAATCGGAAGGGGAGCGTCGAGAATGCGATCCAACATACTCAGGGGACCGCGCTGGCCGGACGGCGCTTCGAGACGCTGGAAGCCTAGAACGAGTTCTTGAGGCACTGGGGGCTTCCAAGCGCATCCACGGCAGCACTCGCCGTCAGGTCGAGGCCATGTTCCAGGAGGAGAAGCCGCACCTGCGGCCGCTGCTTGTCGCACCCTTCCGCATCTTCACTGAAGTCGTTCGGACCGTCTTGCTCTGATCCCTGAAAACTGGATCGTTCGAAAGTGGAGTTTTCCGCGGTAACATCCCTTGGCTGGGAGGAGCGCAAGACGATGAAGGCATCGAAGTTTCCGGACGCGCAGCAGGCGTTTATTCTGAAGCAGGGAGCGGACGGAATCCCCATCGCAGGGACTTCAGCATCGTCGCAGGGCTGTAACCCGGCCGCCCCGTCGCCGCTGCAAAGCCCAAATCGCTCAAGTCCAGTTCGTCGATGAAGACATCGACGACGCGGACCGGGCTGTCTTCGGCGACATTATCATCGAGGCATTCCGCCAAGAAAAGCTGTTCCCGGCGGTCCTTTCCCTCAATGAAACCCGCTATTCCGAATCCTCGCTCGACCCGCAGTAGACTAGCATGAGCGGGAGTTTTCACACAGCCTCGGTGGAAAGCCGACTTTAGATTATTGGGAACACATGAAAACGTTCATGCCACTCACGCCGTCCTCAATAGCTTCCCACCCCAAGCGCCGATAGAAACTAGACTTTTCGGGAGTTGCGCAGAGATAGACCGGGGAATGCCCGAGTTTGAAAGCCGCGTCTCCCGCCGCGCGGACAAGCGCCGAACCGACACCGCTTCCCCTGTGCTCCGGGTCCACCCAAACCAACGCAACCCAAGGCGAATATTGCGGGCGTTCGTCCATATCGTGAGCGATGACCGAAGCCGTTCCAAGGAACACTTTGCTACGATGCGCCACAAGCGCAAATGGGATTCTATTCGAGGTAAGATCTTCCTCTACGCGACCTTCGATGTAACTGAGCGGTACGTCTTGGCCGATCCACCACGCCTGCCAAATGCGGTGCGCCACGGTCGCTTTGAACCGGGGCTGGTGCCGTAGGTCAGAGATTATGTATTCGCTGTTGGCCAACTGTGACACCCTCTGAGGTCATAGACTTTGTAAAATTGTTCCCCGTTGTCCGCAAAGGGTCGGAACAGGTAATCCGCATCGGGTACCAAGCGTCAGATTTCTACCACTAGATAGTTGCCGATTCGGTCTAACCGGCAGCCAACGTAACAGCGGTATCGGAGCAAAACGGCCGAGGCTCTAATCGCCACTGGATGAAATCTCAGTGGCAGGTCACGGTCAGTCGCTGCGACATCCACCTTCATGTCCACCAGAGAACGAGATCCGGCCGCGCAAATCCAAAAAAGCTGTTTAGCACCAGACGACGCTTTCCATTGCCTGACTGACCGGTGACCCCGTGAACGAAACCGCCATCGATTAGTGCAATATCCCCAGCCTTGAGCTGGAACTCGCGAGAAGGGACCGGCTCGAGATAAGCTGCCGAATACGGATAACCCGTGGTCTCGACACCTTGCGACTTTCGATCCGCGACTGTCGGCTTGTGACTCCAGAGCCTCAAATTTCCACCTTCCTCAGGCATGCTGGGATAAAAGTTGAGTGCTGCGACGGTGTTATGCGCCACCGTAGAAAGCTCGTAATCGTTCCCAGCACGTAACACTTGAGCGACATCGTCGTGGGGGTCCAAGGAAAATTTGCCACTGCCGGTCCAACTGAGAGCCCGACAAACGTTAGCCTGACCGTGTTCTGAGCGCGCCAGCCGCAATTCAATGCCTTGTTTGTGAAGCTCTCGCTTCAACGCGTCGAATAGGGCCCGGACCGGGTCAACTAAATTGCCAAAAAGGGCGTCAACGTGCGGCCGCGCATTTTCCGCCTCCTTGAAATAGGTGGCTGCATCCTTCCTGTAGTGGGATGCACCGACATATTGCCCGGGCACGCCATCTTTGCGCTCGTTGAGACCGGAACTGCCAAAAAACTTCGTGGTGATGTCCTCGGCTACTTCGGCGCTGAAAGCTTGGCTGATGTGAAGAGCCGTGATCTCACCTTTCAGGACTGAGATGATCTCCGCAGTGCTGATCGAGCCGGTTCGTTCTTTGATCGTAAGAGGCGAGATGGCCGGCGTTTGAGCTACTTGGTTAGTCGCCATTGGTTTTCTCCTGTAGTGCCTGATCGAGGATGGCAATTCCGTGATCAAGTTCGTCGTCTGAGATTGTTATCGGCGGAAGGACTTTGATGACGTCGCGATTTGGCCCGGAGGATTCGATCAGCAGGCCGTTTTCGAACGCGACATCGTGCACACGGCCAACAACGGCCTGTGAACGGCACTTGAGGCCGGCCATCAGACCACGGCCGCGCTTTTGTTCGATGCACTTCGGGAATTTCGCAACGAGGCGATCAAGGTGTTCTTGCAGTTTGACGGCCGTCCCCTCGACGGCTTTAGTAAACTGCCTATCGGACCACATTTTGCACATGGCCGCGGAAGTCACAAAGGCGAGATTATTGCCTCTAAAGGTCCCGCTATGTTCTCCCGGTTTCCATACGTCCATGTCGGGGCGAATCAGAACGATGGACAACGGATTACCTGAACCGCTTAGCGATTTCGAAAGACACACGATGTCGGGCTCGATTTTCGCGAACTCAAATGAGAAGAAATCGCCCGTTCGTCCCGAACCTGCCTGAATGTCATCGACGATGAAAACAACGTCGTGCTTACGGCAAATGCGCTGAATTTCTGATAGCCAAGGTGCGGATGCGGTGTTCATGCCGCCTTCTGCCTGGATGGGCTCCAGGATGATTGCGGCCGGCTTTTCTACCCCGCTGCCTGGGTCGCCCAACACGTGATCAATGTAACTCGCGGAATCGAAAGTTTGGTTCGGATAGTTCTCGTAAGGGATACGGATCACATCATGGCGAGCAACGCCGCCAAGCTGTCTGGTTGACGCTGAACCCGACACCGCCAAGGAGCCGAGCGACATGCCATGGTACGAATTTGTGAAGGCCATGACACTCGAGCGACCGGTATATTTTCGCGCCAGCGCCAACGCCGCTTCGTTAGCGTTCGTCCCGGTCGGCCCAGGAAACTGTATCTTGTAAGAAAGGCCCCGAGGCTTCAGGATCGACTCGACAAACACCTCGATGAAATCACGCTTTGCAGCTGTATACATATCAAGCGACAAAACAATATTTTTATCGACGAGATATTGAATTGCCGGCGCCATAATATCTGGATTGTTATGACCGTAGTTGAGCGCGCCGGACCCTACAAGGAAATCAATATAGGGCTTGCCGGCCTCGTCCCAGATTGTCGCCCCCAGGGAATTCGTAAAGACTGTGGGAAACGATCGCCCATAGCGACGAACGTTAGATTCGTAAGCTGCGAAAATGTCGATATCCATTAAAGGGCCTCTCTCTATGCGGCTCGCGATCAACGCCAAATTCTATGTTCACGCATTCCAAACCATTGATTTTGACGATTAGCTTCGGCCAATCTCGGACTTAGAGCGAACGTATCATGGTCAGCGACGTGCATTCGCAAAGACTCTGTAAATTTGTTTGACAAATCCGTTGCAACGCTTTGGGTATCGATAGCGTGGCAGTCAGTACCCGGCTTTGCCAGCAACGCTATCGGGGGGCGTTGTTGGCAAGGGCGACTGACACAACCGCACCGCTTTTTCCTGCGCGACTGCAAGCACGGGACTTTGGTATTTCTCTACGTCCGCCGTGACGGGAATCCTTGCCGACGAGTAGCTGTGGCAGATAGCGATTTCTCTCCTTCGATGTGACGGCGAGACTGGTGCCCGCAAGTCTGGTTTTAGAACGCGGGCGAGCCAGACCGCGAATTGGCGACAGAACTGGAACTGGCCGCGGCCTCCAATCGCGGCCGTGGCCCCGTGGCGGTGATTGCCCTGTTCCCTGGGCGGCGCGTTGGTCCGCCTCCCGGTTTCATGGCATATACAAGCCTCGGCCGGCGCACGCGAGGTGGCAGCCGCACTACAGGCCAAGGGCCGAATACCTGAGTGGTGTTCGGCACCCACGAGCCGACACAGAATCGACGGCGCCTGCTTGGAGAAGGCGCGATTGATGCGGCTATCGACCGCCCGGTGTTCGCCATCGCACGGTCGAAGCCGCGGCTTCTGGAGCGCATACCGTCATCGAGACGGACGGGATCAAGGTGTTCGTCGACGTAAACTCCCAGCTCATGTCGCCGGCATGACCGTTGACTTCGTCACGGACCTGGAGTCCTCGGGCTTTGTCTTCGACAATGCGCGGGACAAATGCGCCTGCGGCAAGTCCTTCGGCTAGCCGCCATCACGACAAGGATCGGCGCCTATGCGGGACGACACCGACAACGTCTACCTCTTCAGCGACAAGCTCTATTTCATCAACCCGCACAATGTCGGCGCTTTGGACACCCCCAATGCGGCCGACGAGGTCGGCGCCGTCGCCTGCGGCGATGGGCTTAAATTGACGATGAGTTTTGACCGTAAGACGCAGACGATCACCGCCGCAACGTTCCAGGCCTTCGGTCGCGGCTCGGCTATAACCACTTCCTCGACGTTTACCGAATTCATCGTCGGCATGACCATCGACGAAGCTCTTCAGATCACGGATCAGGACATAGCCGATTTTTTCGGCGCCCAGCCGCCGCACACGACATACTCATTGCTCGACCGCCTGATCCTGGAGCGCGGCTTGCGGCTGATGCGCGAGTTCTTTCGTGCTGTGAGGCAGGCTTCGAACACGCCTCGTCGTCAAGGCCGGTCGAGCAAGCCTGGCGCGGGTCGGGAACTGGGCAGCGTCTTGGCGTGCTCACCGGAGGGGCCCCCTGCTCCAGATCGAGGAAGAACTCCTGGAAGGGCTGGATCCCTTGGTGTTTGAAATGGCCGTGGAGACCAACGGAACCATCCCTACACCCGCCGGCATCGACTGGCTGTACGTCAGTCCGAAATGCAATGCAAGCCTCGCGGTCATGGCACGGGACGAGCTAATCTAAAAGCTCGTATATCCTCAGATTGGCGCGGCAGCCGATGGATGGGCCCGAGCGCGAGGCGAATACGACCGCCGCAGTGGCCTATTGTCTTGCCAACCCACGTTGGCGCTTGAGCCTTCAAACGCACAAACTTCTCGGGATCATGAAAATTCCGCAAGCTTTCACCTTCGAGGCAGCGCACTGTCTTCCGGGCGTGCCAGAAACCCACCGCTGTCACCGCATGCGTGGCCACTCATACCGTGTGGAACTGCGCCTGGAAGACCCGTCGGTCCATGAGCTTCAGCAAATATGATCCAATCCCGCCTGAAAAATTGAGACATTATGCCGTGGTGTCACGAACCTTTCGCTAGATGCCTCTAAGGGACGACGTGCACTTCCAACGCAATCCGGACTGGTAAATCTGCGCAGGTTCTACTGTGGTAGACTGAGCTTCGCCATTCGGCCTCCATCGATCGTCCACACTTGGCCCGTGACAAAAGAAGATTCGGGCGAAGCCAGCCAGACTACGAGGTTCGCGACTTCCTCCGGCTTCCCCGTTCGCCCAATTGGATGAATATTGCCGATCTGCTGGCGAAAGCGCTTGGGATCCGGCATGCTCTCGATGAAACCCACATTCAGGTCAGTGTCGATCCACCCGGGCGCAACCGCGTTGCAACGCACCCCTTCGGCACCGTGGTCGATCGCCACCGCCCGGGTGAGCCCGTGAATAGCCGCCTTGGAGGCGCAATAGGCCGCGTGTTTCGGGTTGGATCCCAGCCCCTCGACCGATCCGACATTCACGATCGTACCGCCAGCGGGCCGCAGGTGGGGCATCGCCGACTTTATGAGCATGAATGGGGTGGTCAGATTTACGGCGATTGTCCTCTCCCAATCTGCCAGGCTCATATCTTCGACGAGCGCCTCCTGCATTACTCCGGCGTTGTTCACCAGGACATCGAGCCGTCCCGCCCGTTCGACGACCGCTTCGATCACATGAGCCGCCCTGGCCGGAGCTGTGAAATCCACGGCAATGGCCTCGAACTCGGGGGCCTCACCACGTTGCGCCGTGAACACGCGGGCACCCTCGTGCCTAAGACGTCGCGCAGTCGCAAGACCGATGCCGCTCCGCCCCCCCGTCACGAGCGCAACCTTCCCTGCAAACCTTTTATCCAACTTTCTTTCCACCCTTAACTTCGACGAGCGACCTGCATAAATAGCGGGACATCGCATAAAGCACGATGATCTCGTCGGTGTCACCGACTCTGCGATCTGCCGAGCGGGCCACGTTGCCAAGCTCCACCGCCGTATGTGCAGGATCGACGGGGAGGCGCCGAAGGCGCTCCCGCGGGCCTGCAGAGATTACCGCAAGAGCCGGATGCCATCCTGATGTCCGAGACCTGTTCCTTCGTTCACCCGCCCGCTGCAGCAGCCCGGACAACCGGCATCTGCAGCGGCGGATGCGAAAGTATTAACATCGATAATTACGTCATGCTGCAGCCGAAAACTGCCCGTAAGCAAAAAGTGGCTCCGATAAAGGTCAGACTTGCTAAGGCCAGACTTGCTTGTCTCACGCTGATGGTAAGCGCTAGCAACTGCCCTGAGAATGGGCAAAAGGTTTCGCTAGGGTTAAAACCAATTTATGCCTCGCGCGATCGTAAACAAGCTGAGATCAGACCTGCGACACCGCCTTGTTCGGAACCAGCTGGGCGGTTTGGTGGGAATCGGCACAAGGGTTGTCCTTGTCCGGATGCGGCAGAACTGGTAAGCTTCTCTTGCCTTGGTGCCCAAGTCTCCTGGCCTAATGCGCGTAACGCGTCGGGGGGTATTGAGGATCCACTGCTCTATGCGGCATTGCAGAATGTTTCGACCGCTCGGAGCGTTAGATCGAGCGCCTTTCCAGCGAACGTTTTCGTCGTCTCCAATGCGTTTCCAGCTGCATTTAAGGCTTAGCCGCGCCGATCATTGCCGTTGTCCAAAATGCCAGAACGCGGCAAAGCCGAAACGGAACTTGGTTCTTCATGCCGAAACATCGCACGTGGTGGCGAATGGATCGAAACGCGCATTTTAACTTCCGGCCCGCGCACGAACCCTTGGATGGAGGAGGCGAGCCCCCGTCGCGTTGTCTCAGGAGACCTCGTCGCCTTCGACACCGATATGGTAGTAAGACCGTATGCCCGCCTCTGCCGGTGAGGTGGCTCGCCCTACACTGCGCGTCCGAGGGTTGCTCGGGCGGTCCGATCCGATCCTCATCACAGGAGGACGAGCCGTGGCAGATTATAGGGAAGCATTTGTCGGAATTGATGTCGCGAAGCTGAGGAACGCCATCGCGATTGCGGATGCTGGCCGGGAGGGAGAGGTTCGCTTCTTCGGCGAGGTCGACGCATCGGATACGAGTATGCGCCGAGTTATCCAGCGGATCGCCACCAAGTTCGACCGGTGTATTTCTGTTACGAGGCCGGCCCGACCGACTATGGTCTCTATCGGCGGATCCGTTCGCTCGGCCATGAATGCATGGTGGTCGCCCCATCGCTGATCCCGAGGAAGCCTGGCGATCGGGTGAAGACGAACCGCCGGGACGCCCTTGCGTTGGCTCGACTGCTGCGCGCCGGCGAACTGACGGCAGTGTGGATCCCAGATGAAGGTCACGAAGCCATGCGGGATCTCGTCCGCGCCCGGACGGCCGCAGTCGAGACGCTTCGCGTCCACCGGCAGCATGTGAGCGCCTTCATGCTCAAGCACGGACGGATCTATCCTCGCAGGAAAGGCTGGTCGATGCGCTATCTGCGGCAACAACCGTTCGAACACCCGGCGCATCAGATCGCGCTTCAGGAAATGGTTGAAGCAGTCCGCGTCTCGAAAGAGCGAGTCGAGCGACTTGAGGGTGTGATCCAGGAGTTCGTCGACCTGGTCACTGGCGCCGATCGTGCGGGCCTTGCAGACCCTGAGGGGCGTAGACCCTGATCGTTGCCGTGACATTCGCCACCGAGGTTGGTGACGTGCAGCGGTTCGAGAGCCCGTGCCAGCTCATCTGTTATCTTGGCCTCGTTCCCGGCGAACGATCGACCGGCGAGACAGTCACAGCGTCGCTCCGCTGCGCCAGGACGCAACGGAAACCACACTTACGCAACCGACCACTCAATTAAGTCGACGGCCCGCTGAAGTATTGCCTCGGTCCGAGCTAAGTCAGGTGAGCTCGCGGTCACATATCCGATTAAGTCTCGGTGATCGCCTCTCCTTTTGATCGTGGTGTTTGGTTGAAGGTAAAGCTTCACTTTGGCAACGCCAGGTATAGCAGCCGCCCGGCTGACGCCTTCGATCCAATCGAGAACGCCATCGCGTTCAGGAACTAGGAATTGCGCGGCGGCAGAGTCTGAACGGCTTCCGCGCAAATCTCCCTCATCGCCAATCACGAGTTTAATGTGCTCTCTGATAAGATTGATGCCGCAAGCTAGCTCAACTAGTTCAACACCGGGCGAACCCGACATACGCGGATTTACTTCAATGACGACTGGCCCTTGTTCCGTCCATCTGAGTTCAACGTTGGTTGGGCCCCAGTGAAGGTCGAGAGCCTGCAAACATCTCAGTGAAACATCGGAGATGCGCTCATCCTGTTCATTGGTCAGCACGGCCGGGTAGGCGCATGTATTATATACGAAATGCGGTGAGGGACCGAACTCGAGAGAGGCGATCCCAATGACGTCATCTCCCATCATTTCCACCCAATAATGAGAGCCTTTCACGAATTCTTCCACTAATATTTTTGGGGAAGACTGCCGTGTGTTCCATCTACTCAATATATAAGCAGTATGCTGGATTAACTCATCGCGGCTCGCGCACAATCGGACTCCCTCGCTGCCGCCGGTGTCCGTGGCTGGTTTTACAATAACAGGAAAGCCGATTTCAGCAGCTGAGCTTACAACCTCGTACGCATTCGTTGCCAACCCGTAGGCAGGAATTGGAATGTCGGCCTGCGCAAGCAGCTGACGTTGAGTGAATTTGTCGCAGCATCGTTCAACCGAGTCGGCGTTCGGACCTGGCAGGTTGAAATGTCGGCAGAGCCTGCCGACTGTCGCATATGCAGCTTCCTCCGAGCTCGTAATACCAGCAATATCGTAGGCCGCAAATAGCCGAGCACACTCGCAGATCAATGCATCGAGATTGGATGTATCCACACAGATTACTTCATTGTCTTCCGCGGCATGGTAGTCGTGCCGACGTGGATCATCCGCCATCGTAATCGGGTTCAGGCCAAGATTTCTGGCCGCTTGGACATACAGAGGGCCATTTGTCCTTGTGCCCCCAATCAGGATAAGCGCTCTTCTTTTCATTGCTTGTCGACTCCGAATAGCCGTTTTTGTCGCTGATATCATCAACATACCAATATTCGTGGCTTGAGATTGCTAAACTATTGTGAAGTAATTAGATTTCTCTGTTACAGAAGTCCTAACCACCAGGAAGGGTCTTAATTGCTGCGTCGTTGATCTATATTCCTCGCCTATCGTCGCCTGGGGACGAAGGGTGGCGGCGATGACGGTGCAGTTCGTCACCACCGCGCCGTTCCTGGTGAACGGTGAACTTGCAGGAGAGGCAAGCGCCCGAATCCTCCTACACCGGTTCGACCAGAGATCCCAATGGCAGCGGCTGATGACCGATGTCTGCATCACGGGAGCCGGTCGGGGAGCGTCTGGGAGAAGGTATGATGACGAGCTTCTGCTCCTCGCAAACTGTTTGCGTGAACGGGCTCACACCTAGCCTATAGCAGCCCTCAAGAACGCGCCGCCGAACTGCTCTGGCCATCCAGAATTAACTAATATAAGGCTATCACCAACAAGTGTAGCCACCATCCGCCAACAGTACCGTTCCGGTGATATAGCTTGATGCGTCGCTCGCAAGAAATTGGACGGCAGATGCAATCTCATGAGGTTGGCCGAATCGACCCATCGGTGTCCGGTCAGACCATGCCCTGACCACTTCAATAGGATACTGGTTAGTCATCTCTGACTGTATGAATCCAGGCGCAACTGCGTTAACGCGAACTCCAGATCTTGCCCATTCGCAAGCAAGAGTCTTGGTTACCATAGTTACCCCTGCCTTGCTCGCGTTGTAAGCTGTGACCACGGATGCCTGTCGGGTGACAACATCTCCGCACATCGAACTGATATTTACAATAACGCCAGAACCGCGCTCCGCCATGAGGGACCCGAAGGTGCGACAGCAGTAGAACAGCCCGTCCAAATTGACCGAAAGGACAGCTCGCCAATCCTCGTCGGTGGTATATTTCGTCGGCGCCGCGCGAGACACGCCGGCATTGTTAATAAGGATATCAGGACAAACGGCGATGCCATCGGCGAGATCGCGTATCGATTGCGAGTCCCTAACATCCAGCTGGTAAACTTCCGGCTTGACTGGGAACTGACCTGCGGCCGCGGCCACGCGAACCCCATCTCTTCCAGTGAGAATTATATCGGCGCCCGCTTCTTGTAATGTTAGCGCGACTTGCAATCCGATGCCGCGTGCTCCGCCGGTTACCAAAGCAGTTTTCCCACGCAAGCTGAATCTGCTATCGATTACTGAATTACGCATGAATATCTCTATAACGTCCGGAATGTTGTCGGTTTACTATCAGATATCCTGCTTCCTATAGCTCGACTTTTATCACAGTCTACTGCCACTGTAACCGAAATTGCTGTGTTAGCTGTCAGATTGCTAGTAATTCATAGTAACCGTCGTATGGCGCTAATAATGCTATCCCTCGTTGGAAAAAAGTCCTTCTCGAGAGCCGGACTGAAGGGGACATGAATGTCTGGGGCACTCAGGCGCAAGATTGGCCGCTTCAATAAATCGAAGGACTCTTCCGCCATCACCGCCGCGATTTCACTTCCGACGTTGCAGATACGGTGTCCGTTCTCGACAATAATCAGGCGTCCGGTCTTCTCGATTGACTTCTTAATTGCCTCATAATCGAGCGGCTTCAAGGTACGCGGATCGATCACTTCGACCGAAATGCCTTCCTCGATGAGGCAGTTGGCAGCTTCCATGGTCGGCCTAATAGCACCGGCGACCGCAACGATGGAAACGTGCTTCCCTACGCGCTTCACGTCCGCTTTACCGATCGGGATTACATGGTCCGGATCCGTTGGTACGTCGCCTTTGAGAGGCCATAGGCGGGTGTCCTCGAAGACGAGTACAGGATCGCCGTCGCGAATGGCGGATTTCATGAGGCCTTTGATATCGGCAGCGCTGGTCGGGCTGATAATCTTGAGGCCCGGGACATTCATAAAAAGCGGATAAGGACGGTCGGCGTGCTGTGCCGCCTCGGAGCCCATCGAGAACATAGAGCAGCGAAAGACGATTGGGATGTCGATCTGGCCCCCAGTCATATACCGCAATTTTGATGCCTGGTTTACAATCTGGTCACAGGCGAGATAGATGAAACTGGCGGTTGAAAGGTCTACGATGGGTCGCAAACCATTGATGGCAGCCCCGATGCCAAGTCCCGTAAAGCTGCCTTCTGAAATTGGCATATTCCAAACCCGGTTCTTGCCGAAGCATTCGATAAGCTTGCCGCCGCCATGAACCGAGATGTCCTCTCCCATTAATACGACGCGCTCATCCCGATGCATTTCCTCTAGCTGCGCCTGCACGATCGCTTCAAAATAGGTCAACTGAATATCGCGACCCGGCGTCGCTACATCTCCCTGGGTATCGTCTTTCACTTCCATTAAATCCTCCAGCCCAGTCTTAGTGGGCAATGGGCGACACGAACATATAGTCGGGCAACGATTCGGGCCGGGGCATGGGGCTGGCCAAAGCAAATTGTACGGCCTGCGTGACGGCTTGGGCCACTTCCTGCTCGATGGTTGTTAGTGTCTTTTCGTTTATCCCTTCTTCGAGGAGCACAGTGCGATATAGCAAAATTGGGTCCCGGTCGCGTTTGTGTGCCTCGACTTCTTCGACCGGTCGATAAGGCTCCCCAGGAACGGCCAAGCCAATATTGTGTTCATCGAACCGATAAGTGTTGGCTACTATTAGAGTGGGCCCCTGCCCCGCGCGTGCTCGTGTGACCGCATATGCCGCAGATTGATAGACGGCGCTGACGTCCTGTCCGTCAACTATTGCTCCTGGAATTCCGTAACCTGCCGCTCGTAGCGCAATGTCCGGCTGTCCGTGGCTTGTCGCTACCGAGGTGGTGATTGCATAGCCATTGTTCTCGCAAAGGTAGATGACGGGTAGCCTCCACAATGAGGCCATGTTGAGGCTCTCATGAAAAGTGCCCTGGTTCACTGCTCCGTCGCCGAAAAAGCAAAGGGTAACCTGATCGACGCCGCGCACCTTGGCGCTGAATGCGCATCCTGTGGCAAGAGGAATGCCCCCTCCGACGATTCCCGATTCACTAATAATACCGACCGACCTGTCCGCAAAGTGCATCGAACCGCCTCGCCCCTTACAAATGCCGCCCTCCTTACCCATCAGTTCTGCCATAAGCGCCTGCAAATGCGCGCCCTTCGCAATCGGATGGCCATGGGAACGGTGTGTTCCGGTCATGGCGTCACCGTCCCTGAGGGCGAGGCTTGCTCCGACAATAGCGCCTTCCTGACCCACGGTCGTGTGGAACCAACCAGGGATCTGACCACGGTTGAATAGGCGCCTACCCTCTTCTTCGAATAGGCGGATGCGAAGCATCCGTCGAAAAGCCTCTAGCCTGCGATCGCCCTTCAACTGCATGACCCAACCGTGCCCGTCAGCAAACTCGATGGGTGGTCGCCTGCAGTATATGAGCGCGCATCGGCTAAATCCTCGTGCTCGAGGTCCGAAGGTACGCGGCAAGTCTCTATCCTGCTGCATTTGGGTAGCGCGGTCACCCCTTTCATGCGTTTAAGCGGGTCGTGGATGAGACGCCGAGCTAGCCCTGGGGGGCCTTGGTCGGCCTCTTCGGCAAATATGCGATGGATGACGTCCCTATATCGGGTGTTAACAGGCACGATCTCGGCAGGCACTTTCATCTGGTTCCCTGTCATCATGGTGTTCCTTCCGGTTCGCACAATCCTATGCACACGTCATGCCATTTGACCTGAAGCTCGTATTACAGGCTTCTGCATCGAAGAAAGGCGTCGTGAAAGAACTGCACAGACCTCCTTCTGTTCGAAGTTCGCCAACAATGTCGGACCCCAACAAAAAACCTCCTTGGGGGCGCATTCGAAAACTTGGTCGCTCCGGTTAGGGTTCCGACATTCACCAGCGAGAAGTTGCCCAACAGGCCTAGACGGTCTTCTCGTAGCCGTCATTCCTGATCTGTTAGCGCGTAGCTGATGCCGTTTAGCGCTGGTAGTTCCAAGGCATGAGCGCCTCGATGTCGCTGTTTGGCCAGCCATTGGCGATGCGCTTGAGGGTTTGGGTGAGCCAGGCATGCGGATCGATATTGTTCATTTTGGCGGTGGCCAGAAGCGTGGCGATGGTTGCCCATGTCCGTCCACCACCGTCACTGCCGGCGAACAACGAGTTCTTTCTCGTAATTGTTTGAGGCCTGATCGCACGTTCGACCGTGTTGGAGTCCAGCTCGATGCGGCCGTCGGCAAGGAAGCGTTCGAGCGCAGCGCGGCGGCCGAGCGCGTAGCGGATCGCCTCGGCAAGCTTCGACTTGCCCGATAGCCTGGGCAGTTCCTTTTCCCACCGGGCAAAGAGCGCGGCGACAACCGAAGCCGATTTGTCCTGGCGGGCTTCCATCCGGGCTGCGGCATCCTTGCCGCGGACGGTTTCCTCAGTCGCCCAGAGCGGGGCCATCTGCGCCACCGTCTGCGAGGCGATGACGGACGAGCCTGCGACATGCAGTTCGTAGAACTTGCGCCGCACGTGGCTCCAACATCCGGCCAGCGTCATGCCGTCGTTGGCCCGATCGGGCTTGGCCAGCCGGTTATAGGCGGCATAGCCATCAACCTGCAGGATGCCGCAATAGCCTTCCAGATGGCGGGCGACGCATTCGCCGGCGCGACTGTCCTCGAAGCGGTAGGCGACGATGGGCGGTCCGCTGCCCCCGAACGGCCGGTCGTCGCGGACATAAGTCCACAAATAGGCCGTCTTGGCCTTGCCCGATCCCGGGGCCAGCGTTGGCAGCGTGGTCTCATCGGCAAAGACCCGCTCACCCTGCTTGATGCGGGTCAGTGCGTAATCGGCGAGCGGCTCGAGCTCGAAGCCGACCTTGCCCATCCACTGCGCTATCTGTGACCGGTCGATCTCGACCTGGTCGCGGGCATAGATCGCTTCCTGGCGGTAGAGCGGCAGGCCATCGGCGTATTTCGACACCGCGATCTGCGCAGCAGCGCTTCGGTGGGAATGCCGCTTTCGATGATGCGGGCGGGTGCGGCTGCCTGGATGACGCCGTCCCAGCCCTTGTAGGCATATTTGGGGCGACGCGTGACGATCACCCGGAACTTCGCCGGGGTGACATCGAGCCGTTCGGAGACGTCCTCGCCGATCAGGATCTTTTCCAGCGCTTCGCAGCCGGCAGGCGTTTCGGGCTCGACAACCACCTCGACCCGTTCGAGATGGGCCGCAAAGCCTTTGCGCGGGCGCGGCGCGCGCTTCGCTTTCAACCCACCCGCAGCCTTTTCCATCTGCGCTTCGATGGCTGCCACGCCGGTTTCGATTTCGTCGAAGACGAGAGGTACTGCTCTTCGCTCAGCGCGCCGGTCCGCAGCCTTTCGGAGCGGCTGCCGAAGCGCGACCGCTCCAGCATCTTCACGATCGCCGTCAGTCGTGCGATCCGCTCCTCGGCGCTCTTGTTGACCAGCTCGAGATGGACGTTGCGCTCCTCCAGAAGGGCGGCCTTTTCGGCCATGGCAATAACCATCGCCTTGAGCGCGTCAACGTCGTCCGGGAGCGCAAGATCGGGTGCCGACATGGCCAAAATCAGAGCATATTCGCGGGCAATTTTCCCGCTTTTTTCCCTGATTCATCATGCCGCAGGGTTTTACCCAACCGATTGCGGCCGCCTGACGGTCTCCGTCCGAACCCGTTTCCAGTCCATTCCGTCAACCAGAGCCATCAGCTGAGCATGATTGAGCTGGACCCGATGGTGGCCGATCCGCGGCCAGCAGAACTTCGCGTCGTCCAGTCGCTTGGCATAAAGACACACGCCGCTGCCGTCCCACCAGACGATCTTGATCCTGTCCGCTCTTTTGGCGCGGAAGACATAAAGCGCGCCGTTGAACGGATCCGAACCGGCATCGCGCACCAGGGCCAGAAGGCCGTCGGGAAAATCGACGGGATGACTGGCGACCAACACCTTCACGCCGGCCGGGATCATGCCTGGCGAACCGCCCGGATGATCCTGGCCAAATGATCCTGGCCGACGTCGGCGCCGGCCCGAATGACCACATCGCCCAAACAGATCTCCACTGGTCGAAGACGCCGCCGCTTGGGTGACCTCGACAAAGCCAAGCCGATCCGCATCTCGCTGCGGCGTGACCGCACCGCTCTTGATCGCCTTGCTCCGCCAGCCGAACAGCTGGGCGGGCGCCATCCCCGCTTGTCTGGCGATGGCCGATACATTCGCGCCCGGCTTCAGTGTCGCCTCGATCAGCCGCGACTTCGCTTCCGCCGACCAGCGCCGCCGCGGACGCTGCGGGCTTGCCTCCAGCCGGTTCGCAACCGCCTCAAGAACATGGAAACTTCTATCATCAGGCATAGGCGCAGACATAGAAATTGACACTGCAAGCTCCTCGGCTCCTTGCTTCAGTGTCACTATCTCTCGCTCATCACCTCAAGCCGCGCCAGATGGGGTCAGCTTGGCGCTTACCCTGATCTCATCTTTGCTTGCGAAGATAAAAAGCCATCTGCATCCAGTCTCAAGTAGCACCCTGCCGTCTCACGTAAGGACAGGCGGTCACAATCGTTTTTCAGTGAGGAGCCTTCCCTGGACAAATCAGCAAATGGCTTTTGTCCCAAGTTAGACAAGAATGTCCGAAGCCCAACCAATGGATGGAGGCCGGGTCGGTTCGGACAAACGCGGTGACTAATGCCATGACGGGCTCATTCTCTATCGAGTCACCCGAAGAGAAGAGCAGAGCCTAGCGGCGCGGTTGTCAACCGCCTGCAACTCGCAACGACCGAAATCAACCGAATGATCGGGTTGCTCAGTAAGCCCACGACCGCCATGCCCCCAGCCTGTTAGTTAAATGGCCGAGGGACGAACTGGGTGGCGCCGACGGCGATGATGGCGGTTGCGACGACGCTACTGACATTGTTGATCCTCTGCAACTGCCGGACTTGCGAACGAAGCCCATCCCCAATCGAGGCGGCAGGCTCCGAAACAAGACGTAGCTCTCGGTCAGCGATCAGCGGCGGAGGTTCAAACTCGCGTCGGGACGCCAGTAACCCCCAGTCAGGATTGCACGGGCCAATCTCTCAGCACCATCTTCGAGACCACTCAGGCGAACATTTGAATGCCAAGTGTTAGCTCACGGGAGCAGTATCACAGACTTGTAAAACTGGTACCTTTGCAACGGAACCCCGCTGGGCAATTCCGAGACTCCGGACTACACAGCTGGACCTAAATATTGCACCGGTCCTGCACCTATATTTACAAAAAATTAGCAACTGCCCGGCGACCGCAATGCTAGCATCGTCCATGTCTGAGACCGCCGCACACGGAAAGTTGGAGTTACCGCCAAATGGCAAAAAGAGCTCTCATCCTGATTGAAGGCCACAGAAGCATGGGTCTGCTATTTGTCCAAGCCGCCCAGCGTCTTGGCCTCCATCCAATCTTGCTGTCAGCCAATCCAGCTCAGTACGGCTATCTTGCGGCCGAAGGCATTGAAGCAATCCGTGTCGATACGGACAATCCCGATACGCTGATCCTCGAATGTTCCCGACTGCGTACGATCTATCACATAGCTGGCATTACGGGCGCCTTGGACTCTGTCTATGCAACTGTTGGCAAGCTCTGCCAGTATTTCAATTTACCAGGACCAAAGCCGAAATCGATCGGAGGATGCTGCGACAAATTCGCTCAACGTCAGCTCCTCGCCCAGGCCGGCGTGCCGATACCTGCTTATCGTTTGGCAGCGAACGCGACGGACGTAGAAAGCTCTGTAGCCGAGATTGGCCTGCCGGCGATTCTTAAGCCGGCTGTGGGGACCGGGAGCAGGGGTGTTAAATTGTGCCGCAATGTCGACGAATTAGCCGAACATACGACCTATCTGTTGGGCCGGAAGCATATACATCCACCCTATCTGATGGGCGAGTCTTCGCCGAGGATGTTGGTCGAAGAATGCGTACAAGGTCCCCATTATAGCGCTGAGGTGATGGGAAGTGAGGTCATTGGGATCGCCGCCATTGACTGGGGCGAACCACCGCATTTCGTCTTGCGCGGGTGCTCCTACCCGGCCCTGCTGACGGATAACGAGCACCGGGCTATCGTAGACGCTTCGCTCAGTTGTTTGCGAGCCCTCGACCTCGGCTGGGGGCCAACCAACATTGAATTTGTTTGGACGAAACGGGGCCCGGTTGTCATTGAGGTGAATCCACGGCTTGCTGGTACGCCCACTCCTCAACTAATTCAGCTCGCTTACGGCATTGACCTTGTTACCGAGCACCTCAGGCTTGTCATTGGAGAGGAATGGAATTTACGCAGAATGCATTCGCATGCTGCGGCCGCGCGGTTTTTGGTTGCTGAAGGTGATGGTACACTCGATTGGATCCGTGGCTACTGTCGCGCCGCGGCTATACCAGGCGTCGCCGAGGTCAAATTGTATGTTGAACCCAAGAGCCCGATTTTAAGGAACGGCGATTTCCGAGATTGTATTGGACATGTCTTCGCCTCTTCACCGAGCGCTGCACAGACCGAAGCAATAGTACAGTGCGCTGCCGACATGATACGATGGTCAATCACGCCATTTCCGGTAATCGGTGATTAGGATCATTTGAGGTCTTGTAGGACAGATGTGGCGTCCGATGCCTTTGCGGCCTTCCACGGCATTCGCTCTGGCTCACCGCGGCGGCAGCACGATCGAATAACTTTGGAGAAAGGCCGCCTCCGGGTTAGTTGAGTCAAAAAGATTTGTCCCCTGGGACGCAAATGCAAAAAGCAAGCCGACTAGCGGAGTCGTTATCAGTAGGGTCGAAATCGCATAGCATTTCTCTTCCAACGAACGCTCAGCCTCGGAACGTGTATCTAGCTGATAGGGCATATTTACTCCCGCAGAAATAGCGTTCCCTTACGACCGGAGGGGGGTCCTCATAGTCGCGCTGCCTCAGGTTCCTTGTCAAGCAGGTTCCACCCCTGACGTAAGCAGATGAGTTGACCGATTAGGCACCAGCGAGTGACAGGCTAAAGCGAGCTCATGGAGATGGCGATGAAACGGCAGCGTGATTACAGGACCGGGGAATGGCAGAAGCGGGCGTCACCGTGACCGATAAAAGAAACTGGACCCGGGTTGCTCGACCGGCGATTCGGGCAAGCTTCGACGCCCCTCTGTGCGAGGGGGGCATGACGCTGCACCACGTTGGCAGCCGTCTATTCAGCCTTCTTGATCGAGGATGCCCGAGACAACATGGTCGGCCCCGCGCGCGCGATCGCAGTTGCGCCGAGCGCGTCGGCATCAGTTCGTTAAAGCCACGGTCAAGATCAGGTGCACCCGCAGGTAGGATCGCTGTGTCCACGGAACACGCCGAACGACGACGACTGGTGCGCTGCATCCACCGAAGTTCCCCGTTCTCTCCCGAGCCAAGATCGAGAGCACGCAACAACTCAGCGAAACATCTGCTACTCGCCGATCGTCGTCATCCGGAAAGAAACTAGACTAGAATTCAGATGAATCGATTTTATGTCGAGCAATGTTTTTTTCCGCCTTTAGCATCCATGGAATCCGGTCTTAGATCCGGGCAAGAGTGAGCCACCAAGGGGCCTAACATGTCTTCGTTTTCGATTGTGAACCGCAAAATTGATCCCACGCGAGTGGCAAAAGCACTTAAGCCGGATGGGAGCCTGGATGACAACGATCGGGTTGAAATCGGCCCGACGGACGTCGCCTTTGCGGAGTGGGCAGCGTTGGGCCTGACCACGCCCAACCTTGATCGTATGCGCAAGACCCGTCTTGATCGGGTTGTTCAGCAGCTCCGCCAAAGGGACTATGCAGGCGTGCTCTGCTTCGATCCGCTGAACATACGATATGCGACCGATTCATCAAACATGCACATCTGGATCATGCACAATCCGTCGCGAGCTGTGTTCATATCGGCAGATGGGTATGTCGTTCTCTGGGACTTCCACCGTTGCGGCCACCTGTCCACTTATCTGCCGCTCATTGATGAAATCCGGGATGGCGGCGCCGGCTTCTACTATTTTGTCGCCGGCGACGAAGAGGATGCAATCGCCAGGGACTTTGCCGGGCAAATTGACGAACTGCTGCGCCGCTCTGGCGGCAAAAACCGCCGTCTTGCCGTCGACAAGATCGAAATCCCCGGCCTGCGCGCGCTCGATGCAGTTGGTGTCGAGATTTGCAACGGCATGCAGCTCATGGAGCATGCCCGGGCCATTAAGGGAATCGACGAGATCAACGCCATGCGCTGCTCTCTCGCAACCTGCGAGATTGCCGTTGCCAAAATGCGAGAACGCTTGCAGCCCGGCAAAGCCGAAACGGAACTTTGGTCGGTTCTTCATGCCGAAAACATCGCACGTGGTGGCGAATGGATCGAAACGCGCATTTTAACTTCCGGCCCGCGCACGAACCCTTGGATGCAGGAGGCCGGCCCTCGTCGCATTGTCTCAGGAGACCTCGTCGCCTTCGACACCGATATGGTAGGCCCGTACGGCATGTGTGCCGACTTTTCCCGGACTTGGCACTGCGGTGACGGCCGACCCACCGACGAACAGCGAAGGCTGCACGCCATCGCATACGAGCACGTAGCTGCAAACATGGCCATGCTAAAGCCGGGCGTCTCTTTCACCGAACTCACGCAGCGTAGCCACAAGCTCCCCGCGCAGTTCGTCGAGCAGCGATATGGGGTCATGATGCATGGCATTGGTCTGTGCGACGAGTATCCCGCAATCCTATATCCTGAAGACTTTATCCCGGGAGCATTCGACTATGTTCTCAAGCCGGGGATGACCTTGTGCATCGAGGCCTATATCGGTGCCGTCGGTGGGCGGGAAGGCGTGAAGCTCGAAGAGCAGGTGCTGGTGACCGAGAGCGGAGTTGAAAATCTCACGACATGCCCATTTGATGAGGCTTTGATGGCCTAAGGCTTGTTGAGATTCAGTGTGAGTTTATGACGGCAGCAGCGAGATTGATGAAGGCTGCGAAGCTCTGGTCGGTTTTGTCGGCGCGCATGGCGATACGCTTGAATTCCTCGACTTTGGCGAAGAAGTTCTCGATTAGGTGGCGCCATTTGTAGAGTTCCTTGTCGAGCGGCAGGGGAAAAGTACGACGTGAATACTGTGAAATAACGATCTTGGCGCCGCGCTCATTCAGGTCGGCAATGATGGCGTTGCTATCGAAGGCTTTGTCGGCGATCAAGTCACCGAAACAGACACCATCGATGAGCGGTGCGACACCCACGGTATCGAACCGCTGGCCGGGCCAAAGCGCACAAGATTGCCAAGTGCATCGGTGAGTGCCAGGATTTTGGTTGTCATGCCGCCCTTGGAGCGGCCTATGGCCTGCTTTGAGTCCCCCTTTTGCGCGTGGCGCATTCCATGTCCGGTTCATCCGGTTCATCCGAACAGGCCTCGAAAAGCCGAATGAAAACATCAGCCTTGACCCAATCGCGGTAGCGCCTGAAAACGTTGTTCCAGCTTCCGAAGAAGGCGGGAAGGTCGCGCCACGGACTTCCTGTCCGCACAATCCAAAGCAACGCTTCGATAAAGCGGCGATTGTATAAGTCTCCAACATGTTCGTCTCCGTTTGTGGCCGGCCATCGGCTGGCCGAGCTGACGGAGGCGCACGACCGCGCTGTTATGGAGACAAAGAGCGCAACAATTCACCGGAAAATGCTGATACCGGCACGACTTCTCGGCATCGAAGCTGCTGGGGCATCTGCGGAGCGGGCCAAGCGGACCGTCTCTCGACAGTTTCGCGGCCGCGCTCGAGCGGCAGGGCTATAGCGCCGGGACGGCCGCGCGATATTTGCGGGCGGCAGCGCACCTCGGCCATGTCGTGGCGGCAAGGGGCAATGCTCAGCGACATTGATCTGGCGATGTTCAGCGAGCACTTGCGCACTTGTCGATGTCCGCGTGCGATGGGAGGGCGTCGCAACCACCACACCATTTTCGGCGCCAGACTCTTTCGCCTGCACCTTGCCGAAATCGGCGTTTGCCGGTCCGCCGCTGCCGCATTGCTGCGTGCCGAGCCGCGACTAGTGCTCACTTCAAAGTGTGGCTGCGCAAGCACCGCGGGGCGTCCGATCCCACCATCAAGCTGTACGCCCGCGATGCCGCCCACTTGATGACGGCACTATGAAAGAAGGTGGGAACCAGCCGCTATCCGCAGCTTTTTCCTGGACCGCGCGAGCCATTGCGGCAATGGAACTGTGGAGAAGTTGACGACCAGCCTGCGCGCGTTCTTGCGGTATCTTGCCGTCAAAGGCCGCTGCCGAACAGGTCTCGCCGATGTCGTTCCTGGCTTTGCCAGTTGGCGGCTTGCCGACCTGCCGCGAGATCTAGCGGCGGAGCAGGTGAACCGGCTCATCGCGGCATGCGATGGCGAAGTCGTTGCGCGCCGGCGTGATCGCGCGATCGTCCTGCTCTTGGTGCGCCTCGGGCTGCGGGCCGGCGACGTGGCGCAACTCCGCCTTGACGACATCGAGTGGGAGACGGGCTCGCTGCGGGTCTCGGGCAAGTCGCGCTACGAGGTGCGTCTGCCGCTTCCGCAAGATGTCGGGGATGCGATCGCCGACTACCTCGCGTGTCGCCCTTCGACCTGCCCGAGCGATCATGTGTTCCTCCGCAATATCGCGCCGTTTCGACCGTTCCGGAACGGTGACGGCATCTCGTCGCTGGTGAAACGCCTCATGCAGCGGGCCGGCATCGTGGCGCCCAGTCAAGGGGGCGCACGTCCTGCGACACACGGCGGCGACCGAGATGCTGCGCCATGGCGTTCCGCTTGAGAAGATCGGGTTGGTCCTGCGGCACCGAGGCATCGACACGACAGCCCGTTACGCCAAGATCGATGTCACGCTCCTGAAGCAAATCGCGCAGCCCTGGCCGGAGGTTCTCTGGTGTTGAAGGCCATCGACACTTATCTGGCGCTCCGCCGTGCCACTGGATTTGCGATGCTGAATGCGGAATACCTGCTCAGGAGCTTTGCCGCCTTTGCGACCGAGCGCGGGCAAATGCAAACCGCAATCGATTGGGCGGCGCGGGGACCGTCTGTCGCGCAACGCGATGCTCGACTGAAAGCTGCCTGCCGCTTTGTGCGTCATGTGCGGGTTGAAGACGCCCGGCATGAGCTGCCGCCGGTTAATCACTTCGGCGCCCGCAAGACGCGGCGCCCGCCGCATATCTCCTTAGCAGCGGAGATCGATCACCTCATCGAGGCCGCTCTTCGGCTTCGACCCAAAGGCAGCTTGCGTTCACGGACCTACGCGACATTGATCGCACTGCTCTCAGTCACCGGGTTGAGGATCTCCGAAGCGCTGAAGTTGACGGTCGCCGACGTGACGCGCGACGGCCTGCTGATCCGCGAGACCAAGTTCCGGAAAACCCGCCTGGTGCCGCTGCATGAGACGGCCGTAGCGGGCTTGAAGGGCTATGTGGCGCATCACCGGCCCTGTTCCGAGACTGATCCGGTGTTTGTTGACGCGCGTGGTCTGCCGCTGCGCTACATCGGGGTCAAAGAGACCTTCGACAGGATGATCGACAGGGCGGGTATCGTACCGGCGGCGAAGCGCCGTCCGCGCCTGCACGATCTGCGGCACACGTTTGCGGTACGCGCACTGCAAGGCACTCCGGCGGATCGAAGCCGAAGCGGCGCGCATATGGCGGCGCTTGCGACCTACATGGGCCACGTCAACATCTATGCGACCTACTGGTATCTGAGCCACCGCCGACCTCACCCGCTTGTCGATGCCGGCGGCCGCACGCGCCGAGCGACAGGCCGAATACAGCACCTGCACATCGATAGGGCGATCGGCGCCGCGGCCGGGAAACAGCCGTCCTGCGGCTTCGCAGCCGCCAGTAAATCCGCAGGATCCGCAGAAGCTGCGCCGACAGCATCACGGTGCGGTCCTTGCCGCCCTTGCCGTGCTCGACCCGAATGACGCCGCGCTCGCTATCGATGTCGCCGACCTTTAGGCCGACGGTCTCCGAGGCTCGAAGGCCAGCAGCGTAGGCTGTCGTCAGGGCCGTGCGCGTCTTCAGGCTCGGGACCGCTTCCAGGAACCTGACCACCTCGTCGGCGCTCAACACCACCGGCAGCGTGCGTGGCGAGCGGGCGTAGGCAATGCGCTCCGGGATCTCGGCATGGCCCAACGTCACGCCGTAGAAGAACCGCAGTGCGCACACCGTCTGGTTCAGCGCCGGCCAGGAAATGCCCGTTGAGACCAGATGCACCTGGAAGGCGCGGACGTCTTCAAGGCCAAGCCGGTCCGGAGAGCGGCCGAAATGGCGGGAAAACTTCGCCACCGCGCGTACGTAGGATCGTTGCGTGGCCGGCGAAAGATTGCGGATCGTCATGTCCTCGATCATGCGCCGGCGAAGTGGGCTCAACTCGACCATCTCATTGCTCCTGTTCTCGAGATTGCGCTTCAACAGCCGCAATTCTTCAAAACAGAAGCGTCACCCGCAAACCGATCCGCCAAATGCCGCGTTAGCGGCTTCGTTCAATCATGAATATCAACAGCCTTAGAACAAACCTCTGAGTTTCAGCTCGTATTATTTTCACCAACCAAGTCTAAAGCGTAGGCCCATCAACTTGAATGCATGTTGACTTCATTGCATCAAGGTTATAAAACCTTTTTATGATTTGATTTATACTATGCCAACGTGAGTTGACTGGGGCGTTACTCAACCTGAAGAACTCCGCCAGCGCCTGAATGGCCCTCATCCCGACTTATTGCCTCGCGCGCGCCTTCGCCCGAGGGCCTTGGACATAAAGTGGGATTAAGACTGGCGAAACCTTTTGCCCTTCTCAGGCCAATTGCCGGCACCTATCATCATTAGAACAAGTCAGGCACGCCTTCTTAGACGGCGGAGCCACGAGTGTTTAATGCGGGATGCCGGTCGTTCCGCTGTCGCGGGTGAGGCTCTGAATGGACACTGACGTTCCCGTAAACCGACGCCGCGGAGGCCGCTCTTCGGTCGTTGCAGCACGGGAGGCTGAAAGAAAGCCACGTGTGTCAACCATCAAGTACGGCATCCGGCCGGTAGAGGCGGTCACTGCCGAGCAGCTTGAGCGCATCCACCAGGCTTCCCTGGCTATCCTGCGCGAGATCGGGATCGAATTCAGAGACGAGACGGCAATCAGGCAGTGGAAAGAAGCCGGTGCGGATGTCCGTGAACACCGTGTTCGCCTTGAGGGCGACATGGTGATGGACCTCATCTCCAAAGCCCCTCCCCGTTTTGAAATGACGTCTCGCGATCCGTCACAGCGTTTCGAGATCGCGCCAGACACAATGACTTTCGGCGTCATGCAGGGTGCGCCAAATATTCGCGATCTTCAGGGCGTGCGGCGCGCATCCACGATCGAGGATCTCCGGAACATGAACCGGCTGACCCAGATGCTGCCCGGTTTCCATATCGCCGGCGGGTTCACTTGCGAGCCGACCGACATCGCCGTGCCATGGCGCCATCTGCACATCAATCATTCGAGCCTGGTGGAAACCCAACATGCCTTTCTTCGGTCTGACGACCGGAAAGCAGCGTGCCGACGACTCGATCGCCATGGGCCAGATCGTGCACGGCAAGGCATTTATGGATCAGAATGCGGTGATGATCGGTCACGTGTCGGGCAACTCGCCGCTTGTCTGGGATTCGACCATGCTGGAAGGCCTTCGCGCCTTCGTCGACGCAAACCAGGTCGTGCTGCTGTCTCCATTCGTGCTCGGTGCCGCCAACACTCCCGCCGACATCCCCGCCACGATCGCCCAGTTGAATGCGGAGGCGCTCGCCGCTCTGGCCTATACTCAGCTTGCCGCGCCAGGCGCCAAGATGATCTACGGTCAATATTCCGTCTCGGTGTCGATGCGCAGCGGCGCCCCCATGTCCGGCATGCCGGAAGTCACTCTGATCAACGCCGTCATCGGACAACTGGCAAGGCGCTACAACGTGCCGTGGCGAACCACTGCGTCTCAATCCTCCGCCAAAACCTTCGATGCCCAGTCCGGTTATGAATCAGCCATTGCCTACATGTCCGGCGCCAGCGCCTGCTCGAACCTTATGATGCATGCCGGCGGCTGGGATGAAGCCGGTCTGGTGTGTGCTGCATGGCGAAATTCGTCGCCGATGCTGAACAGAACCTGCTCATCGAGAAATACGCCCGGGGCATATCATTCGAATATTTCGAGGATGCGCTCGAAGCTGTGCGCCGCATTGGCCCCGGCGGCCACTATCTCGGAGACTCCTTCACGCTCAAGCGCTTCAAGGATGCGTTCATCGCGCCGGAGATCCTCGACTACCTAAGCTACGAGCAGTGGAAGGTCAAAGGCTCCAAGGACATGGCACAGCGCTGCAGGGAGAAGGCGAAAGCAATCATCGCGAGCTACGAGCAGCCGCCGATGGACCCCGCCGTGCGCGAGGAACTCGATGCGTTTGTCGCCAAACGCCAGGAGGAAATTTCGCCAAGCCTTGCCTAAGTCCAGGCTTCGCAAAGAATGCCGGAAACGCTAGCGCGCGTTTTAGATGTCAGCAGCTTTCAACATTTGATTGGATGTATCGCAACGAAAGCAGCACCGCTTGGCAGATAAGGGGAATGGATATGAAGACGAATATTGCTGGGATTGTTAGCCGTCGAACCTCTTCAAAGCTGGTGCCGCGCTTGGTGGGGCATCATCGCCTCGGGTATGCCGCTCACCCAGGCCATCTGGGCTGCCGAAGCAAGGTTCTAAACGCGCGTGCCAATGCCGATCTCAGCAAATTAGATCCCGCTTTCGTTGTAACGGACGCGGAAGTGGACGTGATGCACTGTATTTATTCTAAGCTCACGCGTATAAGTCAGGCTCCGATTGGGGCTGGGAGTTAGAGGCGGCGGAAAAGATCGAACAAGTGGACCCCACACATGTCCGCTTCCGCCTCAGAAAGGGCATCAAGTTCACCGCGGCTACGGCGAAATGACTGCTCGGGACGTGAAGTTCTCGTTCGAGCGCGTGGTCAAACTAAATTCACCCATGAAGCCCCATTGGGAGCTGCTTGATCGGGTCGAGCTTGAGGATGACTATACGGGTGTCATTGTATTCAAGAGGCCCGATGCAGCTGTGTGGCTCGTTCCACTGCCTCACGCGGCGGGCCAAATCGTTTCTGAGGAGGCCGTGCTGCGGGCAAATAAGGACGGCGGTGATTTCGGCATGAAGCCCCCTGCGTTCTCCGGTCCCTATGTGCTGGCCGATTGGAAGCCGAATCAATATACCATTCTCACCCGGAACCCGGACTGGTCGGGCCTAAGGCCCGGCTTTGACGAAATCCGCATCTTTCCTATTCCCGATGTTAAGGCGGCTGAACGCGCTTATCAGGCAGGCGATGTCGATTTGACTAGTATCAGTGTCGAATCGCTTGCGTCTTTCAGGAGCAATCCGCCCCCCGGTAGCGAGATAGTACAAAAGCCCTCAACCGGTTACGTCTGGGTCGGCATTAACATGGATCATCCCAAACTGAAGGACATCAATGTCCGGAAGGCGATCCAATGGGCTATCGATGTCCCACAGATCCTAGATGTAGCGTACGCCGGCCAAGCGGTGCTGGCAACCGGCACCGTTCCCCCGGAGTTGTCGGACATCGTGAGAAGGCGCTCATCCCGCCGGAAGGCGATCGCGAAGGCCAAGGAGTTCATGGAAAAGGCTGGTGTCACTGATCTGACCTTGAGCATCGACTGCCTGAACGATAGCACTTCGTCGACTATAGCCCAGACAGTTCAGGCACAATTGTCGCAGATCGGTATTTCCTTGGAGGTCCAACCCGAGATTCCAGTTCGTTCTGGACGCTCGGAATGGAATCGGAAGGAGACCACTGGAAGGATGTGCAGTTATTCGTCATGAGTTTCACCGGACTCCCAGATCCGTCTGAGTATGTGACCTGGTTCACGCAGGCTCAGGTCGGCGTCTGGAATTGGCAACGTTTCCGCAACGAACGTTATGACGAGCTCAACGTCAAGGGGCTCTCCATCGCTGACCCTAATGAGCGTGGAAAGCTCTACGAGGAGATGCAGGACCTCATGGAGGAATCTGGGGATTTCCGATTCCTGACCCACGGGGCCACTCCCGTCGTGTATCGCACAACCAAGGTTCAGGCCGCAATGCGCCCGGATGGAACCCCATTATATCTCGAATGCAAGCCAGTTTTGGGCTGAGCGAGAACTGCGGCTTGTTTCCGACAAGAAGCGTCCCCAGAACCGCTAAGCCAGAACGAATTTGGAGCTTGCGGGAGACGTATAGAGGAGACTGCCACTTCATAGGCGTTTATTACCTGGGAAAGCCACCGGCTGCCCGAGGATAAGATGTCTGGCTGCCAGATTCGATTTGATGCGCGGCATGATTTTGTTCGGCTTTTAGGGCACCGGCGGAAAGATCCTCTTCTGAGCCCTTCATTGAACCGTGGACTCCTCCCTCCCCACTTGCCCACCGAGCGCCATACGCCCCGCCCGTCTTTGGGCCTGCGAACCCAGGCAGTGCTTATGCGGGACAGTTAAGTCGTGGACACGCGCGGAAGGTGTCCTTCCACGCAGTTCCCCCGTTACGAAGCCAGTGAGCCAATCCCTTTTTATGTTACGCCGTCGCTAGCGCGGGGTTTCGGCTGGAACATCCCGAATCGCTCGGCTATTAGACCCGCTATCGTATGCCGATGCATTACCCTAAGGGGCGGTTGTGCTGGTGAAGGGCTTTCGCGCCTTTCACAAATTGCTTAAGCCAAGCCAAAATTGCAAACAAATCGGCCCCCGGTTTCCGCTGGATGACGGTTCAGCAGGTCAAAGAATTGGAGCTTAACGGGAAATGGCATCTGAAGCTGTGCTCCGGATCCTGCAGGCTGACTGAGGATTGGGGAGCGACGCGGCCACAGATGTTGTCTTGAGCGTAACGACAGCGGGTGTGGAACTCGCAGCCGGATGGTCGGTTCATCACGCTGGGCATTTCGCCCTTGAGCTCAATCCTGTTGAGCACTGCGTCTGGGTCGGGCTCGGGATTGGCCGCAAGCAGCGCTTCGGTATAGGGATGGCTTGGCTGATGGAAAATACTCTGGGTCGTGCCGACTTCAATGAAGCGGCCGAGATACATGATCGCCATGCGGTCGGTTATGTGGCGCACTACATTGAGGTTGTGCGTGATTATCATGATCGCGATGCCTAGTTCGTCTTGCAGGCGCGTGAGAAGGTTTAGCACCTCGCCTTGCACCGAGACGTCCAGGCCGGCGGTCGGCTCATCGGCGATGATCAAGTCCGGATTGAGCGCTAGGGCACGCGCCACGCTGACGCGCCTGGCTTGACCTCCGGAGAGCTGATGAGGATACCGGCCAGCAAAATCGGCCGGCAACCCCACCATCCGCAGCAGGCGCGTCGCTTCGGATCCTAAATCGCCATCCTTCAGCCCATGGATGCGGAAAGGCTCGGTCAAGAGCGATCGCACCGTCAGCCTTGGCGAGAGTGAACCGATCGGATCCTGGAACGTCATCGCCATGCGCCGCAAGTAGGGCTTGCGTTCTACCGCACTTAGGCCCGTGAGTTCCTGCCCATCGAATCTGATGCTGCCGCTCACCGCCCGCTGCAGGCCAATCATCGTGCGAGCGACGGTAGATTTTCCGGAGCCGCTTTCGCCGACAAGGGCCAGCGTCTCGCCCTTATGAATTTCAAACGAAACACCGCATACTGCGTCGATGAAAGGGGCTTTTGTCCCGGTTGCGAGCGCTTTAAGCGGCCCCATCGTGCGGAAGCGGACGCAGAGGTCCCGAACGCTGAGGAGGGCGCTCATGCCGAAGCCAGCCGATTTTCTTCGAGCAGATGGCATCGTGCCGTCTGCCCTACGCTAATGGGCTGATCGACTGGCTGTTCCTGGAGACAGCGATCATACGCCTGCGGGCATCGCGCGCTGAAGATGCACCCCTTTTTCAAGCCCAGGAGACTGGGTACCTCGCCGGAAATGGTCGGCAACGTGCGTGTGGTTCGTTTAAGCCGCCCCGGGTCGCACTCAAGCAGGGCGCGTGTGTAGGGATGGCCGGGATTGCGGAATATGCTGCGTACATCACCTTGTTCGACCACTTCGCCGGCATACATGACGACGACCCGGTCGCACAACTCAGCCACAGCTCCGAGATGATGGGATACGAACAGGACGGAGCATCCGATCTCCCTTTGGAGACCTTTGAGCAGATGGATGATCTGGACTTCAAGTGTTGCATCGAGCGCAGTCGTCGGCTCGTCGGCGATGAGGAGCGCAGGTCTTACAAGCAGCGCCATCGCAATACATATCCGCTGACGCATGCCGCCGGAAAAGTGGTGCGGATAGGCGCCGATCCGGGTTTGCGGATCGGGAATTCCGACCCGATGTAGCATGTCGATGGCACGAACACGCTTTTCACTCCGGCTTTTTTGCTCGTGGTGCTGGATGTCGATCATCTGGTTCTCGATGGTCCGCACAGGATTAAGCGCAGTCATCGGATCTTGAAAAACCATGGAAAGTCGGTCGCCAAGCAGGCTACGCCGCGACTGAGCCTGCATCTTCAGCAGGTCTCGCCCTTCAAACAGGATCTCGCCACCTGTGACATCGGCATTTTCCGAAAGCAGGCCCATCACTGTATACGCAAGCGTCGACTTTCCGGATCCGCTTTCCCCGACGATGCCGACCACCTCTGCGGCTGCGACATCAAGCGACACGTTTCGCAGTGCATGAATGCGCCCTTCTGGTGTTCCGAAGTCGAGATTGAGGTGACGTATTTCCAGGAGGGGTGAGGTCGATTGCGATGACCGATCGTGTCGTATCATAGATCTTTCCGCAACTTTGGATCGAACATGTCGCGTAGCGCCTCACCCAGGAATGTGAAGCCTAGCGTTGCGAGGACGATTGGAACACCACCGCCAATCACAAGCCACGGCGTCTGCTGGATGTAATTGTAACCGTCGTTGAGGATTGACCCCCAATCGGGCGTGGGCGGACGTACGCCCAAACCGAGGAAGCTGAGACCGGCCTCCACCGCGATGACCGCAGGCACGTCCATGCTCACGAGGATGAGAAGCGGGCCGATGACGTTAGGCAGTACGTGCACCGCGAGTATGCGCGTCGTGCCAGCGCCCAGAGTGCGTTCTGCGGCGATGTATTCACTGTTGCGCAGCGCCTCTGTCTGGGTCCTCACGACCCGCGCATAAATAGGCATAGAGGTGATTGCAATGACAAAAATCACGCTGGCTAGGCTGGGTCCAAGCAAGCCGATAATCGCCAACGCGAAGATGATGCCGGGAAAAGAGCGGATCGTATCAAATAAAAGAAGGAGCAAATTGTCCAACCACCTCGGTCCGAAGCCCGCAAACAAACCAAGCACAAGGCCCGCTGCCAACGAACTGCCAAGCGAGGCGAAGGCGACCAGCAGCGGGATGCGGCCGCCCATCATGACGCGCGAGAATGTGTCGCGGCCCAGTTGATCGGTGCCCAACAGAAACGCCCGTGAAGGGTCCGCCAAACGTGGCCCCACCATGATGCGGATCGGATCATGCGTAGTGATGAGCGGGGCGAAGATCGCGCTAGCGAACACGATCGCGACCAGCACGGCTCCAAGGACGCCAAGACGGTTATTGCGCAATTGGCGCGCTATCTTGCGAAAGCTACCGGGCGCTAGCACCGGGCTAGTTTCGCTGAGCGCTTCAAGGCTCGCCATGCTAAAGTTTCTCGCGGGTTCGAGGATCAAGGGAGGCCGCGATCAGATCGGACACCGTTGTCGCCAAGACAGTGACAACAGTTGTGACGAGCACGGCCCCTATTACGACTGCATAGTTGCGCGTGTTAACCGCCTGTACAATCAATGCACCGATGCCTGGTCTTGCGAAAACGACCTCGATAAAAACAGCTGACGAAAGCAACCACGCTATGCCCACGCCGAGGATCGTCACTGTCGGCAGGATCGCAAGCGGCAGCGCGTAACACGAAACAATGCGCCATTCGGAAATCCCGAAAGAACGGGCCATTCGCACATGGTTTTCACCTAGGATCTCCATCATGGATGCCCGTACAAGCCGGGAGATGTACCCGACCCAGCCGATCCCGACGGCGAAGGCTGGCAAAATGAGATGAACAAGGCCGTCCAAAAAACCGTCTCCGGCTCCGACTGCTGGTAACCAACGGAGAGTGACAGCGAAAATCAGAAGTGCGTAGACAGCCATGACGAACGGAGGAATCGCGATCGTGGCGACTGCCATGATCCCGACGATCTGGTCGATGACCGAGTTACGCCTCACGGCCGAGTAACAACCGAGCGGCACCGCAATCGCCACCGCCCACGAAATTGAGACGAAGATTAGTTCGATGGTGTAAGGAAGTTGCTCGAAAATTATGTCCGCAACTGGACGTTGACTCAACACATCAAAACCAAGATTGCCTTGCAGCAGCCCTTCGAAGAAAATGACGATCTGCACGGCAAGCGGCTTATCCAGCCCCATCTCCCGATGGAGGTGCGCTATCATTTCAGGCGTGGCGCGGGGACCTAGCAGAGCAACTGCTGGGTCGCCAGGCACTGCATGGATCATCATGAACACAAGCGTCACCGCGATCACCGTAATTGCGACCGCGAGTAAAACGCGTCTCAATAGATAGATCCACACAGTTCCGGTTCCGATCGCTCAAGCTTAAGCCGGCTGGAAATCGATATATAACGGAGTTCCATCTGGGCGCATCGCCGGTGTCATTTGCGTCGTCCGACACATGACTGGATTGGTCTCATTGGTCAGGAACCGGAATGCACCAGAATCCTCCATCAGGTCCTGCATCTCCTGATAAAGCTTTGCCCGCTCGTTGGGATCGTCGATGGAGAGTCCCTTAGCGTTTAGCTCGTCAAAGCGTTCGCTGCGGAAGCGTTGCCAGTTCCATATCCCCACTTGATCTTGCACGAACCAAGTCACGTAGTCGTACGGATCCGGCAGACCGGAGAAAGTCATGATGAAGAGCTGCACATCCTTCCAGCTGTTCCCCTCCGACTCCACGCCGAGCGACCAGAATGTCCCGGGATCTCGAGCATTAACCGCCAGTGAAATTCCGGCCTGGGACAATTGTGCTTGCACGGTCTGGGCTATGGCTGAGATCTTGCTGTCGTTTGTACAATCGAGGGTCAAGGTCAAATCATTTACCCCGGCCTTTTCGAGAAGCTCTTTGGCTTTTGTGAGATCGCCTTCTGGTGGAACCAGAGTCTTGGCGCGATGCCCAACGATACCTGGAGGAATAATGCCTGTGGCCGCGATCGACTGACCGTCATACGCGGTATCTAGGACCTGTGATACATTGATCGCCCATTGGATCGCCTTGCGGACATTTATGTCCTTCAGTTTGGGATGTTCTATGTTCATGCCGATCCATGTGTAACGGGTCGATGCCCTCTCCGCGATCTGGGTATTGGGGGGCGGATTGCTCTTGAACGCCGCGAGAGAGTCCAAACCGACGACGGTGAAATCGACGTCGCCCGCCTGATAAGCACGTTCCGCTGCCTTGGCGTCCGGAATAGGCAGGATGCGGATTTCGTCGAAGCCGGGCTTGGGGCCCGACCAATCCGGATTTCTCGTGAGAAGTGCATACTGGTTGGGTTTCCAGTCGGCCAGCACGTAGGGACCTGAGAATGCTGGCGGCTTCACACCGAAATTACCGCCGTCCTTAGTAGCCTTCGTTACCGCAGCCTCTGAAACGATTTGGCCGACGGCATAAGGCAGCGGAACGAGCCAAACAGCGGCAAATGGGGCGTTGAAGACGATAACCCCACTGTAGTCGTCCTCCAACTCGACGTGACTTAAAGAGCCCCATTGGGGTTTGATGGGTGAACTGAGCTTGATGACGCGTTCGAAAGAAAACTTTACGTCCTTGGCCGTCAACTCGCCGTAATCGCCACTAAATTTTATGCCTTTCTTGAGACGAAAACGTATATGAGTGGGGTCGACCTGCTCCATCTTGTCTGCCGCCTCCAACTCCCAGCCCCATTCGGTGCCTGGCTTGTAGCGCGTGAGCTTTGAATAGATGCAATTCATCAGGTCTACTTCCGCCGCCTGCCCGACGAAAGCCGGATCCAGCGTGACGAGGTCTCCACTGGAACGCACCTTGAGCACCTTGCCTTCGGCCGCCCAAATGACTTGCGACAATGGCAAGCCAGCAGAGATTATGCCACCGCTTAGCGCGGCTCCTGCCCTAAGAAAGGTGCGTCGGCTTACACTTTGCATCATGTCCTCCATGGTTGGTTCCCCTTGCCGAGTAACTTGCCGGAGGCGTCTTGCCACGGCGGCGGCGCGACCGATGTGTTGGTGCACGGGCTGTGTTTTTCTTTCGAATATACTATTGAGAACGATAGCCGCAGCCGGAAAAGATGTCGGTTGGTATAAATTCAATTCATATCGTGTGTTCCGGCCCCGTTGCCGACGCACCTTCGCTTTAAGAAATTGCGGCTATCGTGTGAACCTCGCCGCTTGGAACGCATCAATATGCTCAACGGGTACCGTCCGCGCCCTAGCGCATCCCTTCACGAGATTTCGTCAGCACCTAGCCCTGCTGTCTGCTTGTTCGATAGTTGGATTGAGCAAAGATGTGAAAGGGTCAGTTTCCCGGCTGAGCGGGGCCAATTCGTCTGTTCAGTTTAAATCCCGACGGAACTCCTTGACGTCGTCTCGTTCAAGCAGAAGCTTGTCGCCTTCCTTCGCCACGATGTGTGTCTCGATGCGCCATATGTCGCGCAGCGCGCGAACAGTGGCCGAGAGCGCAATGTGCACGTTCCAGTTACCGCGGGCGTAAGACTTTTCCCAGATGGAGGTACCGCGCGCCGAGCTCGGATCGTCGGGATGCATGGTAAGTGTGTCACTATGCCTAGCCGAAATAATCATTCCAGTGCGGGGATCCACCACGGTCCCCAAGTCGCTCGCCATGCGGAAAGTTGTCTCGCCCGTAACTTGGTTGGTGATTACCTCGCGACAAAAGGGGTGACCAGGCTTGATAACCTCTCTTGCCATCGGCCGAGCACTTTCCGGCTCCAGAAAGGGCACAAGTTGGGAGTCTACAGCATTCGCCTTACGCACCGGCAAGATCAACCTGCTGGCGGCGCAATGTATAGAGAGACTCGCCCTCTCTGGACTCGGGAAAACAATAGGCCAATGGCTGGTGGCGATGGCGAGTCTTATGCGTTGCCCCTTTTCAACGCGTTGCCCGCATGACCGCAGCTTTAGGCGTATTGCTTCCGCCTTACCCGGCGTCATCGGTTTCAAATCAAGGTCACCGTGGCGATGAGTTAAATTCAGAATGCCATAGCTCACACGGGTGGCTGCGCCGTCCTGGAACACCAGCGAAAGCGTGGCCGATAGGATTGCTACCGGTTTGTCTGAGGAGAGGGTTACTACAAACTCGGGGAAGCCAAGAAGGTCTATCGCCTCCACAAGAGGCTCGGTTTCGAATACCAACGCGTTTCCGGCTTCCATGCGCTGGTCGATTGGCTGGTCGGGCACTGCGCCATACGCGCACCAAACACCTGACGACAGCCCCGCCGTGGATGGCGAGCAGATCGTTAGAACAGCGCCGCTGTCATCTCCTTCGGCAAGGAGACCCGGTGAAAGTGACAGCTGTCGTTCCACGATGCCCGCTGATGGCCAGGAGGGTTCAGCGATCCAACGACCCGGCCGCTCGTCGTAGATCGGGGCGGGGGGCAAAGGATCCTGAATCCACGCGCGCAACATCGGCTCGTCGGCCACGCCGGTGTAGATGCCTTTAAGATACTGGTCCCACCAGCGCAGGCATTCCTGGAGAAAGCCAACACGGGGCCCAGGCATTGCGATGTTAGGGTACTTATGTGCCCAAGGGCCGATCAGGCCTTTTCGAGGTCCCGGCAGGTTCTCGAGCATGCGGAAGATGGCGTTCGGATATGCGTCCGCCCAGCCACCCACGGCATAGACAGGAACCTCGATGTTGGAATAGTCCTCGCATATAGAACCGTGCTTGTAGAAATCATCCCGACGCTGGTGCGCGAACCAGTCTTGCAGCCAGATCCCGTTGCCATTCAGCCGCTCTTCCCACATCTCCCGCCAGCGTTCTCCCACAATAGCTGGATCGGGCGGGGTCATGGCAATCGCCCAAGCTGCTGCCCCCCACATCAAATTTTCGCACATAAGCGCGCCGCCGAAATAGTGACATTCATCCTGGTATCGATCGTCGGTCGAACATAGCGAGATCACCGCCTTAAGTGCCGGCGGACGGCGGGCAGCAACCTGAAGGCTATTGAATCCGCCCCAAGAGATGCCAATCATACCGACACTGCCTGAGCACCAGGATTGATTCGCCAACCATTCGATCACGGCCAGACAGTCGTCCTGCTCCTGTTTGAGATATTCGCCCTTGCAGACCCCTTCGCTATCACCCGAACCGCGCATGTCCACGCGCACACCTGCATAGCCATGCCCGGCGAAGTAGGGATGGTTGAGTTGGTCGCGCTCCACAGTCCCATCCCGCTTGCGATATGGCAGGTATTCGAGAATCGCTGGGACCGGGTCTGCCTCGGCGTCCTCCGGCAACCAAATGCGCGCAGCGAGCTTCACCCCGTCCGGCATTGGAATCCAGACATTCTCGATCTCACGCACGTTTCGGGGGAAGTCGGTGACAACGCGGATATCATCCATGGTCAATCCTTATTTGCGTTCGCGCTTCGGAACTGCCTTCTATGTTGAGTAGAGGGACAGAGAACCCTGCTGGGACCAACGTCAGCGGCAGGGATACCTGGGTTCCTCGAAGGGAACCGACGACCGAGTTGCGAGCGCCGTCCTCCTTCCACCTGGAATAGACGACGAGGCGGGAGAGTCGCAGAGGGAAAAGTTCGCGACTGGCATAAAGCCCATTCATATCGAACGGCACGCTCGATAGCCTTTCGTCTTCCCGAATTGACGCCTTTCGCGCGGACTCAACTTGGTTTCACGTGGATCGCATCAAAAAAAGGCCACGGCCAACACGCCAAGCGCCGTCATGTCATCGATCGGGGTGAGGCTGGCCGCGTCATCGAGCCTTGAGTGGCATCGACTTGCCATCAGCCTAATCTGGGTGCACCTCTCAGTCGTTTGGCGATAAATCTCACACAGGAGATCAGGATTCTGCGATTGCGCAGGATCGTCACGCATCCTCCGGGCTCCACGACTTCATCTGATCTGGCCAACCTGCGGGTCTTCTTCCCGCGACCGCGCGGCCGGCGGATGCCGCCGGCCGATTCTAAACCTCAGAGCCTCACTTGGCAGCCTTGGCTTCAGCGATCCACTTTTCCCAATCAGCGTGGTGAGCGGCGATCCAATCGGTGGCGTGTTTCATGATCTGCTCGTTGCTCTTTTCACCATCGGCAACCTTTTGATTTTCCGCGTTGACGTCCGCAATCGGGATCTGCACGAGCTCAAAGAATTTCTTGGCTTTCGGGTTGGCTTTCAGCCAAGTCGTGTTGGCGATGATCTTCTGGTCGTTCACGGGGAAGCCGAGATTCCCGAGTCCCTCAACAACTGTGTTGCCGGTCTCCCCATCAGGAAGAGAGGTGTTCTTCACGTTGAGCCAGACAACTTCCTTGCCGGGGCGGAGAATGGCAGAGACCCACAGCGGCGTCCAAGTATAGTATAGAGTCGGCTTGCCAGCCTTGATGCGTTCGATCGCGTCAGGAATGATGGCAAAATAGAGCCGCCTTGCTTTTCCTCGACGGTATCACGCAGGCCATAGGCGTCGAGTTGATGCTCGATCACGCGTTCGCAGCCCCACCCCGGTTCGCAACCATAGAGATCTGCCTTTCCATTCCCGTCGATGTCGAAGAGCTTGGCCTTCTCGGGATCCTTGAGGTCCTCAAGATACTTGTTCTGTGACTAGTTGTTAAGGTCACGGCCCTGAGGAGTCCCACCGGACCTTGACGCCAGAGCTCGCCCGGCCTGCGCTTCTGTGTCGACAGCGAATGCGTGAAGCGATCCAGCACGATGGCCAGCGCGACGATGCCCAGGCCTCCAACTGTCGCCAAGCCCACATCAAGACGGCCAATGCCGCGCAGCACCGTCTGGCCCAGTCCTCCAACAGCGATCATCGAACCGATGACTACCATCGACAGCGACATCATCAGCGTCTGGTTGATGCCGGCCATGATGGTGGGTAGCGCAAGCGGCAGCTGAGCCTTCCACAGAAGCTGACGCTCGGTAGCGCCGAAGGCGCGCATGGCTTCGATCACCTCTTGAGGTACCTGCCGTATGCCCAGGTTCGTAAGGCGGATCAGCGGCGCGGTTAGTGGGCCAAATAGCAGGCGATGGCCCATTTTTCCCCAAAGAGATCTCTCTCTAAAAACCTGAAAGTCCACGTTATCCTTCACGCTGCGATTTTAAGCTCTTAGGTGGCTCCGTACCTAACGCACCTGCACCAAATCCACTCACCCAAATCGAAACGCTTATCTTGAATCTAAAGTGACATTCTTACTGGGAGAGGCTGTCGCAGTAGTTCACTTCCAATGGATCGTCCGTCGCTCACATGCATGTATAGCCACCATCAACGGACAGGATAGCTCCCGTGCAATAGCTTGATGCAGGGCTGGCAAGAAACAGAACTGCAGATGCAACTTCATGCGACTCGCCCATTCTTCCTAGCGGAGTCTGCTCTAGCCATCGGTCATATTGAAAGGAGGTTCCGATTTGTGGGGAAACTGTCATCTCTGTGGCCACATATCCTGGAGCTACCGCATTTACCCGCACATTATGCTTTGCCCAGGCACAGGCCAGCGACTTCGTCATCATGTGAATGGCGCCCTTGCTGGTAATATAGGCGGTGTTGTTCTGTGGCTGCGTCACGATCATGCCACACATGGATCCGATGTTCACGATGTTGCCCCAGCGACGGGCGATCATGTGCCGGCCAAAGGCCCTCGCACACCAAAATGCAGCATCCGAATTGACCCGCATCGTTGCCAGCCAGTCCGCGTCGGAAGTATCGAGGGCCTCGGCTATCCGGGCTATACCGGCATTGTTGATAAGGACATCGATCGGCTGTTCGGCATTCAGTTCGTCGGCGAGCGCCGTAACCGCATCCGGTTTTGCCACATCGATGGCGCGATAACTTGCCCGGACACCGCATGATGAGAGTTCCGCTGCAGCGGCAGCAGCGCCATCCGCGTCCAAGTCCGCGATGACAATTGCCGCGCCCGCTTGGCCGAGAGCGTGAGCGATTTCGAGCCCGATACCGCGCCCCCCGCCGGTTACAATTGCGCGCTTGCCGGACAGGTCGAATTTCTTCAGATAATCCATGCTGCCTTTGATCCAAGTTTCAATTTTGGCGTCGCCCCAATAAATTGGCCACGACCACGACCCCGGGGACGCCCGTTGTTGCTTTTGCGAGTCCGCGCCACTTTGCCGGTTACCATCACTAAAACGACCCCCGCGACACGGATACGGAATGACATTGTCCAGTACGGTGAGACAGGGGATCAACATTCTGCCGCAGAAATAACCCGTGTAGGAAGCCTGCCCAACTGTCGTGCGATGATAGGCGCCAGCAATTGTCCTGAGAATGCGCAAAAGGTTTCGCTGGCCTTAAACCCAGCTTATATCCAGCCGTGCACGCGCAAGATTGCGAATACGAACAGCGATGTAAACGGCAGGTCAGATCGCAAATGGAGTTCTTATGGCTGGCGAAACCACAGTCAAACAACAGAAGGCGACTGTGCAGCAGTGCTAACCTGAGACAGTCCCGGCGCCATACCTTCGCCGGCCATAAACCGCAAGCGTTTAGTTGCTAAACTTGGAAGACCCTCATTGCTCAGGCGACCATGCTCATAGGATTTTCAATATAGCTCTTAAATATCTGCAGCAGCTTTGCTCCGAGCACGCCGTCCACACAGCGATGGTCGATGGAAAGTGTAACACTCATCACCGTTGCGATGGCCATTGAACCGCTCTTGACGACTACCTGCTGTCTGCCCGCACCGACTGCGAGAATCGTAGCATGGGGGGGATTGATCACGGCAGCGAACTCTTTGACCCCCATCATGCCCATGTTTGAGATCGATGTCGTGCCGCCTTCATACTCTTCAGGCTTTAGCTTGCGATCTCTCGCGCGTTTGCCGAGGTCCTTCATCTCGGCGGAAATGACTTGAAGGGTTTTCTGTTCAGCCTTGCGTATAATCGGCGTGATCAGACCGCCTGCGATCGAGACTGCTACCCCTATGTCGACGTGCTGGTGTTTAAGGATAGCGCTCTCGGTCCAGGAGACATTTGCGTCCGGAACGTCACGCAGCGCAAGCGCCAAGGCCCTTATCACCATGTCATTGACCGACAACTTGTAGACCGGCAGTCCGTCCGCGGCCCTGGGCGCCGCATCGTTGAATCGGGAGCGCAGTCCCAGAAGCTGATCGATCTCGCAATCCACTGCGACATAGAAATGCGGAATGGTTTGCTTGGAGGTCACCAGACGACGTGCAATCGTCCTTCGCATCCCGTCGTTAGGTACGCGTTCATACGATCCGTCCTCAAACAGCTTAAGAACAGCGTCGTCCGAGACACCGTTGCTTCCAGACAACGCTGCAGGAACAGGTTCTCCAGGTGCGCCGGACCGTTGCCCCGGGGCTGCGGCAACCGAACCAGCTTCAGTCTTGATGGCAAGAACGGCGACCAAGTCCCTGACTTTTAGACCGTTAGCGCCTTCCGGAACCACAATCCTCTCCAAGGTACCGCCGGCAGCGGCCTTGATCTCACCTGTATTGCTACCGCTTGATACTTGAGCCAAAACATCTCCGGCCTTTATGTCGTCCCCTTCGTTGAACATCCATTTTACTATGGTGGCCGCTCCCATATCGGAAGCGAAGGCAGGCATTCTGACGTTGATAGGCATCGGCTCTACTGTGGCTTTTGAGGTATCTGCCGGCTAGCGGTTTGCGGGTTCGGGCTGCTCTGGTTGGGCACGAAGTCCAAAAATCTTCGAGCTGAACGCATGTTGGGCTAAGAAGGCTCAAATGCTCACAGCAACAGTCCGCCGTCGATCGCGATCTCCGCCCCGGTAATGTAGCGGCTCTCGTTCGAGAGCAGGAAGAGAACGAGGTCGGCTACCTCGTCGACCGTGCCGGCCCGCTTGAGCGGAATGAGCGCGTACTGACGCTCTCTGTCGGACGGATCCTCGGCGAGCAGCATCTCGGTATCCACCCACCCCGGGTGGATAGAATTGACGCGGACTCCTGCTGGCGCAAGCTCTAGGGCCGCGCATTTTGTCATCCCTCGAAGGGCCCATTTCGTCGCGGAATAGGCCATACAAGTTCGGCTTCCGCGCATCCCGGCGACAGACGAGATGTTGACTATTGCGCCACCGCCGGATGCCTCGATGAGAGGTGAAACTTCCCGCATACCGAGGAAGCAACCCAACTGATTCACACGGAAGTGCTTTTCCAACAGCGCGACGCTCGTATCCCTCATTGGCAAGGGTTCATAAATTGCCGCGTTGTTGACGAGACCGTGAAGCCCCGTCCCCTTCTCCTCCAGGCAGCGGATCAGGCTTCGCCAGTCTTGCTCGCTAGTGACGTCGAGATGCACGTATGACGCTTTTTCGCCGACAGTCGCTGCGAGTTGTTTGCCCTGCTCGTCTAGGATGTCGCCGATAACAACCCGCCCTCCCTCCGATGCGATCTGGACGGCTTCCGCCGCACCTTGACCTCGAGCTCCACCAGTAATCAAAACCGTCTTACCTTCGAAGCGCTTGTCTTGCGTCATGGTAGTCCCTAGAGCAGCGTGCAGTTGACTCCGAACACCTATCCAATGGGTATGCAGACGTAAGCAGCCAGGGTGGCACTTAAATCGGGCCTCGGAGGTTCTGAAGTTCAATCGGGATGAGTAACGAACTTTCTACTGCTCGGTGTTGATGCGACAGATGACGGTTCCGACTTCCGTCACTGACCCTTCATCAACAAGGATCTCGGCAACCACACCCGCGGTTTCCGCCTCTATCTCAATGTTGGTTTTTTCCGACTCCACTTCGGCCAGAATCTGACCTGGAACGACCGAGGTGCCGACCGAAACATACCACTTCGTAAGATCAACCTCGACCGTCGATGCACCCATCTTCGGGATACGAACTTCAAACATGAGCATAGCTCCTTACGGATAAGATCGCTTCTTCCAGTTGCTGCGGCTTCGGCAGAACAGCAGCTTCGAGCGCAAGATTGAATGGCATGGGAACGTCAGCTCGCGTGACACGCTTGATCGGGGCCTTGAGAGATGAAAACGCCAGCTCCCCTATGATTGCGCTCAACTCGGCGGCGAACCCACAAGTACGGTTCGTGTCGTCGTAAATTACGACGCGGCCAGTTTTCTTGACGGACTTCAACAGCCCTTCCCTGTCAAGCGGCAAGAGAGTCCGAGGATCCCACACTTCGACGCTGATGTTTTTCTCCTGAGAGAGGCGCTCAGCGACTGCTAGAGCCTCGGGCACTAAATGCCCGATAGCAATGACTGTGACATCGGAGCCTTCACGCTTAACGTCACCGCAACCGAAAGGGACGGCATAGATTTCCTCCGGCACCGGACCCCTTTGCGGAAGCGACATGGCTGATGCAATGAAAACGACCGGGTCGTCTTCTCGGATCGCCTGGATCATGAGCCCCTTGGCGTCATAGGCATTCGAAGGGCAAACAACCTTGAAGCCAGCGTGTAGGAGGTACGGATAGGGATTGTCTGAGTGCTGGCCCGCGTTTCCACCCCGCGATCCAGACACCATAAGCGTGTAAGTGATTGGAAGATTTGCTTGACCTCCTAACATCAATCGCATCTTCGCCGCTTGATTGACTAGCTGGTCGAACGCGACGTAAATTAGTGAGGGAACTTGGAACTGAACGATTGGGCGCAAGCCGGCCAAAGCCGCCCCCGTAGCGAAGCCGGTGAACGCTGCCTCGGAAATGGGCGTGTCGAGTACGCGGAGATCGCCGAAAGCGCCATGCAGGCCTTTCGTCTCACCGCGAATTCCGCCTCGAATGTCCTCCCCGATGATCATGACACTCTCATCTGCCCCCATAGCCTGATGGTAGGCTTCGTTCATGGCCTGAAGAAATCTCAGCTGTCTCACGGCTCTACTCCCCATGCCGGAGTGTTCGGATACGGCACGGCATACATGCAATCGAGAGCCTCGGCCGGGTTCGGCGGAGGGCTGCTCCTAGCGAACTCGACACCCCGGTCGATCTCAATGTTGACCTCGGCATCGATAGCATCGATGTCTTCTTGAGCGCACAAGCCACTTTCCATCGTACGCGCTGCCCAAATCTTAATAGGGTCCCGCAACTTCCAGCGATCGAGTTCCTCTTGAGATCGATAGTTCATCTTCATGTGACGCTCGCCTGTATAATGCCCAAAGTAGCGATAAGTCTGACACTCAATGAACGTTGGGCCTTTGCCGGTCCGAGCGCGTTCCGTAGCAGTGAGAGCAGCGTGATAAACGGCTTCGACGTCCATGCCATCGACACACACACCAGGCATTCCGTAGGATTGCGCGCGAACGTAAGGGTCTAGGATCGTGACTTCCTTGAGAGGCGTCGAGATCGCGTACTGATTGTTCTCGCAGACGAAAATGACAGGAAGATCCCAAATCGCCGCGAGGTTCATCGCCTCGTGGAGGACCCCTTGATTGATTGCTCCGTCGCCGAAGAATGAAACAGCAACGCGGTTTTCGCGAGCAGCTTTGAATTTGTGAGCCGCACCACAGGCTATAGGGGCTCCAGCGCCGACGATACCATTGGCCCCGAATATTCCAAGCCCGACGTCAGCAATGTGCATGGAGCCGCCACGACCCTTATTGTATCCGCCCGTTCGCGCGAGCAACTCAGCAAACATTCTGCCAACGTCGCCGCCCTTCGCCAGTGTGTGGCCATGCCCTCGATGGGTACTTGTGACGATGTCTGAGGTCGTGAGTGCGCCGCAAATACCAACCGCAACCGCCTCTTGCCCGCTGTACTCGTGACATACGCCGGCGATCTCGTTGTCATCTACCAGGGTGACAACCCGGTCCTCAAACTGCCTGATGCGCGCCATGTTGTAATACAAACTTCGCGCGAACGGCGCAGGCATAACATTAGACATCGACGCCTCTGTGTTGTGTTCCAAATTGATCTACTCCGGTCAACCCGTTGTCGATATTGCTACTCGATTCCTATCTCCGACCCAGCTTGGCGCGGCACGCGAACCCATTCTAGTTCATACCAGTTCTTTGAAACGCTGATCGCCAGCGTTTCAAAACCAACGTCGCCTAACTCTATTCGAATAAACCATATTCCGGATGTCTCGTAGACTGAAAGGATGGCGTCTGGTATAGACCTGATTGATATCAAGCCTCACAGCCTCTCCCCCCAGATCGGCTGACCGGGCTGGCGGTTGGCATCGCGATATGGCCTGCTTCGAAGGCTTCCAATTGAGAGGCCGTCTATATAGTTGGAGAGTCAAAGGGAGTTGTAGAGCGATTTAACGTTCTCCAGCGTGTAAGCAAATGCAGCCGGCCTATCGAAGCGCCAGGCCTTGTGTGGCATACCCTCCAGAGCCCTCTTGAGGTTGTCCGCGGTGATCACCGAGCCAGCGTACAGCCAGTTGGCCAAGTCAAGCATGGCCGTCATATGCATGAGTTCAGTCGCGGTGCCACAGGCATCCTTGACAATCGTGATGCGGTAGTCGCGCGAAATCGCGTCCCACACCGTCGTTTCCAAACAAACCTCGCTCCAGGCTCCGAACATTATAAGATGGTCCGCATTCAAACGGCGCAGCAAAATCTCCAAATTCGTGTTGTAGAATGCGCTGGGACGCTGCTTTCGTACAAGGATGTCGCTAGATTCCGGTTTCAGGTCGACGTGAATCTCAGCAGCCTGCCCGACGCTATGTGATGGGCGCCCGCCGTCCAAAGCCTCGTGACATAGCGCGTCTACCCCTCTGGGGTCATACCAATTCTGTGTATAGACAATGGGTAGCCCGGCTGCACGGCATGCATCGAGAGCTGTCTTGGCACTCCGCAGAAGCTCTTCTCGATTGTAGATCGGCCATGCCCCATCCGGTTCGATGCAGTCATTTTGTAAATCCACTGCAATGACTACAGTGCGCTTGAACTGATCGGGCAAAGTCATGTCGATGACCTTTCATCTTGTTCACATTGTGCCCAAGGACACCTTTAAAAACAGCCGCAAGTCGTCATAGAACGCTCCGGCGTCGATTGTAACCCATGCACGGGGCGGATCTTCGATTGTCCGTCCAACCGGCTATTTGCAAATTGAGGGCACGCCAGCTGCGTCAGCAACCACCGCAATCGCGATCTGAATGCTACTTCCTTGTCAGATAGTTCAATTCTCAGGTCTGGTCGCGGACCTCTACTGCAATCAGCCGCTCTTATTCCAGCTCTCCCGTGCTTTGACAGGCGGAAAAGATTGCTGCCCGACATAGACCTGCTTCATGTCAAGCTCAAAGCCGCTCGTAGGAGCGTTCAATTTTTACGCTGACAGGTCGCCTGCGGCAAGGGATCGTCGGCCTCGGGCAGCGCCAGGTCCCGAACGGCACGAGAGGAATAACGGAACGATGTCCATAGGTTCTGCAGTTCTCGTGGCGACCATTGGAGTGCTTGGACCGCCAAAGCCTTCGCCCGACGGACCTGAACATAAAGTGGGTTTAAGTCTGGCGAAACCTTTTGCCCCTTCTCAGGCCAATTGCCGGCACCTATCATCATTAGAACAAGTCAGGCACGCCTTCTTAGACGGCGGAGCCACGAGTGTTTAATGCGGGATGCCGGTCGTTCCGCTGTCGCGGGTGAGGCTCTGAATGGACACTGACGTTCCCGTAAACCGACGCCGCGGAGGCCGCTCTTCGGTCGTTGCAGCACGGGAGGCTGAAAGAAAGCCACGTGTGTCAACCATCAAGTACGGCATCCGGCCGGTAGAGGCGGTCACTGCCGAGCAGCTTGAGCGCATCCACCAGGCTTCCCTGGCTATCCTGCGCGAGATCGGGATCGAATTCAGAGACGAGACGGCAATCAGGCAGTGGAAAGAAGCCGGTGCGGATGTCCGTGAACACCGTGTTCGCCTTGAGGGCGACATGGTGATGGACCTCATCTCCAAAGCCCCTCCCCGTTTTGAAATGACGTCTCGCGATCCGTCACAGCGTTTCGAGATCGCGCCAGACACAATGACTTTCGGCGTCATGCAGGGTGCGCCAAATATTCGCGATCTTCAGGGCGTGCGGCGCGCATCCACGATCGAGGATCTCCGGAACATGAACCGGCTGACCCAGATGCTGCCCGGTTTCCATATCGCCGGCGGGTTCACTTGCGAGCCGACCGACATCGCCGTGCCATGGCGCCATCTGCACATCAATCATTCGAGCCTGGTGGAAACCAACATGCCTTTCTTCGGTCTGACGACCGGAAAGCAGCGTGCCGACGACTCGATCGCCATGGGCCAGATCGTGCACGGCAAGGCATTTATGGATCAGAATGCGGTGATGATCGGTCACGTGTCGGGCAACTCGCCGCTTGTCTGGGATTCGACCATGCTGGAAGGCCTTCGCGCCTTCGTCGACGCAAACCAGGTCGTGCTGCTGTCTCCATTCGTGCTCGGTGCCGCCAACACTCCCGCCGACATCCCCGCCACGATCGCCCAGTTGAATGCGGAGGCGCTCGCCGCTCTGGCCTATACTCAGCTTGCCGCGCCAGGCGCCAAGATGATCTACGGTCAATATTCCGTCTCGGTGTCGATGCGCAGCGGCGCCCCCATGTCCGGCATGCCGGAAGTCACTCTGATCAACGCCGTCATCGGACAACTGGCAAGGCGCTACAACGTGCCGTGGCGAACCACTGCGTCTCAATCCTCCGCCAAAACCTTCGATGCCCAGTCCGGTTATGAATCAGCCATTGCCTACATGTCCGGCGCCAGCGCCTGCTCGAACCTTATGATGCATGCCGGCGGCTGGGATGAAGCCGGTCTGGTGTGCTGCATGGCGAAATTCGTCGCCGATGCTGAACAGAACCTGCTCATCGAGAAATACGCCCGGGGCATATCATTCGAATATTTCGAGGATGCGCTCGAAGCTGTGCGCCGCATTGGCCCCGGCGGCCACTATCTCGGAGACTCCTTCACGCTCAAGCGCTTCAAGGATGCGTTCATCGCGCCGGAGAATCCTCGACTACCTAAGCTACGAGCAGTGGAAGGTCAAAGGCTCCAAGGACATGGCACAGCGCTGCAGGGAGAAGGCGAAAGCAATCATCGCGAGCTACGAGCAGCCGCCGATGGACCCCGCCGTGCGCGAGGAACTCGATGCGTTTGTCGCCAAACGCCAGGAGGAAATTTCGCCAAGCCTTGCCTAGGCGCCTCCACCAGGCGCCCTGACGAATGGACCGGGAACAAAATAGGAAGAAGAAATATGGGGTTTTTTAGAAGCAATGGCGATCGCGTTCCGGCTTCCATCGAAAAAATGGCGAGCGAGGTCAAAGCAGGCACGATGGACCGGCGTGAGTTCCTTGCGTTTGCGAGTACATTCGGCGCCTCGGCTGCGATGGCCTATAGCCTGATCGGCGTAGCATTGCCCCAATCCGTGCGCGCCGCTGAACCGAAGAAGGGCGGAATTCTACGCGTTTCAATGCCCGTCAAGGCGCAGAAAGACCCGCGTACCTATGACTGGGTGGAACTTGCCAACATTTCTCGTGGCTGGCTGGAGCCGCTTGTCCGTTACACACATGAGTTCACGTTCGAGCCTGTTCTGCTGGAAAGCTGGGAGATCAATGCGGACGCGACGGAGTATGTCTTCCACGTCCGGAAGGGCGTCACCTGGAACAACGGCGATACATTCAACGCCGATGACGTAATCTTCAATATCACCCGGTGGTGCGAGAAGGGCGTCTCGGGCAACTCGATGGCGGCTCGTGTCGGGGGTCTTATCGATGCCAAGAACGGCAAGGCGAGAGATGGAGCGATCGTCAAGGTCGATGACCATACCGTCAAACTCGAGTTAAGCGAGCCCGACATCGCCATCATCGCGAATTTCACCGACTATCCCGGGCTGATCGTCCACCCCAGTTTCGATGCCGGCGGCGCCGACCCAGTCACTAAACCGATCGGGACGGGTGCATTCGAACTGGCATCCTACTCGGTCGGCAGCAAGGCTGAAGTCAAACGCCGGCAGGATGGCAAGTGGTGGGGCGGCGAAGCTCTGCTGGATGGCGTGCAATTCATCGACTATGGGACCGACTTCCAGGCAACGGTGGCTGCCTTCGACTCCGGTGAGATCGACGTCAATATGGAGACGCCGGCAGACTTCATCGACATCCTGGACAAGATGGACGTGTTCAAATCGGAAGTCGCCACCGCAACGACGCTGGTGTGCCGCACCAACACCGCCCACAAACCATATGACGACAAGAAGGTCCGAAACGCGCTGCAGATGGCGGTCGATAACAACACTGTCCTTCAACTCGGCTATGCAGGGCGGGGAACGGTCGGCGAAAACCATCACGTCTGCCCAATTCATCCGGAATATTATGCTCTGCCAAAAAAGAGCCGGGACGTAGAGGGCGCGAGGAAACTCATTGCTGAATCCGGAAATGCCGACTTCGAGCACGAGCTGATTTCGATCGACGAAGACTGGCAGAAGAACACCGGTGACGCCATTGCGGCGCAGCTTCGAGAGGCCGGCATCAAGGTCAAGCGCACGGTGCTTCCGGGTTCGACTTTCTGGAACGACTGGTCAAAGTATCCCTATTCGTTGACCGTTTGGTACATGCGGCCGCTCGGGGTTCAGGTCCTAGCGCTGGCCTATCGCACTGGCGAGGCTTGGAATGAGACCGCTTACGCAAACCCGGACTTCGATGCCAAGCTCAAAAAGGCCTTCTCCGTGAGTGACGCTGCCAAGCGCAAAGAGTTTATGAAGGACATCGAGGACGTGTTGCAGGACTCCGGAGTGATCATCCAGCCGTTCTGGCAAAGCCTCTTCGGTCACATGAACAAAAAGGTCCAGAACTACGCAATTCACCCGACGTTTCAAATGGATCTGCAGAACGTCTGGCTCGCCGCCTGAAGGCTCAGTCGTGTGAACGCCGACTGGAGGGCAGGCCTTGGCCCGGAGCGTGGTGTTCCAGATGGGTGTGGTCGGGTCAGAAGGGGGAGTCTGGACGATGGCAACATAAAGCAGCAGAAGTGCGCATCTGTCGGTAACGGTGGCACCCTGATCAGGAATAGAAGAGTAGCTCTACCTGAGGGCCTTGCGGAATCCGGAGCACTTATTGCCCACAACTAACTTTAGCGCGACGCCGCGATGTTCCCCAGGACCCTGTTGGCGTAGCAAGTTTTCGGACGAGAAAGCTTCTGGAGAACAGCAACATGGGTAAGTGCGGAATACTAGATCCTTTTGAGTGCGGGGTAATTCCTCTCGCTGATTGGATGACTATCGGACTGCGCTGGCTTGTTGATCACTACAGGCCTTTGTTTCAATCGGTCAAGGCGCCCTTCGACCTGCTGCTGCAGTGGTTCGGCATAGCGCTTCATTCGGTCCCGCCGGTGGTGATGATCATCGTTGCGGGCCTGGCGGCTTGGCAGTTCGGCGGACGGAAAGTCGCCGGGGTTATCGTCGGCGCTCTCATCTTTATGGGTCTCATCGGCGTCTGGCAGGACGCTATGACGACGCTTTCAATTGTGCTGACTTCGCTCGTCGTCGCGGTAATGCTTGGCATTCCGCTCGGCATCTGGGCGGCGCGGAGCGAGCGAGTATTCGTGGTCATGCGTCCGATTCTTGACGGGATGCAGACCATTCCAGCCTTCGTCTACCTGGTTCCCATTGTGATGCTCTTCGGTATCGGTAACGTGCCGGGCGTGATCGTAACGGTAATTTTTGCGGTTGCGCCGCTGATCCGCCTTACGAACCTGGGCATACGGCAGGTACCTCAAGAGGTGATCGAAGCCATGCGCGCCTTCGGCGCTACCGAGCGTCAGCTTCTGTGGAAGGCTCAGCTGCCGCTTGCGCTACCCACCATCATGGCCGGCATCAACCAGACGCTGATGATGTCGCTGTCGATGGTAGTCATCGGTTCGATGATCGCTGTTGGAGGACTGGGCCAGACGGTGCTGCGCGGCATTGGCCGTCTTGATGTGGGCTTGGCGACAGTTGGAGGCCTGGGCATCGTCGCGCTGGCCATCGTGCTGGATCGCTTCACGCATTCGCTGTCGACACAGAAGCGCAGGCCGGGCGAGCTCTGGCGTCAAGGTCCGGTGGGACTCCTCAGGGCCGTGACCTTAACAACTAGTCACAGAAGCTGAGCAATTTGCTCATACAGGGAGGAAACGATGAAGATAAAATGTGTGGTGCTGGCCATAGCCGTGATGGCTGGCTATGCGGCGCCGGCAATGGCAGATCAGGTCAAGCCAGCCTGGAGCGGAGCGACAGAAGAGCTGTTCCAGACATTTGTCGTGGATGAGGGCCTCAAGGAACTCGGCTATGACGTGGCTGAACTGACCCAGGTTCAAGTTCAGCTGGCGCATACCGCTGTGGCCAATGGCGATCTCACTTTCTATCCAGTACACTGGGTCCCGCTCCACGACACTTTCTCGAAAGCATCAGGCGGCGACGAAAAGCTGATGAGCGTCGGCACCCTAATCAAGAACAGCCTGCAGGGCTATCTGATCGATAAAAAAACGGCCGACGCCACTGGCATCAAGTATCTTGAGGACCTCAAGGATCCCGAGAAGGCCAAGCTCTTCGACATCGACGGGAATGGAAAGGCAGATCTCTATGGTTGCGAACCGGGGTGGGGCTGCGAACGCGTGATCGAGCATCAACTCGACGCCTATGGCCTGCGTGATACCGTCGAGGAAAAGCAAGGCGGCTCTATTTTGCCATCATTCCTGACGCGATCGAACGCATCAAGGCTGGCAAGCCGACTCTATACTATACTTGGACGCCGCTGTGGGTCTCTGCCATTCTCCGCCCCGGCAAGGAAGTTGTCTGGCTCAACGTGAAGAACACCTCTCTTCCTGATGGGGAGACCGGCAACACAGTTGTTGAGGGACTCGGGAATCTCGGCTTCCCCGTGAACGACCAGAAGATCATCGCCAACACGACTTGGCTGAAAGCCAACCCGAAAGCCAAGAAATTCTTTGAGCTCGTGCAGATCCCGATTGCGGACGTCAACGCGGAAAATCAAAAGGTTGCCGATGGTGAAAAGAGCAACGAGCAGATCATGAAACACGCCACCGATTGGATCGCCGCTCACCACGTTGATTGGGAAAAGTGGATCGCTGAAGCCAAGGCTGCCAAGTGAGGCTCTGAGGTTTAGAATCGGCCGGCGGCATCCGCCGGCCGATTACGGTCTGAAGATAGGCACAACAATACTATCGAGAGTTCCGCACATGACTGTACCCGCCATCGTCTGCTCCGGCTTGTGGAAGATTTTCGGGACGCGCAAAGGGGAAGCCCTCGCGGCGGCGCGCGATCGCGGATTCAGCAAGAGGCAAGTCCTTGAAGAATTCGATTGCGTTCTGGGTGTGGCCGATGTGTCCTTCTCGGTCGAGCCTGGCGAGATCTTTTGCATCATGGGTCTGTCCGGCTCAGGCAAATCCACGCTTGTCCGCCATCTCAATCGGCTAATCGAACCCACCGCTGGCGAGGTTCGGATCGGCGGAAATGCCATCAACAAACTTTCGCCGTCTGAACTCCGGGCTCTTCGCTCTGAGACGGTCGGCATGGTGTTCCAGCACATGGCGCTGCTGCCGCACCGCACCGTCTACGACAATGTTTCCCTCAGTCTCGAACTCCGAGGCAAATCACGCCAGGAGTGCCGCCGCGTAGCGGAAGAAAACCTAAAGCTCGTTGACTTGAGCGGTTGGGGCGATCGTTACCCGGACGAGCTCTCGGGCGGGATGAAGCAGCGGGTGGGGCTTGCCCGTGCCATGGCGGCAAACCCGCAGATCCTGTTACTGGACGAGCCGTTCTCAGCGCTCGACCCGTTGATCCGCCGCCAACTCCAACAGCAGTTCCTAGACCTCGCGAAGGTCGTCCAGAAAACAACGGTGTTTATCACACACGACCTCGACGAAGCCATTCGCCTGGGCGATCGTATTGCGATCATGAAGGATGGGAAGTTCGTTCAAGTGGGAACGCCGGAAGACATCGTAACCGCACCCAAGGACCGCTATGTCGCTGATTTCGTGTCAGGCATTTCGCTGCTCAATCTTGTCACTGCCAGGAAGATCATGCAGCCGCGGGACAGCATAGCGACGCTTTCTGAAAAGAGATTCCAGGCGCTTCCCCGCGTGCAAACTATTGACAAGCTCTCCGTTGTGGTCAGCACCGCTGCGGATGGCGGCGATCTGATCGCAGTCTACGACGGCGGGGAGCCGGCTGGCGTCGTCACCCGGCGCGCCCTGTTTTTAGGAATTCAAGGCATGATATCCAGCCCCGATGCCATGAGTGGTGTAAATTTGGGAAAAGTTTACCAGTACGGGGGCGGCTCTGCCCCCTCAATCCGTCCAGAAAGGCCTGGAAGATCAATCGATATTGACACAGCTGCGCTCACTGCTCACAGCGCCGAAGGCAAGAAATGAGCGAACCGGCCTTGTCCCGGGCTTAGTAGAAGTGCTCGCGCAGTGCCCCGGCGCCCTGCATGCTGAACGATCTGAAAACCCCACTCACCTTGCCTGTGGTCTATTGGAGGGACGACTACTGAGGACGTCTTCCCACGAAGCTGCATCCCTAGCGAAGACGCTTTGCGCCGCTATAGACCTATTCCTGACCTATTCCTATGGGTGTTTCCGATAACTTAGGCCCGCACCCGTTCCGCTTTCGGATCATACATCGGCTTCAGCGATGCTTCCGCGGCAAAACGCTCGCCTGCGATTTCCACCTGATAGGACGACGCCAAGACCTCCGCCTCGCTCTCGCCCTTGCAGGGCACATAGCCGAGGCCGATCGCGCCGCCGAGATGGTGGCCGTAATTGCCCGAGGTGATCGGGCCGACGATCTTGCCGTCGCGCAGGATCGCCTCGTTGTGGAAGAGCAAGGGCTGCGGGTCTTTCAGCCGGAACTGGACCAGCCGGCGTGACAGGCCGGCTTCCTTCTTCTTCAGCACCGCATCGCGGCCGATGAACTCGCCTTTTGCTGTCTTGACTGCGAAGCCAAGGCCGGCCTCCAGCACATTGTCTTCGTCGGTGATGTCATGGCCGAAATGTCGGAAGGCTTTTTCGATGCGGCAGGAATCCAGCGTATGCAGGCCGCAGAGTTTCAGGCCGACATCCGCACCGGCTTCGTCGATGGCCTCGAAGACATGGGCGGCCTGGTCGGTCGAGACATAAAGCTCCCAGCCGAGTTCGCCGACATAGGTGACGCGGTGGGCGCGGGCGAGGCCCATGCCGATCTCGATCTCCTGGAAGGTGCCGAACGGATTGTTCTCGTTGGAGAAATCATTGGGGCTGACTTTCTGGATCAGCTTTCGTGCATCCGGACCCATGAGGCAGAGCACGCTTTCGGCTGCCGTCACGTCGGTGACGACGACGAATTCCTCGCCGACATGCCGGCGCAGCCATGCCAGGTCGCGCTGCAGCGTCGCGCCCGGAACGATGAGAAAGTAAGCCGTCTCCGACAGCCGCGACACGGTGAGATCGCTCTCGATGCCGCCGCGCTGGTTGAGCATCTGAGTGTAGACGATCTTGCCCGGCGCCACGTCCATGTCGTTGGCGCACAGCTTTTGCAGGAAAGCGCAGGCGTCGCGGCCCTCGACGCGGATCTTGCCGAACGAGGTCATGTCGAACAGGCCGACCTTGTTGCGGACGGCGAGGTGTTCCTCGCGCTGGTTGTCGAACCAGTTCTGCCGCTTCCAGGAATAGCGGTATTCGCGCTCCTGTCCTTCGCGGGCGAACCAGTTGGCGCGCTCCCAGCCGGCGACCTCGCCGAACACCGCGCCGCGCGCCTTCAGATGTTCGTGCAGCGGCGAGCGCCTGATATTCCGCGACGTTGCCATCTGCCGGTAGGGGAAGTGGTCGGCATAGAGCAGGCCGAGCGTTTCGGAGACACGCTCCTTGAGATAGCGGCGGTTCTTCTGGAAGGGCTGGGCGCGGCGGATGTCGACTTCCCAGAGGTCGAAGGGCGCCTCGCCATCATTGATCCATTGCGCCAGCGCCATGCCGGCGCCGCCGGAGGAGACGATGCCGATCGAGTTATAGCCGGTCGCCATCCAGTAGCCGGACAGTTCCGGCGCCTCGCCGAGATAGTAGCGGTCGTCGGGGGTGAAACTTTCGGGGCCGTTGAAGAAGGTATGGATGCCAGCTGTCGCCAGCATCGGCATGCGGTTGACGCCCATTTCGAGGATAGGTTCGAAATGCTCCATGTCCTCGGGCAGCTGGTCGAAGCAGAAGTCCTCGCGGATGCCGTCCATGCCCCACGGCTTTGCCACCGGCTCGAAGGCGCCGAGCATCATCTTGCCGGCATCTTCCTTGTAGTAGGCGCATTCATCGGGAACGCGCAGCACCGGCAAGCGGCCGAGGCCAGGGATCGGCTCGGTGACGAGATAGAAATGCTCGCAGGCGTGCAGCGGGATATTGACGCCGTTTTGCCCACCAAGCTCGCGTGCCCACATGCCGGCGCAGTTGACGACGATGTCGGTCTCGATGGTGCCTTGCTCCGCGCCTTGCGCCCAGGACACGCCCGAGACGCGGCCATTCTTCGTGTGGACCTTGGTGACCTTCACATTCTCGACGACGGTGGCGCCGCGCTGGCGTGCACCCTTGGCCAGCGCCATGGCGATGTTGGCCGGGTCGCACTGGCCGTCGAGCGGCAGATGCACGGCACCGACGACGTCGGACACGTTGAGATGCGGATACATCCCTTTGACTTCGTTCGGCGAAATCTCGCGCACGTCGACATCGAAAGCGCGGGCGAGCGACGCCTGCCGGTAGATCTCGTGCTTGCGCTCCTCGGTCAGCGCCACGGTGATCGAGCCGACCTGGCGCATGCCGGTGCCGACTTCCGTCTCGGCTTCCAGCTTGACGTAAAGGTCAGCCGAATATTTTGCCAGCCGCGTCATGTTCTGCGAGCCGCGCAGCTGGCCGATCAGGCCGGCGGCGTGCCAGGTCGTGCCCGAGGTCAGCTGCTTGCGTTCGAGCAGCACAATGTCGGTCCAGCCGAGCTTGGCCAGGTGATAGGCGACCGAACAGCCGGAAACGCCGCCGCCGATGATTACCGCCCTTGCTTTGGCAGGGATGGCCTTGGTAGGGATGGTCCTGGTCATTGGGCCTCGCGGCGATAGCTGGAGGCAAAACGGTGCAGCCGAGCCGCGGCTTCTTGAAGGATCGGCTCCGACTGGCAGAGGCTGATGCGGATATGGCCTTCTGCCACGCGAGTGAAGTGGCGCCCTGCGTCACATTCACTTGTCGCCTGCGACGACGATAGTGCGACTTGATGGGCAGTTTGCAGGGCGACCCACTGCCTATTCATGGAGCGACATCCACAAGTTGATGTCCCCTCCGCAGAGCGATGCGCAGGGTTATCACTTCGAAATTGGGGCGCTTTACCAGCGAGTTCCCACCTACTTCCGATGCAGAGTTGGCTGTGCATGCCTGTCCTCCGTTAGCGCGACGTCATTGCTGGTCAGATTAGGCGTCTCTGATCCAACCCATGCGATAAACTCGACCCGTTTGACCGCCCTCTACGCTCTTGACGTAGCCGAGCGCCACCTCGCTCGCCGGCACCCCCGCGGTGCCAGGAAAGAAGTCGCCGTAGAGGTGAACCGATTCCTGGACGAGAGTCGGACTGACCAGATTGATCCGCAGCCCCCGCCCAAGCTCGATCGCCGCGCAACGTACAAAACCGTCTAACGCGCCGTTGACCAAGGCGGACGAGCTTCCCTGCCGGATCGGGTCTTCATTGGTCAGACCGGACGTCAAGGTAAATGATCCTCTATCGCGGATACGCTTGAGACCCCTCGCTACGAGATTGACCTGCCCCATCAACTTACTGCGCAGCCCGATTTCGAACTGTTCATTGGTGAATTGGTTCAGGGGGGCGTAGTGCACGGCCCCCGCTGTGCAGATCAACGCGTCAAATGCACCAAGCTTGTCGAATAATTGGTCGATAGAGTTCGGCTCGGCGATGTCGACTTTGAACGAGCCGCTGGTTCGCCCGATTCCTATAATGTCGTGCCGCTTGCCAAGTTCGGCCGCCACGGCCGACCCGACAATCCCAGTCGAACCAACCAGTGCAATTCGCATAGAGACTCTCCTAGAATCCGACGCCTAGGAGGCGACCTCAAACAGCGGGGCAAGTGCGGCGCGAAGCGCCATTTCCTGCTCCGCCGAGAGTTTTGCCAGCGGCTTGCGGACATTGCCGGTTCCGAAGCCGCGCAGTTGCGCGGCTCTTAGAACAGAAGGCGTATAGGGTGCCCGCCAGATGAAAAGCAACGAGGGCAGCATGCGCTGCCAAAGTGCCAGCGCCCTCTCCAGATCCTTCGCTGCCACAAGGTTGTACAGTTCGACAGCCTCGCGAGGCATGTAGTTTGCTGCGCCCCAGATAACACCGCGCGCGCCAGCCATCAGTGCATAAAGGGTTGTGGTATCACAGCCATTTAGCACCATGCCTCTCGTCTGCAGATACTCCTGATGCACGGTGAAGTCGCCAGCACTATCCTTGATGTAGTTGAAATTCTTAAGACTGCTAAGTCGGTCAAAAAGGCGTGGCGAGACCGCGATGCCGGTTGCCTGCGGGATGTTGTAACCGACAATATCCACGCCGACCGCCGCGTCGAGTTCCTTGTAGAAATTGAAAATGCCATCATCGTCTGACGGGCCTTCTAGATAGGGCGGCAAAATCATCAGCGCGTCCGCGCCAACGGATTCAGCTTGCCGTGAGCGCCGGATGACTTCGTCCATGTTGAGAGCCGAGGTCTGGCAGATAACATTGCAGCGGCCTGCGATGCGCTTCGCCCCCAGCTCGTAGAGCTGGTTGCATTCGGATTCCGTCAGGTAAGGGTGCTGGCCCGTCCCGGCCCCAAGAACCAGGCCGTGAACTCCGGCCGATACGTATTTTTCGATCAACTCCTCCAAGAGGCCGTAATCGATTGCACCGTTAGGTTCGAACGGTGTCTGCATTGCAAGATTGATGCCCTTCAAGTCCGCCATTGCCATTCCTCTTTCGTTAGACTTCGGCGCCCGCTTGCCTGAAACGGAGTGCTGTCATGAAGCGGACGCCCATTGATGTGACAAGTCTCGGATATGTCCTGCTCGGAGCGGCCCGCCTCTTCAGGATTTCGATCACAGCCGAAGATTGCCCCGTGGCCAATTCGGCGACGGCCTTGCCAAAGGCAGCGCCTCGCGCGACGCCGGTTCCATTGCAGAAGGCGGCACCATATACGTCCTGCGCCAACTCGCCGAATACCATACCGCCATTTTGCGCGAGCGTGAGCAGACCACCCCAGCTGGCCTCAAAGCCGATTGAAGAAAGTCCGGGCCATCGGCGGTCGAATGCTACCTGCTGCTGGGTCCGCGCCCTCAGGACGTCTTGTTTCGTTGTCTTGAAATTCGTCGCATACGAGTAAACGTTTCTAAGGAAAAGACGATTGTCGACCGTGCGTCGTACCGTGGTCCCAAAGCTGTCGGCCGGAATAAGCCCATACGCTCGCTTGTTGCCCACTTTGGAAAGCTCGTTCTCCGTGAGCTGTCTGGTCATGCTGGCGAAGGTGTAGAGCGGTATGGCTCGATTTTCGAAGAAGCCAAACCTCGTCAGGTAACCCGATGCGCAGATGATTACCTTCGAAGCCCTGATTGTTCCGCCAGTCGTCTCGCAGATGTGCTTCGGCGCGCCGAACTGGACCGCCACAATGGGGGTGTTTTCATGGATGGTAACGTTCGCAGGGAGGCTTTTTACCGCGTTCTTGAGATATTTCGCAGGCTGGACCAGAATAGTTCCAGGGTGATGCAATGCTTTGATGTAGTGTTTGCTGCCGGTAATCGCCTGAATTTCGGGGGTTTCAACCCAACTGTAGTTTTGTCCAAGCTTATCGAGCGCCTCCGAAAAGCGGTGCAGGTCCCGGACGCCGTGAGATGTGGCCGCGCTGTGGTATTTCCCCTGCGGGTCCCAATCGCAGTCTACCCCATTCTCCTCCACTGCGCTTCGAATGTAGGCTATTCCCTCGAGGTTGACGAACAGCTCTTCTTTGTTCCCCTTGATGTCTTCGACGAAGTCGCGTTTTCGGGGATTGTGCGCGAGATCGATGACGAAGCCCATGCACCGTCCGGATGCATTGTCCCCAATGCGGCCGGCGTCAACCAGGATTACGGAAGACTGGGGGTTGAGCTCGGCAAATCGGCGGGCCGCGTGAAGCCCCATCCAGCCGCCGCCAATGACTAGGCAGTCGCATGCGACATCGCCTTGTTGCGGCACCAAGGGCAGCTCCGGTCCCGACGTGCGGTACCACCCGGAGACTGTTAGCTCCGGATGTGGTGCCTGGACGACAACACGCTGTCTTGTCTTGGTTTGATTCAAAAAGTTCACTGCCAACTCGCTCGGTGGAAGCGGCCGGTGACGTGGTCGTGCGCACAGCTCGCTTTAGCTTGTTCCAGCTTCGAATAGACCATGCGCTGTCGGTCTCGTAGACGGAAAATATAGCATCTGATATAGACCTGCTTCATGTCCAAGCTTCGCAATCTTGTCCCCTCGACGCATTCGCTTTTCGTCTTCGAAGCGGCGGCCCGCACGCTGAGCTTCAAGAACGCGGCCAGCGAACTCAACGTGACGCAACCGAGCGTCTCGCATTCGATTAAAATGTTCGAAAAGCATTGCGGGACCGCACTCTTTGTCCGAGATAATCGAGGAGTGCAGCTGACAGAACCCGGCAGGCAGCTCTACGATGAGGTGCGCACCAGCTTCCGCCGCCTGGAACAGCGGCTTGAGACCATCTCCGATCGCGGAACGAAGTACATAACTTTCGCGGCGTCGACATCCCTGGCGGCACATTGGCTCGCGCCCCAACTCTATCATTTTCAGGAAGAGCATCCGGACGTCCGGATCAAGGTGGTCGCCACCGACCGGGATGTGGAGCCAGATCATGAGATCGACGTCACGGTGTGGGTGCGGCCGCGGGATTTTGACAGGGTCAATAGCTGGTTCGTTTGCGACGAGATCATCTTTCCCGTCTGCTCACCCGCCTATCTTTTGTCGCACCCCGCTCCACAAGCCGTCGAAGATCTGATCCATCATCAGTTGATTCATTCGTCCGATGCTTTTCGCAAGCGACTGGACTGGCCCGAGTGGGTCGAGCTGGCAGGCGGCGATGCCGGCGACATCAAACCCAATATCGTGTTCAATGACTACCAGCTAACGCTTCAAGCTGCTCTGGCTGGTGAGGGAATAGCACTGGGATGGTCCCTCACCGCCCAGCAGTTGCTCAACAACCGCCTTCTGGTCAGGCCATTTCCAGCCCAAATCCAGACCGACAGGGCCTTCTTTCTGTTGGCGAGCGAGGATGCCAGCAAGAACAAGAGGTGCAAGGTTCTGGTTGACTGGTTTCTCGCCCAGTCTGAAGAACTCCGCCCGTGACCTGAATTGTCCCTCACCCTGGCCTATCCGCCTCGCGAGCTTGCGCAGGAGCGATCTGGACATAAACTGAGTTTAAGACCAGCGAAAGCTTTTGCGCATTCTCAGGACAATTGCCGGCGCCTATCATCAGCGCGATGTTAAGTCAGGCTCGCCTTGTCATACGGCGGAGCCACGGGTGTTTTGGATGCGGTATACCAGCTTATTCCGCTGCAGGGGGACGCGATGATGGACACTGATACGCCCGCAATCCGGCGACGCGGAGGCCGATCTTCCGGTTTCCAAATTCATCTGCGGGAATTCTGGCTGGCAGTCTGAAATCAACTCCCAAGGCTTCGAACCGGAAGCCTGGTCGGTGCCCCATCGAGATGGGGCACCGACCTCCTCTGAATTGAGCACCAGGTGTACCAACATGGCTGACGAAGAGATCATCCTTTCCGAGCTGTCCGACGAGGAACTCGTGCAGCAGATGCATGACGACCTCTATGACGGGCTGAAGGAAGAAATTGAGGCAGGCACTAACATTCTTCTGGACCGTGGGTGGCAGCCCTACACGGTGCTGACCGAGGCGCTGGTCGAAGGCATGCGCATCGTCGGCGAGGATTTCCGCGATGGCATCCTATTCGTTCCCGAAGTGCTGCTGTCGGCCAACGCCATGAAGGCCGGCATGTTCATCCTACGACCGCTGCTTATCGCCACCGGTGCGCCAAAGCAGGGCAAAATGGTCATCGGCACGGTCAAAGGCGACATCCACGACATCGGCAAGAACCTCGTCGGCATGATGATGGAAGGCGCCGGCTTCGACGTCATCGACCTCGGCATCAACAATGCGGTCGAGAAGTATATGGCGGCGATTGAGGAGCATAAGCCTGACATTGTCGGCATGTCGGCACTGCTTACCACCACCATGCCCTACATGAAGGTGGTCATCGACACGATGAAGGAAAAGGGCATCCGCGACGACTATGTCGTGCTGGTCGGCGGCGCGCCGCTCAATGAGGAATTCGGCAAAGCCGTCGGCGCCGATGCCTATTGCCGCGACGCAGCCGTGGCTGTCGAGACCGCCAAGGATTTCATGAAGCGCAAGCATAACACCTGCAGTTGAAGGCTGCGGTGCCGATGCGTGAGAAAGCTGGCGTCGTTTGCGGCCGCTCGATGTTGATCACCATCAACCAGGGTATGACTTTATGAATGCGCCATTTTCAACGGGTGACCATTCGCGGATCCTGGGATGGAGCCCCAGCCGGCAGGTGATTGACACCCAGGACGTATACCGACTGGTTATCCTGGCGCTTCCCGGATTTTCGCTACTCAGCCTTTCTTCATTTGTAGATCCCCTTCGCATCGCGAATTCTGTGTCCGGCCGATCCTTCTTCGAGTGGACGATTGCAAGCCTGGATGGCCAGCCTGTTGAATGCGCCAGCGGATTCGTCTTGTCGGTCGGCAGCGACTTTGCCAGCACCGGAGAATGCGTTCAGGCCGGCAAAGGGACTAACATGGTTATTGTCTGTGCAGGCGAACGGGTCGAAAGGCAGACGTCTGCTGCGCTCAGCAAGATTCTTCGGCTTTGCAAGCGGCGCGGTGTTCCGATCGCAGCGTTGGGTACGGCGACATGGCTGTTGGCGGACAGCGGATTGCTGGACGGCACCGCATGCACAATCCATTGGGACAAGAGAGCTGCCCTCTCTGAAAAATTTGGCCGCCTTCAGGTCACCGACCGACTATTCGTTCGTGATACTCACCTCCTCACTTGCGCAGGAGAATTTGCGTCATTCGACCTCGTTATGGAGTTGATCAGCGAACGCCTCGGCAGAGACACTGCGTTGACCGTCTGCCGACACACGACTGCCGGGTATTGGCGGCCTGCCTCTGATAGACAATGGACCATTAATGCCGGTGAAGCTGGCATCTGCAAGCCGGTGGCCGAAGTGATTCGCATTATGGAGGAGCATATTGAGGACCCGCTGCCCTTACGCGACATTGCAAAATGTGTCGGCCGCTCACAGCGTCAGATTGAACGGCTTTTCCAGCGATCGGTTTCGTTGTCTCCCATGCGCTTTTACCTGCATTTGAGACTTAACCGCGCCAAGCGTCTCATTGCACAAACAGAGTTGCCGATTATTGAGATCGCGATCGCCTGCGGTTTCGTGTCGGCCTCGCATTTCTCGAAGTGCTTCCGCGAAGCCTTCGGCGCCAATCCCAGTACCTGTCGGGGCTGACCTATATTCGTCGACGACTCCCCCTTGGGACCCGGCAAGATACCCGTGGCATCCAATTGGGCAAGCACCTCGGCAGCCTGGCTTTCGCACTCAGCACTCGGACCATGACACCGGCGGAGTTGGAAGTGAAAGCAATCTGGAAAACCCCATCAGAACGTCGCCTAAAACAATCTCCAAGCGGTCCGGGTGAAATCTCAAAGTGTCCGCTGATTGAATAGACTTAGGTGTAGGCGCTTGGTCGTCAACGAGGGTGGCAGCGCCGGCGCCACGTCCTATCTTCGAGTTCTAAGCGTCGCAAGAAAGCACCTGTCCCTTGCCGCCCGCTACGGCTTGAACGCGAAGACAGTGGTCAAGTGTAACCGAACTACGACGGCCGATGCTCGGATGGGACCCGAGGCGCCCAATAGCACCGGTCCTGACGTATACCGAGGAAGAAATCGCGGTGGCGTTCGGGCTGGAGACGCTGCTGCCGCTGGATGACGTACTGGGCTGCCCGAGAGACACCATCCAACCTTAGCGTAGCGCCTGCATCACTGACTCCATCGCCATGGCAATAGCCGACCTGCCCCAAAACCGCGATGGCCCCATGCGACGCCTCCTTCGGCCGCATATCTTCGACCGCATCTGTATCGCCAATGTCATCGAGCACTGGGCCGATCAACCCATACCAGTTCAGTTCGGGCCCACACACGCATGCAGGTCACTCGGATTGTTGAGATCAAAGCTCCTCCGGTGCGTGTCACCCCGTGACAGTGGAAGACCGCGCGTGCCGACTCTAAAGGCCCACCGCATCGGTAGCACGCTACGGACCTAGCAGAGATGAGTGCCGAGGGAATGGACAGGCGAGTGTTTCCGGCACGCCAGCTATCGATCCAAACCAAAGGATGCGGTGGAGCGCATGTGATTCCTTTCGGTAAGGAGGTAAGGATCGTGATCATCTCGAATTTGCTTCGGGACTGGGCGGCCATCTATCCGTGACGCGCAGACGATGCTGGATCTCCAGAGCCTGGAAACAAGAGCTGATAGCAGAGGGGCGCGCGGGATTTGCCGGTTTCGCGGCGGCGATGCTGTACGCGGGGCGTCGTCCCCTCTGCGACATCGCAACCCGACACTGTGTCACCTTTGTCGTCTGCGGTACGGGCTCAGTGGGAGCCATGTTGCGTTGTTATGCCTCAGCCTAAATAGCCGAATTCATCAAAATTGTCTTTCTTCGCGCCTTTTGGCCAATTGGCACGAGCCTTGATGCTCATATTTGCGAGTTGGAATGAGGAGCCGGACAGCCGCTGCCGAGCATGACCTTAAAAGGAGGAGCTGTTATGAAAATAATCGATCAGCAGACGACACTGGAGCAAGTCGCACGACAGCGCATCAAGGACGCCCTTGTCCTCGAGGGCGACGCCGATCGGCTAACCCACTTCTATCGGGGATGGGCTGGTGCCTACGATGTGGATGTTGGAGGCGAGGGGTACTACGGGCCGATGATCGTGGCGGAACTAGCGGGGGCCGTCCAGGCAGCATATTTGAGCAGCGAGCGAACTGCCATCACAATCCTGGATGCTGGCTGCGGAACAGGCCTCGTCGGCGTGCAATTGGAACGCCTCGGGTTCCGGCTGATCGATGGGTTCGATCTTTCCAAAGAGATGGCCGAAAAGGCGGAGCAAACCCGAGTCTACCGTCATGTCCGAGACTGCGTCGACCTTAACGGGGTACTCTCCGAATATGCCGACGCGGGCTATGATATCACAGTTTGCTGCGGTGTCTTTACGCTTGGGCACGTTAGACCAGACGGGCTGCGCGAGCTGGCTCGCGTCACGCGCCCGAAAGGATTCATCATTACAAGCATCCGCAAGAGCTATGCGGAGGCCGCATTCTTCGACGATCAGGCGCGGCGTTTGCAGGATGAGGGCGTTCTTTTACTGGCGCAGTGTCTAAGCAACGGCAGATACGTCGCCGAGGAGCGTGCGGACTATTGGGTCTTTCAAGTGCCCGAGAAGGTCAGCGCGGCAGAGGGACAGGGGTTGTGATCATGCTCCGCCTCGGGAGCGAAACTCGGTTGTGGATGATCTAAAGACGAGGGGGGGTTTCTCTCAGCACTGTGGCGCGTTTCCGTCCTACTTCGCGTCACGATAATCCAATTGGCCGGTAGTAATGCGCCGGCTCCAATCGGCACAACAAAGGTGTACTGATGTCCAAAGATTTAGTAGCCAGACTAGACGATAAGTTGAGCGCAAAACGCGAATCGTTTGACAAAATACCGGTAGTTGACATCGCCCCGCTTCTCAATGGTACAAACAAACAGGTGGTAGCCAGGGAGATACGGTGGGCGCTTTCCAACACTGGATTTATGTATGTGAAGAACCACAGCGTCCCGCATGATTTGATACAGTCGGTGTTTGATGTGAGCCGCAGGTTTTTTGATTTGTCGTCATCGCAGAAGTCGTCGCTGCATATTAGCAATTCCGATTCCGCCTTTCGCGGGTACGTTGAGCCGTTTGGCGAGAACACCGATCCGGGCAAGACTAGAGACCTCAAGGAGTGCTTCGACTTCGGACCTGAACGTTCGACGTGGGAAGGTCCGTTTTTTGGTCCCAACCAGTGGCCCTCAGATTGGCCCGAGTTTCGGGAACTGACATACAGATACTATCAAGAGATGGTGGGCCTCGCGAAAAAACTCCTGCAGGGAATTGCGCTCAGTCTGGGCCTGGCGGAAAGCTATTTCGAGGACCTCATGCGGAACCCGATCAGCATTCAGCGGCTGCTTCACTACCCGCCGCAGAGTGGCAATATCAGCGAAGACATGATCGGAATTGGTGCCCACACTGACTACGGCAATTTGACCATCCTTGCACAGGACGACGTGGGCGGTCTTCAGGTCATGAACCGAGATGGCGACTGGGTACAAGGAACGCCGATCCAGGGTACTTTCATAATCAACGTCGGGGACCTGCTTCAGCGGCTCACCAACGGTGTCTATCTCGCGAACCTACATCGCGTGGTGAATAGCTCAGGGCGTGAGCGATACTCAATCCCGTTCTTTATTGACGCTGATTTCGATGCGATCATTGAACCATTGGCCTCATGTGTCACTGACAGCAACCCACTGCGCTACCGGCCGGTGACTTGCGGCGAACACAAACTCGGGCGTTTCGCAGCAAGTTATGCTCACTTGGCCAAAACGTGAGAGAGCGGGCAGCCACCTGCTCACGTGACACTACACAGCGGGAGTCGAAGCGCCCCAGTCGAACATCAGAAAACGCCATGGGTGAGACAATACTGTCACGTACAGTCGCCGGCCGCGCCTTTGACGCTCAATGTGCGGCCAGCCGCTTCAAAGACAAAAAGCGAGTGCGTCGATGGTACCGGTTGCGAGGCTTAGACAAGATGCAGGTCTATATTAGGCTCGCGCTTTTCCGTCTAGCAAGCCTCCCAACCGATTGACCATCTGCGTCGATTAGACAGGCAGCGCCGTTACCGCTCACGCGATCGTCTCAGGCCGCGGTCCGAGAAGGCGGAGACTTGTGCGTAACGCGTTACAGAGTTGCCTGCCAGCCTCTGTTAGCTGAGTTCGCCGATTATCTTGGGGAAAGAGTCGGGTTCCCGCGACGCCTCTAAATGCCTTGATTGAGTGCGGCATAATTGTTGGACGCCGGCGGCACTTGTGCAGGGGTTTCGCAGCCACTTCCCACCGTATGCTAACCACTTCGATACTTGGACCCGCGGCTAGGTGCCACGCGCACCGTCCGCAGCAGAATGAACTGCTGGCTTGTAGACGCGTTGCCACCACTCCTCCGCCTGCCAGATCGATGAACACGACATCCAGCAGCGCCATTCGAGATGTCTGCGTCAGGTCTGTCGGATCCGCTACAAACGCGTTGGAGGCAATCCCTTCTTTTGCCTCAGTAATTAGGCGAGAGGCAATCAAAATTCCTTCGTTGCCGCGATTCGGGTGAATCGGCACGATTTTTGAGTGTTCCTACGAGGCAGTAAGCGCCGTCGGCCGGCACCGTCTAAGGTGCAAAGACATGGCAAATCCCCAACTTCGTAAATGCCTCGGAACCATTGAGATTTGAGGAAGACGCTCCCGAAAGCAGCAAAAGTCCAAGTGATCTCTAGCAATAAGTACTCATCCCTCAACACCACTCGTGCAGACGAAAGAAATCCGCCATGGCCAATACTCACATAAACGAAGATCTGTCTATTTTGACGGATGACGTCGCGTGCGCAAGGCAGATCAATGCCCGCAACGTGAAAATCCTCAGCACGGGTGGTGATAGGGGGCGCGGGGTATTCGCTGCTCGCGACTTCCTGCCGGGAGAAATTGTTGTGATAGGGCTAATTGATTGCATGGAAACGGTTCGAACGACAAACTCGTTTCAACTGGACTGGAATGTCCATGCTCTCTTTCATAAGCCGGCTGTCATTGTGAATCATTGTTGTGACCCAAACTTAGCGATTGTGTCTAATCGCTTCGGGGCCTACGACTTCGTAGCTATTCAGCATATCTCCTCTGGCGCCGAAGTGACGTGGAACTACGCTACATCGGAATTTGAGTGCATAGGGGTATCGGTATGTCTTTGTTCATCCAGAAATTGCCGAGGCTCAGCCGGTGGCTTCTCCACGTTGCCTAGCGATCATCCTATGCTTCTATCCGGATTCTACGCGCCATACCTCAAGAAAACCCCGGGGCACCTTCCAAGAGAGATAGGGTTGCTTCCAAAGTTAATGGATTCATAGCACCTGGAAATGTGCCACACCCGCGACGATGTACATCATTTGCTTGTGGTGTTGACTAAAAGGACGCGGAGGATTCGTGAATCCATACTGTTTGACTGAATCTGACCCCTCCATGGGGGCGGTGGAGGATACCCACGTGAAGCAGTAAAAACGCGCCAAAGTTGCCGCCTGGCGCGCTGCGAGCCCAGGACATAACAGCATTCAGGTGCTGAGGGGCCATCGCAGTCTGGGATGGCGACTCTATACGCCAAACCGACGGCGGCTGACAAAATGTCGGGTTCAAAACAAAACGCTGGCAAAATGTCAGCTTCATTAGACCCGCCCCTCTTGGGGTACATGGATGTTTCTCAAAGCGCAATTATGCAATCACTGAGCGTTTAGTACGCCTGGCACGGCTTTTGCTGATTGAAGTGCGGCAAAAACTGATTGACGGCCGACCGCATCGAAGCCCGCAGGACGAGCGACGCCCTCCTTTCCGTCGGCCCCTGTGCCCCGTCTCTCAGGGAACAGCTTGCCCATAAAGGCGCGCAACTTTGGAATGGCGTTGGAGAGCAAATATGGTATTGCAGATGGAGTCGCCGGGTCCTTCGATCAAAGTGGAGACATGGCTGCGCGGCGAGCCCATTGAACACTTCCAGCCCGGCAAAATCTACGTCGTCGAATTTTGGGTAACTGGGAGCGAGCCATGTGCGGCGGTGATGCGCTACCTGATGCAATTGCAGGAAAGGTTCAGGGACAGCGGACTCGAGGTCCTCGGAGTCGCGGCTCACGAACGCGCCTCAACTGCCGTTGAGGCGCGTTCCAAGCTGGACGCGTGGTTGACCGAAAATTGCCCGAAGCTGAATTTTCCAATCGCGTTCGACCACACAGGCGAAATGAAAAAGCTTTGGATGGAACCCAGCTTTTCTGTCGGAGTTCCGACCTCGTTCGTGATCGACCTAGACGGCCGTATCGCCTTTATCGGTCACCCGACGGGACTCGATCAGGTCTTGCCGAGAGTGCTCAACGGCAGCTGGCGCACGAGCGATGCAGCGAAAGCCTCCACCTCGAAGCGGATCGCTGATAGAGAACTCACAGCGCGCGAACTAGCGTTGAACAAGTCAATCAATAAGAAGTTTTGGGCGGCGGTGAGGAAAGAGGACTGGAAGAGGGCGCTCTCGGCAGTCGAAGAGGGCACCGCCTTGATGCACGGCGATATTAATTTCCGCCTGGCTCATGCCCATCTATTGCTTCACAGAATGCAAGATATTCGGACAGGGTTGCCTGTCATACGCCAATTGGTTCGCGATGCGATCGACAGGAACTCCGAGCATTGGCTGCTAGCAACACTAGAACAACTCTTCGGTCCGGCGTATGACCACTCACACTTTCCTTCTCATGAGCGCTTCGCGCTCGGCAAGCAGCTGGCCGAGCATATTCTGGCGCTCAATCCACCGCAAGGCGACGGCCACAAGTTCCGGACTTATCCGGCGGTCGCTCGATACTATCACGAGAGCGGCAACCAAGATCGCGCGATCGAGTTGGTCGAGATGGCACTGAAGTCGCTGAACCATCCGGATCCTATCCGGGACGAACTGAAGCAGTACCTTCTACCCAATTTGCTGCAGGCCTTGGCTAACTACAAGGGTAAGAAGGTTTATTACGGCGCTTTCTGTGCAACTCCGGAACGCAATTTGCCGAAAGTGCCAAAGCGTGGCCGCCCGAGGAGAAAACATAGAAAGGATTGACCGGGATGGCTCACCGGCCAATTCGTTCATTTCCGCCGCATGGCCGCTGCAAGTAGGGTCCGTGCGCAACGCGCGGATCGCTTGCGGAAGGTTCAAAAAAACTTGCAATTCCTCTCGCCGAATCGCGGCAACGCCAGGTTGGACGCGAAACAGGCTTTGGCGGAAAACCTCGCAGTCGAAGAGGTGTTCAAATTGGGCGACAGGGATCTCAATTGCGTGCTGGTCGCCCCGCGTCGATCGTCGCCTGGCCAAGGCGGGGGAAGGCGGCGAGTTGCACCATTCAACTGCTACTTGATCCCACGACCTCGCGAGCACCGCCCACTGCTAGTGCACCGCCGTCAACGGCTCTTGCGACAGGCATTGTCCCTGCCACCTTGCCTAAGGGTGGAGCCGGCGCAGTGGCCCAGGACCATCACGGAAGCAGAAGGCGATCCGCGACACCGGCGTCGAGTCACGCGTAAGCTCATCACAACTCTCAACGTCATGGTGCGCAAAAACAAGCCTTGGAACTCAACATCGATATCAATGCGCTTTTAGGAGTCCGGCCCGACTCAACGAAAAAGGTTCAATTCGAAGCCCAAAAAGGACCGGGCGCCGATGCAACTGTCGGCTTTTGTCCGGTCTGTGACACTGTGGCGTTCGGCTGGGGTGCTGACCCACTCTCAGCTAAGTGCCTTGAACACAAACTGGAATTTTTTCTGAGGTTCTTGAAGCGCAGTTGGCACGAGTTTTGATCGTTCGTAGCAAGAGGCAACAATGTACCTGTCCGTGCATTGGAAAATGGGTTCCATCGCGGTGCTGGACACCCAGCACCCGATCAATTTACAGGATTTTCCAGCGCGACGCCTTTGAAACCATAGCCAGACCATACTGGTATGGGCGGAGGCTTGGGCACCAATCGAGAAAGGGGCTTCAGCCCAGATGCTCGCATCACAATTCAAATCGACTAAGGGCAACCAATGGCGGCGCCAGACTGGCCTCGTGCGTGCGCATGCCCGTCAGATCAAGCCCTCGGCGCTGATTGAGAATCTTGTCCCTAGTATGGCGCATCCCATGCTACAGGCGGTCAGCCACAAGGTGTCGGTGCCTTCGGAGGCACAAATGCTCCTATTCATCTTTCGGCCGCTCAGGACGATGCCCAAGGCAGCGGTCGCATCGCAGACCGGGTGGCGAGGTGGTCTCGACTATGCGCCAGAAGGCGTTCGGGTCAACCCGCCCTGCCGCGTGCATCCCATATACGGCGCCCTTGTCGAGGTGAACGGCGAAAGGGCAGTCGCATGAAGCCTTTTGTCGGGAGAGTCGCCCTGGTGACCGGGGCCAGCAGCGGCATTGGGGCGGCAATCGCCGACAGACTTGCCAGCGACGGAGCCAGAGTATTTGCGGTTCAGTTGGAGGCGACCGCTCATATAGAAGGGATGGTCGCGAACCTTTGCAACCCCGGCGTTCCGGACATGGTGGTTGACCATGTCGTTCGACAGGCTGGTCGCCTCGATATCCTCGTCAACAACGCTGGGCGCATGGTTGAGGCGAAGGTAGATGAGACGGGGCTGGACGAGTGGCGACGCACAATGGCGCTGAATCTTGACGCTCCTTTCCTACTGATCCGTCGCGCCATGCCTCATCTTCGCAGAAGCCGCGGCTCAATCGTCAATATTGGCTCGATAGAGGGATTGGCCTCTAATCCAGGGCACGCGGCCTATTGTGCCTCGAAGGCTGGGCTGCATGGCCTGACGCGTGCCGTGGCGGTCGACGCCGGTCAAGACGGGGTGCGTTGCAATGGCGTGGCTCCCGGCTGGATCGATACGGATCTTAACGTCAATTTCGTCGCCGCATTGCCGGAGCAGGCGCGAGGGAGGCTGGGTACCATTCATCCGTTGGGTCGAACCGGCCGCGTTGAGGAAGTTGCGGCTATGGTCTCATGGCTTGCCTCCGACGAGGCAGCATTCGTCACCGGCCAGATCTTTGTCGTGGACGGTGGCCGCACTGCCAAACTAAGTCTTCCGTGAAGGTAAGTCGTGCTCCGAACGAACGCCATTCTCCGGCCGGGTGACGAGCAGCGTCCGGTTTTTGAGGACAGTCCCACCTGCGGTTGGCGGATATTGGTGCCGACTTCGCGCGACTGTTGGCCGCGCGACGCAATGGGGATGAGACCCATACGTTGGTTGACGAGCGCTCCCTGTACCCGCTTGTTTGAGCGTAGGTGCACGCAGTGTTCGCGTGGGCGAGTTATATTTTTTCAGCAGCGCCTGAACGCCGTCGGCGCTGAACCTGCCGCCATGCCTTCAAAGCCAGGTGTGAGATCAGGCGCGTGACTGGCCGCCGAATCGCACACAACATCGGAGTCCAAGGCCCGTGGGAATAAAAGCGCTCATTCTGATAGAAGGCAATAGGGGTAATGGTCCGCTCCACATCCAAGCGGCTAAGCGTCTCGGCCTCCATACGATTACCTTGGCGGTCGATCCGGCCCGGTACGAATATCTTGCGGCGGAAAGCATTGAGGCTATTCGTGTTGATACAGGCAATATCGATGCGTTGATCCGGGAATGTTACAGGCTGCGTATAACATATGACATTATTGGAATTACTGGCTTTGCGGGCGACGACGTTTCAGTTTCCGCTACCGTTGGTAAGCTCTGTCGGCACTTTGGTCTACCGGGACCGAACCCCGGTTCGATTGAACGATGCTGTGACAAATTCGCTCAACGTCAGCTTCTCGCGGAGGCTGGCGTTTCAGTACCTGCGTTTCACCTGGCAGCGAAGGCTAAGGAGGTGGAAAGCTTTGCAATGGACATCGGAATGCCCGTAGTTGTCAAGCCAACCTTGGGCAGCGGAAGCATCGGTGTTAGATTGTGCAGCAATGTCGACGAGTTATCCGCACATACGGCTAGTCTGTTGGGCGGAAAGCACATATGGCGTTCTTTGCGAGGGATACTAATCGAGGAATTCGTACAAGGCCCCCATTACAGCATTGACATGATAGGAAAGGAGGTAATTGGAATTGCAGCCCTTGACTTCGGTCGACCCCCACATTTCATCTGTCGCGAGTGCACCTATCCGGCCGTGTTAACTGGCGACGAGCGTAACAGTATTTCCGATGTTTCGCTGAGCTGTTTGCGAGCTCTCGGCCTTGGCTGGGGGCCAGCGAACATTCAACTCCGGTGGACGAAGCGTGGTCCAGTTGTCATTGGAGTCAGTCCGCATCTTCCAGGCTCGCCCGCTCCTGAACTGGTTCAGTTGGCTTACGGCGTGGATCTCATCACCGAGCACATTAAACTTGTGACCGGTGCCCAAAGGAGTTTGCGCAGAAGCCCCACGAATATCGCGGCCGCGCGGTTCCTAATTCCTGATCGCGATGGCAGTGTCAATTGGATCGAGGGCGACAGTCGGGCGGCTGCCGTCTCAGGCGTGGCCGAGGTCGAGTGGTATATCGACCCCAAGACGCCGATCGCCAGGAAAGGCGACTATCGAGACCGCATTGGACATGTCATCGCCGTTTCAACGGGTCATGCTCAGACCCGGACGATACTTCAGCGGGCCGCCGATTTAATCGATTGGTCGATCACACCATCTCCGAACCTTGGCGAATAGGAGCAACCTACGGGCCTTACTGGGTCGCGAGAGGATCGGCAAGGCCATGGCAATGGCGTGGGTCCCTTCGCCTTTCGTGCCGTGCGCGATTGTCCCCAACCCGGCTTGGCGTGCCCGCTACATGTCCGGCGCGCCTGTCGAGATGATCGGTGTCGAGCGTGATCTTCGCGCAGCGGGATGTGAGAAATTCCGATCCTGCAAAGCTGCATCGGAGGTCGCTGACAAGGCGACGTGAGCGTGCGCTCCCTTCAGGCCCTCATGTGCCGCTAGGCGCTCCACAAGCACCGAGATTGCGTTCGTCACGGCTCTTGTCAATGACGGCCTCCTGGCCGAGCACGATGCGCGAGGTCATTCGCCCAACGACCGAGCGGGCATTGGGCGAATCCGTCCGTTCCTGGATGTGTAACAGACATTTTTCGGTCGAGGCGACGTAACGCCATAGTGAGGGCACGCCCTAGCAGGCTGTTGAAGAAGTCCATTTGTGAGCGACGAAGTCTGCTTCGTCGCCGCCATGAAAGCAGATTTGTCCGCTGATGGAACCGTCTGGTTGGATTTCAGCCCATCCATTGCCCTTGGCTTCGTCCATTTCGTCATTGCCTTGCCAGGAGAAGGCGACGTTGTTGCCGTCACCCGAGCCGAAGATCTGGCCGGTGACGCATCCAAAGGCGAATTCGCCGGAGCCATCGTCCGCGAACTCAATTTAGGCGGGCTCCATCATGTCGCGATAGTCCTCGACATAGTCGGGCATCGCGATGATCCGCCAGCGGCCTGTGAGGCTCATGCCGGCGCTGCCAGCAGCTTGGGCAAGCGGACCAGATTGTAGGCCGCAAGGTTCAAGGTGAAGGCCGCGCCCACACGGGCGCATCCTCGCAGCTTGACCTTGGCCATGCCGGCCGAGGCCTTGATCCAGCCGAACACCTCCTCGATCCGCTTGCGGCAGCGCTGACTGACCGCATAGCCGGCGTGGCAGCGCGTGCGGCCATCGATCGCTGTTACGCGAGGCTTGCCGGTTTTGCTCAGATGACCGTCGACGGCGATGTGCGGTGTGACCTTGCGCTCGCGCAGGTCCTTGACGAACTGGCGCACATCATAGGCCTTGTCGGCCCCCGTGTGATGCGCCGCCGCGACGATCTGCGGTCCAACATGGCGAGCGCGGCCTCCCGCTCGGCCGTACCTGTCGCATGGGTAATGCCGCCGTCGACCGCCTGCCCATGACGGTTCTCCATCAGCGCATGCCCCATGTAGCAGAGCTTCGCCGGCTGCCCGTCGCCCTTCTTGTAAAGCCGCGCCTGCGGGTCGCTCGTGCTCTGGTGTGTGTCGTTGGAGCGCTTCTCCTTATGAAAGCCGCGCTCGGCGTTGCGACCCGCTCCATCCGGGTCGTTGTCGCCTCCGTCCTTGCGGCGGAAGCTCTTGATCGAAGCCCAGGCTTCGATCAGCGTCCCATCCACCGAGAAGTGATCCGACGACAAAAGCCGCTTCACCCTTGGCTGAGCAAGCACCGCGCCCAGGAACTTTGCCGCGATCTCCCCTTCCAACAGCCGATCCCGGTTCTTGGTGAAGCTCGAATGATCCCAGGCCGGCTCGTCAACACCAAGCCCCACGAACCAGCGGAACAGAAGATCAAACTCCATCCGCTCCATCAATTGGCGCTCCGAGCGGATGCCGTAGAACGCCTGCAACAGCATCGCGCGCAGCAAACGTTCCGGCGCGATCGACGGGCGGCCGAGCCCCGGCCGATAGAGCCCAGCAAAATCTCGGTCCATCGCAACGAGAGCCGCGTTCACGATCTCCTGTATCACTCGCAGCGGATGGTCGCAGCGAACCCGCGCTTCAAGGTCGACATACGAAAACAGCGAACCTGTCCGTTCGTCTGTCCGCTGGAAGGACTATCGCCACCACGACAAGTCCAAGCACAAGCTCATGACCTTAAGCGCCGACGAGTTCATCCGGCGCTTCCTGCTGCACGCTCTTCCAGACGGATTCCATCGCATCCGCCATTACGGCCTCCTCGCCAACGGCCACCGCGTCGCCAAGCTCGCCCAGTGCCGTCTTCTTCTGGCGGCGCCCACGCCGCTGACGCCCGACCCGACCGCCGACTATCGACAGCGTTACCGCTGTCTCACAGGGCGCTCCCTGGACATCTGTCCGGGCTGCGGCGGCGCCATGGCCTCGCTCGGCCCGATCCCGCGCAAGGCCCCGACCTGGCCAGACACCTCATGACACGCTGCGCACCGACACGCTCGCACCGTCCTTCCCGGCGTCTGCTACAGTCGCCGAAGGGCCTTTGCGCGCCGCTAGTCAAAGTCGCAGCCCTGGCTGTCGCCAGCAACGCTGCACCTCAGCGTCAACGACCCAATGGCGCCGTCTCTCGCGTCGCAGATGGTCCTGCATCGCGACGACGGGCGACCGCCCAAGAGCGATCGGCGAGCCCGCTCCGGCGCCTCGGACACACTGTCGAGCCCTAAATCCCCATAGCCCCGCCCGCCATCCCGCGGTTCAGTTCAATCAGGCTTCGATGTAGTCGCGACCCGTGCGTGCCCGCCCAATCGCGCCCGCGACTACACAGAACCCTCCAGATTCAAGGCTGACTTTTGGAGGTCAGCGATGGACTGCAATGCGCTTCGGGACGATCAGTGGGAACGGATCAAGGGATTTGTGCCAGGCGGCACGAGAGGCAAGCGCGGTCTGCGCACGAACAATCGGCGATTTCTGGATGCGTTGTTGTGGATGGCCCGCTCGGGTGGGCGCTGGCGTGATCTACCCGAGCGGCTCGGCGATTATCGATCGGTGAAGCGGCGCTATTATCGCTGGATCGAAATGGGCGTTCTCGACGAGATGCTTATGGTTCTTGCTCGCGAAGCCGATCTGGAATGGCTGATGATCGACTCGACCATCGTGCGCGCGCATCAGCACGCCGCCGGTGCGCGCCGGTCAAAAGGGGGGTGGATGCCCAGGGCCTGGGCCGGTCTCGCGGCGGCCTGAGCACCAAAATCCACGCCGCAGGCGATGCACTCGGGCTTCCGGTTCGCCTGATCGCAAGCCCGGGGCAACATAACGACACCGCCTATGCGCATGAGCTCATCGACGGCTTCCAAGCAGAATGCACGATCGCCGACAAAGGCTATGACGCCAATCATCTCTTCGACAAGATAGTTGAGATGCAGGCCGCCGTCGTCATTCCACCGAAGCGAAACCGAAAAGATCAGCGTCCTTACGACGCCGATCTCTACAAGGAACGCAACATCATCGAGCGCTTCTTCAGCAAGCTCAAACAATTCCGCCGCGTCGCAACCCGATACGACAAGCTGCTCGCCAACTTCATGGGCTTCGTCAAACTCGCGGCTATCGCTATCTGGCTCAGATAGTTAAATCGTCACTGCGCCCTAGTATCATTTCGGTTCTGTCGCGATCCCAGATTTTAACGAATTTGTGCGGCGAAAGGGTTGCCGCCCATTACGCCCGACACATGCCGCTTTTTGTACGCAAGTTTTCACTCTGACCGACATCCGACAATTGTTGGATGTGAGACAGGGCGCCAAATCCGCTAACCCTTGTTTTAATCGAATTTCCTCTCTGGCACGTTCTGTGCAGCGTGGCTTGCGAACGCATGAGCAAGAAAATAGTCCCATGATCACACTCACTGAAAACGCCGTCGCTGCCGTCAAGACCGCGCTTTCCCGCGCCGACGAACCGGCGGAAGGCTTTCGCATCATGGTCGAGGCGGGCGGCTGCGCCGGCCTCAAATACCTGATGGGTCTGGAAAGCGTCTCGCGCGAGGGCGATGCCATCATGGAGACGGACGGGTTCAAGGTGTTCGTCGACGCAAACTCCCAGCCCCATCTCGCCGGCATGACCGTTGACTTCGTCACGGACCTGGAGTCCTCGGGCTTTGTCTTCGACAATCCCAATGCGCGGGACAAATGCGCCTGCGGCAAGTCCTTCGGCTAGCCGCCATAACGACAAGGATCGGCGCCATGCGGGATGACACCGACAACGTCTACCTCTTCAGCGACAAGGTCTATTTCATCAACCCGAAGAATGTCGGCGCTTTGGACACCCCCAATGCGGCCGGCGAGGTCGGCGCCGTCGCCTGCGGCGATGGGCTTAAATTGATGATAGGGTTCGACCCCAAGACCGGGACGATTACTGCCGCAACGTTCCAGACCTTCGGCCGCGGCTCGGCCATAACCGCTTCCTCGACGTTTACCGAATTCATCGTCGGCAAGACCATCGATGAAGCCCTTCAGATCACCGATCAGGACATGGCGGATTTTCTCGGCGCCCTGCCGCCGCACACGACATACTCATCGCTCGACCGCCTCATCCTGGAGCGCGGCTTGCGGCTGATGAGCGAGTTCTTCCGTGCTGTGAGGCAAGCTTGCGAGGAGACACCAGGATTTTCACGCCTCGTGCTCGTCAAGGCATCCTCGCGATGAGCGGCGAGATCGAGACGTTTCTCTTGGTGATAGGCTTCGAGGAGCCAGAGACCCTTCCCGGCAGCCTTCCCCCACTGAACCCTAATTCTGTGTGGAGTTCGGCCGAACGGGTTTTCGGCAACGAGCCTCGACGGTGGAACGCGCTGCAGAACGTGCAGTGGGACATTTCCCATCTTTTGCCGCGTCTCGTAAGCCAGCAGAGATGCTCCCTTGCTCACTCGAAGGCCGCTTAAGCAATGTCATATGCGGTCAAGGAAATTTTCTACACCGTTCAAGGTGAAGGACGAAATGCCGGGCGGGCCGCCGTATTTTGTCGTTTCGCCGGCTGTAACCTTTGGTCGGGACGCGAAGCCGACCGGACGAGAGCATTCTGCGGATTCTGCGACACCGATTTCGTTGGGGTAGATGGCCCCGGTGGCGGACATTTTGATACCCCACCGGAGCTTGCGTTGGCGGTCGAACAAGCCTGGCGCGGGTCGGGAACTGGGCAGCGTCTTGTCGTGCTCACCGGAGGGGAACCCCTCCTCCAGATCGATGAAGAACTCCTGGAAGCGCTGCATTCCTTGGCGTTTGAAATTGCCGTGGAGACCAATGGTACCATCCCCACACCCGCCGGCATCGACTGGCTGTGCGTCAGTCCGAAATGCAATGCACCCCTCGTGGTCATGGCAGGGGACGAGCTAAAGCTTGTATATCCTCAGATTGGCGCGGAGCCCGAACATTTCGAAGTTCTCGCGTTTGAGCACCTTTTGCTTCAGCCGATGGATGGGCCCGAGCGCGAGGCGAATACGGCCGCCGCAGTGGCCTATTGTCTTGCCAACCCACGTTGGCGCTTGAGCCTTCAAACCCACAAATTTCTCGGAATCCCATGAAGATTACGCAAGCTTTTACCTTCGAGGCAGCGCACTGTCTTCCGCGGGTGCCAGAAACCCACCGCTGTCACCGCATACACGGCCATTCCTACCGTGTGGAACTGCGTCTGGAGGGGCCCGTCGATCCAGATACGGGCTTTGTCATCGATTTCTTCGATGTCGAGGCTGTGTTCGGACCGCTTCTGCAACGGCTCGACCATCATTATCTGAATGAGATTGAGGGTCTCGACAATCCAACAGTGGAAAACATTGCGGTCTGGATCTGGAACCAAACCAAGCCGCTTCTTGGCCAAATGTGCTCGGTAACAGTCTACGAGACACCGCTGTGCTGGGCTGAATACGAGGGTTGACCCGATGCAACGAGATCCGGGAACCGCACTCGTCCTTTTCTCCGGCGGCCAGGATTCGACAACCTGCCTGGCTTGGGCGCTGGAGAACTTCGAGCGCGTCGAGACAATCGGCTTCGACTATGGGCAGCGGCATCGGATCGAGCTCGATGTGCGGCCCTACCTGCTCGGGCGCATTCGAACAGACTTTCCGGCCTGGCGTGGGCGACTAGGCGAGGACCACATGATTGACATGGCCGTGCTCGGCCAAATCAGCGATACCGCGCTCACGCGTGACGTCGAGGTCGCACTGAACGCGAACGGTCTAACAAATACCTTCGTGCCTGGCCGCAACCTTCTGTTCCTCGGCTTTGCGGCCGCGACAGCTTACCGGATGGGCGCGAAACACCTCGTGATCGGCGTGTCCGAGACGGATCGTTTCAGCTACCCGGATTGTCGAGATGATGCAGTCAAAGCAATGCAACTTGCCCTGAACCTTGGAATGGAGACGCGTTTCGTCATTCACACACCCCTCATGCGGCGCGACAAGGCGCAGACCTGGGCGCTGGCGGATTGGCTGGGCGGCGAGGCGCTGGTGAAGCTCATCTGCGAGGGAAGCCACACTTGCTATAGCGGAGACCGAGAGCATAGACATAGCTGGGGTTTCGGTTGCGGGACCTGCGTCGAGTGTAATCTTCGCGCAGTAGGATGGGAGCAATTCCGATCCCGCAAAGAGGCACCGGTGGCCGCCCATGAAATGACGTGAGCGCCCAGATCCAGGCCGACGGTGGCAATCTGTTCCATAGATCGTTTCCTTCTCTTTTTGGTGTTCAGCACGACCAGGGTAGGCGCCTTCGATGCCGTTTCGAAGGGCTGTTCCATACCACCGACCTTGATGATCTTTGCCGTTCGCGTGGTGCTGTTTAGTAGGGGAGTTCAGCACCATGGCGAGCAGGCCGCGGTTATTATCCTTAATCCCGGTCGGATTGATCGTGGAGCGTACCGCCAAGAAAAAGGGGAGGTTGTGGTTTCGACGAGAGGCGGTGATGCCCGAGCCTGCCCTTATCCTGGAGGATCGTCCATGCAGGCCCATAACCAGCATGGCCGCACCATTGGCATCATTGAAGCGACGAATGACGACCTCATCGGCAATCGATGCCGGCGCCTGCGTAAGCCGGCACGGGCGCAGGCGCCTGCGGCGCCGCGATGTTGCGGATATCCCTCCCCTGGCCTACCTCGGCCCAATCATAGGATCCTGATAAGCGCCTTCGATCTCCCAATGCTCCTGCGTCCAGTGAATGCGCGTGCCGTCTTGATGGCGATCGTCACAGCCTCAGTGTCGAAGTTGACGAAATGATCTGCTCAACCGCCGGAAGACAATCGAGCAGGTAATTCAGCAAAGTCGATCTCATGTGCCGTCGAATTGAAAGGCGGCTGCCGTCATGAAGGATACGCGCGACCGCATCAAGCGCCAATCAGAATGGCGAAAGTGTTGTCGAGGTCCAGAAAGCGCTGTCCGTTGACGTCAGCCAGATTTGCGCCTTCGCATTGCAGCGCGCCGCGCGGCTTCGGATCGCACAACCGCAGCGCGCGTGGTGCCATCGGGAAAAACGGGCGGCCGCGGGCGAACAATCTTGCCGATTGGCGTCAGGCGGCGCGGAGATTTCGTCCAACATGTCGGGCCTCTCCTCGAAGGATCCGAAGAAACGCGTCTTTCGCCGCTGACATGGCCTTTGCACTTGAAAGAAAGTCATTCACGAATTGCATATGAGAGGCGGCTGATGAACAGACCAACGATCGCCGATCTGGCGAAAGCCGCGGGCGTAAGTGTTTCCACGGTCAATAGGCTCTTGCACGGAACTGGCGCACTGCGACCGCAGACGGCCGACCTCATCTTGAGCGCAGCGCAGCAGATCGGGTTCCGCAGTTCGGGGCCGCTGCACGAACGCAGGCGGGACAATCTCCCGCATCGGCACTTGAGCTTTCTCATGCAGCAATCCCACCGGCCGCTCTGCCGGATCTGGGCCGAGGCGCTTCTAGGTGCCTGCGCGCGACGCACAGATGCGGTTATTGAGCCAGACGTGCTCTTCGAGGACGACCCTTCCCCCGAAGCGGTTGCTGCCAATCTGCTCAAGATAGGCGAAAGCGCCGATGCAATCGCTGTGATCTCGGCCGATCACCCGCTCGTCGGCCAGGCGATTGATGAGTTGCGCGTCAAAGGCGTTCCGGTGATCGCCTACGTCACCGATCTGTCCGCCGCCAGCCGGGCCGGCTTTGTGGGAACCGACAACTGGAAGGCCGGCCGCACCGCCGCATGGTTTATCAGCCAGACGTCCGGTCGGCCCGGCAAGGTCTTTCCTCTCATCGGCAGCAACCGTTATCAGTTCCAAGACATCTCGGATGCGAGCTTTCGCTCCTACATGCGCGAGCACGCGCCCGAGTTCCACGTCAGCGAAACGCTCCTGACCCATGAGGCGCCGAAGAACGCCTATGCAATCGTTCGCAGGCTGATAGCGGATGAGCCGGAGCTCAGGGGCATCTTCGTTAATGGCGGCGGCATTTCCGGCGTCCTGCGGGCCATGCGCGAGCACGCTGTAGAGCATCAGTGTAAAATCCGGATCGTCTGCCGCGACATCGGGCCCGAGACACGCAAGGGATTAAGCGAAGGCTTGATTACTGCTTCCTTGTGCCATCCCGTCGACAGGATGCCTGAAGAACTTGTCGACGTGATGCTGCGCATGATCGAACGCACGGACACACGACTAATCGAACAGCGGATTGTTCCGTTCGAGATCCTCACGCCAGAGAGCATTTGGACTTAAGAATCGGAAGAGCCAACGTCGTCCGGATAAGGTCATCATACCGCTGCGACGCGGCGTCGCTTCCTGTAGGAAAACTGGGGCGCAAAGGGCAGTTCGCATGATCCTCGTATGCACCGAAACAGGCCAGGAGGACCAGGAGATGGAAATCTCCGAGGAAGACGATCCTGTCGAGAGCTGGACCCCACGCTTGCGCCAATGATTAGGCTGCTTCTGCGGCCGTCCGTACCGTTTGCGCGGCTCGTGGCGCGCCACATGATCGTGTCGATCAAGGCGCGCACCAGGCGGTCTATAGAGAACCTGCCTGTTCGCCCGGTGACTATGGCGCGTATGTCGGGCTGTTTCATAGCAAGCATTTAAGCCGATTTAGCTTGAGTGAGGCGCCGACGTATAATGGTGGCGCGGATCTCGCGGGCGAGCTTGGCTTTCCGCAATTCCTCTTCGGGATTGTCAAAGCCCAAATCCGCAGACACGTTGCCGCTAGTCATTTCGCCGGTGATTCTTCAGTCATGACTTTGTTCCTTCCGATAGTTTTCGCGATGGTGCGTCTCGGCCACCTTCAATCGCTGTAACGAGATCGACTTCGCACTTGGGCGTCTCCCTGTCCTTCTTCTGGAAGCAAGGATTTAGATCACACCAGCGAAGCGCGGCATGGACGGCGCGATAAGTATCCCCGTCTAAGTCATCGACTACCGCAAGGATGCGGCCGCCAAATCCCTTGAGGACCGCCAGATACTGCTCGCCATTTTGGGCAGCGTGGATTGCAATACCTATCACGCTGCAGACGTCGACCAATCTGAGTCCGCTCAGCCACTGGGAAGAAAAGATTCGGGTCAAACAGCCATTTTTGCCAAGTATCGTATTTTCCTATGAACGCATTTTGGACTGCACGGACCGTTCCAGCTCGGTGAAAACCCTCTCACATACCCGTCAATCGCGCTCTGCAAATCCACCCAGTAGAGCACTTTGGCGGTGCTACATCGACAATGTGTCCAGTTTTGCTTTTTTGAGAAGGTATCCCTCTTGCTTGGCCGCAGCGAATATCCCGGTAAAAATTGGCTGCAGCGCATCGCGCTTAGCGCTCGCTGGGCGGAGCTGGTCGGGGTTGCGAAGCCCGGCGAGCGCGGATCGTCTTGGGCGATGTGGTGACCAGGCGCGGTTCTTGAAGCGCCAGAATTCATGTCCGATTTCGATGATCTCGCAACGATGTGTGAGATGATCGAGCAGTGCGATCGTTGTCCCGTCGAAGTAGCGGCCGCGCCCGCCGTCTCGGATGAGCGCCCGGGCAATGGCAATGGCCAGACGCGACTTCCGGTTCCGGGCCACCAATCAACACGCCATTGGACAAATGCCATCAATCACCGCCGGACGGCGGCGAAGAAGAAGGAGAGGAAGGGATGGAACGCAAGCTTGATGACGTGATCGCAGCCCTCACTGAGGAGCGTCGGGAGCGTGTCGAAGCACGTTCGAAGAGTTAAAGGACGAGGTCGAGAGCCTCGGAGAGCTGCGCCATGCGGCTGGGAAGCCCAGGGAGATTGCCTCGACCTTCAAGATCAAGCAGCCCTCTGTCTCGAAGATCGAGAAACAGGCCGATATGGATCTGTCGACACTTAGAGCTACGTAGAGGCGATCGGGGGACAAACTCGACCTCATCGTCGCCTCGCCTCGCGCGCGCCACCTCCGTATAGAGCGGCTCGGCTACGTCGTAGCCCCCACCCCCCTCCGCACGTAGTGCTAAAAAGAGCGCCAGGTGGACGAACCCGCCCGAAGGCAACGCGCCGGCTGAACGCGCCCTTTCGGTCAAAATTGCCGAAGGGACGACAGTCTCGTCGACGCTCGCAATAGGTATGAGCAAGCCCTCGTTAAGCCGGATACCGACCTGCCCGCTGTCACGCTCGCTGGGGACGGCTCTTCCCTCGCCTCGCCCATGCTTGGCCCAGCTCACCACTGCGCTGGGGGTGTCCCGCTGTGTGCTCGCCGACGACGACCAGATCGAGCCCGCTTGGGTCACAGGTTCCACACTTGATCAAGAAGATACCTCCGCATCTGCGCGACATCTTCGGTGGCTTACAATTTATCAAAATTGCGACGATTATCGCCGCACCGCAAAATGACAAGAAAGTCAAAGGGCCATGTCTTCTCCCTCCTTATGCGGCTCCAGGACACATTGAGCACAGGTAGACACTGCCAAGCATGCCAGTACCACGACCCCACGTCGTGGCGGCAATTAACAGCTGCCCGCTGAGGTTCGCCCACGGGCCTTCGGTCAAACTTGGCGCAGCGCTGTTACAGGGGGCACAGCACGTGGAGATCTGTCGAGCATCAGCCATTGCGAAAGGTGTAGCCATAACCGTTGATGGCTGGCGCGCCGCCGAGATGCGCGTAGAGTATCCTTGAGCCCTCTGGAAAAAAGCCTTTTTGGACGAGGTCAATCATCCCTTGCATCGATTTGCCTTCATAGACGGGATCGGTAATCATACCCTCGAGCTGCGCACACTGACGGATCGCCTCCTTGGTTTGCTCGGATGGAATACCGTACCGCGGGTGCGCGTAGTCCTCGAGCAACACCACGTCATCCTCGACAAGTTCCGATCCGAGCTCGACGAGGGTCGCTGTATGTCGGGCGATGCTAAGCACCTGCGCCTTGGTCTTGGCCGGGGTAGCAGAGGCATCGATACCGATAACGTTGCGCTGCCGACCGTCCTTGGCGAATCCGACGAGCATGCCGGCATGTGTTGAACCGGTGACCGTGCAAACGACCATGTAGTCGAAGGCAAACCCTAGCTGTTCCTCCTGGGCGCGCACTTCCTCCGCGAAGCCTACATAGCCGAGGCCTCCATTCGGGTGAACAGACGCCCCGGCCGGTATCGCATAAGGCCTGCCGCCCCTTGCCTTGACCTCATAGAGCGCGTTTTCCCAGCTGCGGCGGATACCGATGTCTCAAAGCCATCGTCGACCAGACGCACCTCCGCGCCCAAGATGCGGCTCAAGAGAATGTTGCCGACCCGGTCGTAGACGACATCCTCATGTGGAACCCAGCTCTCCTGGACCAGGAGACATTTCATGCCGATCTTGGCGGCAACGGCGGCGACCATGCGCGTGTGGTTGGACTGCACGCCGCCGACGGTGACAAGGGTATCGGCATCTGACGCGATCGCGTCGGGGATGATGTATTCGAGCTTGCGCAGCTTGTTGCCGCCGAACGCCAGACCGGAGTTGCAGTCCTCGCGTTTGGCGTAGATTTCGACCTTGCCACCCAGATGCTTGCCGAGCCGGTCGAGCTTCTCGATGGGTGTGGGTCCAAAGGTGAGCGGGTAACGCTCGAATTTTTCCAGCATATTCTCTCCGGCGATGATCATTCAGCTGAAATAGCCACGCAAAACTCGTTCCATAAGCGCTGCTTGGATTGGTCGGCCGCGCTCTCCGACCACCCATCAGAGCTTTGGGGATTTCCAGCGCTCTCCTTGCGATTGAGACGAAGCGATCCCCATGTCGCCATGCTGCGATGAGGCGACCATCGCCTAGGAAACCTACGACGACACGCGGTCGGCATCTGCGTTTTTGCCAGCTTTGCAAGTGCAGCCAGACCGCCAAACCAACAGACTTCGATAAAAACGCAGTGGCTCTTGTTTGCGATTGGACCGGCAGGAACCGCACGGTTGCCGAGCCGAATTCCGCGAGGCGATTTTTGTGGCGCTCAACGCCTCACAGAGGTTTCAGTTGCTCGATCGAAGTGCTCGTCTACCTGATCGAAACGGGTGCCAACGCTCTCGAAAGGCTGGCCTCGCCGCGGCCGTAAGTCGTCGGATTGTAGTTGACGAGCGTGTCGGTCCTAGCGGTATCCAGCAACTGATTGGTAATCTGTGTCGGTGTTGCTGACGTGAACTTGCTGCTGTTCTGAACGCGAGTCCTCTGAAAGGCATGCCCGGCAGAGACGGAGCTCTCTGCCGGGCCGGGTTCACCTTGGGAGGTGGCGTAAGCTAGCGACTTTCGTGGCGGTGGGACCACTCAATCCGTGCGTTTTCCCTTGCCCGGCTTTGCCAGCGCAGCTGGATCGCCAAATCAGAAAGAGCACACTTGCGAAATAAACCATCTGGAGCAGCAGCGAGCAGCCCAGCGTGGCGACGACGGTTAGACGGATCGACTGCGAAGCGAAGTAAACGGTAGCAGCGGTGCCGCACAAGAGCAGCGCCAGGAGCCGACAAAAGATCATGAAGTTCAACGCCGTTCTCCTGGTCTGTCTCGTCAAATCATGCAGCTCATGCTGCGATCTGGTCGGCCGCGACATGGGTCTGGCAGTTCTTTGGGCAGACGCGGCCGCAGGCTCCGCAGCCAATGCAGCGGCCCGCATGGTCGACAACCATGATCATACGATTGAGCTCACCGTCGAAATCGTCGTCATCGTCGTCGCAGGCGCCGAGGATTTCACCCGCGTCATCGACGCCGTAAAGATGCATGACCCCGCGCGAGCAGACTTTGAAGCAGCGGCCGCAGCCGATACAGATCTTGCCATCGATAGCGATCAGATATTCCGGCACCCATATGGAGCCGTCGCGGCTGATGAATTTGCTCCTCATCGCAAAGTCTTCATTTTGGCAAGCTCTCTCCTGGCACCATCCAACTCGGCATAAACGGCATGCGTTTTCTCGGCGACTTCCTCTATCTCAATCCATTTGACCGGGAGACCCTCGGCAAGATCGCGCAAGTTCGTCTTGGCAATTGCTGCGCGCAGTTGAAGCTTTCGGACTTTCTTCGCCATCTCATCCAGGTTTGACATGATCCTTCCTCGAAAATGGGTTTCTTCACGCCCGCGCCACTTCGGGATAGGCAATAGCTGCAGTCACATCGCCGACCAGTTTCGCGCCGGTATCCGCGAGTTTCCGGAGAGTCTCGAAGCGAATCGGTAGACGTCTCGACAGACGTTTGATTTCTGTTGTTGACAATGTCATCACGCCTGAGCGCTCCTCGATCGCCAGCTCCGACATGTCGAGCCTCCACAGCACGTCCGGATCCCGATTGCCAATGAGTGGATATTCCGGCGCAGTTCCTCGGTGATAATGAAATCGGCCAGCAGCCCGGTGTCCGATTTCCGTTGGCATGAGCCGTGAAAATCCTGAGCACGGATCAGCCGCAGGAGGCATTTGACGAACGGGCGGGAAAGGGCCTCGCCATCCTTGTTGACGGCAGGGCCAAGCGCTGCGTGAGACATTTCGTTTCCTCAATTTCAGGTCTCGTCCTCAACGGAGGATTTCTGCTTTCGGTTACGCTGACTTCGGGCTCGCTTACGCAGCCGACGTCCGGCCCCGCCAGGCCGATTCCACGTAAATGCTGCCCCTGGGGCCGACCTTGAACAGGTCCTGGACTGTGACGTCTTCAACGACGGGCCAAATTCGCGTCGAATATCGCCGCCGCGGCTATTCGGTTGGAAGTCTAAGGTCCGAGCCCTGACCTGGAGCAAACCGTCGACCCTGTGCACCATGAACACAGTTACTGCGGGCGCGCCGCAGAAAATGGGCGAATTGATCAGGGTTCCATTCCACTTGTCATCCCGACACCTTGCCGGGCTGAAAGTCCGTGAGAGGTTAGCCACGCAGCCAGTCGTCCACTTTGATCAGAGGAGCCGGGGACTCTCTACGCAACATGTTGTTCTCCATTCCCACACCTTTCCTGACGTTTATGCGCGAGCTGGTTCTCTCAGAACGGAACACACCGGTTAGGAGACCATCAAAGTCTTGCGTGTTCTCATGCGATCAGCCCTCACTCAGTATTGCCGATCTCAACCAGCAAACGTCATGCCAGCGCGTTGCCCGCAGTAAATGGATGATTCTGCCTCGAAACCTTACAAGCCCAGGACGGCCGGTTGTTTTGAACCCGACATGTTTTCTGCTGCTGTCAGCTTTTGGACACGCATCATGCGTCAGACGCTTGAGGGCGAGAGCGGCTTGGCTGTCTGCCCTGCGGCAATGTTGGCGTCGGCTCATCTAGCATCATTCGCCGCCGGCGAAGCGCGGGCGCGCACAGCTAGGCCGACCCAGCGCCCCGAACCGCATGACCTTCTTGATCGGCTGGCTATAGGTCGGAAATTCCGCGATTCCGAAAAAGTTGGTCAGCGCAGTGCAGCCCGCTCGGCATTTGCCGCACGAATGGCAAGCGCCCGAAAGCTGTCAACCGAGCGATCCTCCAAGGCGCGGGCCGGCGTCTCGACGATATGTTGGTTAAGGCCGGCCAGTGTTTGTGCCTATGGTCTGGGAGTGGCCTTCGGGCAGCCAGTGGTAGCGAGTAAAGCTTCGGCATCCTCGGCTTTGATTGCCGCCCAAATCTGGGCGAAATCACGATAGGCTATTATGCCTCCTCCTCATTGAGAACAGGAATGTCTGCTCTGGCGTAGAAGCCTAGCACGGGTCCGAGATCAAAGGTCGTTCCTGGCGCAAGGCGCCGGACGGACGTGGGCCATGTTTCGGTCGAGACGCCATCGATACCTCGCGCCAGCGTGCTGGCGAATCGGGGCATCAGCGGTGCGAGTGTCTGCGCCAGGATCGCAGCGGCCGTCGTCTGAAGGGCGAGCGAAGTGCGGGTGCGGGCGGGATAGAGACGTCGCGCCGCTTCATAGTCTTGCGACTGTCGAAAGACTACACAATCGCTGACGAAATCGCAGGCCTGCGCGGCCGCGCGCCGGACCGAGAAGCCATCGTCCGAATAGGCGCGTTCCATCGCCGCGCGATGGATCTCTATCCGAGCAAAGAAAGCGCGATCGGCGGGAGCCCAGTCGCCTGCATCGGGCACGCAGCCGCCAAAGTTCTGCTTGATTTCCCAGTGCAGCGCATCAAGCCAATTCAGCCAGATTCCTTGGAACACCTCGTTCTCCGTGCGGCGTAGCGCGTCCAGGGTGAAGTTCGTCCGCTCACCTTCCGGGCGTGTCAGGCCCAAATGAAGACGCACGACATCGACTGTCTTTTGGCCCAGAACATCTTTGCCCCAGACCGCATGGCCGCGGCTTGTCGAGAACTTCTGACCGTCGAGCAGGTAGAACTCGTTCACATGATACCGGATGCGCGGCGTCCAGTGGGAGAAGACCTCAGCATAAAGCGCCGGATAAAGTAGGGCGTGGTAGAAGGAATTATCGAAGCCGAAGAAATGGACAATTTGCCAGTCCTTGCTGGGCAGGGCCGCATTCCAGTCTCGGCCGACCGATGTAGCTAGCGCCTGGATGTTGTAAAGAAAACCAAACGCCATCTCTGGCCAGACCCAGGTCACCTGCCCCGGGAACCCCTCGGCCGGTAGCCCCCAGTCCGACGGGTGGGTGATGGGCACGGAAAAGTCGCCACGTTGGCGTAGACGCGCGAAGAGGTCCATGATCCGAAAGGGGGCGCCCGACGCCCTTAAATGCCGGTCGATATTGTCGTAGCGCTGTTCCAGCGCAAGTTCGGGACGGCGCACGGAGCCGACCACCGGCGCCTCCGCCGAGTGCCGCGACCGGACTGCACCTAGGTCGTGGCATAGGTTCGGTGCGCCGCATTCCTCGCAGATGTTGCCACCAGCGGAGCCGCCGCAATCGGGGCAGAGGCCGCTTACATCCGGCTCGTAAAGGTAGTCGCCTGTCACAGCATCCCAGAGCGCGGGGCTCTGGCGCAGATCTACCGCCGTGCTGCTCAGAAGACTACGGAAACACGCGGCTTGAAATTCTGCATAAGCGCTATCGCCCAAAGTGGGAAGGAAGCTGTGGACCTCACAGTCGAGAAGCGCAAGCGTGGCTCGAATCTCGTCTCCGTAGTGGCGCGCCACCTTTGCGGGCGTCGATTGCTCGGCATCGGCACGCGTGGGCACGTAGCTCTGGTAATCGTCGCTTCCAGTCAGGTGATAGGCTTCGACCCCTTTCATGCGCAGGAAACGCGTGTAGACATCGGCGCCAAAATAAGGGCCAGAAAGATGCCCCAGATGCAGATCGCCATTAGGCGTCGGCGGCGTGGAGAAGACGAAGATCGGCCCGCGGGGAGTCGCGACTTGTGCAGCAGCTTCGAGGGCGGCCTTGCCGTCGCGCCAGTAGACATCGACGAAATTTAGGTCTTCCTCTCCATCGTTGTGCAGCACATGCGCTTCAAAAGGGTGGAACAGAACGACATCGCCAGCCGCGACCGGGATTTCCCCAAGGTCGGTCCTGACCTTGCCCGCTCCAGACAGGACCACGAAGGCCTCGATTTCGTCGTGCCGATGGGGCTCGGATGTGACGCCCGGTGCCACCTTGCCAAATGAAAACCCGGTACCCGCGCTCCCCGTTCCAAGGGTGGCCATGTCGATGCCGAACGCCAGCGATAGCTCCGTTCGAGAAAACGTGGATTTCCGCAAGACGAACCTCAGCTATTGAAACAGTGGTATCTTCGGCTGCCAACGCAACGGCCTCTGCTGCAAGTTGCGAAGAGAGCGGCAGCCCGACACGTTGGCCCCCCGTCAGAATAGTCCGGCTCTGGGCCCCAGGCGGGCGATGACCGGCGCCAGCGCGGCTTTAGGCGTTACAAAAGCCCGCCCGGCGACACTTGCACGATCGACATAGCGAAGCGTCGTTACGGACCGCGGACGATGCTCCAGTAGCCGGCAATCAGAACGCCATGCTCTGCGCGCTATTTTTTTTGGCGGTAGATCAGTTTCGTATGCATTCCCGCCTGGTTCCGTGAGCTCAATCGCGATAGAAAATGCCGTTTGGGGGCTTGAGGTTGTCGAGATCGGCAACTTTGCCCTCTGGCGGATTAAGGGCGCGCTTAAGCACGTTATATTCAGCGCGGGTCGGTCCACCGGTTGAAGCACGCTGGAACACCAAGTAGAGCGTCCGCCGCGAACGACTGCTTTTATTCGGCTTCGAGTAATGCGGTGCATAATCGTCGAAGATGAAGATGTCGCCAGCCTTCCATACTACGGGTTCCCAGGAGAATGTTTCGGCGACCTCAGGATCAATCACCCCGCCGGCATCCATGGGAAATACCCCCTTCTTGTGGTTGCCGGGGCTGAAGAAAAGGCCACCATTGTCCGGGTCGGAATCGTCAATGCCTATGGCAACGATCGCATGGACCATCCGGTCGGGCAGCCTGTATGGAATGTGATAAATGTCCTGATGCGGGCGATAACCGCCGCTATCGGGATAGTGGAAGATCAGCAACTCCTTGAGTCTGCGCGAATCTTCGCCAAGCAAATCCTCGACCGCAGAGTTTATGCGCTGATCTTCTAGGAGGAGAAGACGCAATGGGTCATGGAAGTCCAGAAAATTCTCGGCCTTAGAGGTGATCTTTCGATCATCAGTCGTCTTCTCGAACCACATCAGCCATTTATCATCGCTAACATCCCAGCGTGATACGTCTTCAACAAAGCTTGAAATCCGTTCCACAGCCGCGGGATCGAAGAACCTTTCGAGCCTGATGTATCCGTCTTTCTGCCACTTTTCTCTTTGTGCATCAGTCAACATGCGAAAGGCCTCCTGTTGGAAAAAATGGTTGGTCGAACATTCCGGTTAGAGGCAGTCGGGCGCTGGCCAGGGTATGGCCCACGGAGACGATACTCCACGGCATGTGGGCGGCGACGCTAAGTGCATTCCGCTCCGGCTGGATTTTCAAGGCTGTGTTGTCCCTCCTCAATGGAGCGATTGTCCAGGCTCGTAAAGATTTGTCGATCCGGTACGTCTTTATAGGAGTCACCGCCGAGCATGCTGTTGATGGTGCGACTGCCCGATAAGGCGACCTTTCGTGCAGCTTGACGCGAAGCAAGCCGTGGGCCACGCGAATGTTTACGACAAGTTCCCGTTCCGGTCGGCCGATCATGGAGGGCACGTCGGCAGCATGAGTCCATCGATCTCTAAGAACGGATATTATCCGCGGAGAGTTCAGCGCTAGACTGGCCATCCCAGGCCAAGCCGGGCCCAGGGCTTCCCTAAGCTCGTCCCGTTCATTTACCTCACCCGGTCCAGCCACCACACGCATCGCTACGAGCCGGAAGCCTCCGCTGACGGCCGACGCAGCCATGGCCGCCAGGGCCAGTGCGCACTTTCGAGTGAGCGACCTGGTACGGTTTCGACGACCGTGGGGCAAATGGACGCCCCAGAATAAAGCGATGCGCCCATAGGTCCAAGGGCATGTTCAGTCACGATGAGTTCGGAGCGGGCTCCGGCCGTCGCCGCAGCGGAGGCGGATAAAATTCCTTGGATGCCACCGCCGATGATCAGTAGTCGCTGAGTCATATCCCGCTGCCCATTTCTTCGGCTACCGGGTCGGGCCAGCTCTCGACGGTGGTACGGCTGATGAAGCCAGGATGCTCAGGGTTCGCGCACGGCGCGCGCTGTAGAAGGCTGTCAAGAATGCGGCGAGCTCGCCAGGCCAGCAGGCTTAGGTTCGGATCGGCCAGCCCGCGCTGCCCGGGATTGGCGTTCTGTACGAAGATGCGTCTGTCAAGCGGTCCGTCCCAGCACACCGAAAAATCCTCGTTGATGACCAACTCATTGTCGGTCTGTTGCAGCCGATCCGCCATCGGTTCCAAAAAGCTTGGCACGGCGTTCTCGTAACCGGTGGCCAGGATGACGATGTCGGCCGTGACTTCTTCGACGTCGCCCAAGCCGCGCTGCAGCGTCAAGTTATGACCCGCGCCGGCGTTGATGCAGCGCGAAACGTTGCAACCCGGCCGCAGTGCGATGTCACATAAGTCTGGCTCAAGAAATTCGTGGCGATACAGCGCCTGGTAGACGGCGCGCAAAGTGCGATCCGAAATACCATCCGAGGCGAGCACGAAACGCCGCAGGAACAGCTTGCGCTGCGGCTCGCTCATTGCCGCGAAACGATCCGAAAAACAGGGCATGAACAATTCGTTTGTGAACGGGCTGTTGTCGAGGGGCAGGTAGTTTTCGCGCTGCGAGACCCAGGTGATCGAGGCAGGCCGCCGTTCTCTTGGCCCACCTACCAAATGCAACAGCACCTCGGCTCCCGACTGGCCTCCACCAACGACGCAAACATGTTTTTGCCGCACCTCAGGATGGATGTGCAGCAAATCGGATGAATGGAACAGGTTGCGTCCGATCCAGCCCTGAAATTGAGGTGGAATCCGCGCTTGCTTGCCGATGCCGACCACCAGGTTTCTGGCACTAAGCACCGCGTCGTCCGTCCGCACCCGAAACTCGCCATCATACCGTATCTCGTGGACAGTCTCGCCGCCGCGGACAAGTGGGTTCCTGCGGAACGCCCAGTTCAGGTATTGTCCGAACTCAGCCCTGAGCACAGAATCGAACTGTGCATTCAGGAAGTGGTATAGACGCCCGTTCTCGTGCAGAAAATTTATGAAAGTATAGGCTGACCGCGGATCCACCAACGTGACCAGATCCTTGAAGTGACTGACCTGGAGTTCTGAGGACTCGAATGCGCTGCCTGGATGCCAGCGGAAGTCGACTTGCCGATCCAAGAACAGTGCCCCGTGCCCAACCTGCTCATGAATTTGACAGGCAAGGCTCAAATTGGACGGACCAGCACCGATCCCAATGCAAGAGAGCTCCAGTTGTCTTACTCCTACTGATGTCTCCCATTCAGGCGCTGGCGGCGAATGTCGGCCATAGCCGTTGGGCCTGCCCTCCGTGCACTCATCGTCGACACCGCCGGACTTGCGATAGCTTGTCCGCGCGTTCGTATTGTCGGGTGTGGCGCCCGCGGATCCCGGCTCCCTGATGAGATCGGCACTCATGCAGGTGATATGTTGCGCGTGGCTGGCATCGAGAATCCCGCCTCGATAACCCCCGCGTGGTCAGTGACATGCTTTCGCAGCCTGTCCCTCATTGCAACTGGGCTCGGTTGCCCGCCTCGACCGTGATGAGCCGACCTTCGGCCTGCTTGGCGACCAGCGAGGGCACGCTCATAAGTGCGGCGACAGCATTTATCCGTGGGTTTGATCATAGAAGACATCCGCTGCTGCGTTCGGGAGGTCCCCTGCATCGAACGTGCCAGAGCAAAACATCAGCAAAAGCAACGGAAGGCAGGTTTGCGATCCTGTCGAGTATCCAACATTGAGGCCGAAACCTTGCACCGGCGCCGATTTTGCACGTAGTCGTACTTCTCGGCTTCATAGCGTTGCAGGCGCTCTTGGCACTTTCCACACGGCCGTCATCGAGGACTGGCCCCGGCGCCGAGTGTCGATCCCGTCAACAGGAATTTCCGTTGCGCAGGCGTGCGCTTGGCGAACGTCTTGAGCTTGGCTCGGCCTCGCGGCGAAAGCCAATGAGATCGCAAAGTGGGACGACATCCGTTCCACGCCACTTGAAACTTCGGATACATTTCATCAAAACAATAGATACTACGAAGAATGAAAAGAATCTGCTTCGGAAGACTACCGTAAAGTAAAGCCCCCCGACCCTCACCCTACCGTCAGCCTATATCGTCGTTTCTTGAGCGGGCCCATCCTCTAGCCGTCAGGACACCGCACTCTCACAGCGGGGACAAGGGTTCGATTCCCCTTGGGCGTACCAAGGATTTCAATAGCTTAGCAGGCAACGGCGAAGTCGTCTAATATCCGTCTAATATCAGCCACGTGGAAAACGCTGGATCGGGATGGAGATTGATGGAATCGTGACCGCCAATATGATGGCCTGCGATGATGATCCAGCACAGTTCCACTAAGGTGCCGCCCGGCTACCTTCAGCACGAAGATGGCAACGGATATTCTTACACGTCGCCGAACGGCCGCATGGCCGTCCGGGGTTCTGTCGTTGGCGAACACCTATTCCAAAGCTCCAAGTTCGGAACGCTTAACATCTCGGCCGTGATGAGAGAGTTGAAGCTTATGAAGGCAAAGCCTCTGCGGGCGAAGCTGGACCCGGCCGTAATGGACCATATCCGGCTTGTCGAAATCGATGAGAACCGGGTTAGCCAGATGACCAGAAAACGGCGCGATGAGCCCGTGATTTCGGTCATGGCGTCCGATGGTGTCAACATTATCGATGGTCACCATCGCCTCTACAGGCGAATCTCAGACGAACTTGGCTTCTTCAACATGTACATGGTGCCTGGGCAACTCGTGCTGCACGTGCAAGTTCAGACTTACCAGCAAACGCTCCAAGGGGGATGGGTCCGGGTGCAGGCGGGGCCGACAGATTACGAAATTCAGGCTGCCGTCGGCGACAGCCTCAAAGTGATGATCGCGATGATGAAGGCCAACGGCGTGGTGTCATGATTGATGCCGGCGCTGAGACCATCCCGCCGGTACGTGTGATTTTTGCAGTTGCCAGCGGAGAAAGTAACCTCGCCGAGATAGATTATTTGTGTTCTTCTCTACCCCGTTTACGAATCGGGGAAGCTAGATGTCGAGCAAGAGGTGTAAAATCCACTACAGGAAATTGCGTCGTGACAACGGCCAGTTTCCGTCGGAAAGTTTGAGCGCCAAGATACAGCAAGCCCTCAATACCAGAAAGGGAGCGTCGCGTATTGGTGAAAGCGTCCAGCACCGGATCGCTGAAGTGCCAAAACAGGAAGGCTATCGCCGCTTCCTGAATGACTTTTACGAGACCGACGAATACGTCTTCGGTGACATCTGCCTTTTCTCTCCAGGCGAAATGCAAGCCCTGCTCCAGTTGTCTGCCGATCCGGCTCACCCAACGCTGGATGAGGTCATGAAGGCTTGGGCGATTGCGGAATCGAAGGCGCCAGCCGGGCACGAATACCTCCATGGCATCGCCTACTGGTTGGCGATCGGCGATCACTTCTATCAAATTCAGCATGTAACCCTCCAAGCCAAATCGATGGAGGAATATTTGACATGGCTGCTTCGGGATCAGTCGGGCGCCATATCGGGGGCACAATATGTAGAATTGCAGGCGGAGTTTGACCGCGATCAGGTTGGCGGAGACCTGGGTGATGTAAGGTCAATTGAAATCGGCGGGCTTGTGCCCGAGACCATTCGACCCGCCCCGCCCCCGGTTCCCGCAACTCCAGGCAGAGTGGTTGAGGTCGAAACACATGAAAGCCTTGGGGATAGAATCGCCGTTGGAGGTGACCGTGAACATCGGCTATCGTGCGACCCGGAGAAAATTCGGTAAGGAATTTATGGGCAATATTGCAGCCGGATTGCGAAATGCACCGGACGGCGAACTGAAAGTTCGTGGGCGCGACGGTGAGATAAAAGGCGATGACGCCCGTCTCTCTGCTGACATGACGGTGCGCAAGATGTCTGATACTAGCAGCCTACTGGATCTTGAGAGCGCCCTTGGACAAATGCTCGAAGTTCACCGCCGTTTCCTCCACGATGGAAAGATCGTCGGGTAGTCGCCATATATTGAGATGATGAAGATTAATTGGAGCCACCTTGTCATTCCAATTGCCGGCGCGGTTGCTGCGTGGGAGTTGGCTTCCGTGGCCTTCTGGGACGCTGCGAAGCCGTCGCTTTTGACAGCGATGTCGGTGATCGCGGCGGGTGTTCTCGTGCGACTTGCCAGGGGCTTGCCGTTCAACAATCCCGATCAGTTCGCCCTCGATGAGGCCCGCCAAATCGCTAGTGCGATTAGGCAGTCCATCCGGGCTCTTCGTGCGCTTATTGCCGTTATCTTCTCAGCGATGGGATCGCTGGTGTTTGCGAAGGCAATCAACACCGCCATGGTCGCTGCCACGTTCGTTCCTGTGAAGGTGGCGCCGTATATTGAGCCGGGAATTTCTGCCGTTGTCGGCTTCCTGCTCACCTACGTTTTCGTTCGGATCTTCGCTGTCATCAAAGGCGACGTCAGCCTCACTGATCTCCAAACCGACCTTCTTGTGAAGTCGGTGGAGCGAAAACAAGCGGAACGTTTTGACAAGGCGCTGGCGAAATCAGATGCGCCACCCATGAAAAACCCTGAAGGCTACGGGAAGGTCGTTCAATAGCGATTGCAGGCTTGCTTTGCCGGCGCATTCGCCTATCACGCAACATCGAGCGCAAGTCGCACCGCGGACTTCTCATCGGCTGCATGAATTCCGTGCAGGCGTCCATTCTTCCAACTCCACACTGTAAATCCCTGCTTGCCGATGCGGTTGATCTGACCTGAGGGAAGCGCTTCGGCCTCGCCATCAGAGATCAGCCGAAGCACCACCTTTGCCGGCTCACCAAGCGTATCAATGTCAAACAGTTTGCCGACGCTCGCCTCGGCGAGGAGATGGTCTCCTTTGGTGTCGATAGCGACCACGGCCTTGTCAACCCAGACTAGGAAATCTGGCCAATAAGTGGAAGAGGAGGCCATATCTAGCAGCGGGATATAGAATCCACTGTTCCTCGGATTCCGTGCCCATACACGCTGGGTTCGGTCGAGAGCCCGGGCAAACCGCAATTCAAGAGGGTTTAGGCCGGAATATAGGCCATGCAAGGCCTTCCCGAACTCGACAGCGTCGGCACGATCGACGGCTATCGGTCCCACAGAATAGGGCGCGTCGAAATCATTCTGAAAAATTCGCGAATGTGCAATGTAGGTTTCAACTACCGATCGCGCGACCCCACGGACATGATCTGCGGCCGGGCTGGTCAGTTCGATCAACGCATCGAATTTTGGAAGCTCGATGTCAATTAGGTTAATCGGCCCTCCCGCCCTGCGGAGTGCTCCAGAATACAACCGGTGCAGCTCGCGCCGGAAGATCGATCGAGCCGTAACCCTGTTGCTATGCTCCACTTCGGTCCACTCGAAAATGGCTTCGGCTCCCGCACCGATTTCCTGAAGGACGAGCATACGACTTCCCTGGCCAACCGTGTTTAGGCCACCCAATGAGAAATCCATCATTTTGTTGATGATATCTGCGATCGGCTGCTTGGCTTTTATCGAGTGAATACCAATGGTAGGGACCGTGCGAGGCGGGTCGGGATTGACCTTGTCGAGGATGCGGCCGCCCCCCTCTTTCTTGATCGTCAGCGCAACTGCCGGATGCTCTGAAACGAGCTGTTTGCGGACGTCTTCAAGGATGTCGTCAAAGACTCCGCGCTCGTCGGTTCGAATATAGAAATGCGCGGTGTTGAGCGAGGGATTGCTATAATGCTCGGCGCCAGGCTGGCGCAGTACGCGACCGATCACTTGCGTGACCTGCCGCGCCGATGCCATTTCCTTGTCGATATAGGCAAAACCGCATGTGGGATCGTCCCATCCCTCCTGCAGGCTGAGATTGAAAATGATGTGCTCGAAATCACCGTTTATGAAGTCGGTATAGTCTCGGTCGCCGCCAGACAACACCCGCATCGATTTCGGAGCAGGCATCTCTTTCGCGAATTTGAGCTGACTATAGATGACTACTTTCTCAGGATCGATGCCGGCATTTTCTACCAGATGACGCCAGATGAGAATCGGCCGGGCCTGCCGTTCGTCAAACGGCCGTTTCAAATCCTCCGAAATGGGGACGCCGTCCACCGCATTGGTGCTGCAGACATAGATAGCCTTAGGCCGAAAAGGTATCGGAAGATGTCCCGCTGCTTCCCGTGCATCCGCCATATCGGCAAGCAGGGCATCAACGGCAGTTTCCATCGGCGTCACATATCCGCCGATGGCGATGCGTTCCTTGACCAGCCCTGACGCAACGACGTCCTTACTCGTCACTGCGGTGATAAAATCCTCATCCTGCCAAGCTCTATCCGTTCGTAGCCGCGTTATCGTATTCTCGAGGCGCGAAGGCAGCGACATTGTCGCGCTGGCAGCGATCAGGCCATCGGGCGAGAGCTCGAGTAGACGTCGCGTTTGAAGGTCTGACAGATTATGCCCTTCGTCATATACGATGAGCAGCGGTCGGCGCGTCCCGCTTCGCGACCGGCGTCGCTTGAGCAGACCCCAGAGCGATTCACTGGCGAGGTCGAGCTGAGCTTCAAATACTTTTCGATCGCTGCCGGCTTCTTCCTCAACGGCAAATTTCCCGACCGTCGCCACCAGAAGCAGACCTTGCTCGGTGTCTTCAATATCGGAAGGTGCGACTTGCAGCAGCGGTTTCACCGAAAATCCCGGAAGCTTGTCGGCATAACGGCCTGAGGAGAGGTTGGCATGGGTTTGGGCGACTACGATCCGGCCTTTCGAGACCCAAAGGACAATCGGCTGCAAGGGTAACCAATCGCGGATTTGGGCAACCGAATCCGCGAGAATGATCGTTTTTCCGCTGCCGGTTATCGAGACCAGCGTTTGAAGAAATGGCACGGTGGTAACGCGATCGACCATCAGGGGATTGGCGACATAATTGGCAAATCGCGATGCGATCTGACTGGCGGCATTTTCCTGAAATTTGAAGAGGTCCATCAACGGGCCTCCTCTGGCGAGTTGAACTCGTCGTTTTCGTTGAGCCCAAGGTGAGCGAGAATCCGATCCGGAATTTTCCAGAACCTGACATTGGGCGACTGGTATGTCTCATATCGCGCATAAACGTGATAGGGTGTCGGGATCCTAGCTCGCTTAGCCTCGCTTGCAACGGTTCGGTAGGTCTCCAGATCCAGCGAACCGACGGGCCCACCATTGTCCCAAATTAGGAAATACCCCTCGCCGGTATCATCGGTCCCAATGAGATATTGATACCCTTCGTCGGAAAAGACACTCAGATTGGGGGCGCTTCGGCGCTGAGACTCCCAGTGCGAAGTGAGCACGATGTCGATCAATTCGTCTCTCTGCATCGACAACACGGTCTTCGCATCGATAGTCTTGGTGAGTAGACGGTACTCAAACCCGCCTCCCAAAGGTTCAGCACTCCTACCGTTGGGCCTCTCACCCGTCACGGCATTATTGAGCCGCTTCCAGGTCAGCGTCCGCGCATATTTATCGCCATTCTCGGGCGCGCCCTGTTCAACCAATATGAAACGCCGGTCGCTATCAGTTTCTTGGTTGAGCGCGAGGACGGCGTGGCCGGTAGTCCCCGACCCTGCATAGGGATCGAGCACTAGTCCGCCGAGAGGACACCAGAGCTGGATGATCTTCTTGAACAGCTGCATGGGTTTTACGGTCTCGAACCCATGGCCTTTGCCGACGACACTATCGAGTTCCTCTATTCCTTCGCGGTTTCGACCCGATTCCGGGGCGGCCCATGAGACGGCACCGATCGAAGTAAGTCTGTCGGGATCAGCCTCCTCCACCCAGAAGGTCGTCGGCACAGCACCGAGTTTGACATGGGCGGCATGGACTTTCAGCATGGGCTGGGCATCGCCCTTGATCCCAAAATAAAGCTTCGGCCAGTTACCAGCCTCGAGGCGCGCAATCGCCTTTCGCCTTGCTTCCACAAGGCGGGGATGATTGGCACTGAAGTCTAGGGTTTGCGAAGTAGGCGCACCTTTCACCACGAGAGCCTTGGGCTTTCCGTCACCAATGTCCCGTTCTTCATAGGGAGAGCCCCAATCGGACAGCCATTTCTTTATGGTATCTTTCTCAAACGCCCAGTGGCGTGTCTCGAGCGGCCAATGAAGCTCGCCGGTGAAGGGCGACTGGATGGCATAGGTACTGGATTTGTGCGACGTCGGGCTGCGCTTGCCGGTCACATCGCCCTGTTTCCATTCGCCGATCTCGTCGTCATCGCGGTTGCTGAAACGGGAGTCGGCCTTTTCCGAGCGCGCGAGCAATTTAGTCGTACTGAGCGACTTGTCCTTTGCATAGACAAGCACATAGTCGGTTGCCGTTGATACGTGACGAGCGTTCTTAGGGGTGGTTTTCTGCCAATTGATGATAGCGATACGATTCTCTTCCCCGAACACCTCGTCCATCATCATGCCGAGGTGAAAAAGCTCATTATCATCGATGCAGATCGCAATGACGCCTGAGGGTTTCAGCATCGCCTTCATCATCTGAAGACGCGGCATCAAAGCCTTGATCCACTTAGTATGCCGCGATCCGTCTTCCTTGGCTACAATCGTACCAAGGTCGGGATCGTTGGGATCTTCGTCCCATTTGTCATTGTAGCGGAAGGACTGGCCGGTGTTATACGGCGGATCAGTGAGTATGAGATCTACTCCTCCGCGATATTTGTAGAGGGTCACCATCGCCTGAAGGTTCTCGCCTTCTATGAGCAGATTGCATGCCTGATCCTCCGGACTGCCCACATGAAGTTTCGGTTCGCGCCTGGTGACGCGAGGACGAACGCGGCGATAGATTTCGAGCGCCGTGCGCTTCCCATAAAAGCTCAACGCAACCCCGTTGCTCAGAAGACTCCGCACAATTTTCTCGAGATCGTCTCGATCGAGCTTCGCCAGTTCACCGACGACTTCTTTGCGCCGCGTTGTCGACATTTTTTTCCCGCCCCATGCAATCGAGATGCCGATCGGCACAATGTTTGTTCTCTAAATGTTCGCACAGCGATGATCGCTTCGCAATGGCTTCATGGCTATAGCCAAGGCTACTCGTTGCGCAACCGCAGAATGCACCGCAAGCGAATACATCGTCGAAGATCGGCAGAGAGACGAGCCACTCTAGGCGACCGGGCAGCGACGCTGGTGAAGGTTGGCACCAGCGGCATTCGAGTTATTTTTCCGAGGGCCGCTGCATGGCGGCTTTCCAGAGTCTCCGGCCGGACGGCTGCGTTTTCGGCTTGCATCTTGCGATCAATATCGCCGGCCTGCACGCCAGCTTTGTGCGTAAGCGCGACTTTCATGGGGCGGTCGCGCACGGTCTCCCCGCGCGCGAGCGCAGTTTGAACTTCGGAGTAGGTCATAGGCGTGGTCATCTTTTTTCTCTTTCCTCAACGACGTAGGGCGGTGCGCCAAGTGGTGGCATCGGCGGCGCGTTCTGTTCGATGGCGTCTTCATCAATCGGGTTTTGGAGAAACGCCGTAGGGACACAGCTCTTGGACATACACGGAGAAGGAACCGGCGGCCTTTTTCGCGAGGATAGCCGGCCGAACTGGGTACGGATAACGCCGCAGAGAGGCCCTCGTGAGGGCCTTCCTGCTATATGGACCTTGAGTGTCCAGCCGATAGATGGTTAACAGATTGAACCGGATGCTGTGCGTGCGATAAGTCACCATGGGCTTCCATCCTTCGAAAGCCCGGCTTCCAAGCCTTGTTCAATCTGTCCGGTCCGAGGGGCGCAGTCCATACTAGGTAACAGTTTCCCCGCTTATGATGGGTTCGCCGCAGCGCCAAGCGGTTGGGTTGGCGCTGCGCTGCGGCGAACCAGTTTCATGTGCTTGTGGTCGATGAAGCCAAGCGGATGGGCATAGAGACGGAACTTCCGAAACCATTCAGCGAGCCAAAAACAGCGGCAATGGCGGCTTTTCGACTATCCATCTCGTCATGCCGCCGAAGAGCCGCTCACGCAGCCGCCGGTTGCCATAAGCGCCCATGACGATCATGTCGGCAGACGTGTCGATTGCGTGCTGCGCAAGCACCGTGGCCGCCGATTTGCCGGCACTTGGCAGGAGGTCAACCGACACCCGAGCACCGTGCCGAGTGAGATAGGCAGCGATGTCGGCTCCAGGCTCCGCGCCGTTCCCGTTGTAGTTGCCCTTCGGATCGACCAGGGCGACACGAACTTCCTCAGCAACGCATAGGAGGCCCAGCGCTTCTCGAACCGCACGGGACGCCTCGACTCGCGAATCCCAACCGACCAGGACGCGCCGTGGCCACAGCGTCGCCTCAGCCCCCTTCGGCACAACGAGCACCGGCTTTCCCGTATCGAACAAGCAGCCGTTGACCATAGGAGGTCCGAGATTCTCGTCGTTGAGGAGCTCCGGTCCGATGATCGTGAGGTCGGCGCAGAGCGCACGCTGTCGTGCCACTTCACCGAGGCTGGCCGGATCGTAATAGTCGGTGTCAACATCATAGGCGAGCGACATAGATTCCAGCAGTTTGTGGATATCTCGGGAGCGTTTTTCCAGTCTGATCGCGTTCTGTGTAAATCGATCGATTTGCCGAAACCGATCGTTCAATCTGGCAATTGCCTGTCCACGTGCTACCGGCCACTCTGGGACACCATCTCCGATCCGCCGATGCGACATAAGGAGCATCGGAGCGGGTATGATCAGTACGGAAAGGTGCGCGCCGATTTCCGCACACAAGCCGGCAGCAGTTCTGACGTCCTGATCGGAATGGTCAGCGCCGGTCAAACAGAGTACCGTTTTAAAGCCCATTTTCCTGTTTCTTCCTGAGTATCCGTTGAGGGCGTTTCAGGCCGCGAGACCGGCTCACAGCGCGAGGAAAGGGAGTGGAACCACACCCGGCACTCGATTCAGCCGTCCAGCTTCTCGAGCGAGTAGCCGGCCGACCTGACGGTACGGATGACGATATCGGTCGAGGCCGTCTCCAGCGCCTTTCTGAGCCGACTGATATGGACATCGACTGTGCGTACACCGACATGGATATTGGCCGGCCAGGCCCCCCCGATCAGCTCGTCCCTGCTGAAGACCGTGCCGGGCGCCTCGAGCAAATGCCGCAGCACGTTGAACTCGATCGGTCCGAGATGGATGTCATGGCCATTGCCGCAAACCCGGTGGGCATCGAGCTTCATCTCAAGGCTGCCATAGGAAAGCCAGCTGTCGTTTTCAATCGCGTTTGAACCCGGCTTCGGCAGCGCCAGCCTCGTCCGCAGACAATCGAGCAGCTTGGCCGGCGCCACAGGCCGCACAAAGCTCTCGTCAATGCCGGCCTTCAACAGATCGAGGTGCTGGTTCTCGGCGCCGGGCGCGATCAGGGCAATGATGGGCAGGCCGCCGGTTCGGGGCTCCCGCTTGAGCCGGGCGCAGATTGCGGACCCGGTAAGGCTCGTTGAACCGCAGTCCAGCACCACGGCCTGGAAGTCGCGATCGTCGGCCATTGCAAGTGCTTCCTTCGCGCCGCCTGCCGGCTCACTGACGAACCCGTCCACCTCCAGTATGTGGCTGAGGAACAGATAGAACTCCGCATCTTGCGAACAGATCAGGACGCGTGGCTTCATCAGCGCTACCCCGAGAACCAAATTGGCCTCGACCGCGTCGGCCGCGTGGGCTGGCCATCGCGGCTCCTCAAGGCCTGACATGATCCTCTTGCTCGAAAATCGGTTTCATGCCCGTGCCACCTCGGGATAGGCGTCGATGGCTGCGATGGCATCGTCGACCAGTTTCGTACCGGCCGCGGCGAGTTTGCAGAACGTCTCGAAGCCGAATCGATGGACGTCGCGCACGGTCTTGGACAGAACGACCAGCCGCCCGGCGGTGAAAAGCACGCGCCCGAACCCCTCATGGCTCATTTCGATCATCGGCGATGCCATCAGGCCGGAGCGCTCCTCGATCGCAAGGGCGACGGCAGTGTAAAACTTGTCGAGCCTCCACAGCACGTCCGGATCGGGATCGCCGATGATCGGAATCGTACGCCGCTGTTCCTTGCTGACGATGAAGTCCGCCAGCAACTCGGCGTCCGCTTTGCCGTCCCAGGACCCGTGGGAATCTTGAGCAAGGATCAGCCGCACGAGGCACTTGACGAACGGGCTGGCAAGGGCCGCCTCGTCATCGTTGACAGCATGGCTGATCGCGACTTCAAACATTTTGCTCTTTCCTCGTTTCAGTCCTCGTCCTCGAAGGAGGGTTTCTTTTCGGCGACACCGGCTTCGGCCAGCACCTTGCGCAGCCAGGGCGGAGGACAGGTTCTCAGCATCATCTGCGTGCGCAACAGCACCTCTTGGATGGTTTGTGGCTGCGGCACCTTGATGGGATGGATTTTTGCCGAAATAACCTTGGCTGCCGAAGGCCCGCCAATGGCCAGACAAAACAGCAGGTGGCATCCCTTCAGCGCCTCCACCTTCGGCGTGATGCGGTCATCGCCCTCGGTCCGACGCTTCCCGCTCTCATCGGAAACGTCATCGAAGGCCAGGGCTTCCACGAGATGCCACTCCTCGCGCGTCACGTCGTAGACAGCAAAGCGCTTGGCCGACCCGAAATGGGCATTGAGACCCTTCATGTCTTGCGTGGCGATGGCTACGCGCAATGCGCCTGCTCGTCGTTCAGGCATCGGTGCGTGAACCTCGTCAGTGACGAGTGAGAGGCGACGAACGGAGCTCATCTGGCATTTCTCGATTACGGAATGGGTCAAGCGCCTCAGGTGTCGGCGCGCGCTGGTTGGCCTGGAAGATATTGGCAACATCGAAGATCAGGTCGCGGGTCCCCCGGTACAGGATTGTGAGCTTATGCTGGCTGCCCAGCCGGTCAAAGATCGGGAAGCCGACGCGCATGAGCGGAATCCCAAGGCGTTGCGACGCCTGGCGACCGTGGGAATGTGCTACGAGAAGATCCGCGCCCGCTGCATGAGCTTCCAAATCGCCGAGATCGCCGATCTGAACCCACTCCGCCGGTACTTTTTGCAGAATCTTCGACATATCGGTCGTCGTGACCGCCGCCGCGATGTCGCAGCCCATGTCGGTGAAGAAGGTTGCGAGTTGATAGAGTTGGTCTGGTTCAGCCGCGATCGCAATTTTCTTGCCTCCGAAATGGAAATGTCCGTCGAGCAACGCATCCTGCAATTGCGCCCGATGACGGCGCACCCGGGCCGGCACCGCCGCGCCCGAAACCGCCGATAGCAGCGAGACGAACCGGTCAACAGCCCTCAATCCGGTCAGCGACTGGAACACCGCGTAAGGCACGCCGGTCAACCCGTGCAGCGTTTTCGCCGGGTGGCGCATGTGCTCGCCGATGACGATGCATTGCGCCGCCGTGCCAAGCTCGCGGATTTCCTCGACGCTGGTGCCGCCATAGGTAGTGGTTACCCAGCGGTCAGGAACCGTGCCATCGAGTGAGCCGGAGACGTCCGGCAGGATAACCGGCTTGAGCCCAAAACTTTCAACCATGTCACGCAAATGCTCGACGTCAGCGACAGTGAGGTTGCATCCGGGCAGGATCGCGATCTTCTTCGGCTGCCGGGTCCGTGCGCCCGACCGTGTAATCCCTTCGATCATCGCCGCGACAGCCTTGGCCCAGCCTTCTTCGATAGCGCCGCCGAAATCAGGCGTGTTGGCCAGCACAACCTCCGTACCCGCGAGCTCTTCCGCATGCTTCAGCTTGACGTTGGCGATATCACTCGCGCAGTCTTCGCCACGGGTCTCCACCAGCGCGGTCGTGCACACTCCTATCAGCTTTGGCTTAGTGCGGGTTTTGAGGTTGAGGATCGCCTCTTCCAGATGGTCCGCTCCGCCGAGTATGGTTGCCACCTCATCCATCGCCGTTGTCTGCAAGGGGATCGCTTCCTTGAAATGCCGCACGAAGAGCACGAGCGCGAAGCTGGTGCAGCCTTGGCCGCCGTGGAACAGGGGCATCGCACCCTCGACTCCAAGAAAAGCGAAGGCGGCACCCAGCGGCTGCGACGACTTCAGCGGGTTGACCGCCGCTGATTTGATTTTGCGAAGGATGCGGACCATCGGATTTCCTCAACGGTTGCCGAAGCGGTGAGCCGTCGCGCCAGCGAATTCATTGAAGGCGTTCACAGTCGCGGTCCCGTTCTTCGTGCTCGCCAGATCGTCCTCCCCGGCAGGCTGGCGATCCCACGGCGCCGGCTCCCGCACCTGGTCCCAGATCGGGTTATGAATGGCGAGGTCGATCTGCCGGACAAGTTCCACCATGCCGTCATAGCCGGCATAAGGATGTTGGCGCTCCTGGTTGATATCGAGCCAGGGCGTCTTGGCCTTCAGGGCGATGAATTGCGTGCGCCCGCCCGACAGCATGATGTCGGCCTGGTGTTTTGAGAGCATGACGTAAAGATCGCGCGCTGCCATCTGCTCGAACATGTGGTTTTCGTCCTTGAGGATCCGTTTGATCCGCTCCTTGTCTTCGACTGTGGATTTCTTGACCGAGGTGCCGACGATCTCCATGCCGATCTCCATCAGCGCGTGGACGACTGACCAGGACTTCACACCGCCCGTGTTGAGCAGAACGCGCTTGCCTTGAAGCCGCCGGCGGTAGGCCTTGAGCTTCTTCCACGCAATCGCCTCCTGCTCAGCAATCAGCGTGTCTGTGCGATCGAGGATCTCCGCATCGGCGCCCTTTCTCACCAGCAGCTCAGCAATGTTGCGAAGTGCCTCCGAGGTATCTGTTATGCCGTAGAAGGAGCCCTCGAAGAACGGGATGTCCCAGCGCTCCTCCATCTTGCGGGCCAGATTGATGAGTGCGCTCGAGCACACCATCATAGCCGCCCGGGCGCGGTGCGCGGATGCAACGTCGATGTAACGCGCATCGCCCGGAATGCAGGCGCGCACCCGGATGCCGAGCCGATCAAGCAGCGGCTTCACCAGCCAGAATTCGCCGGAGAGGTTGAATTCGCCAAGGATGTTGATGTCATAGGGTCCGGCGTCGTCGGGTTCCACCGTGCCGATGACATGATCGAGCAACGCTTCGGCGGCCAGTTTGTTGCCGAGGTTCTTGGAGCCGGCCAAGCCCGGCGCATTGATCGGCACCACGGCCAAGCCGAATTTTTCTGCCGCGCGTTTGCACACGGCCTCGATGTCGTCGCCGATCAGCGCCGTCACGCAGGTCGAATAGACGAAGACTGCCGCCGGCGCATATGTTTCCTTGATCTCGCGGATCGCCCTGAACAGCTTCCGCTCGCCCTGCCCCATCACGACGTCGAGTTCGGTGAGGTCGGTTGTAAAGCTTGTCCGCCACAGGGTTGGCCCGGACGAAGCTGCGCCTCTGTTGTCCCAGGAATTGCCCTCGCAGGCGAGCGGCGCATGGACCAGGTGCGCAACGTCGGTAATCGGCTGCAGGACGATCTTGGCGCCGTCAAAGGCGCAGCCGCCGGCTGCCGCCCCGGGGGTCAGCGGCTTCGAGCAGCCCTCCTTGCGCGCTTTGGCATCCTTGCCGCGGTTGTTATCGCAGGCGGGCTCGTCAAAAACGTCCTGGATCTTGGCACTGAGCGAGGTCATTGCGTCAGTCTCCGACGTCCATTGGGCATGGGCGGCCTCGACGAAAAGCCGGTACGGGCTTAGCGGGTGAGGTCATAGGAATAGTCCGTCACGCCCGTTTCGCTCGTCTCGCGATCGAGCTTGTCGAATATCTTGTCGAGGATCGTCGTCAGCACGCGTAATCCACCCTGGTAGCCCATGAGGGGAAAGCGATGGTGATGGTGCCGGTCGAAGATTGGAAACATCAGCCGGATCAGCGGCGTGCCGGTGTCGCGCTCCAGATACTTGCCATAGGAATTGCCAATCAGCAGGTCCACCGGCTCTGTAAACAGCAGCGAACGCATCGCCCAGAGATCCTTGCCCGCCCAGACCTGGGCATCCTGGCCGAAGGGCGAGGATGCAAGCAATTTCTTCATCTCGGCCTCCCAGGCCGATGTGCCGTTGGTCGCGAGGCAATGTGTCGGCTCGCCGCCGGTCTCCATGACGAAGCGAGCCATGGCGTAGACGAAGTCCGGATCCCCATAGATTGCGTACTTCTTGCCGTGCAGCCATGACTGGCTGTCGGCCATGGCGTCAACCAGTCGGCCGCGCTCCATCCGGATTGTCTCGGGGATCTCCTGGCCGGAAATCGCCGAGACCTTCATCAGGAATTCGTCGGTCGCTTGGACACCCAGCGGATAGTGGAAGGATGCCGTCGCCTGCCCGACCTCGTTGCAATATTCCAGCGTCTTGCGGGTGTTGTAATGCTGCAGCGACAGTGTCGCCTCCGCGTTCAGTGCCCCTTTCACGTCTTCGATCTTGGTGCCACCGTCATACATGCGGTATTCGCCGTCCGACGGCGTGTCGAACTGGTCTGAGGCGTCCTGAATGACGGTATAGGTGACACCCATCAGGTCGAGGAGGCGCTTAAGTTCCCGGTTGTTTCCGACGCAGAATCCGTCGAAGCCTGGAATGATGTTGATGGTCCCAGCGGCTTGCGAGCGCTCGCTGCCCTTCCAGAAATGCTCCAGCACGCCCTTCACCATGCCGTCATAGCCATCGACATGGCTGCCGACGAAGGCAGGCGTATGAGCAAAAGGCACGTCGAAGTCGCTCGGGACCGAGCCTTCGTTCTTGGCGTTCTCGATGAAGCTCCGCAGGTCGTCGCCAATGACTTCGGCCATGCAGGTGGTCGAGACGGCGATCATCTTGGGGTCGTAGAGCTTGTAGGTATTGGCGAGCCCGTCGACCATGTTCTTCAGGCCGCCAAACACTGCCGCGTCCTCGGTCATCGAGGAGGAAACCGCTGACGAAGGCTCCTTGAAATGTCGCGACAGATGCGAGCGATAGTAGGCAACGCAGCCCTGGCTACCGTGAACGAAAGACATGGTCCGCTCGAAGCCCGCGGCCGCGAACACCGCGCCGAGCGGCTGGCAGGCCTTGGCGGGGTTTATGACAAGCGCCTCGCGAGCGAGGTTCTTTTCGCGGTATTCCCAAGTCTTGGTCAATTCGCGTTGATCGGTGACGATCTGATCAGGGTGCGGACATTCGAAATTCAGCTTCTTCTCGGCAAGCATTTGTCTATATTCCGGCTCGCGGAACAATGGAGCATGGTCGAGAACTTTTTCGGCCGATTGCGGCATGGTGGTCACCTTTTCCATCTGGCCGCGGCAAGCGGCAGCACAGGGACATCGAAACTTGAAGGGCCCCTCGCGGATCGAGTGCCCCCGAGCATTTATCGGCCTCCCTGCCTGGCAGGGAGGCCAGTCCTCATTCGGCGGCGACGGCCCTCAGCGGTGCGTCCTTCATCTTCTTCCACGGCGCGCGGTAGAGACCCCAGACCGGGTTGTTGATGGCCAGATCCATGTCGCGCGCGAAGATGGCGAAGCCGTCATAACCGTGATACGGGCCGGAGTAGTCCCAAGAGTGCATCTGGCGGAACGGGATGCCCATCTTCTGCACCGGGTATTTCTCCTTGATACCGGAGCCAACGAGATCAGGGCGGATGCCTTCGATGAACTTCTCCAGCTCGTAACCGGTGACGTCGTCATAGAGGAGCGTGCCATTCTTCACGTAATGGCCGGTGCGCTGGTAGTCGTCGTTGTGGGCGAACTCGTAGCCGGTGCCAACGATCACCATAGCGAGGTCCTCGTAAGCAGTGATGACGTGACGAGGACGCAGCCCGCCGACATAGAGCATCACAGTATTGCCTTCGAGGCGCGGTCGGTACTTGGCGATGACGGCATCGACCAGGGGCCGGTACTTGGCGATGACCTTTTCGGTCTTCTCCTCGATTTCCGGGCCGAAATGCTTGGCGATGTTGCGCAGCGAGGCCTCGATCTGGGTGGGGCCGAAGAAATTGTATTCCATCCAGGCGATGCCGTACTTTTCCTCCATGTGCCGGCAGATGTAGTTCATCGATCGGTAGCAGTGGATCAGGTTGAGCTTGGCCTTGGGCGCGCGCTCTATCTCGGCGAGTGTGGCGTCGCCCGACCAGTTGCCGACCACACGAAGCCCAATCTCTTCGAGCAGGATTCGCGAGGCCCAGGCATCGCCGCCAATGTTGTAGTCGCCGACGACGTTGACGTCGTATGGGCCGGACTCGAACGCGACATCGCCCTTGTCGAAGACCCAATCGCGGATCGCATCATTGGCAATGTGGTGGCCGAGCGATTGTGAAACGCCGCGGAAACCTTCGCAGCGCACCGGTACAATCGTCTTTTCGTGCTCCTTGGCTTTCTTGCGCGACACTGCCTCGATATCGTCCCCGATCAGGCCGATCGGGCATTCGGACTGCACCGAGATGCCTCCACTGAGCGGAAACAGGTCCTCGATCTCGTCGATGATCTTTTCCAGCTTTTTGTCACCGCCGAAAACGATGTCCTTCTCCTGGAAGTCGGAGGTGAACTGCATTGTCACGAACGTGTCGATGCCCGTCGTGCCGACGTAATAGTTGCGGCGTTGCGACCAGGAATATTGCCCACAGCCGACTGGCCCGTGCGAGATGTGGACCATATCCTTGACCGGACCCCACACCACGCCCTTGGAGCCGGCATAGGCACAGCCGCGGATTGTCATCACGCCCGGAATGGATTTGATGTTCGATTTGACGTCGCATTCGGAAAGGCCCTTGTCCTCACCTCCAGCCTCGTCCTTGCTCGTTGCGACACTGAGGTGCTTCTTGCGACGCTTCGCCGCCTTGTCTGGATATTGGGACAGCACGTCTTCGATAAGCTTCGCATGCAAAGTGCCGTCATTCTCATAGTCGAGGCCCATGGGACCTGCCCCTTTCAAGGTTCGGGTAACGCCTCGCCAACGAGGCCTTGTTTCGTACAAAGGGGCGCCAGGTCACGGTCGGCGCCCCCTGTCGGTAGCGGCGGCTACTGAGCGACGGCCAATTTCGCTTCCTTGGCCTGAAGCTCGGCAAGCATTTGCTCGTCCGTCTTCATGATGCCGAAGTCGAGCAGCATGTCCTCGAGCTCCTCCATGGTGATTGGGGTCGGGATGGTGCCCTGGCCCGAATTGACATGGATCTTCTCGGCCAACGCGCGGTACTCCCCTGCCTGTTTGGAGTCCGGCGCATACTGGATTACCGTCATCTTTCTCAGTTCGGCGTGCTGGACGATGTTGTCGCGCGGCACGAAGTGGATGAGCTTGGAATTGAGCCTTGCGGCCAGCGCCTCGGAGAGGTCGAGCTCGCGGTCGGTCTGGCGCTCGTTGCAGATCAGCCCGCCGAGCCGCACGCCGCCCGAATGGGCGTATTTCAGGATACCCTTGGCGATATTATTGGCGGCATAGAGCGCCATCATCTCGCCGGACATGACGATGTAGATTTCCTGGGCCTTGTTTTCGCGGATCGGCATCGCAAAGCCGCCGCACACCACGTCGCCCAGCACGTCGTAGGAGACATAGTCGACATTATCATAGGCGCCGTTCTCCTCGAGGAAGTTGATCGAGGTGATGACGCCGCGGCCGGCGCAGCCGACACCCGGCTCGGGGCCGCCGGACTCCACGCACTTGATGTCTTTGTAGCCGATCTTGAGCACGTCCTGGAGTTCAAGGTCTTCCACAGAACCTTCCTGGGCGGCGAGATGCAGAACCGTATCCTGCGCCTTTGCGTTCAGGATCAGCCGGGTGGAGTCGGCTTTGGGGTCGCAGCCGACGATCAGGATTTTCTGTCCGAGGTCGACCAGGGCGGCTAGCGTATTTTGAGAGGTGGTGGACTTGCCGATGCCTCCCTTTCCGTAGAATGCGATCTGACGCAGACCTGACATGTTGCTTTCCTTCCTTCTTCCATCCATAGCGGCTACCCGCGACTTCAATGTCGGTCGGCAGATCCCGCCGCCTCGCACCGATCGTTTCAAAACTCGTGCCAATTTGGCCGGTTGGATCGAAGAAGAAATTTTATGATTGCTTTTCAGCTATTTAACATTTGGCAAAAATATTAAATTGGCTAAATAAACTTGTGTCGCGGGCCCGACAAAGGCGACAGGAGATGTCGGATGGTGTTGATTGTGACCTGTATACCTCGCAGACCGGAGAGGGTTGGGGATGTCAGGCAGCGAGTCTGAGCCGATTTTGATCTGAAGACCGCGCAACATCGATCCTGGCGGTTCTTTGTCCGGCTGCCTCGATCTCGAGACGATGGGACAGGATCGGCCATGGTCAAAAAGGTTCCATCGTATGACTTTCAGAGCGCGGTTGTATCGACGGAAACGTGTTTCAGCATCGAGATCGCGAAGGTCGAGCGTGTGATAGTCAGGGTTCGATAGCCATTTGAAGCGCCGGTTGAGGTGAACCAATCCAGCCAGTGCTCTGCCACTCACAGTCATACGGCATAGCGTCTTCGCCATCCGACACGATGTAAGGCTCGTCGCCGGGCTTGCCTCGCGAAAAGCGGATCGCACTTTCCCGGGCAAAACCGTCGAGATCGCGGGCGGCGGCGAAAACCTCGCTATTGCCATTAGCTGCCTCGATCCGGCCGAGCGCAATTTCAACCGTGACTATCGGAGGAAGCGTTTCTCGTCGGCCTTGGCTTTTTCCATACCCTGAAGCCGGAAAATTTCCTCGACGGGGATGATGTCCTTATGGACGTTGTGCACGCCACCGTCGGCGATGATGCGGCGGAAGGTGTCCTGCATGGCGGTCGTGGCGGCGCGGATGCCGTAATTCCCGTAGATCACCATGCGGATATTGCCGAGCGCCTGGATGCGGGGCGCGTCGAGCTCCGGATAGGCATTCGGCACGATGGTGAGCGGCACATCGCCATCCCAGGCGCGCGCGAAGCTTTCAATCTCGGACGGATCCTTTTTCTTGGAATGAATCAGGATCATGTCCGCCCCGGCTTGCGTATAAGCCTTGGCGCGTGCGAGAGCTTCCTCCTCACCGAGACCGGCGATCAAGGCCTCGGTGCGGGCGATGACGAGGAAGTCAGGATCGGGGCGGGTGCTGATGGCCGCCTCGATCTTGCCCCGGAATTCCGCGACCGGGAGCAATTCTTGCCGTCCGCCCGCGGCGAGGCTGGTAACCTTCGGGAAGGTCTTGTCCTCGATCACGACGGCCGAGGCGCCGGCGTGCTCATATTCGGAGATGGCATGGATCACATTGATCGCATTGCCGTAGCCGGTGTCGATATCGGCGACGATCGGCAGCGACGACCGGCTGGCGATCGCACGCAGCATGTCGAGATGCTGCGTCATCGAAATGAGGCTCATGTCCGGCAGGCCGTAAAGGGCGGAGAGCTCGAAGCCCGAGGCCCAGAGACCGTCAAAGCCCGCTTCCTCAGCCAAGACGGCCGAAAGCGGGCTGTGGGCGGCCATGATATGGACGAGGCCCCGTTCGGCTATGCGGTCACGCAGCTGCTTCGCTTTGCTCATGGGTCTTCTCGCTTTCGGAAAGGGCGGTGCAGGCTGCGAGGATGCGGCCGCAGGCGCGCTTCAACTCGTCCTCGGATGCGGCATAGGAAATGCGGATATAGGGTGAGGCCATGAAGCCGCTGCCGGGCACGACCGCGACGCCGAACTCTTCCAGAAGATGCATGGCGAAATCCATGTCACTCTCGATCACCTTGCCCTTGCCGGTCACCTTGCCGATGACGCCGGCGCAGGAGACGAAGATATAGAAAGCGCCGTTCGGAACGCGACACTTCAGGCCCTCGGCATGATTGATCTGCTCGACAACGAGATCGCGGCGCTTGCGTAAGGCGGATACGAAATCGGCGATGTGGTCTTGGTTGCCAGCAATGGCTTCGATCGCTGCATATTGCGAGATCGAGCTGGTATGCGACGAGGTCTGGCCCTCGATCGTGTTCATCGCCTTGACGAGATCCTTTGGACCGGCACCGTAGCCAAGGCGCCAGCCGGTCATGGCGCTGGACTTGGAAACCCCGTTGACCGTCAGCACCCGGTCGATGAGGTCCGGCGCGGCCTCGGCCATCGTGGCGAAAGGCACGCCATAGACGAGCTTTTCATAGATATCGTCGGAAAGGACGTGGACATGGCTGTGTCGGCGCAGGACCTCAGCCAGAGTGGCCAGACAGGCCTTGGAATAGACCGCGCCGGTCGGATTGTTCGGCGAGTTCAGCATCAGCCACTTGGTGCGCGGCGTGATCGCCGCTTCCAGGTCCTGCGGCTTCAGCTTGAAACCCAACCGCTCGGGGCAGGGGACGAGCACCGGCTCGCCGCCGGCGAGCCGTACCATGTCCGGATAGGAGACCCAGCAGGGTGTCGGGATGATGACCTCGTCCCCGGCATCGAGGCTGGCGAAGAGTGCATTGAAGACCACCTGCTTGGCGCCACAGCCGACGGTAATCTGATCGATGTCGTAATCGAGCCCGTTGTCCCGTGAGAGCTTCTCCCGGATCGCCTCGCGCAGCGGCTTGACTCCGGCAACCGGCGTATAGCGCGTCTTGCCATTGAGGATGGCGGCGATGCCGGCCTGCTGGACGGGTTCTGGCGTGTCGAAATCCGGCTCACCTTGGCTCAGCGTGACGATATCGGCACCTTGTTCGCGCAAGGCGGTCGCCTTGGCGGTCATGTCTTTTGTCTGGGAGGGGCGGACGGCCTGGAGTCTTTTGGCTAGTAGGGGCAAATGGATATTCCTCAAACCAGGGGAGTTTATGCCCAGAGCTAGATGAGGCGCCCTTTGTTCGCCAGTTCTTGCATCGCGGAATGCGGGCAAAATGATCGCGTTTTGCGATGCAATTGCGCCAGGAAATTATTTCGCTGTGCTCTCCTCCTCGGTCTTTTTCCGGCAGAGCCTTGTGAGCCAACGACAGAAGGCGCGGGCGAGATCCGGATTGCCGCTGCGATCGACCGCATAGGCCCGGTACTGCATGCCGCTCGGCGCGCGCGAGTCGGGAAGGACCTCAAGAAGCCCCTGTTTGATTAGGTCCGCGACGACGATATGCGGCGTCACCAGCAAGGTCTGGCCGGTCGTTACCGCCGGCAGCGCCAGGTAGTGATGGTCGTAGCGTGCCCCAGAGATGATGTCCGACGTCTTCAGATCCATGCCGCGGAGCCAGGTCGGCAGGATGTCCGGCCGCGCGGTGACGGCAATCAGCGGTGTGGTTCGCAGCGCTTCGAGGCCGCGGCCGGCGACACAGTCAGGCGACCCGACGCAGACGAGTTGTTCATCATAGAAATCCCAGCGATCTCCCGGTTCGGTCAGCGTCAGGTCACGGGTCAGGAGGACATCGAAGCTGTCGTTTGAGGCGGGGGCAGACAGGGTGCTGATGACGTCGACCGTGACGCCGCCCATTTCCTTCGAGAAGTCGTTCAAATTGGGAATCAGCAGCGTATAGGCGAACGTCGAGAGCGACGTCCTCACGACGAGCCGGTTGGCATCTTTCCTGTCACCGCGGCGCATCCGCTTTGCCGTAAAGAAAATCGTGTCGAGCGGCTCGGCAACGGCGTCGGCGAATAGCCGCCCGAAATCCGTCAACTGACTCAGGCGTCCGTGCCGTTCGAGCAGCTTGGCGCCGAAATACTCTTCCAATACCGCGAGGTGGCGGCTCACCGAGCTTTGGGTGATGCCAAGGGTTTTCGAGGCCCGAGTAACGCTGTTGTCTCGTGCGACCTGCACGAAAGCCCGAACAGCATTGAGCGAAAGATCCTTTTCCTCGTCCAAGATCTCACCCCTATCCGCGCGCTCATCCATCCCGATTCGGAGGGCAATTATCGAAATATTCGATACATGTCACGCGCGTGTAACAAAACGCTTTGATCTTCTGCCGCGGTATTAGTTCAGTAAGAGGTGGTTTTCCGCCGCGCTCGGCTGAAAGAGGTAAAGCACTATGGCGGCCATCACTATCGAAAAAATAGAAAAATCCTTCGGCGCCACGCCTGTGTTGCGTGATGTCTCGCTCAAGATCGCCGACGGCGAGTTCCTGACGCTGCTTGGTCCCTCGGGCTGCGGGAAGTCGACGCTGCTGCGGATTCTGGCAGGGCTCGAGGTGCAGTCCGGCGGTTCGGTCGCGATCGGTGAACGCGTGGTTGACGGCGTGCGGCCGAATTGGCGCGACGTGGCGATGGTGTTCCAGTCCTACGCGCTTTACCCGCATATGACGGTTCAGGAGAACATGGCAGTGCCGCTCCGAATGCGCCGGCTTTCCGCCTGGCAGCGCCTGCCGCTGGTCGGGCGTTTCGGGCCGGGAACGAAGGCGGTTGCCGCCGAGATCGAGATCGAGGTGATGCGAACAGCCAAGGCGCTCGGCATCGGCCATCTTCTGGCGCGCAAGCCGGGCCAGCTTTCCGGCGGCCAACGCCAGCGTGTCGCCGTCGGTCGCGCCATGGTGCGCCAGCCGGCCGTCTTCCTGATGGACGAGCCGCTCTCCAATCTGGATGCCAAGCTGCGGGTGCAGATGCGCGCCGAAATCAAGGAATTGCACGACCGCCTCGGCGTCACCTTCGTCTATGTGACCCATGATCAGTCCGAGGCCATGACCATGTCCGACCGGGTCGCGGTCATGCTCGACGGCGAGCTTCTACAGGTCGCTGCGCCGCAGGAGATTTATGCCAATCCCGATGACCTGCGCGTGGCCGAGTTCATCGGCTCGCCAAAGATCAACAAGCTCCAGGCACGCGTGCGCGATGGCGGACTGGCCGAAACTGCGGGTACGAGCTTCACCATTCCTGCGGATATTGCGTTGGGGACCGATGTTGCTCTTGGAATCCGGCCCGAGGCCTTCCACCTCGTCGAGGCCGGCGGCCACAACATCCTGACCGGCGCCGTACGCCTGGTCGAGCACATGGGCTCCGACCTTTACGTGCATCTCGACGTTCCGGGGACGCACCATCCCGTCATCGCCCGCCTGCTTGCCGAGCGTGCGCCGCAGATAACATTCGGCCGGACGCTGCATCTCGGCGTCAAACCGGAAAGGCTGCTCCTCTTTGCCGGGGACGGGCGGCGCCTGCGTCCTCACGACCACAAAAGCGCCAGCCTCGTGAAGATGAAGGAGCGCGTGCAATGAGAAGCGCCTCGTCCGCCACAGCGGAAGCGATCACATCCCCAGCTGATCGCGGCGCTTCACAGAAGGCACTGCGCCGTCACCAGATTGCGGAGATGCTGGCAGCCTGGTCGCTCGCCGGCCCGGCGCTCCTACTGCTTATCGTCCTGTTCTTCCTGCCGGTCTTCGCCGTCATTGCCGTCGCGCTTACCGATTGGCAGTTCGGGGCAAGTTCGTTCACCTTCGTTGGCCTCGCCAATTTCCGCGAACTCTTAGCCGACGAGGTGTTCCGCGCCTCCTTCGTCAACAGCATCCTTTATGTCGTGATCGTCGTGCCCGGGACCATCGTTCTGGGTCTCGCCATCGCGCTGCTCATCGAGAGCGGCAAGTCGTTCCGCGCCTTCTATCGCGCGATTCACTTCCTGCCATTCATGGCAACGCTGACGGCCACGGCGATCGCCTGGGAGGCGTTGCTGCATCCGACCATCGGACTCGTCAACCAAACGTTTGTCAGTCTCGGCCTGCCGACGGCCAATTGGCTGCGCGACGAGAACACGGTCCTGCCGGTGCTCGCCATTATCGGCATCTGGCAGAACCTCGGCTATGCGATGGTGCTGTTCTTGGCGGGCATGAAGTCCATCCCCCAGGACCTCTATGACGCCGCCGACATCGATGGCGCGGACGCCTTTCTCGACCGTCTGCGCACCGTAACGCTGCCGATGCTCGGGCCCGTCACCATGTTCATCTTCATTGTCGTGGCGCTGAAAGCCTTCGAGACCTTCGACACAGTGCAGATCCTGACCCAGGGCGGGCCCGGCCATGCCTCGGAGATGTTGCTCTACACGCTTTACCGCGAGAGCTTTCAATATCTGCGGACCGGCTACGGCGCCTCGGTCGCGGTTGTCTTTCTCTTCATTGTTGTAGCCCTCACGCTGATCCAGGCGCGTGTGATGGATAAGAAGGTTCACTACCAATGAGGGCGCAACGCCTTGCACCGCCGTCGGCCATCGTTCGCCATGCGGTCCTTTTAATCAGCGGCGCGCTGATCCTCATTCCATTCGTCTGGATGGTGTCGCTGTCGATCAAGTCACCGGGAGAAATCTTCCGCGCGTCCTTCAGCTTTTGGCCTGAGCAGTTCTATGGCATCGAGAACTACACCAAGGCGCTGACGAGTTCACCGCTGCCGCGCTACATGATTAACGGCGTCGTGGTCTGCGCCGCAATCCTGGCTCTCCAGATCGTGATCTGTGCGCCGGCGGCCTACGCACTCGCCAAGCTGGACTTCCCCGGTCGCAACCTGCTCTTCGCGCTGGTGCTGATCGCCCTTCTTCTGCCGCACGAGATGCTGGCGCTTCCGCTCTTCATCCTCGGTGCCAAGCTCGGGATTCTGAACAGTTATGCGGCGCTGGTCTTCCCTTACGTGGTCTCGCCCTTCGGCATCTTCCTGTTCCGGCAGTTCTTCAAGACGATCCCCGACGACGTCGTCCATGCCGCCAGGCTCGATGGCTTCTCTGAGCTTGGGATAGTCTCGCGCATCATGGTGCCGATGGCGCTGCCCGCGATCATCGCCTTCGGCATCTTCTCCGTTGTCAGCCACTGGAACAGCCTGTTTTGGCCGCTGATCGCTGTGCGTGATCAGAACCTAATGCCGCCGCCGCTCGGTATCATGGTCTTCAAGAACGAGGAGGCTGGGAACGACTACGGTCCCCTTATGGCGGCATCTACCCTAGTCGTCCTTCCACTCATCATCGCCTTCCTCTCTGCTCAAAGGTGGTTCGTTGAAGGGCTGACCGGGGGAGCCGTCAAGTGAAGTTATGGCGATCCCTCAACTGACGCGGATCGAAGGCTACAAACAGATGAACCGAGGAGTTGGTTATGGAAATTAACAGAAGAGAATTGCTTTCAGGTCTCACTGCACTGACAGTCTTGGGAGCTGCGGGACGATCGAGCTATGCAGCGGGCAACGGTATGCAGTTCGGCACCGTATCGTCTGCGTCACTCAAAGGAATCAACGGCACTGCAGAGCAGGAATTCGAAGCTCGCTTCCCCAGCATCGAAGTCCGGCAAGTTCCGCTGGGCGACAATTGGGAACCCGCCGTCCAAACCTTGCTGCGCCAGGCAATTGTTGGTGACAAGCCCCATTTCGTTCAGCAGGCATTGAACTATACCAAGCTCCTTACCAGCCGAAAATTGGCGCAACCGCTCGACGAGTTCATCGAAGCAGACGGAGGATGGGAAGCGCTGGGTCTGCCGGCAGCAATGAAGGAAACCGTCTCGGTGGACGGGAAGGTTTACGCCATCCCCTATGCAACGACGATCCCGGTGCTGTACATCAACCGTGATCTGGTCAAGGCTGCAGGATCTAATCCAAACAGCTTCCCAAATACCTGGGCGGAAATATTCGAAATTTCCAAAAAGATCCATGGTTCGAAAAAGGACGTCATAGGAATCAATCTTGAATATGATTCCTCCTCAGCCTGGATGTTTCAGACTTTCCTGATGGGTTATGGCGGGCGAATGATGAGCCCCGACGACTCAGCGATAATGTTTAACAGCGACGCGGGCGAAAAAGCTCTTGAGCTCATCGCCGAATTTGGTCGCTCCGGTTCCGTCGATATGTCGTCTGCACAGGCAAGGCGGGCATTCAGTGCCGGCACTCTTGGCATCAACATCCGCACCGCCTCCGGTATTCCCGGGGTAGTGAAGGAGAGCGCTGGAAACTTCGACTTCGACATTAAGGCGCTTCCGGTTCTGTCCAAGGAGGGACTAATCCCCGGAGCCGGCAATGGTCTGATGATGCTGACCGACGATCCCGAGAAGCAGAAAGAAGTATGGGAATTCTTCAAGTTTATGTTGAGCGGAGCTGGCCAGCAGATTCTGGTCGAGAACTCCGGATATATGCCAGTCAATCAGAACGTGGCGAAAGCCGGCGGCGCGCTGAGCGACTTCTTTGATGCGCATCCCTTACAGAAAGCTTCGCTCCAACAGCTTGATCGTACTGTCGATTGGTACGCATTCCCAGGCGATAACTCGGTGAAGATTTTCGATGTAATGGTCGAGTCTCAGCGCAAGCTCATTGCCGGTCAGACCACTCCAGAAGAGGCCATGGCCACTATGGTCGACGTGACAACAAAGCTGCTTGGCCGGTGAGTTGTTCCAGTGGGAGGCACGATTGCCTCCCAGCCCCAGACCACAGCGAAAATAGATGGGCGGAATGATCTACGATTCGGTGGCGGCACGGCCCCCGTTTTCCGGAAGTCTGCTGGCTCATCCGAAACAACGCAATGGATAGAATGCTAGGACGAATGAAATGAATCCCATCAATATGAGCGGAAACCTGCCCCCGCTCGTACCTCACGTTTTCGACGACATCTACCGCGCCGCGATCGCCCAGGTTCTGGATGAGGGCTCCCCTAATTCACTGATAGGTGCCCACCAATTCTGCGGTTCCGAACGCGACCGGACCGCAGGCTCGAGATTTGCGGCTCTGCGGCTACCGGAGATTCCGTCTGAGGATCGGGTGGTTGTCGCCAATGGGACGCAAAGTATTTTGTCCATGCTTTTGCATAGCCTCGTGGGGAAAGGCGGCTGCCTTGCTATCGAAGCATTGAGCTACCCGACGATGCGCCAGTTTGCCGACATCTTCGCGTTTCGCCTGAGCGCCATACCGATGGACAGTGAAGGTATAGAGCCGGAGGCCTTCGAATCGATGTGCCGCAAGGATGCGCCTTCCGCCTATTATGCGCTCCCGACCCTTCAGAATCCGACAACGGCAATCATGAGCATGGAACGGCGACAAGCAGTTGCCGAAATCTGCCGCCGCTATAATGTCGCGATCATTGAGGACGACATCTATAGTCTCTTGCCGCGTGACATTCCGCCGCCGCTCTCGTCTTTCGCACCGGAGCTTTCCTGGTACATCCTTGGCACTGCCAAATCCATGGCAGCCGCACTCAAGGTTGCCTATCTCGTTGCGCCCAAAGCAGAAGACGTACCTAAGCTGTTCTGGCCCGGGGTACGCGCGACCTACTGGATGTGCGCGCCGATCAACGCAGCCGTTGCATCCAGACTGATCGAGGGCGACGGAGCTACCTGCATCATCGATGCTGTGCGCACAGAAACGCGCGAGCGACAGGCCCTTATTGCAGCCTGCTTTACTGGTGCCGATCTCCGTACCATGCCTGAATGCCTACATGTCTGGCTTCATCTTCCGGAAGAGCGCCCGGCGGAAAAGTTCGTCGAGCTGGTGGGCTCCCTGGGGGTCAATATCAGTCCCAGCGCCACCTATGCCTTTGGTAATCGCACACCACCAAATGCGATCCGCTTTGGAACCGGGACAGCCCGCGATCGAGCCACCTTTCAACGCGGCTTGGATACCATCATCCAGGCCTACAATTGCTGAGTAACGGACATGGATACAGCGCCAAATACTAAGATCCGGACTGACCTCGATCTGGACGCGGACGGCAAGCAGGTTGGATATGTCCGGCTGCCGCTCGCCGTGCACACCGATCCGGAGACGATGTCGGATACAATTTCGAGGCCATACCCGTGGTCACCATTCGCATCGGCGAGAGCCCCCGCTGTCCTGCTGATGGCAGGTAACACGATTGCTTAGGTATTCCTGTCCTCTGTCATGCTCGCCTCGGCGATCCGATGAAGCCACTCGTGGTCTTCCTGACCGGCAGAGGGGGTGCTCGCTCGCATTGTTTATGGCGATCCACAAGGCCGTAGAAGCGACTTGCTTGACTACTGGCTCGAGGAGCAGGGGTGGCGTCTACTCACCCCGAGCTATCCTGGGGATCACCCAGTGTTTCCGGCGCGTTGCTTCACTGCCGAGCGGTTCGTTAATAGCACTCCATTAGTCGCGGTTGCGTGCTCGCCTTGGCGTACCAACTCCCAGGAAGCAACTCCATCACCAAGTCCGGAAATCATTGTCGACAACGAGCCAAGTATAAGATGCACTCCCCGCGGTTCCTCATCATCAGCTTCGATGGCTTACGTCCCGACCTCGTCTCCTCCGAGTTGACGCCGAACCTTTGCCGTTTGCAGTCGCTGGGCGTCACGCTGTCGAACCATCGCACGGTTTATCCCAGCGAAACCCGTTCGGCCTTCCCGAGCCTCGTCACCGGCGCCACCACCGGACGGCACGGCATGGTCGGCAACAAATATTTCGATCGCTCGATTTCGCCGCCGCGCTATATCGATACGTCGGACGCTGTGCTCTTGCGCAAGCTCGATCTCGAAAGCGGCGGCAAACTGATGTGTGTGCCGACGATGGGCGAAATTCTCGCTTCAGCAGGCCGAAGCCTTGCCGTGCTGGCCACGAACACGCCGGGCACGACCCGCTTCTTCCATCATAAGGCGGAGGATTTCGGGCATGTTCGTCTCTCGGGACATTTCCTGGAGGCATGCACACCTGATGATGTGTTGGCGGAAGCTGAAGCCCTTGTGGGTCCGCTAACGCCGGGGCCGCCCAAGATCGAGCCGGACAAGGCTGGGCAGGACTGGATCACGTCGGCCTTTCTCGAGGTGGTCTGGCCGAAGCATCGGCCGGATGTGACGATCCTTTCCTATGGCGAGCCTGACGTAACGTCGCATTTCCATGGAACGGGAGCCGAGGCGACTCGGGGCATCATCGCTCACTGCGACCGGCAGTTTGGCCGTGTTCTCGACTGGTGGGAGGCGGAAGGTCGTGCCGAAGGCGTACAGATCATCGCAGTCTCAGATCACGGTCATATCACCGGCCATACACGTGTCTCGGTGATCGAGAGCCTGCGGGACGCCGGCTTCCGGCCAGGCGTCGCGCCGGCGCCGGAGATAGATGTCGTGGTGGTGCCCGGACAGGTGGGCGCGCTCTATCTCGCCGAACCTACTGACGAACAGATCGTGCGGCTTGTGGCGACGATCACCAGCCAACCGTGGTGTGGACCGGTCTTCACACGTGAGCGAAACGAGATCGACGGAATAGCACCCGGCAGCCTTGGCAACCATCTGGTCCTTGCCGATCACCCGCACGCACCAGACGTCTCGTTTTCCTTCCGGGCGGATAACGGTGTCGACCTCTTTGGCCTTGACGGGAGAACCTTCTATGACAACGACCGCCGCACGGGCCTAGGCGTGCATGGCGGATTGCATCCGAAAGAGCTCGCTGCCGTCGGAATTGTCGCCGGTTCGGCATTCCCAGCGCCGGGTTCCGTCTCCATGGTTCCGTCGGGCATCTGCGATTTTGCTCCGACCATTCTACACCTTCTCGGAATTGCGCAGCCGGGCACTATGAGCGGGCGCGTTATGCGCGAAGTTATTGAGCCGGCATCGCGATCTGGCCAGAATATTCGTGGAGAGGCCTTCGAGGCCACGCTCGGCGGATTCCGCCAGGTTCTTCGGCGTGTCCATGTTGGAAGCACTACCTATATTGAGGGCGGAACGGCGGAAGCGTAGGGCTGTCCTGTTTCGCTGAGTGAGTGGCCGCTTAGCCGTCCCAACTATCCGCCTTTCCAGCCAGACGGACCTTTGGCAACCGGATTGGGATTTCGTCCGTTTGCGCATACTCGCGATTCCCCGAAACGGGCTGTGTTTTTTTGAGTAATGCGCTTTATTCAGACACGGCGTTCAATTTGGTAGTGTGGTTGAACGCCGGGCGGTTTCCGTTCTTCGCCCGCTTGCAAAACCCGTGCCGAAGGTAGAAACCCCATCGCAGTCGATCGGCCGTTGGCCCATAGGAGCGAGGCGTCTCTTCTGCGAAGCGTTCGTAGGCCGTGCTCGAGAACTGCAGATGCCAATGCCTGATCACGAAAGTCGGGATGCGTGGCCGTGGCTCGCAGGCGCCAAGAAGAGCCTTCCAACCGTTTGCTTGTGGCTTGATCCTCGCGCAAGAATGTTGCGACAGAAACGATCATGTCGCCAAGAAAGACGGTCAGGTGAAATTGTTGGGCCGCATAGGAATATACTGGTGCCGGTGCACGAGCGGGCAAAAGACCGATCCGTCGGACTTCCTCGCATTCGACTTCCTCGACAAGTCCAACATGAAGCGCATCCTCTGTCATGTACATTCGGGGGAACACGGATATGAACGAGGCCGCGCTAAGGCGGTGGTATGTGAGATCCGACAGTTCCTCGTTGATGGGCATTTTTTCCCCATGGCCTTTTCTTTTGGCTGGGCGTCATTGAGTTAAATTGCCAACGACCTCAAGGCCGCGTGTTAGAACCGCGCGATTGCTCGGAACCCCAAGACCGACACGAAAGCGCTCGGGACTTGAGTCGAAATCGACTTCGAAATCATTGCCCGACCCGATGCTGACTCCGTGATCTCGACATCTGAGTATCAGTTTGTTCAGCGTCATCCCGGGCGGCACCTGAAGCCATAGGTGATAACTGGAGGGATGGCCGGTGCTTGGCGCGAGATGTAGGATTTCCGTCGCGAGCCTGCGGCGTTCGGCGGTCTCTTGCCGCACGGTTGACAGGAGTTCTTCGCAGGTCGACGTCTCCAGCCATCGGGTCGCGATTTCGGCTACGATCGGTGCAACCATCCAATTGGTGGTGCGTACGCTAGGCCAAAATACCTCAGATAGCGCTTCTCCGCTCGGGCCGACGACGTAGGCAATGCGGAGTTGGGCGGCAAGCGATTTGCTGAGTCCCTGAATATACCAGCTCCGCTCGGGCGCATATGTTGACAGGGGCGGAGGCGCAATTTCCGGAAGCACGCCATAGATGTCGTCCTCGAAAACCTGGAGATCGGTGTCTCGGGCAATCTGCGCGATCGCCGCGCGACGCTCAGGGGACGTGATTAACGAAGTCGGATTGTGGATCGTCGGCATGCAATATAATGCGCGCGCTTTTCTGCCTTCCTGCCGGCAAACACGCAGAAGGTCGTCGGGGTCAATACCGTCATGGTCGATACTGACACCCCGCAACTGAATGCCGAGAAGCTTCGCAAGGGGCTTGATGGCGGGGTATGTGAGAGATTCTGTCAGCAGAATTTCGCTTGGACCCACGTGTTTGGCCATCAACATAATCAGCGCACTTTGCGATCCGTTGGTGAGTATCGTTGTTTCCAAAGATGGCGGTGCCCCCAACCGTCGAGATAGCCACTTTACGCCTGCGAGACGATCGCGCTCCGATCCCAAGAATCGAGGAAAGCGGATGGCCGTAGCCACATCCGTTTCGACGATCGCGCTTAACGTGGCCTCCAAACGGCCGTTAACAATCGGACACGGCGGGGGGAAGTTTCGGCCGAAGTCGATGAGCTCTGACTCTGACGTATTTCTTGATGGATCCACCAATGGCAGGATTTTGTTCATGGTTTCCTCCGTTGTGTCCTCATCCCGTTTTTCAGCATTTGCCGAAGCCCGTATTCAGCTGGCCGAGGATCGCCAAAGCGACTGACACGCATGCGGCAACAACCGAGGCGACTGGCACTGCCTTGCCGCGTATGGCGGGTACTTGAACGGGTGTTGCCACATGAAGAGCCGCAAGGACGATGAACGCAACGCACAGCAGCGTTGCAAACATGCCATCCGGAACGGCCGGTTTGCCGAGCAAAAAGATAGCCACTAGCGGCGTGTCGTAGGACACGGGAATTCCCTGGAACCGGGCGTTAGACGTTAATCCAACGTTCGCGAAATAGCTAAGCCGGAGCGCGCCGGCCATTACCAAAGAGAGGACGGCGATAAAGGACAGAAGGCTTCCATTGCCGATCAGGACGATAACGGTGGACGGAAATAGGACGCCGTGAAAGAAATCCCCGAACCCATCAAAGCTCTTCCCAAAATCCGCCATGCCTGGCCGCCGACGGTTATCCATCTTGCGGGCGACATGACCGTCCCAGTGGTCAAGGAACCACATCCAGAGCATCGATGCGGTACCAAGCTCGATGCGACCGTTCAGCGCCAGGAAAAGTCCGAGGATCGCGAACACATAGCCCGCTGCTGTAATGGCATTGGCATAGTCTCGAAGGTAGATCAGCATGGGCATACTTCCTTGACAAAGCTCTTGGTGGCGGCACCGGGCGCCGTCGGCCCGCAAGTAGAAAAAGAGGGGGCGTGCGATCCAGGTAGTTCATTCCAGAGAGCGAGTGCCATCCGTAACGTGCCTTGGCCTACTCGGCCTCCAATTGCCTTCAATCAGGATGCCGACTGACGGCTTTTCAGGCCATTGAGTGCAGCGACGACTTTCTCCAAGGCCAGTTCGATTTTTTCCGGTGGCGCTCCGAATGAAAGCCGCAGTCCTGCCTCGTCGCCGAACGTGGTTCCTGCGACCGAAGCGACACATGCTTCCTCAAGAAGGATGCAGGCAATATCATCCACCGTCCGGATTGAGCTCGTCCTCGACAGCCTGGCGAGAAGCAGCGTGAGATCGAGATAGAAGAAGAACGAGCCATCGGCACGCGGTGGTGCGACGTCTTCCAGCTTTGAAAGGATTCTTAGTCCCGCCTTCCGTATGGTGGCGAGGCGCTGATGCATCTCCCGTTCATAGCTACCGTCGCCGAGTTCGAGGTGATGCAGTATGGCGTGTTGAGCAATCACATTCGCATTCGATGTGGTGTGGCTTTGAAGCTTCTTGGCCACAGCGACTATCTCCGGTGGTGCCGCGAAATAGCCGAGGCGCCACCCGGTAATAGCCAGCTCTTTGGAAAAGGCATTGACCAAGATGGTTCGCGAACGAATGCCCGCATGAGCCATGGTGATCGACTGATGACGTTCACCTGTAAAAACAAAACCGGAGTAGCACTCGTCGGAAACGATCCAAAGGTCGTAGTTTATTGCAAGATCACCGATTTCCTGGAGGGTCGCCCGGTCGTACACTGCTCCCGTCGGATTATTCGGCGAGTTGATGATAATCGCCATCGTCTTCGGCGTTACGGCGCCCCGGATGGCGCGGATTTCAGGAATATAAGAAGGCGGTTTGGCATCCACGAAAACAGGCTTTGCGCCGGCCAGGCGAACCTGTGATGGGAATGTCGGCCAGCAGGGACGAATAATGATGACTTCGTCGCCTGGATCGAGGAGCGCCAAGGCGGCGTCTAGCAGGCCCTGTTTCGCACCTGCGGTGATGACGATGTTGTCAGTGTCCCAGGCAAGCCCGGTTTCATTCGACAGTTTTTTGGCAACGGCTCTGCGGAGAGACGCGAGGCCGATGGATTCGGTATAACGGTTTACGCCGGCATTTATGGCGTCGATCGCACCTTCGCGAACCAGTTCCGGTGGTTCGGTGATCACCTCGCCGGCGGCCAGGTCCACAATCTCGCGGCCTTGGGCTGCCGCTGCCTTAACTGCTTCCCGAGCTGCCGCGGTCCCTGGTCCGGAAAGGAGAGAAATTCGTTGCGCCAACATGTCAGTCTCCTGTTGTTCGCCTCTGCCAGGCCTCAGCCTTTAGAACCGCTCGCAACCAGGGGGCGGGCTGCCGTCAGGCCTTCTGGCGCGAAGATCCTTTCGGCGATCAGAAGATCCTCCTCGCTGTCAATCTCGTACCATTTGAGATCGTCGCACCGGGCCGCCGCGATCTGCAGGCCCTTCTGCTGAACCAACTGAGATAGCAGCTCCTCGATGTAGGATTTAACGGCGCCAGCGCCGATGAGAGCATCGAGGTGCGGGATGATCGTTGTGCGCAGATCCTCGCCGGAAAGGCGGATGAGGTTAATGGTCTTGAACAGCTGCGGTGAACCGTCTGTTAGGTTTGCAGCGGTCTGTCCCATTCGCACTTCGGCAATATATCCGTGATCCGTCAGGATCACGGCGGAACCTTCCATCGATGCGCCGAACGGGGCGACGGCTGCTACATTTTTTGCCTCGCTTATTGCGAGGCAGTGAAGCGCGTCCGGCTCAAAAAAGACATCACCTTCGAGAAGATAGGTATCGCCCATCAAGAGGGCGTGGCGTGCCAGCCAGAGCGAATAGGCGCTACCGGTTCTGTCGAAAACATCGGATTCGACATAACTGATGTCGAGACTTCCGAAGCAGTTGCCGCAGGAATATTCGATTGCGTCCTTGCGATAGCCGACGACGATAGTGACCGCTTCTACACCAACCATCTCGAGGTTTCGCAGTGCGTTGTGGAGGATCGGAGTGCCATTGACTTCAACCAGGGGCTTTGGCCGCAAGTCGGTCAGCGGTCGCAGACGCGAGCCGAAACCAGCGGCGAGAATAACGGCTTGCCTTGGATAGATGTCGGTCATTGGTTATCCCTTGGTGCGGTGCCTTTGCGGACTATTCGTAGTTCCCATGCGCTGAAGCCGGCAGCGAGACAGCCCAGGCCGGGTTCGGGCTTTTTAGGCGGAATGCCATAAAGCCGCGCTGCCCGTGGGCTGATACAGCCCGACCGGGTATTGTGGCGATCAACGCCCTTTCGGATGCGTCGATCGTCCTCCGCAAATCGTCGAGACCAGATCGCTCCAGATTTCGCTAGCCGTCAGATCGACGATCTCCGGCTGGCGTCCCTGGCAGCCTTTTGGCGGCGCGCGCCGCCGCCGTTCCCGAGGATTTTAACAAGCGTGTCCGTTGCGCCAGCACGGGCGCCTCCATCCATCTTTTTCGAGGAGCCGCTCGCCGTGGTCCTTGGCCGTCCACTGCCCGCGGAAGGTATTTCTCTTCTGCCGCCGAGAGCTCGCCGTAGTTCATCAGTTCGAACAGTTTGTCGAGCGTTGCGACTTCAAGCATGTGCGCTCCCGTTTTCGTTTTGCTTTTTCAAAAGACGGGCTGGGCCTGCTACCGGACGCCGGTCGCCGTCTGCGGCAGATATTTCTCTTCCGCCGCTGAGAGTTCCTGGTAGTTGAGCAGATCGAAGAGTTCGTCGAGCGTCGCCACCTCGTCCTCGATACCGGCGATACTTTCTTCGCGGAGGATGCGGTCGCAGACCTGGCGCATGGCCGAGATCGCCGCGCGCATGTTATGGTTCGCCCAGATGACTGTGGAGATTCCGGCCGCCCGATACGCGGAGACCGGCGTGCGATAATATTTCGTAGGCACGATCACGACCGGAAGGCGGTTCTGCCAAGCGCGCGTGAAGGCGAAAATCTGCTCAGCGTTGGACTTGCGGGAATGAATTAGAATGGCATCGGCGCCCGCCTCAGCGTATGCTTGCGCCCGCGCCAGCGCCTCATCCTCTCCGTGGCCGGCGATGAGCGCCTCGATCCGGGCGACCAGAACGAACTCCGCATCCGGCACTTGGTCCTTCACTGCCTTAAGCCGGCCGCAGAACTCGGGAATATCGGCCAACGGGTGCCGATCACCGACGAACGAGTTCATTTTCGGGAACGCCGTGTCCTCAAGACATATGCCGCTCGCACCATGTTGGCGCAGCTTGCGGGCGACCATACGGGCATTGTTGAAGTTCCCGAACCCGCTGTCCCCGTCGACGAGGACTGGAATGTCCACCGTGTCGGTGATTCGCTCAACGACATCGACGACTTGGGACCAGGAAGCTTCGTTAGCATCTCGGTATCCGAGGCTGGATGAAATCGAGAGGCCGGACGCCCAGAGCGCCTTGAAGCCAGCGCGCTCGGCAATCGCCGCCGAAAGGCCGTCATGAGCCTCCATTGCGAAGGCGAGTTCACTGGACGCGATCATTCGGCGCAAGCTCTCTCCCATCTGCGCAGACTGCCTCTCCACCATGCGGTCTCACCTCCACCGACGCTATCCAGCCGACAAGCCTGTCATCGCTGCCGCACGAAGTACTTTCAGAGGCGAACCGCTCTGCCCACCGATCGGCGATCTGCCACTGTCGTGCACCCACACAGAATCAATGAAGCAAGGCGCGTGCCGAATTGGCGTACTACCTGCGCCGCACCAGTTCTCCATACCGGCGAGCCAGGTCCCCTCTCGACCATTTGTCGGGCTTCCGACATCCTCGTCCAACTTCCGACACAAGAGGGGTCGCGGGAGTGGCCATTCGTCTACGCCATGGCGGCCGTTCCGAGGCTGCCGATCAACGCAAGCGAGATGGCCCAGAGAATGGCAGACCGGCGGTCCGTGCAGGCAAGGTGACGGACGGCGTTGGTCTTCGATCCGGTAATCATCAGGCGGCTTGACTATATTTCCATGCCGCATGGACGAATTGTCGAGCATCGGCACGCGAAATTTCAACACCCCCAGTGGCCGCCCCGAACTTCAAGCCTTGACCTAACCAAGCGACTTGTTGATCGCTGGAATGATCTTGTCTCCCCAGAGCTCAATCTGGCGCAGCATCGTCTTTTGGTCGAAATCTCCCAATTGGGTCTGAATAGCGATCTGGTCCGGCTTCAGGATACTTATCTCTTCCAGCAGGCGATCGATGACGCGACTTACGCTGCCGATCGGCAGGTTCTGGCGCATGGTCTCGAACGACAGATCCTGCTGCGTCGGTGTTTCCTGCAGCAGATAGCCGTCCCGACTCTGCTGGCGGCGCTGATGAAGTGCTTCAGATAGCCGGCGCTGGAAGCGGGCGTTGTCGAGATAGCTGTCGATCTCCGCCTGATCGTCGCTGGCATAGCAGCAGCGCAGAAGCCCTATCTTGGCGGCGGTGACATCCTTGCCCCGCGAAGCCGCCGCCGCCTCGATGGTCTCACGCAGCGCTCTCACGTTCTCCAAGCCGTTGTGGAACACCGTCACGAAAAGATTGTGGCCCTCACGATAGGCCCGACACATGCTTCGCGCGGACCCGCAGGCGATCCAGATCGGTGGGGCTGGCCTTTGGATGGTGCGCAGCGAAATCGCCGTCAAAGGTATCTTCTCATACTGGCCAGTGTGCTCGAAGACCTTCTGGTTGAGGCCCTTGAGAAGGATATCCAGGTATTCGGCAAACACGGCCGGCGCCTCGTCGACATCGACGCCGAAGCGCTCGAACTCGAACTGCTGGTATCCCGAGCCGACGCCGAGTTCGAGGCGGCCGTTCGAAACGATATCGGCAAAGCCGATCTCGGAGAGCAGGCGCTGCGGTTGATATAGCGGCAGCACACACACGCCGGTGCCAAGGCGAATGGTGCTCGTAAGGCCGGCACAGTGTGCCACCATCATCAAGGGCGAGGGAACCAGGCTGTAATTGTTGAAGTGGTGCTCGGCGAACCAAGCGGTGTTGAAGCCGGCCTGCTCCGAAGCGATTGCCTGTTCTATGGAGTTACCGATGACGCTGTCGCACGATTGATGATAGCCTCGCTGGGCCGCCAAGATGAATGTCGCGAATTCCATGGCGTGTCCTCGTTTACACAAAGTGGCCAATCAAGCCTTCGACTTGTGCCGATTGCGGGTGGGCCTCGGTATCGATCCGGCCTGGCGGCGACGCAGTGGACGATCTTGCGCAAAGCCGCTTATCGTTCGGCGGCCGCAGGCAAGCGCCAAAACTTGGCTAGTGGTTCGGCCCTGATAACGAGTTTTCCGTCACCGATGAAGACGATCACTTGGCAAGCCGCGCTTGGCACGTGCCATGCAGCCGCAGTCTCAATCCTCGAACCTCGTCGGCTTCGACGAACCGCAACCCGTCGCCGGCGAACATTCCGTTGGATCTTCTTGATCGGTTGGCTGGGCGTTTCGCGCGTCAGCCAACGAGGTCAAGCCGCCGTCCACGTAGAGGGTCGAGCCGTTTACGTATGAGGCATCAGGCGAGGCCAGAAAGAACACTGCCTCGGCGACGTCTTCGGGCTCTCCCATCCGGCCCATCGGGATGCGCCGTGTGATCGCTACGGAATCGATGCAGCCGGACTCGACCAACTGAGCAATGTCAGGCGTACGGATGTAGCCAAGAGCGACGGTGGCCGTTCGAATGCCGACCGACCCGAGTTCGGCCGCCATGCACCGGGTCAGAATGTTCATACCCGCCCTGGACGCCCCATAGGCATGGCGCGGCACGAAGGGCAGGAAACTATTGATCGATCCAAGATTGAGGATTACGCCGCCGGCGTCCATCGACTTGATCGCCTCGCGCGCGCAGGTGAAGGTGCCGGTGAGATTGACGTCCAGCACCCGCTCGATCTGTTGCGGGATTTCGATCCCTCGCACAAACGTATCGGCAACAGCAGCACAGTTGACGAGGGCCTCTATGCGACCGAAGCGCCCCCGTATTTCCTTGAACAGCGCCACCACCTCGCTCTCGACCGCCACGTCGACGGATTTCGCCATGTGCCTGCCGCCCAGCAAACCAGCGAGTTCTGCCGCCCCAGCACCATCTTTATCTGCGATCACGACTGTGTCGGAGTTCGCGGCGAAGCGGCGAACGACGGCGGCGCCTATACCGTTCGCGCCGCCCGTCACGACCACTGTGCGCGCGCCGGTTCGTTCGGCCGGCCGGAAGAGTTCGGCTCGAGGCGTCTCGTCGACCGGCGGGTGCGCGTCGCCCGGCTGGTTGAACGACATCCAACCGCCGTCGACCGTCAGCACCGATCCGGTGATGTAGCCCGTCTGTGGGCTGGCCAAAAAACGCACGGCCCGAGCGATCTCGTCGGGGCGCGCCATTCGACCCATCGGCACGCGGCGGCGCACGGCCGCGAGGTCCATCTTTCCCGCGCGTTCCAGTTCCGCCATCATCGGCGTGCGCACGTATCCTGGCGCTACCGCCGTTACGCGGATGCCGCGCGAGGCCCACTCGCATGCAAGCGACCTCGTGAGAGCGATCAAGCCTGCCTTCGAGCTGGCATAGGCGTTGCGCTTGGGATTGCCGAGCACGCCCGCCAGCGAAGCGACGTTGACAATGGCAGCGCCGGGCTGCATGCGCTTCGCTGCTTCGCCGGCCATGATGAAAGGCCCGATCAGGTTTGTTGCCAGCACGCGTCGGAAGGCCTCGAAACCGGTGTCGACAGTCGCAGCCATGGCGGGTCCTATCGCCGCGTTGTTGACGAGAGCATCGATTTTCACAAACTGCGCTTCGACGCGACCGTATAGCGCGATAATGTCCTCTTCTCGCGAGACATCGCATTCGAGGCCCAGATGCGGATGGCCGAGTCCGTCGGCCAGTTCAAGGACGCCGCTGCCAGGAAGGTCCACCGCAACGACGATGTCTCCATCGGCGGCAACGATATCGACCAGCGCACGGCCGATTCCGCCTGCCGCTCCCGTCATGATGACGACGCGTCCTGTCTGCTTCATATGAACCTCTCCGCAGCCAGCGTCAGCGATCTCGACGCGAGCCAGCCGGTCGCGGCATTGCAAGACGTCCTGGTGACCGCAAGTTTCCATACCGGGCAGACGTGTTGCGTTCCGGGACCGCTCCCGCGATGCGGCTCTCCAGTTGGGACCCTTGGAAAGCATTGTGGTGACATGCATTGCATTTTCATTTTGATGACGAGCTGCGGCGCTTCCTGAGCGCGTAAACCGGGTCATTGGGATGCGCTGCTCCGATCGGTTGCCGTAGGCCGAACCGTTCTGCCTCGGGGACCGCTGGTGGGGTCTGCTCTTCGAACCAATCGTAGACGACGGTCCGTTCGGCAATGCGCCACGCCCCTTCCCTCTTCTGAAACAGGTCGCAGTAACGGCCGCAGAGAAGCACCTGGCGTGCTTCTCCGTCGTTGTCCGGTCCGCGTTGCAGCGCGGTGAAATAGCTTTCAACCACGGCCTCCGCCGGGTCGATGAATTCGATCAATACGTTCGTGATCTGGTGGATTAAGCGCGGTCCGGTCTTGAAGAGACCAAGCGCAAACTCAAAGAAGCCCTCGGCTGAGCCGCAATAGGCACCGTGATTGTCCTGCGCATCGGGCCAATACGCACTGCGCAGCGCAGCCTCATCAGCGCGGTCTATGCCGCGGCAGTACCAATAAAGGCAGTCGCGGATCGCCTCGCGGTCGCGCATTTCGGTGATTTTTGCCTGGCCCATCGCTCTGTCGCAAATTTTGAGATTGGAAGAGGCGCTTCGTGCCTCTAGGTGCGTGTAAGGACGAACCGATCGGCAACTGAAGAAGCCAGAACGGAGACGAACTTCACGCGTCGCGTGCGTGTCATTGAGGTCTCGATGCCGGAGAGGAGATAGGCAGGGAAGCGGCCGGACAGCTTGCCTTGCGGTGTGGGGCCACGTCTCGTCGATTCCACCTAAGCTTCCCCAGCTCTTGGTTGCATGGCGGCTGGTTCGAACCGCGCGGCCGATGTGCGATCGATTTCCAGCGCACTTTCGGGGCAGGATCGCACCGCCCGTGACGCGAGCAGTTCGTCCCCTTGCGCGACATTGATGTCGCCAAGCAGGACGTAGCCCTCATCATCAAGCTTGAAGATGTTCGGAGCTTGCGCCCAGCATCGTGCGTGACCCTGGCATTTGGCTTTGTGGACGACGATGTGCATGGCGCTCCTCCATTGTCTGTGCCGTGGCTTAAGGCTGCTTGGTCAGGACCAGTCGACAATCAGGTTTTCGATCCCAAACACATGGCCGCCATAGGCGATGGGCGCTGTACCTTCCTTGATCCGGAAGGCCGGGAGGCGCGCCAACCATTCCTCCAGGCCAATAACAATCTCTCGCCGGGCGAGGTGTGAGCCAAGGCAGCGGTGGGGACCATAGCCAAAGGCGGCGTGGCGGTTGTCCTCGCGCATGAGATCGATCGTGTCGGGACATTCGAATTCCGCCGGATCGCGATTGGCAATCATCGTGGCGCAGGAAACATAGTCCCCCTTACGGATCGGCGCGCCTTCGAAGTCGATATCTTTCCTTGCCACCCTGATAATCTGCACGGTCGGATAGGCACGCAGCAACTCTTCGGCTGCGAGCACGATTCGGTTCGGTTCGCTCCGCAGCAGTTCCTGTTCTTCGGGATGACGCGCGAGAAAGGCCAGGTCAAAGCCAATCGCTGCAGCGACCGTGTCGAGTCCCGCGACGAACACCAGCACGCCGATGCCACGGACTTCCTCGTCGGTCAGCCGCCTGCCCTCGACCTGTGCCTGCACGATGAAGGTCATGAAATCATCGACCGGTTCCTCGCGGCGCATGGCTGCGAGCTCATCGATGAACGCCAGGATCGTCCGGGCCGCCGCCGGTCTTTTGACATCGTCGCCGTGGAGCAGGTCGTTCGCCCAGCCGACAAATGTATGGAGCCGGTGATTGGGTAGCCCAAGAAGGCGAAGGAAGATGCTGACCGCAAAAGGAAAGGCGAAATCCTGCATGACGTCGCAGCTCGTGCCCGATGCGGCGATGCTGTCGATCAGGGCTATCGCTCGCTCACGGACAGCCGGTTCGAGTGCCGTCACCCGCTTGGGCGAGAGCAGCGGATTGAGTAGCGAACGAAAGACGCCGTGGGCGGGTGGATCGAGTTCAAGCGGGATCATCGGCCAGTTCTCGCCAAGCGCGGAGGCGAAGATGCTGCGATGGCTGGAGAAGGTATCAGCGTCTTGCAGCACCCTGCGCTGGTCTGTGGCGCGAGTGATTACCCAGGTGCCTCGGCCATCGCGCGTGTTAAAGGGGGAATAAAAGATCGGTGGCCCGGCATGAACGCAAGCAGTGGCGGCCTGCGGGTCCCCGTTGGGCGTCGGCGGCATGCCAGGCGACGTGAACAGGCTGAAGTCCCTCACCATTTCGGGCGGGACATGATCCGGAACCGGGTTGAGCGCCATTGGATTTATTCTGCCGTCTGACAACTAACCAGGCCGCGCGGCATTGCATCTTGGCCATCCGGCAACTTGTAACCCTCTTGGCCAGACCGCTGCCTGCCCGCCAAAGAGCCGACGAGCGAAATCGTCGGAGACGCGGCGATTTCCAGCTTCGAACGGCGAGCCGGAATGAAGCTCTTGCTCCAAAGCGGTTCGGGGTCGGTCATCTCTTCAAGGATTTCCGCAGCGCGGCACGCGAAAGGCCGGTTGGCCGCCGACGCGCTCGCCGGTCTCCTCGAGCGCCGGCGAGAGGACACGAGCAAGCACATGCTGGTCGAATTGTATCTCCAGGTCGATCGGTGGCCATTGGCCGGGGCCGGGCGATTGTGACGGTGACGCCAGCCACGCCGGTCGCTATTGCATTCCACAGGCAATGCCCGTTTCGGATAGAATCTGAACTGACGCTGGCCTGACATGTTGTATTCCTTCATTGCATTGAGCGCGATATCACTCACGAATGGACGCCAGTCGGTATCTCCTGCCGTCTCACATGAGAGCTTCAAAAGTCGTGCCAACGGCGCGGAAAGAGCCCTGCAGGAGATTTTCTACATATCATTCAACAGCTTGAACGAACGCAGCCGCAAGCCTGGCGGAGCAAAGCCGTGTCCCGGACATGACAAACCCGGCAGCAAAGTCGCGGCAGCTTCAAAATGCTCTGAGAGCACAAGGCGGCTTTTTCCGTCACTTCGGGACCGTGCCCGCCTCACGCAAGCGCGGTTCAGAAAATCACATGGCCAGCTTGCTAATGGACGTGCTGGCTTTCTTGTACCCATTGTCGATTTCGAAGCTGTCTCGCGAGCGTCGATAGGGCGAAGCGCGTGGCCCGTCAGCCGTCTCAATCCTGAGAACGGAGGCCATAGGGACCTCGTCAGGTAACCTCGATCGACTCCTGTCCCTCGTTCCGAGTTTGAGCCCCAGATTTTCGCTTCGAATACGAGCCACCTGTTCTCCGCGCCGGCGACCCGGCGACCCTCCGGTCCGACTTCCGACATTTTTTGTCCAGCTTCGGACAAAGAGGGTCGCGGCTTGATACGCATAAAGGGAATCCCCTCCGCCCAGAGCCCACGATCAGGTGATTATGGGCGCGCTCGGTCTCGGCGAAGGCATGGTTCTGGCCGCTCAAGGCAAAGAGGGTCGCTGCAAAAAACAGTGTGAACCCAAGCCTGAAAATCAAATGGCATGGCGCTTGCGTCGTACTCGGCAGAACCCATCACAAGGTGGCCAGGAGTAAGACCATTGCTGACATCGCGACGCCCCGTACAAGCGCGTACCGTTCTCGTTGCCGCCGCAAATCGAGAGCTCGTTTCTTCAGACGCCCGTGCTCGCAAGCGGTTTTGCCATGGCTGATCCAAGGCCGACGCAAAACGCGCGGCGCTCGACCGAATTGCCGGCCGAGGTCGATGCCGTGTCAGTTTCAACCGAAAAAGCAGCGCACCAGTTTTCCGCCAGGAGCACATTGATGACGGTCAAAAAAAAGGTTCCTTTCATCACCTTTCGCACGCGTGTTCGCGATGAGTCCATCGAGGGGCCAAACCCGTACCGCTGGGAAGACAAGACATCCGACGACTATTTCAGCGGCAAGCGCATCATCCTGTTCTCGCTGCCCGGTGCCTTCACCCCGACCTGCTCGACCTTGCAGTTGCCCGATTTCGAAATGCTCTACGACGAGTTCGAGAAGGAGGGAATTGACGCGATCTACTGCGTTTCCGTCAACGATGCCTTCGTCATGAATGCCTGGGGCAAGGCCCTGGGGCTGCAGAAAGTCCAGCTGATCCCAGACGGCTCGGGCGAGTTCACCCGCAAGATGGGCATGCTGGTTGCCAAGGACAATCTCGGCTTCGGCATGCGCTCCTGGCGCTACGCTGCCGCAATCAACAATGGCGTGGTGGAGCGGTGGTTCGAGGAGGACGGTTTCTGCGACAACTGCGAGACGGACCCCTATGGCGTATCGTCGCCGCAGAACGTCCTTGAAACGCTGAGAGCCGCCAAAGCCGTGACGGCTGCATGATCTAGACGAGTCAACGTCTCGAAAATCCCCTTGCACAAGGCGAAGGGTCGCTCGGTAGGAGTTTCACGCTAACCATGGAGTCCTCAGCAAGCCTGCTTCAGCGTCAGAAGCAATCGTTGGTTTTGACGCCGCAAATGATGGAATCCATTCGCCTGTTGCAACTGGCGCATCCCGAACTGCATCAGTTCGTCGAGCAGGAAATCGAGAAGAACCCCTTTCTGGAACGGGCCGCAAACCGGGCGATTTCGGCCGGGAATCCGCGCATCGGGCCGACCACGGGCGGAATATCGGATCGGGCCTCGCAGTGGAAATCAATCCGCGGCAAAAACAATGTCCAACCGGGGGGAAACCATGCGTTCGAAGATTCCTGGACGTCCATCGAAACATTGCACGACCATGTCGCTCGTCAGATCGCTCTCAGCGCATTCGCGCCGCTGGAGCGGCGAATAGCTGGCGAGCTTGCCGGTCATCTGGAAGACACCGGATACCTTCCGGTGAACCTTTCGGAACTGGCCCGCAGCCTGAATGTCCGGGAGGCTGTTGTGGAACGGGTTCTCGGAACCTTGCAGCAGTTCGATCCACCGGGTATTTTTGCGCGAACTCTCAGCGAATGCCTTGAGATACAATTGCGGCAGCTAGACAGGTTCGACCCGGCAATGGCAGCGCTGGTCGCCAATCTTGAAGCGCTGGCGCGACGCGATTTTCAAACATTGAAGCGCCATTGCGGTGTCGATGAAGACGACCTTCTCGACATGTTGCACGAAATCCGCGCGCTCGATCCCAAGCCTGGAAACCGATTCCAATCCGGAGGGCCTGAATCGATCATTCCCGACGTCTTGGTCCAGCCCTCTCCCGGAGGTGGGTGGCAAATCGAACTCAATCCAGACACGCTGCCCAGGCTGCTGATGAACCAAAACTATTTTGCCCAGGTCTCCCGCCTAAGCGCCCAAAATTCGAAAGACCAGTCATTTCTCAACGAATGCCTCCAAAACGCGAACTGGCTAATTCGCAGCCTTGATCAGCGCGCCAAGACGATCCTCAAGGTAGCGGCTGAAATCATCCGCCAGCAGGACGCCTTTTTTGAACATGGGGTCGCCCACCTGCGGCCTCTCAATCTCAGGACTGTCGCGGATGCGATCAACGTGCACCAGTCGACGGTAAGCCGGGTGACGTCGAACAAGTACATGCTGACCCCGCGCGGCGTGTTCGAACTGAAGTATTTTTTCACTGTCGCGATCGGCTCCTCCGAAGGCGGCGACGCCTACTCCGCCGAAGCTGTGCGCCATCAAATCAAGGCGATGGTTGCCGTGGAATTGCCCGACGAAGTGCTTTCCGACGACGACATCGCCAACCGGCTCAAGGAAACCGGGATCGACATTGCTCGCCGCACCGTTGCGAAATATCGTGAGGCGCTGAACATCCCGTCCTCCGCGCGACGTCGCCGGGAAAAGCGCGTGCGGCTTCGATGCCAATCAAGCCCGGGCGGCGGCGGCGACGAAAGCGGCTCTTAATCCAAAGCGAACCCGTTCTTGATCCGTGCCAAGTGGCTTTCGCCTTCCTCCGGTCCAAAACAGCTTTCGAAATCGCCGCATTCCTGACAACTGGGCGCGGTGCATAGCGAAAAGCCTTCAGCCTCGCAGAGCTTACGATAGAAATACTTCTTCCATTTCATGTTTTTGGTGTTGCCGGCCGCCAGCGCCGGGAAATGCCTGGCGATTAACTGGCTGAGCTCGGCCCTATTGAAAAGGCCAAGGTCCTGCCACAGATGGTCATTTCGCAAACTCCGCCTGGCGATGATCTTGGCGAAGAGGATGCTGGCCGGATCGCCTGGCCTGGCATGCCCAATGAGCAGGCCGCGCAGAAGCCCTTCCTCCATATCCGGCTCGGGATCGGTCAGCTTTTCCAGCGCGAAGGCGTTGACGGGCACAGCCGGGAAATAGCGTGTCATGACATCTCGCAGGTCGGCACGCGAAAGGCCGGTTGCTTCGGTCGCGGTCGCCTTGCCGGCCTCGACCTCCTTGAGCGCGAGGTAGACAACACGGGCAAGCACATGCCGGTCGAACGCCGTCGCCAGATCGGTCGGCGACCATTGGCTGGTGAGAAAACAGCCATCGTGATGGGCGAGTGTGGCGCCGTTCTCCTGGTCTTGTCCTCGGCTCATGCAGCGAGCGTGTCGGCCGCAAGGTGGGTCTGGCAGTTCTTCGGGCAAACGCGGCCGCAGGCGCCGCAGCCGATGCAGCGGCCGGCCTGGTCGACGACCATGACCATGCGGTTGAGCTCGCCATCGAAGTCGTCGTCCTCGCCCGCGCAGATGCCGAGGATTTCGCCTGCGTCATCGAGGCCATGAAGGTGCATGACCTCCCGCGAGCAGACCTTGAAGCAGCGGCCGCAGCCGATGCAGGTCGCGCCATCGATCGCCGTCAGATAGTGCGGCGTCCATGGCGAGCCGTCGCGGGTGACAAAAGCGCCCGTCATTGTGAATTCTCCAACGCTGCGAGTTCTTCCTTTGCCGCATCCAACTCGGAAAAAACCTTGAAGGCTTTCCAGGCGACCGCCTTGATCTCGGTCCAGTTGACCGGAAGGTCCTGGGCAAGGTCGTGCAATTCCATCTTGGCGGCTCCCGCGCGCGACTGCAGCTTGCGGACCTTCTTCTGCAACAGCGCAAGGTCTGACATGATCCCCTTCCTCGCAAGCCGGTCGTTACGCCCGCGCCATGTCGGGACGCGCTTCGATGGCTACGACCGCATCGCCGGCGTGCCGGCCTCGGCGGGTTTCCGGAACGTCTCGAAGCCGAACCGGTGATGCCGATGGAAGGCGAGACGCTGCAGCCACCTTATGCAATCCCGCGCGGCGAGACGCAGGTCCGTATCCTTCGAGCTCGGCATAAGAGCGGTTGAGCGCAGACGACAATCAAGATCTTGTTCCCGACGTCGACGCGGGCGGTGAGCGCATATTGTGAGGGTGTCGATTTGGCGACGCCCCTATGCCAGAGAATGCGGATCTCGCGTGGATCCGGCGCGTTGCTTTCCTTCGCTCCATTGATCGCATCAACCAGGATCTAAATGATCGCGCGGCGGCTGCCGCCTCAGGAGGAAGCCTCAAGCGCCGTGCCGGGAACGCAGGACGCAGCTCATAAAAAATTGTCTTCATCGCATTGATGGGTTTGCTCAAGAGCGCGGCAGGAAGACAGGCCGGCACCAGGCGTGTCGTGGATTGGACAAGCCCGACGACAGGTTGCGGCCGCCTTTTCAGGAACGGCCCGACAGGATTGCTGGGGAGGCAAGCTGAATTCACGCCGCGTTCAACCGCGTTGCACATTGGTCTCATCCCACCCCTTTGTCAGTTCCAAGGCCTGCCGCTCGAACAGGCGGCGGTAGATGCCGTCGCGACGGATCAGCGCGGCATGGTCGCCCTGCTCGGTGATGCAACCACGGTCGAAGACAAGCAGCCGGTCGAGTGCCCGCACCGTCGAGAGCCGGTGCGCAATGACGAGCGTGGTGCGCCCGACCATGAGCCGCTCCATCGCCTTCTGGATCAGCACCTCCGATTCCGAGTCGAGGCTTGATGTCGCCTCGTCCAGAATCAGGATCGGGGCATCGGCGAGGAAGGCGCGCGCTATCGCCACACGCTGGCGCTCGCCGCCTGAAAGCTTCACGCCGCGCTCGCCGACCAGCGTACCGTAGCCGTTCGGCAGGCGCGCAATGAAGTCATGCGCGCTGGCGAGCCGCGCCGCCTGCTCGACGTCGGACCGAGAAGCACCCGGCCGCCCATAGGCTATATTCTCGGCCAGCGAGCGGTGGAACAGGAGGGGCTCCTGCTGTACGATCGCGATCTGCGAGCGCAGCGAGGCCTGCGTCACCCGCGAGATGTCCTGCCCATCGATCAAGATTCGTCCAGCATCCAGGTCGTAAAGCCGCTGAATGAGCTTGACGAAGGTGGTCTTGCCGGAGCCAGAGGGGCCGACCAGACCGACCCGTGCGCCGGCCTCAATCGAAATCGACAAGTCGCTGTAGAAGGGCGACCAATGATTGCCGTAGTGGAAATGGACGCTCTCAAAATCGATGTGACCCTTCGTGATCCGGATCGGCTTGGCGCCCGGAACATCGGCCACGTCGGGCGGCTGGCTGTAGGTTTGGACCAGTTCCTCCATCTCATTTACAGAGCGCTGGATGTTGCGCACGTGTATGGAAACATCACGCAAGTAGCCATACAGGACGGTGAAAGACCCGAGCACCAAGGCGATGTCACCTGGGGTAGCCTGGCCGCGCGACCACAAAAATAAGGCATAGCCGATCAAAGCCGCTCTCAGCGCAAGAAGCATGATCCCCTGGAATGCAGCACTGACCGTCCCGCGCACCCAGGTCCGGAGGGTCCGGTGCCGCCACTTGGAGATAACTTTCGCGAGGCGATGATCTTCCCGCACCTCGGCGCCGAAGCCTTTGACCACCGCGTTACAGCTGATCGCGTCCGCAAGCGAGCCGCCAAGTCTCGTATCCCAGTTGTTGGCAAGGCCTGCCGCTGGCGCCACATAGCCGAGCGACAGGACAATGATCAGCGCCACATAGCCAACCGAGCCGCAGGCGATGATCAACCCCATCATCGGCCAGTACCAGCCGAGCAGAACGCTCGACCCTACGAGCATGATGAGCGACGGGAACAACGCGAAAAGGATCGTGTCGTTGAGGAGGCAGAGCGCCCACATGCCGCGCGTGATCTTGCGCACCGTCGAGCCGGCGAAGGTTTTCGCATGCCAATCGGTCGAAAAGCGCTGGACGCGATGGAACGCGTCGCTGGCGATGTCGGACATCATCTTCAGAATGAAGTCATTGACGGCAATGAAGGCGATGTTGCGCATGACGACGGCGCCGAGTGCGAGCGCAATCAACATTGAAAAGGCCGCAAGCGTCGCATCCCACACGACGGCGTCGGCTGCCGCTCCTTGGGCGACCGCGTCTACGAGCCGTCCGGAATAGAGCGGCGTCAGGACGTCAAGGAGCGTTGCGAGAAGCACCGCGATCATGATGATCGCGAGCCGGACCGGCTGCCTGCTCCAGTGGCGCACGGTGAAGGCGAAAACGTCGCGAAAGGCCGCGCCGCGCAGATCGATGTGAAAACGACGCGTGGCTTTGTACGAGCGCACCAGGACGCTCGGTCTCAAGAAACCTGAAATGGAAGGTCTGCGTGAGGACGAAATCATCGCTCGGAACGCGGGTGGCTGATCTGGACCTGACATGTTGCTTTCTTTCCTTCGTTCCATCGATCGCGATGTCACCCGCGAGATGAATATCGGCTGCGGGAACGCGCTGCTCTACGAGGAGAGGACCGCAACAGCCGTGCCAAAGGCTCAGAAAGAAGCTCAGAAGAATTTTCTGCATATTCTTCAAGGACAAACGAGATCTCAGCAGGCAACGGGGGCGGACAGCGCCGCGTCGCGCACTCGACAAACCCGACAGGACGCATCGGTCGGCGGGGCATCCCTGGCGGACGGCCGGACAGGATTGCTCCTCACGCGAAGCGGAATTCACGCCCGATTCAACGGCGTTCCGCGTTGAACAATTCCCGCCGATGTCGGAAATGCGACATAGCAGTGTTAGAGCCATCATGTTGTTTTGAAATGATTCCCTTCTTTGGCACGGTCCATGCGTAGCTGTTCGCGAAAGCGTCCGGCCTGAAGGAGAGACAGTCCATGATCCAGCGCACCGAAAACGCCGTGGCCTAAAGACCGCGCTTGCCGGGGGCCGAGCCGGCGCAACGCTGGCGCACCAAGGTCGAGGCGGGTTGCCGCGCCGGCGCCAAGAAGCGCGCAGGCCGAATGTGGCCGCGGCAACTCCTTCGGCTAACCATCATCATCATCATGACAGACCGGGCGTGCGCTTTGCGTGATTGCGCTCAGGAGAAGGATCACATCCATGAGACCTGTTTATCTGGACAACAACGCAACGACACGGGTCGATCCTGAAGTCGTTCAAGCAATGCTGCCGTTTTTTACCGACCAATTCGGCAACCCTTCGTCGAGCCACGATTTTGGCGCTTCCGCCGGGGCGGCGGTGAGAAAGGCGCGCCTGCAGGTGCAAACGCTGATCGGCGCGGAGTTCGACGACGAGATCACCTTCACCTCGGGCGGGACGGAAAGCGACAACGCGGCGATCCTTTCGGCGCTCGAGGTGATGCCTGAGCGCACAGAGATCGTGACTTCCGCAGTCGAGCATTCGGCCGTGCTGACGCTTTGCGCCCACCTTGAGAAGGCGCGCGGCATCAAGGTGCATAGGATCCCGGTGGATCACCACGGCCGGCTCGACCTCGACACCTATAAGGCCGCTCTCACCCCGCGCGTGGCGATCGTCTCGATCATGTCGGCGAACAACGAGACCGGAACCATCTTCCCGGTGGTCGAGCTTGCTGAGTTGGCCAAGGAAGTCGGCGCCCTTTTCCATACCGACGCGGTGCAAGCGGTCGGCAAGCTTGCGATCGACTTGAAATCGACGGCAATCGATATGCTGTCTCTCTCCGGTCACAAATTACACGGACCGAAAGGGGTCGGCGCACTTTATGTAAAGCGCGGCGTGCTCTTCTGTGCGCTGATCAAGGGGGGACGCCAGGAGGGCAACCGCCGCGCCGGCACGGAGAATACGCCAGGCATCGTCGGCCTCGGCGTGGCAGCCGATCTTGCCTTGAAATTCATGGACGACGCGAACACACGGGTAAAGGCGTTGCGCGACCGACTGGAGAAGGAACTTCTCCAGCGCATCCCACACGCCTTCGTCGCCGGCGATTTGCTAAAGCGGTTGCCGAACACCGCAAACATCGCCTTTGGAGATATCGAAGGTGAGGGCATACTGCATTTCCTCAATCGCGAGGGCATCGCCTGCTCCTCCGGCTCTGCTTGCGCCTGCGGCTCGCTGGAGCCGAGCCACGTCTTGGTGGCGATGAATATCCCCAATAGCGCGGCACACGGCGCAATCCGTTTCTCCTTTTCGCGCAACAACGGCGAGGAGGACGTCGACCGGGTGCTCGAGGTCATGCCCGGGATCGTGAAGAAGCTGCGTGAGCTTTCCCCGTCTTCGCCAGCCAGAGAGGACTTCAATCAGTTCCAGGCCTGGGCGACGACGCAACCCCGACCACCGTTTCCGGCCCAGGAGTAATGCAATGTGCAGTTGTTTCGCTGAAAGTCGTGCCATCGATGTCACCGACATCCTCGCCCGGCTGAAGAGCCTGTCGGCTGCGGAGGAGTTCTTCGCAGTCCTTTGCATCTCTTATGATCCGAAGGTGCTCAATGTCTCACGGCTGCATATCCTGAAGCGCATGGGCCAATATCTCGCTGAAGAGGATTTCGCCGGTCTTCCCGATGGGGTGATCGCCGCGCGGGCGCGTGCGACGTTGGAACGCGCCTATGAGGATTTCGCGACATCCTCGCCACTCACCCACCGGGTCTTCAAGGTGCTCAAAGAGCACGATCCCGACAAACCGGCCACTCGGGACCACACCTTTGTCCCGTTCGAGTCGATCCTGAGGCGGTTCGGGACAGAATGAACGCGACACTAGTGCGACGCGACAAGGTCGAAAAGCCGACAAACCCGGTCATCACGACGGCACCTTCGGAACAAACCAACCCCATGTCAAAGGGAACAGAGCAACGCAAAACGGTTGGCACGAATGATGCTGCGAAGGAGATGAACGCCAGGGCCGCTTGCGGATTGGAGCCGAGAAAGACGCAATGCACATTGTAATCTGTATCAAGCAGGTGCCGGACTCCGCGCAGATACGTGTCCACCCGGTGACGAACACGATCATGCGCCAGGGCGTGCCGACCATCATCAACCCTTACGACCTGTTCGCCCTCGAAGAGGCACTGAGATTGCGCGACGCCCATGGCGGCGAGGTCACCGTGCTTACGATGGGTCCGCCGATGGCAGAAGATGCGCTGCGCAAGGCGCTCACCTATGGCGCCGACCGCGCGGTACTCTTGACCGACCGCTGTTTTGCCGGCTCCGACACGCTGGCGACGTCCTTCGCGCTTTCTCGGGCAATCGTGAGAATTGGCGAGACCTTTGGCGCGCCGGACATCGTCTTCGCCGGCAAGCAGACGATTGATGGCGATACCGCCCAGGTCGGGCCCGGCATCGCCAAGCGCCTCGGCCTCCTGCAGTTCACCTATGTGGCGAAGATCGACTCTATCGATGTCGATGCGCGCGAGATCACCGTCAAGCGCCGTTCGGAAGGCGGTACGCAGATGCTGAAAAGCAGGCTGCCTTGCCTCGTCACAATGCTGGAAGGCACCAACGAAATCCGCAGGGGCTCGCTCGACGACGCCATGCGCGCCGCGCGCAGCCAGATCGTGAAATGGAGCGCGGCCGAAGCTGGCATTGACGACCTCAACAAATGCGGCCTGCGCGGCTCGCCGACGGTCGTCAAGCGCGTTTTCGCCCCAACCACGCGGGCGGAAAAGGCGACGCAGATCGACATGACCGACAAGACGCAGCACGACCTCGCTGACGAACTGATCGCCGCAATCTTTACCCGCCAGCCAGCGCTGGAACACGAACTCGCCTTCGACGGCGGCCAGTGACGGGACGGCAAGGAGAGATGATGTCGAACGCGAACCGCGAAGCCCCTCCTTCCGCCGGCCGTGCCGGCATCAAGAGGGAATTGCCTGAGCACTTTAGGGACTATCGGCACGTCTGGGTTTTCATCGAACTGGAACGCGGCGAGGTCCATCCCGTGTCCTTCGAACTGCTTGGCGAAGGCCGCAAGCTCGCCGACAAGCTTGGCATCCAGCTTGCGGGGATCGTGCTCGGACCGCCCGGTGAGGCCACGCAGCATGCCATTGCCGAGGCCTTCGCTTACGGCGCCGACCTTGTCTATCTCGTCGAGGCACCGTTGCTTGCCGACTATCGCAACGAGCCTTTCACCAAGGCGATGACGGATCTGGTCAATACCCACAAGCCGGAGATCCTGCTTCTCGGGGCGACCACGCTCGGCAGGGATCTCGCTGGCTCAGTAGCGACGACCTTGCTGACAGGGCTCACTGCCGACTGTACCGAACTCGATGTTGTCGACGGTTCGCTCGCCGCGACCCGTCCGACTTTCGGCGGTTCCTTGCTATGCACGATCTATACGCTCAACTACCGGCCGCAGATGGCCACCGTACGACCGAGGGTTATGGCCATGCCACCGCGGACGGATAAGCCGGTCGGGCGTGTCATCCGGCACAAGCTGTCAATGACCGAGGAAGAGATCATCACCAAAGTCCTTGGCTTCAACCTCGATCGCCAATCGGCAAAGGCAAATCTCGCCTACGCCGACATCGTGGTTGCCGGAGGCCTCGGTCTCGGCTCAGCGGAGAATTTGCAGCTTGTGAAGAATCTAGCGCGGGCAATCGGCGCCGAATATGGCTGTTCGCGCCCGCTGGTCCAGAAGGGCTGGATGCCGGCCGATCGGCAGGTTGGCCAAACGGGCAAGACCATCCGGCCAAAGCTTTACATAGCGGCCGGGATTTCCGGGGCCATTCAGCATCGGGTTGGCGTGGAGGGGGCTGATTTGATCGTAGCCATCAACACCGACCCGAACGCCCCGATCTTCGACTTTGCCCACCTCGGCATCGTCACCGACGCAATCCGTTTCCTGCCGGCATTGACGGAAGCTTTCACCCGGCGGCTGTCGCCGCACAGCCACGACAAGCTTGCGAGCTAAGGGAGAGGGCCATGATCGAGGAAGAATTCGACGCCATCGTCGTCGGGGCCGGTATGTCCGGAAACGCGGCCGCCTACACCATGGCAAGCCAGGGCCTGACGGTGCTGCAGTTGGAGCGCGGCGAGTATCCGGGCTCCAAGAATGTCCAGGGCGCCATCATGTACGCCGACATGTTGGAGCAAATCATTCCGGATTTCCGGGATGATGCGCCTCTCGAGCGGCATCTGGTCGAGCAGCGATTCTGGTTGATGGACGACAGCTCCCACACCGGGATGCAGTATCGATCGGACGATTTCAACGAGGCGAAGCCCAATCGCTACACGATCATCCGCGCCCAATTCGACAAGTGGTTTTCGCGCAAGGTGCGCCACGCCGGCGCGACGGTTCTGTGCGAGACGACGGTGACCGAACTTGTCCGCAGTGCCAGCGGCAAGGTGATCGGCGTGCGCACCGACCGGGCTGGCGGGCCGATCTACGCGGACGTCGTCGTGCTCGCAGAAGGTGTCAACGGACTGCTCGGTACACGGGCCGGCCTGCGCAAGATGCCGAAGCCAGAAAGCGTGGCGCTCGCTGTCAAGGAAATGCATTTCCTACCCGATGAGGTCATTGAGCAGCGGTTCGGCCTCCAGGGCGACGAAGGCTGCGTGATCGAAGCGGCGGGCACGATTTCCCGCAGCATGGCCGGACTGGCCTTCCTCTACACCAACAAGGAGTCGATCTCTCTCGGCATCGGCTGCCTCGTCTCCGATTTCGCCCAGACAATGGAGAGCCCTTACGTCCTCCTCGACGCCTTCAAAAACCATGCTTCGATCCGGCCGCTGATCGCGGGCTCGGAAGTCAAGGAGTATTCCGCGCATCTCATTCCCGAAGGTGGCTACAAGGCAATTCCGCAGCTCTTCGGCGACGGTTGGGTGGCGGTCGGTGATGCCGCCCAACTGAACAACGCTATCCACCGCGAGGGTTCGAACCTCGCCATGACTTCCGGCCGCATCGCGGGCGAGGCAATCATTGAGATCAAGGGCCGCAACCAGCCGATGATCAGGAGGAACCTCGCCCTCTACAAGACCATGCTGGACAAGTCCTTCGTAGTCAAAGACCTGATGAAATATAAGGACATGCCGGCCCTGATACACACCAATTCCCGCAATTTCTTCATGACTTACCCGCAGTTGATGTCGCAGGCCGCGCAGAACTTCATGCGGGTCGACGGCACCCCAAAAATCGAGAAGGAAAAGGCGACCACTGCTGCCTTCATCAAGGCGCGTTCGCGCTGGGGGCTGATCAGCGATGTGGTCCGCCTGGCACTCGCGTGGCGCTGAAGGAGAAACAGGATGACGATGGCCGTGACGAAGTTACGTGTCGAGGAGAAGCTTTATCAGAACCGCTATCTGGTCGATCCGGGCCGCCCGCATATCAAAGTGCGACCGCACGAGAGGCCGAGCGCGAACCTGCTCGCGCTGACACACATCTGCCCGGCCAAGTGCTATGAGTTGAACGACAAGGGACAGGTGGAGACGACTTCCGACGGCTGCATGGAATGCGGCACCTGTCGCGTGCTGTGCGAGGCCAGCGGTGAGATCGTGTGGAATTACCCGCGCGGCGGCTTTGGCGTTCTCTTCAAGTTCGGATGACTGGCGCAAAGAGCGGGAAACGAGAGGCTCGCAATGCGGTCAAGACCGCCAATATCGTTCACAATTGCCGAAAGGCTGAAAATACTATGTTTCTGGAACTCAAAATACAAAAAAGGGCTTGGGAGGAGCACCTTGGACAACCCTTGAGGTGTTTGCGTGGCTCACATGCTTCCAGATCAGGTCGGTGAAATTGCATCTCGGAACACCCCGCCTGAACCTGCGGTCGAAGCGGCGCGCAATGCGGACAGCTTGCTCAGGGGAATCTACGAGATATCGAAGATTCTGACTGCCCCGACCCGGCTGGAGATTACGCTTGCCAATGTCGCGAATATCCTCTCCTCGTTTGTGCAAATGCGTCATGGCGCAATCGTCGTCCTGGACGCTGAAGGAGAGCCGGAGATTAGCGCAACTACCGGCGGCGCTGTGCCTCAGTCAGCCATCGGCAGTGTCATACCCCAGGCCGTAATAGACAAAATCGTCGCTACTGGAGTGCCGATCGTCATACAAGACACAAGCACGTCGGAGCTGTTTCAGGCTGATCCTCAATCGACCAGCGGCACGATCGCAACTGCGTTTATCGGTGTCCCGCTAAAGGCTGAGGAAAAGATCTTCGGGACGCTGTCGATCGACCGGGTCAGGAACGGTACCACCGAGTTCCGTTACGAGGAGGACCTACGTTTCCTGGCCATGGTCGCCAATCTGGTCGGCCGGACCATTCGCCTGCATCGCACTTTGAGCACGGCTGGTCAGCGACTTATCGAGAAGCAATCGAGACCAGAGCAATCGCTCGACGAGGACAGGACCCATCCGGCCCGACATCCGCATGTCAAGGTCGACGGAATCATCGGAGAAAGTCCCGCACTCAAGCAAGTGCTGGAGATCGTCTCGGTCGTGGCCAGGACCAATTCCACCGTGCTTCTGCGAGGCGAAAGCGGTACCGGCAAGGAGTTCTTTGCACAGTCCATCCATAGGCTTTCACATCGGAGGGAGAAATCCTTCGTCAAATTGAACTGCGCCGCACTGCCCGAAAGCGTCTTGGAATCGGAGCTCTTTGGCCACGAGAAGGGCGCCTTCACCGGGGCTATCCTGCAGCGCGCCGGCCGGTTCGAATTGGCGAATGGCGGAACCCTGCTGCTTGATGAAATCGGCGAGATTTCGCCTGCCTTTCAAGCCAAGCTGTTGCGCGTCTTGCAGGAAGGAGAACTGGAGCGAGTGGGCGGCACAAGGACCCTAAAGGTTGACGTGCGGCTCATATGCGCCACCAACAAGGACCTCGAGACGGCTGTCCGGAATGGAGAGTTCAGGGCCGACCTTTATTACCGCATCAATGTGGTGCCAATAGTCCTGCCTCCCCTCAGAGAGCGGCCGGGCGATATTCCACGCCTTGCCAAAGCTCTCCTCGATAGATTCAACAAGGAGAACCATCGCGATCTTGCCTTCACGCCGTCGGCGCTTGACCTGATCTCGCAATGCTATTTCCCTGGCAACGTGCGTGAGTTGGAGAATTGTGTGCGACGGACGGCCACACTTGCGCGTTCAATGACAATAACTGCGTCGGATTTCGCCTGCCAGAACAGCCAGTGCCTTTCTTCGCTTCTGTGGAAAGGAGTCGGCCGTTCGCACGGCGCCTATGCCGTCGACAAGTTCGCACGTGGCAATATGATGCCGGTTGGATCGCCGCTGCCTGCCATGCGAGTCGGCCCCTCCCAGAATGAGGCATCGCCCGGCGAGACCTGCGACCCCAACCATCCAGCTTGCCCAGCAATGAACCAGCGTCTGACGGAACGCGACCGACTGATCGATGCGATGGAGAAAGCCGGCTGGGTTCAGGCCAAGGCGGCTCGTTTCCTCGGTCTCACGCCGCGGCAGGTCGGCTATGCTCTGCGCCGGCATCATATCGAAGTGAAGAAGTTCTAACGCCATTGATGACACCACATTTGGGAGCGCGGTTGCTCCCCGCACTGGGCGTAACTGAGACAAGACGGTACCTGTCGCGTTGGTTTTGACCGTTGTCGGCGACCTGACAAAACCGTGTCGCAGGAAACGGACACAATTGGACACAAAAGGCCGACGTAAAGCCAGCATGACGGATAAAGACCGCTTTTCGAGTTGGCATATCTCTTGCGCTCTGAAGTGCGATGTTCACACCACGCACGGAGCCGTTCGATGTCCGCACCGATGATTTCGCTACAGAGCCTTTCCGGCACGACAGTCTTCGATCAGTTGCCGGCGAGAGCGAAATCCGGTGCCTGCGCATCTTCATCCTGCGGCTCCTTCGCAAAGCCGCACGAGATGGACTCGGCTGTCTGGGAGAAGATCAAGGATCATCCCTGCTTTTCAGAGGAAGCGCACCACTATTTCGCGCGCATGCATGTGGCGGTCGCCCCAGCCTGCAATATTCAATGCAACTACTGCAATCGCAAATATGACTGCGCCAACGAAAGCCGGCCTGGGGTGGTTTCGGAAAGGCTGACGCCCGACCAGGCGCTGCGCAAGGTGATCGGGGTTGCCAACGAAGTGCCGCAGCTTTCCGTGCTTGGCATCGCCGGACCGGGCGATGCCTGTTACGACTGGAAGAACACAAAGGCGACATTCGAACGGGTCGCCAAGGAAATCGCCGACATCAAGCTGTGCATCTCAACCAACGGGCTCGCGCTGCCAGACCGCGTCGCCGAGCTTGCCGAAATGAATGTCGATCACGTGACGATCACCATCAACATGGTCGACCCGCGGATCGGTGCCAAGATCTATCCGTGGATCTTCTATGACAACCGCCGTTATACCGGCGTTGAGGCAGCCACGATCCTGCACGAACGACAGATGTCGGGGCTGGAGATGCTGACGGCGCGCGGCATCCTCACCAAGATCAATTCGGTGATGATTCCCGGCGTAAACGATGAGCACCTGATCGAGGTGAATAAATGGGTCAAGGAGCGCGGCGCGTTCCTGCACAATGTCATGCCGCTGATTTCCGACCCGGCACACGGTACGCATTACGGCCTGAGCGGGCAGCGCGGCCCCAAGGCAATGGAGCTGAAGGCCCTTCAGGATCGTCTCGAAGGCGGCGCCAAGTTGATGCGCCACTGCCGGCAGTGCCGGGCCGATGCTGTCGGCCTGCTCGGCGAGGATCGTGGCCAGGAATTCACGCTCGACCGGCTTCCCGACAAGGTCACGTACGACGCCAGCAAGCGCGAGACATATCGGGCAGTGGTCGCGCGCGAGCGGGGCGACCGCATGGCGGCCAAGAGCGAGGCGCTCGGGATGGTCAAGACCGCGGGCTCCGGCAAATCGCTTCTGGTCGCGGTGGCGACCAAGGGTGGCGGCCGCATCAACGAACATTTCGGCCATGCGAAGGAATTCCAGGTTTATGAGGCCTCGCCGAAAGGGATCAGCTTCGTCGGTCATCGCAAGGTCGAGCAGTATTGCCTCGGGGGCCGGGCCGAGGACAAGAGCCTCGACGGCGTCATCTCTACGCTCGAAGGCGTAGACATCGTGCTGTGCGCGAGAATTGGAAATTGCCCCGAGGATCGTCTCAAGGAAGGTGGGATCCGAGCAACGGATGCTTACGGGTATGACTACATCGAGACCGCGATCGGCGCGCTTTACGCCGCCGAGTTTGGGAGTGAGCCACTGGCTGCGACGGCCTGAGCCGCCTCATTCTAACCGAACCGGAGTTGAAAATGGCCTTTAAGATCATCGCTTCCCAATGCACCCAGTGCGGTGCCTGTGAGTTCGAATGCCCTTCGGGCGCGATCAAGTTCAAGGGCGAGACCTACGTGATCGATCCGATAAAGTGCACCGAATGCGAGGGGACCTTCGAAACGCAGCAATGCGCCTCGGTATGTCCGGTGTCGAAGACTTGCGTCCCCGCCTGACCTCCATTTCGGCTACCGACACGGTCGAGGCGCCTCCGCAGGACCATTGACCTCCTGTTGGAAAGCTGCAGCCGAGAGAAAGGAACGGCCATGAGCCTCGGACGCGAACAGGACATCGAAATCCGTACACCGCCGCGATTCATGCCGGGTGAGCGGGTCCGCGCCACACGCCACATAAAAAATGACGGCACCTATCCGGGCAAGGAGATCGGTGAAAATCTGGTGCGCAAAGGCGACGAGGGCTATGTGCGCGACATCGGCACCTTTCTCCAGCAGTTCTACATCTATGCGGTCGAATGGATCGATCGCGGCACCGTCGTCGGCATGCGTGCGCGTGAACTCATGAGCCTTGAGACGGCTGGGATTCGTTGCAGTGCCGAAATCGGTGCTGGGTTTGACGAAGGAACGGCCCGATGAGGGTAATGATCCGCAGGACCGGTGCTGGCTTGTCGGCCTATATTCCCAAAAAGGATCTCGAAGAGCCGATCATCAAGGTCGACAACGAACACTTATGGGGTGGGGCCGTGACGCTGAAGAACGGCTGGCGGTTAGTCCTGCCCGACCTTCCGCGGGATACGCCTTTGCCGATTACCGTCGAAGCAAGGAAGATTTCCGACGAGGACTGACCTTCGGGTTTACACAAAGAGAGCGGCAAAGGGATACGAGCATGAACACAATGACCTCGGGCCATCTCGTCGTCATTCGGGACAGTTTTGCCGAAAGGCAGCTTGACCTTTTGAAGAAAGGGCTCGCGGCCGATCAGGTCATTCCCTATCTCGGCCCGGGTCTGCTTGAGATCCGCTCCGCGGGACCGCCCGTACCGCATACCCCCGAAGCCGTTGCCGCAGCGCTCAACAAGCGCGCGCCAGCCCCTTCGAAGATTCGCACCAACATGTGGTCGGTAGCGCAGTATATCGAACAGCGCCGGCACCGCCGGACGCTTCAACTTTGGATGGCCGAAATATTCGCGGCCCCGGTGGTGCCGACCATCTTGCATGCCTGGCTTGCAACGCTGCCGCTCTCCGTGATCGTCGACAGCTGGTACGACGGTGCCATGCGCGCGGCTCTAATACAGACCCGCCGAACCGACGTCGTCGAAATACAGGGCGTAACACGGGCGCACGAGATCGGTGACATTTGGACGAAAGCCTACGATTTGTCCGGGATATTACTCGAATCCGCACCAGCGGCGAAGACGGTTCTCTACGCCCCTCACGGCGGTGCCAGGCCGGCCGCAAACTTCCTCGTCGCAGATTCCGACTACGTTGAAGTGCTGAGCGAAATCGACATCCAGACGCCGATCCCTGACCTGGTGAAGGAACGGCGAGCCAGCCGTGGTCTTTTCTTCCTCGGCTGCCGCTTCAATGATCAGATGCTGCGCACCTATGCCCGACAGATCATGAAGCGCTCCCATGGCCCACATTTTGCGGCAATCGATACAGCACAGCTGACCAAGAACGAGCGTCGCTTCCTTGCAGAAAGGGCAATCACGGTCATTGACATGCCGACGGGTCAAGCCGCGGCCCGTCTCGTCGGACTGGGCGAGACATTGCATTCCAAACCGGGAATCGTTTGAGCCATTCCCAGACGCCTCCACACTGCCGAAAAGGTAAAACGGGCAATTGACTTCCGGGTTTTTCAACAACTCCGAGAGGCGCTCTGAAAAGCTACGACGGTTATTGCATTCGAGGCTGCAGCGGATATGGGATACGCTGCGGATGAACACAGCGGCGACGGGCTCGAACCAGCCGAGCAGACCATAGTCTGGCGCCATGGTTGTCGCGGCGAGCGGTCGCAGCTGATCGGCTTCACTTGGCGGTAAAAGCTGTGGCACGGCACGATGATCAGGCCGGTTGGGGTCGATGCCAATCGAGCTAAGGCCAAGCGTGCTCACCGCATAGGCGGTCACCTGCCACGGCCATCCCAGAGCGTCAGGATGATCGCGTTGCGCGACAGCTTGGCGCGCTGCAGACGCGAGCGATTGGTTCAGGGCAGGCCTCTTCGCCATCAACGAGACCCGCTGCTGCATGAGTTGTAAACGCCCGCACCACGGCGCCGCGAATCCGCGCTTGTGGCGCCATGACCTTGAGGCGAGTGAGTGCAGACTGAACCAATCCGATCAGCCCGGCCCATGCCGGAGAGCACGGCGACCAATGCCGCCAGCTACACCACGCAGCGGGACAACGGCTAAGCGCTAGTTGAAAAGCATACGTCGACGTCCGCCATTTCCGCATGCACCGCCTTGGATAAGGCTGCCCTGAGGCATGATGCGGGCCTGGTTGGCTTTCGTGTCGATGCCGGCTTCGTAAGCAGCGGCTCCCGCGAGGTCGAGCAGTTCCAACTGGCGACTTGAGGACGGCGCTCACGCACAGCCGTTCCAGGTGCGGCCGGTTATGCGGCCTTCCCCCTTCCCATTGGCTTGGGCAAGCTTCTGGGTGATCCTCTGCGTCGTCGGTCGCAGAGAGGTCCGGTCTGCAACGTTAGCACAGGCCAATATTGCGGCCGCCTCGGTATGTACGCGTCCCTCTCTTCTGTTTGGCCTGACTGAACAAGCTTGCACCCCGTCGGACATGCAGTCCAACCAGGATGCGCCCATCCACATCAAGCCGCATGAAGGCGAAGAAAATCCTCATACGTCGCTTGCAACCCGGCACCAAGAGACGTTTTGGCTTTCCAGCCAAGGTTACGCAAGCGCGTTACGTCCAGTAACTTGCGCGGAGTACCGTCTGGCTTCGTCGTGTCGAATACCAAATTGCCCTCCCAGCAGACTGCCGCCTTGACGAGTTCCGCTACCTCGCGAATTGTGACATCCTCACCAACGCCAACATTAATCAGGGGCGCAGTGTCGGGGGCTGTCAAGGCGTCAAAATCCGAATCTGGCAGGCCAAGCAGGAACGCAATGGCATCGCCTACATCCGACGAATACATAAACTCTCGTCGAGGCTTTCCGGATCCCCAAATCTCCACCGAGGTGTCGCCGTTTATTTTAGCTTGATGAAAACGGCGTATCAGGGCAGGCAGAACGTGGGAATTTTCGGGGTGATAATTATCGCCGGGACCATATAAGTTGGTCGGCATCAACGCGAGATAGCGTGTCTGGTACTGCCGGTTGAAAGACCAGCATGATTCGACTCCAGCGATTTTTGCCAAAGCGTAGGGACGATTCGTCGCTTCAAGCGGACCGGTTAGAAGGTATTCCTCCCGTATCGGCTGCGGACAGTCGCGTGGATAGATACACGAGGAGCCAAGAAAAATCATCCGTTCGACGCCGGACGCGTAAGCGGCATCAAAAACACTGAGTTGAATCGCTAAGTTGTTATGAAGGAAATCGACAGGGGAGCTAGCGTTCGCCAGTATACCACCAACCTTTGCGGCGCACATAACGACGTAGTCAGGCCGCCGCGACATGAAGAACTTGCGCGTCTCGCTCCGGTCAAATAGATCCAGTTCGTCGTGAGTACGTGTTATTATCTCATAGGATCCTAATGCCTCGAGGGCTCTCATTGTGGCGGATCCGACAAGGCCGCGATGGCCTGCTACATAGACTTTCTTCATCTTTTTGTTTTCCATTGATAACGCTCCGGGCGCTCCTTAAGAAGGCCACCATAGCACTGACAATAAGCCAGCATGGCGCCGCGGTTGTCAGCATAACTCTCGTGGACTGTGTGAATAATAACCCTGCTTCATCAGCACTGCGTCACGCTCTGCCATGCGCAAATCTTCCCGAACCATCTCCCTAACCAATTCGATGAAGGAGATTTTGGGCTCCCACCCAAGTTTTTCTTTCGCCTTGCGGGCATCGCCGAGAAGTGTCTCGACTTCTGCAGGACGAAAATAACGGGGATCTACTTTTACGATCAGAGCTCCCGTCTTTGCATCGTACCCCTCTTCGTCGACCCCTTCCCCCATCCAACGAACATCGATGCCGAGTTCAGCGGCCGCGACGGTGACGAATTCGCGCACCGAATGTTGCTCACCGCTAGCGATCACAAAGTCTTCAGGTTGCTCCTGCTGCAGCATCAACCACTGCATCTGGACGTAGTCTCGAGCGTGCCCCCAATCGCGACGCGCATTAAGATTTCCCAAGAATAGAGTGGGCTGCATTCCAAGCTTAATCCGAGTCAAGGCGCGCGTGATTTTGCGAGTTACAAATGTTTCTCCGCGCGCAGGTGACTCGTGATTAAATAAAATGCCGTTACATGCATAAAAATTGTAAGATTCTCGATAGTTTACGGTGATCCAGTGAGCATACAATTTGGCAACAGCGTAGGGTGATCGGGGGTAGAACGGTGTCGTCTCGGTCTGTGGCGTTTCCCGCACCAGCCCGTAGAGCTCAGACGTCGAGGCTTGGTAGTAGCGCGTATGCTTGACGAGCCCCAGGATCCGAATTGCCTCGAGAATACGCAGCGCACCCAAGGCATCGGAGTTTGCGGTGTATTCTGGTTCTTCAAAGGAGACTGCAACGTGGCTCTGAGCTGCCAAATTGTAAATTTCGTCTGGCTGAACCAGTTGGATGACGCGCGTAAGGCTGGACGAGTCTGTCAAGTCCCCATGGTGAAGTGTAAGATCAACGCCACCTTCATGAGGGTCATGATAGAGATGGTCTATACGGCCCGTATTAAAAAGAGACGATCGTCTCTTTATCCCATGCACAGAATAGCCCTTTTCTAAAAGCAATTCTGCGAGGTAGGAACCGTCTTGCCCGGTGACTCCGGTGATTAAAGCGACTTTTCTCTTTGACAAGCTTGAATCCTTTTGATTTTGACGCGCCCATGAAAATGCTCGCCTGCGGCGGGATTGCGTGGCGAGAAAGGGGCGCATTGAGCAGGGCGAACGGGGGCCTCTGCGCGAAGGCAAGGGAGAGTTCGAGCGGGATGCCAGCCTTTCATGGAGCCGGGGAACGTTCGAAAGAGTTGTCGATCAAGATCAAACGACGCGGGTCATTCAAATCGAATTCGACAATTCGTGGCACGAAGAGGCGGGCATAGCGGGTGAAGGCGCTAGTCGGAGGAAAGCGAATAACAGTGTCGCATCGACCGAGGAGATACATCTCAACGAGAGCGGAAAAACCCCCGTCGGTGCCCAGTGCTGCACTGTGTAAGGGGCCGGCCTGATCCGCCTGGAAGCGTTTTGGGACGGTGAAAAGTTCGGGAAATACGCCCGACAGGTGATCAACAACCTTGGCGCTGTCTGTACACAAGAACACCCTTACAGGTCTTGAATGCGGTTGCGCCTTGGCCATACGGATGGCAGTGCATACCTGCTCTAAGGCAACCTTCGGATCAGCCCAGTAAGGTGCGTGATCCATAATATCTTCGCCGTTGCCGTGGCGGACATGGACTCCAATTATGCTGTGCCCGTCAAAATGTTCCTGGTAGAGCGCTTCAATGCGATCCTCAATTTCGACCCTCGGTGTGATGCTCCTAAATATGGTTCGCTCGGCCTTTTCATCGCAGCGCCACATCAAGCAAGCATCACACACTACCGTGTTGGCTTCACAATCATCTTGGGCCTGGAAAAGATCGTTAAGCTCGTCACGTTCTTGGAAAATCTGTTCATCCGGACGGTACACGCTGTCGATGGATGGCTTGTTCCACCACGACGGGAAGAAGGGACCAGGGAATGAGACGTGGTTGATCTGGTCATCGCAAATGACCCGTACACCACCGATATCCTCAATTGGCTTGAAGAAAGCTGGAAAGGCATTCGCAAACGGGTTGTCAAGGTAACAAGAGCCGCGCCAATCTATTGCTAAAGCTCGTCCCGTCCGATGTGCGTAGTCCCAAGCCGACGCGAGAGACCACAGGCAATCACCGAGACCCGTGCGCCGTCGAGAAACAACGAACCGATCGTTCCTTGAGCGATCAACAAGCATCTAAATTGCCTCTCTCCAGAACACCACAAGCCTCAGCTTTGCTGCTGCCTTTGCGGCAAGCGCCTGCGCAATTCGGGGAAGCTTGTCGTGCTGCGCCAATGCGATGTAGCTTGCGTCTATCGCAGAAGTGCCTGGCCGCGATGGACGCGCGCCTGGGCTGGTCTTCGGCGCAGACCAGAAAATGCTCTTCGGAGCCAACGCAAACATCAACCACTTTCCCTAAGGCTGCTTACATTCTTGAATTCTTTCTATGCAACGCGCCGTAACATCGGTAAAATCGTCTGTTTCGATGAAACGCATCCACGCCATGGATGACTAGTGACATGGGTTCCAGGGCGTTGGCTGTGAACCTCTCGTTGTGCTCGACGCACCGCCAACCCAGCGGAACCTCACGGTGACAGCACGCAGCATCGACCTAAGTGAGCCGGCCATGAGCGCGGGCCGCGGCCACGATCCCAACGATCTCCTCTGTGTGCGGGCAAGAAGATTGAGCTTCGACTGGGCCAGGTTCTGCATGGGAGCGCCACAAAGAAAGAGGCGATCCGTCGAGCGATAAGCGAGCCTGAGGTCGCTTTCGAAGCGCTATGCGAAGAGGAGGAGCGGAGTTAGACCGCCGATCTGCTCACCGGCCCCAGGGAGACGAGACCGAAGGTTCTGTCTGCCGTAGAAGAGGACCGTTGTTGTGGCCATCCGCCGCAACACGCTGCTGCCGCTGGACGAATGCCTCTACGCCTTGCAGCCGACGATCCCGCATCTGACGCGCTCTTCATTGCACCGATGTCTGCAGCGCAAGCATCGGCTTTTTCCACATTGATATTGCGGAGGTCCCAACCGAACAGGGCAAGCTAAACATCAAGGCCTTTGTACCGCGGCACCGCCTGTCGCAAACCTTCGCGCCCCCTCTGTCCCGCCGGCACCAAAGGAGACCGTCGCGGCGCCGGTGTTGCTAGATCACATTCAATTCCCTAAACGCCCGCCCCTCCGCGACGCGGCTGTACCCAAACGCCGAGCAATCCACCGTCCTGTACCGGCCATGCACGAGAAGCTCGGCCAGCGCCTTGCCGACCGCCGGGGCCTGCTGCAGACCGTGGCCTGAAAATCCGTTGGCGAAGAGGAAATTGCCGACTTCGGGATGCGGGCCGATCACCGCGTTCTGATCCAACGTGTTGTAATCGTAGTGCCCGGCCCAGGCGCGGGTAGGCTTGATGGCCTCGAAGGCCGGAATGCGGGTCGCCAGCACCGGCCAAATCACCTCTTCGAACAGCGGCCACTCGACCTCGAAATCCTTGGGATCGGCCGGGCCGTCGCCCTCTTCCGGCTCGGCGCCGCCGGTGAGATAGACCGAGCCTTCCGGCCGAACATAAATGCCGGAGGGATCGACCAGCAGCGGCATGTCGGCATATTTTTCGCGCGCCTCGAAGACGAAGACATTGCGCTTGCGCGGCTCGACCGGCAGCGCCAGCCCGGCGAGAGCGGCGACCTTGCCGGCATTCGGCCCGGCGGCATCGATGACGGTGCCGGCTTCGATCGTCTCGCCATTGTCGAGGCTGACGCCTGTCACCCGGTCGTCCCGCCGCTCGATGCCGATGACCGAGGCGGTCATAAAGTCCACGTTCTTGCCGCGCAACGCCTTGCGGAACAGCGTCAGCATGGCATGCGCGTCGAACCAGCCTTCGCCGCTGCGGCCATAGGCGCCGGCGGATATACCTTCGGTCGACAGCCAAGGGAAGCGGCGCGTAAGCTGGTCGGCGTCCTCTAGCACGATGTCAGCGCCCTCGGCCATCTGCGCGTCGTGATTGGCTTTCAGGATCGGCAGCCCGTTCTCGCCTGCCAGGATCAGATAACCGCCCTCGCGAAAACCGATGTCGGCGTCCGCGCCGAATTCCTCCTTCAGCCGCCGGAACAGTTTCAGCGTGAACTGCGACAGGCGGATGTTTTGCGGGATCGAGAACTGCTGGCGAATGGAGGCGCAGGACAGCGTCGTTGCCGCATGGGCGAATTGCGGGTCGCGCTCGATCAGCGCGATCGAACCGGAAAACCCTTCCTCACGCAGATAATAGGCGATCGAGGAGCCGACGATGGCCCCGCCGATGATGACGATGTCGTAACGCACTTTTTTGTCGCCTTTCCGGTAACCGCCCGTGTCGATCACACAGCCGTCAGCATGATGTCGAAGCGCGTGCCGCGGCCGGGCGCGGGCCTAGCGAGTTGAAATGGGTTGCCGCATGCGCTTGATCCAGCGGCCCTCACGCAGCTGCCGGTCCTGCTTCACGCAGCAAGTCGTCGGCTTTGTCCGTCTTCTCCCAGGTGAGCTCAGGCTCTTCACGGCCGAAGTTTCCGTATGTCCCCGTCTTGCGGTATATCGGGCGTAAGAGATCAAGCATCTTGATGATGCCTTTCGGTCGGAGATCGAAAACATGCGAATCCAAACATGAGGCCCTGATCCCGCCCTTGCTCGAGATCCTGCCATCGTCCTTCATCAACGCCCTGGCTTATGTCGGGCGACTGCCCAGTGAGAGCCTGAACGACGGCGCAACTTCGGCCATCAAAGCCGATGGCATCGTCGTCGTAGCCAATATCGAGTATCGTATGCTGTTTGGCGGCGGAACATAAAACGACACCAGATTTCTGCCGCCACTGATCTCGAAAGTTGTGATGAGCGTACCATTGACAGCGATTTGCGCTCGCAAAGATTCCATGAATTTCTTTGAAGGATCTGTTGCAACGCTAAACAAGAACGCAACGAGATTGGCGGGGGCCTGGTAAGGCAAGCTGGAACTGGTTGGCCAAGAGGGAGGCGATCGGCGCACCGTTCCCCAGGCGACGTGCTAACTTGCATCGTGCACCTCATCCGCCATTTGCTAAATGTTTAGTCCCGGCATTTGCTGGAGCGGATTGAAAGTGAACGCTCGGGCTGGGAAGCCCATGCCTTCCAGATGAACTCGCAGGGCGTGAGGCCCTTGAGGGTCTTCAGCTTGCGGCCGAAATTGTAGGCCGCGACGAAGTCGGCAAGATGCCGACGCAGTTGGTCGCGATCGTCGTAGTGGAAGCGCTTGACGGTTGCGTCTTGATGGTCCGGTTCATTCTCTCGACTCTTCTCGCCGGCCTGTCGCCGTCGACATCTGGCAATCGGCCGATGCTTGCCTGCAGCCAGCGGTGCAATGAAGAGCGCGTCAGATGCGGGACGTCGGCTGCAACGCGTAGAGGCAATCGTCGAGCGGCAGCAGCCTGTTGGGGCGGAAGGCCACAACAACGGTCCTCTTCCTCGGCAGACAGAACTGTCGACTCCCTGGGGCCGGCGGACAGATCGGGTCGAATTCCGCTTCTCCACTTCGCGACCGTCTTGGGGTTGATGCCATAGCGCTTCGAAAGCGACCTCAGGCTCGCTTCACTATGTTGTATCGCTCGACGGATCGCCTCTGTCGTTGTGGCGCTCCATGCAGAACCTGGCCCATAGTGCATCCTTTGAGTCGGACGAGAATGGCGAAATTTCTTTTCCGCGACATGCGAGCAAGAAGGCTTCAGCCAATGGCGGTTTTTCGATAATCGGCCGCGTCTATCCCATGTCGTTTCAGCTTGTCGTAGAAGGTCTTGCGGGGAACTCCCAGGACTTCGATCGTGCGCCTCACGTCGCCGCCGCATTCCTGCAAGGCATCGCGGATGACAGTCGCCTCATAAAGGCTGACCTTCTCGGACAAGGGGAGGCTTGATACCGCTTGTTCCTTTCGACCTGATGCAATGGGCGTGCCTAGCCCTTCAAGTCCCAATGCAACGCGATCGGCGAAATGCACGAGTTCACGGACATTGCCGGGCCAATTGTGGCTCACGAGGCGATCGCGCACGCCAGCGCTTATGTCCGGAACTGGCCTGCTGAAGCGTTTGGAGGCGCGTTCCAGGAAATGCCCAAAGAGCATCGGGATGTCTTCGCGCCTTTCGCGAAGCGGCGGGATGCGGAGCGTCACCACATTCAGCCGGAAATAAAGGTCTTCCCGGAAATCTCCGCGGGCGGCCGGATCGCCGAGATCGGCCTTGGTAGCCGACACGACACGAAGGTCGATGCTGCGGGTTTCGTTCGTGCCAAGCGGCGTGATCTGCCGGGTCTCAAGCACCCTCAGAAGCTTCACCTGGAGTGCTGGCGGCATCGACTCGATTTCGTCGAGGAAGAGCGTCCCTCCGTTCGAATGCTCGATGCGACCGGTCCTGCGCCTCTGCGCGCCAGTAAAGGCGCCTGCCTCGTGCCCGAAAAGTTCGCTATCGATGACGCTTTCGGGCAGCGCTCCACAATTCAGGGCAACGAAGGGCTTCGTGCGTCGTCTGCTCCAGCGGTGAAGCAGATCCGCGACCACCTCCTTGCCCGTGCCCGTCTCGCCTTCCACAAGGACATCCACATCGGTATCGGCGATCTGGCGGAGAGTTTCGCGCAATCGAATCATGGTCGGTGCCTCCCCGATCAGCGGGATATCGCCCGCAGATCGGACAACCGCATCCCTAAGACGTCTGTTTTCCAGGATCAGGCGCCGTTTTTCCGAAGCGCGATGCAGCGTCACGAGAAGCCGGTCGTTCGCATATGGCTTCGAGATGAAATCGTAGGCGCCATCCTTGATGGCGGCAACGGCCAGCTCGACGTCGGCATGCCCGGTGATCAGGACAACCGGAATTTCCGGGTCGATCGCCTTCACTCGCTCGAAGAGCTGAAGTCCGTTCAGCCCGGGCATACGGATGTCACTCACGACAGGGCCATCGAAGTTCCCGTCGATTCTGGCGAGTGCGGCCTCGGCCGAACCGAACACGCTCGGTGAGAACGAGGCAAGCTTCAGCATCTGCGTGGCTGCGCGAAGCACATCCTCGTCATCGTCGATAAAAATGACCGGTCCTGATTCAGCACTCATGCCGCTCGCCTCAGCTCGACCGTGAAGGAAGTCCCTCTCCCGTGGCCGGCATCATCATGCCGCAACGAGCCGCCGAGCTCACGTGCGATCTCTTGCGAAATGACCAGGCCAAGACCGAGACCCTTTTCCTTGTTGGTAACGAACGGCATGAAGAGGCTCCCGCGAATGTCGGGGGCAAGGCCGGGGCCGTTGTCCCGAAGGGAAATAGCGACCATTTCCCCGTTTTCGGCGAGCGCTATCTCGACGCGGGGCTCCGGTTGATCCTTCAGAGCGTCAAGCGCGTTCTGGAGAAGGTTGACGAGTATCTGCTCCAGTCGCATGCGGCTTGCCATGACAATTGGAGACGGATCGATCCGCTTCCGTTCAATCGTCACCCCGGAATCGCGAATTCGGCCTGAAAGAAGCGACAGAGCGCCGTCGATCGCGTCGTCCGCCAGTATCGGTCCCATCGATCCGCTGGCGCGGCGGGAAAAGGACCTTAGCGTTTCAGTGATCGTGCCGATCCTGCCGGTCATGGCGACGATCGAGGTCAGATTCTCGGCGGTTTCTTGCGACCGGCCGATCCCTAGAAGACGCGCGGCATTTTCAGCATAGGTGCGGATTGCGGCGACCGGCTGGTTGATCTCGTGGGCGACCCCGGCCGTTATCTGTCCCAGGATTGACAAGCGGTTCGCCTGGGCGAGTTCGTCGCGCAGGCGACGCACTCTCGCTTCAGCGTTCTCTCGCTCGGCGATCTCACCGGCGAGCGCTGCGTTCGAGCTCTGGAGCTCCGCCGTGCGCAGTTCGACGCGATGCTCCAGTTCCGCATTCAGCAACACAAGCACTTCTTGCCGCTGCCGGGCCGCGCGCCGCCGTCGAACAATGATGAAAATGACGAATCCAACGAGAACGAGGGCAAGCAGCGTTGTCACGCGGGCTGTCATGACCGCCGAGGAGATCTCGGTGTCGGCGGGGATGAGCAACGACATGCGCCAGCCCGGAACTGCTTTGCCGAGATCCTGCGAAACCGCAACGAAACCGGCTGATCGACTCTCAGGAGTTGCGGTGACCAGGTTGTCGCCGCGGCGGGAAAGCGGCACCGGCTCGAAAGTCACGCCCGGTAGCTGTAGACGATCGCGAGCGGTTTGCTTCTCCTTTGCGGAAAGCGGTGAGAGAGCGCCAAAACGCCATTGGGGCACGCTCGTGGCAAGAACCACGCCTCGCTCATCGGTCGTGAAGACCACGAAGCCGCTCTCCAGCCAACGCGACTCGACGCGGTCGAGCTCCACCTTCACCACAACCACACCGAGCGGCCCCTCCGGCCCATCGACCCGGCTCGACAGATAGAGACCAGGGCGCGCGCTAACCGTGCCGAGCGCATATTGCATAGCCGCGCCATCCGCCATCGCCTCGATGAAGTAGTGGCGAAAGCGGTAATCGCTGCCGACGAAACTGGTCGGCTCGCCGGCGTTGCTCGCAGCAACCGCTACGCCCTCAGAATTAATGATGTAGAGTATAGAAGAGCCGGCGTCGCGCGCGATGGCGCGAAGCTTCTCATCAAGCGCGGCTTCGTTGGCAGTGCTCGGACTGCGAAGCATCTCCTGAACGGCACCGTCGCGTGCCAGAACCAGCGGAATCATTCGCTGCTTCTCGATCTCTCCTTTCAAACTGTCGGCTGCAAGCGGGAACGCGGCAAGAGCACGGTCGCGTAGGGCATACTCTGCTCTGGTGCCGGCGATGCGTCCCGTTGCAAAGACGACGAAACAGAGCGCCGCACCAAGAATTGCAAGCAAAACCACAAGCCAGAGAGATCGACCGCCGGATCTACCAGGGAAGACCAATGGGGCGCGCTGGAAGGCGCCATTACCCATGTCTTCTTCTTCTGCCATCGTATTCTTAAAACCGATCATCGACGAACCATAGTGCGGGGTTCTGCCAGAAGGGAAGGCGATCCGTGCGGAAAACCGCACAATCTTGCTGCGCGATTTGTTGAAGATACCTGAGGCTCCGGCGATTTCCGCGCTCTCTTGGCTTGGCACGGCTCTTGCGGTCAACAACGCAGCAGCGTTCGACCGGGGCGCCGCGATGGGAGAAGCCGCGGGGAGGAACAGCCCGCCCCAAACCGGTCAGGGAGAGAAAACTTACATGTTGACCCCACTGGCTCCAAGCGTAAAGCGCGCACCCCGCAAGACCCTTTTTGCCAAGCCTTACGTGCAGGTGCTTGTCGCAATCCTCCTCGGAGTTGCGGTTGGCCATTTTTATCCGCAAATCGGAGAAAACCTGAAGCCGCTCGGCGATGCCTTCATCAAGCTCGTCAAGATGATCATCGCGCCCGTTATCTTTCTGACCGTGTCGACTGGAATTGCCGGCATGAGCGATCTTCAGAAGGTCGGCCGTGTTGCCGGCAAGGCGATGGTCTATTTCTTCACCTTCTCGACGCTCGCGCTTATCGTCGGCCTCATCGTCGGCAATGTCATTCGGCCTGGCGCCGGCCTCAACATCGATCTGACCTCGCTCGACGTCCAAGCCGTCAATGGCTATGCCTCAAAGGCCCATGAGCAGTCCGTGACCGGCTTCCTCATGAACATGATCCCGACCACGATTGTCGGCGCCTTTGTGGAAGGCGACATTCTACAGGTGTTGTTCTTCTCCGTCCTCTTCGGCATCGCGCTGGCGATGGTCGGAGAATCGGGCAAATCGGTTCTTTCCTTCCTTCAGGACCTCACTGCACCCGTTTTCAAATTGGTCGGCATCCTGATGAAAGCCGCGCCGATCGGTGCTTTCGGAGCAATGGCCTTCACGATTGGCAAATATGGCATCGGTTCGGTAGCCAACCTTGCGATGCTGGTCGGGACCTTCTATCTCACGGCCTTCCTCTTCGTATTCGGGGTTCTCGGTGCAGTCTGTCGCTACAACGGCTTCTCGATCTTTTCTCTTATCCGCTACATAAAGGAAGAGCTGCTGCTGGTCCTCGGAACGTCCTCCTCCGAGGCTGCGCTGCCCTCTCTCATGGAGAAAATGGAAAAGGCCGGCGCCAAGCGCTCGGTCGTGGGCCTGGTTATCCCGACCGGATATTCCTTCAATCTGGATGGCACCAATATCTACATGACCCTCGCGGCCCTTTTCATCGCGCAGGCGACGAATACGGATTTGTCAGTTGGCGATCAGGTCCTGCTGCTGCTCGTCGCGATGCTTTCCTCCAAGGGTGCAGCAGGTGTCACAGGTGCCGGCTTCGTCACGTTGGCCGCTACGCTCTCCGTAGTGCCGGCAGTTCCCGTTGCTGGAATGGCGCTGATCCTTGGCGTCGATCGCTTCATGTCGGAATGCAGGGCACTGACGAATTTGGTCGGTAACGCGGTGGCATCGCTCGTCGTCGCCCGCTGGGAAGGCGAACTGGATCAGGCGCAATTGAAAGCTGCATTCTGCGGCCACCAGCCTGCCGAGACATCAACCGGCCAGCCACTGATAACGCCCGCGCCGAGCAACTCGGCAGCATCGCTGCCGGTTGAATCGCCTGGCTGGTCCCAAACGCCGGACGATCGGGCCGCGGGTTCCAAACAAACTCTCGCGGGCCGATGAAATCAAGAAACCCGAAATGCAGTGGGTGCAAAATCATCTGCGCCTTGCGAAGGTCTTGCACCGGTCACGACACACAAGCCATCGATGATGCGCTTAATGCCTCCGAAGTTTGCGACGGTTCGTGGAACCGGGCGCGGAGCTCGATCGGAGCCGTCGGCACGGCTGAACAATTCGCCCACGCTCTACGTTTCGGCTTCTACCTCGCACCACGCCACGACAAGAATTCGGTAGCGAACAGGATCAATGCAGGAATGACAGATTTTACTGAACCGACCTTTGCCGGATTTCTTCTTGATGTCGTTTAATCAGACTCGAACAATGGCGAAGCGACCTATAATTGCTGATATCGCCCGGGAAGCAGGGGTAAGTGTTGCCACCGTTGACCGAGTTCTGAATGCCCGTCATCCGGTGCGGAAGGAGACTGCGCAGCGGGTCTTAGCGGCCGCACAGGCCATCGGATATCACGCCGCAGGTCTTATCAAGCAGCGCCTGCAGCCGGACCTGCCGCAATATCGGCTTGGCTTCATCTTGAGAAAACCGACTCACCACTTCTACCAGGGCTTCGCGCGTGAGGCCGAAGTGGCGGTCAACGCGGCGAAGTGCTTCCATGGCACTTCGCTCATCGAATTCGCGCCGTCGCACATGCCGTGCGACCTTGTTCCACTGCTCAAGGAATTCGGCGCGCGCTGCCACGCGATCGCCATGGTGGCGCCGGACCATCCGGCGATCACGGCAGCCGTCCAAGAACTCAAGGCAAAAGGCATCCCCGTTTTCTCGCTGCTTTCCGATTTCGCCGAAGGTGTTCGTGAGGGTTATATCGGCCTCGACAACCGCAAGGTCGGGCGGACGACAGCGTGGATGCTTTCAAAGGTCGCAAGACGGCCGGGCAAGGTGGCGGTTTTTGTCGGCAGCCACCGTTTTCAGGGGCAGGAGCTGCGGGAGGTCGGCTTTCGCTCCTATTTCCGTGAGAATGCACCGGCATTCGAGCTGCTCGATCCGCTCGTGAACCTTGAGGCACGGCAGATCACCTACGAGGCCACGCTGGATCTCATGCAACGGGAACCCGAACTCACCGGCTTCTATGTGGCCGGCGGAGGTATGGAGGGAGCGATCTCCGCGCTCCGTGAAGAAGGCGAAAGCCGGGGTCTCGTCGCGATCGTTAACGAGATCACGCCGGAGTCACGGGCAGCACTCGCAGATGGCATGATCACGATGTCGGTCGCCACGCCCCAGCGCCTGCTTTGCCAGGAACTGATGACGCTGATGGCCCAGGCCATCAAGGTCGGCACTTCGGAGACGCTTGGGCAGACTTTTCTGCCGTTTGAGATCTATCTGCCGGAAAACATCTGAAAAACTGATAAAATACTATCATGAGAGCCTAATTTCCTTTCATTCATGAAAGAAAAGCAGCGGGAGTTTGATTGACTCACCTGCCTCATTCCGGTCTCGTTTAACAACGAATGATTGCTGCGCGGCGGAAGCCAGTCAGCCGAGAACGACGACCCGCACTTCATGGAAGAGAAAGGAAAGCCATGCGTCAAGCATCGCTCCGCTTTGCGATCGACCGCATGACGCCGCCCCAACTTGCCAGGACCGCACTTGCCCGCGGCCCGGGCCTGACTGGCATCGACATTAGCTATCATCTCGATGGCAATTTCATTGCTCGCGAAAAGCCGGCTGCAGACGTCCGTCTTGCTGACGGATCAATCGTCACGACTATCTTCATCAACGCCTTTTCGTGCTTCAATGAGTCCCCGCGTGCCAGGTCGAGGCGAGCAAACTCGTCGATTGTGCAGTGGCCTGCGGAGCGAAGACGCCCACGAATGCGATCCGCCAAGGACATCCACGCGCTGGAGGATAGGCGCACTTGCCTCGAGCATCGATTTCATGGCGCGAGATGGATGATCACATGCAACACGCTGCTCGCAACTCCGAGTAAAGTGCCAGGCAGATCTCGTCACGCTGCATATCGCTTCCAAAAATGAAAAGGCCCAATTCAAAGTCCGAGACGAATAACGGGGTCCCTATTGTGCCGTTGCACGAGAGGGCGCTGGACATCTTTGAAACGTCGAAAGCGCTCACCGCTCCGTCTGGGCTGGAAGCCACGTTGGCCAACGTCGTCGATCTCCTGCCATCGTTGGTGCAGGTGCGGCACGGCATCATCTCGCTCTGCGACGGTACCGGCATACCGGACATGACCGTCGGCGCCGGCTGGAGCGAAGACAACGATGAGCGCTACCGGAAGCATCTGCCACGGACGGCGATCGACCAAATCATAACGACGGGCATGGCGCTGGTCGCCGAGAACATAGCGCTGGATCCGGCCTTCAACGCCGCCGACAAGGACGTGCTCGGGGCGTCCGACAACATGAAAGTGTCGTTCATCGGCGTACCCATTCACGTCGATGCGAACGTCGTGGGCACGCTGACCATCGACCGCATCCTGGACAACAAATCAGGTTCCCTTCTCGATCATGACCTCCGCCTCCTTACCATAATCGCCAATCTGGTTGGGCAGACAGTGAAGCTGCATCGCATGTTCGCGTCCGACCGCGAGCGACTGATGGCCGAGAAAATCGGGATGCAAAAGCAATTCGGCGAACTCAAGCAGCCTGGGCATGAGGGCAAGAGGGCTCATGTCAAGGGGATCGTTGGCGACAGCCCGGCGCTGCGCGGGCTGCTCGAGAAGGTCGCGTTAGTAGCCAGGTCCAACAGCACCGTTTTGCTGCGCGGGGAATCCGGGACCGGCAAGGAGCTGGTCGCCAAGGCCGTTCACGAGCTGTCGGGGCGCGCCAAGCGGCCGTTCATCAAGCTCAATTGCGCAGCGCTCCCTGAGACAGTCCTGGAATCCGAACTGTTCGGTCACGAAAAGGGTGCCTTCACCAGTGCATTCAACTCGCGCAAGGGGCGCTTTGAGCTCGCCGACAAGGGAACGTTGTTTCTGGACGAGATCGGTGAGATTTCGGCCTCGTTCCAGGCAAAGCTGCTGCGCGTGCTGCAAGAGCAGGAGTTCGAGCGCGTCGGCAGCAACCAGACGATTAAGGTCGACGTTCGCGTGATTGCTGCCACGAACAGGAACCTGGAAGACGCGGTTGCAAGGAACGAGTTTCGCGCCGACCTTTATTACCGCATCAGCGTTGTTCCCTTGCTGGTGCCGCCATTGCGCGAAAGGCGCGGTGATATTCCGCTTCTTGCCGCTGAGTTTCTCAAGAATTTCAACAGCGAGAACGGCCGTACGATGGTCTTCGATGCGAGTGCGACTGAAGTGCTGATGAACTGTGCTTTTCCCGGAAATGTCCGCGAGCTTGAAAATTGCGTGCAGAGGACAGCGACCCTGGCAGCGGGAGCGTCAATCGGCAGAAACGACTTTGACTGCTGCCACGGCCGATGCCTTTCCGCGATGCTATGGAAGCACGCATCGAAGGAGACTGCGCCGAAATCGGAGCCGATCGCACCATCGCCACTGAACCCGGCCATGCGTTCGTCTGGTGATTTTGCTTCGGCCGCCTTTGCGGCCCCGCCCGTTGACAGCCAGCAGGCACTGCCAGCGCCTGTTCGGGTAGCCCTCGTAAGCGACGCGCAGATGACCGATCGCGAGCGTCTCATCGCGGCCATGGAAAGATCCGGCTGGGTACAGGCAAAGGCAGCGCGCCTGCTTAGACTGACGCCGCGCCAGATTGGCTACGCGCTGAGGAAATACGGTATCGAGATCAAGAATCTCTGAACCGGCTGTCGAACTTCAGTATGTCGGGCCGCGACATAGCGAACGAGGCGAAGAGCTGGGACAAATCAAGCGTGCGTTGGTTCGGCTCGGTGAGGCGGTGCAGCCTCCTCTCGGCGCCGGCCCGTAATTCGAGATATTCAACGACTCTGTAGCCGGCGGCAAGGATCGCGTCGCCGCGGCGAATACAGCTTCGCGTGGCGGTGCCAACCTCTCGGCCGCTTCAAGAGAATTTCGCTTTGGCGCCGCCACGCTCTGTGCTGTGCGGCCGACAGCCTGAGAGTTGCGCGACGACATCGCCAAGCCATCGGCTTCGCGCCTTGTCGGAAAGGCGATGATCCCGATCGGTATGTCGAGGTCGCGGGCAAGCCGGGGCACTTGCAACGCTGAAAATCCTTCTCCCCGAAGAAGGCGGACGGCGCCGGTCTGGAAAAAGAGCTTCGTCACCAATCTCCCCCACGCCGTCGAAATGGCTTGGGCCGCGCCGCACAGGCCGCCGCTCACCCCTCTCACCGAGACCACGGTGGCAACCACTCTCGTCTGCGTCGTTCAATTGCGACGAGGGTAAGGATCACCCGGTCGGCGCGCTGAAGTGCGGCGCGCACCAAGCTGAGATGGCCTTCATGCAAGGGCGCCCATGGTTGACACGACCGCGACCTTCATGCCCTGCCTGCGCCATGCCGCCACGGATTTGCGCGACTCGGCGGTCCGGACGATCGGTGTGCTCATGTCGCTTCTCCTCCTTTGATGGCTTTCGGTTCATCGCCGAAGACATGTTCGGCCGCCGGAAACCGGCGCTCCTTCACGTCGCACGCGTAGGCCTCGATCGCTGCCGAAGCGGCCTCTCCCAGTTCGACATAGCGCTTGACGAATTTCGGGCGGAAGTCGCCGAACAGGCCCAGCATGTCGTCGACGACCAGGATCTGCCCGTCGCAGGCCGCCGAGGCGCCGATGCCGATCGTCGGGATTGGGATTTTCTCGGTGATGCGGCGGGCGAGCGGTTCGGGCACTTTTTCCAGTACGACGGAAAAGGCGCCAGCCTCGCTGACCGCAAGAGCATCGCGCCAAATGCGCTCGGCATCCTCGCCCCTGCCCTGCACGCGATATCCGCCAAACACGTTGACCGCCTGCGGCGTCAGGCCGACATGCGCCATGACCGGGATTCCGCGCGCTGTGAGGAAGCGAATCGTCTCGGCGATCGTCGCGCCGCCCTCGAGCTTGACCGCAGCGCATCCGGTCTCCGCCATAAGGCGCGCGGAATTGCGGAAGGCCTGCTCTAGGCTTTCCTCGTACGAGCCGAACGGCATGTCGACGACCAGGAGCGCCCGCTCCATTCCCCGCCGAACCGCCTTGGCGTGCATGATCATCATATCGAGCGTGACACTGAGCGTGGAGGGAAGGCCGTGGAGAACCATGCCGACGCTGTCGCCGACAAGAACGATGTCGCAGTGGCCGTCAACCAACCTTGCGACCGGCGTGGTGTAGGCCGTCAGGCAGACCAGCGGCGTGCTGCCCTTTCGCGCACGGATGTTCGGCGGCGTGATCGCCTTGACGACACCTGCGGCGCTCAATCCACGTCTCTCCTCACCCAGCGTCACCCACGGCCAGTGTCGCGTTTGGCATATTTTTGTCGAGGTGCGAAGAGGTAAAATCGCCAGAGCGCGTGGTGTTGACGCGACGAGTGGTATGATAAAGAACAGAACTAAATCGGTTTAGACAGGCGGAGCTCTGCCAAGTAGGTCAGGAACTATGGATCAGGCAAAGGGACCAAGGAAAGGCAGAGCCATAGGCAAGACCAACGACGTCAACGCGGACCTCATCGCAGTCGTCGTTGCCGTGAACGACGCTGGACCTTGTGTTCTGACCATCGAAGAGGGCGGCGCCCTTCCCTCGGGCCCGTTTGAGCTCGCTCATCGTTCGCTCCAGTCGGGCCTCAGGGCATGGGTGGAACTGCAGACCGGTCAGCCTCTCGGTTATATCGAGCAGCTCTACACCTTTGCCGATCGCGATCGGGTCGGCGCCAACCAGCGCGTGATCTCGATCAGCTATCTCGCACTCACCCGCGAAGAAGATACGGGCGCCTCGGGCAGGCGCAGTTGGGCCAGCTGGTACGACTATTTCCCCTGGGAGGATCATCGCTCCGGCAGGCCCCCGATAGTGCTGGAAGAATTGCGGCCGCGCCTTATCGAATGGGCGGACGGCGCGGACGACGGCGCGACGCGCTTCGATCGCCGACGGCGAGCGGCGGTTGCCTTTGCCTTGGACGGCCGGGCATGGAACGAAGAGCTCGCGCTGCAGCGCTACGAGCTGCTCTACGAAGCCACCCTGGTGGAGGAGGCGAAGCGCGGCGGAGTTTCGGCCATCCTCGCTTCGGTGCCGGGCAGATCGATGATCGCCGATCATCGCCGCATTCTGGCAACGGCTATTGCGCGACTGCGCTCCAAAATCAAATACCGGCCTGTTGTGTTCGAACTGATGCCGCCGCTCTTCACGCTTTTGCAGCTACAGCGAACTGTGGAGGCGCTCTCCGGCAGGCTCATCAACAAGCCGAACTTTCGCCGGCTCATAGAGCAGCAGGAACTGGTTGAGAAGACCGGGGCGACGACCGCCGAGACCGGCGGCCGGCCTGCGCAGCTCTACCGCTTCCACCATACTATTCTCGACGAGAGGCCTGTGGCCGGCACAAAATTACCGCTCGCACGGGCTTGACACCCCTTATAGTCACAACGATTATAAACGTCTTATAATCAGGTGGACTATAACTGGAGGCTCGATGAGCGCCGTCCTGCCTTCGAGCGCCTCACTGTACGACCGCGTTCGGCGCGTTATCCCACGGATCGAGTGGTCGGTCTTCGTCGAGGATATCGACGCAATCCTGAATCTGAAGCGACAGCGGAATGCGGTCATCCTGGCGCATAACTACCAGACGCCGGAGATTTTTCACTGCGTGGCTGACATCGTCGGCGACAGCCTGGCGCTGGCCCGCAAGGCGATGACAGTCGACGCCGATGTGATCGTGATCGCCGGCGTGCATTTCATGGCAGAAACAGCCAAGCTGCTCAATCCCGACAAGACAGTGCTCATCCCGGACCTCAACGCCGGCTGCTCGCTGGCGGACTCGATCACCGCCGAAGACGTACGCCTGATGCGGCAGCGCTATCCGTCCGTTCCGGTCGTCACTTACGTCAACACCTCCGCCGCGGTGAAAGCCGAGTCAGACATCTGCTGCACCTCGGGCAACGCGCTCGCAGTGGTGAAGTCGCTCCGGGTCCCGCGCGTGATCATGCTGCCCGACGAATATCTGGCAAAGAACATCGCGGCGCAAACCAAAGTCGAGATCATCGCCTGGAAGGGGCGCTGCGAGGTGCATGAACGCTTCACGGCGGCCGACATCCGCGAGCTGCGTGAGGCCCATCCCGGCATCAGCATACTTGCCCATCCCGAATGTCCGCCTGAAGTGGTCGCGGAAGCCGACTTCGCCGGCTCGACGGCGGCGATGTCCGACTATGTCGCGCGGCATAGGCCGGCGCGTGTGGTGCTGATGACGGAATGTTCCATGAGCGACAACGTCGCGGTCGAGCATCCGGAAGTAGATTTCGTGCGCCCATGCAATCTGTGCCCGCATATGAAGCGCATCACGCTCGCCAACATCCGGACCGCGCTCGAGGAGAACCGCCACGTCGTCACGATCGATCCTCATGTCGCTGAACGGGCCCGCTGGGCCGTGGAACGCATGCTCTTTGTATGACGGCGGACATCCATCACATTGGCGGAGCGCCGGTCATCATCGGCGCTGGTATCGCCGGGCTCATGACGGCGCTACACTTGGCGCCGCAAACAGTCGTCCTTCTGTCCGGGACCCCGCTCGGAACCGAAGCCTCGAGCACGCTCGCCCAAGGCGGGCTCGCAGCGAGTCTGGGGGAGGACGACAGCCCCGACCTGCACCTCGCCGATACGCTTGCTGCCGGCGATGGGCTTTGCGACGAACAAATGGCCAGGCGGGTGGTAGAGGCCGTACCTCAAGCCGTCGAGAACCTCATTCGTCTTGGTGCTCCTTTCGACCGGTCGCTAGACGGGAGGCTACGGCTGGGCCTGGAAGCGGCGCATTCGCGTCGCCGCATCGTGCACGCCGCCGGCGACGCAACTGGCCGCGAGTTGTTTCGGGCGCTGCTCGGCGTGGCGCGGCGAACCCGTTCGATCACGATCATGGAAGGCATGACAGCGCTTCGCTTGGTTGTCGCGGAAGGCAGCATTGTGGGCTTGCTGACTGTCCTGCATGGCGCCGTGTTCGCATTGCCCACACGCCGCGTGGTGCTGGCCACCGGTGGTATAGGCGGCCTGTTTTGCGATACAACCAACCCGCTCTCCTCATTCGGGCACGGCCTGGCGCTTGCAGCCTGTGCTGGCGCGGAACTAGCCGATCTCGAATTCGTGCAATTCCACCCGACGGCCCTCGACATTGCGCGCCGGCCAATGCCGCTTGTCAGCGAAGCAGTGCGTGGCGAAGGCGCGGTGCTGATCGATGAGCACGGCCATCGCTTCCTGGCAGACACGCCTGGGGCAGAACTCGCATCGCGCGATGTGGTTGCGCGGGCGATCTCGGATCAGCTCGCCGCCGGGCATGGCGTCTATCTCGATGCCCGACATTGTCTCGGGCAGAAATTCGCAAGGCGCTTTCCGGCAATCGACGCTATTTGCAAGCATGCCGGCATCGATCCGGCGGTGGAACCCATTCCCGTGCGTCCCGCTGCTCACTATCACATGGGCGGCGTGGCCGTTGACGCCGAGGGGCGAACTTCCGTTAGCGGCCTGTGGGCCTGTGGCGAAGTCGCATGCACAGGACTGCATGGCGCCAACCGGCTTGCCAGCAACTCGCTGACCGAAGCGGTTGCAACCGCCGCCTGGGTGGCTGAAAGCGTCGCGGCTACCTCTGCGGGTTGGCAGTGGCCTAGGCTTCCGGCAACTGTTCCCATCCGGCCCGACCCTTCACCTATTCGCCCGATTGTGTCCAATGCGCTTGGCATTGTTCGGAATGGGAAATCATTGCGCGACACGGTCGCGACACTGCTGCCGATCTCTGTCGGCGAGACGGCCGCGGCCGATCCGGCCCTGGTGGCACTGTTGATGGCGATCGCAGCTTTTCGACGCGAAGAGAGCCGCGGTTCGCATTATCGGTCTGATTTCCCCGGGCGCGATGCCGCCGCCCTCCCTTCGCGACTGACGCTCTGCACAGCTTTTGAGAATGCCGTCACGCTCAGATGGCAAGCATCCGAACGGAGCCGTTGACATGACTTCACTTGCACCGCTTCCACAGATCATCATGGAGCCCATCGTGCGCTACGCCCTGCTGGAAGATTTGGGCAGAGCCGGCGACATCACGAGCGATGCGATAATCCCCGCCGATTGCAAAGCGACGCTGGCGTTGAATGCCCGGCAGGCCGGCGTTGTTGCCGGGCTCGATTTGGTCATGTTTGCCTTCCTGCTGGTTGATCCCGGGATCAGCATGCAGCTGCGGTGTCCTGAAGGCGGTAAGGTTTCGGCCGGAGAGACGATTGCGATCGTAAGCGGGCCGGCCCGCAGCTTGCTGACCGCAGAGCGCACGGCGCTCAATTTCTTGTGCAAGCTCAGCGGCATCGCGACGGCAACGGCTACGCTCGTAAACGCGGTGCGCGGCTATAACGCAAAGATCGTGTGCACGCGAAAGACAACGCCCGGCCTGCGTGTCCTGGAAAAATATGCGGTGCGAGCGGGCGGCGGCGCCAATCACCGCTTCGCGCTCGATGACGCCGTACTGATCAAGGACAACCATATCGCCATTGCCGGCGATATCCGCACCGCAATCGAGCGGGCGCGTAGCGCCATAGGTCACATGGTCAAGATCGAGGTCGAGGTCGACAGGCTGGACCAGTTGGAGATCGCGCTTACAGCGGGCGTCGACGCCGTGCTCCTCGACAACATGTCGGTCGAGGACCTTGCGCAGGCTGTGGCTATGGTCGGTGGCCGCGCGATCACCGAGGCTTCGGGCCGGGTAACGCGGGCGAGCGCCACGGCAATTGCGGCGACCGGCGTCGACCTCATATCGGTCGGCTGGCTTACCCACAGCGCGCCCATTCTCGACATCGGTCTCGACATGCCGGCCGACCGAAATTGCAACAGGCATCTGAACTGATGGAGAGGACATGAACCGGGATCGCAGGAACTCCTTTGGTGGCAGGCTAACCTGCGTCAGCACGTCCCCGGTTCCACCAACAGCCGACGCAAGCCTTCTCGGCGCCAAGCGACACGCTTCAACAACGGAGGCGGGAGGGACGGACCAGCAAGGCACAGAAAGCCGCGTCGCAGCCCTTGGCGTCATCATCTGCCGACTCGACGAGATGCGCCAGTTGGCGGCCTCTCACGGGCTGGAACTTCTGGGTTATCTGCTGGACGTCGCCTTCACCGAATCCTGCGACGCGATCAGAAAGGAGCATTCCTGTGCTCAAAGTAAAATAACGGAAACCGTAATCCCCACGGATGACGTGAGTTGAGCCTGCGGGCAGCAGTTGGAGAGTCCGCTCACGCGTTTCGATAGAAGACTTCCCGCTGGCATGCGCCTTGTCTTCAGCATCCACTGCAACGCTCCAGGCCAAGGACGGAAGATTATGGAGAACAAGACCTTATGAACGAACTCAGCCCAGACCTGACCTCGGATCCAATCGGTTGGGCGCTTCCCCCCTGGACGCGAGCGGAAGCCCAGGCGCTCCACGACGCGCCCTTCAACGACCTTTTGTTTCAAGCGCAGACCGTGCATCGCCAGAATTTCGATCCCAACAAGGTCCAGCTCAGCCGGCTGCTCAGCATCAAGACCGGCGGATGCCCCGAGGATTGCGGTTATTGCAGCCAGTCTGCGCATCACGAAAGCGGTTTGAAGGCGTCGAAGCTGATGGAGGTCAGGCGCGTCATCGCCGAGGCGACCAAGGCGCGTGACGCCGGCGCCACCCGCTATTGCATGGGTGCTGCCTGGCGAAACCCCAAGGCGCGCGACATGGATGCGGTGGTGGCGATGGTCGAAGGCGTCAAGGCGCTGGGCATGGAGAGCTGCATGACGCTCGGCATGCTCGATCTCGAGCAGGCCGCTCGACTGAAACAGGCGGGCCTCGACTACTATAACCACAACATTGACACGTCGGAGCGCTACTACAGCGAGATCATTTCGACCCGCACGTTTGCCGACCGGCTGGATACGTTGGCCAATGTCCGCGACAGCGGCATCAAGGTCTGCTGCGGCGGCATCGTCGGCATGGGCGAGGAGCCAATCGACCGAATCGACATGCTGGTGACGCTGGCCAATCTGCCGGAGCATCCCGAAAGCGTTCCGATCAACATGCTGATCCCGATCGACGGCACCCCGCTGGCCGAAGCTAAACCCATCGAGCCGATCGAATTCGTGCGCGTGATCGCGCTGGCGCGCATCATGATGCCGAAATCGCATGTCCGGCTTTCGGCCGGCCGCACCGCCATGACCGACGAGATGCAGGCACTGTGCTTCTTTGCCGGCGCCAACTCGATCTTCGTCGGCGACACGCTGCTGACGGCGAACAATCCGGGCGAGGACAAGGATAGCCTTCTGTTCCGCCGTCTCGGCATCGAGCCGATGGAACTCGGGGCGCAATGAACGGGGCACAACTTGCCCGCTATGACGCGACCTTGCAGGGACTGGCGCGCAAGGACCGGCTGCGCACACTTGTGCCGCGCGCCGGGCTCGACTTCTCGTCGAACGACTATCTCGGACTTGCCGCCTCCAAAAGACTTGGCGAGGCGGTTGCGGCGGCGATTGCGCGGGGCACGCCGGTGGGCGCGACCGGATCGCGGCTGTTGCGCGGCCATGCACCGGAGCATGAGCAATTGGAGGCGGACGCGGCGGCGTTCTTCGGAGCCGAGCGCGCGCTGTTCTTCGGCAGCGGCTACATCGCCAACTTCGCTCTGCTGACGACGCTGCCGCAAAAGGGCGACCTCTTGATCCTCGACGAGCTTGCTCATGCCAGCATGCATGAGGGGGCCCGCGGTGGCCGCGCCGAGTTCAAGCTCACCGCGCACAACGACGTCGATGCCGTCGAGGATGCGATCACCCGCTGGCGCGCCGACGGCGGCATGGGCAGCGTCTGGATCGCCGTCGAAAGCCTCTACAGCATGGATGGCGACCGCGCGCCGATGGAGAGCCTCGTCGCGCTTGCCGATCGGCATGAAGCATTCATCGTGGTCGACGAGGCGCACGCCACGGGTGTATGGGGGCCGGACGGCCGGGGGCTGGCCGCCGCGTTCGAGGGCCGTGACAACATCATCGCGCTCCATACATGCGGCAAGGCGCTTGGCGCCTCCGGCGCGCTTGTCACCGCACCACGAACGCTGTGCGACTATCTCGTCAATCGCTGCCGGCCATTCATCTACGCCACCGCGCCATCGCCACTGATGGCAGTGGCAGTGCGCGAAGCGCTCGCCATGCTGTCCGACGAGCCCGTGCGCCGCGTTCAGTTGCAGGAACGCGTTGCCTTCGCGGGCCGCCAACTGGCCGAGCGTTGCGGCGTGGTACCCAGCGGCTCGCAGATCCAGCCATTTGTCATCGGCGACAACAGGCGCGCCATGGCGGTGGCGGCGGCATTGCAGGCTCGCGGTTTCGACATACGTGGCATTCGTCCGCCGACCGTTCCCGAGGGCACGTCGCGGCTGCGTATTTCGCTGACGCTCAACGTCGGCGCAGCCGACATTTCCGCCATGGTCGAGGCGCTCGTTGAGGTGTTGGCCCAAACATGACCGGAGCCGACATGACCAAGCGCATCGTCGTCACCGGAACAGATACCGGAATTGGCAAGACAGTGTTTTCGGCAGGACTCGCCGGCCTGCTCGACGGTTTCTACTGGAAGCCGGTGCAATCGGGCCTCGACGGCGAAACCGACAGCGAGGTTGTGGAACGGCTCGCCGGCCTGCCGATGGGGCGCGTCCTGCCCGAAGTGTATCGCCTGAAGGAGCCGCTGTCGCCGCATCGTTCAGCCGAACTCGACGGCGTCGCGATAGACGTGGCAAAGCTCTCGCTTCCGGACTTGCCGGGTCCGATCGTCATCGAAGGTGCCGGGGGACTGATGGTGCCGCTCAACCGGCGCACCAAGTTCGTCGACATATTCGCACAGTGGCGGATGCCGGTCATTCTGTGCGCCCGCACCACGCTCGGCACGATCAATCACACCTTGCTGTCGATCGAAGCGCTCAGGGCCCGTTCCATCCCGCTCATCGGCATCGCCTTCATCGGCGATGAGGTGGCCGATACGCAGAGGACGATCGTGGAATTCAGCGGCGTGCGCCAGCTTGGCAGACTGCCGCTTCTCGATCCGCTGACAAGTGAGACGCTGAGGGAAGCGATGGTTGCCGGCTTCGACCTCACAGCGATCGCAGGAGGCGAATGATGACGCAGTCTCGAGTCTGGCATCCCTTCACCCAGCACGCGCTCGAGCCGGCAATCCCCGAGATTGTCCGGACGGAAGGCGCCTATCTTCACAAGGCCGACGGCTCCCGCATCCTGGACGCGATTTCCTCCTGGTGGGTCGTCACCCATGGCCACCGCCATCCCCGCATCATGAAGGCCATCGAGACGACCGCGTCGAGCCTCGACCAGATCATCTTCGCCGGCTTCACCCACGAGCCGGCCGAGCAGCTGGCAGAGGCGCTTGTCGGCCTCGCCCCGCCCGGCCTCGACCGGGTGTTCTATTCCGACAGCGGCTCGACCTCCGTCGAAGTCGCGTTGAAAATGGCGCTCGGCTATTTCCGCAACCTCGGCGCGCCGCGCTCGCGCATTGCCGTCATGGAGCACAGCTACCATGGCGACACCATCGGCACGATGAGCGTCGGCGCCCGCGGCGTGTTCAACGCCGCCTACGAGCCTTTGCTCTTTGAGGTCGACACCATCCCCTTCCCGGCCGCCGGCCGCGAGCAGGAAACGCTGGATCGTTTCGAGGCTGTCAGCCGTGACCGGCGCGTCGCCGCGCTGATCGTCGAGCCGCTCGTGCTCGGCGCTGGCGGCATGCTGATGTATCCGGCTTCGGTTCTGGCTGAATTGAAGAAGATCACTGAGGCCTCCGGCACGCTCTTGATCGCAGACGAGGTTATGACCGGCTGGGGACGCACCGGAACCATGTTTGCCTGCGAGCAGGCGTCCATATCTCCTGATATCCTGTGCACCTCGAAGGGCTTGACCGGCGGTGCCATCCCGCTGGCCGCCACACTTGCCAATGACGCCATCTTCCAGGCTCACTATTCCGAGGACCGCAAGAAGACCTTTTTCCACTCGAGCTCCTACACCGCCAATCCGATCGCCTGCGCGGCAGCACTTGCCAATATCGAGATCTGGCAGGACGAGCCGGTGGCCGAGCGGATCGCGGCCCTGAGCGCGAAGCAGGCCGCCGGGCTTCAACGCTTCCGGGACAATCCATATTTCTCCGACAGCCGGGCGACCGGCACGATCGCCGCCCTCGATCTGCGTACCGACTCTGCCGGCTATCTGGCCGAAATCGGGCCAAAACTGCGCGCATTCTTCCTTGAGCGCGGCCTGCTTGTGCGCCCGCTCGGCAATGTCCTCTATCTTCTGCCACCCTATTGCATCACCGGAGACGAGTTGGACGGGCTCTATGACGCCATCGAGGAGGCCGGCGAACGCTTCGGCTCAAAGCCATGAGCCGGTCGTCGCGCATTCTCGGGTTTGGTCATCATGCGCCGGCGCGCAAGGTGGAGAACCCGGAAATCGAAGATCGTCTCGGGCTTGAACCCGGCTGGATCGAGCGGCGCACCGGGATTCGGTCGCGCTTCTGGGCAACGGACGAAGACACGCTGTCGGGCCTTGCCGCGCATGCCGGCGACATGGCGCTGGCAAATGCGGGCATCAACCGGAGCGACATCGGCCTGCTGTTGCTCGCCACCTCGACACCCGATCACCTCCTGCCGCCGAGCGCGCCACTGGTCGCACATCGGCTGGGACTGGGTCGTGCTGGAGCGATCGATCTGACCGGTGCCTGCGCCGGCTTCATCTATGCGCTGATGTTTGCCGAAGGCTTTACCCGCCTCCACGGCAAAGCGAGCCTTGTCATTGCTGCTAACATCCTCAGCCGCCGCATCAATCCGGCCGAGCGCGCCAGCGCCGTGCTGTTTGCCGATGCCGCCGGCGCCGTGGTGATTGGTCCGTGCGATGACCCGGATCGAGGCATTCTCGGCGCTTCGGTGGATTCCGACGGCTCGCGCTACGGGCTGATCCAGATTCCGGCGGGAGGAAGCAACAGACCGTTCCATGGCGACCTCGATCTCGAGCAGATCCGCATGACGATCACCGACGGCCGTGAAGTGTTCGGCAAGGCGGTCGAGATGATGACTGCCTGCTCGGAGGACGCGCTCGCTACAGCCCAAATGCGGCCGCAGGATATCGATCGGTTCGTGCCGCATCAGGCCAACGCCCGCATTTTCGACGCGGTCGGGAGGAACCTAGGCATAGCCGATCACGCGATCGTCAAGACGATCGCCGACTATGGCAATTCTTCCGCCGCAACGATCCCGCTCTCGCTGTCGCTGGCCCATCGGATGCAGCCGTTTCGGCCGGGCGAGAAAATTCTTCTGGCGGCGGCGGGCGCGGGCCTCAGCGGCGGTGCCCTCGTCGTCGGAATTTAGCCGAGCGAACCAGCTGCCAAGATTCACCTTGTATGATGATGAGGACAACAGAACCAATGCGAAAAATAGTGGCCGGCAAGCTGCACGGCATTCACGTCACCGAAGCGAACCTCAACTACCATGGTTCGATAACGCTCGACCCCGACCACTGCGAGGCAGCCGGGATCCTGCCGATGGAATTCGTGGAGATATGGAATAAGAATTCCGGTGCGCGGATTTCGACCTATGTCATCCTCGGCGAGCGCGGTTCACGGTGCTGCATCCTCAACGGAGCGGCGGCTCGCACCTGTCAGCCCGACGACCCGATTATCGTCTGCAGCTCCATCTACCTGGACGAAGCGCATATCACTTCGCTGAAGCCGCGGATCGTCACGTTCGACCAGGATAACCACATACTCGACCGCCTGAGCTACTCCGTCGATATTGACACAGACGGCCGTTACAGTTTCGCGATTCTTGACGAGGCGGATGAGCCTTTGGTCATTCCTGCCCTGGTCTCCGGGGCGTGAGCCGCGCTCCACAGATGTGCGAGCCTCTTCGCCCCGTTGCAACGTGCTCGGCACTGAAGAGCGTCTAGTCTAAGACTCGACGAAGTTGCTGACGCTCAGCTTCGAAAGGCTGATGCCCACTGCGCCTTGGGCACCGTGGGCCTTCGTGGGATGGCGCAATGTCTCGCATCTGCTGATCGGCGAACAGCGGTTTGCATGTCTGACCCTTGTCTCAGGTTACTTGCGGTGGCGGCTTGCAAATTCTTGCTGCCTTCTCAAGCGCCGCGGCTGGGTCCTTGACGACCTGGCTTTTCATGATCTTTGCCGCCGTGTCGATCAAGCAGGCCATCGTCTTCCGCATCGGCAGCGGTGCCAACCATCATCGCGAATATGGCTAGCCGAACGGTCGCAAGCAGCACTGAGGTGGGCCTTCGGCAAAGTGTTTCCCGCCGGCACCATGGGCTCACCAGCCATCTAACGCCTGATCCGGTTGCATATCAGCGTTCGTCGATCGGCGGCTTGGCAGCAAGGCCGAGCCTGGCTCGTTGGCCATCGGCGAAATTTTCGGCGGGAGACTGTGTCTTGAACCGAAGAACTGTCAGTTTGCCGTCCTCAACAGTATGAACGACCCATCCCCCACCGCACCGCTTGACGCGCACGTCATTAGGTTCGCCAGCCACCATTACTGCCCCTCATTTTCGTCGCCCTTAGGATGAGACTGGAAGCCGTTCCCGCACATCGGAAAACATGGGACCTTACGTAACGTCAAGCCCCAATTTTGGGATAGCCGATGCCTCGTCGATTTCAGGGTGACGGCGATTGAGGTCCGCAAAGTCCGTGCGCGCGCAACCTCGTGCTCGGATCGACTTAGATGCGCAGATTTTGCATGTTAATTCAGCCTTATTATCCACAGCTAACGTGAATGGGAACGCGTATTCAGTCCGAGTAGCTCAGCAGAAAATCCGCCGCTCTGGTGCCTCAGCGCCATCACCCGGCACCTTCAAGATGTTTCATAGCTCCGGACCGTTCCGAACGATCAGGGTGCCGGACGGCCACTCGCTCATCGAGCGTCCAATCGGCACAACCACGACGAGCACGTCCTCGACGCGCGTGGGCGGCAGGTCGAGATACACATCTGCGAGAGTGGACCGCACACGAACGCCCGACACAATCGCCGCCAGGCCGTCTCTGCAGAACCTCTCCATATGGTTCCGCATCGCGTGCCGAACGGTGCCGAAAGCGAATGGAACCCCAAGCTGCTGCAACACTGGATATACAAGGCGCATTGAATGACTGATCCCTTGTCCCTCAAGATCCGGTCGCACCCCGTACAACCCCAGGTCGGCCACCAGGAGCTCGACCTCGTCAACTTTGATAAAGCGGCGTAGTATGCCGATATGAGCCGCTACGCCGTACGCGTCGTAGCTGATTGCGCGGAGCTCCGGTCTCGCACCGGCCCAGCTACGGCCGCCTTCGAATGGCTCTGCGTTGAAGGCCCCAGTCGGTCCGTAGGTCTTTCGGAAAAACTCGGAGAGTTCGACATGATCGGCCTGTTGCAACTCATTTTCCCAGCACAACCTCCACCGCACGTCAGAGCACATGGAAAGACCTCATCTTTGTTGCTGTTTTGTTGGGGAAGCGCCTAGCAGGGGGACGCTTGTCGCATCGAGCCGGCTCGATGTAGCTTGCGCAGGTCACCGAAGAAACTAGCCGCAATGAACATGCGACTCCGTTGTGTTCCGAGCACGCCGGAAGGCGTACATCACAAAAATACAGCTCGGAGCCAATACAAACATCGATAATTACCTTTGGCTTACATCTTTGAAATCTTTCTATGCGACGTTCTGCAGAATGGGCAAAATCCTTTGTTTCGATGAATGCATCCATGCTATGGATAGGAAAGCATGCGTTTCAAAGAGCTTGTCTAGCCGCGGCCCCAAAGGCAGCCTTTATCACGAGGCTTCGACCCGGCCAGTTGCCCCGACCGACCCGCTCGTCAGTTGCCAGACCAACCGACAGCTATCTGGGTGGGAACCTTCCTCCACTGTTGATACGCGTCATCGGGGCGCACTGAACTTTTCAGGCTAAATCATTGCCATGCCGCCGTTCACATGAATGGTCTGGCCGGTGATGTAGGCGGCCTCGTTCGAGGCCAGGTAGACCACAGCCGAGGCGACTTCCACGCCGGTGCCTATGCGCCTGGCCGGAATGGCGGCCATGATCGCTTGTTTCTGCTTGTCGTTCAGCTTGTCGGTCATGGCCGATTCGATGAAGCCCGGCGCCACGCAGTTCACCGTCACGCCGCGTGTCGCGATCTCCTGCGCCAGCGATTTCGACATGCCGATCATGCCAGCCTTTGACGCGCAATAGTTCGCCTGGCCGGGATTGCCGGTTACGCCGGACACGGAGGTGATGTTGATGATGCGGCCGTTGCGGCGGCGCCTCATCGAATGGGTCAGTTCGCGGGTGAGCCGGACCACGGCGGTCAGGTTGACCTCGAGTACCGCGTCCCAGTCCGCGTCCGACATGCGGATAAAAAGCCCGTCCTTGGTGATGCCGGCATTGTTGACCAGTATGTCGACGCCTTCGAGTTCGGCTTCCGCGTTTGCGCCCCGCGCCTTGACCTCGTCGCGGTTCGAGAGGTTCGCCGGAAACAGTCTTGTCCGCCCGCCAAGCTCGGCAGCCAACATCTCGAGCTTTTCGACACGCGTGCCGTGCAGGCCGACGGTTGCGCCCTGCGCGTGCAGCGCCCGCGCCACGGCCTCGCCGATTCCACCGCTTGCTCCGGTGACGAGCGCGTTGCGGCCGGTCAGATCAAACATTTATCGATTCCCTTTCTAAGGACCGGCTTCGCACGGAAGCGGTCACTGGCGGCCATGCGCCTTCCAGACATTATCGGGTACAGCTTTGGACAGGCCCCCGAGCCGGACTCGAAGGGCCTCGCTTAACCTTCCGGGTAGCGGTACGTCCACGTCGCTTCAACAGTTGAGAATTTTACCAAAAAATGGGGCCCGGCTTGTCCAGCTTCCGCTGCCACTTGGCGCATTCACCGAGGCGGTCCAAGGGGCAGGTCCTTCACAATCGTGATCCGGCAAGCATTTGGATCCGAAGATAGAGTCACTGGAGGCATCTCGCATCGCTTTTACACCTGCTTGAACGCCAGAACTGCGTTCATGCCGCCCATGGCGAAGGCGTTGCTCAGTGCCACGCGCACTTTGCGCTCGCGCGCCGCATTGGGCGTGACGTCGAGATCGCAATCGGGATCTGGCTCGCGATAATTAGCGGTCGGCGGCACGACGCCCTCCCGGATCGCCATCACGGAGGCGATCATTTCAAGTGCGCTCGCTGCGCCCAGGCAATGCGCGTGCATGGACTTGGTGGACGAGACCGACATCGAATAGGCATAGTCTCCGAAGACGCGCTTGATCGCCGCCGTCTCGGTCTGATCGTTGGCCTTGGTGCCGGTGCCGTGGGCGTTGAGGTAGTCCACGTCCTCGGCATTCAGCCCGTCGTCGGCAAGGCAAGCGCGCATCGCGGCCTCCGGCCCCTCGATAGACGGCGCGACGATGTGGAAGGCGTCGCCGGAAAGGCCGATGCCTGCGATCTCGGCAAGCATTGTGGCACCGCGTACGGCGGCATGCTCATAGCTTTCCAGCACGGCCATGCCCGCACCCTCGCCTATCACCACTCCCTTCCTGTCGGCGGAGAAGGGCCGGCAAGTATCCGGAGCGAGCGCGCGCATTGCTTCCCATGCCTTCATCTGAAGGCATACGAGCGGCGCTTCGGCGCCTCCGGCAAGCATCCCGTCGGCCCGGCCGAGCCTGATCTGATCCGCGGCCGAAGCGATCGCATGGTTGGCTGATGCGCATGCGGAGGCGATGGCAAAGACCGGGCCGCGCAGGCCGAGACTCATGCTGACCTGGCTGGCAGCGGCGCTCGGCAACCCCCTTGGTGCAGTGTAAATGCCAGCACGCTTCGCCCCGCCCAAAAGGAGGTCGCGGTAGGTTTCTTCGACCGTTCCCCAGCCGCAGACGCCCACTGTCGCGCCGAAGCGATACGGATTTCCCTCATCGCAGGAAAGTCCGGCGTGTTGCATGGCTTCGCGCGCTGCAAGCACAGCGAGCAAGCTGTGGCGGTCCATGGAGACGAGCTGGTTGCGGCCGATGTCGTGCTTGGGCAGCTCCTTGATCTCGGTACCGACAGTGCCCTTCATCTCATGAAGCGCAGAAGTGACCATCGGGCGGATGGCGGAGCGACCTTCGCGCATCTCTTTTCAGATAGAGGCGGCGTTGTTGCCTAGGCCGCAAAGCCCGCCCATCCCAGTAATGACGACTCGCCTGTCCAATCAGACCCCCTTCGCGAGCAAACTGCGGACAGCTTCCACCATGTCGCCGACATTCTTGAGATTCGACCAGGCATCCGCCGCGTTCATGTCGATCTTGATGTCGTAGGCCTGCTCCACATCCCAGAGGAGATCCGCCAGACCCAGCGAATCGACTCCGAGCGAGGTCAGTTCCGTGGCAGTCGTTATTTCGCCGATGATGGACGCACTCTCGCCGCTCTCCGATTCGACGCGGTTCTTGATCGTGGCAATGATTTCCGTTGCGAGTTGATCAGCCATTGTGTTCCTTTCCATAGCAATGCCTTTTGACGTGGGTGCGGCGCCATACCTCTGCCAGTCACGTCGCAAAAATCGTCCCTGACCAGGCTTGTGCAACCCACCAACACCAATCGGATTATGGAGACCGGATGAGTTCCGGTTGCTCTGAGGCGTTGGCATCCAACTGCAGCTCATTTTCCCGCGGCAACTTCCATCGCACGTCTGAGCTCATGGAAAGATCTTCTCCTTTCAGGCTCTTTTTTCGCAGTTGTCACACGATGAGGGTAGCGGGCAATCAGGACGTGTGAGGTGCTGTCAATGCGAGATTCCGGAAGATTGAGAAAATCGTTTGTTTCGATGAGATGCATCCACCCTATGGATAGAAATACAGTCCAATAAACGGGCAAGCCTCTGGTGCGGGCGATAATGCTACAGGAGACATCCCGCATGGCCACCCCACGCAAAAGCTGGGCACGTCTCGGTCGCTACTAGATGCTCAGCGCCTCACACTCGCTCTCTCCGGTGCAACGAAACGGCGCTTGCGCATCGCTGAAGGCCCAAGGGGTTAGCGATCCGAAAGGGCGGATATTATCTTTCGGGCCGAGCTTCCGAACACCATCGATTCGCTCGAACTCTTTCAGGCCTGCATCGCCCGGAATATCGTGATCGCCCACCTCTTGTCTTGACTAGCCCCAGCCTAGGCCTTATGCCGTCACCATGTTAGCACTCGTCCTTGGTGAGTGCTAACAGTAGGTCCGGCATAGCCGAGCTTTGTAGGTTGTCCGGCGCTGCCGGACGCTTTTCCCACCGTTCTCATCGAGGAAGAAAAAATGGCAAAGTCGAAGTTCCGCCCGCTTCATGACCGCGTGGTCGTTCGCCGGGTCGAATCCGAATCCAAGACCGCCGGCGGGATCATCATCCCCGACACGGCAAAGGAAAAGCCGCAGGAAGGCGAGATCATCGCCGTTGGTTCCGGCGCCCGCGACGAAGCCGGCAAGCTGGTCCCGCTGGACGTCAAGGCTGGCGACCGCATCCTGTTCGGCAAGTGGTCGGGCACCGAAGTCAAGCTCAATGGCGAAGACCTTCTGATCATGAAGGAAGCCGACATCATGGGCATCATCGGCTAACACGCCGCCGCCTTTCATCCGTACCATCCAATCTGAATTTCGGGCGAAATGCCCAGGAGTACAAAATGGCTGCCAAAGACGTAAAATTCTCCCGTGATGCCCGCGAGCGCATGCTGCGCGGTGTCAACATCCTCGCCGACGCGGTGAAGGTCACGCTGGGTCCGAAGGGCCGCAACGTCGTCATCGACAAGTCGTTCGGCGCCCCGCGCATCACCAAGGACGGCGTCACCGTCGCCAAGGAAATCGAGCTCGAAGACAAGTTCGAAAACATGGGCGCACAGATGGTCCGCGAAGTTGCTTCGAAGACCAACGACATTGCCGGCGACGGCACCACGACCGCGACCGTTCTGGCGCAGTCGATCGTCCAGGAAGGCCACAAGGCGGTTGCCGCCGGCATGAACCCGATGGACCTGAAGCGCGGCATCGACCTCGCCGTCACCGACGTCGTCGCGACGCTGATCAAGAACGCCAAGAAGATCAAGACCTCGGAAGAGGTTGCCCAGGTCGGCACGATCGCCGGCAACGGCGACGAGTCGGTCGGCGCCATGATCGCGGAAGCGATGCAGAAGGTCGGCAACGAAGGCGTCATCACGGTCGAGGAAGCCAAGACCGCCGAGACCGAACTCGAAGTCGTCGAAGGCATGCAGTTCGACCGCGGCTACCTGTCGCCCTACTTCGTCACCAACGCCGACAAGATGGTTGCCGATCTCGAGGACGCCTACATCCTGCTCCACGAGAAGAAGCTCTCCAACCTCCAGGCCATGCTGCCGGTTCTCGAAGCCGTCGTGCAGACCTCGAAGCCGCTGCTCATCATCTCGGAAGACGTCGAAGGCGAGGCTCTGGCCACGCTGGTCGTCAACAAGCTGCGTGGCGGCCTGAAGATCGCCGCCGTCAAGGCGCCGGGCTTCGGTGATCGCCGCAAGGCCATGCTGGAAGACATCGCCATCCTCACTGGTGGCCAGGTCATCTCGGAAGACCTCGGCATCAAGCTCGAGAACGTCGGCCTCAACATGCTCGGCCGCGCCAAGAAGGTGTCGATCTCCAAGGAAAACACCACCATCGTCGACGGCGCCGGCAAGAAGGAAGAGATCCAGGGCCGCGTCGCCCAGATCAAGCAGCAGATCGAGGAGACCACCTCGGACTACGACAAGGAGAAGCTGCAGGAGCGTCTCGCCAAGCTCGCGGGCGGCGTTGCCGTCATCCGCGTCGGCGGCGCGACGGAAGTCGAAGTCAAGGAAAAGAAGGACCGCGTCGATGACGCCCTCAACGCGACCCGCGCGGCCGTGGAAGAAGGCATCGTTGCAGGCGGCGGCGTTGCCCTGCTGCGCGCGTCGCTGACCATCAACGCTGTCGGCGTCAACTCCGACCAGGCCGCCGGCATCAACATCGTGCGTCGTGCGCTGCAGGCTCCGGCCCGCCAGATCGCGGCCAACGCCGGTGCAGAAGCCTCGATCGTTGCCGGCAAGATCCTCGAGAACAAGGGCGCGACCTTCGGTTTCAACGCCCAGACCGGCGAATATGGCGACATGATCGCCATGGGCATCATCGATCCGGTCAAGGTCGTGCGCACGGCTCTCCAGGACGCGGCCTCGGTCGCCGGCCTGCTGGTCACCACCGAAGCCATGATCGCCGAGGCTCCGAAGAAGGAGTCGGCTGGCGGCGGCATGACTGGCGGCATGGGCGGCGGCGGCATGGGCGGCATGGGCGGCATGGGCGGCATGGATTTCTAAGGTCCGCGCCTCTCACCAATCTCGAAGGGCGGCAGCAATGCCGCCCCCTTTTTTTGGAATGGAGCCGGTCGGAAAAGGTTTGGGGCTCGCGCTTCAGCTTTGCGTTCTCGTCTTCCAAGGCTTTCAGCCGTTTGGCATCGGAGACGTCCATCCCGTCATACTTCGCCTTCCAGTTATACATCGTCGCCTCGGAGATCCCATGCTTGCGCGCCAGGTCGCCCGCCTTTGCTCCCGCCTCATGCTCACGCAGAACCGCGATGATCTGCTCTCTTCCGTAAACCGCTTTCTCTTCATCAGTCCGTCCTTCAATCGAGGCCGGACTCCTCAGGTGGGGGAAACTACCCGTGGCAGGCCAGTCGTCCGCGCATTGCCCACCTGTGGTAGTTCCAGATCCTACGTCTCCGATAAGGCCAGCGCCAAGGATCCGTCCCCTTCTAGGTCCAGTTGATGGGTTCCGACCTCGACAATCGGATTAGAAGCGTAAAGCTGCGTTCGTTTAATTCCCAGCCTTTTCACCACTTCCGACTTTAGCTCTACGCCAGCGACGTCGATCAAATGGAAACATAACGAAATCGCGCACGGTGAGCGGCTCGGATTGGTCTCGGAGGCCAACTTCCGGCCACTCGTTCTTTTTTGGCCAGTATGCCGTTGCAAAAATCGTGTCCCAGATAGTTGTAAAGAACCCGTAGTTTCGGCGCTGGTGATGGGGTTCCAACGAGTGGTGAATGCGGTGGAACTTGTTGTCGCCAATGATATATCGAAGCGGCCCAAGATTGATGCGGGTGCTAGAGTGTGAAAGATGGACCTGAAAAGTAATCAGCGTCATGGCAACAAAAGGCACTACGCCAGATTCGAAGTGGAACAGCGTGAGTGGTAGTGACACCAACCCTGCGGCAACGAGTGGCTCGGAAATGTGATGATGGCAATTCCATGCCGTCAATTCGCGGATCGAGTGGTGAGTAGCGTGCATGCGCCAGAGGAATGGAACAGCATGCTGAGCGCGGTGCATCCAGTAGTAGAAGAAGTCGCCGGCAATCGCGACCAAAACGCCTGAAAGGACGGCCAATCCATTATTAATGATTGCGTTGTCAGAGTGAAGCAACGTACCGAAATTGATCGTTACAAGCGGCTTTATCCCTAACCAGCCCACGCTCACAGCGTAGAAGTGCCACATAAAGGCACCACATCCGAGGCGAATAATATAATTTCGCACGCCGCGAGCGTATGAAGCAAAACTGTATCGATAAGCCGGAAAGGTTAGCTCCAGCGCGGCGCATAACGTTGCGAAGATTACAACCATCTCAAGCGAATACACGAAGATCTGGGTCATTTGGTTAATATCGAGAATGTGCATTTCTTTGCTCCTGCGAATCCTTCAAAATGAGGGGCTCTCATCAACGCAGTGCCTTCGTCACGAGGGCGAGACCAATGTTATGCCTCTCCGGCGCAGCCCTAAACTCGAGTCGGCATCCGGACCGATATCCGCGCAGAAATCACGGCGCACGGCAGGGATGTGCTATGCAGTTTTCACAGAGAGTTAAAATTAGTTTTTTGGATAGACCCATCCATCTCCCAAATGGTTGGAGGAGCCCCAGTAGACGAAGTGGTTTGCGCAAAACGACCAGCTATGCGCCAGTGATGAGGCGTGCAGCAGAGGTTGCATAGCCAGCAGCGTTGCGAACGGAGATCGTGTCTCAGGAAGTTCTCTAATCGCCTTCGTCAATAGGCTCCTTCTCTCCTCGTTGGTGCAGCGCCTGCCGGGCTCAGGGTTCTCTCCGAGGTCGATTGCAAGGATCGCCGCATGTTTGCGTTGGAACGGGTGGGGTCGAACTGGTGTTCGCGGTTCCGTAGGACCGCATGCATGGGAGCGACCTCATCCGCGCAGCGTCCCGGCAAGGATGCAACTCGGGAACTGGAGTTGATGATGGAAATCGAAAACTCCTTATTAGAGCATGGACCCAACTATGCGCGTCGTTTACGTGGGAAGGCGCCGGCGAAGGACGATATATGGCATCTCGATGAAGTCGTGGTGCGGCATCAACGGTCAGAAATGCTGGCTGTGGCGAGCAGTCGATCAAGAGGGCTATGTGCTCGACGAGATCGTCCAGACGCGCCGCAACACCAAGGCTGCCAGGCGCTTGCTGATGCGGCTTCTGAAGAACCAGGGCATCGCGCCAAAGCGGATCACCGACAAATTGCGCTCCTACGGGGCGGCAAGACGCCAGGTCATGCCGAACGTGGAACACCGATCGCACAAAGGATTGAACAACCGAGCAGAGAATTCCCACCTTCCGTACCGAAAACGAGAGCGGACGCGACAGGGGCCGTTGCTTATCGGCTTGCCTGAAAAGCCACAGCGGGAACTTGCGCGCCCGTACCTCAAATAACGTGACAGCACCGCAAAAGGGGTTCGCGATGCTCTTCACGAGCCCGTCCCGCGTGTGCCTGTCATGAAGTGAAAGCTTTCCGAAGCGCGAATCGAGATTGAGGCTGTCATTGCTCTCGGCTAATCAGGAAGTGCTTTTGCAAAGACGGAGGGCCGGTCGATCTCGTCCGATCGTCCGGCACAAGGTGTGCTTATTAGTACACTAGCGCAGCTAGTAACTTAGCCATGAAGGGGGACCACGGTTTGACCGTGACACAGTCGCTGACGAGACGTCTCAAAAATCCCGAGCTATTTGACGATCTGGCCGGTGTGCCTGGTCGGAATGCGGAGCAAGCCACGAGGCGCTTTTCGGTGTTCAATCCCTCAACAGGCGAGCTGTTGGCTGAGCTTCCAGATATGGATGTCCGGGACGTTTCCTTGGCAATCGACAAGGCCGAAGCTGCGCAGGAACATTGGGCGGCGCTCACCGCGCGCGAGCGCTCCGACATCTTATGGGAATGGCACCAACTGATCCTCGACCACAGCGAGGATCTTGCAGCCATTTTGACGGCCGAAATGGGTAAGCCGCTTGCAGAGGCGAAGTCTGAAATCGCCCATGCTGCAGCCTACCTCCAATGGTATGCCGAGGAGGCCAATCGCATCTATGGCGAGACGATTTCGCCGCCTTCTAACGACAGGCGTATGCTGGTAATCAAACAGCCGATCGGTGTTGTCGGTGCCATTACTCCTTGGAATTTTCCCGCCTCGATGGTGGCTCGCAAGATTTCGCCGGCGCTTGCCGCCGGCTGCGCGATTGTTCTGAAACCCGCGGAGCAAACACCGCTTGTCGCGGGTGCTATGTTCACGCTTGCCCGGATGGCAGGTTTTCCCGATGGCGTTCTAAACTTGATCTACGCATCGGAAGGCGATGCGGTTGGGCGTGAACTTTGCTCGAACCCGAAGGTCCGCAAGATTAGCTTCACGGGGTCGACCGCGGTAGGGCGGCTGCTCATGAGGGCGTGTTCGGACCAGATCAAAAGAACCAGCTTCGAACTTGGTGGTAACGCTCCTTTCATTGTTTTTGATGATGCAGACGTAGACGCTGCCGTCGATGGTGCGGTACAGGCAAAGTTTCGGAATGCCGGCCAGACCTGCGTTTCAGCCAATCGGCTTTACGTACAGTCCAGCGTGTATGATGAATTCTGCGACAAATTCACCAAGCGCGTCAGTGCATTGCGCGTCGGTGACGGTTTCGAGCCAGAAGTTTCGATCGGTCCCCTGATCGATAAGTGCGCGCTTGCAAAGATTGAAGATCATATTCGCGATGCTGTGCGGCAGGGTGGGAAGATCCGTTGCGGTGGCAACCGTATCGGCGAATCGGGAACCTTCTTTGAGCCCACGGTGATCACCGACGTCGAAAGGACAATGCGGGTTGCTCAGGAAGAAACCTTCGGACCGCTGGCTCCCATAATCCGCTTCAACAATCCCGACCAGGTGGTGCGCGAGGCGAATGACACGATTTACGGTCTTGCAGCCTACTTCTACGCTTCCAATCTAAAGCGTGTGTGGCGCGTGGCTGAAGCCCTCGAATACGGAATGGTCGGCATCAATACGGGACGCATGTCCTCCGAGGCCGCACCCTTTGGCGGAATGAAGCAATCAGGGATTGGTCGTGAAGGGTCGCGCCACGGCCTCGAGGATTATCTCGAAATGAAGTACCTGTGCATGGGTGGGTTATAATCCCGCAGCATCCGCGTCCCATTGACATCGCGCTGACAATCCGCCGCGGCCATCATGGAATGGTGGCCTTCGATCAAGGCCCAGCGTAAACCTTGATGCCGTCATCGCCGCCGCCATCCTCGCCTTCGGCCGTATTCACCGCTACCTGATTCACCACGTGCTTGCCATGTAATCCGCCAGGAGTGGTTTTCCTGTCTCGGCCGCGATACTGGACCAGATCAACGAGCACAGGGGCGTGCTCGCCACCTGTCGAGCCGTGCTCGCAATAAGGAATTCACCGCGCTGGATTGATCATTAGTCCGACGGCACGGCGGTCCCCTTAATCCGCCCATTGTTTCCGGAGCTTGGTTTGTCGCCGACACATGCGCGAGCGTCCCTCGGGTTCGACCGGCCGCCGATGACCGCCGCGAGCCGAATGCGCTTAACAAGATGGCCAATCGCCCGCTCGATTTGACGCATTCACTAGGAGAGTCCCGGCAAGGGCCTGAGATATTGCTGGCTTTCGCGGCGCAGTGACCCATTGAGCCTGATCAGTTCATACTGGCGTAGAACGTACGGGCGCTTTGCGAGGTCCGATGCACGAAAACCTTGTAAAATAGGCAGGCCGAACTGCCCACCTCGCGGAAAATCCACAAGCCCGGTGCCATCCACCCGCACATCAGAGTGCTGGTGCGCGAAATTTCCGTCCATCCGACAGCCGGCGAGCCTTCGATCACAGTTCTACGATCCGTCTGGTCGAATGGCGGCATCTTCTGAAGCCTTATTGCAGCCCTAGCTTCCTCTTCAGTTCCGCGTTCTCTGTGCGCAGGCGTTCCGCGAGCAGGCTCTTCAATCGCTTGTTTTCTTTCTCGAGGGCGACCAGGTCCTTCAGATCGTCGCCATCGGATCTAGGCGCCGCGGCCCTCTTCCAGTGATAATAGGTCTGTTCCGATATACCGGCCTGCTTTACGGCACTCTTGAGAGTGGTGCCGCCGCTGATCGACGTCTCGACCTGAGCGAGCTTCTGGGCGCGCTCTTCTCCGGAGTAGACCTTCCGGGCGCTCCGCACGGCCGCTGCTGTTGCTGTTGCTTCCTTCGCCGGGGACGCCGTATTGGCGCCATTCTTGCGACCGGGCTCAGTCTTTGCCTTCCGCGACGGTGGGGTTTTCTTCTTCGTTTCAGGCGTCCTTCCTTTGGGAGCGTGTTCGGTTGCAGTTTCTACTGATTCAGCGTCTAGGGGATTTGCCATGAGATACTCCGCTCGCGGTTTGTGCGCGTGTTCAGCATCAAGGGCTATGACATTAGAGTCAATCAGCCGACGATTTGGCAGATCCATGTCTTTGAGCTCCCTTGTTGTGTCGGCTATAGCTGCGGAGAGATCGACATCGCCCCAGATGGAATGGCCCCGTTTTTGATAATTGCGCTTTTGTTTGACCTCCACAGTGAACGGTCGGGTCTGCCGCCTCATAGTTTCTTCCTTGTTGGAACGAATTGCACAGGAGGTCGCGGCTGACGAAGACTGAACAACTGGCGCTTCCTCGGTTGCGCCGAGCTATATGGATGAGATAGCCCGAGAGCAAGCGGCACTTGCGGTGTACATTGACAAATGCTCGAGCCACGTCGCTGGCTGGTCGCAGCTTTGTTTTCATATCGGTGCGTTTGCAGAGCTGGAACAGCTGCTCGCGCGTCGCAACGCCATCGAGCACGTTTTGAAGGGGTGGATCTGAAGGCATCCGGTTTCTGCTGGGCGCACGCCAACGCCGCGCGGAATATTGTCCGCGATGGCTCGATCAGGTGGTTGCGAGCTTGGCAGCGAATCTAAGGCGGGGGGTGCATGCAGCGACATATCACGACACAGTCGGCTAGTCGGAGCGTCTGATCGACTGGCCGGCAAGGCGGTCATGCTGTCGTGACGCATGTGGGCGTCGACGGTCAGGTTTTCACTTAGCGTTTCAATTGAATTCGGAAATGAAAGTCCACCTCGCTCTCCAGTTGGATAGGCCTCGCCGGAAAGTCATGATCGTCTCGTCCCAGTGAAGGTCGCAATCGTTCCTGATTGCGACCTTCCCTAGCCAGTTCCGGCCAATCATTGCGCGGGGATATGCAATACAGGTCGAGGCGTTGTCGGGGTTTCGGCGGGTAAGATGGGATAGGCGACCTCCGGTACTTTTCCGGTCAGCGAATTAAGGAAGGCAACGAGCAGGTCGACTTCTTTTTCCGTCAATTCTTGGCCGAGCTGGGTGGTCCCCATAATGGCGACGGCCTGTTTCAGATCCCAAACCTTGCCCGAATGAAAGTATGGCGCGGTGAGTGCTACGTTGCGCAACGGCGCCACGCGGAAAACATAGGAATCGTCGGCTTCATGGGTGACGGCAAATCGGCCTTTGTCGTTTTCCGGCAGAACATCGGTGCTGGGCTTTTCAACGAGGCCGAATGGGTAATAGCCCTCCCCACCCACGTTGATACCGCCGTGGCAGGACGAGCAGCCTTTGTCCATGAAAAGCGTCAGGCCCTGTTTCTGTTCGGAAGTCATAGCGGCGTCATCGCCGTTGAGGAAGGCATCGAAGGGCGCCGGTGTGACCAGTGTCGCCTCAAAGGCTTCGATTGCCCTGGCGACGTTTTCGAAGGTGACGCGATCGGCTTCGCCCGGGAAAGCTGAATTGAACCACTCGACATATTGCGGCATCGACTTGAGCGTGGCGATGAGTTGACCTGGTGTGTTGGCCATTTCGACAGCGGCTTGGATCGGTGCCTTGGCCTGAGCCTTTAGGTCTTCAGCACGACCATCCCAGAACTGCGCGATGTTGAAGACAGCGTTCAGTACCGTCGGCGCGTTGCGCGGTCCCTTCTGCCAACCATGGCCGATCGAGCTTTCATGATTGTCGTCGCCCCCGGTGGCCAAGTTGTGGCACGAATTGCACGACAAGACGCCCGACGCCGAGACGCGTGGATCGAAGAACATTGCCTTGCCTAGGGCTATCTTCTCCGGTGTGATCGGGTTGTTGGCGACTGTCGGCGTGATGGACGGTAGAGCCTTGAAGGTGGCCCGTGCCGTTTCTCTGAGGTATACGGGGATCGTTTGCGCAGCAAAAGCGATGGCCGGCAACGCGACAGCCACCGTAGTGAATAGGATTTTCACAAGTGATCTCCCTGCGTTTTGCACGGAAGCCATTGTTGATATGCGGTTCGTGAACGCCTTGCGCTAAAGGCGGCAATCCTCCTTGCATAAAATCGATTCTGACGCGGACCTGACATATTGTCTTCCTTCGTTGCATTGCGCGCGATGTCACCCACGATGAACGCCAGTCGGTATCTCCTGTCGCCTCTCGAGAAGCATCAAAAGTCGTGCCAACTTAGCAGAGGGAACCTCCGGGGGATTTTCTGGTCATCATTCAATAGGTTGAACGAAGTCGCAGCGAAGCGCAGCCCTACTCCGGTGTCGCGAATCTGACAGCCAACAGTCGGGCTGAAACAGAGAAATGTTGGTCCCTCAGCGTCTTGTCCGATGGGCGCCGGGCCTCCTGCATGGGCGGGAGGGGACCACACGGTACAGCTCAAGATGAACGCCGCCGGCAAGCATCGCTAGACAGTCCCCGCAGATACTTTGACGCTGGTCCGCGAGCTGGTGCGCCTAGTGCCCGACCGCCAGATCGCGCGGCTCCTCAATCGCGCCGGTAAGCCGGCGCGCGTTGAAAGGGGCCTCGCAATCATCGATGTGAACGTGATGACGGCGCTGCAAACTGTGTCGTCGAATTGTGGCCACTGGAGCAATCGTCGTAAAGCGGGCCAAGGTTCTTGATCTAAACGGCGGCGGCCGCCATATTAGCGCAGCGCCTCTCACACGTTCGAGAGTGATCGCATTTTTGGATGCCGCCGGCTCGGGCTGTTTCGGCATCCTATTTCAACATCGGCCGCCGCTTGTTTCGAGTTATCGAATGGCCGTTCTCTGCATTTGGAGGCAAAATGACCGCAACGCCTTTCGCGCTGCCCGAGGCAGTGCTTACCGCAATCTCAAACGGAAAACCCGTAATTCAGGCATATCGGGAACATCTTGGCTATTCGACCGAGGACATTGCCGTGACCAGCGGTCTGACAGTCGAGGAGGTCGGGCTGATCGAATCTGGCCATTGTTTCGACAAGGGCTATCGCGATCGGATCGCTCGGGCGCTTGGCGTGGCTGAGAGTATCTTCGATGAAATCTCGGGTATCCCGAACGCTGCCTGACGTCGACCTCTGAAGATTACCCGCCGCCTGCCAGGTCGGATCAAAATCCCACGGGTATATCAATACCCTTACGGCGGCGGGCGGTGTCAGAATTCTTATTTCTACGGAATCGATTCGCTCTGCGGAAGATCGGCCTCATGCTGGGCGACGCGGATGTAACCTTGGCCCGCATGAGAGGCCAGATCTGTGGATAGAGAGAACCGGCTAGCCGCGTTGATGGGTCCCAAGGAAGCCACAAGAACTTGGGAACAAAAGACCAAAGGAGGCCAAGCGAAACATACGCAGGGGTGCCTGTCGAATTTGAGCGCGAGTGGGAATTTATCCGGTTCACACACCGCTTAGAAAATGGAAATGATCCGGGACGTGGCGCGCCGGCGGCCATTATGAACGAGCATAAGTCGCGACCGAGAGGCGCATCACTTTGCCAAAGCCGTGCACGATGAATGGATCACAAAGTTCCGAGAGAATCCGAGCGAACAGCTGCACTGGCACACCGGCCGGTACGAGGGCATGTGGACAAAATATCCCTACCCGATGGTGGCGCCGAACTACGGCACAACGATCAATTCTTGCGAAGTCGAGCGGCTTAGACGAAAGATTTCGGCGAAACCGCCCGAGGCCATCAGGAAGGTTCGTCACGATGAAAGCGATCCCTTGCCCGTTCTGCACAAGCTGCGAGGTTAGGCCATATGAGACGGACGAGGCGCGCGTTGTGATGAAATGCGAGGACTGCGGTGCATCGGGGCCGGTCTGCATCGACGAAGTCAACGCCGTCGAAAGCTGGAATTACCGTCCATCTGCCCAGCCCGAATAGGATTGTTCACTTGGCATGGCGATAGCGATGCGCCTACGTCTAATGGCCCCGGTCCGTCACCGGCGCGCAGGAGCGTATTATCTTCGTCAGCCGGTGCCGCGTTTCTCTTCCGGGCCCCCGCCTGTCAGCCCGGCGCATGCTGGCCTACCCCGTCAGAGTGCCAGGCCGCTCATGTCGCGCCTGCCGTACATGGCAACGAACCTTATCGCGCACCTGATCGACTGATATTGCCGATCACCTTCCGCAACTCGAGCGGCTGTAGCAGCGCATGCCGTTGCAGCGGATGCGCAAGTGTCGTCTGACAATCTCGCCGGAAAACTGCCGTCTCAACAATTCGGCCAGCCTGTCGTTCGACATCGCTCACTAGCCGTACTCATAAAACCTGTTCTGGTTTGCCTCGCCTAGCAGCCGGTCGCCTGACAGCCCACATGCCGACGCAGGTTCGGTCTGCAAGCCACCGTAGGGCATGTGACGTTGGACTGTCAGGTTCGACCGTATACGTCCTCAAGCCGCACGATGTCATCTTCGCCGAGATACTCGCCGCTTTGGACCTCGATCATCACCAGTCCGATATTGCCGGGGTTTTCGAGCCGGTGTTTGTGGCCGCAAGGGATATAGGTGGATTGATTAGTGGTCAGGAGTAGCTCCTGGTCGCCGTTGACTATTTTCGCAGTGCCGCTGACCACGACCCAGTGCTCGGAGCGGTGATGGTGCATCTGCAGGCTCAAGCGTCCGCCCGGCTTCACCTCGATGCGCTTGATCTTGAAGCGCTCGCTTTCCTCCAGAACCGTGTAGGTGCCCCAGGGCCGGTGCACGGTACTGTGAAGCAAATGCGCTTCATGTCCCGCAGCCTTGAGGCCCTCGAAGAGTTTCTTGACGTCCTGGACGCGATCACGGGATGCAACAAGCAATGCATCTGGGGAATCCACGATCACCAGGTCGCTGATGCCGACGGTGCCGATGACGCGTTTGTCCGAGCTTATGTAACTGCCCACGGTGTCGACCACGTGGACATCGCCGCGAATCCTGTTGCCGCTCCCGTCAGCGGCGACCAGTTCGGCCATTGCGTTCCAAGATCCAATGTCGTTCCACCCCATTTCGCAGGGAACGACGGAGAGATTGTGGGTTTTTTCCATCACCGCTCGGTCGAGTGAAATACGCGGCGCCATGGCGAAGTGCTCAGATGAGAGTTCGACGCTGGCAACATGTTCGCCGTGGCTGACGCGAGCGTTATCATAGCTATCGAGAACGGCATCGATCACCTCCGGGCAATGCGCAGCCATTTCGTCGAGCATGACCTGTGCCTTGAAGCAGAAGATGCCGGCGTTCCAGAAGAAACGTTTGGACGCGACATAAGATTTGGCAGTCTCGGCGTTCGGTTTCTCGACGAACCGGACAACTTTCTCACCGTCGGCCTCGATGTAGCCGAATGCGGTGTCTGGCCTATCCGGGGTTATGCCCAAGGTTGCGATACGCCCCTGCTGCGCCTGTTCGATTGCCCGGTTCATGGCGGTTTGAAATGCGGGCAGATCACCAATCATATGGTCGGCGGGAAAAATACACAGAACAGCATCGGGACCCTGTGTTGCCTTGGCATGGACGGTTGCCGCAGCGACGGCGGCGGCGGTATCCCGACCCTCAGGCTCAAGCAGAAAGGTGCGTGGCAAAACAACGGAATCCAGCTCGTCGAAAACGTCTTTCGTAAGGAAGAGGTGCCCCGTGGACGTCACGGTAACAAGCTCCACGACATGCTGCATCGAAGCGGCGCGCAACACGGTGTGCTGGATGAGCGAAAGTCCATCCGCCACCTTGAGGAAAGGTTTGGGGTGCGATTGCCTTGAGGCGGGCCAGAGCCGCGAACCAGCTCCACCGCTGATGATGACCGGAACCACTTTCATCAAAGGTCCTCTATCTCGTCTGTAAGCGCGAATGCCTGTGCCCCTTGCAGCGTCGAGGCGACGATCGCCATGGCCCTGCTCTCGGTCGAAGCTTCCGAGTAGCAGCGCAGTTCCGGGGCATTGCCGGAAGGCCGCAGATGTATGATCTCACCTGAAAGCATCCGCGCCCTGAGGCCATCGGTTTCGTCAACTTCGGCGACGGTCCCGAACGAGGCAAGAAAGTGCTGCAGTGCGTTCCGGCTTGCGAGATGATCCATCAATCTGCGTGAACTTTCCGCAGGGAAGTTCTGAAGCCGGTCACTGGCGCACACAGGAAGATTCCAAAGCCCGCGCAGTCGCGACAGCTTCTTTTTTGTCGACGCCATGGTACCGAGGACGGCCAGGATCGGGAGGAATGAGTCCCGCGTCGGCAGTGCAGTCAATGTCTTCCCATTCACCGCACAATCCGAGCCCAGCAGAAAACCACCATTGGCCTCAAAGCCGACGATGACGCCGCCGGCGCCGTGTAATGCTTCCATTGCTTCAATGACAAATGGAGACCCGACTTTCGTCCTCTGGACCGCGAAACCAAAGGCCTTCGAAATTCCCGAATTGGAGGTCACTGGCGTCACGATCGTGTCTGCCTTCAGGAAAAGAGCCGTTGCAAGCCCAACCAGGTCGCCGCGAAGAAGATCGCCATTTTCATCAGCGACGAGTGGCCGATCACCGTCCGCATCGGTCGACACGATGGCATCGAGACCGAATTCGCGGACCCACTTCTTCAATTTTGCGATTGTTGCTGCGTCCACGGCTTCGGTATCGACAGGTACGAAGGTCCCGGTTTTCCCGACGGCGACCACGCTGGCACCGAGCGATCGAAGAACCTGTACCAACAGTTCCGCCGCGACCGAACTGTGCTGATAGACACCAAGTCTCATGCCGGAAAGTGAGCCCGGCTCCAGCATGTCATGGGCGCGCTCTCGATAAGACGCGATCGCTTCTTCACGGTGCATAGGCCACGTCGCTCCCAGACAAGCCGTTGGTAAGCAATACGCAATTGATCTTTCGGCTACAAAGCGCGTAATCGCGGCCTCATCCGCCTTGCTGATTTCACCATTCGGGCCATAGAATTTGATGCCATTGCGATCGGCTGGAATGTGCGACCCGGTGACCATAAGAGCCGCCGCGCCGTGTTTGCATGCATATAGTGCCAGGGCAGGCGTAGGTATGGTGCCGCAATCGATCGGCTGGAAACCATTTGCGGCCAACCCCGCCATGCAATTGTCGGCTATCGCCTGACTGCTGTCACGTAGGTCGCGGCCTATGAAGACCGGACTATTCGGCTGAACCCGGCTGGAAATCAAACGCCAAGCGAAAGCTTCGGCATAAAGTCCGCTGGCCTTGCCGACCAATTCCGAAGCCAATCCTCGAACGCCGCTTGACCCGAATTTCATGATTTCGCTTTGTTAGTGGACAGGCAGGGTGGGGTCATGTTGCAATGGGCCAGTACTTTCTATTGCAAGCGCCATCGTTGTCAGCCACCTGCTGTTTAGATATGCGGTCTCTACAACACGGTGTGGCGTAAGGACCCCTCAGAGTTCCGCCGAACAGCAGGGCATCCACTGGCACAGGGGCATCCACAGTTCTCCTTCTATTGGAATCTATTGGCGCGCTCATCTAATGATCAAGGCAGTGGAGTGATCGATCGGTGCCTGCCGGTATTTCGCTATGCAGCATCATGACAGGTCCGTAAACTTGGTTGTTTGGATGGAATGCATCCATGGCATGGATAGGGCTAGAAGGCCGTCTCGATCAGCGCAATGGAACCGTGTGATTCTTAGGTATTTGGATTAGGTCAGCCAGAGCGCTCGCCGACCAGACCCAAGAAGCAGGAACCGATGCTTGGATCAGTTGGGATGACGATCAGCGCCGACAATGTCTTGCCTTGCGACGCCTTCAGTCTAGGAAAGTTGTTCTGGAATTGCGTTCGATCAAGGCCTAGCGCAAAACCTTGATGCAGTCGTCGCCGCCGCAATCTTCGCCTTCGGCTTTGTCTACATCCATCAGTTCGAGGACGGAAACGGCCGCATTCACCGCTACCTGATCCACCACGTCCTTGCCATGCACCGCTTCAATCGCCGGGAGTGGTGTTCCCGTATCGGCCGCGATCCTGGACCAGATCGACGAGTACAGGCGTATGCTGGAGAGCTATTCGAAGCGCCTTCTGCCATTGGTCGAATGGGAACTGACGCCGCAATTCAACGTCCGGGTGCTGAATGACACCGCGGATTTCTACTGACACTTCGATGCAACCCCGCACGCCGAATTTCTTTTTGCCTGCGCTCGGCGGACGATCGAACGGTACCTCCCTGACGAAACAGCTTTTCTGCAGCGCTACGATCAATTCCGGCAATAGGTGAATGCCTTTATCGACATGCCCGAGCGGCTGATCGATCTGCTCTTCCGTTTCCTTAACCAGAATGGTGGCCCCTATCGAGCCGCGCCCTCGGAAAGGAATTCCCAGCTCTGACCAATGACGAGGCGCGGCGGCTCGAGGCGATCTATGCGCAGACCAGAAAACGGCAAAGCACGCGGCAGAAGCCTTTCACTGGACTGCCGGTCGACCCTTGCGTTGTCGCCGAAACTCGGGACATACAAGTTCTGGGGCAAACCGGACAAGCCGAAGGTGTGTCGGGAATGCTGCTGCGCCACAGCAGTGATTTCTGCATCGTCTATACGCCTACATACGCAGCGCCGGACTCAGCCCCCCAGCGGTCGAAGATGCGCGACAAGTCGCGTGCAAAGTCATCTTGGGGACGCTGACAACAAGGTACGTGCGCTCAATCGCGTCCACCCCATTCACAAAACCGGCTCCGTGGAGTAGTGGGAACGCAGAGAAATCTCCGGTCGCAGCCTTACCCGGTCAAAACAAGGATTCAAACCATGAATGCCCTCGTCATCTGCTCCGGCGGATTGGACTCTGTTTCGCTCGCTCACAAGGTGGCGACCGAGCAGAAACTCATTGGCCTGCTTTCGTTCGATTACGGCCAGAGGCACAAAAAGGAACTCGGCTTTGCCGCCATCTGCGCCAAGCGGCTGGGTGTTCCGCACCAGATCGTCGATATCCGCGATGTTGGCCGGAACCTGAGCGGCTCGGCGCTGACTGATAGTGTGGACGTGCCCGACGGGCACTATGCCGAAGACTCCATGAGGATCACGGTGGTGCCGAACAGGAACGCCATCATGCTGGCTATCGCCTTCGGGGTTGCCGCCGCGCAGAAGGCCGATGCGGTGGCCACTGCCGTCCATGGCGGAGATCATTTCATCTATCCCGATTGCCGGCCCGCTTTTATCGACGCCTTTCAGACGATGCAGAACCATGCGCTCGCAGGCTACGCCGATATCCGCCTTTACGCTCCCTATGTGAATATGTCGAAGGCCGACATCGTCAGCGAGGGGGCAAAGTACGCCACACCGTTCGAGGCGACGTGGTCCTGCTACAAGGGCGGCGCACGTCATTGCGGTCGCTGCGGGACATGCGTCGAACGGCGCGAAGCATTCAATCTGGCCGGCATTGCCGACCCGACAGATTATGAGGACGCGGACTTCTGGCTCCACGCTATCCAGACAAGGAGCGCGTGATGTTCCGCATTACCAAAGAGTTCCACTTCTCGGCCTCGCATCAGCTCACCTCCTTGCCACCAGATCATCAGTGCGCACGTCTGCACGGCCACAACTACATCGTCGTAGTGGAGCTTTCAGGTGGCGAACTGGACGAACACGGCTTTGTGCGCGACTACCAAGATCTGGCGGCGTTCAAGCACTACATCGATGGGACGTTCGACCATCGGCATCTTAACGACGTGCTGGGGCATGACCATGCCACAGCGGAATACCTGGCCAGGCACTTCTACGACTGGTGCAAGGTGCGGCTACCCGAAACCTCCGCCGTGCGGGTGAGCGAGACGCCGAAAACCTGGGCGGAATACCGGCCATGACTTGCGCCTTGCATCCCGGAATCCGGGTGAGCGAGATTTTTGGGCCGACCATTCAGGGCGAAGGCGTGCTGATCGGCTTGCCGACGGTGTTCGTAAGAACCGGCGGGTGCGATTATCGCTGTTCCTGGTGCGACAGCCTGCATGCGGTGGACCGTCGCTTCCGCCATGATTGGGAGATGATGTCTCCCGACGCGGTTTGGCAAAAGGTCATTGCACTTTCCGGCGGTCAGCCCGTCATGGTATCGCTGTCGGGCGGCAATCCGGCCATCCAGCCGCTTGGCCATTTGATCGACCGCGGGCATAGCGAGGGCTACCGTTTTGCATTGGAAACCCAAGGTTCGGTGTCTAAGCAATGGTTCGCGGATCTCGACGTGCTGGTGCTCAGCCCCAAGCCGCCCTCAAGTGAAATGACGACAGATTGGGCCGCGTTCGACGCCTGCTTAGAGGCGGCGCAGGATAAGCCGCAGATGGCGCTCAAGCTCGTCGTCTTCGACGATGATGACTATGCCTATGCCAAAGACGCCGCGGCGCGCTACCCGCAATTACCCGTCTATCTGCAGCCCGGCAATCACACGCCGCCGCGTCCCGGCAACGAAGACGCGTTCATCGACATGGCCGGTGTGATGAGCCGCATGGAATGGCTGGTTGAAAAGGTGACCCGTGACAGGTGGTTCGAGGCGCGTGTACTGCCGCAGCTTCATGTTCTGCTCTGGGGAAACAAACGGGGCGTCTAGCCGAAGGGGAAGGATTGCCGACGACGAGCAAGACAGACATCTATAGCAATCTCAGCCAACTGGGCGGCAGCAGTGTTGTTCCGGAAAGCCCCGAAAACACCGTGCTGGAAAAGGCACCGAAATCAGCATGAGGGCTCGCCTTATTGGGGGCGCTTCACCGCTCCTCTGGAGCGTGACTTGCTCTCGATACTACCATGCTTTTCCGCTGGGTTTGTTTGGTCGCCGATCACCGCTGCGGGACGAATGCGCTTGACAAAATAGCGCCGGCCCGTTCAATTCGGCGCATTCACCAGGGGAGTCCCGGCAAGGGGCTGAGATACTGCTGGCTTTCGCGGCGCAGTGACCCGTTGAACCTGATCCAGTTCATACTGGCGTAGGGACGGTGCAAGCGCTTTGCGGGGGTTTACGCCCGAGATCCTGTTTCGGCAGGTCGGCAGAAGCGTCTTTTCATCCTTCCGGCACAGAACTGGGTCTCCAATGCATGAGCAAAGGAGCCTCAAGATGGATGCCCTCACCCCCGCCGTGTCGACGGGACCACTGCCCGCCTCGCGAAAGATCCACAAGTCTGGCGTCCTCCATCCGCACATCAAAGTGCCGATGCGCGAAATCTCCGTCCATCCGACAGCCGGCGAGCCGCCGGTCACCGTCTACGATCCGTCCGGCGCCTATACGGACCCGACTGTCGAAACCAGCATCGAAAAGGGCCTTGCCCGACTTCGCCACGACTGGATCATGGCGCGCGGCGATGTCGAGGCCCATGGTGGCCGCCACGTGCGGCCGGAGGACAACGGATTTGCGACTGGCGAGCGCCTGACACCGGAATTTCCCATTCGTAACCGGCCGCTCAGGGCGAAGCAGGGCAAGGCGGTGACCCAGCTTGCCTATGCGCGCGCCGGTATCATCACGCCTGAAATGGAGTTCGTCGCCATCCGCGAGAACCTCGGCCGAGAGATCCTGCGCGGCAAGCTGCAGCGCGACGGCGAAGCTTTCGGCGCGGCGATCCCGGATTTCGTCACACCCGAATTCGTGCGCGACGAAGTGGCGCGCGGGCGGGCGATCATTCCCGCCAACATCAATCATCCCGAAAGCGAGCCGATGATCATCGGCCGCAATTTCCTGGTGAAGATCAACGCCAATATAGGCAATTCCGCCGTCACCTCCTCGATGGCCGAAGAGGTCGAAAAGATGGTCTGGGCGATCCGCTGGGGCGCCGACACGGTGATGGACCTGTCGACCGGCCGCAACATCCACAACATCCGCGAATGGATCGTACGCAATGCGCCGGTGCCGATCGGCACGGTGCCGCTCTATCAGGCGCTCGAAAAGGTCAACGGCATTGCCGAGGACCTTACCTGGGAGGTCTACCGTGACACGCTGATCGAGCAAGCCGAACAGGGTGTCGACTATTTCACCATCCATGCCGGCGTGCGGCTGCACTACATCCCGCTGACCGTCGACCGGGTCACGGGCATCGTCTCGCGCGGCGGCTCGATCATGGCCAAGTGGTGCCTCCATCATCACCGGGAAAGCTTTCTCTACGAGCACTTCGCGGAGATCTGCGACATCTGCCGCGCCTATGACGTGTCCTTCTCGCTTGGCGACGGTCTTCGTCCCGGCTCGATCGCCGACGCCAACGACGCGGCGCAATTCGCCGAGCTGGAAACGCTTGGCGAGCTGACGCAGATCGCCTGGGCCAAGGATTGCCAGGTGATGATCGAGGGGCCTGGCCACGTGCCGATGCACAAGATCAAGGAGAACATGGACAAGCAGCTCGCTGTCTGCGGCGAGGCACCTTTTTACACGCTTGGGCCGCTGACGACCGATATCGCGCCAGGCTACGACCACATCACCTCAGGTATCGGCGCCGCAATGATCGGCTGGTTCGGCACCGCCATGCTTTGCTATGTGACGCCGAAGGAACATCTCGGCCTTCCCGATCGCAACGATGTCAAGATTGGCGTGATCACCTACAAGATCGCTGCTCACGCCGCCGACCTCGCCAAAGGCCATCCGGCCGCGAAAACCCGCGACGATGCGCTGTCGCGGGCGCGCTTCGAGTTCCGCTGGGAGGACCAGTTCAACCTGTCACTCGACCCCGAAACAGCGCGATCCTTTCACGACCAGACCTTGCCCAGGGAGGCGCACAAGGTGGCGCATTTCTGCTCGATGTGCGGGCCGAAATTCTGCTCCATGCGCATCTCCCACGACATCCGCGCCGAGGCGCAGAAGGAGGGCATGGCGGCGATGGCGGCGAAATATCGCGAGGGCGGCGATCTCTATGTGCCGGCGGACGAGGCCGGCGCACCGCTGATGTCGGAGGCGCATGAGCCATCATGAGGGTGCTGGTCCAAGGGGCCGGCGTCGCCGGTCTCACCGCAGCCTTCGAACTCGCCGCTCGCGGCGCGGCGGTGACCGTCGTCGAGACCCGGCATGGCCTCGGTGGCAATGCGTCGTGGTTCGCCGGCGGCATGCTGGCGCCATGGTGCGAGCGTGAAAGCGCCGAGCAGCCGGTGCTCGATCTCGGACGCGACGCCGCCGACTGGTGGGATACGGCAACGCCCGGGCAGGTGACGCGGGCCGGAACACTGGTCGTGGCCGCGCCGCGCGATGCGGGCGAGCTCGACCGGTTTGCCAACCGCACGTCGGGGTACAGGCCTGTCGATGAAAACGAAATCGCACAGCTCGAGCCGGACCTCGCCGGTCGCTTCCGCCGTGCGCTGTTCTTCCCCGACGAAGCCCATCTCGACCCACGCCAGGCGATGGCGGCACTGCATGACAGGCTGGCGGCGATGGGCGTCGAATTCCGCTTTGGAGCCGATGCCCGGCAGATTTCCGGTTTCGATCGTCAGCTCGACTGCACGGGAATGTCCGCCGTCGATGCAAGGCTGCGTGGCGTTCGGGGCGAAATGCTGATCCTGCGTACGCCTGATGTCTCGCTGTCGCGCCCAGTCCGGCTGCTTCATCCGCGCTTTCCACTTTACGTGGTGCCGCGCACCGACCACCGTTTCATGGTTGGCGCGACGATGATCGAGAGCCAGTCCACAGGACCGGTCACAGCGCGTTCAATGATGGAGCTTGTGGTCGCGGCCTATGCCCTCCATCCGGCCTTTGACGAGGCCGAGATCGTTGAAACCGGTGTCGGCGTTCGTCCGGCCTTTCCCGACAACCTGCCGCGCGTCGAAACGAGCGGAGACACCGTCGCGATCAATGGGCTCTATCGCCACGGTTTTCTCCTCGCCCCCGCCATGGCGCGCCAGGCTGCCGAGCTGGTTTTCAATCAAGACAGAACCAAGGAGCTTGCTCATGAAACTGTTGGTCAACGGCGAAGCGCATGAGGTTGCCGCCAACACCCTGGCCGAGCTGCTTGCCGCGCTCGACTATGAGGGCGATTGGCTGGCGACCGCCGTCAACAGCGACCTCGTGCACAAAGCCAACCGGGCGGAATTCCGGTTGAGCGACGGCGATCGGATCGAAATCCTTTCGCCGATGCAGGGAGGCTAGCATGTTCGAGCTTCTCGGGACGACGCTTCCTTCCCGCCTGCTTCTCGGCACCGCGCAATATCCTTCGCCGGCCATCCTTGCCGATGCGGTCAAGGCATCGGGCACGTCGGTGGTGACCGTCTCGCTGCGCCGTGAGATGGCAGGCGGTCGGGCCGGCGAGAAATTCTGGTCGTTGATCCGCTCGCTGGGCGTCAGAATCCTGCCCAACACTGCTGGCTGTCATTCCGTCAAGGAAGCGGTGACCACTGCGAAAATGGCGCGCGACGTCTTCGGCACGAGCTGGATCAAGCTCGAAGTGATCGGCAACCACGACACGCTGCAACCGGACGTGTTCGGCCTGGTCGAAGCCGCCCGCATCCTGTGCGAGGACGGTTTTGATGTATTCCCCTATACCACCGATGACCTTGTCGTCGCCGAGCGGCTGCTGGAGGGGGGCTGCAAGGTCTTGATGCCGTGGTGCGCACCGATCGGTTCGGCCCTCGGCCCGGTCAACATTACGGCGCTGCGCTCGATGCGCGGACATTTCCCCGATGTCCCGCTGATTGTGGATGCGGGGCTCGGGCGACCGTCACACGCCGCAACGGTCATGGAGCTCGGTTTCGACGCCGTGCTCCTGAACACGGCGGTCGCCAAGGCGGCCGATCCGGTCGGCATGGCGCGTGCGTTCGGCAAGGCGGTCGAGGCCGGTCGTGAGGCTTTCAGTTCGGGAATGCTTGAACCGCGTGACGTCGCCGTGCCCTCGACACCGACGATCGGCAGGGCGGTTTTCTCATGAAGCTCGATCCCTTCTATCTGATCGTCGAAAGTGCAGCCTGGATCGATCGGCTGGTGCCGCTCGGCGTCAAGCTGGTGCAGCTTCGCATCAAGACCATGGGCGAAGCCGGATTGCGCGCTGAGATCCGCACAGCGAAGGCCTTGTGCGCGCGATACGGGTGCCAGCTCATCATCAATGATTACTGGCGACTGGCCATCGAGGAAGGCTGCGACTTCGTTCATCTCGGTCAGGAGGATCTACAAACCGCCGACCTCTTGGCGATACGGGCGGCCGGCATGAGGCTCGGGCTCAGCACTCATAATCATGCAGAATTGGAAACGGCCATAACGGCCATGCCCGACTACATCGCACTCGGTCCGATCTATCCCACCATCCTGAAGACGATGAAATGGGCGCCGCAGGGACTCGAACGGATCAGAGAATGGAAGCATCGGATAGCGCCAATCCCATTGGTCGCCATTGGCGGTCTCAACCCTGACAGGCTCGACGGAGTTTTCGCGGCTGATGCCGACAGCGCGGCGGTGGTCACCGACATCACGCTGAACGACGACCCGGAAGCGCGCATGCGGGAATGGATCGAAAAGACGGACCAATGGCGCTGAGGCGAGAACCGCATGTGCTTGTCGTTGGCGGATCGGACTCCAGCGGCGGGGCTGGTATCGCCCGCGATATAGAAACGGTTTCCGCCTTCGGGCTGCGCAGTTGTCTTGCCGTCACCGCCGTGACAGTCCAGACGCACTCGGCTGTCGAGCACGTCAAGCTTGTGCCGTCGGAGCTTGTCGCCGCTCAGATGCGCGCCGCGTTCGCTGCCAACGCTGTCGCGGCCGTCAAGATAGGCATGATTGGGACATCGGCGGCTGTTGAGGCAGTCGGCGCTGTTTTGGTCAACCGCCAAGTGCCTGTGGTACTCGACCCGGTCCTGGCCTCTACCTCGGGACGCAATCTGCTGGCGGACGATGCCATTAATATGCTGCGCCACGATCTGATGCCGATCTGCCGGCTTGTAACGCCTAACCTGGTCGAGCTGGCTGCGTTTACCGGCTCGTCACCCGCCGCGGACGAAGAAGGGGCTTGTCGTCAGGCTGAAGAGCTATCGAGGACGGTGAGGACCGCCGTACTCGTCAAGGGCGGCCATGCACAAGGAACCCGTTGCGTCGACGTGCTTTTGCAGCCGAACCAACCTGCAGTTCGGTTCGAGGCGCCCCGCTTGCCGCGAGGGATGCGCGGAACGGGTTGCATGATGGCCAGCGCAATCGCCGCCTCGCTTGCTCTTGGAGCGTCGCTGGAAGCGAGCGTGCGCCAAGCCAAGCAACATGTTTTCGATGCGCTTGCCGGATCGAAGGACATCGGGCCGAGAGGCTGATCGGGCCGAACGTATCCAACGCTCCGATCAAGTCTGGCAGGCGATCGTGGGTCTACTCCTAGGACATGAAGGCCCTATCCGAGGGGTGAGAATGCGGCATACACGGTCGCTTTCGCCTATCAACAACACGCCGCTTTGAGGAGGAAGCCGCATGCCTCTGTGCCAACCGGTTGATGGGTCATCCGAAACCCGCACCTAGTCGTCGCTAGCGACCGCATGCCGCTTGGCACGTTGTTGGGTGGGCGAACGTTCGAACCGGGGTTAGCCAACTCGAGCCATAATTGCGGATTGAATCGCCGTTGCGGTATATAGGGAAGCATCTAACGACAGATCCCCAAACGCCGGTTGACAAAGGAGGTAGTTTGCACCTGCCGCTTCCAGCTGATCAAGAAGAGCTTGTCCCGCAGAAGCTGCCGTTCCTACCACGCACAATTCCTTCTCGATTGCTGCATCGAAGCTCAGCGGCAGGTTTGGTGGAGTCGGCATGCCATTGAGATCATAAAGGAATTTAAAGCTCTTGAGCCACCGTTCGTAAGCAGGTGCAGCGAGTGAACGTGCATCTGTTTCAGAACGCCCAATCACGACCATTCGGAGCAATCCAAGAAATGGCGCTTGGTCGTCCGCCTCACTGGTGTGCTCTCGACCGGCGCGGAAGGCATCAGTGATTCTTCGAACGGAAGAGGAAGGTCCCACGCACGCGATGTTCACGCCATTCGCAGCGGCCCAGACTGCCGATTCCGGTCGATTGGTGGCGATCCAAGTCGGCGGATGTGGACGCTGATGAGTTCTTAGCGTCAGCGGAACGCTGTTCAACTCAAAATGGCGACCTTGATAGGATAGCGTGCCACCCTTCAGCGCATTGATAAGAATTTCGCTGGCTTCCGCATAGTGGTTTGGCGCCGCGTCCGAGCCAATCCCGAAGTAACCCAATTCGATCGGGAGCGAGCCGCGCCCTATCCCAAGTTCGAGCCTGCCACCGCTCAATTGGTCCAGCATACAGATCTCTTCGAACGCACGTAGCGGATGATAGAGGGCAAGCAGCATTACCAACGGGCCGACACGAAGGCGCCGGGTTCGCTGGGCTACGCTCGACAAGAACAGATTCGGTGATGGACCTCTCCCATGTGGGGTACAATGGTGCTCCGCGAGATGATATGCATAGAACCCAAGGTGATCGCACGCCTCCGCTAACATCAGGCGATCTTCGTACTGTCGGGCGATATCGAGGCCGTCCTCGTCCAGATGATCGAAGATGCCGACAGCTAGGCCTGAAGGAAAGGCCTTATTCATGATATTGTCTCCATTTTTGACGCAACTAGTCCGGTTGCTTGCGTATTCCAAGCAATTTCAAGATTTCTCGCTTGTGTAATCGCTCGGATTATTGCCTGAGAAATGCTAAAGCAGAGCCTTAGCAACCTAATGCGGGGGCCTTGACATATTCAATATTCGACTAATACGACTAGCGGCACGAAGAAACGCATCCATTTGCTCTTTTGTACCGATGCTGACGCGGATGTAATTTTCCAAACCTTTATCGGGAAAGACGGCAACAAGTATTTTTTGCCTTGCAAAGGCTGATTGCCACCATGAGCCGTCCTGTCCCGTTGGCACGCGGGCAAGCAAGAAGTTTGCGTGGGAAGGGATTACGGAAAATCCAAGTTGCGAGAGCGCGAGCGTCACTCGCCGTCGTTCATGCCTGATGTGTCTGTGGTTGTCTGCATAGGCGGCGCGGTGCGCAAGGACGCTGATACCAACCGCCTGCCCGATCACATTCATGTTGAAGACGTTCTGGATGTTGCGTAGCCTGCCGATAATTTCAGGGTGACCGAAACCGAAACCGACGCGAACGCCGGCGGCAGCATAGCTTTTCGAAAATGTCCTTAAGACCAGAAGGTTCGAATAGCGATTGATGAGGCGTAGACCATTCTCGGGTGCAAAGTCGACGTAGGCCTCATCCAGCACGATCAAGCGGTCCGATTTCGCTACCAGGCGTTCGATATCGGCCACCGGAACGAACGTTCCGGTCGGATTGTTCGGATTGGCTAACAGAATGAACTTGGCGTCCTTTGCAGGACCGAAGAGCAATTGCTCCATCGGCAAAGAATGATCTTCGCTAAATTTGATTTCGACAAATTGAGCACCCTGCAACGTTGCAAGTTTGCGGTTGAACGAAAACCCTGGCGACATCATCGCCACGCTATCCCCCGGGGCAAGGAAAGCTCTGTAGACAAGTCCAAGCAATTCAGACGATCCGTTGCCGGCGATCACCTGATCCATGGAGACGCTGTAGGCATTGGCGGCTGCTTCCCTCAAGCTGATGTTATCGTCTTCTGGATATAGATACTGCCGTTCGAGAGCTGCAATCGCGCTTTGCATTATGATTGCTGGAAGCGGGAACGGGTTCTCATTCGTGTTTAGTTTTACCCAACTTGAACCCGGCGCTGGTCTATCGGATGGCAGAGCATCTAACTGTCTCGCCACTTGCGAAAGAGACGAAAGCACACTCTGAAGTTTTGCATCGGACATGTTTTTCTCCGTTTCAGTCGCAGAGGGAATCCGGGATGAACGATGGTCTAAAGCACATGGCCGACCGACGGTTCGTTCACACCGCCGTTGTCAGCACATTGACCCCGTGAGGTCGGGCGGGCTGTCCTCCCGGGTCGGATTGGCCCGACGCTCAGGTCCGCATCCACTCGTCATCGGGCCAAGGCTCCGCCAACCTCCAACGCTTGATTTGTCCCTGATATTTGCTTCGGTCGGCCTTTCAAGGACGCTTGATCTGATGCCGTATTTCCTCAGCGGGTATCCAATCTGGCGCGGCGTCAGTCCAAGCAGGCGCCGCCTTTGCCTGCACCGAGCCACATCTCTCCACGGCCGCGATGACACGCTCGCGATTTGACATACTCGCACCGCGGATTTTGACCGGTCACAGGCAAGCGCGAAAAACGCCCTGGGCGTAAGTCGGGGCGCCGCGACGTGTCGAGTGCACAGCGGTGTGATGCCTGGCCATGGGTTTCCTTTCATGAATCGCGTCCGTCGACTGACTTCTGCAGGCCGCAACCGCACGTTGATTCACGAGACCGGAATGGGGCGGGCGAGTCAATCGAGCTTTCTTTCATCCGCGAAAGGAAACTCTGCGCTCATGATAGAATTCCATCAGTTTCATATACCTCCGGTAGATGATATCGAACGGCAGAATGTCTACCCGGCGTCCCCGCGGTGCCGGTGCTGATGGCCCGGGCCATCAGTCTAATCAGCTCCTGGCAAAGCTGGCGCCAGTGGCGTGGCGACCGCCATTGCGACGATGTCATCTACGAGGGCCGACCGCGACTCCGGCGTGATTTCATCACAATCGCGACAAGGTCTTGACCTTTGCCCACCTCGCGGAGCGGCTGATGGCCCCCTGTCCCGGACCAGCTGCGCTGCGCCGTTTCCCAAACGTCTAGGTCACATTTTCGAAGTGCGTGTTGGAATCGGTGATTCCGTATCACATTATCGCCACGTTTTAGCCGCGACGTGGTGGCAATCTGCCACCAGAAAGCCGGCGTTGCCCTGAGACGGTTCGGTCCGGCATCGACTCAAACCAGCCCCCCGCTTAAGGGTCAGTGCCGGATCGAACGCTTCTTGCATCTCTTTTTGAAGGAAATCAGGTGCGACGCCCGAAAAGCAAACGGCGGCCATTAGAAGCAAGCTGATCCGCTCCATTGATCGATACATGGTCCGCCAAATTGCACAGCGCGCCAAGGATCTGCAAATCAACGATGGTTTGAGGCGGCGGCTGCCAGGCGAGACACATCTCGGGCCGGTAGGGCCATTCCGAGCGCCAGCGCGCGAGATGCTTCGGATCGGAAGTGTTGCGCAGCTCACTTCTCGAGGATCGATCCGGTCGCAAAGACGCATCACGGATCGTCGTGCTCGACCAGTAGAATTGAAACATTGTCGGCCTAAGCATCTCGATCTTGTCGGCGACCTCGGCTTTTTCGGTCGCGTTTAAGCCGGCCAGTGGCTCGCCCAGCGGCATGATACGAGGTCCAGCCGCCAAAGCTGTCGAGATGCTAAGCATTCGACGGAGCCCGCCAGGAAGATTTCCCGCCGAACTAGCTCGTTGGCCTCGATGTCGATGACGACGACGCCGCCGACGAAAGAGAAATTGGGATTGTAGTGCGCCGGTTCGCTCAACACCGCGTCACTGGCCATCGCCGGCCAGTCAGCGAGCAACGCTGCCGCCCCACCAAAGACTTTCGCATACATTTCCCGTAGCGATCCCGGTAGGGGCAGCGGTCCGGTTCATTGGCCCGGCCGATCAACGCACCGGCAACGGCGCAGTCGGCGCCACCAACAACGGCGCCTTGCACCGGATCATTTGCCACGGCAGCGCCTATGGCCGCGCCGCCCTGGCCGCCGACCGCTGTACCCTTTTCCGGCTGAGAGTTGGCGCCCAGCGCCATCAACTACCCTCATAGGAATCATCCGCTATTCGGCTACACGCATGTAACCGTCAGGCGGAAGCGGACGGTCAGTAGTTTCTGGCGCTCATTTCAACGGCTTGCACCACATTCGCCAACCGGTCGTTGATTTTTCAGGTTGGTCAACAGCAACCCATTGCACCAAACGTGGTCCACGCGTCCCCACTCACAGGCTGCCGCGGCATCGGGAAAGAACCCACGTCCGTTAAGGTTGGCACTCGTGTTGCAGAGCAGCGGAACGCCAGTGAGTGTTCATATTCGACCAGGAGCTCACTCCGTCTAGCACGCTGACGTTGCCTCCAGTTTTTATCCAGTTTTGAGTTCGTTTCCGGCGTGGGTTGTGCCCTACTGGGCGGGTGAAGCGACGGCCGCTGGCGCGGAGCCTTTGGCATAGCGCAGCGCGAGCGACCGTCGCGGATTGAAGGTAGTGGCGAACTCGGCCGGTGTCTGCCAGGCGATTTGGGAGTGCGGCCGCGCAGTGTTGTAGTCGGCGCGCCACAGGGCGATGGCTACGCGCGCCTGAGCCAGCGAGGTAAACAGCGTCTCGTTGAGCAGTTCATCGCGCAGTCGGCCGTTGAAGCTCTCGATGAAGCCATTCTGCATTGGCTTGCCGGGCGCAATGTAATGCCATTCGACGCGGTTCTGATCCGCCCAGTAGGGCACCCACGCCGGAAACGAACTCAAAACTGGATAAAAACTGGAGGCAAGGTCAGATGCACTGAAACAAACAAGGCGGGTGGCGAAAGACCCTGCATCTTATCGGGGCGTGGGACATGGCAAAGCAAATTCACATAGGAAAGCACCGGCTGCAGTCAACAGAGCTTATTCGGGTACGAAAATCGACCTATATCAAATTTTTAGATCTATTTTAATGTAGATTCTCCGGATTCCGGCATAGTTTCTGCTGATTTTACTTTCCGCGGGATCGCCATTGCCCGCTCCACATCACTCCGCAGCACGTCGTTTCCGACGTATCTAAGTACCCGGTCTATGACAAATGAATGGGCCCTATCAAGGACGACCGGATCGAATGATGCGAAACCAAGTGGGGCGGCGGTTCCTGTCTGTGTTCCGATCGGGGCATGAACCAGTGCCGCAAAAGCAACTCCCGGCAAAAGCAGCATTTCTAGAGATGGAGACACTTCAAAGGCGTCAAGAATCTCCACGCGATCGAAAGCTTGTTCGACATACTTCGCTGGCTTGCCGGCAACAATGCAGTAGCTCTGTGGCTCGTTCTCGTCGTTACCCTCGTCTGCCCCCACCCTGCGTCGCAAGAGCGCGATAACATCGCGAAGAAGAGAAGTAGCGCCCCAAAAGCCAACGTTAGGAGGCACGGAAAGGACAACGCCTGGCGGTTCCTCGACATTACGGATCCCATAATCGACCACTCTCAAAAGCCGCTCGATATTCTGTTGTGTGGTGATCTGTCCGACGAGCGGTACAGTCATACGGTCCGTTCTGGGGTCGCCTGTGCGCGAGACAGCTTCGCGCCAATATCGCTTTACCGACAATCCAGCCTGAATCGTGAAATCACCAAGGAACTCAGGCGCCAAATCAATCAGAGTTTGGTAGGCAGCGCCATCACGGTCAGGTCGAGAGCTGGCACGCAGGCCTGTCGTAAGGAAATGACCTGCGGCCCTTTCGACCTCCGGTCTGTCCCCAAGTTCGACATCGGGTCGCCAAGCGTTTAGGTCAATTTCGCCCAAACTTGGATTGGCAGCCTGTGCATAAACCTTCATCCGTATGGGGACTTGGAAGCGATCGCCAGGCGACACGCTATCGATTGAATATAGATCCCGCTTCTGCACCTGTTCACGATCCGATCGGTCGCCTAGTTCGCGAAAGAAGCGACGAAATCGATCAGGAATATCTTTCGAGATTGTCCCAGAGGTTGCCTCCTCGTCCAACACCAAGTCTGGAAGACCCTGCTCCAACTTGTCTAAACTACGTTGAAGCTCAGGAGCCAAGGCAATTAGATCAAACCCATAGGATCCACGTCGGCCCTCAACCTTATAAATCACCGGGCCATCGTCTCCGTCGTTAAAGAGTCTTTCACCGGGATTTGCCAGCCAAAGCCGTGCTCCTTCGCGTTCCAAGTAGCCAGGTCCAGTAGCTTCTTCGAGCACATATTCCATCTCAACACGATCGTAGCCGAAGAACTCGCGCGCATCGTCCTCGCTAAGACCAGGCACCGCTTTGACGAGGCGCAACAGGAATTCCAACGTGGGGCTTACCAACCCTAAGATGGCCACCTTGTACGAGATATCGTAACGTCGACACGGCAACAGGAGATCATAGACTCCCATTTCCATTCGCTTGTCTTCTTCGGGAGGGACGAGTTCATCGACCTTCAGACGCAGTATGGGACGGCCAATCATTTCCTCCTCCTGCCACCGGTAGGTCCTTCACCGCGGCTCTCTTTTGGCGACGCATTTTCGTTGAATCTAGGTTCCAAAATCTCCCTGGCAGTCACAGTTCGCGCCGAACCCTCGACCACACGTTTCGCGAAGCCAGCTACCAATTGCCCCATCGGACCAGCGGTACGCCAGCGGTGTCGAGCCCCAACGATTACCAAGCGGTCCATTGCTCTGCTGGCGGCAACATTTATCCGGTTGGGAGCGACGAGGAAGCCTTCCCGAATAGTGCGAACCGGGCCTTCCTGCGCTCCATCGATGTTATTCCGCACCAACGAAAGCACGACAATCGGGTTTTCCTTGCCTTGGTAGCTGTCTACGGTTCCTACCTTGATGTGCTTAGTCAGCAGCTCCGATACCGATGATCTAAGAAGCTTCCGATGGATGAGGTCCCTTTGGGCTGCGTACATGCAAATTATTCCGACGGCGATTGGAAACTCCGTCTGCGCTTCAAGCCATTGGCGAAAGGGCGAGTGAGCACACCATGTTTCCAACGTCGCTACGATTGCGTCGGCCTCGACCCTGTTCTGCCTGCTTCCCCCTTCCTTCATTTTCGCGTCATATGCCGCTTCTCCCAAATCGTCAGTTTCTATCCAGGTCAGAGGGTGGGACAGTTCCCCAGGCAACAGGTTGAGATCAATCGCCGGCTTTTCTCTGCCGGCCTCGAGATCGAGTTTTGGATAAAAGGCCTCCGAAACCAGCTTTCCGATTGGAGGAAGCATGCGGTACTGGGTCCGTAGGCGCGCGCCCGCCGCCAATCCATATTTCGTCTCGAATACCCTTTCAAAGTCGCTTCGTTGGATCTCGTTCTTCGCGATCTTTGTCCTTTCAGCAACCTGTTCGATAACCTCGGCCTTGTGCTGCGGCTGAAGCTGGGCTTGATCACCTACAAGCACTGCCCACCGAGCCACCTGCAACGGGACCAGAAGCTCGCTAGCCGTGCATCTTGCGGCTTCGTCAACGATAACCAAATCGAACGCAGTGCTGGTCAAGCCAAGGGAAGCTCGCCCGAGCCCAACACATGTGCCGATCACAACTTGCCGAGTGCCTGCAAGAAAGGTCTCGAAACTGCGCTGCGATCGTGATGCGCTGCCGACGAAGTCTCGCCCCAACCTCGCCGCAGAGAGAAGTCGGTTGAGCTTGTCCGCGCTAGCGGCACCCGACCTCCCGTGGCGCGTCATAAGGCACTCAACTAAGGTGTGATTGAAATCATCAGCGCTGCCGTCAATATCATCCACCAATGAGGGGTCTAACCCGAGCTGCACGAGCATCGCACCCAAGGTTTCCTTCAGCCCATTTATACGCTCCTGCGGAGGCTCCGAAGCTGTCTGGAATTCCGCAAGCCTTCGCCCAATCGGCCGGATCGCAGTTTCGATCAAAATTGCCTCGTTGACGATTTCAGGCGGCATGCCCAGCGCAGTGCCCACAATGTGCATTCGCTCACTAAAAGAAGCATGAAAGCGATCCTTGAAGGCCTGCTCGACTTTGCGTGTGTGGTATCCTCTGATCGGATCGGAAACCTGATCGTCGTTCATCGCCACCCGAAGCATGCTTGGTTCCTCCTTCGATGCTCGGAACAGCTTGAGCAATGCTTCGGCGGCGGTATTCACTGCCTCGTGCGACTGGCTTGACAAGAGAACGTTTCGAGCGAGGCCTTCCGTGATCGCGTAGTGAGCCAGCGCTGCAATAAACCGCGTTTTCCCAGTTCCCGGAGGCCCCTGCAAAAGACCCAAAGGGCGCGCAGAGATGATGCGTTCGAACGCCGCGACCTGGTCTGCGTTCAAGTCGTATTTAGCTAGTTCCAGTCTCTTAAGCGAGTGAGGGACAACCTTAGGAACCGCTCTAGTCCGTGGATCGAAGACGGAGACAAGGCTGCCGGCGCGACCGTTGCCAGCTAGTATGCGGTCCACGGCCTCTCCACGGCGACGAAGACTCTCGGTTTCAAAATGGCTGACAAAGCGTAGCCGCTGTCCATCCTCGACAAGGCGCCTGCCGGCGCTGCCGTACTGCGTCGTCTCTATCACCACGAGACTGGCTCTCGAGTTTTGAACGTCGAGCTCTCCAATTCGGCGCCAAATACCCTTGTTTCCCAACCTCTCGACCGCGACTGTATCGTTGCGGTCGAAATCAAAGGTCCCGCTTTCCAACTCAAACGAGAGCCGGTGCCGTCCGGCAGCTCCGTCAAAAATACTGTCCGTTTGGGCCACGCCCTCTGTGGTCAGTTCCTTCTCGCTGTCGATAAGGTTGCGCCAGAGCAAAGGAACGTCGACAGAGTCCGGTCCGGCAACTGGAGTCGCCGCTATCTCTTCAATCAGTCGTTCCTCGTCGTCTTCATCTGACGCCCCGAGATCACCAACTTCAAGAGAGCTCGGGTCGAGATCGCGGCCGTTTCCTGCAAGCGAGGCTGCAATAGCGTCACCTTCAAGAAACTGCTCCATAGAAGAAAAATCATTGTGGTCCGAGCGTTCGACGAGCACTTCCCCTTCGAAGTTAAACACCTCGTGACGGGCGACAATTCCAATGCGCGTCTGGCTCAGTCTGCGACGGGTCGCAGATTTTAATTTTCCAGCGTCGTCTAGTCGGAATTCGATTTCCTCAAACGCACCTCGCAAATGCACAGTGGCTGGTCCACGCACTGGGCTCCGGTAACTGCGCAAAAAGAAACGTCCTTCGTCCGGCTCCAGCGCACCGATTTCGGAACCGCGGATGGCTAACGTGAGCACAGTGGCGGCGGCGGTCGCGAGATCACTGTCGGCCTCCTCCAACTCGCCTAACGTTTTGTCGATTGCCTCCACGAGGGGAAGAATCGTCGCAAGACGCGGCTCCATTTCCCTGCAGGTCGCGATCGCTTTCGAGAGTCGGCTAGCATGCTCCGGTTTGAAGCGTGCGGCGCCAAAAATCTCCTCTGCCAAGCAAGTAAGGCCATATCTGTCGCGTTCGAAGCGATCGCCCCCAGCAATCGCATACGCGGAATTTTGTATTTCGCCTTCCGAAAGTGACGAGAAGTCCAGAATATCTATCAGGAACGTTTTTCCATCTTCGCGGATTACGATGTTCTCAGGCTTCAGATCTCCGTGACCGACACCCGTAGCATGGAGATTTTCGACAATTTTGATCAGCCGCCGCACCGCAGCCAAGGCTTCGATCGCCATTTGCCATCGTTGCGGGTGCTCCTCGATGATCGAAAGCAGTGAGGAACCCTCGATCCATTCTTGGACCACCGCAAAAGCGTCGCCAAGCCAAGCGATAGTATGAATGGCCGGGATGCCCTCTGGCTCGTCGGCTTTGATCTCTGCTGCTCTATCGAGGAAGGCGAGTATCCGCGCGCCCTCTTTTCGGAGGTCGCCCCAGGCTGATTGCTTCCACAATTTAACCACGAGTTGCTTATCGTCTGCGGCAGTACGCCATGCATCCAAGCGATCGCTCTCGCGAATCGGTTCTCCGACAACTGGATACGCTGACGCCAAAGCTAATTGGGAACGTATGACCTCCCGATATCGAGCCAGTCCGATCTGAACCTCTTCAGGGGTAGGATGCTGTACAGTTGCCTTGTTGAATGCCTCAAGAGCTGCACGAGCGTCTGGAAAACGCTTCTTCGCATCAAGCTCCAGGCCCTCCGCAAACCAATGATGCAAGACCTCGAACTCAGCTCCTGCATCGACGGCGGCAGACCACTCCGGCGGATTGCCACCGGGCAGACAGCCATAGATAATTTGGTGCACTGCGACCGCGCCGAGGAAGACGTCCCGTCGCATTGGCCCCGCGTTTTCGCCAAGCACGTCCTCAGGGACGGTTACGCTCGCCAGAAAATGATACCGAGAGTCGCCGAGAGATCTCACCTCGGGGAAACGTGCGGCGAAAAGGTGAGAAATCTGGACGGTGGTCGGTGCTTCAAGCCAAATGCTGTGCCCGCCAAGATCCAGATGGGCCGCAGAATTGCGATGAAGTTCCGCCTGAACCGACAAAAGCTGTCGCGCGAGCTCTATACGTTCGACGGGCGAAAGGCTCTTCACCTCGGTCTTGGCAAAGTCAGATAATCGCTTCAGCCGTGGTCGGCGGTCGTAGATCTCCCAGTAGTGAACACTCCGATCGGGATCTTCGAGCCTTGGCGTTAGCAGGTTCCGATCAATGCTGTCGCTCCTGTCGCGCAGCCAGTGATAGACTTGGCGTTCCCGGCCCGCGATTTCCAGACGACCTTCCTCTGTCTGGAACCGAGCGTCCTTTACCTTGGTAAAATCCCAAAGGCGAAGAGTACCGAAGCTCGGGGGCGTCCCCTCTTCACGAGCGTCATATTCTCGGTAAATGCCATCAGGGTGCTCGAACGTCGACGAATCATCAGCAACATACCTCTGAAAGCTTCTCCGCCCTGGCTTGAAAAGCGTCGTTGGCCCTGCGTTGAAGAAGCGGCTCAGGCGTTCTTTCCAGGTTGATTCGGTGAGTGGATGATGGACGATGTATTCTGCAATATTCCCGAAGGTCGCTCGATCTGATTGATCGGGGAACACGGCTGCTTTGAATTCACCGAGGGTGAGGACCTTCGCCCGTTCGGCTTCGGTAATTCCAGAGCGGTCCGCTTTACCGATGAGGACGACGAGGCCTTCAACCCGTGGGACCGGGACATGCTTTGTCTCTGGTCGTTTCGCAAATTCCTTAGTTAGCAATATTCCCAACTGCCGCGCGATGTCGTTTATTTTGCCGACCGGCGACGCGTCTTTGTCGTGGCCATCGAGAAGCCATCGACCGTCTACGCTCTCGATGTTGCCGTACCAATCCTTGAGGTCGATCGCGAAGATCCGGCGGTTGGTGACGAGGATAACGTCTATCTCCCGAGCTTTTCCGGCTCCCAGCGCCAGATCAAGATTCGTAAAGGCATACCAGTCCCGCGGCATAGCTGCCTTCAGTCGGTCAATGCCTTTGACTTCGCGCTGGTGAATGCCGCGCCCGCTGTTCGTGATGTGCAAGACTACTCCCCCGACCCAATCACGGGCCAACCTACAGTATCGAGCATGCCCCAGTCATGCGTTCAAGAGCGAGCGCGCGTCAACGCCCAGTTGAATATCCATCCCGCCGAAGCGAGCCTTTCAGTTGTAGATCGAGGCGTCGCTGACCCCGTGCTTGCGGCACAGATCGGCAACCGATACCCGGCCTCGTGTTCCTTCAAAATTCCGATGACCTGCTCTTCAGAGAAGCGGCTGCGTTTCATGTCCTGGTCCTCTCGATGGGCCAGACGAACTTCAAACCGGATTAGATCAGAGGGGCAAGGTCGGCTCGAGCGCAACGCGCCACCGAGACGTCCCTTGCCTTTAAAACGCAAGAAACCGCCCCGGCTAGACCGGGACGGCTATTGATTTATGACAGAATTGGTTGCGGGGACACGATTTAAGGCTGCAAACCGCCCTATAACTTGCAAAGGAATCGAGTTAGCAAACGAATTCAGTGGCAGCACTGTATTGGCGGTATCCCTCTCCCGACTCGACCCCCCGGATCATGGGATGTCATTGAAGGGGGACGAACTGGGCCACCCCAAGTAGCAACCGCTATCGGCTTGTGAGATAAGGTGCAGGTATGCCGGCGTCGTAGCGTGCAGAGCGAGGTTTGGGAACCAAACTAATCCACAGAAATATTTTGTTGGTAGTCCTGTTGGTAGGTGCCGTGGCTATGCGAACCACAAACATTTGAAAGCAAAACCAGATTTCATTTACTTGGATTCCGCCTCTGGGCACCACCTTCCTTCTCCTCACAGAATACCCTGTCAGTTTGCCAGCAACGTCAGCGCATGTCGCTCGATCCTTGCCGTCTTTGCTCGGCCAGCCCCCTCCGTAAGCACTCTACCAGACGCGACAGGAGGGCTGCCCGCGTTGACCTTCGCCAGCCAAGCCCGACGCCGCACGCGGAGCAGCTCTTCCGAATAAAAATTGCTCCAACTTGTACATTTCCTCCATTTGCGCCCAATGTTTGGGAGAAAACAGCAGAAATCTAACAATCGCTTACGTAATTACATTTTGGCAACCATCAGATTTACATCGGATTCACCATTCATCTGCAATTTCACCTCCCGGGGGAACTTCTTGAGGAGGAAGTGGGATGGAGACGTCGCAACACGACCGGGTGGAGCCCGGGTCGGAACACCGGAAACTCGCGCATGGGCTGATGCACAAGACCAAGGTGTCCTATGTCGCGGCGCTGATCCTGATCGGCTCGCTGGCCACCGCCAGCTTCTTCCTGCTCAGTTCGGTCATTTCGGCCAACATCCAGAAGACGGCGCTGATCGAACTCGGCGCCCGCCAGCAATTGCTGTCGCAACGCATCCTCCTGACCGCGACCGAGGCCTATACGGCTGACGCCCAATGGCTACGCACACAGGCGCGCCAGAACCTGACGGCGACGCTGGCCGCCTTTCTCGCCAATGAGAAGATCTTGCGCGAAGGATCGCCCGAGACGCAGTCACCACTGTACCGGCTGGCGCTGTCGGAGGAAGCCACCAGGCTGTTCGACGAGGCGCCCGGCCAGATCGATGCTTCGACGCGGATCCTTGCCCACACGGTCAATTCGTTCCTCGATATGCTTCCCGCCTCGGTCTCGGCGCCGATGCCCGACGACGCCGTGGCCCATTTCAGCGCGCTCAGGCTCTATGTCGCCGAAAAGGTCCGGCGCGAGTATGAGACGCTGACCCGGCTGTTCTCATCCGAGGCGGCCGAGAAGGGTGCAGCCGTCGAAAAGATCCACCTGACCGTCTTCGTGCTCACTTTGCTTCTGCTCCTGGCCGAGGCCATCCTGATCTTCCGGCCGCTGGTGCGCCGAGTGGTGTCCTGCACCAGCGAGTTGCTCAAGGCGCGCGACCAGATGAACTTCGCCGCCAACCACGACGCGCTGACCGGCCTCTACAACAGGGCCTTCCTCAACGACTACATGGAAACGGCGCTTGCCACCGCCAAGCGCAAGGGCGAGATGATGGCTGTCATCCATCTCGACCTCGACCACTTCAAGACCATCAACGACACGATGGGCCATGCCGCGGGCGATGCCGTGCTGATCGAGACGGCGATGCGTCTTGTCACCGCCGTGCGCGATTCGGATGTGTGCGTGCGCCTCGGCGGCGACGAGTTCACCGTCATCCTCAACGACGTCGGCTCCGAAGCGGACGCCGTCGACGTGGCGGAGCGCATCGTCGCCGGGCTCAAGCAGCCACTGGAATTCGCCGGGACGTCACTGAAGCCGAGCGCCAGCGCCGGCATCGCCCTGTACCAAGGCGGCAATGGCACTGTCGGCGACCTGATCGTCAATGCGGACCTGGCGCTCTATCTTGCCAAGGCCGAGGGGCGTGGCGGCTACCAGCTTTTCGCAACGACCCTGCGCGACAAGTTCGAGGAGAAGGCCAATCTCGAACGCGAGCTGCGCTGCGCCATCGCAAGCCAGGCCTTCGCCGTTCACTACCAGCCCCAGGTTTCGCTGCAGGGCGGCAAGGTCATCGGTGTCGAGGCGCTGGTGCGGTGGGAAATGGCGGGCAGCAACGTGTCTCCAGGCGAGTTTCTGCCAGTGGCGGAAAAGGCCGGGCTGATGCCGGCGCTCGGCCGCATCGTCTTTGCCAAGGCGATTGCGACCGGTGCCGAATGGCATCGCGCCGGCATCGACTTCGGCCGACTCTCGCTCAACGTTTCGGCGCAGGAGCTGCGCGAGGCGGATTTCGCCGGCCACCTGCTCGACCTGCTCAAGCAGCGAGGGCTGCCGACACGGCTGGTGGCGCTCGAAATCGTCGAAACGGTGATGCTCGACGACGAGAACACCGGCATCGGGCTGACGCTGAAGCGCCTGCGCAAGGCCGGCATTCGGCTGGAGTTGGACGACTTCGGCACCGGCTACGCTTCGCTCGCCCATATCAGCGCCAACGAGGTCGACAGGCTGAAGATCGACCGCCGTTTCGTCCGCGACATCGACAAGAACCCGGCCAACACCAAGATCGTCAAGGCGATCATCGAGCTGGCGCGTGGCCTGGGCATCTCGATCGTCGCCGAGGGTGCGGAGACCGACGTCGAGCTGTCCTGGCTCCACGACCTCGGCTGCCCTGCCGTACAGGGCTATGGCATCGCCTTCCCGATGCCGAGCACTCAGGCGGAGGCGTGGCTGGAGACCCACAGCACAGGAGCGCAGCGGACGGAGGCGACCCACGTCGCTTAATTCGGCCCATTGATCCAGATCAAGGCGCCGTCCCGGCTATCGGTTCAAATCAGGGCATGTCCAGATTGGAGAAATGACATGCCGACCGAAACCATCATCGTCGTTGCCGCCGTGCTTTCCGCCTTTGGCTTCTTCGCTGTGGCCCTTGCCTATGCCAGCCTGACGTCCGAGCCGGTGCGCGGCAAGCGCTGACGCGCCCGGCCGATTAAGTTATCGTCTTTGCGCAATCCAGGACGGAAAACCGCCATACGGTTTTCCCTGGAATTGCGCTACAGCCGGACTTCGCCCAACGTTACCAGTGCCACTCCGACATAAGGGTTGGCGTGCAGGGCCAGGATCCACAGACTGACGCCGGCGGTGACGGCAAAGATCAGGATCGCCTTCCTGCCGGCATGCGGCCTGTCGGCGTGGACAGCGCCGACGACGATCGCCGACAGCATCGTCAGGAACAGCACCAGATACCATTTGAGCTGGTTGACCGAACTCGTGCCGATGGCAAGACGCGAATTGCGGGCATCCTGCAATTCGTCGAAATCCTGCACCATCTGGCTGATGATCGGATCGGGATGCCCCGCCTTCGCCAGGTCGATCATGGCAAGGCGGATGCCCTGCAGGGCCTGCTCGACAACAGGCTCGGGCGATCGGTTCGCATTCTGCCATTCCATCTGAACGACAGCATCCTTGTAGGCCTTGAGGCCTGCCATGAGCTCGGCCGAGGCCAGTGCTTCGGGCTTTGCCATGCCAGCCAGCCGCATCATCGAGGATCGCTCCTCGCTCGCCACCTGGCTGGCACGGGAATTGACCGACCAGACATCGGCGGCGGTGAAGCCCAGCGACAGCGCCCAGGCCGTGGTGATGGTGCCGACAAAGGCAGCGACCGGCATGGTCAGCGGGTTATCGGCCGCCTGCCGGGCGAAAACCGCCAAGAACGCCGCACCAAGGAAGAAGGCTATGCCCCCGACAAGGATGAAGGGCAGCGTCATGACCAGCGGCGACCAGGCAAATATGTCCATGATGCCCTCCCCAGAGCTATCCCTGAACCTGAATAGGCCAAATCGGCGCCGCTACCAACAGAAAGCCCCGCTGTTGCGGGGCTTTGCGGGGCTTTTGCGTTGTCGAAGGTGATGTGTGGTGCCGGTTGCGCCTACGACCGTGGGCGTTCCTTCTTGGGGTCGTAGTGGGCGAACGGCACGATCCTGGCCGGCAGGCGCTTTTGCTGGCCGTCGAGCTTGCCGACCTCGACCTCGGTGCCGATCTCTGCATGTGCTGCCTCGACACGGGCGAGTGCGATGTTCTTGCCGAGGATCGGCGAGCGCATCGACGAGGTGACGATGCCGATCTGGGCGCGGCCGATATGGACGCAGTCGCCATGGCCGACAGCGACATTGGCGTCGATGTCGAGGCCGACAAGCTTGTGGATCGGGTTGTCCTTGCGCCGGATCAGCGCCTCGCGGCCGATGAAGTCGTCGGTCTTGGTCTTCAAGGGCACGGTGAAGCCGATGCCTGCCTCGAACGGGTCGGTCTGGTCGGAGAACTCGTAATTGGCAAAGATCAGCCCGGCCTCGATGCGCACCATGTCGAGTGCGGCAAAGCCCATCGGCTTCAGCCCATGCGGCTGGCCCGCTGCCCACACCGCGTCGAAGACAGTCTCGGCATCGCGCGGATGGCACCAGACCTCATAACCGAGCTCGCCGGTGTAGCCCGTGCGCGACACCACTACAGGGACACCCTGTGCATCGCCGATGCGGCCGATGGTGAAGCGGAACCATTCGAGCTCGCCGAGTGCCGGCTGGTGCGGCGGCGTCCAGACGATCTCCTTCAGGATGTCGCGGCTGTTGGGACCCTGGACGGCGATGTTGTGCATCTGGTCGGTCGAGGAGCGGACCAGCACCTTGAGGCCGAGCTTCTCTGCCTGCTCACGCAGCCAGACGCCGGAATAGTCGTCGCCGCAGATCCAGCGGAAATTGTCCTTGCCCAGACGCAGCAGTGTGCCGTCGTCGACCATGCCGCCATGCTCGTAGCACATGGCGGTGTAGACGACCTGGCCGACACCGAGCTTCTTGACGTCGCGGGTCAGCGTGTACTGCATCAAGGCTTCGGCATCAGGGCCGGTGACCTCGAACTTGCGCAGGGCAGAGAGATCCATCACCACCGCCTTCTCACGGCAGGCCCAATATTCGGCGATGGCGCCCTCCTTGGCGAATTCCTGCGGCAGCCAGAAGCCCTTGTATTCGATGAAGTTGCGGGTGTGCTTGGCAAAGCTTGCGTGGAAGCCGGTCTCGCGGGTCATCTTGGGTTCTGCCTCCGGGGTCGTGCGTCGGGCGATCGCGCGCTGGAATGTGTTGGAGCCGGAATAGGTCCGGACGTGGATGTCGGTGAGGTTCCAGCCATTGGATGGCGTGGTGTCGTCGGGACAGGCGGAGGAGACGCAGACGATGTCGGTCAGCGCTCTCAGCAGCACATAGTCGCCGGGCCGCGACCAGGGTTCGTCCGAGAACATCACGCCATGGGCGTCGATGCCGGTGTTGAAGAAGAAGTTGACCGCCATCCAGCCGGCGCGGGCATTGACGCCATGCGGCACAAGCGCGCCGTTGAAGTTCTCCGAGCAGTTGATGTGGCCGGGATAACCGATGTCGTCGTAATATTTGGCGTAGCAGGCGAGCGCAAAGGCATCATGGCGGCCGCAGGTGTCCTGCACGACCTCGACAAGCGGCTCGAAATCCTGGTCGAAATATTTGGCATGCAGGCCGGGCATCGGATAGGCGTGGCCCATCAGCGAGCGCGTCGCGGTGACGTCGAGGGCGAGGTCCCTGCCCTTGTCGAGCTTGCGCGCCGAAAAGCACTGGAAGTCGGTGCACTGGCGGCCGTCGACGTCGATGATCTGGATGTAGTCGCCGGCCTTGACGAAATAGCTCTCCGCCGTCTTCGACTTGACCCTGATATCGAGCACCGGATCGGCGAGCGGATCGGGCAGCTCGAAGCCGCCTGACACGGCACGCAGCTTGGCCCGCTTGACCATCACCACCAAGGGCGTCGTCGTGTCCTGGCTGTCGACCGACATCGGCGCCCCGGGTGCGGCAATCACCAGCGAGCCCGGCCGCGAGACGACAAAACGCTCCTCGACACCGGCAGCGGTCGCGCCATCGAAGAAGCGCACCGCCTCGACCCGGCCAAGCTCGAGCTTGCGGCGCGCCAGACCAAGCCGAAACTTCTGCAGGCTCTCGTCGCCATCGACGAGCAGCGCCTTCAGCCCCGCGGCATCGCTGTTCGAGCGCGTGCCGAGCATGCCCGGATCGGCGCGGCCGGCAGCATCGAACGCCACCAGCTCACACGCCTGCCCGCCTTCGAGATTGCGCACCGTCACATGATCGCCGGCCTCGATGTCGATCAGCACCGCACCACCACCAGGCACGTGATAGCGCTCCATGCCGGGCACCAACAGGCCAGGCTGCACGATCAGGCTCGGACGCGGAGAGCCGGCCACAATTTCGGGGTAGACTGAAATCGTCATCGCCACCTCGTCTAAAACTTGCCTGTGTGTAAAATTATTTGAGCCAGAAGAATACTCAATTTTGCCGCTGCCGCAAGGCTTCGTTTCATCACAGTAATCAAAAATGCGGAGAGGTGACCATGCGGCAGACAGCCTTGCGGTCCATCGGGGAGCGCCGATCAGCCGTCCGCCACGCGATTGTCCCTGCCCCTCCGAGCGTGTACTGGACCAGATTCGATAAATATTTCAAAATTGGTCTACGCTGCGCTGGGATTCGTCCTGTGCCGTGGCCACGAGGCAGGACTGACATGCAAGGTCGCGCAATGAAGGTTGAAACCGGCCAACTCACATCGCAAATCATCGCCTCCTACTCGGTGGGAGCGACGGTGCAAACCGTTCTCGACCGCTTGCTTGCCAAGATCATTTCGGAGGAATACCCGCTCGACACGCGGCTTCCGTCGGAACGGGCGCTGGCCTCGGAGATGGGAGTCGCCCGCAACACCGTGCGCGAGGCGCTGGACGTGCTGGAAGACCGCAAGGTCATCAAGCGGCGGCCCGGCAGCGGCAGTTTCGTCACCTACCGCTCCGAAGAAGTGCCGGAAAGGGCGGAGAGCTCGGTCGCGCTGGAAACCAGCCCGCTCGACCACCTTGTCGTGCGCGGCATCCTCGAGCCCGAAATGATCCGTCTCGCGGTCATCAACATGACCCCGCGCGAGGTCTGGGACCTGGAGCAGCTGACGTCGCAGATTGAAAACGTACAGACCGATGTCGCCGCTTTCGTCAAATGCGAAGAGGAAATCTACCGCAAGATCGCCGAAGGCACGCACAATCCCCTGCTGGCATCCTGCTACAATCTGGCGATCGAGGCCTGCCGGGTGAGCTTCCGCACCACACAGCTGCGCCGGCACCTGTCGCCAAAGAAGATCCTCGAATACCAGCAGCGCTACAATGCGCTTTTCAATGCGATCGCCTCTCGCGACGTCGAACGCGCTGTCGAGTTCATCAAGCTGCACCTCGTCGAGGAGCAGAAGCTACTTCTGCAGGACTGATTCCGGCGTCCTTGCCTGCAGGGCGGTGCCGTTGCCGCTCGCCCTCAGGCGCTGATCCCACAACTGCCCCAGATCCGACATCTCCTGCTTGAGCAGGCCGCCATGGCGTTTCAGCCAGCGCGGGATCGAGCCGAAGGCGGCGATCCTGGCCTTGCCGTTCTTCATCGTCACCACCGGCCAGTCGCCGACAAGCGCGTTGTCGATGCCGAACATGCTCTCGCCCCACCAATGGGCCGGGCCGAAGGCGTGGGTGACGTGGCCGAGCTGCTTCATCGCCGCCAGCACGGATACGGGGTTGACGCCGTTCGATTTTTCAACCGCCGCATGCCAGATGTCGAGGATGGCGACATATTCCCAGCTCACCGCCGTCCAGGTGCCAGGGAAGCGGCTGTTGTACTCGTCGAAGAAGGCCTTCGGCCGGTTGAAGAAGAAGGTCTTGTCGTTCAGCTTCTCGTCGTCGAAGTCGGGAAACTGGAACACGAAGCCTTCCATGAATTCGACCGAGGTCCTGCTAACGAGTTGGTCGTAATAGTCCAGCGTGCAGGATATGATCTGGCCCTTGAAACCCTGCGCATGCGCATATTCGGTCATGGCATGGACCATCGGCGTATAGCTGGTGCACCAGCACAGGATATCCGCACCCGATTCCAGCATCGGCTGCACGATCGCGGCCGCATCGGTCGTGTCGGGATCGTACTGAATTTCCTTGGCAACCCCCAACTTGGCCGCCTTGAAGGCCGCGCGGTAGGTCGCAAGCGAAGGCAGGCCGAGCGCGTCGGTCTGGCTGCAGACGGCCACCGTCCGCAATTCCGGCCTTGCTTGCGCCAGCCACTCCACCCCCGTCACATTGAAGATGGGGTGCAGTTCGCTGGGCGCGATCAGATATGGCGTATCAGGCGACAGGTCGCTCGGCAAAAGGGTCGAGGTCAGGACCTTGCGCTGGCTCAGATAATCCCTGATCTCGGCCATCGTATCGCCGCCCAGCATCATCAAGAGCTTGACGTCATGCCGCTCGATCAGTTGACGCGCGCCCTCCAGCGCCCGGCCGGCATCGTAGCCGCAATCGAACTCGACGATCCGGATCGGATAGCGGCGCCGGTTGATCAAGAGCCCGCCGGTTCGGTTCAGCCAATCCTCCCAGATCCGGCAACCATGCAGTCCGGGCAAGCCCCAAGACTCCACTTGACCGCTGAGCGGTCCGAGGAATCCAATGTTCACCGCGTCCGGCATGCCGACGGAAAGCCGCGGCAGGACGCTGGAAACGGCGAGTCGATGGGCAAAGCTGGAGTTCGTCATGGCTGTGAATACCACCAAAAATCGGGCGTTTCACCCCAACTGAGCGAAATTTTCCTTCCTCACAGGAAACACGTCGTTGACAAATTGGTATAATGGCAGGCAACATAACTGAACCAGAGGAACCAATAACGAAATTTGGTCTATACCAAAAGGAGGAAACCATGACAGCCAAGCGTGTCGCCGTGATCGGTGCCGGACCATCTGGACTGGCGCAGTTGAGGGCATTCCAGTCGGCCGCGGCGAAAGGCGCGGACATCCCGGAAATTGTCTGCTTCGAGAAGCAGGCCAACTGGGGCGGCCTATGGAACTACACCTGGCGCACCGGCCTCGACCAATATGGCGAGCCGGTACATGGTTCGATGTACCGCTATCTCTGGTCCAACGGCCCCAAGGAGGGCCTGGAATTCGCCGACTATTCCTTCGAGGAGCATTTCGGCAAGCAGATCGCGTCCTACCCGCCGCGCGCCGTGCTGTTCGACTACATCGAGGGCCGCGTGAAGAAAGCCGGCGTCCGCAAGTGGATTCGTTTCGAGACCGCCGTCCGCATGGTCACCTGGGACAAGGAGACCAAGAAGTTCACCGTCACCGTCCAGGACCTGCCCAAGGATCACTGCTACTCCGAGGAGTTCGACCACGTCATCGTCGCCTCGGGCCACTTCTCGACCCCGAACGTTCCTGAATTCCCCGGCTTCGACCGCTTCAACGGCCGCATCCTGCACGCCCACGACTTCCGTGACGCCCGCGAATTCGCAGGCAAGGACATCCTGATCGTCGGCACCAGCTATTCAGCTGAGGACATCGGCTCGCAGTGCTGGAAGTACGGCGCCAAATCGATCACCAACTGCTACCGCACCGCGCCGATGGGCTTCAAATGGCCCGACAACTGGGAAGAGCGCCCGCTGCTGGAAAAGGTCGAGATCAACACCGCGACCTTCAAGGACGGCTCGACCAAGAAGATCGACGCCATCATCCTGTGCACCGGCTACAAGCACCACTTCCCGTTCCTGCCCGACGACCTGCGTCTCAGGACCGCCAACCGGCTTGCGACCGCGGACCTCTACAAGGGCGTGGCTTACGTCCACAATCCGGCGATGTTCTATCTCGGCATGCAGGACCAGTGGTTCACCTTCAACATGTTCGACGCCCAGGCCTGGTGGACGCGCGACGTCATCCTCGGCCGCATCAAGCTGCCCGACAGCAAGCAGGCGCTGCTCGACGATGTTCAGGAACGCGTTGCCGGCGAAGATGCCGGCAAGGACTCGCATGACGCGATCGAATACCAGGGCGAATACGTCAAGGAGCTGATCGCCGAGACCGACTATCCGAGCTTCGACGTGGACGGCGCCAACGAGGCCTTCTTCGAGTGGAAGGAACACAAGAAGAAGGGCATCATGGAGTTCCGCAACCACTCCTACAAATCGGTCATCACCGGGACCATGGCGCCGGCCCACCACACGCCGTGGAAGGACGCGCTCGACGACTCGCTGGAATCCTACCTGCGCACCGCCGAAGCGGCGGAGTGAAAGGCCGCCCGACAGGGCTGCCCGACTTTCCCGATATGAAAGGCCGCCCCAGTCGGGGCGGCATCGCTTTTGCGTGTCTTCTCGGCGGACAGCGCAACGAAAAGGGCTGCGTCGGGAGCATGTCGGCCCGCAGTTTGCGCGCCTCCAAATGAGCGCAGCCAGCGGGTAGGTCATCCGCACCGATCCGCTGCCCGTTTCCTCGACCAGAACAGGCCCAGCCCTGCCCGACTCACAGCGGCGGGGAACCCTATTCCTGTGATCTGAAGGCCCCGGACAACAGACGTTTCCGCCGCTCGCATATGAGGGAGCGGCTGGTTCTGGGCTTGTCGAAGAGGTGCGACCAGGCGTGCCGTGGCGGCTGCCGATGAGTGAGGCGAATGCGGATGGGCCGGCCCGCAGGGCACAGCTCATCCGCAGCCGGTGTTTATTGCGAACTCAGATGCGGCCCGCGGTTTTTCTCGCTGGCGTAGAGCGCCACCGCCATCGCGCGGTTGCGGACGTCGAGCTTGTCGTAGAGATTCTTGAGGTGGTACTTGACCGTGTTTTCCGAGATTCCGGTGCGCGCAGCGATCTGCAGGTTTGTCCAGCCGTCAGCCAGCACCGACAGAAGCTCGCGCTCACGTGCGGTCAGCCGCGACAGCGGCGTGTCGTTGATCTTGGACACGTCCATGTAGGGGATGCAGATCCGGCCGTGGGCGACGGCGACAAGCGTGTCGAACAGGATCGCCGGATCGTCAAACTGATAACAGAAGCCCTGGACGCCAAGGCGCACGCATTGCTTGAGGATCGAGATGTCGTGGTCGTTGGAGAAGATCACCACACGGGCGTGAAGACCGCGCCGCTGCATCTCGGCCAGCACCTCGCCGGAGTCCATGTCCTGCAGCCGCCAGCCCAGCACCGCGATATCGAACTGTGGGGCAGCAGTTGAGGCCGCCTCGAGGAAAGCCTTGCCGGTCTGCACGCTCTCTGCCAGCTCGAAGCGGCTGTCACGTGAAAGCATGTCGCCAAGGGCTGCGATGACGAGCGGATTGCGCTCGGCGATCAGAACCCTGAACCTGTTTTCCTTCACCACCGGCACCACCTCTATCCCGATGCCATGGCGCTGACCCTTCCATTCGGCGTTCATGTTCCTCCCGCCTATGTTCGTGCACGCACCTCTTGCCGACGTCTCTTGCGCTGGGTCGCTCCTCTCCGGTCCTGCCCGGATCGACCCTTTGAATGCGATTCATATCATGAATGATTTTTTCATTCCAGTGGATGCGGCATTTTTGCTGCCGAACCGGCCTCCACCAGCCGGCAAATGGCGCCAAGCCTGCTTACCCACCCGTTCGGGTAGGCCGCCGCTGTCCAGAGAGGCATCATCGTCTGCCCAATTTTCCAACCGAGGGTACCAGTCGTGAAGATTGGTCCAGTGCTGCGACAAAATAGCTTGACGGCGCTTCGAATTCGGACAAACTTCACTTTGAGGAAAAAAAGAAGCCTAAGCGGAAACTGCCGCCCGCACCTTGAAAACCGGGAAAGCCGGGCTTGGGCGACGGGCATCCTAATCAATGGGGAATTTGACCAATGAGCGCTGTTACGGACATCAGTCCGGCGGATTCCGCCGGCCAACTTCACAGGACAATCGACTGGCGAGGCGCCTTCTGGGTTGCCAGCGGCGTGCCGCCTCTTGTCCTGTTCTCGATCGGCGGCATTGCCGGTACCGCCGGCAACATCGCTTTTGCGATCTGGATCTGCTCCATGCTGATGGGCTTCATCCAGTCCTTCACCTATGCCGAGATCGCCGGCCTGTTCCCGAACAAGTCGGGCGGCGCCTCGGTCTATGGCGCCACCGCATGGCTGCGCTATTCCAAGTTCGTCGCGCCGCTGTCGGTGTGGTGCAACTGGTTCGCCTGGTCGCCGGTGCTGTCGCTCGGCTGTTCGATCGCCGCCGCCTACATCCTCAATGCGCTGGCACCGATCCCCGGCTTCACCGAAGCCTCGCCGGAGGTGCTGCAGTATATGGCGGCAAATGTCGGCACCACTGCCGCTGACGCCGTTGCAGCGGTGACCGCGGCTGCTACGCCCGGCATCCGCACCTGGACGCTCTACAGCCACTCGCTCGGCCCGGTCGGCTTCTCGCTCAACGCCACCTTCTGGATCGGCGCCGTGCTGATGTTGCTGACCTTCGCCATCCAGCATCGCGGCATTCTCGGCACCGCTGCCGTGCAGAAGGTCGTCGGCCTGCTGGTCATCGTGCCGCTGCTGATCGTCGGCGTGGTACCGATCCTCACCGGCCAGATCAACTGGGACAACTATTCGCCCTTCGTGCCGCTGGCTGCCGCCTATGCGCCTGAACCCGGTGCGTGGAACGTTGCCGGTTGGACGCTGGTTCTCGGCGGCATGTTCATCGCCGCATGGTCGACCTACGGCTTCGAAACCGCTGTCTGCTACACCCGCGAATTCAAGAACCCGGCCACCGACACCTTCAAGGCCATCTTCTATTCCGGCCTGCTCTGCATGCTGCTGTTCATGATCGTGCCCTTCACCTTCCAGGGCGTTCTGGGCCTCAACGGCATGCTGGCGACGCCGATCGTCGACGGCTCCGGCGTTGCGGATGCGCTTGCCAGCATGGTCGGTGGCGGCGGTCTGGTGAAGAACCTGCTTGTCATGCTGATGATCCTTGCCTTGCTGCTCGCCATCATGACGGCAATGGCCGGATCGTCGCGCACGCTCTACCAGGGTTCGGTCGACGGCTGGCTGCCGCGCTATCTCAGCCACGTCAACGAACACGGCGCCCCGACCCGCGCCATGTGGACCGACCTCATCGCCAACCTGTTCGTCCTGGCCATCGCCTCGACGGATGCGACGAGCTTCTTCTTCATCCTCGCCGTGTCGAACTGCGGCTACATCATCTTCAACTTCCTCAACCTGAACTCCGGCTGGATCCATCGCATGGACAACGGCCACATCAACCGGCCGTGGCGCGCGCCGACCTGGCTGATCACGGTCGGTGCCCTTTTTGCCTACGTCAACGCCATCTTCATGGGCGCCGGCGCCAAGGTCTGGAACCCGATGGCACTCTGGGCCGGCCTGTTCACCGCGGCCCTGATCATCCCGGTGTTCTGCTACCGCCACTATGTCCAGGACGGCGGCAAGTTCCCCGAGCATATGCTCGAGGATCTGGGCATGCAGCAGAGCGACCTGCGCGTGAAGAAGGCGGGCATCCTGCCCTACCTGACGCTGCTCGCCGGCCTCGCCGTGGTGCTTCTCGCCAACTGGTTCTTCGTGCTCTGAAGCTTGACACACATTCAACCTGCGAAGGCCGGCGCAAGCCGGCCTTTTGCTTTTCGCACCGCGGCGTTGCCGTCCTTTTCAGCGATTCGCATCGCCGCTCTATCTTCTTGTTTTTGCGCAATTCATTTCGACGACCACTGCACGCTTGGCGCCGATTTGCCCCGGCGTCGCCCACCCCGGAAGCGAGCAAAACCGCGCTGGGCCAATATTTCTTTCCATGAAAGATTTTTGCATTGTGGTTGACTTTCGCCCCCATCTGCTGTTATAGATTCAGACGGGAAAATTCAGCGCAAAAAGCTGTCCGGATGGTGTAATCCGGGGCTGGAACCGATGGCTCATGCCATAGGATCGCACGCGCGCGCCTGGGAGGAATTGCACAGCATGACGACGGTAATCGATGGCAAGGCAGTTGCCGCCGATGTGGTGACAAAGGTCCGGATCGCAGCCGAAAAGCTGATCGCCGAGACCGGTGTCGTCCCCGGTATCGCAGTGGTCATCGTTGGCCACGACCCGGCAAGCCAGGTCTATGTCGCCTCCAAGGGCAAGAAGGCCAAGGAATGCGGCTTCCACTCGGTCGAGCACGCGCTGCCGTCCGATACCTCGGAAGCCGATCTGGTCGCACTGGTGCAGAAGCTCAACGCCGATCCCAAGATCCACGGCATCCTCGTCCAGCTGCCCCTGCCCGACCATATCGACGCCGGCAAGATCATCCAGACGATCTCGGCCGACAAGGATGTCGACGGCTTCCATTTCACCAATGTCGGCAAGCTCGGCACCGGTGAGCTCGACACCGCCTTCGTGCCTTGTACGCCGGCCGGCTCGATGCTTTTGATCGAGCGTGCGCTCGGCCGCGATCTTTCGGGGCTCAACGCAGTGGTCGTCGGCCGCTCCAATATCGTCGGCAAGCCGATGGCGAACCTTCTGCTCAATGCCAACGCCACCGTCACCGTCGCCCATAGCCGCACCAAGGACCTGCCGGCTTTGTGCCGCAGCGCCGACATCCTCGTCGCGGCCGTCGGGCGCCCTGAAATGATCAAGGGCGACTGGGTGAAGCCGGGCGCCACCGTCATCGACGTCGGCATCAACCGCCTGGAGGGCGGTCTCAACGGCAAGTCGAAGCTCGTCGGCGACGTCGACTACGGCAGCGCCGCCGAGCAGGCCGGCGCGATCACGCCGGTGCCCGGCGGCGTCGGGCCGATGACCATTGCACTTCTGATGGCCAATACGGTCGTCTCGGCCTTCCGTTCGGCGGGCCAGTCAGCACCACGTTTTTAATCTGGGAGCCCGAGGCTCCGCGGAAATCGAACCAAACTCAAGGGAAGAGAGTCATGGCCGAATTCAAGACCGACATCGAGATCGCGCGTGCGGCGAAGAAGAAGCAGATCCAGGAGGTCGGTGCCAAGATCGGCATTCCGACCGAGCATCTGCTGCCTTATGGCCACGACAAGGCGAAGATCTCGGCCGAGTTCATCGCCAATGCGCGCAAGAACAAGGACGGCAAGCTGATCCTGGTCACCGCGATCAACCCGACGCCGGCCGGCGAAGGCAAGACCACCACCACGGTCGGCCTCGGCGACGGTTTGAACCGCATCGGCAAGAAGGCCATCGTCTGCATCCGTGAAGCCTCGCTCGGGCCGAACTTCGGCGTCAAGGGCGGTGCTGCCGGCGGCGGTTATGCCCAGGTCGTGCCGATGGAGGACATGAACCTCCACTTCACCGGCGACTTCCACGCCATCACCACCGCCCACAACCTTTTGTCGGCGCTGATCGACAACCACATCTACTGGGGCAACGAGCTCGGCATCGACACCCGCCGCGTCGTCTGGCGCCGGGTGATGGACATGAACGACCGCGCGCTGCGCCAGATCAACTGCTCGCTCGGCGGCGTCGCCAACGGCTTTCCGCGTGAAGCCGGCTTCGACATCACCGTCGCTTCCGAAGTCATGGCGATCCTGTGCCTGGCAACCGATCTGAAAGATCTCGAGAAGCGCCTCGGCGACATCATCGTCGCCTATCGCCGCGACAAGACCGCCGTCTATGCCCGCGACCTCAAGGCCGACGGCGCCATGGCGGTGCTGCTGAAGGACGCGGTGCAGCCGAACCTGGTGCAGACACTGGAGAACAACCCGGCCTTCGTCCATGGCGGCCCGTTCGCCAACATCGCCCATGGCTGCAACTCGGTGGTTGCCACCACCACCGCCCTCAAGCTCGCCGACTATGTCGTCACCGAAGCCGGCTTCGGCGCTGACCTCGGTGCCGAGAAGTTCTTCGACATCAAGTGCCGCAAGGCGGGTCTCAAGCCGGCAGCCGCCGTCATCGTCGCCACCGTGCGCGCGATGAAGATGAATGGCGGCGTCAAGAAGGAAGAGCTCGGCAAGGAGAATGTCGAGGCGGTGAAGAAGGGCTGCGCCAACCTTGGCCGCCACATCGAGAACGTCAAGCAGTTCGGCGTGCCTGTGGTGGTGGCGATGAACCACTTCGTCTCCGACACCGACGCTGAAATCGCAGCGATGAAAGACTATGTCGCCTCGATGGGTGCGGAAGCGATCCTGTGCAAGCACTGGGCCAAGGGGTCGGCCGGCATCGAGGAGCTCGCCCACAAGGTGGTGCAGCTGGCCGAGAGCGGCGCCTCGCAGTTCTCGCCGCTCTATCCCGACGACATGAAGCTGTTCGACAAGATCGACACCATCGTCAAGCGCATCTACCGCGGCTCTGAAGCCATCGCCGACAAGTCGGTGCGTGACCAGCTCCATGCCTGGGAACAGGCCGGCTACGGCCACCTGCCGGTGTGCATGGCCAAGACGCAGTATTCGTTCTCGACCGACCCGAACCTCAGGGGCGCACCTGTCGACCACGTCGTGCCGGTGCGTGAAGTGCGCCTCGCCGCCGGCGCCGGCTTCATCGTCGCCATCTGCGGTGAGATCATGACCATGCCCGGCCTGCCCAAGGCACCGTCGTCCGAGAAGATCTTCCTCAACGAACAGGGCCAGATCGAAGGACTGTTCTGAGGCAAAACCTCTCTCCCAAGGCGCTCCAATCCACCCCTCCTGTCCCCCAGGCCCGGAGCGCCCTTTCAAGGCCTGGCACCTCATGTGCCAGGCTTTTTTTTGCCCGCCGCCCAACTCTCGGCCAAGCTTGTTGACCAGCACAGGCCCGGAAGAAACGACAGGCAAAATGTTGCCTATCAGTAAAAATTCTTGCACTTGGATATTGCCCTAGAGGCAAATTTGGGTTCAAATGCCCTCAACAAATGACCGCCTCAAGGCAAGGCCAAGGGCGGGGAACAATATGGAGGAGTACCTGAAATGACAGCTTCATGGCGTTTTTCGATGTTGGCCGACCGCCACCGCGCACTGGGTTCCAAACTGGAAGACTGGAGCGGCATGGGCACGGCCTGGAGCTATGACAAGGACGCCGACGAGGAGTATGTGGCGATCCGCACCAAGGCCGGCCTGATGGATGTTTCAGGCCTCAAGAAGGTGCACATCACCGGCGCCCACGCAGGGCATGTCATTGACCTGTGCACCACCCGCAATGTCGAGAAGATCTACCCCGGCAAGTCGGTCTATGCCTGCATGCTCAACGATGCCGGCAAGTTCACCGACGACTGCGTCATCTACCGCATGGGTCCGAACTCGTGGATGGTCGTGCACGGTTCGGGATCGGGACATGAGGAACTGACCCGCGCCTCGATCGGCCGCGACGTCTCGGTCCGCTTCGACGACAATCTGCACGACCTGTCGCTGCAGGGCCCGCTCGCCGTCGACTATCTCGCCAAGCATGTGCCCGGCATCCGCGACCTCAACTACTTCCACCACATGCAGACCCAGCTGTTCGGCTTCCCGGTGATGATCTCGCGCACCGGCTACACCGGCGAACGCGGCTACGAGATTTTCTGCCGCGGCCAGGACGCGGGCCAGATCTGGGACACCATCGTTGCCGAAGGCAAGCCGATGGGCATCATCCCGACGCGCTTCACCACGCTCGACATGCTGCGCGTCGAGAGCTACCTTCTGTTCTACCCGTACGACAACTCGCAGAAGTACCCGTTCGCGAACGAAGGTCCTGGCGACACCTTGTGGGAACTCGGTCTCGACTTCACCGTCAGCCCCGGCAAGACCGGCTTCCGCGGCGCCGAAGAGCACTATCGCCTCAAGGGCAAGGAGCGCTTCAAGATCTTCGGCGTGCTGCTCGACAGCGACAAGCCGGCTGACGAAGGCGCCGAGATCTATCGCGACGGCAAGAAGGTCGGTGTCGTGACCTGCGCGATGTATTCACCGCTGGTCAAGAAGTCGATGGGCATCGCCCGCCTCGACGTCGACTGCGCCATCGTCGGAACGCCGCTGGAAATCCGCAACGCCAGCGGTACGGTCAAGGCAACGGCGCAGTCACTGCCGTTCGACGACCCGAAGAAGCTGAAGCGGACGGCAAAGGGCTGAGACCTTGGACAGTGCACCGGTGAAGACGATCCTCAGTCGCCCGGTCTACGGAACATTGTCACCGCAGGCCGGCAAGAGCCACCTTCTGATTGCGGACGCCGAAGGGGCGTCCGCAATCCTGGACCTGGCGAAGAAGGCTCCAGAGGACTTCTTCGCCAACGCACACATCATGTTCATACCGGGCCGGACCGGAGACAGCTTTCAGAATGCACTGAAAGCGTTGAAGCCGGCCCAGTATTATGAAGGCCCGTCTGTCGCGGCAGCGTTGCCGCGGCTGACCTGGACACTGGCCAACGCCCATATGGGCCTGCGCATGTATCTCGCCGGCACCGAAGGCCTGATCGGCCAGATGATGCAGGCGGCGATCGAGGCCGGCATCGACCCGGCTTCGATCCAGACCGAGCATCGCGGCTCATGGGCGCGCCGGATGCAGTGCGTGCACTGCAAAGGCATCACCGAAAACGTCACCACCCAGCCGGCCACCTGCTCGCATTGCGGCCTGCTGCTTTTGGTGCGCGACCATTATTCCAAACGCCATGCCGCCTTCCAGGGCGTCTGCATCAATGCCGAGGATCCGACCGAGATCCCTCAGAAAGAGGAGATTTTCCGGTGAGCGCGGGCACGAACAAGCTGAATGTCACCGTGACCGAAGTGGTCGCGGTCAACGAACTGGTCAAGCGTTTCCATTTCGAACGCACCGATGGCGGCAACCTGCCGACCTTTTCGGGCGGTGCCCATGTCGTCGTCGAAATGCGCGACAATGGCACGACGCGCCTCAACCCCTACTCGCTGATGAGCTCGCCGCTCAACACGCGCGACTACACCATCTCGGTGCGCCGCGACGATGTCGGCCGCGGCGGCTCGCTGTTCATGCACAACCGCGTCAAGCGCGGCATGGAAATGGTGATCAGCTATCCGGTCAACCTGTTCTCGCTCGACCTGCGCGCGAAGAAGCACCTGATGATCGCCGGCGGCATCGGCATCACGCCGTTCCTCGCCCAGACGGCGCAGCTGGCGGCGTCCGGCAGCAATTTCGAACTGCACTACACCTGCCGCTCCGAAGCCCTCGGCAGCTATTCTGAGGTGCTGCGCGAGCGCTATGGCAACCGCGTCAGCCTTTATCTCGACGAGCGTAACGAGCGCATCCCGCTCGACCGCCTGCTCGCGACCCAGCCGCTCGGCACGCATATCTATGTCTGCGGTCCCGCCGGCATGATCAAATGGGTGCGCGATACTGCGGCCGCCCATGGCTGGCCGGACGATGCCGTGCATTACGAGCATTTCGCGGCACCGCAGCCCGGCGCGCCGTTCGACGTGACGCTGGCTGTCAGCGGGCTGGAAATCCGCGTCGGCGAACAGCAGAGCCTGCTCGAGGCGATCGAGGCTGCGGGCGTCGATCCGCCCTATCTCTGCCGCGGCGGTGTCTGCGGCCAGTGCGAGACAAACGTCATCTCCTATGACGGCACGTTCAAGCACAACGACCATTGGCTGAGCGATGAGGAGCACTGCTCGGGCAAGAAGATCATGCCATGCGTTTCGCGCTTCGAGGGCCGCTCGCTGGTCCTGGAACGGTAGAACATCCCGGAGCGTCCTACGCTCTGGAAGAGGGAGGAATTGATGGGAATTAACTTCAGGAAAGAAACGTTCCGCGACGATTTTACCTTCAGGAACAGTCCTGAGAACATCAGGCGGTTTCCCTTCCCCTATCATGAAGACGCCTACATGTACTCGGTCAACATCGAGCCGCATGTGCCCGGGCCGAAAAACAGCGTGTTCGAAAACCTGATCGACGTCGACGAGCATTATGTCTCGGAGATGCAGGATCGCGCCATGGTGCTGGCGGAAGACCCGTTGCGCTGCCAGTCTTTGCCGCACATGACGCTGGCCGGCTGGGACCTGCTCGAACTGCTGATGACCGAGATGGCCAAGGGTTATCCCGAGCACTTCACGCTGACGCGCGACGGCGACCGCTGGCGCTGGATCAACCGGCCGCTCGGCATCGACGACACCTTCACCTTCGGCGATGTCTCCACCCTGCCCTACGGGCCGATGGAATACATCACCCGCCAGAGCCAGGGTGACTTCGCCATCCTCGACCAGCGCGACGGCAATCTCTGGATGGATGCCGGCATGGTCACCACCCAGGCTGACTGGTCGCTCGACTTCGACATCGGCATGAACTTCTTCGAGTGGCATGCGCCAGTGCCGCTGGCGCATGAGATGGGTGTCTTCACCCGCGCGCTGAAGTTCCTGACCAATATCCAGCAGGGCCAGCCGGCGCGGCGCCTGAACTGGACGATGACGATCAATCCCAGGCTCGATACCAGCCCGGAGAACTTCCACAAATGGGGCAGCGACCGCCTCACGGTCACGCCTGAGAATGTCGGCCAGAAGGTGCATCTGCGCGTCGAGTTGCAGACCTTCTTCCGCCTGCCGCGCTCCAACGCGCTGGTCTTCCCGATCCGCTGCTACCTGCTCAAGATGGACGAGCTGGTGACGGTGCCGAAATGGGCACGCCGCTTCCACCGGGTGCTGCGCGACCTGCCGGTCGAACTCGCCGAATACAAGGGCCTGACGCGCTATCGCCAGACTACCGTCGAGTGGCTGTCGAAATATGACGACGGCGCGCCGACCTCGCCCGGCTTCAGCCCGGAATAGGACACCATTCCAGCCGGGGCTTCGAAGGCCCCGGTCCCTGACAACAAAAAGGAGGCGATGACATCGCCTCCTTTTTGTTGTCTCGACTGTACGCGAGGGCTAGTCGCCGCTCGATCCCTGCGGGTAGGAAATGATCGAGAGATAGCGGATCGGCAGCTGCGTCAGCTCTTCCGGGCCGTGCGGCGCATCGGCATCGAAGAACAGGCTGTCGCCGGGCGTCATGCGATAGAGATTACTGCCATGGCGATAAACGACCTCGCCCTCCAGCATGTAGAGGAACTCCATGCCCTCATGCTGGAACATCGGAAACACGTCCGAATCCCCGGCAAGCGTGATCAGATAGGGTTCGACCACGACACCGGCGGTGTTGGAGCCGATATGGCCGAGCAGGTTGTACTGATGCCCGGCGCGGGTGCCGCGACGCTCGACGTCGACGCCCTCGCCGGACTTGACGAAGACGGCGCTGCGCTCCTCCTCGAAGCGGCGGAAGAAGGCGGTCAGCGGCACGCCCAGCGCCCGCGACAGCGCCTGCAGAGTGGTCAACGACGGCGAGGTGATGCCGTTTTCGATCTTGGACAGCATGCCGAGCGAGATGTTGGTCATCGCCGCAAGGTCGGCCACGGTGATGCCGAGCTTCTTGCGAAAGGAGCGGACCTCGTGGCCGAGGGCGACCTCCAGCACCTTCTCAGGCGTGTCGCGGATGGCATGAGGATCCTGGTGAAGCGGCGATGGCTGCGCCTTCGCCGCGATCGCGGCGGCAGCCTTCTTGCCGTCGGCAGTCATCACGGCTGACAAACGGTCTTCTTTCACGCCGCTATCCCTCGTTGCAAAAACTCACAAATTCACCAGTTCACCCATGGTAAAATTTCTTTACACAAGTTTCAAGGGCCGACGATCAAACTGCAGGCAAAATGCATAACGAAAAGGCAGGTTTCCTGGAAAAGCCGTTCCGCGGCGAAGCCTTGTCATCCGCTTGAGACACTCACCGCGACGCCCCGCTGATTTGACTAGAGCCCTCCCCCATTCGATTGATTTACAGCGCTCCCGGAGAGCGCGAGACTCCCGGCTCGTGCAATTGCTTGTTGCAACGCACATCAGCGGAGGAACTGCCATGAGGTCTGCCGGTTTCGCCAGTGGCGCCATCGTCGCCCTGGCTCTCGTTTGGAATGCCAGCCCAGCCATCAACGCGGCCAGCGCCGCAGAGCCCAGCAAAGCCGAACTCGACGCCGCCCGCCAGGCGCTCGAAAAATACAAGGACCCTTACGTCGCAGTCCGCGACCTCTATCTGTCGACGGTAGGCTGCGTCCACTACACGGGCGAAAAGATAGAAGGGCGGATGGAGTATCCGAAGGGCGCGATGGGCGTGCATTTCGTCAATCTGACGGTGAAGGGCCCGCCCGACCCGACAAAGCCGAATGTGCTGGTCTACGAACCTGGGGCCGACGGCAAGCTCACCCTTGTCGCGGTCGAGTGGCTGGTTCCGATGGACGCGGTGAAGGAACGGCCGACCGTGCTTGGCCAGCCTTTCCAGGGACCGATGGAAGGCCACGAACCCCTGATCCCCAAGGAATTCGCGCATTACGACCTGCACGCCTGGCTGTTCAAGGACAATCCGAACGGGATGTTCAGCCCGACAAATCCGGATGTGAAATGCGACGGCTACCCGTTCACCCTGCTGGAGGAGCCAACCAAGATGGTGCATCCGCACTAGGCGGAAGCGCCTTCAAGGATCGTCGCATCCAGGCCGGTTATGCGACCGGTACGTCCAGTTCGGACCGGCCGACAAGCGCGCCGTGGTGGCCGATGACGGCGGCCGCCACATTGGCCGCGAAGGCTGCCGCCTTCAGGTGGTCGGCGGTCTGGAGATAGTTGGCGAGGAAAGCGCCGTTGAAGCTGTCGCCGGCACCCGTCGTGTCGATGATCTTCTCCGCCTGGGCAGATGGCACGAAGCATCGCTCGCCGTCGAAATCCAGCGTGATGCCGGCGGCCCCGTCCTTGACGACGAGCTTGCTCACGCCAAGCCCAATGTAGCGCGCGATCGTCGCATCGACCGAGGCGTCGCCGAAATGCGTCGCCTCATCTTCGAAGCTGGGCATCACCATGCTGGAGACCGCGGCTCCATCCGATATGGCGCGCCGCATCCTGTCGGCGTCGTCCCACAGGCGTGGCCGGATGTTGGGATCGAAGGCAACGAGCTTGCCGGCGGCCTTGGCACGGCCGACCTCGGCAAGCAGAGTGGCAAGCGCCTCAGGCGCCAGGATCGCCAATGTGATGCCGGAGAAGAAGATCAGCTTCGAGGCGTCGATGGCCGCACGCAACGCCGAAGCGTCGTCGGCAAGCAGCCGCGCTGCGGAGGCCGAGCGCCAGTAGGAGAAGCTGCGCTCGCCATCCTTGAGATGGATCATATAGAGGCCGGGGCTGCGCTCCGGCAGGCGACGGATGAAGCCGGTACCGACGCCGGTGCCCTCGATGAATGTGAGCATTTCATCGGAGATCGTGTCCGTGCCGACGGCGGAGAAATAGTCGACCGGCCATGCCTCGGGCAGCAAGCTCCTGAGGTAAAAAGCGGTGTTGAACGTGTCGCCGGCAAAGCCCTTGCGCATCAGGCCGTCGCCGGCCTGGCGAAGTTCGACCATGCATTCGCCGATCAGGAGTGCGCGTCCGGCCATCAGGGTATCCAGAAATGTTGTGTATGTTGCCGTTCAGCGCCGCCCGCCGGCGCGGGCTGCACCCGGCGCGTGCTCGTCGGCGACGTGGCCGAGGCGGCTCGACAGGTCGGCGGCGGCATCGAGCAGCGTCTTGAGATAGCTGGCGTGGTTCTTGAGCCCATCCTCGCGCGGCGCCACGAGGCAGAGCGTTGCGATACAGATGTTGTCGGCCTGGTAAACCGGAACGGCGAAGCAGTGGGTGAAGTTCTCGACGGCGCTGTTGAAGGTGTAATAGCCGACCCGCGACGCCTCGCGCACTTCTGCGATGAACTGCGCCGGATCGAGCCACTGGCCGTTGGGCAGCTGGAAATCCTCCTTCGGGATGAAGTCGAGGATCTCCTGGTCGCTCATATGGGCGACCAGGAGCCGGCCCGACGCCGTCCAGGCGATGGAGACGGGATCGCCGACATTGGACGAAATGCGGAACGGGCGCAGCCCTTCCTTCATCTGGGCGACGGTGTATTTGTTGCCTTCGAGCAGGCACATCTGCGCCGTCTCGCGCGTCTCCTCGGCGATGTGCGTCAACAGCTTGTCGCATTCGCGCATCAGGTCGAACTGCTCGGCATAGGCCATGCCCAGGAAGTAGAGCTTGCGGCCGAGGAAGACCCGGCCGTCCTCGCCGCGATATTCGAGCACGCCCTGGCGCATCAGCAGATTGACCAGCTCATAGACGGACGAACGCGGCGCGCCGATGCCAGAGGCGATCTCGTTGGGACGAAGCGGCGTGCGCTTGAGACGCAAGAAGTTCATGATCTCGAAGGCGCGGTCGAGACCGCGCGCCCGCCTGTTGGTCATGTCGTCGGATACGTCGTCCATGTGTCGCCTCTTCCGGCAGATCGCCGGCAAAACCTCATGCCATCACGGCGCCTTGTAGGCGACGCAGTCGATTTCGACTTTGCAATCGACCATCATACTCGACTGTACGCAAGCACGCGCCGGCGGATGGTCACCGAAATACTCGGCATAGACGCCGTTGAACGACCAGAAGTCGCGGGGGTCGTCGAGCCAGACGCCGACACGCACGATGTGCTCCAGCCCATAACCGGCTTCTTCCAGGATGGCGATGACGTTTTCCATCGTCTTGCGCGTCTCGGCGATGATGCCGCCGCCGACGATCTCGCCATTCTCCATGGCGACCTGGCCGGAAACGTAGAGCCAGCCATTGGCCTCGACGGCGCGCGCGAAGGGCAGTGCCTGCTTGCCCGCCCCGGTCTGGCCGGTGCCATAGCGCTTGATCGTCATGTCTATTCTCCGAATGCTAGTTGAAGGTTGAGGTCTTGAGGAACTCGGCCAGCCGCTCGGTCTGCGGCTTCAAGAACATCTCGCGCGGGTTGCCTTCCTCGCCGATGCGGCCCTGGTTCATGAAGATCACGCGCGACGACACCTCATAGGCAAAGCGCATCTCGTGTGTGACGAGCAGCATGCTCATACCGTCGCGGGCGAGATCCTTGATGACCTGCAGCACCTCGTTGACCAGCTCGGGGTCGAGCGCCGAGGTGACCTCGTCGAACAGCATCAGCTTGGGGTTCATGGCAATGGCGCGTGCGATCGCGACGCGCTGCTGCTGGCCGCCGGAGAGCTGGCCGGGAAAACGGTCGCGGCGCTCGGCGAGGCCGACACGGTCGAGCCACTTTTCGGCGACGCTGCGCGCCTCGTCGCGGGACATCTTCTTGACCTTGACCAGGCCGAGCATGACGTTTTCGGCCGCAGACATATGCGGGAACAGGTTGAACTGCTGGAAGGCCATTCCGGTCATCGCACGCTGGCGGGCGATTTCCTTTTCCTTCTTGCGGCGGCGCGTGCCGCCTGCGGTCTCGTAGCCGATTTCTTCGCCGTCGATGCGGATCGAGCCGCCCTGGAATTCCTCCAGCATGTTGATGCAGCGGAGCATCGTCGTCTTGCCCGAGCCGGACGAGCCGATGATGGAGATGACGTCGCCCTGGGCCATGGTGCAGTCGACGCCCTTGAGGACTTCGACATCGCCGTAGCGCTTGTGCAGGTCGCGGATTTCGAGAAGGTTGCCGGTCATTGTTGCGGCCTCACGAGGGGATCGAGGTTTTGCGTTCAACGTAGCGGCCGAAACGCTCGATGCCGTAGTTGACGACGAAATAGAGGAAGCCCGCGAAGAAATAGAACTCGAGGCTCATGAAGGTGCGCGAGATCAGCTCCTGGGTCCTGAGCAGAAGCTCGGCCACGCCGATGATCGACAGAAGCGTCGAGGCCTTGACCATCTCGGCCGCCGTGTTGACCCAGGCGGGCAACACCTGGCGCAGCGCCTGCGGACCAAGCACATAGGCAAATGTCTGGGGGAAGGTCAGGCCGATCGCCTTGGCAGCCTCTGTCTGGCCCTTGGGGATCGACTGCAGCGCGCCACGCACGATCTCGCCGACATGCGACGAGCAGAACACGGCAAGCGCCAGCACGCCGGCCTGGAACGGGCCGAGGTCGATGCCGACAGTGCCGAGCACGTAGTAGCTCGCGAGCACCAGCACCAGAACCGGCGTGCCGCGGATGAAGTCGGTGTAGCCGCGCACGAGCCAGCGCAACGGCTTGTTGCCATAGGTCAGCGCCAGGCCGACGCCGATGCCCAATATGGTGCCGACAAGGATCGCCAGAACCGAGATCGAGACGGTGACGCCGATGCCCTTGAGGATCGGGATGCGGGCGAGCCAGAGAGTTTCGAAGAATGTCACTGTTTCCATGGCACTCACCGGGGAATGGACATGCGCCGCTCGAGCCGGCGCAGCAGGGCTGCGAGCACCGAACAGGTGGCGACATAGAGGCAGCTGGCGACGATCCAGGTCTCGATGACACGGAAGGTTTCGACATTGATCTTGCGCGCCTCGAAGGTCAGCTCCGGCACCGCGATGGCGGCGGCCAGCGAGGTGTCCTTGAACAGCGAGATCAGCGTGCTCGACAGCGACGGCAGCACGTTGCGCAGCATCAGCGGCATGACGATCGAGTTGCGGATCTGCGCCTGGGTCAGGCCGATGGCGAGACCGGCCTCCTTGAGTCCGTTGGGCACGGCGAGCAGGCCACCGCGGAACACTTCGGCGAGATAGGCGCCGGAATAGAGCGCCAACGTGGCGACGAAGCTCTCGATCTTGCCGAGCCGGATGCCGAGCTGCGGCAGCGCGAAGAAGGTGAACAGCACCAGCACCAGGATCGGCGTGTTGCGGATGATGGTGACGTATATGCGCGCGGGTTGGCGCAACGCGCTTTGCTTCGACAACAGGCCGAAGGCGGTGATCAGCCCGAGTACGCAGCCGATGGCGATCGCCACGAAGGCGAGCGCCAGGCTGAGCCCGAGACCCCAGAGCAGCTGGTCGAAACTGCGCCAGACCGCCGAGAAATTGAGTGTGTAACCCATGGTGCCGTCAGGTTCCGGTCAGAAGAGATGGCGCGGCCGCATGTGCCAGGGGCCGCGCCACTGTTGGCGAGCTTACTTGTACTCGACCGGGAAGCCGATCTGCGGCGGAGCGAGTTCCTTGCCGAACCAGGTCTTGTAGGAGTTGGCGTAGAAGTCGAACTCGACACCCGTCATCGCTTCATGCAACGCGGTATTGACGAAGTTCAGCCAGTCCTGGTCGCCGCGCTTGACGCCGCAGGCATAGGTCTGTGGATTCCAGCCATAGCCGGCATCCTTGTAGCGGTCCGGGTTCTGCTTCATGTACCAGGCCAGCGAAGACTGGTCGGTGGCAACTGCATCGGCGCGGCCCGATTCCAGCGCCTGGTAGATCAGGTCGACCGACTCATACTGGTCGACTTTGGCCTCCGGCAGCGCGGCATGAACCATCGCCTCGGCATAGACGTTCTGCAGCACCGAGATGGTGACGCCCGAGCCGGCGCCCTTGAGCGCGGCATAGTCGGCGTATTTGCTGTCGCCCTTCAGCATCAGGCCGACACCCTCGCGATAATAGGGAATGGTGAAGGCGATCTGCTGGGCGCGCTCGCCGGTTACCGTCATGAACTGGCAGGTCAGGTCGACCTTGTCGGTGGTGATGTTGGGGATGCGGGCATCCGAGGACTGGTTGACATATTCGATCTTGTCCGGGTCGCCGAACAGCGCCTTGGCGACGATGCGCCCCATGTCGACGTCGAAGCCCTGGAGCTTGTCGTCCGCGCTCTTGAAGTGCCACGGCGCGTTGGTGCTGCCGGTGCCCATGACCAGATGGCCACGCGCCAGAACCTCATCAAGCTTGCTCTGCTTTTCCTGTGCGCCGGCAGGCATTGCCGCCATCAGCGCGAGCGCGGCGACGGCCGCGGAAAGTGCGATCTTCATCTCGCCGTTCCTCCCAAAGAGTTCTCTAATTTAATGTCCGCTATTTCGGACACATGTCCTTAATATCGGATTGACGTATAAAGCGCCGCGCGGCATTGTTTGTCAAGCGCGGCACAGGCAAGGTCCGCGCGCGCCCATTCGATTTGGAAGGCAAAAGCCATGTTCGACAGGATCCAGACCCCCGCCGTGTTGGTGGACATCGATGTGGCGAAGCGGAACATCGAACGCTTCCAGACCTACGCCGACAGCCATGGCCTCAAGGTTCGTCCGCATATCAAGACACACAAGCTGCCTGCCATCGCCGAAATGCAGCTCGACGCGGGCGCCGTCGGCATCACCTGCCAGAAGGTGTCGGAAGCAGAAGCCATGGTCGCCGGCAGCGGCCGGTTGAACGACGTGCTGATCACCTACAACATCCTCGGCGACGACAAGCTGCACGCGCTCGTGGCGCTCGCCGGCAAAGTCAAGCTTGCTGTTGTCGCCGACAATATGACCGTGATCGACGGGCTTTCAGCCGCCTTTGCGGCGGCCGGCGCTACGCTCAATGTCTTCGTCGAGTGCAACACCGGCGCCGACCGCTGCGGCGTCGGCACAACTGAGGAGGCAGCCGCGTTGGCCGTCCGCATCCATGCGGCTCCCGGCCTGCGGTTCGCCGGGCTGATGACCTATCCGCCGGTGGGCGGTGCTGCCAAGGTGCAGGCCTTCATGACCGAGGCCAAGGCACTGATCGAATCCAGAGGCATTGCCGTTCCCGCCATAAGCTCGGGGGGCACGCCCGACATGATGAAGGCGCATCTGGCGCCGATCGCCACGGAATTCCGCCCAGGCACCTATGTCTACAACGACCGTTCGCTCGTCGCCCGCGACGTCGCCAACTGGGACGACTGCGCACTCACCGTGCTCGCCACCGTCGTCTCGGTGCCCGCCTCCAACCGCGCCATCATCGATGCCGGCTCGAAGACGCTGACCTCGGATCTGCTCGGCCTCATCGGCCACGGCCACGTGCTCGGGCGTCCCGACATCTCGATCGACCAGCTGTCCGAGGAGCACGGCCGCCTGCGTTGCCAGAGCGATATCAATCTCACCGTCGGCCAGCGCATCCGCATCGTGCCCAACCACGCCTGCGTCGTCACCAACATGGTCGACGGCGTCTATGTCTACGGCAAGGACAAGGCACCGGAACTGTGGCCGGTACCGGCACGCGGCAAGATCGTCTGAGCCGCGCCATCCAATAGTTAAAGGCCTCCCCGACACCGGTCAGGGAGGCCTTTGTCGTTTCCTGTCGAGATGTCTAGCGGACGACCAGCACCGGCACCTTGCTGTTGGTCAAAACGTCGACGGTCTGGCTGCCGAGGATAAGCCGCCCCAGGCCGCGGCGGCCATGCGAGGCCATGACGATCAGGTCGCAGCCCTTTTCCTGGGCGAGCTGATTGATCGCCTCCGCCGCCCACATCTCCTCGACATGCACCGTATCGGCATTGACGCCAAGCTTGTCGGCCTGGGCCTTGGCGGCGGTCAGCACCTTGGCGCCATATTCCTCGCCCGATTTCTGGTAGGAGACGATGTCCTCGGCCGTCGCGACCGGACCATACATGCCGGCAGAGGCGAAGATCGGCGCCGGCTCGGTCACGTTCATGACCGTCACCTTGGCACCGATGCCCTTGGCCAGGCTCAAGCCATGGTCGAGCCCCTTCTGCGCCAGCTCCGATCCGTCAGTGGCAATGAGGACGTGGGTGTACATGGATTTCTCTCCTTGGCTCGCCGAACCCATTGGGTTGCGACGCTAACTTTGACGCCCAGCCTTTCCGACCGTCGCCCATGGGTCAAGGCGAAGGCCGTGAAATCGGCTGGCACAGCCGCACAAAGCCCTTGACCGTTATATTCAGTCAAACATAACAATGCGCTTCTCGTTATATTGGCATGTATATATCCAAACCCATTGTTCAACCCGAGATCGACAGCATGAGACGCCGCAACCTCTTGATTTCATTCCTGGCTGCCGCCACCGCCCTGGTCGCTTCAGCCTCGCTCGCTTCCGCAGAGCAGCGCGTCTTCACCGACGCCGCCGGCCGCAAGGTGGCGTTGCCCGAGAAGATCACCCGCGTCATGGCCGCCGGCCCGCCCGCCTCGGTATTGCTCTATTCGGTGGCGCCCGAGCGCATGGTTGGCTGGGTGCGCGAGTTCAAGGACGACGAGAAGGCGTTCATCGCAGCACCTTATCGCGACCTGCCTGTCCATGGCCGCCTGACCGGCAAGGGCGACACCGCCAATATGGAAGCCGTGCTGGCGATGAAACCTGACATCATCCTCGATGTCGGTACCGTCAACCCGACCTATGCCTCGCTCGCCGACAAGGTACAGGAGCAGACCGGCATCCCTTACGTGCTGATCGACGGCAGCTTCGCCAACACGCCGAAGTCGCTGCGCGAGATCGGCGAACTGCTCGGTGAAAAGGAGCAGGCCGAAAAGCTCGCCGCCTACACCGAGGCTGCGATGCAGCGGCTCGACAAGGTCGTGTCAGAGATCCCGGCCGACCAGCGCCCGCGCGTCTATTACGGCCGCGGCCCCGACGGGCTGGAGACCGGCCTCGCCGGTTCGATCAACATGGAAGTGCTGTCCGTCGTCGGCGCAAGCAACGTCGCCGAAGCCGCAGGCAAGGGCTCGCTTGCCAATGTCTCGCTCGAACAGATCCTGTCGTGGAACCCCGACGTCATCCTGACGCTCAGCCCGAAGTTCCAGAAATCGGTGCTGTCCGATCCGTCATGGGCCGGTATCAAGGCGGTGAAGGACGGTCGTGTGTTCCGTGCGCCGGCCCTGCCCTTCGGCTGGTTCGACGCGCCTCCCGGCGTCAATCGCGCCATCGGCGTGTCCTGGCTCACCTCGGCGCTCTACCCGGGCAAGGCCGAAATCGACCTGAAGGCCGAGACCCGCGACTTCTACAAGCTGTTCTATCATGTCGACCTCACCGACGAACAACTCGACAAGCTGCTTGCCGACACCGGCCCGAAGCCCTGAGCTTCGAGCGGAAGCCGAGCACTTGCAGCAGCCCAAAACCCAGCGCGCCGGGCCGATCGCCCTCGGCGCGCTGGCTATGCTGCTCGTCGCCGTCATCCTCGTAGCGATCCTGACCGGCAAATATCCGGTGATGCCAGGCGACATCTTCGCCGTGGTCATGGCCAAGCTGTCGGGCGGCGAAAGCGGCGTTGCGCCGACGATCGAGACCGTGATCTGGAACGTGCGCCTGCCGCGCGTCTGCGCCGGCATCCTCGTCGGCGCTTCGCTGGCGGCGGCGGGCGCGGTCTATCAGGGCCTGTTCCGCAACCCGCTGGTTTCACCCGACATCCTCAGCGTCTCCGCCGGCGCCAGCTTCGGCGCGGTCGTGGGCATCTTCCTGTCGCTGTCAGTGCTCGCCATCCAGGGCCTCGCCTTCGCCGGCGGGCTGGCAGCTGTGGCAATCGTCTATGCCATCGGCTCGATCGTGCGCGAGCGCGACCCGATCCTCGTGCTGGTGCTCGCCGGCGTCGCCATCGGCGCGCTGCTTGGCGCCTGCGTGTCGCTGCTCAAGGTGCTCGCCGATCCCTACAACCAGCTGCCCGCCATCACCTTCTGGCTGCTTGGCAGCCTCGCCAGCATCAACCGCGCCGACCTTGGCTCCATCCTGCCCGCCGTCCTTGTCGCGCTGCTACCGATGGTGCTGCTGCGCTGGCGCATGAACCTGATGACGCTCGACGACGAGGAGGCGCGCGCGCTTGGTGTCGAGACACGCTGGATTCGAATCGTCATCGTCGCCGCCGCCACGCTGATGACCGCCGCCGCCGTCTCGATCTCGGGCATCATCGGCTGGATTGGCCTTTTGGTGCCGCATGTCGCGCGTATGTTCGTCGGGCCCGACTTCTCGCGCCTGCTGCCGGCCTCGATGCTGATCGGCGCCGCCTACATGGTCGGCGTCGACACGCTTGCCCGCAGCATCGCCGCGATCGAGGTCCCGCTGGGCATCCTCACCGGCGCCATCGGCGCGCCATTCTTCCTCTATCTGCTTCTGACGACCCGGCGAGGCTGGCAATAATGCTTCAGGCAACCGATCTCGCATTCGGCTATGGCCGCGTCAAAATCGGCCAAGGGGTCACGCTGTCGGTCGACCGCGGGGAAGTGTTGTGCCTGCTCGGGCCCAATGGCTGCGGCAAGACCACTTTGTTCAAGACCCTGCTCGGCCTGTTGCCGCGCCAGGGCGGCACGCTCGAACTCAACGGCAAGGACATCGCGACCTTCTCGCGCGCACAGTTCGCCCGCCACATCGCCTATGTGCCGCAGGCCACCGGCGCCTATTTCCCATTCTCGGTGTTCGACGTCGTCTTGATGGGCCGCGCCAGCCGCATCGACACCTTCGCCTCACCGACCATGGCCGACCGGGCGATCACGCAGGAAGCGTTGGCAGCCCTCGGCATCGGCCATCTCGCCACCCGCCCCTTCACCGACATCTCGGGCGGCGAAAAGCAGATGACGCTGATTGCCCGCGCACTCGCCCAGGAGCCCGAACTGATCGTGATGGACGAGCCGACGGCCAGCCTCGACTTCGGTAATCAGGCCCGCGTCTTGAGTCGCATTTCGAACTTCGCCGGCTCAGGCATGGCGGTGGTCATTTCCACCCACGATCCCAGCCATGCCTTTGCCTGCGCCAGCCGCGTCGCGCTGATGCAGTCGGGGGCACTGGTCGCCATCGGCAAGCCTGCCGACGTGCTGACACCGCAATCGCTGCAAGCTCTCTATGGCGTCGGCGTTGCAGTGGCCTATCTCGAACAGACCGGACGCCATGTCTGCACCCCAACCCTCAACGAAAGGAACTCACCATGAAGATCAGCGCCCGCGACCAGATCAAAGGCAAGATCGTCGAAGTGATCAAAGGCGCGACAACATCGCATGTCCGCATCGACATCGGCGGCGCCGTCGTCACCGCCTCGATCACCAACGAAGCGGTCGACGACCTGAAGCTCGCCGTCGGCAAGGACGCCTATGCAGTCATCAAGGCCTCCGACGTCATGGTCGCGGTCGACTGAGCGTGGTCCGCGAAAACGAAATCCGCGACGGCGAAAGCGCCGTCGCACTGCCCTCGGGTTACGATGCCGAGATCTATTTCATCGGCCGCATCCGAACGCCCTGGGACTCGCGCCTTTTGACCCCGCGACAGGGCCGCGCCGATGGCCCTGTCTGCCATATCGAGATTTTCGAGCCATGGGTGGCGGCCCTCGAGGACGTCGCGCAATTCGCACGCCTGGAAGTGCTCTACTGGCTTCACCTCTCCCGGCGCGACCTGGTGCGCCAGAGTCCGGCCAATGACGGCACCGCGCGCGGCACCTTCTCGCTGCGCTCGCCCGTTCGCCCCAATCCGATAGGCACCCAGATCGTCGAACTCCTGGGCGTCGAGGGCAACATGCTTTCGGTGCGCGGCATGGATTGCCTCGACGGCACGCCGCTGATCGACATCAAACCCGATCGGACGCTGTTCAGCCCCATCGCCCCGCTCCAGCCTGGAGACTTCCAGACCAGCTAATTCAGGCAGATCTCGGCCGCCATTCCATCTGCACTGCGCTTGGCCTCGGCGCCGACCGAATAGGTGGCGCATTCGACCGTATCGGCCATCTTGGCGCCGCCCAAATCGAACTTCATCGCCCGCGGGCCATCAGGGAAGACCTGCCGTTCAAGGATCCAGGTCAGCTGTTGCAGGACGATGCCGGGGTCCATGTCGGGCGAACGCCTGAGCACCGAATCGACGCCGAGCTGCGGATTGACGAGGCAATCATGCCAGGCCTGGCGCGTGATCGCCTGCAGCTTGCCGGCGAGACCCGGTTCCCGGTCCAGCACCGAATTCAACGCCACCAGCGCGCCCGAATAGATGTCGAGCCCGTTGTCGGCGAAATAGAGGAAGTCGAGGCCGCTGGCGTCGTGGCCACGCATCTGCATGGCAAACTTCAGCGTCGCATCGAAACAGGTCGCCGCCAGCACCGAGCGAGACGCCACCAGCCGGTCACGCTCTTCCGGCTGGACGCCGAGATAGGTGTAGCTGTCGGGCGCAAAGCCGTTGCGCTTGAGCAGCAGCGGTAGAAGCCGCGCCGAGGTGTCGCCGTTCGGTCCGCACAAGGTGCTGCCGGGAATATCGGCGAGGGTCAGCCGCTTGCCCTCGGAGACGTAGCCGAGGCAGCAGGGCGTGTGCTCATAGATCGGCACGAGACAGGAGATCTCGGTTTCGCCTGTGCGCAGCGCCCGCTCGAAGACAGAGGATACATCGCCGTATCCGATGTCGGCCTCATCGTTCACCAGCGCGCGCGTCACCAGCGACGAGCTGAAGCCTTCGACGAAGCTGCAGGACAGGCCATGGTCACCGAAATAGCCGGCGTCGGCTGCATGCAGAAACGGCGAATTCTGCCCTTGATACAGATAGTTGAGCTTAAAGCGCAGTTCCATTCCACAAAACCTCGAACTTTCGGAACGGCCGTTCTTGAGAAACAGATTCTCCAGAAACTATTGTATCCAAATTGGCCGCCGTCCTTGGTGGCTTTAGCAATTTGCGATATAACGCAAACATTCTGTTTTCAAGCAGCCCGTAAAAGGAGTGATCATGAGAATTGCGCGGACAGCCCTGCTGGCCCTCATTGCGATTTTCGGCGTGAGCGCAGCAAGTGCACAGGACTACAAGGCCGCCCTGGTTGCACCTGATACCATCACCGTCGGCACGTCAGGCTCGGCCCCGCCCTTCAGCATGACCAATGCTGCGGGCGAGCTTGAAGGCTTCGACATCGACGTCGTCAATCTCGTCGCCAAGCAGCTCGGCCTGACCGCCAAGTTCGAGAAGCTCGACTTCGCCGGGCTGTTGCCGGGCCTTACCGCAGGCCGCTTCGACCTGATCGCCTCGGGCGTGACGCGCACACCGGAGCGCCTGGCTTCGAAGGACTTCTTCCTGCTGTCGCCCTACATCGTCAACGGTGCTGCCATCACCCGCCGCGAGGCTGACACCGACATCGCCAGCTGGAAGGATGTCTGCGGCAAGACCATGGGCGCGGTGCGCGGCGGCGCCTTCCAGAAGGTCGCCAAGGAGAAGCTTCCGGCCGATTGCGTCACCAAGACCCGTGAGTATCCCGGCGCCACCGAGCTGTTCCTCGACCTCGAGAACCGCCGCATCGATTTCGCCGCCCACGACTTCCTCGGTCCGAAATACCTCGCCAAGTCGGGCAAGCTGACCGGCACTGTTACCCTCGACGACCTGTTGTCGACCATCACCCAGAGCGTTGCCGTCAGCAACAAGAACAAGCCGCTGGCAGACGCCATCGACGCCCAGTTCGAGACCTGGCGCAAGGACGGCACCCTGCAGGGCCTGGCCGACAAGTGGTTCGGCGCCTCCATCGACTGGTCGAAGGCTCAGTAAGAAGAGCTCGCCCGAGGGACGGCGGACATGGACATCGCACTTGCCTGGCTGCCGCGGCTGTTGGTTGCGGCAGCCCTCACCATCGGGCTGTCGGCAGTGGTCTTCAGCCTGTCGGCAGTCTTCGGCCTGTTGTTGTCCCTCGTCCACTACGGCCGCGAAAAATCCTGGCTCCGGAACGGTATCGAGGCGTTCAGCGCCTTCTTCCGCTCGGTGCCGGAACTCGTGGTGCTGTTCCTGTTCTTCTTCGGCGGGCCGCAGGTCGGCATCGACTTCGGCCCGATCGGCTCGACCATCATCGCCTTTACCCTCGTCGGCATCGCCTTCGACTACCAGGTGTTCAAAGGCGCGCTGAAGGCGGTTCCCTTCGGCCAATATGAGGCGGGGCTCGCGCTCGGCCTGCCGAAGCGGGTCGTGTTCCTGCGGGTTCTCGTCCCCCAGGTCCTGCCATTGGCACGCAAGGGCTGGATCACTTACGCCATCGGCACGGTCAAGCGCATGTCGATCGCCTCGGCGGTGTCGGTCAGCGAAATCCTCTACGTCACCAAGCAGGGCATCGCCGCCACCAACGCGCCCTTCACCTTCCTGACGCTCGCCGTCGGTCTCTACATCCTCATCGTCACGCCGCTGCTCGTCTTCAACGAGCGCAGGCCGAAACAGGCGGTAGCGCGATGAACATCCTGCTCGATCCGACCTACCAGCAGATGCTGTTCGACGGGCTGGCGATGACGCTGTTCGTCTCGGTGGTCGTCATCATCGTGTCGAACCTGTTGGCGCTGCCGCTGGCGATCTACATGCAGCGGCCCAAGGGCGCGTTTCGCCGCGTCATCATCGGCTACAGTTTCTTTGCCCGCGCGGCTCCCGTTCTGGCGTTGCTGTTTGCGCTCTATTATGGCCTGCCTCGCCTCGGCATCTATCTCGAGCCGGTGCCGTCGGCGCTGATCGGCCTGATCTTCGCCTCGACCGCCTACAATCTCGAATTCCTGCGCTCCGGCTTCGAGAGCATTCCCCCAGGCCAGCTCGACGCCGCCAAGGCGCTCGGCCTCAGGCCATTTGCGACCTATTGGAAGGTGATGATCCCGCAGGCCTACAGGCTGGCGGCACCGTCGCTGTTTTCCAATGCCATCCAGATGGTCAAGGGCAGCTCGCTCGCCAGCCTCGTCGCGATAGACGAACTGACGGCGGCCTCGACCGTCATCATCTCCGAGACCTACAAGGCCATCGAGGTGTTGCTGGTGGTGTCGGTCTTTTATCTCGTCATCGCCGCCGTCATCATCGCCTTGCAGTATATCTACGAAACCAGGCAGAGCGCGCGCCGACGCTGATCAGAGGATCCTCTTGCCAAAGGCGGACATGACGAAGTTGACCGCTTCGGTGGCGACGCGCGGCTCCGTCTCCGCGGCCAATCCCGAAACGTCCATCGACAGCATGCCGCCGGACAGCGCTATCGCCTCCATCGCCTGGTGCGTCTCGCGCACGGTCATGCCGCCGGAGCCACTCGCCCAGCCGGGAATTTCGGTGGCCGAAGGGGAATAGCTGACGTGGAAACCGACAGTTCCCGACGAGGCGATGCGGATTGCCTCGCGCATAACCTCGCGCATGCCGGAGCCGTCGACCTCTGCCATGGTGAAGGCGGTGACGCGCGAATCCTTGAGGATGCGCACCTCCGCCGGATCGGCCTCGCGCAGCCCGACGAGCACGACATTTTCGGGCGACAGCTGCGGCTGCAGCGCGCCGGGCTTGTGGTCGAGGCCGAGCAGCCGCGCCAGCACCGAGCGCTCCGGCGCCTCGACGCCCTCCTCACCCTCCGACATCAGCGCGGCAATGGAATCGATCCAGATCAGTCCCAGGGAATGTGTCGCCTCGGCTGCCGCCGCCAGCGCCTTCGACGCCGTGTGCCTGTCTGCGCCGGCGTGCAGTCTGACGAGGCCGGCCGGCGGATGCTCGGCATCGGCCATCTCGATGACGTCGAACTGCATCTGTTCGAGCCGCGTACCAACAGACTGTCTTGCCAGCAGTGGCGCGGCAGCAGCGTCGGCGACGATCGAGACCATACGCCGGCCGGTGAAATCGGCGATGTCGTGCATCGGCGCCTTCTCGACATATTCCGAGGTCATCGCCGTCAACAGCGCGCCATAGTTCATATGAAAGCTGACGCGGTCGCCGACGACGAGCGGCGGCTCGGCGTCGGTGATGTCGAGCACGAGATGGTCGCTCGACGCGCCCAGCACGCGCACGCCGGGATTGATCGGCACAAGGCCCTCGATCATCGTGTCCTCGCGGCCGATATTGGCGATACCGCGCAACCTGTCGCCCTCGTCGACGAACACCGGCTGGTTGCCGAAGGCGTCGTAGCCGGATTCGCCGATCGGCAGCGACGGCTTGAGCTTGACCTCGATCAGGTCGCCGGTGAGCTTGAAGGCGTTGAACTCCAGCTGCCGCCACGGCTCTTCCCTGAAGGTCTCGTAGCCGCCCTGCAGGATCGCCTCGCCGATGCGCAGATTGTTGATGCCGGCCGGCAGCCTGTTGTCCAGAAGCAGCGGCAGCGACGACGAATTGCCGCCCGACACCCAGTCGAGGCTGATGCCGGCAAGGCGCTCGACCTTGTAGGCATAAGCGACGAGCTGGTTGAGGTTCTCCTCCGTCGGCATGATGGCGCCGAAGCAGGTCAGGTTGGTGCCCAGGCCTGCGATGCGCACACCGGGCAATTCGAGCACACGCTCGACCGTCGGCAGAAGGTCGTTCGGCCAGATGCCCTCGCGCAGGTCACCGAGATCGACCATCAGCATGATGTCGTGGATACGGCCGATGCGCTGGGCAATGCGCGAGATCTCACGGATGATCTCCAGCTCCGACTGCAGGCTGATGTCGACGGTGCGCACCACCTCCTCGACCCGCGAAATCGGCGGGCTGCGCAACAGCATAACAGGGCAGCCGATGCCGCTTTCGCGCAGCCGGCGGATGTTTTCGAAACGCGACTCGGCCAGACCCCAAACACCGCCGCGCAGCATGGCGCGCGCCACCTGCGGCATGCCGCAACTGCCCTTGGTGACGCCGAACACCTTGATGCCGGATTGGCCCGCGCGCTCGACGACTGCCCGCGCATTGCGCTCGATGCGACCGAGATCGATGGCGACTTGCGGTCCAGACATGCCTCAGCCCCCGTAGACCAGCCCCTGTGGATCGATGTCGGGCTTGCGGCCGGCCACAAGGTCGGCAAGGAACTTGCCGGAGCCGCAGGCCATGGTCCAGCCGACATGGCCGTGGCCGGTGTCGAGATAAAGCCCCTTGTAGCGGGCCGGGCCGATGACCGGCACCGAGCCCGGCATCATCGGCCTGAGCCCGGCCCAGACCTCGGCCTTGCGCGGATTGAAGGCGCCCGGGAAAAGCTCCTGGCCGGCCTTGAACAGGCGGGCGAAATCGCTCGGCTTGTAGCTGCGATCGAAGCCGGCGAACTCGGCGGTCGCAGCCAGCCGCAGGCGATCGCCAAGCCTGGAATAGGCGATCAGATTGTCCTCATCGGCGCCGCCCATCGTCGGTCCCTTTTCGGGAACATCGAGCGGCACTGTCGCGGTGTAACCTTTGACCGGATAGACGGGCAGGTCGATGCCATGGCGGCGACCGAGCAATCCACTCTCGGGCCCCATGGCGATGACCACCGCATCCGCTGTGAGCACGCCGGCTTGCGTCTTCACCCCAGCGACGCGTTCGCCCTCGACGACCAAGCCCTCGACAGTGGTGTCGAACTTGAACGTCACACCCAGCCGCTCCCTGGCATAAGCGGCGAGCTTTTCGACGAACATGCGGGAATCGCCGGTCTGATCCACAGGCGAATAGACGCCGCCCGCAATACCGTCCTTGGCGGCCGCCAGGCCGGGCTCCAGCTCAACCATGCGATTGCGGTCGACGATCTCGATCGGCAGGCCGTGTTTTGCGAGGAAGCGGTAATTCTCGCTGCCTTCGTCGAGGCTCTTCTGCGAGCGGAAGAAATAGAGGATGCCCTTGCGCCGGTCGTCATAGCCGATGCCGGCTTCGTCGGAGATCTCGTTGATGCACTGGCGCGAATAGAGCGCGAGCCGGAGCTTGACCTCGCTGTTGGCGCGCAGCCGCGCCGTCGTGCACTGGCGCAGGAAGCGCAGGCTCCAGGCATAAAAATAGGGGTCGAGCCTGAGCCTGACCTTGATGCCGAGATCGGAGGTATAAAGCGAGCGGATGAAGGTCTTCAGCGCCGCCGGCGAGGCCCAGGCGGTGGCGTCGCCAGGCGAGACCAGGCCGGCATTGGAATAGCTCGTGCCGCGTGCCGCCGCCGGATGGCGTTCGACGACGGTGACCTCATGGCCGTCGCGCGCCAGGTAATAGGCTGCTGCCGTTCCGACCACACCCGCGCCGAGAACCAGTATCTTCATGCTGCCACCCCATAGAGCGTCGCGCAGTGCCCCTGGCACGCGGAAAGGACGCTCCAACTCTTTCTTGCGCATCGGCGATGCCGAGGATTGGCCGATGCACCAGGCTCTGGCGGGAACCCTTCACCGTGCGGGGTCAGGCCCCTTTGCCACCCATAACGCCTGGCGCTGCAATTATCGAGATGGGGCGGCGGATATCCACCACCTGCAGCTTATATAACGGAAGAGTTCTTGCGGCTGAGCAGCCGTTCCCAGTTCAGCGCGTCGCCGACGATCGCATCGAGATCGTCATGCTTTGGTGCCCAGCCGAGTTCGCCGCGCGCCAGATCCGAATTGGCAACGACAGAGGCCGCATCGCCCGGGCGGCGGACAGTCATCTCGACGGCGAAGTCGGCGCCATGGACGCGGCGCACGCTGTCGATCACCTGGAGTACCGAATAGCCGTGGCCGTAGCCACAGTTGGCGACGAGGTTGCCGCCACCGGCGCGCAGGCGAGCGAGCGCCAGGCGGTGCGCGGCGACGAGGTCGGAAACATGGATGTAGTCACGCACGCAGGTGCCGTCAGGGGTCGCATAGTCTTCGCCGAACACCTGCATCGAGCCGCGCTTGCCGAGTGCGGTTTCGCAGGCGACCTTAATCAGATGTGTCGCACCCTTGGTCGACTGGCCGGTACGGCCCTTGGGATCGGCGCCGGCGACATTGAAATAGCGCAGCGCCGTGTAGGTCAGTGGGTGGGCCGCCGACGCATCGCGCAGCATCCATTCGCTCATCAGCTTGGACAGGCCGTAAGGCGATTCCGGCGCAAGTCGGGCGTCCTCGACCACCGGCTCCATGCCGGCGGCGCCATAAACGGCAGCGGTCGAGGAGAAGATGAAATGCTTCACCCTTTCGCGTACCGCCGTCTCGATCAGGCTGCGCGTCTTGCAGGTGTTGTTCTCGTAATAGCCGAGCGGATCGGACACCGATTCCGGCACGACGATGGAGCCTGCAAAATGGATAATGGCGTCGACGCCATGCTCGCGGATCAACTGACCGACGAGATCCTTGTCGGCGACGTCGCCCCTGACCAGCGTGGCCTCGGGCGCCACCGCCCAGTCAAAACCTGTCGACAGCCGGTCGAGCACGACGACCTTCTCGCCTGCATCGAGCAGCTCCCAGACCATGTGGCTGCCGATATAGCCGGCACCGCCCGTTACCAATACCGCCATGACAACACTCCGCATCGCATCCGTCGCGCTCTGTGTAGCCCGACAATACCGGCAAATGCGAGATAGGACTTTCGCGGCGAGATCACGTTGACCATTCGGTCGCAGTGGAATTTGATCCACATCAAGGGACTTTTCGGCGTTCCGTGGTCGTTTGGGACGTCGAGGGCGTGGCATTTTGACCAGAAACGGTCGATGGACGCCGAACCGACCGTTGATTATGCTCACGGTTGAAAAATTGGGACGTCCATATGAACTACCAGCGGTTTTTCGAAGAAGCGATCGACCAGGTCCACGCCGAGCGCCGTTATCGCGTGTTTGCCGATCTCGAGCGCATCGTCGGCAAGTTTCCGCGCGCCATCTGGCGTGCCAACGGCAAAGCCGAGGAAATCACGGTCTGGTGCTCGAACGACTATCTCGGCATGGGCCAGCACCCCGACGTGGTCGCTGCCATGCAGCAGGCGGCCGGCAACATGGGCACCGGTGCCGGCGGCACGCGCAACATTTCCGGCAACAACCATCCGCTTGTCGAGCTTGAGCATGAGCTCGCCGACCTGCACGGCAAGGAAGCCGGCCTCGTCTTCACATCCGGCTTCGTCTCCAATGAAGCTGCCATCTCGACCATCGGCCGGCTTCTGCCGAACTGCCTGATCCTGTCCGACGAGCTCAACCACGCCTCGATGATCGAGGGCGTGCGTCGCTCGGGCGCCGAGAAGAAGGTGTTCCGCCACAACGACGTCGCCCATCTCGAAAGCCTGCTGCAGGCCGCCGGCCGTGAGCGCGCCAAGCTGATCGTGTTCGAGAGCGTCTATTCGATGGACGGCGACATCGCCCCCATCGCCGAGATCGCCGACCTCGCCGAGAAATACAACGCCATGACCTATATCGACGAGGTTCATGCGGTTGGCATGTATGGCGGCCGCGGCGGCGGCATCACCGAGCGCGAGGGCCTCGCCCACCGCATCGACATCATCGAGGGCACGCTGGCCAAGGCTTTCGGCACGCTCGGCGGCTACATCACCGGCACGCGCAGCGTCATCGACGCCGTACGCTCCTATGCACCCGGCTTCATCTTCACAACCGCCCTGCCGCCGTCCATCGCCGCGGCCGCGACGGCGTCGATCCGGCATCTCAAGAATTCGCAGGCCGAGCGCGACGCCCAGCAGCGCCAGGCGACGCACACCAAACAGGTACTGGCGGACGCCGGCCTGCCTGTCATGGAATCGGCAACGCACATCGTGCCGATCCTGGTCGGCGATCCCGAGCTGTGCAAGATGGCCAGCGACCGCCTGCTCGGCGTCCACGGCATCTATATCCAGCCGATCAACTACCCGACCGTGCCACGCGGCACCGAGCGGCTGCGTGTGACGCCGACGCCGTTCCACAGCGACGTGCTGATCGCCGAACTCAAGGCGGCACTCGTCGAGACCTGGAACGCGCTGGGCATTCCCTATCGCACCGAGGGCCACACCGAAGTTCCCAAGAGCGAACGCATCGTCTCGCTGCTGGTGCCGCAGTCGGGCGGCTGATTGCAGCTCATCTCATTTGAAAGGCCCGGAACCTGTCAGGTTTCGGGCCTTTCTTCATTTTGAGCCTTGGATTCGTCCAGGCCTATTGCTCCCTGATCCATCTGGCCAGCCGGTGCGACGCCTCCTCGACCTGGTCGAGGCGACGGTGGAAGCACAGACGCAGGAAGCCTTCGCCACCGGCACAGAATGCCGTGCCGGGTGCTGTGCCGACGGCGACCTTGTCGACGATGTCGAAAGCGGCAGCCTCGGCATCCTTCATGCCGTCGACGGCAAAGAACAGATAGAATGCACCCGGCGGCAGGCTGAAACGCACCTTGCCAGTCTCGCCCAGGATCCCGCAGACGATGTCGCGCGCCTTGTGGGCACGCTCGACCTGCTCGGCGATGAAGGCGTCGCCCTCGTCAAGCGCGGCGATGCCGCCACGCTGCATGAACTGCGCCACGCCGGAGCTCGAATACTGCACCAGATTCTCGAAGGTGCGGCTCAGCGACGGATGCGTCTTCAGCCAGCCGACGCGCCAGCCGGTCATCGCCCAGTTCTTGGAGAAGGTATTGACGAAAAGGATCCTGTCCTCCGGATCCATGATGTCCATGAACGACGCCGAGCGGCGGCCGTCATAGTGGAACAGCGCATAGATCTCGTCGGCAATGATCCAGAGGTTCTTCCGGCGCGCCAGATCGAGGATCGCCTGCAGCGTCTCGCGGTCGGCGGTCCAGCCGGTCGGGTTGGACGGCGAGTTGACGAAGATCGCCCTGGTGCGCGCCGTGACGGCGGCTGATATCTTCTCGACATCGCAGCTCCAGCCATTATCGGTCATGTCGAGCAGCACCGGCACCGACTTGACGCCGGCGACGCCTGCCGCACCGGCAAAGTTCGGCCAGGCCGGCGCCAGATAGATGGCCTCGTCACCAGCGCCCGCCGTCACCTGCAGCGCCATGGTGATCGCCTGCATGCCGCCGACGGTGACGATGAATTCGTTGGCGCCGAAGCCCTTGCCGAAATGGCGCTGGTAGTAGCGCGCGATCGCCTGGCGCAGTTCCGGAATGCCGGCCTGCCAGGTGTAGAAGGTCTCGCCATTAGCAAGGCCCCGCGCCGCTGCATCGCTGATGAAGGCCGGCGTCGGCATGTCGCTTTCGCCCGACCACATCGGGATGAGCCCGGCGCGGTCACGCCCATAATTGGCCACTGCCTCGATGCCGCTCATCGGCGCGCTGCGGGCCTCAATACGAACGGCGTCGAGAAGGCTCATGGTCACCCCAGGCTTGAATTGCTGCTTGGGCTTAGTCCTATCGTGCCGGCACAAACGAAAAAACCCCCGGTGGTCCAGCCAGCCGGGGGTTTTCGCGATGCCAGCTTCTGCAGGCTATTTCTTGGCGAGCAGGTCGCGGATTTCGGTCAGCAGCGCGACATCGGCGGGCGGAGGACCAGCCGGCTCGGCTGCCTTCTGCTTCTCCAGGCGCTTGCGCATCGTATTCACGCCCTTGACCATCAGGAAGATGATCCAGGCGAGGATCAGGAAGTTGATGACCACCGTGAAGAAGTTGCCATAGGCGAACACTGCACCCTGCTTCTTGGCTTCCTCAAGCGAAACGGCGGTCACCGAAGACGACAGCGGCAGGAAGTAGTTGGAGAAATCGAAGCCGCCGAACACCGCGCCGACGATTGGCATGATGATATCCCCGACCAGCGAGGAAACGATAAGGCCGAAGGCGCCGCCGATGATCACGCCGACGGCGAGATCCATCACATTGCCCTTGGCAATAAACTCCTGGAATTCCTTTAGCATTGAACCCTCCGTTCACGATCTGCAGAAAGGCGAATCGTTCCCCGCCAACCGTCGCCGCACGGCGTCACCATAGCAAAAACCGCCGGTTGCAAAACCCCGCCCCTGCAAGCGCCGACACGGCCGTTCTAGGAGACAAGGATAATGGACTTGTCTGCGCGGCTGTGATTGCCTCAGCATACGGGAAACAGTCATTTGCGAGGGAGTGAGAAGCTAGAGTGCAGGGCCTGGCCGTCGTCCTCATCGCCGTCGCCTATGTCACGCTGTTGTTCGCCATTGCGAGCATCGGCGACCGCCGCGCCGCGAACTGGGGCCCGGGCCGGCCGCGGCCGTTCATCTACGCGCTCAGCCTCGCCATCTACTGCACGTCCTGGACCTTCTTCGGCTCGGTCGGTCTGGCATCCGAGCGCGGGCTCGAATTCCTCGCCATCTATATCGGCCCGGTGCTGGTCTTCATGTTCGGCTTCCCGCTGCTCAGCCGCATCATCAAGCTGGCCAAGGCCGAGAAGATCACTTCGATCGCCGACTTCCTCGGCGCCCGCTACGGCAAGAGCTTTTCCGTCGCCTCGATCGCCACCCTGATCGCCACGGTCGGCGCGATCCCATACATCGCCCTCCAGCTCAAGGCGATATCGGGCTCGGTCAGTCTGATGGTCGAGCACTACACCGGCTCGCCGCCATCCTTCGATCCCTTCGTCAGCGACATCTCGCTGATCGTAGCGCTGCTCTTGGCACTGTTTGCCACCCTGTTCGGCACCCGCCATGCCGACGCCACCGAACACCAGAACGGGTTGGTGCTGGCGGTCGCGGTCGAGTCGATCGTCAAGCTCGTCGCCTTCCTCGCCGTCGGCCTGTTCGTCACCTTTGCGCTGTTCGACGGCCCCGGCGACATGCTGAACAGCTTCGGCGCCACCGAACAGGTCGGCGATGCCATGAGCTATGGCACCTCGCTCGGCACCTGGCTGGTGGTCACCTGCATAAGCGGCTTTGCCATCGTGATGCTGCCGAGGCAGTTCTACGTGATGATCGTCGAGAACCGCAGCGAAGACGAGCTGCGTAAGGCGACATGGGTCTTCCCCGCCTATCTCGTGGCGATCAATCTGTTCGTGCTGCCGATAGCCTTTGCCGGTCTGGCCGTGGTCGGCACGGCCACCACTGGTGACCTCTACGTCCTGTCGCTGCCATTGTTCAAAGGCCACGACTTCCTCGCCATGGTCGCCTTCATCGGCGGTCTCTCGGCGGCAACCGCCATGGTCATCGTCGAAAGCGTGGCGCTGTCGATCATGATCTCCAACGATCTCGTCATTCCGATCTTCGTGCGTCGGCTGGTCAAGCTGAAGGCGGGCGACACCGAGGACTGGTCGGCGATCATCCTCAACATCCGCCGCGCCTCGATCTTCATCATCCTGTTCGTCGCCTTCCTTTACTACCGCGAGAGCACCACCAACACGCGCCTCGCCTCGATCGGCCTGATGTCGTTCGCCGCGATCGCGCAGTTCGCGCCTTCCTTCATCGGCGGCCTGATCTGGCGCCGCGCCAATGCAAGGGGTGCAGCGCTTGGCATGGCCGCCGGCATCGCTGTGTGGTGTTACACGCTGCTGTTGCCGACGCTCGCTTCGCCGGATACCGCGATCCTCTCCGAAGGCCTGTTCGGCATCGAGGCGCTCAGGCCGCAGGCGCTGTTCGGCACCTCGGCCGAGCCGCTGAACCATGGCGTGCTGTGGAGCCTGGCTGTAAACACGCTGTTCCTCGTCCTCGGCTCGCTGTCGCGCGCTTCGGTGCCGCTCGAGCGTATCCAGGCCTCGATCTTCGTGCCGCGCGACTCGAGCCCGATGCCGTCGCTGCGCCGCTTCCGCACGGCGATCACCGTCAACGACCTCAAGGACACCATCTCCAGATATCTCGGCGTCGAGCGCACCGAACGTTCTTTCCAGAGTTTTGAGCGCGACAGCGGCAGCAAGCTGAATGGCAACGACCCCGCCGGCATGGACGTTATCCGCTTCTCCGAGCAACTGATGGCAAGTGCCGTCGGCTCCTCGTCGGCGCGGCTGATCCTGTCCCTGCTGTTCAAGCGCGGCGACAACTCGGCCAAGGACACGTTCCGCCTGCTCGATGATGCCACCGAGGCACTGCAGCACAACCGCGACCTTTTGCAGATCGCACTCGACCAGATGGAACAGGGCATCACCGTCTTCGACCAGGATTTCCGCTTGATCTGCTGGAACCGCCAGTACCGCTCGCTGTTCGACCTGCCCGACGAAATGGGCCAGGTCGGCGTCTCGATCGACCGTATCCTTGCCTATCTCGTCACCCGCGGCGACATCCCCCCGACGTCGCGGCTCAGAACGCTCGACAGGCTGACCAGCTTCGGCGGTCCCTGGCAGATCGAACTGACCACCAGCGGCCGGATCATCGAAATGAGTTCCAACCCGATGCCCGACGGCGGCATCGTCGCGACCTATACCGATATCTCCGCGCGCGTCGCCGCCGACCTCGCGCTCAAGCGCGCCAACGAGTCTTTGGAGCAGCGCGTCAAGAGCCGCACCGCCGAGCTTACCCGCGTCAACGAGGAACTCGCCCAGGCGCAGATGCTGGCCGAGGAGGCCAATCTCGGCAAGACGCGCTTCCTCGCGGCTGCCGGACACGACATCCTGCAGCCGCTCAACGCCGCCCGCCTCTACTGCTCGTCGCTGATCGAGAAGGCCGGCAAGGGCAATGCCGGCATCGCTGCGCGCAACATCGAATCCTCGCTCGAATCCGTCGAGACCATCCTCGGCGCCGTGCTCGACATATCGCGCCTCGATGCGGGTGCGATGAAGCCTGCGGAAACCGTTTTTCGCCTCGATGGGCTGTTGCGTCAGATCGGCACCGACTTCCTGCCCATGGCCCGCGCCAAGGATATCGAACTGGTGATCGTGCCGTCGACGCTCACCGTCAACACCGACCGCAACCTGCTGCGCCGGCTGATCCAGAACCTCGTCTCCAACGCCATCAAATACACCCGCACCGGCCGCGTCGTCGTTGGCGTCAGGCGGCGCGGCGAGCTTGCCGAAATCCAGGTCATCGACAGCGGCATCGGCATCGCCTCAGACAAGCTCGGCACCGTGTTCCACGAATTTACCCGCCTCGACGACGGCATTCGCGAAGCCCAGGGCCTCGGGCTCGGCCTGTCGATCGTCGACCGCATCGCGCGCGTGCTGAAGCTCGAAATCCAAATCGAGTCGCACAAGAGCAAGGGGACCCGCTTCTCGGTCATCCTGCCTGTCACCACTGCCGAGGAACTGCCAGCGGCGGCGGCCGCCCGGCCGCGCATCCAGGCCGCGGCCGCGCTGAACGGCCTGACGGTCGTCTGCATCGACAACGACGCCCGCATCCTCGAAGGCATGCGGCTGTTGCTTGAAGGCTGGGGCTGCGAGGTGCGCACCTATTCGGGAACGGCTGCATTCATCGCCGGCGAGCCCGACGGACCGGCGCCGGAAATCATCCTCGCCGACTATCATCTCGACGGCGAAAACGGTCTCGACGTCATTCGCTCGCTGCGCGCGGTCTATGGCGAAGCGACACCTGCCGTGCTGATCACCGCCGACCGTTCCAACGAGGTGCGCGCCGCAGCCGACCAGCTCGATGTCGCCGTGCTCAACAAGCCGCTGAAGCCCGCTGTGCTGCGTTCGATGATGAACCGGATGCGGCGCATGGCCCACGCCGCCGAGTGATCCTGCTTTGCGAGCATGATCTATGCCGAAAACCGGGGTCCGCGTTTCGGGATGCTCACGCCGCCGGGCGCGGCTCGCCGCCGATCTTGGACAACAGGATGACGGCCTGGGTGCGGCTGTCGACGCCGAGCTTCTGCAGGATCGCCGAGACATGCGCCTTGATCGTCGCTTCCGAGACGCCTAGCTCGTAGGCGATCTGCTTGTTGAGCAGGCCCTCCGCCAGCATGCCGAGCACACGCGTCTGCTGCGGCGTCAGCGACTGCAGGCGCTTGATCAGGTCGGAGATTTCGGGATCGCGCTCGACGCCGAGGTCGATGTCGCCGGGGGCCGATATTTCGCCCGACAGCACCGCCTCGATGGCATTGCGGATGTCGTCCATGCTCGCCGACTTGGAGATGAAGCCGGAGGCGCCGAGCTCGAGCGCGCGGCGGATGGTTTCGGGGTCGTCATGGGCCGAGACGATGACGACGGGCACGGTCGCATGGATGCCCCGCAGCGAGATCAGACCGGAGAGCCCCGAGGCGCCGGGCATCGACAGGTCGAGCAGGACGATGTCGATGTCTTCATTCGCCGCCACGATCGCCTTGACGCTCTCGAAGTCGCCGGCCTCGAGCACGCTCGACACGTCGGCCAGCCCTGAGATGGCCTGCTTGAGAGCGCCGCGGAACAGCGGATGGTCGTCCGCGATGACGAACTTGTGGCCTGCTGGCAAATATCCCTCCCGAGGCCCCGACCGTTCTGTGCGCCTTGGACCGTCGGCCGCGATTATGCGGCCCGGTGGCGTCTTTTCAAGCAGCTAAAGTCAAATCGCCCGGTGAGTTGGCCGTTCATGCTCAACTTTCAGGCCGCCAAGGCACAAAATCCGCTCAGGTCTTGTTCGGTGCGGGCGCCGTCTGCGGCGTCTGCTCTTCCTTTTCCATGTCCTTGACGATGCCCATGAAGCTGCGGAAGAAGCGCTCCATGTAGCCCATGCTCTTCTGGAACTCTTCCTCGGTCGGCAGTTTCGATTCCAATTGGGCTGTCAGCGAGTTCTCGAGTTTCACGATGCGTTCGTCGAGCGCCTTCAGTTCGGACTGCACGCGGCCGAGCTCGTCCTGCAAGGCCGATCGCTCGTCGGCGGCCAGCTTGCAGACCATCTGATTGTCGCGTTCCTCGCAGATCGACATCTCGCCGGTCTGGGTGTCCATGCGGACATATCCCTTGTCGGTCTTTTCCATCTGGTAGCGCTGCGCTTCGGCGGCCAGCGCCGGTGCGGCACCGAGGCCGGCGATGAAGGGAATGAGCATCAAAAAGGCGCGGCGCATAGCTGTCTCCATTCGCGGACGGTGCGCATTGTCTGAAAGCAATGGGCCCAAATTGCGGTGGGCAATGAAAGCTGCCCTTTCCCGCATCATGCTTTCAGCCTATAGCGCCCGTATGACGAAGACCATCTACAAGATCTGTCCCGAAGCGATGTGGCGCGAGGCCGAACGCAGCGGCATCTTCACCGGTGCGCCGATCGATCTCGCCGACGGCTTCATCCATTTCTCGACTGCTGAACAGGTGGTGGAAACCGCCGCCAAACACTTCACTGGGCAGGCCAACCTGCTGCTCATCGCCATAGACGCCGAACGCCTCGGTCCGGCGCTGAAATACGAAGTCTCGCGCGGCGGCGCCTTATTCCCGCATCTCTACGCCCAGCTCGAGGCCAGCGCCGCCAAATGGGTTCGCCCCCTGCCGCTCAACGCCGACGGCGCCCACGATTTTCCGGAGCTTGAAGCATGAGCGCATTCGACCGTCTTGGTCGGCATCTGCTGTTCAGCTTCGATGCCGAAACCGCGCATGGCATGTCGATCAAGGCGCTGCGTTGCGGCCTGCCGGTCGGCGGCCGCGCCCCGCGTGATGCCCGCCTGCGGCTCAAGATCGCCGGGCTCGACGTTCCCAATCCGCTCGGCATGGCAGCCGGCTACGACAAGAACGGGGAGGTGCCGGACGCCTTGCTCGGCCTCGGCTTCGGCTTCGCCGAGATCGGCACGGTGACGCCGCTGCCGCAGGCTGGCAATCCCAAGCCGCGCATCTTCCGCCTCGTCGAGGACGATGCCGTCATCAACCGGCTCGGCTTCAACAATGAAGGCCACGACGCCTGCGAAAAGCGCCTCATTGCCCGCGCCGGCCGGCCCGGTATCGTCGGCGTCAACATCGGCGCCAACAAGGACAGCACAAACCGCATCGGTGACTATGTGCTCGGCGTGAAGCGCTTCGCTCGCCATGCCTCTTATCTCACGGTTAACATTTCGTCGCCCAACACGCCCGGCCTGCGCAACATGCAGGCACGCGAACAGCTTGCCGAGTTGCTGGCCAGCGTCATGATCGCCCGCGCCGAAGCTGGACATGCGGTTCCGATATTTCTCAAGATCGCGCCCGACCTGCACGAGGCGGAGCTCGAAGACATCGCGGCCGAAGTGACCGAAAAGGCGATCGACGGCGTCATCGTCTCCAACACCACCATCACGAGGCCTGCGCTGCGCAGCCCGACCCACACCGGCGAGACCGGCGGCCTGTCAGGCAAGCCGGTGTTCGCGCGCTCGACGGCGGTTCTTGCGCGCATGCGCAAGCTGCTTGGCCCGCAGCGCGCCATCATCGGCGTCGGCGGTGTCGATTCGACTGACACGGCACTGGAGAAGATCCGTGCCGGCGCCGACCTCGTCCAGCTCTACACCGGCATGGTCTATGCGGGCCCGTCGCTACCGGCGCGCATCGTGCGCGGCATGTCCGACTTTGCTGCGCGCGAAGGCCTCAAGAGCATCTCCGAGCTGCGTGACAGCAAGCTCGATCAGTGGGCCGCGACACCGCTTTGAAACGTTGCCCGCGCCCTGGGCTTCAGGATCGCCAGCAGGCACAGGCCGCGCACGATCAGCAACAGGTGTAGGGCCGCCCATAGCCCGGCATTGCCGTAGGCTGAGGGCAGCAGCAAAAGTGCCGCGATGAACACCAGCAACGAGATCACCATCATGTTGCGCATGTCGCGCGACCAGGCGGCGCCAATGAAGATGCCGTCCATTTGGAACGCAAGCACGCCGCTCAGCGCAGTGAATGCCGCCCAGGGCAGGAAGGCGATGGCTGCCGATCGCACATCCTCAGCCGTCGAGATCAACGCGATCAGGTCGGCGCCGAAGATCATGAGTGCCGCGGTCATGCTGCCGGCCAGCGCAAAGCCCCAGATCGAGCAGAGATAGACAGCCTTGCGGAAGGCCGGCTCGTAGCGCGCGCCAACGGCACGGCCAGCAAGCTGTTCGGCCGCAGCAGCAAAGCCGTCGAGGAAGAAGCCGGCGGCGATGAAGAAGTTCATCAGCACCGCATTCGCCGCAAGCGTCACCGTGCCGAACTGGGCGCCCTGGCGGGTGAACAGCGCGAACGCTACGAGCAGCGACAGCGAGCGGATCATGATGTCGCGGTTGAGCACGAACAGCCGCTTGAACGCGGCGGCATCGAAGATGCGCGCGCGCGCCAGCCTGGGCTCACGCCCGAAGCGCCGCAGCAGCACCGCCAGGCCGATGACCATGCCGGCAAGCTCGCCGGCAACGGCGGCCCAGGCAACACCTTCGACGCCCCAGCCGAAATGCAGCCCAAGCAGGATGGAGACGACGATGTTGACGCCATTGAGCGTCGCCTGCAGGAACAGCGCGAAGCTACCCTCGCCGCGCCCAAGGATGTAACCGAGGATGGCGTAGTTGATCAGTGCGAAGGGCGCGCCCAGCATGCGGATACGGACATAGTGGTCGAGCGTCTCGTTGACGCGCGGCTCGGCCTGCATGAACCACTGCCCGGCAAGCGAGGTCAGTGGTGCGGTCAGCGCCAGCACGATGCCGGCAATCAGGGCGATCACCACGGCGCGCCAGAACACCGCCTGCTCTTCGGAGGCATCGCCGCGGCCGAAAGCCTGCGCCACCAGCGCCGTCGTGCCGGCACGCAGAAAGTTGAAGCTGGTGAAGACGACATCGAAGGCGACAGCACCAGCTGCCAGGCCGCCGAGCAGGGCGGCATCACCGAATTGCCCGACGACGCCGGTGCCGACAAGGCCGATGAAAGGCGTGGTCAGATAGGCCAGGGTCATTGGCACGGCAATCGCCAGCACCGAGCGGTTGGTGACGGAAAAAGGCGTCACGCGGCCCTCTGGCGATGCGTATTCCAACGAAAGTCCTCCCAGTTGCCGAATCTCCCTAGGGCACATGCCCCGGTTTCCCCAACGCCCGCAACCATTTAAGTTGCGGCAACAATCGATTTCGCCCTCCTGGTTCAGCAACCCTCCATGCCGCTTCAGATCGTCAGCCATCCCGACTACGACGCCGGCTTTGCCGCCGACCACCGCTTCCCGATGGGCAAATACACGGCGCTGATGGCACGGCTCGAAGCCCTCGGCCTGACCAGCGGGCTCAACCGGGCCGAACCGATCGCGCCGCATTATCTCAGGCTTGCGCATGACGCGACCTATGTCGACCAAGTGCTGACCTGCACGGTGCCGCACCATATCGAGCGCGAGATCGGCTTTCCTGTCGGTGAGCGCGTGTCGCGGCGCGCCCAGCTCGCCGCAGGTGGCACGCTGGCTTCGGCACGGCTGGCACTCAGCCATGGCATCGCCTGCAACGCCGCCGGCGGCAGTCACCATGCCCGCCGCGCCCAGGGCGCCGGCTTCTGCACCTTCAACGACGTCGCCGTCGCCGCACTGGCGCTGCTCGAAGATGGGCAGGTCGAGAACATCCTGGTTGTCGATCTCGATGTGCATCAAGGCGACGGCACCGCCGAGATCCTTGCCAGAACTCCTACGGTGTTCACTTTCTCGATGCATGCCGAAAAGAACTACCCGGTGCGCAAGGTCGCCTCGAGCCTCGACATCGGCTTGCCCGACAAGACCGGCGACGATGCCTATCTGGATGCTCTCACCGATGCCCTTGCCGGCCTGTCACGACACGGCAGATGGGACATCGTCTTCTACAATGCCGGCGTCGATCCGCATCGCGAGGATCGGCTTGGCCGTCTAGCGCTGAGCGACGAGGGGCTGCGCCGGCGCGAGCGTCTCGTCATTGGGCACTTTCGCGGACGTGGCGTGCCATTGTGCGGGGTGATCGGCGGCGGCTATTCGACCGATGTCGCAGCCCTTGCCGCTCGCCACGCCATCCTATTCGAAACGGCGGCCGCCTTTGCCTGAGCGCGATCCCGAAACGCATCAATCGCGTTTCGGAAAAGACCATGCCAGACGGGGCGGCAGCTATTTGCGGTAGCTGAACAGCCTCAGAATGATGAAGGCCGGCACGACGATCGCGGCACCCAGCAGGAAGTAGCCGAGGAAGCGATCGACGGCGCGGAAGCCCATGCGCCAGATGTCGACGAAGAAATCGCGAATGCCATACAGCACGTCGAAGGGCGACCAGCCGAAGGCTGACATGACGATGCCGACGAGGAAGGAGATGACCAGCAGCTTGATGAACACCCTGAGCGGGGTGTCTCCGAGAAAGCGCGTCAATCCGGACAAGTTCGATCTCCTGCGATTCGAGCCATCAGGCATATCGTGATTGCGCCACGCGCTTCAAGGTGCTGACGCCGATGCCACCCGCGCTGCACAACCTGCGATTCATGTGATCGGCAGAAATTTCACGCAGGACGATACATCCGCGTTGACCTTTTGGAAAACATTCTCGGGCGATTAGCAACTTCTGATGGATCGTCGGGAGTTGAGCGCGCGGTGGGAATGGAAAAGAACTCGCAAGCCAAACGCGGTCTCAACAGCTACCTCATCGCCTTGGCGTTGGCCTGCCTGCTTCCCGTGGTCGCAGTATCGGCTGTTGCGGTCTGGTCTGCCGGAAGCGCCTACAGGGATGCGGCAGTCGCGCGCTTGAACGACACCGCTCGCACGCTGGCCAATGCCATCGAAGGAGAGCTAAGCAGCCGCTTCGCCAACATGTCGGTGCTGGCGCAACATCGTGAGATTCCCGATCCCGAACCGCTCCCTGAGCCGGAACTGTGGGTGCTCGGCGCCGACAACAATGTGGCGCTGATCGCCAACGATCGCGTCCCGGCCTTGCGCGCCAAGTCGAACGCGGCGGCGGATGCCGCAGTGCTTGCCATGAGCACGCAGGCGAACGTTGTCTCGAATGTGCTTACCACAGGCAACGAGCCGCGCCTCGTGCTGGCTGTGCCCGCCCCTCCGGGCAAGCGCGGGACCGCCGCCTACGTCATGTCGACGTCACCTCAAGACCTGATCCAGACCTTGCAGCGCGGCAAGCGCGCGCCGACCGACATATTGGTGGCCGTCACCGACGGCAACGGGCGCATTCTCGCACGTTCGCGTGACGCCAGCCGGTTCATTGGCCAAGTCGCTCCGGACTGGCCCAAACTGGAGGCGCTTGGAACCAATGCCGGACTTTTTGCGGCAAAGACCATTGAAGGCCTGCCGATCATCCTGTCTTTCCAGAAGCTGGCTGGCACACCGGGCTGGGTGATCATCGTCGGTGAATCGACGACCGTATTCGACGCGCGCTGGCGCGACCCGATGTTCAATCTGATGTTGGGTGCAGGCATGAGCCTGCTGCTTGCCGTCTGCGTGGCGATGTGGCTCGGCAAACGCATCCTGCAGCCTGTGCAGGAGCTGGCCCGCTACAGCAATGCCATCGCCGATGGACAGGAGACGGAGGCGGCCTCGGTTGCCACATCCTCAATCCAGGAATTCGAGATCCTGCGTCAGAGCTTTGCCAGGGCCGAAAATGCCCTGCGCAGCGAAAAGCGCCGCTATCGCACCATCGCCGAAACGGGTGCCATTGTGCTGTGGCGTCGCGACGGGGATGGCAGCGCTGGCCTCGCGACCGGCTGGGAGCAACTCACCGGCCGGCCGGAAAGCGAGGTCGAGGGCCAGGAGTGGACCAACGCCATCCATCCCGACGATCGCCCGATTACCTCCGCCGCCTGGGCCGAGGCGCTCAAGCAAAACACGCCGCTCGATGTCGAGTTCCGTCTCAAGGTCAGTGACGGACGCTGGCTCTGGGTTCGCTCGCAAGGTGCCCCGGTGTTCGACACAGACGGGCGCATCATCGAATGGGTCGGGCTGCTAGAGGACATCGACGAACGCAAGCGCGCGCAGGCCGACATCGCCTATCTGGCGCATCACGACACGCTGACCGGGCTCGGCAATCGCATCCTGTTTCGCCAGCAGCTCGAACTGGCGGTCGGCAATGTCCGGGATGGCCGCGCCCGCGCCCTGCTCTGCCTCGACCTCGACCTGTTCAAACAGGTCAACGACACGCTCGGCCACCCTGTCGGCGACGCCTTGCTCTGCGCGGTCGCCGACCGGCTGCGCGGCTGCGTCGACGCGGCGGATTGCCTCGTGCGCCTCGGCGGTGACGAGTTCGCCGTCATCCAGAATGACGGCCGACAGCCGGATGCTTCGGTATCCCTCGGCTGCCGCATCGTCGAGGCGCTCTGCGCACCCTACGACATCGCCGGCCACCAGCTGTCCATCGGCGCCAGCGTCGGTGTCACCTTGATCGGCAACGACAGCAGTGACATCGGTACCTACTTCAAGCGCGCCGACGCCGCCCTCTACCGCGCCAAGCAGGACGGTCGCGGCCGCGTCTGCTTTTTCGATCAGGTCGAGTTGCTCGCCGATATGGTCGAACTGGCCAAGGGCGGTTCGGTGCAGGCAAAGGACGTCGCCGAGCGCAGCAACGGGCGCGCCTAGGCCGTCGCCAGTCGCGCTCAGGAAGCAGCAGCCACCACGCCACCGTCCTTGATGTGCGGTTGAGCGTCCATCAGTTCCTGGAAATAGGCAACCGTGCGCTGAAGGCCCTGCTCCAGCGGCGTGGCGGGTCGCCAGCCGAGAGTACCGGCCAAGGTGATGTCGGGCCGCCGTTGCTTCGGATCATCCTCGGGCAACGGCAAGAACTCGAGCCGCGACCTGCTGCCCGTCTCGGCCAGAACCGCGCGGGCGAGCTCGATCATCGAAAACTCCTCCGGGTTGCCCATATTGACCGGTCCGGTGAAATCGCCTGGAGAGGCCATCAGCCTGATCAGGCCGTCGACGAGGTCGTCGACATAACAGAACGACCGCGTCTGCGTGCCGCCGCCGAAGATCGAGATGCTGTCGCCGCGCAACGCCTGCATGATGAAGTTGGAGACGACGCGCCCGTCATCGGGCTGCATCCTCGGGCCATAGGTGTTGAAGATGCGGGCGACCTTGATCTCCAGATGGTGCTGTCGCCGGTAGTCGAAGAACAGCGTTTCGGCGCAGCGCTTGCCCTCGTCGTAGCACGAGCGCGGGCCGATCGGATTGACGTTGCCCCAGTAGCTCTCGTCCTGCGGGTGGACGGCTGGGTCACCATAGACTTCCGATGTCGAGGCCTGGAGGATTCTGGCGCCTAGACGCTTGGCGAGGCCAAGCATGTTGATGGCGCCGAGCACGCTGGTCTTGGTGGTCTGCACCGGATCGCGCTGGTAATGGATGGGCGACGCCGGACAGGCCAGGTTGTAGATCTCGTCGACTTCGACAAAAAGCGGCTGGCAGACGTCGTGCTCGATCAATTCGAAACGGGAATGTTCGGCAAGGTGTGCGACATTGGCGCGCGCACCGGTGTAGAAATTGTCGACGCACACAACATGCGCCCCTGCTTCCAGCAGCCGCTCGCAGAGATGCGAGCCAAGAAAACCCGCCCCGCCTGTTACCAGTACACGCTTCTCCGGATGCATGTCGGCCTCTGCTTTCGCTATGGACATTGCCTGGCGGGCAGGCTCATGCAATGTCACTCATGTTTCTACAATCTGAGCATTTCCAGGCCAATAGGCGCGTTTGAATGAACTACTTCGACGGCAGCGCTTTCAGCAGGGACTGGACATCCCACCACATCCCGATCTGGGAAAAGTTGCTGCGCGAGCGCGCGCAGGAGCCGCTGCGGGTTCTGGAAATTGGCTCCTTCGAGGGCCGCTCGGCGCTGTTTTTCCTGAAGTTCCTGCCCAATTGCCATTTGACCTGCATCGACACATTCGAGGGCAGCGTCGAGCACAGGACACCCGGCTCGCGCCATCACACAGATATGAGCGAAGTCGAGGCACGCTTCGATGCCAACACGAGGCTCTTTTCCGACCGGCTCGAAAAGCTGAAGGCCTTCTCGATCGAGGCGCTGTCGGAACTGCAGCGCGAGTCGCGCCGCTTCGACGTCGTCTATGTCGACGGCGACCACCATGCCGCCTCGGCCTTCACCGACGCCCAGCAGAGCTGGGACCTGCTTGCCTCGGGCGGCATCATGATCCTGGACGACTATCTGTGGCAGCCGGCCAAGCCGGCCGCCGAGCGCCCCAAGTCCGGCATCGACGCCTTTCTCCAGGCAAGAGCAGGAGAGTACGAGGTCCTGCACAACGACTACCAGGTGATCGTCCGCAAGACCTGGAGCCCGTCCCGCGATGCCGCTTCAGGTTTCACCATCGGCGGGCGGAGCATCGACGAGGCCTCCGGCGGGTCGATCAAGCCGCCCCTGGTCAGCTTCGTCGTCATCGCCTGGAACTATGGCCGCTACGTCGGTGCGACGATCGACTCGATCAAGGCGCAGGACTACCCGAATTTTGAGTGCCTGGTCATCGACAATGGCTCGACCGACGACAGCGTCGAGGTCATCGCCAGGCATGTCGGCAATGACAGCCGCTTCCGTATCGAAACGCTGCCGGAAAATCTCGGCCAGCTTGGCGCGGCATTCTGGTCGCTCGACAAGATCAAGGGCGGCTTCGTCAGCTTCGTCGATGCCGACGATGTGCTGCTGTCGACCTACGCGTCGATGCATGTCCAGGCTCACCTGGCGCTGCGGCAAAGCGTTGCCTTCACCTCGTCCAGCGTCGCGGAAACGGACGCGCTGGGAAACATCCTGGCTGCCGCCGGCGGCGGCGCCGTCGACAGCCAGAGCCAGACGCGAAACTTGCATGCCGAAGCGTCCGTCTTCCGGCTGCCGACCGTCTCACAGCAGCACTTCCAGCAACTGTCGGCGCGGACCGTTCTCGTGCCGAGGTGGGCGAGCGGCTGGCAATGGAGTCCCGGTACGGCAAACATGTACCGGGCATCGCACCTGCGGCTGGTCCGGCGCGGCGGCGAAGCCAGATACATGCGGGCGGCGGATGGCTACTTCAACTTCATGTGCCATGGCTTTGGCGGCAGCGCACTTATCGATGTCGTTCTGTCAGGCTACAGGCTGCATGGGGAAAACGCCTTCTCGAACCATGAAAGCTCGCCCTGGCTTCGGTCCGGGACGCCGGAATACTACCGGCTCGCCGAGGAAGCGACGCTGACCGATATCGATTTTCTCCTGGCCAATGCAGGCAGATATGCCTGGATGCTCGACGGCGGCTACTGGTCGGTGCTGGATCTCATCACCCGCGAAACACCCAAGCGACTGCGCAGGTTCTACGGCGACCGCAAGGTGTTCGCGGTTTTCCTGGCAAATGCACCAACACTGGCGGCCGAGTTTCGCTCGCGTGTCTTTTGCCGTGAAATCCTTGCCCGCTTTTCCGGCAGCCAGGCGCGCAAAATCCTGCGCGCCGGGCACGGCGGCAGGCTCAAGCAGCGCGCCTATGGCGAGATTGCCCTCTCCGAGCTGCGCAAAGCGCTGTCGATCCTGCGGAAGCGCAAATAACGTCGCCCGACGACGCAGCCGAATTGCGTCGGTACTGGTACAACACGTTTCCCGATTGCCTGCCCGCAAGGCGAATGCTAACCAAGTGCCCGCGCGGGTATGATGTAATGGTAGCCTGTCAGCTTCCCAAGCTGAACGCGCGGGTTCGATTCCCGCTACCCGCTCCAATTTTTACAGCAAGATCTTTCGTCCTGCCCGCAACCCACCCGAAACGGGTGCTTTCACATGTGTCTTGCGACGCCTGCTCCGGATACGAAAAGGCCGGACGCAAGCGCCCGGCCTTCGGTGTTCAGGTATTAGCGATCAATCCGCGCCATAAATATCGAAATCAAAATACTTCGCGTTGATCTTGGCGTAGGTGCCGTCCTTGTAGATGGCGTCGATGGCAGCGTTAAGCTTGTCGCGCAAGGCGGTGTCCTCGAGGCGGACGGCGATGCCGGTCTCGGATTCGGTGCCCTTTAGATCGCCGATCATCTTGCAGCAATCCTGACCGGTGGTCTTCATCCAATCGACGAGCACGAACTTGTCGGCGACGACGGCGTCGAGGCGGCCATTGGTCAGGTCGGCCACGGCCTCGTCCTGCGTCGGATAGAGCTTCACGTCGGCGCCGGCCTTGGCATAGTGGTCCTCGGCATAGATGCTCTGCGTCGTCGACGCCTGGGCGCCGACCGACTTGCCCTTCAGCGCGTCGGGCTCCGGCGAAGTGAGTTCGGAAGTCTTGAGCGCGATGAGCGCCAACGGCGTCGTGTAGTACTTGTTGGTGAAGGCGACCTGCTTCTTGCGTTCCTCGGTGATGGTCATAGAGGCGACGATGGCGTCGAACTTCTTGCCCTGCAACGCCGGAATGATGCCGTCCCAATCCTGGGCGACGATCTCGCATTCGACCTTCATCTGGGCGCACAGCGCGTTGGCGATGTCGACATCGAAGCCGACCAGCTTGCCGTCGGCGCTCAGATTGTTGAAGGGCGGATAGGCCCCCTCGGTAGCGATCTTGAGCTTTGTTGCGTCCTGCGCCCAGGCACCGCCCGCCGCAGACAACAGCGCTGCAAGCGAAGCAGCGCAAGCGAACTTCCACGAAATCTGCATGGTCCTCTCCATTTGCCGGGCGCCCTTATGTTGAGCGTCCCTGCCCGCAGCCAAGCACAGCAGCTTGAAATGGACAAGCAGACTAAGGTTGGCACGCCCTGACCTTAGGTCAGTCCATGCGGAAATGCTTGGAAAGCTTCAGGCCCTGGGCCTGGTAGTTGGAGCCGAGGTCGGTGCCATAGAGCGCCTTCGGGCGCGCCAGCATGTGCTCGTAGACGAGGCGGCCGACGACCTGACCGTGTTCCAGGATGAAGGGCACCTCATGGCTACGCACTTCGAGCACGGCACGGCTGCCGGTGCCGCCGGCGCTGGAATGGCCGAAGCCTGGATCGAAGAAGCCGGCATAATGGACGCGGAATTCGCCGACCAGCGGGTCGAAGGGCGTCATCTCTGCGGCATAGAGCGGCGGCACATGCACCGCCTCGCGCGACACCAGGATGTAGAACTCGTCCGGGTCGAGCACCAATTCCTCGGCGCCGTGATTGTAGATCGGCTCCCAGAAGTCGACGACCTTCTGGGCGGCGCGCTTGTCGACGTCGACGAGGCCGGTATGGTGCTTGCCACGATAACCGACGATGCTGCCGGGCGCACCGGCGAGGTCGATCGACAGCGCGATGCCGCCCCCTGAAATGTTTGGCGGATCGATCGCCACCAGCCGGTCGGACAGATGCAGCGCGTTGAGCTCAGTTTCCGACAACAGCGCGTTTCCCTTGCGGAAGCGGATCTGGGACAGTCGCGAGCCCTTGCGAACGACGATCGGGAAGGTGCGCGGGCTGACCTCGAGATAGAGCGGGCCGGTGTAGCCGGCGGGAATCTTGTCGAACTCCTGGCCACGGTCGGTCATGACACGGGTGAAGATGTCGAGGCGGCCGGTCGAGCTCTTCGGGTTGGCCGAGGCCGATATTTCGGCAGGCAAAGCAAGACTCTCCAGCAGCGGCACGATGTAGACGCAGCCCGTCTCCAGCACCGCGCCATTGCTCAGGTCGATCTCATGCAGCTTGAGCCGGTCGAGCTTGGCCGACACCAGCGAATTGGGGCCAGGCAGGAAGGATGCGCGCACGCGATATGCGATGGCGCCAAGGCGCAGGTCGAGGCTCGCCGGCTGGATCTGGTCGGCATCGAGCGGCGATGCCTTGAGCGCGCCCGACGCAAACAACGCCGCGATGTCCTGGTCTGGAAGAATGCCCGACTGCCGCAATTGCCTCACTCCTCTACAGCGCCACCAGCCCAAAAAGCGAGCCGGGGCCGCTGGATCCCGACCGTTTCCGGGCTCATGTGCGTGGCCCAAGACGTTTAGTCGTCCTCGCAATTGACGCAAGCAGGCTGCGGGTCTAAAGGACATTTATCCCGTGGTGATTTGGCCGGTCGGCTTGCAGCCACGTTAAACAAGTCGCTAAAGGGCCGCGTTGTGGACCGGTTGCGACTTATCGCGGCCGGTTTTTTTGTATTTGGATTTGGCTATGAGCTCCGAAAAGCAGCGTAACTGGAAACCCCAGACCACCCTCGTCCATGGCGGCAGCCTTCGCTCCGGCTTCGGCGAGACCTCGGAATCGATCTTCCTGACCCAGGGCTATGTCTATGAAAGCGCCGAAAGCGCCGAGGCCCGCTTCAAGGGCGAGACCCCCGGCTTCATCTATTCGCGCTACGCCAATCCCACCGTCGACATGTTCGAAAAGCGCATGTGTGCGCTCGAAGGCGCGGAGGACGCACGTGCCACCGCCTCCGGCATGGCGGCCGTCACCGCCGCCATCCTGTGCGGCCTGAAGGCCGGCGACCACATCGTTGCTGCCCGTGCCCTGTTCGGCTCGTGCCGCTGGGTCGTCGAGACGCTGGCGCCTAAGTATGGCATCGAGGCGACGCTGGTCGACGGCACGCTGATCGAGAACTGGGAAAAGGCGGTCCAACCCAACACCAAGCTGTTCTTCCTGGAAAGCCCGACCAACCCGACGCTCGAAGTCGTCGACATCGCGGCGGTCGCGACCCTTGCCAATTCGATCGGCGCACGCCTCGTCGTCGACAATGTCTTCGCCACGCCGATGCAGCAGAAGCCGCTCGAGCTCGGCGCCCATGTCGTCGTCTATTCTGCCACCAAGCACATCGACGGCCAGGGCCGCTGCCTCGGCGGCGTCATCCTGTCGGACAAGAAGTGGATCGACGAGAACCTGCACGACTACTTCCGCCACACCGGCCCGAGCCTGTCGCCGTTCAACGCCTGGACGCTGCTCAAGGGCTTGGAGACACTGCCGCTGCGCGTGCGCCAGCAGACCGAGACCGCCGGAAAGATCGCCGACTTCCTCGCCGAGCAGCCTGAAGTGTCGCGCCTGATCTATCCGGGCCGCGCCGACCACCCGCAGGCCGACATCGTCAAGCGCCAGATGTCGGGCGGCTCAACGCTGATCTGCTTCGACGTCAAGGGCGGCAAGAAAGCCGCTTTCGCCTTCGAGAACGCGCTGCGGATCGTGCTGATCTCGAACAATCTCGGCGACGCCAAGAGCCTGATCACCCATCCGGCGACGACGACGCACAAGAACCTCACCGACGAGGCCCGTGCTGAGCTCGGCATCGACGACGGCACGCTGCGTCTGTCGGTCGGCCTCGAAGACGCCGACGACCTGCTCAACGACATCGGCGACGCGCTGAAGGCGGCGCGCTAAACGCACCAAAAGGGGATGGCGCTCCGCAAGCCGGACGCCATCCGTCTCTGTCGATCCCGTCTTACGGTGGCTTCGTTCCGTAGACATCATAGACAGCGGGTGCCGCCGATGCGTCGGCGAGGTGAAATCGACCACACAGTCATCACAATCGGCGTGATTTTGTCTAAGAGCAGTTGACCCGCCGCCTCGTGCGGCGGACTCTATGAATGTGCAGGCCAAGGAGCGCAGCATATGTATCGCGCAATCACCCGCAACATCGCGGTCGAGGTCGAGCCCTTCTATCTGGTGGACCAGTCGGAGCCATCGGAAAACCGCTACGTCTGGGGTTACCGCGTTACCATCGAGAACAATTCCGACGAATTCGTCCAGTTGCTGTCGCGCTACTGGCACATCACCGATGCGAGCGGCAAGGTCGAAGAAGTGCGCGGCCCGGGCGTGGTCGGCGACCAGCCCGAGCTCAATCCCGGCGACAGCTATCAATATGCGTCCGGCTGCCCGCTCTCGACGCCGTCAGGCATCATGGTCGGGCGCTACACCATGCGCAACGAGGCGGGCGAGATGTTCGACATCGCCATCCCGGCCTTCTCGCTCGACTTGCCCGATGCTCGCCACAGGCTGAACTGACGCATCATTGCGCCCGATTTCACTGTACCGGTGCGAATTCTGCCGGGTCGAATTCGTAGGACTTGGAGCAGAACTCGCAGGCGACGCGGATGACGCCGTCTTCGACGCTGTCAGTGATTTCCTCGGCCGTGAAGCCCTGCAGGATGCCCTTGATCTTCTGGCCCGAACACGAGCATTCGTCAACGACGCGAACGCCGTCATAGACGACCACGCCATGCTCGTGGAACAGGCGGTAGAGCAGCCTTTCGGTGCCGACCGTCGGGTCGATCAGTTCGGTCGGCTCGATGGTTCCGACCAGCGCCAGAAGCTCCTGCCAGGAGTTGTCGTCCGGGTGGACTGCGATGTCGCGCTCGTCGCCGTCGCCGCCATGGATGTCGGCCACGCGCCGGCGCTCGGGCGAGTCGGGCAGGAACTGCGCCAACAGGCCGCCGGCACGCCAATGCTCGCGCGGACCGCCTTCGGCCGGCAGCACGAGCTTTGCCACCGACAGCTTGACCTCGGTGGGTATCTGTTCCGACTGGCGGAAATAGGCGCGCGCCGCCTCTTCCAGCGTGATGCCATTGAGCTCGACGATGCCCTGGTAGCGTTGGGTATGCTCGCCCTGATCGATGGTCAGCGCCAACACGCCGCTCCCGAGCAGATCCTCGGGCGCGGTCATGCCGGCCTCTATCGCCGCATCGACGCGGTCGGCGTCGAAGCGTGCATAGGCGCGCAGCGAATGCGGCGTGGTGAAGTCGGCGACCAGCATGTCGACCGGCCCGTCAGTGCGGGTCTGGAAGATGAACTTGCCTTCGAATTTCAGCGACGTGCCGAGCAGCACCGTGACCACACAGGCCTCAGCCAGGAGCCTGGCCACCGGCTCGGGATAGTCGTGCCGTCCGAGAATCTGGTCGAGCAGCGGGCCGAGCTGGACGGTGCGGCCACGCACGTCGAGCGGCTCGACCTGGAATGGAACGACATGGTCGTCGCCGGCGAACCCGAATTCGCCGAGCTTGCGTTCGGTGTCAGTCACTGGAACTTATCCCATCTATAGAGTTCCGCGCCCGGTCGGTCCGCCGACGGTCGCAGAACATGGCTTTGATGATAATTGAATGATCCCGCCCCAGATAGGGTCGCGGGATCACGCATTCAAGCGCCCAGGCACCAGGCGAGCACGGCCTTCTGCGCGTGCAGCCGGTTTTCCGCCTCGTCGAAGACCACCGAGTTCGGGCCGTCGATGACCTCGTCGGTCACTTCCTCACCGCGATGCGCCGGCAGGCAGTGCATGAACAGGGCGTCGGGCTTGGCATGCTTCATCAGGTCGGAATTGACCTGATAAGGCAGGAACACGTTATGGCCGCGGGCGCGATGCTCCTGGCCCATCGACACCCAGCAGTCGGTGACGATGGTGTCGACACCGCGAACCGCGTCTTCGGGTGAGCGCGTGATCATGACCTTGCCGCCATTGGCGCGGGCCCAGTCGATGTACTTCTGCTCCGGCTCGCTGCCTTCGGGCACGGCGATGTTGACGTTGAAGCTGAAGCGCGCCGAAGCCTCGAGCAACGAGTGCAGCACGTTGTTGCCGTCACCGGTCCAGGCAAAGGTCTTGCCGCGCACCGGGCCGCGATGCTCCTCGAAGGTAAGGATATCGGCCATCAGCTGGCACGGATGGGTGTCGTCGGTCAGGCCGTTGATGACGGGAACGGTCGCATTCTCGGTCAGCTCGAGCAGTCGGTCATGCGCCGTGGTGCGGATCATGATCGCGTCGACATAGCGCGACAGCACCTTGGCGGTGTCGGCGATCGATTCCGAGCGGCCGAGCTGCATCTCGGTGCCGGTCAGCATGATGGTTTGGCCGCCAAGCTGGCGCATGCCGACATCGAACGAGATGCGCGTGCGGGTCGACGGCTTGTCGAAGATCATCGCCAGCACCTTGCCCTCCAGCGGCTTCGATCGCTCGCCGGCTTTCAGGCGCGCCTTGCGCTTGGCTGCGTCGTCGAGAATCCCGCGAAGGTCGCTCCCGGAAAGTGCCGAGAGGTCGGTGAAATGGCGAATCCCGCTGGTCATGAAACTTCCTTGGGTTCAGCCGCCGCTGGCGGCGGCCTTGGAAAGGCTGGCAGCTCCGGCGCGAACCCGCGCGAGCGCCTCTTGGATGTCCGCGTCGCTGGTCGTCAGCGGCGGCAGCAGGCGGATGACATTATCACCTGCGGGCACCGCAAGCAGCTTGTGATCACGCAGCGCCATGTTCACCTTGGTGTTGGGCATGGTGCATTTGAGACCGAGCATCAGGCCGGAACCACGGATACCCTCGATCACGTCGGGGAACTCGTCGGCGACGGCGGCGAGGCCCTGCTTGATCAGCAGTGCCTTGCGGCTGACCTCATCGAGGAAGCCTTCCTCGAGCACGACGTCGAGCACGGCATTGCCGACGGCCATGGCAAGCGGATTGCCGCCAAAGGTGGTGCCATGCACGCCGGCAGTCATCGCGCTTGCTGCCTCTTCGGTGGCCAGGCAGGCACCCATCGGGAAACCGCCGCCGATGCCCTTGGCGATCGCCATCAGGTCCGGATTGACGCCGGCCCATTCATGGGCAAACAGCTTGCCGGTCCGGCCGATGCCGCACTGGACTTCGTCGAAAATCAAGAGCAGGCCGTGCTTGTCGCAAAGCTGGCGCAGGCGCTTCAGGGATGCGGTCGGGAACGGACGGATGCCGCCCTCGCCCTGCACCGGCTCGAGCATGATCGCCGCGGTCTCCGGTCCGATCAGCTTCTCCGCCGCATCGATGTCGTCAAAAGCGACCTGGTCGAAGCCTTCGACCTTCGGACCGAAGCCCTCAAGATATTTGGCCTGGCCGCCGGCGGCAATTGTCGCCAGGGTGCGGCCATGGAAGGCGCCTTCGAAGGTGATGACGCGGTAACGCTCGGGATGCCCCTTCACATACTGGTAGCGGCGCGCAGTCTTGATCGCGCACTCCAGCGCTTCCGCACCCGAATTGGTGAAGAAGACACGGTCGGCGAAGGAGTTTTCGGCCAGGCGTTCTCCAAGCCGGCTCTGGCCGGGGATCTGGTACAGGTTGGAGACGTGCCAGAGCTTGGCAGCCTGCTCGGTCAGTGCCTGGACGAGATGCGGATGGCTGTGGCCCAACGAATTCACCGCGATGCCACCAGCAAAATCGAGATATCGCTCGCCGGTTTCGGTGATCAGCCAGGAACCCTCACCTCGCTCGAAAGCCAGAGGTGCACGAGCAAACGTCTCGAAAAGCGCCGAACCGCTCATTATATGTCTCTCCGAAGCCCGGAAAATCAAAAAGCCGCCTCAGAGCGGCGGCCTGCGGCTATATCAGGTTTTTCTGCCATGAAGTCAACGAAAACGTCGCTTATGCCAGCGCATTCCACGCCACCCGTTGCCGCGTAGCCACGTTATCTCGGCAAGTTGGGGAAAACCGTAAAAACCGAATCGTGCTGCCCTCTCGGACTCTTGTCACGGAGTCAGCGCATCGGTAATTGTAATTGAGAAATAACTAGATTTCGTGCGGCGGACATAATCACCGAATAGATGTGGTGTCCAACCGGCTTTGCCCGGACGGAAAAGGATTCCGAGTACTGCGCGTTAAATCAGGAGCACTGTCTCATGAATTGGACTGACGAGCGGGTCGAACTACTCAGGAAATTGTGGTCGGAAGGTCTGAGCGCGAGCCAGATCGCGGCGCAATTGGGCGGCGTCAGCCGCAATGCCGTCATCGGCAAGGTTCACCGCCTGAAATTGTCGAGCCGCGGCCGCGCGACGGCTGCCCCGGCGCGTCAGAAGAAGACGACGCAGGCAACGACCGCGACCAAGACTGTGCAGCGCACAGTCACGGCGACGCGCACCGTGACCGCCAGCATCGGCGCAACCGCGCTGCAGGCGCAGTTCGAGGTCGAGCCGGTTGCCCGCCAGTACATCCGCCCGGTCGAGAATGTCGTCGTGCCGATCTCGCGCCGCCTGCAGCTGGTTCAGCTCAGCGAGCGCACGTGCAAGTGGCCGAACGGCGATCCGCTGAGCGAAGACTTCAGTTTCTGCGGCAACGAAGCCGGTGAGAGTGGGCCCTATTGCGGCTACCACTCGAAGATCGCCTTCCAGCCGGCCTCGGAGCGCCGCCGCTCGCGCTGAGCGAATAGCAAACAGTACAATTGAGAAAGGCCTCGGATCGCCAAGCGTTCCGGGGCCTTTTCTTATCCGCTACTCACCATTTGCTGCTCTCACAGCCACCCGTTCTTCCTGAAGCGCCAGTACAGGATCGAGCAGATCGTCGCGATCGTGACCAGCACGGTGGGATAGCCGTACTCGAAATGCAGCTCGGGCATCTCGGCGAAATTCATGCCGTAGATGCCGGCAAGCGCCGTCGGCACGGCCAGGATGGCCGCCCAGGAAGCGAGCTTCTTGGCGATCGCCGTTTCCTGGCTTTGGCCGACAAGCAGGCTCGCCTCGAAGGCGAAGGCCAGCACCTCGCGCAGATTGTCGACCTTTTCCAGCACGGTGCGGATATGGTCGGTGACGTCGCGAAACAGCGGATGCATCGCCGGTCGCAACTGCGGCAGGTCGGCGCTGGTCAGGCGGCGACAGACCTCGACCAGTGGGCCGGCGGCATTGCGCAGGCGCAACAGGTCACGCCGCAGCATGTAGAGCCGCTCGATGTCCTTCGACGTCATCGGCCGCGCCAGAACGCCATCCTCGATGAGGTCGACCTCTTCCTCGATCTGCTCGAGCACCGGCATATAGTTGTCGACGATGAAATCGAGGATCGCGTAGAGAATGAAGTCCTCGCCTTTTGCCAGCGCGCTCGGGCAGCTTTCCCAATGCTGGCGGACAGCGGCATAGGAGGTCGAGACGCCGTGGCGGACGCTGACGATGTAGCCCTTGCCGACGAACATGTGTGTCTCGCCGAAATTCACCCGGCCCTGCACCAACTGCGCTGTGCGTGCGACGATGAACAAGGCATCACCATATTGCTCGATCTTGGGACGCTGGTGCGGATGCTCGGCGTCCTCGATGGCAAGGTCGTGCAGATTGAACTGGCGCTGCACCCTGAGCAGCAGCTCGCGGTCCGGCTCAAGCAGGCCAATCCAGACGACGTGGCCTTCCTTGGCCGCCCAGAGGCCGGCTTCTTCGATCGGGATGTCGGCAATGCGACGGCCGCCGAAATAGACGCTGGAGGCGACGACACCGCCTTCCAGCTCGGGGTCCTTGTCGAACTTCCTGGCCAGTTCGGTCATGCTGCACCCCTGCGGGGATCAGCCCCGCCGATCGGAGACTATTCTAGACCTTCACCACCCGGCGCAGAAGAGCCTGCGTCCATCGTGGCTCAGCCGGACTTTCCCTCGCCTTCCAGTGTCACGCGATGGCTCTTGTCTTCCTTGGGACGCTCGGGCGGCATCTGCTCTCCGGTGACGATGTAATAGATCGTCTCGGCAATGTTGGTGGCGTGGTCGCCGATGCGCTCGATGTTCTTGGCGACGAACAGCAGGTGCGTGCACGGGGTGATGTTGCGCGGATCTTCCATCATGTAGGTCAAAAGCTCGCGGAACAGCGAGGTGTACATGGCGTCGATCTGCTCGTCGCGGTCGCGCACGAAGCCGATACGCTCGACCGAACGCGAGGCGTAGACGTCGAGCACTTCCTTGAGCTGGGTCAGCGCGAGTTCCGCCAACGCCTCCAGGCCGCGGAACAGGCTGTTGGGTTGCCGGCCCTCGGCCACCGCCAGCACACGCTTGGCGATGTTCTTGCCAAGGTCGCCAACGCGTTCGAGATCGGCGGAAATGCGGATCGCGCCGACGATCTCGCGCAGGTCGGTTGCCATCGGCTGGCGCCTGGCGATGATCAGGATCGCCTTGTCGTCGATCTCGCGCTGGGCCTCGTCGAGCACGATGTCGTCCTGGATCACCCTCTGGCCAAGTGCCGGGTCGGCATTGACCAGAGCGGCAATCGCCTGATCGACCATACGCTCAGCCTGGCCGCCCATCGCGGCGATCTTCCGCGCCAGGAATTTCAGCTCGTCGTCGTAGGCACTGACAATGTGTTGTGACTGCATGGCCGAATTTTCTTTCGTCGGTTCCCGTTGGGGAATCGTGATCCTGAATCTAGCGCTTTACGCTAGCCGCATGACGGAAAAAAGAAACCGGGGAAGGATTTAGCGCCGGCGCGACGAAATCTGCCAGGTCTGCAGATCGGAAAGATCGCTTTGCCGGCTTCGGCGCAATCATCGCGTGTGATTGGCCAACCGGTAACTGTAGATGCCACCCACGAGCAGCGGCACCAGGAACGCCGCCAGCAGTGCGGCGATCAGCCAGGTCGGATGCTGCACCAGCAGCGCGCAAACCACCAGCACGATGCCGCCGGCAACGAACAGCGTGCCGGTCAGCCGCTGCGTCGCGCGCCAGAGCACGGGATCATTCATGATCCACGGCAAGCGCACGCCGGCGATGGCATTGGGCTGGGTTTTGGGCATGACGTTGCCCACAAGGATCAGCATGACGCCAAGCGACAGCGTGATGACGCGCACCATCTGGTCGGGGTAGCCGAGGCCGATCAGCACGATCGAGCCCTGGATCGCCAGCAGCAGCCCGGTCATGAGGGGTATGACGGTCGCAAAGGCATGTTTGCTCGACGCCATCTGCTCCGGTCCCGCCCGGTTTCCGATGAAGGCCAGCAGCACCGACAGCATGACAACCCCCACGGGCGTCAGCAGCAATGCCGTGTCGCGCGGCCAGAATGCATCTGCCTCGCCGCTCGGCCCCCAATGGATCGGCAACATCGTGCCCGCCGGCACCAGCAGGTAACCGGCAAGCGTGACGGCAGCGAGGGCTGCCGCAAGCGCCAGATTGATGCGTGAAAACAGGGCCTGCTTCATGGTTCCGGGTCCTTCAGGCTGAGGAGCCCTGTTAGGGCCTCCTCGAGGATCGACGTGTTGAGGTGATAGATCAGGCTCGTGCCGCGCCGTTCGACAGCGACCAGCTCGGCCTCCTTGAGCTTGTTGAAATGCACCGACAGCGTCGGTTTGGTCAGATCGAAATGCCCTGCCAATTCGCCGGCACTGAGCGGCCCGTTCTTGAGCAGCGCCAGGATCCGCCGCCGGACCGGGTGTGAAAGCGCCTCAAAAACCGCATTGATGCCCATCTGGCCGCCGTTGATTGTGTCTGCGATGTTATTTAGAAAACTTTCTAATTAGAGTCAATACGAACTATCGAAACGCTTGAGCGTCGACCGGCTGCCCATGCCAGGCGGTCGACGCTGCATGCGACAAGGCAAGTTTGCTTGCGGCTCAGGCGATGGGGAAATGCACTGTGAAGGCCGAGCCTTCGCCCAGCTTCGAGCGGATCGACAGCCTTGCGCCATGCCGCGTCAGGATGTGCTTGACGATCGACAGGCCGAGGCCGGTGCCCTTCTGCGCACGGCTGGTCTCGACATCGACGCGGTAGAAGCGCTCGGTGACGCGTGGAATATGCTCTTCCGGAATGCCCGGACCGAAGTCGCGGACGGTGACCTCAAGCTCGGCTTCGCTGCCCTGCCCGACGCGCCGCATCGTCACCTGCACGCGCCCGCCCGACTGGCCGTATTTGCAGGCATTTTCGAGCAGGTTCTGGAACACCTGGAACAGCTCGTCGCGGTCACCGTGAACCTCGAACGAACCATCGCCGAAATCGCGCTCGACGACCACGCCGGTCTCTCCGGCCAGAGGGCCGAGCGAGGCGATCACCGCTTCGACCGTCTGGCGCAGGTCGACGCGGACGCCAGGCTTGAGATAGGGCTTCATCTCCAGCCGCGACAGCGACAAGAGATCGTCGATCAGGCGAGCCATGCGGCCGGTCTGGTTCTGCATGATCTGCAGGAACTGGTCGCGCGCATTGGGGTCATTGCGGGCCGGACCGCGCAGCGTCTCGACGAAGCCGGCGATGGAGGCGAGCGGCGTGCGCAGTTCATGGCTGGCGTTGGCGATGAAGTCGGCGCGCATACGGTCGATACGGCGTGCCTCGCTCTGGTCCTTGAACGCCAGCACGAACAGCCCGGTGCCGCGCCCGACCGCCGATGCGGTGACGCGATAAACCCGCTCGAACGGCACCCGCTCGACATAGTCGGTAGCCTGCCCGTTGCCCGCGCCCGCCAGCACCGTCTCGATCAGCGCCTGCATTTCGGGCGCACGGAACTTCAAAAGCAGCGGAAGTTCGGGCCTGATCGCGCCGAAGGCCGTCTCGGCAGCCGCATTGGCATGCACCACCGTGCCGTCGCGGTCGAAGATGATGAGCGGATCGGCAACTGCCGCCGCCAGCTTCTCGCCCGACAGCCTGTCGAGCAGCGAGCGCTCGATGCCGGCGCCGGCCTCGGCCAGCCGGCGGGCTGCCGGCGTGCGCGGCGCGACGAGCGCGAACAAGATTAGCGCTGCAATCGTCCCAAAAGTGAAGGGCACGGAGACGCCGCCGAAGAAATGGACCGCGAGTACGGCGAGGATCGCCGCGGCCAGCATCCAGCGGTTCTGGTACAGCCGGCCGGCCCCGATCCGCGCCGTGCGCCTTGCTTTCGTCTGCGTGCTGGTCTCTGCCATACGAACGTTTCCGATGCCGCCTGCAAGAAGCCTCTGGACCGCTCCCAAGCCACCCAATAGCATGACTTGCCGAGCTGGAAAGGTGCCGAGGTCATGAAAAAAGACAAGGAAAGCAAGAAGGACAACGCCGCCAGCGCGGCGGTTAAGGTCGATCCGGCGCCGGTCGCCGGCCCCGTCGAGATCAGGATCGGCAAGGACGAGCGCAGCTTCGACATCAACGACCCCGTCCTGCCCGACTGGATCGACAAGAAGGCGCTGACGTCGGGCCACTATCCCTATGACGACAAGCTGCCGCAGAAGGAATACGAAAAGACGATCGAACAGCTGCAGATCGAACTGGTCAAGCTGCAGGCCTGGTTGCAGGCCGTCGGCAAGCGCGTGCTCGTCCTGTTCGAGGGCCGTGACGCCGCCGGCAAGGGCGGCACCATCGCTGCGGTGCGCCAATACCTCAACCCGCGTACGGCGCGCGACGTTGCTCTGACCAAGCCGACCGAGACCGAACGCGGCCAATGGTATTTCCAGCGCTACGTCGAGCATTTCCCGACCTCGGGCGAGTTCGTCACCTTCGACCGCTCCTGGTACAACCGCGCCGGAGTCGAGCCGGTCATGGGCTTCTGCACGCCCGAACAGCACCGTCAGTTCCTCGACGAAACGCCGAGCTTCGAGAAGATGATCGTCAACGAGGGCATCCACTTCTTCAAGTTCTGGCTCGACATCAGCCAGGAAATGCAGCTCAAGCGTTTCCACGACCGGCGCCACAGCCTGCTCAAGAGCTGGAAGTTCTCGCCAATGGACATCGCCGGCATCAGCAAATGGGACGACTACACCAGGGCGCTGAACCTGATGGTCGAAAAGACCCACACCCAGCACGCGCCATGGATCGTCGTCCAGGCCAACGACAAGCGGCGCGGCCGCATTGCCGTCATCCGCCATATCCTGCGGGCATTGCCTTATGAAGGCCGCGATCTCGACGTTGTCGGCAGGCCCGACGGCAAGATCATCGCCGAAGGCATGAAGTTCCTGAAGGACTAGCGGTTTGTCAGGCAAATGAGTGAGCTCGCGCGGCGGCGCCGATGCGGCGTCTTCGCCCAATGGGGCGACCACCGGCAAAGCTCAAACAGCAAGCACCACCTGCCCATGGCAGCATCGCCCAATACGCCGGTGTAAACGCGCACAGCCTTCAGAAGCTGCGGCGGTCTTTTGGTTTCAACGCAAGCCGGCAGAGCCATACCAGCCTCATGGGCGTGGTGCCCTCTGCTTCGTCGAACGCCTGAGCTTCGGTGGCGCGCTATACAGCGCGGACGCAGAAAAAACGGGGCGGATGGTCGCGTGACTGGAGTCAACCGCAACCATCACGCACCCACGGCCTGCGAGCCGTAAATTTGGATACTACGACAGTAATCGAACCAAGCCACGCCAGCTGTTTCAGACAGCCCGCACGCGCAGGTGCGTCCCCCCCAAGGCGACTGGTCCAGTTTCATTGCAACACCCCCATGCTGCAACTCCCCGCGGGCGATTATGCATATTGGCCCATTTGAGGCCATGCCCCGAACGGGTGAGACGTCGACTAATTAACTTAAATTGTCTTTTTCGCCTCGGGGCTTGTGACCCTTGTGGTGCATTGTTCCACAATCGCTTTGCCTGCGCGCGACGACGACGCTAAAGCTTCTGCCAGTGATCGCGACGCGTGTCCAGACCGGACGCGCGGCAACTGAAGGCCCGGAGCAGACATGAACCCCGCACCGCTGATGCTTGCGATCGTCATGTCGCTTGCAACACTGCCCGGCCCGGCCCGGTCGGCCGAACCGCAGGTGCCGGTGCTGTGGGACAGCAAGGAGCGGCTGCCGAAGCCTGATCTGTCGACGCTGCCGCGCCTGCGCTTCCTGACCACCACAGATTTCCCGCCCTTCAACTTCATCGACAAGGCGGGCCGCCTGTCGGGCTTCCATGTCGACCTCGCCCGCGCCATCTGCGCGGAACTCGGCATTGCCGAAAAATGCCAGATCCAGGCCCTGCCCTGGAACGAGCTCGGCAGCGCGCTGAACGCAGGCGAAGGCGAAGCCCTCATCGCCGGCGTACCGGCAACGGCCGAGACGCGCGAAAAATACGCCTTCTCGCGGCCCTATCTGCAGTTCCCCGCGCGCTTCATCATGAAGAAGGCGCAGGCCGTTACCGAGCCGCTGGTCGACAAGCTGCGCGACAAGCGTGTCGGCGTGATCGCCGGCTCGGCGCATGAGCGTGTGCTCAGGGACTATTTCGGCACTCTGAAGGTCGTCACCTATGCCAAACCGGACTGGCTCAACGCGGACCTCAAAGACGGCAAGCTCGACGCCGTCTTCGGCGACGGCATGCGCCTGTCGTTCTGGCTGAGCGGCACCGACGCCGCCGGCTGCTGCCGCTTTGCCGGCGGGCCCTACCTGGCGCCCGAATATCTCGGCACCGGGCTTGCGATCGCGACAACGCCAGGAAATGCCGCGCTGGCCGCAGCCTTCGACTACGCGCTGCACGAAATCTCGGCCAAGGGCACCTTCGCCGAGCTCTATCTCCGCTACTTCCCGGTCAGCTTCTTCTGACCAAGGCTCGACCGGCTCAGGTCAGGGTGCGGTGGCGGGCCTTGGTGGCGCGCTCGATTGCAGCGACAGTCAGCGCGTCGACGCTCAGGTGATGGCGCAGGCGCTGCAGGATGCGCACCTCCTCCATCCGCATTTCGAGATCGACCGAAGCCACCTCGAAGGCCGCCGCATAGGCCGTATCATGTAGCCGCTCCGGAATTGCCCGGCGGGCGAGTTCGAGCACGCCTTCCAGCCCCGGCTCCTCGTGCAGCAGTTCCTGGCAGTCCTGTGCCACGCCGATCAGCCGCTTCTGGTCGAAGTCCATGAAGACGGGCCAGGACTTGACCACCTCGCCGATCCGCGCCAGCTCGACATCGGTCATGTCGCGGTCGGAAGCTGAGGTGATGACCATCAGATAGATCAGCGCCTCATGAGCAGTCGGCAAGGGCATGGAGGTCTCCAAAGTGTTGAATCTCGCCCGAACTTAGGAACGCAACCCCGTCACTGCAACGAAAAATGGCCGGAATCGTTGACGCCCGCGGCATGCGCGCATAGAGCATGGCCGTCTTCGGCGGAAACTCCGCCCAACAATCAAAGGGCTCTCGACATGACGAGATCAAACACCATCGATCTCAACCCCGAACTCCTCGCGGCAGCGGCTGAAAGCAAAGCCTGGCCGTTCGAAGAGGCCAAGAAGATCGTCGAGCGCTACAAAGGCAAAGAATTTCCCCAGATCGTCCTGTTCGAGACCGGCTACGGCCCATCCGGCCTGCCGCATATCGGCACCTTCGGCGAAGTGGCGCGCACCACCATGGTACGCCACGCCTTCCATGTGCTGACCGAAGGCAAGGTCAAGACGAAGCTGCTGTGCTTCTCCGACGACATGGACGGCATGCGCAAGATCCCCGACAACGTGCCGGACCGCGCCTTCCTCGAACCGCACCTGCACAAGCCGTTGACGGCAGTGCCCAATCCTTTCGGCGGCGACTACGCCAGCTTCGGCGACCACAACAACGCCATGCTCTGCCGCTTCCTCGACACCTTCGGCTTCGAGTACGAGTTCGCCAGTGCGACCGAGTATTACAAGGCCGGCAAGTTCGACGCGATGCTGCTGCGCGCCGCCGAGCGCTACGACCAGATCATGGCGGTGATGCTGCCGACGCTGGGCGAAGAGCGCCAGGCGACATACAGCCCGTTCCTGCCGATTTCGCCCAAGAGCGGCCGCGTGCTCTACGTGCCGATGAAGCATGTCGACGCCAAGGCCGGCACCATCACCTTCGACGACGAAGGCACCGAAACCACGCTTGAGGTCACCGGCGGCAAGGTCAAGCTGCAGTGGAAGCCGGACTTCGGAATGCGCTGGGCAGCGCTCGGCGTCGACTTCGAAATGTTCGGCAAGGATCACCAGACCAATGCCGTCATCTACGACCGCATCTGCAATCTATTGGGCGGGCACGCGCCGGAGCACTTCGTCTACGAACTGTTCCTCGACGAGAACGGCCAGAAGATCTCGAAGTCGAAGGGCAACGGCCTCACCATCGACGAGTGGCTGACCTACGCGCCGACCGAGAGCCTTGGACTTTACATGTACCAGCGCCCGCGCCAGGCCAAGAAACTCTATTTCGACGTCATCCCGCGCGCCGTCGACGAGTACTACACTTTCCTCTCCGCGTATCCGCGACAGGACTGGAAGGAACGGCTGGGCAATCCTGTCTGGCACATGCATCACGGCAACCCGCCTGTTATCGACATGCCGGTGCCGTTCTCGATGCTGCTCAACCTGGTCAGCGCCTCCAACGCGCATGACAAGGCAGTTCTGTGGGGCTTCATCTCGCGCCATGCGCCCGGCGTGACGCCCGAGACGCATCCCGAGCTCGACAAGCTGACCGGCTATGCCGTCCGCTACTTCGACGATTTCGTCAAACCGACCAAGACCTTCCGGCCGGCCGACGAGGTCGAGCAGGCGGCACTGGAAGCGCTGGAAAAGGCGCTTGCCGACCTGCCGGCGGGTGCCGACGGCGAAGCCATCCAGAACGCCTCGCTCAACGTCGCCCGCCGGATCGAGCGCTACCAGGACCACAGCAAGAAGAGTCCGGAGGGTGGCCCCGGCGTGTCCGGCGCCTTCTTCCAGATGATCTACCAGGTGCTGATCGGCCAGGAACGCGGTCCCCGCTTCGGCTCGTTCGCGGCCCTTTACGGCATCGCCGAAACCCGGGCGCTGATCACCAAGGCGCTGGAAGGCAAGTTGGCGGCGTAAGATCATGGAGCCGGCTCGATCGTCGATTTTGGCTTCGAGCCGGCGCCAGCCTCAGTCCCCAAAGCGGCTCAAGCGCGAATGCACTCCACGATAGTCTGCCGACATATGTCATCGATCCTCGACTCCAACGACCGGTCGATGTTGCGTTGTCTGCGGCCCAAAGTGACGTTCGGCGTTAGACCGTCGTCAAGCTCGCCCGTGACCGTTATGGCGTTGTCGAAACGCGCGTTGACAGGCCAGATCAGGCGGAACCTTGGTCGGGACCTAGCGAAAGATGTCTAATTCCACACACCTGTTTACGTCCTTCATGGTGTCTGCTCTGGAGAGGCATAGTCGCAGGTCATCATAGCTGGCGGCCAATTTTTTGGCTTTGTTTGCCAAGTCGTCCATGTCGGATTTGCAAACGAAGCCTCCAGGGTAACAAGTGATCCCGTCAAAACACTGAGCACTCTGATCAACCACCTTGTCATTGAAGCCGAGGCATGCCGGGTTCCCGATGGAACACGAGAATGATCGGGATTGCGCGGATGCTGCGCACGAAAAGAGAACTGTGACCACGAGGGTCCACCCAAAAATACTGCCAATAAAACGCATGTACCCCCCAAGCAATTAGGACAATGAGGCGGCTACTACAGGTCGTTCAGACGACCACATCATTCGCCATTGTTTTGGTTCGCATGGAATGCCCTTAGAGGCTAGTGCCTTAGGCTCTACTCAACCGCCGGCTCGGCCGGTGGCGGCTCGACTGCGGGCAGGCTCGTCCCCAAGGGCGTAAGCGTCATCTCGATGCGGGTCGGCACCGGCCCAAAGATGCCCTTCTTGTCGGCCTCGGCCTTCTTGCCCGCCTCGACATAGGGACCACCGGACTCGGCCTTCGCCCAGCCATTGGCGACCAGCCATTCGCCGACGTCCTGCTTGCCAATGCGGCAGCGGGCAACGATCACGCCGCGCTCGGACTGAGGCGGCACATCGCAGACCACGGCGCGGGAGCGCAGAAAGCCGCGAAACGCCGTGCGCGCCCGCGTTCCGCAGTTCCACTCCTTACCCTCATAGCTGCAGTTTTCGCCGACATCGACGGGGGTCACCCCCGCAATCGCCACGCTGAAACCTTTGGCCTCGATCAGGCCTGAAGCCGACGCTACCGGCTGGAACAGTGTCGTGCCGTCCCAATCGTCGGGCATCTTGGGCTTGGGCGGCAACGCCAGGCTGAGTTCGCTCAATGGCGGGCGCGGTGCTTCGCGCACAAGATCGCCCTGCTCGAGCGGCGGCGGGGCGGTGTCTTCAGGCGCCACCGGTCTCGACGCAGCCTCGGCATCTAGCGCCTCCGGCTCGACCGCCGACGTGCTACCCTCTTCCGGCGGCGGCATGTCAGGCAGGTCGCTTTCGTCGATCACGTCGATCTCGGGCGCCTCGATCGCGGCGAGCCTGTGCCCGCCCATGGTGACGAGCAAGGCCGCGATGCCGAACCCCGCGGCGGCGACTGCTATGGCTGCCGGACGCACCTTACTGGCTCGCCCACACGATGCGCGCCACCCATTCGACCTCATGGGTCTGAAAACGCCTGATCGGATGCTCGGGATTGAGCGAGACCAGTTCGATGATGCCTTGCGTCTGGCGCTCCAGCACCTTTGCCATGACCTCGCCCGAGATCGTCTTGACCACCACGCGGTCGCCTTTGCGCACCACGGCCCCAGGCTCGACGATCAGGACGTCGCCATTGCGGTAGAGCGGCAACATCGAGTCGCCCTGCACCTCGAGCGCGTAGGAGCTTTCGGTGGCGCGCGCCGGAATCTCGATGAGGTCCCAGCCCTGCCCTGCCGGAAAACCGGCATCGTCGAAAAAGCCGCCGGCGCCGGCCTGCGCGAAGCCGAGCAGCGGCACGCCCGCCGCCCGTTCCCGTCCCCTGGCCCTGCTGACCGTTCGCACCGGTTCGACAAAACCCACGAACTCCTCGAGCGAGGAATTGGTGGCCTCGATGATCTTGGCCAGCGACTCCGTCGACGGCCAGCGCGGCCGCCCATCGACGGACTGGCGCTTGGATTTGTTGAACGCCGTCGAGTCGAGCCCGGCCTTCTTGGCGAGGCCCGACGCCGAAAGCGAATAACGCTCGGCGAGAGCGTCGATCGCGGCCCAGACACGTTCATGCGAGAGCATGGCGCTCTCCTTCGGACAGGAAAAAATACCTTTCGGCATTTAACCAGGCCTGTCGCCGTTGTCCACCGCCAATGCGGACAGCCAGAAGTGACCGCGTCGCAGGTCTGGACGCTGCCGCCGATGAAAGGGATCAGCCTGCCAGCGCGGCCATCGCCGCGGGCAGGCCCTTCCTCAAGTCGTCGGCATTCATCACGGGGATCATGTCGACGTTGGCGTTGAAGCCGAAGAAGAAGCGTTCCGCGACCAGCGGCATGTCGGACGAATGGGCCACATCGAGGAAGATGAACGCCGTGCGCCGCCCGGCCTCGGCAGTGAAATAGGCTGCCTCCGGCTTGAGGTCGGCCATGACGCGTTCAATGGCCTGGGGCAGCGAGCCGTCCTTGATCGCCCTGTTGCCGTCTTCGGTGGGGATTGAGACCTTCAGCATCATGCGCATGGCGAACACTCCTCCCAATGCACAATCGTTCAGGTCTCGCTATTTTAGCACTCTCCACCCGCCGCCAGAAGCGGCATCAGTCCTTGGACTTGGCCAGCGTGCGCAGGCCCTTGTGCGAGGCGATGAAGATGCTCTCCTTCTCGCTGGCGTCACGCGGGGTGATGTCGGCGCCGAGCTCGCGCACCAGATCGTCGATCAGCACGAAGCGGCGGTTGGCCCGGTCGTAGACACCGGCGCTGGTCATGATCAGCGCCGCTGTCTCGCCGTTTTCGAGCACGAAGCGGTGCTTGCCGATCACCTCGGAGCCGCTCCAGGTCTCGATTGAGGAAACGACGTCGAAGCGCTTCCACAACCTGATTTCGCGCACGAACACCGTCTGCAAGCCACCCAGCATCGGTGCCCAGCCACGCTTGCGGGCGAGCTCGATCAGGCCCGAGCGCATGAAGATGTCGATGCGGCCGACATCGGCCAGCATCATGTAGCGCGCATTGTTGAGATGCATGTTGAAGTCGATGTCGGTCGGCAGGCAGCGGAACGACAGCCGGCCCTCATCGCCAAAGCGGTAAGGGCCGCGACGAGATTTCGTCGCGGCCATGCGTGCCAGTCTTGCCCAGACGTACATGCTGCGTCAGGCCGCCTTCTTTTCCTCTGCCTTCGCGTAAGGATCGAAGCGCTGGTAGAAGGTCTCGCCCTTCTCGGCCATGTCGACCAGCAGCTTGGGCGCCTTGAACTCGGCGCCGTACTTCTTCTGCAGGTCCTTGGCGATCTTGACGAACTTCTTGGCGCCGATGCCGTCGATGTAGGACAGCGCACCGCCGGTGTAGGGCGCGAAGCCGAAGGCGAGGATCGAGCCGACATCCGCCTCGCGCGGGTCGGTGACGATGCCCTCCTCCATCACGCGCACGGCTTCGAGCGCGATGACCGACAGCAGGCGCTGCTTGATCTCCTCGACATCGACCTTCTCCGGAGCAAGCTGCGGATAGAGGTCCTTGAGGCCGGGCCACAGCTTCTTCTTCGCCGGTTTTGCCGGGTAATCGTAGAAGCCCTTGGTGTTCTTGCGGCCGAGGCGACCATGGCTGTCGACCATGGTGTTGATCAGCGCCATCTGGCGTGAATCGACAGCCTTCTCGCCGAGATCCCGGATGGTCTGCTTCATGATCTTCTGGGCGAGGTCGACGGCGGTCTCGTCGGTCAGCGCCAGCGGGCCGACCGGCATGCCGGCAGCCTTGGCGGCGTTCTCGATCATCGCTGCCGGCACGCCTTCGATCAGCATCTTGAAGGCTTCCGACATGTAGCGCAGCACACAGCGGTTGACGTAGAAGCCACGCGTGTCGTTGACGACGATCGGCGTCTTCTTGATGGCGCGGACGAAGTCCATCGCCACCGCAAGCGCCTTGTCGCCGGTCTTCTTGCCCATGATGATCTCGACCAGCATCATCTTGTCGACCGGCGAGAAGAAGTGGATGCCGATGAAGTTCTTCGGCCTAACCGAGTTCTTGCCAAGCGAGGTGATCGGTATTGTCGAGGTGTTGGAGGCAAACACCGCCGACGACTTGAGCACGGCTTCCGCCTTCTCGGTCGTCGCCTTCTTGACTTCCGAATCCTCGAACACCGCCTCGACCACCAGGTCGCAGCCGGCGAGGTCGGCATAGTCGGCGCTCGGCGTGATCAGCGACAGGAGCTTCTCGCGCTCCTCCGGCTTGGCCCGCCCCTTCTTGACCTGGTCGGAGATCAGGCTGTCGGAGTGCGCCTTGCCCTTGTCGGCCGCTTCCTGGTCGCGGTCGACGAGCACCACCGGGATGCCGGCCTTGGCGGTGACAAAGGCGATGCCCGCCCCCATGAAGCCGGCGCCGATGATGCCGATCTTTTTGAACTTGGTATCGGCGATGCCTTCGGGGCGGCGAGCGCCCTTGTTCAGCTCCTGCAGCGACACGAACAGCGAGCGGATCATCGCGGCCGCTTCCCTGGTCTGCATGATCTCGGTGAAGTAGCGCTGCTCGATGCGCAGGCCGGTGTCGAACGGCACCAAAAGGCCTTCATAGACGCATTTCAGGATCGCTGTCGCAGCCGGATAGTTGCCATAGGTCTCGCGGCGCAGGATGGCGATTGCCGGCGGCCAGAGATTGGCGCCTGCGGCAGAATAGACGGGACCGCCGGGCAGCTTGAAGCCCTTCTCGTCCCAGGGTTGGACCGGCTTCAGGCCACCTGTGATCATCGCCTTGGCGGCCTCGATCAGCTTCTTCGGCTCGACCACCGCGTGGATCAGGTTCATGCCCTTCGCCTTCTGCGGCGACAGCGTCTGGCCCGAGGTCAGCATCTGCAGTGCCGACTGCGGGTCGGCCAGCCTCGGCACGCGCTGGGTGCCGCCGGCGCCCGGGAAGATACCGACCTTCACTTCCGGCAGGGCCATCTTGACCTTGTCCGAGTCAGCCGCAACACGTCCGTGGCAGGCCAGCGACAGCTCGAAGGCACCGCCCATGCAGGTGCCGTTGATCGCCGACACCCACGGCTTGCCGCAGGTTTCGAGCTTTCGCCACAGCGCGCCCATGCGGCCGGCATTGTCGAACAGGAGCTTGGCTGCCTTTTCCGGATCCTTGGACTTCTCCTTGGCATAGATGCCGAGCATCTTCTGCAGCATGGTGAGGTCGGCACCGCCGGAGAAGGTCTCCTTGCCCGAGGTGATGACGGCGCCCTTGATGCCGGCGTCGGCGACGACCTGGTCGATGATCTTGTCGAGCTCGCCCATCACCTCTTCGGTGAAGACGTTCATCGAGCGGTCGGGCATGTTCCAGGTGACGAGCGCGATGCCATCGGCATCGGTTTCGACCGTGAAGTTGGTATAGGTCATGTCTGTCTCCTTCCGGCCGAAATCAAACGCGTTCGATGATCGTTGCGGTGCCCATGCCGGCGCCGATGCACAACGTCACCAGCGCGGTGTTGAGGTCCCGGCGCTCCAGTTCGTCGAGCACGGTGCCGAAGATCATCGCCCCGGTGGCGCCCAACGGGTGTCCCATGGCGATCGCGCCGCCATTGACGTTGATCCTGTCGTGGGGGATCTCGAAGGCCTGCATGTAGCGCAGCACCACCGAGGCGAAGGCCTCGTTGAGCTCGAACAGGTCGATGTCGGAGATCTTCATCTTGGCGCGCTTGAGCAGCTTCTCGGTGACGTCGACCGGACCGGTCAGCATCATCGCCGGCTCGGAGCCGATGTTGGAGAAGGCGCGAATGCGGGCGCGCGGCTTGAGGCCCATCGTTTTGCCGGCCTTCTTAGAGCCGAGCAGGACGGCCGCCGCACCGTCGACGATGCCGGACGAATTGCCGGCATGGTGGACGTGGTTGACCTCTTCGAGCTCGGGATAACGCTGCACGGCGACCGCGTCGAAGCCGCCCATCTCGCCGGGGATGACGAAGGAAGGCTGCAGCTGGCCGAGCGACTGCATGTCGGTGGTCGGGCGCATGTGCTCGTCATGGGCGAGGATGGTGAGGCCGTTCTGGTCCTTCACCGGAACCACCGACTTCTTGAAGTAGCCCTTCTCCCAGGCCTTGGCGGCGCGCTTCTGGCTTTCGACGGCATAGGCGTCGACGTCGTCGCGCGAGAAACCATATTTGGTGGCGATCAAATCGGCCGACACACCTTGCGGCATGAACCAGGCCGGCATGCCGACCGAGGGATCCATGAACCAGGCGCCGCCCGACATGCCCATGCCGACGCGCGACATCGATTCCACGCCGCCGGCGATCACGATCTCGTCGGCGCCCTGCGCGATCTTCGCAGCGCCGAAGTTGATGGCGTCGAGGCCGGAGGCGCAGAAGCGCGAGATCTGCATGCCCGGCGCCTTGTTGTCGTAGCCGGCCTCGAAGGCCGCCGAACGCGGGATCACCGAACCGGCTTCGCCGACCGGATCGACGCAGCCGAAGATGATGTCGTCGACTTCTGCCGTGTCGAAGCCGTTGCGGTCGCGCAGCGCTTCCAGCACCTTGGCGCCGAGGCGCACCGCCGGAACCTCATGCAGCGATCCATCCTTCTTGCCCTTGCCGCGCGGCGTGCGCACGGCGTCATAGACAAAAGCGTCAGCCATTTTCTTGCTCCTTGGTTTCCGGATCGGCTGCTCAGAGCGAGCGCGCGATCAGCAACTTCATGATCTCGTTCGTGCCGCCATAGATGCGCTGCACGCGGGCGTCGCGATACATGCGGGCGATCGGGTATTCGTTCATATAACCATAGCCGCCGAACAATTGCAGGCACTCGTCGACGATCTTGCACTGCAGGTCCGACAGCCAATACTTGGCCATCGAGGCAGTTACCGGATCGAGCCCGCCGGAAATGTGACGGGCGACGCAGTCGTTGTAGAAAACCCTGCCGATGGTCGCCTCGGTCTTGAGTTCGGCCAGCTTGAACTGGGTGTTCTGGAAATCCAGGATCGCCTTGCCGAAGGCCTTGCGGTCCTTGACGTAGTCGATGGTCACGGCCAGCGCGCGCTCAATCATGGCGATCGCGCCGGTGCCGATCTCCAGCCGCTCCTGCGGCAGCTGCTGCATGAGCTGGACGAAACCCTGGCCCTCTTCCTGCCCGAGCAGGTTGGAGGTCGGCACGCGCACTTCATTGAAGAACAACTCGGAAGTGTCATTGGCCTTGAGCCCGATCTTGTCGAGGTTGCGGCCGCGCTCGAAACCCTCGACTTCATCGGTCTCGACGACGATCAGCGAGGTGCCCTTGGCGCCCTTGGACGGGTCGGTCTTGGTCACGACGATGACCAGGTTCGCCAGTTGGCCGTTGGTGATGAAGGTTTTGGAGCCGTTGATCCGGTACTGGTTGCCGTCCTTCTCGGCGCGCGTCTTCACACCCTGCAGGTCGGAACCGGCACCCGGCTCGGTCATGGCGATGGCGCCGATCAACTCGCCGGTCGCCATCTTGGGCAGCCACTTCTTCTTCTGCTCTTCCGAGCCATAGTGAAGGATATAGGGGGCGACGATGGCATTGTGCAGGGCGATGCCGAAACCGTCGACGCCGACATGGCCGATCGCCTCGATGATCGCGCTCTCATGGGCGAAGGTGCCGCCCGAACCGCCATATTCCTCGGGCATCGAGGCGCAGAGCAGGCCGGCAGCACCGGCCTTTTCCCAGGCGGCACGGTCGACGATCTCGTTCTTCTCGTAGCCGTCATAATGCGGCAGGATCTCTTCCGACATGAAGCGATGTGCCATGTCGTAGAGCATCGCCACGTCGTCCGCGGCCCAGGCGGGCTTCGGGAGCCCCAGAACATCTGCAGGAATTGTCGCCACGATCTCCTCCGCGTTTCGACGCCGCAATTGCGAGGCGGCCGCGAACGGCCGCCAGGTCTCTGATCAGAATGCCTCCGCGGAGAGCGCCATCATCGTCGCCGAACCGGTCGACAGGCGCGCGAGATGCGCCGAGGTCTCGGGCATGACGCGCTCCATGAAGTAGCGGCCGGTTACCAGCTTGGTCTCGTAGAAGGCTGCCGAACCATTGGCGCCTGTTGCCAGCTTGTCCTGCGCCGACTTGACCATCCGACCCCACATGTAGCCAAGCGCGACGAGGCCGAAGAGATGCATATAGTCGGTCGAGGCGGCACCGGCATTGTCCGGATTGGCCATGCCGTTCTGCACCAGCCACATGGTCGCTGCCTGCAGGTCGTTAAGGCCCTTCTTCAGCGCCTTGGTGTAGGGCGCCATCTGCTCGTCACCGCGATTGGCCTCGCAGAACTCGCCGACCTCCTTGAAGAAGGCCTGCACGGCGCGGCCGCCATTGAGGCCGAGCTTGCGGCCGACGAGGTCGAGCGCCTGCACGCCGTTGGCGCCCTCATAGATCATGGCGATGCGGGCATCGCGCACGAATTGGCTCATGCCGTGCTCTTCGATGTAGCCGTGGCCGCCAAAGACCTGCTGGGCCATCACCGCATGCTCGAAGCCCTTGTCGGTCAGCACACCCTTCACGATCGGGGTCATCAGGCCCATGTGGTCGTCGGCTGCCTGACGTTCGGCGCCGTCCTCTGAGCGATGGGCGACGTCGGAATTGATGGCGGTCCACAGCACCAGCGCACGGCCGGCCTCGTTGAAGGCCTTCATGGTCATCAGCTTGCGGCGGATGTCGGGGTGGACGATGATCGGATCGGCCTTCTTGTCAGGCGCCTTCGGCCCGGTCAGCGAGCGGCCCTGGATGCGGTCCTTGGCATAGGCGACGGCGTTCTGGTAGGCGATCTCGGAAACCGCCAGGCCCTGCAGGCCGACGCCGAGACGGGCCTCGTTCATCATCGTGAACATCGCCTTCAGGCCGCCATTGGCCTCGCCGATCAGGAAACCCTCGGCCTCGTCATAATTCATGACGCAGGTCGAGTTGCCATGGATGCCCATCTTCTCCTCGATCGAGCCGCAAGAGACGGCGTTGCGCGCGCCGGGGTTGCCCGAAGCGTCGAGCTTGAACTTCGGCACGATGAACAGCGAGATGCCCTTCACGCCTTCCGGCGCGCCCTCGATGCGGGCCAGCACGAGATGGATGATGTTCTCGGACATGTCGTGCTCGCCGGCCGAGATGAAGATCTTCTGGCCGGAGATCCGATATGAGCCGTCGCCATTCGGCACGGCCTTGGAGCGGAGCAGGCCGAGATCGGTGCCGCAATGCGGCTCGGTCAGGTTCATGGTGCCGGTCCAGATGCCCTCGACCATCTTCGGCAGCCAGGTCGCCTTCTGCTCGTCCGAACCATGGACGAGGATCGCGGCCATCGCGCCTTGCGTCAGGCCGGGATACATCATCAGCGCCATGTTGGCGGCCGACATGTATTCGCCGACAGCCGAATGAACGGTGTAGGGAAGGCCCTGCCCGCCGTGCTCGACTGGTACGGCCAGACCCATCCAGCCGCCCTCGCGATACTGGTCAAAGGCTTCCTTGAAGCCCTTGGGCGTCGTCACCGAGCCATCGTCGTTGCGGACGCAGCCCTCCATGTCGCCAACGCGGTTGAGCGGATGCATGACGTTTTCGGCGAGCTTGGCGCCCTCTGCGAGGATCGCCTCCAGCACGTCCGGGCTGGCGTCGGAGAAGCCGGCAAGGTTGCTGTAGCGCTCGTAGCCGAGCACGTCATTGAGCACGAAAAGTGTGTCTTGGACCGGCGCGCGAAATGTCGGCATTGCTCTTCCTCCAGCAAATGTGAGCCGGTTCCGGCCAGACGGTATGCGACGGGGAACCGCTTGTCGAACCGCGATTAGCAAAAATTGACGTTTGCGTAAACGTCAATTTTTGTGAATCCGCAATTCGGAGGAAATTTCGGTGTGTTTTGATGTTGTTGGGAGGCCGTCGCCGCTCCGGCAGGCGGAGCCGGATGTGACTTCTTCGATGTCACGGCAGGATCCCTCGGGTCTACGCGGCCCTGTCGCTTCGGGCGTTCGTCACTCGAAAAGCCAAGCAGTTGGCTTTTCGCCCGCTTCGCGGACCGCTCCTCACCGCTGCGCTCCTGCTTCGCCCTAGGATGACGAAGGACGGGGGCGTCGCGGGTGGTCCTGGCTTGCCGCGAGCGGCCTCTCCAATTCGACACTCGGGGCGCTCGGCAATCATCACCACCAAGCCTGCGACCCTCCCCTTCAGTCCTTCCTGAAGATGATCCTGCCGAGCCAGCCGGTGAGCATGGCCAGCCCGATGGCAAACAGGCCGTAGCCGAAGCCGTGGTCGGTGGCGAAGCGAAAGATGGTCTGCTCGAAGCCCGACTTAACGATGGCGAGCTGGGCCGAGGTTTCCTTGATGAAGATGCCGTTGCGAAACAGGAACGCACGCGCCTTGTGGGTGCCGACCGGCACGTTGGGGGCAAGGTGCAGCGTGGCGCGAAACAGGCTCTGCGACAGGAACTGCACGCCGCCGATATTGTCGGAGTAGAGCCCGGTCGCCAGCTTACGCTCGCGCAGCGCCTCGGTGAACTCCTGGATGGTCAGCGGGCTGTCGCGCTTGTCCTCGGGCTCCATGTAGATGTTGTTGGCGCCCAGTGAGAGCTGGCGGTAGTTGTTGGGATCGGTGATGTCCTGCGGCTGGCGGGTGGTCGCCACCGAATAGGACATCGGCACGTTGACGAAGGTCTCGGACTGGGTGTTGATCCACATGCCGAGCACGCGGCTCTTGCGCCGCACCACCACCGGCCGCGCCGGACCCTCGAGCACCACATAGACGTCGTAGCGGCCCTGGCGGTTGATCAGCGGGTCGGCGTTTTCGAGCGCCCCGAAGATGGTGAGGTCGGCGCCGGCGAAGTCGGCGGTGATGGCGACACGGTCGGTCGAGAGCCCGATCTGGATGCTTTCGGGATGCGCCGGCTCTTGGGCGCGGGCCGGAAGGGCTGACGCGAGCATCAGGGCTGCGAGACATGCCGCGACCCGCATCACAGAAGCCCGCTCACGCCGGTCAGCGAATAGAGGTTCTGCGGCTTGACGAACAGGTCGAAGCCGAGGCGCAAGGCGACCGCCAGCACCAGCAGTGCCAAGAGCGCGCGCAGCTGTTCGCCGCGCAGCTTCTGGCCGGCCTTGGCGCCATATTGGGCACCGGCGACGCCGCCGACCATCAGGACCAGCGCCAGGATGATGTCGACGGTCTGGTTGGTCGAGGAGTGCACCAAGGTGGTGAAGGCCGAGACGACGACGATCTGGAACAGCGAGGTGCCGACGACGACATTGGTCGGCACCTTGAGCAGGTAGATCAGCGCCGGCACCATGATGAAGCCGCCGCCGACGCCCATGATGGCGGAGAGGAAGCCGATGCCGGCGCCGATGCCGAGCACCGGGATGACCGAGACGAACAGCTTCGAGGTGCGGAAGCGCATCTTGAAGGGCAGGCGGTGGATCCAGTTGTGCTGGCCCGACTTCTTCAGTGCCGGCGGCACGCCGCCCTTGGTCAGGCGCAGCGCATTGACGCTTTCGATCAGCATCAGCCCGCCGACGGTGCCCAGGAAGACGACGTAGAGCAGCGAGATGAACAGGTCGAGCTGGCCGATGGCGCGCAGCAGCGCAAAGACGAAGCCGCCGGCCGCCGAGCCGGCGATACCGCCGATCAAAAGCACCGTGCCGAGCTTGAAGTCGAGCGTGCCGCGCTTGAGATGGGCGAGCGCGCCGGAGAAGGACGAGGCGATGACCTGGTTGGCGCCGGTGGCGACAGCGATGGCGGGCGGGATGTTGTAGAAGATCAGAAGCGGCGTGATCAGGAAGCCGCCGCCGACCCCGAACATACCAGACAGGAAGCCGACCGCCGCACCCATCGCCAGGAGCACGAACACATTGACCGACATCTCAGCAATCGGGAGATAAATGCCCACCCGCCAGACTCTGCAAATCGAATTGTTGCCGACGCCCATCCCTGGGAGCTTGTTGGCTACCGGGTACTTGCGCCGACATTGCGGCGAAGTCAAACTTCACCGGACACAAAACGAAAAATAACTCAATCAGTTAACCCGCCGGTAAAGGCGGGTCACCTGATATCAGCTGTGGCTAATTATTTGCGCGCCAGGAGCGCCTCGACCAGCGGCTCGTCGACAGTTCCGGTGGGCGCCAGCGCATTGTCCTTCTGGAAGGCCATGATCGCGTCCTTGGTCTTCTGACCCATCATGCCGTCGGGCTTGCCGGCCTCGTAGCCATTTTTGTTGAGGATCGCCTGGACGTTCTGTACCGCCCGCTTCATGTCGATGTTGGCGGCCGGTGCATCCTGCCAGGCAGCCGGCACGTCGACCGAATTGGCGGCTGCGTCGAGCTGCTTGGGCTGCCACAGTGCCGTCGTCTCCTCGGCGCGCTTGAGCTGCTCGGGGCTGAGCGCCTTGGCGATCTCGTCGCGCTTGGCGGCGGCATCCTTATCACCCTCTTTGGCGACAATGGCGAACCACTTATAGGATTCTTCGAGGTTCTGCTTCATGCCGACGCCCTTGGCAGCAAGGATGCCGAGATTGAACTGGCTGTCCTTGATGCCGAGTTCGGCGGCACTGGTGAACCAGCGATTGGCCGAGTCGTTGTCGACAGTACCGTCGGCACCCATGGCAAACAGCACCGCCAGATTGTGCATGGCGCTGGCGTTGCCCTGGGCAGCGGCGAGCTGATACCAGGTCTTGGCCTTGATGGCATCGCGTTCGACGCCGGTGCCCTTCTCGTACATGTTGCCGATGCGGTACTGCGCCGGCGCGAAGCCGAGTTCGGCGGCCTTTTCATACCACTGCGATGCCGCCTTCATGTCGGCATTGGCGCCGCGGGCCTCGGCATAACGCGAGCCCATCTCGTACAGCGCCTTGGCGTCGCCGGCGTTCGCTGCCTGGCGCAACGCCTCCGGTCCGACGGCCTCGGGCATGAAGGCGGCCGGGGTGACGGAGGGCTTGATGGTCTCGGTGGTTACAGGCTGTGCCGGGATCGACTGGGTGCTGGTCTTGTCGAGCGCGGCAGCGGCGGGCAATTGGTCGACCGACACGTCGGCGATCTGCTCGGGCTCGGCGACAGTCGCGCTCGCCGTCTCCGGCTTGTCGACATTGCGGACAGGCGCAGCGGCTGTCACAACCGGCTTTGCCGGCACCACGGCTGCCGTCTGGACCGGTTGCGATGCCGCCGGAGCGACGGTGACGCCTGCCGTCTCGATCGGGTCGCTGATGAAGGCCTTGCCGAGCTGCATGCCGGCGAGCGCCAGCATCACGGCGCCGACGGCCATCAGCACCGACTTGCGCCGCGACTTGATCAGGTCGCCGATCCGCAGCGCGCGCACCGGGCCCTTGAGGTCGGAACTGCGCTTGGCCGCATCGGCCTCAGCGGCCGCGGCCTGAGCGGCACGGCGAGCGGCGGCAATGAAGTCGGACTTCGAGGCGTCGGGCTCGTTGGGGCGCACCGTGTCGCCACGTTCGTCGCGGACGCGGCGCATGATGGCGTTGAGGTCGGGCGCGCCCGAACCTGGTTCCAGCGGACGGTTGGCGATCTTGGGATCGAGCGGCGCGTCGAGCGCCATGCCGGGCGCCGGTGCCTCGACGACGGGTTCGGCAGCTTCGACGACCGGCGGCTGCGGCTTGGCCTTCTTGATGGTGAAAGCGCGGGCGAGGCCACTCAGCATCGAAGTTCTGGCCGGCTTCTGCTCCTTCTTTTCGGTGCGGACACCGTCAAGGGCTGCAACTGCCGCAGCGGCTTCGGCGGCGGCCTGGGCCGGGCTGCGCGCTGGGCGATCGTCGTCGGGCCTGTCGCTGGCGCGACGACCGAACGTGTGATTAGCCTCGGGCAGCGGTGCCGGCGCTTCCGGCTGCAGCGACGGCGTTTCGCTGAGTGAAAGCTTCGGCGCCGGCGACAGCATGGTGGTCGACAGCAGTTCTGCGACGGATGCGGGCGGGGCTTCGACAGGCGCCGGCGCTTCGCTGGTCTCGATCGAGCCAAGCCGGTCGACGATCTTCAGCAGCGTGTCGTGGATCGCTTCGAAGGTCTTGCCGTTGCGCTCGTCGGAACGGCGGGTCAGCGCTTCGAGCGCCTTCAGGTCCTGAGCAAGGCCGGTCACCGCGGCGGTTTCGGTGGTCGAGCCGGAGAAAGAACGCACCGCGTCCTCGGCGGCCTGGCGGGCTGCCTCGACCAGCGCGTGATGATTGCCAGAAATCGCGCGCTCGATTTCCTCGAGGCGCGGACGGACGTCGGCGAACTCGGGCAGCGGCGAGCCAGGCCGCGCCAGATGGTTCGACAGCTCGCTGACCTGGGCTTCGAGACCGCGGATCAGGTCGGGGTCGATACTCGCCACCTGTGCCGCCGAGATCTCCAGGCGGTTGGAGATGTCGTCGAGCCGGGCTTCGAGGCCGCGCATGGCGAGTTCATTCGCCGGGTCGGGGCGATTGGTCTCGAGGCGCTGGGCGAAGGCGGTGAAGCGCGCATCGATCGCTTCCATGATCCCGGAATGATCGGCGGCGGGCTGTGCCGACTGGCGATCGAGGCGCTCGCCCAGGTCTTCGAGGCGACGCTCGAGGTCACGGAACAATGTGTTGCCATGTTCGAAGGCATCGCCCTGGCGGCGCTCGAACACGTCGGCCAGGGCGTCGAAGCGCTGTTCGATGCCCTGGAAGATCAGGCCGGCGTCAGGTGCGGCGGGCGTGCGCTCGATCTTGTCGGCGATCAGCGAGATCTGCCGCGTCAGGCGCTCGACAGCCTGCTCGGGGATGTCGCTGCGCTGCGCGATGTCGTCGACACGCTCGGACAGTGTGTTGAGGCGGTCGATGATCTCGGCGGTCGGCTGCTCCGCGGTGATCTCTTCGATCTGATGGGCAAGGGCCGCAATGCGCACCTCGATCCGCTCGAATGGCTCGGGGTTGAAGTGCGGCGTCTGGGCGGCGACCGTCGAGGCGACGATGGCGCGCGAGATTTCGTCGAGGCGCTCGTCGATCAGGCTGAACATCTCGTCGCCATGGCTGTCGCGCTGGCGCACGAACTGCTCGACCGCCCCCGCAAGCGTGCGGACCTTGTCCTCGATCGACAGCAGCGACAGCGATTCGGGCAGATTGTTGACGGCGTCGTTGATCTGTTCGAGGCGGCCGGCAAGGGCAGCAAGCGCCGGATCTTCGGGACGCTGGCGAGCATCTTCCGACATGCGGTCGGCGAATGCGTCCCAGCGGCGGTCGAACTCGTCCCAGCGGCGGTCGACCGAAAGCACGGTCTCCTCGCGCGCCAGTTCGCCGAGCGAGCGGCGGACCTGCTCGAGTTCGAGGCGCAGCGTGTTGACGCTTTTGTCGTCGCTGCGTTCGGCGAGCGTGTGGATAGCGCCGGAAAGGCGCTCCAGCTCGAGGCCCAGCTCGACGGCCTGCGAACCGACGGCGCCGGACTGGCTGGCGCGGTCGATGTCCTTGCGCAGGAGGTCGAATTCGCGCTGCAGCCCGGTGCTCATCTGGTGGCGCATCTCTTCGCGCAGGGCACGGAGCTCGCCGGCGATCTTGCCGACGGCGGCAACGCCATCTTCCTGGCCGCGGGCGCGGTCGATGTCGCGGGCGATCGCCTGGTAGGGGCGCTCATAGGGTGCTGTGCGGCCATATTCGCCGCGCGGCGTGTAGCCGGCAGGCGGCGCCTGGCGCTGTGGCGCGCGATACGGTTCGGCAGGCGCATCGCGCTGCTCGTTGCGCTGGCGCTCAAGCCGAGCCTCGAGATTTTCGAGCGAGCGATTGAGCTCGTCGAGCGAGGCAAGCGGGCGGCGCTGCCTGCCGTCATTGAGGGAATCGAGATAGGACCGCTTGCTGTTCATCGAATCGCCCGTTGGTCAGAGTGCTGGTGCCGGAACCAGAAGTCTCAAGCCTTGCCGGGACGGAGGCTGCGATTTGCCGCGGGTTTTGGCTCCTCGGGCATTTCGCCGCCTTCCGAAACCGTGAACAATTCGGTACATGATGACCACGGGGGAAACCGACACGGCTACATTTCCCTCAACGTGGTAAACAAGCTCTTAACCAAGCTTAAGAAAGTGCGACGTTGTGTTCCCGCCTTGGCGGTCGGTTCGCCCAGATTTCCCTTGCGTAGGGTAGGCCAGATCGTTATAGCATTTACGTAAACGTAAGACGTGTGCAGATCGCCGTCTTTTGGTAGCATTTACGTAGAAACCACGATCGGAAGCCTTGCCCCCTCCGGCTTCCATCAGAGCACCGGCCGGCCCTGCCGCCATTGCTCGCAATTGGGGATAGCAGAGTAGATGATGAAACTTGTATCGGTCGCCGATGTTGCGGCCAATGAAAACAATCTCTCCGGCGAGGACTATGTCCGCATCGGCGAAATGGCAAAGAAGTATGGCGTAACGCTCCGTACTTTGCGCTTTTACGAAGACAAGGGGTTGCTCAACCCCAAGCGCGAAGGTGCGACGCGCCTCTACACCCGCCGCGACCGCGCCCGGCTGAAGCTTATCCTGCTCGGCAGGAAGGTCGGCTTCTCGCTGCGCGACGTCAAGCAGATGATCGACCTCTACGATCCGACCGGCACCAACGCCAAGCAGTTGCGCCTGACGCTCGACAAGTCGGACAAGCAGCTCGGCCGCCTGCAGAAGCAGCGCCAGCTGCTCGATGAGGCGATCGGCGAACTGAACAACCACATGGCCGTCGTCCGCCAGCTTCTGGCTGAGCGCACCGCCGTGCAGGCAAGTGCTGCCAGCTAACAAGGCGACTGCGTGTTGACGAAACGACCCGGCGCGGGAGACCGTGCCGGGTCGTTTCGCGTTTGAGGGCCGCGTGCCGTCTCTTCCGATGCTTGCGTGCCTGATATGTCCGCAGTCCTCGACGCGGGCGTCGGACACCCTGTTGCCCCCCTCCGCGATGGCTGTCTTGAAGCGCAGAACTTACGGTGAGCCTACACCGCCACTGGCAAGACGTGGAGAACGGAAAGGAGCGACTGCCGAGCAGTCAAAACGACATCAACCCGGCCTGAGCAGCGACCCTGCAATCGGATAGACCCGGCTCGTCCCGATCATGTAAGCCGTCGGCGCCCCTTCCCGGAACATGCCGCGATAGGCCCGGTCGAGCACGTTGAGCGAGCCGGTGAAGGCGCCGAAGGCGGGCATGATGAGGCGCATGCCGTCGCTGGCGAAGCAGCGGCGACGGACCGAGCGGCCGCGCTGGACGATGCGGGCGCAAGGGTGCAGGTGGCCGGCGACCTCGCCCTCGGCATGGCCCTTCGACGGCTCGTGGCGGAACACCAGGCCTGCGACCGCCAGTTCCTCGACCGTTTCGCCCGGCAGATCGTCGGGCGCATCCGGGTCGTGGTTGCCAGCGATCCAGAACCAGCTCCGCCCGGCCATCATCGCCATCAGGCTGTCACGGAATGGTTCGGGCAGGCGCGCCGCGCCTTCGCCGTCGTGGAAACTGTCCCCGAGGCTGACGATTGTGCTCGGCTGGTAGTCCTCGACCACTTCGGCCAGGCGTTGAAGCGTCGCTGCCGTGTCATAGGGTGGGATCAGCCGGCCGCGGCGGGCGTGCGAAGAGCCCTTCTCCAGATGCAGGTCGGAGACGACGAGCAGGTCGAGCTCAGGGAAATACACCACGCCGCGCCAGTCGCAGGCGGCGCGCACGCCAGCGACCGCGATCGTCTCGCAGCCTGCCCTGGTCAGTTCGCGCGCGGCTATGTTCATGCGCTTCCCATCGCCTCATCGATCAGATCCGCCGCCTCCAGAAGCAGGGAGTCGTGCGCCTCGCCATTGACCGGCTCCTTGCCGATCTCAAGCATCACCGGCACCGCCAGCGGCGAAATCTGGTCGAGCATCTTGTGCACGATTCGGCCGCGGATGCGCGAGAGCATCTCGGCAAGCCTCCTGACATCGAGCAGCCCACTGGCAGCGTCCGCCCGCGTCGCCTTGAGCAGAATGTGGTCGGGCTCATGGCTGCGCAAGACGTCGTAAATGAGGTCGGCCGAAACAGTCACCTGCCGGCCGCTCTTTTCCTGGCCGGGAAACCGCTTCTCGATCAGCCCGGCGATGACGGCACAGTTGCGGAAGGTGCGCTTGAGCAGCCAGCTGTCGGCCAACCAGGCCTCGAGGTCGTCGCCCAGCATATCCTCGTCGAACAGTTCGCCCAGCGACGGTTTTTTCGCCCTGAACATCGCCCCCAGATCACCCAGCGCCCAGACGGCCAGCGAATAGTCGGTGGCGACAAAGCCCAGCGGCCGCGCGCCCATGCGCTCCAGCCGGCGGGTCAGAAGCATACCGAGCGTCTGGTGCGCCAATCGCCCCTCGAAGGGATAGGCCACCATGTAGAAGCGCTCGCCGCGTGGAAAAGTCTCGATCAGAAGGTCCTCCTTGCGCGGCAGCACCGACTTCTCCTGCTGGATGCGCAGCCAGTCTGCGACCTGCTCAGGCAGCGCCTTCCAGCGCGCTGGGTCGGCCAGCATGCCGCGCACCTGGTCGGCGAGATACGTCGACAGCGGAAACTTGCCACCGGCATAAGACGGCACCAGAACGTTGCCGGCACCGCCCGTCGAGACATAACACTCATTTTCGCGGATGCCCTCGAAGCGCAGCACCTTGCCGGCGAACATGAACATGTCGCCCACCGAAAGTGTCTCGACGAAATACTCCTCGATCTTGCCGAGCACCGGCCCGCCGCGCAGGCTCAGTGCTGCTGCCGTGCCCGCGCCGACCTTGCCCTTGGCCCTGGTGTAACGGACGTTCAGCATCGGCGCTTCGATGATGGTGCCGACATTCAGCCTGTATTGCTGGGCAATGCGCGGATTGGACACCCGCCACTTACCATCCTTGGTCTTGCGGATGCGGGCGTAGCGCTCGTAGCTGCGCAGCGCGTAGCCGCCGGTGGCGACGAAATCGACGACGCGGTCGAAACTGTCGCGGTCTAGCCCGGCATAGGGAGCAGCACCTGTTACCTCGGCGTAAAGCTCGTCTGCGACGAAGGGCGCGCCACAGGCGCAGCCCAGCACATGCTGGGCAAGCACGTCGAGCGCGCCGTCGATCAGCGGCGGGGTGTCCTGCGCGCCGAGATAATTGGCCTCGAGTGCGGCCCGGCACTCCAGCACCTCGAAGCGGTTGGCCGGCACCAGGATCGCCCGGCTCGGCTCGTCCATCCGGTGGTTGGCGCGGCCGATGCGCTGGGCAAGCCGGCTCGCGCCCTTGGGTGCGCCGACATGGACGACGAGATCGACGTCACCCCAGTCGATGCCCAGATCGAGCGTCGAGGTGGCAACGACAGCACGCAACACATTGTCGGCCATCGCCTTCTCGACCTTGCGGCGCTGGCCGACGTCGAGCGAGCCGTGATGGAGGGCGATCGGCAGATTGTCGTCGTTGACGCGCCACAACTCCTGGAACAACAGCTCCGCCTGGCTGCGGGTGTTGACGAACAGAAGCGTCGTCCGGCGCCGGCGGATCGCGTCATAGACTTCGGGAATGGCATATCGCGCCGAATGCCCCGACCACGGTACACGCTCCTCGGAATCGAGGATCGTGATCTCTGGCCTGGCCCCGCCCGACACGGTGATGAGGTCGGCCATCTCGCCTGCCGGATTCTGCCTGACCAGCCAGCGCCGGAGCTCGTCCGGCTCGGCCACCGTCGCCGACAGCCCGATCGCCTGCAGGTCGGGCACGTAGGCCCTGAGCCGCGCCAGCCCGAGCGACAAGAGGTGCCCGCGCTTGGAGGTGACCAGCGAATGCAGTTCGTCGAGCACGATGTAGCGCAGCCCGTTGAAGAAGCGGTCTGCGTCGGGCGATGCGATCAGCAACGCCAGTTGCTCGGGCGTCGTCAGCAATATGTCCGGCGGTGACAGCTTCTGGCGCGTGCGCTTGTGCTGCGGCGTGTCGCCGGTGCGCGTCTCCATCGTGATCGGCAGGTTCATCTCGTCAACAGGCTTGCCGAGATTGCGCTCGATGTCGACGGCAAGCGCCTTGAGCGGTGAAATGTACAGTGTATGCACGCCGCGTTGCGGCTCGCCGGGACGCCTCTTCGGCCGGATCGCCAGATCGGTCAGCGCAGGCAGGAAACCGGCGAGCGTCTTGCCGGCACCGGTGGGGGCGATCAGCAGCGCCGAATTGCCCTGCTGGGCACTGGTGAGCAGGTCGAGCTGGTGGGCACGCGGCGACCAGCCGCGCTCGGCGAACCATCGCAGGAATGGCTCCGGCAGCATCGCGGCAGTCGAATTCGGCTCCAGTCCCGCTTGGCTCGTCACGCCCCATGCCTAGCGCGGCGATCAGGCTGCGCCAAGCGAAATCTGGAACAAACAGGGATCAAGGAATGAGGCCTTGTTTCATAGGCTGTCTGCCTTCAAATGCGACAAGCACGACGATCATGTTTGGATGCCATGACAGACACCGCCTCCCACGAAGCCCGCATCACCGAGTTGGAAAAGCTGGTCCGCGACCTTCAGACCCAATTGGCGGCCTTGCAGCATCAGGTGGCCCCCACTGCCAAACCGGCTGAAAAGCCGCTGCGCTCGCGCGGCATGCTCGGCAGCCCAAGCAGCAGTCGGCGCTAGACCGCCAGATCCGTCACCACGATCAGGCCCTCGACCGGCGTGCGGCGGTCCTGGCGTATGACCGCGTGCTCCAGCGACAGAAGGCGTAATCCAGCAGCGGCGATCAGCCCGTGCACATAGGCCTCGGAATGGGCATAGCGCCTGGACTCCTGCAGATCGAACACCCCTTCGCTCGAAAGACGCTCGACCGAAAACGCAAACACACCACCCGGTGCCAGCATCTTCATCACGCTCACAAACACCCGGTCGAGCGCGCCGAGATACATGAACACGTCGGCCGCGGTGACGAGATCGGCCGTCTGCCCCACCGGCTCCAACGCCTGCAGGTCGGCCTTGATCAGATAGTCGTAGACGCCCTTGTCGCGCGCCTTGCGGAGCATCTCGGCCGAGATGTCGTAGCCGTCGAGGCGCTTCGCCACTGGCCGGAGTTTCACGCCCATCAGCCCGGTGCCGCAGCCGAGATCGACGGCGTGCGCGAATGTGTTGCGGCCGGTCGCGCCGATCGCCGCCGTCAGCAGTTCCGGCACGCGGTAATGCAGCGTCTCGACCAGCGCGTGGTCGAACTTTTCCGCATACTGGTCGAACAGCATTTCGACGAAGGCGCTGGGCGGGCTGTCCTCGGCAGGTGCCGCCCCGATCAGCTGCAGCTTGAGCGCGGCACCGGGTCGATCGGCCGGCTCGAGCTTCAGCGACATGCGCCAGGCCTCGGCGGCGGCCTGCATCTCGCCGGCAGCTTCCTGCATCTCGCCGAGCCGGAACCAGCCCATGGCCCAGCCGGGGGCGAGTTCCAGCGCGCCGAGCATAAGTTCAGCGGCGGCAGCATGGTCGCCTGAGGCGAACAGCATTTCGGCATAGTCCGCCCGCCGATCGGCAAGCAGGTCGTTGGAAGAGAGCTGCAACGGCGTCAAGCGCGGCATCCATGACAAGGAGGGTGGCGCGCATTACTGCCAAACCGGGCTTCCACGCAAGCGGCAAATGCCTATCTTGAGGAGATGCGGCCGAGCGACCTCCTCCATACCCGTCCCGAAGGGCTCTACTGCCCGCCAGGCGATTTCTACATCGACCCGGTGCGGCCGGTCGACCGCGCGCTGATCACCCACGGCCATTCCGACCATGCCCGCCCTGGCCACGCCAAGGTGCTCGCGACGCGCCAAACGCTCGACATCATGGCGATCCGCTGCGGGCCTGACTTCGCCGGCGCGACGCAGGCAATGCCGCTGGGCGAGAAGATCCGGCTCGGCGACGTCATCGTGTCATTCCACCCCGCAGGCCACGTGCTCGGCTCGGCGCAGATTTCGGTCGAGCGCAATGGCATGCGCATCGTCGCTTCCGGCGACTACAAGCGCGTCAGGGATCCGACCTGTACTGCCTTCGAGGTCGTACCCTGCGACGTGTTCATATCAGAGGCCACTTTCGCCCTGCCCGTCTTCCGGCATCCCGACGCTTCCCAGGAGATCGGCAAGCTGCTGAAATCGACCCGGCAGTTTCCCGAGCGCGCCCATCTCGTCGGCGCCTACGCACTCGGCAAAGCCCAGCGGGTGATGCGATTGCTGCGCGACCAGGGCTACGACAAGCCGATCTACATCCACGGGGCAATGACCAGGCTCAGCGAATATTACCAGAGCCAGGGTGTCGACCTCGGCGACCTCCGACCGGCAACCGTCGAGGATGGTGACAAGGCCGACTTCGCCGGGGCCATCATCGTCGCCCCCTCCGCCACCTTCGCCGACCGCTGGGCGCGGCGCTTCCCCGACCCGCTCGCCGCCTTCGCATCCGGCTGGATGCGCATCCGCCAGCGCGCCAAGCAAGGCGGCGTCGAACTGCCGCTCGTTATCTCCGACCACTCCGACTGGGACGAGCTGACCGCCACCATCACCGAAACCGGCGCTGGCGAGGTCTGGGTCACCCATGGCCGCGAGGAAGCGCTGGTACGCTGGTGCGAGCTCAACGGGATTGCTGCGAGGCCGCTGCACCTGGTGGGGTATGAGGATGAGGGGGATTGAGGATGGTTGCACTCCAGCCCACGTTCCTGTGTCCCGCCACGCGCGACAGAACTTCCAAGCCTGCGGGACAGCACCCCCCTCTGGCCTACCGGCCATCTCCCCCGCAAGGGGGGAGATCACGCTGTCATCGCCCGGCCATCCCACCATCAATGTTGCAACCTCCAGCCCTGCAGCGTCGCAGGACGTGTGCCGCCGGCGACGAGACCAATCTCCCCCCTTGTGGGGGAGATGGCCGGAAGGCCAGAGGGGGGTGGGAAGAAACTCGCCTTTCGCGGGAAGCCCTCGCCCCATGAACCGCTTCGCCGAACTCCTCGACCGTCTGGTGCTGACGCCGTCTCGCAACGGCAAGCTGAAGCTCATCACCGACCACTTCCGCGCGGTCGAGGATCCCGATCGCGGGCTGGCCCTTGCCGCCATCACCGGCGAACTCGACATCGCCTCGGTCAAGCCGGCGATGCTGCGCCAGCTCGTTTCCGAGCGCATGGACCCTATCCTGTTCGGCTATTCCTACGACTATGTCGGCGACCTTGCCGAGACGGTGTCCCTGGTCTGGCCGGAGGCGCCTGAAAGCCGGCCCAACCACGACATCACACTCGCCGAGGTCGTTCAGAAACTGCAATCCGCCAGCCGTTCCGACGGGCCAGGCGTGCTCGCCCGGCTGCTCGATCAGGCCGAAACCTCCGCCCGCTTCGCGATAATCAAGCTCGTCACCGGTGGCTTGCGCATCGGTGTCTCGGCCCGCCTCGCCAAACAGGCGCTGGCCGATCTCGGTTCCGTCGACGTCGCCGAGATCGAGGAGCTGTGGCACGGACTGACACCACCCTACACCAGCCTGTTCGCTTGGCTGGAAGGCAAGGCGCCGAAGCCTGAAAAGGCTGCCCGCGCATTGTTCCGGCCCGTGATGCTGTCCAATCCCGTCGGCGACAGCGACCTCGAAAAACTCGCCCCCACCGACTACGCCGCCGAGTGGAAATGGGACGGCATCCGTGTCCAGGCGGTGTCGGAGGGCGGTATCCGCAGGCTCTATTCGCGCACCGGCGACGATGTCTCCGGCGCCTTCCCCGACGTGGTGGCGGCAATGGAGTTCGACGTGGCACTCGACGGCGAGCTGCTCGTCGGCTCACCCCGCGAGGCGACCGGCACCTTCTCCGACCTGCAGCAGCGGCTGAACCGTAAGATCGTGTCAGCCAAGATGCAGGACCGCTATCCCGCCTTCGTGCGCTGCTACGACCTGCTCCAGCTCGACGGCGAGGATCTGCGCGAGCTGCCCTTCACGACGCGCCGCGCCCGTCTTGAAGCCTTCATCGCCGCGCTCGACCCCGACCGCTTCGACCTGTCGCCGCTGGTCACCTTCGACAGCTGGGATCAACTGGAGGCGATGCGACGAGAACCGCCGCATCCGATCATCGAAGGCGTCATGCTGAAACGGCTGGATTCACCATATCTCGCCGGTCGGCCCAAGGGTCCGTGGTTCAAGTGGAAGCGCGATCCGCACATTGTCGATGCCGTGCTGATGTACGCCCAGCGCGGCCACGGCAAGCGTTCGAGCTTCTATTCCGACTACACATTCGGCGTCTGGTCGGGCGCGGAGGGGGCTGAGGAGCTGGTGCCGGTGGGAAAAGCCTATTTCGGCTTTACCGACGAGGAGCTCAAGCAGATCGACAAGTTCGTGCGCGACAACACTGTCGAGCGTTTCGGCCCGGTGCGCTCGGTGCGCGCCGACAGGGCCAACGGCCTGGTGCTGGAGGTCGCCTTCGAGGGCCTCAACCGCTCGACCCGCCACAAATCGGGCGTGGCCATGCGGTTCCCCCGGATCTCCCGACTGCGCTGGGACAAGCCGCCCGCCGAGGCCGACCGCATCGAGACGCTGCAGGCCCTGCTCGACTGAGGCCCGGTTCCGAAAACCTGACGTCGAACGAAATCGTTGCCGCCGCGAGGCCGCACTACTCCGTCACCGACACCCTGATCTCGTAGATGTCGACGGCCTTGCCTTCCTTGGTCAGGTCGGAGTTGATGGCGATGGTGCCGGCGGCACCCGGTTCCTTGTCGGGCACATCCATCTCGAACAGGTACTCGCCGCGCTGGTAGCCGACGAGGTAGCGCTTGCGGCCGCAGTCGCCGAGCTCGCCAAAATTGCAGTCGACGGCCATCTGCGTTTCCTTGCCGTCCTCGGCGCGCGCAATGATGTCGAACACCGCATGCTTTCCGGCGATCTGTTCGAGCACGCCGCGCCCGACGTCGAAGACGATCGCCGAGCCGGTGTTGCCCGAGCGGATGCGCAGGAAGCTGCCGGTGTCGTCCTTGGCAACCTCGGCCGAGGTACCACCCGGCGCGCTGACATCGGTCGGGTCGGTCGGCGTGAACACGGTGATCCAGTTGCGCGACTGGTCGACCTCGCCCGGCCGCGCCGGCCCGGCATCGGTCGGCGAAAAATCTTCGCTTTCGAGCTGCTTCGGCGGGTTGTGCACCGAGGTGTCGATCTCCGCCGCCGACTTGAACTGGCCGGTCTGTACCGCCCACCAGGCGCCGATGCCACCCATGGCAAGCAAGGTCACGGCAAGAAACATCGCGGCATAAGGCCGGCGCCGTTCGGCCCGCGCGCTGGCACGGTCGGCGGCGCGCCGTTCCGCGCGGCTGCGCTTCTCCGTGATTTCGATCGGCGGTCCGCCGGGCAACACTGCGTCGGGCATGATGTCGGGCACGACGGGGGTGACACCCGCCGCCGGGGTGCCGATCGAAACCGACGGTGCGCTGGCGGCGCCATTGCCGTTGAGCGAGATATCAGGCGCCGGGGCCGCGCCGGCTTGGCCGAGCGAAACCGCTGGGGCCGCCGGCATGAATTCCGATTCGATCTCGGTGATCTTTGCCTGCAGCGACTTGCGGCGGCCGATCGCCGCCTCCACGGTCATCGCCGGATTGGCCTTGAGCGCGCGGTCGAGCGCACCGAAGGCGGCACGATAGACCTTTTCGCGAAACTCGCGATTCTCGGGATCGCCTTTTTCGAAAGCGTTCCGGATCGCTTTTTCGATCGAATCCAACCGATGTTCCTCGCAACGCGCCAGTGTTGCCAGATGGTTAGCGGCAGAAAAGACATCAATCAACGGCACCGCGAGCGAAATGTCGGCCAAAAATGGGTGCAATGGGCGGCAAGGCCGGCAAAACAAGTCGCGCCTCGCAGCGGAAGCCGCAAACCGGCGACGGCAAGCCCCGGCGGACTGGTGTCCAGGACTCGTGCCCAGGCTCGTGCCCAGACTCGTGCATTGTCGATCGTGCCCGATCTGCTATATGGAGTGACGTTTACGGAAACGTCAAAACTAGACCCGGGAGAGACGCGTGGCATTGCCTGACATCCTCAAGAAAAACCTGCGTGTTCCCGTCGTCGGCGCGCCTTTGTTCATCATATCGCATCCGCCTCTGGTGCTGGCCCAATGCAAGGCCGGCATCGTCGGCTCGTTTCCGGCGCTCAACGCCCGCCCAGAGGCCCAGCTCGACGAATGGCTGGCGATGGTGACCGAAGATCTCGCCGCCCATGACGCCGCCAATCCCGACCGTCCGGCAGCCCCCTTCGCCGTCAACCAGATCGTGCACAAGTCCAACAAGCGGCTCGAGCACGATTTGCGCCTGTGCGTGAAATACAAGGTGCCGGTCGTCATCTCGTCGCTGGGTGCTGTCGAGGAGGTCAACCAGGCCGTTCATTCCTATGGCGGCATCGTGCTGCACGACATCATCCACGACCGCCACGCCCGCAAGGCGATCAAGATGGGTGCCGATGGCCTCATCGCGGTCGCTGCCGGTGCCGGTGGCCATGCCGGCACGCTGTCACCCTTCGCCCTGATCCAGGAAATCCGTCAGTGGTTCGACGGCCCGCTGCTTCTGTCCGGAGCCATCGCCAATGGCGGTGCGGTGCTCGCGGCACAGGCCATGGGTGCTGATCTCGCCTATATCGGCTCGCCCTTCATCGCCACCGAGGAGGCGCGCGCCGGCGACGACTACAAGCAGATGATCGTCGAATCCAAGGCCGCCGACATCGTCTACTCCAATCTGTTCACCGGCATCCACGGCAACTACCTCAAGGGCTCGGTCCGCGCCGCCGGCATGGACCCCGACAACCTCGCTGTCTCAGATCCCTCCAAGATGGATTTCGAGGAAGCCGCCAAGTACAAGGCGTGGAAAGACATCTGGGGTTGCGGCCAGGGTATCGGCGCCGTCGACAAGGTCGTGCCCGTCGCCGAGCTGGTCGAGCGCCTCGCCACCGAATACGCCGCGGCCAAGGCCCGCATCACCAGTTGATTGAAGATCGGCTGCCTTCCGCAACGACAGGCGGCGACATGTTCGCCTCTTGTCAAAACCCTGCAAAGGCCGCTTGAAATCCGCGCGCAATGAAGTTATCACGCGCTCACTCTCTCGCGCCCCTCGGGTCGCGAAGCCTGGAAGCCGCTTTAGCTCAGTTGGTAGAGCACATCATTCGTAATGATGGGGTCGCGTGTTCGAGTCACGCAAGCGGCACCAGTTTCCCAGCAAAATCAGCTCCTTCCAGATGCCCACGCGGCACCGGAAATCCATGCCAATTTCGGGACTGTCCTTCGCCCCACGAGGCGCAGACGGATCACTCCGCGATGGCGTCGACGCTTGCCGCGAGAGCATCTTCGACAAGCGCACGGATCCTGGCCTGGGCTCCGACCAGCTGGGCCCGCCAATTGCCGGTGCGCAATTCGTCAAGAGCCGCCCGCACCGTTTCGGCAGACACCTTTTCCGCCTGGAATACAAATGGCCAACCGGTCCTGCCGACCACGGCTGAAACCTTAGCTCCACCGGGAACCTGATCGATCGCAATCACCGGCTTTCCTGCGGCGAGCGCCAACAGCGCCCCATGCATGCGGGTCGTCAGCACGATGTCGGATCGTGCGAACCCGGCATGGATCTTCCCAGCACCATTCTCAGGTGACAGCACCGTGTCGATCTCGATCGGGTGTAGCGTCGACCCGCGCACCACGTCTTGGAACATCGCCTCTGCCTGAGGTGCCATCGCAACTCGCCTGGCGCCATACTCGCCTTGAGGGCCACGCAGGCAAATACCTGCGGTCTCGAGCCGCCCCTTTCCAGTGGGTTCAACGGTCTCCGAAACGGCGAGATCGAAATACGGTGGATCGACGCCATCACGGCCAACAATGTGATGGAAGCGGCGATTCATCCTGGCGTGATTGGGAAGGACGCTGACGCCTGCCGCGATCTTGGTCGCATGCCCGTGGACAGACAAAAGGTCGTTCAGGTCGCGACTGTAGGTGATCGGACCACAGACGAACACGAGCTTTTTCGCAGGCTTGATCGCATAGAGATCGTCAACCGGCAGATGGCCCGTAATCTGCAGTTCCGGATGCGAAATGACGGCGTGCTCGACGCCGCGCAGACGCAGCCTCGATGACAGGTTGTCGACCGCCATCAGGTCGCCGATCGTCGGACCGCCCCTGTAGCCGTAGCTTCCCCACCAGAACAGAAGCGTCGGCGGCGTGTCGACGGTGCGCGCAGCCAGATATACGCGACGAAAGGAGCTTAGCCGGCTCTTCAGCGACATCGGTGCAGTCTCGAAACGAGCTATTGAGTGACAACGGCGTCCAGAAGGCTGCCGCGTATGATTTCGCGTCCTGATATGACCGACGCGCTCAAATGAACGCCAAGCGTCCGATTGGTGGCTATATCGGGCCAGGACAGCCCGCGATCGAAGAGCAGGTTGGTGTTCTGGTAGCTGACCGGGTAGAACACATCGATCGGCTTGGCCGAAGCTGCAATTTCGTGGCGCTGGGTGACGTTGGTCAACAGTTGCGGTCCAATGACACCCCAACGATGGCGGGATACCGGGACAGGCAGGCGCATGGCCTTGCGCAGGCGCAGTAACCGTCTCTTTGTGCTTCGATACCACCAAGGAATGAAATGAGGATCGCTGGATGCCGCGATCAGTTCATTGAGCGCCGGATGCTGCGAAGGCAGCCCCAGCACGGCGCCATTGATCGCCTTGTCGGATTCCCAGCCGAAGAGGAATTCCTCCTGCTGGATCGGCCTCAGGCAATAGACATCGCAATCCACGTATATGCCGAGGCCCGCCCGCAGGATGCGGTACCGATAGATATCCGACGCCAAAGCCAGGCTACCGGTCGTCTCATGCGCAACGATTTCCGATCGAGCCATCAACCGTTGGGCGTCGAAAAGTTCGACGCCTTCAGGCACGTCCTCCGGCCGGTCAAACACGTGCAGAACGACACGATGCCCATTTCGAAGAAACGACCTCAGACACCCCGCGTGGACCGGCCCCAATCTGTTGCCGATCCACAGCGAATTCACCACTGCCAACATGAATTACCACCCCATACCTGCCCGGGGCCTAAATAAACCAGCTCGGGTAAAGGTCAACCTCCTGCAAGCACAGGTGGTAGCTCGCAGTAGCCGCGGACAAGGTCGATAGCGATGTTGTGGTGGTCGCGCAGCGAGCGATCAGTCCTGGCCGCAAAGCTTGGAAAAGTGCTCATTCTCGGCCGGGGAACGCAACATGCGCGATGCATCTCGCGTTGTTTGATCATTCAAAGCGGCCCCAGCCTTTTCCCAAGGAAATTAAGCCAGCAAGGCATCACCGGTGCGCCTGGTTCCGCTCACTGTCGGAACCAGGTCGAATCAATCAGGCGTTCGCCCGCGTGCACGAGCCGGCAGGCAGCCTTCTTCGACAGCCGATTTAGATATCCCCGCCGGTTGCGCGGTGTTTCCTACGATCCCAGCGTAACGACGAAGTGCTTCGTCACCGGCTCGATGATCTTCCAGGTGCCCCTGAAATCCGCTTCCACGACGAACGCGTCGCCCGGCCCAACCTCGACGGGCGCGCCGCCATCCGGCGTGATGATGATGCGACCCGAGATCATGTGGACGAACTCGTAGTCGGTGTAGCTGGCGTGGTAGGTGCCTGGCGTGGCCTGCCACGTTCCTGACAGCACCTTGCCGTCCCCGGTCGTGTGCTGGACGGCCGTCTTCATCGTCGGCTTTCCGTCGACAACCACCCATCCCGGCAGGTCGTTGGAATCGGCACCTTCCGGCTGGCCGAATTTGAGGATTGTTTTGTTCGCCATGGTATTCTCCTCCCTTAAGGCACCCCTGCATAGCCGACGCCCTCAATTCGGGCAACTTTGTTTCCTTGTAATAAAGGGGCGTATTCCTGTGTTGGTGTTCTGCCACCGCCCCTTGCGGAACCAGCCCTGTCGGTGTTGATGGACGGATGTTTAGCAAGGACTCATAGATGAAGGTCAAACTGCTCGCTGCGGTGACGATGCTCGCAGTTGCCGGCTGTGCATCCCAGCCCGCCGACTATGCCACCACACTCTCTGCCAAGGATCCCAAATGGCGGTCAGCGGACTGCACGAAAGCTCGAGCTGAGGCTGCGAACTACGCAGCGCAAGAGAAAGAAACGCTGAGCGTATCGGCAGGGCTGCTGCTTGGCCCATACGGGCTCGGCATCGCCATGGCCGGCAAGGAGCATCGCGCCAAGATGCGCAAGCAATTCGCCCGGGACATGCATCTGAAATGCTCGAGCAAGCCCCTTCCAGCCAGCTTGGCGAGATAGCACTGACACCCTACCGCCAACGGCGCGCATGTTCGGCAAGCTCGTCGCACGCTATTCCAACGCCTTCGGTCGAAGCGTTCGTCCACGCGGTGAGCCGCCGCCGCGCACATCATCGACACCTCCGGTCCTCGCCTGTGGCTGTCGCGATTGCATGCCGGGCCACATTGGTGGGGTGCCCACGAAAACAGGCCAAAGCTGCTCTGCAATCATTCTGGCGACCCGCCTGGTGTCCGTTCCCAGCGTCTTCACGTTGGCGGTAACTCACGACACTCGCCGGTGTCCTGGCAACGCACCGGTGGACGGCCGCTCAGATTGCCCTGGATGGGCTCGACGCCGCTTGCGATCCAGCCGCTCTACACGAGAAGTTGAACGACCGCGCCGTCCGCTCGCTGGCGTTGGTTGACCTTACGTTAGGAACCTCTAAACGACCTACAGGCTCACCTCGTCCTTACCCCACCTTGGACCACCCGAGCTTAGCGCCCGCCCTGCCCCCCCAATCAATGGGCGGGCGCGTCCCCTCGCACGCACATCCGATGTCGCGCAGACAAGCTTATCAGCCGCGGACGCCTTCACATCGCAACTGCGAGCTTCCCGCTTCATATCGACGCCGGTTGCCGATTTTCATGTCTATATGCCTCGGGCAGGCGCCGTTCGCCTTGTGCGGTTTGCACAAAAGGCAGCCGGCCCTGGCATTCCTGGGCTTATTCCGCTTGTGGTGCATGTCCATCTCCGGTCTCTACCGGTGCGCCCCGATGGCGCACGGTCATGATCGGGAGGGCTGCTTGGCAATCTTCGTCCATCGCCGGACTATGTGCAGCAACACCAGGCGATCGCAAGGCAGCGCATTGCTGGCCTAGGTACTTGTCCATCGACAACCCTTGACTTGCGTCTGCCCGCATATAGCTTGCCGCGCGGTTATGGTTCTTCTGCTTTCGGGCGGAAGCTAAGAGGGAATTCGGTGCGAAACCGAAGCTGCCCCGCAACTGTAAGCGGTGAGCCGCATTGCCGATTGTGTCACTGGCCGACGGCCGGGAAGGCAGGCAATGAGCCGAGACCCGCGAGCCAGGAGACCTGCCTGACCGAGTGATGTTCCGTGGGCGGGGTGTACCACCGGAGCGCAGGTTCGTGCAGGCGGCGCTATCGGCCATCGCCTTCCACCAACATGCGTTGCGACAATCCCGACCGCAGTCAGGCCAGGGATCGATCGTTTGCACAATACCGAAGTTGAGACCGCGCAGTCCCAGGCCAGACGTGCCATCGTGCTCGTCGCCAGGTCGGCCTTTGCTGCCGCGCCCTACAGGCAGATGCAGCAGCTCTGTGATCTCGCCGCGGCGTTGCCCGGCGTCGATCACACCAGCTTCGGCTTCACCGAACAAGGCACGCCGTCGCTGCGCGAGGCGCTTGCGGCACTTCGCCAGCAGGATTTCTCCGATATCCTCATCCTGCCGCTGATGCTGCCGATCGAGCCCAGCTTCAATGCCTGGCTCACCAAGTCGCTGCGCCGCTGGCAGGCCGAGGACGCGGCACCTTGGCCGACGGTGCGCATCGCGCGGGGCCTCGCCGAAAGCCCGCTGCTGGCTGCAATGATGGCCGACCTCGTCACCGGTGCCGACGCGACGCCGCCCATCCCGCCGCTCGACAGGCTGGCGCCGGAGGGTTCGCTCGTGCCGGCGCAGAAACGCCGCGTGCTGGTCTGCCAGGGCGGCCCGTGCAATGCCGCCGGCGCGGACCTGATCTGGGGCCACCTGCGCAACCAGCAGGACCGCCAGAAGCTGCGCGTGACCGGCGACGGCATGATGAGCGCCAAATCGACCTGCCTTGGCCCCTGTAACCTGGCACCGGTGCTGCAGGTCTTTCCCGAAGGCACCTATTACGGCGGGGTCACCGAGGCCGCCGTCGACCGCATAGTCACCGAACATCTGCTCGGCGGCGCGGTGGTCGACGACTTTGCCTACCACCCCACCGGCCGCAAGCAGGTGCTGCGGTGAAGGCCTATTGAAAACAAGGGGGATCGTGTCGGCCGAACAGCAACGCTTGCCGTTGTCGATCGTCCACTATCACGACGTCTTTACCAGGCACGGCGCGCAATCCGCCACTCAACGGATCGACGGATGTTCCCGCCGATATCCGCAACTGGCTGGAAGCCAAGGCTGAAACGCTCAGCAGCGGCAGCGGCACCTGGGGTCGTCGGGCACAGGTCTGATGGGCTGACGCAGCCTGTTGCGATCCACGTCAATCCATCGATCTAATTGACCCAAGGGAAACATCAGCGACTATTGCGCAGGGCTAGATCAGTTCAGTGGGCGGTGGCAGTCATGGCAATTCAAGTATCCTATTCGCGGCGTGATGTCCGCGAAGAGTTGGTGCGTCGGCGCGAGACTTACATCGCGGCGCAAAGATCTCTGTCACCGCCTTCGCCGCGGGGATATGGCAACATGGAATGCGTCCATTGTCATAATCGCTTCATCGGCGTCACCGCTGCCGCCTGGAAGTTCGGCCTCTGCGACGACTGCCTGCATCACGACTGATTGTCCAGCCAGCGCAGCTCCCTTTGCGGGAGTTCCAGCGCCTAGATCGACTGCTGTGGAACTTCCGTGTCCGCGGCGTCCCAGGCACATTCTTGGGCGATCTACCTTCCCCGATGGTCCGGCCAAACCCGCATCCGCAAAAGCAGTAGGTCGCCGCCACGGCCCACCGTCCACACTCATATTTCGGGGTAATTCCGAACGTGCCTTGACCCTGAATTAGAAACTGCGCAACCTCGCCCGAAACGGAGGAGGCGGCTCGATCGTGGGGAAGCGATCCGGGCCGCAAATGGGAGCATCTATGTCCGACCAGATCGCGGCGTCGTCCGCCACGCCCGCAATTGCGCGCCGACCGCTTCTGGCCCGCATCGACTGGCTCAATTTGAGCGGCCTCGCATTCTATCATGTCGTCGCGCTCTACGCCTTGCTGCCCTGGTTCTTCAGCTGGACCGGCGTCATCCTCTGCATCGCCGGCATCTATGTTTTCGGCACGCTCGGCATCAACCTCTGCTACCACAGGCTTCTCACCCATCGCGGCTTCACCTGCCCGAAATGGCTCGAGCACGGGCTTGCTATCATCGCCGTCTGCGCCTTCCAGGACACGCCGGCGCGCTGGGTTGCGGTGCACCGCCGCCACCATGAGCACGCCGACGAGGAGCCGGATCCGCACAGCCCGATCGTCACCTTCCTCTGGGCCCATGTCGGCTGGCTGCTGGTCAAGTCGCCCGACATGGAGCGCATGCAGATCTACGGCCGCTACGCCAAGGACATCGTTCGCGACCCGTTCTACCGCAAGCTCGACAAGCCGCATGTCTATCTCGGCATCATCATCGCGTCCTGGGCAGCTTTCTTCGGCGGCGGCGTCGCCGCGAGCCTGATCACCGGCGGCACGACTGACCAGGCGATCCAGTTCGGCCTCAGCCTGCTCGTCTGGGGCGTGTTCGCGCGCACCGTGATTACCTGGCACATCACCTGGTCGGTCAATTCGGTCACCCATGTCTGGGGCTACCGCAACTACGACACGACAGACGACAGCACCAACAACGTCATCGTCGGCCTGCTCAGCAATGGCGAGGGCTGGCACAACAACCACCACGCCGACCCGCGCTCTGCCCGCCACGGCCACCACTGGTGGGAATTCGATGTCACCTACCTGACCATCAGGTTGCTCGGCGTGCTCGGACTGGCTAGCAAGATCGCAGAGCCGCGGAAGCGCGCCGACTAGCGCCGCCAGACCTTTATCAAGAGGGGACAAAAAAGATCGCCGGCGAAGCTGTGCTTGCCGGCGATCGCAACTACGTCTCGAGTGGTTTCGCTAGGCTTGTTTCACCAGTCTGAGCAGTACGAGCAGGATCACCGCGCCGATGGTGGCATGGATGATGGCAGCTATGATACCCGAGCCCAGGCTGATGCCGATCGTCGGAAGCAGCCAGCCGGCGATCAGCGCGCCGACGATACCGACCACGATGTTGCCGATCAGGCCGAAGCCGTAGCCCTTGACCAACTGGCCGGCGAGCCAGCCGGCAACGGCGCCGACGATCAGGAAGACGAGCAAGCTTTCGATACCCATTTCTCTCTCCAGGTTCTGGCGCATCGGCCGGAGCACGTCACGAGCCACGATGCGCAGTTGCAACGACCAGCGCATGATCGACAAGCAGGCAGCCAGAGATCATGCTGGAACAACAGGCTGGAGACGGGCCGACCTATCGGCCCGCCGTGGAAATGCCGCCCGTCAGGCGACCGCCGTGGTCTGATCCTCCACCGTGGCGCCGGGCGTGTTCTTCTTGATCGACTCGATCGCCTTCAGCGCCGATGCCTTGGCCGAATAGCCTTCCGAGCTGAACATCACCTCGCCATTGGAAGCCCTGAAGCGGAACCGAAACTCGCCGCCCTTGTCCTTGTAGACCTCGAATTTGTACATCGCATTTCCCCGTATGTGCCGATCCGCGACTCACGCCGCTGACGAATCGTCGCACGACGGCAACCCGAGGAAAAGCGCGAAGCGATTTTCGCGACGCAAGCGCACCAATACAACCGCCAAGGTCCATCGCCGCTGCACCCGTCAGCCGCACCAAGTGCGATCTCAGATGTCGCGGTCGGTCAGGCAGATATGGCAGCAGCCGGAGCCATGGCCCGGCGTCCAGGTGACGTTTTCGAAGCGCACACCGGTCGCCTCGAACAGGCCGCGGTCGAAAGCGCCGGCGATCCGGCACAAGGTCGCCAGCCTGTCGTCGCCGACACCGGCCCCCACCCAGGCATCCTTGAGCGGACAGCGCTTGACCTTGAAGGCGATGTGATTGTCGCTGCGCTCGACATCGGTGGGGTACATGCGCCCGCCATCCGGGCTGACGGCCAGGAAGGCCTCGCCGATGGCGCGCGCATCGTTCGGCCCGAAGCTGGCGAACGCCACCTGTGCGACCTCGCGGCCGCGCTTCTCGATCGCCCTTACCAGGACTTCTTCCGCCTTGGCGTCGCCAAGCTCGGCGGCAAGTTCATCCAGCATCAGCCGGTAGAGATCGGCGCGGTTGCGAAAGGCAGAATCAAGTTCGGCAGCGAGCTTTTCGGCGCGCATGGCATGTTCGGTCACGAAACGGTCTCCTTGAAAACAGGCAACCTTGGGAACACAGGCAGTTCCGGCGTGGCCGCCACCAGCGCCCGGCCCGTGGCCGAGGCGGGCGCGGTTATCACGGTGGCGGCGTCGCCCTCTTCGACGATACGGCCGCTGTCCATGATCGCGATGCGGTGGGCTACGGCGCGCACCGCACCAAGGTCGTGAGAGATGAAGAGATAGGCGACGCCCTCGTCCCGTTGCAGCTCGGCAAGCAGGTTGAGGATGTCGCCGCGCACCAGCACGTCCAGCGCCGACAACGCCTCGTCGAGCACGATCAGCGCCGGCCGGGTAGCAAGCGCGCGCGCGATCGCCACGCGCTGGCGCTGGCCGCCCGATATTTCGTGCACGCGACGGCTGGCGAGCTCGGCGGCGAGACCGACACGCTCCAGCAGCGCTGCGATTGCCTTGGGTCGATCGGCGCGCCCGACGATGCCGTGAATGCGCAGCGGATCGTCGATCAGGCGGGCCACCGTGGCGCGCGGGTTGAATGCCGCCAGCGGATCCTGGAACACCATCTGCAGCTTCGTCCGGGTGGCTCTCAAGGCTGCCCCCCGCAATCCCAACAGTTCCTCGCCGTTGAAGCGGATGCTGCCGGCATCGGGCTCGACCAGCCGCAGCAGGATACGCGCCACCGTCGATTTGCCCGAGCCGGAGGGTCCGACCAGCGCCAGCGTCTCCCCCGGCGCAATAGAAAAGGAAATGTCATCGAGGGCGGAAAAATCCCTGTCGCCGCGCCGGTAGCGCTTCGACAGCCCCTCGACCTGCAGCAGCGCGCTCATCGGCTGGCACCTGAATGGGCTTTCAGCCCCAGATGTGCCGCCAGCAGCGCGCGGCTGTAGTCGCTCCTTGGCCGCGCCAGCAACTCGGCCGTCGCCGCCATTTCGACCATGCGGCCGTGACGGAACACGGCGATGCGGTCGGCCAGGTTGGCGGCAAGTGCTATGTCATGGCTGACGAACAGCAGCGCCATGCCATCCTCGGCCACGAGCCGGCGGATCAGCGCCACGATCTCGGCCTGGACGATGGTGTCGAGCGCGCTCGTCGCTTCGTCGGCGATCAGCAGTTTCGGACACGCCACGATGGCCGCTGCGATCACCACGCGCTGTTTCTGTCCGCCCGACAACTGATGCGGATATGCCCGCGCCAGCGCCTCGGGCTCCGGCAATTTCACCCTGTCCAGCAGTTCGACCGCCAGCCGCCGTGCAGCAGCCCAGTCGATGTCGAGATTGGCGTGCGCCACCTCGGCGACCTGGTCGCCGACCGACATGACCGGATCGAGGCTCGAAGCCGGATCCTGGAAGACGAAGCCGATGTCGCGGCCGTTGCGCGCCGGATGATCGAGCCCCGGCCATGCGACGGTGCCCTGAAGTCTCGCCGTCTGCGGCAGCAGCCCTGATATGGCCCGGGCCAGCGTGCTTTTGCCCGAGCCACTCTCGCCGATGATCGCCAGCCTTTCGCCGGCGGCCAGATCGAGGTCGACGCCTTCGAGCGCCGGCGCCACTGCGCCGTTGTAGCACACGTCGAGACCACGCAGTTCGAGCAGCGGCTTCATGCCTGCCCCTCCCGTGCCGCCGTGCCTTCGACCACGCCTTCGCCGGCGAGGTAGACGCCGAGGACTGAAAGCACCAGCGCGATACCGGGGATGACGGAGAGGTAAGGCGCCGACCGCAGCACCGCCCTGCCCTCCGCGATCATGCCGCCCCAGGTGACGCGGTTGGGGTCGCCGAGACCGAGGAAGGACAGCGCCGCCTCGGTCAGGATGGCGGCGGCGACGATTACCGACGACAGCGCCAAGACCGGTGGCAACGCATTGGGCAGCACCTCGCGGAAGGCGATCTCGACCGGATGCATGCCGATCACCCGCGCCGAAGCGACATAGTCGCGCTCGCGGATCGACAGCACTTCGGCACGCGCGATGCGTGTCGGGCCGGTCCAGGCGCTGAGCGCGATCGCTGCCACTACGACCGAAAGCGACGGCCCGACGACACTGACCAGCGCCAGCGACAGCAAGAAGCCCGGCACTGTCTGGAAGGCGTCGGTGATACGCATCAGCACTTCGTCGACAAACCCGCCGGCAAAGCCGGCCACCGTGCCGACGATGCTGCCGACGAGGATCGAGGCGGCAGCGGCAGCAAGCCCGACGGCCAGCGAGGTGCGGGCGCTATGGAACAGCCCAGCGACCACATCGCGGCCAAGGCGGTCAGTGCCGAGCGGCAGGGCCCAGTCCTGGAACGGGGGCAAGAGCGGCTGGCCGGCAATCGCCAGCGGGTCGCGTGGGAACAGCCACGGCGCGGCGACAGCCATGGCGACAAGCAGGCCAAGGATGACCAGGCCGGCGGCGGCCTCCGGCGCGCGAAACAGGCGAGAGAGGCTCATGCTTTGGCCTCGCTCGCGCCAACGCGCGGGTCGAGCACGGCATAGGCGATGTCGACAAGCAGGTTGATGACGATCACCAGGAAGGCGCTGACCAGAATGATGCCGATCAGCAGCGGCGTGTCACGCGAGCCCACGGCCTCTTGCGCCAGCCGGCCGAGACCCGGCACCGAAAAGACGCTTTCGATCACCACGCTGCCGCCCAGCATCTGCGCCGACTGCAGGCCGAGCATGGTGACCAGCGGCAGCAGCGCGTTGCGCGCGACATGGGCGAGCACGATGCGCCGCCTGGGGATGCCGCGCGCACGGGCGGCCAGGGTAAAGTCCATGCGCCAGACCTCGGCCATGCCGGCCCGCATCATCCTGAGATAGAGCGCGAGATAGATCAGGCCGAGGCTCGTCACCGGCAGCACCATGTGCCTGGCGATGTCGAGCATGCGGGCGATACCGGTCTTGCCGGAGGCGATGGTCTCCATGCCCGACAGCGGCAGCCAGCGCAGCTCGACCGAAAAGGCGATGGTCAGCACCAGCGCCAGCCAGAAGCCGGGCACGGCATAGAGCGCCAGCGAACCGATCGACAGAAGCCGGTCGCGCGCGCTGCCTGGCCGCGCGCCGGCCAGGATGCCGAGCGTGGTGCCAAGCGCGAAGGACAGTGCGGTTGCCGCCCCCATCAAAAGCAGCGTGTTCGGCAGCCGCTCCAGCACAACGTCGAGCACCGGCCGGGAGAAGGCGACCGAGTGGCCTAAATCAAGATGCAGCAGCGCCCAGAGATAGGCGGCGAGCCGCGTCATCGGCGAGGCATCGAGGCCCCAGCTGGTTCGCAGCGCCTCGATCATGCCGGCGTCGCCGCCGACCGAGGCGACGTAAGCATCGACAGCGTCGCCGGGCGCCGCCTCGAGCAGCAGGAACGAGCCGACAATCACGATCAGCAGCACCGGAATGCTGCCGATCAGCCGGCGCTTCAACAGGCCCCAGGCGCGGTTCATTACCCTGCCCCTTGTGGGGAAAGTGCCCCGAGCGGCCCGTTGGGGGTTGCCGGAGTGAAGAAATTGCCCCCACCCCTGGCCCCCCACAAGGGGAAGGGAAGTTCTGGGGTCGCCTGCCCCGTCAAGATGAACCGCGCGCCAAATGAAGGGCCCGCGGCATCATGTCCTCTTACGCTCTGTGGGGACGCGTAAGGGGTGGGGGTAGGTTCAGGCACTGCGACTTCCAGGGGCATGCTCAGTAACGGATCATCATCCCAGCTCAGGCGATGATGTCACGTTTCGACATAGGTGTCCGCCCAGTTCGAGACCGCCCAGCGCGGGTTGTTCGACACATTCTTCACCGTGTCGCGCGCGACGGTGATGAAGCCCCATTCGGCTACATTGATCAGCGGCAGGTCGGCCGCCACCTTCTTCTGGAACTGCTTGTAGAGCTCGATGCGCGCCGCCGGATCCAGCGTCTCCGCCGCCTTGGCGATCAGCGCGTCGAGTTCGTCGTTCTTGTAGCCGCCCTGGTTGGAGAAGGGCACACCGTCAGGAATACCCGACTGCACCAGGATCGTCGTCGAGATCGCCGGATCGCCGCGGAACACCGGCGGGGCGATGGCGATGTCGAAGGCGTGCTCGGTGTAGACGGCCTTCTGGTGGGCGGCAGAATCGTTGTTGACGATCTCGGCATCGATGCCGACGGCGGCCAGCGCCTGGCGCAGATAGTCGCCGAACTGCTTGGTCTCGTTGAAATAGGGCGCCGGCAGAAGCTTGAGCGCAAAACGCTTGCCGCCGTCCTTCTTCGGATAGCCGGCTTCATCCAGCAGTGCGTTCGCCTTGGCGACGTCGAAGCCATAGGTCGCAACATCAGGCGCGTAGAACTGCTTGTCGTTCTGCGGCACGATGCCGGTCGCCGGCTTGGCATAGCCCAGGAAGATCGTCTTGACGACGAAATCCTTGTCGATGGCATGGGCGATCGCCTGGCGCACCTTGAGGTCGGCCAGCTCCTTGCGGCGATGATTGACCTCGACCACCAGTTGGTAGGTCAACGCTTCGTAGCCGTCAGTGATGACCTTGATACCGGGAACCTTGGAGATGCGTTCGAGATCGGCCAACGGCACGGCAGAGAAAGCCGCAAGCTGGATCTCTTCCGCCTCCAGCGCGCCGGCGGCCGCGGCGCGGTCGGGCAGCACGCGATAGATGATCTCGTCGAGCTGAGGCTCGCCTTCGCCCCAGTATTTGTCGTAACGCTCCAGCCGGTAATATTCGCCCGCCTTGTGCTCGGCGAACTTGAAGGGTCCGGTGCCGATCGGCGCGTTGTTGGCCGGGTTCTCGGCAATATCCTTGCCGTCATAGACATGCTTCGGAACCACCGACGTAAGCGCCGGCAGCGCGTTCTTGATCAGCTGCAGCGGCGTCGGCTTGGAGAACTTGAACACGGCGGTGTTTGCGTCCGGCGTCTCTACCGCCTCCAGGTTCTTGAACACGACGCGGCCGAGATTCTGCAGCGGCTTCCAGACATTGAGCGCCGAGAATGCCACGTCGGCCGAGCTGAATGGCTGGCCGTCGTGCCAGGTCACACCCTCGCGCAGCTTGAAGGTGACGGACAGGCCGTCGGCAGAGCCTTCCCAGCTCGTTGCGAGCCGCGGCTCGAGCCCATCCTTGCCGTCGAACGAGGCCTCGGCCAGCGGTTCGACAACCTTGCTCGACACGAAGAACACGCCGTTGGAAGCGACGATCGCCGGGTTCAGGTTGCGCGGCTCGGAATCGGCGGCGACCACCAGTCGCCCGCCCTTCCTGGCCTGGCTCCAGCCGATCGACGGCAGCGCCGTCGAGGCCAGCAGGAACGCCGACCCTGCCAGAATCTTACGCCTCGAAATGTCAAATCCCGCCATGTCCGCCTCCAAGCCCTCGGCACGGCGACATTGCCGGCCCTCTGCTGCACACCTCCGAAAATCGGGACCGATCTTCGGAAAGGATCATGCACCGATCCAAGAATTCACAACGCCCTTTGCGCGTCCAAGTGAGCGCGCGGCGCTGTAGTGATGGCCGGGATTATGATCCGGTAAAGCCGTTTTGCGAGAGACGAAATTGGCGTTTTGCGCCGCTGGCCCAAAACATTGTGCTACGTGCGCGGCAATGGTCGTGCGAACGCGCCCAGAAATACTTCGGCCCGGAAACCGTTTGCGATTTCCGGGCCGAAGCAGCGATCGGTCTGTCGATGTCGGCAGCCTCTCAGGCCGCCTTCTTCCTGGCGAGGCGCGCGCGGATGCTGTCGACATCGGCGCGCGGCGTCGCCGCGAACAGCGTCTTGGTGTAGCTGTGCTTGGGATCGGCGAAGACCTCGTCGCGGCTGCCATATTCGACCGCCTCGCCGAAATACATCACCATCACCTCGTCGGCGATATAGCGCACGACCGAGAGGTCGTGGCTGATGAACACGTAAGTCAGCTGGAACTCGTCCTGCAAATCGGCAAGCAGGTTCAACACCTGGGCCTGCACCGACAGATCGAGCGCCGACACCGGCTCGTCCAGCACCAGAAGCTTCGGGTTCAGCATCAGCGCGCGGGCAATGGCGATACGCTGGCGCTGGCCGCCCGAGAACATGTGCGGGTAGCGGTTGTAGTGCTTCTCCTCGAGGCCGACCTTCTTCAACAGCGCCATCGCCCGGTCGCGGCGTTCGTCGGCCGGCGTGTTGGTGTTGATGACCAGCGGCTCGGTCAGGATGTCGCCGATCTTCTGGCGCGGGTTGAGCGAACCATAGGGATTCTGGAACACGATCTGCACCTTGCGGCGCATCTCGGGTGTCAGGTCGCCCTTGGCGATGTCTACGGTCTTGCCTTCGATCAAAAGTTCGCCCGACGTCGCCGGGTCGATCAGTGTCAGGATGCGGCCAAGCGTGGACTTGCCGCAGCCGCTTTCACCGACGATCGCCAGCGTCTTGCCCTTCTCGACCTGGAAGCTCACGCCCTTGACGGCGTGAACTGTCTTGGCCTTTTTCAGAAAGCTGCCCGGCACGTGGTAGTCGCGCACGATGTTGCGCGCTTCGAGAATGACGCTCATCGTGCAGCTCCTTCCGCCTGGTCGTCGACGAACAGTTCCGAGATCGTCGGCAGGCGGTCGCCGGTCGCATTGTCGGGCAATGCCGCCAAGAGGGCGCGCGTGTAGTTGCTCTTCGGGTTTTCGAACAGCGTCAGCACGTCGGCTTCTTCCATCTTTCGGCCCTTGTACTGCACGACCACGCGGTCGGCGGTCTCGGCCACGACGCCCATGTTGTGGGTGATCATGATCAGGCCCATGCCATGGTCGGCCTGCAGTTTCATCAACAGGTCGAGGATCTGCTTCTGGATCGTCACGTCGAGTGCTGTGGTCGGCTCGTCGGCGATGAGCAGCTTCGGATTGCAGGCAATCGCGATGGCGATCATCACACGCTGGCACTGGCCACCCGACATCTGGTGCGGGTAGGAGTTGAGGCGCTCGGCCGGATCGGGAATGCCGACCGCCTGGAACAGCTCGATCGCGCGCTTGCGGCGCGCAGCCTTGTCGAGGCCCATATGCACGCGCAGCACTTCCTCGATCTGGAAGCCGACGGTGAAGCACGGGTTGAGGCTCGCCACCGGCTCCTGGAAGATCATGGCAATGTCCTTGCCGATAATCTTGCGCCGTTCGTTTGCCGGCATTCCGAGCAGGTCGCGGCCGTTGAAAGTCAGCTTGTCGGCGGTGACCTTGGCCGTCCAGGGCAGCAAGCCCATCGCGGCCAGCATCGACACCGACTTGCCCGAACCGGACTCGCCGACGATGGCGAGAACCTCGCCCTCGTGAACCTTCATCGAGACGCCGTTGACGGCGCGGAAGGGACCGGAGGCCGTCTCGAACTCGACGACCAGGTTTTCGATTTCAAGAAGTGCCATCTCAGGACCTCTTCAGCTTGGGGTCGAGCGCGTCGCGCAGGCCATCGCCCATCAGGTTGATTGCCAGCACGGTGATCAGGATCGCAACGCCCGGAAGCGTCACCACCCACCACTTCGACTGAATGAACTCACGGGCCTCGGCCAGCATGGTGCCCCATTCCGGGGTCGGCGGCTGCGCGCCCATGCCGAGAAAGCCGAGTGCGGCGGCGTCGAGAATGGCGCTCGAGAACGACAGCGTCGCCTGGACGATCAGCGGCGCCATGCAGTTCGGCAGGATGGTCTTGAACATCAGGCGGGTATGGCCGGCCCCCGCCACCTTGGCGGCGACGACGTAGTCGCGGGTCTTTTCGCTCATCACCGCGGCACGCGCCAGGCGCACGAAATGCGGCTGGTAGACGAGCGAGATGGCGATCATCGCGTTGACCAGGCCCGGCCCGAGGATGGCCACCAGCACGAGGGCGAGCAGCAGCGACGGGAAGGCCAGGATGATGTCCATCACACGCATGATGGCGGTGTCGACCCAGCCGCGGAAGTAACCGGCGATGACGCCGAAGATGACGCCGACGACCAGCGACAGTGTGGTCACGATGACACCGACGAACAGCGAGAACTGGGTGCCGAAGATCAGGCGCGAAAGCATGTCACGGCCGACGGCGTCGGTGCCAAGCAGGAAGTCGGCGCGGCCGCCCTCCTGCCAGACCGGCGGAACCAGAACCGCGTCGCGGTACTGCTGGGTCGGATCATGCGGCGCGATCAGCGGCGCGAAGATCGCAAGCAGCACGAGGAAGATGAAGAACACGAGGCCGATGACGGCGCCGCGGTTTTCGGAGAAATAGTACCAGAACTCGGCCAGTCGCGCCCGGCGGGACGGGTCGGTCGAGACAGCACTGGTTGCAGCAGCTTGAGACATCGTGCCCTCCTAGTGCCGGATACGCGGGTTGATGAGGCCATACATCAGGTCAACCGCAAGGTTCACCAGCATGATCACGGCGGCAATCATCAGAAGGCCGCCCTGGATGACGGCGTAGTCGCGACGCGACACGGAATCGACCATCCACTTGCCGATGCCCGGCCAGGAGAAGATCGTCTCGGTCAGGATCGCGCCGGCCAGCATCACGCCGACCTGCAGGCCGACTGTCGTGACGACAGGGATCATGGCGTTGCGCAGCGCATGGACGCCGACGACACGGAAGGTCGACAGGCCCTTGGCGCGGGCGGTGCGGACATAATCCTCAGACAGCACTTCCAGCATCGCCGAGCGCGTCTGGCGCGCAATGACGGCGAGCGGAATGGTGCCCAGCACGATCGTCGGCAGGATCAGGTGGCTGACGGCCGACTTGAAGGCGCCGGCCTGGCCCGACAACAGCGAGTCGATCAGCATGAAGCCGGTGACGGGCGGGAAATAGAACATCAGCGAGATGCGCCCGGAGACGGGCGTCCAGCCGAGCATGCCCGACACCAGCATGATCAGCAGCAGGCCCCACCAGAAGATCGGCATCGAGAAGCCGACGAGGGCGGTGCCCATCATCGCCTGGTCGGCGAAGGAGCCGCGCTTGATCGCAGCGATGATGCCTGCGGGCACGCCGAGCACGATAGCGAAGATGATGGCGCAGAGCGACAGCTCGACGGTTGCCGGGAACAGTTCGAAGAACTGGTCGACGACAGGCCTCTTGGTGACGATCGAAGTGCCGAAATCGCCACGCACAACGCCCCAGAGATAGTCGAGGTACTGGATGACGATGGGCCGGTCGAAACCGAGCTGGGCGGAAATTTCCGCGTGGCGCTCCGGCGACATGACGCGTTCGCCGGAAAGCAGGGCGACAGGATCGCCGGGCAGAAGTCGGATGAAGGAGAATGCGATGATGGAGACCCCGATGAATGTCGGGATCAGGACGGCGAGCCGTCCCAACAGGAACCGGAGCATGTCGAACCTTTAAGTGAATGTTCCGAGAAAAGGTAAGGGTAGCACAAAATGTGCATTGGGGCGCTTGTGTTCCAAGCGCCCCAACCCAAGGCTGGCCTGTTTAGGCAACCTTACTCCGTGATGTCAACACCGTCGAAAGCGAAGTCGCCGAGCGGGCTCTGAACGAAGCCTTCGACGCCCTTGCGCATCGGAACGATCGACAGCGAGTGGTCGATGGTCGCCCAGGGAGCGTCCTTCTTGAACAGGACCTGCGCCTGCTCATAGAGCTTGGTGCGCTCGGCGATGTCGGAGGTTTCCTTGGCCTTCGTCACCAGATCGTCGAACTCCTTGTTGCACCACTGGGCGCGGTTGTTGCCGCCGACGGCGTCGCAACCGAGCAGGGTGTCGAGGAAGTTGTCCGGATCGCCATTGTCGCCGGTCCAGCCGAGCATGACGGCGCCGTCACGATCCTTGGCCTTCGACTTGTCGAGGTACTCGGCCCACTCGTAGGAGACGATCTCGACCGTCACGCCAACCTTGGCGAAATCGGACTGGATCAGCTCCGCCGCGCGGCGGGCGTTGAGCATGTAGGGACGCGAAACCGGCATCGCCCAGACCTTCATCTTGAGGTCCTTGACGCCAGCGGCTTCAAGACCCTTCTTCGATGCTTCCGGATCATACTTGTCGTCTTCGACGGCCTTGTTATACGACCACATCGTCGGCGGGATCGGGTTGGTTGCCGGCGTTGCAGCACCCTGGAACACGGCGTCGACGATGGCCTGCTTGTTGATGGCCTGGTTGAGCGCCTTGCGGACCTCCGGCTTGTCGAACGGAGCCTGGGTGGTGTTGTAGGCGAGGTAGGCGACGTTCAGGCCGGCCTGCTCCACGACCTTCAGGTTCGTATCTGCCTTCATCGCAGCCACGTCGGCAGCGTTCGGGAACGGCATCAGGTGGCATTCGCCGGCCTTCAGCTTCTGATAGCGAACCGATGCGTCAGGGGTGATCGCGAAGACGAGGTCGTCGATCTTCTGCTTGCCGCCCCAGTAATCCGGGTTGGCCTTGTAGCGGATGATGGCGTCCTGCTGGTAGGCGACGAAGGCGAACGGACCGGTGCCGAGCGGCATCTGGTTCATCTGGTTCATCTTGCCGTCAGCCTGAAGCTTGTCGGCATATTCCTTCGACACGATCGAAGCGAACGGCATCGCGATGTTGGCGAGGAACGGAGCTTCCTTGCGGGTCAGGGTGATCTTGACGGTCAGGTCGTCGACCTTCTCGACCGACTTGATGACTTCCGGGAAGCCCATGCCGGCAGCGTATTCCCACGAAGCGCCGGTCACATACTTGTTCCAGGGATTGTCGGCCTTCAGCTGACGCTCGAACGAGAACACGACGTCGTCGGCGTTGAAGTCACGGCTCGGCGTGAAGAACTCGGTGGTCTGGTACTTGACGCCCGGACGCAGCTTGAAGGTGTACTCCAAGCCGTCGTCGGAAACCGTATAGCTCTCGGCCAGGCCCGGCTCGGTCTCGGTGGTGCCCTTCTTGAATTCAAGGAGGCGGTTGTAGACGGTGTGCGCAGCGGCGTCGAAGGTCGTACCGGCGGTATAGAGGCCCGGATCGAAGCCTTCCGGCGAACCTTCCGAGCAGTAGACGAACGTCTTTGCGCTCGCCGCACCGCTGAGGACGGTTGCAGCCAGCAACGCGGCCGCAAAGGTCGTTTTTTTCAACATTGAACACTCCCTATGATTTTCCCAAGCCCTACCCGTCAGGCTCGCAGGCGCGCATATAAGCACCGTTTATCCAGCTTTGGAACTCCCCGCCCACCTGCCCTTTGGTAAGCAGAATAATTTACCCACAGATGGCTTCGAAATAGTACGGAATTGACTGTTATCATTAACGGAAACGGCATTTGCACTTCGCGTTAGATTCCGTTGCGGCAATTTTTATCATCGCCAAGAAAGCCAATTCGACCGCTGTTGCTGGTTCGGTCCGCTATAACTGCGAATGCTAAAATTCGTTCTGCGAGGTGACGTTGGGTGATACTTGCCGTTAACGTCAGGTGGCAATACAAACAACTACAACATGCCCCGACGCGGCACTGTTCTTGCGGCGCTGCGACGTGGACGAGGGCGAAAGCCGGCGACCTTCAACGCCGGACAACAAGAACAACCAGGGAGGCTGCATTGGCTAAATCTACCGGCAAGGCGAGCACGGCAAAGTCCGCAACCATGAAGGCGGCCGCCAAGCCAGCCGATACGACCAGGCCCGAAAGCAAAGCCGCCGCGAAAACCACTGCGCCAAAGCCGGCGCCTGCCAAAGCCGCGCCCGCCAAGGCCACTGCCGCTGCGCCTGCAAAGCCTGCCGCCGCGCCGAAGCCGGCAGCCCAGTCGAGCAAGCCCGCCGCCAAGCCGGCGCAGAAAGCCGAAACGAAGCCTGCTGCGTCCAAGCCCGCGACAACCAAGCCCGTGGCCAAGTCCGAGGCCGCTCCGGCAAAGGCGAAAACCACCGCGGCCAAGTCGGCCGCTGCAAAGCCGGCGGTATCCAAGCCGTCGGCCGTAAAGCCCGCGACCAAGACCGAAGCCGCACCTGCCAAGGCGAAGGCTGCAGCCGCTGCGCCAGCCGCCAAGGCCGAGCCGGCGAAGACAAAGACCGCGGCTGCAAAGCCGGCCCCCGCCAAACCCGCCGTAGCGAAAGCCGCGGCACCCAAGCCCGCAGCCAAGGCTACCGCCGCAAAGCCTGCCGCCAAGGCGGCTGCGGCAAAACCCGCACCTGCCGCGAAGGTGGCCTCTGCGGCCAAGGCCGCAGCACCCGCCAAGGCAGCCGCCGCGCGGTCCGATGACAAGCCATGGCTGAAGAGCTACCCGGCCACGGTTCCGGCCGAGATGCCGCCGCTGGCCTATAGCTCGATCGGCGACCTGTTGACCGAGGCCTGCCGTCAATATGCCGGCCGCCCGGCCTTCTCATGCATGGGCAAGTCGCTGAGCTATGGCGAGCTCGAGCGCATGTCGACGGCCTTCGCCGCCTGGCTCCAGTCGAAGGGCCTTGCCAAGGGCGCCCGCGTCGCCGTCATGATGCCGAACGTGCTGCAGTACCCGGTCGCCATGATGGCGATCCTGCGCGCCGGCTATACGGTGGTGAACGTCAACCCGCTCTACACGCCGCGCGAACTCGAGCACCAGCTCAAGGATTCGGGCGCCCAGGCCATCATCATCCTCGAAAACTTCGCCACCACGCTGCAGGCCGTCATCGCCAAGACCGAGGTCAAGCATGTCGTCGTCGCCTCGATGGGCGAGATGCTCGGGCTCAAGGGCCTGCTGGTCAATCTCGTCGTGCGCAAGGTCAAGAAGCTGGTGCCGGCCTGGTCGCTGCCCGGCCACGTCAAGTTCATGACGGCGCTCAAGGAGGGTGCCGGCCTCAGCTTCAAGCCGGCCACAGTCGCTGCCTCCGACATTGCCTTCCTGCAATATACCGGCGGCACGACGGGCGTCTCCAAGGGCGCGATGCTGATCCACTCCAACGTGCTCGCCAATGTCGCCCAGCTGGCGCTGTGGGTGGAGGACGCCTACACCGTCCGTCCAAAGCCGCCGCACCTGACCTTCGTCTGCGCGCTGCCGCTCTATCACATCTTCGCGCTCACGGTGAACGCGCTGATGGGCATGCAACAGGGCGCGCTCAACGTCCTCATTCCCAACCCGCGCGACATCCCCGGCTTCGTCAAGGAACTGGGCAAGTTCCAGTTCAACATCTTCCCCGGCCTCAACACGCTGTTCAACGCGCTGACCAACAACGAAGACTTCCGCAAACTCGACTTCTCAGGCCTGATCCTGTCGCTCGGCGGCGGCATGGCGGTGCAGCGGCCGGTGGCCGAGCGCTGGAAGAAGGCGACCGGCAACCACATCACCGAAGGTTACGGTCTGTCCGAAACCTCGCCGGTGGCGACCGCCAACAAGTGCTCGTCGCCCGACTTCACCGGCACCATCGGCCTGCCCCTGCCCTCGACCGACATTGCCATCCGCGACGAGAACGACAACGACATGCCGCTCGGCGAGGTCGGCGAAATCTGCATCAGGGGTCCGCAAGTCATGGCCGGCTACTGGAACCGCCCCGACGAGACCGCAAAGGTGATGACCTCCGACGGCTTCTTCAAGTCGGGCGACATGGGCTTCATGGACGAGCGCGGCTTCACCAAGATCGTCGACCGCAAGAAGGACATGATCCTGGTCTCGGGCTTCAACGTCTATCCCAACGAGCTCGAGGACGTCGTCGCCCAGCATCCCGGCGTGCTTGAGGTCGCGGCCGTCGGTGTGCCGGACGAACATTCGGGCGAAGTGCCAAAACTGTTCGTCGTGCGCAAGGATCCCGACCTCACTGTCGAGACGCTGATCGCCTACTGCCGCGAAAACCTGACCGGCTACAAGCGGCCGAAATATATAGAGTTCCGCACCGAACTGCCGAAGACCAATGTCGGCAAGATCCTACGGAGAGAACTCAGGGGCTGAGGCTCCGCTCGATCCGAACGACAACGGCCATCGTGGGAACACGGTGGCCGTTTTTGTGCCCCCGGCGGCTCGACGCGCCGATCGCATGCCAATCAGGGCGTATCGGTACATCAGGCGACCAGCAGTGCCGCAACCCGATCAGCCAGTCAGCTTTGCAACCAGATCGGCATAGTCGTCAAACACCAGATCCGGCCCGTGGGCGCGCAAGGTGGCGCCTGCATTGTAGCCGAAGGTCACGGCGCCGGCCGCGATGCCTGCGTCTCGAGCCGCCTCGATGTCGCGAACCTCGTCGCCGATGGCGATGGCGCGCCGCCTGTCGGCGCCAATGCGCTTGATAACGGCCTTGAACATCGCGCTTTTGCCCCACAGCGACGCGCCGCACTGGAAGTGGCTGACATGAGCCGTAGCCGGCCCAAGCGTCCGGCGAATTGTCTGCTCGCCATTGGAGCTGACGATGGCAACACTGATGTTGCTTGCGGCAAGGCTCGCAAGCATCGGCTCAACTCCGGGGAACAGTGCAACCGCATCACCGCTTTCAGCGCTCAGCTTGCGCATGTGCATGGCTATCGCCGGCAGCTTCCATTTGGCGACGCCCAGGCGGGCAATGATCTCACGCGTTCCGAGCGCGCGCAATTCGTCGATCTCGTCCTCCGCCACCTCGCGAAAGCCAAACTGCCGCGCCGTCTGGTTGAGCACCGAGCAGAACCACGGAAAGCTGTCGGCCAGCGTTCCGTCATAGTCGAAGATCGCAAGGGAGAAGGAAGACATCGCACCGCCGCCGTAAACGCAGCGTCACTGCCCCAGTGTCGTTGCGGCGTCAATGCGGGCCGGTCCGACATCGGCCCCGGTCACGCCGGCATAAATGCTGGTTCCCTATCGATTCAGGCCCAGCCACCCGCCTACGTAGCCCGGCAGATGTCGACCGGCTATCACGCCCGGCCTGCCATCATCCGCGCCTCGTCGCGGCGCAGCGTCAACACCTCGACGCCGGTCGCGGTCACGGCGACTGTGTGCTCGAACTGCGCGGAGAGTTTGCGGTCGCCCGTCACGACGGTCCAGCCGTCGCTTTCGGTTGCAACCCTGCGAGTGCCCTGGTTGACCATCGGCTCGATGGTGAAGACCATGCCCTCACGCAGTTCCTCGCCGGTTCCCGGGCGTCCGAAATTCAGCACCTGCGGCTCCTCGTGCATCTCGCGGCCGATGCCGTGGCCGCAATATTCCCGCACCACCGAATAGCCGTTCCGCTTGGCATGTCGCTCGATGGCGAAACCGATGTCGCCGAGATGCGCTCCGGGCCGGACCTGCCTGATGCCTTTCCACATCGCCTCCTGCGCCACCCGCACCAGCCGCATCGCCGCCGGCGCGGCATTGCCGACGAGATAGGTCTTGCTCGAATCGGCGATGTAGCCGCCCTTCTCCAGCGTGATGTCGAAATTGACGATGTCGCCGTCCCGGATGATCTGGTCGCGATCGGGCACGCCGTGGCAGACGACGTGGTTGATCGAGCAGTTCAGCACATGCTTGAAGCCATACTGCCCCTTGCTCGCCGGTCGCGCGGCGAGGTCGACGGTGATGAAGCGCTCGACAAGATCATTGACCTGCAATGTCGACATGCCGGCCAGTTCCTGCCCGTCCAGCATCTCGAACACCGACGCCAGCATCCTGCCCGCCACGCGCATCAGCGCCAGTTCGTCCGGGGTCTTGACCATGTCAGGCGACCGCCAGATCCCTGACATGCACCTGCGCCGCCGCAAACTGCATCTTGACGATCTCGTTGAACGACAGGGTCGGGTTGGCTTCCGCCAGCATGCCGACCTTCATCCAGAACTCGGCCTGCGCATTGATCGACCGGCACATCACCGTGCTCGCCCGCCTGACTTCCTCATGCAGGTCCTCGTCGATTTTCACGATGCCCATGAATGTCTCCTGATACGAATATACGTATCATATACGTTTCATATGTTCCTCGGTCAACCGGGCTCGGCGACATGAAGGGCCAGCGAGGCACGTCGCAAAGGATACCCTTGCCCGGCGCCGTCACATGACGTAAAGGGAACCCGTCGCGAAAAGCGACCGCTTCCCTTGATCCGCTCAGTGGCGGAGTAAACAGGTGGACGAATAGTCGTCCAGGCGGTCAAGTACAAGCACCCATGCCGTTTCGAGCGTGGGTCGCCAGCGTCTCCCAAAATCATGTCGCCTGACATCGATCAGGCCCCATTGCGAGCCCCATCGGCGCCACGCGCCGCTGCGCGCTTGCATCAATTGGAGTCCGCCATGAGCAAGCCGCTCATCGTCATCTTTGTTGCCGTCGTCCTCGATGCCATCGGCATCGGGCTCATCTTTCCGATCCTGCCTGCGCTTTTGCGCGACGTCACCCATGCCGACAATGTCGCCGCCTATATCGGCGTCATGACGGCACTCTACGCCGCCATGCAGTTCGTCTTCGCTCCAGTCCTCGGTTCGCTGAGCGACCGGCTCGGCCGTCGCCCGGTGCTCTTGATCTCGCTCGCCGGGGCGGCGGTCAACTACCTGTTCCTGGCCATTGCCCCCAGCCTCTGGATGCTGCTGCTCGGCCGCGCCATAGCCGGGCTGACCAGCGCCAACTTGTCGGTGGCGACTGCCTACATAACCGACATCTCCGCCGAGCATAAACGTGCCCGCCGCTTTGGCCTGTTCAACGCCATGTTCGGCATTGGCTTCATCATCGGGCCCGTGCTGGGTGGCGTGCTCGGCGACCACTGGCTGCGCCTGCCCTTCATCGCGGCAGCCGTGCTCAACGTCTGCAACCTCCTGCTGGCATTTTTCGTCCTGCCGGAATCGCGAGAACCCAGCCGGGCGAAGATCGACCTCGCCGCGCTCAATCCGCTTAGGCCGCTGCGCTGGCTGTTTTCGATGAAGCACCTGTTGCCCGTCATTTCCGTCTTCCTCATCTTCAGCGCCACCGGCGAGGCCTACGGCACCTCCTGGGCGCTGTGGGGCAGCGATGCCTTTCAGTGGAACGGGCTGTGGATCGGCCTGTCGCTGGGCAGCTTCGGCGTCTGCCAGGCGCTTGCCCAGGCTTTTCTACCCGGTTCCGCAGTCAGGCTGCTCGGCGAGCGCACCGCCATCCTCGTCGGCATCGCCTGCGCCTGCATTGCACTGGTCGTCATGGCATTCGCCACCGCGAGCTGGATGATCTTCGCCATCATGCCGCTCTTCGCCCTCGGCGGCATCGGCGTGCCCGCCCTTCAGTCGCTCGCCACCCGGCAGGTCGACGAGAGCCAGCAGGGCCAGTTCCAGGGCGTGCTCGCCTCGGCGCTCAGCCTCGCCTCGATCGCAGCCCCGCTCGCCTTCTCCAGCTTCTACTTTGTCGTCCGCGCCCAATGGCCCGGCGCGATCTGGCTCTCCGTCATCGCCCTCTACGCGCTGAGCGTGCCGCTGGTGCTTGGCCTGAGGTTTCGCGAGGCGGTGCCGGCAGCGGCGACGTGAAGCTGGTGGGTGGGTAGGGTGCGAGACGTGGAGAGCTTTCCACGCTTTTCCGATTTTTCTGAACCGGAGCCGCCAAGCGGAACTCCCGCAGACCGCCTCGGTCTCATTCCTTCCCCCCCTCTGCCCTGCCGGGCATCTCCCCACAAAGGGGGAGATCAGGCCTGCATCTGCCCCGCGGCTAATCGCCAACGTCGCAAGCATGACAGTGCGGGATAGGCACCGCCGGCGACGCGACTAATCTCCCTCCTTGTGGGGGAGATGGCCGGCAGGCCAGAGGGGGGTGCGAAGGATCGCGACGCCAAAGGTTGGCCTCGTAAAGAACGACTGCCAGCGCCACTGTCACCATCCCCGGTGGACAGCCGCCGCCAAGGGGAGAAGGAAAATTGCGCCTTACGCCCCCCCAACCTTCTCACCAAAGGTCGAGAAGAACTGGCCGGCCAGCTTCTTCGAAGTCGAGGTGATCAGGCGGCTGCCGAGCTGGGCGATCTTGCCGCCGACATCGGCCTTGGCCTCGTATTTGAGGATCGTCGAACCGGGCCCGTCCTCGGTCAGCGTCACGTCGGCGCCGCCCTTGGCGAAGCCGGCGATGCCGCCCTTGCCCTCGCCCTCGATGGTGTAGGAATGTGGCGGCTTGAGGTTCTTCAGCGTCACCTCGCCGGAAAAAGTCGCCTTGATCGGACCGATCTTGAGCACCACCTTGGCGGCCATCTCGGTCGGCGAGGTCATCTCCAGGCTCTCGCAGCCGGGAATGCTCTCCTTGAGCACATTGGGATCGTTGAGCGCCTTCCACACCACCTCGATGGGGGCGGCGATCTTTTCCTCGCCTTCGATCACCAGGGCCATGCGTTATCCTCCCGAATGCCGATCCGATCGAGGCGTAACGCAGCGCCCGGCGATTGTCCATCGCCGCACTTGTTGTCAGCCTTTGCGGCCATCGGGATCAGGCCTTACGGCCAATCGGGATCAGGCCTTACGGCCGATCGGGATGATCTCGCCCGTGTCAGGCGCGTAGGGCGCGCCCTGCCAGCTGCCGAGCCAGCGGTCGACGACGAGCCCGGCCGCGGCGATCATTTCGGCGAGCGCCTGCTGCGCCGGAAAGGCGATGCGCGACTGGGCATGGAACTGCCGCCCGCCGGCCGGCACGCGATAGAAGGTGTCGTAGGTGACAATGCCCGTTACCGCGTCCTGGACGGCGTCGTTCCAGGCCTCGACGGCGCCGAAAGTGGGATGCGCAACGGTGCGCCTCGAGTGGTCAGGTCCCCACTCCAGCCACTCCCGGGCCAGCGGATTGCGGCTGTCGAAGATGAAGCGGCCGTCTGATGCCAGGTGGGCAGCGATGGTGTCGAGCACGGCGCGCTGGTCATCGGCGGTCAGGAACACCTGGAAGGCGTGGCCGGTCAGGATAACCAGGTCGAAGCACTTGCCGAGACGCAGCGACCGGGCATCGCCCTCGACCCATTCGACGCGATCGCCACCGCAGCGCTTGCGGGCGACGTCGAGCATGGCCGGCGCCGGATCGGCACCGGTGACCGCCCTGCCGTCGGCCAACATCGCCGTCAGCGCGCCGGTGCCGCAGCCGAGGTCGAGCACGCACTTGGCGTCGCCAACGAAGCCCATGATGAAGTCGACATCGTCGCCGCCTTCGTTCTCGAGGTCGTAGAACTGGACAAGCTCGGGGTCGATGTAAAGGCGGTCGTCGATCAAGGCATTGCTCGCTCTGCTTGTTGAAGTCGCGCATCTTTGCGAAAGCCGGTTTCGGCTTTCGGACCGACGCGCCGGCGGCGCATTCTTATCATTGGAGCGTCACGAGAAAAGCCTCGCCGGCCGGACCAGAGGCCGACGAAAGTTGCACCAGGGCATCGCCCAACGGCATCCTGCGCGTTGCGCCCTTCGTCGCTCTTGCAGCGCTTTGGTCCTTGCCATAACGATGCAAGTCCGGATTTCGGGAGGAATTGATGGCCGGCACAAAGACGACGAAGAAGCTCCGTTCGCAGGAGTGGTTCGACAATCCCGACAATCCCGGCATGACCGCGCTCTATCTCGAGCGCTACCTGAATTTCGGCCTGACGCGCGAGGAGCTGCAGTCGGGCAAGCCGCTGATCGGCATCGCCCAGACCGGCTCTGACCTGTCGCCGTGCAACCGCCACCACATCGAGTTGGCCAAGCGCGTGCGCGACGGCATCGTTGCCGCCGGCGGCGTGCCGTTCGAGTTTCCCTGCCACCCGATCCAGGAAACCGGCAAGCGCCCAACCGCCTCGCTCGACCGCAACCTCGCCTATCTCAGCCTCGTCGAAGTGCTCTATGGCTATCCGCTCGACGGCGTGGTGTTGACCATCGGCTGCGACAAGACTGCGCCAGCGCTTTTGATGGCAGCGGCCACCGTCAACATACCGGCGATCGCGTTGTCGGTCGGCCCCATGCTCAATGGCTGGCACAAGGGCGAACGCACCGGCTCGGGCACCATCGTGTGGAAGTCGCGCGAGCGCCTGTCGTCGGGCGAGATCGACTACAACCAGTTCATGGACATCGTCGCCTCGTCGGCGCCGTCGGTCGGCTATTGCAACACCATGGGCACGGCGACGACGATGAACAGCCTGGCCGAGGCACTCGGCATGCAGCTGCCCGGAGCGGCTGCGATCCCCGCGCCCTATCGCGAGCGCGGCCAGATCTCCTACGAGACCGGCAAGCGCATCGTCGACATGGTACGCGAGGATCTGAAGCCGTCCGACATCATGACCCGCGAAGCCTTCGAAAACGCCATCGTCATCAATTCGGCGATCGGCGGCTCGACCAATGCGCCGATCCACCTCAATGCCATTGCCCGTCATCTCGACGTGCCGCTCGACAATGACGACTGGCAGAGGGTCGGCCACCATGTGCCGCTGCTGGTCAATTTGCAGCCGGCCGGCGAATATCTCGGCGAGGACTATCACCACGCCGGCGGCGTGCCGGCTGTTGTCGCCGAACTGATGAAGGCCGGCCTGCTGCCGCACCCCGACGCGATCACCGCCAACGGCAAGTCGATGGGCGAGAACTGCGGCGCCACCGAGAACATGGACCCCAAGGTCATCAGGTCGGTCGCCGACCCGTTGAAGAAGGACGCCGGCTTCATCAACCTCAAGGGCAATCTGTTCGACAGCGCGATCATGAAGACCAGCGTGATCTCGCCGGAGTTCCGTGACCGCTATCTGTCAAACCCCAAAGACCCGGAAGCCTTCGAAGGCACGGCAAAGGTGTTCGACGGACCGGAGGATTATCACGCCCGCATCGACGACCCCGCCGAGAACATCGACGAGCATACGGTGCTGTTCATGCGAGGTGCTGGGCCTGTCGGCTATCCCGGCGGCGCCGAGGTGGTCAACATGCAGCCGCCGGCCTATCTGCTCAAGCGTGGCATCCACTCGCTGCCCTGCATCGGCGATGGCCGTCAGTCGGGCACATCGGGATCGCCCTCGATCCTCAACGCCTCGCCGGAAGCCGCCGTCGGCGGCGGGCTGGCGCTGCTGAAATCGGGCGACCGGGTGCGCATCGACCTGAGGAAAGGTACCGCCGATATCCTGGTCAGCGACGACGAGATCGCCCGCCGCCGCGCCGAATTGCAGAACAATGGCGGCTATCACTTCCCGGCGCACCAGACGCCATGGCAGGAAATCCAGCGCGGCATGGTCGACCAGCTGGCGCAAGGCATGGTGCTGAAGCCGGCCGTCAAATACCAGCGCGTCGCCCAGACCAAGGGCCTGCCGCGCGACAATCACTAGGTACCCCCGGGAGCATCATTGCCTAGGCACAATCACGCCTCGGGCACGGTCAGCCCGAGACGCAGTCAGTCGAGGCGGATCGCCGTTTGCTCGCCCGCCACATTTGCGGCTTCGCCGGAGCAGATCGGCTGCGCCAGCATCTCGGCGAGAATGCTGCGCTGGTTGGTCTCGGCACGCGCGGCGTAGTGACCGAGATGCTGCGCGGCGGCAGCTGTCCCGATACCTACGGCCAAGGCCGTGCCAACAACTGCACCCCAGCGCACCCGGTGATGCCAACCGGATGCCGCTCTCAGCAAGCGGCGCCAGGCTGCCATCGCGGCGAAGAGCAACGCTGTCAGGGCGCAGCACATCACCCGCTCAGCCGTGCTTGCCGCAGCCGCAATCCGCCGGGTGGTAGCGGCCCGTCATCTCGACCATGCCGCCCTTGCCATACATGTCGTGCGGCCTGACCCAGTCGGCGAGCAGGTGGAACGGACCGTTCTCGGCGCGGCCCTTGGGCATCACGTCGAGAAAACCATAGATGCCGAGAAACTGCTCCGCGCCGCGGCCGAAGGTCGAATAGGTCTGATAGATCTGGCCGTCATCGTCCTTGTAGAAGACGCTGTCGCCGGAAAGATCCTCGATAGGGAAATCGAGTGGCGCGAAGTTGTAGACGGCCTGCTTCGCCGCCAATTGCTCAGGCGTGTAGGAGACGTTGAAGTCGTAATTGAAGTCGCTGCGGAAGGACGAGACGAAGCGCGCCTTCCAGCCCATGCGCGCCTTCAGCGCCTCGGCTTCGGCCAGCGGCGCACGGGTGACCGCAACGTAGCTGACGTCGTGGTTTTCGAGATGGACGAGCACGCTGTCGACATTGTCCATCTCGAACGAGCAGCCGACGCAATGGTGCTGCTGGCCCGGCGCCATCATGAAGTGCTTGACGAAAAGCTGGCTGCGCCCGTCGAACAGGTCGGACAGCGACAGCCTAGCTTCGGGAGCGTCGAAATAATACTGCTTGTCGATCCTGACCCAGGGCAGTTCGCGCCGCTCGGCGCTCAGCGCGTCGCGCGCCCTGGTCATTGCCTTTTCCTTGGCAAGCAGCGTCCGGCGCGCCGCAACCCACTCGTCTCGTGATACGGTTTCATGCTGCATGTCACTCTCCATCTTTTGGACACAGGTTTCCAATCGGCCGCCCCGTGGCGGCCGTCATGCACGGCTCGAAGGTCCGATGCTTGCTGCTAGAGGTAGGCGGTCACCACAGGTGGCCGGTCCCAGGCGTCGTTCTTGCCGTCCTCATAGGTGATCGGTACGGCAGCCAGTTCGTCGGCCGAGATGTCGTCGAGACAGGCGATGTTCACCGCAAAGAAGTCGCCGCCCATGATGTCGAAGCTTGCCGAGGCAAAGGGATGGACGCCGCAGCGGCTGCAGAAAGTGTGGCGGATGGCTGACGAGTTGAAGCGGTACTCGGTCAGCATGTCGGCACCCGCGGTGACGCGGAAGCCGGCAGGCCGGGCAAAATTCTTCCAGAAACGGGTCTTGGCGCACCAGGAGCAGTTGCAGCGGAAGCTCGACGTCCACCAGACGCCGTCGAGCTCAGGCGTCGAGCGTTGGCCTTCGGGTGCCAGATCGAGCTGGCATTCGAAATGCACGGCCCCGCAATGGCAACTGCCGCGGTAGGATTTCAGCATCTTCGTTTCTCCTCGCATGGCTGTTCGTTCCGATGATCGACAACGATCATCGGGGACAGCGGTTTCAATCGGGCAGTCGGCGCGCCGGCGGCTTCAGCCGGCGCGAAGCTTCACAGCACGGGTCGGCCGGCAAGCGCGTCGGCCAGGCGATCGAGGCATTCGCCCCAGCCGCCCAGATGCGAGTCGCGCGTTTCGACGTCGAGGAACGGCTCCTGGCGGAAGGTCAGCCGCGTGCGGTCTCCTTCAGGCTTCAACGTCACCGTCACCAGCGTTTGCCAGTCGGGGTCGTGGTCCCAGGCAAAGGTGAAGACGATCCTCTCGTTCTCGACGACCTCGCGGAAGGTGCCGGTCATGCCATCCTCGACGTGGCCATGAATGAGCAGATGGTAGCTGCCGCCGTTACGGAACTCGTGCGTCTCGCAGCTCGACGTAAAGCCCTTCGGCCCCCACCAGCGGCAGAGATGCTCGGGGCTCGACCACATGCGGAAGACGAGCGCCGGCGGCGCATCGAAGACACGTGAAAATTCGAGGACGAGCGACTGGGCGGCGACGGTGTCAGTTCTTGCGGTCATCCTGGTCTCCCCTGGGCGTCTGCAGTTCCTTGAGATAGTCGGCCATGCGGTCGAAGCTCTGATCCCAGAAGCGGCGGTAGCGCTCGACCCAGTTGGCGATGTCCTTGAGCGGCCCCGCCTCCAGCCGGCACGGGCGCCACTGCGCCTCGCGGCCGCGGCTGATCAGACCGGCGCGCTCCAGCACCTTCAGGTGGCGCGAGATCGCCGGCAGGCTCATCTCGAACGGCTCGGCCAGCTCGTTGACGGTCGCCTCGCCCTGCGCAAGCCGGGCAAGGATGGCCCGTCGGGTCGGGTCGGCGAGGCTGGCGAATGTGGCGTCGAGGTGATCTTTGGTCATCTATTTAGCAGACTTGTTAATTAACCTATCTGTTAAGTACAACCGGAAAGCCACGCTGTCAAGCGAGGCCGAAAATAGCGGCCGGAAGGGTTGCATGACCACGCCATGGAATAGACGCCCTGCCCGCCCGTTCTCCCTGCCATCATCAAGGAGATGCAAGAATGTTCCTGACGCCCAAGCCGCGCGCGATACGCTTTCTCTGCCGCCCCGAAGACGACGGCGTGATCCCGCCGCCGGTGTCGGCCAAGACCTTCATGCCCGACTGGTTTCGCAAGCTGCCGGCGGTCGATCCCGAGAAGCTGTCGACCGGCGACAGCGGGCTGACGGTCAAACGATGCATGCCGTTTCTCGACGCCATGACGGCCGGCTGGATCATCCGGCTGGCGGCAACCGTGCGCATGGAAGTTTCGGACGGCGGCAAGAAGGTCGATACCGCCTGGGACTTCGACCGCACGCTGGTCAGCAACCACGGCGCCCATCAGGTGGCCGGCAATCCGCGCGCGCCGCTGCCGCCGTGCAAGTTCCATAATTACTGGAGCATCCGTACCCCACCGGGCTGGAGCTGCCTGTTCGTGCAGCCGCTGAACCGCCCCAATGGCATCTTCGAGATCATCTCGGGCGTCGTCGACACCGACAGCTATCCGGCCGAGATCCACTTCCCGTTCTTCGCCACCGGCGCGGACGGGCTGCACATCATCGAGAAGGGCGCGCCGATCGCGCAGGTCATCCCTTTCGAGCGCAAGGCGCTGGAGCTTTCGGCAGACATTCGGGCCGAGCGGGAAGACGAAAAACATGACCGCAGCCGCACCTTCCGCAACACCATCTCCACCGACGGCTGGTATCGCCGCTTCGCCCGCAGCCAGCGCTGAGGCGCCCTTTTCAAGGCGTACGAAAAAGGGCCGGTGGCAAACCACCGGCCCTTTTTCTGCGTTTCCGTCGGGATCAATCGTCGTCGGACGACGAGTTCGACGAGCTGTTGGAGCTCGAGTTCGACGACGAATTGGAGCTGGAATTGGACGAGGAGTTCGCACTCGTGTTGCTGGAGGAATTGGACGAGCTGTTGGAGCTCGAGTTGTTGGACGAGTTCGACGAACGGTTGGAACTCGAATTGCTCGATGCGTTCGACGAGCTGTTCGACCAGCTCTTGCCGTCGGATTTCTTGCCGCCGGCAATGACCGTCTTGAAGAAGCGGCTGATGTCGTCGTCGGCATGTGCAGGCGTCTGCGCCAGCGGTGCGGCGAAGATCAGGGCACCAAGAATGGCGAGGGTCTTTTTCATCTGTCATCTCCTGTTCGACAATCTTGCTGATTGCCGGGGAGGAACGGGAGACATCGGTGACTATTCCACCGCCGCCGGGAAATTCTGCCGATGAATGTCCGAGGATGTTTGAATTCACCCCTCGCCTCGCCTAACTGGAAACCGACGCAACGGACGCAAGCCATGGCCAGACGACGATCATCCCTCGGTTTCCTCGGCCTGTTCGGCCGCTCCAGCGACCTGCGCGAACTTGATGCGGCGTTGCGCGCGGTCGACCTGCATCCGGCGCTGGTGCCGGAGGGGGTGAAGCTCACCATCGTCAACCTGATGAAGGACCATTGGCCCGAAGAGCCGCCTTCTTCAGCCTATCCGCCCATCGCCCAGTTGTTCGGCTACTGCATTGCTGGCGCCGACGCCTTTGCCGGCGCCAATGGCGGCGACATGGCCGTGCGGGCGGAACAGCGCATCGAGATCGCGCTCGATGCCGAGGACAGTTTCGACGCCCAGATCATCCTGCTGGCGCTGCATGCCAAGCTGATCAATCCCGACGTCGTCGAACGCTTCGGGTTGTCGGCCGACTAATCGGCAGCCTGCTCGACCAAAGGCTCCTTCATCAAGGTCGCCGGGTCCGGGCTAGTCAGCGCGAGCAGCGGCAGGGCCGCGGCGCCGATCAGGGCGCAGCTCTGGCCGAGACCGCTGACCTCGACTCGTGCCTCTGTCATATCCGAACGAACCGACGGGCCGGGATCACCCATTTTTTCTACCAGCCTGTGCAACAGCCAGGCAGGTGCGGTGCCGCCGAGCACGATCGCCTGGGGATCGAAGATGTTCTCGAGGCTGACGAGCGCTCGAGACAGTGCCGAAGCTGCGCCATCCAGCCAGGATTGCGGAACGGTCTCCGGCGCGAGCGCAGCACCTGCCGGCAACAGACGCCTGAGGCCATCGAGCGCCAGAGAGCCATGCAGGCAACCGCGATTGCCGCAGTGGCACTTCGGTCCCTTGGGTTCGATGAGGATGTGGCCGAACTCGCCGGCATTGCCGCGTCCGCCATGCACCGGCACGCCGCCCTGCACGATCGCACCACCAACGCCCTCACCGAGGAAAAGATAGAGGAAGTCGCCGCGCCCCTTGGCCCGGCCATGCGTGTACTCGGCCATGGCGGCGGCATTGGCGTCATTCTCGAACACCAGCGGGGTCGACGCAAACAGGGCCTCGAAGGGCTTGGCGAAATCCGCCTGTGCGGCGGCGAGCCCGCCCGTCGCCGACCAGCGGCTGGCAAGCGGACGCGAGACCACGACACCTGTGCCGAGCCGAGACAGCCCGTCGGCCGCGGTGGCCACCTCGCGCGCGATCGCCCCCAATACGTCCAGTTGCTGGCCGTGATCGCCGCCTAGGGCGCGCGCCTCCGGCCGCGCCAGGACGTTGCCGGCGAGGTCGGTCGCGATGGCGTGGCAGGCGCCCGCCGCGACATGCAGGCCGAGGCAATAGCCGGCGCCTGGGTTGATCTCGATGTCGATCTGCGGCTGGCCGCGCTGGCCGCGCCGGCGGCCGGTCTCGCGCACCAGCCCGGTGTCGATCAAATCCTCGATGATGTTGCGGATGCCTTGCGGCGTGAGGCCTGAAAGCCGCGCCAGCTCGATGCGCGACAGGCTGCCGTGGCGGCGCAGCGCGTCGAGCACGACGGTGCGGTTGTAGCGCCGGGTCAGCGTCGCCGAATTGCCGTTGGCCATGTTTCCTCCCTCGATTCCAGTCTCGCTAGCATATAAAAGTAAAACAACGAAATTTCTTTATTGACTCCAAGCCAGCTTCCGCTAGCCTCGCGGCGGATCGAACAGGCCCGCTATGGAGATGGGCCGCAAGCAAGGGAGATCAGTCGATGCAGTCGATCGACCGCGTGAAGCTGAGGGAGATGTTTCCGCCGCCCGGCGACCTGGTGGTGCAGAAGGTGCTCGATCGGCTCGACCAGCATTGCCTGCATTTCCTGTCCCTGTCGCCGTTCCTGTTGATCGCGACCCAAGGTCACAACGGCGCCGACGTGTCGCCGCGCGGCGACCCCGCCGGCTTCGTCAAGGCGATCGACAGGCAAACGATCCTGATCCCCGACCGGCCCGGCAATAACCGGCTCGATACGATGGAGAACATCCTCGACAACCCGCGTGTCGGCTGCCTGTTCCTGGTGCCGGGGCTGGGCGAGATCCTGCGCATCAATGGCGAGGCCGACCTCGTCGTCGGGCCGGAGCTGGAGCAGCTTGCCTTCCAGGGCAAGACGCCACCGGTCGCCATCCGCATCCGGGTCCGCGAGGCGCTGTTCCACTGTGCCAAGGCGGTCATCCGCTCCAAGGTCTGGAGCCCGGCGACCTTTGCCAGGCGCGAGGATTTTCCGCCGCTGGGTGCCGTTCTGGCCGACCAGATCGCCGGGCTCGACAAGGACGAGATGATCGAATGGATCCGCGCGGGCGACCAGCGGACGCTCTACTGAGGGTGTGACATGATCGAAATCAACTTCACCGAAGCCGACGGCAACACCCGCCTGCTGAGCGCCGAGCCCGGCGGCACGCTGCTGAGCGCCATCCTTGGCGCCGGCATCAAGGGCATCGTCGCCGAATGCGGCGGCGGCTGCTCATGCGGCACCTGCCACGTCCATGTCGCCCTGGACTGGACAGGCAGGCTGCCGGCGCCGGCCGACGACGAGACCGACATGCTGTCGCTGGCCGAGGACGTGACCGAACAGAGCCGCCTTGCCTGCCAGATCAAGCTCGGTCCCGAACTGAACGGCCTGAGCGTGGCGATCCCGGGAGCCGCCTGATGGAGCGCATCGTCATTGTCGGTGCCGGCCACGCCGGCGTGCAGGCGGCGGCCTCGCTGCGCGACGAGGGTTTTGACGGGGACGTCGAGCTGGTCAGTGCAGAAAGCACCCTGCCCTATCATCGCCCGCCGCTGTCGAAGCGCTTTGCCGAGGGGCTGACCGACGAGGCGATCGCGCTCAGGCCGGCGGCGTTCTACGCGACGCAGGGCATCAGGCTGCAGCGCGGTACGGCGGTGGAAGAAATTGACGCCAGGAGGCAGCGTTTGACTCTGGGGAGCGGCGAACAGCTTGCCTATGACCAGTTGATCCTCGCTACCGGCGCGCGCAACCGCCGGCTTGCGGTTCCCGGCGAGGAGCTGAAGGGCATCGTCTCGATCCGCGATCTCGGCGACGCCTACCGGCTGGCCTCGTCCGTCGTCGTCGGCACGAGGGCCTTCGTCGTTGGTGCGGGTTATCTCGGCCTCGAGGTGGCCGCCGTACTGGCCAGGCGCGGCGTGAAGGTGACCATCGCCGCGTCGCGTCCGCTGCCTCTGAGCCGCTCGGTGTCCGAGGGGACGGCCAAGGTGTTAGCGACGGCGCTGCGGGAGATGGGCATCGCGACCATCGTCGGCGCCGATATTACCGGTTTCGAAGGCAACAGGCACCGCGTGACCGGCGTTCGGCTGGGCGACGGCAGGTGGTGCGCGACGGAGCTTGTTGCCATCGGCATCGGCGCCGTGCCCAGTGTCGAGCTCGCCGACCATGCCGGGCTCGACGTCGACGACGGCATCTTGGTCGACGACGCGTTGGCGACGTCGGCTGCCAACATCTCCGCCATTGGCGACTGTGCGCGGCTGCGTGGCGGCGTCCGGCTGGAGAGCGTGGCCAATGCCACCTTCCAGGCACGCCGCATCGCGGCCCAGCTCTGCGGCAAGCCCCATCTGACACCGGAGACGCCCTGGTTCTGGAGCGATATCGGCGAGCTCAAGCTTAAGATGGTGGGAGTGAGGCAGCCTGACGATGTGGTGCAGACACTGGCAGTCAATGACGGTCATGTCGCGCTATGCTTCCGCGACCAGCAGTTGGCTGCCGTCGAGACGATCAACGCCAACCGCGTCCATGTCGCGGCGCGGCGTATTCTCGACGCGGGTGTCCCGCTCGGAATGGACGTGGCCAACGCGCCCGGCTTCGACATTGTGGCTCATGCGAAGGCACTTGCCGCACGAGTGGCCGAGTCTTCACGCGCAGCCTAGGCCGCACAGCAGGTCTGTTGAAATACCGCCAGGACTTTCTGGCGTTACCCGCCCATGCCCGAGCGCGGCAGCTTGATCAGCTCGCCGAATTGGGCGCGCAGCCTGTCGTCGAGGGTACGCGAGATATGTCGCGGAAAACGCTCGGCAAGGATGCGTCTCTTCTCCGCGATCGCCTTGCCGAGCAGATCCGGCTTGCCCTTTTCGTTCCATTCCTTGGGCGAGAAGCGGTCGGCCACGGCGGGATAGAAATATTCGGTCTGCATCAGCCGGAGCGTCTGCTCGTTGCCGAGATAATGGCCGGGGCCGTTGAGGCAGACTTCGGAGATGGTGGCGATGGACAGCGCCTCATCGGAGACCTCGATGCCGCGCACGCAGCGCAGGCATTGGCCCAGCATGTCGTTGTCGATGATCAGGCTTTCCAGGCAAAAGCCGAGCAACGAGGCATGCATGCCGGCGGATTCATAGACCAGATTGAGCCCGGACAGCCCGGCCATGACATTGGTGATGCCCTTTTCGTAGCCGGACTGGATGTCGGGCAGCTTGGAGTCGGCCATGCCGGCGGCCGAGCCACCGGGCAGGTCATAGAACTGGGCCATCTGGGCGCAGGCTGAAGTCAGCAGCGCCTGCTCGGCCGAACCGCCGGACATGGCGCCGGTGCGCAGGTCGGAGACGAAGGGCCAGGTGCCGAAGATGGCGGGATGGCCCGGCTTCAGCGCGTTGACATAGACGAGGCCGGCGAGCACCTCGGCCACTGCCTGGACGACAGCGCCGGCAATCGCCGCCGGTGCCGTAGCCCCGGCCTGACCGGCGGAGAGCAAAAGAATCGGGATGCCACCCTCGACGCAGGCTTCGAGCACGCCGCAGGCGTCCTCGGCGAACTTCATCGGCGGCACGACGAAGCAGTTGGAATTGGAGACGAAGGGACGGGCGCGGAAATTTTCCTCGCCGCCAGCGATTTCGTAGAGCATCTGCAAGGCAGGGGCGACGTTCTCACGCACTGTAAAGCTGGTGCCGACATGCTTGGAGGTGCCCGAGACGCAGGCATAAAGCGTGTTGAAGTCCATCTCCAGCGGGTCTGGGATGTCGCGCGGCACCATCGGACGCTGGAAGAAGTGAATGTTGTCGAGCCCGTCGACGATGCGGGCGGCGTCGTAGATGTCCTGCAGCAGGCTTTCGCGGTATTCGCGTTTCTCGACGTCGACGAGGTGAACGGCGGCACCTGCGGTGCCGTAGTGGACCCGCCTGCCCTGAATCACCATGTCGCGCCTCGGGTCCTGGCCGCAGAGCGTGAAGTTGCGGGCGGCGTTCCTGATGGTCGACAGCACCAATTCCCTGGGGAAGCGGATGCGTCCGTCGTCGCCGTAGCTGGCGCCGACCCGCTTCAGCGCCTCGATGCAGCTCGGGATGGCGTTGGCGAAGCCGACGGTTTCGAGCAGGGTCAGTACCGCCTCGTGGATGCGTTCGAGATCGTTCTGGCCCAATGCCTTGAAGGTGCCGCCCTCCAGGCCGGCCCGCACGGGGCGGATGTCGTCGGCCAGCGGAGCGGCGCGCATCGCCCGTCGCGCCTCCCTGCCACCGGACCTTCGTGAGCGTTGTTCCGCAGACAGGTCATGGCTTTCGACGGCAACTGACATGCAGGTCCTCCGAATTCGTGTGAGGCTGGCCCGCAGTGATTATGCCACCGTCGTGTCGCCTCGTTCCCTTTGCGCGACTATGCAACGTCCATTGGCCCAGACTATGGGCCAGCAGATTGCGCCGGATATGCCAGAGCGCTCATATATGCGCGGCGGCACGAAGCGGCGGCCGGCATGGACGATAGGCCTGAAATCGGAGCCGAAATCAGGCAGGGATCGGAAGCTGGACAAAGTGGTGCAACGCTACGCGCGAGGAGGCGGGCAGCGTTGCCGAGGGATCACGCAGCCGCGGGCCGACGGCCGGCAGCGGTTGCCAGTTCGCGGATTCCAGGCTCGATGTGCTGGAGCGCGATCGAGGAGATGCCCAGCCGCATGAAGCGTGTCGGCTTATCGGAATGCTCGAAGAAACGCTCACCCGGCTCGATGATGACCGAGCGCGCCGCTGCCGCTGCCGCAAGACCGCGCGAGTCGGTGCCGCGGGGGCCTTCCAGCCACAAAGACGTGCCGCCGGCCGAGTCGGTCGACTGCCATTCTGGCAGAAAAGCCGAGATCGCCTGGACCAATCGCTTGCGCCTCTCGCCAAAAGCGGTGGAGAGGCGGCGCACCAGCGCCTCGTGATGGCCGAGCGACAGGAACAACGCCACTGCGCGCTGGTTGTTGGCCGGCGGGTGGCGCAGCATGAAACGGCGCAATGCGCGCAGTTCGGCGATGAGGTCGGCCGAGGCGACGATGTAGCCAAGGCGCAGGCCGGGCGCGAGCGTCTTCGACATCGAGCCGACATAAACGACGCGGCCGGAGCGATCGAGGCTCTTCAAGGCCTGTTGCGGCGCTTCATCGAGCAGTTGGCTGTCATAGCCATCCTCGATGATGATCTGGTTGTTGCGCGTGGCGCGCGCCAGCAGGTCCTGCCGGCGCTCGGCACTCAGCGGCACCATGGTCGGGCACTGGTGGCTCGGCGTGACGAAGACAAAGCCGGCATCAGACGGGATCGCCGAGGTGACGATACCCGAATGGTCGACCGGAACAGGCTCGATGTCGGCGCCGGCGAGACGGAAGATCGAGCGCGCGTCGGGGTAGCCCGGATCCTCCATCGCCACCTTGGAGCCCTTGCTCATCAACAGCGTGGCCAGCATGTAGAGCGCGTTCTGGGCGCCGAGCGTGACGATGATCTCGTCCGGATTGGCGAAGATGCCGCGACGCGGCAGCAGACGCGCCTGGATCTGTTCGATCAACAGCGGATCGTCGCGGTCTACCATGTCGGCCGCCCAGTTGCGAATCTCGAGCACGGCCAGCGCCATGCGGTTGCACTCGCGCCATTCGGCGGTCGGAAACAGCGTCGGGTCGAACTGACCGTAGACGAAGGGATAGGACGACTTGATCCAGTTATCGAGCTTGGCCGGCGGCTGCATGTCGGAGGCGGCGATCTGGCGGCGCGCCTTCCAATCGATTTCATTGGCCTGATCGGGGCTCTTCTGCTGCGGCTTGGCCGGTGTCGCCAGAACTTCGGGATTCACGAAGTGGCCCCGGCGCTCACGCGCGACGAGGAAACCCTGGTCGACAAGCTGCTGGAACGCCAGCACCACTGTGCCGCGCGCGACACCCAGTTTTTCGGCCAGGATGCGGCACGACGGCAGCGGCATCGAAGCCGCGATCTGACGGTCGAGAATGGCGGCAACGATCGCCTGTCGGATCTGGGCCTGGAGCGTCTGACCTGATTCCGCCGAAATTCTGAACAAGCCTGACCAGATGGCCGTATCGTTTCGCTGTGGCATGGGGACGTTTCCTGCATGTCCAGTCTTTTGACTTCGCTGGACCATAGAAAGCTATCCTTGGCACAAGCAGTTGCACCAATCAATTTTTCTAATCTTATAGATTTATGCCAGTGAACCTTTCGAGCGACGGTTGCAGACGACACGGATTAAATCGATTGAAAGACACCAGTTGAATCGATTGAAATTTGCGGCGATAGTCCGCCGCGACGCCTCTCAATCAGTCCCAAGGTCTGCTAGGATGATGCCAGCAGCTGACATTTCCGGAGTTCCCAGGTGATCGACCAACCATTCAAGGCGGCACTGGCCGCACTTCGCAACCACCATCAGGACGCACCGAAGAATCTCAGGGCGGCATTCGCTTCCGACCCGAAGCGGTTCCAGCATTTTTCCGCCTCCGACGGTGACCTTCTGCTCGACTGGTCGAAATGCGCCGTCGACGCCGAGACCATGGCGCTGCTGGAAAAGCTGGCGCAGTCGGTCGATCTCGAAGGCAGGCGTGCAGCGATGTTCGCCGGCGAGCGCATCAACGTCACGGAGGACCGGGCCGTGCTGCACACGGCGCTGCGCAATCCGCGCGGCGAACGGGTGATGCTCGACGGCCACGACGTGACGACTGACGTGCATGCCGTGCTCGATGCCATGTCGGCTTTCGCCGACGACGTCCGCTCGGGCAAGGCGGCGGGTGCCACCGGCAAAAAGATTACCGATATCGTCAATATCGGCATCGGCGGTTCCGACCTTGGCCCTGCCATGGCGACGCTGGCGCTGGCGCCCTATCATGACGGGCCGCGCGCGCATTTCGTCTCCAACATAGACGGCGCCCACATCCATGACACGCTGAAGGGGCTCGACGCCGGCACGACGCTGTTCATCATCGCGTCGAAGACCTTCACCACGGTCGAGACCATGACCAATGCCGCCACTGCGCGGCGCTGGGTCGAGGAGAAGCTGGGGGCAAAGGCGGTGGGCCACCATTTCGCCGCCGTATCGACGGCTCTCGACAAGGTTGCCGCCTTCGGCATCGAGCCGTCGCGCGTGTTCGGCTTCTGGGACTGGGTCGGCGGGCGTTATTCGCTATGGTCGGCGATCGGCCTGCCGATCATGATCGCCATCGGGCCGAAGAACTTCCGCGAATTCCTGGCCGGCGCGCATGCCATGGACAAGCATTTCGCCACGGCGCCGCTGCTCAAGAACATTCCGGTGCTGATGGGGCTGATCGGCTTCTGGCACCGGGTGGTGTGCAGCTATCCGGCCCGCGCCGTCATCCCCTACGACCAGCGCCTGTCGCGCCTGCCAGCCTATCTGCAGCAGCTCGACATGGAATCGAACGGCAAGAGCGTGACGATATCGGGCGGCGGCGTGGTGACGCCGACGGGTCCGCTGGTGTGGGGCGAGCCGGGCACCAACGGCCAGCACGCCTTCTTTCAGTTGCTGCACCAGGGCACCGACTTCATTCCGGTCGAGTTCCTCGCGGCGGCGGAAGGCCATGAACCTGAGTTGCAGGAACACCATGACCTGCTGCTTGCCAACTGCCTGGCGCAGTCGGAAGCGTTGATGAAGGGCCGTACGCTCGAGGAAGCACGGCGGCAGATGCTGACCAAGGGCATCAAGCCGGAGGAGGTCGACAAGATCGCGCCGCACCGCGTTTTCTCGGGCAATCGCCCGTCGGTGACGATCCTCTACCGTAAGCTCGACCCCTACATGCTCGGCCGGCTGATTGCGCTGTATGAGCACCGCGTCTTCGTCGAGGCGCAGCTGTTCGGCATCAACGCCTTCGACCAATGGGGCGTCGAACTCGGCAAGGAACTGGCCACCGGCTTGTTGCCTGTCGTGGATGGGCGAGAAAATGCCGCGCGTCATGACTCCTCGACAGCCGGCCTCGTGGAGCATATCCACCGCCTCAGAGCGCCGCGCGGGCAATAGAAGCGGACGGCGCCCCTGGCATTGCACCTGCGCATTCGGCCTTCCGCCGGGGCGCACGGTCGGAGGAGTGAGTGATTTGAGGGGCATCAAGGGCATACTTTTCGACAAGGACGGGACCCTTGTCGATTTCCAGGCGACGTGGTTCGCCATCGGCGAAATGATGGCGCTGAAGGCGGCGGATGGCGACCAGGCGCAGGCAACCGCGCTGATGGAAGCAGCCGGTTACGATTTCGGCGCCCATTGCTTCAAGGCCGACTCGGTTTTTGCCGCCGGCACCAACGCCGATATCGTCGCGCTCTGGTATCCCGGCGCAACCGCCAGCGAGCGCTCTGACCTGATCAGGATGTTCGACCAGGTATCGGCCGAGCAGGGCTCGGCCAAGGCCGTGCCGCTGCCGGGCAGCAAGGATGCGCTGGCGAACCTGCACAGCGCCGGCTTCCGCCTCGGCGTCGCCACCAACGATTCGACCGGCGGCGCGGAGAAGACGCTGCTTTCGCTCGGCATCGCCCAGCTGTTCGACGCGGCCTATGGCTACGACGCCGTCGCCAACCCCAAGCCGGCGCCCGATGCGATCCATGCCTTTTCCGACCTCACCGGCCTCAAGCCGTCGGAGATCGCCATGGTCGGCGACAATCGTCACGACCTCGAGATGGCCAAGGCTGGCGGCGCCCTGGCCATCGCCGTGCTGTCGGGCACCGGCACGCGGGAATCGCTGACGCCGATGGCCGACGTGGTGCTCGATTCGATCGCCGATTTGCCCGCCTATCTGGCACGCGAGGCCTGAGCGGGGCCCATCGGCAACACCCACTGGCATCCAGCCACCCCGAAGGAAAACCCATGGCCGACGAGCTGACCATCCGCCGGGCGACCCGCGAGGACCTGCCCGAACTGGTGCAGCTCTATCGCCATCTCGTGCCTGACGAGCCGGTCTGCACCGGGCATGCGGGGGAGATCTGGGAGCGGTTCTCGCATTACGGGCCGAGCGGCATCTTGCTCGGCCTGGTCGACGGAAGGCAGGTGGCGACCTGCACGCTTGTGGTGGTGCCGAACTTCGTCCGTGGCGGCGCCAACTACGCGCTGATCGAGAATGTCGTGACGCATGCCGACTTCCGCGGCCGGGGCCATGGCAAGGCAGTGCTGCTCACGGCCGTCGAGGAGGCGTGGTCGCTCGGCTGCTACAAGGTGATGTTGCTCACGAGTTCCAAGGAACCGGCGACGCTGGGCTTCTACCGCAACGCAGGCTTCCAGACGACCAAGACGGGATTTGAGATGAGACGTATACCGGTGCGGGAGAGCTGAGGCGCGACCGCCTGGCCATTCGCTGGACCGGATCCAAGCTGCCCGAATTGCCGTCCACAAACAAGAAACCCCGGCCTGAGCCGGGGCCTGAGAGCGCCGAAGCAGACGGCACGAGAGGTGCGAAGCACGCGACCTCCAGAATCGTCCGCGCGGCCTATTGTTCAGCACCCAATCCCTAGCGGTGGCTACTCGAACACGATCGTCGGTGTCGCTGCCGCTGCAGCGCCCTGCTCTTCCTGCAGCCGCTCCCAGACCTTGGAGGCAATGGCGCGATAGGTTTGCGCCTGGGCGCTGTCCGGCCTGGCGACCGTCACAGGAGTTCCCGCGTCGGAGCTCTCGCGGATGCCCATTTCCAGCGGCACTTCGCCGAGGAAGGTGACGCCGAGGCGTTCGGCTTCCCGCCTGGCGCCGCCATGGCCGAAGATGTCGTAGCGCGCGCCGGTGTCGGGGGCGATGAAATAGCTCATGTTCTCGACGATGCCGAGCAGCGGCACGTCGACCTTCTTGAACATGTTCAGACCCTTGCGCGCGTCGATCAGTGCCAGATCCTGCGGCGTCGAGACGATGACCGCACCCGCCAGCGGCACCTGCTGGGCCATGGTCAGCTGGGCATCGCCGGTGCCGGGCGGCATGTCGACGACGAGCACGTCAAGCGGACCCCATTCGACCTCGCGCAACATCTGGGTGAGCGCCGACATGACCATCGGGCCGCGCCAGATCATCGGTGTCTCCTCATCTACGAGGAAACCCATCGACATGACCTTGAGGCCATACTTCTGCATCGGCTTAAGGATCTTGCCGTCGACGGTTTCCGGGCGGCCATGGATGCCAAGCAGCTTGGGCATTGACGGGCCGTAGATGTCGGCGTCGAGCACGCCGACCTTGAGGCCGTTGGCAGCGAGGCCAAGCGCAATGTTGACGGCAGTCGTCGACTTGCCGACGCCGCCCTTGCCGGAAGCAACGGCGATGATCGAGGCGATGCCGGGAACTCCGCGCTTGCCCTGCGACTGCGAAGCCGGTGCGTGCGGAGCAGGCCGTGCCGCCGGTGCGGGCGCCGGACGAAGGGCTGGCTTCTGCGGCACCGGCGCTTCCATGCCGCCGCCCTTTTTCTCTGCGGTCAGGGCGACGACGGCGCCGTTGACGCCCGGGATCGCCTTGACGACGCGTTCGGCCGCGGCACGCAGCGGCTCCATCTCCTGGGCGCGGGCGGCCGGCACGGTGATCGAGAAGAACACCTTGCCGTCGGCGATGAAGATGTCGGAAACCAATCCGAGATCGACGATGTTGCCTGAGAAATCCGGGCCGTTGACCGTCTTGAGACGCTCGACAACGATTTCCTTGGTGACTGTCATGTGACGAACCTGCTGCTCTGTGTCGAGCCTGAGATAATGCAGTTTGGCGGAAGAACCAAGCTACCCGAAATGGCAGCCGGATCCTGACCGCTGGCAAGTGCCTGATCCGGCGCCATGTTACACCGGCAAAGAAACTTCAGCAGGGATGTAGGATCGGCGCTGCCTGCTGCGTCCTTGGGGCATATGGAGAGCAATCACCCGGAGAACCGTGATGAAATTCGTCAATTACCTCTTCTTCAACGGCAATTGCCGTGAGGCTTTCGAGTTCTACGCCGACGTGTTCGACGGACAGGTCGTCGGCCTGGTGACCTATCGTGACGAACCCGGCGAGAGCAGCATGCCTGCGGACTGGCAGGACAAGGTGATGAACGTGCAACTGTCGATCGGTGACCAGTCGCTGATGGCGTCGGACTCGCCGCCACAATATGCGAGCGAAATGGGCGGATTCTCGATCTCGGTCGACCTCGGCGACCTTGCCCGCGCCGAGCGCATCTTCGCAGCCCTTGCCGATGGCGGAACTGTCACCATGCCGTTTGCCCCGACATTCTGGGCCAAGGGGTTCGGCATGCTGAAGGACAAGTTCGGAACACCCTGGATGATCAGCAGCGGCAACGCTGGCGAATAATTTCAAACTAGCGGCATTACGAGGAAACCTGACAATGAATACTGCAGTTGCAACTCCCGCAATTTCCAATGGCGCCCTGTGGACCGGGCGCGTTCTCAGCGGCCTGGTCATTGTCTTCCTTTTGTTTGACGGCGCAATCAAGCTGGTGCCGCTGCAGGTCGTGCACGACACCATGGCGACGCTCGGCCTGCCTTCGGAGCTCGCACGCACACTCGGCGTGCTGACCTTGGCATGCACCATCCTCTACGCCTGGCCACGCACTGCGATCCTCGGCGCGATCCTTCTGACCGGCTATCTCGGCGGCGCCATCGCCATCCACCTGCGCATCGGCAATCCGATGTTTTCGCACACCTTGTTCGGCGTCTATCTCGGGCTGATGGCCTGGGGCGGGCTGTATCTGCGCGATCCGCGTCTGCAGGCGCTGATCCCATTCCGCCGCTGAACCAGCCATCCTCAGGAGACGACAATGCAGGTTCTTGCCATCATCCTCGGGCTGCTCGTGCTCGCGATCCTCATCATCCTGGCGATCGCCGCGACCAAACCCGCTATCTTCTCGATCCGGCGTACGACCGATGTCGACGCAGACCCTGATACCATCTTTTCGCTGATCAATGACTTCCACAATTGGCGCGACTGGTCGCCATGGGAGGCGCTCGACCCCGACCTCAAGCGCAAGATGAGCGGTGCGAGCACCGGCCGCGGCGCGGTCTACGAATGGGACGGTAACAAGAAGGTCGGCAGCGGCCGGATGGAGATCACCGAAGCTGTGGCACCGAACAAGGTTGTCATCAAGCTCGACTTCCTGAAGCCGTTCGAAGCGCACAATGAGGCCCGCTTCACCATGGAACCGAGGGCCGGAAAGACGCGCCTGAACTGGGAAATGACCGGTCCGTCACCGTTCATGTCCAAGGTGATGCAGGTGTTCATGAACTTCGACAAAATGGTCGGCAAAGACTTCGAAAAGGGCCTCGCGAGCATCAAGGCGATCGCCGAACGGAAACGCCTTGCCGGCTCGTGAGTTTACCAGTCTCAGCACAGCAAGACCTGCCGCCCAACCGGGCGGCACTATGTTCAACCGGGGCTTTGCCCCAATGCGGGGGCAACAGAGAGGAGACTGACATGCTTGGTCAAATCAATGCCGTTGCCAATGTGGCCGTCAGGGATCTCGGACGCGCCAGGGCCTTCTACCAAAACACGCTCGGTCTCAGCGAGGTCGAGCACATGGGCGACGAGGTGTCGGTGCTGAAGAGCGGCGACACTGTGATCAACGTCTACCGCTCGGACTATGCCGGAACGAACAAGGCGACCTCGGTCACCTGGGCCGTCGGCGACCGGATCGACGGCCTCGTCAATGAGCTGAGGTCGAAGGGCGTGGCGTTCGAGCACTACGACATGCCCGATGTCAGGCTCGAAGGCGACGTCCATGTCTTCGGCGACTTGCGGGTTGCCTGGTTCAAGGATCCCGACGGCAACATCCTCAACCTGATCAACCAGTGATTTTGATGCGGTAGTCCCTTGTGAAGACTGGCTAATTCGACCGACGCCGGATAGTTTTCCGGCATGATCGACAAGCTTGAGTTCTTCATCGCGCTCGCAAGAGAGCAACATTTCGGGCGCGCCGCCGAGGAATGCGGCGTCACCCAGCCGACGCTGTCGGCCGGCATCAAGCAGCTCGAGGACATCCTTGGCGTGATGCTGGTGCAGCGCGGCTCGCGCTTTCAGGGCCTGACGCCCGAGGGACGGCAGGTGCTGGACTGGGCGCGGCGCATCGTCGGCGACACTCGCGCCATGCGCGAGGAGATGCGTGCCGCTCGGCACGGCCTGTCCGGACGAATCCGCATTGCCGCCATCCCGACGGCGCTTGCCATGGTGCCGAGGCTGACGACGCCGTTCCGCGACAAGCACCCCGGCGTCACCTTCTCGATCCTCTCGCGCACCTCGATCGAGGTTCTGTCGCTGCTCGGAAATTTCGAGATCGACGCGGGAATCACCTATCTCGACAACGAGCCGCTCGGCCGGGTGACCAGCGTGCCGCTCTATGCAGAGCGCTACCAGCTGATCACGGCGGCGGGGAACGAATATTCCGATCGTGACAAGGTGACATGGGAAGAGGTCAGCACGCTGCCGCTGTGCCTGCTCACCCCCGACATGCAGAACCGCCGCATCATCGATCAGCACCTGGCAGATGCCGGCGTTCAGGTGCGGCCGACGCTGGAATCGAACTCGATGATCGTGCTTTTCTCGCACATCAGGACCGGCAAATGGTCGTCGATCATGCCGCTCAACCTCGCGGAAACATTCGGTTTTGCCGAACCGATCCGTGCAATACCGATCGTCGAACCCGATGCCAGCCACACTGTCGGACTGGTGGTCGCCAAGCGCGATCCGAACACCACGCTGGTGCAGGCGCTGCTTGACGAAGCCATGGCGCTGGCAGGCGATTTCCGCCGCAGGTCCTGACCTACACTACCCCCTGCTTTCGTCCACTCGATAGAAAATTTTTATCATACGACGAAACAGCTTTATTGATTCCGGCCCCTTGGATCGGGTTCAATAGACATACTGCGCCAAGGGAACGGCGCGAAGTCAGGGAGGGCGCTGCGTGGTCATGCAGCCAGCAAGTACCGAACTCGCCGAGCGAACCGCTGCGGTGATAAGCGAATTGAAGAACCTCGAGGGTCCGCTGATCCCGATCCTTCATGGTGTCCAGGAAGAGTTTGGCTATGTTCCGCAGGAAACCCTGCCGATCATCGCCGAGGCACTGAACCTGTCGCGTGCCGAAGTGCACGGCGTCTTCACCTTCTATCACGATTTCCGCCATCACCCGGCCGGCCGGCACGTGCTCAAGGTCTGCCAGGCCGAAGCCTGCCAGTCGATGGGCAGCGACGCGATCGCCGCCCAGATCAAGCAGAAGCTCGGCATCGGTTTCCACGAGACGAGCAAGGATGGCGCAGTGACGCTGGAGCCGATCTATTGCCTCGGCCTGTGCGCCTGTGCTCCTGCCGCGATGCTCGACGGCGAAGTGATCGGCCGTCTCGACGCCGACAAGATCGATGAAATCGCCGAGGAGATCCGCTCATGAGCGTGACGATCTACATTCCCGGCGATTCGGGTTCACTGTCGCTCGGCGCCGAAAAGGTCGCCAAGGCGGTCGAGAAGGAAATTGCTGCACGCGGCATCGACGCCAGGATCGTGCGTAACGGTTCGCGCGGCCTGTACTGGCTCGAGCCGATGGTTGAAGTAAAGACCGAAGCCGGTCGCGTTGCCTACGGTCCGGTCTCTGCCAAGGACGTCGCTTCGCTGTTCGACGCCGGCCTGGCCAATGGCGGCCAGCACAAGCTGTCGCTCGGCGATCCGGAAAAGCTGCCGTTTGTCGCCAAGCAGACGCGCCTGACCTTCGCCCGCTGCGGCATCACCGACCCGATTTCGCTGGAAGATTACGAAGCTCATGGCGGCCTTGCCGGTCTGCGCAAGGCCGTATCGATGGCGCCGGCCGACATCGTCAAGCAGGTAACCGAGTCCGGCCTGCGCGGCCGCGGCGGCGCCGGCTTCCCGACCGGCATCAAGTGGAAGACCGTTCTCGATACCGCGGCCGATCAGAAGTACATCGTCTGCAATGCCGACGAAGGCGACTCGGCGACCTTCGCCGACCGCATGATCATGGAAGGCGACCCGTTCGTGCTGATCGAGGGCATGGCGATCGCCGGCCTCGCCACCCACGCCACCAAGGGTTACGTCTACATCCGCTCCGAATATCCGCACGCCATCACTGTCATGGAAAAGGCGGTGAAAGTTGCCCGTCGCGCCGGCGTGCTCGGCAAGAGCGTGCTTGGATCCTCCCAGGGCTTCGACATCGAAATCCGCTCGGGCGCCGGCGCCTATGTCTGCGGCGAGGAAACCTCGCTGCTCAACAGCCTCGAAGGCAAGCGCGGCGTGGTCCGTGCCAAGCCGCCGCTGCCGGCGATCCAGGGCCTGTTGGGCAAGCCGACAGTCATCAACAACGTGATTTCGCTCGCCTCGGTGCCGATCGTGATGGACAAGGGCGCGCAGTATTACAAGGACTTCGGTATGGGCCGCTCGCGCGGCACCATCCCGATCCAGATCGCCGGCAACGTCAAGCATGGCGGCCTGTTCGAAGTTGCCTTCGGCCTGACGCTGGGCGAGATCGTCGACGAGATCGGCGGCGGCACGGCGACCGGTCGTCCGGTCAAGGCGGTGCAGGTCGGCGGCCCGCTCGGCGCCTATTTCCCGCGCGCTCTGTTCGACACGCCATTCGACTATGAGGAGTTCGCCAAGCGTGATGGCCTGATCGGCCATGCCGGTATCACCGTGTTCGACGACAGCGCCGACATGCTGAAGCAGGCGCGCTTCGCCATGGAATTCTGCGCCATCGAAAGCTGCGGCAAGTGCACGCCCTGCCGCATCGGCTCGACGCGCGGTGTCGAAACGCTCGACAAGCTCAAGCAGAACATCGAGCCGGAAAAGCAGCTCGCGCTGGTGACCGACCTCTGCAACACGATGAAGTTTGGATCCCTTTGCGCTCTCGGCGGTTTTACTCCGTACCCTGTCATGAGCGCCATCCACCATTTCCCCGAAGACTTCCGGCCGGCAGCGGTCGCCCAGGCAGCGGAATAGGAGACGACATCATGGGTCTCATTCACGAAATCGACTTCGGCACCCCTGCCTCCAAGTCCGAAAAGCAGGTCACGCTGACCGTCGACGGCTTCGAGGTCACCGTGCCCGAAGGCACCTCGATCATGCGCGCTTCGATGGAAGCGGGCATCGCCATCCCGAAGCTCTGCGCCACCGACATGGTCGACGCCTTCGGCTCCTGCCGCCTCTGCCTGGTCGAGATCGAAGGCCGCAACGGCACGCCGTCGTCCTGCACGACGCCTGTCATGCCCGGCATGGTCGTGCATACCCAGACCGGCCGCCTCAAGGACATCCGCAAGGGCGTGATGGAGCTCTACATCTCCGATCACCCGCTCGACTGCCTGACCTGTGCCGCCAATGGCGACTGCGAATTGCAGGACATGGCGGGTGCCGTCGGCCTGCGCGACGTGCGCTACGGCTATGAAGGCGACAACCATGTTCGCGCCAAGAATGACGGCGTCGCAAACTTCAAGTGGATGGCCAAGGACGAGTCCAACCCGTATTTCACCTACGACCCGTCCAAATGCATCGTCTGCTCGCGCTGCGTGCGGGCCTGCGAAGAGGTGCAGGGCACATTTGCGCTGACCATCGAAGGCCGCGGCTTCGGCAGCCGTGTCTCGCCCGGCGCGCATGAACTGTTCCTCGACAGCGAGTGCGTTTCCTGCGGCGCCTGCGTGCAGGCCTGCCCGACGGCGACGCTGACGGAAAAGTCTGTGATCGAGATCGGCCAGCCCGAGCACTCGGTCGTCACCACCTGCGCCTATTGCGGTGTCGGTTGCTCGTTCAAGGCAGAGATGCGCGGCGACGAGCTGGTGCGCATGGTGCCGTGGAAGGACGGCAAGGCCAACCGTGGCCACTCCTGCGTCAAGGGCCGCTTCGCTTATGGTTATGCCACGCACAAGGAGCGCATCCTCAACCCGATGATCCGCGACAAGATCACCGATCCGTGGCGTGAAGTGTCGTGGGAAGAGGCGCTGACACACACGGCCAAGGAATTCCGCCGCATCCAGTATCAGTACGGCCGCGGCGCCATCGGCGGCATAACCTCGTCGCGCTGCACCAATGAGGAAACCTTCCTCGTGCAGAAGCTGATCCGCCAGGGCTTTGGCAACAACAACGTCGACACCTGCGCCCGCGTCTGCCACTCGCCGACCGGCTACGGCCTCGGCCAGACCTATGGCACGTCGGCCGGTACCCAGGACTTCGACTCGGTCGAGGACACCGATGTCGCGCTGATCATCGGCGCCAACCCTGCGTCGGCCCACCCGGTGTTCGCTTCGCGCCTGAAGAAGCGCCTGCGCGCCGGCGCCAAGCTTATCGTCATCGATCCGCGCCGCACCGAAATGGTGAAGTCGGCCCATATCGAGGCCGAGCATCATCTGGCGCTGAAGCCGGGCACCAACGTCGCCGTGGTTACCGCGATCGCGCATGTCATCGTCACCGAAGGACTGTTCGACGAGAAGTTCATCCGCGAGCGCTGCGACTGGTCGGAATTCCAGGATTATGCCGAGTTCGTCTCGGATCCGCGCCACAGCCCCGAGGAAGTCGAGAAGCTGTCGGGCGTTCCGGCCGAGACCATCCGCGGTGCGGCCCGCCTCTACGCCACCGGCGGCAACGGCGCGATCTATTACGGCCTCGGCGTCACCGAGCACAGCCAGGGTTCGACGACCGTCATCGGCATCGCCAACCTCGCCATGCTGACCGGCAATATCGGCCGCAGAGGCGTCGGCGTGAACCCGCTGCGCGGCCAGAACAACGTTCAGGGCGCCTGCGACATGGGCTCGTTCCCGCACGAACTGCCGGGCTACCGCCACATCTCGGGCGACGCGGTGCGCGACATCTATGACAGCCTGTGGGGCGTCAAGCTCGACAACGAGCCGGGTCTGCGCATCCCCAACATGCTGGATGCTGCCGTCGACGGCACCTTCAAGGGCATCTACATCCAGGGCGAGGACATCCTCCAGTCGGATCCCGACACCAAGCACGTGTCGGCCGGCCTGGAAGCCATGGAATGCGTCGTCGTGCAGGATCTGTTCCTCAACGAGACCGCCAACTACGCCCACGTGTTCCTGCCCGGTTCGACCTTCCTCGAGAAGGACGGCACCTTCACCAACGCCGAGCGCCGCATCAACCGCGTGCGCAAGGTGATGGCACCGAAGAACGGCCTCGCCGACTGGGAAGTGACGCAGCGCCTCGCCCAGGCGATGGGCCTGACCTGGAACTACCAGCACCCGTCCGAGATCATGGACGAGGTGGCCAAGACGACGCCGAGCTTCGCCAACGTCTCCTACGAGTTCCTGGAGAAGATGGGCTCGGTGCAGTGGCCGTGCAACGAAAAGGCGCCGGAAGGCACGCCGATCATGCACATCGACGGCTTCGTCCGCGGCAAGGGCAAGTTCATCCGCACCGAGTATGTCGCGACCGACGAAAAGACCGGCCCGCGTTTCCCGCTGCTTTTGACCACCGGCCGCATCCTCAGCCAGTACAATGTCGGCGCGCAGACACGGCGCACCGAGAACGTTGCCTGGCACGCCGAGGACCTGCTGGAAATCCATCCGCACGACGCCGAACAGCGCGGCCTGCGCGACGGCGACTGGGTCAGGCTGCAGAGCCGTGCCGGCGAAACGACGCTCAGGGCACAGATCACCGACAGGGTGTCGCCGGGCGTCGTCTACACCACCTTCCACCACCCCGACACGCAGGCCAACGTCATCACCACCGACTTCTCGGACTGGGCAACCAATTGTCCCGAGTACAAGGTGACGGCGGTTCAGGTCGGCGCCTCCAACGGTCCTTCGGATTGGCAGAAGGACTACAACGAGCAGGCGCAGCAGAGCCGCCGCATCGCCGGCCATCTGGAAGCGGCGGAGTAGACTTGCGGTGACCGACCGGCCTGCCATCACCCAGACAAGCCGCCTCGCCCGCCGGGCGAGCGGCACCACGGTGGCCAATCGCATGGTGCCGGAGGAGACCCCGGTGGCGCTGTCCTATGGCGGCACCACCCATGCGGTCATGATGGCAAGCCCGGCCGATTTCGAGGATTTCGCGCTCGGCTTCTCGCTGACCGAAGGCATCATCGGCTCGGTCAACGAGATCGAAACGATCGAAGTGCTCGATGTCGAGGCCGGCATCGACATCCAGATCAGGCTCAAGGACAAGGCCAACAAGCGCTTCGAGCAACGCCGCCGCCGGCTTGCCGGTCCCGTCGGCTGCGGCCTTTGCGGCATCGAATCGATCGAGGAGGCGATGCGTTCGGTCGACGACGTCCACACATCGTCATCAGGGCTTTCCGCCGACGACATCGTGCAGGCGGTGAAGCTGCTGTCCAAGGTACAGCCGCTGCATGCCGAGACAGGCGCGGTGCACGCCGCCGGTTTCTACGTGCCCGGCAAGGGCATCGTGGCAGCACGCGAGGACGTCGGCCGCCACAATGCGCTCGACAAGCTTGCGGGTGCGCTGAACAAAGCCGGCATCAGCGGCGGTACGGGCGCCGTGGTGGTGACCAGCCGCGTGTCGGTGGAAATGGTGCAGAAGACGGCAGCCATCGGGGCGCCCTTCATCATCGCCGTTTCGGCACCGACGGCACTCGCCATCCGCACCGCCGAACAGGCCGGCATGACGCTGATCGCACTGGTGCGCGGCGACGATTTCGACATCTTCACCCATCCAGACCGCGTGACCACCGGAGCCGCCAAAAATGTCGCATGAAGAGCACAAGATGGGGACGAAGGAAAAGCTCGTCTACATGGCGAACCAGATCGCGACATTCTTCGAGTCCAAGCCCCATGACGAGGGTGTTGCAGGCGTCGCCAAGCACATCAACGACTTCTGGGATCCGCGCATGCGGCGCCAGTTCTTCGAGATGTTCGACGAAGGCGGCAAGGGCATGAAGCCGCTGGTCATCGACGCCGCCGCCAAGATCCGGCGCCCCAGGCAGGACGCAGCCTGAAAGCAGGCCCCGGGGCCGGCGAAGGCCCCTCACCTTCCCGCCGGAAACCTGCTAGTCTTAGCCAGACCTAATGCAATTCGCAGGCGGAATGGCTGTGGCAAGGCCGATCGCTACTCGATATGCGCGCAGCGGTGACGTCCGGATCGCCTATCAGGTGGTTGGCCAGGGTCCGCTCGACCTCGTCTTCGTTCCCGGTTTCATCTCCAATCTCGACCTGCACTGGGAAGACGAAGGCTACAGCCGGCTGCTGTCGCGCCTTTCGGCCTTCTCGCGCCTGATCCTGTTCGACAAGCGCGGCACCGGGCTTTCCGACCGCGTCGACGCGAATGCGCTGCCCAGCCTCGAAACGCGGATGGACGACGTGCGCGCGGTGATGGATGCCGCGGGATCGAGCCGTGCGGCGATCCTCGGCGCCTCCGAGGGCGCGCCGATGGCGATCCTGTTTGCCGCGACCTATCCCGAACGGACACGCTCGCTGGTGCTCTATGCCGGCTATGCGCAGTTCCACAAATGGGTGATGGACAGAGCCCGGCTCGAGGCCTTCATCGACGCGGCAGAAAGCAATTGGGGCACTGGTGCCACGCTGCAGAACTTCGCCCCGGGCCGTCTCGACGACGCCCGCTTCGCCGCCTGGTGGGCGCGTTTCGAGCGCCTGTCGGCAAGCCCGACGGCGGCAGCGGCACTGGCCCGGATGAACGCCGAAATCGACGTGCGCGGCTCCCTGGCCAGCATCCGGGCGCCGACGCTTCTGATCCACCGCCGCAACGATGCCCGTGTCGACCCCGAGGCCAGCCGCTACCTTGCCCGGAATATTCCAGATGCGAGGCTCTGCGAGATTTCAGGACGGGACCATCCGATATGGACCGGCGACGTCAACCGCGTCGCCGACCTGATCGAGGAATTCCTGACCGGTACCCATGCCCCGCCTGACACCGACCGGGTTCTGGCGGCGCTGCTGGTGACGCGCATTTCGGACACGGCGCGGCTCGGCGACCGGATGTGGAGCGAACGCAGCCTGCGCTTCCAGGAAACAATGCGCCTGCTGGTCGGCAGGCATGGCGGCCGCATTGCCGACCAGTATGGCGACGTAGCGATTTCGCGTTTCGACGGACCGGCGCGCGCCATCAGATGCGCGGCGGCACTGCGCGACGCGGCTCAGGCCATCGGCATCGCCAGTGCCCAGGGCGTGCATGTCGGCGAAATCGATGCGCGCGGACCGCCGTCGGGGCTGACCGTGCGCGTCGCCGTCAAGATTGCCGAGCATGCCGGGCGCGGCGGCATCCTGGCATCGCGGCTTGTCTCCGAAATCGCGACCGGTTCGGGCCTGCATTTCGTCGACGCCGGCCGCCTGACGCTCGACGACCTCGACGGCCCGCTGGCGCTGGTCGAGGCGACGTCGGAGCAGCATCTCGAACCGGCATGCCGCAGCCGCACGCCCGCCGCAGCCGAGCCTTCGGCCTTGACGGCGCGCGAAAACGAAGTCGTGGCGCTCATCGCCGACGGCAAGAGCAATGCGGCCATCGCCATCGAACTCAGCCTCAGCGAGCACACGGTGAAACGCCATGTCGCCAACATCCTGACCAAGCTCGACTTGCCATCGCGCGCGGCAGCGGCAGCATTCGCGGTGCGGCAGACTGGCCCGGACGGGCCATAGGAGCAGTGGCCTTTTCGGGCGAAGCGGCGATGTCGCGCCCGGGACTAAAGTTTTCCGATGCAGGCAGGCGGAAACAACGCCTCGAAACTGCGAAGGAGGAAGACATGACGAAGGCAAGGGGAATGCTCACCACGCTGGCCATGGCAGCTGGCCTCGCCGTTCTGGCTTCGAGCGCCGGCGCCGAAGACGCCTCTGCCGAGGCGACCTACAAGGACATCGAAGCCACGCTCGGTTCGGTGCCCAGCTTCTTCAAAGCATTTCCGGAAACGGGCATTGCCGGCGCCTGGGCCGAGTTCAAGGGCATCCAGCTCAATCCCAAGACCGAGCTGAACGGCAAGACCAAGGAGCTGCTCGGCCTCGCCGTCGCCGCCCAGATACCGTGCCAGTACTGCGTCTATTTCCACACTGCCGCGGCCAAGGCCAACGGTGCCACCGACGAGGAAATCCGCGAGGCGGTGGCGATGGCGGCCGTCGTCCGCCACTGGTCGACGGTGCTGAACGGCATGCAGGTCGACTACCCACAGTTCAAGCAGGAGGTCGACACGGCAATGGCCGCCGCCAAGGCGAAGTCGCAGTAGTTTTCGAGGTCCTAACAGGGACCGTCGCAACACAGGGCCGCCTCGGGAGGCCGGCCGACAGGAGGAAAAAATGCTTACCACCAAGGAAGCCGTCACCGGTGCCTCGATCAAGAAGGCGATCGAAAGCCGCGACGGGCCGATGCTGTCCAGTTTCTACGCCGACGACGCGCTGGTGCGGGTCATCGACCGTAACAACCCGCCCAGCAAGCCGCGCGAAATCCGCGGCCGCGCGGCGATCACCACCTTCTGGGACGACATCTGCAGCCGCGCGATGAGCCATCGCGTCGACCTGACAATTGCGCAAGGCGACAACCTCGCCTTCTCGCAGGACTGCGCCTACCCGGACGGCACCAAGGTCTTCTGCGCTGCGATGCTGGAACTCAAGGACGGCAAGATCGCGCAGCAGACCGTCGTGCAGGCCTGGGACGAGTGATCGGATGCGGGCGAATGGTCGCCCGCCAGATGGGAGGAAGCCATGTTCGTCGCACGCTGGAAGATCGATGCCCGCTTCGGGCACAAGCAAAGCGCCATCGATCTGTTGCGCCAATGGGAACGGGAAATCGGTCCGCAGGCCGGAACCGACAAGATGGCCATGCAGATCCTGACCGGATCGATCGGCGCCAAGGAAGCCACAATCGAGGTCAACCACAACGTCGAAAGCCTGGCGCAGATCGAAGAGATGTTCGCCAAGCTGTCCAAGATCGACGCCCATGCACAATGGGGCAAGAAGCTCGAGCCGTTCGTCGTCTCAGGCTCGTCCTACTGGAACTTCTATCGCGTGATCCAGGGCTGAGGCTGCCACAACCCGATCGAAGGCAGTGCCCGGCGGCAGGTTGCCTGTTGCCGGGCACCGGCCGTCATGGGTGCGTCTCGCCCGAGGGATGGTCCTTGTCCTCCCCTCGCGCGCTGTGGCGCAGGGCTACGAGAAAGACGATCTCGGCGACGACGACGATGGCGATGATGCGAAAGCCGATGGTCACCGGGTCGTGGTCGCTGTCGCGCATCATATAGCCGCCAATCAGGAAGGCTGCGTTCCAGATGAAGGCGCCGGTCATGGTGGCGATCGCGAAGGGCACGAACGGTAGCCTGAGCACGCCTGCCTCGAGCGCGAGATAGGTCCGCGCCACCGGCACCAGCTGGGCGATCAGCGATGCGCGGAAGTTGTTGCGGCGATAAGCCACCGTCAGCCGCTGATAGGTGGCGTGCTTGAGGAAGATGTATTTGCCGAACCGTCGTACCGCTGCATCGGCGCGATCGGGCCCCAGCCAGTTGCCGCCGGTGTACCAGATCATCGATCCCAAGGTCGAACCGAAAGTCGTCGCAAACATCAACGCGACAAGCGTCGAAACGTCCGGTGCAGCCGTCATGCCGAGGAACAGCAGCAGCACATGCGATGGCGGAACAGGCGAGACCTTCTCGGTAAAGGCAAGACATGCCGCGCCGAGCAGGCCGAAGCCCAGGAAAGATGGAATCATGAAAAGCGCCAGTCGTAACTCTTTGCCGGCTTCATCCTTGTGATCCGATAAACAGCTGCCGGCGGCAGGTTGCGGAAGGTATGGCCAATGCGCGTCACTTCGAGATCGAGCCTGTCGAGAAGCGGCTGATCAATAGGGCACCGGAAGCCGTATGTGAATAGGTACATCGCCCCCTCGGGCCGGAGATTGGCGAAAATACCTTCCAGAATGGAGAGCGTCTGGCGTGGCGGGATCGCCAGGAAGGGCAGGCCGCTGACAGCCGCGCCAGCGATCGGGCCGTCATAGATCGGCCGGTAGCGCAGATCGGCCGCATCCATTTCCAGCACCCGCGACTTGGGGAAGCGGCACCTGAGCAAATGGGCGAAATCGCTGTTGAATTCGATCAGCGTCATGTCGCTTTCCCTGACGCCGCGCGCCAGCATGGCGCGGGTGAACGGGCCGGTGCCGGCGCCGAGTTCGAGGACCGGTCCGGTCTCGGGGCCAAGCTCCTGGGTCATCAGCGTCGCCAGGCTGGAGCTGGACGGCGCAATCGAGGCGACCTTGAGTGGCGCGGTGGCCCATGCCATGAGAAAGGATAAAGTGTCATTTGCGGCCATTGCGAACCTCTTTCGAAATCGTCTGCCGGCGAATCGGTCGCCTGCCTTTAGCGAAAGCTGTTTGAGGCCGCTGGATTGCACATGCATTGCGACAAAGCCTGAGAACCGGGCATTTCGGCGGCTGCACTCGGTCCTGGCCTTTATTGCGCAATGCTTCTGCAATGTTGAGGGAATAGCCGGGCGGCACCGAGGGGCCCTTCGAGGACTGAAATGCGCATACTGCTTGTGGAAGACGAGCCAGAACTGGCTTCGGCTTTGAAGACGGCGTTGCGGCGATACGACATGGTGGTGGATCACGCCGCATCGCTGCTGGAGGCTGGCGACTTTGCCGCCAGCGAGAACTACGACGCGATCCTGCTTGACCGGCAGTTGCCCGACGGCGACGGCCTGACGCTGGTGCCGAAGATCCGCGCGCGCGGCAACGCAACACCGGTGCTGGTGCTGACGGCACGCAGCGACACCTCCGACAAGGTCGACGGGCTCGACATGGGCGCCGACGACTATCTGGCCAAGCCCTTCGCCTTCGAGGAGCTGCTGGCGCGGTTGCGCGCGCTGTTGCGCCGGCCGGCCAATGTGCAGACGCAGGTCATCCGTGCCGGCGACCTGTCCTTCGATCTCGGCCATCGCGAGGTCATGGTCCGCGGCGAGCCGCTGACGCTGCCGCGCCGTGAGCTGCTGGTGCTGGAAGCGCTGTTGCGTCGGACGGGCCGCATGGTGCAACGTTCGTCGCTGATGGAAGCAGTGTTCGGCCTCGACGACGAGATCCAGTCCAATGCGCTCGACACCCATGTGTCGCGGCTCCGGCGCAAGCTGGCCGAGGCCGACGGCAAGGTCGAGATCAACGGTGTGCGTGGCGTCGGCTACCTGCTGCGCGAGATTTCATGAGACTGGCGCGCCTGCTTTTCTACATCCAGCGCTTCTTCCGGCCGCGCTCGCTGAAGTGGCAGCTGGTGTGGCGCCTGGTGGTGTTGCAGGTCGTTCTGCTGACGCTGATGATCGTTATCCTGCTCGCCGGGCTGACCATCGCCGGCGTGATCCCGGACAATTATGAGGGTCGCGCGATCGACGTGTTGCGCAAGACCGTGCGCAAGGACGACGCCGGCAAGCTGACGCTCAAGGAAGGACCACTGCTCGCCGGATTGCGCGCTGAGGTGCCAAACCTCTGGTTCATCGTGCGAGACACGGAAGGCAACAAGATCTCCGAAGGCGAGGTGCCCCGCCTGCTGATCGACATTCCTTCTTCGCTCGACTACATCAACGATGCGACTTTCGTGAAGCAGTTTGGCGGCACGCAGACGTCGGCGACCGTCCAATGGGCAGATACCGCGGCTGGTCGCGTGCAGATTTTCACTGGCGCGCAGGGTGAGTTTCACTACATGGCTCTGGTGTCGATAACCCCGGAGCTGTTCACCGACATCATTCTGCCCGTCGGCGGCGTCATGGGCCTGGCGACCTTGATCGTCATTCCCCTTGTCGTGCGCAATGCCTTCAAGGGTATGCGGCGCGCTGCCACTCTCGCCGAGAAGATCGACGTCGAAGAACGCGGCGTCCGCCTGCCAATCGAGGCAATCCCAACCGAAATCGCGCCGCTGGTGAAGGCCGTCAACGGCGCGCTCGACCGTCTCGACAAGGGCTACGAGCGGCACAAACGCTTCCTGATCGACGCCGCGCATGAGCTGCGGACGCCGGTCGCCATCCTCAACACGCGCATCACCTCGCTGCCGGCGACGCCCGAACGGGCGCGGCTGCTGCAGGACACGGCGCGGCTGTCGACGCTGACGGACCAGCTTCTCGACATCCAGCGGCTCGGCCGGCAGACACAGCAATTCACCCGCTTCGACCTGGTGGCGGTGGCCCGTGGGGTCGTCGTCGACCTGGCGCCGATGGCCTTTGCCGCCGGCTACGAGATGTCGTTCGAACCGGCACGCGGCGAGCTGTTTGCCAATGGCGACCGCACCGCCGTCGAGCGCGCCATCACCAATCTCGTCCAGAATGCCATCGAGCACGGCGGCAATGCCGGCAGGATCACCATCGGCGTCAACAGCCCGGCCACGATCGAGGTTTCGGACGAGGGCGACGGCGTGCCGGCGGCGGAACGGGAGAAGATCTTCGAGCCGTTTTATCGCCTGCGCCCGCGCGGCCATGGCGCCGGCCTCGGACTTAACCTCGTACACGAGATCATGCAGATCCATGGCGGCCGCATCGAGCTCGCCGGCAGCGACAGGAAAGGCGCCTGCTTCAAGCTGGTCTTCGCGCAGGCCTGAGGTCTGGTTCAACGCCCCGCGATAGTGAGCTGAGCCCCGGCGTCGGCCAGGGCTTGGGCAAGGTCGTCGGATGGCTGCTTGTCAGTGACGAGCTCGGTAAAGCCCTGGAAGCCGCATACCTGGACCAGGCCCTTGCGGCCGAACTTGCTGTGGTCGGTGACGACCACCGAACGCTGGCCGCGCGCCAGCACGACGCGGGCGAACTCAGCCTCCTCGAGATTGTAGTCCATGATGCCGATTTCGGCATCGACAGCACCGGCCGAGATCACCGCATGGGCGACGGCGAAGCGGCTGACGAACTCGATCGCCGAGATGCCGAAGGCCGCACCACTGTCGCTGCGCAACTCGCCGCCGGCCATGTAGACCTTGTTGCCGTTCACCGTCGCCAGCGTACGGGCGATGTCGGAGGAGTTGGTCACCACCGTCAGGCGGCGATGGCCGAGAAGCTCGCGCGCCAGGTAGCTTGTCGTCGTGCCAGTATCGAGCATGACCGACTCGCCGTCATGGATGGTGGCGGCGACAGTCCTGGCGATGGCGCGCTTGGCGTCGGCATTGTCGCGCATGCGCCGCTCGAAAGGCGCTTCGCCGACGACCGAAGGAAGGCCGATGGCGCCGTGCATCTTGAGGATCGAGCCACCGTCGGCAAGCGGCTTGACGTCGCGGCGCACGGTTTCCAGCGAGACGCCAAGCTTGTCGGCGAGGTCTGCGATGGTGATCGTACCCTCATCCTCGAGCAGGCGCAGGATTTCGCTGTGGCGCTTGGAGTGATTCATCTTGCAGACCTGTTAGGAGACGTACAATGGCTTGACTTGTTTCGTGGCATGATGGCCGTTCCTTGACCAAAATTCCACATTCATCGGTCAAAAAAACACATAAAACCTCAAACACTCGTTGACAACGTGCATTACGCTGCGTGACACTCATGCAGTGACCTGGCAGGAGCCGCCGTCGCCAATGCCGTGCGGGCCTTCGGGTATACCAAAAAGAAACAACATCTTCAGAGGGTGATCAGGAGGCACGACATGTTCGCGCGCAACAAGGTTTTGCAGTCCGCAGCGATAGCACTGACGCTGTCTGCTGCGTTTGCCATGGCACCGGCCACGGCACAGGAATCCGCTGACCCGATCAAGCTGACACTACACGACTGGACCGGTCAGTTGATCACCACCGAGATCATGGGCGAAGTGCTGAAGAAGGCCGGATACAACATTGAATATGTCCAGGCCGACTATCTCGCTCAGTTTGCCGGGCTTGAAGCCGGCGACCTGCATGTGGCGATGGAGATGTGGGAAACCACCGGACGCGACGCAATGGACGCGGCGACGGCAACCGGCAAGGTCGAGAACATCGGCCCGACCGGCATGAAGGCCAAGGAAGAATGGTGGTTCCCCGAATACATGAAGGAGAAGTGCCCGGGCCTTCCCAATTGGGAGGCACTGAAGGAAGCGTCGTGCGCCGAGGCATTCTCCACCGCTGAAACCGCCCCAAAGGGGCGCTACCTCGGCGGCCCCGTCACCTGGGGCGGCTTCGACGATGAGCGTGTGCAGGCGCTCGACCTGCCCTTCGAAGTAATCCATGCCGGCACCGACGCCGCACTGTTTGCCGAACTCGAAAGCGCCTATCAGCGGCAGGCGCCGATCATGCTGTGGATCTACGCACCGCACTGGGCGCCGGCCAAATACAAGGGAGAATGGGTCGAATTCCCAGCCTATACCAAGGAATGCTACGAGGACCCGAAATGGGGCTCGAATGCCGCAGCCCAATATGATTGCGGCAAGCCTTTCGGCGAAATCTGGAAAGTCGGCTGGTCAGGCGTCAAGGACAAATGGCCTGGCGCCTATGCGGCGATCAAGGCGTTCACGATCGACAATGACGAGATGGGCGCGATGATCACAAAGGTCGACCTCGACGGAAAGAGCGTCAGCGACGTGGTAGCGGAGTGGATGGGCGCTAACGAAGCCCGCTGGTCCGGCTGGATCAAGAAATAGACCGCATTCCCGCCTCGGGCGGAACGAATGACTCGCGTCCCCTTCGGCCCCATGGCCGAAGGGCAGATTTCCCGCAAGCATTGTCAGCCGGGTCGATGAACGATAGCCAACCTAAACTCGTCTGCCGCAATGTCTGGAAGCTGTTCGGCTCCGGCGCGCGCGATTTCCTGCGAGCGAGAGAGCCGGCATCGGTCACCGGCGACGATCTTGTGAAAGCAGGCCTCGTCGGCGCGGTACGCAACGTCAATCTCGAGGTCCGTGACGGCGAGATCTTCGTCATCATGGGGCTGTCGGGCTCTGGCAAGTCGACCCTGGTGCGCTGCCTGTCGCGCCTGGTCGAGCCGACCTCAGGCGAAATCCTGTTCAACGGCGAAAACCTGCTCGCCGCCGACGAAGCCCGGATGATCGAAATCCGCCGCCACCAGATGGGCATGGTGTTCCAGCAATTCGCTTTGCTGCCGCATTTGACGGTGCTTGCGAATGTGGCCTTTCCGCTAGAGGTTCAGGGCGTCAAGCGGCAGAAACGGGAGCAACTGGCGCGCCGCATGGTTGAACTTGTCGGCCTGTCTGGCAAGGAAGGTGTCTTCCCGCGCGAACTCTCCGGCGGCCAGCAGCAGCGAGTCGGCATTGCCAGGTCGCTGGCAGTGGAACCGGAGCTTTGGTTCCTCGATGAGCCCTTCTCGGCGCTCGACCCGCTCATTCGGCGCGAAATGCAGGACGAGTTCATTCGCCTGCAATCGGTACTGAACAAGACAATCGTTTTCATCACCCACGATTTCGACGAGGCGATCAGGCTGGCCGACCGCATCGCCATCATGAAGGATGGGGCCGTCGTGCAGATCGGCACGCCCGAGGACATCGTGCTTGCCCCGGCCACCGATTATGTCGCCGAGTTCACCCGCAACGTCCCGAAAGCCAAGGTGATCAAGGCGCAATCGATCATGAAACCGGTACAAGGCGCGCAGCCGAAAACATCTGTGCCGGCGCGGGCCACCGTGTCGGAAGCCGTCGCACTTTTCGACGGTTCCAACGAGTGCGTCGGTGTCATCGACGAAGCAGGCAACATGTTGGGCCAACTGCTTCGAACCGACGTCGTCGACGTGCTGATGCGGGGATGACGATGACCGCCCCGGCCAACTCCAGCGTCGAAGCTGCCGCCGGTCCAATTGGCTTGCCGCGCGGGCTCATTCCCTGGATCGTCGCTGCCGGCGCCTTCATCGTGCTTTGGCGGTTTGGCGGGGCCTATGACTGGGCCTTCGAATATCCCAGTGCAGCGATCATCCCCGCTGGACGATGGATCGGCGATTTCATGAAATGGCTAGTCAATGAGGCGCATTTCGGACTGTTCAGCTTCAAGGACCTGACCCGGTTCATTGCTGCCCTGATCGACCTGCCTTACCGCTGCGCGCTCAGCCTGCTGGCGACCGGCTTTCTCAAAGGCCAGGGCTCAGGCGCGGTCCAGATTTTGCCACCGCTGTCATGGGTCGCAGTGACCGCGACCATTGGCCTGATCGGCTTTCATGCCGGAGGCCGCAAGCTCGCGACACTGGTGGTCCTGTGCTTTGGCTTCTTGGCAGCCTTCGGCCAATGGCAGAGCGCAATGGCAACGCTCGCCTCGATCCTGGTTGCGGTGCCGATCGGGGTGATTGGCGGGCTGCTGCTTGGCATTGCTGCCTATCGCTGGCACTGGTTCGAACGGGCACTCACCCCAGTGCTCGACCTGATGCAAACCATTCCGGTCTTTGCCTACCTGGTGCCGATCCTGTTCCTGTTCGGTTTCGGGCCGACAGCGGCAGTGGTGGCGACGGTGATCTACGCGATGCCGCCGATGACCCGCATTGCCACGCTCGCGCTGCGCGCGGTGCCTTCCGACACGCTCGACCTTGGCAGGATGATCGGCTGCACGCGCCGGCAGATGACATGGCGTGTGCTTGTGCCATCGGCCAAGGACAGCCTGATGGTCGGCGTCAACCAGGTGATCATGCTGTCGCTAAATATGGTGATCATCGCCTCGATGATCGGCGCCGGAGGCCTCGGCTTCGATGTTCTGGCGGCGTTGCGGCGCCTCGACATCGGCGCTGGCCTGGAGGCTGGACTTGCCATCGTCGCACTGGCGATCGCGCTCGACCGTTTGAGCCAGGCGTTTGCCGCGCGCGCCGGCACAATGACGCCGCCCGCCGTGTCGACCAGCCTCCCGGCTCGTCATCCCTACATCGTGGCGGCATTGGCAATGATCGTTCTGGCCGGTGTTGCCGGTCTCGCCATGCCGGCACTGCAAACCTATCCGCCGGCGCTCCAGCTCTCGACCGGCTCGTTCTGGTCGAATGTCGTCGGCTGGATCAACGTCAACTACTTCGATACGCTGGAAGCGGCCAAGAACGCAGTTCTGCTGAACATACTGGTGCCGCTCAAGCGACTGCTGCTCGGACTGCCCTGGGCGGGAGTGACAGCACTCCTGGCCTTCGCCGGCTATCGCCTCGGTGGCCTTCGCCTGGCAATGCTGACCGGCGCGCTTGCCTTCCTGATCGCCGCCACGGGCCAGTGGGAAAAGGCGATGATCACGGTCTATCTGTGCGGAATATCCGTCGTTCTGGCTTGCCTGATCGGCGTTCCCATCGGCATCGCCGCTGCCCAGCGCGACAGGCTGTGGAACTGGGTGCAGGTGATCATCGACACACTGCAGACGCTGCCATCCTTCGTCTACCTGATGCCGGCGGTGATGCTGTTCCGTGTCGGCGACTTCACCGCCATGATTGCGGTGGTGGCATATGCGATCTCTCCGGCAATTCGCTACACCGTGCATGGCCTGCGCAAGGTCGATCCGCGCCTGATCGAAGCCGGCACCGCAATGGGCTGCACGCAATGGCAATTGCTGACCAGGATCAAGATCAAGCTGGCGCTGCCCGAAATCATGTTGGGGCTAAACCAGACCATCATGTTTGCCCTGTCGATGCTTGTGATCACGGCGCTCGTCGGCACTCGGGATCTTGGCCAGGAGGTCTACATCGCCCTGACCAAGGCCGATACTGGACGCGGGCTTGTTGCTGGTCTGGCGGTGGCCTTCATCGCCATCATTGCCGACCGGCTGATCTCGGCCGGGGCCGCTCGGACAAAGGCACGGCTGGGATTGGAGTAAGGGGATGGCTGCGTTGACAACAATGGACCGCATTCGCGCCCTGCCCCTGTGGAACGGGACGCTGACAATTGCGCCACTCAAGGGCGGCATCAGCAACGAGAGCTGGCTGGTCGAAGACGGCAACGGCCGCCATGTCGTCCGCTTCGGCCAGGACTATCCGTTCCATCACGTCTTCCGCGACCGCGAGGCGATGGTGGCGCGTGCGGCCCATGAGGCCGGTTTTGCACCGGAGCTGCGCTATGCCGCGCCTGGCGTCATGGTCAGCGCGTTCCTCGGCGCCAAGACCTATGGCGCCGACGATGTGCGGGCCAATGCCGGACGCATCGCCCACTTGGTCAAGCGCTTCCATGACGAGATGCCCCGCCATGTCTCCGGCGCGGGCTTCATGTTCTGGGCCTTCCACGTCATCCGTGACTATGCCCGCACGCTGGCCGCCGGCAACAGCCGGATGTGTCAGGAACTGGCGCGCTATCTCGACCTGGCCGACAAGCTGGAAAAGGCGCAAGCGCCGCTGCCGATCATTTTCAGCCACAACGACCTGCTGCCGGCCAACTTCCTCGACGACGGCTCGAGGCTTTGGCTCATCGACTTCGAATATGCCGGTTTCTCGACCGCGATGTTCGACCTTGCCGGTACCGCCTCCAATGCCGGCATGACGGCGGAGGAGTCGGACGAGCTTCTGACCGTCTATTTCGGCGGCAGACCCGACCAGGCGATCCGGCGCTCGCACCAGGCCATGCAATGCGCCTCGCTGCTGCGCGAGGCGATGTGGAGCATGGTCTCGGAACTGTACCTCACCGCCCCGGGCAGCGATTACGTCGCCTACACCGCCGAGAACCTCGAAAAATTCAAGGCGGCGCTCGAAACCTACCAGAACCAGTACGGGAAACTGTAGCTATGGCCCTCCCCTCGCACGCGCAGATCGTCGTCATCGGCGGCGGCATCATCGGCTGCTCGACGGCTTATCACCTGGCACGCGACCACAAGGCCGACGTGATCCTGCTCGAACAGGGCAAGTTGACCTCGGGTTCGACCTGGCACGCGGCGGGCCTGGTAGGACAGTTGCGCTCGTCGGCCTCGATCACGCGGGTGCTGAAATATTCGGTCGAGCTCTACAAGGGGCTGGAGGCCGAGACCGGGCTTGCCACCGGCTGGAAGATGACCGGTTGCCTCAGGCTTGCCACCAACCAGGACCGCTGGACAGAATACAAGCGGCTGGCGACGACCGCCAAGAGTTTCGGCATGGACATGCAGCTGGTGTCGCCGGAAGAGGTCAAGCGCATGTGGCCGTTGATGGACACCTCGGACCTGGCAGGGGCGTCATGGCTGCCGACCGACGGCCAGGCGAGCCCCTCCGACATCACCCAGTCGCTGGCCAAGGGCGCGCGCATGCATGGCGCCAAACTGTTCGAAAACGTGCACGTCACCGGCTTCGAGATGAAGGACGGTCGCATCCTCAAGGTGAAGACCGATCAGGGCGACGTTGCCTGCGACAAGGTGGTGAACTGCGCTGGCCAATGGGCGCGGCAGGTCGGTGCGATGGCCGGCATCAACGTGCCTCTGCAGCCCGTCAAGCACCAATACATCATCACCGAGAAGCTGCCCGGCCTCGCCACCGACGCGCCGACGCTGCGCGACCCCGACCGTCGCACCTATTTCAAGGAAGAGGTTGGAGGGCTTGTCATGGGCGGCTACGAGCCAAACCCGCAGGGCTGGACCACCGATGACGTGCCCAACGACTGGGAATTCCGCCTGTTCGACGACGATTTCGATCATTTCGAGCAGCATATGGTGCAGGCGATCGAACGTGTGCCCGGACTGGCCGATGTCGGCGTCAAGCAGATGATCAATGGGCCGGAAAGCTTCACGCCCGACGGCAATTTCATCCTTGGCGTGGCGCCTGAATGCTCGAACATGTTCGTCGGCGCCGGCTTCAACGCCTTCGGCATCGCCTCGGGCGGCGGCGCCGGCTGGGTGCTGGCGCAATGGGTGGTCGACGGCGAGGCGCCGCTCGACCTCTGGGTGGTCGACATCAGGCGCTTCTCAGGCCTGCACCGCGACCGGCAATGGGTGTCAGACCGCACGCTCGAGGCCTATGGCAAGCACTACACGATCGGCTATCCGCACGAGGAATATGCCAGCGGCCGGCCCTATATCGTGTCGCCGCTCTATGAGCGGCTGAAGAAGCACCGTGCCGTGTTCGGCTCCAAGCTCGGCTGGGAGCGGCCCAACTGGTTCGCCCCGGAAGGCGTAGAGCCAAAGGACGTCTACGCCATGGGCCGGCAGAACTGGTTCGCGACGGTCGGCGATGAACACCGGCATGTGCGCGAGGCGGTGGGCGTGTTCGACCAGTCGTCCTTCGCCAAATACGAGATGATTGGCAAGGACGCGCAGAAAGCGCTCGACTTCATCTGCGCCAATGACGTGTCGAAGCCCGTGGGACGCCTGACCTACACGCAGCTCTTGAACACGCGCGGCGGCATCGAGGCCGACCTCACCGTTGCCCGGCTGGCCGACGACAAATTCTACATCGTCACCGGCACCGGCTTCCGCACCCACGATCTCGCCTGGATCAGCGACCACATCCCGTCTGGATATGACGCGAAGCTGGTCGACGTGACCGAGCAGTTCGGCACGTTGTCATTGATGGGGCCGAATGCGCGGAGGGTGCTCGAAGCGGTCACTGCTGCCGACGTCTCCAACGCGGCCTTCCCCTTCGGCCATGTCAGAGAGGTCGCCATCGCCGGTGCGACCGTACGGGCGCTGCGCGTGACCTATGTCGGCGAGCTCGGCTGGGAGCTGCATGTGCCGATCGGCGCCACCGGTGAGGTGTTCGACGCGCTGATGGCGGCGGGCCAGCCTCACGGCATCCGCCCTGTCGGCTACCGCGCGCTGGAATCGCTGCGCCTGGAAAAGGGCTATCGCGCCTGGGGTTCCGACATCACCCCCAACGACACACCATTCGAAGCCGGGCTCGGCTGGGCGGTGAAGCTCAGGAAAGACACCGACTTCCTCGGTCGCAAGGCGCTGGAGAAGCTCGGCGACGCGGCGCTGACCAAGCGGCTTGCCTGCTTTACCGTCGACGACAAGAATGTCGTGCTTGTCGGTCGAGAGACGATCCTGCGCGACGGCCAGCCGGTCGGCTACCTCACCAGCGGCGGCTATGGCTACACGGTCGGCGAGAACATCGGCTTCGGCTATGTCAGAAATACCGGCGGCGTCGACGACGCCTTCCTTGCAGGTGGCAGCTACGAGCTTGTCGTTGCCATGGAGCGCGTGCCGGCGAAGATCCATATGGAGCCGCTGTTCGATCCGGCAGCGGCAAGGGTGAAGGCGTAGCTGCGACCGGCAAAGCCAGAATCGATCCTCGGAAAAGGTCGTGCGCGGTCCCAAGGTCCCGCCCACCCCGAGGCGCCATGCTCGCCAAAAAGCCATGATCAACCTTATCAACGGTCGCCAATGACGACAGACAAGGAAAAGACCATGGCGCGACTGACAGGTACGGTGATGCGGGCGACCGCTCTTGGGCCCCTGCTGTTCCTGGCCGCCTGCCAGACTGCAGCCAACATTGCCGGCGACGGATCCGGTGCGTCGTCGACCGGCGTCACCTACCTGCAGACCATCCGCTCCGAGCATGGCCTGCCGCCGCTGAGCCCTGACTCGACGCTTGAGCGCGCCGCCCTGCAGCAAGCCGCCTACATGGCGCGCAGCGGCAAGATGGAGCACACCACCGGCTGGGGCAAGGATTTCGCGGCGCGCATGAAGGATGGCGGCGTCGAGGGCGCCGCGGCCGAAAACATCGCCCATGGCGGCATGGAGCCGGCCAAGCTGTTCTCGATGTGGATGAACTCGGCGGGCCACCGCCGCAACATGCTCGACCCGCGCTTCGGCAAATTCGGCCTCGCCTATGTGCGCGAGAGCAAAGGCAGCGACAAGCGCTATTGGGCGCTGGTGCTGGGGCGGTAGGTCTATCCCCCCTCTCCACAAGGGGGAGGTATCCGAACATCTTACCGCCGATGACACCTCATTGCCGAGAGCAGGCCGACGTCCCCCCGCTTCTGGGGAGAGGCTAAACCCGCTATTGGTGAAGGAGCTAAACTTGTCAGTGTACGCTGGTCGGCACCGTCTCGGGTTCGGCCTTGTCGACCACCTTCTGGCGGTGGAAGATGAATAGGCCGGCGATGACGATGATCGCCGAGCCGATCAGGATTTGCGCATCCGGATAGTCGCCGAAGAAGGCGATGCCCATGACCACGGCCCAGATCAGCAGTGTGTATTGCAGCGGCGCAAGCAGCGAGGCGGGCGCGAGCTTGAGGGCGCGGGTGATCAGCAGATGTGCCGCGCAGGCGACGACACCGAGCAACAGCATGGCCGACCAGTCGATGGCGCTTGCCGGCTGCCAGTCGGAGGCGGCAAGGACGCCGCCCATGATCAGCGCGCCTACCGTCTGCCAGGTCACCAGCGTCGTGTCGTTGGTGGCGCGCAGCTTGCGGCTGAGGATCAGGCTGATGGCAAAGGACATGCTGCCGACAACGGCAAACAGCGACGGCCAGGACAGCGACGCCGACGACGGGCGGAGCGCGATGACCACGCCGCAAAAGCCAAGCACGATGGCCAGCCAGCGGCGCCAGCCGACCTTTTCGCCGAGGAAGAAGTGCGACAGCGCGGCGATGTAGATCGGGCCGGCCATGTAGAAGGTCATGACGTCGGCCAGCGGCAGATAGGCGACGGCGGCGTAGAAAAAGGCGGTGTCGGCGGTGGCGAGCACGACACGCAACACCTGCAGGCCGGGGCGCTCGACATTGGTCAGCGGACCGAGCCCCTGCCTGTAGATCATCGGGCCAAGAATGATGAAGGCGCCGATCGAGCGGATGAACAGCACCTGTCCGACCGAGAAGCTCTCGACCAGCCATTTGCCCATCGCATCGTTGAGCGCGAACATGAAGTCGCCCAGCAACATGAGGAGGATGCCCGCAAGAACCATGTTGTTCTTCGGGAGGGCCAGGGCTTGTCTAAACGTCATGGTGCCAATCCGCCGGGCGACGGGCCCGGATTGAGGCTATCTATGCGCTTGAAAGAGCAATGGCGAGGGCAATCTGGCCTGGACCATGCGTTGCCCTGTCGCAGTACCAGCGGTTACGGCTTCGGCGCGACGACGATCGGGCGATAGACCACGACAGGCCGGTTCCAGTCGTCGAACGACGACTTGCTCTGGCGGAACTCGGCGCGGCGATCGAGCTCGATGCGCTGCAGGCACTCGGCGAAGGCGTCGTTGCGCTTGGTGAAGCCGTAGGAGCGGCAATTGTCTTCGTCGCGGGCGCGCTGTTCTTCCGCCGACACGCAGCCGGCAAGCAAAGCTGCCACGAAAACCAGGAAAACCGACCTCGACAACATGACCTGCTCCTTCCGCGACGCCGCGAATCTTGAGTTCTGTTGTAGACTTTTTTGTGACTGGCTGCCACGCCCCAGAGCAGGTCAATTCGCCTGCGGCGGCACCACATGGCGACGGTTGATGCTTGCCGGACGTCCGCTGATGGACAGCACGGTTTCGCGCTTCGGGCGCTCGGCCACGACCTTGCCCTTGGCGACAACGCACAATCGTTCGGCACGCAGGCGCACCGCTTCGATCGGGTTGCCGGCGTCGAGCACGACGAGGCTTGCGGTCTTGCCGACTTCGAGCCCGAAATGGTCGAGCCTCATGATCTCGGCATTCACCTTGGTCACCATGTCGAAGCAGCGGCGCATGTCGGCAGGCGAAGACATCTGGGCGACGTGCAGGCCCATGAAGGCGACGTCGAGCATGTCGGCAGTGCCGAGCGAATACCAGGGGTCGAGCACGCAGTCCTGGCCCCAGCCGACGCGGATGCCTGCCTTCAGCATTTCCGGCACGCGGGTCATGCCGCGGCGCTTGGGATAGGTGTCGTGGCGCCCCTGCAGCATGATGTTGATGAGCGGGTTGGGGATCGCCGACACGCCGGCTTCCGCAATCAGCGGCAAAAGCTTCGAGACGTAATAATTGTCCATGGAGTGCATCGATGTCAGGTGCGAACCGGCCACCCTGCCCTGCAGGCCGAGACGCTGGGTCTCGTAGGCCAACTGCTCGATGTGGCGCGACAGCGGGTCGTCTGTTTCATCGCAATGCAGGTCGACCATCAGTCCGCGCGCTGCCGCGATCTCGCAGAGTTCGGTCACCGAGCGCGTGCCGTCGGCCATTGTGCGCTCGAAATGCGGAATGCCGCCGACCACATCGACACCCATGTCGAGGGCGCGGATGGTGTTGGCGCGTGCATTGGGCGAGCGATAGAGCCCGTCCTGCGGGAAGGCGACGAGTTGCAGGTCGATATAGGGCGCGATCTGCTTCTTGACCTCAAGCAAGGCTTCGACGGCAAGCAGGCGGTCGTCGCAGGTGTCGACATGGGTGCGAATGGCGAGCAGGCCCATCGACACGGCCCAATCGCAATAGGCGAGTGCGCGTTCCTTGACAGCCTCATGGGTGAGCAGCGGCTTGAGTTCGCCCCACAACGAGATGCCTTCGAGCAGCGTGCCCGAAGCGTTGATGCGCGGCAGGCCGTAGGACAGGGTCGCGTCCATGTGGAAATGCGGATCGACGAAGGGCTGTGTGACGAGGTTGCCGGAAGCGTCGACGACGTTCCTGGCCGCTGCGTCGATTTTCGGCTCGATGGCAGCGATCCTGTCGCCCTTGATGCCAATATCGGCGACGGTTCCATCGGGCAGCGTACCGCCCTTGACGATCAGGTCGAAGCTCATCTCTCGCCTTTCTGGTAGGGGATCATCAGCGCTTTCGGATAGGTAGCGCGGCGCGCCACCAGGATCAGGGCCAGGATCGACAGCGCATAGGGCATCATCAGGAACAGCTGGTAAGGCACGACGCCGCCCGACATCTGCTGCAGGCGCACCTGATAGGCGTCGAAGGCGGCAAACAGGATGGCGCCGATCAGCGCCTTGCCCGGCCGCCACGAGCCGAACACCACGAGTGCGATGCAGATCCAGCCACGGCCGTTGATCATCTCGAAGAAGAACGAGTTGAACGCCGACATTGTGAGGAAGGCGCCGCCGACGGCCATCAGCGCGCTGCCGACCACCACCGCGCCCATGCGGATGCCGGTGACCGAGATGCCCTGCGCTTCCACGGCCGCCGGGTTTTCGCCGGCGGCGCGGACGGCAAGGCCAACGGGTGTTCGGTAGAGCACCCAGGCAACGACGGCGACGGTGAGGAAGGCGAGATAGGTCAGCGGCGTCTGCGAAAACAGCGCTTCGCCGACGATGGGGATCTTGGACAGACCAGGGATCGGCAATGGCTGGAATGGCTCGATCTTGGGCGGCGAGGTTACCTCAGGCAGCGCCAGGCGATAGGTGAAATAGGTGAGGCTGGTGGCGAGCAGCGTGACACCGATGCCGACGACATGCTGCGACAGGCCGAGCGGCACGGTCAGCGTCGCATGCAACAAGCCGAACATGGCCCCCGCCAGGGCCGCTACAAGAACGCCGGTCCACAGGTCGCCGCCGGCATAGACGGTGAACCAACCGGCGAAGGCTCCGGCGGTCATGATGCCTTCGATGCCGAGATTGAGCACGCCGGCGCGCTCGCAGATCAGCTCGCCCATGGTGGCGAAGATCAGCGGCGAAGCAATGCGGATGGCGGCGACCCAGAAAGAGGCGGTGAAGAGGATTTCAAGCGCATCCATCAGAGAGCTCTCCGCCTCGATACCAAACAACGCTGGCGCTCGACGTTGCCCCCCTCTGGCCTGCCGGCCATCTCCCCCTCAAGGGGGGAGATCAGGCCGTCGCCAGCGCCTCGCACAATCGTTCGCCTCGGAACGGAAACTCCGTGTCTGCCAAAGCACCCCGGGAAACAAAAGGAACTGGTGTGGCGTCGATGCGACTGATCTCTCCCCTTGTGAGGGAGATGGCCGGCAGGCGAGGCGCGAAGGATCACAGCGATCATCACCTCCACCTCACCCTGAAGCGCGTCAGCAGGATCGCTACCACCATCGTCAAGAGCGACGTGGCGACCATGACGTCGGCGATGTAGCTCGGCACCTTGGCAACACGGCTCATGGCATCGGCGCCGACGAAGATGCCGGCGACGAAGATGGCCGAGGCAATCACGCCGAGCGGGTTCAGCATTGCCAGCATGGCAACGACGATGCCCGAGTAGCCGTAGCCCGGCGACAGGTCGAGCGTCAGGTTGCCCTTGAGGCCCGAGACCTCGGAGAAGCCGGCGAGCGCCGCGAGGCCGCCCGACAGGAGTGCCGTCTTCATCAGCACGAGATTGACGGGAATGCCGACGAAGCGCGCGCCTTCGGGGTTGTGGCCGACGGCGCGCATCTCGTAGCCGAGCACGGTCTTCTTCATGATGACCCAGACGACAATGGCCGAGACGATGGCGATGACGAAGCCATAATGCAGGCGCTTGCCCTGGATGATGCGCGGCAGCTGCGCCTCGGCGATGACCTTCTGCGACTGCGGCCAGCCCAGCCCCATCGGGTCCTTGAGCACGCCTTCGAGCAGCATCGACACGAACAGCAGCACGATGAAGTTGAGCAGCAGCGTAGTCACAACCTCGTCGACGCCGAAGCGGGTCTTCAGCACGGCGGGTCCGAGCAGCAGCAACGCGCCCGCGGCCATGACGGCGACCATGATGATAGGGATGAGAATGGGCGCGGGCAGCGGCAGCGCGCCGGTGCCGAGCACCACGGTGACGATGCCGCCGACATAGAGCTGCGCCTCGGCCCCGATGTTCCAGAGCTTGGCCCGGAAGGCGACGGCAACGGCAAGCCCGGTAAAGATCAGCGGCGTCGCGCGCGTCAGGGTTTCCAGGAGCGCGAACTGCGAACCAGCCGCACCCTTGGCAACGAGGTAGAACACCGACAGCGGCGACGCACCGGCGACGAGCACCAGCAACGACGTGATGAGCAGCGTGGCGACGATCGCCGCCAGCGGGAACAATAGCGTGACCGCCAGTGATGGCGCGGGTTTGGGCTCAAGCCGCATGGGTCTGCTCCGTGGCCCGAGATGTTTGCGGGACAGCACCCCCCTCTGTCCTGCCGGACATCTCCCCCGCAAGGGGGGAGATTGGCTGCGGCGCCGACCGCGACCGCCCTGCTGGCTTGCAAGGACCAGCATTGCGACGTTGGTGACTGGCTGTGGCGCTAATGGGAGCATGATCTCCCCCCTTGCGGGGGAGATGTCCGGCAGGACAGAGAGGGGTGGCGTGGAGTGCCTCTCGTTCCATGCTCACGCTGCCTGCCCTTCTTCGCCATGTCCGGCCATCAGTTCACCCAGTTCGCGGATCGTCCGTTCACCGCGCGCCGATGGCGCGGACAACCTGCCCTTGGACATCACGACGATGTGGTCGGAAAGCGCCAGGATTTCCTCCAGGTCCTCCGAGATCAGCAGCACCGCCGCGCCGCGCTCACGCGCGGCGAGCAGCATGCGGTGGACATAAGCGACGGCGCCGACGTCGAGGCCGCGCGTCGGCTGGCTGGCGAGGATAACCGCCGGTTCGGGGTCGAGCGCGCGGCCGAGGATCAGCTTCTGCATGTTGCCGCCCGAAAGCAGGCGGATGCGCGCCTCGGGCGATGGGCATTTGACGTCGTAGTCGGCGATGATCTCCTCGGCGAAGCGGCGCGCCGCCGTCCAGTCGAGGAAGCCCATGCGGCTGAAACGTGAGCTGCCATAACGCTCGGCGATGACATTTTCGGTAACGCTCATGTCGCCGATCGTGCCGACGGCATGGCGGTCCTCGGGGATGCGGGCGATGCCATGGCCGAGGGCGGCGCGCGGGGACCAGTCGCCAACCGCGTGGCCGGCGATGGAAATCGCGCCGCCGGTCGGGCGCTGGGTGCCTGACATGAGTGCGGCGAGCGCTGCCTGCCCGTTGCCGGAAACACCGGCAAGGCCGGTGATCTCGCCGGCGTTGAGTGTCAGCGACACCTCGTCGAGGCCGGCGCCGTTATGGCGCGCCGTCGAGACGCGGTCGAGTGCCAGCAGGGCCGCACCTGCATGGACCGGACTGACCTCTGCCGGCTTGACCTCTTGGCCGACCATGAGCGCGGCAAGTTCCTTGCGGTCGGTCGATTTCGTCTCCCGTTCGCCGGCGAGCCGGCCGGCGCGCAGCACCAGCACGCGATCACTGACGGCCATCACCTCATGAAGTTTGTGGGAGATGAAGATGATCGAAAGGCCCTTGGCGACGAGCAGCTTCAGCGTGCGGAACAGCGCGTCGGTCTCGGCCGGCGTCAGCACTGCCGTCGGCTCGTCGAGGATCAGCACATGGGCGTCGCGGTAGAGCGCTTTGAGGATCTCGACGCGCTGGCGCTCCCCCACCGACAGTGTGGCCACGGTAGCCGCAGGATCGACGGTCAGGCCGAAATCAGCGGACAACTGTTCGATGCGACGGCGCGCGGCTGCCCTGTCGAGCCTGGCTCGCCACAGGCCCTGGGTGCCCAGCGCGATATTCTCCAGCACGGTCATGTTGTCGGCGAGGGTGAAATGCTGGTGCACCATCCCGATGCCGGCATCGAGGGCCGCGCGTGGATCGCCCGGCGGCAGCAGCTTGCCGAACGCCTCGACAGTGCCTTCGTCGGCAACATAGTGGCCGAACAGGATGTTCATCAACGTCGTCTTGCCGGCGCCGTTCTCGCCGAGCAGCGCGATCACCTCGCCGCGCTTCAGCTCAAAGGAAATGGCGTCGTTGGCCGTCAGCGGGCCGAAACGCTTGGTGATGCCGGAGAGGCGAAGGACGATGCTGGGCTCAGTTGTCATGAAGCGGCGACGGCAGCTGGAGGTCCCTTCTCCCCGCCTGCGGGGAGAAGGTGGCCCGAAGGGCCGGATGATGGGCAGTGCCGAAATCGGAGAGGATACGTTGCCCCTCATCGTCCTGTCGGCATCTTCTCCCTCGTAAACGGGGGGAGAAGAACGCTGTCATCAGCTCGACTTCGGCTCGGCGTCGTTGATCTCGACAGTGAACGAGCCGTCCTTGATCGCCTTTTCTTTCTCGGCGACCTTGGCCTTGATCTCGTCAGGCACCTTGCCCTCGAAGGTGCCAAGCGGCGCAAGCGACGAGCCGCCGTTCTTCATGAAGGAGTAGACGCCATAGTCGTCGGCCTTGAAGGTGCCGGCTTTCACTTCCGCGATCGCCTTGTCGAGCGTCGGCTCGAAGTGCCAGAGTGCGGAGGCGACCACCGTTTCGGGATAGTCGGCCTGAGTGTCGATGACGTTTCCGATGGCCAGCACTTTCTTTTCCTTGGCGGCGTCAGACACGCCGAAACGCTCGGCGTAGAGCAGGTCGGCACCGCCATCGATCTGGGCGAAGGCGGTTTCCTTGGCCTTGGGCGGATCGAACCACGAGCCGATGAAGGCGACCTGGAATTTGGTGTCTGGCGCCACTTCCTTCACGCCCGCCATGAAGGCGTTCATCAGGCGGTTGACCTCTGGGATCGGATAGCCGCCAACCATGCCGATGTTTTTCGACTTGGTCATCGCGCCGGCAACGAGGCCCGAGAGATAGGACGCATCCTGGATGTAGTTGTCGAACACCGAGAAATTCGGCACGGCTGCATCGGGCTTGAAGCTCGAGCCCATCAGGAAGGCGACGTCGGGGTAGTCCTTGGCGACTGCGCGGGCAGCATCCTCGACGCCGAAGACCTCGCCGACGATCAGCTTGTGGCCGGCCTCGCAATATTCGCGCATGACGCGCTCATAGTCGTTGTTGGCGGTGTTTTCCGAATAGACATATTCGATGTCGCCACGATCCTTGGCGGCGTTGGCCGCCTTGTGGATGCGGCTGACCCACTGCTGCTCGACCGGGACGGTGTAGATGGCCGCGACTTTGATCGGGTCGGCGGCGAAAAGCCGGCCGGGCAAGCCCACGGCCGCGACCGCGGCGGAAGCACCCGCGGCCTTGATCAACGTGCGTCTGGAAATGCCTGAATTTTTGGAGCTGCTGTGCATACGATCCACCTCTGGCTGGTTTTGGTCTTTTTTGGCGAAGGCGACTTTTTATCGTTTGGTCAACGGTATGCGAAATCGCCGGAAGCGGCAATCTGCGGTAGCCGGCTGTCCACTGGGCCATGGATGCTGCGACAGTAAGCCCGGAGCCTAAGATCAACGACAGTTCCCCTTCGCGGAGAGCTGCATTATACAGGCCGGCGCGGGGGATTAGCGCCCAAAGGACTTATTGATTTGCCTCGATTTTTTCGTCCGTCGCAGAATCATCTCCTAATCTGGAGACTGGTCAGGGAGTCGTTCCGCCAGCATGCGCTTGGCTACGGCATCGCCATCGTTGCGATGCTTGTGGTGGCCGCCATGACGGCGGCCAGCGCCTGGATCATGCAGGACATCACCAACGAATTCGTCATCGGCAAGGATATCAACCGCGTCTACATGATCGCGGCGATGGTTGCGGGGATCTTCATCCTCAAGGGTGTCGCGACCTTCGTGCAGGCATTTTTCCTGAGCCGCGTCGGCAACTCGATCATCGCCGACCGCCAGCGCAAGATCTATGACCGCATCCTGGCGCAGGGCATTTCCTTCTACCATTCGATCCCTTCGGCCGACCTGATCACCCGCGTCACGCACAATGCGCAGGCGGCGCGCGTTGTGCTCGACGTCATCGTCACCTCGTTCGTGCGCGACCTGTTTTCGCTGATCGGTCTCATAGCCGTGATGGTCTACCAGCAGCCGGTGCTGTCGCTGGTCGCTTTCATCGTCGGGCCGATCGCCATCTTCGGCGTCAACCTGATCCTGCGCCGCGTGCGCAAGATCATGGAGGCCGAATTCATGTCGCTGGCCCAGATCGTGCAGGTGATGCAGGAAACGACCATCGGCGTCAGGATCGTCAAGTCGTTCAACCTGGAAGCGACGATGCGAGTCCGCATGCATCGCGCCGTCTCCGACGTCGAAAGGCGCGCCAACTCCATCGCGGCCCTCGAAGCCGGTACCAGCCCGATCATGGAGACGCTTGCCGGCCTTGCCATCGCCGGCGTCGTGCTGGTCAGCGGTTATCTGGTCGTCCAGGGCGGCCAAACCCCGGGCAGCATCATGTCCTTCATCACCGCGCTTCTGCTGGCCTACGAGCCGGCCAAGCGGTTGGCCCGCTTCCGTGTCTCGCTGGAAGCGGGTCTGGTTGGCGTGCGCATGATGTTCGAACTCACCGACCGTCCGCTGACGCTTGCGGAAAAGCCGGGCGCAGAGGCTCTCGTGCCCGGTTCCGGCAAGATCGAGCTCAAGGACGTCAGCTTTTCCTATGCCGACGGCGAACCGGTGCTGCGCGATCTCGACCTCACCTTCCCGCCCGGCAAGATGACGGCGCTGGTCGGCCCTTCGGGCAGCGGCAAGTCAACGATCATGAACCTGATCATGCGCATGTACGACCCCAGCAGCGGCCAGGTGCTGTTCGACGGCCAGGACATCGCCCATGCCACACTGCATTCGGTCCGCGACCGCATCGCCTATGTCAGCCAGGACACGTTCCTGTTCTCCGGCACGATCATGCACAACATCCGCCTTGGCCGCGACGGCGCCAGCGATGAAGAGGTGATCGCAGCCGCCAAGGCGGCCAACGCGCATGACTTCATCATGGCGCTCAAGGGCGGCTATGACACGCAGGTCGGCGAAAACGGCGCCCTGCTCTCTGGTGGCCAGAAGCAGCGCCTGTCGATTGCCCGCGCAATTCTTCGCGATGCCAATGTTCTGCTGCTCGACGAAGCCACCAGCGCACTCGATGCCGAGTCCGAAGCGCTGTTCCGCGAGGCGCTGGAGAAACTCTCATCCGGCCGCACGACGATTGCCATCGCGCACCGCCTGTCGACCGTTCACCAGGCCGACAACATCGTGGTGATGCAGGACGGCAAGGCCGTCGAGCAGGGTCGCCATGCCGACCTGATCGAGGCCGAAGGCCTCTATCGCAGGCTCTACGAATTCCAGCTGATGGACTGAATAGACTGCACACAGCCGAAAAAAGAAGCCGCGCCCGGCAGCCGGGCGCGGCCTTTTCGTTGCGGCCGCCCTCAATCGATACGGATGAACACGCCCTTGGTGTTGAGGTATTCGTCGAGATGATCAGTGCCGCCCTCGCGGCCGTAGCCGCTCATCTTGTAGCCGCCGAACGGCACCGCCGGGTCGATCGCGTGATAGGTGTTGACCCATACCGAGCCGGCCTGCAGCCGTCGTGACAGCTGGTGGGCAGTGGCGAGGTCGCGGGTGAAAACGCCGGCGGCGAGGCCGTATGGAGTGTCGTTGGCGCGCCGCACCACCTCGTCGAGTGTGTCGAACGGCAGGGCCGAGATAACCGGTCCGAAAATCTCCTCGCGCGCAATGCGCATGGTGTCGGAGACGCCAGCGAAGACGGTGGGGGCGACGAAGTTTCCTGCAGCCAGCGCGCCTTGCGACAGCCTGGTGCCACCGACGACGAGCCGCGCGCCCTCCTCCGAACCGGCGCGCAGAAAGCCCTCGACGCGCTGCAGCTGGCGGAGCGAAATCAGCGGGCCGATCTCGGTCTCGGGGTCGATGCCGTTGCCAATGCGCAAGCCGGTTGCATAGGCGGCCAGCCGCGCGACGAACTCGTCGTGGATCTGTCGCGCGACAAACAGCCTGGAGCCGGCGATGCAGATCTGGCCGGAATTGGCGAAGACAGACATGGCGGCAACCGGCACCGCGCGCTCGAGATCGGCATCAGTGCAGACGATGACCGGCGACTTGCCGCCGAGCTCAAGCGACACGCGCTTGAGGTTGCCGGCCGAGGCGCGGACAATGCTCTGGCCGGTGGCCGTCGACCCGGTAAAGACGATCTTGTCGACGCCCATATGCTCGGCGAGCGGCGCGCCGGCCTCGGTGCCGGTGCCGGTAACGATGTTGACGACGCCGTCGGGGACACCAGCCTCGGCCATCAGTTCGGCGATCAGAAGCGGGGTCAGCGGCGCCTCCTCCGACGGCTTCAGCACAACCGTGCAACCGGTGGCCAATGCCGGGCCGATCTTCCAGACCGACGCTGCGGTCGGCGCGTTCCACGGGATGATGGCGCCAACGACCCCGATCGGCTCCTTGCGGGTGTAGGAGACGATGTCGCCGGCAAGCGAGTTGTCGATGGTCTGGCCGTGCAGCGCCGTCGCCATGCCGGCATAATAGCGCAGCATGCCAAGGACGCGGTTGGCATTGCCCCGAGCACGCGCGATGGGCAGGCCCATGTCGGTGGTGTCGGAAACGCAGATCTCTTCCCAATGGCGCTCGAACAGCTCGGCGACCCTGAGCAGAAGCTTCTGCCGCTCATGCGGCTTGAAACGGCTCCATGGACCATCAAACGCATTGCGCGCAGCGGCGACGGCGCGCTCGATATCCTTCTTGCCGGCGCGCGGCACCGTGGCGATGACGACGCCGGTGGCAGGATTGCGCGTTTCCATCGTCTGGCCGGACGCCGCCTCTACCCAGGCGCCACCGATGAACATGCGGCGATGGCTGCCGTCGAGCAAATGACGGGGCTGGGCAGTTGTCATGGCTTGGCTCCTCGCCGCGCGGCCATGGCACAGGCGTCCAAGGCTCATGCGCAAAGCTAGGCCGGAGACGTCAGGCCATTCAAGTCTTTGAAATGAGGCCAGCGGCCAAGGTCAGGCGATGGAGGTGCGCTCGAAATCGCCGGTTTCGCGATCCATGACCCACAACTCGCCGGCCGAGATGTCGAACCAGGCGCCGAACAGTTCCAGCCTGCCCTTCTGCTCCAGAATCTTCACACACGGGAAGGTGCGCAGATTGGCGATCGAGTAGCGGATCGAGATGCGCTCGAGGGCCGTCTGGCGTTCGGTCTGCGTCATCATCGTGTTGCTGGTCACAGTTTCGGCAGCCGGTGCCACAAGGCTCATCCACTTGCCTATGAAGTCGCCGGGCGACAGCGGCGCCATGTTGGGGTCGAGAGCTGCACGGATACCGCCGCAACGGCCGTGGCCCATGACGACGATGTTCTTGACTTTCAGCGCCTGCACGGCGAACTCGAGCGCCGCCGAGGTCGAATGGAACTCACCATCCGGCGAATAAGGCGGCACGAGATTGGCGACGTTGCGGACGACGAACAGCTCACCAGGGCCGGAATCGAAGATGGTTTCGGGTGCGGCACGAGAATCGCAGCAGGCAATGACCAGGGTCTCGGGCGACTGGCCTTCGCGCGCCAGGGACTTGTAACGGTCCGTCTCGGCCGCGTAGCGACCGTTCATGAAGTTGCGATAACCGGCGAGCAAAGTCTCGGGCAAGTGCGACATGAGCTTGGCCTTAAACAAAAAATGCCGGCGCGGCAAATGCAAATACGATGGCGACGCACTGCCGCCCTGCGGCATTGTTTCCCCATCGTCAGCCCCGCGGAGCAGCGCTTTACCGCAAGGCAAGTTGCGCTATGCTGCCGCTAGGGCAACCCACTTGCCGCGCGACGTCGATCATGCCGCGCCAACCGGCCTTCGCGCCGGCATTTAGCCGCCCCAGCCACAAGGAGATGTCATGCGCCTGCTCCTTTTCACCCTCTCGACCGCCATTCTTCTGGTCGCCAGTGCCGGCGGGCCGACAGCGATCACTCGCGCCCAAGCCCAGGAATGCACCGGTGAAAACTGTCCGCAGCCGGGCGGCCAGGGCAGCGGCCACGACTGCGAGCACAAGAAGGAAAATACGGTCAGCTGAACGACGGGCCAGCGAAATGCCTCAGGGCGAGCAGGCAATAGACAAGGCCCAGTCTGGAGTGAAGTGACCTGACTGCATTGGTGCGGGAAAATGGCGCGCCCGAAAGGATTCGAACCTCTGACCCCCAGATTCGTAGTCTGGTGCTCTATCCAGCTGAGCTACGGGCGCGCAACAGGCCATCAAGGAAACGGCCGGGACGCTCCGATCAATCGACCGCAGCGACCGGCGCTAACTAGCCGCTGACTTGGCGAATTGCAAGCCGCCCTGTTCAAACTTTCTGGGAAAAGCTGTCGGCGCCCCGTGACGCAACGAGAGGCGCTTGCGGCAGGCAGGCTCCAGCTTCATCGATCGGCTGGCGGCGCTACCGCTGCTGAACAGCCTTGTGCCATTGTCGAGGCCAGCGCGGCACCTTGCATGCCCTTGATGCCGTCCAGCGCAGCAACAGTCATGGCAGCGATGCCGTCAGGCGCTCTGCTGGCGCGAGCAGCAGGCAGACGAAACAACAATTGGTTTCATGACACTGGCGATGCTGGAATGGGCATTGCGCCGATGCGAAGACTTGAAGCGCGGAGCCGCTAACCTGGATTACCGACGACGACCACGGGCACCTGCGCGGAGACTGGTGGCCGTCCGGATGGGAGAGGCAGTGCGCTCCAGCCACTCCTGGTTCTTAGTCACCCATGGTGGCACCTGGTTTAGACGTCGACGTACCCGGGCGGGCAAGTCCTACTCCTCAACCTCATCGAGTTGGTGGCGCAGCAAATCCGACGCGGCATAAAGATGACCGACCTCTAGCCAGGCCAGGAGACTTGAGACGTTGCGGCTTGGAAGATGGCGCGCCCGAAAGGATTCGAACCTCTGACCCCCAGATTCGTAGTCTGGTGCTCTATCCAGCTGAGCTACGGGCGCGCATCAGGCCGAATGAACGGCCAACACGTTGCGGTCAATCGACTGCAGCGACCGGCGCTACCTAACGGCTCGAATTGGGAAATGCAAGCCGCCGCCGGCAAAGTTTTTTGATCAGGCCGGACGGCGCATGCCCTGGCGCGCCTCATCGAGGCGAACCGGCTGATCGGGAATGGTGACGGCAAACACTGTGCGACCGCCGGCGCTCTCGACAAGCTCCAACTGGCCGCCATGGGCACGCACCAGCTCGTAGGCGATAGCGAGGCCAAGACCGGTGCCGCCGCTGCGGGCCGAGCCGCGGAAGGCGGCAAACAGGTTCTCGCGCGCCTTTTGCGGCAGGCCAGGGCCGGTATCGGCAACCAGGATGCGGCTGACGCTGCCCTCACGCTCGGCATAGACGGTCAGGCGATTGACGATGGCGCTGTCGGCGGCACCCGCCATGGCCTGCACGGCGTTACGGCACAGATTGGTCAGCACCCTGAATAGTTGGTCGGGATCGGCCTCGATCTCGAATTCGGTATCGACGGCATTGAAGAATTCGATGCCCTGCTCGGCCTCGAGGCCGAGCAGGCCGTGGACGTCATCGACCAGTTGGCTCAGCCGCAGGCGTCGGCGCGCCGGCGCCGGCTCCTGGGCGCGGCCGTAGGACAGCACGTTCTCGGAATAGGCGACCGCCCGGTCGAGCGTCCTCAGCAGCTTCGGCGCAAAAGCCTGCACGGCAGGATCCTTGACCATGCGCAAGCGGTCGGACATCAGCTGCGCCGAGGCCAGGATGTTGCGCATGTCGTGGTTGATCTTCGATACGGCAAGACCAAGGTCGGCGAGATGCTTCTGTTCGTGCAGCATCCGCTGCAGATGCGTCTGCATCGCCGCCAGTTCGCGCTCGGCGAGCCCGATCTCGTCGGAGCGGGCTTCGGGCACGATGACGCCGGCGGGATTGTCCGGCGCATCGGAGAAGGTCAGCATCGAGCGTGTCATGGTGCGGATGGGCCTGATCATGATGCGGTCGATGGCGGCATAGACGAGTGCCGCGGTGAACAGCGAGATCAGCAGCGAGACGAAGACGATGTAGCGCGCATTGGCGAGCATGGCGCGGTGCAGCCGATAGTCCGGGATGACGAGTTCGAACTCCTTGGCGCTCTCGCCGACCCGGCCATAGACGCGAAGCATGCGGTTGCCGCCGAACAGCAGCGTGTCGATGGCGTCGGGCATCGAGTCCAGCACGCCTTCCTTGGCGATGTCGATATGCTCGTCGACTTCGGGCGGCATGTCGGCGACGACAAGCAGGCGGGACACGCCGCCATCGCGAACGGCGATCGCCTTGGCGCCGATCGCCGCCAGCACGTCGTTCTGGGCGGCGCGGGAAAGTGTGGTCGGGTCGCCCTGTACCAGGATCGTGGCGACGGCGGCTGCAGTGGCCAGACGCTCTTCGAGCCAGCGAATGCGGAAGCTTGCGACCGAGGGCAGGAAGAACAGCACTTCGGCGAAGAGTACGAAGGCGATGGTCAGCAGCAGCAGCTTGGCCGACAGGCCGCGCGAAAGCGGAACCGCACGGTCCGCCTGTTTTCCGGGAAATACACCGGTATCGGCTGCTTCAGTCATGCTGTTCTTTGCTGCGAGGCCAGTGCGAGAATGATGCGCTTCGGACTAAAATGAGCACGAACTGCCTTGCATCCCCTTTATGGCAAAGATAGGCGATCACAACGCAGTTGCAAATTCCGCACTGCAAAATGTCAGAGCCGGGACGCTATCCCCTGTCTGCTGCTGACAGCAGGAATCAACCTTCGGTGGCGCCGGCACGGGCGGATTGACTTCGCGGTACCTTCTTTCTATAAGCCCGCACACGCTCGGGACCCGCTTCCGTCGCGGTTTTTGATCGCGTCGAAGCAAGCTGAGCCAAGCTCCTGTTACAAAGTGACAGAATCAAGAAGGGCCGCACGCCGCGGTGTAAAAACAAATGAAGCGTACCTATCAGCCGTCCAAACTCGTCCGTAAGCGCCGTCATGGTTTCCGTGCTCGCATGGCAACCAAGGGTGGTCGCGGCGTCGTCGCAGCTCGCCGCAACCGCGGCCGCAAGCGGCTTTCCGCCTAAGCCATAGGCGGGAACCTTGCCCGCTGACGGCAAGCCAGAGGGGTCTGCTCCGCATGGACGCGGCCCCGAACGGCTTCTGAAAAGAAAACAGTTTCTGGCCGTCCGCCGCGGTGACAAGCGGCGCGGGCGGTTTTTTCTCGTCGAGGTTCTGGATCGCGACGACAGTGCGGGGCCGCGGGTCGGCTACACCGTCACCAAGAAAGTCGGCAACGCGGTTGTCCGCAATCGCGTCAAGCGGCGCCTCAGGGAAGCCGTTCGTACACATGCCGCAGGTGACATGGCCGCCGGCAAAGACTATGTGATCGTCGGGCGCGAAGACGTGCTCACCGCCCCCTTCGGCCAGATAACGGCCGAACTTTCTCGGCGTATTCGCGGAACGCGATAAGGGCTTTCGATGGAAAACAACCGTAACTTCTTCATCACCATCGCCTTGTCGGTGCTGATCCTGACGCTCTGGCAGGTGTTCTACATGAACCCGCGCGTCGAATCGCAGCGCGAAGCCGCGCGCATCGAGGCCGAGCGCGTGGCTCAGCAGACGCCGGCCGCGCAGCCCGGTGCCGCACCGGGCGCTGGCGCCAGCATGCCCGCGACGCCTCAGGCCGGTGTCCCCGGCGCACCGACGACCCAGGTCGCCGTGGCCGACCGCGCCCAGGCGCTCGCGGCTTCCGGCCGCATCCCGGTCGACACGCCAAGCCTCAAGGGCTCGATCAACCTGACCGGCGCGCGCATCGACGACATCAGCCTCAAACACTATCGCGTCACGGTCGAACCGAATTCGCCTGTCATCGAGCTTTTGAACCCGCAGGCCCTGCCCTCCGGCTTCTACAGCGAGATCGGCTTCGTCGGCTCCGAAGCCACGGGCGCCGTGCCCGGGCCCGATACCGTCTGGACGGCAGAGGCCAATGCCACGCTGACGCCGGCAACCCCTGTCACGCTGACCTACACCAACGACAAGAACCTGACTTTCAAGCGCACCATCGCCGTCGACCAGAACTACATGTTCACGGTGACCGACACGGTCACCAACGCCGGCGCCGCCGACGTCGCGGTTTCGAATTACGGCCGCCTGACCCGCTTCGACAAGCCGCTGCATGCCTCGACCTACGTGCTGCACGAAGGCCTGATCGGCGTCACCGGCACGGAAGGCCTGCAGGAGATCAAGTACTCGACGATCGAGGAGGACAAGCAGATCCTGCCCGGCAAGTCGACCAACGGCTGGCTCGGCATCACCGACAAGTACTGGGCCGCGTCCCTGGTGCCTTCGGCCAAGCAGCCGTTCCAGCCGCGCTTCTCCTATTTCGCGGACGGCCGCCCACGCTACCAGGCCGACTTCATGACCGACCCGATCACGGTCGCGGCTGGCCAGTCAGCCACCGTCGAAACACTGGTCTTCGCCGGTGCGAAGGAAGTGGCCAAGATCAACGCCTATGAAGCGGACCGCCAGATCCGCCAGTTCAACCTCTTGATCGACTGGGGCTGGTTCTATTTCATCACCAAGCCGATGTTCTGGCTCATCGACACGCTCTACAAGTTGCTCGGCAATTTCGGTCTGGCGATCCTCGCCACCACCGTCATCGTCAAGGCCATCTTCTTCCCGCTCGCCAACAAGTCGTACAAGTCGATGGCGAACATGAAGATGGTGCAGCCCAAGATGCTGGAAATCCGCGAGAAATACGCGGATGACAAGATGAAGCAGCAGCAGGCGATGATGGAGCTGTACAAGACCGAGAAGATCAACCCGCTGGCCGGTTGCTGGCCGGTGCTGATCCAGATCCCGGTGTTCTTCGCGCTCTACAAGGTGCTCTACGTCACCATCGAAATGCGCCATGCACCGTTCTTCGGCTGGATCCACGACCTGGCCGCTCCGGATCCGACCTCGCTGTTCAACCTGTTCGGCCTGCTGCCCTGGGGCGTTCCCGCCTTCCTCATGATCGGCGTCTGGCCGCTGATCATGGGGGTCACCATGTTCCTGCAGATGCGCATGAACCCGACGCCTCCGGATCCGACCCAGGCGATGATCTTCACCTGGATGCCGATCCTGTTCACCTTCATGCTGGCATCGTTCCCGGCGGGCCTTGTCATCTACTGGGCGTGGAACAACTCCCTGTCGATCCTGCAGCAGGGCGTGATCATGAAGCGCCAGGGCGCCAAGATCGAGCTCTGGGACAATCTGATGGCATTGTTCAAGAAGAAACCGACACCGGCCGAATAGCCGGACCGTCGAGACGAACCGAAGAGCCCCGGAAACTCCGGGGCTTTTCGCATTGAGGACTCTGAATTTTCTTCAACCGAGGGCTGAAACTTTTTTCCTGCTTGCTGCGTAGCTGAGCAATGCCTCTCAAGCATCAGCCTGCGGGGTGGCGGTCTCTGACCATCCCCCCCGGTCAGAATTGAACCGTCTCGGCAAAGGCCGGGGTTCTGCAAGCCCTTGCGGAACCCCGGTTTGCAGCTCGGCCGAACAAGCCGGCCCTTCAGCTATCCAAGAACCACATGTTCCAAGATCATCGCACCCGATGTCTTCGTCGCGGATCGCGCTATACTGGTAGGGAGGTGTATCAATGGGGACGAAATGCCATGCATGGACCTAACCCTTCGCTCAAGCACCCGATCCCGATGCACAAGCGTGTCGGCTTCCTCAAGTCGCTCGTCGACGCCGAAAACATCGAGATCGGCGATTTCACCTACTACGACGATCCCGACGGACCCGATCTGTTCCAGCAGAAATGCGTGCTTCACCACTACCCTTTCATCGGCGACAAGCTGATCATCGGCAAGTTCTGCGCGATCGCCGAAGGCGCGCGCTTCATCATGAACGGCGCCAATCACGCCATGTCCGGCTTTTCGACCTATCCGTTCAACATTTTCGGCCATGGCTGGGAGGAAGGCTTCGACCTTGCCACCTGGCAGCAGGAGGTCCGCGGCGACACGGTGCTCGGCAATGATGTCTGGATCGGCATGGAAGCGGTGATCCTGCCGGGGGTTCATATCGGCCACGGCGCCATCATTGCTGCGAAATCGGTTGTCAGCAGACACGTACCGCCTTATGCGATCGTAGCCGGCAATCCTTCCGTCGTGGTCAAGAAGCGTTTCGACGACAAGACCATCGAACGGCTTCTGACGATTGCCTGGTGGGATTGGCCGGTGGACAAGATCGGCCGCAACCTCAAGGCCATTCGCGGCTCGGATATTTCTCTGCTGGAGGCAGCGGCTTGAACGAACATACGACCAATCGCACGGTGGATGCCGAGCTCTTCAAGCGCCCGTGGGTTTTCATCCGCGGCGTGCCGTCCATGAAGTTCCTGCCGCCGGAAGGGCCACCGGAGATCGCCTTCGCCGGCCGTTCGAATGTCGGCAAGTCGTCGCTGATCAACGCACTGGTTCGCCACAGCGGCCTGGCCCGCACCTCGAACACGCCGGGGCGCACGCAGGAGCTCAATTACTTCGTCCCGGATGGCTTTTCCGGCGAGGCAGGCGACCTGCCGCCGATGGCGCTGGTCGACATGCCCGGCTACGGCTACGCCCAGGCGCCGAAGGAACAGGTCGACGCGTGGACAAAGCTGGTGTTCGACTATCTGCGCGGCCGGGTGACGCTCAAGCGCGTCTACCTGCTGATCGATTCCCGCCACGGCATCAAGAAGAACGACGAGGAGGTTTTGACCCTGCTCGACAAGGCCGCGATCTCCTACCAGATCGTCTTGACCAAGACTGACAAGATCAAGGCCGCAGGCGTGCAGCCGCTGATCGAAGACACATTGCTCAAGATCAAGAAACGCGCCGCCGCCTTCCCGACCGTTCTTGCGACCTCGTCCGAGAAGAACGAAGGCCTGGACGAACTGCGCGCGGCGATCGCGCTGGTGGTCAACGGCGGCTGATCAGGGCCGCCATCGCATGTTGCCTGAGGCAACCGGCCTCAGGCCTGCGTCACTTCGTGGACGACCTGGTAGTAGGCCGGCGTCACGCTTTCGATCAGTGGCCCGACCTTGGCGATGTGTTCGGCGAAGCCTTGCGTCTGATGAACCCGCTGATGATCGGCAACCGTGTCGAAGGTGCTGATCATGATCGCCGTATTGCCGTCGATCGCCCGGTGCAGCCGGCTGCCGCGCCAGCCCGGGACATTGCCTATCGAACGGTCCAGGTTGATCTTCTGCAACGCGATGAACTCGTCCAGCTTGCCCGGCTTCAGGGTGAAGATGTTGACGAACGCCACCGGGCCGTTCTGATCGTTCTCTATATTCTGGATCATTTCCGCTCTCCTTTTTCCATTCGGGATTTCGTGAGAGCGCATTGATGCAACCTCAATATATCTTGAGGTCAAGGGGATTTTTCGAGAAAAGGTCAGGCCGCGGCAGGGCGGAACGTCAGTGCCAGCCCATTGATGCAATGGCGCTTTCCGGTCGGAGGTGGCCCGTCGTCGAAGATGTGGCCGAAATGACCGCCGCAGCGGCGGCAATGAACTTCGGTGCGGGTCATCATCAGCGAGGTATCGACATTGGTGCCGATCGAATTGGGGAGCGCATCCCAGAAGCTCGGCCAGCCGGTGCCGGAATCGAACTTGGTAGCGGACGAATAGGCGGCCAGGTCACAGCCGGCGCAGTTGAAGGTGCCTTTGCGGTGCTCGTTGAGCAGCGGGCTCGACCCCGGCGGCTCGGTGTCCTCCTGGCGCAGCACGGCAAAGGCGGCGGGAGAAAGGATCGCGCGCCACTGGGCGTCGGTCTTGGTGACTTCGAAGTTTTCAGCCAATGCCTGGTCGGCGATGGTCAATCGCCTCGAGACGACGAAGCCGGCAAGAACGGCGATCGCGGCACTGCCCAGCAAGAATGTACGGCGGTCCATGGCATTTCTCCCAGCCGACCATAGGCCGGCGCCGCATCACGACGAAATCAACAGGGCTTGAGGGTTTGGCGCGAAAACCGACAAGCTTGCGCACAACAGGCCGCGCCCCGCAACGCTGACCGTTGCGGGGCGCTTTGCCGATTGCGCGCGCCTCAGGGAGCGACAGCGTCGCACAACCACGCTGCCCCCCGGGCTTACATCTTGGGCAGCAGAACCTTGTCGATGACATGGATAACGCCGTTCGACTGCTCGACATCGGCAATCGTGACATTGGCGACGTTGCCATTCTCATCGGTCACCGTGACCTTGCCGCCATCGGCCTTCAGCGTCAGTTCGCAGCCGCCTACGGTCTTGGCCTTGTGGGCGCCGCCATCATCGGCGACCATCTTGGTGACATCGGCAGCCATCGCCTTGGCGCCAACGACATGGCAGGTCAGGATCTTGGTCAGCTTGTCCTTGTTCTCGGGCTTGAGCAGGGTCTCGACCGTGCCGGCCGGAAGTGCGGCGAAGGCTTCGTTGGTCGGTGCGAAAACGGTGAACGGGCCCTTGCCCTGCAGCGTCTCGACCAGGCCGGCAGCCTTCACGGCAGCGACGAGCGTGGTGTGGTCCTTCGAATTGACCGCGTTTTCGACGATGTTCTTGTCGGCGAACATCGCGGCACCGCCAACCATCGGGTTTTCAGCATAGGCGAAGGTGGCGAGAGCGGAAAAGGCACCGGCGAGCAAAGCGAGAGAGATCTTACGCATATTGTAACTCCTTGGGTTGTTTCCCTAGATGGAAAGGCACAAGGAGTTACGGTACACGAAATTAGTTAGTTTCACTTTCTAGAGAAAAATATTTCATTTCTTTCAACTTAATCTTTGACAAACCTTATAGGTACGATCTTCACAGGGGAAAAGTTTCAGCCCGCCACAAATTCGAGCAAATTTTTCTGGATCAGATGTCGCGCAGATCGCCGGCGGCAACGACCGGACCGGTCGGCTGACCGGTCGGCGAGCCGCCCGTCGGCTCGAGACTGACGGCAAGCACGGCGCCTGCGGCGAGCTTGTCACGCATCGCCTGATCGACGTCGATATGGATCGTCGATCCGACCGGGATGACGCCCATCGAGACCGGAGCGTTGCTGCCCTCGATCATCCAGAGTTCGAAATCCCTGCCGGTGGCGCGCTCGCCGGAGACGTGCGAAAGGCCGATCTGGCCACTGCCAGCGTCGTACATCGCCATGTACTTGACGTCGCTGCCATCGGCAGCCAGCGAGGCGACCATGCGCTCCTGCGGCAATTGGGCCGGCGGATTGATGTAAGGAACAGCAATGTAGATGGACAGGGCTGCGACCGCCGCCGTTGCCAGGCCGCGCCAGAAGGCAAGGCTGGCCCACAGGCCCGCGGAGCCTTGCGCACTGGGTGCCGGCGACGTGGCGGTTCCCGAGAACAGCCTGCGGTCGATCGCCGGCTTCACCGAGGCCGGGGCCTCGATCTCCGGATAGGCCGCGGCGAGCGGGGAAAAATGCACTTCCCATTGATCGACCATGCGGGCGAAACCAGGCTCGCCGTCGATGCGGGCGCTGGCCTGACGCCGCTCGTCGGCAGGCAGGACGCCGAGAACGTATTCGGCAGCGACTAGGTCGTCGCCTCCACGTTCCTGTCCATTGTCTTGCGCGAGCGTCATCTTTCCAGACATTCCCTGAGTTTGAGCAGGCTGCGGCGCAGCCAGGTACGCATCGTGTTCAACGGCACGCCATGGCGGTCCGCGAGTTCGTTATAACTCTCCCCCTTGAGATAGGCACCGCGGACAGCGGCAGCCTTGTCCTTTTCAAGTTCCTCCAGGCAGCCATGGATGCGCTCGGCTTCACCGCCCGCCACTGCTGCAGCCTCTGGCCCCGGCCCCGGGTCCGCGACCTCGAGCGCCTCGTCGATCGCGAGAGGCGCCTGACGCCGCGCCCGTATGCGATCGATCGCATGATTGCGCGCGATTGCTACGAGCCACGAAATGGGGCTGAGATCAGAAACTGCGAAGCGGTCCGCTTTCGTCCAGATCTTGACGAAGACCTCTTGCAGCGCTTCCTCGGCATCTGCCCTGTCGTTCAATACACGCAGGCAGACGCCAAAAAGTTTCGCGCTCGTCTGCCGGTAGAGCAAATCGAAGGCCGCACGGTCCTTCATCGAGGTCCGAACAATCAGCTTTGTGATGTCGTGCGGGGTCATGCACGCCAAGTTACGTGGCGCGGAACTATTTGCAACTGCTGTTTAAAGGGCCGGGCGACATGCAACCATTTTCCGCCGCGCGCCAGCAAAACGGCTTTTGTGCCAAGGCCATCGAACCATTTGCCCCCTGCCCGGTTTCCGGTTAAGACCGCGCCGACCTTTTCCACCGATCCGGGACCATGCCGATGACGACGAACGTCGCCGCCACCGCCGAAATGCAGGCTGCCCTGCTCTCCGCGGCCTTGCCCTACATGCAGCGCTACGAAAACAAGACCGTCGTGGTGAAATATGGCGGCCACGCCATGGGCAATGTAGAGCTCGGCCGCGCCTTCGCCCGCGACATCGCCTTACTGAAGCAGTCCGGCGTCAACCCGATCGTCGTGCACGGCGGCGGCCCGCAGATCGGCGCCATGCTGACCAAGATGGGCATCGAATCGAAATTCGAGGGCGGCCTGCGCGTCACCGACCAGAAAACCGTCGAGATCGTCGAGATGGTTCTGGCCGGCTCGATCAACAAGGAGATCGTCGCCCTGATCAACGCCGAAGGCGAGTGGGCGATCGGCCTGTGCGGCAAGGACGGCAACATGGTCTTCGCCGAAAAGGCCAAGAAGACCATGGTCGACCCCGATTCGAACATCGAGAAGGTGATCGATCTCGGCTTCGTCGGCGAGCCGGTCGAAGTCGACCGCACGCTGCTCGACCTCTTGGCCCGTTCCGAAATGATCCCGGTGCTGGCGCCTGTCGCGCCCGGCCGCGACGGCCACACCTACAACATCAACGCCGATACCTTTGCGGGTGCCATCGCCGGTGCCGTCAAGGCGTCGCGCCTCTTGTTCCTGACCGACGTGCCCGGTGTGCTCGACAAGGACAAGAAACTCATCGACGAACTGACGGTTGCCGACGCCAAGGCGCTGATCAAGGACGGCACGATTTCGGGCGGCATGATCCCCAAGGTCGAGACCTGCATCGAGGCGATCGAGCGCGGCGTCGAAGGTGTCGTCATCCTCAACGGCAAGACGCCGCATTCGGTGCTGCTCGAGCTCTTTACCGAGCACGGCGCGGGAACGCTGATCGTTCCGTAAGCAGCAGGACTGACCTGCCCAGTGCGCAAAGACAGGCCGGCTTTTGCCGGCCTTGTCGTTTCAAGAGCAGGCCTCGTAATCACGAAGCCTTGAAGCGTTGCGACTTTCATTTTCCCTGCGTTGACACACACTGACCTCCGGGTCCCTCGGACGATGAACAATGCTGGCTGCGCTGGCGCTGATCCTTTGCACGGGTTGCGAACTGCCTGCCACGCCGACCATCGACGTGGACGACCGGACGGTGGATGTCGAACTGGTGCTGGCCGTCGACGTTTCGAGTTCGATGGACGAAGGCGAGTTTGCGCTTCAGCGCGCCGGCTACGTCAAGGCGCTGCGCCACCCCGACTTCATCAATGCCGTGCTGGCGGGCTCGCGCGGCCGCATCGCGGTGACCTATTTCGAGTGGGCGGGAAACGTGCGGCCAGAATCGGTGATCCCCTGGCAGATCATCGACGATGCCGCGAGCGCCAATGCCTTCGCTTCCGCCCTCGCCGTCAAGCCCATCGGCGGATCCGGCGGCACGTCGATCTCGAATGCGGTGGCATTCGGTGCCAACCTGCTGGAGCAAAATGTCTTCCGCGGAGAAAAGAAGGTCATCGACATTTCGGGCGACGGACCGAACAACCTCGGAGCGCCGGTAGAGGTCGCCCGCAACAATGCGGTTGCAAAGGGCATCGTCATCAACGGCCTGCCGATCCTCGTCCGGCCGACGGGCAGCCTGGAAGACATCGACCGCTATTACGCCGAATGCGTCACCGGCGGGCCGGGCTCGTTCGTGCTGCCGATCCACCTCGCATCCGAGTTCGTCACGGCCATCCGCCGCAAGCTCGTGCTCGAAGTCGGCGGCATCGCGGATGCACCCGGCGTGCTGAAAATCCAGGCCTCGAAACCCGTCAACTGTCTCGTTGGCGAGCGCTACCCGCTCACCTATCCCGATCCCTAGTCGCTCCCTAGCCCCGCAAATGCGCGAGCGGCACGTGGCCGGGGCCCTTGATGTTCTGCAGCACCAGCTGTGTGTGGACGTCGCGGACGCCTTGCAGGCGCATCAGCCGGTGCATGACGAAGGCGTTGAGGTCGTCGACATTGGGCACCATGACATGCAGCAGGAAGTCGTAGTCGCCGGTCATCGTCCAGCAGGCCGAGACCTCGTCCATGCGTTGCACGGCGGCGATGAACTTTTCCGGCGAATCGTCGCTGTGGCTGACCAGCCTGACCTGGACGAAGACCTCGACCATGAGGCCGACGGCGCGGCGTCCGATGCGGGCGGAAAAGCCCTTGATGACGCCGGCTTCCTGCAGCGCCTCGAAACGTCGGGCACATGGCGTGTTGGACAGGCCGATCTCCTGCGCGATCTCGGAAACCGGCTTGCGTCCATCGCGCTGGAGAATGTCGAGCATCCTGATCTCGAACTCATCAAACTGAGGCATTTTCACCATCCATTTTGGAGATTTGGGTAAATATACCTCAAAACAACATCGAACACTCGCAAAGAGGTGAATTCCGCTCGCCTCCAGCGCCTATGATTCCTTCATCGAAGCTGTTTCCGGGGAGGATCGGACATGAGCGTGAGCGTTCAAGACTATGCACGGGAGTGCGCGGACCAGGGGCTACGCGGCGACTACAGCGTCTGCCGTCCGGATTTCACCGTCGAGCAGAAATACGATTACAGCGCTGCCGAGCAGGATGTGTGGCGCACTCTGTGCGACCGCCAGACCAGCCTGACCCAGCGGCTGGCGCACAAATCCTATCTTGACGGCATGTCGGCGCTCGGCCTGGTCGACCGCATTCCGGACTTTCATGACGTCAGTGACAAGCTGCGCAAGCTCTCCGGCTGGGAGATCGTGGCGGTGCCCGGGCTGATCCCGGCGCAACCCTTCTTCGACCACCTGGCCAACCGTCGCTTCCCCGTCACCAACTGGCTGAGGACGCGCGACGAGCTCGACTACATCGTCGAGCCCGACATGTTCCACGACTTCTTCGGCCATGTGCCAGTGCTGAGCCAGCCGGTGTTCGGCGACTTCATGCAGATGTATGGCGAGAAGGCGACCGATCTGATCGCGCTCGGCGGCGACGAAATGATCACACGGCTCTACTGGTACACGGCCGAATACGGCCTGATGCAGGAACCCGGCCAGCCGCTGAAGGCCTTCGGCGCAGGCCTGATGTCGTCCTTCACCGAGCTGCAATTCGCTGTTGAAAGCCCCGATGCGCACCAGGTGCCGTTCGACATCGAAACGGTGATGCGCACGACCTACGAGATTGACAAATTCCAGCGCGCCTATTTCGTGCTGCCGTCCTTCGACACGCTGAAGGATGCCTTCCAGAACAGCGACCTCGCCGGCATCATCAAGCGCTGGAAAGGCGAGCCGCCGCGCGATCCAGCGACGGTCTAGGCTCTCAGCCCAGAGCGAGCAGCACTAGGATGCCGCCGACGATCAGCGCACAACCGGCTATTTCGAGCCGGTTGATGCGCTCGCGAAAGAAGAAGACACTCGACGCGAAGGTGAACAGCATCTCGATCTGGGCGAGTGACTTGACGATCGCCGCCTGCTGCAACGTCATCGCCATGAACCAGCCGAACGAAGCCGAGGCGCCGACGAGACCGGTGAACAGCGCCGGCCGCCAGGCCCTGGCGATGCGGGGCAGCTCGTCGCGCTCCCTCCACAGAATCCAGCCCAGCATGATCAGCGTTTGGAAGACGATGACGACGGCGAGCGTGACCGCCGCCTGCATCATGAAGTTCGGCCCGCCGAGCGCCAGCGACGCCGCACGGTAGGCGACCGCCGAAATGCCGAAGAACGTACCGGAGGCCAGACCGATAAGCGCGTTGCGACTGAGCACCGAGGTCACCAGCGTTCGCGCTGTGAATGCGGTGTGGGCGACAGAGATCAGCATCACGCCGAAGACGCTGATGGCAATGGCCGCGACAGCACCCGCCGTCGCGCGTTCGCCGAGGAACAACAGCCCGAACAACGCCGCTTGCGCCGGTTCGGTGCGCGAATAGGCGGTGCCGACGGCAAAGTTGCGGAACGAGAACAGGTGGATCAACAGGAAGGTCGCGGCGATCTGGCCCAGGCCGCCGACCACCGCCCAGGCAAAGAACGTCCTGTTCAGGGCCGGCAGTTCGTAGCCGACGACGAAATGCAGCACCCCGACAAAGGCAAGCGCGAAGGGAAAGCCGAAACCGAAGCGCACGAATGTGGCACCGGTCGTGCCCATCACCCCTTTCAGGTGCTTTTGCACCACCGACCGCAGGTTCTGCAGGAAGGCGGCGGCAATGGTGATGGGGATCCACAATGGCATGTCGGTTCAGTGTCGGCTTGAAGACGGCCGGAGCGGCCGCATGTCCGCGTCTACAGCATCACCCCGCAATTCGGAATCGATTTTCGGGGTGATGCATTGATCCAGCGGACCGCGCGCGCCGTCACATCTCCACGGACAGCGGCTGCCTGTCTTCGACACTTTGGCCGCGGTTGCCTTGCGGGGTGGCTGGTTTCAGAAAGAACACCATCGCCGCCACCAGGGCGAATGCCACCATCTCGTAGACAAGCGCGTGCTCCATGGCGGAGACGAAGGCGATGTGCGGAAGCTCGCTCGCCTTGACGGCCAGGGTCGAGAAGAAGATCTGTCCGGTAACGGCAATGCCAAGGGCTGCGCCGATCTGCTGGAAGGCCTGCACGGCGCCCGAGCCCGAACCTGCATCGCGCGGCGGCACGGTAGACAGCACCGTCTGGAACAGCGACGAGATGGCGATGCCCATGCCGAAGCCGCACATCAAAAGCGGCAGGACGAAGTTCCAATGGTCGACGGCGTCGCCGACATTGGCGACGACGAAACGCAGCCAGCCCATGCCGATGCCCATGACCAGCGCGCCGGCAACGATGCGCCGCTGCGGCCAGCGGCTGCCCAGCCGCCCCGAGATCAGCGACGCGATCAGCACGCCGATCGGAAACGGCACCGTCGTCAGCCCGGACTGCAGCGGCGTCAGGCCGAAACCGGTCTGCAGGAAGACGGCAAGGACCAGGAAGAAGCCCGCCACGCCGGAGAAGAAGGTCATGGTCATCACCGAGCCGAGCATGAAGTTGCCGTTGGTCATCAGGGCTACCGGAAGCAACTGGCTTTTCCCCCCCTTCGCCCGCGACTTCTGGTGCAGGAAGAAGCTGACCATTGCGCCGAGCGACAGTGCGATCATCACGAAGGTCCACTGCGGCCAGCCATAGGCATGACCCTCGATGAGCGGAAACACCAGCAGGAAGACCGCGGCACTGGCGATCAGAATGCCGAGCGGATCCTGCGTCAGCTCCGGCCGTCCAGGCATGTCCGGGATGAGCGCCCGGCCGGCAATCACCGCCATGATGCCTATCGGGATGTTGACCAGGAAGATCGGCCGCCAGTCGAGGCCGAAAATGTTGGCACTGATCAGCATGCCACCGGCGAGAGGACCGGCGACGGAAGCAAGGCCCGCCGACAGGCCGAAGAGCGAGAAGGCGAAGCCACGTTCCTGCGGCGGAAAGATCACTTGGGTGATCGCCAGCACCTGCGGCATCATCATGGCGCCGGCCAGGCCCTGCAGCACGCGCGCAAGGATCAAGGTCGTCATCGTCGGCGCCAGGCCGCACAGCGCCGAAAACACGGTGAAGCTCGCGACGCCGATCAGGAACAGACGCTTGCGGCCGACAACGTCGCCAAGCCGGCCAAACGGCAGCAGGCCGAGCGCGAAGGCCAGCACATAGGCTGCCACCACCCATTCGATCTGGCTGCTTGTCGCGCCAAGCCCGGATTGCAGGCGCGGCAAGGCAACATTGACGATTGTCACGTCGATCAGATTCATGAAGCCGGCCAGGAGCAGGATCGCCATCGCAATCCATCGCCTTGGATAGGCGTCCTCGGGCGTTGGCTGCGAGCTATGGGAAAATGTCATTTCCGGTTCCTTTGACTTCGGAAGCCGACCGTTGGACTGCCACTGCCCGTGAGGCCGCCGAACGGTTCCATGCAGGCATCTGCTTCAAAGTCGCATCACGCATGCGGACATAGGTCGTTCAGAACCGCCCGGTTTCGACAGGTTCGGAAAAAACGTTGCACCAGTAATGCCGGCTACATCCGAGGCCGACGCGATCGATGTAGGGCGAATCGGCCTGTTGTCTAAGCCCACGCTCATTTTTGGCCTTGGGGCGACCGGAATGTACCGCGATTTTCGTGCGGGATATTCGTCGTGGTGAAGGGTAACGAACGCCCTCGAAAGCAAGAAGGGGCAGCGGCAAATGCCAACGCCCCCACCCAAACCATGTGACCGATTCGTGGCCGCTATGCCGCTTCGGGAACGCCCATGTCGAAGATGGCGCGATTGCGGCCCCGGCGTTTTGCCTCATAGAGGCGCTTGTCGGCGTTGCGCATCAGTTCGGAAACATTTGCTTCCGCTTCGCAGTCGGTGCCACCGATACTGACGGTCAGCGGCACGGCCCGCTCGTCGCTCGGCTGGAAGCGTAGTGCCTCGACCTCGCTGCGAATGCGCTCAGCCACCAGCTTGGCTTCGTCAACCGTCGCGCCCACGAGGAAGGCGCCGAACTCCTCGCCGCCGATGCGGCCAAGGATGTCGCCGCCGCGCACGCCACGGGTGATGGCGGCGGCGATCTGCAGCAACGCCTGGTCGCCAGTCAGGTGGCCGAAACTGTCGTTGATCTGCTTGAAATGGTCGGCGTCGATGATCAGCAGCGCGCCGCGATCGCTCTTGCGCCTGCTGCCGTCGAGCGCGGCAAAGAAGTTCTCGCGGTTGAGCATGCCTGTCATCTCGTCGCGGCTCGCCTTTTCCGACAGGCGGCGATGGGCGGCGGCGAGTTGAGCGTGGGCCCGTGTCAGGTCTTCATGGGCAAGCTTGAGCTTCCTCTCCTGCATGAAGGTGAAGAAACCCAGCGGAGGCGCAATGAACAGTGGGCACAGCAAGCACATCAGCCAGGCGATGGCGCCAACTTTTCCTCCCAGCGCCGGCACGATCGTCAAGACCAGTGCAAGCGAACCCAAGATTGAAATCAAGGTCACAGCGGCTGTTTTAAGAACGACGATTTTCATTTCGACTCCCTGCCGGCTTTGGAATGCCAGCATCAACTGAAGGTCATCTTTCATCGGTAGTTAAAATTTGACCCACCATGTTGAATCTGGTGTCCAACGAATTTTGGCCATTGTCGAGAGCCAGACTGGCCTTATGCAGGTGCTTCCAAAATTCTCGAACCGTGGCATAAGGGCGGCATGACCGACACACCCGATCCCGCTCGCTTCGACCACGTCACCGACTGGGTCTTCGACCTCGACAACACGCTGTATCCGCACCACTCGAATCTGTTTTCGCAGATCGACGTGAAGATGACCGGCTATGTCGCGGAGCTTCTGACCTTGTCGCGCGAGGATGCGCGCAAGCTCCAGAAGGAGCTCTATCTGGAGTACGGCACGACGCTGAACGGGCTGATGCAGCGTCACGGCATCGACCCCGACGCGTTCCTCGAACACGTCCACGACATCGACTATTCCTGGCTTGTGCCGGACCCGGTGCTGGGTGCCGCCATCCGCCAATTGCCGGGCCGCAAGTTCATCTTCACCAACGGCAACCGCAGCCATGCCGAGCGCACCGCGCGCCAGCTCGGCATCCTCGACCATTTCGACGACATCTTCGACATCGTCGCCGCGGGGCTTACGCCCAAGCCGGCGCGCCAGCCCTACGAGACCTTCGCCGCCTTGCACAAGGTGACAGGCGCCAACGCTGTCATGTTCGAGGACCTGGCGCGTAACCTGTCGGTGCCGAAGTCGCTCGGCATGACCACGGTCTTGATCGTGCCGCGCAATTTCGAGCCGACCTTCTCCGAGATCTGGGAAAGCGATCCGACGCATGAGGACGACGTCGACTACGTCACCGACGATCTCGCAAGCTTCCTGACCACCATCGTCGAGGCCAACGCCGCTTGAGCCGTTTCACCTCGGTCGAGGCGCGGATCGATGCAGCGGCCCATGCCGTTCTCGACCGCCTGCCCGCCGGAGGCCTCTCTGGCGCGGTCGTCGAATTCCTCGTCTTCGGGCTGAAGCAGGCCTGGGCCTGTCTGTTCGGCGGCGCCATGCTGGCGCTGATCATGGCGACCAAGCTGTGGTGGCCGGACGGGGGCGCCCTTGCTCGCTACGACTTCCTGTTCCTCTCGGCCGTCGCCATCCAGCTGGCGATGCTGGCGCTCAAGCTGGAAAAGCCGTCGGAAGCCAAGGTTATCCTGATCTTCCACATCGTCGGCACGGCCATGGAGGTGTTCAAGACACAGGCAGGTTCCTGGGCCTACCCGGAAGACAGCCTGTTCCGCATCGGCGCGGTCCCGTTGTTTTCGGGCTTCATGTATGCGGCCGTCGGCTCCTACCTCGCCCGCGTCAGCCGCATCTTCGACATGCGCTACACGTCGTATCCGCCGCTATGGGCGACTGTGCTGTTGTGCGCGGCGATCTACGTCAATTTTTTCGCCCACCATTTCATCATCGACATCCGCTACGGACTGTTTGCCGTCACAGCAGTGCTCTATTTCCGCACCGTCGTGCACTACCGCGTCTTCCGCTTCCGCCACCGCATGCCGCTTTTGCTCGGCTTCCTGCTGGTTTCGCTGTTCATCTGGCTTGCTGAGAACATCGGCACCTGGTCGCGCGCCTGGATCTATCCCGGCCAGCACGATGGCTGGACGCCGGTATCGATCCAGAAGCTCGGCGCCTGGTATCTGCTGATGATCATTTCCTTCGTGCTGGTGACGCTCGTCCATCGGCCGCGGCCGCTGGACGCCGGCTCAAAGGCTGTAGAATTTGGCGATGATATCCCAGGCCTCGTCGGCAGTGTCGACAAAGTCGATGATGTCCTGGTCGCCAGGCGTGATCGTGCCCTGGTCGGCGAGGAAATCGAGGTCGATTGCACGCTTCCAGAATGACTTGCCGAACAGGATGACCGGCACGCGCTCCATGCGGCCGGTCTGGATCAGCGTCAGCGTTTCGAAGAACTCGTCCATCGTGCCGAAGCCGCCGGGGAACACGGCGACCGCCTTGGCGCGCATGACGAAGTGCATCTTGCGGATGGCGAAATAGTGGAAATTGAAGCACAACTCCGGCGTCACATAGGGGTTGGGCGCCTGCTCGTGCGGCAGCACGATGTTGAGGCCGATCGAGGGGGCTCCGACATCGTCGGCACCGCGGTTGCCGGCTTCCATAACGCCCGGCCCGCCGCCGGTGACGACGACGAACTCGCGATAGTAGGACGCGGCCGAATGCTGCGAGCACAGGCGGGCAAACTTGCGCGCCTCGTCATAATATCTGCTGTTGGCCTCGAGGTTCTTGCGCTGCGTCTCGTTCTTGGCAGCCCAGGCCTCGCCGCCCGGCTCCGGAATGCGCGCACCACCAAACAGGATGACCGTCGAACGGATGCCGCGCTCGGCGAGGATCATCTCGGTCTTGAGCAGTTCGAGCTGCAGCCGCACCGGGCGCAGGTCGCGCTGGGTCATGAAGTCTTCATCGTTCCAGGCAAGCCGGTAGGTCGAGGCACGCGTCTGCGGCGTGTCGGGCACGCTCTTGGAGCGCTCCAGATCCTCGTCGGAGTGCGGCAGCGGCGTCCAGCCAGCCTTGTCCATTGGATTCATTATATGTTCGACCTCAAATTTCGTTGCCCGCGACATTCCGGGGCGTCACCGCGATTGACCCCCAGATAAGCCTGAAATAGGGTCCGCGCGATTTTATGCCAGCTTAGAAGCCTTAACCTTAACGGCCCGTAACGGAGATGTTTATGTCGAAGCCCGATCTCGCCAGCCTGGAAAAGACCATCGATCGGGCGTTCGAGGAACGCGACGGCATTTCGACGTCGACCCGCGGCGAAGTCCGCGACGCCATCGAGACCGCGCTCGACCTGCTCGACAAGGGCACGGCCCGTGTCGCCCAGCGCCAGGACGACGGCAAATGGCAGGTCAACCAGTGGCTCAAGAAGGCAGTGCTGCTGTCCTTCCGCCTCAACCCGATGGAGCTGATCTCGGGTGCACCCGGCGGCGCGTCGTGGTGGGACAAGGTGCCGTCCAAGTTTGACGGCTGGGGCGCTGTCGACTTCGAAAAGGCCGGCTTCCGCGCCGTGCCCTCGGCCGTCGTGCGCAAGTCGGCCTTCGTTGCCCCAGGCGCCGTGCTGATGCCGTCCTTCGTCAATGTCGGCGCTTATGTCGACACCGGCACCATGGTCGACACCTGGGCTTCGGTCGGCTCCTGCGCCCAGATCGGCAAGAACGTGCACCTGTCCGGCGGCGTCGGCATCGGCGGCGTACTCGAGCCGATGCAGGCCGGCCCGACCATCATCGAGGACAACTGCTTCATCGGCGCGCGCTCGGAAGTCGTCGAGGGCTGCATCGTGCGCGAAGGCTCGGTGCTCGGCATGGGCGTGTTCATCGGCCAGTCGACCAAGATCGTCGACCGCGCCACCGGCGAGGTGTTCTATGGCGAGGTTCCGGCCAATTCGGTCGTCGTCGCGGGTTCCCTGCCAGGTAAGGCGCTGCCGAACGGCGATGCCGGCCCGAGCCTCTATTGCGCCGTCATCGTCAAGCGCGTCGACGCCAAGACCCGTTCCAAGACCTCGATCAACGAGCTGCTGCGCGATTGATCTTTCACTGAAACCGAAGCAACTTCAGCCGGCGCAAGAGAGATGTGCGCCGGTTAGCTTCGGAGGGGTGAAATGGACTGGAAGTATCTTCTGACCAGCTTTGACGGTCGCATCAACCGAGCCAAGTTCTGGGCCGGTGTCGGCGTGATGGCCGTCGTCAGCATCGTCGCCAACCTGCTCGACGTGATGCTCGGCCTCGACATCGGCAATTCAGGCGCCGGCGTCATCTCCATCATCGTCACCATCGGCATGATCTATTTCGCACTGGCAATCTATGCCAAACGCTGGCATGACCGCGACAAGTCGGGCTGGTGGAGCCTGATCGCACTCGTGCCCGTCATCGGCGCCATCTGGATCCTGGTCGAACTCGGCATCCTCGAAGGCACCAGGGGCGCCAACCAATTCGGACCGGACCCACTTGCCTGACAAATCCCAGCTCTTCTGGTTGTTCTTTCGCTTCTCGGGCCGCGTCAACCGCGCGGCCTATCTGCTTGGCTTCCTGTTCATGCTGGTGGTGATGTCGTTCCCGCTCTACCAGTTCATGCGGGTGCATCCGGAAAGCGGCGCAGCCCAGGTCTGGTCGATGCTGTTCATGGCGACTTTCCTGATCTTCCTGTGGGCGCATATCGCCTTCAGCGTCAAACGCCTGCACGACTTCGACAAGCCAGGTCTGTTTGCGGTGGCGCTGTTCATTCCGGTGGTATCGATCTTCGCCTTCATCGCGCTGTGCTTCTTCCCCGGAACGCCGGGTCCGAACCAGTTCGGCAATTACACAAACGCGCCGAAATAACCTGAAGCAAAGGGCCGGGTGCGATGTCCTACAGAACGCTCGACCCGGCCAAGATCATCGCAACAGCCGAAACACTGAGCCAACGCGTCAGCGAACGTTTTCCCGATGCGGGCTTGTCCCGTGTCAGCCAGGAGCTTGTCCGCCTGGCACGCGACCTCGCCGCGTCGGCCAAGGCGCTGGAGCAGCCGATCTGGTGGCTGCGCATCCTCATCGGCCTGGCGATAGCGTCGGGTGCCGGCATCTTCCTGTTCATCGGCACCATCCTGTCCTTCGACCGCATCTCGACCGGCGCCTTCGATTTCGTGCAAGGCATAGAGGCCTCGCTTAACACGCTGATCCTCGCCGGGCTCGGCTTCCTTGCGCTGATCCGCGCGGAGGAACACATCAAGCGCAAGCGCACGTTCAGGCAGCTGCACGGGCTGCGCTCGCTGATCCATGTCATCGACATGCACCAGCTGACCAAGGATCCGGCGACGCTGTCTGAAAGCTTCAGCCCCACCCCGCATTCGCCGGCACGCATCACCAAGTCGGCAGACCTTGCGCGTTATCTCGACTATTGCTCCGAAATGCTGTCGCTGACCGGCAAGCTCGCCGCCCTGTTCGCGCAGTCGGTCAATGACGACGTGGTGCTGAAGGCGGTCAACGACATCGAGGAACTCGGCTCGAACCTGTCGCGCAAGATCTGGCAGAAGATCACGATGATCGAGACGGCCCGACGCTAGCTGACCGCGCTAGCTGCCCGCGACCTGCTCCGGCTTCAACCTGGGCGACCCCTTGCCCCTTGTTTCGGCGTCGCGCACCAGGGCGACGATCCGCTCGGTCAGGGCGGCTGGCGTTCCGGACTTGCGCGCCAGCTCAAGGATGACACCCTGCAACGCGTCGATCTCGGTCGTCCGCCGCCGCTCGAGGTCCTCCCACATCGACGACCGCGCCATCGGGTCGATGGCCAGCATGCGCTTGGCCAGGCGCAGGAACAACCAGTCGGGCAGGCGCAGCACGGTCGGCAGCAGCGCGGGCGGCACCGTCGTGACCTTCGCCGCTGCGATGCCATTCGCCTTCATCGCCGCCAGCGCCTCATCGATCTGCCCGGCGAGGATGCGGCGCCACCTGCCGTCAGCCAGTTGTGCAGCCAGCGGCAACCCGGACAGCGCCACCAGCGCATTGTTGAGGTTCATCAAAAGCTTGCCCCACTGGACCGCCGGCATGTCGGCGTGGGTGGCGACCGCAAAGCCCGCGACGTCGAGCAGCTTGCGCAAGCTTTCGTCTCCCGCCTCGATCAGCACCGTGCCGGCGCTGGCGCGACGGACATGTAGTGGCATCTCGCCTTCGGCCGACTGGACGACGTTGAACGGTACCATTCCAGCCACCACCCGGTGCCGGCCAAGCGCTGCGCGCAGCTTGGCGGCGTTGTCGATGCCGTTCTGCAAACTGACGACGACAGCACTTTCCGGCGCATGCCGGGCGACAAGCTCTGCCATGGCGGCGGTGTCGCCGCTCTTGACGGCAACCAGCACGACATCGGCGTGGGACAGCACCGAGGGGTCGATCGTGACTGCGATGGCGCCGGCGGCAAGCAGGCGGTCGAAGCCGTCGACGTCGCTGACCCGCAGGCCGCCGGCCTTGATCGCGGCAGTGACGCGAGGCCGCGCCAACAGGCTCACGTCGCGCCCGGCCAGCGCCAGGCACGCCCCGGCGTGGCAGCCGATGCTGCCGGCACCAGCGACGATCATCCGATGATCCTTGGCCATGCGCCCTCCCGCAGTCCACTATAAGCGACAGCAGACCCGGCGTGGCAATTTCTGCCAGACCGGGGGGCATGGCATCATGGCGGTTGCCGGCAGGGAGCCGACCTGCGCCTCAGGCCGATTTTCTGATGTTGCTTGCAGCAATCGTCCGGTTGCGGCCGCCGGCTTTCGCCTCCAGCAGGGCCGCGTCGGCACGCGTCACAAGTGTCTCGACCGAACCGCCCGTAGGCGAAGCCGCCACGCCTACGGAGACGGAGACGGCGCCGAGACGCTGGCCGGCATAAGAGAGTGCGACGCCGCCGATCTTGTCGCGCAGCATGTCGGCAAGCACCATGGCGTCCGCCTCGCCGAAGGACGGCAGAAGGGCGGTGAATTCCTCGCCGCCGAAGCGGAAAGCATCGCCGGACGACGCACAGGCTTCGCGCAGCGACTGCCCGACGAATTGCATGACGAGGTCGCCGGCGTCATGGCCGAACTGGTCGTTGAAGCGCTTGAAATGGTCGATGTCGATCATCAGGCAGGCGAGCGGCTCGTCCCGGTGGTCCCGGGCGTGCCGCCGCAGCGTCTCGTCGAGGAACCGACGGTTGAACAGGCCGGTGAGCGGATCGCTCACCGCAAGTGCCGTCAGCTTTTCCTGCAATTGCAGATTGGCAATGGCAAGGCCGACATTTTCCGCGATGAGTTCGAGGTAAAGCCGCGGCCCTGCCGGCTCGAGCGCGCCATCGACGCGCTCTTCGAGATAGAGCAGCCCGATCATGTCGCCCTGGGCCGTCAGGGGCACGCAGAGCGTCGCGACGCCAGGCGGTTCCACGTGCTGGCAGGGAACGTCGGCGCCGCTGCCGCCGCTGTGATGAGTACGGCCGCGCCGCAGGCCCCAGCAGGCCGTGGCCGGGAACTCCGCCGCGGAGTGTTCCGGATCGAGCCATAGGCCGGCGCGTGCCAGCGCTGTCTTGCCTTCGTTGAGGACATAAAGGCCGCCGGCAAGCTCAGGGAAAATCTGGGGCGCAAAGCGCACGATCACATCAGTCAGTTCCACCTGGTCACGGCATGCCTGCACGCGGTGCATCATCTGCAGGATGAGATCTTTCATATGCTGGTCGGCACGCCGTTCGGCGTCGAGTTTTTCACGCTCGATCAGGTTCGTGCGGAAGCCCTCGATGGCATCGCTCATCTCGCCGATTTCGTCGGCCCGACGATTGACCGGAACCTCGACGCTGTAGTCCTGCTTGGCCAGCCGGCTGACGATCCCGGTCATGTGGCGCAACGGCGTCGCCACCCGTCGGCTGAGAACGAAATAGAGCACGGCCACGAACAGCGCCCCCGTGGTCGCCAGCATGACCTTGGCGACAAGGCTCCACCAGTTGCTGCGGTCGCGAGCCGCATCGAGTGCCGCAGTCGTGCGCGCGGCGGTCAGGTCGCGGAAATGGGTGACCGTCTGAAGCAGCGCATTCTGGACCCGTTCGTGTTCGGCGCCGAAAAGAGCTTCCTGCGCGGCCGTCTTGTTTCCGTTCTGATACGCCTCGATAGCTGCCGCTTCGAGCTTGTCCAGTTCCTCCGCCCGGGCATCGATCGCCTGCAGCGCCGCAGCCTCCGCCGGCGCGGGATCGCGGGCCGCCAGGTCCGACGCAACGGTCTCCAGCCGCCGTTCCGCAGCCTCTTGTACGCGAAACGCCTGGAGATGGCGCACCTCACCGCGCATCACGTAAAGCCTCGCTTCGTCGCTGCGCATTTCCGCACCAAGGGCAAGATCTTCGGCCAGCGTGTCGAGCGTGAGATGCTCCTCGGCCGCAGCGCGCTCCTGGAGGGCGCTGTTGGACGACAGGATGAACGAAACGCCGGAAAGCGCCGTCAGGACGACAGTGATGCCGTAGGCCCAATGGGTGATCGTGGCAATTCTCATGCCGCGACAATGCCAGCAGCTGATTGCAGGAGACTTAAGGGCGGACTCAAAAATCGCTGGTGTGGTCGTCTCACCCGTTGCCGAGTTCAATCTCGACATCGACGCGAGCTGTTGCGGAGCTCGTGACCAGAGCCGCGCGTGAGCGCCCCACGCTTTTGCGAAACTGGAGGCCGATGTCGCTGGTACAATCGACCGTCGTGACAGGAACCGGCGATTCGATTATCGCTGTCGCCATGAAACTGCCGACAGATCCCGCCGAAAACCTCGCCGCCCTCATCCGCTGCCCGTCGGTCACGCCGGCCGAAGGCGGTGCGCTGACGGCGCTTGAAGCCATGCTGAAGCCGCTCGGCTTCGCCATCGATCGCCCGACCTTCTCCGAGGACGGCACGCCTGATGTCGAGAACCTCTATGCCCGCCGGTCGGGCAACGGGCCGCATCTGATGTTTGCCGGCCATACCGACGTGGTGCCGGTCGGCGACGAGGCGGCGTGGAAGCATCCGCCGTTTTCGGCGGCGGTCGACAAAGGCGAGATGTATGGCCGCGGCGCCGTCGACATGAAGGGCGGCATCGCCTGCTTCATCGCCGCCGTCGCCCGCCACGTCGAAGCCCATGGCGGGCCGAAGGGTTCAATTTCGCTGCTGATCACCGGCGACGAGGAAGGCCCCTCGATCAACGGCACGGTCAAGCTGCTCGAATGGGCGGCCTCGCGCGGCGAAAAGTGGGACGCATCGCTGGTCGGCGAGCCGACCAACCCCGATGCGCTCGGCGACATGATCAAGATCGGCCGCCGTGGTTCGATCTCGGCCACCATCACCGTCAACGGCAGGCAAGGCCACGCCGCCTATCCGCATCTCGCCGACAACCCGGTGCGCGGGCTGATGACCCTGGTCGATGCACTGCTCAACCCGGTCTTCGACAAGGGCACCAAGGATTTCCAGCCATCGAATCTGGAGCTAACCACCTTCGACGTCGGCAATCCGGCGACGAACGTCATTCCGGCCAAGGCTACCGCCAGCTTCAACATCCGCTTCAACGACAGCTGGACGGCCGAGACGCTGCAGGCCGAGATCCACAACCGGCTGGACAAGGCGAGCGGGCGCAAGAAGTACCGTAAGGGCCGCAAGGAGCCGGTCGAGTTCGAGCTCGTCTGGCGCGACCGGCCGAGCCACGTCTTCCTGACCCGCAACGACAAGCTGATCGATGCGCTTGCCGGCTCCATCAAGCGCGTCACCGGACGCAAGCCCAAACTATCGACGACGGGCGGTACCTCCGATGCACGATTCATCAAGGACTACTGCCCGGTCGTCGAGTTCGGGCTCGTCGGCAAGACCATGCACATGGTCGACGAGCGCGTGCCGCTTGCCGAGCTCGAACAGCTGACACAGGTCTACCAGCAGTTCCTCGCAGACTGGTTCGGATGACGAATGGCCCTGATGCTGGCAAGCGATGAAATCGAGCAGAATCTGGGGGGCGCCTGGCGGCTGATGCTGGGCAAGGCCGACGGCCTGCGCCAGCTCGATCTCAGCGCCGACGGCTTTTGGAATTCGTTCTTCGCAATCCTGGTTGCCGTTCCCGCCCTCGTTGTCGGCTGGGCCGGGGTGTCCAATGACGTCGCGCTGGAGACGGCGACATTCGCCAGCCGCTTCGGCATCGTCGTCCGGCTGGCGATGGTCGACATCGGCGCCTGGGTCCTGCCGCTCATCGTGCTGGCACTGGTGGCGCCACGCGTCGGCATCGGCGACCGCTTCGTCCATTACGTCGTCGCCAGCAACTGGACGTCCGCGATCATCGCCTGGCTGATGCTGCCGGCAGCGCTCGCCCGCATGCTGTTTCCGGCGGCTGACAACGTTGTTTCGCTGCTGTCGTTTGCGGTGTTCGCGCTCGCGATGGTGTTCACCTGGCGCATGACCAACGCCACCATCGGCAAGGGCGCGGCGATCGGGTCGGCCGTCTTCGCCGGCATGTTCTTCGTATCGCTGCTCGTGCTGTTTTCGCTGCAGGCCCTGCTCGGCATCCAGTTGCCGGCCTGAAACCCCAGCGCCCGGAGCTCAACGCCAGGCAGCAGCGGCAGCACCTAGCATCAGTACGGCCGCAACGACTGCGGAAGCGGCAAAGCCGTAATTGGCGTAGAGCGGCCCGAAGGCGGTGGTGCCGACCGACACGGCAAGATAGGTCACCGCGCTGTTCAGCCCCATGATGGTTCCACGCCTGCTAGGGTCGAGCGCGGACAGGCGCATGACCAGCACGTTCAACCCGAAATGGTTGCCCAAGCCCCACAAGGCCATGCTGGCGATCAGGATGGTGAAGGTGCCGGCGACTGCCGCGATGAGCACATAGATTGCCGCCACTCCGAGATAGGCTATCGGCATGACGCGCCGGGCGCCGAGGCGATCGACAATGCCGTCCAGCAGTGCGGCAGCGCCGAAACCGATGCCGTAGGAAATGGCGGCGAGGCCATTGGCGCTGACCGGCCGGCCGAGCGCCTGATGCAGATGATCGCCGAGATAGCCATAGACGCCGTAAAACGCCGTCATGAAGGCGCCACAGGCGATCAACAACGGGACGATGCCGGGCGTCGCCAGCGCTCCCAGCGGCGCTGGTGCGACACCACCGGCCGGCTTGTCGTCGGCCGACATCGCCGAAATCGCTGCCAGCGCAATGGCAGAGAGCAGCGCCACCGCTGCGAATACCGCGCGCCAGTGAACGAGGTCGGCGAGCACGGCAGACATCGACACGCCGGCGACCATCGACAGCGTCCAGCCGGTCAGCACGACGCCGATGGTTCCGCTTTCGCGGCCGGGTGGTGCAACGGCCGCGGCGCTGGCATAGATCGCCGGCAGGGCTATTCCGGCCGCGATGCCGGCCAGCAATTGCGCTGCGACCAGCACAATGACCTGGGGTGCCGCGGCACTGGCCAAAAGGGCTACGGCCAGCAACGCCAGCGCCCGCTGCAACATGCGCTTGGCGCCGAAGCGGTCGATGTAGCGGGCAAGGAAGAGAGCACTTGCCGCGGTGCCCAACCCGAAGGCTGAGGCCGCCGTCATGACCACCGGCACGGAACTGCCGAAGCCTGCCGCAACCTCGGGCGCGATCGGGCCGAGGACCAGCGAATTGGAACCGATGACGGCAATGCAGCCGGTCAATAGATAGGCAGCCCGGGGAATGCGGGCCACGGGTTCGGCAGCAGCAGGAAGTGTTTGATCAACGTTCGACATTGCCGCATATTCTCCGAATGATGTTCGGCTTCAACGGAGAATTTCCGGATGGATGAAGAAACAGACGGCATTCGGCAGAACCGCCTGCCGGAGCGCTCGATCGATGCCGCCGACCGAAGGCTGTTAGGCGCGCTGGTCGAGGACGCGACGGTCTCCTACGCCGAACTGGGCGAAAAGGCAGGTCTGTCGGCGCCGGCGGCGCACGAGCGGGTCAAGCGCATGCGCCGGTCAGGTGCCATCCGCCAGACCGTGGCCATGGCCGATCCGAGGTCTGTCGGCAAGCCGCTGCTGGCCTTCGTCCATGTCGACACCAGGGGTTGGGGCAAGACGCCGGAACTTATGGCGGTCTCGTCGTTTCCGGAGGTCGAGGAAATCCACACGGTTGCCGGCGACGCCTGCATCCTGCTCAAGGTGCGGACCGAGGACACCCGCGCACTGGAGGGGCTGCTTGCCCGCATCTACGACACGCCGGGCGTGACCTCGACGCGCAGCTATGTCGTGCTGTCGACCTATCTCGAACGGCCTGTGCAGCCCGGCATCACCCAGGACTGGCCGGCGCCGAAGCTCGGCACCAATCCGATCTACTGAAGCTATTCCAGGACCTGTGCGCCGCGGCTTTCCGTATGCAGCTCGAAAGATCAGTAATCGACGCCGCTGAGATAGAGCCCGTCGGGCGGCGCGACCTGGCCGCAGGCGGCGCGGTTGCGTGCGTCGAGGGCTGCCTTGAGGTCGTCGGCAGTCCAGCCGCCCTCGCCGACGCGTTTCAGGCTGCCGACCATCGAGCGGACCTGATTGTGAAGGAACGAGCGCGCCGACGTCCTGACTTCGATCACGTCGCCGCTGCGCGTCACGTCGAGCTGGGCAAGCGTCCTGAGCGGGCTGTTCGCCTGGCACTGCGTCGAGCGGAAGGTGGTGAAATCATGCCGGCCGAGCAGGAGCCTGGCGGCGTCCGCCATCGCCTCGTGGTCGAGGCGCTTGGGCACCCACCAGACCTTGCCACGCTCGAGCGCCGCCGGCGCGCGGCGGTTGAGAATACGGTAGAGATAGTGCCGCCCGGTGGCGGAGAAGCGGGCATCGAACTCGTCAGGCACTTGCCGGGCGGCGATGATGGCGACGGTTTCGCCGGCCATCTGCAGATGCGCGTTGACGGCGTCGCGTACCTTGTCGTCGGCCCAGGCCTTGGTCAGGTCGGCATGAGCGACCTGAGCCGTGGCATGCACGCCGGCATCGGTCCGGCCGGCGCCGCGCAGCGAGATTTCGTCGCCCGAGAACTTCAGGATCGCCTGCTCGATCGCCGCCTGCACGGTGTGCAGGCCAGCCTGCCGCTGCCACCCGGCATAGGCGCGACCGTCATATTCCAGATCGAGGCGATAGCGCGGCATGTGCAGTCAAACCTCCGGCCGCTTTACGCGGCCAGAGCAGTACCGAAGGCCGAGGCATAGACCAGCTTGCCCGTCTCGGGCGCCTCGCCCCAGGCCAGGGCCTGCAGTGCGTCGCACTGGTAGTCGCTCTCGAACCCTGCTGCACGCTCATGGCTGTAGCCGAAGCGGCCATAATAGGCCGGATCGCCAAGCACCACGGCGATCGTCTCGCCGGCATCCTTGAGCCGGATGTGGGCTTCGCGGACCAGCGCGCCACCGATGCCGGTGCCGTGGAAATCGGGCTCGACCGCCAGCGGGGCGAGCGCCACCGCCGGAACCGTCTTGCCGCCGTTCTGGATGTAAAGCCTGGAAAACAGGATGTGGCCAACCACATCGCCATCCTCTTCAGCCACCAGTTCGACGACCGCATCGCCTTCGGCAACGAGCGCATCGACGAGACCAGCCTCGGCCTGCTGCCCGAAGGCGTGTTCTTCGACGAGGCGGATCGCCTCGCGGTCGCGGGGCGTAGCTGCCCTAATCGACATCATGCTCATGACAACTTCATTCCTTTTTCGATCTTGGCACCGCGCAGGAATTCATCCGCGGTGACGGGTTTTCCTCCCGCCCTTTGTACCTCGACCAACCTCACGGCAGCGTCGCCGCAGGCAATCTCCAACCGGTCGTCGAGAACCGTTCCCGGCTCTCCTTGTCCAGCGGCGCGTTGCGAGCGCAGTATTTTCAAGCGCTCGGTTCGTCCGCTGATTTCGATTTCGCACCATGCGCCGGGGAATGGCGACAGGCCGCGGATATTGTTGTCGACCGCCGTCGCCGGCAAGGTCCAATCGATCCGCGTCTCCGCTTTATCGATTTTTTTGGCGTAGGTCACGCCTTCCGATGGCTGCGGCACCGTTTCCAGCTTGCCCGCTTCGAGCTCTGCGAGAGCGTCCACCATCAGCAAAGCGCCTTCCGCCATCAGGCGGTCGTGCAGTTCACCGGCCGTCATGTCGGGTCCAATCGCGACTTTTTCAAGTCGAGCCACGGGTCCGGTGTCCAATCCCTCTTCCATCCGCATGACCATCATGCCGGTTTCCGCATCGCCTGCCATGATGGCGCGCTGGATCGGAGCCGCCCCGCGCCAGCGCGGCAGCAGCGAGGCATGGCCGTTGTAGCAGCCCAGCCGCGTGCCCTGAAGAATGGCCTTGGGTAGCAGCAAACCGTATGCAACGACCACTGCGACGTCGGCCTTAAGCTGGGCAAAGGCCGCCTGTTCGGCCTCACCCCTCAGCGACAGAGGCGTGCGCACCTCAATACCCAGCCGCTCGGCCTCGCGCTGCACCGGCGACAGCGTCAGCTCCAGCCCGCGGCGCCCTGCGGCGCGCGGCGGCTGCGAATAGACGGCAACGACCTCGTGGCCGGCTTCTGATATCGCACGCAGCGTCGGCACGGAAAAATCCGGCGTGCCCATGAAGATGACGCGAAGGCTCATTCTGCTAGGCTATCCCGCACAGCCCCGGACGGCGTCGGCCGACCGTTCAGGCTATCGTTTCAAACGGGTTTACGAGCTTCAGGTCAAGCCCGTCGAAGTCTCCGGTCCGCCAGACTCTCACCCCACCATGCGGCTCGGCGGACGGTCCTTGGCAAGCTTCTTGAACTTCTTCATCACCATGTCGCGCTTGAGCTTGGAGATGTAGTCGATGAACAGCACGCCATCGAGATGATCGATCTCGTGCTGCAGGCAGGTGGCCAGCAGACCGTCGGCCTCGACTTCCTGCTCCTTGGCGTTCTCGTCGAGATATTTGACCCGCACCTTGGCCGGGCGCTCGACCTCGGCGTAATAGTCCGGGATCGAGAGGCAGCCTTCCTCATAGATCGAGCGATCGTCGCTACGCGAGACGATCTCGGGATTGATAACCGTCATCGGCGCCGGCTCCTCGCCTTCCTTGGCAAGGTCGATCACCAGTATGCGCAGCGGCTCGCCGACCTGGATGGCGGCAAGGCCGATGCCCGGCGCGTCATACATGGTGTCGAGCATGTCGCGCGCGAACTTGCGGGTGGCGTCGTCGATGCGCTCGACCGGCTTGGAAACCAGGCGCAGGAGCGGATCGGGCAGGATGATGAGCGGCTTGATGGTCATGCGCATCAACTAGGATGTCAGGCGAAAACCGTCAACAGGGCTCGATCCAGGATGTTCCCGTTTTGATCTGAACCTTTTGTGCGAATCGGCTATGGTGCGCGCCATGAACGAGCTTTCCAGCATCCTGTCCGCCCCCATCGCCCAGCTTGGTGCCTCCGTGCTCACGCTCGGGCAGGCGCTGCTGTTTGCAGCCGTGCTGTTCGTCGCACTTGTCGCCGTCCTGATGGTGGCGCTGTGGCGCTCGGCCAAGGCGCGCGCGGTTGCAGCCGCCGAGGCCGCCGACCACGCCCGTGATGCCGAGGCCCGCATGGCGGGCATCCTGCAAGCGCAGGCGGAGATGCAGGGCCGGCTCGGCACGGTGGCCGAAATCTTCGGCTCGCGCCAGGCGGAGCTGACCCAATCGCTGAGCCAACGTCTTGACGCCATGACCGGCCGCCTTGGCCAGACAATGACCGAGCAGACGAAATCGACGCATGAGAGCCTGGCCAAGCTGCAGGAGCGGCTGGCGGTCATCGATACCGCACAAGGCAACATCCAGTCGCTTGCCGGCCAGGTGGTGCAACTGCAGGCGATCCTCTCCAACAAGCAGACGCGCGGCGCCTTCGGCCAGTCGCGCATGGAGACGATCGTCGCCGACGGCCTGCCGCTCGGCGCCTACGAATTCCAGGCGACGCTGTCGAACAACAACCGGCCGGACTGTCTTGTCAGGATGCCGAACGGCGCGCCGTCACTTGTCATCGATGCCAAGTTTCCGCTCGAGGCGTGGAACGCCATTCGCGCGGCAGCCGATACCGAAGGTGCGGCTGAAGCGCAGAAATATGCCGCCCAGGCCTTCCGGCGCGATCTCGAAGTCCACATCAAGGCGATCGCCGACAAGTACCTGATCTCGGGCGAGACCCAGGACACCGCCTTCATGTTCGTGCCCTCGGAATCGATCTTCGCCGAAATCCACGAGAACTTCGAATCGCTGGTGCAGCGTGCTCACCGCGCCCGCGTCGTCATCGTGTCGCCGTCACTGCTGATGCTGTCGATCCAGGTCATCCAGGCGATCCTCAAGGACGCCCGCATGCGCGAACAAGCGCACCTGATCCAGGGCGAGGTCATCCGCCTGATGGAAGATGTCGGCCGCCTCGACGAACGCGTGCGTAAACTCAAGACGCATTTCGATCAGTCGAGCAAGGACATTGACGACATTCTCGTATCGTCGTCCAAGGTCACCAAACGCGGCGAAAAGATCGAGGCGCTGGAATTCGGCACGGGCCATGCCGGCGAGGCGGAAGCTACGGCCAAGACCCAGCCTCCGGGTGCCCGGGCTGCCGATTCCAAGACTGGGCAGCTCAGGCTGCGCGTCGTCGAGGAAAGCGACTAGCGCAGCAAGCCCTGCCCTCAGGACTGTTTCTCCACCGTCTCCATGCCGTCGAACTCCGGCAGCCAGTGCAATGCCGATCGGTGCCAGACCTGTTTGCGGGGCACCAGTTGCTCGCGCTGGTCCGAAGTTCCGGTCCTCAGCCCATAGACCTTGGGTCCGTCACCGACCGAAGTGGCGAACAGGTGCGAGCCACATTCGGGGCAGAAGCCCTGAGCGCGTTTGTTACCGCTGTCGCCTGTCTTGACGTAAATCTTCGGCGCTCCCGAAAACGCGATCTTGTCCTCCGGCACCGGAACGGTAACGCGAAAGGCCGTTCCGGTCAGTTTCTGGCAATCGGTGCAATGGCAGATCGCCGTCTTCTCCGGGTCGATTTCGGCCTTGTAGGTAATGGCGCCGCAATGGCACCCGCCTTCGATCTTCACTTCGAACTCCTCCTGTCCTGCAATGCGTGATTCACGGGCACACTAGCCGCCTTCGGGCATCGGCGTCCCTGCCTTCGGGTTCACGATCCGGTCATGACGCAGCTTCCATCGCTGCGACGTCTGCGGCTTGACGAACACCGACGTCACCTCGGGAACTTCGGCCTTGAGCTTCGTCTCCAGTCTTTCGACGCAGGCTTCGATCTCCGCCGCCGAGATGTGGTCGACGAAGTCGAGGCTGAGCCCGGCAACCACCTGCTCCGGCCCCAGATGCACTGTCAGCACGCCATTGGCTTGCTCGACGGCGGGATCGGCCTGGGCGATCGCCAGTATCGCCGCCTGCACGTCCGCCGAAGCCGGCTCGCCCATCAGCAAACCCTTACTCTCTCGCGCCAGGAACACCGCCGTGGCGCCAAGGATCAGGCTGATGCCGATCGAGGCGGCACCGTCGAGCCAGGGCTGCTCGAAATAATGCGCGGCAAAGATGCCGGCAAAGGCAATGACCAGGCCCATCAAGGCGGCACTGTCTTCAAACAGCACCGTGTAGACGCTCGGGTCCTTGCTCCGTCGCACCGCCTGGATGTAGCCGAGACTGCCCTTGCTGCGGCGGAATTCCCTGAGCGCCACCAGCCAGGAGCCGCCCTCGAACACCATGCAGATGCCGAGCACGACGTAGTTGATGAGCGGGTTTTCGATCGGCTCGGGGTCGAGCATGTGAATGATGCCTTCGTAGAAGGCCACGCCGGCACCAAGCGCGAAGACCAGCAGGGCAACGATGAAGCTCCAGAAATAGAGCTCGCGGCCATGGCCGAGCGGGTGGGTGAGATCAGGCGGCCGGGCGGCGCGATGCAGCCCGTAGAGCAGCAAAAGTCCGTTGCCGGTGTCGACGAGCGAATGCACGCCTTCCGACAGCATCGCCGAACTGCCGGTGAAGGCAGCGGCGACGAACTTGGTGACGGCGATCAGCAGATTGCCGGCAATCGCCGCGAAAATAACAAGCCTGGAGCCGGAATGTCCTGCCATCGGTGCCTCACCCGGATGACTGTAGCCAGCAGGAGGTCATGCTCAAGCTCTTTTCGCTGCGCCCGTATCCTGCAGGCCGGTGTTTGAAGACCCCTCTTGCAAGCGCGACAACTTCGCGTTTCACTTCGCTTCTCAGCAGCGGGAGAAACGAATCATGGCCAAGGGTGCGATGAAAGCCGGGAAAGAAGCCCGGAAACCCAAGAAAGACGCCAAGAAGCCTGCACCTGCGCCGGCTTTCAAGGCGCCTCCTGTTCAGGCGACCAAGCTAAAGGACAAGTAAGCTCCTTTTGAGCCGACGCAGACCTCGCCCGGCTTTCACGGCCGGGCGCGGGTTGAACTCCTCCTCGGAAAATCCTATCTGAGCGGGCGCAGGGACGGCCCTGCGCTTCCCCTAAAAACCGGCCGGGACGACCCGCCATCCCATTGGAGCGTTCCATGGCTTGGACTTATCTGTTTTTCGCGGGAATTTTTGAAATCGGTTGGGCTATCGGCCTGAAATATACCGATGGCTTTACCAAGCCGATGCCGACCATCCTCACCATTGCCTCGATGATCGTCAGCCTCGGCCTGCTCGGCCTGGCGCTGAAGACACTGCCCGTCGGCACCGCCTATGCGATCTGGACCGGTATCGGCACAGTCGGCACCGCGATGCTTGGCATCTGGCTGCTCGGCGAGCCCGCCACAGCACTTCGCCTCGCCTGCATCGGGCTGATCGTCTCGGGCATCGTCGGCCTCAAGCTGGTCGCCTGATCCGCAGACTTGCGGCGGCCCGCCCGAAACGGGCGGGCTTCACCTTTCCCAATTTCTCATCTGGCACGCCCTGACATCCACAGGGGTCGACGCATTATGCGTCGGACGCGCAAAAGCGATCCGCGCCCAGGGCTTGGCAAGTCCCCGGTCGCGAATCGCTGACGATGTGAGTTTTGCGCTATCGGTCCCGGCTAGCGGGCCGATGCGTCATTCCGGCGCGTGCAGGCGAAAGTGTGCCTGCACTCAGCCGTAATTGGCCGAAGGCGGCATCCGCTTGCCGCGCGCCTTGCGGGCAGCATAACGCGCGTCGCGCTTTGCCTTGCGCTCGGCTTCGTCGGAGAGCACGCGGCTGATACGGTCGGCCTCTTCGGCCTCGCGTGCCTTTGCCTCTGCCTGTGCAGCCTCTTCGGCGGCGAGACGTGCGGCTTCAGCCTTGGCTTCGCGCTCGGCCCTCTCAAGGGCTTCGCGAGCCAGGCGTTCCTGCCTCAGCTTTTCCTTCTCGGCTTCGCGGATGGCACGAGCTTCGAGGATAGCCTTGCGCTCGGCCTGACGGGCCAGAACGGCCGGATCGTCAGCTGCGGGGCGGGCCTTGTACTTTTCGAGGAGAGCTTTCTTTGCGTCATTGGCAGCGTTACGCCGCTCAAAGACGTCTTTTTCTCGGTAGATTGCCAATTTGATTTCCCTGGAGTCACTTCGCGCCGCTTACATACGCGCACGAAGGCATAGTTCAAGCGCCAAAAAGGCATGTCTCCCATGAATTCGCGTGATGTTGCGGATAGGAAACGCTCTTTGACGCCAATCTCGATATGGATTGTTCACTAGATCGCGTCTGGCGACCTCGTGGAGCGAGGGTTACCTCTAGCACAAACAATAGCGACAGGACCAGACTTCATGGAACTTGGCCTCTACACTTTTGCCGACGTTAGCCCAGAGCCGGGGCCTGGTGCCATCGGAGCGCACCAGCGGCTGCGCAATCTCATCGAAGAAATCGAGCTGGCCGACCAGGTCGGGCTCGACGTCTTCGGCCTTGGCGAACACCACCGCCCCGATTATGCCGCCTCGGCCCCGGTCGTGGCGCTGGCCGCCGCCGCCGAACGCACCAAGCGCATCCGCCTGACCAGCGCGGTGACTGTGCTGTCATCGGACGATCCGGTGCGCGTGTTCCAGCAGTTCGCCACGCTCGACCAGCTGTCGGGCGGACGTGCCGAGATCATGGCCGGCCGCGGCTCGTTCATCGAATCGTTTCCGCTGTTCGGCTACAACCTCGAGGATTACGACGAGCTGTTCGCCGAGAAGCTCGATCTGCTCCTGGCACTGCGCGACAGCGAGCGCGTGACCTGGCAAGGCACACACCGTGCGCCGATCAATGATCGCGGCGTCTATCCCCGCCCCTATCAGGAGCTTTTGCCGATCTGGATCGCCATTGGCGGCACACCGCAGTCGGCGGCGCGCGCCGGCGTGCTCGGCCTGCCGCTGGCACTCGCCATCATCGGCGGCGAGCCGGCCCGCTTCGCGCCGCTCTTCGACCTCTATCGCGAGGCGGCGCGCCGTGCCGGCCAAGATCCGGCCAAGCTCGCCACCAGCATCAACGTGCATGGTTTCATCGGCGAGACCACCGAACAGGCGGCCGACGACTTCTACCTGCCTCAGGCCGAGGTGATGAACCGCATCGGCCGCGAGCGCGGCTGGGGACCGACCTCGAGGGCGCATTTCGACCAGTCGCGCGGTCCGAACGGCGCGCTGTTCGTCGGCAATCCGGAAGCGGTGGCCGAGAAGATCGTGGCCCAGCACAAGATCTTCAAGAACGACCGCTTCCTGCTGCAGATGGCAATCGGCATCATGCCCCACGACAAGATCATGAAGGCGATCGAGCTCTACGGCACCAAGGTGGCGCCGCTGGTTCGCAAGGAACTGGGCGCTGCCGCCGTCAACTCGGCGGCGTGAGCGGTCAGCCGAAGGCAAACCGGAGCGTTCCAGCCGCTGGACCAAAACATACCCTCGGCGGGAAGGTTTGTTTGTGCAGGTGACGCTTCCTATATCCGGCGGGTCCCCACCCGCCGGAGCTGCCTCATGACCACCTTGTCCGTCCTCGACCTTTCCCCGGTCACCGAAGGCAGCACCGCCGCCCAATCGCTGAAGAACACGCTCGACCTCTCTCGCCACGCCGAAAAGCTCGGTTTCCATCGCTACTGGCTGGCCGAGCACCACAACATGGCCGGCATCGCCAGTGCTGCGACCTCGGTGGTCATCGCCCATGTCGCGGCCGGCACCAGCACCATTCGCGTCGGCGCCGGCGGCATCATGCTGCCCAACCATGCGCCGCTGGTCATCGCTGAACAGTTCGGCACGCTTGCCGCCCTGCACCCCGGCCGTATCGACCTCGGCATCGGCCGGGCGCCCGGCACCGACATGCTGACCGCGCGCGCCCTGCGCCGCAATCTCGAGGCCGGCGTCGACAATTTCCCGCAGGATGTTGTCGAGCTGATGGGCTATTTCGATCCGGCAACGCCCGAACAGCGCATCCGCGCCGTGCCCGGCGAGGGCGAGCAGGTCGAAGTCTGGGTGCTGGGATCAAGTCTCTATGGCGCGCAGCTCGCCGCCATGCTTGGCCTGCCCTACGCCTTTGCCTCGCACTTCGCCCCTTCGGAGCTCGACCATGCGATCGAGATCTACCGCTCGCGCTTCCAGCCGTCGGAGCGATTGGCCAAACCCTATGTCATGGCCGGCATCAACATCGTCGCCGCCGATACGGACGCCGAGGCGAAGCTTCTGTTCAGTTCGGTACAGCAGGCCTTCGTCAACCTGCGCAGCGGCCGTCCCGGCCGCCTGCCCGCGCCGCTCGAAGGCTACGAGCGCGAGCTCGACCCGGTCGCGCGGCAGATGCTGTCGCAGACGCTTGCCTGCGCCGTCGTCGGCTCGCCCGACACGGTCCGGCGCGGCGTCAAGGCATTCATCGCGCGTACCGGTGCCGACGAACTGATGGTCACCGCCCAGGTGTTCGACCATCAGTCACGCAAGCGTTCGTATGAGATCCTTGCGGAAGTCGGTGCCGGATTGGCGAAGGCAGCGTAGCCGTTCCTTCGCCCCGTTTACGGGGAGAGGGAAGTGAAGCGAGCTTGCGAGCACAGCAGAGTGAGGGGCAGGGCTGAACTCGGCAGTTGGCACCGTCCCTCATCCGGCCCTTCGGGCCACCTTCTCCCGTAAACGGGGCGAAGGAAATTACCGCATCGCCTCGACGAGGCCCTTGTCGGGAAAACATGTCGCCGCACGGCCATTCTTCGCCTGCCAGTCGCCGATCGACCGGCGCGTCTTGAAGCCCGGCAGACCGTCGGCGCCGCCGACGTCGTAGCCGAGCTTTTCCAGGCCGCGCTGCATGGTGGCGACGTCGGAGCGGTAGAGCCCATCGACCTTGCCCCAGTTGCCCACGAAACGTCGGTCGCCGGACGCGATCCGGTCGGCGCCGTGGCCGATGAACAGCGCGTAGACGTCGCTCTCGTTGTATTCCTTGAGCACATAAAAATTGGGCGTGACAATGAAGGCCGGGCCGTTGCGCCCCGCCGGCATCATCAGGAAACCCTCGGCCCGTGCCTCATTCTGAGGGAAGGGCTTGCCACCAACGCGGGTGATTCCCATCGCGGCCCAGTCCGAGATCTTCTTGCCTTGGTCGGGGCCTTCCAGAGCACAGGTGACGCTCTCCGGCAGCGACACCTCGAAACCCCAGTCGCGGCCCTTTGCCCAGCCATAATGGACGAGATAGTTGGCGATGGAGGCCAGCGTGTCAGGCGTCGAGTTCCAGATGTCGGCGCGGCCGTCGCCGTCGAAATCGACGGCATGCTTCAGGAACGAGGTCGGCAGGAACTGCGGCTGGCCGAGCGCACCGGCCCAGGACGAGCGCATCGCCTTGCGACTGACCAGCCCGCGTTCGAGCATTTCGAGCCCGGCCAAAAGCTCCTTGCGGAACATGTCCTTGCGGGTCGCCAGGAAGGCCTTGGTGCCCAGCACCTCGAAGGCGTCGTAAGGCATCTTGGCGGCACCGAAGCCCGATTCGCGGCCCCAGATCGCCAGCACCACGCCGCCCGGCACGCCGAAACGCTTCTCGATCGCGGCAAGTGTCTTCGCATTTGCGCCGGCACGACTGCGTCCGCCTGATGTAACGGCACCGAGCGTCTTTTCGGAGAAGTAGTTGCCGGGCGAGCCGAACTCGGCCTGGTGCTGCTTCTTCGGCGTCTTCGGCTTTTCGCCGGGGAGCACGAGATCGGGCAGCTTGAGATTGGGTCTTACGCCATCGAACGCCGCATCGAAGGTCGCCCTGGAGATGCCGTTGGCCTTGGCTTCCGGCCACAGGTCCTTGGTCAGCCAGGCCTGGAACTGGTCGTCGATCCTGGCGGCGGAGGCAGGGGCGGCACCGAACGTGACGAGCGCTGCTGCGAAGGCGGCCAGCACTGAGAGCTTTCGTCTCTTCGCACCCCCCTCTGGCCTGCCGGCCATCTCCCCCACAAGGGGGGATATCAGCTGTCGCCACCGTTTCCGCCAATCGCCAGCGTAGCCAGATCGGCGACGTGCCAGAAGCTGCCAATCTCCCCCCTTGCGGGGGAGATGCCCGGCAGGGCAGAGGGGGGTAGGACGGAGCTGCGACGCTTCAGAAAGTTTGCTCATGCAGCTTCCTTCACCGCAATTGCGTCAAAACACAGTCCGCGACTTCAATGCGGCCGACAGCGTGCCCTCGTCGAGATAATCGAGCTCACCGCCGACCGGCACGCCATGCGCCAGCCTCGTCACCTTTACGTCGAAACCGGAGAGCTGGTCGGTCAGGTAATGCGCGGTCGTCTGGCCCTCGACGGTGGCGTTGACGGCCAGGATCACCTCGCTGACCCCGCCCTCGGCGATGCGGGTGACCAGTTGCCTGATGGTCAGCTGATCGGGGCCGACGCCGTCGAGCGGCGACAGCGTGCCGCCAAGCACATGGAATTTCGCATTCATCGCGCCGGCCCGCTCCAGGGCCCAGAGGTCGGACACGTCCTCGACGACGATGATGGTGGTGGGGTCGCGGCGTGGATCGGTGCAGATCATGCACGGATCGGAGGTGTCGACATTGCCGCAGGTCGAGCACACCCTGACCTTGTCGACCGCTTCGCCCATGGCGGCGGCCAACGGCGCCAGCAGCTGTTCCTTCTTCTTGATCAGGTGAAGGGCGGCGCGGCGGGCCGAACGCGGGCCGAGCCCCGGCACCTTGGCCAGAAGCTGGATCAGGCGTTCGATCTCGGGACCGGCGATTCGCTTGGACATGGAAGCGATATAAAACGACTAGGCAATGGTGAGTAGTGAATAGTGGGCCGAGGAGCGGCCGCGGCCTCGTTCCTCCACTCACTACTGACTATTCGCCATCCCTCATTCCATCGGCCGTTCCTGGCTCGCAATGAGCGCGCCGATCGCGTCGGCGTTTTCCGGTGTCGCCTGAAACGACATCGCGCTGGCCAACGCCGCGTCGGAGCCGGCAGAAGCGACCGTGGTCGGCTGCTGCTCGACGACGCCCGGCAGCGTCGGCTGTGCGGCGGAAGCGACCATCGTGTCCGGCTCGGCCACGGGCAGCTTGCGCCGGCTGCGCTTCTCGTAAAACGCATTGCCGCCGGCAACTGTGGTGTAGTGCATGTTCTTGTAAGGGAACTTCAGCCCGGCGGTATGGAAGAACATCACCTCTGGCTTCACCTTGGGGTGGCGCTCGCCCTTGAGCACGGATTCTGCTGCCGCCTGCACGTCGGGCAAGGCCTGCGAATTCATCGGCCGCGACAGCACGCCGGGCGCGAACTGGCCCTTCTGGCCGACGACGCCGCAGACAGTGTCACCATATTCGCCCGACCTGAGCCGGTTCATAACGACACTGCCGACGGCAACCAGGCCATCGCGGCTCGAGCGGTTGGATTCGAAGAACATCGCGCGCGCCAGGCATTCCTTGTCCTTCGCCGAATAGGCGTAGGAACCCGAACGGACCGAGCTCGTGGTGATCCCGTCAGCGAGCTTGCTGGTGGTGCACCCGGAAACGATGAACGGCGAGGCGACGACGCCGACCAAAATCGGCATCTTCCAATTTTTGGCGATCAAATGCGCCCCTCTCGTAAGCCCGCCACGTCCCCAGATTGCAGCAAGAATGCGCCCGTTTCGGGCAAAATGATGGCCGAGCGGCAGACAGCGCCTCCTGGCCGGGCTCGCCTCTGCAACGGCCGGTCGTTATGGTCAGGTCAATGACAGGCAAAGGCACGCATTCTGGCGGCCGAAAATCAGTTGGAGACGACCATGAAAGCCGTGCTGTTCGAACAATTTGGGCAACCGCCGAAGGTCCAGACTGTCGCCGAACCGGCGCCTGCACCCGGCGGCGTGGTGATCAAGGTCGAGGCCACCGGGCTCTGCCGCAGCGACTGGCATGGCTGGATGGGACACGACGCCGACATCACCCTGCCGCATGTGCCGGGCCACGAACTCGCCGGCGTCGTCGTCGCCGCCGGCCGGCAGGTCACGCGCTGGAAGGCCGGCGACCGCGTCACGGTGCCCTTCGTGGGCGGCTGCGGACGCTGCTTTGAATGCACCTCGGGCAATCACCAGGTCTGCGAACACCAGTTCCAGCCGGGCTTCACCGCCTGGGGTTCGTTCGCCGAATATGTCGCTGTCGATTTCGCCGACACCAACCTGGTGCGGCTGCCCGACAGCATGGATTTCGTCACCGCAGCCAGCCTCGGCTGCCGCTTCATCACCTCGTTCCGCGCCGTCGTCGACCAGGGCCGTGTCAAGCCAGGCGAATGGGTGGCAGTGCACGGCTGCGGCGGTGTCGGCCTGTCGGCGATCATGATCGCGGCCGCGTCGGGCGCCAATGCAATCGCCATCGACCTCTCGGACGAGAAGCTCGACTTTGCCAGGAAAATGGGCGCGGTGGCGACGATCAATGCCTCACGCGAGACCGATGTCGTCGGCGCGGTGCGCGAGCTCACGGCGGGCGGTGCGCATCTGTCGCTCGACGCGCTCGGCCATCCCGCCACCTGCTACAACTCGATCGCCAACCTTCGCCGGCGTGGCCGCCACGTCCAGGTCGGGCTGATGCTCGGCGACCATGCCGATCCCAGGATCCCGATGGGCAAGGTGATCGCCCATGAACTCGAAATCCTCGGCAGCCACGGCATGCAGGCGTTCCGCTACGAGGCGATGATGCAGATGATCGAGGCAGGCAAGCTTGCCCCGCAATTGCTGGTCGGCAAGCACATCAGCCTCGACGACGCCCCGGCAGCGCTGATGGCCATGGACCGGTTCGAAGGGCTGGGGATCAGCGTCGTGACCAGATTCTAGGAGAACAGTGGACAGATAGATCAGGAACGGCGCCTGAACCTCAAGCGCCGCGCCGCCATTGGCTAGTCGCTATTGCCTATTCTCAGAAGGGCAGTTTCATGCCGGGCGGGATCGGCAGGCCGGCGGTCAGCGCCTTGGTCTTTTCCTGCATCGTCGCCTCGACCTTGGCCTTGGCGTCGTTATGCGCGGCGACGATCAGGTCCTCGAGGATCTCGCCCTCGCCTTCCCTAAGCAGCGACGGGTCGATCTTCAGCGCCTTCATTTCCGACTTGCCGGACAGGGTTACCGTCACGAGGCCGCCGCCGGACTGGCCGGTGGCTTCGAGCAGGGCAACTTCTTCCTGCATGGCCTGCAGCTTGGCCTGCATTTCCTTCGCCTTGCCCATCAGGCCGAGGAGATCCTTCATCGTCTTTGTCCTTTCGTCTTAGAACGGGTCGTCTCAGAACGGGTCGTCGTCGTCATTGTCGAGACCGATGCCCGGATCGGGCTGCAACTCGGTGTCGGTATCGATATCGGGCGCATCCGCTGTTGTCGGCAGCCGCACGTCGATGATCTTGGCGCCGGGAAAGCGCGCCAGGATCGCCGCCACCGTCGGGTCCGCCTTGGCGTCTGTCAGCGCGACCTCGCGCTTGGTCGCCTCGATCTCGGCAAGCGTCGGCCCGCCCTCTTCCTTGGACAGCGACACCATCCAGTGACGACCGGTCCAGGCCTTCAGCTTCACCGTCAGGTCGTTGAGGAAGGTACGCGGGGCGTCCGAAGTCAGGCTGCATTCGATATGGCCGGGCTCGATGCGCACCGGGCGCACGGCACGGCGGATCAGCACCTTGAAGGCCATTTCGCGATTGGCTTCGGCAAGGTTCGCGAGTTCGGCGATGGTGCGCACAGGCACGGCATCGACAACCGGTTCCGGGGCCGGCGTCGGCGCGAGAAAGGCCGTAGGCGCTGGCGCGCTTTCAACCAGGCGCATCGCCTGGCCGCCGCCATTGCTGACCGGCACGCGCGCCTGCGACACGGCCGAAGCGCCTCCGCCATTGCCGCCACCGGCCGGCATGCCGCCATTGCGTGGTGCGCCGGAAGGCTGCGGCGGCGCGTCGCCGAGGGATTTCAATGCCTCGTCAAGAGTGGGCAGATCAGCGGCATGCGCCAGCCGGATCAACACCATCTCGGCGGCACTGACCGGACGATTGGACGACTGCACCTCGGGAATGCCCTTGAGCAGCATCTGCCAGGCACGCGACAGCACACGCACCGACAAGGCCTGGGCGAATTCCACGCCGCGCTTGCGCTCGTCCTCGGACAGCGAGGCGTCGTCGGCCGCCGACGGCACGAAGCGCAGGCGGGTGACAAGATGGGTGAATTCGGCAAGGTCGTTGAGCACAGCCACCGGGTCGGCGCCGGTATCGTACTGGGCGCGCAGCTCGCCAAGGGCAGCGGCGATGTCGCCCTTCATGATGTTTTCGAACAGGTCGACCACCCGCGCCCGGTCGGCAAGGCCGAGCATGGCGCGTACAGCTTCCGTGGTCACCGTACCGCCGCCATGGGCAATGGCCTGGTCGAGGATGGACAAAGAATCGCGCGCCGAGCCCTCTGCCGCGCGCGCGACCATGGCAAGCGCGTCGTCCTCGACCGAAATGCCTTCCTGCCGGGCAATGTTGCGGAGATGCCCGACAAGCTTGCCGGCGTCGATACGGCGCAGGTCGAAGCGCTGGCAGCGCGACAGCACCGTGATCGGAACCTTACGGATTTCAGTGGTGGCGAAGATGAACTTGACGTGGGGCGGCGGCTCTTCCAGCGTCTTCAGCAGGCCGTTGAAAGCCTGCGTCGAGAGCATGTGCACCTCGTCGATGATATAGACCTTGTAGCGCGCCGACACGGGCGCATAGCGGACACGGTCGATGATATCCCTGATGTCGTCGATGCCCGTGTGGGACGCGGCGTCCATCTCGATGACGTCGACGTGGCGTCCTTCCATGATCGACTGGCAGTGCTCGCCGAGCACCGACAGGTCGACCGACGGGCGGTCAATGTCAGCGGTCTTGTAGTTGAGCGCGCGCGCCAAGATGCGGGCGGTGGTGGTCTTGCCGACACCGCGGACGCCGGTCAGCATCCAGGCTTGGGCGATACGACCCGAGGAAAAGGCGTTGGTGAGCGTCTGGACCATCGGCTCCTGGCCGACGAGTGCGGTGAAATCCGCAGGACGGTACTTGCGCGCGAGAACGCGATAGGCGCCGTCCTTGGTTTTATCGGTCTGTCCGGCTTCGCTCATCCGCCCCGTTCGCCCGTTGGTATTGGCGCCCCTGCCACGGCCACGAGGGCCGATTCCGCGAAACGAGTTTCGCCCGCACGGCGCAACGCCGTCAATGACGCGGAGAAGGGCGAAGAGGCGGGAGGCTGGAACAATGACCCGTTCCGGGCTCGTTAGGGCTGCTTCCTTCCGGACCTGACCCGGTTGGCGAGTGGATCGTCCACCACCAACCTCCCAACCTCCATATCGGCAATTGCCGCACCAATTGCAAGAGCCTTGGGCGACATGTCGATGCGGCGATCAGGCGCCGCCGGAATTCAGCGCCCAGAGATAGGAAAGCGTTGCCGCGATGCCGAGGCCGGTGCGCAGCGCATGCAGCGTGCCCCAATGCACGATCAGCCTGCGGGACGCGACACCGCCCTCTTCGTTCGGTATCGCCTCGATGCGCTTGTTGGTCGGCATGATGCCAAGCAGCGTATAGGGCCAATTGGCAAGCATCAGCGCGGCGCCCCCACCCAGCGCCAATCCGCGGTCAGCCAGGCGGTGAGAAGGCCGAGCATGCCGGAGGCGAATGCCAGGCTCGCCTGCATGGTGAAGCCGGCGGCATAGCTCGGCTTCCACTGGGCAAGCAGATTTTTGTCGTCGAGGCCAAGCCGTGCGGGCTGTTCGGCGAAATTGATGTAGAATGCCGCACCGGCAAAGGCGGCCGCGAGAACCAGGGCAAAGTGACCGGCAAACATTGCGCATCTCCGCTGACGTTCGACGCATAGCATATCGGTGCAACGCGCGGTGCGTTACTGCGCCAACGTTTCAGGGCCAACCTTTTCAATGATTCGCTTGCAGCCGTGACAGCCACACTCTAGCCTTCGATCAAACAAGGGAAACGCCAATGATTTCGGGGCTCAAGGCCGGGTTTACGCTGGATTCGCGTCTCGACGCCGACAGCGAACCGCTGATGTGGCTCGGCCTTTGCGAATTGCGCGTCATGAACGACCAGCGCTGGCCCTGGCTGGTGCTGGTGCCGCAGCGCCCCGGCGTCGAGGAAATCCATGACCTGACCCCGCTCGACCAGGCGATGCTGACCTTCGAGAGCAACATGGTGGCGCATGCGCTCAAAAGCGCGACCGGCTGCGCCAAGATCAACAGCGGCGCGCTCGGCAACATCGTGAGGCAGCTGCATTTTCACGTCGTCGCGCGCACCGAGGGCGATCCCGGCTGGCCCGGCCCGGTCTGGGGCCATGGCGTGCGCCAGCCCTATCGCCGCGACGATCTTCACCGGTTTGCCGAGAGCATCAAGTCGGCTCTATAACGCTGCCCTGACGCACACCAGAGTTCCAGATGCCTTTCAGCCTGTTCGACGCCCCCAAGCGTGAAGCCAGCCATTTCCTCGGCTTCTCCGGCAACATCATCGACCGCCAGTCGGAAAAGCGCAGCGACGATTCGGCTGTGAAGGCCCTCGCCGAACCCGGCGCGAGACTGATTCTGGTCGCGCAAGGGCGGTTGCTGCTCGATTTCAGCGGCGGGTCGGCCAACCCCTATTTCTCGCGCGCGGCAGCCGAGGCGCTGGGGCCTGGGACCGGCGAGGCGATCCTGCTCGGCCGCGCTGACGACATCGCCATGCTGGCCCTGCCCGTCGCTGCGGAGCAGGAGGGCCTACCGGAGCACATCAAATCCATCGACTTCCGCTCGATTCTGGCGCAACGCCTGACCGACGAAGCCGGTCTCGGCGCCCTGGCGCAGGGCGCGGCACTGCTTGCCTGGCATGCCAGCCACCGCTTCTGTGGCCGCTGTGGTGCTGCGACCGAAATGCGCGCCGGCGGCTACAAGCGCCGCTGCACGGGATGCGGTACCGAGCATTTCCCGCGCACCGACCCCGTCGCCATCATGCTGACGGTGTCGGGCGACAAGTGCCTGATGGGGCGCGGCCGGCATTTCGCGCCGGGTGTCTATTCGGCGCTCGCCGGCTTTATCGAGCCGGGCGAAACCATCGAGGCGGCGGTGCGGCGCGAAACGCTCGAGGAAGCCGGCATCCGGCTCGGTCGCGTCGTCTACCATTCGAGCCAGCCCTGGCCGTTCCCCTACTCGCTGATGATCGGCTGCTATGGCGAGGCGCTGAACGAGGACATTTCAAGGGACACCGACGAACTTGAGGACTGCCGCTGGTTTCCCCGGGCGGAGGTCCTGCAGATGCTCGCCAGTACCCATCCCGGCGAGCTCAGGGTGCCGCCGGGACATGCCATCGCGCACCAGCTCATCCGCACCTGGGCGGAGAGCGACTAGGGCGCAGGCCTCGCCTTCACCCAGCGAAACTGGTTGGCGAGCGCGACCTGACCATCTGCGCGAACATAGGGCGCAATGGCATCGACCAGCGCGTCCCGAACTCTGTCGGCCCCCGAATGGCGTTCGGCGCGCGTGACAATCCCGGCCGAAGCGAAGGCTCGCAAAGCTATGTCCTTACCGGGGAAGACGATGGTGGCGTCAAGTTGCCCGTCATCGATCGGCTCAAGCCCGGCCTTGCTCATGAACGTCTCGATCACCCCGTGGTTCGAAAGCGGTGGCACGGCAGATGCGGGCGAAGGCGGCAGCAACGGCCCGAGCGCGCTCATCGCTGCCAGCTGCAACTGGCTCTTGTCGCGCTGGCCCCAAACCAGCATGAAAACAATGCCGCGGCCGTCGCAAACCCGAGCCGCCTCGCTTAGGGCGCGGACCATGTCGCCTGCGAACTGGAAAGCGTTGATGCCAGTCACGATGTCGAAGGCGCCGTCGACGAAGGGCAATTCCTCCATCTCGCCGACTTCGATGCTGGCGTCAGGCAAGCGCTGTCGTGCGATGGCCGCCAGCGCCTCCGACGCGTCGAGGCCTGCGACGGCCGCGCCACGCTCTCGCGCAAGACTTAGCAATCCACCGGCGCCGCAGCCGACATCGAGCAGCCTCTTACCTCGCCCGACGCCGACCAGCATCATGACATTTTCGAACACCGGCCGCCATGCGGGTTCCTGGACCTCGGCCCAGTCGCGCGCCTTGGCGCCCCACAATTCTCCCTGGATGGCAGCCGTGCCCATGGGCTTGTCCTAGCGCAGCCGATGCTGCGCCAGGTGTAGCGAACGCACAATTCAATCTGTGGTGAGACGAGACTATAGTGGCCTGGCGGAGGTCCGGCAGTTGCGCGCGGGCACCCATCCCGGCGAGCTCCGGGGTGCCGCCGGGACATGCCATCGCCTACCAGCTCATCCACGCCTGGGTGGACGAGGGCTGACTGAAATGCTCAGTCGCTCAGTCGGCGACCTGCCACGCCTCCCGGGAATCGCTCGCCGGGTAGACGCCGAGGATGCGCACCTCGCGTGAGAAGAAGCGCAGCTCCTCCAGCGCGTGGGTGACACCCGGGTCCTCCGGATGGCCCTCGATGTCGGCGTAGAACAGCGTCGCCGTGAAAGCGCCGAGCTGGTAGCTCTCCAGCTTGGTCATGTTGACGCCATTGGTGGCGAAGCCGCCCATCGCCTTGTACAGCGCCGCCGGCACGTTGCGGACGCGGAACATGAAAGTCGTCATCATCTTGGCGTCCTGGCTCGGACGCTCGACCCACTGCTTGTTCTTGGTCAGGACGACGAAGCGCGTGACGTTGCTGTCGGTGTCCTCGACATTCTCTTCCAGTATGTCCAGGCCATAGAGCGAGGCGGCGAGACGCGGCGCGAGCGCCGCCATCGTCCGGTCCTTGACCTCGGACACCAGCTTGGCGGCACCCGCGGTGTCACCGGCGATCACCGGCTTCCAGCTGTTCCTGCGGATGTATTTGCGGCACTGGCCGAGCGCGTGGATGTGGCTGTGCACGGTCTTGATCTCGGAGCGCTGAACGCCCGGCAGGACCATCAGCTGGAAATGGATCGGCAGGAAATACTCGCCGACGATGTGCAGCTTCGATTCAGGCAACAGGTGATGGATGTCGGCGACACGGCCGGCGATCGTGTTCTCGATCGGGATCATGGCGAGATCGGCCTTGCCGGTCTCCACCGCGTTGAAGGCATCTTCGAAGGTCGCGCAGGGCAGCGGCTCCATGTCGGGGAACATGTTGCGGCAGGCGGTGTCGGAATTGGCGCCCGGCTCGCCCTGGAAGGAAATATTGTTGGTCGTCGTCGGCATGGTCGGCCTGTCTGTTCTAGTTCGAGAGAAGTTCGCGCGCGCGTTCGAGATGCTCCGGCGTGTCGACGCCCAGCGGCACCGTGTCGACGATTTCGACGTCGATGCGCATGCCGGCTTCCAGCGCGCGCAGCTGCTCGAGACGCTCGCGCTTTTCCAGCGGCGACGGGCCGAGCCCGACGAAGCGTTCGAGTGCTGCGCGGCGGTAAACATAAAGCCCGACATGATGATAGAGCGGGCCGTCGCCCCAGGGCGCCGTCGCACGGGTGAAGTAGAGTGCCCTCATCCGCTGAGCGGACAGTGGCGAGCCGATGATCTTGGGAACGTTGGGATCGACCTTTTCCTCGTGACGGGTGATTTCGACACCGAGCGTCGAGATGTCGACCGCCCGTTCCTCCAGCGGCCGAAGTGCTGCCTGGATGATCGCGGGATCGATCGTCGGCAGGTCACCCTGGACATTGACGACGGTGTCGACCGTACCCTTCGGATCGAGCGTCGTCAGTGCCTCGAAGATGCGGTCCGAACCCGACTCATGGTCGGCGCGTGTCATCACCGCCTCGAAGCCGTGCGCCCGCACCGTTTCCGCGACCATGTCGCTGTCGGTCGCCACGACCACGCGGCCGAGCCCGCATTCCGAAGCGCGCGCCGCCACATGGACGATCATCGGGCGGCCGGCGATATCGGCCAATGGCTTGCCGGGCAAGCGTGTCGAGGCCATGCGGGCAGGGATAAGGACAAGGGTGGACATGGCTTGGCGACTGTTTCTAAATGGTGTTGGAAAGTGTCAAAAGGTCTCACTGGAAGGGCCCTTATAGGTGTTGCAACCGGCAAGCAAAAGACCTAGTTTCCGCGCGATTTGACCCGGCCAGCCGGGCGATAGACGATACCGACGAACGGCAGCGGTCGCAGAGGACGGCGATCGGCCGGATAAGGGAGCCAGGGGCGTATGGACTCATTTGAAATGAACAAGGTGCTTGGCGGTCTGCTGGGTACTGCCTTTGTGGTGTTCTCCATCTCGCTGGTGTCGGACGCGATCTTTGCTGCGCCGGTCCCCGAAAAGCCCGGCTTTGCCATCGAAGCCGCTGAAGAAGGCGGCGCAGGTGCCGGCGGCGGCGAGGCTGCTCCGGCTGCCGTACCGGTCGCCCAGCTGCTGGCCAGCGCCAACGCCGAGGCGGGTGCTGCCGTGTTCAAGAAGTGCACCGCCTGCCACTCGATCGAGAAGGGCGGCCCGAACAAGGTCGGTCCGGATCTGTGGGGCGTGGTCAACCGTCCGATCGCCTCGCACGAGGGCTTCGGCTATTCGGGCGCGATGAAGGAGTTCTCCGAAGGCGGCAAGGTCGTCTGGGACTTCGAGCACCTCAACCACTTCCTGACGTCGCCCAAGGGCTTCATCAAGGGCACTGCGATGGGCTTCGCCGGCATCAAGAAGGATGACGAGCGCGCAAACCTGATCGCCTACCTGAATTCGCAGTCGGACAGCCCGGCCCCCCTGCCCGCGGCTGACGCCGCTCCGGCCGCCACGCCTGCCGCAGCTCCGGCTGAAGGCGCGGCCCCTGCGGCTCCTGCAGAGGGCGCCGCTCCGGCCACCGCTCACTAAGCGATTTGTAATCTTCGCATCTTGAAAAAGCCGGGTTTAGCCCGGCTTTTTTGTTGCCTGGCGCAAACATAAGACGACATTTGTCGAACGGCCGGTTTCCATGCGCCGGGAATGAATTAGAGTGTCGCGAAGCACCGGGCGAAGGGGATTTTGATGAAGGCTTGCCTGACCAGGTTTCTTGCGATTGCAGGTCTCGCCATTGCGGCCCTGTCGACGGCACCTGCCAACGCCCAGGAATGGCAGACCTCGTCAACCCTGAACGGCGTTTCCAAATACGGCCAGGATTTCAAGCAGTACGATTTCGTCAATCCGAACGCGCCCAAGGGCGGCACACTGAACTCGACGACGCCGGGCACCTTCGACAGCTTCAATCCCTACATCGTCAAGGGCTTGCCGGCAGCCGGTTTTGTCGGCTTTGGCGGCGGACTGATCTATGAAACGCTGATGGAACAGTCGATAGACGAGCCCAGCACCAGCCACCCGATGATCGCCGATGCCTACAAGTTTCCGGCCGACTACTCCTACGCGACCTATCGGCTCGACCCGCGCGCCAAATGGCATGACGGCCAGCCGATCACGACCGATGATGTCATCTGGTCTTTCAATGTCCTGAAGGCCAACAGCCCGCAATATGGCCAGTACTACGTCAACGTGACCGAGGCGGTGGCGACGGGCGAACATGAGGTGACCTTCCGCTTCAACCAGAAAGGCAACCGGGAACTGCCCAAGATCATGGGCGACCTGGTGGTCTTGCCCAAGCACTGGTGGGAAGGAACCGACGCTGCGGGAAAGAAGCGCGATATCACCCGGCCGACGCTCGAGATTCCGTTGGGCTCGGGCGCCTACAAGGTCGAGAGCTTCAAACCCGGCACCGAGATCGTCTGGACCCGCGTGCCCGACTATTGGGGCGCAAATGTCGGGGTCAATGTCGGGCGCAACAACTTCGACAAGCGCCGCTATGCCTATTTCCTCGACGACAACGCCGAATGGGAAGCCTTCAAGAAGGGCGGCCTGGAGGACATCAAGCCGGAGAACAGCTCGCGGCGCTGGTCGACGCAGTATAATTTCCCCGCCCTCCAGGCGGGCGACGTCATCAAGAAGGAATTCAAGACAACATCGGGCGAGCCGTTCCAAGGCTATGCGCTCAATTTGCGCCGCCCGCAGTTCCAGGATCGCCGCGTCAGGCAGGCGCTGACGCTGGCTTACAATTTCGAATACATGAACCGCACCCTGTTCTTCGGGCTCAACACCCGCACCAACAGCTATTTCCAGGGCCAGGACCTGGCCTCGAGCGGCTTGCCCACCGGCAAGGAACTGGAGCTTTTGACGCAGTACAAGGACAAGCTGCCACCAGAACTCTTCACCGAGGAGTTCAAGCTGCCGGTCTACGACACGCCGCAGGCCGAGCGGCAGTATCTCCGGCAGGCGATCGGCCTGTTCGCCGAGGCCGGCTGGCGCGCCAAGGGCGGCAAGCTGATGAACGACAAGGGCGAGCAGTTCAAAATCGAGTTCCTCGGCAAGGACGCCACCGACGAGGTCATAGCGAGCCCCTTCATCGACAGCCTGCGCCGGCTCGGCATCGATGCCACGCTGCGCATGGTCGACACCAGCCAGTTCGTCAACCGGATCGACAATTACGATTTCGATGTGACGACGACGACCCTCAACCAGTCGTCGTCGCCAGGCAATGAACAGCGCGACTTCTGGGGCTCCAAGGCCGCCAACAAGCCCGGTTCGCGCAATATCATGGGCATCAACGATCCGGTGATCGATGCGCTTGTGGAGCGCATCATCTTCGCCTCCGACCGCGACGACCTGTTGGCTACCACCCACGCGCTCGATCGCATCCTTTTGTGGAACTATTACGTCGTGCCGCAATACCACCGCTCGGTGCTGTGGCTGGCCTACTGGAACAAGTTCGGCATTCCCGACAAGCAGCCGGGCTTCATCGGCGCTGATATCAACTCATGGTGGATCGACAAGGACAAGGAAGCGGCGCTGGCCGCCAAATACAAGGGCGTCAATTGAGCGCGCGCCTCCCCCGCAGGGACTTCCTCGCGCTCGGCGCAGCTGCAGCGGCCGCCCCCTTCATCCCGGGGCGCGCCTTCGCGGCGAGCCCGACCGGCACCGGACTGCACGGGCTGTCGGCCTTCGGCGACCTGAAATACGGCCCCGACTTCAGCCATTTCGACTTCGTCAATCTCGACGCGCCCAAGGGCGGCACATTCAATTTTTCGCCGAACTACTGGTACTTCAACCAGAGCCCGCTGACTTTCAACACGCTCAACACCTTCGTCGCCAGGGGCGACGCGCCGCCGCGCATGGAGCTTTGTTACGATTCCTTGATGGTGCGGGCGATCGACGAGCCCGATGCAATCTACGGCCTGCTCGCCAGTTCGGTGACGATTTCCGACGACCGCAACAGCTTCGACTTCGCGCTGCGTCCCGAGGCGCGCTTCAACGACGGCACGCCGTTCACCGCCGACGACGCGGTCTTTGCCTTCGATCTGTTCAAGAAGGACGGGCATCCCAACCTGCTTCTGCCGCTCAGCCATCTCAAGGAGGCGAAGGCGCTCGACCCGCATACGCTGCGGCTGACTTTCGACGGCAAGCAGTCGGATCTGACAATCCTGGACATCGCGACCTACGCTATTCCGGCCAAGGCCTTCTTCGAGACCCATCCTTTCGACGCGTCGGAGCTCAAGGCGCCGCTCGGTTCAGGCCCCTACAAGGTCGGCCGCGTGTCGCCCGGCCAGTCCATCGAATACGAGCGCGTCGCCGACTATTGGGGCCGCGATCTGCCGGTCAGCCGCGGCCTCTACAATTTTGACCGCATCCGTGTCGAATTCTACCAGGACCGGCAGGCAGCGTTCGAAGCCTTCAAGAAAGGCGACATCCATTTCCGCCAGGAAGCCACGGCGCGCATCTGGGCCACCGGCTACGATTTCCCCGCCCTCACGGCAGGCAAGGTGATCAAGCGCGAGTTTCCCAGCGAAAAGCGGCCAACGATGCAGGCGATGGCGCTGAACCAGCGCCGCGTGCGTTTCCGCGATCCCCGCGTGCGCCGGGCAATTGCCCTGTGCTTCGATTTCGAATGGACGAAGCGCAACCTGTTCTATGGTTCCTACGAACGCTCGCAGTCGACATTCGAGAAATCGGCCTACAAGGCCGAGGGCCTGCCCTCGCCAGCCGAACTGGCGCTGCTCGAACCGTTCCGCGGCCGCATCCCCGACGAGACCTTCGGCGAAGCCGTGCTACAGCCGCATTCGGACGGTTCGGGCCGCGACCGCAAGCTGCTCGGCCAGGCGTCGAAGCTGCTCTCCGACGCCGGCTGGGTCCGCAAGGATGGCAGGCTGCGCAACGACAAGGGCGAGGCGCTGACGCTCGAAATCCTCGTCGACGACGACGCTTTCGTGCGTGTGTACTCGCCATGGGCCGAAAACATGAAGGCGATCGGCATCGAGGCTACGCTGCGCCTGGTCGATTCGACCCAGTATCAGGCCCGGCAGACAAGCTTCGACTACGATGCCATTTCGGCGGCGGCCGGGTTTTCGGCGACGCCCAGCCGCGACGAGATCGACGGGCTGTTCCACTCGCGCTCGGCCAAGTTGCAGGGCTCGACCAATCTGCCCGGCACTGCCGATCCTGCCGTCGACGCGCTGATCGACGCCGTGGGTGCGGCCAAGGATCGCGAAACGCTGACGGTTGCCATGCGCGCGCTCGACCGGCTCTTGCGCGCCCGGCAAGACTGGATTCCAAATTGGTTTTCGGCGAATCACCGCGCCGCCTTCTGGGACATGTTCGGCTACAAGGAGCCGAAGCCGGACTTCGGCTTTCCCGTCGAGGCGATGTGGTGGTTCGACAAGGACAAGGCTGCACGTATTGGCAAGACCTGAGATTTCTAGGACTGAACCCACGCTCCGTTCGAGGGGCTTCGCCTGATGGGCGCCTATATCCTCCGCCGCATCCTTCTGATGATCCCGACCCTGTTCGGCATCATGGCGATCTCGTTTGCCGTCATCCAGTTCGCGCCGGGCGGGCCGGTCGAGCAGGTCATCGCCAAGCTGACCGGCCAGGGCGGCGACGCCGCCGACCGTCTGTCGGGCAGCAGCGGCGATCTCGGCGGTAACAACAATTTCGATCCAGCGGGTGGTGAAGGTTCGTCCAAGTACCGCGGTGCGCAAGGCCTCGATCCGGAGTTCATCGCCAAGCTTGAAAAGCAATTCGGCTTCGACAAGCCGCCGCTCGAACGCTTCTTCATGATGCTGTGGAACTACATCCGCTTCGACTTCGGCGAGAGCTACTTCCGCGACGTCTCGGTGCTCGACCTGATCCTTGAGAAGATGCCGGTGTCGATCTCGCTTGGCATCTGGATCACGCTCCTGTCTTACATGATCTCGATCCCGCTCGGCATCCGCAAGGCGGTCAAGGATGGTTCGAGCTTCGACATCTGGACCAGCGGTATCATCATCATCGGCTACGCCATCCCGGCCTTCCTGTTCGCCATCCTTTTGATGGTGGTGTTTGCCGGCGGTTCGTTCTTCGACTGGTTCCCGCTGCGCGGCCTGACCTCGGAGAATTTCGACCAGCTCTCACTCGGCGGCAAAGTGCTCGATTATCTCTGGCATCTGGCGCTGCCACTAACGGCGCTCGTGCTGTCAGCCTTCGCCACCACCACGCTGCTCACCAAGAACTCGTTTCTGGACGAGATCCGCAAGCAGTATGTCGTCACCGCACGCGCCAAGGGCCTGTCCGAGCACCGGGTGCTCTACGGCCATGTCTTCCGCAATGCCATGCTGATCGTCATCGCCGGCTTCCCGGGTGCCTTCATCTCCGCCTTCTTCACCGGCTCGCTCTTGATCGAGAACATCTTCTCGCTCGACGGGCTCGGCCTGCTCGGCTTCCGTTCCGTGCTCGACCGCGACTATCCCGTGGTGTTCGCCAATCTCTACATCTTCTCGCTGATGGGGCTGTTCGTCGCCCTGATCTCCGACCTGCTCTACACCTGGATCGACCCGCGCATCGATTTCGAACGGAGGGACGTCTGATGTCGGCGGTCGACACCGTATCCGTGCCGGTCAAGCGGCCCTGGCTCTCGCCGATCAACAAGCGGCGCTGGCTGAGCTTCAAGGCCAACCGCCGCGGTTACTGGTCGCTGTGGATCTTCCTCGTGTTGTTCATGCTGTCGCTGTTCTCCGAACTGATCGCCAACGACCGGCCGCTTCTGATCCGCTTCAAGGGTGAATTCTACTCGCCTGTCGTCAGCGACTATGGCGAGGAGACCTTCCTCGGCGACGAGGGCTTCCTGCCTGTTACCGACTACCGTATGTCGGTGGTGCAGGAGGCGATCGCGGCCAATGGCTGGGCGATCTGGCCGCCGGTCCGCTATTCCTACCGCACCACCAACAACGAAATCCCCGAGGCGGCACCCGCTAAGCCGTCCTGGATGTATGCCAAGGACGTGCGGTGCCAACGCTATCCGCTTGGCGTCGACGATCCCAACTGCACTGTCGGCAACTGGAACTGGCTCGGCACCGACGACCAGGCCCGCGACGTGCTCGCCCGCGTCATCTACGGCTTCCGCATCTCGGTGCTGTTCGGCCTGATCCTGACCGCCGGCTCGGCGCTGATCGGCGTGACCGCAGGCGCCATGCAGGGCTATTTCGGCGGCTGGACTGACCTTCTGTTCCAGCGCTTCATCGAAATCTGGTCGGCGATTCCGGTGCTCTATCTGCTGCTGATCGTCGCGGCGATCCTGCCGCCGGGCTTCTTCATCCTGCTTGGTCTGATGCTGCTGTTTTCCTGGGTGGCGCTGGTCGGCGTGGTGCGGGCAGAGTTCCTGCGCGCCCGCAATTTCGAATACGTCAACGCCGCGCGAGCGCTCGGCGTGCCCAACCGCACCATCATCTTCCGCCACCTGCTGCCCAACGCCATGGTGGCGACGCTGACCTTCCTGCCCTTCATCCTCAACAGTTCGATCTCGACGCTGACGTCGCTCGACTTCCTCGGCTTCGGCCTGCCGCCCGGCTCGGCCTCGCTCGGCGAACTGCTCAAGCAAGGCCAGCGCAATCTCAACGCGCCGTGGCTCGGTCTGTCCGGCTTCGTCGTCATCTCGGTGATGCTGTCGCTGCTGATCTTCATCGGCGAGGCGACCCGCGACGCCTTCGATCCAAGGAAGACGTTCAAGTGAGCGCCGCCCCTCTCCTCTCCGTCCAGGACCTGTCGGTCGCCTTCAGCCAGGGCGGCAAGACGACGATAGCCGTCGACCACATCTCCTTCGACATCGCCAAGGGCGAGACGGTGGCGCTGGTTGGCGAATCGGGTTCCGGCAAGTCGGTGTCGGCCCTGTCGGTGCTCAAGCTCCTGCCCTATCCGCCGGCAAGCCACCCCTCAGGCAAGATGATGTTTGGCGGCCAGGACCTGCTCTCCCTGAACGAGAACGCATTGCGCAAGGTGCGCGGCAACAAGATCACCATGATCTTCCAGGAGCCGATGACCTCGCTCAACCCGCTGCACACGATCGAGCAGCAGATCGTCGAGGTGCTGTCGCTGCACCAGGGCATGAGCGAGCGGCAGGCCAAGGCGCGCACGCTCGAACTGCTCGAGGAGGTCGGCATCCGCGACCCCAAGAAGCGCCTCGACGCCTATCCGCACCAGCTCTCCGGCGGCCAGCGCCAGCGCGTGATGATCGCCATGGCGCTGGCCAACGAACCGGAATTGCTGATCGCCGACGAGCCGACGACGGCGCTCGACGTCACGGTCCAGGCCCAGATTCTCGAGCTGCTCGCCAAGCTGAAGGCCCGCAAGGGCATGTCGATGCTGTTCATCACCCATGACCTCGGCATCGTCCGGCGCATCGCCGACCGGGTCTGCGTCATGACCAAGGGCCAGATCGTCGAAAGCGGGCCGACGAAGGAGATTTTCGACAATCCGCAGCACAGCTACACGCGCCACCTGCTGGCTGCCGAGCCGAAGGGCAAACCGCCGGTTGTCGATGTGTCGGCCAAGACGGTGATGCAGGGCTCGGACGTCAAGGTGTGGTTCCCGATCAAGCAGGGCTTCTTCCGCAAGACCGTCGACCACGTGAAGGCCGTAGACGGCATCGACGTTGCGGTGCGCGCCGGCCAGACCGTCGGCGTCGTCGGCGAATCCGGTTCCGGCAAGACGACACTGGGGCTTGCCTTGACCCGCATGATCTCGTCGCAGGGGCGGATCGATTTCGAAGGCCGCGAGATCGACAAGTTCAGCTTCAGCGCCATGCGCCCGCTGCGCCGCGAGATGCAGATCGTGTTCCAGGACCCGTTCGGCTCGCTCAGCCCGCGCATGTCGGTGGCCGACATCATCGAAGAGGGACTCAAGATCCACGAGCCCCGGCTGAAGGTGGCGGAACGCGACCAAAAGGTCGTCGATGTGCTGCGTGAGGTCGGCCTCGATCCCGAGACGCGCTTCCGCTATCCGCACGAGTTTTCCGGCGGCCAGCGCCAGCGCATCGCCATCGCACGTGCCATGGTGCTCAAGCCGCGCTTCGTCATGCTCGACGAGCCGACCTCGGCGCTCGACATGAGCGTGCAGGCACAGGTCGTCGACCTGCTGCGCAACCTGCAGGCCAGGCACGACCTTGCCTATCTGTTCATCAGCCACGACCTCAAGGTGGTGCGGGCGCTGGCCAACGAGGTCATCGTCATGCGCAATGGCAAGGTGGTTGAGGCGGGACCCTCCGAACAGATTTTCGAGCGCCCGCAAACCGACTACACTCGGGCGCTGATCTCGGCGGCATTCCGGATCGAGACGGCGCCGACAGGTGTGGTCAGCGAATAGCAGGCGCAAGGGAAGAGCATGTCGACAAGGGCCAAGGGCAAGATCCTTCTTTCGATCACCGGGTTCAACCCGCAGCGCTGGTATGAGCTGCTGTCGGCGGCGCGCGAGGTGGTGCTCGAACCCGATGGCGCAGCCGACCCTTCGATCGACTATGCGGTTGTGTGGAAGCAGAAGCCCGGCACGCTCGCCAAGCTGCCGAACCTCAAGGCGATCTTTTCGATTGGCGCCGGCGTCGACCATGTCTTTGCCGACCCCGGCCTGCCCGATGTGCCGATCGTGCGCGTGGTTGCCGACAATCTCAGCCAGCACATGAGCGAGTATGTGCTGTGGCGGGTGCTCGACCATCATCGCCAGGGCCAGCTCTACCGCGCCCAGCAGACCAAGAAAGCCTGGCACGAGCCGCCGCAGCGGCCAGCCGAGGACATCTCCGTCGGCATCATGGGCATGGGCAATCTCGGTCGCGCCGCAGCCGACGTGCTCAAGGCAGTCGGCTTCCGCATCAATGGCTGGAGTCGTCGGCCGCAGGAACTTGCCGGCATCAACACTTTTGCCGGCGATGCCGGGCTGGTGCCGTTCCTCAACGCGACCGACATCCTCGTCGTGCTTTTGCCGCTGACCGACACGACCAAGGGCATCATCAACTATGGCCTGCTCAAGGAACTGCGCCGGCGCAACGGCCTCGGCGGAGCCGTGCTGATCAATGCGGGGCGCGGCAAGCTGCAGCGCGACGCCGACATCCTGCGCGCGCTCGACGACGGCACACTGAAGGAAGCCAGCCTCGACGTGTTCGAGGTCGAGCCCTTGCCCAAGACCAGCCCACTGTGGAACCACCCCAAGGTGTTCGTCACCCCGCACGCGGCGGCGACCTCGGACCCCGCGCATCTGGTGGCGCCGATGCTTGGCCAGATGGAAGCCTTTGAACGCGGGGCTGCGCTGGAGAACGTGGTCGACCGCAACGCCGGCTATTGAATGCGCCGTCACTCCTCCCTTGTGGGCACGCTAGTCGCGCCCGTCGTCCCAGGCGAGCGTAGCGACCCGGGAGCCATTGCGGCGCGGCCGGGGTCTGGGTTCGCGGATGCATTCAGGACTGTCGCTGGGACGAAGACCCGGCCGTGCTTGGCGATGGTCCGGTCAATGGGTCCCGGATAACCTGCGCTCCAGTTTCCGAGATGACGGCGGCTCCGAGCCCCATCAATTGCCAAAGCAGGAAAACGCAAGGCGCGGAGCGCTTCTCCACGATCACAAAGCCCGAAACCGCCCGAAGCTGATTGCCCCTCACGGTCGCCGGAAGCTGGTCGGCCCACCATAGAGGTAGCCGATACGGTCGATGGCCTGGCGCAGGCCTTCGCGGGCGACAGTCATGGTGTGGCCGTTGGCGTGGATCATGTTTTCGCCATCGGTCATGATTGCGACATGCCCCTTCCAGAAGACCAGGTCGCCGCGCCGCAGCTGGGAAAAATTGGCACCTGCATCGACCGGGGTGCCAAGCGACGCCTCCTGCATGTCGGAATCGCGCAGCACGTTGCGGCCTGTCATGCGCATCGACAGCTGGACGAGGCCCGAGCAATCGATGCCGAAGGCGCTGAAACCTCCCCAAAGATAAGGCGTGTCGATCAGCCTTTCGGCAACAGCGACGAAATCCTCCGATGTGGTGCCGAGCGGCGTCAGGTGCTGCAGCACCACGGCCTCGCCCGACGGCAGCAGCCCGTAGCGCGTGCCGCGCGTTTCGGCGAAGCCGGTAATGGTGACCTGCGAGCCGATGGAGAGCTGGCCATTGCGCGGAAACTTCATGTCTGGACCTGGATAGACGAAGCTGCGCAAGGCGGTGACGACATGGGTCGGTTCCGCGTCGCGTGGTGCAAGATCGCCTGACGAGACATAACCGACATAACCGTCGCGCTCAGCCTGGAGCCAGGCAAAGCCTTCGGCTTCCTCGAAGACAACGACCTCGTCGCCAAAAAGCAGCTGGGTGTTGAGACCGGAATCGGGTCGCGGTGCCTTGCGGACGTCGGCGACCGATGCGGAAATGCGCGCCGGACGGCCGGCGACGAAGCGCTCGGCGGTGACCTCGCCTTGCAGGCGGGCGTCGGCGAGATCGGGTCGGAAGGCGTGAAGGCGGCTGTCGCGGGCGGTCAAATCGGAAGCTCCATGGCTTTGGCAATGATAGCATCGCCCAATCGCTCGACATAGAGCGCGCCTTCAACAGTGCGCCGGATGAGCACGTTGCGCTTGTCGCTCTCGTCGCGGTGGCGCGACACCAGCTTGAGCGCGCCCATGGTGTCGAGGGCGCGGGTGATAACGGGCTTGCTGACACCAAGGCGAGCTGCCAACCCGCGCACCGTGTGCGGCGGCGGGTCGAGGTAAATGGTGAGCAGGATCGCCATCTGGCGCAATGTCAGGTCGGGTGCGTCGTCGCGCACCTCGGACAGGGAAAACTGCTGCAGCAGTCTCAGCGACTGGCTCGGACGCAACGCGATCGGCATGACGCCAGCATCCATTAGATTTGTTTCGGTTCCGTTTCATTTAATGAGGAATTTGCGGCGCGGGCAAGGCGGATATCTCGCACCGCCCTTCATCCGCCTGCCAGCGCCTTCTCCCCGCAGTACGGGAGAAGGATAAGCGGCTACGCCGATGCCCCCTCCAGCGTTACGGGACAGGGTAAGGATGAGGGCAATTTCACCCAAACCGTGCCGAAATGACCTTTTCCAGCGCGCGGATGGCCTGGGCTTCGCCGCCGGTCGGACCGTGCGGACGATCGCTCGGGTTCCAGGCGAAGATGTCGAAATGCGCCCAGCCTGGCGTCTTCTCGACGAAGCGCTTGAGGAACAGGGCGGCGGTGATCGAGCCGGCGAAACCGTCTGTGGTGACGTTGTTCATGTCGGCGATCTTCGACGACAGCTTCGAATCATAAGGCTTCCACAGAGGCATGCGCCACATCGGGTCCTCGACGGCGACCGATGCGGCGGCAAGATCGGCAGCGAGTGCTTCGTCGTCGGTGTAGAAAGGCGGCAGGTCGGGGCCGAGAGCCACCCGCGCGGCACCCGTCAGCGTTGCCATGTCGATCAGCATTTGCGGCTGCTCGTCATCGGCAAGGGCGAGCGCATCGGCCAGCACCAGCCGGCCCTCGGCGTCGGTATTGCCGATCTCGACTGATATGCCCTTGCGGCTCTGCAGCACGTCGCCCGGCCGGAAGGCGTTGGCCGAGATCGCGTTCTCGACCGCCGGGATCAGCACGCGCAGCCTGACGTTGAGCCTCGCCGCCATGATCATCGAGGCCAGACCGAGAACGTTGGCCGCACCGCCCATGTCCTTCTTCATCAACAGCATGCTCGATGCCGGCTTGATGTCGAGGCCGCCGGTGTCAAAGCAGACGCCCTTTCCGACGAGCGTGACCTTTGGCGCATCCTGGGAACCCCAGTTCAGGTCGATCAGGCGCGGCGCATCGTCCGAGGCGCGGCCGACGGCATGGATCATGGGAAAATTGTGCTTGAGCAGGTCGTCGCCAAGCGTGACCCTGACCTCGGCGCCATGGATGCCGGCCAGCTTCCTTACTTCAGCCTCGAGCGACGACGGCCCCATGTCGTTGGTCGGCGTGTTGACGAGGTCGCGGACGAGGAACACCGCATCAACGATGCGGTTCAGCCTTGCGGCATCGACGCCCGCGGGCACCTCGAGGCCGAGCGCCCTGCCCGGCTTCTTGCCGTAGCGCGTGAAAGCATAGCCACCGAGAGCAGCGCCAAGGGCTGCCAGTTCGGGCTGCGCCGGCGCTGTGGCGAAATGCCAGTTGCCCTCCGGCAGACTTCGCGCAAGCGCCCCGAACGCCAGGCCGCTATCGCCTTTGCCGGTGCCGAACAGCGCGCCCGCCAACCTGCCGTCCGTGCCGGAGAGCACCAGCAGCTTGCCGGCCTCGCCGGCAAAGCCGTTGGCATTGGCCCAAGCCAGGACATCCTGAGAAAGCCCGGCACTTTCGAGACCGCCCTTGGCGACGAGGTGGATCGGCAGTGCGTCGGAGGGCTTTTGCTCGAACAGTTCGACCGGCATTTCGGCTTCCTTCAGTCTCGGATGGCTGTGCCGTCAGGCGTTCTTAACCATCCGTTAGGGTTAACAGAATATTTCTCCAAAGCGGGGAAATGGCCTGTGAACGGCCACGCGAACGAATGGAGACCCGTCGCCGATGTTGACCAATCGCTCGATGAACGCAACGGGAAAACGCCTCGCCCGAATGGCTTTGCTGACGCTGCTGATGGCAAGCGTCGCCGGCTGCGGCGCCTCCAGGATGACGACCGGCTCGATCGGACGCGGCAAAGCGGTCGACACAATGTCGACGGGTGCGATCGGCGGCTCCGTCGACCAGATCGGCCGGACCTATGCCAGCGACCCCAACAACAAGCCGGTGGCACTGCAATATGCCTCGGCGTTGCAGATCAAGGGTCAGACCGACCAGTCGCTGGCGGTGATGCGCAAGCTCGCCATCGGCTATCCCAAGGATCGAGACGTGCTCGCAGCCTATGGCAAGGCGCTCGCCGCCTCGGGACAATTCCAGCCGGCGCTCGATGCCGTGCGCCGCGCCCAGACACCTGAGTATCCCGACTGGAAGCTGGTGTCGGCGGAAGCCGCGATCCTCGACCAGCTTGGCCAGACCCAGGATGCGCGCGGTCTCTATCGCAAGGCGCTCGACCTCAAGCCGAACGAGCCGTCGGTGCTGTCCAATCTCGGCATGTCCTATGTGCTCGAAGGCGACCTGAAATCGGCCGAGACCTATCTCCGCTCGGCCGCTTCGCAGCCTGACGCCGACAGCCGCGTGCGCCAGAACCTGGCGCTTGCCGTCGGGCTCCAGGGCCGCTTCGACGAGGCCGAACAGATTGCCAGCCAGGAGCTTTCGCCCGAGCAAGCGCAGGCCAATGTCAGCTACCTCAGGGGCATGCTGGCCCAGCAGAACGCATGGAACCAGATCAAGGCGGACGACAAGTCGAAGAAGAACTGACGGAACCGTCTGACCCAATGCAAAAAGCCGCGTCATGACGCGGCTTTTTTTTGTGCCTCGATGAAGGGGGCTGCCCTATTCGCTGCTTGACTGCTGCTTGTCGCCCATCAGGCCGCGCTCACTGATCTGCATGCCGGCTGGGCCGAGGATGACGGCAAACAACACCGGCAGGAAGAACAGGATCATCGGCACGGTCAGCTTGGGCGGCAGTGCGGCCGCCTTCTTCTCCGCAGCGTTCATGCGCATGTCGCGGCTTTCGGCCGCCAGGACGCGCAGCGCGTGCGCGACGGGCGTACCATAACGCTCGGCCTGGATCAGCGCCTGAGTGATGGACTTGACCGAATCAAGCCCTGTACGGCCGGCCAGGTTTTCATAGGCCTGACGGCGTTCGGTGAGGTAGGACAGCTCGGCATTGGTGAGCACGAACTCCTCGGCGAGATCGACAGACTGCGCGCCGATCTCGTCCGCAACCTTGCGGAGCGCCGATTCCACCGACATGCCCGACTCGACGCAGATCAACAGCAAATCCAGCGCATCCGGCCAGGCCGCCTGGATCGACTGCTTGCGTTTGGTGGCACGGTTGTTGACGTAAAGCACCGGTGCGTAGAAGCCGGCATATGCCAGGACGATGCAGATGAAGACCTTCATCAGGAACGGCTTATCGGGGAACGCGCCAAGCACGAAGATGTAGAGTATGCCCAGCATCAGGCCAACGAACGGCAGGACCAGACGAAAGAACAGGAAGCGCGTCAGCGGGTTCTGACCGCGGAAACCGGCGATCTTCAGCTTGTTGAGCGTCGCTTCGTCGACGAGTGCCCGGCGCAGGTCGAGCCGCTCGACGATGTTGCGCATACCGATCGACTGCTGCTCGCGCAGGCCCTTGTGGCGGCGGTCGGCTTCGGCGGCAAGGCGCATGCGTTGCTTGGCGCGCAGCTCGTCGCGCTCCAGAGCCACCGCCTTCATGCGCCCCTTGAGCGGATTTCCGCTCAACGACGGCAGGACGGTGAAAACAGTCGCGAACACCGCGATCGCGACGAGCAGCGCGATGAGGAAGGACGGATCGGTAAGCGATTTGACAACCTGGTCCGTCATCGGCCTAGACCTCGAAGTTCATCATCTTGCGCATCACGAAGATGCCGATCGCCATCCACACGCCTGAAATGCCGAGGATGAGGTGGCCGGTGCTCGTGACAAACAACGGCATGATGTAGTTCGGGCTCGAGAAGAAGACGAGCACGGCGACAACGACCGGCAACGAGCCGATGATCGCGGCCGAGGCCTTGGCTTCCATCGACAGCGCCTGGATCTTGGCTTTCATCTTCTTGCGGTCGCGCAGCACGCGCGACAGATTGCCCAGCGCTTCGGAGAGATTGCCGCCCGCCTGGCTCTGGATCTGGATGACGATGCCAAAGAAGCCGGCTTCGGGACATGGCATTGTCTCGGTCATGCGCAAGGCAGCGTCCGGGATGGAGATGCCCACCTGCTGGGCCTCGACCATGCGACGGAATTCGCCGCGAACGGGTTCGGGCGATTCCGAAGCGATGAGGCGGATACCATCATTGAGCGGGAGACCTGACTTCACGGCGCGCACGATGATGTCGAGCGCATTGGGAAATTCCTCGAGGAACTGCTTGACGCGGCGGCCGCGACGGAAGGATACGAACCACCTGGGCAAGCCAATGCTGCCGGCAAGCAGCGCGCCAGGCAGAAGGATCAGCGGCGCGCCCGCCAGATAGATCAGCAACGTAACGACGAGACCGCAGATCGCCGAATAGACGTAGAAGCGCTCGATCGTGACCAACATGCCGGCCTGTCTGATCTGCACGCGCAGCGGCGGCTTCTTGATGTTGCGGTCCTTGGCCTTCTGCTTTTCCTCGAGCTCCTTGAGAGTATCCTGGACCGACTTGCGCCTTTTGGCGACTTCGGCGACCCGGTCGCGCGAGGCCTTGACCACCGACTTGTCCGACTCCGTCTGCCTGACCAAGGCCATGCGACGGTCGGTGTTGGCCTGGGTCTCGATCCTGTTGAACAGGAAGGCATAGGCGACCGCGCCGGCACTCAAGCCGGCCAGTATGACGAAGATCAGCATCATGGCGTCGAGGCCGAACATGGCGTCAGATCCTCATCCTGTGCATGTCAATCCGAAGCCTTTTCCATGGCTTCGAGTGCGGTCGCCAGACGTGCTTCCTCACCGTAGTAGCGAGCACGATCCCAGAAATGCGGCCGGCCGATGCCCGTCGAGACGTGGCTGCCGATGAGCCTGCCGTTCTGGTCCTCACCCTTGATGTTGTAGAGCACCAGGTCCTGGGTGATGATGACGTCGCCTTCCATGCCAATCACCTCGGTGATGTGGGTGATGCGGCGCGAACCGTCGCGCAGGCGGGCGGCCTGGATGATGATATCGACCGAGCCGACGACGATCTCGCGCACGGTCTTTTGCGGCAGCGAATATCCGCCCATGGCGATCATTGCTTCGATACGGTTGAGGCACTCGCGCGGGCTGTTGGAGTGAATGGTGCCCATCGAACCGTCATGGCCGGTGTTCATCGCCTGCAAAAGGTCGAACACCTCCGGTCCGCGCACTTCGCCGACGATGATGCGCTCGGGCCGCATGCGCAGGCAGTTCTTGACGAGGTCGCGCATCGTCACCTCGCCCTCGCCTTCCAGGTTGGGCGGGCGCGTTTCGAGGCGCACGACATGCGGCTGCTGCAGTTGCAGTTCCGCCGAGTCCTCACAGGTGATGACGCGTTCGTCGCGGTCGATGTAGTTGGTCAGGCAGTTGAGCAACGTCGTCTTGCCAGAACCCGTACCGCCCGAGATGATGATGTTGCAGCGGACGCGGCCGATGATCTTCAGCACTTCGGCGCCGTGTGGCGAGATCGCGCCGAACTTGACGAGCTGATCGAGCGTCAGCTTGTCTTTCTTGAACTTGCGGATGGTGAGGGCGGCGCCATCGATCGACAAAGGCGGCGCAATGACGTTGACGCGCGAGCCGTCGGGCAGGCGCGCATCGCAGATCGGAGAGGATTCGTCGACGCGGCGGCCGACCTGGCTGACGATGCGTTGGCAGATGTTGAGCAGCTGCTGGTTGTCGCGGAAGCGGATGGAGGTCTGCTCGACCTTGCCGTTGACTTCGATGTAGACGTTCTTGGCCCCGTTGACCATGATGTCAGCGATGTCGTCGCGCGCCAGCAACGGTTCGAGCGGGCCGTAGCCGAGCACGTCGTTGCAGATGTCCTCAAGCAGCTCTTCCTGCTCGGAAATCGACATCGCGAAGTTCTTGATCGCGATGATGTCGTTGACGATGTCGCGGATTTCTTCACGCGCGCTTTCAGGATCGAGCTTGGCAAGCTGCGACAGGTCGATGGTGTCGATCAGCGCCGAGAACACCTGGCTCTTGGTGTCGTAGTAGCTTTCGCTGCGCTCGCGCTGCGCCTTGCGCGGCTCTGGCGCAAAGGAGGGCGTCGGCTCGAAATTACGCCGCGGCGCGGCTACCGGTGCAGCCGGCGCAGGCGCCGCGGGGCGTGGAGCAACCAGCGTGTCGGCGGCCTGTGGCGATGCCGCGGGGGGCGGCGTCGTTGCGAGCGGACGGAACCCCGGCGTGGGGCGATTGCCGTCGTCGTTGCCTCTCCTGCCAAACATGATCGACTAACACCTCCGCCGCACTGGCATCACTTCTTGCGGGCTTTCAGCCGACTGAGAATTCCACCGAGCGCGGACGCCTTCTTGGCCTTGGCCTCGGACCTGCCGGTGAGAACATGGGCGATCTCATTGATCGTCTGGACGACCGAGTTCTTGGCATCCATCTCGCCCAGCATGCGTCCATTGTTGGCGGCATTACCGAACAGCAGCGGGTCGAACGGGATGACCGCCAACGGCGAGATGCCAAGCGGCTCGGCGAAATCCTTGGCGGTGATCTCAGGCCGTTTCGGCACCCCGGCCTGGTTGAGAATCAACCTGGGCGGCGGATCGTTGGGCCGCAGCCGCTTCAGCATATCGACCATGTTCTTGGTGTTGCGCAGATTGGCCAGCTCGGGCGTTGCCGTGATGACCACTTCATCGGCGCGAAGCAGCGTGTTCTTGCTCCAGCCGCTCCAGATATGGGGTACGTCGAGCACAAGCATCGGCGAGCTGCGCTGGGCCGTGTCGATGATCGAAGTGAAGGCCTCGGCGTCGAAATCATAGACGCGCTCAAGCGTCGAGGGTGCCGCAAGCAGCGACAGATGCTCGGCGCACTGGGCCAGCAGGCGGTCCAGATAGACCTCGTCGACACGTTCCGGCGCAAACACCGCCTCGGCGATGCCCTGGGCCGGGTCCTGGTCGAAATTGATGTTGGCGGTGCCGAAGGCCAGATCGAGGTCGGCGACGACAACCTCGGACTTGAACAGGCTCGACATCGCCCAGGCGACGTTGTGGGCAATGGTGGAGGAACCCACGCCACCCTTGGCGCCGACGAACGCAATCGAGCGTCCGATCGGCTCTGCGTCGGGGTCGACGAAGATCGAGGAGATGACGCTGACGACATCCGCGGTGGAGACAGGCGCCACGACATATTCCGAGATGCCTGAGCGGATCAGCTCGCGATAGAGCGCGACGTCGTTGTAATGGCCGATGACCACCACCTTGGAACTCGGGTCGCAATATTCCGACAGCCGATGCAACGCCTCAAGCAAGCTCTTGGGTTCGCTGCGCGACTCCAGGATGATCAGATTCGGGGTCGGTGCGCCGCTGTAGACCTCGATGGCGGTTTCGATACCGCCCATATGGACCTGGAGATGGGCCTTTGCCATGCGGCGGTCTTCGCCCGCACGGCCGATCGGGCCAGCGACGCTGTCGGTCTCGCAGAAGGCCTGGATCGAAATGCGGGGCACGGGCCTCAAGGTCTGCATGACGTCAAGATCATGCTGCGACAGCTCGGCCCCATCGGATGGGGAATCGTAGGCGAGATTGCTCATGTCTGACTGCCCCCAAATCCCATCAATAGAATGTTTCCGGATCCCAGGGAGCCGGCGGCTTTCGATACTGGTCGATCACCACGTTGCGGTTTTCGGCATCGATCTCGGATTGCTTGCGTGGCCCGAGCAGGTCTGCCGGGTTGGCGATCTGCGCCGCGAGATTGTTCTGATAGGAACAGCCGAAATTGGCGTGGAGTTTGTTCTCGGTCGTGTCGGCGATATCCGCCGGCCAGGTGCCGCAGCGGCCCGTCTGCGCCCTCATCGCCGCGTAAACAACGCGGATGGGTGACGATGCTTCGGGGTACTCGCTCTGGTAGCGGGTGATGGCGATCCGGTTTCTGGGAACGCCTGCCTTCATCGCGACGTTCATCAAGCCACGGGCAGTCCTCGAAGCTGCGGCGTCGTTGGCCCCGCCCGCAGGGGTCATGATCGTCAGCGTCGGGGCCGCATTGCGATCATAATGCTGCAGGTACCCTTCGAAAGTGATCCTCTGCCCTCTGGTAATGCCGCTATCACCAGCACCGACCGGGATGTCCAGGGTCTGGTTCTTCTCGGCAATGACGATGGGATGATTGGTGCGGTAGTCGTCGGGGATCGAGCCGACGACGACGCTGTCGCGATTGGCGCAGCCTGCCAGCAAGGCCACCGCAGCAGCTGCAAGCAGTGAACCAAGGAAGCGCGCATTGACCGGTCTGTCGCGGTCGGCGGTACGTGTGAAGATTGCCTGAGACATGCCCCTATCCCCGCTCATTTGTAAATGAAGCCGACGACGCCGTGGTAGCGGCCCATGGGCTTGTCGGTTTTCATCGTGCCGTAGACCCGGTTGACGCGGCCGAGGAAAATACCTGCGCCATCGCTGGCGATGCTGAAATTGTCGTCGGGCTTGGCGAGTTCATTGCGTGCGACCGGGCGCGCCAGATATGGGGTCACGATGATGACCAGCTCGGATTCGTTGCGGATAAAGTCACGACTGCGAAACAGCGTCCCAAGGATCGGCACCTTCGACAGGCCGGGAACCCCGCCCATGATCTGCTTGACGTCATCGCGAACGAGGCCGGCAATCATCATTGATCCGCCAGACGGAAGTTCGACCGTCGTATCGGCGAGGCGCTTGCGCAGGGATGGCAACATAGGATTGCTGCCACTGGCGCCCGGTGATTCATTTGTCGGTTCGGAGACCGCCGTCCGAACCTTCAGGCTGATGCGCCCAGGCGAGAGCACGACAGGCTTGAACTCAAGGCTGATGCCATATTCCATCGTCTCGTAGCGGAGGCCGCCGGGGTCGGTGACGACGCCCTGGTCGTTCTTCTTTGGCGCCGAAACCTCTCGCAACATGTTGTACTCGCCGCCAACGCGGAAAGTCGCCTGCTCGCCCGAGACTGCCGTCAAGGTCGGCTCGGCAAGGGTTTTCAGGACACCAGCCTGATCCATGGCGCTGATCGAGGCTTGAAGGCCATTCTTGCCAATAAATGAGAAGTTTTCGCCCGACAACGGCGCGCCCAGACCGCCTGTCGCGGCGTTTGCTATGCCCCAACTAATGCCGTCTGCGCCGCCATTCGCCAGCATGTTGACGCCGAGCTGCTTCATGATGTTGCGGCTGACTTCGGCGACGGTGACCTTCAGCATCACCTGATCGTCGCCGACGATCTGGAGCAGGTTGACGATCTTGCTCTTCTGGCGCGTCTGGTCGGGGTTGTCGATATCGACGCCGCCGTTCTGGGATCCGCCAGAGGCGGTCTGCGAATACTGACCGGTCGTCGCCTCACCGCCTGTAACGAAGATCGTCGCCAGGTCGACGGCGCGCTTGGCATCGAGCGGGGTGTCGACGGTGCCGGTAAGCACGACGTTGTCGTTCAGCAGTTCGACCTTGATGTCGGCACTGGGGATGAAGCGCTTGATGTAATCCTCAAGGCCGGCAACGTCGCGCTCGACAGCGAGATCGAGGCTGACGATCTGCTCGCCATTGGGGCCAAAAACGAAGATATTGGTTTCGCCGACCGCCTTGCCGAACAGGTAGATGCGCCGCGCCGTACGGGTGACGGCGTCCGCAACGGCCGGGTTGGCGACGAGGATGTCATAGGCGTCGCTCGGCAGGTCGATGACAACCGACTTGTTGAGCCCCAGCTTGACGCGCTGGCTGTTTGCCGTGTTCGAGCCGACCTTGGCCTGGGCTGCGGAAGCCGGGGCGAGATTGGCAACAAGGGAGCCGCCGGCCAGGATGCCAAGGGCTGTGGCAGCGGTCGCCAGAAGTCTGATGCAGGACCTCATTTCCGTGCTCCCGATTCAGAAATCTCGCCAGATTTGATGAGCCGCACCGTTCCGCGCTTGCCTGAGCCGGAAACCAGATAATCGGCCTCGGCGAGGTTCTTCTGCTGGGTGTCGGCAACCGAACGCAGCGCCAGTGTCAGTCGGTCAGCCATCTGCTGCGCCACGGTGATGATTTCGGCCTGCTGCGGCGTAAGCTCGAGCGTTGCGGTTTCGCCAACCTTGACCTTCTTGCCTTCCTCATCCTCCTGGATGGCCTGATCGATGGCCAGGACGCGGATGTTGCTGAGAATGGTTTCGGTGGTGAAGCCGCCGCCGGACTTCGATGCGTCGGCGCGGCGCGTCATGATGACATCGACATAGTCGTTGGGCAGGATGAAACCGCCGGCCGAAGTGTCGGCGGAGATCGTGGTGGCGACAGCGCGCATGCCGGACGGCAGGACCGCCGACATGAAGCTCTGGCCTTCGCCGATCAGCTTGGACTTGCGCAGCGGCTCGCCACTATACATGGCAAGTCGCGCCACAGAGGCCTTGAACTTGTCGAGCGCTTGTGGCTCGGCATCCCGGGTAATGAAATTGGGATTGACGCCGTCACTGGGCCAGGGCTGCCAGCCGATGTTGTTTTCGACGGTGCCACCCATGGGCACGTCGGCGGTCAGCACCAGAACATCCGTAAGGGCAATCTGTGGCTGTTGTGGGCCGGACTCGACAATGACCTCGGCCGGCGGCGGTGCCGACATGTTCTTGGCGACAAAACCGGCGCCGCCTGCGGCAGCGACCGCTACGCCCAGTATCATCAGTCGCGATGCAGCCATTTGTCCGAAACCTCGCCCTGGCACCCCATCAAGCCAAGCCGGACTTTGCATAGGCAATCGTCAACTTATGGTTAATGCAGTCCTTACAAGCGTGATTAATTGTTTCTTACGCGTGGTGTCTGTAGGGCTATTGCGACGCCAGACGCTCCACTGCCCAGACCGCCAGCGGCGAGGCCGGGTAGGTGACCAGCCCGCCGAGCCCAAGGGCAATGCCATAGGGCACGCCGCCCGCGTCTTCGGAAAAGTTCTTAAGGAACATGTTCTGGCCGACGACACGAGACAGCAACGAGCTCCGAAAAGCCAGGATCGCGAGCGTCAGGACGCCGCCAAGGATCGTAGAGGTGAGCAGATACTCCATCAGGGGCATGCCCAGCCCCATCCAGACGCCGGTGGCAGCGATCAGCTTTGCATCGCCGCCGCCCATGCCACCAAAGGCAAACAGGGCGAAGGTAACGGTCAGCAAGAGGCCGCCGGCGGCGAGATGCATGCCGATATCAGCCCATGCCATGCCAGTCAGCGGTGCAACCAAGAGGAACACGCCAAGCAGCAGAAGCGGCACGCGATTGGCGATCGTCATCGACAAGGTGTCGGAGACGGCTGAAAAGACCATGCAGAAGGGAAACACCACAAATATCAACGCTTCAAGCATGGCTACGTCTCCGCCATTCACACAACTGGATCGAAGCTAATGGCGTGGCATTAAGCTTCGATGAACCGGCGGCACGATCGATCGGCTGCCGCCCGAAAGCAAAAAGGCTGCTCAACGCGAGCAGCCTTTCCGTAAACCCTACCGACTGAAGCGCCGGAGAGGCATTGCACCCATATTACGGGGCGGGCGTCAGCGCCGTTGCGACGGCCTTGAAGCGTGCATCAAGCTGCGTGCCGACGCTGCCGGCGGCAACGATGATGGCAAGCGCGATAAGCGTGGCGATCAGACCGTATTCGATGGCGGTCGCGCCGGATTCGTCCTTAACAAAACGTGCGATGAGGTTCGACATGATAAGCTCCTTGCTCCGTGTTACAGCACTTCCGCCAACATTTCTTTGTCGTCGATCGGATGACTGCAACCTAGCGGGGAGCTCTTTCGATCGACTTAAGAAACAGCCTTACCGAATCCTTTCGTGGCGGCTTGGCTCCATTTGGTTAACTGCGGACTAAGCGCAGCCCAACAATTGTCAGGGATGGCACCTGCCTCGGGAAGGCGTTCTTCGGCACTGGCAACGTGATATGAAGACTGTTCGAAAGGGATGCCGCCTCGCCCTATGGTTGTCACCATGCAACGCTTAACCGTTGGTTCACCAAAGTCGTTCATCTTCCATTGAACAGTGGACCGACACCGACAGCCGCCGAGGGGGCGACGACATGGCCAAGCCAAACCTTTATGTCCTGGGAGCCTGCGCCTGGCTGGCATCTCTCGCGGCCGCAACATACGCATATGCCGGCGCGGGCATTGAAGTGACGATGAACCAGGCCAAGATCGTGCGGCTCACGCGCCCGGCCGATACCATTGTGGTCGGCAATTCGGCGATCGCCGATGCTGCCATACAGGACGCCTCGACCATCGTGCTCACCGGCAAGGGTTTTGGCGTCACCAACCTCGTGGTGCTCGATGCCGACGGCAGCCCGATCGTCGACGAGCAGGTGACGGTTATCCGCCATGACGCCTCATCCGTCCGTATCTACCGGCGTTCGGAGATCCAGACGCTGTCCTGCACGCCCTATTGCGAGAGCTCCTACAAGAACGATGCCGAGCGGATGTCCGAGAGCGAGATGAACGCCAGCCAGTAGGTGTCGATGCGTGACACTGCCCCCCGTGGTTAGCCGCGGGTAAACCGGATTCGCACAATTTTCCCGGTCATTCAAACCGGACCTCAACAGCTTTCCCTTATACGTCGACGCGAACCACGGAACGCGGTCGGGACATGGGCGCAGCAGCGGTTGCAGAAGGCATTGATGTGAACGGATCCAAGCCAAGCCACCTCATCAGGTTCATGCGGAACCGGAGCGGCAGTACAGCGATCGAATTCGCCGTGCTAGCGATCCCGTTCTCGCTGCTGGTCTTTGCCATCCTGGAAAGCTGCATTGCGTTTGCCGGGCAACAGGTGCTCGCCAATGCCGCCGACGAAGTTGCACGGCAGTTGCGCACGGGCCAGGAAAAGGCGGCAGGCTTCACCGAGGACAAACTGAAGGACAAGATTTGCGAGAAGCTTGCAGTCCTGGTCTCTAAGGACTGCAAGGCCCAGCTGATCGTCGATCTGCGCAGCTATCCGACCTTTGCCGAAGCGGCAAAGGTCAAACTCAAATTGACCAGCGACAGGGATATCGACACGACAGGCTTTGCCGTCACACCAGGCCCATCGATGTCCAAGAACATGCTGCAGGTCATCTACAAGTGGCCTGTCATCACAGATTTCATGCGGGCATCGATGTCGAACCTCAAGGACGGCAAGACCCTGCAATACGCGACCGTCACCTGGCAGAACGAACCGTTTAACGACTGAGTGAACCGATCGGCCTCGAGAGCCGCGGACCTGGGAAAAGGGGCAACATGTCTTTCTGCGCGGGAGCACGATCCTTGCTGGAGCAATGGCGGTGTCGCGCTTGCGCGCTGGTCGGTGACAGGCGCGGTATTGCCGCCGTCGAATTCGCCATCATCGCGCCGCTGCTGTTGTCGCTCTACTTCGTGACCATGGAGGTTTCGCAAGGGATCGAGACCAACAAGAAGGTCAGCCGCGTCGGCTCGATGGTCGCCGACCTCGTCACCCAGCAGCAGACCACCACCACGGCCGAGATCGATGCGATCATGAAGATCGGTGAATCGATCCTGCAGCCCTACAATCGCAGTGTCGGCAAGATCGTGATCACCGCGATCGAGATAACGGATGAACCGACACCTGTCGTAAAGGTGGCCTGGTCACGCAAACTCGTGAACGGCACTGCCTCGATGGACGCCCCCAAAGACGCTCCGGCAACGGTGCCGACGGCACTCAAGATCAGAGGAACCTTCCTCATCCGCGTCGAAAGCAACCTCGACTACCTGCCCGTCATCGTCTGGACACCCACAAGCAAGCAGGCGCTTGGCCTGGGCGCGGCTTTCGCCAGCATCCCGATGGCGGAAACCTACTATCTGCGCCCCCGCATGAGCGCATCGGTTCCCTGCACGAACTGCTGAACCGGCACAGCGCTGTGCCGCGAAGCTGTCAGCTGCCTTTCCGCCGGATAATTGCCAACGTTCGCGACTGATCCTATGTCTGGCGGACCGGCAATTGAGAGCCCCTTGTAGATGGCGCGTGCATTCCTGTTTGTTCTGGATTCCTTCGGCATTGGCGGGGCGGCCGACGCCGCGCACTTCGGCGACGTCGGTTCTGACACGTTCGGGCACATTGCGAGCGCCTGCGCCGAGGGCCGCGGCGACCGCGTCGGTTTGCGCAGCGGCCCGCTAGAGGTACCGAATATGGCATCGCTCGGGCTTGGCCTCGCCGCGAGGCGGGCGACAGGGTTCGAATTCGCCGCCGGCACGCCGCTGCGTGCCGGCGCCTTTTTCGGTGCGGCACAGGAAGTTTCGAGCGGCAAGGACACACCTTCCGGCCACTGGGAAATCGCCGCCCTGCCCGTCACCTTCGACTGGGGTTATTTTCCGCAGACTGTTCCGGCCTTCCCCGCCTCGCTGACCGAAGCGATATCCAGGGAAGGCAAGGTTCCGGGCATTCTAGGCGACTGCCACGCCGGCGGCGTCGAGATCATCGAACGGTTCGGCGAAGAGCATGTCAGGACAGGCAAGCCGATCTGCTACACCTCGGTGGATTCGGTGCTGCAGATCGCAGCACATGAAACGCATTTCGGGTTGGAGCGGCTCTACGAGCTGTGCCAGGTCGTCCGCCGCCTCGTCGACCCGCTGAAGATCGGCAGGGTCATCGCCCGACCCTTCCTGGGCGAGAGTAAGGCAACGTTCCAGCGCACGCCCAATCGCCGCGACTATGCCACCCCGCCCCCTGAGGACACGTTGCTCGACCGCCTCACCGCACGCGGCAGCAAGGTGATCGGCATCGGCAAGATCGGCGACATCTTCGCGCATCGCGGGATCAGCGAAATCCGCAAGGGCGTCGGCAACATGGCGATGTTCGACAAGGCGCTCGGCGCCATGGACGACGCCCAGGACGGCGACCTGGTGTTCGCCAATTTCGTCGACTTCGACACCGAGTTCGGTCATCGCCGCGACGTGCCGGGTTATGCCGCAGCACTCGAAGCCTTCGACAAGCGCCTGCCCGAAGCCTTCGCCCGGCTGCAGCCGGGCGACCTGCTGATCCTCACCGCCGACCATGGCAACGACCCGACCTGGCCAGGCACCGACCACACGCGCGAGCGTATCCCGGTGATCGGTATCGCTGCGGGCGGTTCCGGCGGGGACATCGGGCTGAGGCTTACCTTCGCCGACATCGGCGAAACGGTGGCGGCCCATCTCGGCCTGGCGCCCGGCCGCCATGGCAACTCCTTCCTGGAGACGATCGCCAGCCATGCCTGAATTGCCCGAAGTCGAAACCGTGCGGCGCGGACTGCAGCCGGTGCTGGAAGGCGCGCGCATCGAGCGCGTCGAGACCCGCCGCCCCAATCTGCGCTACCCCTTCCCCGACAGGTTCGGCGAACGCCTGGAAGGCCGCAAGATCACCTCGCTCGGACGGCGCGCCAAATATCTGATCGCCGATGTCGAGGATGCGCCGCTGCTGATCTGCCATCTGGGCATGTCCGGCTCGTTCCGCGTCGAAACCGACGAGGGCTCTGCCGCCCCAGGCAATTTCCACCACGAGCGCTCGAAGTCCGAGACTCACGACCATGTCGTCTTCCACGTCGCGGATCCAAAGGGTGTTTCGGCGCGAGTCGTCTTCAACGACCCCAGGCGGTTCGGCTTCATGCTGTTTGCCGAGCGCAACGGCACCGAGCATCCGATGCTGCAGGGACTTGGCGTCGAGCCGACGGGCAATACGCTTGACGGTGAACTGCTCGCCCAGCTGTTCGAAGGCAAGAAGACTCCGCTGAAGGCGGCCCTGCTCGACCAGCGACTGATTGCCGGACTGGGCAACATCTATGTCTCCGAGGCACTTTGGCGCGCCGGGCTGTCGCCGACGCGGGCCGCAGGCACCATCGCCGGCAATGGCAAGGTGGCGAAGGAGCGGGCGACGCTTCTGGCGACATCGGTGCGGCAAGTCATTGCCGATGCGATCGCCGCCGGCGGCTCCTCGCTGCGCGACTATGTCCATACCGACGGCTCGCTCGGCTACTTCCAGCACTCCTTTTCCGTCTATGACCGCGAGGGCGAACCTTGCGCGCACAGCGGCTGTGCGGGCCATATCGAGCGCATCGTGCAGAGCGGGCGCTCAACCTTCTATTGCCGCCAGTGCCAGCGCTGAGTTAGAGCAAAGCCTCATTGGTGACGCTGCGAGAGAGGGAGAGCCGCAAGATGGCCTATGAAACGATCATCGTCGAAACACGCGGCAAGGTCGGGCTGATCACGCTCAACCGCCCGAAGGCGCTCAACGCGCTCAATTCTCTTGTCCTGGCCGAGCTCCTCGCCGCCACCGGCACTTTTGAAGCCGACCAGGGTATCGGCGCCATCGTCATCACCGGCTCGGAAAAGGCCTTCGCGGCCGGCGCCGACATCAAGGAGATGCAGGGCAAGACCTATGTCGACGCCTATATGGAAGACTTCTTCTCCGGCTGGGAGGCCTTTGCAGCCAACCGCAAGCCGATGATTGCAGCTGTCGCCGGCTACGCGCTGGGCGGCGGCTGCGAACTCGCCATGATGTGCGACTTCATCATCGCCGCCGACTCGGCCAAGTTCGGCCAGCCCGAGATCACGCTCGGCGTCATGCCCGGCATGGGCGGCTCGCAGCGCCTGACCCGTTTCGTCGGCAAGTCGAAGGCAATGGACATGTGCCTGACCGGCCGGATGATGGATGCGGCCGAAGCCGAGCGCTCCGGACTCGTTTCGCGAGTCGTGCCCGCGGCCGACCTGATGGAAGAGGCGATGAAGGCGGCGGCAAAGATCGCCGACTTCTCGCTTCCGGCTGTCATGATGTGCAAGGAAGCGGTCAATCGTTCTTATGAAGTAACGCTGTCCGAAGGCCTGCGCTTCGAGCGCCGCGTGTTCCATTCAATGTTTTCACTCGACGACCAGAAGGAAGGCATGGCGGCCTTTGCCGAGAAAAGGACTGCGAATTTCCGCAACCGCTGACCTGAATCGCGTTGACGTTGGCGGCAAGCTGAACTATAAGCCGCACCAACTGAGGCGCCCCCAGGGACGCCCGATTTATTTTTGCGCTCTACGGATACCCGCGGGCGCCCACCTAGAGATCAAAGAGAGGCACCATGGCCAATACCTCCTCGGCCAAGAAGGCAACGCGTAAGATCGCCCGCCGCGCAGCGGTCAACAAGAACCGCCGCTCGCGCGTCCGGACTTATGTCCGCCAGGTCGAAGAGGCACTGGCCTCGGGCGACAAGGCAAAGGCGGAAGCCGCCTTCAACGCCGCCCAGCCGGAACTGATGCGCGCCGCCACCAAGGGCGTGCTTCACAAGAACACCGCCTCGCGCAAAGTTTCGCGCCTGGCACAGCGGCTCAAGGCGCTTTCCGCCTAAGCCCTGCAAGCAATTGGATTTCTGATCAACCCGGCCTAACCAGCCGGGTTTTTCTTTTGCCGGATGAGGGCCGAAAAACCCGTCCGAAGGGCCGTCCAAGCAGGGTCTGCAGGGGGTCGAAATTTTGCCGGCATATGCGGCTATTCTGATAACTACAACTGTTAGAAGTAGCCCTACAACCAGACTCGGGCTGGCAGAAATTACCTATTAATTTCAAAGACTTGCGAATGGTCATCCACAGCTTGTTCAAGCTGCCCGCGGGGCTCGGGGGACAAGTTGGTGTCAAGCGGATTCTTTTAAAAATATTTCGGCCGGCGTGCGGTTTTTTTCGATCCCCGGAAAAGGGTTTGAATCACAACGGCTTTGTCCCTTTGAGGGGTACCGGCAAGCTTTGAATCCGGAGCCGAGGTAAGCAGATTCATTAAAAACGGGTTAGACTCGGCCTTGCCTCGTCCACAGCGATTTTTGTAAGGTCTTTTTATCGAAGGGACGGGCAGCAAGCCCTCTGCAAAGCCACAAAATCGGCGGCGTTCTCGGCGTGGATGGAATCCGCGTCCGGGGGAGGTATGCCCACTTCGAAGTATACTTGGGGCGTGTGGGGATACACGGCATGGTGACTTTGCATCGCACCGGCGATTTCGCCGGGTGGCTACGCATTTGCCTGGTGCTGCCGCCCCCGCGGCACTGGCCTTCCGAAAGCGCTGCATGGCGCTAGGCGAAGGTGACTGGGGCTCCGCCGGAAACGGCAAGCATCCCGAATGAACATACACCGATGGAGACGCGAGCGGCGCGTCCCCATTCGGCAACGAGGACCGAAGGTTAGGGATTGCAAACA